>CAVYGX010000002.1:0-1768985 GCA_963768255.1 uncultured Acidimicrobiales bacterium | reverse complement strand
TTGCTCAACTCACCTAGGCAATGGCACTTTCGAAGCAGACGACTCCAGCTGGCACACGTCGTCGCTCGATGATCCACCTTTCTCCGACTTGGCTCGTTCGCACTGTCGAACACCTTAGGGCGCCGACGTCTGGTCCCCCGCGTTTCTCGAGGACGTCCGAACCAGGCTGTCGAACGGTACAACGATGCATCGATAGCGGCTCGACTCCTGCCGCTATCGATCAACAGACATTCGCTTGTACATCAGTAATGTCTTTGGGCTTAGTAAGGTCTTGCGACATGGTTGCAAGAGCCCCGTGTTCCGGGCGACCACGATGACTGTCGGGTCCGATTCCGAGCCTGCGGCGCCGGGCGACCCCCACCCTTCGCCCGAGACCATGGAGCCTTCTACCGAGGTCCAGAGGGCGAAGGCTCCCGCTCAGATCATGAAACGTCTTGATGAAGCGCTCGCCACAGCCGAGAGGAAAGTGCTGTGGCCAGTCCGTAAGGCTGGGGAAAAGGCTGAGAGAGATCAGGGGTGACGCCCAGCGCGAGCCCCTTTATGTGTCCTACCTGAGACTGCCCCGTGCCGGACCCGTCACCGCACTCGTGGCGCTGATGCTCGGGTACATCGCGGTGTTCGGGACGCTCACCTATCAGCAGCAGTCGAACTTCGGGACGTACGGGTTCGATATGGGCATCTACGACCAGGGGATCTGGCTGGTCTCCCACTTCAAGAATCCGTTCGTCACGATCCGGGGCCTCGACTACTTCGGTCACCATGTCAACATCATCACACTGCTCTTCGTGCCCGCCTACTGGCTGGGAGCGGGTCCGCACTTTCTCTATGCAGTCGAGACCGTGTGGCTGGCGGCAGGTGCCATTCCTATTTGGCTTTTGGGGCGCGACCGTTTGAAGAGCTCCTGGATGCCTCTCGGGCTCTGCGCGGCGTATCTGCTCTATCCGTCGGTGGAATGGATCAACTGGTGGCAGTTCCATCCAGACGCGCTAATCATCACCCCGCTGATGTTCGCATACTGGCTGGCGACCAGGAAGCGCTGGGGTTGGTTCTGGGCTGCAGTCGTCATCGCCCTTTTGTGTAAGGAAGACGCAGGACTGGCCGTGTTCGCCTTGGGGATCTGCCTCTGGCTCAAGCACCGGGAGCGGGCGCAAGGGCTGATCACTGCGATAGCCGGAGGGGCATGGTTTCTGATCTGCACCAAGCTCATCATCCCTTTAGCCAACGGAGGCGGCGCGCCGTTCTACGTCGCCACGTTCCCAGACCTGGGCACATCAATCTTCTCGATCATCGGGAACTTCGTGTTCCACCCCAGCAAGTGGATCAGACTGGTAACCGCACGTTCGCGATGGACTTACTATGCGCAGGTGTTCTGGCCAGTAGCCCTGCTCGCCTTGCTAGAACCCCTGGTGCTCCTGATCGGCATACCACAGCTCCTCGTCAATACGATCTCGGCGACCAGCGATGCGTACGACATCCACTTCATGCTCACGGCGATCGTCGACCGCCGGAGTCTTCTTGGCCGCTGTGGAGGCTTGCGGAAAGCGGGGCCGCACCGCGGCCGGTCGCCGATTCATGGTCGGGCTCGCGGTGTCCGCCGCTCTCGCCGGCAACGTAGCTTGGTCGCCTTCACCGATCAGTGTCAACTTCCACAGTGGATACTGGGTCCCGCCGCACCCGCAGGACCAGGCGATCAACGAGGCGATCAGCATCGTGCCAAAAAACGCCGCCGTATCCGCCACGTACAACATCGACGATCACATGACCCACCGGGTCCTGATCTACGAATACCCGAACCCCTGGGTTGTCACGAACTGGGGGATCAGCCTTCACAATCCTCCCGACCCTTCGAAGGTCGACTGGATTGTCCTCGACACGAGGACGACCGGCAACCAAACCGCGCTCTACGAGACGCTGATCATCAGAAGGGAATTCCAGGTGGTGTTCAACGAGGACGGGATAATGGTCCTCCACCGGGTGAAGCCGGGCATTCCCAACGACCACAATTGGCCATAAACCGAGGACGCGATTGGAGAGGATGTCCCGTCCGGTGTGGATTTTGAGTGACGGCCCCGAGGTGATGAGCTAGGCGGCCACCTCCTTGTTGGCACTGTAGCGACGGGGTGTAACGGTCTCCGCCAAGTGCTGTTCGAGCGCCGAGCGTAACGACCGCAGGTGCAGATGCCCGTTGACGCGTCGAAACTGCTTCTTCGCCTCGACCATGCCCGCCGCACACCAGCGCAGGACCATGGCCCCGTCGCGCCAGCGCTTCACGTTGCGCGAGTGGTCCCGGCAGATCTCGATCATCGACTCGACGGCGTTGGTCGAGCGCAGGGTGCGTGCCAGGGTCGGCGGCACACCGAGCCGGGCGACGGTGAGGGTCTCGGCCAGCCCCTCGCGCAGGAAGCCGGCCGCCCCGGGGTGCTGACGCTCGATGCGCCTGGCCAGGGCTTCGAGCGCCCCCTGGGCCGCCAGGGCGTCGGGGTTGCGATAGGCGGCGCGCATCTCCTTCTCGACCACCCGGGCGACGTCGTCGGGCAGCTTGGACTTCACGTTGCGGATCTTGTGGAGTTGGCACCGGGCGATCACCGGGTGGTCGAAGACCGCCTTCACCCCGGCGTCTAGCGCCTTGGCCCCGTCGAGCACGGCCAGGATCGGCCTGGTCATGTCGAGACCACGCTCGCGCAGTCCCGCCAGCAGGTCCTTCACGAGGGTGGCGTTCTCGGTGTCGCCCTCTACGACGGCGAGGGGCCACTTGACGCCGTCGATGTCGATGCCCAGCGCCACGACGCAGAAATGACCGGCGAAATGGACGCCGTCGACCATGAGGGCGACGAGGTCGAGCTGCGAGAGATCGGCCGCCATCAGCTCGGCGAGGGCGGTCTCGGTGGCGGCCACGAAGCGGCGCGACACCGCCGACTTCGACGTGGAGCGGCTGGTCGCCTCGACGGCCGTGCCCACCGGCTCCAGGCCGGCCCGGTAGCGACGGGTGGACAGCTTGGCCATCATGCGAGTCAAGGTCTGTTGGCCGAGCACCTCGGTCGAGGTGAAGAGCTGATAGGTCGGCAGCGCCACCTCGCTCCGTGCGATCGGCGCTGCGCACCCTCGGCCGGCGGATCGAGACCTGGCGCCCGCCCAGGGCCACCAGGCCGTCCTCGGTGCCGTGGCGCACAGCGGCCCGCTCGGGGTCGTGCACGCCCTTCGGGCCCGCCAGGGCCGTCGCCTCGTTGTCCAAGATCACGCCCAGCACCTTGAGCCCGGCGCCGACGGCGAAGGCCAGCAGTCCCTCCTCGAGCTCGCCGGCGAGCTCGCCGACGGCCACGGTCACGGCGTCGGGCAGCGCTATCGCCGCCTCGTGCGCGCACGGCGTGGATCGGCCTTGGCCTTCCTCGGCGTCGTCCGCCCGGTGGTGCAGGCGCCGGCGGTCGTGAGTCTGGTAGTTCTTCTTCATGACGGTCCCCTTCTTGATCGGATGTCTTTCGACGGACGCCCGACACCTACCACCAGGCAGGCATCAGGCGGGGGACCGTCAACTCAAATTTCCACGCTCAGCGGGACAACCTCCGATTGGAGCTGGCGCCCGTTTGTCGAGGAGGAGCGGGCCACTCCACGTCGACTAGCTCAACATTTCCAGAGACCCTTGATCGAGACTTTTGATCTAGCTGACTAGAGGTGATACGCGACGTTTCGACCGCCTATGTCGGCCGCTTGGATTTGTTCGTGCTGTGCGGTGCTGGGAAGCGTAAGTTGCCGGTACTTCGCCTTAACCGGAGGCGGACCCTCGTGTGCCAGCCGCTATCTGCCGTGCTGCACGCGGTGGCTATACCCGGCCAGCAACAGGGCCGACGCTGCCCACTTCCAATTCCTGTTTCGTCCGGGCGGCCGGACCCGACTTCGTGTCGATCGGGCTTGCCAGCCGTGCGAGCATCGACTCCCATCGTTGATCTTCATCGACCGGTCGGAGCGAACAATCAGTGCGCAGTCTGCTCAGATTTTCGTTGTAGAACGGATCACCGCTCCTGATCTCGTCGCCCCAGACATCGAGGAACGTCTGATTGTCGCAAGTGATGGCCTGGGTCCTGTCGGCTTGCGACTCATGGTGGGCCAGCTCGGCGTGGGGGGTGAATACCACGATAGCCGGCACGTCGTAGGCGAAGGCAGAAGTCAACATCACCGAACTCGACTGCAAAGGTCTCGTTGAATCCGCCGAGCTCGGCGAATACCTCCCGCCGCGACATGATGCACGCTCCGCTTACGGCACTGCACTCTTTGACGACGCCCGCCCATCCCATGTAACCGGCCCATGCCCCCGGTAACCCGGACAAGAGGTGTCCCGCCAGGCCGTCCATCCCCAAGACCAGGCCGCAGTGCGCAAGGGTGCTGTCGGGGTACAGGAGGCGGGACCCTACCGCCCCGACCTCGTGCCGCTGCGCCTGTTCGATCAATGCCCCGATCCACCCGCCCCCCTTCGCGGTAACGCGGTCGTTGAGGAACAACAGCATGTCCGCGTCGCACGACTGGGCGGCAGCGTTGTTGGCCGATGACCAGTTGAATCCGCCGGGGTGCTCAAGGAGACGGACCTTCGGTCGTTCTGCCAAGGTTTCGATGAGGGCCCGTGTTTCCGGACCGACGCTGTCGTTGTCGACCAAGACGATCTCGAAGTTCTCATGGCCGGGGTCACCGTCCAACGAATCGACGCATCCTCGGAGCATCGAGGCTTCGTCGCGGATGGGAATGATGATGCTCACCTTCGGACTGCTGTTCACCCTGCGGCGCGTGTGATAGGAGCCAGGAAACGGACCCAGTTCCACACGGCCGTCTATCTTGCGTCGCGTCAGTGTGTCGGTGAGCGCCCGCTGGCTGGCGTCGTATGCCCACGGCTTGGCCGCTGAATCTCCGGCGGCTGAGCCTTCAACGACGCGCCAGTGGTAAAGAACCCGGGGGATGTGGCTGATCGCACGTGCTCGCTCGGTTGTCCGCAGCATAAGATCGTAGTCCTGGCTTCCGTCCATCTCGGGTCGGAACCCCCGACCTCCTCGACCAGTCGTCGACGGATAACCGTGAGGTGGCCCAGATACGGATAGGACAACAGAAGATCGGGGGACCAGTCGGGCTTGAATTGAGGGAAGCCCGGTTCACCTTCTTGATCGAGCTTGTCCTCGTCCGAGTAAATGACGTCGGCGTCGGGCTCGTTTGAGGCGTGGCGGGCGATGAGCTCCAGTGCGTCGATCGTCAGTTCGTCGTCATGGTCGAGTAAGGCGATGAAGTCCCCCCCCGCCAGGGCGACGGCGGTGTTCGACGCGCATGAGATCCCACCGTTGCTGTCGTGGACGGCGACCTTGATGCGAGGGTCGGCCTCCGCAGCCTGTTTCAAATACGTGCTGATCTCTTCGCTTCCTGATGCGTCGTCGCAAAGACAGAGTTCCCATCGTTGGTAGGTCTGGGCCCGGACAGACTCAATGCAGCGCTGCAGGTACCAGAGCTCGGGCCGGAATACCGGGACGACGACGCTGATTGTCGATGATGCGGGGCTGACCGAGGCATCCGGCGGCGTCGACGGTGCCTGTGGGATGGTGCCGGTCGAGCTCGTCGACCCGGACTCGGCTCGGGCCTTGTCATCCAGCCAGATTCGGTAGGCGCCGACATCGGAGAACGCGTCCGACGAGATGCCTGCGTCGCGGTTTGGTTCCGGGTCGGCTCCCGGAACCCGACAACCAGAGCCAGCTTGGCCACGGCCCTACGAAGCCATCTACGGAACAAGCCGCCCTGATCAGGGGAGGGGCCGGCTGTCACTGGGCCGGGGGTGCTGATCTCGTTGGGAACCCATTGCTCTCGTCTACGGGTGCAGCCCTCGACGAGTCCTTATGACCTGCGTATATCGAAATCACCGTTGGCCACTCTCGGTCGCCGGTCGGTGGCGATTGACAGCTCTGTGGACGAACGGAACGGTACCACGAGCCCCGTCTTACTCGGGCAACCGTCAGCACGGCGAGCCCATCCGCCCTGGTCTGGCGGCGATGGTGTCGACCGTGCCTAGCATCCGGGGTGGCGTACAGCGATCGAGTTCTGATGGGGCCTGGCCCTTCCATTGCCTATCCCGAGGTCATCTCGGCCTTCACGTCGACCGCTCCGTCCACGACGGAGTGTTCCCGAGGGGATCGTAGTCACCGGCAATAGCCGTATAGACCGCCGACCGTACGGTCTTCTTTCGCCGAAGGAGCTTCATGCCTGGAATGCCAGACATCTCGAGCGGTTGGTGTGACTCCCACGGGGCCAGTTCAGCTGCGGGTGGTCCGGGTCGCCTCAGGAGAACGGGGGCTTGCAATTCCGAGCAACTCGGAACCGGGATGGTGATACTTAGACGCCGACCGTCACTCTGAGGAGTGGTGCAGGGATCGTCGTCGTGGCGGGATCAGCACTTGTGTTCTGCGGAGTGCCTAATCGTACTGCCGCCGTGGTCCGTTCTTCCCCGAGAGGGTTGATCCCCGTCTATTTGTACATCAACCGGTCTGATACCGAGTCCGATCAGCCAGAGATAGCACCCGATTCGCCAGTCTCGCCCCCAGGCCCGGACTTCAGCGTACGAGGGTGTGGTCGTGTCGGCGCACGCTGCTGAACTGCCCGTCCTCGTTCGGCCAAGTCATGGCGAGCCTCTGCCGTCAGCTCTCGCAATCGAGGATGGATGTCCTCCACATCCCGCTGGATGTGGAGGCGAGTCTCAGCGATGAGAGCAAGGCTCTCTTCGCCGCGACTGACCATGCCTCGAGGCTAGGAGCCGCTCAGGTCAAACTCCTCGACGGCACCTTATGAGGCTTCGCCCGGCTTGACGGACATCCACCATCAGGTGCAAAGCACCGGAGAGGATACCCATAATGGAGACCATGGAGCGGAAGAAGCCCGCACCCACCGGTCGTTGGAGTTCAAGGCTGACATCGTCGATCGTTCCCCGTGCCGACAATCGCTCGATCGTCCAGGTAGGCCGGGATCTCGACCTAACGGAGTCGGAGGTGCGCAAGTGGGTGGAGGTGAGCGGACTCGAACCGCCGACTTCTATGTTGCGAATGTTCCCGCCCTCCGAGGTCAGAAGTGTTCATCCAGGTGATGGCAAATGCGTGCATTCCCCTGCTCTGTCGCCCGCCACGAGCATGGGACCACCTTGAGCTGAGTTCCGCCAGCGAGCATGGGACCACCCTTCCGCCAGTAATGGGACCACCCCGGGGGTCCACCAGCGCCGGTCGCTGAGCCGGTGCACTCGCCGCCATCGGTCAGACGGATCCAAGGAGCGGCGATGGGATTCCGGGAGGTGCCGTGTTCGAGGTGAAAGAGGTGCTCCGGCTCTGGCTCCGGGGCGAGGGGCTGCGGGCGATCGAGCGTCTGGCCAGGGTCGATCGCAAGACCGTCCGGCGCTACGTGCAGGCGGCGGTCGAGCTCGGCGTCGACCGCGGCGGCGGGGAGGGCCAGCTGAACGACGAGGTCCTGGCCGCGGTGATCGAGCGGGTCCGGCCTCATCGCACCGACGGCCACGGCGAGTCCTGGCGCACCCTCGAGGGCCACGCCGAGCAGATCCGCGCCTGGCTCGACGACGAGGGCCTGACCGTGGTCAAGGTCCACACCCTGCTGGCCCGCCAGGGGGTCGACCGTCCCCGAGCGCACCCTGGAGCGCTTCTGCGCCGAGCTGTGCGGGCCCCGGCGTGGCCAGAAGAAGACCGTCCGCGTCGCCGACGGCGAGCCCGGCGTCGAGCTCCAGGTCGACTTCGGGCGCATGGGTCTCATGTTCGACCCCGACACCGATCGGCGCCGGGTGCTGCCACGCGCTCATCTTCACGCCCGTGCGTCGCCGCTACTGCTTCGTGTGGCTCACCTTCACCCAGACGCTGGCCGACGTCATCGACGGCTTCGAGGCGGCCTGGGAGTTCTTCGGCGGGATCTTCGCCGTGCGTGATCCCCGACAACATGGCCGCCATCGTCGACAAGGCCAACCCGACCGAGCCCCGCCTTAACGCCGCCTTCGTCGAGTACGCCCAGGACCGCGGCTTTCTCGTCGACGCCACCAGGGTGCGCCATCCCAAGGACAAGCCCCGGGTCGAGCGCGCGGTGCCCTACGTGCGCGGCTCGTTCTTCGCCGGCGAGCACTTCGTCGACCGAGCTCGACGCCCAGCGCCGGGCCGCAGTGCTGGTGCACGACGACGGCGGGACTGCGGGTGCACGGCACCACGGCCTGTCGGCCGGCCGAGCACTTCGCCATGCTCGAGGCTCCCGTCCTGTCCCCCGCACCGGTCGCTCCCTATGACCTGCCGCACTACGCCACGCCCAAGGTGCCTCGCGACCACCACGTCGAGGTGGCCAAGGCGCTCTACTCGGTGCCGGGCAACCTGATCGGCCGCCACCTCGATGTCCGGGCCGACCGGACCTGGTCAAGCTGTTCTTCGGGGCCAGCTGGTCAAGGTCCATCCCCGCCAAGCGCCCGGCGGACGCTCCACCGACCCCGCCGACCTGCCCACGGGCACGAGGTCTACGCGCTCACGCGACCTCGAGCGGCTGAAGACCATGGCGGCCGCACACGGGCCCGCCGTCGGTGCCTACGCGGCGGTGCTGCTCGATCACCCGCTGCCGTGGACCAAGATGCGCCAGGTCTACGCGCTGCTGGGCCTGGTCAAGAAGTGGGGACCGATCAGGTCGACGTGGCGTGTGCCAAAGCGGCCGAAGCCGAGGCCTACAGCGTCGTCGCTCATCGGTCGCATGCTCGAGCGCGGCACCGAGTCCGGGTCGAGCCGCTGCCCATCCAGGGCACGCCTGCTCACCGGCGCGCTTCGCCCGGCCCGACGACGACTTTCGCATTTCTCCCAGCACAGCCGGTGGACCCAGAGCCCAGCGGATGGCACCGATCGGGGCGCAGAGGCGACCACAGCGGGAGCGTCGGCGTGAGCGCGCCCGCCTCCGCTCATCTCGGCCGAGCTCAAGACGGTGCTGCGCCAGCCGTCAAGCTCGGCCGCTGCCTCGACACCCTCCCCGAGCGCCTCGCGCTGGCCAAGGCGCGGAACATGGGCCACGCCGAGTTCCTGGAGCTCGTGCTCGCCGACGAGGTGACCCGGCGCGAGACCACCTCGGCCGCCCTGCGGGCCCGCAGCGCAGGGCCTCGACCCCGACATGGTGCCTCGAGCACTGGGACGAGGACGACCAAGGTCAACTTCGACCGCCAGATCTGGGACGAGCTGTGCTCGCTGCGCTTCGTCGACGCCGGCCACAACGTGATGGTCATGGGCCCGGTCGGGGTCGGCAAGACCTTCATGGCCTCCGCCCTCGGTCACGCGGCCGTGCGCCGGCGCTACAGCGTCGTCGTTCTGCCGCACCGCCGTGTTGCTCAAGCGTCTGCGGGCCAGCCGCCTCGACAACAGCCACGACACCGAGATGCGCAAGCTCATGCGGGTCGACCTGCTCATCCTGGACGACTTCGCCCTTCAGCCGCTTCGACCCCCTCGACACCGCCGACATCTACGAACTCGTCGTCGAGCGGCACCGGACGGCCTCGACGCTCGTCACCTCCAACCGCGAACCTATCGAATGGATCGGCCAGATGGCCGATGCCTTGCTGGCCCAGTCCGCCATCGATCGTCTGCAATCGGCCGCCTATGAGCTGTCCTCGAAGGCGATCCTTTCGGCAACACCAAAAGCCTGGGCTCGACGTCGGCACCACGACCCCGCGAACCACCCACGACGTCGACGCTCTTGACCGATGCCCTGCCACCGGTCATCATCGACTTGCCGACGCTGAGAATCCCCGAGAGGTGGTCCCTTCACATTGACGGAAGGGTGGTCCCATCAGCGTGGCGGGCGACAGTACGGCGGCCAAGAGAGCCAACCTGCCAGGGCACGCAGATCCGGCAGTTGCTAGTGGTCCGTCGCTGATATAGCTGAAGTAGTTAGGCTGGCAACATGACCATGCTGCTGGCCGCACCGCCACTTCGCATGACCCGCAAACAACGGGCCGAGCTCGCGCGCATCGCACGTTCTTCGTCCCAGCCGCACCGCTCTGTCATGCAGGCCAAGGCGTTGTTGCTTGCCGCCGATGGCGAGGCCAACTACGAGATCGCACGGCGCTTGGACGTGGCGTCGAACTCGGTGCGCAGCTGGAGACGGCGTTTCGAAGAGAGCGGGACCGACTGGGTCGGCACGATTGCACCGGGACGGGGCCGCCGTTCGTGGTTGCCCGAAGGCACCGTGGCCGAGGTAGTGCGCGTCACGAGGGAGGAACTCCCCGATGATGGCTCTACTCAGTGGTCGACTCGGACGCTCGCCCAGCGACTCGGGATCGGCAAGGACACCGTGGCCCGGATCTGGCGGGACCACAACCTGCGACCTTGGAGCGTCGTGAGCTTCAAAGTCTCGAACGACCCGGACTTCGAAGAGAAGCTCGTCGACGTGGTCGGGCTCTACATGAGCCCGCCCGAACGGGCCATCGTCTTCAGCTTCGACGAGAAGACCCAGGTCCAAGCACTCGACCGCACCCAGCCCTCTCTTCCTCTCAAGCCCGGACGGGCCGGGACCATGACCCATGACTACAAGCGTCACGGCACAACGGATCTCTTTGCCGCCATGAACGTCGCCACCGGCGAGGTCCTCTACGACACCCGCACATCGCACAAAAGCACCGACGTGCTCCAATTCTTCAAGTTGATCGACCTCCATGTCGCCAAAGACCTCGACATCCACGTCGTCCTCGACAACCTGAGTGCTCACAAGGCACCGCCGGTGGCCAAGTGGCTGGCCGATCCCAAGCGGGAGCGCTGGCACCTGCACTTCACGCCGACCAGCTCGTCGTGGCTGAACCTCGTCGAGAGCTGGTTCTCCATCCTCACCGAGCGCCGGCTTCGCCGGGGTGCCTTCACCTCCGTCGACCACCTCATCGTCGAGATCGAGACCTGGGCCGAGCATTGGAACGACGATCCCAAACCTTTCGTCTGGAAGAAGCCGGCAGAGGAGATCATCGCCAAGGTGAAGAGAGGCCGGGCTGCATTGGCTTCAGTCAAATCCGCGACGCACCACTAGCGGTCACGCCATGGGTTCGGTACCGCTTGCCAGAGGCAGCACCGAACGCTCATCCGACGGAAGATGACGACCACCGAACCGGTGGTAGGGGATGGCCGTTCAGCGTCGGATAGCAGTCGGGGATACCCGCCCGTCCTAGCCCCGAGGTGCGAAGAACTCGAGTGCGATGTTGTCGGGGTCTCGAAATGACAATGCCGAGTAGGAAGGTGCGTCCACGATGCCACCGTTGGGGATGCCGAGCTCGTTCAGGTGGATCTCCCACGCTCTTAACTCATCGCGGTTGGCACAGCCGAAAGCCAGATGATCGAGGCCCGGCCGGCGCTCGTTGAACGGCTGAGTGCTGTTCAAATCAGGGAACTGAGTTAGACCGACGATTGTGTCGCCCGTAAGCCAAGCGACACGCTTGAAAGGACCTGAGTCCTCGTCAAGGATCGGGTCCGAGCCGAACAGAGCCTTGTACCAAGGCACACTCCGTTCGAGGCTCGTAACCGTTAGCGCCACGTGAGTAATCGCAGGGAACTCTGGCATGTCTTTTCGGCACCTCGTGAATGCAGCGAATGCCGCGTCTTTTGGCTGGCAACTCTCTGGGAGTAGAACCTATCTGGCAGCACAAGTCCCCACGCTAATTGTGGCCCCAGTTGGCGGCGGGCGCCCGGTAGTCGGGGGTACCGATCGGTCCCCAAAAGATGGATGATGGTCCCGTGAAAGAGCCAAAAGGTAGGTGGTACTCCTATGGCCCGGGCGGGCCAGGCGAGGACATACCCGAGGACATTCGCCAGGAGCTTCTCAGGCAGAAGGTTGAACGAGAGGAGCGGCGAGGCGGGCTGCTTGCCCGAGTTGACGTGTACGTCTGGGAGAACGGCGAAGCTGACCCGCAAGTGACCTTCCCCCCCGAGGCTGTTCTCTCGGTGGAAGACCGTGAGCGCATCGCTGAGGTAGTCCAGATCGCCAGGGAAGCGCTCGGTCACTGGCGATAGGCATACGGGCAAGCGTTACCAAACCTCTCGCAACGTGCCGCTGCCGACCGGGGTCTGGCACAACGGCGACGGTCAGGCCAGATAGCGCATATTCGGGGATCCCGTACGCACCAGGGCCGACATCGAGGCGAACCGGTCCGGGTGATCCCGATCGGCCCTGGGGTGGCCTGTCGTTCTGTTCTTAAGCGTTGGCCGCTTCCAGACGGGCAAGCGATTCAGCCACGCTTGGCGCAATTCGCACATCGCTGTCAGGTCCTACGAGGTCCAGGAATCCAATGACATTTCCTTCTCGCCACTTGACGATGTACACATGGTCACGGGGAAAGCCCTGGTTGGGTACGCCACCGACACTCAGAACAGCGGCGTCACCAGCGACTCGGGCTACTGCATGCGCTCCTGGCACCAGGTCTCCGTACGCAGTTCGCGGCTTGGGCTACATTCTGACACCGCCATCCGATGGTCAGAATCTCAGGGTAGGTGAAGGCCACGCCTTCTCCTTGCGAAGCCTCGCCGGACCTTCCCGCGGGGATGAACACCTCATGGAAAGCAACCGGACAACTGCCACCCTCTATGAGCGGAGGCGGTTGGGCGAAACCGCTACCTCCGGCAACGGTATTGAAGGCGCTGGGGCTCGATTGTAAGGTCAGATCCGAAGGTATGTCTGAGTTAGCAAGGCCAAGATGGCTGCTGCCTCCGCCGCACGCACTGATGGCGAGGGAGATCCCAAGTGCGGTCACGAGTCCTCCAACGCGGCCGCGAGCACTCACGCCGTGAACCCTAACTTGCTGCACTGACGGGTAACCTTTGCCACCGCAGACCGCTCATAATTGACGCTATGAGCACGGGCCTCCCTCCCTGCTCACTCGGAGTAAGACTCCTTTACGAGCTGGAACCTGATGGTCCGCTCAAGGTCCTCTGGGGACCATGACCTGACGAGCTCAGGAAGGAGGCCCACTGCCATGTTCGTCGGAATGGACGTGCACCGCAACCGCACCCAGGTCTGCGTCTTGGACAGAAAAGGGAAACGAAGTCCGGAACAGAAACGTGGTCAACGATCGCCAGTCGCTCAGAAAGGAGCTGGCGGGGCTGAGGAGGGGCACCCCGGTCGCCTTCGAGGCGGCCTACGGCACGGGGTGGATCGCCGAGCTGCTCGGCGACCTCGGCTTCGAGGCCCATCTGGCCCATCCCTCGGGATGCCGCGCCATCGCGGATGCCAAGTTGAAGAACGACCGTGTCGATGCACGCACCCTCGCCAACTTGCTGCGCACGGGCTATCTGGCCGAAGCGTGGCTGGCGCCAAAGGAGGTACGGGAGCAGCGCCTGTTGCTGCGCGAGCGGGCCCGGCTGGTGCGCATCCGCACCACGGCCAAGAACCGTATCCGGGCCCAGATCGCGGATGAGGGTGTGCCTGCCCCGAGCCACGGGCTGTGGACCAAGCAAGGCGCGACCTTCCTCGACAGCCTCGACCTGTCGCCCATGCACCGCTGGGTGGTGACCGACTGCCAGGTCCTCATCGAGGTCCTCGAGTCCCGGATCTCGCTCCTCGAGGCCGAGATCCGTCGCCAGGCCAAGCCCGACAAGCGCGTTGACGCCTTGATGGCCATCCCCGGCATCGGGCTTCTGAGCGCGATGACCTTGGTGTCAGAGATCGGGGACGTCACCCGCTTCGCCACAGCCCGCAAGCTGTGCGCCTGGGCGGGGATCATCCCCTCCATGCGCAACTCGGACCGGACCGTGCACCACGGCCACATCACGAGGGCGGGACCGGCCGCGGTGCGCCACGTGCTGGCCGAAGCCGCACAAGTGGCCATTCGCAAAGAGCCGTATCACTCCGACTTCCTCGCCACCAAGCGGCGGCGGGGGACGGGCATCGCCCTGGTGCGGGTGTCACGCAAGCTCCTCACTGAGGCCTTCTACGTGCTGCACGCCCTCGAAGACGAGCAGCACCAATGTTCGTGAGATTGGTCAGATCGGCCGGGCGAGTCCGAGGTATCCCCGTGTGCGCCTAGAGCGCCGAATAATTGAGTGAGACAGCCCGGCTTTCGCATTCGACGTCGTGCGTCCCGATCGGGACCGAATGGGTGGTTGCGAGACCAACTCCGTCGAGACTTTGCTCCTTCAACATGATGCGCCGGTCCTCGCCGGCATCACGGTCGGTCGTCCTCGCGCGCTTCTGCGCGCTCCGGGCGCTCCACCGTGACCCCGCCTGTGGGTCGGCGCGAGACATCTACCAGGAGCTACGTCCAACTGCGCTCGCTCTTGACACCGGCCCTTCTCATGGGCGGGGATCCCGCTCGCGTCATGTATCCATCCCCTCCGGACGCAATGGCCGTTTGTCAGCGCCTCAGGCGGGGGTCGACCCGAGCGATATTCGTGGGCGCGGGAGCGATACTGCTCAGACTGGCTCGGCCTTCTCCGACGCCCCAAGCAGGACCCGGGAGTTCTTGCCTGGTCAACCCTTACCATCGGGCAACAGGCCGAGGTCCAACGCGACATCTCGAAGTGACGAGAATCGTCGGTACGGAACTGCGTTATCGTCGGACCACCTGGCCAAGTCATGTTTGGCGTAGAGCACATCTACCAACGGTGCAACCTTGCGGTCACTGGTCCCGTCACCCACGAACACAGTCGTTTGTCCCCTCGATTGAGCCTCACGGACTGGCGTTTGTTTACAGGTCCCACAATCCGCGCAGGGGCATCCCTCGTCTCCATAGGGGAACAGCAGTGTCCTTGTCTGCCAATCCACTTGAGACGTCACGACCGGAACGCCAACCGACCGGCACCGCTCGCTCACGTAGAATCCAAAACCATCTGATACCACCGTTGCTTCAGCACCTGCCTTGTGCAAAAGTGCGACAACCAGACCGAAGTCGGGGTCCATTGGCACTTCGGCGGCCGCAGATCGAAGAACGTGTTCTTCGGTCGACGTCAGCAACGCCCACTCGCGAACCACGCACTCACGGCTCCCGATCACCTTGCTCTCGTAGAGATCTTCGATCTCGTGCCAGGCGCTGCCCACAAAATGGTCTAAGAGATGGACATGGATATCAATCTCAGAGATCGTTCCGTCGAAGTCCAGAAATATGGATGTGGAACGTAGGTCGATCTGCCTCATAGCAAATGCCGACGTTAGCTACCGGGCAGCTTGCGGGTGTTACCGGGGCATCCGGGGTGTGCCTGACGGGGTCAGGCCACAAGCGAGGGTCGGCGCAAATAGCGCATACTCGGGGCGATGCGTGGCCCGTGTTTTCTCTGCGTCCGACAGGTTGTGCCGGATACAGGTGGCCCCGCCACGGGGTGACCCGTCCGGGATCACCACTGCTGAACATTTCCGAGCGGCTCCCGTGGGGGCTCCTACCCGGAGACCACCGCGCTGTCACCGCGGACCGGGGCCGTGGAGGCCATCCCAATCAGGGTGATCTCGACCGGTCTGTGGATGGTCAGGCTGGCCCTGTCGGGGGCGACTTGACTCCTCATGAGCAGGTACCCCTCACAGGTACGATTACCCCATGCGGGGTGTGGCGGTCCTAGCCGCCATGGGACTACTCCTAATGGCCTGCGGGGGCGCCAAGGCCGCTGCCCCCACCACAACTAGAACCCTGCCGAAAACACTTCCAACGACCCTCTCGGCGGTAGAAGGCTTTTTCAACAGCCAGGGGGGCGGGGGCTGGACGAAGGGCCAAAGCCGGGGGCCATCGCTTTACAGCGTGGTGGGCTCCGGTGGCCGGAACGCGACAAACAGCCTTTGTCCCACCTCGATCGCGGGTCCCGTTGGCTCTACGGCGGTCACCCTTATGTCGGTTGTTTGCGTAGTTGGAAGTCCTCCCGCGAGCACGAATGAACAAGCCAGAGGGCTCATGGATGCTGTGGCCCAGGAGTTCTCCCCTGGTGCCGCTCAGTGGGTACGGGAGAACGTGGGAAGGGACCTACCAGGAGCCGTCACCCAGAGAGCCGGGGGAGCCCTGGTGACCCTCGTGATCGGCAGTGAGAGCAACAATCAACAGACACTCGGACTGTCGATCTTGGCTAGCGGGTATCTGTCGCCGGGCCTCTGACCTCTGCTTTGTCGGCGTACACATTTCCCAAGAGACCTCAGCCGCCCAAAATCGAGATCCCGAGCCCCCGCGTATCCATCTGTGGCATGAGGATTGCGTCGGGTCGGGTACCGGGCCGGATAGCGACCCGCGCAGTATTCGTGTCGCCGAGCAATAGCAATGGGCGGGTCGGTTAGGGCCTGCTCAGGGGCCGCACTTACACCGGCGTTCCTACTCGGTCCGAGATGGCGAACCTGGCGCGCGCAACCGGGTGATCTCGGTAACCGCCAGGGTGCCGACATTGGCGCTGCCCTGCACCCGGCATTACCGATCGCGCTCGTCTCCGTTGTGTCGGGCAAGCCGATCTGTCACGATTGTGTTGATGGTCGGAGGTGCCAGGGTCAAATCAACACCGAGGTCATCCTTGCGTCTCGCCGTACTCGTTGGCTTCAGTGGCTTGGCGCTGACAGCCTGTGGCCATTCCGGGGGAGATCCGGGTGGTGCTGTTCTCCAGCAGCTGAAACCCGTCGGGGTCGACGTCCCACCAGACGCAACGCATGTGCAGACAGGTGCGACGGACTCATCGTGGCATGCAGCGTGTGGCGACGGAAGCGGACGCTCTGGATGGACCCCCGTCCAGGTGATTACGACCTTTGTCAGCAGTGCATCGAAGTCTGCCATAGCCTCGCAGTTCAGTTTCGCCCTGCGCCAACAGGGTTGGACTAGACACGACGAGGTGCTAACCCAAGGGCAAGGACCCGTCTTGCATTGGACAAAGGTGGTCGCACCCAACCAACTGGCCGACGCCTTCGTCTTCCCATCGCCAGAAGGGTCGGACCATTGGTTCGCTTCAGCGACTTGGACTCCACCCGGGAGATATCAGGCAGGCGACTGTGCTTGATTGGAAGGCATCCCGGAAGAGTGCGATGCGCGATCGCGCCACGGGGCCAAGCCGTCTTTCACAGGCACGATGTGCCGATCCAGACCGGTCTGAGTGACAGCGTGTCCGCCGACCGACCCGCACTGGACGGGGGTGATCCCGAGCGGGTATCAGACCGCTGAGATGGCTCTCGCCCGCCCCGGGTAGCCAGCATTTCAGTACGGACCCAGAGTGCGTGCTGGGTCAGGCTTGGGCGAGCAGCGAACACTCACACTGCTGCTATAAGTTTACGAAGTGGAAGTCGTCATTCCGGAGGGTTCATGCCTTTGATCCTGTTGCACCGGCGCTACGAACGCAGGTGCAATGCGTGCGGATATGTATGGCAAATCCCGCGTGTTCAAGCGCGCTTACACCCACCGTCGATCAACAAGTTTCAAGGGTTGGGCTTTGCTGGTAGGGGCATCTCTCAAACTGACAATGAGATCGGCATTGAGTCTGTGAACTCCGAGCAGGACGCGCTTAGGGAAGCTTACGAGACTACGCGCCGATGTCCGGCTTGTGGTGTAGACGACTTCCGCCAACGACCTATCAAGGAAGAGAGAGGCTAGCTCTGCGGCCGCGATCTGCTCCAAGCACGGGACCAACGCACGTCCGCCTGGCCGTCCTCAATGTGCCTCGGTCGAGATCAGGCTCATGATCGAGGATGGCTTCAGATAGCGCAGAATCGGGGATCCCGACCGGTCGGTGCCCCACGGCTGACCATCCGGAATCCCGGCCCCAGCACGATACGGGCGGCGCAGCAGGCGGACCAAAACGAGCCCAAGCAGGCCGGGAGCGCACCGACCTGCTCAGCCTTGGTTCAAGGTCGGGCGCGGGTCTGCCGATCCCTGTCCCGTGCGTTCCGTACTCGCTCTTGGACTTGCGATCTCCGCTGGCGTCCTTCTGTGTGCTTGTGGCAGCACCATGCCAATTGCGAGCGAGGCAGTGCCGGTCACGGCTCAACCATTGATCGCGAACGCGCCAACGACCACAACCGCCGGGGCCGTTGCATCGACGTCGGTACAGGTGGCACAACTCCAATCGGTTCAGCTCGAAGCGGCGGAGGACCAGTACGCGACGTGCTTGAGCTACGCCGCTCTCGATCAGGATCTCTCCACGACGACCACCGACTTCACGCAGACTTGCCCGACTTCGGGACTCTCGTCGGTCGAGCTAATGCAGATCCAACAACTGCTCATGGAGGCGTGATCAGCCCGTCGCCAGTGCGTGTTGAAGCTCCCACGGGGCGTTGTCCCGGCGACCTGCCGGGGGGCCAGCAGATCGCACGGTGACAACACCCTCACACGGCAAGCCCCTCAGGTGGGTGTTGCGGCTTTCAGCGACACCCACTCCCTCGCCCGCTCCAACGCCGCATGACGGCGTTGGTAGAACTCCTCCCTTGTCCTCGGCCAGAAAGGGTGGTCGAAGTACGGCACTCGGACTCTCCGCCGTCGGCCACGGTCGTACACACGCCCTTGACCAACGAGTCACTTTCGTGCCTTCGCCTTGGGGATAACAAGAGGACGAACCTGGGGATTGTCACCGACCTCACGACGAGGGACAACATCGGGACCACGCGTGGCGTTTCCCGGAGCCGGGCACCCTGAAGTCCACAATCTGACCACGAGGCAACTCCCCGCCCCCCACATTCTGGCCATCAATCACTGGCCTCCGTGTGCCGATAGGTCGGCAGGAACCGAGAAAGAGCGGGGGCGGTCGCCGTGGAAGGACGGGGCACATTGGGCATCCCCGGGCTGGGTGATATTCCAGCTCTCGGTGGATGGCGAGTCGACAATCGAGGGTCGCACCCGGATGCGACCGAGCGGGAGATCGATAACGACCCGCGGGCGGCAGGACCACACGGCGAATCACCTGCACATCCGCCGCGACCCCCGAGTAGTCACATGCCCGCCGAGGTCAGCATCCGTGTCATTGCTGCGATGGCAATCGTCGTCGTTACTGGGTCCGCCCTCCTAACTCTCAATGATGTCGGCTCACATCACGCTCTGAAGGCGAGCCGACAGTCGTCGACGACGATGCAACGGTCCTTGAAGTCAACGCAAAAACAGCTGACTCAGACCCGAGGGCTAGTGAGAAGTCTTCAGCAACAGGTCGCGACAGCGCTCAAGCAGGTCTCTACGGCAACTGCGGCTGAAGCGCACGAACAAGCCGAGATTGCCGCTACAACCTCAACGGAGCAGCCGTATACGGCAGAGGACCGATATGCAGAGTGTGTAACCTCACGTTCTAGCGACAACTCGACCTCCGCCGGATCATTAACGACATCGTCTTCAACGGTGAAGGAGTCGTGCTCAACCATCGGTCTGAGCCCAGCGGAGGTCAACCAGCTCAACAGCCAGCTCCTGGGCTCCCAACCCTGACCCAGGAGGATGTTGGTCTACGTGGGCAGGAGCGCTTCGTCAACATCGACCACACAGTCATCCTCGTGAGCCGCCGTGTCATGCCCGTTCATCTGGCCGTTGCTGTTCGGGTCCACGCGCTCGGTCATCCCTGGGGGGAGAGCTGGGTTGAATCCCCGCACGTTGATGGCGTTGTGCTTCTGAGCCATGCCGCCAACTCAGCCAGGTACTCAGCTGCTTCAGGGTTGTCCACTCTTGCGTTGTCGACCGGGGTCAGCTGTGTTGCGGCTGGCGTATCGAGGCCCAAGACCTTGGCCATCGCCGCCACCGCCTTGACGAAAGAGCTGACATCTCTCTCGACAGACGGAGCGTCGCCCACCCTGAACCGGGTGATCTCGATCGGCCTGAGGGGGTCGGGCTGGCTCCGTCAGGGCGTACAAAACCGGCATTTTCATGCGGTCACGCCCGACAGCTACCGTGACTGGACATGGAGCCAGAAATCTCTGGAACCTTGTTGCTCGACCCAGCAGTGATCGACGATCCCTATGCGTTCTATGGCCAGCTTCGTGCCCAGGCACCGGTCTGGGAGATCCCTGGCACCGGCTTGTACACCGTCAGCACTTTTGAGTTACTGACCGAAGCAACCGGCCGGGTCGAGGACTTCTCGTCCAACCTTGGGGTTCTGCTCTATCGAGACGACGCTGGGCTTCCCTGCCGCCTTCAGTTCGGTGACGGTGGCGCACAGGCGCTCGCCACGGCTGATCCTCCCATGCACGCTCTGCACCGCAGCACCGTATTCCCCGAACTCGTTGCCAAGCGCATGGATGCACTTGAGCCGGACATTGTCGATATCGCCAATGGGTGCGTTAGGGTCCACCAGAGATTAACTCGCGAGGTATAGCCTGGTGGTGTGGAGCTGTCCTCCGACGAGCTGGCTGGCTTCTTCGACACAGTGCTGCCGCACCTGAACGAGAAGCAGCGCCGGGTTGTCGCGGGCGCCATGGTGGTGGCCCTCGGTCGTGGTGGTCAGGCGAGGGTGGCCGAGGCTTCGGGTCTGAGCACGTCGACGGTGAACACTGCGACCCAACAAGTGCGAACTGGAGTGGCGCCTTCTGAGCGCCAACGCGCCGAGGGCGGTGGGGATCGCCCGGCCATCGACAAGCAATCAGGGCTGCTCGAGGCGCTCGACGAGCTGGTGCACCCGTCCACGCGCGGCTCGCCCATGTCGGCGCTGCGCTGGACACTCAAGTCGACCTACGAGCTGGCTCGCGAACTCCAAGCTCAGGGATATCGTGCCTCGGCCGAGCTGGTGCGCCGGCTGTTGCACCAGATGGGCTACAGCCTCCAGGCGCCGGCCAAGCAGAACGAGGGGGCGGCCCACCCCGACCGTGACGGCCAGTTCCGCTACATCGACAAGCTGGCCCGGCGGCGTATGAAGCTCGGCGAGCCGGTCATCAGTGTGGACACCAAGAAGAAGGAGCTGATCGGCAACTACGCCAATGGGGGGCGCGAGTGGCAGCCGGCCGGTGAACCTGAACGCGTCAACGTGCACGACTTCGCCGATCGGGCCTTGGGCGAGTTCGCCAAGGCCATCCCGTACGGCGTCTACGACCTCTCAAACGACGAGGGCTGGGTGTCGGTCGGCGACACTGCAGACACGGCTGAGTTCGCGGTCGAGTCCATTCGACGGTGGTGGAACCAGATGGGACGAGAGCGTTTCCCCGAGGCCTCCACGCTCATGATCACCGCCGATGCCGGCGGTTCGAACGGACCGCGGATCCGAGCCTGGAAGTTTCACCTCGCCATGTTGGCCGAACAGACCGGCCTCGAGATCACGGTCTGTCACTACCCACCGGGAACGTCAAAGTGGAACAAGATCGAGCACCGTCTCTTCAGCTTCATCTCGCTCAACTGGCGCGGCCGCTCGCTCACCGACGTCCGCACCATCGTCGACCTCATCGCTTCCACCAAGACCAAGGCAGGACTGAGCGTGCAGTGCGCTTACGATCCGAACTGGTATCCAACCGGAGAACGGATCAGCGACGACGACTACGAAGCCATTGCGTTACGGACCCACAACTGGCATGGCGAATGGAACTACAGCATCGCCGCCTGAACCTCGCGGACTATCTCGCGGCGGGTCCTTACCCGGGCATTGGAGAGTGAGACCCCAGAGTTCATGACCATGATCGGCAATGTCGTGCCGATCACCGTGATCAGCCGCCTCATCGGGTTCCACAACAGCGATATCGACCAACTCTTGACTGCGGCGTTCGACTCGACGGCGATGCTGGGGTCGACGCTGTCCTACGACGAGTTAGAGCAACTCATCGCCCGGAGTTTCGAGATCCAAACCTGGCTCGCCGACCAACTCTCGACGGCGATGAGGGCGCCAGGCGACGATCTTTTGGGTGCTGTCGCCCGGGGCGTCCGAGACGGAGTCTTTAGCGACTTTGAGGGTCTCGTCATCCTCCACACGCTGCTGAGCGCCGGGGGCGAATCCACTACGAGCCTGCTCGGCAACGCCGTGCGTCTTCTGGCCGAGCACCACGATCTGCAAGACCACCTCCGCCGGGATCCTGAGCGGATCCCGAAGTTCGTCGAAGAAGCACTCCGCTTGGAGCCGCCGTTCCGTTACCACATGCGCTCCGTGCCCAAGGGTACGACGCTCGGCGACGTAAAAATCCGGGCAGGGGCGACCGTCCTGCTGCTGTGGGGTGCTGCCAACCGGGACGCCGCCGAGTTCGATCGGCCTGACGAGGTCGATCTCGAACGGCGAGTGCCGAAACGACATCTGGCATTCGGACGAGGAATCCACCACTGCGTGGGTGCACCCCTGGCCCGCATCGAGGCCCGGATCGTGCTCACCGTGCTACTGGAGCGCACAAGGAGTTTCACCCTTGACCCCGAACATGCGCCCCGGTGGGCCAACAGCCTCATGGTCCGGCGCCACGAGGAACTTCCCGTGCGGCTTGTGGCTAGCTGAGACGTGCCCTGAACCGAGGGAGGGCTCACATTTCTAAACAGGTGATCGGGCACTCGCAACGTGCCGGTACCGGTCGACGTCTGGCAGGAAGCCCTCCACTGTCGGAGCCACGCATCTAAACAGTCCTGAACACCTTGAGCTCGGCCTCCGGGCTTTAGGGTGCATCGAGTTGATCCCTGTCCTGCCTCGCCTCGGGAACCACGCCGGAGCGGCAAAGCCGACTTCTGAAATATGAAAGGCGGGTAGGGCGGGCCAGCTCGGTGGGCGTGACGACCCTGTTTGAGGAATTCGGGACTGGCTTGTCAGATCCCTCTTAGTGATGTTCGGGACACGCGCCTCACCGACCGGCCTTGGATCGACGCCAACGAACCGAGGAGGAGTCGATGAGCACACTGGGGATCGATCTGGCCGTGCGGGCTGCGCACGTCGCCACCTTGACCAACGACCAGGGCGAGGTGATCTGGTCGCGCCGGCGGTTTCGGAGCCACCCCCCGGAGCTGGCCGCACTGAGTGCGGCGGCTGGACCGGCGTCGGAGCTGACGGTGGTGATCGAGCCCACCCGCAGCGCGTGGGTGGTGGTCGCTGCGCACTTTCGGGCCACCGGGGCCAAGGTGGTGATGGTGGCACCGGAACGGTCTGCGGACCTGCGGAGCTACTACAAGAAGCACACGAAGAACGACCGCCTGGACTCCTTCGTCCTCTCCCGGGTGCCGCTTCTGCACCCCGAAGGGCTGATCGAGGTGACCGGTCTCGGCCCGGCCGATCCGCTCAAGAGGGCGGTGCGCCGTCGCGTCCGCCTCGTGGGTGAGCGCCATGGGTGTCACCAACGCATCGACGCCATGTTGGACCTGCTGGGGCCGTCCTACAACGACGCGCTCGGGACCCGGGACACGAGGACCGTGGCCGTCATCCTCGAGCGATACGGGAGCCCGAGATCCCTGCGCCGATTGGGCATTTCCCGACTCACCGACCTGGTGCGACGGACGAGCGGTGGGCACTTCGGCGCCGAGTACGCCCGCCGGCTCATGCATGCGGCGAACGAGGCCATCGAGCTGTGGAGAGGCGGCGGCCTCGACTTCGACGAGCTGGCCTGGGACCTCGCCCAGGAGATCCGGATCATCGGCCTACTCGAGGTCGAGATCGGCCGCCTCGATGCCCGGATCGCCGAGCTCTATGCCGCTGTTGACCCCAAGGGCATCGTCCGCTCGGCACCCGGGGTGGGCCCCGTGCTTGGCGCGGGCATCGTCGGGCGCCTCGGAGACGTGAACCGCTTCGCCAACCTGGCCGGGGTCAGGTCCTTCACCGGCATCGTCCCGGGCGTGAACCAGTCCGGACTCACCGAGACTCGACCTGGGATCACCAAGCAGGGCGATCCGGGGTTACGGCGAGATCTCTTCTTCGCTGCGGACATGGCCCGCCACCACGACCCGCAGCTCGCCGCCAAGTACCACCGCCTGATCGTCGAGCGCCGCCTCCATCACTACGCCGCGGTCTGCCACGTGGCGACGACCCTCGTCACCAGGATCGCCGCCTGCTGGCGGTCAGGGCAGCACTACGTGGTTCGGGACGTCGACGGAAGACCGGTCACACCTGTCGAGGCTCGAGCAATCATCGCCGAGCGCTACGCCATCCCACCCGAAGCGCGCCGACGTGCACGCGTCCCGGACGCAGTGAGCGAGCCAACGAGATAGGGGTCACCAAAGGCGCCCCGCGTTGGCCCGCTCGGGCACCAGGCTAGGCGCACTTGACGCGGTTAGGAATTTCATATTCGGGGGTCCCGAGCCCCATGTTCCCATTTGTGGCATGAGGATTGCGCTGGAGTCGCGCAGGGGTGAACCCCTCGGGATCATCACCGCTGAACATGTTCGTGCGCGTCAGGTCGGATGCGAGTCCGTCACCCTTGGACGGACTCCTCTCTGGCAGACGGAGCGCCGCCCAGTGGGTCGGCCACCATCGCTCTTCGTTAGTGAGGCTTCGCGGCCCCGCAATCTCTTTACCCCCACCTCCCGTTTCGAGAGAGAAGAGGATGGCGAGGGTCCGGCCTAGGAGAGATCGGCGAAACGAGCCGGTCCAGGTAGACGGGTTGGGATCACGGGTCCCAGCGTAGGCGTACCCCTAGATCCGCTGGGTCTTACCCCACCGTCACTCGTCTGGGTCGTTGTCGATGAAGACCTCCGGCGCCGTTTCGGGCGTCAGGGGTTCGAGGTCAGGGTCGGGTTCGTCAGGGCCACCCATGGGGTCGATCAACCCCGGTGACGTGCGATGGATCGAATCCGGAGCCAAGCGGTAGAGGCCATGCTGGACGCGCTCGTATCGCTTGGGGACGTGGGTGTTCATGTGTTGCCGGATGCTCGACCGGGGGACATCGCGACCCTGGGCCACGTCCACGGCGGTATAAATCTCGGTCAGCCGGACGGGTCGGTCCTGGCTGCGCATGAATGCCAGCACGCAATCTCCGACAGTTCGTGCCATGATCCTACTCGTCCTCCTCGTTTACCGGTGAAGGTGCCGCCTTGATGAACCCGTGCCACTGTTTCAGCGTTTTCCCAGCGGCAGGGAGGGCAAAGGTGCTGGCCTTGAACGCCTGAAGTTCGTCGTCGTACAACCGATCGAGCTTGCCAAAGTTGTCAGAGTCCTTCGTCCACTGACCATTCGCTCTTTGCTTCTCGCCCCGGACCAGTGTCTTTAGAAGGCTCCTGGCCGTTCCGGGGGCGTTCTCTGGAAGGAGCGACGCGATGGTCGTCTCCAATCCCGATCCAGGCTTGGTCTCGGACGTAGGCAAGTCGGTCTGCATCATCAGAGTGGATGCTGACCAGCTTGGGCGAACCGCTCACAACTCCGTCCAGGACCCAGGCCACGACGACGATGACAGTCTTTCCCTGCATGACTGTGGGCGAGGTGAGGAATCGCGCCGTCAGGGAGTCGGTCGCCAGGACGTACCACGACTTGGCCTCAAGCTGGAAACGCACCTTCGTAGGGTCAGCCCGTTCAACAAGGAGAATGTCGGGGAACCCGATGGTGAACCGACGAAACTCGTAGCTAGTTAGGGCGCCATCCTCGTCCCAGGTCCTATCCCTAACATTGTTGAGCAACGTCGGGATGCGGTCCTCAACAATGCCGCTCACCAGTGCCGCCGCCTTAGCGATATCACGCAGGTCGCGGGGCAACGGAATCCGCAGGTCATCAATGACGGTGCCCTCCAGCGCCAGGAGCGCCGAGCGGACTTTCTCAGTCAGAGGGTCGGCCTGGGGCACGGCCCCCGAGATTAGGCGCGGACCGCTTTCAGGGCATCTCCGAGCCGTTCTCCGGCCGTGGTGGCATGGTCTTCGATCAACTCGGCCGCATATGGCTCCCGACCCAATTCCAGGGCCGCCACGGACGCCGAGCACAGGCCTCCGAACGGCTCCCACACCACGTCACCCCTCTTCGTCGCAGCCTTGACTATGCGGCGCATGAACTCCAAGGGCTTCTGATTGAGGTGGTTCGTGGCGTTCTTACCGGGGTTGTAGACCCTGGGGGCCGACCGGACCCCGTTGCCCCGGTATCGCTCTTTGCCGTTGAGGGGAGGCAGGTCCCACACGTTCGTCACGGCGTGCTGGTGGGTCCACGGGTGGCGCAGCGCCGCCCACGCCTTCATGGACACCGGGCGCTTGCCGTCCAGGGAGAAGTACGGCTTACCTTCGGCGTCCCCATGCTCGTTGGCGTAGGCGACCAGCCTTTTCATCATGTCCACGGGCGGGAAGTACCAGAGCCAGTCTTGGGTGAGATATTTCCGGGTGGCGGCATTCTTGACCCCGCAGGCGTCGTTGGCCAGGTTGAGCGCCAGTCCGGCCCGCTGCCATTCAGCCCGCAGCCACGCCTTGGCCGACATGGTGGTCCCGTCCGGTGACGGGAACTCCAAGCGGCGCCGGTAGAAGGCACAGACCTCGGTGACGACTGGAAGCTGTCGGATCGTGTCGCCGTTGACGTTGCCCG
The DNA here is from genome assembly GCA_963768255.1 of uncultured Acidimicrobiales bacterium. Classification (GTDB taxonomy): domain Bacteria; phylum Actinomycetota; class Acidimicrobiia; order Acidimicrobiales; family UBA8190; genus Chersky-840. The sequence continues at coordinate 1,742,691 of CAVYGX010000002.1, read as the reverse complement.
CGACGTGAGCGACACCCTTGTTCCACACGATCAGTTCGACGTACTCCCACCCGTGCTCGACAAGGAGCGGGTGAACGGTCGCCCAGCCGACCTCGGTGTTCCAGAACCACAACGTTGTGGCCGGTGTCGCCGCCTTTGACCACGCTTCGATGTGTGGTCGGTACCAGTCCGCCAGCGTCTCGGGCGTGCGCGGGTCGCCAGGGAACCCACCGACGCCGTACGCGCCGTCACTGACGATGAGGGCTGGCGCTGGCCAGTCCTCGTACTTGTGGAGCACGTTTCCCTGGAACAGGTGCCCACGGAGCCAACTCTCGACCTCGCGGGTCCGCACTTCGCCAAGGATGGCACGGCCATCGAGGTCAGCGCACAGGGCCAGTTCGGGGGCCAGGGCGGTCACGACTTGACCTTCTGGGGCCTGGTCCGGGGGGTGTTCCAGTAGGCCGACTTGCACTTCGGGCAGACCAGGGGGTCTTTGCTCTTGTCCCTCGGGAGCCATTCGTGCTGGCAGCGGTCGCACCGAAAGCCCGGGAGCATGACCTTGGACACCCGACGAGTCTTGCGGCGTTTGGTAGCCAACGTTTGGGATGCCATCAATGAGAATCTACCATAGATAGCTACCTAATAGGTAAATCTGGCCGGTCAGACTGTTACAACCACCTGGGAAAATGGTCCTAACAACGACATCGAAAAGGCCCCCGCGAGGGTGCAACCTCCGGGGGCCTTGGGACACAGGAGATCAGACCTCCCATGGCCAGGACCAACATACCTCTCACCCGTGACGCAGCGGCTCTTGCCAGTCTCCTGGCCAGCCCTGAGATCGCCGCGCTCATTACGGACCTGGCCGCCACCCGCTGGACCGGACGGAAGGGCTATCCGGTCCGAGCCATGGTCGGGATGATGCTCGTCAAGACCCTCAACTGCCTCCCGACCTGGACCCGGACCGTCCGGCTTGTGGCCGACCACGCCGGCTCTCCAAGCCGTCCTCGGCTGCGCCCCCTCGCCTGGACGCCTGCTATCGGTTCACCGGCAAGCTGCGCCAGAACCACGACCGTCTGACCGAGTGCATTGAATCGGTACTCGCCTCCCTGCGGGTTGAGAATCCCGCCATGGGCGAGGCCGTCGCCATCGACGGGAGCGACCTTCCGGCATACGCCAACGGCCAGCGGTTCCTCTACAACCACGGCCCAGAGCGCAAGACCTACAGCGACCCCGACGCGACCTGGGGACACCGCTCGGCCATCTCCACCCGCAAGGGCGGTGGGTACTACGGGTACAAGGTCCACGCGCTGGTAGATGTGGCCACGGAGCTTCCCGTCGCCTGGCAGGTCGAGTCAGCCCACACCGCTGAGTCGCCGCTGGTGCCCGCTCTGCTCGACATGGCAGCCCTTCGCGGGTTCACCACTTCGGTCGCCATCCTCGACCGCGGGTACGACAACGCACCGGTGTACGAGGCGTGCGAGGCCCGCGACATTCGCCCGATCATTCCGCTGCGGGAGACGCCTGCCGTGAAGGCTGGCAAGGCTACGCCGCCCTCGTGCGAGCACGGTCCGTGGACCTTCGCCGGTGCCGACGCCAAGCGTGGCGCATCGAAGTGGCGTTGCCCGACCCGCGAGTGCCAGCCCGCATCCGTGTGGGTCAAGGCCAACCGCCTCCACACCCTCGTCCCTCGGACCACCGACCGCTGGAAGGCCCTGTACCGCCAGCGCGGTTGCGTGGAGCGTGGGTTCGGTCGCCTCAAGAACGAGTGGGCCATGCTCCCGCTCCGGGTTCGTAGAATCGCCAAGGTCCGCCTCCACGTCGACCTGACGATCCTCGCCCAACTGGTCACGGCGCTCGCCAAGGCCAGAGCAGTACCCCTCGCGGCGTAGCGTTGCTCACTCCCGAATCGGGACTTCCGGGGCTTTGACGCGCCCCGAGTCACGGCTGCCCGCCGTCGGACCTCTCACGCTGCGGAATCCGGCCCGTTCTCACACCCGATAGCTACGCTGGCCCCCGTGAATCCGAGTTTCGCCGTTCGTAACGCCGATCCCTCCTAGGTAGCACATAGTCGGGGATCCCGGTAACACCTTGTAGTCATCTCTGGCATGAGCACTGCCGTCGGGGGTTGAGTAACCGTCAGGAGGTAACCCGCTCAGTATTCGCGGCGCTGAGCGATTGCCGAGGGTTGGGATGCGGACGCTTCTCCGGGGTATTACGCAACCCGGCGGTACGGCCCGCCTGCGGCAATGAGTCCCGCCGCATGGTGCGATCGCCGACTGTGTGTCGCTGGTGCTGCGAGGAGCCCCTGGCATCGAGACCTGGGTCGCTGATAGGGCCGGGAGAAGGTGCCCGCACGCAATCCGAGGCGGTCCAAAAGCAGGTTGGAAAGCTCCGGACTAGGTTTCGCTCATGGAATGCGCTGCAGTCAGGGAGTTCACAGGGATCCACAACATGATTCGGGGGTTGATCCGGCTCATGGAATCGGCGGTATCAGAGGCGAAGCCCAAAGACACCAGACAGATGAAAGTTCTTTCTGATTTCGGTCTGTTCGCTGTCGCTGGTACTCATTTTCACCATAGCGGGGAGGACGACTACTACTGGCCCGCGGTTGTGAGAAACGGCGCAGACGCTTCCCTCTTGGACCCGCTGGTCAAGGAACACCACATGATCGATCCACTGCTCGACGAGACCCAGCGTGCCTTTGAAGCCCTCAAGCATGGGCACCCTGATACCCAGACCATTGAATCTCTCGGGGTCCTCGTGGGCCGCTTCAAAGGTGACATGCTGGCTCACCTGGACAACGAGGAACCGATCTTCTTTCCGCTGCTCAACCAATACATGGGCTTCTCCGGGTTTGACGGACATCCACCGTCAGGTGCACAGCACCAGAGAGGATGCCCATCATGGACACCATGGAGAGGAAGAAGCCCCGTCCCCGCCGGTCGTTCACCCCGGAGTTCAAGGCCGAGATCGTCGAGCACTGCAGACGCGGTGACCGCTCGATCGGCCAGGTGGCTCGGGACTTCGACCTGACAGAGACGAACGTGCGCAGCTGGGTGAAGCAAGCCGAGATTGACGCCGGCGAGCGGCCCGGACTGAGCACAGAAGAGCGCGCCGAGCTGGCACGCCTGCGCCACGAAAACCGCCAGCTGCGCCTCGACAACGAGACGCTCAAGCGAGCAACGAGTTTCTTCGCCCGGGAGACCCGATGACGGTGGACCCGTTCATCGAGGCGGAAGAAGCTGCAGGTCACGGCGCCAAGCGCGCCTGTCGCCTGCTTGAGGTCTCCCGGTCCGCCTACTACGAGCGCAAGAAGGCCATCCCCTCGGAGCGCCAGGTTGCCGACGCCGAGTTGACCGAGAAGATCAACGAGGTCCACGACGAGTCCAACGGAACCTATGGGTACCTGCGGGTGCGCAAGGCCCTCGCTGACGAAGGCGTCGAGGTCGGCAAGTGGCGGGTGCGGCGGCTCATGCGAGCGGCCGGCCTCGAGGGCCGGGCCAAGAAGCGCTGGCGCACGACGACGGTGGCCGATCCCGAAGCCGAGGCGGCCAAGGACTTGATCCAACGCCACTTCGGGCCGTGCGAAGAGCTCGACCGTCGCTATGTCGGCGACATCACCTACGTCGCGACCTGGGAAGGCTGGGCCTACCTGGCCACAGTCATCGACCTGGCCTCTCGACGCGTCGTGGGCTGGGCGCTGGCCGACCACATGCGCACCGAGCTCGTCGAAGAGGCCCTGGAGATGGCCTTCGTCCAGCGCCGACCCCCAGAGGGCGTCATCTTCCACTCCGACCGGGGATGCCAGTACACGAGCGGTGACTACGCCGCTGCTGGCCCGGACCAACGGCGTCGTGCTCTCGGTCGGCCGCAAGGGCGAGTGCTGGGACAACGCAGTGGCCGAGAGCTTCTTCGCCACCATCAAACGCGAGCTCATCGACATGCGGGCCTGGCCGACGAGAGCGGGACTTCGCCGCGCTATCTTCGAGTACATCGAAGGCTGGTACAACACGCGTCGTCTGCACAGCTCGCTCGGTTACATGAGCCCCGCCAAATACGAAGCACTCATCCACCACAACGCCGACCGTCAGGCGGCATGATCAACACAACAAACCTGTCCGTCGAACCCGGTCAAGCCCAACATGCCAGATGATGAGTCTGAGCGGCTCGCGGGCGAGCTGGCCAAGAAGGCGCCCCGCAAGGGCATATCTTGGCTCATGGGCGGGGTGGAATATGGAATGACCAAAGAAGAGTCCGCCGAGTTCCTCGCAACCTTTCCCAAGCCAATCCAGTGGATGCGCCCGTCACTTTTGCGCAAGTACAAAAGGAACTGTGGAGTCCTCAGAGTCGATCCTGCTCTTCCATCGCAACACTAAATCGCGCCTTATCGTCGTCCGAAACGTGCCGATCCCGATCGGCGTTTGGTAGGTACAGCGAGCGGTGTAGGTCGACCGGTACTCGGGGGTACCGCTCGATTTGTATTTCGATTTGGCTCAGGCGGGTCGTGCCTTTGCTTCTCGCCCTGACCAGGCCGCCACGCGCCCTGTATCGATACCCTGGGAGCGATACCGATCATCCCCCGGCGGGAGTTGGTGGCGGCGTTACCGTGAACCCGGCATGGGGACGTCTCCCTAGAACAGGCCAGTCTCGCTACCTGGGATCGCACCGGTCGGTGGGATGGCGTTCACCGGTTCCCCCCACGCGCTGAAGGTCGATGTCGTAACGTCGCCATTGGTCGTGCTCACTTCCTCGACCGGAAGAGGCGAACCAGTATCTGCGATGTAAAGGGTGCCGAACAGACCACCCGCAAGGTGACCTCGGAGTCCGATCACTGACTGGCCCCTGACAACAGAAGGGCCGAGCTTGGTCGTTTGGCCCGTCGGGGTGACCTGCTGTAGGAGTGAACCGATCGTTAGGGTCTGAACGATCGTCTTGTAGGCTTGGCTGCTCGACGGGAAGAAGAGCCACTTGTTGGCATACTTCTCCCCGGCAGCCGAAGGCGCTCGGAATAACTTCGACATGGCACGCTGATTGGCGTTGACATAGACGATCCCGTTGGCGGCGATTGCAGTCACCTCGGCGCCGCCTGCAGTGATCACCTGCTTACCGGACTTATCCGCGGTGTCGTTCACGTAGGTCGCCGTCCCCCCTTGCAGTTGGATCGTGGTTACGACCTGCACGGAACCAGCCTGCTTGACGGCTTGGGCAGTGAGCCGTGCCATCTCGTTGGGTGAAGCTCCAACGATAGCGTTCTTACCCGAACCGTGAGCGAGTGAGTAGGCCAAGACGACGCCACCTATGAGCACCATGATCGCCAGCAAGATCAACCCGGTTGAACGAACGTCTCGTGCCCGAACCTTCGTCGGACTTACCGCTACGGGACCGACGGCAAAGTCGACGAGATCGTGCTGTGTCGGCAACGTTGACCCGGGCTGCGATGCTCCCCCATAGGCAGACACCACGGGGCCGTTGTCGATATCTTGCCCCGGTGGATACCACTTGCCATCCAGGGCAAGCCACCAACCAGATTCCTGCGCCCTGTCACTCATGGGAGATAGTCCTTCGTCGGCAGTTCCCATGATCATCGGCACGACTACGCCATTTCCTTAGGTCGCCCAACCGAAGCCCTTGAAGGGGGATCTGGCCCGGTAGTCACGTCGGAGTGGCAGATCGACATAGTTCGATCGAGGGCGCCCCTAATCGGGGATCCCGCTCGCACCGAGTATGGATCTGGGCCGGAGCGAGCCGTGCCGGTACCGCTCACCCGCCATGGGAGTCACGCGCACGGTATCAATGGGACAAGTGAACCCGATGGACCTCGGGTATAGCTGATGCGTCTGCTCGACCTCAACAATCAAGGTGCTAGGCCGAACGGGCCGTGGGTACCTCTCTCAAATCCAGTGTCAGCAAAGCGCTGCTGGTCTTCAATCTCATGCCCTCGGACGGCTTCAGCAATATCCGCTTCCTTGAGCAGTTCCCGTTGGCGCCACGCCTTCCATCGAGCCCACAGACCTGGGCGGTTTCCCTCAGGTACAACTTTTCTCTGTAGTTCCATCCGCCATGTTCATTCCCTCCAGACGAAGGCTATAACCTGCGTTGGCAACCCGATGGGTGCCGTTCCCGACCGAAGTCCAGTGCAACGGCGAGGTCAGGCCAGGTAGCGCAGAATCGGGGCTATGAAATTCCTAACCGCGTCAAGGGGCGTAGCCTCGTCTGCTGAGCGAGCCAGCGCGGGGCGCCAATGGTGACCCCTATCTCGTTGGCTCGCTCACCGCGTCAGGGATGCGAGACCGTCGGCGAGCTGCGGCTGGGATCGAGTAGCGCGTGGCGATGATCGCCCTGGCCTCTTCGCTGTTGACCGGGGTGCCGTCGACATCTCGCACCACGTAGAGCTGGCCCGAGCGCATGCATGCCGCGATCCGGGTGACGAGGGTGGTGGCCAGGTGACAGATCGCCGAGTAGTGATGCAGCCGGCGCTCCATGATCAGCCGGTAGTACTTGGCGGCGAGCTGGGGATCCTGGTGGCGAGCCAGTTCGGCGGCGAGGAACAGATCCCGCCGGAGACCGGGGTCTCCCTGTTTGGTGATGCCGGGTCGGGTCTCGGTGAACCCCGACTGGTTCACACCGGGCACGATCCCCGAGAACGAGCGAATCGCCGCCAGGTTGGCGAAGCGCGTCGCATCGCCCAGGCGCCCGGCGATCCCCGCCGAGAGCACCGGGCCGACACCGGGCGCCGAGCGCACGATGCCCTTGGGGTCGGCCAACTGGTAGAGCTCGGCGATGCGACCATCGAGTCGTTCGATCTCGACATCGAGCTGATTGATGAGCCGAACCCCCTGGGCGAGGTCCCAGGCCAGCTCGTCGAAGTCGAGACCTCCGCCTTTCCACAAGGTGATGGCTTGCGTCGCCGCCTCGAGGAGCCCAGTGGCGTACTCGGCACCCAGATGGCCAGCGCTCGTCTTTCTCACCAGGTCGGTGAGCCGGGAAAGGCCCAGCCGACGTAGGGTTTTCGGGTTCCCATAGCGCTCGAGAACCACGGCCGAGGTCTTCGTCCCTCGGCTCCCGAGCGCCTCGTTGTAGGCGGGGCCCAACAGGTCCAACATGGCATCGATGCGCTGGTGGCACGCCCGACGCTGGTCGACGATGTCAACTCGCCGACGCACCGCTCGCTTGAGCGGCTCGGCGGGTCCGAGCCCGCTCACCTCGTTGAGCCCCTCGGGATGAAGAAGCGGCACACGCGACAGCACGAGCGAGTCGAGTCGGTCGTTCTTGGTGTGTTTCTTGTAGTAGTTGCGCAGGTCCGCCGACTGCTCGGGGGCGATCATCACCACCTTGGCTCCGGTGGCCCGGAAGTGTGCAGCCACGACCACCCACGCACTGCGGGTGGGCTCCATCACCACCGTCAGCTCCGATGCAGGCCCAACCGCCGCGCTCAGGGCCGCCAGGTCATGCGGATGGCTCGTAAAGCGCCGACGCGACCAGATCACCTCTCCCCGGTCGTTGCTCAAGGTGGCGACGTGCGCAGCCCGCACGGCCAGATCGACTCCCAATGTGCTCACAGGCCCTCCTCGGCTCGCGGTCGATGTCGATCCACGGCCGGCCGGTGATGCGCAAGGTCCCGAACATCACTAAGAGGGCTCTGGCTTCGCCAGTCCCGAATTCCTTAAACAGGGTCTCCACGCCCACCGGGCTGGCCCGTCCTGCCCGCCGCTCATAGCCCAGGAGTCGCACTACACCGCTCCGGCGCCCTCATTGAGACGGGACAGGACAGGATCAACCCGAAGCACCCTATGACCCCAGAATCCCCGGAGTTTGGAGTGTCCGTCCTGTTTAGATGCGCTCCCGGAGTCTTTCTATTTTGTCCGACGAGTTGCACTGGATTCGGGTAACCGGGCCGGACGGCGACCCGCGGAGTATTCGCGTCGCTGAGCGATAGCAATCGGACGGGTCAGGTCGGAGGCGACTCGGTCACCTTCGCTCTGACTCGGCACTGGTAGACCGAGCGTCACGCGCCCGACTCCGGGCTTCCCCGACCGGCCTGGGAGTGGCCGGACTGGTCGTATGCAGGCCAGACTTGTCCCTGTGGCCGACTCCTTTGCCGCCCGTTTTGCCACAGCTCGCTCCGTTCTGGGCCCGCTCGTGTGGGGGCTGGACCCTTCTGGGCCACTCCTCGACCGGTGGGGGGTTGGCGACTCGCCGGAAGGCCTCGACCGCTTCGTCGACATTGCCATGGAAGCAGCAGCGGGGGCTGTAGGGCTCATCAAGCCGCAGGCGGCGTTCTATGAGCGCCAAGGTTGGCGGGGCATCCGGTCTCTCAGCCGACTAGTTGCCGAGGCCCGCAGCGCCGGTCTCCTGGTCATCTTGGATGCGAAGCGTGGAGATGTCGCCTCTACCAACGTCGCCTATGCGGAGGCATATCTAGGACCCGGAGCACCCATCGAGGTGGATGCCCTCACGGTCCATCCGTACCTGGGTCTCGGTGCGATGGATGCGTTTGTGAAGCGTGCCCACGAGGCGGGGAGTTGCTTGCTCATCGTGACCCGGTCGTCAAACCCCGAGGGTCGAACCGTGCAAGCGTCCGTCGATGGCTCGGGTCGGAGCGTCGAGACAGCGTTGTTGGAGGAGATCGGTGCTCTGAACACCGCCCTCGCCCCCGGCGAAGTGGGTCCCATCGGCGCTGTGGTCGGGCCCACGCACATCAAGCCGACGCTCGATCTCAGGGCCGCCCACGCGCTGTTCTTGGCCCCGGGTGTGGGAGCGCAGGGAGCGACACCCAAGGATGTGGCAAGAGTCTTTGCCTCCTGCCCAGATCGAGTCATGCCGAGTGCATCTCGCTCACTGCTTCAAGCTGGTCCTGACGTTTCGCAACTGCGAGATCGGTTGGAACAGCTTGCGGCCGAGTTCCGCTTACTGCTTCCCGCCCAACAAGCCCGGTCCGCAACGTGACTGACGACGCAGGTCTGGCTCAACCGCGAAGGCTGGCGCAGATAGCGCATACTCGGGGATCCCGCACGGCCTGGGTGGGTCGGACTGGTCTCGTCAGGCACCCTGGGAAACCGGCATGATCGCCTGGTTGGCTGATTGCCAGCAGAGCCCATTTCAAGTACTCAGGGTTCTTGGTGGATCATAGGGGCCGTGGACCAGACGGAGTACGTTCGGCGGGCGCGAGAGATTCCCAACCAACATAAACCCAAGATGGGACTGTCGGTTGTTCTTCCCGGCGGCGGGAGGCGGTATCTGCGGCGTCTTTCTGACTCGCTCAATGCGGTTCTCGAAGTCACCAAGACTTTGAGCCCTCCCCCCGATGACGCATATGACTTACAGCTTCACTATGTCCGACCCATGGCAGAGTCGGCTAGCTTCCTTCAGAGCCAGGCAGACAATGCTCCAAGGTTGCTTTCGTTCCGCAAGGCGGTATCCGTCTTCAAGGAGGAACCGCGTCCCAGCGATGCGGACATCGACTACTGCGAACAGTACGGACTCTCCGAATTCAAGCGTCAGGCATCGTTCGCTGAACGAGCGGCTCAGGTCGGAATAGACCTGACCTCATCCATCTTCAGGCCGGCGCCCCCTACGGCCGCACAGATACGGTGGATCAGACGTGGTGGCCCCAAAGCACTAACTCTCATGTCACTCAGTGTGCTCCTCGGAGGAATCGGTTTCATCGTCTCTTTGCACGCCGGTCTGGCTGGAGCTACGGCTACGGGGGTTGCTTTTGGTTTCCTCATCGGGGGCGTCTTTTGCGCGGTCCTCCATCGGGCCGGCAGCGCTGTGATGCGTAGCGCGAACGAGGTTGCATTACCGCTAAGGGCCGTCGGCGTGACGTCCCGGATCGGGAATAATTGGCGGGTTGCCATCGTGAGCGAAAACGATTCGGACGAAGCAGTTTCGTCTCTTTTGACCTGGAGACTGCCTAGAAGCTCAAACGGCAGAGCGTTCCTCGCTGGTGTGATTGGTGATCCCTCACCGGAAGGTAGGTTCGCTTTGGTGTCAGAAGACGGGCGCATCCTGGTTGCGGCTCGCAAGGCGCGCTCAACTTCCTGGCCTCCGATCGGCTACTCGCAAAATGTGGGCCGCAGGACCGACCGGTAGGTGCCCTTCCCGACCGAAGTCCAGTGCAACGGCGAGGTCAGGCCAGGAATTTCATATTCGGGGCTATGCGCTTCCCGGTGTCTTCCTCCGAGTCCGACAGGAGGCACCGGTCTGCGCTACCCAGCTTCGGTGGCTTACCAGGCCAAACCGGGCGGCAATGCTCCGTCGCGCGCTACGCCTTGCGGGCGGTCACAAGCCAGCAGGCGCCGCCCAGCACGACACCCTCGGGCGTGGCGTACGGTCGCAGCGCTTCGAGGGTGGCCTCGGTCCCCGCCTGCACCGCCTCGGGGTCCTTGCCCTCCACCACCCGGCGCCCCATCTCATCAGAGAGCATGAAGGCGACGACGTCCTCGGGGTCGCGTCCCATCTGCATCCCGTCCTTGTGGTCCTCGATGGTGACCTCCGACCACCCGGCGGACTCAAGCAGGCCACTCGTCCGCTGGGGGTCCGCCAGGGCGAAGGGTCCGGGGGCGCCAGGTTCGGACAGCTCGGGGATCCCCACATGGGCCACCATCGCCATGGCGGGCACCGCGATCCACTCGTTGGCGAACATCTCCTGCCAGCACACGAAGCACAGGCGACCACCCGGACGGGTTGCCTTTGCCAGGTTGGCGAAAGCGACCTCCGGTTCGTCGAAGAACATGACGCCGAACCGGCTCACGACAACGTCGAAAGATGGGTCGAAGGAGGCGGTCTGAGCGTCGCCCTGGACGAAGTCGACGTCGATCCCTTGCTCCGCAGCTCGCCCCCTGGCCACCCCCAGCATGGGCGCCGAGAGGTCGATGCCGGTCACTCGCCCGGCGGGTCCTACGGCTCGGGCTGCCTCCAGGCTGATGGCACCGTTGCCGCACCCGACGTCCAGGACTCGCTCGCCCGGCTCGAGGACGGCGGCCATCAGGAGCCGACGGCCGAAGGGGGCGAGCATCGCGTCGAAGTGCTCGGCCTCCGTCACCCAGACATCGGCGGGGCGCCCGTTCCAGTACTCGGACATCTCGGTGTTCGCCATGTCCATTTCTAGTCCTTGCTGGCACCGGGTGCCGAGTGCATATGCCTCAATCACAGTCCATCTGGCATGCCATGAGGTATGCAGGCCATATCCGCGTGACCTTTTTGGGAGACAGACCGCATGCCCGAACGAATTGTTCGATCGCCGGAGCAGCGGAGGAGTCCGTCGGGCTTCAATGCCTGACGGATTCTCCGCAATGCTTCAGTCCGTTGGTTCTGAGGAATCTCACCGAGCACACTTGCCGTGAGGACCCGATCGAACCGTGCGAAGGGGAGGCTGGTGGAAGTCGTGTCACCCTGCTCGGTGGTGATGTTGGACCGGTTCTCCGAAGCGGCGTTCGCCCTGAGCCGATCCAACATCTCGGGTTGAAGATCCAGGGCGACGATGTTGCCGCCGCTCCCGACCGCTTCTGCCAGTGGCAGGGAGAACCGTCCGATCGCGCAACCGACGTCAAGGACCTTCATGCCAGGTCGGAGGTCCATGTGGCGAACGATGCGACGCGCATGCCAGCGTGCGAAGGACGTCTCCAGCACCCAGGCCTGGGACACCGGGCACGGAGATGACACCGCGTCGCTCGGCGCCCGACGGAGGCCCAAGATCGAACGAAAGGCCCAGCTCGCTGAGCGGATTCCGGATCTGCGGGTGCTCGGAGACGAGGGGTGAACGGCGTCTTCCATGGGAGCAAGGAAATCACTTGAAGTAGACTTCAAGTCAATGCCCAACGAGCTCGATATTGGGGAGGTGGCGGCCCTCTCGGGAATGGCCGCCTCGACACTGCGCTACTACGAGCGACAGGGGATCATCGCCAGCCACGAGCGAAAGGGCCTGCGCAGGCAATTCCAGCCGGAGGTCCTCGACACGTTGGCCATGGTGGCCCTGTGCCAGCAGGCCGGGTTCAACCTGGCGGAGATCAGAGCGCTCCTGGCAACAAAGGGCGACGCAACCTGGAAGGTGCTGGCAGCGCAAAAGCGCGACGAGCTGCGCAACCAAGCTCAGCACCTGACACTCCTTGCTGATCAGATCGACCACGCCCTGGGTTGCCGAAGCGCCAACGCGTTTGACTGTGAGCACTTTCAGGCCGCCCTCCGGCAGGCTCTCCCAGTGGAGAGACGTGTCCGACGATCAGCAGGAACTCGCGAATCTCCTCTATGAGGGCCGATCGCCCGGTATGCGCGCCGATGTGTGTCCAAGTGGACCCGGCGGCACGTGCCGTTCCCGGTCGACATGAAACTCATGGTCGAGGACGGCCTCGGTAGCGCAAATTCGGGGATCCCGTACGCCACCGGGGCTAGATTCAGGCGCCCTGGTCCGGGTGCTATGCGCCCCTCTCCGGACGGAGCGAGAGCGCCAGGCGTGGCACGACGAACGAGACGAGAAAGATCGGCAAGAACCTCTTTCCGGTGCATCGGAAGGCGACGACCTGGCCCTCGATCGCGTCGAAGGTCAGAGTTCGGCTCGAGTTTCGGCCGTTGCGGACTTGCAGGGTGTGATGTCCAGCCCCGATTGATGTCTCGATCGTGTTGTTCATTTCGACCGACCCGACCTGCTGACCATCGACCAAGACATCGTATGTGCCGCGACGGACCTCTGCCCCGATTGCCTTATGCGTCAACTTCAGCGTTGCCGCCATCTGGTGATCTCCTCCGGGTGGGAACGCCGGTGAGGCGCACGATACTCGGGGATCCCGTACGTCACTGAAGCGGGTGTTACCGACCCCCAGAGGCCGCTCCGCTACTCCCGTTTGAGGCCGACCTGCACCCGGCAGTACCGATGGGGTCAGTATGTTGCCAGTGCGGTTACCGTCCGAGCGATCCCGTGCGACGCGGGAGGCTCAGCGGCGACTCGCGCGTCGGGCATGTCTGAGGACCCGACGAAGTAGCGCTATGCGCTCGGCAGCCGTGGATGCCCACACAGGCTCGAAGTCGGCGGTGGGACCGCCTCCCAGCTTCACGTCGGCATAGACCCCGCCGCTCGCTGCGTCGACGTGGAAGTGAAGGAATGGCTTGTGACGCAAGTGGAAGTTCGGTCGGTCCGTTTGGCCACCCGTCACATCCACCAGCCCGTCGACGCCACGAAGCGCTTCGACAAGCTGGGCGTGCGTCATCCCTGCACCATTGACGTCGCTGGCCTGATGTTCCGGCAGTGGGGGCTGTGGGCGAGGAGGGCGGTGCCCGTCAAGCTGTTCGTCGCGGCGCTTTGGCACGTCAAGATGCTGCCACGAGCGGCCCTAGCCAGCCCTGGATGTGCCGTTTCGGATCGGCATCTGACGAGCGCAGTAGGTCGATCGGTACTCGGGGACCCGATCGGCCTCTCGGCCTCGCCCCCCCCTTTTGGTGTCTCCCGCCACGCTGAGAGGCCAGGCGCCTAAGGGCTCTCGAATGGGCAACAATCTCTGGCGTGAGTTGCCCGTCTACCTTTGACCCCGTGGCAGACAACCTGCTCGCTGCGGCGCACCAGTGGCAGAGCGAAGGCTGGGCCCTCGTTGACGGGCTGGTCCCTGGGCGCGACGTCGATGCGGTAGCTGGCGACCTGGACCGCCTGTTCGCCGCCGACACTTTCGCCGACTACAACCGGTGTGCCGGCATCGGTGACGGCTCACCGGTGGGCCGCCAGTTCCGCTCGACGCAGTTCAACGGTATGCGCGGCTTCCCACAGCCAGGGTGCCCAGCTTTGAATGACCTCGTAGTGCATCCGCGGCTGATTGAGTTCGTCCGTCTGGCCCTCAACGACGACGACCTGCGGATCTATCAGGCCGCGGTGTGGGGTAAGTGGGCGGGGGAAGTCAACTACGAGCAGCCTTTGCACCGGGACGGCAACCACTCGCTTCTTCCTCCCCGAATGGAGCCTGGGTTCTGGCACCTGGAATCGTTTCTGTACCTGTCCGACGTCGACAAGGACTGCGCCCCGCCTCGGCTTGTGCCGAGGAGCCGTTCTGCGGTCGCCTACGACGAGCTTTACGAGCATGAGGTCGTCGCCACCGGCCGCCGAGGCTCGCTCTTGGCGTACCGCTCCGACGTGTGGCACCGCGGCACCGACTTCCACCGCTCCGACGCCTCCCGCTTCGTGCTCGTGGTTGCCTTCCGGCCGGCTCAGGCTGATTGGTTCGGCTATGACGCCTTTCCGCGGCTGGGCGGCGATGCCACCTTCCGCTCGTTTGCGGTCGGCAAGTCACCGGAGGAGTTGGCCTTGTTCGGTGTTCCCCGGCCTGGACACGCTTACTGGAACGAGGCGACGGTGGGCGCAATGGCCGCCCAGTACCCGGGGCTCGACGTCTCGCCATGGCGGGCGGCTTTGGGCAGGACCCCGCCAGCAGGCTGAGAGGCTCGATTTAGCGTTCTAAGTCGCACGGTCATCGCCGGAGATCCCGATCGGTCTGTGCCCCTACGGCTGACCATCCGGTATTCCCTAGACCCAGCGATACTGCGCTGGGCGGAAGGTCGAGCAGGCGGGCAAATGAGTGGAGCGAGGCGGGTCCGGAGCGCGCCTCGTGACTTCCTCTACTCGCCGGTGAAGCGAAACTCCGCCTGCCAGGGACCGTCGGAATGGACGACCTCCCAGTAGTGCTTTGCGATGTTCTCGGGATCGAAGGCGGTACCCGCAACGATCTGCCCGGCGATCGTCAATGTCGCCACGCGGATGCCATCCGGCTCCAAATCGGCTCCCAGCATGGTGGCGGCGGATCGGAGCGCCGCTTTGCCGAGGGAAATGGTCGCGAGGGCTGGGATCGGGTGATCTGCGAAACCGCCACCCGTCACCAAGATGGTGCCGGAGCCGGCCGCCCGCATGGCCGGGGCGGCGACCTGCGTCACGACGATGGCGCTGATGACGTCAACCGCATAGGCCGTCCGCAGGTGCTCGACGCTCGAGTTCAGGAGCTTGTCTGGAGCTCCCATGACTGCGTTGTAGATGATGAGGCCGGGTGCACCCTGCTCGTTGTAGAGCTCAGCCATTCGAGCTCCCAGAGCTCAGGGTCGCTGGCATCTGCCGCGATCGTGTCAATCTGGGCTCCGGTGTCAGCCAGGCTATTAGCGAGATCGCCGAGTCCGTCCGTGCTGCGAGCCACCAAGGTCACTCGATAGCCGCCGTCGGCGAAGCGACGAGCCACGGCCAATCCAAGACCCGGCCCGGCACCGACCAGCAGAAGGTGACGGTTGTCGATCGAGGAGCCAGAGTCACCTACTGAGTTGTCGGGCATGAGCCTGCTTCCTTTCGCGTCGAATGTCCTGTCACCATGCTGGCTATCACGGTTCGATTCTGGCAGAGCTCAAAGTGGCCTTGCTCGACCGTCCGATAAAGTGCCGGTACCCGTCGACGTCCGGCTGGAAGCCTTCCACCGTCGGGGCCACGCGATTTCGGGGATCCGTGCGACTCGGTATGAAAGCGCCCGTCCACAACGGGCGACGCAGTGTCCCCTCCGCTGACGGCGACCCGTCCGCAAAATCACGGCCCTGAGCGATCCTGCGTCGCAGTCGGCAAAACAACATCGACCTACGCGGTGACCTGGGCACCCCTGCTCCAGGCAGGGCGGGAGGGTCGTAAGCCAGCTGTTACTGGTGGGCACCTCCGAGCATCCCGTCCAATGGCAGACAAGACTGACGGCGTGACCGGTGAACCGACAGCCGAAGCGGTGGCTCGTGCCGGGGCGATGACCGAGTTCTTTCGCCGGCTAGTGCCCGGTCAGCTTGGTTGCGTCTTCGATCACGCTGCTACCGACCTCGTCATCGGGCACATTGACGTGACTGAGAACCTCATCGCAGGGACCGGATACCTCTTCGCCCCAGCGGTCGTAGCACTCGCCGACACGTGTGCCGCCATCGGATGCGGTGCGAACATCTCGGACAATGAGACATTCACGACCATAGAGCTCAAGAGCAACTTTGTGTCCTCCGCTCGGATGGGCGAGAGAGTGGTTTGTCAATGCACCCCCGCTCACCTCGGCCGTCAGACACATGTCTGGGATGCGACTGTCAAGAACGATTCGACGGGTCGGACGATGGCGTTGTTTAGATGTACTCAGATGATTCTCGGTCAGCGGTAGTCGTCGTTACCTCAGAGGACCGGGGTTCACTTGGCGACAACCACGCGGGAGAGACTGACGGAAAGCACATCGGTCGTCCCCGGAGCCCTTCGCGAATCGCGGGGTAGTCGACGCCAAACGTGCAGACCTGAACGCCTGGAAGTGCTGATCCCGAGCGGTCGGATATCTCTCTAGCGACGGGGCAAGAGGCGCACGGTACTCACCCGCAGGGGTTTCCGTGCGGGCCTGTCCACGACCCGGACCCGGTGTTCTGCGGCCCTCGGGACATGGTTGCTGGGGTGGACACAGACCCGCCCCCTTGCCTCACCCCGACGCGAATCGCACTGTGGGATCCTTCTGAGATGGACAATTGGGGCGCACCGCTCTATGGCGATCCGTGCCGCGAGTGTGGATTCAAGTGGGCAACTGGACTAGCAGGAATGACCTCGATGATGCGCAGTATTCCTGACTCGATCGACGAACTCGTGTCCGGCGCGACTGGAGTCGAGCAACTTTCTGTGCTCGGGTGGAATGTGTCCGGCTACGTCGCTCACATGACTGATAACACTCGGATCTGGGCCGAGCGGCTGATCGCCGTCGCAAGGGGGGCCGACCCCCACATCGTCCCATACCACGACAATTTGCTCGCCGAGGCCAGACGCTACAACGACGTAGCTTTGCAGGGAGCGAAGTGGTCGCTCCGCATCGCGGTTGAGAGTTGGCTTCGTGCTGTTGAAGAGGCAGATCGTCCCGGATTCGTGGTAATGCACTCAGAACGCGGCGCGATGGAGATCTCCGATGTCGTTGCGTCCAACGCTCACGACTCCTACCACCACCGCTGGGATCTGAAGCGAATCCTTCACGAGCGGTGAACGGTCCCTAAGCACCCACGCTCCAACTGGCGGCCTTTTGGGGGCGCGCATAGTCGGGGGATACCAGATACGCAGCCGGGTTGGGGCGCCGGGGCTACTACCAGCCGACGGCTCCGTCGACCATCTCCCGGATGAGATCGGCGTGGCCGTTGTGTCGAGCGTATTCCTCGATCATGTGGACGTAGATCCACCGTAACGAGCAGGGCTTGCCGTCTCGGATCCCGGTGTCGTCGAGGGAGCGCGCCGCGGCCGCCACCCTGCTGCGCTCGCACTCCTCGAGCCATGTCGCGAGGTCGCTCTCCCAGTCTGCGTCCTCGAGGGGCACGAGCTCACTGTCCTCGACGGCGGGGTCGTACCAGATCGGCGGGGTGTCGGGATCACTGAGCAGCGTCCTTCGGAACCAGCTGCGCTCCACTTCCCCCATATGGCGGACCAGTCCGTGCAGCGACAGGTTCGAGGTAGGGATGGGCCTTGCCTTTCGACCGGCATCGGTCAACCCCTCGCACTTGAGGAGCAGCGTGGTCCGGTGGAACTCGAGCCACCCTTCGAGCATGGCCCGCTCCGGTAGCACATACGGCGGCTCGCTACGCCGGGAATCGACCAGATCTTCCACCATGGGACACCCTCTCGCTGCGTCGAGTTGCTGCCCGCCAAGCTAGACGGTGAAGTCTGGCCCTGGTCAGCCGAAGGTGAAGTCGTAGGCATCCACACCGGGCGAGACGTCGAGCACGATGGTGTTCGATTCGAACTCCGACGAGGACACCAGCGTGTAGAGCCGGGGGATGCCCGACACCGTGATGGTCTTGGTGTGCGATCCCACGGTCGCCTTGATGGTGCCGGTCCCGCCGAGGACCAGGTACACGTCATTGGCCTGGAAGGCCAGCTCGATGCGGGCATCGGCGCCGGCGGTGATCTTTTCGGCTCCCACCGTCCAGGTCCCGGCGAACGCCAGGTAGTCGGGGGGAAGCGAACCGGGGAACTTGTAGACGGCGGGCTGGTTCTCGGAGATGGAGGTGCCGTCGAAGTTGGGCAACCCGTACTTGTACCCGAGGTAGGACTCCGGTGTCTGCTCGCTCATGGGCGTCTTGTCGGGGACGTCGGTACGCCCCGGGAGGACCACCTTCGGGTTGGCATCGGTCAGGAGCGTGCGGATGAGGGACTCGGTGGCGCCGTAGTCCCCCTCGCCGAACTCGGCGTGGCGGACCTGACCGGTGGCGTCGATCAAGTACTCGGCCGGCCACGATTCGTTCTGGTAGGCGTTCCAGGTCTTGTAGTCGTTGTCGATGGCGATGGGGTACCTCACGCCGAGCTGTTTGGCAGCCTGCGAGACGTTCGACACGACGTGCTCGAAGGCGAACTCCGGGGTGTGCACGCCCACGACCTCGAGCCCGTCCTTGTGATATCTCGAGTACCAGGCCTCGACGTGGGGCAACGACCGTTGGCAATTGATGCACGAGTACGTCCAGAAGTCGACCAGGACGACCTTGCCCTTGAGCGACGCCAGCGACAGGGGCCGGTCGCCGGGTGTGTTCAGCCAGGCCGCGATCCCCTGGAAGTTCGGGGCGGCGCCGCAGTCCTCGAGCGACGACAGGCCCGGAGCGCAGCTGCCGAGCTTTCCCGTTCTCTTCTCTTGCTTGATCGACGCCAGCTCTTTCTTGGCATAGGACCCACCTTCGACGTGGTTCTGCAGGACGGTCGTATACCCGGGCACGACGCGTTGCAGGCCGTCGGTGACATTGAACGCGATCAGGAGGGTCATAGCCAGGAGCACCACGCCGCCGATCTGCCTGGCCCGCGCCGCATGGGCTCGGAAGCCCGAGACGCGTTCGGCGACGCGCTGGCCCGCCAGCGCGAACACGAGCAGGGGTACCCCCGCGCCCAGAGCGAAGTCGAAGGTGAGCACGACCGAGGCCAGGCCCACATGGTGGTTGGCGCTCACCACGCTGATGGCGGTCAGCACCGGACCTGCGCAGGGGACGAAGAGGGCGCCCAGCCCGAGCCCGAGGACGAACCCCCCGGCGTTCCCGTTGGGTTGGCGCTGCGCCACGCGGGCGAAGGGCTGTTCGAGGAGATGCCCGAGCGGGGGGATGATGAGCCCGGCGGCCACCACGCCGAGGATGACGAGCCCGGCGTCGCGCAGGAAGTCCTGGGGCAGCCCGACCGCGCTCAGCAGGGAGGACCCCACCAGGGTGACGATGCTGAAGCTGACGACGAGCCCGGCCACCACCGCGTAGGCGCGGTAGCTCCGGGTCCGGGCCTGGAGCGCCGACCTGGTCCGGACGGTGGTCGACCGGGTGGGGCGCACCGCCACCCGGAGGCTGTCGCCCGAGCCCCGCGTCCCCGCCGGCACGCGCGTCCGGGTCGGTTGTGACTCGGGGTCGGGCTCACCGTCGGCGGTGTCGCTCTTGGCCTCGTCTGTCGTCGGCACCGTGGCGCCCGCCACGAGGACCACGGGGAGGACCGGCAAGATGCAGGGGGAAATGCCCGCGATCATCCCCGCCACGAATCCGATGACATACAACAGGAGCACCCCGCCATCGTACGAAGAGGTGCGTCGAAAACGACGTCGCGTCGAGCCGGGCATGGCGCGTCGCTGCGAGGTGGCGACCTCAGCGCTCCGGGACGGCCCACCCCAGTGAGCGCTCGACGGCGAGGCGCCAGCTCCCATAGGCACGATCGGCCGCCACCTCCGTGGCCCGAGCATCGAACCGGGCTTCGAGGGACCAGATCGACTCGAGGTCGCCCACCGTCTCCCATACGCCTTCGGCCACCCCCGCCAAGGTGGCGGCGCCCAAGGCGGTCGTCTCGGTGGTGGTGGGACGCTCCACCGGCACCCGCAATTGGTCGGCTTGGATCTGCAACAGCAGGTCGAGGACAGCCGCGCCACCGTCGACGCGCAACGCGGCGAGCTCCGCGCCAGCGTTCTTCATGGCATCCACTACGTCGCGCACCTGGTACGCCATGGCCTCGATCACGGCCCGGGCGATGTGGGCGGCGCCCACGCCTCGGGTGAGACCGGTGATCGTCCCTCGCGCGTAGGGGTCCCACCACGGGCTGCCGAGCCCGGTGAAAGCCGGCACCACGAAGACGCCCTCGCTGTCGTCGACCTGCTCGGCCAGCGGTCCGATGGCGGCCGACTCGTCGATGAGGCCGAGCCCGTCGCGGAGCCATTGGATCGCCGCGCCCGTGACGAACACCGCGCCCTCGAGCGCGTAGGCCACCGGTGACGAGCCGCCGTGCTCGCCCAGGTCCCACGCCACCGTGGTGAGGAGGCCATCGGAAGGCGGCGGGCACTCCGCACCGACGTTGAGCAGCACGAAGCTCCCCGTCCCATAGGTCACCTTGGCCATACCCGGTGACACACAGGCCTGGCCGAAGAGGGCGGCCTGTTGGTCCCCGGCCACCCCGCTCACGGGCACGCCGGCGGTGGCGGGCGCCTGGGCGCCGAGCACACCGCGCACCACACCCAAACGACCGCACGAGGGACGCACTTCGGGGAGCGCGGCACGGGGCACACCCAACATGTCGCACAGCTCGTCGGACCAGCACCGCTCGCGTATGTCATAAAGCAACGTGCGCGACGGCGTTGGTGGCATCGGTCACGACCGCCCCGCCATCGGTGCCCCCGGTGAGGTTCCAGATCAACCAGGCATCGACCGTCCCGAGCACCAGGTCGTCGGTGGCCTTCACGCCGCCGGGGCCGAGCAGCCACTCCATCTTCGTGCCCGAGAAGTACGGGTCGAGGACCAGGCCGGTGCGGGCGCGCACCACGGGAAGATGGCCCTCGGCGCGCAGCTCGTCGCAGCGCTCGGCCGTGCGCCGGTCCTGCCACACGATGGCTCGGTGCAGCGGCTGCCCCGTGGCCCGGTCCCAGGCGACCACGGTCTCGCGCTGGTTGGTGATGCCGATGGCCGCCACCGCGTCGCCGGCCGCGTGCCGGCGCCCGGCCACCTCGGCCACCGTGATCACCACCGCGTCCCAGATCTCGGCGGGGTCGTGCTCGACCCATCCCGGGCGGGGGTAGTACTGGGTCAGCTCGCGGTACGAGACGTCAATGACGGCCCCGGACTCGTCGACGGCGAGGGCCCGGACGCCGGTCGTCCCCGCATCGATGGCGATCACGCAGGCCACGGTCGGGGACCCTATCCGGACCCCCAGGCACGACCCGGTGGGGCCCCAGCCTCCGCCTCCGAGGGCCACGGGTGCAAACCTTCGCGAACGGGTCGCGACCAGGGCTGACGCCGGACCGATCCCGTTGACACCCTCGTAACTACAGTGCTGTAATGGCCCCTGCATCTGGTAGGCCCTTCAGGGGAGACCACAACATGTTGTGGTCTAGGGGGGAGGAGGGCCGGGGGGTCCTGTTCTTCTCCCAGGGGCCGACACCTACGCTGGGAACCAAGGAAAGGGACCAACGAACATGGCAATCGCCCCGCAGCGGACCGCTATCGGCATCCGGCGGCACTTCACCACCGAAGGGGTCCACCCCTACGACGAGCTCGCATGGGACCGGCGCGATTCGCGCATCACCGACTACCGCGACGGCAGCATTGCCTTCGAGCAGCTCGAGGTCGAGGTTCCTGTCACCTGGAGCCTCAACGCCACCAACATCCTGGCCCAGAAGTACTTCCGGGGGACGCCGGGCACCGGCGAGCGCGAGACCTCGCTGAAGCAGGTGGCCGACCGCGTGGTGGACACCATCACCGCCTGGGGCATCAAGGACGGCTACTTCGAGGACGACGCCGAGGCGCACACCTTCAGCGACGAGCTCAAGCACATCATCGTGAACCAGCGCGCCGCTTTCAACTCCCCGGTGTGGTTCAACATCGGCGTGAAAGGTGTCCCGCAGCAGGCCAGCGCGTGCCAGCCGTACCACGCCTTGGTGAGTACCCCCGAAGGCCTGGTACCCATCGGCCGGCTCGTCGAGGAGAACGCCGTCGGGGCGAAGGTCTTCGACGCATTTGGATTGACGCGGGTCGTGGCCGTGAAGCACAACGGAAAGAAGAGGGTCCTCCGCATCGTCACCAAGGCGGGACACGAGCTGGAGGTCACGGCTGACCACCTGGTGTGGAAGTGCAGTGACGAGAACTACGGCGAATTCGTTCCGGCGGGTGAGCTCCGTCCCGGTGACACGCTCCAGTGGTGCCGCGTCGACTCCTTCGGGACGGGTGAGATCGATTCACCGGAGACCACGGAACCCACCACACTTCTCCCTATCGACCGCGTCGAAGAGCTCGAGGAGATGGACGTCTACGACATCCAGACCGACAGTGGCGAATATCTGAGCGCTGGTATCCGCGTCCACAACTGCTTCATCCTTGCCGTCGACGACTCGATGGACTCGATCCTCAACTGGTACCGCGAGGAAGGCGTCATCTTCAAAGGTGGATCGGGCGCCGGTGTCAACCTGTCGAGCATCCGGGCATCGGTCGAGAGGCTCCAAGGAGGCGGTACGGCCTCTGGCCCGGTGTCCTTCATGCGCGGGGCCGACGCCTCGGCCGGGACGATCAAGTCGGGTGGCAAGACCCGCCGGGCCGCCAAGATGGTCATCCTCAACGACGACCACCCCGACATCGAGGACTTCATCTGGTGCAAGGCGCTCGAGGAGCGCAAGGCGCGGGTCCTTCGCGACGGCGGGTTCGACATGGACCTCGACGGATCCGACTCCTTCTCCATTCAGTACCAGAACGCCAACAACTCGGTGCGCGTGACCGACGAGTTCATGCAGGCTGTCCTCGATGATGCCGACTGGGCCCTCACGGCCCGCACCGACGGCTCGGCCGTCCGTATCGTCAAGGCTCGTGACCTGTTCCGGCAGATCGCCCACGCCGCCTGGGAGTGTGCGGACCCAGGAATGCAGTTCGACACGACCATCAACCGCTGGCACACCGCCCCCAACGCCGGCCGGATCAACGGAAGTAATCCTTGTAGCGAATATATGCATATCGACAACAGTGCCTGCAATCTGGCCTCGATCAACCTGCTCAAGTACCTGCGCGAGGACGACAGCTTCGACGCCGAGAGCTTCAACGCCACCGTGGACGTCGTATTCACGGCGCAGGAGATCTTGGTCGGCAATGCCGACTACCCGACCGAGAAGATCGCCGAGAACTCGCGTCGGTACCGTGAGCTCGGCCTCGGGTTCGCCAACCTGGGTGCCCTCCTCATGGCGCAGGGCCTCCCCTATGACTCCGACGAGGGTCGGGCCTGGGCCGCATCGATCACCGCCCTCATGACGGGCCACGCCTACGCCGTGTCCGCCCGGACGGCGTCACGGATGGGTCCCTTCGCCGGCTTCCACGCCGACCGAGACGCGATGCTCAATGTGCTGCAGATGCACCGCGCCGAGGTTGCCAAGATCGACGAGGAGCTCGTTCCCATGGAACTGCTCTCCGCCGCTCAGGAAGCGTGGGACGACGCCGTCGAGCTCGGAGAGCAGTTCGGGGTGCGCAACTCCCAGGCCAGCGTCCTCGCCCCGACCGGGACGATCGCTCTGATGCTCGACTGTGACACCACCGGTGTCGAGCCCGACCTCGGCCTCGTGAAGACCAAGAAGCTCGTCGGTGGTGGGACGATGTCCATCGTCAACCAGACGGTTCCCCGTGCGCTGGCGAGGCTCGGCTACATGCCCGAGCAGGTCGACGACATCGTCTCCTACATTGACGAGCACAAGTCGATCGTGGGAGCCCCGCACCTGGCGAGTGATCACCTGGCTGTGTTCGCATGCTCGATGGGCGACAACACGATCCACTACACCGGGCACGTCCGGATGATGGGTGCTGTCCAACCATTCATTAGCGGCGCCATCAGCAAGTGCGTCGTGGGCGACACCCTTCTTGCCACCGCCGACGGGTTGATCCGCATCGGTGGCCTGCACCAGGGTGAGAGCCCCGACAGCTTCCGTGACGAGATCCTCGCCGTGGCGTCGATCGGTGGCATCCACAAGACCGACGCCTTCTACTACGGCGGTGTCCGCCCGGTACGACGGGTGGTACTGCGTTCCGGCCACGCCGTCACGGGAACCCCGAACCACCGGGTGCTGACCGCAGGAGCGACGGGACTCGACTGGAAGCGACTCGACGAGATCGAACCGGGCGACTACGTGGCCTCGAAGTACGGGGACGAATTGTGGTCGGAACTACCCGCTCGCTTCGACGACTTCACCCCGGCGCCCCCGCGGACTTCGCAGAAGACGGTCCGGATCCCCGACGAGATGACGGACTCGCTGGCGTTCCTTCTCGGTGCCTACGCATCGCAGGGCTGCACCAAGCGGTCCAACTGGACCATTGTGATCACGAACTCCGAGGTCGCCGTTCTGGAGGAGATCGCTGAGGCCGCTCGAGTGTGCTTCGACGTCGATGCCGAGATCCGCCGTCCCGCGGACCGTTGCCCGAGCGTCGAGATCTCCTCGAAGACGATCGTCGAGTTCTTCGAGTACCTGGGATGCGGCGCACGGGCCTCGGCCAAGCGGATCCCCGATGCGGTCCTCCGTTCCCCCCGGGAGCTCGTCATCTCGTTCCTCCAGGGTCTCGCCCTCGACGCCTACACCAGTGACGCAACGATGACGAAATGGGCGATCTGCCTCGATGCGCCGGCGCTCCTCGATGATCTTCAGGCGGTTCTGACGAACCTGGGCGTCGTGCACGGCCGGATCAGCAAGTTCAACAAGCTCAACGGCAAGACCTACGACGAGGTCTATGCCGCGGGTGTCCACGCCAAGAAGATGGTCGAGCTCGTCCCCTTCCTCGAGGCCCACAAGTCGGCAGCGGCGGCCCGCATGGCGGTCGGCATCACGACGACGCGTCACAACACCGCTGACGTGGTGCCGGGGATTACGCCAGGCGAGCTCTATGCGCTCGTTCCCTATCGGCGGCGCAACGAGCTCGGCGTCTTTCTCCGGACTGAGTTCAATCTCCTGGCCGATCGCCGAACCAGGTTCGTCAGCCGGGAGACGGTCGAACGGGTGGCCCGCATCGAGGGTGTCACCCTTCCCGAATGGCTGCAGCAGGTTCTCGACGACAACCTTCACTTCAGCTCCGTGGAATCTGTGGACGATGCCGGCGCACGCGAGGTATTCGACGTGTCGGTGCCTTACACGCACGCCTTCGTCGCCAACGGGATCGTCAACCACAACACGGTGAACCTGCCCGAGGACGTCACCGTCGAGGACATCGAGCAGCTGCACCTCGACGCCTGGCGCCTGGGGATCAAGGCCGTCGCCGTCTACCGCGACAACTGCAAGGTCGGCCAACCCCTCTCCACCACCAAGAAGGCCGGCGCTGGGGTGGGCGAGGGGGGCGACTTTGCTCCGCCCGGATCCGACGCCGAAGCCCGTGACCGCGCCGCCGCGGCCAAGATCGCCGAGCTCGAGGTAGCCCTTGCCCACGAGCAGGGCCGGGCGCACGACACGGTGGTGGTGGGAGCGGTGCGGGAGCGCCTGCCCCGGCGGCGCAAGTCCAGCACCTTCGCCTTCCGAGTGGCCGACTGCGAGGGGTACGTGACCGTCGGTGAGTACGACGATGGCCGTCCCGGTGAAGTGTTCATGAAGGTCTCCAAGCAGGGTTCGACCCTGGCGGGGATCATGGACGCCTTCTCGATTTCGGTCAGCCTGGGCCTGCAGCACGGAGTGCCTCTCGCGACGTACGTCCGCAAGTACACGAGCATGCGGTTCGAGCCGGCGGGGATCACCGACGACCCGGATCTGCGCATCGCCACCAGTCTTGTCGACTACATCTTCCGCCGGCTGGCAGTGGACTACCTGCCGCTCAGCGAGCGCGAGGAGCTCGGTGTGCTGTCGACGGGGGAGCGCATGCAGCCGACCCTGCCCGGTGTGGAAGAAGCTGCCACACCTGAACAGGACCTGGTCGAGGACTTGGGGATCAGCTCCGTGCCATCGACGGGAAGCAGCGACCGGTCCTCGGCGGTGTATCGGACGGCGTCACCTTCGACCTCGGGCTCGGCGACGGCACGGGCCGAGCAGAGCAACGCGCCGCTGTGCTACCAGTGCGGGATGGTCATGCAGCGAGCGGGTTCCTGCTACCTGTGCACGAGCTGCGGGACGACGAGCGGCTGTTCGTAGTCCAGAGATCGATCCGTTGGTGCCCTCGTGGCACGCGCCCACGGCCACGGGCGATATCTGGTGTTGTTCGGGCTACTAGTGCGAGTGGTGACCCGAGCCGTGGCCGAAGCGCTGCGGCCCGTTCGTCGGTGCCCCCGACCCGAGCCTGCCGTGGTTGTTCGTGGTGTGGCCCGTGGGCTTCGACACGTCTGGCGACCCTCCGGGCCCTGATCCTCTCGGGCTCCCGAACACCGAATGGGGCTTGAACGTCGAGGGCGTCGGGGGCGCAACGACGAACACGCTCGTGGCTGTCACGGTGCCGCTCGAGATCAGGCCCAAGGCACCCGCCTTCTCACCCACACAGACGTTGGCGAACGTCGGGGCGGTCACGCCGTGCTCGGAGAAGGTCGTCGTGGTGCTCACGTCGACGGTGAAGGTCGTGGCGTGGGCGCCGTTCAAGGTGAACGTTCCGGCCGCGGCCGCCACCCCACAGGTCCCGGTGGTGCTCGTCCCGTTCACCGATGCCAACGTGCCGAAGACAGCATGGGGCTTGGGCGTCGGGGGCGCAACGACGAACACGCTCGTGGCTGTCACGGTGCCGCTCGAGATCAGGCCCAAGGCACCCGCCTTCTCACCCACACAGACGTTGGCGAACGTCGGGGCGGTCACGCCGTGCTCGGAGAAGGTCGTCGTGGTGCTCACGTCGACGGTGAAGGTCGTGGCGTGGGCGCCGTTCAAGGTGAACGTTCCGGCCGCGGCCGCCACCCCACAGGTGCCCGCTGTGCTCGTCCCGTCCACCGATGCCACCGTCCCGAAGACGCCCGTCGGTGCGGCGTGGTGATGGTGACGGCCATGGTGGCCGGTGCCGGTCGAGAACCCACCTGACGCACGCAACGTCGTTGCCGACGCGACGCCGCCGGAGAGCAGGACCACCGCCAGTGTCGCCAAAGTGGCGATCTTTGCCATGCGCCATGTTCTGGACATGAATCCCCCTGTGGTGAGTGCGAATCGCTCGGGCCTGCCCCTGGCAGGCCGAGGGCCCGACTCCCCGCCCATGCTCCGGCGAGGACGAGCCAATCGGGTTGTGGCTGTTGAGGTCACTTTTGCCCGAATACGTGGTCTTGTAAACACCCTACGTGATAATTGTGACGCTTCCCGCTCGTTGTCCCCGAGCCCGACGGCCTTGAATAAGGGCCGTGACCAGGCGATTCATCTGGGATGACGGGAGGGCGTGTGGGCGATCCCGAGATT
Organism: uncultured Acidimicrobiales bacterium; assembly: GCA_963768255.1. GTDB lineage: Bacteria > Actinomycetota > Acidimicrobiia > Acidimicrobiales > UBA8190 > Chersky-840. The sequence continues at coordinate 1,715,416 of CAVYGX010000002.1, read as the reverse complement.
CAGACAACTGTGAGGGGTGCGGCGTTGCCCTACCGCAAGAGCGATGCGACGCCGTGTCCAAAGGTGACGTCGAGGACCGCCGTCATGGTCCCGACGGCCAGGATGGCGGCGATGCCGACACCGGTGTTGCGCACGGTCGAACCCCGAACCGGCCATGCGACCTGTCTCATCTCGAGGATCGAGTCGCGCAACAGGTCGAGGCTGCGCCTCCGAGCTCGAGGCTGGAGTATCGACCTCGGACCCTGGCGGGGACCGTCGCCCCAGGCGGTCGTGGGAGGGGCCGGCGGGCGAGGGGGTCGAGGCGGCGTACGAGCCCCGGCCGGAAGCAGTTCCACCTCACAAGTATGGCGCTCGACCTATCCCGAAGAGTGACCGCGCGCTCGGTCTGGGACGGTCACTGCTCGGCTCGGATGGGCAGGTATTCGAACCGGCGGGTGAACGGTCCCGGTGCGTAACGGCCTGCGGCGCTGTCCGCCACGAAATCGGGCGCCATCCGGAGCAGTTCCTCGATGACCACCCGGCCTTCGAGCCGGGCCGCGGCGGCTCCCAGACAGTGATGGGGCCCGGAGCTGAACGCCAGAGTACGAGCCACGGTGCGGGTGACGTCCAGGCTGCCCGCATCGGGGCCGAACTCGCGGGGGTCGCGGTTGGCTGATGCGAACAGCAGGTGCACCTTGTGACCGGCCGGGATCCGGACCGCCCCCTCGGCGGGACCCACGGTTACGTCCGTCGTGGTGGTGCGCGACAGCCCTTGGACGGGGGAGAGGAACCGCAAGAGCTCCTCGACGGCCCCGGTGACGAGTCCCGCGTCAGCGGAGAGGAGCCGGCGCTGGTCACGGTGTTCGCTGAGCAGGGCGGCGGTTCCCCCGATCAATCCCGCGGCGGTGTCGTTGCCGCCGGCGATCATGACGAAGCAGAACCCCAGGATCTCTTCGAGGCTCACCGGACGGCCGTCGATCTCGGACTCGAGGAGCACCGAGATCATGTCGGGGGAGGACCGGCCCCTCTTGGCCTCCGCCAGCTCGGTGAAGTACCCGTAGAGCTCTCCGACGGCCTGGCCGGCCGAGAGCACGTTCCCGCTGGCGTTGGCCTGGACGATGGCACTGCTCCAAGTGCCGAACGTGGTCCGGTCACTTTCGGGGACTCCGAGGTAGTCCGCGACGACGAACGAGGGGACCGGTGTGGCGACTTCGGAGACGAAGTCGGCGTCCCCCATGTCGACGATACGTTCGATGCACGACCGCGTGAACCGTCGCACGGACTCCTCACGCTCGGCGACGGCCCGAGGCGTGAACATGGCGTTGACCAATCGGCGGTAGAGGGTGTGGCGCGGTCGGTCCATCATGACCAGGGTGGGCATGAGCCCGAGCTTGGCGATCTCGTCCTCTTCGAAGGTCAGGCCCTGCGCGGAGGAGAAGGTCGCGGTGTCACATGCCGCCGCCATGACGTCCGCGAAACGCGACAAGACCCAGAATCTTCGCTTCTCCACGTGATGGACCGGGTCCTCATCGCGGAGGCGCTCGTAGGTCGGGTAGGGGTCGCGCCACAGGTCGGGGTCGAGGGGATCGTAGGCGAGGGTTCCGGCAGCGGTGGTCATCGCAGCGCTCTCCTTCGAACAGACCGACAGGGCGAGAGTACCTGGGGTTCAATCGATGGCCCCGATCGCGCTGGAGTGAGCCCCGCCGCCGCAGCTACCGAAGGCGACGCATCGTCCCCGGCGGGCTCTCGGGGACGGCCCCGGGATGAAGCGCCGACGCCAGGATCTCCACGCCGTCGACGAGTCGGGGTCCCGGGCGTGAGAAGTACGAACTGGCGTCGACGGCGAAGAACGCCTCCACTCCCGCCAGCTCGGCCCGGCCCAACAGCGGGGTCGCTTCGAGGGCGGCGGCTTCCAGGTCGTATCCGCACGGCATGAAGACGACCACTTCGGGCGAGGCCGAGACGATCTGCTCCCAGGTGACCCGTACCGACGGGGTGCCCCGGCTGGCCAGGACGGCCTCGCCCCCGGCGAGATCGATCATTTCGGGGACCCAGTGGCCGCCGTTGAAGGGAGGATCGGACCACTCCAGCGCAAACGTCCGGGGCTCGTCCCTCCCGGCCACGCTGTCGGCGACCGCGTCCAGCCTGCCCCGTAGGACATCGACGAGCTCGGCGGCCACCGACGCCGTCCCCGTGGCGGTACCGACCTGGACGAGGCAGTCGAGCACCTCCCCCAGCGAGCTGGGGTCCATGGAGAGGACCTCGGCGCGACACCCCAGGACTTCGAGCGCCTCGTTCACGTGTCCGGAGGGCACGGCGCACACCGCACACAGGTCCTGGGTGAGCACGAGGTCGGGACGAAGCTCTCGGACCGCCTCGTTGTCCAGCCGGTAAATCGGTTCACCTCCGCCGATGCTCGCGCTGACGAGGCGGTCCACCTCGGCCGGCTCGGACGCGGCGGGAAGCGTGGAGAACGACACCGATCGTTTGGCGCGGGCCGCAGGGGGCCAGTCGCATTCGTGGGTCACACCCACCAGGTCGTCCTGCAGACCCAGGGCGTAGACGATCTCGGTGGCCGACGGCAGAAGGGAGAGGATGCGCATGGCGCGATCGTGGCCTACTCGCGCCCTGGGCGCTAATGCGACGACCGGGTCCTACCGAGGCCGGTGGCCGATGACGGTCACGAGGCCCACGGGCAGCGTCTCGGTTCCGAACGATGCCAGGATCGAAGCGTCCACCCCGTGCTCGGCCAGGATCGTCGGGACGCGGGCCGTGTCGACCAGGACGTTGTCGTGGGTCTCATCGTCGCGTCGCCACAAGTCGTCAGGGTTCCTGAGAAAAGTCGTCATCTCCCGGACGAAGCGGTTGGGGGACGGGGTCGAGAGTTCGGTCACGATCACCCACCCGTCGCCCCGCCGCACCAATGTCGGTGCCCCTTGTCGATAGCGGCCGTACTCGAGGTCGCACAGGTCGATGGCGAGTATGCCGCCGGGCCGCAGTGCACCCGCCAACGCCGCCAGGGCCCGCTCGACCGAATCCCCGTCGTCGAGATAGCTCAGGACATGCCCCACAGACACGATGGCGTCGGCGGCGGGGACAGCGTCGTCGGGGAGGCGCAGTAGTCGGATGTCCTCGGCGCCGGTTGCATGGTGCCGGGCCAACTCGAGCATGGCGCTCGACGCGTCCGTGGCGATCACCCTGTGCCCCGCATCCACCAGGTGCCGGGTCAGCAGGCCGCTGCCACATCCGATCTCGACCACGAGACCGTTGCGGTCGCGGACGGGAGCCAAGCGCTCGAGGATCCCCGGAGCACAAGCATCGGCATGAAATCCGAACCCGAGATGGTGGATGCGCGCCAGGTCGTCGCGGTAATAGGGATCGTGTGGGCTGGGCCCGTCCATGCCCTCAGTATCGCTGGTGCCGGGCACGTCCGGGGAAGGGTCCAGACGCGACTACCGCTTTCTGGCGCCCCTCCAGGGTGACGATCTCGGCGACGTGTCTCTTGAGTCGATCCCGCCCCATGTCGAACAGCGATGGCTGGGCCGGTGCAACAGGCGAACCCGTCTCCTGCTCCGCGTCATTGGCCCCGTCTTCGAGGATCTGGATCAGAGCAGGCGCTTGGTCGGCCGGCAGTCGGAAGGTCGCCCGACAGATCGAGCCGTGCCAGAGGCTGACGATGACCAGTCCCTCTTGGGAGTGCCACGAGACCTCCATCCGTCGTCCGTCGTCGCGCGCATCGCTGAACCACTGTCGGCGGACTCCGTCGGGGTGAGGAAGCAGCACCACTGCACATCATGGACCCGCCGACCGATCCGGGGCCAGAGGGAGGGACTTTGCAAACGCGTTACAACGTCTTTGGTCCCGGCTCCTCCGGAGCTGCTCCGGAGCATGCGATCCCTGGTGCAGCCAGAAGAATCGTGGATGTCGTAACCTTGCTGTGGAGCTTCCTGAACCCGCCGGGCTCCACGGCGTATCGCCCGGGAGGCCGAGCAATGACCCGGAACACCGACCGATTCGAGACCCACATCGGCCGTCGGAGCGCGCGCGCAATCGCTGCCGTGGTCGTGTTGGGCGGATTCGCGCTCACCGGGTGCGGAGTCGTGAACGCGGTCAAGAAGGTCGCGCACGACGTGAGGGGAAACAAGGCCACGATCGATGCCTTCAACAACAAGATCAACTCCAGCCAGGGGGCGACGTTCGAAGCGACCTACGTGACCACGGGCGGTTCGCCCGCGACGGTGGTGTACGCCGTCGAGCCGCCGGAGGGCCTCGCCTTCGAAGAGACCCCCACAGGGACCAGCACCAGCAGTGTGCACATCATCGTGAATACGTCCGGGGAGTACTCCTGCTCTGCTTCTGGTGGCTCGAGCTCGGGGCCGACGTGTCAGAAATTGGGAACAGCCGACGCCGCGGCCGAGAACAAGATCTTCGATCTCTACACCCCGTCACATTGGACCGCGTTCCTCAAGGACTTCTCCCTCGCGGCCGGGCTGGCCGGCGACAAGGTCACATCGTCGACCATGACGGTGAACGGGTTCGCCATGCAGTGCGTCGACTTCCAGGCTTCGGGGGTGGTGGGCACGAGCACGATTTGCACGACCGCTCAAGGCATCCTGGGTTTCGTCCAGGTGGCGTCGGACTCGACCAGCTTCGAGCTCAAGAGCTATTCGCCGTCGCCGCCGGACTCGCTGTTCGAGCTGCCCCCCGGCGCCACGATGACAACCTCCCCTCCGACGACGTCGTAGGGCGGCTCGGAGCCCCTCGCCGGCAGATACGATCGGACCAGAGGCCGAGGCCAGGAATCGGAGCCTCGTGCATACACTGCTGGCAGTGACGTTGAGGAGCTCGGCACTTCGATGATTGACGATGACTTGACCGGCATGGTGGGGCGTGTCTCGATTCCGATACCCACTGATGGATCCGGGGAAGTCATCTTGAGCGTCCGAGGTGGATCCGAGGCCTTCACGGCCTATACACAAGGCAATGAAGCCCTGACCAAGAATGCCCGCGCTGTCGTCGTTGAACAGACGGGTCCTCGCACAATCTTGGTTACCGCTGCTGGGTATTGATTGTCTTCTTTTTGAGAAGGGTCCGACATCATGCTGTTCTACCGAATCCCCGAGCCCAACCAAGCGCTCGTCATCTCCGGTGCCAAGGGTGGCGCCGACGGCGCCCAGTTCCGGATCGTCACCGGCCACGGCACCTTCGTCGCCCCTTGGCGGTCCCGCGCCCGCATCTTGTCCCTCGATCTCTACGAGGCCGAGCTCGAGGAGAGCTGTGTCACGGGCCAAGGCATCCCACTGACCGTCCAGGCGGTCGCGGTGTTCAAGGTCGCTGACGACTTTCAGTCCATCGCCAACGCCGCCCGTCGGTTCCTCGACCAGCAGGACCAGATGGAGTCCCTGGTGGGCCAGATCCTGGCCGGTCACCTGCGGTCGATCGTGGGCAGCCTCACCGTCGAGAAGATCATCACGGACCGCAACAGCCTGGCGCAGGAGGTGAAGTCTGCGTCGTCCGACGAGATGGAGAAACTCGGTCTCGTCGTCGACGCCTTCCAGATCCAAGAGGTGGGCGACCCCTCGGGCTACATCAAGAACCTCGCCGCGCCGCACATCGCCGAAGTGGAGAAGAACGCCCGCATCGCTCAGGCCCAGGCGGACCAGGCCGCCACGGAACGAGAGCAGGAGGCGAACGCCCAGAAGGCCGGGTTCACGAGGGATTCCGAGATCAAGCAGGCCGGCGCACGGGCCGAGGTCCAGGCGGCCCAGGCGGAAGCCGATCAGGCCGGGCCTCTCTCGCAGGCCAAGGCTGCCCAGAAGGTGACCGAGGAGCAGGCGGCGCTGGCGGCCAAACAGGCCGAGAAGCGCCAGGCGGAGCTGGTCGCCGAGGTACAGAAGCCGGCTGACGCCGAGGCGTACAAGACGATCAAGCTGGCCGAGGCACAACGCGATGCCATGCGAGCGCAAGCCGACGCGCTGGGCGACGGGAACCTCGAGCGGATCGTGGCCTCGAAGATGGTCGAGATGATGCCGGCCATCGTGGCGTCGCTCGCCCAGGGTCTCAGTGGCGCCAATCTGAGCGTGGTGAACGGAGCCGAAGGCGTCGGACAGGTCGTGACCGGCTTGGTGGCGTCGGGGCGGTCGATCTACGACGCCCTGTTGTCGGCGGTTCCCGGCGCCGTCCCCCTCGCGTCCGCCGACGAGGTGGCTCTTGTGCAGGGCAGGGAGCTGGCCGTTCCCCCCGACGCGGCGGTGAATGCGGACCAGCAGAACGGTGATGTCCGGGCCCCCCGGGTCCGCCCCGCGCCCTGAGAGAGATCCGAGGGAGAGCCGGTTAGTCGAAACTCGGTTTCCTGTCGCGGGTGCGTTTGACCTCGAAGAACCCGTCGGTGCCGGTCACCGCCAGCACGCCGTCCCAGAGGCGTCCCGCAACCTCGCCCCGCGGTATCGGTGTCACCACCGGACCGAAGAAGGCGTTGCCCTCCACGCTGATGATCGGAGTGCCGACGTCGAGGCCGACCTGGTCCATCCCCTTTTGATGCGAGGCCTTGATCTGGTCGTCGAACGCCGTGCTGGTGGCGGCATCGAGGATCGAGGGGGGAAGACCCACCTCCGCCACCGCCTCGGCCAGAGCGGCGTCGTCCCGGCGCTGCTGATTGTGGAAGCGCGTGCCCAGCGCGGTGTAGATCGGGAGGAGAACGTCGTCCCCACGCTCGGCCGCGGCCGCGGCGCAGATCCGGATCGGACCCCAAGCCCGCTCCATGCGCCGGCGGTATTCCTCGCTGAGGCCCTCGCCATCGTGCTGGATCAGGTTCAGATACGCCAGTGACATCACCTGCCAGCGGGTCGTGACCGGCCGTACCTGCTCCACCTCGAGCATCCACCGGGAGGTGATCCACGCCCACGGGCACAGCGGGTCGAACCAGAACTCGGCAACGGTGCGCGTATCGGTCTCCTCCACCGAATTGTCAACGCCAGCCGCCCTGGGCGTGTTCCCCGCCTGGGGGATTTTCTTTCGCACCGAGGTGCGCACCCGCCCAGGATCCCGTCCGGGGATGGTTCGACCTACCCGTCTCTCCCCGATGACCCCCGCCGCGCTCGGAACGACGCATCTGCCAGGAAGCCCAGGCCGATGCCCAACATCCAGACGTCCTTGCTGACGGCGATCCCGGCCGGGCTCGGCCAGATGCTGCCGGGCTCGCGCAGGGCCGGGGTACGGGCGTACATGGTCACCAGGGAACCCGAGAACGCGGTGAGTGCGGCTCCAGCCAGGCCGGTGGACACGAACGGGGACAGCAGGAGCGCTCCGGTCGCGACCTCGCCCGCGGCGAGCATCCGTATGAAACGCGTGGGCGGCACGGACTTCAGCACCGGGAACGCGCCGGCGGCCATGCCGTGGACCCCGTTGGCTCGGGCTTCATCGGCGTTCCACTTCTGCAGACCGGCGTGCAGGATATAGGCGCCGGTGGTGATCCGGCCCGGCAGGTCACGGGGCTTCAGACGGAACTGCATGTGTCCTCCTCGAGCTGATCCCGGCCACGTCCCGCCATCGTCCATTCCTACGTCGCGGGGTCAGCGCGAGGCAAGTAGCCGTTCGTGGAGGGGCCACTGGAGCGCCGACCCGGGAGCCCCCGTGGCCTCGAGCCGTCTCCGCCCTCGTCGCGTCAGCCGACCAACGACTCGATCTGCTTGACGAGCTTGTCCTCGATCTCGAGGTTCCACGCCGACTCGGCCACGTCGACGACAAGGAAGAGGTCCGACAGCAATAGCGTCTCGACCGCGGCCACACCGAGATGCTGGAGCCATTTGCCGATGCCGATCCGCACCGTGAAGTCGTTGGGGTCGCCGGAGATTTGGATCGTCAAGGCGCGATCTGCATCGACGACCCCGCGCAGAAAGCCACCTTTCTTCGCCTGGATGACGGTCCCCTGGGGGCTTTGCGCCGATGTGGACGTGGTGAAGCCGTCCGACTTCAGGTATTCCTCGATCTTGCTCTGCAGTCCGCCCAGGTCCGTGTTCTTGTTCTGGAACTGCTTGACCTTTTCACCGATCATGTCGTCTCCTCGCGAGATTTGGCTGCTCGACCCCACCCGTGGCGGCGATCTGTCCACCGCCGGTACTGGCAGCGTCTCCCTATGATTACCCGACTACTGCGCTCGAGGTGGGTCGGCCCCGACCTCCTGGGCAAAGTCGGCGAGTGCACCTTGTGTGAGGGCCGTGAGGCTGTGGATGACCGGACCGGTCCAGGCCGGCTCGGCGTCGTAGACCAGAGCAGCCGCGGCGTCCTCGGTCACGAGGCGGATGGCAGGTATCCCTGCCGCGGTCGCACCGGTGAGCTCGTTGCTGCCGCCGTCCCCGACATAGACCGCCTCCGACGGGGTGATGCCGAGCTGGCGACACACGCTCTGATAGAGCGAGGCGTGCGGCTTGCGCTGTCCGATGAGGACCGAGAACACGGTGGCATCGACGAACCGGGCCACAGGGAGGCTGGGCCAGAGCTCCGGCAGCTCGTGGGTGCAGTCGCTGACCACACCCACCCGCATGCCATGCCGGCGCAACCAGCGGAGCGTGGTGACGGCATCGTCGCGCAGCAAACGCGGCGTACTGACCCTCGACCTCCGTCCGCACTTCGCAGGCGGCCTGCAGCTGTGCGTCGGAAGGCTCGTATCCGCAGCGACGTGCCAGCCAGGCCATGGTGGCCAGCATGTCGCCGCATTCTCCCGTGGCGCGCTCGGTGAACGTCGACGAGATGGTGTCGAACAGGAGGTCGGCAGGAACCCCCAACGCCGCCGCCACCCGCGTCACCCCCGACCGGCGCGCCGCCGCCGATGCACTCACGGTCAGCGTCCCGAAGTAGTCGAAGATCAACGCACCGAGGGCCACGGCATCTCCTCTCCCTCACCCGCGCCTCGAGCCGACAGCGCATGTCACCTCCGATAGCCTGGCACCGTGGACGGAGTCGAGGTCTTCATCGATCCCAGCTGCCCTTGGGCATGGATCACGGCCCGGTGGATCAGGGAGGTGGCTCCTCGCCGCGACCTGTCGGTGACGTGGCGCTCGTACTGCCTCGAGATCAGAGACGACTACGGCGTGGCCCCCACCGTGCCGGAGAACTTCCGCGCCGCCGCGCTGGCCGGTCACGCCATCTCCCACCGGATGCTCCGGATATTCGAGGCGGCCCGGACACAAGACGGTGAGGAGGCGGTGGACGCGCTCTACACCGAGTGGGGGCGGCGGTTCTTCATCGACCATCGGTCCGATGACGCACTGTTGTCGGAGTGCGTGGCGGACTGTGGTCTGGGCTCCGACCTGGTCGCCGCGGCCCAAGACGACAAGTGGGATGTCCCCATCGTCGAGGCCATGGAGGTCGCCTACGCCTTCGGTGGGCCCAAGACCCAGACGCCGACCATCGTGGTGAGGGCCGATCCCCCTTACGGCTTCAAGGGCCCGGTCATGGCCCCGGCCCCGACCGGTGACCCGGCGGTCCGGCTCTGGGACGCCATCGGGGTGGTTGCTCGAGAGCCCGGGTTCTTCGAGATCACGCGCCCCGCGCAAACCGACCGGTGACGCCCGCTCCCGACTGAGCAGCGCGGGCGCGGCCGACATTCGTCCTCACTCGACGTGGGTCCAGGAGCGGTCGCCGGACCCGAGCGCCGCCGTGGAGGCGCCGATCGTGGCCGTGATGACGAGGGCGACCACGAGGGGATAGACGGTCTGGGCGTGCACGATGAACGTCGCACCCACGAGGGCACCCAGGAACATCGCCACCACCGTGAGCCCCCGGCGCCCGACCCGGGCCCCGGTCGCGCCCGCGATGGGACCATCGGCGGAGATGCCGGTGATGGTCATGGTGAGCACCGTCGTGGTCAGATCCGGAATCGCCAGCTTCCGGGCCCCGGCGTTCTGGATCCCCATGGAGAGGCCGAGCGTGACGATCAGGCCGTAGCGGAATCCCGCGGTCATGGGCGTGTCACGCAGCGCGGCCAGAATGAGGGCAACCGTGACGAATGTGGCCTGGATGGTGGAGCAGGCGCTCAAAAGGCGGGCTCGGTTCCCGGCCAGCCGGGCCGAGACCCGACCGCCGATCGAAGCGCCCAGACCGAACGAACCCAGAGCCGCCAGCGAGGCCGGGATCGAGAAGCCGCGGGCGCCCATCAAGGCGAAGGCGAGGAACACCACGTTGCCGGTCATGTTGGCGACGAAGACGTGACCGAGCACCAAGTAGCTGAACGAGTCGACAAGGCCCGACACCACGGTCAAGCCCAGCAACATCGGCGGAAGCGGCCCATGCGCGCTGTCGCGATCGGGAAAGATCGTCTGTCTGATCTCGGTGAGGAACGTCTCCACGATCCGCAGCCCCTGGGTTCGGCCGAACAACGTCTCCCGGCGGTGCGGAGGATGCTATTGCAAGAGTGAAGGACAGAGAAGCGAGGCATCGGCATTCGGTCGAAGCGGAGTACCATCGCCGGGAGCCCGCCCTGCGAGTGCGGACACCGGTCGTCGGCGCGCTCGCGCTGCGACGCGAAGACACCGGAAGGGGGTCGCGTGGCGACAGTTTCCGTCGAGCACCTGAGCAAGCGTTACGGCGAGATCGACGCGGTGATAGACGTTGCCTTCGAGGTGCAGCCGGGGGAGGTGTTCGCCCTGCTCGGACCGAACGGCGCCGGCAAGACCACCACCATCGAGATTCTCGAAGGGTTCCGCCATCGCGACCATGGCCGGGTCGACGTGCTCGGCTACGACCCCGCCGATTCCGCCACCAGTCGACAACTGCGCGAGCGTCTCGGCGTCGTCCTGCAGGAGCTGGCGGTCGAGCCCTTCTTGTCGGTCCGCCAGGCGCTCACCCGGAATGCGGGCTACTACCCGAGGCCTCGTCCGGTGGACGAGGTGCTCGAGCTGGTCGGCCTCGACTCCAAGGCCGACGCCAGGGTGAAGACGCTGTCGGGGGGCCAGCAACGCCGTCTCGACCTCGGCCTGGGAATCATCGGCAACCCCGAACTGCTGGTGCTGGACGAGCCGACCACCGGGTTCGACCCGACGGCTCGGCGCGGCGCCTGGGATCTGGTGCGATCGATGACGGGCGGCGGCACCACGATCATCCTCACCACCCACTACATGGACGAGGCGGAAGCGCTGGCCGATCGCGTGGCGGTGATCAACGCGGGCCGGATCATCGCCGAGGGCACGCCCGATTCTCTGGGTGGGCGCGACGTGGGAGATGTCACCATCCGGTTCAGGCTTCCCCCGACGACCGGGGTGGCCGACCTTCCCGTCCCCGCCACGGTCTCGGACACCGGGGCGATCGAGATCAGGACGACGAACGAGGTCGAGGTCCTGGCCGCCCTCACGAACTGGGCACTGCGGGACGGGATCGATCTGATCGGTCTCACCGTGGAGCGTCTCACCCTCGAAGACGTGTACCTGCGCCTCACCGGGTACGGGTCCGAGGTCGAGCCGGCCGCGCCCGGGTCATGAGCGCGCTCCCCGGCACCGTCGGTCATCGGGGCCTCCACGACCTGCGCCTGGTGGCACGCCAGGTCCGCTACGAGCAGTTGGGGTTCTGGCTCAACCCGGTGGCGGCGGTGTTCACCATCGTGTTCTCGGTCGTCTTCCTCGTGTTGTTGGCCGCCACCGCCGGCAACTCGCGTATTCCCTATCTGGGAAATATTCGCGCCGTCCGCTACTACGTGCCGTCCTTTGCCGCCTATGGCGTGATGTCAGCGTGCTTCAACATGTTGACGATCTCGCTCGTCGTGCGGCGGGAGATGGGACTGCTCAAGCGGGTGCGACTGTCCCCCCTACCGACCTGGGTGATGCTGGCGGCGATCTTCATCAACGCGTTGATCATCTCTCTCGTCCAGGTGGTCATCGTGGTGCTCCTCGGCCGGTTCGGCTACAACGTGGCCTTCCCCCGCAACATGCTGGCCTTGGTGGTGGCCGTGGTCGTGGGGGCTATCTGTTTCACCTCCCTCGGGATCGCCATCAGCACGGTGATCCCCAATCAAGAGGCGGCGGGACCGGTGGTGAGCATCATCTTCTTCATCTTGCTCTTCCTGGCCGGGCTCTATTACCCGATCAAGAACAGCTCCGGCCTGGCCGAGTTCTCGAGGTACTTCCCGGTCCGACACATGATTACCGCCACCGTCGCGCCCTTTCTCGCCCACAAGAGCAGCGAGGCGTGGTCGTGGGACGACATCCGAGTCATGGCGTACTGGACCGCAGGGGGAATCGTCGTCTCCCTCCGTCGCTGGAGCTGGTCGCCCCGCCGCAGCGATCCCGGTCGGAAGTGGAGCTCTCCCTTCGCCAAGCAGGGCTGAACCCGGGAGCAGGCGAGCAGATCGTCCGTGGTGTGGTCAGGCGGGGTGAGCCAGGTCGACGGTCACGGTCTTCACGTTCGGCGCCAGGGTGACGGTCCCGGTCTGGTCGTCGACGGTGCCGGCGTCGGTGCCGGCGATGTCGTTCACGAAGGCGGGAAGCTCGAACAACACCGGTCCCGAGGGCGTGGCGCCGTCGAGGGTCAAGGTCACGTCGACCCCCTGGACCGAGAGGCTGAAGCCCAGCCGCTGTCCGTCTGTGGTGGGGAAGTTCGACACCGCCAGGTGCTCGCCGCTGCGCACCCAGGCGTCGGGGACGCCGCGCCCGATGATGAGCGAGCCGTCCGAGCCCTGGGCGGCCAGAGAGTCCAGGAGCACCTTGTTGGCATTGGCCATTCCCCACGCGTGGGGAGAAGCCCCCTGGCCGCCGCCGGGATGGCTCCCCACCCAGGGCGAGTCCGGCTCGGGAGCGTCGGCGCTTTCCCACCATGCGTAGGGACCGCTCTGGGAGTAGGCGATCATGAACTCGTAGCCGAGGATCCCTTGGTCCCGGTAGTTCGTGCTGGCCAACCCCCAGCTGCCGTAGCCGGCGTTGTACGCGGTGGAGTAGTAGTAGCCGACGGGGTAGCCGCCGAAGGTGTTGGCGGGGAGCTTGCCCTCGAGGCGGCCGAATCCGTACGCGTAGGTGGAGTCGATCAGGTCGATGCCCGGGCCCGAGAGCTGGGCGCCGAACAGCGACCCGTCCCAGGCCCACCGTCCGAAGAGGAACGGCGCGGCCCAGTTGGCGTCCTCGGGATTCTTGCATCGGTTCGACGAGTTGGGCTGGACCATGGAGCACGGCAGGTAGTCGAGGTGGTAGCGGCTGATGGTGGCGTCGAGGGTGGTGTTGGTCGCGGCCAACAGGCTGTCGTATTGCTCGGTCGCCCAGGTCACCTCGCCGGCATCACCCACGCTCTGTGCCAGGTAGCGGTAGGCGACGAGGCCCATCAGGGCCTCGTAGTCGTCGATGGTCCACAGTCCGTTCGTGTCGATGTCGTCGGTGGCCTCCATGATCCCTCCCGGGCCGGTGCGATCGGCCGCGATGGCATGGGCGGCGGCCTCGATGCTGGGTTCGCTCGCGCCGGCCGGGCCCCCGGTCAAGAAGTTGGCGCGGACGAACGCGATGTCGCCCGTCTTGAGGAGGTAGATGGCCCACGGCCAGGTGTAGGTCCATAGACCGTCGACGTATTGGAGCTGCGAGCCGACCACGTTGCGCGCCTCGGTCAGGAGCGCGTGGGCATCGGAGAAGTACCCCTGGGTGAAGAGGTTGGCGAGGATCCCGTCGACGTCGTGGCTGAACTCCGACTGATAGCCGTCGACACCGGTGTTCAGGTGGTCACCACTGCGCGCGATCTGGGTGTAGATGAAGCCGCTTCGGTAGGCGTCGACCAGCTGTTGGTCCGGGAGCTGCAGCTGGGTGATGGAGGACAGCTGGGTGTTCCAGAACGCCTCCATGTGTGCCAGGTGCGCGTTGAACCCGCCGGCGCCGGCCAGCGCCCGGCGTGAGGGCCAGGGGTAGCGGTGGCCGAAGCGATCGACGGCCACCACGAAGTCGTGGTCGACGGTGGCACCGGGCTTGACCCCGACCGGGGCCGAGTCGAGGGGGATGAGCCCCGACGATGGCTCGGGGGCGACGTCGACGGTGTGTCTCGTCGGGTTGTGGACCGAGACCCGGCTGTAGACCGCCACATAGGCGTTGCCGCCGATGGTCAGTTCGTCGCCGAAGTTGGTGATCGAGATGTCGGTGCCGTCGCGGTGGAAGGCCGTCACCAGCGCCGGCAGGTAGCCGTCGAGGTTCGTCCAGGTCGTCTTGGAGTCGTCGTAGACCCCGTACCCGTAGGTCCTGTTCACGCCGCCCTGCACGTAGAAGCTGCCGCCCAGGCAGGCCACGACGCCTTCGGCGTTCGCCTCCCAGCCGATCGCGGCCGCGTCACCGAATGTGCCCTGGATCGCGTCGTTGACGCCCGGCGCGCAGGTGTAGGGCTTCCCCGCAGGCGCCATGGGCCCGGCGGTGACCCGGGTGGCCGGGTGATTGGTTGCGGCCGATGGGCCCGGAGCACACGCCGAGGCCAGGATCGAGACGCTGGCGACGACCACGGTGAGCACGCCGCCGCGCCGCAAGGGGCCGCGCCGGAAGGCTTGTCTCCGGAGCGCTGTCGCCCTCGGCCCGCCCCCGAACCGGTCCACGACGTGGTGCTCAGGCCAGGACGCGGCGACGGAAGTTGCGCAGCCCGATCCGGAGGAAGAGGGTGCAGAACCCGATGAGCACGGGGTAGATGACGTAGAGGTGCATGTGCTGGGCGTTGGTGAAGGCGGCCCGCATGCCCTCGTTCACGTAGATGAGTGGGTTGATGAGCACGATGGTCTGGAGCCAGTGCCACGATCCCACCTTCACGGGGACGAGCCGAGTCCATTGGTAATAGGTACCGCCCAGGAACGTGATGGGGAGGACGACGAAACCGAACATCAGTCCGATGTTGCGAGGTTCGAAGCTGGTACCGAGCACGAGGCCCAGCGACGCCATGGCCACGCACGAGATGGGGACCAGGGTGAGGATGAACCACCAGTGCAGGTTGAGGTGGGCCTCGACGCCACCGGCGTGCACCACCGACGCGATGGGGAGGACGATGATCGCCGAGATCACACCCTGCATCGCTCCCGACAGGACCTTGGCCATCGCCACCAACCAGATGGGACAGGGGGCCTGGACACGGTCCTCGATCTCGCGGGTGAACCCGAACTCCTGCGACATCTGCAGTGCCACGGCTTGGACGCCTTGGAACATGATGGAGATCCCGACCACGCCGGGAACGAGCACCGTGGCGAACGCGGACGAGGCCGCTCCCGCGCTCCGGCTCCCGCCGCTGCCCCCGACGGCTTGGCCGATCTTGGGGAAGACGTAGAGGAAGACGAAACAGAGGAGGAAGGGCTGCACCACGGTGCGGATCACGAACTCGATCTTGTGCTTCCACAGCACCACCAGGTCGCGGAGGATCAGGGCGCGCAGTGCGATGCGGCTGGCCGACGTGGCGGTGCGCATCGGAGTGGTGGCGATGGGGGAGTGGCTGGCCGGGATCGGTACGGTCGTCGTCATCAGTCGCGCAGCTCCCTGCCGGTGAGGTCGATGAACACGGTCTCGAGACTGGGTTCGGCCACCGACAGGTCGGCGACCTCGAAGCCGCCGCTCTCGGCCGCCGCCACCAGGCGGGGGAGCAGGCGGTTGCGGCCCCGGACGTGCAGTTCGAGGCCGGCCTCGGTGGAGCGGACGCGGCTCACCTCCTCGATCTCGCGTTGGAGCACCTCGGCCAGCCGTTGCTGGTCTCCGGTGGCCTTGACGGTCACCACCGTGTCCGCTCCCACGCCCCCCTTGAGGCGGGCGGGGGTGTCGAGGGCCAGGATCTTGCCGTGGTCCATGATGGCCACGCGGCCGCAGAGCTGGTCGGCCTCCTCCATGTAGTGGGTGGTGAGGAGGATGGTCTGGCCTTCGGCATTGAGCTCCCGCAGGATGTCCCACAGCACCAGGCGGCTCTGGGGGTCGAGACCGGCGGTCGGTTCGTCCATGAACAAGACGGCCGGCTTGTGGAAGATCGACCGGGCCACCATGAGGCGCTGGGCCATACCTCCCGACAGCGCGTAGACCGATGCCTTGGCCCACTTCGAGAGCTGGAACTTCTCGAGGAGCTCGTCGGCGGTCTTGCGCGACTCCGCCGCGCCGATACCGAACAGGCGACCGTGGAAGTAGAGGTTCTCCCACACATTCAGCTGTCTGTCGAGGGTGTTGGTCTGAGAGACCACCCCGACGAGCTGCTTGGCCAGGGCGGGGTGGGCCACGACGTCGATGTCGGCGATGAACGCCTTGCCCGAAGTAGGGATGACGCGTGTGGTGAGGATCCCCGCCGTGGTGGTCTTGCCCGCTCCGTTGGGGCCGAGCAACCCGAAGATCTCACCGATACCCACCGACAGGTTGAGCTCGTCGACGGCGCGGAAGTCGGTGCCCGCGTAGATCTTGGTCAGGTCGACGGTGCGGACGATCCCGTCGAGCCCGTCCACGTGCGGCTCGGTGTCGAGGTTGGTCATGGTCATGGTCGTTCAACGGGCCAGGCTACCGATCGCGGCCGACCCCGATCGTCATCGCCGTTTCGCCCCGGACGCGGCCGCGACCTCCCGGTCGAGCTCCGTCGCCCGGGCGCGCATGCGTTTGGCCTTGGCCACGCGCTCGTCTCGGAAGGCCTTGACGCGATCCAGCGTGTCGTCGAGGCGGGCGACGAGTTTGTCGTTGGCGTCCAGGGCATCGGCCAGGAGCTTGCGCTGGAGCTCCGGTCGGGCGTTGGCCTTGTAGGCGCTTCGCAACTTGTCGAGCACGTCCTCGGTCTCGAGCACCGCCCGGATCTCGGCCAAGGAGAAGCCCATGTGCGACTGGAGCTCCCGGATGCGCTTGGCCCGTTCGATCTCGGGCCCGGTGTAGACCCGTTCACTCCCGTAGCGCTGCTCGCTCGGCGCCAGCAGGCCGATCTCGTCCCAATAGCGCAGGGTGCGGGTGGTGACGGCACAGAGCTTGGCGACCTCCCCAATGCGCAGGGGTTGTTCGTCGCCGGGTGGAGTTGCTCCTCTGTCGGTGGTCACGCGCACGGTCGGGCGCCCGTCGGTCATCGTGTGCCCTCGGTCTGCAGGATGGCTGAGGCCACCTCACGCTCGTGGTCGTCGTCCGCACCGGGATCGTGTCGGTGGGGTGGCGGCTCCACGTAGACGTACTTCCCACCCCGCATCCACGACGCCCCCGCCGCCACGAGGCACGCCACGATGGCGAAGTCGAAGGCGGCGTGCAGCCCCTGGCGAAACGGCACCGAGATGAGGGTGGGAAAGAAGGTGCGGCCCGTGATCAGGGCGCGGTGCCCGGCCGAGAGATGGGACAGCACGGTGTTGCCGAGCAGGTGCTGCATGGGGTTGTACCCCAGGAATGCCGCGAACAACGTCGACACCGGCGGCAGGTGCGCCACCCGGTTGGCCACGCCGCTCGGCACTCCCTGGGCCACCAGGCCGTGGTAGAGCGAGGCGGGCAGCGAAGAGGACAGCCCGACGATCATGAGGGTGAAGAAGATGCCGATGGAGAGGACCTGGGCGGAGTTCTGGAAGGTGGAGTTCATCCCCGAGCCCGCCCCGCGATGCTGGGGCGGCAGGCTGTTCATGACCCCGGCGCGGTTGGGCGAGCCGAAGGCCCCCATGGTGAGGCCGAGGATCAGGAGGATCAGCCCGAAGACCCAGTAGGAGAAGTCGACGGGGAGGAGCTCGAGTGCCCCGAAGGAGGCGGCGGAGCCGATCATGCCGCCGGTGGCGAAGGGGCGGGCGCCGTAGCGGTCCGACAGCACGCCCGACAGCGGTCCTGCGATCAGGAAGCCGCTGGTGAGTGGCAGCATGGCGATCCCCGCCCACAACGGCGTCCGGGCGAAGTCGTAACCGTGCAAGGGCAGCCAGATGCCTTGTAGCCAGATGATGAGCATGAACATGAGTCCGCCCCGCCCCACCGCGGCGAGGAAACTGGCCAGGACACCGGCGGTGAAGGCGCGGATGCGAAAGAGCGGGAGTCGGAACATCGGGTCGTCCACCCGCGTCTCGATGATGGCGAAGGCGATCAACAAGACGACCCCGGCCCCCAGCTCACTCAGCACGGCCGGGGACGTCCAACCCATGGTGTGGCCGCCGTTCGGTTCGATCCCGTAGGTGATCCCGATCATGAGGGAGATGAGGCCGAAGGCGAAGGTGAGGTTGCCGGGCCAGTCGATGTGCGCCCGGGTCCTCCGGCCCACCTCTCGCAGTTGCAGGTAGCCCCACACCGTCCCGAACAGACCGATCGGCACCGACACCAAGAAGATCAGCCGCCAGTTGATCGGCGCCAGCACCCCTCCGAGCACGAGCCCGATGAACGTGCCGCTGATCGCCGCGGCCTGGTTGATCCCGAGGGCCATGCCCCGCTGGTCCTCGGGGAATGCGTCGGTGAGGATGGCGGACGAGTTGGCCACCAAGAAGGCGGCGCCGATCCCCTGGAAGACCCGAATGATGATCAACCACAACCCCGCCGCCGCCCCGTGCAACCACGTGATCGTCAACAGCAGGGAGAAGAAGGTGAATATGGCGAAGCCCAGGTTGTACATGCGGACCCGCCCGTAGATGTCGCCGAGCCGGCCCAGGTTCACCACCAGAACGCTGGTCACCACCAGGAAGCTCAGGATCATCCACAGCAGGTAGAAGCTGTTGCCGGGCTGCAAGGGGTCGAGGTGGATGCCGCGAAAGATGTCGGGCAGGGAGATGAGCATGATCGAGCCGTCGATCGTGGCCATCATGATTCCCAGGGTGGTGTTGATGAGCGCTACCCACTTGTAGCGGTCGCTCACCTTGCCGTTGCCCGAGGGCCCCTGCTTGACGTTCACGTTAACGGAGACCCTACCCCCGGGGGGATGAACCCGATGACGTACCATCCCCGAGCCTGCTCGCCCAGAACCGAGCAAGGTGGGACAATTCCCAGATGCCCACCGGGCGGCTCAAGCAGGTCCTGATCATCGTGGGCGGGGCCGCGATCTTCGGGGTCGCGGGGGTCGCGGCGGCCGCGTACTCAGCACGCGACATCCTGAAGCTCCCCGGAGCATCGGCGACGCGGGCGGGTCCGGCTTGGGTCTTCTCGGGTCTGGGCGTCGGAGTGGCCCTGGGGGTGCTCGTCGCGGTCGGGCTGATCCATGTCGGAGGGGCGTTGCGTCGACGACACCTCCGAGTCAGCGACCCCTGACTCGCCTAGGCTTCGCACCGTTCCAAGTCCGCGGGGTCTTGGGCGCAGCACGTCGGAAGTGGGTGGGTGTGGTGACACGCCGGGTGAAATGGGTGGCGTCGCTGGGATTGGTCGCAGCCCTGGGGGTGGGAGCCGCAGCGGGGTTCGCGACCGGCGCGTCAGCGAGGCCCAGGACCAGGCATGTCCATACCACCTCCACCACCGCCACGGCCCCGGTGACCACGGCGTCGTTCACCTTCAACGTGTCGGTCAGCGGTACCGCCAAAGGTCTGGGCACCATCGCCTTGAGCGGCACCGGTCAGGCTGATCTCGTCAATGACGCCGTGTCGTTGTCCGTGACCCTGCCCGCGTCGGTGGCCGCGCTCATCCCGGGGGGTTCGGCTGCACCCGAGACGGTCAACGCCGTGCTGTCGGGTGGCACGGTGTACGTCGAGGTGCCGGCGCTCGCCACACTGCTGGGCGCGCCCTGGATCTCCGTGGCCCTGCCGTCGAGCGCGACCAGCGCCATTCCGGGGATCTTCACCCAGGTCGGTGGCGCTCTGGGCGATGTGAACGAGATCCTGGCCTTCGCTCACTCGCATCACGCCTCGGTGCACTCCTTGGGGTCCTCGACCGTGGACAGCACGTCGGTGACGGGTAGTCGGGTCTCTGCTCACCTGAAGGGGTGGAAGCTCGCCGCCACCTTGTGGGCGAACTCGTCGGACCAACTCGTGCAGGCGACGGTGAATGCGCGCCATCACTCGGCCGGTATCTCGGCCGTGGTGAACTTCACGGGCTACGACAATCCGGTCACCATCACCGTCCCGCCTTCGTCGGAGGTGAAGGCCATCCCGCTGTCGGTGGTCACGAGCGTCGTCGGAGGGCTCCTCAGCCACGCCCACCTCGGCCTCGGCAAGAAGATCTGACCAGCACTTCTTCACTGTTGTGGACGGCGTCCTTTCCAAGAGCGGCGCCGAGGAGTAGGACTGGACGCGAGAGATCCACCCACCTCGTGGTGGGTCGCGCCCCCACAGAAGGCAGGCCCGATGGACAAGTCGGTCGATCAGGACCTCGATGCACACGCGTCGGACGAGCAAAAGAACGAGAACGAGGACGATCCGGTCGTCGACGCCGGGTCCGAGGACATCGAGTCCGAGCTCTACTCCTCCACCCGAGAGGCGGGGATGGGCGCGGTGGCGTTTGGCCCGGTCGAAGGCGTCTGAGCCGAGTTCGCCAGGCGGGTGCGCAGGTTGTCTCGGACCCCCGGCCAATCCTCGGCTAGGACCGAGAACAAGACGGTGTCGCGGACGGTGCCGTCGGCCCGTCGCTGGTACCGGCCCAGGGTGCCCTCGTAGCGAGCGCCGAGCCGAGCGATGGCGCGCTGGCTGCGCGTGTTGCGCACGTCGGTCTTGAGTTGTACCCGGCCGGCTCCGAGGTCGTCGAACGCGTAGCGCAGGAGCAACAGCTTGGTCTCGGGGTTGACCGCCGTGGCCCACACGTCGTGCCGGTAGGCGGTGGCGCCGATCTCGAGCCGGGCGTCGTGCACGGCGATGTCGAGGTAGCTGGAGGTGCCGACCACCGCTCCGGCCGGCAGGCCGGCGGAGGGCACCTGTAACCGGATGACCCAGGGGAACCAACCCGCCTGGATGCGGCCCCGCAGGAACTGCGCGTACGAGTCCGGGTCCGAGACCCGAAACGGGAGGTGTTCCCACACCCGGTCGTCGTCGAGGGCCCCGAAGAGCGCCTCGGCGTCCCCTTCCGGATCGACGGGGGCGACGGCGACGACCCGCCCCGCCAGCACGGTGTCGGGCGGGGGCGGCCACGACATCGCCGGCCACGCCGCGTCCTCGGGCCGGGCGTCGGCCACGGGCACGAAGTCGTGGTGGGGGGAATCGGTGCCGGGCGCGGTCACTGCACCATTGTGGTCCACCCCGGTGCGGCGCCCCGCCGGACGTACGCCGAGTGCCGACGACTACGCGGCGCGTGACGCGAACAACTGGCGCAGGTGGACGCGGCCCCCGGTGCGCAAGATGGCGCGCCGGTAGACCGCCGAGGCGAGGCGGGCCACGCCCACGGTGGCGACGAGCATGAGGAGGACCGACAACGTGAACTGCCACCACGTGACGGCTCCCAGGGCGACGAGCACCGGCATGGCGAAGGGGGCGGTGGGCGGAAGGTAG
Source organism: uncultured Acidimicrobiales bacterium (assembly GCA_963768255.1). Classification (GTDB taxonomy): domain Bacteria; phylum Actinomycetota; class Acidimicrobiia; order Acidimicrobiales; family UBA8190; genus Chersky-840. The sequence goes on along the minus strand of CAVYGX010000002.1, from coordinate 1,694,148 downwards.
GCGAGCACCTTCACCAGCTCGGAGGGCTGGTTCGAGCCCAGGGCCGTGAGCGAGACGATGTAGCCGAACAGGATGGGCAGCTGGAGGGGGAAGGCCAGGCTCTGGACCTGCTCCTGGCGATCGGCCAGCGAGCCACCCGCGGCGTAGACCCAGCAATAGAAGGCGTACCCGAGGACCACCCACAGCAGCGAGCTCAGAACCCCCAGGGGGGCGGTGCCGTGGATCAGGGTCGAGCCCTCGGCTGCGCCCAGCCCGAGGGCGACGGCGACGATGAGCCCGGCCTGGAGCAGCGCCACCGCCCCGATGCCGATGACCTTGCCGGCGAGGAGCTGACGAGGGCGCAGGGTCGACAGCAGGACCTCGATGACCCGCGACGACTTCTCCTCGATCACGCCGATGAGGAGCCAGGTGCCGAACTGGGCGAGGAGCACGTAGGTGAGGATGAGGCCGTAGAGGGCCGAGGTCTTCCCCGTCGGATTCGTCTTGTGGTTGTGGGGCAGCGGTTTCAGGCTCTGCACCGGCAGTGGGGGGGGATTGGCGAGACGCAAGGCGCGCTCGGGCGCGATGCCGGCGCCCTCGAGCCCCGCCTGCACACTGACCGACTCCGCCACGGCCTCCACCACCAGCGTTCTGGTCGAGGTGTCGGAGGGGTCGATCGCCTGGTCGACGAGGATCCGTTGCGTGCCGACCAGGACCAGCGCCACGCGGCCGTCGGCCAGGGCTCGCTTGGCCGAGGCCACGGAGGATTCGGGCACGAGGGTCACCGCGGCCCCCTCTTCCGCCGCGGCGGCGACGACCGTGGTGCGCAGGGGAACCGACAAGGCGCCGACGATCCCGAACCGGGTGGGGCCCGGGCTGCTCTTGCGCAGTACCGGGATCGTCACCGCCGCGGCCACCGCCAGGAGGATGATCAGCGTCGCCACCCGGAAGGTCCGGCCTTTGACGCGCTCGCGCACCTCGCGCCGGGCCACCAGCCCGATATCGCCGAGTCTGTCCAGCGCCGCCCCCACGGGGCCGGACCGGGCCTCGACGACGGGAACAGCCGTGGCGGTGTCGCCGCGGGCGCGGCGCCGCTTGCGCAGTCGCAGACCGACGCGCAGCGCCAGGAACGCGACCACCACGACGTAGATGACGTAGTGGATGTCCTTCACGCCAGGGCCTCGCGAAAGACCTCGGAGAGCCGCTGCCTCTCGAACCCGAACTGCTCGACCGGGCCGGCCTTCATGGCGGCCGCCAGGACCGCCTGCGGGTCGGTTCCTTCGTCGAGCACCAAGCGCACGGCTCCGCTCTCGACGCGCGAGACGTGCACACCGGGGACCGACTGTGCCCATGCCCCCGCGAAGTCGCCGTCGACCTTGACGACGAGTCGTCGCCGACCGCCCGTGGTGAGATCCTCCACCGACCCCGATGCCACCAGGCGGCCGTGGTCGATGATGGCGACGGACTGGCACAGGTCTTCGACCAGGTCGATCTGATGGCTCGAGAACAGCACGCCGCGCCCGGCGGCAGCCTCGGCGACGAGCACGGCGCTGACGGCGTCGACCCCCACCGGGTCGAGCCCCGAGAGGGGCTCGTCGAGGACGAGGAGCTCGGGTTCGTGGACCAGCGCCGCGGCCAACTGCACACGCTGCTGGTTGCCGAGCGACAGGGCTTCGAGCTTGTCGGTGGCGCGGTCGACCACCCCGAGCTTGTCGAGCCAGCGCAGCGCCGCGCCCCGGGCCGCGCCGGCGGACACGCCGTGCAGGCGCGCCAGGTACTCGATCTGGTCGACGACGACCATCCCCGGGTAGAGGCCGCGCTCCTCGGGCATGTAGCCGAAACGCTGACGATCCTTGGCGGTCACCACCGCGCTGTTCCACCGCACGACGCCGGCGTCGAGCCCGACGAGCTCGAACACGGCGCGCATGGCTGTCGTCTTGCCCGCCCCGTTGGGACCGAGGAACCCGAACACCTGTCCGGTGGGCACCGTGAACGACAGACCGTCGAGTGCGACGACGTCGCCGAAGCGGCGGGTGAGCCCGTCGAGCTCCAGCATCAGGCCTGACTATCACACCGCTATCGGGGCGCGTGCACACCCCAGGGTCGGGGCCGTGGACCGCGCCGGCGGCGTACGGGGGTGACGGTGCTTGCCCAGGTCGTAGCCTCGAGCCATGAGGACCGATCGCCGGCTGGGTCCGCTGTCGTCGCGCGACTTCCGTCTGTTCTTGGTGGGCCGGCTGACCTCATTCATCGGGACGGGCATGCTGCCCGTGGCACTGGCTTTCGCCGTGCTCGGTCGACACGGGTCAACCTCGGAGGTCGGGTACGTGCTCGGCGCCGAGACGCTCCCGCTTGTGCTGTTCCTCCTGGTGGGTGGGGCCGCCGCGGACCGGCTGAACCGGCGGGTCGTGATGCTGAGCGCGGATGTGCTGCGGGCGGTCGCCCAAAGCGTGCTGGCGGCGTGGATCTTGGTGGGCCATCCCCCCCTGTGGGGGTTCCTTCTCACCCAGGCCCTGGTGGGGACGGGCAACGCCTTTTTCACTCCGGCCATGACGGGGCTGATCCCCGAGGTCGCACCGGCCGAGTCGCTCCAGCAGGCCAACGTGCTCAACAGCATGGCGGAGTGGTCGGGTCGGTTGTTCGGGCCCGCCCTGGCGGGCGTGATCGTGGCGACGGCGGGGCCGGGGTGGGCGGTCGGGGCCGACGCCGGGACATACCTCGTGAGCGCGCTGTGCCTGGCGGGGTTACGGGTCGGCTGGTCGGGGACCGCCGCCACCGAGCCGTTCGTCGCGCAGCTGCGTACCGGATGGCGGGCGTTTCGATCGCGCACGTGGTTGTGGTCGATCGTGGCGCAGTTCTCGTCCTACGGGTTCTTCGTGTTCGCGCCCTTCTTCGTCCTCGGCGCGGTGGTGGCCGACCAGTCCCTCGGGGGAGCCGCCGCGTGGGGAACGGTGCTCGCCTTGCAGGGCCTCGGGTCCGTGCTCGCCAGCGTCGTGATGTTCCGCGTGCGGCCGCGCCGCCCCTTGCTCGTCGCCGAGGTCTCGCTCTTCGGCTTCGCGCTCCCGATGGTGGCGCTCGCGGCGCGAGCCCCCCTGGCGGTGGTAGCTCCCGCTGCCTTTGTCTCGGGCGCGTCGATCGGTGTCTTCGGGCCGCTGTGGGACACGACCATGCAGAGCCAGCTGCCTCCCGCCGTCTTGTCCCGGGCGAGCGCCTACGACTGGTTCGGGTCCATGGTCTTCCTCCCGCTGGGCTACGCCCTGGCCGGGACCCTGGCCCGTCTGTTAGGGATCGACGGCGCGCTCTATCTGGGTGCGGGATGGCTCGTGCTCAGCACCGCCGTGGTGATCTCGCTGCCCGGCGTCACGTCACTCGTCGGCGTGGGGCATCGTCTGTCACTCGGGGCGCCGCACCCGGCCACGCCGGCGGAGCCGATGTGAGGCTTCAGCGCGCCCGGAGTCGGACTGGAAAGGTCCGCGGCGGGAAAACCACGGTCAACCCAACTCCGGGCACGGTCGCCACGTTACTGGGCGCCCGGTGTCGGCATTCCGGGCCAGCCGTCGACGGCGGCGCGCACGTTGCGGAGAGCCACGAGTCCCTTCACCAGGCCGACCACGAAGTTCCCGGCCGTATCGGCCACGAGCCGGACGATCACGAGACGGTGGCTCGACAGCGCCCGGGCCACCCACGCCGATTCCATGTCGACGGCCAGCGCGCCCGTGCGGGCCAGCTCGGCCCGGCGTTCGCCGTGGACGAGGGTCTTCGACGAGACGATGGGCCCGAGGTGGACGCGCCGCCCCGCTCCTCGCAGGGCGGACCCCACCGCGTCGGCATCGTCGGCCGACAAGGCCAGCTCGTCACCTTCGGGCCCGCGCACCGATGTCGCCACCACGATCTCCCCCGGTGCCAAGGAGGGGTCGAGCCCACCGGAGATGCCGGCCAGGACGACGGCGGCACCGGGTTCGATGCGTTGCGCCAACGCCAGGGCCGCGGCGTGGGCGCGGGCGTGGCCCATGCCGGTGCGGAGCACCTTCCCCCCGAGGGCGAGGGCCTCGAGGCGCATGGCGGCCACGAAGGTGGCGCCGTCGGGGGAGTGGGAGGGGGCCCGGCGCCCGCCGTCGTTCAAGCCGGGGTCGAGCTGGACCAGGCGGGGCTGGCTTCCCGAGCCGATGTGTCGGGGCCCGGGTCGGGCACGGCCACGCCGTCGCGGTAGGTGATCGAGTTCGTGCGCACCGCCGTCACGCGTGGCCCGGGAAGGACGATCCCCACCAAGTTGAGCGGGTCGGTCGCGTTGAGTCGGACGATCTGGCCGGCCCGCTCGGTCCGTCGCACACGGCGCAGCTCCTCGACGGCTTCGGGCAGGGCGTACTGCTCGCCGGCCGGGCCCGTCACGAAGCGCCCGCCGCGCACGAGGCCGCGCGCCTCGAGTCGGCGCAGGGCCCACACCACGTCGCGCCAGGGCAAGGTCAGGTTCTCGCGGGCCATCAGATCCCAGAACACGACGCCCCAGCGCGCCAGCAGTTGCCCCGCCACCTGCTCGGCAATCGTCTCGTTGTCGCTGTCCCCCTCGGGTCCGCTCGTGGGCAACAGTGCCCACCGTCCCTCGCCGCCCTCGCGCCAGGTGGCGGAACGGCGCCCCCCGGCGCGGAGCCGTTGCTCGTGGCGCTGGCGTCGCTTCCATGCCTGGCGCGCCGACAGCAGCGAGCGCACGGCCTGGAAGCCGTCGGCGGTGACGATGCCGCGCGCCACCAGGTCCCACAACCCTTCTTCCACCTCGATCGGCAGGCGTCCGGTGGCGTTGCGGAGCTCGGAATGGAACATTGCCCCCCCGGCTCGCAGGGCGTCGAGCACGTCGCGTGCCGCCCCGTGGGCGGGCTCGGCCGGCACGAGGTCACCGCGCGCGGCGCGCAGGAGCCACGAAAGGTCCTCGCGCAGTGCGAAGGTGATCGGCGTCGCCCGTGACGGCGTGGCCGATCCCCGCCGGGGGGTGTCCTCCGCATCGGGAGGTCGGGGCGACAGGCGACCCCACACCAGCTCGCCGGAGTGGCACAGGTCCTCGAGCCAGCGGTGCTGGTATCCCTCGACGCGGGCCGGGAGGATGGACTCCTCCCAGGCGCCGGCGGGGATCTCGAACCCCTGGAGTTGGTCGATCACCGCCAGGACGCCGGCACGTCCCTGGCGCTTGGTCCCGGGGGCGACGTGCTGCCACTGCAGCAGGAATCGCACGAGGTCCTGCGCGGTGACGGGCTCGATCTCGCGCCGCAGGCGGTGCTGGGTGTAGGAGTGGATGCGCGCCAGCAGCCGCCGGGCACACCACTGCTCGTCGTCGACGCCGGTGTCGAAGTGGCCGCGCATGGCGAACCCCTCGGCCTCGAGCCGTCCCAGTCCCACCTGGACCCGGGTGGGCGCCAGCCCGGTGCGCGCCGTGAGCTCCGATACCGTCACCGGCCCGGTCACCTCGAGATGGCCGCGCACGGTTTCGCCTGCCACCACATCGGCGTCGGGCACCTCCTCGTCGGGCACCTCCGCGCCGGGTGCCTCCGCGCCGGCCCACGCGTCAGGGACGGCCTCGGGGTGGAACATCGCGGTGGGGAAGGCCACCTCCACCCACCGACGGCGCTCGGTGGCACACCACAGGTCGAGGGAGGCGCCGACGCCGTCGGTGCCGGGCACAGAGACCGTGGCGCATGCGGCGCGTCCCGAGTCGGCCAGGGTGGTGAAGAAATTGGCGTAGTCGTTGTGGGGGCGCCACACCACCGCGCTCAGCAGCAGGTCGTGGAGCTCCTCGGGCCCCCGCACGTCGGGCGCGGCCTCGCCCCGTACCCGCTCGAGGGCGCCGGCATCGAGGCGACCGAGGGATTCGGCGTGGAGGGGAAGCCCCCGTCGCAGCTGGACGGCGCGCGTACGCCGCTCTTCGAGGGGGGCGTCGTCGAGGAAGGTGTAGGGCTTGCCGTTGAGGATCTCGTGCGCCAGGACCGACGGCGCGGTCGAATCGACGAAGTGCACGCGCACCGCGCCGGCCTCCATGCGGTGCAGGAGCGCCACCAGCCCGTCCACGTCCATGGCCTCGTGGAGGCAGTCGAGCAGCGTCTGGCGCACGAGCACGTGGTCGGGGATGACCACCGGGCCCCCGGGCGTGTTCTCCTGGCACGCGGCGAGGGCCGGGAAGACTGCCGCCATGAGGTCGTCCGCCTCCATGCGCTGAATCGGGAGGGGATTCTTCTTGCCGCCCCGGAAGCGCAGCACGGCCAGGGAGCGGTTGAGGTTCCACCGCCACCGGGCCGCGAACATGGGTGACGCCAGCACCGCTTGGCGCAGGACCCCCTCGGCCGTCTCCGACCGCAGCAGGCGGGGGGCGCTGTCGAGGGGGAAGCTGTGCTGGGGACCGAGAGACAGCACGACGGAGTCGTCGTTGGCGGCGGCCTGGAGCTCGAAGTCGAACGTGGCACAGAATCGTTTGCGAAGCGCCAGACCCAGTCCCCGGTTGATGCGGCCACCGAGCGGCGCGTGCACCACCATCTGCATGCCGCCCGCCTCGTCGAAGAACCGCTCGAACACGATGTCGTCGCCGGTCGGGAGCCTTCCCAACTCGCCCAGGGCTGCCCCGAGGTACTGGACCAGCTGCTTGGCCGCATCGGCCTCGATCCCGCACACGGCCTCCAGGTGGGACCGGGCCGCGTCCGGGCCTTGGGAGGATCGGTCATTGTCGCCCGCTTCCATGAGGAGCTCACCCACGGCGCGGCGCAGCACCGAGACCTCCTCGGACAGCTCTTCGGTCCGGCTCGGCGCCTCTCCGACCCAGAACGGGATGGTGGGGTGCGCACCCTCGGCGTCGGTCACGCGGACCTCGCCCTGGGTGACGCGCCTGATCCGCCACGAGTGGGTCCCGAGCAGGAAGACGTCACCCACCATCGACTCGATGGCGAAGTCCTCGTTCACCGTACCCACCGGGGTGTCGTCGGGCTCGGCGATGACGCGGTAGTCGCCCACCTCGGCGATCGCCCCCCCGCTCGTGAGCGCGGCGAGCCGTGCTCCCCGCCGGGGACGCAACACGCCGTTGACGGCGTCGCGGTGCACATAGGCCATGCGCTTGCCCCGGCCCGTGGTGATGCCCTCGGACACGAGCTCGACCACGGCGTCGAAGTCGGTCCGTTCGAGCTGCGCGTAGGGGGCCGAGCGACGCACCAGCTCAAAAAGCCCGTCCTCGGTCCACTCCTCGGCCGCGGCGACCTCGGCAATGATCTGTTGGGCCAGGATGTCGAGCGGGGCGACGGGCATACACGTGGCATCGAGACGTCCGGCGCGCACCGCGGCGAGCAGCGCCGCACACTCCACCAGCTCGTCGCGCGTCATGGGGTAGAGGATCCCCTCGGGCGTTCCGCCCCGGGAGTGGTTCGAGCGTCCCACCCGCTGCAAGAAGGTGGCGATGGCGCGCGGTGACCCCACCTGGCACACGAGCTCGACCGGCCCGATGTCGATGCCGAGCTCGAGCGACGCCGTGGCCACCAGGGCGCGCAGGTCCCCGGCCCGCAGGCGGTCCTCGACGCGCAGGCGGCGATCCTTGGAGAGACTGCCGTGGTGCGCGGCCACCTGCTCGGGCCCGAGCCGCTCGCCGAGGAGGTGGGCGAGGCGCTCTGACATGCGCCGCGTGTTCACGAACACGAGCGTGGTGCGGTGCTCGAGCACGTGGGCGGCGATGCGGTCGATCACCTCGCCGAACTGCTCGGTCGAGGACACTGCCGCCAGCTCGGTCTCGGGGAGCTCGATGCGCACGGCGAGCTGGCGCGCATGGCCGCAGTCCACGATGGCCGTCGGCTGGGTCGTGCCGGCCCCGCTGAGCAGGCGAGCCGTGCGCTCGATGGGCCGTTGGGTGGCCGACAGGCCGATGCGCTGCGGTCGCCGTCCGAGCTGGAGATGCTCGAGGCGCTCGAGCGTGATCGCCAGGTGCGAGCCTCGCTTGTCGCGGGCGAGGGCGTGGATCTCGTCCACGATCACGCTCTGCACGCTGCCGAGCACGGCCCGGCTGCGCTCAGCGGTGACCATGAGGTACAGGCTCTCCGGGGTGGTCACGAGAAACGTCGGCGGTGTCTTCACCATGGCGGTGCGCGCCCCGGCCGTGGTGTCGCCCGTGCGCACCGCCACGGTGACGGGCGGGACGCCGTAGCCCAGCTCGCGCGCCACCTCGGCGATCTCCGCCAGCGGGCGCTCGAGGTTCTGGTGGATGTCGACGGCCAGGGCTTTGAGAGGAGAGACGTAGACCACCCGCACCGCGCCCCCGATGTCCTCCCCGCGCCCGACGGCCCGGTAAGCGGCGTCGATGGCCACGAGAAAGCCGGCCAGAGTCTTGCCTGAGCCCGTTGGCGCCGCGATCAGGGTGTCGATGCCCTCGGCGATGAGCGGCCAACCCTCGGCCTGGGGCGCGGAGGGCCCGGCCGGGAACCGACGGGCGAACCACGTGGCCACGGCGGGGTGGAACCCCTCCAGGCCGGCATGGCCGGCCGGGTCACCGAGGCAGACCGGGTCGCCGGTCGAATCCGCTGCGAGCATCAGGCGTCCATTTCACCATCTCCGTGTGACTCCGGGCGCGGCCCGAGGACCGGGGTGCCCTTTCCATCACCGCCGGCGGGACAGTGACCTGCTCAGAGTGCAGAATCCAGGCGTGTGGCCGTGGTGCGCCCCCCGACGACCGTCAGGGTGGGGTGCCCCAAGACAGACGCGGCGGGCCGAGGCACTCAGCTGGATGGATGGGCGACCGGATCCGGATGGGTGAACGATCGGTCGACGGGGTTCTCTGCGCCATCTCGTCCGGCAAAGAGTCAAGTGACGTCGCAGAAACCCCGATGCTCTGATGTGCGGTTCTTCCACGGCCGGTCCCGTGGCCCTGCCCGTTGGTGGTACCGGGACGCACCGGTCGTGCTCGTGGCGTGCACACTCGTGGTTCTGATGGCCATGCTGCTCTCCGCCGCGGCCATCAGTAGCGGGGAGAGCCGGCACCAGGTAGCTGCCGGTGCCCGGCCCGAGCGGGGGGAGCCAAAGGTGGAATCGATCGCGCCCACGACGGTGGCAGCAAACGAAGCGGCGCCGTCGCCCGCGTCGGACCCGCCCGCTCCGACCACGGTGCCCGATTCCGTGGCATCGGCACCACCTCCCGCCCGCGCCGCCGAGCAGGCCCCCAAAGTCTTCGGCATCTCATTCGGCGACACCTTGGTGTGGATGTCATCGGCCCAGCTCGCCTCTGCTCTCGATGACGTGGTCACGGTGGGAGCCACCTGGGTGCGGTTGGACCTCTCGTGGGAGGACGTGCAACCCGATGGGCCCGCCAGCTACGACTGGGCCAACTTCGACCGTGTGGTGAGCGCCGCCAAGGCGAGAGGTCTCACGCTCCTGCCCACGCTGGCCTACACCCCCCCCTGGGCTCGGCCGGGTGGATGTGAGAGTCAGATGTGCGCACCCGCCGATGACGCCCAGTTCGCGGCCTTCGCTCGGGCGGCGGTCGTGCGCTATGCGCCCCAGGGGATCCACACGTGGGAGATATGGAACGAAGAGAACACGCCTGGGTTCTGGAAGCCAGCGCCGGACGCGGCGGCCTACACCAGGTTGCTCGTGCAGAGCGCCTCGGCGATTCGAAGCGCTGACCCGGGCGCGTTCATCATCAGTGGAGGGCTGGCGGCAACGTTGTCGACCGACGGTGCCATCGACAACAGGACCTTCCTGGCGCAGATGTGCGCGTTGGGGGCCAATCACGTGATCGACGCCGTCGGGTACCACCCCTACACGTATCCCTACCTGCCCAGTTTCGTCGCACCCTGGCTCACCGCCTGGAACAAGATCTCCCTCGGACCACAGAGCTTCACCAGTACCCTGGCGGAGTACGGCACTCCCGATCTCTCCGTGTGGATTACCGAGTACGGCGCTCCCACGAACGGGACCGGTACGGCATCGGACGGAACGCCGGGATCCGTGTCGGACTCGACCGACCATGTGACCGAGGCGCTCCAAGCTGCGATCGCCACCGCTTCGGTCCGGGCCACCATGGCGTCTCCGACCGTCGACGCGCTGTTCTGGTACACCGACGAGGACACCGCAGGAGCGACGTCGGCCGAAGGATTTTACGGGCTTCTGCGCTCCGACGGCTCGCCCAAGCCCGCCTTCGCTGCTCTCGAACAGGCTCTGCGTTCAGCCCGGGAGTGAGCCACTACGCCGGTCACGCGGAGTGTCACGATCGGATTCGTCGCGCTCCACCAGCAGGCGATATGCGAGATAGCTGACAAAGGAAACCACGAACGACACTTCGCCGAAGGTGTCTGTGTGGGGCTCCTTGGTGAAATGGGTGAACTGGACGTGCAAGGCCGACGGGTAGAAGACGGCGATGAACGCCACGTACACCCACGCAAGCAGGGCGAAGGCAGCGATCGTGCGCGTGAGCGCGAGCCATACCCACAGATGCGCCGGCGCACCCTGGCGCGTCGTGCCCGCTGTCCGGGGGTCATGCGACGCCATGTCTGTTCGCTCCTCGTCATGTCAAATGCGGGCAACCGAGAATTCGACCATAGTGCTCCCCGATCTCGTCCCCACGGGCGGCGCCGTGAATTCATAAGCCTGTTACGGTCCCGATACGGCGCGTTCACCGCACCGGTTTAACCTCGACATCGTGGATCAACCAACGTCGGACGCAGGCCTGACGTGGCCGCCGCGAGCGTGTAACACGTTCAGTGGTCTTCGTACTGCGGTCGGTCCATCAACGCGAGTGGTAGCACTCGTGCGCCGCGGAGACCGGTGCTTCCACTCGGGTGGTAACGACCTTGTTTGCTCTTCGCGAGCGAGGGAAAAGAGGGGTGTTGGCTCGCGGAGCCACTGGGGGACGACACACAGTCCTGGAGGAGTGACCGGAGCGAGGTGACACCATGCCTGCAATTTCCATCGTTATCGCCGCGCTCAACGAGCGCGAGAATCTTCCGCCCCTGGTGGAGAGCATCCCCCTGGACGGACTGGCCCGGCAGGGCTGGGACCCCGAGTTGCTCGTCGTCGACAACGGCTCGACGGACGGTACGGCGCGGCTCGCCCAACGGCTGGGCGCGCACGTCATCGTCCAGCCGGTGCGCGGCTACGGGAACGCCTACAAGGCGGGGTTCGCGAATGCCCGGGGCGACGTCATCGCCACCGGGGATGCCGATCTGACCTATCCCTTCGACTATCTGCCTGGACTCCTGAGCTATTTCGAAGAGGAGGGTTTTGACTTTCTGAGTACGAATCGCCTGCTCTCGAGCAACCAAGGGGCGATGAAGCCATCGCACACCCTCGGAAACGTTGCGCTGTCCTTTGTGAGTTCCACACTGTTCGGGACTCCGTTCAAGGACTCGCAGTCAGGCATGTGGATCTTCCGCAGGCACGTCTGGCAGCACCTGGACGTGCGTTCGAGCGGCATGGCGTTCTCCCAGGAGTTGAAGAACGAGGCGTTCGTCAAACGATTCCGTTGCGGCGAGGTCGAGATCGAGTACCGTCCCCGCGCTGGAGAGGTGAAGCTCAAGGCGGGAACCGATGGACTGCGGAACCTCCTGCAGCTTCTCGTCCACAAGGCCCGGGCTGCGGATGGGCCTCCATGTGGAAGCGACTGTCGCGACGAGATTCTCGCCTCTGAGTGGCTGGGGACCGAGTCTGAGGTTCCCATGTATGACATCGACTGGCACGGCGAGTGGGACCAGCTCGTCGGGGCCGCGATGGCGTCGGCCGGGGCCCGCGGCATCTGATGACGACTCGATGAGGACGCCGGTCTTCGAAGGGCCGCCCCGCCTGTCTTCGGTGGAGGTCCAGAACCGGCCGACATCTGTCGACGCTCTGCCGGCCCTTCGGCCCGCGGCCCAGCAGCCGACGCGTTGGCGGCGTGCGCGCCACGCCCGGTTTCTCGTCCTCGCCCTCGTCATCGCGGTCGTAATCGGCGGAGTTGCGATCAGTGGGGCCCTCTCCCCCCAGGTTCGCCACCAGCTGGCCCTGTCATTGGGGCGCGAACCGGACAACTTTCCAGAGCTCTATTTCACGTCACCCAATGCACTACCCTCGATGTACCGCGCCAACACACCGCTCCGCGTCACGTTCGGGGTCAAGAACATCAGCGAGCGCAGCCATGCGTTCCGCTACAGCGTGACAACCGAGTCCGGTACGGGCCATGTGGCCCCGCCGAGCCTGGGGTTGATCCGACTCAAGCCGAACCAGGCGGGGGACCGGACCGTCACCATACGGGTTCCTTCGGGCACAACGGCGCTCACGATCGCGCTGGTGGGCCAGCCCGACGCGATCCGGCTCCTCCTTCACGAGGACGCTGGTGCCAACTGACCACCACGACAGCGTGACGCCATCCACCAATCCGCGTGCGGACTCGCGTCGGAACGTGATCGTGACCACCAGCTGGGACGATGGGCACGTCCATGACAGGCGGCTGGCAGAACTGCTCGTCGCGTACCGCCTCCGGGCCACGTTCTACATCGCGCCCCATAACCGGGAGATCGCGCCCCGGGCCCGCCTCGCAAAGGGTGCCATCGCGGATCTCTCAACCCGTTTCGAGATCGGCGGGCACACGCTGACCCATGTGCGACTCCCACAGACCTCCCCCGCCCAAGCCCGGCACGAGATCGCAGCGGGCAAAGCCGACCTGGAGGACATCACGGGCCGGCCCATCCGCAGCTTCTGCTACCCCGGGGGCGCCTACGAGCCCGCCCACCTCGGCATGGTCCGCGACGCCGGGTTCTCTCTGGCCCGCACCGTCGTGCGGCACCGATCCCGTCTCAGCCGCTCGCTGCTGGAGCTTCCCACGACGTTCCACGCCTTCCGACATCTCGCGGACGGTCCGTCCGCGCTCAGGCTGGCGAAGGGTCGAGTCATGGCCGCAACCCGCTACTACCTGAACTGGGACGAGTTCGCCATTGCGTGCTTCGACCGCTGCGTAGCTACCGGTGGCGTCTTTCATCTCTGGGGTCATTCATGGGAGATCTCCGCCACCGGCGATTGGGCTCGACTGGAGCGGGTGTTCGACCACATCTCGGGGCGGTCCGACGTCACGTACATCGACAATCACGAGATCACCCTCCTACCAGAAGATGGAGATCACGTTGTCCCGTCGTAGGGTCGTCCACGTCTCCCCGTACTATCCTCCCCATCTCGGCGGTGTGGAGCGTGTGGCTCGCTCTTTGGCCCGTGGACTGCACGACCGTCATGACGTCGAAGTCTGGACGACCGGCCCGGATCCGAATGCGAAGAACGGTGCCGCCCTGGCGGAGGTGGGCGACCCCGACGAGTTCCCCGTCATCCGCCTTCCGGCGGTGGAGTTGGCCCACACCCCGGTCCCGCGCCAACTGTTCCGGCGACTCCTGACCCTGCCATCCTCCACCATCGTCCATGTCCACGTGGCGCACGCCCTGTGGCCCGAACTGGTGGCGGCGGCGGCTGCGAGGCGGCACTTCAGCGTGGTGAACCACTTTCACCTCGACGTCGACCCCACCGGCGCGGCGGGATTCCTTCTTCCGGCCTACAAGCGCCATCTCTTGTCACGGGCACTGCGTCGGGCGGACGCCGTCCTGGCTTTGACGCCTCCCCAGCGCGACTTCCTCGCCGGCAGCTACGGCATACCCGACGAGCGGCTGCACGTCCTGAGGAACGGGGTGGACGACAAGATTCTTCGCGGTGCATCCGACAGGCCGCAAACCCGACGCACCGTTGCGTATTCTGTTCGTCGGCCGCCTGGATGCCCAGAAGAACATCCCCCGCCTCCTGCGGGCCCTGGCCGCGTTGGATACGGCATTCGAGGCGGTCATCGTCGGTGACGGCGCCCGTCGAGGTGACCTGGAGCGCCTGGCCAAGGCGTTGGGCGCGCGCGATGTACGGTTCACGGGCGCCCAGTATGGCGATTCCCTCCTCGGCTATTACGCATGGGCAGATGTCTTCGTGCTCTCGTCGGACCGGGAGGGCATGTCACTGGCGTTGCTCGAGGCAATGGCGGCAGGGTTGGCTCTGTTGGTCACCGACGTCCCCGGCCTCGCCGAGCAGGTCCGTCACGTCGGCCTGGTAGCACGGCCGGAGGTGCGCGATCTGGCAAAGCACATCTCTCACCTCGCTCACGATCGCAGCACCCTCGCCACCTTGAAGGACCAGAGTCGGGCGCGCGCCGGCGCATTCCGCTGGCCGGCGGTGATCGACCAACTCGAGAGCATCTACGAAGGAATCGTGGCGTGAAGGCGTGGTCGACCGACCCCGAGCCAGTGGCCGTCACGGACGATCGGGACCGGCCGGATTGGACGCGGACCCTGGTCTGGACCTTGGTGGCAGCGGGCCTGGGAATCGCCAGTGCGTTCGGACCGGACATCCACTGGGTGACACCTGTCATCGGGTTGGCGTTCACCGTCGGTCTGCCGGCGCTCATGATCTGCCGGAAGATGCGCTACCCCGGTCCCGCGTCACCGCATCGTGTGGTGTTCAGCGTCGTCCTGGCCGTCCTCGTGCTGATGGTCTTGGGCTTGGCCCTGAACACGGTGGGACCGATGTTCGGGGACTCTCGACCGTTGGCGACGACGCCCGTCTTGGTGACGGTTCTCCTCGAGAACGTGGCCCTCATCGCGTGGCGGGCACGGCAGAATCCGGGGTTGCGTCGTCCCGACCTTCGGCTCGAGCCCGGCACCGCCACTGCGTGGGCGCTGCTGGGGCTGAGCCTGGTGCTGTGTGTCATCGGGGTCAATCGCCTGAACAACGGCGCCACGGGGTCCGTCGCCCTGGGCGCCATGGGCGTGTTGCTCGTGGCACTCGTCTTGGTGTGGATTCGACGAGAGCGATTCACCGACGGGCAATTGGCGGGCGTGTTCTTCCTCGCCGCGCTGGTGCTCTTGCTCGGCACTTCACTGCGCGGGTGGTACATCACCGGACACGACATCCAACGGGAGTATCACGCCTTTCAGCTGACCAACTCCACCTCGCGGTGGGAGATCGCCGCCTTTCGTGATCCCTATAACGCCTGCATGAGCCTCACCGTGCTCCCGACGATGTTGGCGCGCATGCTGCGCGTGGACACCCCATATATCTTCAAGGTGTTCTTTCAGGCGTTCTTTGCTTTGAGTGCCTCCACTGTCTTTCTGATCAGTCGGAGGCTTCTGTCACGCACGGGGGCATTCCTGGCGTGTTGTTTCTTCATCGGTTTCCCCACGTTCTTCACGGACATGCCCTTCATCATCCGCCAAGAGACAGCGCTCACGTTCGCGAGCGTGGCCATCCTGGTCCTGATCGACGACGACATCCGGCTGGCGACGCGTCGTGTGTGGCTCCTGGTCCTCGGGGCGGGGGTGGCGCTGAGCCATTACAGCACGATGTATTTCTTCGTGGTCACGCTGGCCCTCGGTTATGGATGTCGTCTCGTCGCCCAGGCCCTGGCGCACTGGCGACTCCGGCGCCACCAGGGCGACTTCCCCCCGGCGCTCACAGAATTCGGCCGTCCCGTCGCCGGTATCGGCGTCATCGCCGTGCTCGCGGCCATCACCTTGGCTTGGACCTTCCCCCTCACCCATACGGGCACCGAGCTCGGACAGACAGCGAACCAAACCTTGGGCACCTTGCTCGGAGACCAACCCTCGAGCCGTTCGAGCGACGTTTCCTACAGCTTGTTCCACGGACAGGTGCTTTCGCCGGCCCAGGAGCTGGCTCAGTACCGGACCCGGACCCTCAAAGAGCGGTCGGCGGGCACGACGTACCTCCCCACTCGCTTGGTGAAGAAGTACGACACACCCCCGGTGGTGCAGGTCGAGAGTCCCGAGACGACCGTCGGGGCCTGGTTGTCGAAGCTCGGACTGTCGAGCGGCGTTCTGAACGCCGACGTGCGTGGGGCCCTCGCCAAGTATTACCAGCTCGGGGCGGCTCTCGGTCTCGCCCTGATGGTATGGCGATTGCGCCGCCGCCGCCTGCGGCCACGAGGACCAGGCAGGATCGAGCGTCCTCGCCCCACCATCTCGCTCCCACCCCGGAGGGAATTTCGCGTGTCTGGCCGCGGGCGCTCTGCTCGGCGTGGCCATCATCGTCGCCCTGCCCGATCTCTCGGTCCAGTACGGGGTGCTGCGCGTGTTCCAACAAGCGCTCATCCTCGTCGCTCCCTTGCTCGCCGAGGCGACCCTGACGCTTGCGGCGTTGCTGTTCGGAGGGTGGGCACGTGGGGTAGCCGTGAGCGCGACGATCGCCGCCCTGGCGAGCCTTATCGGCGCGGTTCCCCAGCTCACAGGGGGCTATGCCCCGCAGCTCAGCCTGAACAACTCGGGTACCTACTACAACGACTACTACCTCCATCCCGCCGAGATCGACGCCATGGCTTGGATGAGTTCGCAGCTGCAACGCAAGAGCGCGGTGCAGGCAGAAGTCGAGACGGACCGCTACACCTACTACCTCATCGGGAAGACTCGAGCCAAGACGACGAACGACATCTTCCCCACCCTGATCGAGAAGAACGCTTTCGTCTTCGTGGGCTATTCGACCGTCACGCTGGACGAGGCATCGGTCACGGCGGACGGGAACACCGTGAGCTACCGCTATCCGACCGCGCTCATGAACAAGGCGAAGGATCTTATCTTCAGCAGCCACGGAGCAGAGATCTACCGATGATCGCTCCGAGGTTCTCCGACCGACCGCTCCGGGTCCTCGTGGTGACCCACTATTACGCCCCCCACATCGGGGGGATCGAGAACGTCGCCCGGGCCGAGGCGCGGGGCCTGGCCGAGCAGGGCATGTCGGTCACGGTGCTCAGCAGCGGACGCCAGGGCGAAGCACCTGAGGACCCGGGGGTACGCGTCGAGCGTGCCCGCACTCAACGTCCTGGAGCGTTTCGGGATCCCGTTCCCGTTGTTCAGGCCGCTGAAACTGGTGCGGGCCGCTTATGCTGCGGTCCGCCGAGCCGACGTCGTCCACGTCCACGACACGCTCTACATGAGCTCGTGGATCGTGAGTCTGTGGTGCCGGATCCTGCGCACTCCGCTCCTCGTGACGCAGCACGTCGCCTACATCGATCATTCTTGGCGGGCGGTGCCCAAGATCCAGCGCGTCGTGTTCAGGACGGTGGGACGGGGGACCTGGCGGCGCGCCCTGGCGGTGTGTTACCAGAATGGAAGGATACGAGACACGGTCGCCTCCTTCGGCATACCGGAGGATCGGCTGGTACCTCTTCCCAACGGCGTCGATCTCGAACGCTTCCTTCCGGTCCGGTCGATCGGGGAAAAGGCGGCTATCCGTCGTCGCTACGGACTGCCGGTCGACCGTCAGCTCGTCCTCTTCGTCGGCCGTCTGGTCCAGAAGAAGGGATACAGGCACCTTGTCGACGCGGCAGAGGAGCAGGACGACTGGAGCGCGGTGCTGGTCGGAGCCGGATCCCCGGTGACCACGAGCGAGCGCACCATTCACCTCGGAGCGCTCGACGCGCAGGACGTGACCGAGCTCTATCGCGCTTGTGACCTGTTCGTTCTCCCATCGACGGGGGAGGGGTTCCCTCTCACCATGCAAGAGGCCATGGCGAGCGGCCTTCCTGTGGTCACCACCGATGACGCCGGCTACGACCTCTATGGAATAGACCACCGCCGCGTGGTGCTCCTCCTCCCGGTGCCCCGGGCCTGGGAGGATGCGTGGCCGAGCTTCTGGCCGATCCCCGCCGGTTGCGCACCATGGCGAGCTACTCCCGTGCCTTCGCCTGTGCGAATTTCGACTGGGACCGGCACGTTGCCACCTTGAAGACCCTCATGGGGCACGGCGATCATCCGCCGGTTGCCGCCACCGCATCGAGAGAGGTCGTGCACCGGTGATTCGCTCCGACGCGGCGCGACCTGGCCCCGGGCCTCTGGCCGTCGCCACCTCCACCCCGCGCGCTCTACAGCCGTGTGTCCGGGCCCACTTCCTCGTCCGCAACGCCACGTGGCTGTTCGCCGCGACCGTGACAACGGCCGCCTTCGGCCTCGCCTTTTGGTCGGCCGCGGCCCGGCTGTTCCCGGTGAAGGACATCGGCCTGGTCACCCCCCTGGTGACGGCGGTGTCCATTTTGGCCTACCTGAGCCTCGTCGGACTGAACAGCGGGCTCATCCGTTACCTGCCCAAGGCGCCCGAGCCCGACAGGCAGGTCGGTGTGGCGGTCACGGTCGTGGGAGGCGCCAGCGTGATCCTGGCGGTCGGCTACGTCCTGCTCTTGCCGCTCCTGGCGCCTCGCACCGCTTCGGTCTTCGGGGGCGCGGGTCCGGCTGTTGTCTTCGTGGTGGTGGTGGCGGCGGCGGCGGTGAACCTGGCCACGGACTCGGTCTTCATCGCCCTACGCCAGCCTCGCTGGAACCTCGTGGCCGACGGGCTGGTCCAGGGAATAGCAAAGCTCATCCCACTCGCTCTCCTCGTGGCGGTGGGTGCGGTGGGGCTGTTCTTATCCTGGGGAATCGGAGCGATCGCAGCGGTGGTCGTGAGCTTGGCCATGATCCGCCGCGCGGCTGGGGCTGCGCTACCGCCTGAGTCTCGACCTACGCGCGCTGACGGGATACCTCCGCTTCTCGAGCGCCAGCTACGTCTCCGGTGCCTTGAACCTCCTCCCGCTCCTCCTCCTGCCGTTGGTGGTGCTGGACCGTCTCGGGCCGAGGTCGGCGGCGTACTTCTACGTGGCGTTCCAGGTCGCCAACCTGTTGGGTGCCATACCCTTCTGTCTCGGCGAGTCGTTGTTCGCCGAGACGTCGCACCAACCCGAGCTGCTGGCGCAGCTGGCCCGGCGCAGTGCTCTGACCATGGCCGTGGTGCTCGGCCCGGCGGTAGCGGTCCTCTACGTCGGCGCCCCGAGGGTGCTGGATGTGTTCGGGGCCTCGTATTCCCTGCACGCCGCCACCGTGTTGCGGATCCTCTGCATCGGTGCCCTCGGGGTCGGCCTCAACACCTGGTCGAGCTTTGTCCTGAAGTGCCGTCAGATGATGGGGTGGATGATCGCCTCCAACATCGTGTACCTCGTGGCTGTGGTCATGTTCAGCCTGCTGTTCACCACCGATGGTCTCAGCGGCGTGGGTTGGTCATGGATGCTCGCCAACGTCCTGTCCGCTGGGGTGGCGGTCGTCGGATTGGCAATGTCGCAGTGAGGAGGTGTCTCCATCGTGCGGATCCTGCTCGTCGTTGACGTCGGCTGGCGAGCCGGTGGTGCAGAACGCAGCGTGTCGGCGCTTCGCGACGAGCTCAACTCGCGAGGTCACGAGACGCGCATCCTCGCCACCGACCTGAACGCGCGGGACCACGTCATCTTTGCCGACGTTGTCGTCCCGGCCATCGCGGGCAGCCCCCTGCGGCGCCTCTCCCGCTATTTCTTCTATCGCAAAGCGTATGCCGCCATGCGGGCGACGATCCACGATCTCCGCCCGGACATCATCCACTTCCACACCGTCGGCGAGCTGAGCCCGGCCGTCCTGTTCGGAGCCCGGGGCGTGCCACACATCATCACGGTGCACGGTCCGGAGGATTTCACCCTTCGACTGTTGCGGTGGCAGCTCCCGGCCGACGATTTCCGGGGGCGGACCTACCGCTGGCGGGACCTCAAGGCGATCGGGGCGCTTCGCTACGCTTATCTTCGTTGGGCACAGCGACCCGTGTACCTCCTCGCCCTGCGACGCTGTGCCGGGTATGTGGGCCCGAGCAACTTCATGGCGGACACCCTGCATGCAGACGCAGCTCGGGGACAGATCGTCAAGGTGTGCAACGGGATCCCGCTGCCCGATCCGGCACCCACGACGGTGGGGACGCGCCTGCTCTACGTGGGCCGCTTGGAAGCGGTCAAGGGGACGACCGTCCTGCTGCACGCGTTCAAGCTGGTTCACGAACAGCACAGCGACGCGAGACTGGAGATCGTCGGCGATGGTTTGGAACGGGCGCGCCTGGAGGCGCTCGCGACCGAGTTGGGCGTGTCCGACAAGGTCCGCTTCCGGGGCTGGGCCGACGAGGAGGCCGTGCACGAGGCGCTGGCCGACTGTCGTGCGCTGATCATCCCCTCCATCTGGCCTGAGAACTTCCCCACCGTGGCCTTGGAGGCCCTCGCCGTGGGACGGGCCATCGTGGCCACCCGGGTGGGTGGCATGCAGGAGATCGTGGGGGACGAACTCACCGGACTGTTGGTACCGCCGGGCGACGTCGGGGCGCTGGCGGCGGCCATGGCGAAAATGGTGTCGGATCGACATATGGCGGCATCGATGGGCCAGATGGCCCGGGCTCTGGCCGGGCAGTTCTCCCTGGATCGCTTCACGTCGCACCTCGTGGATCTCTACACCGAGGTGATCGCCTCGTGATGGCGGCCCGTACGGTGCACATCGTGATCGTCAACGCATATCACCGGCACAATGCCGGTGACGCGGCGCTGCTGAGTGCGTTGATCGCCCAGAGCAGGGCGGCAGTGCCCGATGCCGTGATCAGCTACGCCGGCTGCGAGGATCCCGACGAGTTCGGGGAATTCGAAGGCGTCCGAAACGTCGGGTCCGCTCGGCGATGGGTGGGAGAACCCCTGGTCTCACGCGCCGTCCGCATTGCCCGGAAGTTGGCCGTGCTGTCGCTGCTGCTCCTCCCCGCGCCGATGCTTCGAGCACTGGCCAATCGGCGCGTGGCAACCGAGCTCGAGCCCCTGCGGGAACTGCGAGCCATCGCCCGCTCTGACCTGGTGCTCGGTATTGGCGGTGGCTACCTCCAGGGGCCGCGGTCAGTGGCAGGCTCGCTGAACGTGGTGCTCCTGTCGGTCCCGCTGGCGCTGGCCTCGCGCCTGGGAAGGCCTACCCTCTTGGCCCCGCAGTCCTACGGGCCTTTTGCCACACCACTGCAACGCGGCGTGGTACGGCGCGTCCTCAACCGTGTCGATCACATCGAGGTACGAGAGGACCTGAGCTTCGATCTCCTCGTTTCCCTGGGGATACGACCGGACAAGGTCACGCGGGGCGTGGACGGTGCGTTCTTCTTCGCCACCCCGACCGACACGGCCGGTCCCGTGGTGACCCAACTCGCAGCACCACGGGTGGGCATCACGGCGCGACGATGGTTGGCACAAGAGCAGCAGGAGGCATACGAGCGGGCGCTGGCGGATTTCATCGACTGGTTGCAGGGGGCCCGGGGTGCCAGCGTGACGCTTGTCCCGCAGGTGACGGCGGACACCTTTGTCGTCGGTTCGCACGCGTCGGCCGGGGTCCGCGACGTCGATGACGATCGGAGGGTCAATCAGCGCATTGCCGCCTCGTGCCGCACGAACCCCGTCCTGATGCCGGAGCGAATCGATCACTGCGGGCTCCGCCAGCTGTATGGCGGTTTCGACTACCTCGTGGGGACCCGCTTCCACTCGGTCATCTTCAGCTTGGCGGCCCGCACTCCCGCCGTGGCCATCGAATATGAGCACAAGTCCTCGGGGATCATGCGGGAATTGGGATTGGCACAGTGGGTCATCCCCATCCAGGATGTCTCGAGTGAGCGCCTTCAGGCGCTTTTTGCGCGGCTGGAGGTATCGGCAGACGACTACCGGGCTACTCTGAGCCAAGCCATCCCGCGATACCAGCAGCGAGCTGGCGAGTTCTGCAACCTCATCCGCTCGAGCGCGTCCGGCGGCGGTTGAAGCGGTGCCCACCGCTCTCCTGGTCACGCCGTACCTGACGCCCCATCTGGGCGGCGTCGAGCGCTATGTCGACTCCGTGGCGCGCCATCTGGCCCGTTCGGACTGGCGGGTCATCGTCGCCACCACCACCAACGAACCGGGCTACTTGCCGGAGTGGGACTCGTTGGGGATCGAATTGCGTGCACTGAGGACGGTTGCCCGATACTCGAATACACCCGTCGGCTTGCGCTGGGGGGCAGAGCTGCGCTCCATCCTGGCCACCGAACACGTCGACGTTGTCAACGCGCACGCCCCGGTTCCCGGCCTGGCCGACGTGGCGGCCCGGGCCGCGGGCACGACACCCCTGGTCCTCACGTACCACAGCGGGCACATGTCCAAGAAGCAGGTCCTCATGGACGCAGGTCTCGGGCTCTACGAACAGATCGTGCTGCGCGGCTCCATCCGTCGGGCATCCACGGTGATCTGCTCGTCCGACTACGTCCGCGAATTCCTGCGGCCCATGGCGGACCCCGCTCGGCTCGAAGTCGTCTGCCCTGGTATCGACGTCGACACGTTCCGGTTCGCGCCCTGGTCGACCGACAGGCGGAACCTGCTGTTCGTGGGATCGCTCGAGCGGGCCACCCGGTACAAACGCCTCGACACCGTCATCGATGCGCTAGCCCTGTTGTGCGCCGCCGGTGACGAGATGGCGCTCGACGTGGTGGGGGACGGCGACATGCTCCCCTGGTACCGGGAGCGAGCGCGTACGGTGGGTGTTGCGGACAGAGTGACCTTCCACGGTGCCGTGGTCCCGGAGAAACTCCCCTCCCTGTACCACGCGGCCCGAGCCCTTGTGCTCCCCACGGAGTTCGACAGCCTGCCCACCGTGATCCTCGAGGCTATGGCGTGCGGGACGCCTGTCATCGCATCGCGCGTCGGGGGCATCCCGACACTGGTGCACGACCCGAGCACAGGGTTGCTGGTCGCTCCGGGCGATGCCGGCGGCGTGGCCGAAGCGGTGCAGGCCCTCCGGGACGATCGGCGCATCGAGCGCGTAGCGCGGAGCGCCCGACGGGTCGTGGAGTGCCGCTACACGTCCGAGGTGCTCGGGGAACGAACCGCGAGCATCCTGGCCCGGGCAGCGTCTGGCGCGCACTCGCCCCCGGCGTCGTGCCCTTCGACATCTGCGCCCGCCAGCCCCAAGCGCAAGCTGGTCATGGTGACCCCGTACTTCCCGCCCCACATCGGCGGGGTCGAACAGTACTCCCACCACCTGGCACTGGCTCTGGCGGGAACCGGTCGGTGGAATGTCACCGTCCTCACGACCAGGGGTCGGGGTATGGCACCGACCATGACAGAACGAGACGGACTTCGAATAGTCCAATTGGGCTGGTGGGCGCGCTACTCCTACACACCCTTCAGTCCGCTGTGGATCTGGCAGATCCGCCAGATCCTGAAGCGTGAGAACCCCGACGTCATCAACGCCCATACCCCCGTCCCGATCCTCTCCGACGTTGCCGCCGCAGTGGCGAGAGACCCGCTCTTCCTGCTCACCTACCACGCGGTCTCGCTGGAGAAGGACGCCGGAAAGCTGTTCGACACCGTGCGACACCTGTATGCCTTCGTCGAGAACACCACCCTCAAGCGCGCCGATGCAGTCTTGGCCGTGTGCGACGTGGTTGCGGGTGAGCTCGAGGATCGGACGCCCACTCCGGTCTTTCGCTTCGGGAACGCGGTACGACGCGCCGATCTGAGCGAGGAGCCACCACAACCGACCGATGGACATTTCGTCTTCCTGGCCCGCCTCGACAAGGAGCACGAGTGGAAGGGTCTCGAGGCCGTGCTGAACGCCGTCTGTCTGTGCCCCCAAGCGACGCTGACGGTAGCGGGGGACGGAGACCTCCGGGTGTTCTACGCACGCCGAGCGGCCGAACTGGGTGTGTCGCACCGAGTGACGTTCCGCGGGACTGTGGGAGGAGACGAGAAGCGAGCACTGATCCGCAGTGCCATCGCCATCATCGCGTATCCCACCACGCGCAACGATGGCGGCTTCCCGACCGTGGTCCTCGAGGCGTGGGCGAACGCCGTGCCGGTGCTCGTCTCCGACATCGGCTCTCTGCACGACGCCGTGCGGGCGGGCGTGGATGGCTGGGTCATACCTCCGGGCGATCCCCCCCGGCTGGCGCAGGCGATGCAGGGCCTCATGCGCGACCCCGCATTGGCCCGGGCAATGGGTGCCCGCGGACGGGAGCGGGTTGAACACATGACATGGGAGGAGCAGGCACTGCGCTTCGAGGACATCGTGGGCCTGACCCGTGCCAGGGCGCCCATCGAGGCGAGAGGCTAGACAGAGGACATGAAGGTCGGCGTCGTCTTCCCCCAGACCGAGATCGGAGCCGACGTCGGCGCGGTGCGCGCCTACGCCCAGCAGGTCGAGAGACTCGGGTTCACCCACGTCCTGGCCTACGACCATGTCCTGGGCGCCGATCCCGCCGTGCACCGGGGGTGGTCGGGCCCGTACGACCTGGAGTCGACCTTCCACGAACCCTTCGTGCTGTTCGGGTTCCTGGCCGGGTTCACGTCGCTCGAGTTCGTGACCGGGATCATCATCCTGCCTCAGCGCCAGACCGCCCTGGTGGCCAAGCAGGGCGCCGCGCTGGACGTCCTGTCGAACGGCCGGCTCCGACTCGGGATCGGGCTGGGCTGGAACGCGGTGGAGTACGAGGCGCTCGGGAAGACGTTCTCCGATCGCGGCAAGAGGGTCGACGAGCAGGTCGAACTGCTCCGGCGGTTGTGGACCGAGCCGTCGGTCACCTTCGAGGGCACCTACGACACGGTGATCGGTGCGGGCCTGGCGCCTCTGCCGACGCAGCGGCCCATCCCCGTGTGGTTCGGCGCCCAGTCGCCACCCGCCTACCGCCGGGCCGGTCGTCTGGGAGATGGCTGGCTGCCGCAAGTGCCACCGGGCCCCAAGCTCGACGAGGCCCGGGCCATGGTGGAGAGCGCGGCCCGCCAGGCCGGACGAGATCCGAGTGCCCTCGGCATGGAGGGCCGCGTCAGCTGGGGCGACAAGACGGTCGACAAACTTGCCGAGCAGGTGGGTCGGTGGCGTAGTGCCGGTGCCTCGCACGTGTCGGTGAACACCATGGGCTGCGGCCTGGCGACGGTGGACGATCACGTGCGCGTGCTCCGAGACATCGCCCGGAGCCTCGACCTGGCGCCCTGAGGGGGTGCGGCTGAGAGCCCGGACCCTGACCAGCTCTCGGGAGATTCCGAGCAGCCGGTCGCAACGTGCCCCCGGAAGGGGATGTGTGTGAACGAACCCCAGGGCCCGACGCCCGTTTCACCGGTATCCGAGCAACAGCAGCTCACGCGGACCCGCATTGCGCAAGCTGCCATGGAGGTTGTGGCGGAGCGAGGGTTCGACGCCACCGTCGACGAGATCGCCCACTTGTCAGGGGTCAGCCCCCGCACCATCTTCCGCCACTACGCCAGCCACGACCGGTTGATCGCCGCCACCGTCAGGGACATGTTCGAGGCGTGCGGGCGCTATCCGATCGAGGGCCTGCCGCGGATCGTCGACGACCTCGACGGCTGGATCGACAGGCTCCCGCAGAGTTTCGACGACCTCGACTCGTGGCTCGAAAGCCTGGCGGTGACGGTCCACACCAGGACCGCTCGCATCTTCGGGAGGGCGTTTTGGGACATCCACGCTCCCAACCCCACCGCGTCGGCGGCACTGTCGGAGCTGGCTGTCTTCCGGCGCCGGTACCGACTGCAAGGGGTGGGCTATCTCACCACCGTGGCGTGGCGGACGGCCGGGGGGATCGGCGATCCACCCGACGACCTGGTGTTGGCGTTCGCCCTCAACCTCTCGGCCTTCACGACGCAGTCCCTCATGATCGACTTCGATCAGAACCCGACCGAGGTGGGTGTTCTGACCGCGGACATCCTGATTGCCTTCGTCCGGAGGGCCGTGGAGGATCAACGCTCGACCGGGGGCGGGGCGCACCGCTCCATCGCGGCTACCGAGTGAATCGTGCGCCGGCTGTCCTCGGTTCCTCACCCGCTCATGAAGACGGTGCGGGGGCAACCCGGCCGATGGCGCGGAGATAGGCGACGGTATCGGCGAAGGTCTCGCCGAGGGGACGGTACGTGCAGCCGAGATCGGCGAGGGTGGCGCTGTCGTCGGTGGGCACACCGCTGGTCATGATGATGGCTGCCTCTTCGGAAAGAGGAGCGGAGTTCCTGCCCTCGGCGCGCCTCCGATCGAATTGCCGACCCAGGTCGATCATCTCGGCCGCGGTCACCTCCTGGTGTGCCACCTCGACGCCCGCCGCGGCGCCGAGCGCCTGGGTCCATCCCGCCCACGTCACGTACCGGCCGCCGGCGAGGTAGTGCCGTGGCCCACGCCCAGGCTCGACCGCCCTCGACAGCATGGTGGCCAGGTCGCGCACGTCGATCACGCCGAGACCGCCGGGGGGCACCACCATGAAGGTTTCGAGCGCGCCGAGCACGGCCCCGAAGCTCCCGTCGAGGTGCGGCGACATCGGCCCGTAGGCCCCGCCGATGGTGAAGCTCGTGATGGGGGCACCCGCAGCCTGCCAGCCCCGTACCAGGAGCTCGGCGTCTCGTTTGGAGGCGCCGTAGCTCGACAGGGGCTCTGCCAGTGGGCTGTCCGGGGTGATAATCGGCTCGTCGGTGGGGAGATGGACGGTGATGGTCGAGGTGTAGACGATCGGGTCGAGCCCGGCATCGAGCGCGGCCGACATCACCGTGCGCACCCCGTCCACGTTGGCCGTCGTCTTGGGCCCCGCCCCGCCTTCGACCCCGACCTCGCCCGCGGCGTGGACCACGGCGTCGCACCCCCTCACCGCCGCGGCCACCGCCACCGGGTCGGTCATGTCGCCCTGCACCGCCGCGGCGCGCACCCCGTGTGGTCCGAGCGCAGCCGCGATGCGGTCGGGATCTCTGACGAGGATCCGCACATCGTGGCCGTCGCGTCGCAGCGCGGCCACGGCATGCGACCCGATGAACCCCGTCGCGCCCGTGACGAGAACCAACATCACTCACCGCTCCTGGTTCGATCGGGGATCACGATACATCCATGACGAAGAGCGGAAGCTCTCGGTCGGCGATGGAGTGCGACGGCGTCGAGCCGAACGCCTGGGCCCCGGCGTGCTCGTAGAAGCCGGCGGCAAAGGGATCGGCCTCGATCCGAAAGCGGGAGAAGCCGGCGTCCTGCGCGGCTCGCACGGCATCGTCGAACAGCAAGGCGCCCACTCCGGTGCCGATGACGTCAGGCTCGACGAACAGCGTCGACAACTCGGCATCGTTGCTGTCGGTCCCGACCAGACCGTAGAAGCCCAAGAGGCGATGGGTCGTCTCGTCGACGGCCACGGTCAGCCGATGTGCTGCGACGTCCTCGGGTCGCACCGTCAATTCGTCACGGCACGCTTCGATGAACCGCGCGTCGTAGCCCCAGTGCGCTTTTGATCGCAGGGCGAGAGCGGTGAGCTCCTCGATCTCCTCCGTCCGGGCCCGTCGAAGGACCACGCCCCCTCCCCGAGTCCGGCTCCGACCACGATCCTCCGCCATCAGGGTTGGTATCGGTGCCTGGGCCGCTAGAGCTGGCGGGTCGGGATCGGTGTCTCGATGGCGGAGCTGCCCTGGCGGCGGATCTCGTAGGCCTGGGCACCGGGCTTCTCGGTGATCGCCTCGTACAGCTCGGTGCCGTGGTAGACGAGTGCCGCTCCGTTGTCGGTGGCATACGCGTCGGGCAACGTGCCGTCGGCCACGAGCCGCTGGATGAGGGGCCGGCGTTGGGGCTCGGCGTCATGGTGCGGACTGTTGCTGAAAGGCAGGAACCCCAGGGCGTCGGTCACGGGGCGCAAGGGCAGCCCGAAGGAATCGGTCGTTCCCCCCACGTGCCAACACAGCGAACCAGCCGAGACACCCATCAACACCGTGCCCGATTGCCACGCAGAGCGCAGGATGGTGTCGAGCCCGTGCAGCCGCCACAGCGCCAGCAGGTTGGCCGTGCTCCCTCCGCTCACCCAGATCACGTCCTGTTTCGACAGATGGCCTTCGATGTCGTCGAAGTTGGGCATGGGGAACAGGTCCAGGTGAGACACCACCATGTCGAGCTTCGAGAATGCATGATGCAGGGCGGTCAGCCACATCGAGCTGTCACCGACCGCGGTGGCGATGATGCACAGCCGGGGATGGGCCCCTGCTCCGGCCAGCTGGGCCGCCAACGAGTACGCCGGGCCGGGTCGAAGGTTCCACATGTCCCCGCCATCGGGTTGGAAGCCGATGCTCGTGGCCAAGATGGTGGGCTGTGGGGCCGGCACGGCACCGTTCTACCCCAGGCCACGTCGTACCCGGGTCCCTGTCGGACGGGGCCTCCTACCAGGGCGACCGGACCGGGGGGCGGGAGGGTGGCGCGCCCTTCACAGGATCCCCACAGACATCTCATGGACACTTCAAAGCGTGGTGCGTTGGAATCCGAACCAGAGGGAGACAAAGGGCCCGCTTTGGTCCAGGGGAGCACGATGAACACCGAGTGGATGAGCCAAGCCAAGTGCAGGAACATGGACCCGGCGGTGTTCTTCCCCAGTGACGGGGTCGGGGTGCAAGCCGCGCAACGCGTCTGTGCCGAGTGCGCGGTGGCGGTGCCGTGCCTGGAGTATGCCCTGGCCGGCAAGATCGAAGAAGGTGTGTGGGGCGGCGCGTCGGAACGCCACCGCCGCCGCCTTCTCCGCCAGCGCCGGGCGCCGACCACGCGCGTCGACAACGGGGCCGAGCGCGAGCTCGTGAGCGGCTCGGCGGGCGCGCCGGCGACGGCTGCCTATCGGGGCCGGTACGGCCGGGTGCTGACGCGCGCCGATCTCTTGGACGGGGCCCACCTCTAGCGCGTCGCCTCGGTGCCGCCCGCCCTGGCGGGTGCTCCGTGACGCCGGACCACCCCGCCGCGCGCGGTCTCGTTTCCCTGCGTGTTCGCCCGGGTACGCTCCACGCCGAGCCGACCGATGCTGAGAAGGAGTCCACTTCCGTGAGCGCTCCCGAGATGCCCTCTCTCGAGATCCCCGACGAGGTCCTCGCCGCCGTGCCCGAATACGGGGGCGACGAGGAAGCAGTGGTGATCGTGGACTTCCAGGGCGTCGTGCTGGGACTGAACAAGCCGGCTGAAGCGTTGTTCCAGATGGAGAGCGCCGACATCGCGGGCGAGTTCGTGGAGATGCTCGTGCCGACCAAGAAGCGGTGGGGGCACCAGGCCTATCGCCGGGGCTACCTGGTCGAGCCGAGGGACAGGGAGATGGATCCCGGGCTCTATCCCGAGGCCGAGACGGCGGAGGGGGAGGTCGTCCCCATCACGGGACGGCTCCAGCCCGTGATGGTGGACGGGAAGCTTTTCGTCGCCGCCCACATGGCTCGAGACGAGGCGCCCCGCCCCTCGGACTGATCGGGCTTCTCACCAGCTCAGGTTCCCTGTCCTCTTCCCCCGGCTCCTCGCCCGGGCTCGGCCCGGCCTCGCCCTCGGGCGCCCGGTGCCCGGCGTCGGCTGGCCCACCGGGGAATCCCGGTACCCTCCGGGTTGTTGCATATGCAACGATCCGGGGCGGACCCGAAAAGGGGGTGCGACCGGGGCGGGAGAGGGATCAGGAAGATCATGACCGAGCTGAACCAGACATTGCCGCTGTTGCCGCTGACCTCGGGGGTCGTGCTCCCGGGGATGGTGTTCACCATGGCCCTGGAGACCGACGAGGCCAAGACGGCCGCGGAGGCGGCGGGGTCGGTGGGTGGCGAGCTCGTCCTCGTGCCCCACATCGACGGGCGTTATGCCTCGGTGGGAGTGATCTCGAAGATCCTCGAGACCGGGGAGCTGCCCGGTGGCCCTGTCGCCATCGTGGTGAGCGGGCTGCGCCGGGCCACGATCGGCACAGCCGTGCCGGGGACCGGCCAGGCCCTGTGGGTCCAGGTCGAACCGATCGTGGAGGATCCGGAGACGCCGAGGGCGCAGGAGCTGGGGCGCGAATACCGTGCCGTGCTCGAGAACATCCTCCTCACCAGAGGGGCGCGCCGCATGGCCGAGCGTCTGCGCGACATCACCGACGCCTCGCAGATCGCCGATCTGTCGGGCTACTCGCCCGACCTCAGCCTGGCCCAGAAGGTGGAGGTGCTCGAGACCGTCGACCTCGAGGCTCGGCTCCGCCTCGTCCTTGGTTGGGCGCGCGAGACACTCGCGGACCTCACCCTGCGCGAGCAGATCAAGACCAACGTCGAAGAGGGCATGGAGAAGACCCAGCGTGAGTTCCTCCTGCGCCGTCAGCTCGAGGCCATCCGCAAGGAGCTCAACGAGTTGGACGGCAACCCGGACGAAGGCTCGGTCGATGACTACCGTTCGAAGCTGGAGGGGCGCGACTTCCCCGACGCCGTGCGGACGGCGGTGTTGCGCGAAGTCGACAAGCTCGAGCGCACCAGCGAGCAGAGCCCCGAGCACGGGTGGATCCGGACGTGGTTGGACACCATCTTCGAGTTGCCGTGGGGCGTCCAGTCCGACGACAACCTCGACGTCCCCGCCGCGGCGGGCATCCTCGACGAAGACCACGACGGGCTCAACGACGTGAAGGAGCGCATCCTCGAACATCTGGCGGTGCGCAAGCTCCGCACCGACCGCGGGCTCGTGTCGAGCGGCCCGCGCGGTTCGGGGGCCATCCTGGCGCTCGTCGGACCTCCGGGTGTGGGCAAAACCTCCCTCGGCGAGTCGGTGGCGCGTGCACTGGGACGCAAGTTCGTTCGCGTCGCCCTAGGAGGCGTGCGCGACGAGGCCGAGATCCGGGGGCACCGGCGGACATACGTGGGTGCCCAGCCCGGACGTCTGGCCCGCGCCCTGCGCGAAGCGGGGACGATGAACCCCGTGATCGTGCTGGACGAGGTGGACAAGCTGGGTGCCGACTATCGGGGTGACCCGTCGTCGGCCCTGCTCGAGGTCCTGGACCCGGCCCAGAACCACACCTTCCGGGACCACTACCTCGAGGTGGAGCTCGACCTGTCGAAGGTCCTGTTCCTGGCGACCGCCAACGTGGCCGAGACCATTCCCGGCCCGCTCCTCGACCGGATGGAGGTCATCCGGATCGACGGCTACACCGAAGACGAAAAGGTCACCATCGCCCGCCACCACCTCCTGCGCCGTCAACTCGAACGGAGCGGCCTCAGGGCCGACGAGGTGGAGGTGACAGACGATGCCCTGCGCGCCATCTCCTCGGACTACACACGCGAGGCCGGTGTGCGAAACCTCGAACGCGAGATCGGACGGCTGTTGCGCAAGGTTGCCACGAAGCTGGCGAGCGCAACGGTGACCGCACCCGTCGTGGTCGGGGCTGACGACGTCCGTACGTGGCTCGGTCGCCCGCGTTTCTTCTTCGAGGCGGCCGACCGCACGAGCGTGCCGGGTGTGGCGACAGGGCTGGCGGTCACGGGAACGGGCGGCGACGTGTTGTTCGTCGAGGCCACCGTGATGGACGGGACCGAGGGGCTCACCCTCACCGGACAGCTGGGTGACGTCATGAAGGAGTCAGCGGAGATCGCGCTTTCCTTCGTGCGCTCGCACGCCGCGGAGCTGGGGATCGACCCCGGGGCATTCACCGGGAAGCGATTCCACCTGCACGTCCCCGCCGGAGCGGTGCCCAAGGACGGCCCATCGGCCGGGGTCACCATGACCACGGCGCTCGTGAGCCTGCTCCTCGACCGGGCCGTGCGCCCGGTGGTGGGCATGACCGGCGAGGTCACGTTGCAGGGTCGTGTGCTGCCCATCGGCGGAGTGAAGCAGAAGGTGCTCGCCGCCCACCGGGCGGGGCTCAGAGACGTGATCCTGCCTGTGCGCAACGGGCCGGACCTCGAGGACGTCCCCGACAGCGTGCGCGAGGAGATGACCTTCCACCTGGCCGAGACCGTGGCCGACGTGTTGGGCGCCGCGCTCGAGGGTGCCGCCATGGACGACGTCACAACGGGCACGGCTCGTGACCGCATGGACGAACTCGTCCACGACGGGGGCTCGGTGGCCGCGTAGGCGAGCGCCCGCGGGGTTGTCACGCGCCGTTCAGCGTGAGGTAACCCTGGTCACGAAAAATGCGGTGTTTGTTCACGTACCCCATCCACAGACATGTGGATGGGGTGCGGATAACTCGATTTCCCGCAGCTGATCAGTGGAACATGTACTCGTCCTGATCAGCGGAAGTCGAAGGCCACCTTGATAGCGCCGCTGCGCTCTTGCTCGGCGAGGACGGTGAACGCCTCGCGCCACTGGTCGAGTCGGAAGGTGTGGGTGAGCATCCCGTCGAGGTCGACCTTGCCCTGGGCGGCGCGATCCAAGAAGTGTGCGATGCCGTGCTTGCGCACGCCGTCGATCTCCTCCACCCCGAACGCGTTCGACCCCACCCACGTGATCTCCTTGAAGTAAAGGGGTGAGTACTCCCAGCGCCCCGGGCCGTGGACACCGCTCTTCACGAGCGTGCCCCGTGCCTTGAGGAGCCGAACACCGACTTCGAAGGTCTCGGGCTTGCCGATGGTGTCGTAGACGACGTCGATCCCCCCGGGGTGCGCCATGGGCAGCCCGTCGCGGACGCGCTGCAGCACACCACCGGACCACGCCGCGGCCTGTTCGATGAGCGCGTCGCGAGGCTCGGGTGCCACCACCGTGGCGCCCAGGCGCCGGGCCAGCTCCGCCTGGGCGGGAAAGCGCGCCACGACCATCACCTCGACGTCGGGGTGCAAGGCGCGCAGGATGGCGGTGGCGGTGGTGCCGAGGGCCCCGGCCCCGTACACGAGCGCCCGTCCTCCGGGGGGCGGTGGATGACGGGTGACCGAGTGCAAGGACACCGCAAAGGGATCGGCGAACACAGCCACCTCGTCGGGGACCCCGTCGGGGACCGGAAAGAGCATGGTGTGGTGGGCGGGGAAGTAGTCGGCGAAGCCGCCCGGCGCGTCCTTGCAGGTTCCGGTGTGGATGCCGGGCGCCAACGGGCCTTCGGTGAAGTGCCAACACAGGCTGTAGTCGCCGGCCTCGCACGCCGGGCATACCGGCTCGATGCCGCGCGGTGCACACGACAGCCACGGATTGAGGACCACCCGTTGTCCCACCTCGAGACCGGGGACGCCGGCACCCACGTCGGCCACGTCGGCCACCACCTCGTGGCCGAGGATGGTGGGGAACGTGAACAGGTTCGCCAAGGGGCTGTCGGCGTTGGCTTCGCCGAAGTCCATGAAGACCTGCTTGGCCTCGGACCCGCAGATCCCCGTCATCCGGGTCTTGGCCATGACCCACCCTGGTCGTGCCGGGCGAGGCTGGTCGAGGTCGACGAGCCTCATGGGGGTGCGCGCCAGCCCCACCAGCAGTGGGTTCGATGCATCGGGGGCCTCCCACGTGTCGGGCCGCACCCCGTAGAGCAGTCCTTTCATCGACAACCCCTCCTTAGACCGTGTCCGCCAGGATCTCCCACCCCGGGGGGGAGGTTCGAGCCGCCAGTACTGCTCGGGAACGTTGGCGTCGAGTCGTTCGTCGAGCACGTGATCGCGTTGCAGGGGGGCCACCTGGCTCTGGTAGAGCTCGATGGCGGCACGCTTGCGCTTCATGTCGGGCACGATGGGCACCACCGCGGGTGTGGGCCACAGCCCGCTCTTGAACAGTGTGGCCACTCGCCACGCCATGATCCCGGGGATGTGTTTGTAGCCGTGGTCCTCGTAACAGAACCACGCCGGCGGGCCTTCGGATCGGGCCAACGCGTCGCGCGCCATCAGGCCGGCGTCGTGCGTCAGGACGTGATCGGGGTTCGCCAGTCCGAGCGGCAGGAACACCGCGGTCGGCGCCGCGGCCGCGATGGCCTGCTCGAGCACCGGGGCCACTTGCTGGGGGAGAGGGCGCTGATTCTTGGAGAGATACTGGTGGTCGGGGAAGTCGAGCCACACCGGAGTGGCGTCGAGGAACGCCATGGCCGATCGATCCTCTTCACGCCGGAGTGCGACAACGTCGTCGCCGGGGAGAAAGCCTCCGCACGCGTCCCACGAGGTGGGCTCGTCGGGATACGCCGGGGGGCGTCCGCCGAGCACGGTGATGACGGTGGTGCCGGGGTGACCGGCGATGAGATGCGCAGCACCGAGCGCGGCGTCGTCGAAGTGCGGAGACACCACCACGATCCGTGCCAGGGTCCCGGGGTCAACCAACCCCCACGTGACCTCGACCGTGCCCCCCGAGTCTGCCCCCACGGGCCGGACCGTATCGCGTCGGGCCCGGTCGACGCCCGCTTGTCGGCGAGGTGCCGTTCAGCGGGCGGTGTGCTGGAAGGCCGACCGGGCCAGGTCGACGAGGTCCCAGAAGAAGGAGTACCGGCGGTGGTGGATGCGCAGCGACATCATCGTCGGCTCTCGACGTGGCTCGGGACGAATTGCGTCAGTGCGAACTTTGGATCGAATGCGAACCGTGGATGGGTGAAGGAGGAATCGGGGCTCGGGGCCTGGCGCCACGCCAGCCCGGTGTCGGGCTCGGGCGTCGTGTCGTGGTCGAGGATCTCGTCGATCATCCGGATGATCTCGTCGCACCGCTGGACTGGGTTCATTGTCGCTCATCTGTCGTAAAGCTCGTCCGGCCACGATGCGCCTTTCGGAGCACCGCTCCTAGGGTCGTTGGGGGGCACTCCGCAGGGCCTTTGGTCCCACAGGACGGGCCCCCGCTCTTTGTGGCACGGTGTCGGTATGTGCAGAAGCATCGTCACCCTACGGAGCCCCGAGGCCGTGCCCGACGAGGAGGTGCGGGCGGCCGCCCTGCAATTCGTCAGGAAGGTGAGCGGCTATCGCGCCCCGTCCGAGGCCAACCGGGCCACCTTCGAGCGGGCTGTCGACGACATTGCCCGGTCGACGCGCACCCTGCTCGACGGCCTCGTGTCGGGGCGGCCGGGCCCCAAGGTCAGCCGCTAACGGGACGCAGTCCCCGTACCAGCGCGCGCACCTGCTCCTCGATGGCGCGCTGTCCGAGCGTGCCCCTCGCCGCGATGATGTCGAACCCGTGGCACGCGCCCGCCACGCAGTGCAGCTCCGTCGGCACCCCCGCCTCCATGAGCCGGCGGGCGTACTCGATGCCCTCGTCGCGCAGCGGGTCGAGCTCGGCGGTCAGGACGTAGGCGGCAGGGAGACCCGCCAGGTCCGTGGCGCGCCCGGGGGCGGCGTAGGCCGACACCTCGCCCCGTCCGTCGGGGTCGCCCAGGTAGTGCTGCCACATGTCGGCAGTGGCGCCACTCGTCCACATGGGTGTGGTGTCGAAGCTGCGCATCGAAGCGCTGCGCATGCGGTCGTCGATCACCGGGTAGTTGAGGATCTGGACCTTCAGCGCCGGGCCACCCTTGTCGCGCGCCATGAGGGCGACCGCGGCCGCCAGCGCGCCGCCGGCACTGCTCCCGCCCACCCCGACACGGTCCGGGTCGATGCCCAGCTCCGCGGCGTGTGCCACCGTCCACTCGAGCCCGGCGTAACAGTCGTCGACTGCGGCGGGGTAGGGGTCCTCGGGAGCGAGGCGGTAGTCCACCGACACCACCACGCACCCGGCCTCGGCCGCATACCGAAGGCAGCGGAGCTCCTCGGTGTACCTGTCCCCGAGGACGAAGGCCCCGCCGTGGAAGAAGGCCAGCGCGGGCGCGGCGCCCTCGGGCCGCGCGGCCGAAGCGTAAATGCGGACGGGGATCTCGGCCCCCGGGCCGACTCCGGGGATCGACCGGTCCTCGACGGTGACGCGATCGTCGGTGGGAAGGCTGCCCCCCATGACCCCGAGCAGATCCAGCGTCGAGCGCAGCATCCTGACGACGTTCATGTCCCGGAGGTGGGCACCGGGGTCCACCCCCCCGGGGAATCCCGCCAGGACCTCGGCCAGCTCGGGATCGAGCGACGGAAACGGTGGGGTCATGGTCGGGCCCTCACCGACGGAAGTGAGGGATGACCTCGTTCCCCATGAGCTCGATGGTCTGCATGACGGCCTCGTGGGGGATCTTGTACGGGTTCACCAGGCACAGAAGGAGGTCGATGCCGGCTTCCTCGTAGAGCCGGAGGGTCTTGATGCAGTCCTCGGGGGTGCCGAGCACGCACGCGTTGGCCTCCACCAGGTACTCGAGCGAGAGCAGGTCGAGCGCGCCCTCGTCGTCGATCTTCTTCATGTCCGCGGCGTACGCGTACGAGCCCAGGTCCTGGTTCCGCTCGATCATCCAGTCGGTCATCGACGCGATGTGCCGGGCACCGGCTTTGGGGTACCACTCGAAGGACTCCCGGGCCATCTCGTGGGCAGCCGCACGGTCCGGCCCGCACAAGGCCATGGTGAAGGTGGCCGCCTTGTTGTTGAC
This sequence comes from uncultured Acidimicrobiales bacterium, assembly GCA_963768255.1. Lineage (GTDB taxonomy): Bacteria > Actinomycetota > Acidimicrobiia > Acidimicrobiales > UBA8190 > Chersky-840. The sequence continues at coordinate 1,658,211 of CAVYGX010000002.1, read as the reverse complement.
GAAGGCGCCGATGGGCTCGGTGCAGGTGGCGACGGCCTCTCGGTAGATGTCGACCTTGGCCTTCACCTCTTGGGGCGAGACCCCGACCGCGAACGAGCACAGACCCAGGCCGAGGGAACCCACCTGGCGGTGCCCGTCCTCGCTACTGGTCGCTCCCCAGATGGGCGGGTGCGGGCTCTGGAGCGGCTTCGGCAGGACCCGTCGCTTGGGCATCTGCCAGTACTTGCCGGCGAGCTCGTACTCGTCGTTGGTCCAGCATCCCACCACGTGGCCGATGGCCTCCTGCCACATGGCGCGTGTCTCGGCCGGGTCGACGCCGAACCCCTCGAGCTCGGCCCGTGTCGAGGAGCGCCCGGTCCCGAGGTCCACCCGACCGTCCGAGAGCAGGTCGAGCACGGCCACCGATTCCGCCGTGCGGACGGGATGGTTGTAGGGCTGGGGCATGAGCCGCACCCCGTACCCGATCCGGATGCGCTCGGTGAGCGCGGCCACGGCGCCGTAGAGGACCTCGGGGTTCGAGCAGTGCGAGAACTCGCGAGAGGAAGTGGTGCTCGACGGTCCAAAAGGCATCCCACCCGTAGCGCTCGCCCGCCACCGCTTGGGCGAGGACGTTCTTGTACGCCGAGTGCTCGCTGTCGGGCCCCCACGGCTCGGGGACGGGGATTTCGTAGAACAAGGCGAACTGCACGGTGCAGGGTCCTATCATCCAGCCCACCCGCCGACAAGCCGTTGACGGGGGACGGACACACCGAGGGGGTCCCATGCGCGGGTTGGCGGGCAAGAACATGATCGTCACCGGGGCGGCCTCGGGAATCGGCCGGGCCTGTGCGGCAGCGTCTGCTCGAAGAGGGGGCCAGCGTCATGGGCGCCGACCTCGCTCCCGCCGGCGACGCCCCTGCGGTGCCGTCAGGCCAAGGGTCGTGGGCCTTCACCCCGGTCGACGTCACCGACGAGGCATCGGTCATCCATCTCGTCGACGAGGCGGCTCGCGCCTTCGGGCGTGTCGACGGTCTCGTCGAACGCGGCGGGCGTGGCCGGGGGAGGTGCCGTCCACATGATCGACACCGAGGAGTGGAACCGCGTCGTCGGCGTAAACCTGTACGGCACGTTCCTGACCGCCAAGTACGCCATCGCCCGCATGTTGGCGCAGCCCTTGGTGGACGAGGCCCGGGGCGCGGTGGTCACCATCGCCAGCATCGAGGGCATCGAGGGCACCGCGGGCGGGAGCGCCTACAGCGCCTCCAAAGGGGGCGTGGTCATCCTCACCAAGAACATGGCCATCGACTACGCCGGACGCGGCATCCGCGTCAACACGATCTGCCCGGGCTTCATCGACACGCCGATGACCCAGGCCATCTTCGGGATGGAGGGCATGGAGCGGGCGAAGCGGGAGATCACCAAAGAGCACAAGCTCGGGCGCTACGGCCGGCCCGACGAGATCGCCGCCGCCGCCGCCTTCCTCCTCTCGCCCGATGCGTCGTTCGTGACCGGTCACGCCCTCGTCGTCGACGGCGGGTACACGGCCGGTCGTGACCACGGCGTGACCCAGATGCTCGGGCTCTCGGCCGACTCGCCGTAGCACCCGCCGGCCCTGGCGCGCATTGGGGTGGCGGGCGGGTCCGGGGCGTGGTCCCGCCCGTCCTGGGCGTGGACGGGGCTCGACAGGGGCCCGACCGGGCACGGCGTCGGCCCGTCTGCGACGATGCAGTGGTGTCGTCGCTGGTGCGGCGGCCAGGCAACTTCGATCCGAGGAGGCGACCGTGGACGGCGACATCGTGATCCGTGGAGGTTCGCTGATCGACGGGACAGGGGCTCCCGCCCGGGCGGCCGACGTGGCTGTGACCGAAGGGCGCATCGTCGGCGTGGGGGAAGGCCTCCGAGGGGATCGGGAGCTCGACGCCTCGGGTCAGGTCGTGGCCCCGGGGTTCATCGACATCCACACCCACTACGACGCCCAGGTGTTCTGGGACCCGTGGCTCACCCCCTCGTCGTTCCACGGTGTCACGAGCGTCGTCGCCGGCAACTGCGGCTTCTCCATCGCACCGATCCGACCCGAGCTCGTCTCGCTCCTCGCCCGCACCCTTCAGCACGTGGAGGACATGAGCTTCGACACCCTGGCGGCCGGCGTTCCCTGGGACGAGTTCGAGACCTTCCCGCAGTATCTCGACGCCGTCGAGCGACGCGGCACGGCGCTCAACTACGGGTGTTACGTCGGGCACACCGCCGTCCGGATGTACGTCATGGGGGAAGAGGCCTATGAACGCGCCGCCACGCCGGAGGAACTGGCGCGCATGCAGGCGGTCGTGGCCGAGTCCATGCGCGGCGGGTGCCATGGGGTTCGCCTCGAGCGCGTCGCCAACGCACAACGGCGACGGAGGGCGGCCCGGTCCCGTCGCCGCGTGGCGGATCTCGACGAGTTGCGTGCGCTGCTCGTGCCTCTCCACGACGCTCGCAAAGGAGTCGTGGCGCTGCTGCCCGGTGGGGTCATCCCCAACCGCGAGCTCTTCGACCCTCCAGCGCGACGTGGGTCGCCCCATCACCTGGACCGCGCTGCTCACGGTGAAGGGCTACCCCTATCACGAGAAGGTCGTGGCGGAGAACGACGCGGCGTGGAAAGACGGCGTCGAGGTATGGCCGCAGGTCTCGTGCCGACCCCTGGTGTTCCAGATGAACCTGGCCGAGCCCTTCACGCTGAACATCCGGGCCAGCTTCTCCAAGCTCATGGGCCTGAGCTTCGAGGACCGCAAGGCCGCCTACCGCGACCCGGCGTGGCGCGCCGCGACGTGGGAGGACCTCTCGGGGGGGGACGGCGACTTCCCCTTCAACTGGGCCTCGGTGTCGGTGGCGGAGTCGGCGTCGCACCCCGAGCTCGTGGACCGCGAGCATCGTCGACATCGCCGAGGAACGCGGCTGCACGCCGCTCGACGTCGTACTCGACATCTCCCTCGACGACGACCTCAAGTCCCGCTTCTGGTCGGTACTCGCCAACAACGATCCCGACGCCATCGCCTGGCTGTTGCCGCGGGACAACGTCCTGTTGGGCCTGGCCGACTCGGGGGCGCACGTCTCGCAGTTGTGTGACGCGTGTTTCGCCACCGACCTGCTCGGCAACTGGGTACGCGACCGGGGAGTCATGTCGCTGGAACGGGCCGTGCACAAGCTCACGGCCGAACCGGCCGGCGTGTACGGCCTGACCGACCGGGGAAGCGTCGAGGTGGGCAAAGCTGCCGACCTGTGCGTGTTCGACCCCGCCGTCGTGGCGCCGGGCCCGCTGCGCCGCGTCTATGACTTCCCCGCCGACGGCGAGCGCCTCACCGCCGATCAACCCGTGGGCATGACCCACGTCCTCGTGAACGGGGTGCCGATCCGCATCGACGGCGAGCCGGTGCCCGACGGGCTCGACTCCCGGCCCGGCACGCTCCTGCGCAGCTGAGCCAGGACGCGCCGCGATCGGTGGGCCCTACCCCGGCCCCCCGGCCACGGTTTCGGGGGGCCTCCCGTCTTCGAGGTAGACGGTGCTCGTCGCCCCGACCCCGGCCCCACGCGGCGGCGCAAGGGGCCGCTCAGGAGCTCGAGCGCGCCGGCCACGTCCACGAAGCGGTGCTCGGCGATCTCGCCCTCCTGGATGACGACGCCGGCGAGTGTCTCGTCGTCGAAGGCGCCACAATCGAAGAGAAAGCGCATCCCGCCGGGCTTGTCGGGGCGGGGACGGAGGAAATCGATGCACACCAGCCGGCCTGACTCGACGACCAGACCGCTCTCCTCGTACACCTCTCGACGACATGCCTCCCATGGCGTCTCGCCGTTGTCCTCCATCTGGCCTCCGGGTACGGTCCAACCGCTCTTGTAGGTCGGCTTCAGGATGAGAAGGCGCCCGGCGCGGTCGAAGATCAACGCCCCCGAGGACGCCGGGATCCTGGGGAGCTGAAGATCGGGTCGCTGTCGACGCTATCGGCCGGTGTCACCAAGTGAGGTTCCCGTCTCTCGAGTCCCGAGTCAAGGAGCTCGCGGTGCCAAGGACCAGACCGGGAGAGCGATACCGTCCACGCTGGGCGCCGCCAGCGCCGGCGAAAGGAGGGGTCGTGGACCTGACGTTCTCGCATGTGGGGATCTGCGTGAGCGATCTCGAACGGTCGGTGCGCTTCTACTGCGACGGGCTCGGTTTCGAACTCGTGCAGTCCCACACCGTGGGCGAGGAGTTCGGGCGGCTCATGGAGCTCGACCATGTTGTCTTGCAGTCGCGCTTCGTCCGTCGAGATGGCGTCTCGATCGAGCTCTTGCATTTCGACTCACCCGGTCACTCGGGCGAGGCGCGGTCGCCGGCCCATGAACCAGTTGGGCCTCACCCATCTGTCGCTCCGGGTGCACGACGTCGACGCCGTGGCCAGCGCCATCGAATCACTGGGCGGGACGGTGGTGGCGGACACCCGCACGACCTTCGGATCGTCCGACGTCCTCGACTTCGTCTACTGCACCGACCCCGACGGGGTCCGCATCGAGCTCATGCACCTGCCCGGATGAGAGCGCGGCTACGGTCACGGGTGTGGCGGTTTCCGACGCAGAGCACAGCGCCCGGTCCATCGAGAACCTGATCGCCCGGTACGCCGAGCTCGTCGATGCCGGGGACTTCGCCGGCCTGGGGGAGCTGTTCGCCGATGCCTTGTTCGGCGGTGAAGGCGACGCCGTGGTGAGGGGAGCGAAGCCCATCGAAGAGCTCTTTCGGGGCATGGTGCGCGTCTACGAGGACGGCACACCCCGCACCAAGCACGTGACCACGAACATCCGCATCGACGTGGACGAGGCGTCGGAGACCGCGGTGGCGCACTCCTATGTCACAGTGTTCCAAGCGCTTCCGGACATGGCCTTGCAGCCCGATCGTGGCGGGACGGTACCGCGACGTCTTCGAATGTCGACATGGTGTGTGGCGCTTTACCGAGCGACGATTCACGACCGATCTCGTCGGTGACGTCAGCCGCCATCTTCTGGTCGGACCCGAGGTTCTGGCGCCGTAACCACACACCGTGTACACCATCCCCCCGGGCGTTGGAGACCCTCTGATAGAACGCAACCGACGATGCGTGAGGTGTCCATTACGGGTCGTGGTTGGATTTCCATGAAGCGCGTTCAACTCTTAGCATCGAAGACCGTAGAGGGCGAGGACGCCGTGACGGTTCGAGAAATGCACGCAACGTGAAGCTGTTGAACGTTTGGGTGGTCGAAGGCGGATCGAGCTACGGGTTGGGGAGCTTCGCCCCCTTCGCCCTGCGAGTTGATCCCGACGGTTGGACACTCATCGACGCCACGGGGACCAGCGTCGAACGCCTCTGGTCCTGGGACACGATCGGTGGCCTCGAGGTCGTGCGCGGCGTGGGCAAGACGCCCGACGGCCGGGTGGCCACGGCGCTCGACGTGGTCGTCAACGGCTGGCCGGTACGGGTCCTCATCCCCACCCAGGACCTGCCGAACGAGACGATCGCCATGCTCGGGGCGTTCGCCCCGGTCGGACATCCCCTCCGGGCCAGTCTCCGGGTGACACGGGAGCCCGCCTTCCGGCGGTTCACCGAGGCAGGGCGCCGCATCACGGGCGAGCGCCTCCGGGCCCGCCCGGCGTTCCTCCTGAGTGCCGCCTCGACCCGGCTGCGCTCGGCGCTGGTCGTGGGCCTGGTGCTCGTGGTCACCGTGGTGGTGGCCGACGATCGCGGGCGTTGCCACGAGCGCGCAAGACGCCGGCGCCGGTCAAGGCCGCGGCCCACAACCGCTCCAGTTCGGTGCCGGTCCCGACCGGGGACAACCCGTCGGCCGGGGTGGCGGCGCCGACGTCGGCGGCCACGACCCCGCCGGCCGTCGCGGCGTCGAATGCCCAGGTCACAGCCGGCGCGACGTCGACTACCAAGGCCCCCGCCAAGAAGTCCACCAAGAAGTCCACCGCCAAGAAGCCCACCACGAAGACCACCACCACCAAGCCCGAGGTCGTCACCAACGCCGGGTCCGGCACCACGGCTCCGGCCCCTGGTCCCACGACGCCGGGCACCACGCTCGGCACCGTCGCCGCCACCACCACGACCACCCAGCCCCGTCGCCCGCCCACGACCACCCAGCCCCCCACGACCACCCAGCCCCCGACGCCCACGACCACCCGGCCCCGGCGCCCGACGCCCACCACGACGGTGGGCGTGGTGGTCTCGATTCCGTAGGGGATCGTTCCCGACCTCGAGGCACAAGATCCGATCTGGTGAGGGGGTGGTGAGGACGGTGCCTGGGACGACGCCTGTCTACGACGAGATCGGCCTGGCCTACGCCCGACACCGTCGACCCGACCCGCGCATCGCCGCGCAGATCGACCGCGCCCTGGGTGATGCGCGTACCGTCGTCGACATTGGCGCGGGGACCGGGTCCTACGAGCCCCACGACAAGCAGGTCCTCGCGGTCGAACCCTCGCCGGTCATGGCCGCGCAACGCGCCGTCGGCGCCGCGCCGGTGGTGCGGGCCGTGGCCGAGCGCCTGCCGTTCTCCGACAACTGCTTCGACGCGGCCATGGGCGTGTCCACGATCCATCACTGGAGCGACGTGGTCGCCGGCCTGCGCGAGATGGCACGCGTGGCACCCCGGGTGGCGCTGCTCACCTTCGATCCCGCAATCCACTCGGAGTTCTGGATGTTCACCGACTACGTACCCGAGGTGAACACGCTGACGTCGACGCAGGTGCTCGGTCCCGAGGCCGTCGCCGAGATCATCGGGGCGCAGCGCGTCGAACCCGTCATGATCCCGGCGGACTGCATCGACGGGTTCAACTGGGCCTTTTGGCGCCGTCCCGAGGAGTACCTCGATCCCGAAGTGCGGGCGTGCATGTCGGGACTCGCCATGCTGCCTCCCGATCTCGTGGAGCAGCGCATGGACCGCTTGCGTCTCGACATCGCCGACGGGACGTGGCGGATGCGTCACGAAGACCTCTTGCACAAAGACGTCATCGACGGAGGCCTGCGGCTCGTCATCCGCCCATGACCCCCGTCGATGTCGGCACCACCACGAAGGGAGTGGGTCAGTGGGTCTCGACGACATCGACCTGACCGACCTGGCCTTCTTCGCTGGGGGGTTCCCCGATGATGCCTTCACGCGCTTACGCCGCGACGCGCCGGTGTGGTGGCACGAGCCGACAATCCACACTCCCGACGGCGTGGGGTTCTGGGTCGTGAGTCGACACGCGCGAGATGCAGGCCATCGGGTCCGATGCCGAGGCCTTTTCCTCCGAGCGCGCCCCGGACGCGCCCGGCGGCGGCACGCTCATCGAGGACCTGCCCTACGGGTTCGCGGCCGGGGTGCTGCTCAACATGATGGACGACCCCCGCCATCACCGGATCCGCCGCTTGATCACCCCGGCGGTGGCACCCCGGGCCCTGGCTCTGCTCGAAGGGGAGTTGCGGTCCCGCACCGCCGCCATTCTCGACGCCGTGGCGGCCCGGGGACGATGCGACTTCCTGGTCGACGTGGCGGTGGAGCTGCCCCTGCAGGCCATCGCCATGCTGATGGGCATCCCCGATGAGGACCGCCACGACCTCATGGCGTGGACGAACGCCACGCTCACCTATGACGACCGCGAGCTCGGCACCCGCAGCACGGGCTCCGAGCAGGCCGCGGCCGCCATGGCCGCGTACGGGACCGCCTTGATCGAGCGCAAGCGCGCCGCGGGAGGTGACGACATCGTCGCCACCGTCGCCCTCGCCACCATCGAGGGCGGGGACGGACGGCACGAGCCCCTCTCGGATCTCGAGCTGCTCATGTTCTTCAATCTCCTGATCGCGGCCGGGAGCGAGACGACGCGCAACGCCATCGCGCTGGGCATGGCGGCGCTCATCGAGCACCCCGAGCAATGGGACCTGCTGCGCCGGGAGCCGACGGTCATGCCCAGCGCGGTCGAGGAGATCCTGCGCTGGTCGAGCCCGACGCTCTACAACCGCCGGACGGCCACCCGCGACGTCGACGTGGCCGGGCGCCGGATCCGGGCCGGCGACAAGGTGACGCTGTGGTGGGCGTCGGCCAACCGCGACGAGGCCGTCTTCGATGACCCGTTCTCTTTTGACGTCACCCGCAGCCCCAACCCCCATCTGGCCTTCGGCCATCGCAGCCACTTCTGTCTGGGGGCGAACCTGGCCCGCCTCGAGATCCGCATCATGCTGGAGGAGCTCCAGGCCCGTTTCGACCGGCTGGCGCTCGACGGGCCCATCGAGCGGTTCCGCACCAACAAGCACGCCGGGGTCAAGCACATGTACGTGACGTTCGACTGATCGAGAGATGATGGCGTAGGGGACGGGAGGCGACATGGGGATGGCGACAGAGGACCTGGGCACGGTGGTGGAGCGGTATCTCGACCGGTTGGTGGCCCATGACTGGGAAGCCATGGCGGCGTGCTTGGCCGAGGACGTCGTCCGGGTGGGCCCCTTCGGCGACACCTACACACCACGGGAGGCCTACGTGGCCTTCCTGTCCGCGTTGATGCCGGCGCTGCCGGGCTATTCCATGCAGGTCGATCGCGTCGTGAGCAGCGGCCGCACCGTACTCGTGGAGCTCACCGAGTTCGTCGACGTCGGTGGGTCGTCCCTCGAGACCCCCGAAGCGCTCGTCTTCGACCTCGATGCGCAGGACAAGATCGCCCACATCGCCATCTACATCCAGCGCCTGGGCGACACTCCCGTCCTGCCGTGACCGCGTAACGGTCGATCCGGGGTCGACCGGAGTCGACCGGAGTCGAGCGCTACTGGTCGGCCACTTGCACGGTCTTGCCGTTGAGCCACTGGCGCAACACCAGGTAGCGGCCCTTGAGGGCCCCGTGGTCGTAGTGCCCGAACCCCATGGTGGTGCCGTCCATGCCGCTCGACGCGGGGAGCTGCTTCACCCGTTCCAGCCCGTCTTTGATCCCGGTTCGCGTCAGATGGGCGGCCCTGGCCACCGCTTCGGCCACGAGCCGGCCCATGTCGTACCCGGCGACGCCGATGGGCCCCGCCGCGCTGCGCGGGGAGCGCTCGCGCAGCGCGGCACGAGAGCGATTGTCGTCGGACACGCTGTCGACGTAGACCCATCCATCCCAGCCCGCCCGCCAGTCGCGCCGCCCGTAGCCGAACATGAGCGCCGAGTTGGCGACGACCGGGACGTCCCATTTCTCGGACTCCACCGCCAGCGCCACGGCGCGGGCCGCCACCCCGAGGCCGAGGTAGACGAGCCCGTCGGGAGCGCCCGATCGCAGACGCGCCACCACGGGGGAGACGTCTTGCGCCAGCGGCGAGATGGCGGCCACGGCGGTGATGTCGATGCCGAGCGCGCCGCAGGCCTCGCCGAAGAACTCGGCGTAGCGCCGCCCGACGGGGGAGTGGTCATGGGCGACGGCCACACTGGCGCGTCCCTGGCTCGCCACGTAGCGCGCCAGGACGCCCGGTTCTTCCTCGAGGGAGCCGACCTGGTAGTGGAACATGAACTCGCCCCGGGTCCGCTCGCCCCCGGTGTAGTTGATGCACGGCACCCCCGCCGCGTCGGTGAGCGGCCCCACGATGAGCCCGTTGTCGCTGATCGTCGGGCCGAGCACCACCAGGACCCCGGCGTCGACGAGCTCGGCGAAGGTCTTCTCGACGTCGAAGGCGGTCCCGGCCGGCAGTCCATGGGCGTGGCGCGCCACCAGCTCGAGGGGACGATCCAGACGTCCCGTGGCGGCGACCTCGTCGATGCCGGTGCGCACGGCGTCCTCGAACAGCGCTCCTCCGTCAGCCTGGGGGAAGTCGTAGAGCACGCCCACCAGGATCGGTGCCGCGGTGCTTGGCGGGTTGGACATGGGACCCCTTTGTACGAGCGTCAGCGGGTGAGGACGACGACACTGGCGTTGGCGCCGCGGCCCACGGTGTGGGCGAGCGCCACGCGCGCGCCCTCGACCTGATTGTGCCCGGCGTCACCGCGCAGTTGGTGAACGAGGCTGACCACCTGACCGAGGGCCGAGGCGCCCAGGGGCTCGCCCTTGGACAACAGCCCTCCGCTCGGGTTCACCGGGAGGCGCCCCCCGACAGAGGTGGCACCGTCGTGGGCGAGTGCGGCCGCGCCGCCCGGGGCGCACAGGCCGAGCTCCTCGTACGACAGGAGCTCGCGGGCCGCGTCGGTGTCCTGGCACTCCACCACGTCGAGGTCTTCGGGACCGATCCCCGCTTCTTCGTAGGCGGCCGTGGCCGCCAGCGTGGACGGTGCCGGGACCGATTCGTGGGCGAGCCCCGACATCGGCGTCGACTCGTTGAGCACCGAACCGGGAAGGTGCGACCGCAGGACCGCAGCACTGAGGCGCACCCGCCCCTGTCCCGGTCGAGCGCGAGGCGCCCCCGCGGCGCCGTGGTCGGCCCGGGTGAGCACCACTGCGGCGGCACCTTCGTTGGGGGTGCACAGCATCCAGAGGTGGAGGGGCTCGCACACCACTCTCGAGCCGAGCACGGCCTGCGCATCGACCTCGGAGCGGAACATGGCGTCGGGGTTGTGCACGCCCTGGCGGCGGTTCTTCACCACGACCCCCGCCAGGTGGTCCTTGGTCACGCCGGACTCCTGCATGAGCCGCTGGGCTCGCAGCGCGAAGTAGGCGGGCGTGGCCCCGAGGCCGGACTCCTCCTGCCACGATTCGAAGAACGACGACCGGATCATCCCCTTGGGCATCTTCTCCACACCGAACACGAGCACGGCGTCATAGGCGCCCGAGCGGATGGCCCCGGCACCGAGCATCGAGCGCGGCGCCGCCGCTGGCGCAGCCCGCCTCCACGTCGACGATGGGCATCCCCGTGATGCCGATGCGCGACAGCACCTTGTGTCCCGACGCCACACCGCCGTAGGCGGTGGCGCAGAAGGCGGCTTGGAACCCGGCCTTGGCCATGCCGGCCTCGGCCAACGCGGCGCGCACCGCGATGACACCCATGTCGGTGATGGTCCGGTCCTCGAAGCGGCCGAAGGGGTGGATACCCACCCCGGCGACATCCACCTCCACGTCGTTCACGACTCGCTCCGGGGTGTGAAGGCGTAGGTGACGACCTGCCGGCCGTCGTCGTCGACGCGCACCGGCACCACGACCAAGCCCATGGGCTCACCCGCCGACAGGCGGCCGGGATCGGTCTCGGTCAGGCGGGTGACCACGCGCAGCCCTTCGGGCAGTTCCACCACGCCGAACCCGTAGGGGACGTCGCCGCGGTACCCCGGGGGGGCGGTGGTGACAGTCGTCCAGCTCCACAGGCGGCCCGTCCCCGACAACTCGACGGGAGTGGAGCCCTCGGCGGTGCAGTAGGGGCACGCGTCCTGGCGCGGGAAGTGGTGACGCCCGCACACGGTGCACCGACTCCCGAGGAGCCGGGGTGGGGCGGTATCGGTGAAGAGGCCCTCTCGAACGGGGACGACGCCGGCCACGCCCGCGTCGGACGCCGTCTCTCCGAGGGCCATGAGAACGCGGTGCTCAGGACGCCTTGGTCGGCATGCTCTGGGCGCACACGATCTGGCGGAGCTCCTCGACGGCCCGGCACAAGGCGTCCACCTTGTCGTTGAGCGCGGCGAGCTCGCTCGAGGCCGGGGCGCCCGACGATGCGCCGACCGTCGCGGCAGCCGGCTCGCTCTGTCGCGCCTTGAGCTGCTCGTAGCAACAACGCAGCAGTCGAGCCGTGTCGAACTCCTCGGCGATGTAGCGCCCGAGCAGCTCGCCGGTCTGGATGTCGATGGTGTGGTCCTGGAAGATGGTGTCGAAGGCACCCAGGACCTCGTCGAGACGGTCCTGGCCGAAGTACTCCATCTTCTCGAGGTCGCTGCGGTCGGAACCCGCCACCTCGAGCCGATCGGCCAGGTTGAGGTCGTCGCGGTCGCGCAGGGTGTAGCCGAGCTCGTCGACCCGCTTGGCGAAGCTCATGCCGTGCTCGCCCTCGCGCCACGCCACGGTGCGCAACACCGCTTCCACCTCGGGGTCGGTCGTCTTGTCGATCCACACCTGGAGGTACTGATGCGCACGGGCCTCGTTCACCGCGATTGCGTTCAACAGTCCGAGGTAGCTGGGCTTCTCCGACATCGTGACTCCTCTCCCGGGCAGTGCACCGCACACCCCGCAGGCCTTCTCTCACCGAGGGGCCCTCTGGAACGATCCCATGCGCAGGACCGGTGGGCAAGCCGCGACGGGCGCCGGAGGTGGGCGGAGCTCAGTCGGCGGTGGCGACGGGGGTGAACAGAGCGATCCCGGCTTGGTCGGACACCGTTTCGAACTGCGCCCGGACCGCCATCCCGATGCGCACGGCGTCAGGCGCACATCCCACGATATTGGTCATGACCCGGGGCCCTTCCTCGAGGTCCACGAGGGCCACGACGTAGGGGATCCACTCCCGGAAGGGACGGGAGTAGTTCTGGCGGATCACCGTGTAGCTGTATACCGAGCCACGGCCGCTCGCCTCGATCCACTCCACGGGACCCCGGCACACGAGACAGCGATCGCGCGGGTAGAGCTGGCGGGCGTCGCAACTGGTGCACCGTTGGATCACGAGGCGCCCGTCGTGCGCCGCGGTCCAGTACGGCGCAGCGTCGGCGTCCGGTGTCGGTGCCGGGCGGGGCTTGGGGGGGCGCTCGTCGCCCGTGGCCGCTGCTCGATCGGTCATGACGCCTCCCGGCCCAGCACGAGGGTGGCGCCGGTCGACAGCATGCCGCCGGTCCCGTGCGCCACCGCGATGCGCACGTCGGGAACCTGGGTGGCTCCCCCTTCGCCGCGCAGCTGTCGTACCGCCTCCACGATGAGGAACATCCCCCGCATCCCGGGGTGACAGGCGGAGAGGCCCCCGCCGTCGGTATTGGTGGGAAGCCGGCCGCCCACCTCGAGGCCGCCATCCTCGACGAAGGCACCACCCTCGCCCTTGGCGCAGAACCCGAGGTCTTCGACGGTCAGCACCACGGTGATGGTGAAGGAGTCGTAGAGCTGCGCCACGTCGACGTCGGCCGGGGTGATCCCGGCCCGGGCGAAGGCCACCGGCCCGCACTGGGCGGCGGGGGTGACGGTCAGGCTCGGCATGGCCGACAGGTTCAGGTGATGCGTGGTGGCGTGGGCCGCGCCCAGGATGTAGATCGGGTCCCGGGGCAGATCGGCGGCGCGCTCCTCGGTGGTGACGATGCACGCCCCACCGCCGTCGGAGATCACGCAGCAGTCGAGCTTGTGCAGCGGGTCGGCCACCAGGCGCGAGGAGACCACGTCGTCGACGGTGATCGGCTCGCGCTCTTGGGCCTGGGGATTGGTCGCCGCGTGCCGGCGCATGGACACGGCCACCGCGGCGAGTTGTTCGGGAGTGGTGCCGAACTCGTACATGTGCCGACGCGCCGCCATGGCGTAGTTGCCCACGAGCGTGTTCCCCCACAACGCGTCATAGATGGCGGGCCCGGGCGCGAAACCACCACCACCCCCGCCGGTGCCCAGGCGCCTTCCCATCTGCGAGAGCTGGACGCTGCCGTAGGTGACGAGCACGACGTCCACCGCACCCGCCTCCACCGCGTAGGCGGCATGCTCCACGAGCACCTCGAAGGAGGATCCACCCGAGTTGGTCTCGTCGAAATAGATGGGGTGCAGGCCCAGGTACTCGGCCACACCGGTGGCGTACATCGGGAAGAAGCCCGTGGTGGCGAAGCCGTCGACCTCCGCCAAGGTCAATCCGGCGTCGGACAGGGCCCGGTCCGCCGCCTGTCCGTGGACGGCATGTTCCGAAAGATGGGGGAGATGCGGGTAGTCCGACGTCGCCACGCCGGCGATCACGGCCCGACGGCCGCGCCGTGGGCTCATCGGCGTTCTCCCGGGCCGGTACCGGCGGTGGAGGTGGCGGCGACGGGGGACGGACGGAAGCGGGGGACCGCCAGCTCGGGTCCCATATCCTCCCACACCACTTCGACGGGCAGGCCCACGGCCACCTCCTTGGTCTCGGCGTCGACCAGGTTCGACACGATACGAACACCGTCGGCGCCGTCGAGCTCCACGGCGATCACGACGTAGGGGATCTTGTCCTGAAGAGACGGGATGAAGGCCTGGCGCACGACCGTGTAGGTGTACACCCTCCCCGTGCCCGGCAGGGTGAACCACTCCGCCGCCAGGCTGCGGCAGTACGGGCACACCGGGCCCGGAGGATGGCGGGTGTGGCCGCAGTCGGTGCAGCGCTGGACCACGAGGCGGTGCGCGGCGGCCGCTTCCCACCATCCGACGGTCTCGGCGCTGGCGGCCGGCTCGGGCATCTCGTCGGGGAACCAGCGCACCGTCACGGCCGGCCCGCTCCGAGCACCAGGGCGCTGGTGGGGACGCCCGCCGCGCTCGTGACGAGACAGGTCTCGGCCCCGTCCACCTGGCAGGTCGACTCGCCCCGCAGCTGGCGGACGCCTTCGACGACGTGGTTGAGGCCGTGGATGTAGGCCTCGGACAAGCTGCCGCCGTGGGTGTTGGTGGGGAGCGCCCCGTTCGGCCATGCGAGCGCACCCGAGGCCGCGTAGGGACCACCGTCGCCCCGTGGGCAAAACCCGAAGTCCTCCAGACTGAGCAGGACCAGCCCGGTGAAATGGTCGTAGATCTGCGCGACGTCGATATCGGCCGGACCCAGGCCGGCCCGCTCCCACAGTCGGGCCGCCACGCCCCGGGCTCCGGAGCTGGCGTAGTCGTCGTCGGGCATACCCACGTTGCTGTATTGCCCGTGGCCGAATCCCCGGGGGGCACCCTGGGCCCCGCCCAGGACCGAGACGGGTCGCTTGGCGCTGTCGGCGGCGCGCTCGGCCGTGGTGACCACCACCGCGCACGCCCCGTCGTTCTCGAGGCAGCAGTCGAAGAGTCGGAACGGCTCCGACACCCAACGCGACGCCAGGTAGTCCTCCATCGTCATGGGCCGGTCTCCCATCACGGCCCGCGGGTTTCTCGCCGCGTGGGCCCGAGTGGTCACGGCCACGTGACCCATCTGCTCCGCCGTGGTGCCGAAGCGGTGCATGTGGCGCTGCAACACCATGGCGTAGGCGATGGGGGGGCTGAACATGCCGAAGGGCATGGTGAACGCGACGTGCGCTTCCAACATGCTCCTGGCGCGTCGCACGTGGGGGATGCGCGGCGGACCGACTCGGGCCGCGACGTTGCCCGGTCCCTGTCCGAATCGCCGGAACTGGCCCTGGCACAGCGATCGGTACACCACCACGGCTTGCGCCGCCCCGCTTTCGACCGCCATGGCGGCGTTGGCGACCGCGGCGCAGGCACCACCCCCGCCGGGGAGCCACGACAGGCTGGCGTAGCGCAGTTCGGGCAGCCCGAGGTCTGCGGCCATGAACGTCGCTTCGTTGCGGTCCTCGGCGAACGACGCCAGGCCGTCGATGTCGTCGGGGGTCATCCCGGCGTCGGCGACGGCGGCCAGGACCGCCTCGACCGCCAGGTGGTACTCGCTCGTACCGGTGATGCCCCCCCATTTCGCATAGCGCGTCTCGCCCACCCCGACCAGACAGGCGCGGCGGGGGTCGGTCGTCACCGGTCCGGCTCTGGTGGCGGGGTCCACTCGGCGCGGACCTCGGCGGTGTGCTCCCCGAGCAGAGGAGGGCGCCGCCGCATCACCCAGGGCGAGCCGTGGGCGAGGAAGGGCGCGCCGGCATAGGTCACCGACCGGTCCAACTCGGGGTGCTCGAGCTCGACGAAATGGCCCCGGGCCCGCAGGTGCCGGTCCGCCAGGACCTCCTCGGGGGACCGGATCACGCCCCAGGGCAGGCCGGCTCCCTGGCCCAGTTGGTACAGCGTCTCGCCGTCGTTCTTCTCGGCCAGCCGTTTGAGGGCGCGCCACACCTCGCGGTAGTTGCCGGCCCGGTGCACGGGATCGGCGAAGGCGGGATCCGACAGCGCGCCCGCCACTCCCTGTTCCTCGAGCATGGCGAGCATGCCGGCGAACACATGGGGCCCGAGGAAGTCCGGGTTGAGCGCGGCGACCTGACGGCCGTCGGCCGCGGTGAGGGTGGGATGGGGCCCGCGCCGATGGACGCCTCCCGAGCACAGGTAGGTCATGAGATGCCACTCGGTCATGCTGGCCGAGCACTCATGGGCCGACACGTCGATGAATTGACCCTGGCCCGACCGGGCGCGCCAGGCCAGCGCGCCGAGCACCGCCACCGCGGCGTAGGTCGACGCCGTGCGCCACGCCTGGTCCCCGTGACTCGCCAGCGGGGGAGTGTCATAGACGCCGTCGGGGCCTGGTCCGTATCCGCACGCCGCCATCGACCCGCCCAGGGCCATGAGCACGAGGTCGTCGGCGAGGTAGTCGGCCCACGGCCCGTCTGATCCGAACGGCGTCACCGCGCACACCACCAGCCCCGGCGTGCGCTCGTGCAGGGAGGTGAAGTCGAGGCCCCGGGCCTCGGCCTCACCCGGTCGCAGCGTGTGCACGAGCACGTCGGCCCCGGCGCACAGCGCCGATACCTCGTCGTCGTCGACCACGACCGAGCGCTTGCCCACGTTGTCGGCCCAGAAGGCGAGGCTGCGGTCCGGACCGGGCTCGTCGTCGAGGAACGGTCCGACGTGGCGCGACGGAGCACCCTCGGGAGGCTCGGCCTTCACGACGTCGGCGCCGAGGCCCGCCAGGAGCCGACCGCAGTAGTCCGCCGATTCGTCGGTGCGCTCGACGACGCGCACCGCGTCGAGAGGGGCCGTCACGACAGCGCCCCCTCGGCCGCGAGGGAGGCGACGTCGTCGGCGCTCATCCCGAGGACCTCGCCCAGCACCGCCTCGTTGTCCTCGCCCAGACAGGGCGGCCCTCGGTGCAACACGCCCCCGGTGTGGGGTGGGGTCGCCGACATGCGGAAGGGGACGCCCTCGAGGGGGAGCGGGTCCACCTCGGCGTTGCCGAGCATGGTGTAGTGGCCTCGCGCCGCCAGATGCGGGTCGCGCTCGAGCCGGTCTGCGGCGTCTTGGACCGCGCCGGCCGGGACGCCGGCGCGCTGGAGCAGTTCCATGACGTCGTAGCGGTCGCGCTCGACTGTCCAGCTCTCGACGTGCGCGTCGAGTGCGTCGGCATGTTCGACGCGCCCCGCCACGGTTCCAAAGCGGGGGTCGTCGGCCCACGGCGGGTGGCCCATGACGCGCCGCAGGGCTTCCCACTGCGCGTCGGTGCGGCACGACACCACCACCCATTTGTCGTCCCCGAGGGCGCGGTACGCGCCCGAGGGTCCACCTGGGGGATAGGCCCGCCGGTTCCCGGTGGGGAAGCCCGGCCGGCGGCTGGGACGGTCGTTGAGCATGGCGTCGAGAAGGAGCGCACCCGACAGGGCCGTGGCGGGCTCGAGTTGCGAGACGTCGATGTGTTGTCCCTCGCCGGTGCGGCCGCGGTGGATGACACCGGCCAGCACGGCGATGGCCCCCAGGTAGCCACCCACGTGGTCGAGGTAGGAGAACGACCATCCCGCCGGGGGCCGGTCGGGAAGGCCCACCATGAAGGTGAGGCCGGTCAGGGCCTGGGCGGTCGGGCCCATGGTCACGTTCTTGGTGTCGGGGCCTTCGTGGCCGAAGCCGCACATCGACACGTAGATCACGTCGGGGCGGATCTCGCGCATGACCTCGTAGGACAGGCCCCAGCGGTCGAGCGTCCCCGCCGCGAAGCTCTCGGTCACGACGTCGGACTTCGCCACCAGGTCCTTCAACAGGGCCAGACCCTTCGGGTGGCGGGCGTTGACGGTGATGGAGCGCTTCCCTCCGGTGTTGTACTTGTAGAAGATCCCTCCCCGGTTGGGGCTCGACGCCCCCGTGGCGTTGGCCAGTGTGGCGGCGCCGAAGGCCTCGCCCCGTTCGCCCGGCTCGGGGACGAACGGCGGCATGACCCGGATGGCGTCGGGAAAGCGGGTGCTCTCGACCCGGATGACCTCGGCGCCCAGGCAGCCGCAGATCAGGGTGGCTTGTGCGCCGAAGCCCAGTCGGGTGAGGTCGAGGATGCGCAGGCCCTCGAGCGCCATGGCCGGCGCGCCCTGTCCCCCCCGAGCCTGTGGCGTCACGGCGCCGACGATACAGTGATCTCCGACACGCGTGTCAGGGAACGGCGCGCCGGAGCTCGTTGTCGGGCGCGGCGTCACCGGCGGGGACAGGACGAGGACGGGAGGGCCCATGCAGCTCGAGGACCTGGTGCTCGTCAGTGTGGACGACCATGTGGTCGAGCCCCCGGACATGTTCGAGGGTCGGGTGCCGGCCCGATTCGCGGACCAGGCCCCGCGTGTGGACGTGCGCGACGACGGCACCGAGATCTGGCGCTTCGACGGCAAGGAGGCCACCAACATCGGCCTCAACGCCGTGGCCGGTCGTCCCGTCGAGGAGTACGGCATCGAGCCCACCTCGTTCGCGGAGATCCGGTCGGGTTGTTACGACATCCACGACCGGGTGCGGGACATGGACGCCAACGGCGTCATCGCCTCGATGTGCTTCCCGTCGTTCCCCCAGCTGTGCGGGCAGCTCTTCGCCAAGGCATCGGACCCCGAGCTCGGGCTGGCGGTGCTGCGGGCGTACAACGACTGGCACATCGACGGCTGGTGTGGCGCCTACCCGGGCCGCTTCATCCCGCTCTCGCTCCCGCCCCTGTGGGATCCCGCCGCCATGGCCGAGGAGGTGCGGCGGGTGGCGGCCAAGGGATGTCACGCCGTGTCGTTCTCGGAGAACCCGGCCAAGCTCAAGCTGCCCAGCTTCCACAGTGACCATTGGGACCCGTTCTGGGCGGCGTGCAGCGACGAAGGGACGATCGTGTGCCTCCACATCGGGTCGTCGTCGTCGCTGGTGGTGACCGCCCCCGACGCGCCCATCGACGTCCTCATCGGGTTGCAGCCCGTCAACATCGTCCAAGCCGCCGCCGATCTGCTGTGGTCGCCGGTGCTGCGGAACTTCCCGGACCTGCGGGTGGCGCTGTCAGAAGGTGGGATCGGCTGGATCCCCTACTTCCTCGATCGCATGGACTGGATCTACACGCGCCACCACGGGTGGACGGGGCAGGACTTCGGGAACAAGCTGCCGAGCCAGGTCTTCGCCGAGCAGATCGTCACCTGCTTCATCGACGACCCCGCCGGCATAGAGCTGCGCCATCGGGTGGGGATCGACTCCATGTGCTGGGAGGCCGATTACCCGCACTCCGACTCGACCTGGCCCCAGTCGCCGGAGATGCTCATGAAGTCGCTCGACGGGGTGCCCGACGAGGACATCGAGAAGTTCACCCACCGCAACGCCATGCGCCACTACCGGTTCGATCCCTTCGCCCAGCGCCCCAGGGAGCAATGCACGGTGGGGGCCCTGCGGGCCCAGGCCGCCGATGTGGACGTGACTCCCCGGCCCGGGAACAGGCCGGCCGGCCCCAAGATGACCAAGGCCACCGACCTCACCCGTCATCCCGGCACCAACCGGTAGGCGCGCCCTTCAGCGCATCCACACCTCTCGGATGCTTCCCGTCTCCATCTCCGAGGGTCCGCGCCGGCGCTGGTCCCACATCTCGGCGCAGCTCTCGGCACAGAACAGCAGCTCCCGCCCATCCGCGTCGTGACGCCGCGTCACCGCGGTGACGTGGGTGAGCGGGATCTGGCACACCGGGTCGGGTTGGGTGTCGGGCCCGGCATCGGGCAGGGACAGGCGGACCACGTCGATGGGCTGCTCGAGGCCCCGGATCGTGATCTTGTCGACCGCCTCGACGGTCGCCCAGGGCGGGAGCTCGTCCACCACCGAAGACACCGCCAACACCTCGTGGCCCACGGCGAGGTCGCACAGCCGGGCCGCCACGTTCACGGCGTGGCCGATGTAGTCGTCGCCCTCGAGGAGGATGACGGTTCCGGTGGTGACGCCGCACTTGATGGTGACCGGCTCCGGAGCCACGTCGATGGCGGCTTTCATCTCCAAGGTGGCCGCCACGAGCGGCATGGTCTCGACGCTCACGAGCATGGCCCCGTCGCCGAGCCACTTGGCGATCCGCACCGCCCGGCGCGAGCAGATGTCGCGCAGTGCGGCGCGAAACACCCCGAGCACGGCCACGGCCCGCTCGTCGCCTTCGGATTCGGTCAGCGCCGTGAAACCCGACAGGTCCAGGAAGGCGAAGGTCCGCCGTACACGCATGGGCCGATGATCGCGCCGACCCCCGGGGGAGGGCGAGCTCAGGCTCTCGGACCCAGGCCGTCCACCATGGCCCGGACAGCCAACTCCCAACGACGGTCCACCGAGGCCCGGGAGGTTCCGAGCCAGCCCGCCGTCTCTTGGGCCGCCAGCCCTTGGATGAGCGCCACCACCACGTGGGCGATGTCGGTCTCGTCGCCGACCAGTACCCGTGCGTCGATACAACGCCGGACGTGCATGACGACGAACTCCCTGACGTCGCGGCCCGCTCCGGCTTCGTCGGGCCCGGGATCGAAATCGGTGAAGGGCTGCGAGAACATCACCTCGGCCAGCACTGGGTTGTCACAGACGAACGATCGGAAGACCTCGATGAGATGAACCAGGTCGGACCGAGGGTCCTCTGAAGCCTCGACCTGGTCGAAGCGTCGGCGCAGGAGCCTGAAGCCCTCGAAGAACACCTCGCGTACGAGCCCGGCCTTGTCGCCGAACATCTCGTACACGGCCGGCGTCGACGTGTCGGCTCCTTGGGCGACCCTCCGGGTCGTGAATCCGGCGACACCCTCACTGGTCAACATGGCGATCGCCACCTCGAGGACGTGGTCTCGCAATTCCGGCGTGCGTTGTTTCGCCCTGGGCATGTCCTGCCCTACCGCAACGCCGTGATCGTTCCCATGAAGCTTCGGATGCGCACGCGCCCCTCCGGCTCAGGGCGAGGGCCGAAGCTCGACGTCGTCGGCTTCGATGGCCGCTCGGATCGAATCCAGCGCGGCCGCCCGTAGCCGCAACTTGGTCCGGGCGTGGGCATCGAGGTCGAGTGTGGACAGCTCGGTCGCTACCTGTCGCGCCAGGTCGTGCAGCTCGGAGGAGGGCGACACACGGTCGAGGAATCCGGCCGTGACAGCGTCCTCGGGCGAGAACACCTCGGCGAGGGCGACGGTCCGGTTGAAGTGAGACGGTGTCAGCCGTTGCCGGCAGATCTCGACGGCGGCCCGCGGCATGGTGAGGCCGATCGCCACTTCATTGGCGGTGAACTTGTACGGGCCGGCCGCGCCGATCCGGTAGTCACCGGACAAGACCAGGAACACGCCCATGGCGATGGCATGGCCGGTGCACGCGATGAGCACGGGCGTCGGGAAAGACAGGACCCGCGCGCTCAACTCGAAACCGGCCCGGAGCATGTCGAGCGCCTCGGGACCACCGGCCCTGAGCACCGGCAGATCGAAGCCGGCGGAGAACACTCCCTCCCGGCCGGCGAGGACCACGACCGCCCGGTCCGCCGCCGCCCGGTCGAGCGCCGCGTTGAGCTCGCCCAGCATGGCGAGCGACAGCGCGTTCACCTTGCCGTCGTCCATCGTGATCGTGGCGACGGAGTCCACGAGCCCGTAGGTGACCCGCGTCTCCATGGTGGCACCTCACTTCCCTCGGCCTGCCGGAGCGGGGCGGGCGACACGCCGAAGACTAATCAGAACATTGTTCCGAAACAATGCTCTGATTCAGCCGGGCGAGCCGGGCGCTACCTCGTCGGGAGGACAGGGCACGACCCCGTCGAGGGAGGGACGATCGGGGAGCCGCGTACCCTGGTGGCCGTGGACCCCGTCCCCGACGACGAGCGCGACGGCCGGTGCGCCTGGGCCCTGTCCAGCCCCCAGATGCGGGCCTACCACGACCTCGAGTGGGGCGTGCCCGTGCGAGACGAGCGGACGCTGTTCGAGCGGCTCACCCTCGAGGGTGCGCAGGCCGGGCTGTCGTGGTCACTGATCCTCGCCAAGCGCGACGGCTACCGCAAGGCCTTCGCCGGCTTCGCCCCGGACCTCGTGGCCCGCTTCGACGACGCCGATGTCGAGCGCCTCGTCAGCGACCCCTCCATCGTGCGCAACCGCCAGAAGATCGAGTCCACGGTGTCCAACGCCCGCGTGATCGACGCCATGCACCGGGCCGGCGACACGTTGGTCGAGTTGGTGTGGTCCTTCGTCTCCGGCGAGACCCTCCACAACAGGTGGTCCGAGCTCGGTGAGCTCCCCTCGTCGACGCCCACCTCGAAGGCCATGAGCACCGAGCTGCGTCGCCGCGGCTTCCGGTTCGTGGGCCCCGTGACGTGCTACTCCACCATGGAGGCGGCCGGCCTCGTCAACGACCACGTGACGTCGTGTCCCCGCTGGAAGGAGCTGGGCGGGACGATAGGGTCGGCGACGTGAGCGACACTCCGGCGGGCCCTCCCGACCGCTCCGACGCATCGGAGAGCAACGACGATTCCGATTCCGAAGCGCCGGACCGTCCCTCGCACGGCAGCGAGGAGGAGATCGACGAGGTCGGTGACGAGTCGTTCCCGGCCAGCGACGCGCCCCAGTGGTGGTCGGGCGAGCCCGAGACCGACAAGTAGCGCGGCGAGGCGTCCGTGCGCGTCGGCGTCACCGCCTTTCTGACCGACCGGTCGATGCGGGCCGACGACTTCGCCCGTGCCGTCGAGGCGCGCGGCTACGACTCGCTCTATCTCCCTGAGCACACCCACCTGCCGGTGGCCCTGGCCACTCCGCCCGCACTCGTGCCGGGCGTGCATCTCGAGGACTACAAGCGCAGCCTCGACCCCTTCGTGTCGTTGGCCGCGGCCGCCACGGTGACCGACCGCATCCTGCTCGGCACCGGGGTGGCGCTCGTGGCCCAGCACGACCCCATCGTCCTCGCCAAGCAGATCGCCACGCTCGACCGGCTGTCGGGTGGCCGGTTCGTGCTCGGCATGGGATACGGCTGGAACCGGGACGAGGCGGCCGACCACGGCCTCGACTTCAGCCAGCGGCGGGCCGTGGCGCGCGAGAAGGTCCTGTGCATGCAGGCGCTGTGGGCACGCGACGAGGCCGAGTTCCACGGCGTGCACGTGTCCCTGCCCCTGTCGTTCTCGTGGCCCAAGCCGGTCCAGCAGCCGCGGGTGCGGACACTGGTCGGGGGAGGGGCGGGTCCGAAGCTCTTCGACGCCATCACCGAGTACGCCGACGGCTGGATGCCCATCGGCGGTGCCGGCATCGGCGCCGCGCTCGAGACCCTGCGCCACGCCTTCACCGACGCGGGACGCGATCCCGACACCCTCGAGGTGGTGCCCTTCGGCACGGTGCCCGACGAGGGCAAGCTGGCGCATTACGCCTCGGTCGGATGCACCGAGGTGGTGCTGCGCGTGCCGTCGGGCCCCGAAGCCGGGATGCTGGGCGTGCTCGACGACTACGCCCGCTTCCTGCCCGGCTGACTCGAGTCCGAGATACCGGCGGGGGCCGGGTCACAATGAGACGAAGGCTGCGGGGGGAGGAAACACCGTGACCACAACAGGTCCGGGGCCGGGCTGGTTTCCTGATCCCGACGGCTCGGGTGGACAGCGGTATTTCGACGGCACGGCCTGGACCGAACACCGGGTGGCGCCTGTGGCGCCCCCGCCGATCCCGCCCTACCCCGCCCACCCCGGGTACGCCCCCAACCCCGGTTACGCCCCGTACCGCGGGTACACCCCCTGGGCGCCGCCGTGGAAGGGCGCCCATCTGGGAAGGCCCCACTCGGGCCCCGGTGCCCTCTCCGATCCCGGCCGTCGCCTCGGCGCCCGCCTGCTCGACGGCCTCTTGGGTGTGGGGGTGTTCGCCGTCCTGGCCGGCATCACGATCCCGATCGTCGCCCCCCATGTGGGCCCGTTGTTCCCGCGCACCCCCGACAACGATCCCAATGCTCCTGTGCCCTTTCCCGGGTTCGCGTGGATCTACCTGGCCGTGGCCGGCTGTGTCGTGGTCACCGTGCTGATCTGGATCGCCTACGAGACCTTCGCCATCACCCGCTACGGCCGGACGCTCGGCAAGGCGTGGATGCACATCCGGCCTGTGCGCACCGACGGGACCACCATCGGCGGCTGGCGCGCCTTGGGGAGGTCCGCCTTCCAGACGGCGTTCGGCTTCCTGAGTTGGGTCGGGTTGCTCGATCCGCTGTGGTGCCTGTGGGACGACAACCGTCAGTGTCTTCACGACAAGGTCGCAGACACCATCGTCGTCAACGACTGATCACGCTGTCGCTCCGGCTGACGGGGTCATAGGGGCGCGAGCAGCCCGCCCGCCCGGCGCACGGCGTCGGCGCCGGAGGTGGGCATGTTGAAGATGCAGTAGTCCACACCCGCCGCTGCCAGCTCCTCGACCTGCGCCACGATCTCGTCCTCGGTCCCCACGTTGAAGCCGTCGGCGTTGGTCCCCTCGATACTGTTCAGGAGCTCCACCGTGCCCTTGGTCTCCTCGGCCGAGTCGGTGATGACGAGGGTGCTCAAGCGGCTCACCGTGATCGAGGCCGGGTCGCGCCCCACGGCCTCACAGTGCTCGTCCAGGACGGCAATCTTGTGGCGGATGGTGGCGACGTCGCCGAAGAAGTTGCAGTAGTCGGCGTACCGGGCGACGAGCCGCAGCGTGCGCTTCTCGCCGCCTCCCCCGATGAGGATGGGCGGGCCACCGGGTTGGACGGGGCGGGGGAGGTTCTTCGCCTCGTGCACCGAGTAGTAGCGGCCCTCGAAGGTGGCGACCTCGTCGCGGAACATCGACCGGCAGATCTGCACGGCTTCCTCGAGCCGGTCCATCCGCTCGCCGACGGGTGGGAACTCCACGCCCAGGCCGTCGTGTTCCACGTCGTACCAGGCTGCGCCGATCCCGAGCATGGCCCGCCCCGCGCTGATCACGTCCAACGTCGTGACGATCTTGGCCAGCAGTGCGGGGTTCCGGTAGGTGACGCCGGTCACCATGGTGCCCAACCTGATCCGGCTGGTGCGGGCCGCCAGACCCCCGAGCAATGTGTAGGACTCGAGCATGGGCTGGGTCGGCCCGCCCAGGGCGGGCAGTTGGTAGAAGTGGTCCATCACCCAAAGCGACTCGAAGCCGGAGTCCTCGGCCGCGACCGCCTGCTCGACCACCGCCTCGAAGAGCTGGTTGTCGGGCACACCGAGGGTGAAGTTGGGGATCTGGAGTCCAATGCGCATGGCCCCGATCATGGCCCACTTCTCGCTCCCGTACCGGACGGCGCCTCGCGCCTACCCGTGGGGGCGCCAGGTGGGATCGCTCTCGGGCGGGGCGAACACCACGACGGCGGCGAAGTCCTCGGTGATGTCGACGAAGGTGTGGGGTTCGCCGGCGGGGACGTAGACGGTGTGGCCGGGCGCGACCCAGATCTGGCCCGAGGAAGTCACCAGGCGGCCTCGACCCATCGAGATGAAGTAGATCTCGTCCTCGGTGTGGGGGACCTGGTCGTCGGGGCCTCCCGGTGCCATGGAGTAGGTGCCGACGCTTAGGTGGTCGCTTCGCACGTGCTCCACCCAGTGCGTGCTCCCCGGCTCGGGCCGTGTGAACCGTCCGGCCTCTCTGATCCGCTTCGCTCCCTCGGCCCCGGCCACTCAGTGCCCCCGTTCGATCCATTCGTCGAGGTGCGGCGCCTCGGCTCCGATGGTGGTGTCGGCGCCGTGGCCCGGGTGCACGATGGTGTCCGGCGCCAGGACGAGCAGGCGCGTCCGGATGGACTCGATGATGGTGGGGAAGCTCGTGAAGGACCGCCCCGTCGCCCCCGGACCGCCCCGGAAGAGCGTGTCGCCCGAGAACAGCACCTCCGCCTCGGCGTCGTGGAGACAGACCCCGCCCGGCGAGTGCCCCGGCGTGTGGATGACTCTCAGCCGGTGCTCGCCCACCGGGAGCAGCTCTCCGTCGGCCAGGGGCCGGTCGGGAGGGCGTCGGGGATAGAAATTGGCCCACAGCGCGGCGTCGTCGGGATGCAGCGCCACCGGCGCGCCCGTGCGCTGGGCCAGTTCTTCCGCCGCGTTGATGTGGTCGTTGTGCCCGTGGGTGGACACGATGAGCAGCAGCGCTCGGTCACCGAGGGCGTCGATGATGGGAGCGGCGTCGTGGGCGGCGTCCACCACCAGGACCTGGTCGTCGTTGCCCACCAGCCACACGTTGTTCTCGACCTCGAAGTCCTGGCCGTCCAACGAAAAGATCCCGTTGGTCCGGACGAGGTCGACCCGCAACTCGGTCACATCGTCCACGTCGGTCAGCTCCCGATGACCACGACCGAGCGCAGGACCTCGCCGCGCTCCATCCGATGGAAGGCATCCTCCACGCCTTCGAGCGGGATGGTCTCGGACACGAAGCCGTCGAGGTCGAGCCGTCCCTGGAGGTAGAGGTCGATGAGCATCGGGAAGTCCCGCGACGGCAGGCAGTCCCCGTACCAGCTGGGCTTGAGCCGCCCGCCGCGCCCGAAGAACTCGATCATGGGGAGGTCGATGCGCATGTCGGGGGTGGGCACGCCCACCTGCACCAGGGTGCCCGCCAGGTCGCGGGCGAAGAACGCCTGCTCCATCACGGAGGGATTGCCCACCGCTTCGATGCACACGTCCGCCCCGTTGCCCCCGGTGAGCTCGCGGATGTGCTCCACCGGATCGCCCTCGGCCCCGTTGACGGCGTGGGTGGCACCGAAGCGCATGGCGAGCTCGAGCTTCTTCGGGTCGAGGTCGACGGCGATGACCTGGGAGGCGCCCGCCAAGACCGAGCCCATCACCGCCGCGCACCCCACGCCGCCGCACCCGAAGACCGCCACGGAGTCCCCGAGGCCGACCTCGCCCGTGAACATGGCCGCCCCGAGGCCCGCCATCACGCCGCAGCCGAGGAGCCCGGCCGCCTCGGGCCGGGCGCGGGGGTCCACCTTGGTGCACTGCCCCGCGGCCACGAGGGTCTTCTCGGCGAAGGCGCCGATGCCGAGGGCAGGGGAGAGCTCGGTGTGGTCAGGCAGCGACATCTTCTGCGTGGCGTTGTGGGTGGAGAAGCAGTACCAGGGCCGCCCCCGGCGACACGACCGGCACTGACCGCACACCGCCCGCCAATTGAGGATGACGAAGTCCCCGGGTGCGACCGACGTGACATCGGGGCCCACGGACTCCACCACGCCGGCGGCCTCGTGCCCGAGTAAGAACGGAAAGTCGTCGTTGATGCCCCCTTCGCGGTAGTGGAGGTCGGTATGGCACACGCCACAGGCCTGCACACGCACGAGCGCTTCGCCCGCACCGGGGTCGGGGACGAGCACGGTCTCGAGCGAGACGGTGGCGCCTTTGGACAGGGCGACGACGCCGCGGACCTCGTGTGTCATCGGGTTCCTCCTCCGAGCTCGGTCGTCCACGACGTCACGGCCCGGCCGCGGTCATGAGGCGTTGTGGCTCGTAGGCAAGGTACCGGACGAAGTGCCTCACCACCGTCGTCAGCTGACGGGGAGGTCGCCCGCCCTGATCGGCAGTCCCCGGTACGCCCGGGCCACCATGGTCACGAATTGGTACACGCCGTCCTCGTCCGGGCCGAGCTGGCCCGGGACCCAGTGCTCGGAGGCGAGGCCCCGCTGCACCGACGCGCACGCGGAGAAGTCCTGTCGGTTGGTGATGTCCCAGAAGTCGACGGCGTAGGACGGGTCGAAGCCGGGGCACTCGTAGTCCTCGGGAGCGAACGACCAGTTGCAGCGGATGCGGGTGCGGTCGGGCCCGAGTGCACTGAGCACGTGGGTCATGACGTAGTCGGGGTGGAGGCTCAACAGCACGTTGGGGAACACCACGAGATAGACGACCTCGCGGCGTTGCAGAGCGTCGAGGCCCCGCAGCACGGTGCCCCCGCTCCTGCCGCTCAGCGACATCGTCTCGGCATCGTCGCGCAGTGCCATCCAGCCGCCCACCCAGGCTCCGGCTTCGGCCGCCCGGTAGTTCTCTCCGCTGCGTGGCGGGCTCACCTCGCACAGCTCGGGGTGGATCATGGCGCAGTGGTAGCACTCTTGGTAGTTCTCGATCACGATCTTCCAGTTGGCCTGCACCACGTAGTCATGGCCGGCGCCCACCCGCAGTCGCTCGGGCTCGTGTGCGGCGACGAGGGTCTCGAGCCCGGCCAGGTGGACCTCCAGTGGCGACGCCTGCCCCGAGGGGTCGACGAAGACGAGCCCGTGCCATTCCTCGGTGGGGAGCTCCACGAGACCGTTCCCGGCCGGATCGAAAGCGTCCCATTCGTCGAAGCGCGGCGCATGGCGAAGCGTCCCGTCGAGCCGGTACGACCACGAGTGGTACGGGCACACGACGACGTGCAGGTTGCGGGACTCGCCGCACGGCAACAACTCGTGGCCCCGGTGCCGGCACGCGTTGGCGAAGCCCCGCAGCTTCCCGTCCTCGGCCCGCACCAGGAACACGCCCGCTCGTCCCACCGGCTCGGCGCGCTGGTCGCCGACTCGTGCCATGTCCTCGCTCCGCGCCACGCACGTCCAACCACCGCCCCAGAAATGCCGCTCCTCCCAGTCGAACACCGACTGCTCGATGTAGGCAGCCCGAGGAAGGAGCCTGCTCTGGCCGAACGGTCGGAGGGCGGCCTCGATGCCCTCGGCCGGGAGCGGCACCGGGTCTCGCGGCAGGGCCATGCCTGGACAATAGAGCCCGGTCACCGTGCCATCACCGGGCGTCAGCCGGCGGCGGCGACGAGGGCGGAGCGGACATTGCCGCCGTCGCGCGCGGTCACCGTGGTGCGGTGGCGCGTGGCGATCGCACTCAGCGTGTCGCCGGGGCGCACCGCCGTCGTGGCGGCAAAGGCGGCGTTAGTTCACAAGCCGCTGAGCCAGTCCCTCACGACCTCCGCCACCTGGTCGTCTTTGCGACGCAGGCTGTGATCGCCCCCTTCGATCCACACGTGGGACACCGGCCCGGGAATGGCCGCGGTGGCTGCCTCGAGCTCGTCACGAGTCCCGAAGGCGTCCCGGGTGCCCGACACGAAGAGACAGGGCACCTCGAGCGCTCCGAGGTGCTCGGTCCGCAGCGTCTCGGGCTTTCCCGGAGGGTGCAGGGGATAGCTGACGAGGACGAGGGCGGCGGCGGGGAGCCCACCGGCGACCGCCATCGAGCACATGCGCCCTCCCATCGACCGTCCCCCCAACGCCACGCGCCGCGGGGCGACCCGCAAGGTGCGGGCGAGGGTGTCGGCTGCGCTCACCACGGTGGCGATCAGCACAGGCGGACGGTCCGGCGCGCGCCGACCCGCCAATCGTCGATGCGCTCGACCCGTACACCCGACGCCGACACGGCCTCGTCGATGGCCACGAGGGCGGACTGATCGCGCCCGGCGCTGGCCCCGGGGGTAAGGATGAGGCCGGCCACCCCTCGGGCCCGCGCTTTTTTCGAAGCCGGTGTCGCCACGGCGCCCATCCTGGCGCGCCGGAGCGAGTGCGTCAGGTTGCGGGTCCGGTCGCGAGCTGCACGGTGGCCTTTTGCTGCTGGCCCGACATGTCGATCCAACCCAGCTCCACGGTCTCTCCCGGGTGGTGGCGCTGCATCAGCTCGGTGAGATCGGCGGCACTGGCGACGCTTTGCCCTGCGAGCGAATTGATCACGTCACCGGACACGAGGCCCAACGCCTGCGCGGGGGTGCCCGTCTCCACGGTGACGATCTCGGCGCCCGTCGTGCCCGTCGGTGTCTCCACCACGACGCCGATGAGGGCGGTGGCACCGATGTGCACGATGCTCGACCCCTGCCCGGCCATGATCTGCTTGGCGATGGTCACGGCCTCGTTGATGGGAATGGCGAATCCTTCCGTACTCGCCTGGAACTGGAACCCGCTCGAGGCGGCGGTGTCCATGCCCATCACCAATCCTTGCGAGTTGACCAGCGGTCCGCCCGAGTCCCCGGGTTTCAGCGACGCGTCGGTCTGGATCAGACCTGTCAGCTCTTCGGAGCTGTTCTCGGACTCGTCGCTGGCGGTGATGGCTTGATCGAGGTCGGTGACGTGCCCGCCGGCAACGCTCGGTGTGCCGCCCGCCCCCCCGGCGTTCCCGATGGCGGTCACCGTGGCGCCGACCGCCAGGGTCGAGGAGTTCCCGATGGACACGGTCTTGAGGCCGGACGCATCCTCGAGCTTCACCACGGCGACGTCCTGGGTCTTGTCGGTGCCCACGACGTCGGCGGTGTAGGTCTGTCCGTTCCCGATGTCGGTGACGCTGATGCTGGTGGCGCCGTCGACGACGTGGTTGTTGGTGAGCACGTCACCCGAGGAGTTGAGGACCATGCCGGTGCCGGCGGCCTCGCCCCCTTGGAACCCCAGGCGCGTGGTGATGTCCACGACACCGGGGTCGACCTTGGCGGCCACGGTGCCGGTGTCCGACACGCCCGACGGTGGCACGAGGTTGAAGGGCGAGCCCGTTCCCGCCTGGTTCTGGATCGAGGTCCGTCCCACCGCCACCCCCAACAAGGCGACGAGGACGACCGTCGCCGCCACGGCCAGCACTCGCAGCGGATTGTTCCGAGGGGGCTGTCGGGGGGAAGCCAGATGGGCGGCCCGCCCCATTGCCCCGGGGCCCATTGCCCTCCGCCGTCCCAGGGCTGCGGCGACGGCCGGGACGAGGCCCATGGGGGCACGAAGGGTGGACCGGCCCCGCCCGGTGGCGCGGGATAGGCAGGGTCGGGAGGCGGTTGGGGTGGGGGAGACGAGTGCGGTGACGGAGGGGACTGCGGCGGGGGGGCGCCTCCATCGGTCGGTTCCGGCGGTGCACCGGGGACGAGAGGACGCTCCGGCTCGGGGGGGGAGTCCGGGTCGAAGGTGTCGCTCAACGCCCCTCCTCGTGGGGCTCAGGGCAGCGGTGGCGTTGCCTTGTCTACGCCCGAGTAGACAGCTGCTACATGTGAGCTTGCTTTGCGGCAGCCTCGGAACCCGGTGGTCCCTCTATTGTGCCTGCCCCGCCGTGCCTACGGGACCGGGCACCCCGACGACACCGGGGTGGGAAGCCTCACCTCCGAGACCGATCCCGCCACGACCTCCGCGCTGAGCTCGAAGGACCCGGGGCCTCCCCCTTTGAGCCGGAGGTCGTATCCACCGGCGGCCAGAGACCCGAACACCCCGGCATACAGGACCCGGCCGGCGACGTGGCGTTCTCGCACCGCCGTATGCGCGCCGAGCCAGGCCCCCCCACCGGGGCGGATCTCGATCTCCTCCCCGGCCAGGTCGTCTCCGGTGTACAGCACCAGCGCCCCGGCGTGGGGGCCGATGTCGAGCACCACGCTGGCCTCCCCGCTCGGGCCCAGAGGGCCCTCGGGTCGTCCCTCGCCGGTGGGCTGATGCCGGTGGCCGTGGTGCCGGTGGTCGTGCCCCACCGTCAGCCCGCTCCGACCAGGAAGCCTTGGTTGGGCACCCCGAGGTACGGGAACGAGCTCAGGTAGTTCTCCGTCCCCAAGGCGGTCAGGTCCGTGGGTCCCGAGGTGAGCCCCTCGCTGATCCCGGTGGCGGGGCCGTCGGGGGAGAAGCCCGAGTCCACCAGATGCAACACCGCGCCCGCCAGGCAGCGCAGCTCGATGGTGACGACGTCGTCGAACACCCGGCGCCCGTTGGGGAAGCCGGCCACGTCGTTGCCGAGGAGCCCGGTGTTCATGGGGCTCGTCGCGGGCGGGATGGCCATGTTGAGGCGGAGCATGTCGGCCTGGGTCGTCCCCGTGAAGTTCTGGAACCCGGTGATGAGCCCGGGCGGGATCCCCGTCAGCAAGATGGCCACCAGGTCGGCACGGTTGGGTGCCGGCGGCCCCGCGTTGTACTTGGCCAGGCTCGGGAACACGCCGGGGTAGAGGGCCGGCAGCAGCTGGGCGAGCTGGGGGTTCGAGTAGAACGACGCGAACTGACTGTCACTCGCCGGCGCCTGGGAGTTCCAGTAGTCCTTCTTCCCCATCGGGATCAGCACCTCGTTCACGAGGGGGTTGCCGAGCCGCGACACCTGGACGTAGGGGCCGGTGCAGAAGTGTTGGCCGAAGTCGTCGCGCACCCGCACCTTCTGGCGGTAGGCGGAGGTCCACACGCCGATGACCGAGTTGGCCGAGGCGGCGTTGCCCGCTCCCCTCCAGTTGGGCCCGAGCTCGCTCTTGGGCACCTGGATGGCGATGCTGTGCACGTTGGCGCCCTTGGTCGAGTTGACCCCGGCCGCCATCTGCCCGAGGCCCGTGTTCGTGAGCCCGAAGGTGGTGTGGTCCTGCTCGAAGGGCCGCAGGATGCCGAGGTCGAAGATGGCCCCGAGGTCCACGTAGAAGCCCTCGGCCCGCTGGCCGGCGAACACCACGACGTCGTTGGGGAGGGTGTGCACGGCGGCAGCCGCCGAGCGCGTCGTAGTCGGGCGTCGACAGCGGCCCGATGTTGCACGGCGGGCAGGCGAGCCCGGTGCCCAGCACCGTGCTCCTCGAGTACCCCCGGTTGTTGTCGACCCGGGTCACCGAGTACGTCTGGCGCCGGTTCCAATGGGCGTCGGTGAGCGACTGGATGGGGCCCGTGTTGTACAGGAACGTGCCCGGGTCGGTCACCTCGGTCTGGAAGGTGAACTCGAACACGATCTCGGGCTGGCCGTCGTTGTTGTTGTCGATGTTGATGGCGTAGAGGACGTCGTTGCCGAACTCGTAGAAGTTCGGACCGCCGTCAGGCGCCTCGAGCGGGACGTAGTTGGCGATGATCGTGACGGTGTCGGGCTCGTCCGGGCTGACGAACGCGTACAGGTCGGTGCTGTCTGCGACCGGGTCCTTGGAGATCTCGGGCGCTTCACGGTGCGATGACATGGCTCACTCCAGTTTGCTCGTAGGGGCTGTGATTGACGTGTGAGAGGGCGGTGCGCGGAGACGTGTTGGTGCTAGTGGATGGCACGCGCCAGCTGACTGGCGAGTTGGGGGTTGCGCACGATCACTTCTCGTGTCCCGTTGAAGAGGCTGATCTCACCGGTCGAGAGGTCGCGTACGTGGGCCACGAGCGGTTCGGAGAGATCCGCGGCACCGGCGTCGCCGGCGACAGACGCATCAGCGGCAGGGGCTTCGGTCTCGCCCGCACTGAGCAGACCTGAGAGTCCCGGCACCGATGACAACACGCCGGCTGCGGCGACGGCCATCGAGCCTCTTCCGAGAAATGTGCGCCTGCTTACTCCGGCCATCTCCGAACCTCCGTTGTTTGGTTCGTCACCTCGGCGCCGCGAAAGACGCGACCCGCCGGCGTTCGAAGTCGATCGGTGTTTCCCTCGTGCCATCGCTCGTCTTCCCGCCGTGTTGGCGCTTCTTCGGTGCCCCCGGCCGACTTGGATGACGCGCGCCCGGACTTCGTCAGAGTTGACGACGTCGTCGATGACGCCCGGGTACGATCTCCCCATGCTCCGTACCGAGATCGACTCCGTCCTCGTCGAGGTGCTCCGGGACCGCCGGCTCCTCGCCCATCCCTTCTATCGCCGGTGGGAGGCGGGAACGCTGGAACGTTCCGAATTGGCCGCCTACGCAGGGCAGTACCGGCATTTCGAAGCCGCGCTCCCCGACGTGTTGGAACACGTCGTGGCTCGCATCGAGGACCCGGTGGCGCGTGGCCTGGTCCAGTCCAACCTCGACGACGAGCGGGCCGTGCCCGCTCCCCATCTCGAGCTCTTCGACGGCTTCGCCCGGGCCGTGGGCGCGCCGAGTGGCGCCGACGCCACCCCGACCACGGCCGCTCTGGTGGACCTGTACACGTCCGTTGCAGATGAGTCGCCTGTGGCCGCGCTGGCCGCGCTGGCCGCCTACGAGGTGCAAGCATCGGAAATCGCGGCGTCCAAGGCGGACGGACTCCGTCTCCGCTATGGCGTGACCGATGCCGGCGTTCGGTTCTGGGATGTCCACTCGGGGGTCGACGAGGTCCACGGCGCGTGGATGGTGGAGGCCCTCGCCGCGCTCGCGCACGACACCGACGAAGTCCAGCGCGCCTCGAGCGCGGCCGCGGCGGCGTGGTGGGCCTTTCTCGATGAGCGCGAGGCCGCCGCCCCGGTGTCTATCGGCTGCTGAGCCGACTCCTCAGCTGGCGTCGAGCGCCAGTGCTGCGCGGGGACGCGTCGGATCCCTCAAGGGGGGTGGGACGCGGGATCCCCGCACAAGGAGCATGAAACACGAATGATGCCCGCGTCCCCCCTGGTCCCTCGGACGCTCCAAGAAGGAGGGGTCAAGCAAGGGGGTCTGACCCCGCGGAACGCCGCGCCCCCACCGTACGCCAATTCACAGGAAAATCCCAGCGTCTGCTCCGTGTTTCTTACCCGGCCAGCGCCGTGGGCGCTCGCTCCCACCGGCGGACGTGATCGGGAGCGGGCACCGACCGCAGGCCTTCATTCTCGGCCATCTGCGTGATGACGAGCTCGTCGCCTTGGAAGAAGTCGGGGTCACCCTCGAGATAGGCCACCTCGATGCCGTGATCCACCTCGTGCCACACCACGCTGGCAATCTCGCCCTTGTGCATTACGGCGACGGGTCAGAAGGGGCACTCCAGACCTCAGGCTTCCGGATCGGATTGCGGACCCATTGGAAGGAGCCCGTGCGGGTGGGGACGATGACGAGGTCGGCGCTGGCGGCCAGCTCACTGGCATCGAGCAGCGTCCCCTCGCGATGCTCTTCGTCGCCGTCGGAGTAACAGACGACGAACCACGTCAATTGGCTGTCGTCACCCTTGGCCAGCTGGCCCGCGATGCTCTCGATCTCCACGTCCACAGACAGCAATCATCGGGCGCAGCCCGGGTCAGAAACAGTGCCCAACTGCTCTAATCACGGCTCCCACGGCTCGCCATTAGCCTCAGGCCGAGTCATGTCCGATCCACGCAGTGCCATCCCTGAGGACCAGACCAGCGGGGGGCTCACGCACCGCCAGGTCCTGATCATCCTGAGCGGGCTCATGTTGGGGATGCTCCTGGCCGCCCTGGACCAGACCATCGTGGCCACGGCTCTCCCCACCATCGTGGGCGACCTCCACGGGCTCAACCATCTGTCGTGGGTGGTCACCGCCTATCTCCTCACCACCACCCTGTCCACGCCGCTGTACGGAAAGATCTCCGATCTCTACGGCCGCAAGAGGATCTTCCAGATCGCCATCGTCATCTTCCTGGTCGGTTCGGCTCTCTCGGGCCTGAGCCGCAACATGGACCAACTCATCGCCTTCCGGGCGTTGCAGGGGCTCGGCGGGGGAGGCCTCATGGCGCTGGCCATGGCCATCGTCGGCGACATCGTGAGTCCCCGCGAGCGCGGCCGATACCAGGGCTACTTCGGCGGGGTCTTCGCGCTGGCCAGCATCGGCGGCCCTCTCGCCGGCGGGTTTCTCACCGACCACCTCACCTGGCGCTGGATTTTCTACATCAACATTCCCGTGGGGATCCTGGCCCTGGTGATCACGAGCGCGGTCCTCCGTCTTCCCCGGCCGACCCGTGCGGTGGAGCCGATCGACTACACCGGCGCGGCCCTGACGGTGGCGGCCGTGACGCCGTTGATCCTCGTCACGGTGTGGGGTGGCCGGACGTTCCCGTGGGGCTCGCCCGTCATCATCGCCCTCCTCTTCGTTTCGCTGGCGATGATCGCCGCGGTGGTGGGGTGGGAGCGACGGGCCCGCTCGCCGATCTTCCCGCCCCGGGTGTTCTCCAACCCCATCGTCCGGGCCGCCCTGGGGATGACGTTCTTCGTGGCGGCCACGATGTTCGCGGCGATCATCTATATCCCCGTGTACCTCCAACTGGTCGACGGGGTCTCCGCCACGCGTTCGGGAGTGCTCCTGCTCCCCCTCATGGCGGGCATGCTCACGACGTCGATCATCTCGGGCCGCATGGTGACGCGCTTCGGGAGCTACAAGGTCTATCCCGTATGCGGCACGGCGCTCATGACCATCGGAATGTGGCTCTTCACCCGTCTGGGCGCCCATACGTCGCTGTCGACCGCCAGCCTCTACATGATCGTCTTCGGCGTGGGTATGGGCATGACCCTCCAGATCGTTCTGGTGGCGGTGCAGAACGCCGTGGCGCGGCGCGATCTGGGCAGCGCCACCTCGTCGGTGAGCTTCTTCCGCAACATCGGCGCCGCCTGCGGGACGGCCCTGCTCGGGACGGTCCTCGTGAGCCGTCTGGGGTTCTGGCTCCCCCGGCTCGTCCCCGCCCACAGCGGGCTCACCCTGTCGCAGTCCTTCACCATCACCCCCTCGGCGCTGCGGCGGTTGCCTCCGGCGGTGCGCGCCGGCGTCGTCGAATCATTCGTCCGTTCGCTCCACGTCGTCTTCATGGTGGGGATCCCCATGGCCGGTTTGGCGCTCCTCTGCGCGCTCGTGTTGAGAGACGCCCCCCTGCACGACACGGTGGTCGAGGAGCGGGGAGCCGTCCCGGCCGACGTCGTGGAGAAGGTCGCGTCGGTGACCGCCTCGCCCGCAGCTGGGCGGTGAACTTCTTCTCGTTCCACCTCATCGCCGCCGGGGTGCAAGGCTTCCTCGTCGGACCGGCCTGAGGGGAGCGATCAGTGGAACTCGCGGGGACTTCGGCCCTCGTCACCGGGGGTGCGAGCGGGATCGGAGCCGCGACGGTGGAGCTGCTGCGTGCCGCGGGCGTGCACGTGGCGGTGCTCGACGTGCAGCAGGGCCCGGGAACCGCCGAGCTCTACATCCGCTGCGACATCTCGGTGGAGGACGAGGTCGTGAGCGCCGTCGGCCAGGTCCACGACGCCTTCGGTGGACTCGACGTGGCCGTGCTCAACGCGGGCGTGGGTGGTTTCGCGTCCCTCGTCGACCTGTCCAGCGCGGAGTGGGACCGGGTGCTCGGGGTCAACCTACGGGGGACGTTCCTGTGCCTGCGCGAGGTGGGCAAGGCCATGGTGAGCGGAGGCCGGGGCGGGGCGATCGTGGCGGTGAGCTCGATCTCGGGCTTTCTCGCCGACCGGATGATGGGCCACTACAGCGTGTCCAAGGCGGGCGTGGCCGAGCTGGTGCGGGTGGCGGCGCGTGAGCTCGGGCCCTTCGGGATCCGCGTGAACGCCGTGGCGCCGGGGACGACCGACACGGCCATGTTCGCGTCGACGAAACGACTGGCCGGATACCGCGAGCGGGTGGCCGAGCGCTCGGCCCTGGGAGAGGTGGGCACGCCCGACGGCGTGGCCCGCGCCGTCGTCGCCCTGGTGGAGCTGGACTGGGTGACCGGGCAGGTGCTCGCCGCCGACGGCGGCGTGTCGCTGTGGAGCCCGATCGACCCGGCCGAGGGTATGGGGAAGTGATGGCGGCGCGTCTCCACCACAGCGCCATCGTGGCGCACGACCTCGACTCGAGCCTCCGGTTCTACCGCGACGGGATCGGCCTCGAGGTCCTCATGGACCACGTCTTCGAGGGAGACTGGCCCACACTCTTCGACGCTCCGTCGACGCGGCTGCGGTCGGTCTTCCTCGGTGATCACCGCCGTCCCGATGCCGGCGTGGTCGAGCTCGTCGTCTTCGAGCGGGACGGTCCCTCCCGAGCACCGGTGCCGGGCGCGTCGCCCGCAGGCGCGGGGTTCTTCTTGTTGTCGTTCTATGTCGATGTCGACGCCGTGCTGCGACGCCTCGACGCGCTGGGGTTCGGCCCCGTCCGCCGGATCGAGCAGCCCGCGCCCACGGGCTCGGTCACCATGGCGTCTTTGTGCGACCCCGACGGGGTGCGCATCGAGCTCGTCGACGTCGGCGCGGTGGCCGGCACCGGCTCGGGATAGGGCCACGGTGCTTCGCAGCGAGGACGGGATCCTCACCACCCACGCCGGGAGCCTGCCCCGACCGATCGCTCTGGCCGAGCTCCACGGCCGGAGGAGCCGGGGCGAGGAGGTCGACGCCGCGGCGCTGCAACGGGCCGTGCAAGACGCCACCGCGGCGGTCGTCGCGGCCCAGGTCGACGTCGGGATCGACATCGGCAACGACGGGGAGCAGGCGCGCGAGAGCTTCGTCACCTACGTCCAGCACAGGATGACCGGGTTCGGGGGCGTGAGCCAGCGACCTCTCATGCAGGACCTGCTCGACCATCCGGCCTTCTTGGACCTCGTGATCCCGCGTCACCTCCGCCGACAGGTGAACCTGATGGCGGCACCCGCGGCGGTGTCCGCCGTCGAGTACCGCGACACCTCGGAGATCGACGCCGAGTGCGCGCTCGTCGCCGGTGCCCCCTTCGCCGAGACTTTCATGACCGCCGCCTCACCCGGCATCGTGGCGGCGGCCATGGAGAACCGGCACTACCCCTCCATGGACCAGTACGTGGGGGCGGTGGCCGATGCGCTGGCCGTCGAGTACCGCGCCATCGTGGGGCGCGGCCTGCTGCTCCAGATCGACGCCCCCGACCTCGCCCTCGAGCGCCACACCCTCTTCGCCCAACGCCCGCTCACCGACTTCCTGGCCTGGGTCGAGCTGGTCATCGGCGCCATCAACGGCGCGCTGACCGGCATCGAGCCCGGCCGTGTGCGCCTGCACGTGTGCTGGGGGAATTACGAAGGCCCCCACAGCCTCGACGTCCCCCTGGCCGACATCCTCCCCCTCTTGTACGAGGCGCACGTCAGTGCGCTGGTGATATCCATGGCCAACCCTCGCCACGCCCACGAGTACCGCTGTTTCGAGCGCCACCCCCTGCCCGACGACAAGCTCCTGGTGGCGGGCGTGATCGACACCACCACCAACTACGTCGAGCACCCCGAGGTGGTCGCCGACCGTCTGGTGCGGGTGGCCGGTGCGGTCGGGGACGCCCGACGCGTCATCGCCGGCACGGACTGCGGTTTCGACACCTCGGCGGGGATCGGCGACATCGCCCCGTCGGTGGTGTGGGAGAAGCTCCGCGCCTTGCGCGCCGGGGCGGACCTGGCCACGCGCCGGCTGTGGTCCGGTGCCGGCACCGCGTCGGAGACGACGCGGTGACGAGCGTAAAGTGTGGCCCGCGAACCGCCGTCACGGGAAGCGGACAGAGATGAGGGATCGATGGAGTACGTGAACCTGGGCAACACCGGCATGCGCGTGTCGCGCATCTGTATGGGCATGATGAGCTTCGGCAATGGCAGTGACCGGGAATGGGCGCTCGACGAGGACGCGGCAGAGCCCATCGTGCGCGCCGCAGTCGAGGGCGGGGTCACCTTCTTCGACACGGCCGACACGTACTCCGCCGGTGCCAGCGAGGTGGCCACGGGCCGGCTCGTGGGGAAGATGCTCACCCGAGACGAGGCGGTCATCGCCACCAAGGTCTTCATGCCCATGACCCCGGGCGAGAACGGGGGAGGATTGTCGCGCAAGCACATCCTGTCGGCCATCGACGCGTCGCTCGCCCGTCTGGGCATGGACTACGTCGACCTCTACCAGATCCACCGCTGGGACTCCCGGACGCCGATCGAAGAGACGATGAGTGCGCTCCACGACGTGGTACGGGCCGGCAAGGCCCGCTACATCGGTGCCAGCAGCATGTTCTCGTGGCAGTTCGCCAAAGCACAGCACGTGGCCGAGCGCAACGGCTGGACACGCTTCGTGTCGATGCAGCCCCACTACAACCTCCTCTATCGCGAGGAGGAGCGGGAGATGATCCCCCTGTGCCTCGACCAGGGCATCGGGGTCATCCCCTGGAGCCCGCTGGCGCGCGGCGTACTCACCGGCAACCGGACTCGTGACGGAGAGCGCCGCACGACCCGGTCGGGCACCGACCCCTTCACCGACTATCTCTACAGCCAGCCTTCGGACTTCGATGTCGTGGACCGCGTCGCCAAGCTCGCGGCCGAGCGGGCGGTGCCGCCGGCCCAGGTGGCCCTGGCGTGGTTGCTCCATCGCCCCGGCGTGACTGCGCCCATTGTGGGGTCGACCAAACCGGCCCATCTCACCGATGCCCTGGCCGCGGAGACATTGGCGCTCAGCGAGGAGGAGATGAAGTCCCTCGAGGAGCTCTACGTCCCGCATCCCGTCCTCGGGCATTTCTGACACAAGGAGGAACAATCATGGCCACCCGGGACAGCGCCCCCATCGGATCGCCCTGTTGGGCCGATCTGTGGACCTCTGACGTCGAGGGCAGCCGGACCTTCTACAGCGAGCTCTTCGGCTGGGAGGCCCAGGAGCCGAGCCCGGAGTTCGGCGGGTACTTCATGTTCACCCGCCAGGGCGTCCCCGTGGCCGGCGCCATGGGGGACATGGGGGAGAGGTCTGCCACCGACACGTGGACGATCTACCTGACGACCGACGACATCGCCAAGACGGTCGCCGCGGCCGAAGCCGAAGGGGCACAGATCGTGAACCCGGCGGTGGCGGTGGCCGACCTCGGCATCCAAGCGGTACTCGTCGATCCGACCGGCGCCCACCTCGGCGCCTGGGAGCCCGGGACGTTCCCGGGGTTCACGGTCCTCCACGACAGTGGCGCCCCCAGCTGGTTCGAGCTACACACCCGGGACCACGCCAAGGCTGTTGCCTTCTACCGGTCCGTGTTCCGCTGGGACACCACCAGCGTCGGTGACAGTGACGAGTTCCGGTACACGACGATGCGCGACCCGGGTGGAGGAGAAGAC
Organism: uncultured Acidimicrobiales bacterium; assembly: GCA_963768255.1. GTDB lineage: Bacteria > Actinomycetota > Acidimicrobiia > Acidimicrobiales > UBA8190 > Chersky-840. The sequence goes on along the minus strand of CAVYGX010000002.1, from coordinate 1,617,814 downwards.
CTGGCCGGGATCATGGACGCCTCGGCCTTTCTTCCCGACGGCGTACCCTCCCACTGGTCGGTCTACTGGGAGGTCGACGACGCCGACGCTGCGGTCGACAAGGTCAAAGCCCTAGGCGGGACGGTCGTGATGGACCCCCAGGACACTCCCTACGGCCGTCTGGCGACGGTGACGGACCCCGCGGGCGCCCTGTTCAAACTGCGTCGACCGTGAGCGCAGCTCTCGCGTCGACTGGGGCGTGAGTCTCAGACCAGGATGCGCTCGTCGGGAGCGCGCACGCCGACGACGGCCAACACCCGCCCGAGACCGAGGAACATCCCGCAACACATGGTGAGATCGGCGAGCTCGTCGTCGGAGAAGGCAGCCCTGAGCCGGCCCCACAGATCGTCGTCCATGTTCAGGTGGTCGAGGGCGAAATGTTGGGCGAACTCCGCCGCCAGGCGCTCGCGCTCGGTCAGCGCCGTGGTCAGGCGCCAATCGGCGACCTGGCTGTAGAACCCGTCGTCGATCCCGGCCGCTTGGCCGTCGCGGGCGCGGGTGTCCTGACAGACGACGCAATCGTTGATGAGGGCGATGGTCCAGCGCGCCGCCTCGCGTTCGCGCACCGGGAGCTTGCTGTTCTTGTAGACCGCTTCGGACAGTGCTCCCATGCCCGCCGCCATCTGGGGTCGCAGCAGCGCCCAGTCCACGTGCTCGCCGTAGCCCCGCTCGGGAAAGGAAATTCGTGCCATCCCGAAACGCTACTACCGCGCCGCCCCGGCGGTCCCGTTGCGGCCGGGCCCCGAGGGCCGCTTGCTACCGGCCCGTGCGCCCGTCGACGAGCTCCCGAAGGATATCCGCGTGCCCGGCATGTCGAGCGGTCTCCTCCAGGAGATGCGAGAGGACCCACCGGAGGTTCACCGGCGTCTCGTCGCCCACGTTCCGGCACAGGTCGTCGAGACTGGCGCCCGCGGCGCCGGCGTCGACGAGATCCCAGGTGCGCCGATAGGTCTCGACGGCCTCGGTCACGGTGTCCTCCGAATACACGGTGTCGTCGGGAAGCTCGACGTCGTCGCCGGCGAAGCGGTGCAGGACCCACAAGGACTCGGCCCGAGACAGGTGCTTGATCAACCAGAGAAGGGTCGTCCCGCTGTCGACGAGCGCGGCGGCGCGCCTGGGTCTCGTCGAGGCCCTCGACCTTCCGGAGTACCGAGTCGCGCTGGTACTGGAGCAAGGCATGCAACGTCAGTCGTTCATCACCGTGCAGGCGAGGGGGCTTGCGGTCAGGCATCACGGGATTCTAGAAGCGGGCGCATCCTCGTCGCCGGCGTTGACATCGTGGACGTGCAGCGTGACCTCGACCATGGCTTCCCCGGGCGCACATCGGCGGCATCGGACCCTGTCGGGTGCAGGTGGCTCGGCGAGGTCGTGGGTCTGCCGAGCACCGCCGAGAGCGTGCGAGCGAGTTGGCGTAGGGTCATGGCGATGAGCCCACACGGCTGGCGCCCGTCGATGAACCGGGGTCCGGGCGCGTGCCGAGTCCCACGCGGCGCCGTCGTGCTCGCCTCGTGCATGGTGAGCATTGCGGTGATGGTGGCCGGCTGCGGGGGCCAATCGGGGCCCGCGTCCACGTCGGCTCCGGGAGCCGGCCAGCCGCCCCCCACCTCGCCCAGTCCGACCACGTCGACCACCAACGCGGTACCGGTGGCGGTGTCCGATGGCACCGGTGCCCGGTTCGTCGTGAAGGACACGCCCCTGGTCCTGCCGCCGTACGCCACCGTGGACTCCTTCATGTGGAGTTCGGCGCCCGGCCAGGACTTTCTGGTCGACACGATGACGGTGACCAATCCACCCGGAGATACGACCGAAAGCCTGACCGACTTCGACGATCTCGAGAGCGGCCTCGCCGACGACGTGCAATTCGTGATGAGCGCCGCCAACGCCGCCAAGTTGGGCTATTCGTCGGACTGCGGCGTCGACCCGACGTTCCCGCCGTCGTTGTGCCCCATCAGTCTCGGGCAGGGATTGACGGTGGACAGCGACTCCGTGAACCACGACGATCGGTCCGTGGTGTCGCTTGCGCCCGGCGCCAGCACGCAGATCACCCTCAGCTACGGACCGGTGCTCGACGATGTGACGCCCAACCTGGTCTCGGTGTACTTCGATGACGGCCAAGCGCCGCCCGTCGACCTGAGCCAATGACGACGGACGAGGGACGCGGCGATGACGATCGCGGTTCTGCCGTGACCCACCCCGGGTCGTTGAGCCGCCGCCAGGTGCTCAAAGGCGGCCTGGTCGGAGCGGCGGGGGTGGTGACCGCCGGTGTTGCGGGGCGCTCTGCGCGGGCGGATCGCTCTGGGCTCTCGAGGCGTCCCAGGCACGACGCCGAGCGGGCTCACCGAGCGCGCACCGACGCCGCATCGCTTGACGGCTCGGGTCCGCCCGGGAGCCCCATCTCGCTCACCGCCGACGGGCTCGTCTCTCCGATCGGACTCGACCCCGGCGACGTCCAGTTCGCGTGGCAGGTCGGAGACGGGCGACGCGGCGCGTGGCAGCGGGCGTACCGGCTCGTGGTGTCGCGCCTGTCGGTGGCCGGGCCCCAGGCCGGCTCCTCCACGAAGATATGGGACAGCGGCCGGGTGCTCTCGGCCGAGCAGGCCTTCGTCGCCTACGGCGGCGACGCCCTGTCTCCGGACTCCGTGTACAGCTGGACGGTGCAGACCTGGGCGGCGTCGGGTGGACCCGGGCCATTGGCGCCGGCCGCCACCTTCGAGACGGGGCTGCGCGACGGCGACTGGAAGGCGAATTGGATCTGGCGTGAGACGAGCCTGGCTCCCGACCAGTACACCTACGCGCGCAAGGAGGTCACGCTCGGTGCGGCACCGATCGTCCGGGCCCGCGCCTATGTCTCGGGGGACCAGCAGTACGAGCTCTACGTGAACGGCACCCGGGCGGGCAAGGGCCAGGCCTATTGCTACCCCGACGCCCAGTACTACGAGACGCTCGACGTCACGCAGCTGCTGAATGCCGGCGTGCCCAACGCGCTGGCCCTGCTGTACGGGTGGCAGGGTCCGACCAAAGGCCACCCCTCCGGTCACCCCGGGTGCATCGTGCAGGTGTCCGTACTGCACAGTGACGGTTCCACGGAGATCATCACCACCGACGGGACGTGGCGGGTGCGTCAAGGGGCCTGGCTGCCGGGGACCGAGCGCGACCTCGAGGGCGACAAGGTCAGCTACACCGAGAACATCGACGGGCCCGACATCCCGGTCGGGTGGGAGAGCCCGGGCTATGACGACTCGACGTGGGCGGCTGCGTCGGTCCTCGGTCCCGCCGGGGTGAAGCCCTGGACCCATCTGGTGTCGGTGCGGACCCGGATCGTCCAGGAGCCCGTGCCGGCGGTATCGCTCACCACGCTCGCATCGGGTGCGGTGGTGGCCGACTTCGGCAAGGTCTACGCGGCGGTGCCCACCGTGACCTTCCACCAAGGGGTGGCGGGGCGTCTGATCTCGATGCGGGCCGGCTATGTGCTGGACGAGCCCGGAGACGGCGTGGCGTTCTCAGGACTGCCCGGTCAGGTGTCCACCGTGCACGCGACCCAACACACCAACATGCGTTACTCCTACATCCAGCGGGGAGGGGTCGAGCAATTCACACCCTTCGACTACCTCGGCTTCCGGTACTTCCAGATCGACAACCCCGGCGAGACCCTGGCACCTTCCGATGTCGTCGCCCTCACCCGCCACAGCGCCGTGCCCGACGAGAACGCCGCGGTCTTTGCTTCGTCGGAGCCCGCCGTCGATGCCGTCTTCGAGCTCAGCCGACACTCCGCCCTCTTCGGGGCTCAGGAGCAGTTCATCGACACGCCCACGCGCGAGAAGGGCCCGTGGTTGTGGGACGGGTTCAACGAATCGCAAACGGCCATGGCCGCCTTGGCCGACCAGAACCTGACCCGCAAGTCCCTGCAGGAATTCGCCCAGTCCCAGGCCCGCTACTGGCGCAGCGGTGCCATCAACAAGATCTACCCCACCGGCCTCGGGGCCGAGGACATCGACGAGTACTCCGAGATCTACGCCGAGTGGGTTTGGCAGTACTGGCTGTACACCGGAGACCGCGTGCTCCTGGACGAGGTGTACCCGGTGCTCGTGAAGCTGGCAGGCTACGTGCACGGCGCCGTCGACGCGCAGACAGGCCTCGTGAAAGGGCTCCAGTCGACCGAGCCGTCCTATCCCTACGCCGTGGCCACCCGGCTCAACATCCTCGGCGCCAACGTGTTTCGCCGGACCGCGGATGTGGCCGAGGCCCTGGGCCGCCCGGCGTCGGAAGTGACCCGTCAGCGTCAACGCCAGGCCGGGCTCACCGCGGCCCTCAACCAACGCCTCACCCGGCCCGACGGCATCTACGCCGACGGTCTGGTGGGGGCGGAGAAACTCGCCCCCCGGGCGTCGCAGGAGGTCAATGCGTGCGCGGTCGTGTACGAGGTCGTGCCCGCCCGTCGACTGGCGGCGGTGGCGGCGCACGTGGCGGGTTTGGACATGCACGCAGAGCCCCAGACCGCGGCCGAGGTGCTGCGGACGTTGGCGACCGTCGGCAACTACGACGACTTCCTGCGACGCCTCACCGATCCCACGACCAACGGCTGGGCGAACATCCTGGCCCGGGGGGCGACGTTCACCTGGGAGGTGTGGCAGCCCTCGGACGCCAACGGCGACAGCATGTCGCACGGGTGGGGTTCTAACGCCCTGGTCGAGATCCAGCGGTGGCTCCTCGGCGTCCGTCCCACCGGCCCCGGCTATGCGACATTCGACGTGGCTCCTCCGCCGTCGGGCCTGGTGTGGGTCGAAGGCACCGTACCCACACCGCGCGGCACCGTGGGGGTGGGGTGGCGCCGGCCCGCGCGGGGCGGACCCGTGACGAACCTCGACCTGACCGTCCCTCCCAACGCCACCGCCACCGTCTCCCTGGCCGGCACGCACCCGAGCACGGTGACCGAGAGCGGTGTCCCCGTGGCGCGCGCCTCCGGTGTAGCGGTCGCGCCTTCGGTCGGGGGCGCCGCGGTCCTGCACGTCGGGGCCGGTACCTATCAGTTCCAGGGAGTGCCAACTCGGACATGACCCGAGTGGCTCGCCGTCGCGAGGCAGTGATCACCGCATAACGCGCACCGATGCCCCCCGCCGTTGCTCGGTCCGGCGTCGTCGAGACCCTAAGAGCCGGGAGTTACGGGGCTGGGCGCCTGCGACTGCGTGGAGCGCACGATGCCAGAGGACTCGCCGCCAATGGGAGCGTCACAATCGGTCACCTTCCATTGCCCAGCCCGGTACGCATACGAAACCCAGTTGTCGTTCCCGACGACCGAGGCGGGCAGGGCGTATTGCACCTCGGCCTCGCCGCTGGTCGCCGTGACGTTTCGGACCTGGACTCCGGTGATCCGGATCGAACTGAGAGGGACACCCACGTAGTGCTCCATCTCCAGCCGCGTCGCCTTGAGATAGGCCTCCACCACCGTGGGGCTGACGTGATTGCCCGTGCGGCACGAGGGCCCCTGCATGCTGTGGATATCTGCCAAGGTCCCGGTCAAAAAAGCATGGGACCACGCCGTCGCCGCCGCCCGTAGTCCCGCGGCGCCCATCTCGGCTGGCGGGCCATGCGGAGCGTGTGAAGGTGCTGCCTCGGTGCTGCAGGCGGCGCAAAGCACGGTGAGGCTCCCCACGGCCATCCAACGCCGGACCCGCTCCACCGACCAATCGTTGCATCAAATCGGGCGCACGACATTCGGATCGGTAACGGGCACGCATAATCGGTGTGATCAGCCGGGAGGCTGCAGTATCATCCGGGCCCGTTTGTTGCCTTCCCTGTCACTCATAGGAGTCCTCCGGTAATGGCCCACACAACTTGCGGAGCAAATGCACCGCTCGAAACGGCCCGGCTCCGGTTGCGCCAGATGCACCTGGAGGACGTCGACCCATTACTGAGGGTTTTCGGCGACGCCGACACCATGCGGTTCTATCCCTCGCCTTTCAACCGTGAGCAGATGGCCGCGTGGATCGAATGGAACGTCCGTAGCTACAACGAGTACGGGTATGGCCTGTGGGCACTTGTGCTGAAAGAGACCGACGAAGTCATCGGGGATTGCGGGCTGACCTGGCAGCGTGTCGGCTACGGGGATGGGCGCGAGCTCGAGGCCGGTTGGCACATGCGGCGGGATCTCTGGAGTCGCGGTCTCGCCACCGAAGCCGCGCTCGAGTGTCCGCGATTACGCCCGTGACGTCCTCCAACGCGATCGGCTAATCGCAATCATCAACGCAGAGAACCTTCCCTCACAGTCGGTCGCACGCAAGCTGGGCATGTCACTCGAGCGCGTTGATTCCCTTGACGGCGAAGAGAGGCTCATCTTTGCCATGCAGTTCTAGAGAAACGTGTTTCGCAAGCGCAAGGGGAGGCTGGTTCCGGGCACCCATATTCGGGGCGGTCTCAACCCGTCGACTTGTATCGGCGTGGCCGGCCCGTCGCCCGGTGTCCTAGATTGCACCCCATGGGATCCTTCGACTTCATGATGCTCCGTGGCCGGGCAATCTCGGCCACTGTGGGGATGGCACCGGCTCGATAAGCGTTGGGCCGACTCGATCGTCGCCGACGCCGGTATCCGGCCCGGAGACCTCGTTCTCGACATCGGTGCCGGCTCGGGCGCACTCACGGCACCGTTGGTCGCAGCTGGGGCCAAAGTCATTGCCGTGGAACTTCACCATGTCCGGGCCAGACACCTCCGGGAGCGGTTTAGAGATTGCCCCGTGACCGTTGTTCAGGTCGATGCCAGTGACCTCCGCCTTCCGAAGCGGCCTTTTCGGGTCGTGGCCAATCCGCCGTTCGCAGTCACGGTGGCGATCGTGCGGCGTCTCCTCTCTCCGGGGGGCCGCCTCGTCTCGGCTCATCTCGTCGTGCCTCGGTATGTAGCAAGGCGATGGGTCAGTCAGAGCGCGCCCGGGCGGGAACGATGGTCCCGAACATTTACCATCTCGGTCGGGAGGGCGATACCCCGAAGGGCATTCATGCCGCCGGCCCCCCGTGATGCCGTCACGCTCGTCGTCCGTCGCAAGACGGGCCATTGAGAGGATCAGCCGAGGCGGTCGCCTCACTCTGTCTGTGCCGGATCCTGTCACAACCGATCGGCACCTTCGCGGTACCGGGCCCACACGAGCGCCGCCGTCGCCGGTGCGTCGAGATGGGTGTTGTCGATGACGTGACGTTCGAATTCTCCGAGGTCGGAGAACTCGTCCCACATCTGCGCCACCGGATCCTCCTCGACAAAGGCGGCGGCCAGCGGGCTCTTGCGCTCTTCCTCCGCCAACCGGGCGGCGACGCGTCCCCGCGCCACCTCGAGCTCGGGTCGCAGCACGACGTAGTGGGTGGCGATGTCGTGTCGCGCCAGCGGGTCGGTGACGAGCCCGAGATACCACGGACCGACGATGCCGTCGATGACCACGCCGTAGCCCCCCGTCGCCAGCGCCGCGGCCGATGCACCGACCGCCGCCAGGACCGCCCGGTTCTGGGCATCGGCCTCACGGTGCCAGGGAGCCACGAACCCCTTGACGATGGTCGTCCAGAACCAGTCGGACTCGAGACAGACGGCGCGATCGAAGTGCTGGGCCACCCGCCCTGCGGTGGCGGTCTTTCCCGATCCCGGAGGGCCGGAGATGACGATGACGACCGGTTCCTGCATGGGCGAATGATGGCTCGGGTGTCGTTTCTGGCGCTCCGCCGGCCGGCGCCGCCGGGGAACGAGAGGGCTACTTGAGCGCCGGGTGCTGGCGGGCGAGGAACGCAGCCAGAACCTGGGGTGGGGCATTGCGCGCGAAGCGGGCGCCCACCTGGTTGGCGAAGCCAGGGATGACCACACCCTTGCCCTGCTCCAGACCCAGCACGGCGATGCGGGCGACCTCGGCCGCCGGCAGCCACATGAACTTGGGGAGCGAGTTCTCGGACTCCTCCTTCGTGAACCCGGCGGATTCGGCGAACTCGGTCTTCACCGGGCCCGGGCACAGCGCGGTGAGGCTGACGCCGGTCCCGTGCAGCTCGGCCCGCACCGCACGGCTGTAGGACAAGACGAACGCCTTGGACGCCCCGTACCCGGCCTGACCGGGAAGCGGTTGGAAGGCCGCGGTGGAGGCGACGTTGAGCACCGCACCGCGCCCACGCTCGACCATCCCGGGGAGAAAGATGCTGCACAGGTCGATGACGGCCTCCACGTCGGTGCGGATCATCGCGATCTCGCGTTCGCGGTCACTGCGGTACACCGGGCCTGTCGTGCTGAACCCGGCGTTGTTGACGAGCACATCGACGGTGAGGCCACGCTCGGTCAGGGTCCCGAGGATGCCGGCGCGCGCCGCGGGGTCGGTAAGGTTGAGCGCGATCACCTCGCAACGAACCCCGTATCGCTTCTCGAGCTCGATGGCGAGCTCGGCCAGCCTCTCGTGGCGGCGGGCCACCAACGAGACGCCATGGCCGCGCTGGGCCAGCTCTCTCGCCAGATCGGCGCCGATGCCCGATGATGCGCCGGTGACGAGGGCGGTGGTTGTCGGTGACGGGGGAGGCAGTGCCATGCCCTGATGGTAGGAGCCCGTCCCCGTCCGGCGATAGCCGCCAACCTCAGAGTCGGAGGATGAGACGTACCCTGGGCCCGTGCCCGACACCCGATCGGTCGTCGTCGTGGGGTCCGGGGCCGCCGGTTTGGCGGCCGCCCTGGCCGCGTCCGGCGCAGGGGCCGACGTCCTCGTTCTCGAGCGCGCCTCCGCCGTCGGAGGCACCACGGCCATGTCGGGCGGGGTGGTGTGGATGCCGGCGAACGGGCGTCATGGACCAACCGGCCCCGTCGATGACACTACGGAGGACGCATCTGCCTACCTCGGGGCGGCGGCCGAGGGCGACGTCGACGTCGAGCTGGTCGAGGCGTTCGTGTCGGACGCACGCCGAGTCGCCGACGAGATCGAACAGCGCACGCCCCTCGTGTGGGAGGTGCTCGAGCACTGGCCCGACTACCGGGGGGAGCTCCCCGGCGCCAAGGCCGGGGGACGGTCGCTGTGGCCCCGATCGCTGCGCCTGGCGGCGGAGGTCGAGGCGCGCGTCCAGGTTGCCTTCGACCAGCCGTCCCCGACACCGACCGACGCCTCGGTCCCCGCCAACGACGGTGTGGTGCTCAGAGGTCACGTCCGGGGCCGGGCGCTGGTGGGTGGGTTGCTCAGCGCCCTGGTCGACGCCGGCGTCGAGATCCGGACCGGGGCGCGCGCCACCGCGCTCGCCGTCGAGGACGGGCGCGTGGCCGGGGTCATGGTCGACGGGGAGCGCGAAGCCGGGCGAGTGGTGCTGGCGTCGGGGGGCTTTCAGCACGACCCGGCGCTCGTGGGTGAATTCCTGGCCGGACCTCCACTCGTCCCCATGGGCACGGCCGGCTGTGGCGGCGACGGCCTGCGTATGGCCAGAGCCGTCGACGCCGTGCTCGGAAACACCGCCCGGGGCTGGTGGATGCCGGCCATGCACGTGCCGGGCGAAGAGGTCGAGGGCGTGGCGCACTACCGCCCCTTGCACGGCGAGCGAGCCCAACCCGGGGCGATCATGGTCGACCGGAGGGGACGTCGATTCGTCGACGAGGCGCAGAACTACGGCGATGTCGGCAGAGCCATGCAACGCACGGGTGCGGGCTCCGCTGACCTGCCATACCCGGCCGCGCCGTGCTGGTTGGTGTTCGATGCCGCCTACCGCCGCCGCTACCCCGTGGGACCGCTCGAACCCGGTGGGCCCGATCCCGATTGGCTCGCCCGTGCCGACGACTTCGACGGGCTGGCACGCGTCACGAGGATGGCGTCGGGCACACTGATGGACACCGTGACACGGTTCAACGCGGGGGCGGCGATCGGCGAGGACCCGGACTTCGGGCGGGGGTCGTTTCCCTATGACCGTTGGATCGGGGACCCGAGCGCCCCTCATCCGACGTTGGCACCGTTGTGCGAGGCCCCCTTCTACGCCCTCGAGGTCCACCTCGGCTGCATGGGGACCAAAGGTGGGCCGCGCACCGACACGTTCGGGCGCGTGCTGTCTTCGGGGTTGGTCCCCATCGCCGGGCTCTACGCGGCGGGCAACGCCGCGGCGAGCCCCTTCGGCCCGGCCACCGCCGCGGGCGGCGCCACGCTCGGGCCCGCGCTCGTCTTCGGCTTCCGAGCGGGCGAGGCCGCGGCGGGTGACCCGTGAGCGGCGCGGGTCGGTCGGGGGTCGAAAGGGCGGGGACGGGGGAGTCCGGTCCCGAGCTTCCCCACGGAGCTCGGCTCATGCAGGAGTTGCTCGACCACGACACCCGCCCCGTTCCCGCTGTCCTGCGGGCGGTCGGCGACGCCCCGCCGGGAACGTCCTCGGTGTCTCGCCTGCGCTACACGAGCCGGGCCGTCCACGAGCTCGAAGTCGACAACGTCTGGCGGCGCGTGTGGCAGATGGCGTGCCGGGAGGAACAGATCCCCGACGTCGGTGATTCGGTCGTCTACAGCGCCCCGGGGATGTCGCTGGTCATCGTGCGCATCGGGCCCGAGGAGATCCGCGCCTTTCACAATTCCTGTCTGCACCGCGGGACACAACTCCGGACCCAGCCCGGTCGCATCGGCGAGCTGCGGTGCCCGTTCCACGGGTTCACCTGGAACCTCGACGGGACGTTCGCGGGCATGCCGTGTCCGTGGGACTTCCCCCACGTCGACACCACCAGCTTCTGCCTGCCCGAGGCGCGGGTGGGGCGGTGGGGTGGGTTCGTGTTCGTGTCGACCGACCCCGGCACCGAGAGCCTCGAGGAATACCTGGAGATCCTTCCCGAGCACTTCGCGGCATGGGACCTCGGGGACCGCTACCTCAGCGCGCACGTGGTGCGCGTCGTCCCCTGCAACTGGAAGGTCGCCCTCGAGGCGTTCATCGAGAGCTACCACACCGTGGCCGTCCATCCCCAGCTCCTCAAGACGAGTGGGGACACCCAGACGCAGTACGACGTGTACGAGGGTGTCCGTCACGTGAACCGCATGATCACCCCGGTCGGGATCGCGAGCGAGCACGTCGAGCACGACGTGGGGGAGCAGGACATCCTCGACGCCATGTTCCTCACCAAGGACGACCGTGACGCCGTGATCCCCGACGGCGCCACCGCCCGCCAGGTGCTGGCCGAGCGCACCCGTCGGCAGCTGGCGGAGCGCACCGGCGGCGACTACTCACAGATCACCGACTGCGAGGCCCTCGACGCCATCGAGTACTTCGTCTTCCCCAACTTCGTGCCCTGGGCGGGGTATACGACGCCGCTCGTGTACCGGTTCCGGCCTCACGGTGACGACCACACCGCCGCGGTCATGGACGTCATGTTAATCGAACCGGTGCCGGTGGCGGGCCCGAGACCGCCTGCGGCGCCCACCCGTCATCTCGACGCGGGCGAGCGGTGGGCGGATGCTCCCGAGCTCGGATACCTCGGCCGCATCCTCGACCAGGACACCGCCACCCTGGGGCGGGTCCAGCGGGGCCTGCAGGGCGCGGACCGGCCCGACGTGACCCTGGCGCGCTACCAGGAGAGCCGCATCCGACACTTCCACGCCACCCTCGGCGAGTACCTGGGGGGCTGACCGTGTCCCGCTCGTCGCCAACGACGGAGTCGGTGTGGGACGCGGATGACCGCGAGCCCGTGCTCGACACCACGGTGGGGTCGATCCTGCGTGAGGCGGCGCGCCGCAGCCCGCGCACCACGGCCCTCGTGGCCGGCGTTGCCGATCCGGCGTTGCGGCGACGTTGGACCTACGCCGAGCTCCTCGACGAGGCCGAGCGCGTGGCCTCGGCACTGGCGAGCCGGTTCGAGCCCGGGGAGCGTGTGGCGGTGCTGGCCACGAGCATCCCCGAGTCGCTCATCCTCACCTACGGGGCCGCGCTGGCCGGGCTGGTGCTCGTGCCGGTGAACCCCGCCCTGCGGGCCAACGAGCTCCGGCACGTGCTCGGACAATCGGCGTGCGCCGGCGCCTTCGTCGTCCCCGAGTACCGCGGGCACGATCTGGCCGCCACGGTCGCCGAGCTCTCTTCGGACCTCCCCGCGCTGCGGGAGGTCGTCGTCTTCGACGAGTGGGAGGCCTGGTGCGCGGCGCCAGCGCGGAGCTCCGACCACGGGTCGCAGCTTCCGACGGTCGCACCCGACGACGTCGCACAACTCGTCTACACCTCGGGAACCACCGGGTCGCCGAAGGGAGCGCTGCTCACCCACCGGGGCATGACCAATGCGGCGCGTTTCGGGGCCATGCGGTTCGGGATGCGGCCCGGCGACGTCTACGTGCAGACCATGCCCCTGTTCCACGTGGGGGGCCAGGTGGTGTCGTTCCAGCTGTGCCAGCTCTCGGCCACGGCGGTCTTGGTGCCGGCGTTCGATCCGGGCCTCGTCCTCGAGCTCATCGAGGCCGAGGCGGCCACGCTCACCTGTGGTGTGCCCACCATGCTGCTGGCTCTGGTCGACCACCCCGACTTCTCCCGCCGGGACCTGTCGTCGTTGCGGTCGGTGAGTGGGGGAGGAGCGGTCGTGCCCGCCGAGCTCGTGGCGCACATCGAGGACGCCCTCGGGGTGCACTTCGCCGTGGTGTTCGGCCAGACCGAGGCGTGCGGGTTCATCTCCCAGACCCGGCTCGACGACGGCGAAGAGGACAAGGGGGCCACCTTGGGGAGTCCTCTGCCCGGCGTGGGGGCTCGCGTGGTGAACCCCGACAGCGGTGTGGTGGTGCCGCGGGGCGAGGTGGGAGAGCTCGAAGTCCGTGGTCCGAACGTCATGGCCGGCTACCACGAGCTGCCCGAGGAGACGGCCGCGGCCATCGGGGCCGGGGGGTGGCTGCGCACCGGTGACCTGGTGACGATGGACGACCGTGGATATCTGCGCATGGCGGGGCGCCTCAAGGAGATGATCGTCTCGGGGGGCGAGAACATCTTCCCGGTGGAGATCGAGACCGCCCTGCTCGAGCATCCCGACGTCACGCAGGTGGCGGTGGTGGGCATCCCAGACCGACGGTGGGGAGAAGCGGCCGTGGCGGTGATCGTCCCCACCCCAACGCGGACCCCCGACCCGCCCGCCCTCGAGGCGTTCCTGCGCGACACGATGGCGGCGTTCAAGGTGCCCCGTCGCTGGGTGTTCGTCGAGGAGCTGCCCCGCACCGCGTCGGGCAAGGTCCAGAAGCACCTGGTCCGGGACACGCTCGTCGCCGGTCCCTAGGGTCCGGGCGTGCAGCGCTACGACCGACGCCGGTTCCTGCGTGGAGGCGGGCTGATGGTGGCCGGCGCGGCGTCGGCCTCGCTCTTGGGGTGCAGCGACACCCAGAGCGGCGCGTCGCACCCGGGCCCCTCCTCGACGCTGTCGCCCTCGACGACCTCCGCCCTGGACGCGGCGGCGTGGTCGGCGCTGGCCACGTCGCTGTCGGGGCGTCTGGTGCTGCCATCGAGCCCGAGCTACGCCACGGACCGCCTGCTCTATGACCCCCGCTTCGACGACCTCCGTCCCGCCGCCATCGCCTATTGCGCGTCGCCGTCGGACGTGCAGCGGTGCGTGTCGTTCGCCCGTGCGCACGGCATCGGTCCGGTCCCCCGGTGCGGGGGCCACAGCTACGGCGGCTACTCGAGCGGGCCCGGGCTCGTCGTCGACGTGACGCCCATGAACACGGTGACCGTGACGAGCGCGGCGGGCGCACCGCGGTCCGACGCGGCGGTGGGCGCGGGGACGCTCCTCGTCGATCTCTACAACCAGTTGTCACAAGCGGGCGTGCTCGTCCCGGGAGGGTCGTGCCCCACGGTGGGGATCTCGGGGCTGGCACTGGGCGGAGGGGTCGGTGTCGTCGGTCGGAAGTACGGGCTCACCTGTGACGCCATCTCGTCGGTGGAGATCGTCACCGCCGATGACCGCCTCCTCACGTGCGACGCCTCCACCCACGACGACCTGTACTGGGCCTGCCGGGGCGGGGGAGGAGGGAACTTCGGCGTGGTGACCTCCTTCACGTTCCGCGCCTCGCCCATCCCCGAGCTGGCCCTGTTCACCTTGGACTGGCCGTGGTCGGCCGCCGCCGACGTGCTCGGCGCATGGTTCGACTGGCAGCACGCCGGACCCGACGAGCTGTGGTCGAACTGTCAGCTCCTCTCCAGCGGGAACGCCACCACGGTGCGGACGGCGGGGATGTTGGTCGGCTCGTCGGTCTCACTCGGTTCCCTGGTCGACACGCTCGTGCACGCGGTGGGGACCGCACCGTCGTACCGGTTCGTGGGGCCCGAGCAGTATCTCCACGCCATGCTCGTCGAAGCCGGGTGCGAGAGCCTCGATGTGGCCCAGTGCCATCTCACCACGCAGAACCCGGCGGGGACCCTCGACCGGGCCGGATCGGTGGCGTCGTCGGCATACGTGTCGGCCCTCCCGCCGCCGGCGGGCATCGATGCGTTCGTCCAGACCGTGGTCGATCTCGGCCAGAGCCTTCCCGGGCTCGGAGGCGGGCTCGTCTTCGACGCCCTGGGAGGTGCCATCAACGCCGTCGGGGCCAGCGACACCGCCTTCGTCCACCGCGACGCCGTGTGCGGGATCGAGGCGAGCGTGGCCACCGGAGCCAGCCCGTCGGCGGTGAGCCAGGGCCGGTCCTGGTTGGCGCACTTCGCCACCTCGGTGGCGGGCTATGTCGACGGGTCGGCCTACCAGAACTACATCGACCCCACCCTGGTCGATTGGCAGCGCGCCTACTACGGGGCCAATCTCGGTCGGCTGGTGTCGGTGAAGTCCGCCTACGACCCCGACGACGTGTTCCACTTTGCCCAGTCCATCCCCACCTCTCTCGCCCCGACGGGAGCGAGGACCTGAGGCTTGTGCCGGCGATCGGCCCGATGCCACCATTGAAGGCCTACGCAGGAGGCAGCCCGTGCACGACCTGGTCGTTCGAGCCGGAACCGTCGTGGACGGCACGGGAGCCCCGGCCCGCACCGCTGATGTAGCGGTGGACGGAGGCCGCATCACCGCCGTGGGCGACCTCAACGGGGTGTCCTCCCGGCAGACGATCGACGCGGACGGCGCACTGGTCACCCCGGGGTGGGTGGACATCCACACCCACTACGACGGCCAAGCGACGTGGGACGAGGTCCTGGCTCCGAGCGCGTGGCACGGAGTGACGACCATCGTCACGGGCAACTGCGGGGTGGGCTTCGCGCCGGCTCGCCCCGATCAGCACGACTGGCTCATCGGCCTCATGGAGGGCGTCGAGGACATCCCCGGCACCGCCTTGGCCGAAGGGATGGAATGGGACTGGGAGAGCTTCCCCGACTATCTCGACGCCCTCGACCGCCGCCGCTTCACGGTGGACGTCGGGACGCAGATCGCGCACGGCGCGGTGCGGGCCTATGTCATGGGTGAGCGCGGGGCGCGCAACGCGGCGGCCGACGCCGATGACATCGCCGCCATGCGCGCCATCGTGAAGGAGGCCGTGGCCGCCGGCGCGCTGGGTTTCTCCACCTCGCGCACCATCGCCCACCGTGCCATCGACGGCGAGCCCGTCCCCGGGACCTTCGCGGCAGAGGACGAGCTGTTCGGGATCGGCGGCGCCCTGGGCGAGCTGGGAGCGGGGATCTTCGAGTTGGCGCCGGCCGGGGTGGCCGGAGAGGACGTCATCGCACCGGCCAAGGAAGTGGACTGGATGCGCCGGCTGTCGGTCGCCATCGGGCGCCCGGTCACCTTCGCCCTCCTGCAGATCTCCGATGCCCCGGACCTGTGGCGCGAGCTCATGGCCGAGTCGTTGCGCGCCGCCGAGGAGGGCGCACAACTGTGGCCCCAGGTCGCGGCGCGCGCCACCGGGTTGCTGACCGGTCTGCACACCTCGTACTGCCTGTTCGACTCCATCCCCGCCTACCAGGCCGTCAAGGCGCGCAATCTCAGCGACGCCGCCTTGGTCCGGGCGCTGTGCGACCCGGCGGTGCGCGACGCCATCGTGTCGTTTCAGCCCGAGCCCGATCACCGCGCCGCGCTCGACCGTGCCTATGCGGTCAACTTCGTCCTCGGCACCCCTCCGAACTACGAGCCGGGCCCGGAGAACTCGCTGGCATCGATCGCGGCCGCGGCGCGACGCCATCCGCTCGAGGTGGCCTACGAGGTCATGCTCGAGGCCGACGGGCACGGCCTTCTGTACTTCCCGATCCTCAACTACGCCTCGATGAGCCTCGAGCCGGTGCGGGAGATGCTCCTGCACCCCCGCGCCGTAGCCGGCCTGGGTGACGGCGGGGCGCACTGCGGCGTCATCTGCGACTCGCCCCAGCCGACGTTCATGCTGTCGCACTGGACGCGTGACCGCACCCGGGGCGAGGTGCTGCCCCTGGAATGGGTGGTGAAGAAGCAGACCTCCGACACCGCCCGCCTCTACGGGCTGGGCGACCGGGGCACGCTCGAGCCCGGCATGATCGCCGATCTGAACGTCATCGACTACGAGCACCTCCAGCTGGGCACGCCCACGGTGGTCAACGACCTGCCGGCGGGGGGGAGGCGGCTCATGCAGGACGCCGTCGGCTATCTGGCCACGATCAAGTCGGGGGAGACCACCTTCGACACCGGGCGCGACACCGGCGCGCGTCCTGGTGCGCTCGTGCGCGGCGCCCGCTGACACGATCTCGGAGAGTGCCGGGCGCGGCCGGCGACGGCATACGGTAGGGCCGGTGACCACGAAGACGGCGACGACCCTCGACGACGCAACCCTTCTCGCCATGTTCGACACCATGGCGCTCATCGCGGCCACCGATGACGCTCTGCGCGGCGCCATCTCGGCGGGGAGCGCCACCTTGGCCTACTACTCGCCCCGGGGCCAAGAAGCCGTGGCCGCCGGCTTCGCCGCTGCGCTTCGTCCCGACGACTACCTCGTCACGACCTACCGGGGGCTGCACGACCAGATCGCCAAGGGCGTGCCCCTCCGACCGCTGCTGGCCGAGATGCTGGGCCGAGCCGAGGGCACCGGCAAGGGGAAGGGCGGACCCATGCACGTGGTGTGGCCCGAGGTGGGCCTCATGCTGACCACGGGCGTGGTGGGCTCGGGACTCCCCATCGCGGCGGGCCTCGCCTGGGCGGCGTCGCGCCGGGGCGAAGGTCGCGTGACCGTCGTCTCGTTCGGCGACGGCGCCACCAACATCGGGGCCTTCCACGAAGCCGCCAATCTGGCCGCGGTGTGGGGACTTCCCGTGGTCCTTCTGTGCCAGAACAACGGCTACGGCGAGCACACCGCCTTCGCCGACCACCTGCGCGTCGAGCACGTGGCGCAACGCGCCGCGTCCTACGGCATGCCCGGGGTGACCGTGGACGGCAACGACCCCGTGGCGGTGCACGGCGCGGTGTCGGCGGCGGCACGACGGGCCCGGGCGGGAGAGGGGCCGACACTGGTCGAAGCGGTGACCTACCGGCTCTTCGGCCATGTCTTCGGGGACCGCATGACCTACGTCGACCCGGGCGAGCTCGAAGAGGCGTGGAAGCAAGAGCCCGTGGACCGCTTCCGCCGCACGCTGGTCCAGCGCGGCCTGCTCACGGAGGTGGATGCGGACGCGGTGCAGGCGCGCGCCGCCGCCACGGCCCGAGACACCCTGGCCGAGGTGCTCGAGTTGCCCGAGCCCGGCGTCGACGAGGTGCTCACCGACGTCGTGGCGCCCGTGGTGGCGTCGTCGGTGGCGCTGTCGGGTGGCCACCCCGAGATGAGCGTGCGATCGGCCATCACCCTCGCCCTCGACGACGCCTTGGCGTCGGACGATCGAGTCGTGCTGCTGGGCGAGGACATCTCCGACAACGGGGTGTTCGGCGTGACCAAGGGTCTGGCCGCCAAGCACGGGGCTGACCGGGTGCGCGACACGCCCATCTCGGAGCAGGCCATCGTCGGTGCCGCCATCGGGGCCGCGCTCGGAGGGCTGCGGCCGGTGGCCGAGATCATGTTCATGGACTTCCTCGGCCTGTGCCTGGACCAGCTCGCCAACCATGCCGCCAAGCTGCGGTACATGTCGGGGGGCCTCACCCCCGTGCCCATGGTCCTGCGCACCGCCGTGGGGGGCGGGCTGCAGGTGGGAGCCCAGCACTCGCAGATGCTCGAGGCGTGGCTCACCCACGTGCCGGGGCTCAAGGTGGTCGTCCCGAGCACGCCATCGGATGCCCGGGGACTGCTGGCGTCGTGCATCGCCGACGACGATCCCTGCGTCTTCGTCGAACAGGTCATGCTGCTCTCCCGCAAGGGCGTCATCGACGACGATCCCGTGCCGCTCGGCGTGGCCGACATCAAGCGGTCCGGCGCGGACGTGACCGTGGTGACCTACGGGCGTCAGGTGCACGAAGCCATCGCCGTGGCCGACACCCTGGCGTCGCGCGGCGTCGACGTCGAGGTACTCGACCTGCGCACGCTCGTCCCTCTGGACGAGGCGGCCGTCCTCGAGTCCGTCGGTCGCACCCGCCGGGCGGTGGTCCTGCACGAGGCCGTGGTGACCGGCGGCTTCGGTGCCGAGCTGGCGGCGGGCATCTCCGAGGCGCTCTTCAGCCGGTTGGTCTCGCCCGTCTTGCGCGTGGGCGCGTTGGCGGCCCCGTTGCCGTACGCCGCGCAACCTCGAACGCCTTGCCCTGCCTGGCCCCGAACGACTGCTCGAAGCCCTCGAGTGGGTCATCGCCTACAAGGATTGAACCCTCGGTGCTGCTCCGGCTTCCGAAGATCGGCATGGAGATGACCGAGGCCGTCCTGGCCCGTTGGCTGGTCGACGACGGCGCCACGGTCGCCAGGGGCCAGCCGCTCTATGAGATGGAGACCGACAAGGTCACCAACGAGATCGAGTCCCCAGCCCCGGGCCGACTGCGACGGGTCGCGCTCGAGGGCGAGACCTACCAGGTGGGGGACCCCGTCGCCGAGATCGATTGACGCGGAGTCCCTCAGCCGGGCTCAGGGGGTGCCTGGAGCATGGACGGTGTGAACAGCACCGCCCGCCCCGCACCACGTCGCTTCGACTCGCGCATGGCGGCTTCGGCGTGGTCGACCAGCGCGTCGGCGTCGATCTCCGATCCGCTCGACCATGCCACCCCGATGCTGGCTCGAGACCCGATCCTGATGTCTTTGAGCTGGATCTCATGGGAGAGGGCTTCCGCCACCCGGATGGCGGTCCGCACCGCTTCGGCGGAGGTGGCGATCCCGGGGCACACGACGAGGAACCTATCTCCGCCCACCCGGCCCACGATGTCGTCTTCGCGCACCGCGCCATGGAGCCGTCGGGCCACCACGCCCAGGAATTCATCACCGGCGTCGTGGCCCTGGCCGTCGTTGAGCCGTTTGAAGTTGTCGAGGTCGACGAAGATCGCGGCCGGACTCGATCCGTCCCCGGCTCCGGCCAGGATCGCCTCGAGCGCGGCCATGGTCGAGGCCCGGTTGTGGCACCGGGTGAGATCGTCGAACGTGGCCCGCAGGTGTGGCCCGTCGCGGGTGCCCGCGCCGGCGATGTCGTCGGTGACCTCGGACACACACACGATGGCCCCGGTGACGTCCCCGCCGTCGTTGGTGAGTGCTCGGAGAGCCAACGTGCAATAGCGAATCTCGACACCGGAGGCACCCCGAGTCGATGCAGCACTCCCGGACGGGTCGGCGGTGTCGAGAGGGGACGCTCGAACGGCGACGTCGAGATCGTCGTCCACCCCGTCGCGCAGCAGGGCGCCGAACGCCACGTCGGCGCGCCGTCGATCTTCGTCCACGAGCGTCACCAGCTGCTCGTCCAGGGTGGCGGCGCGGGGACACCCGAGGATGTCGTGGAGGCGGTCGTTGGTGTCGATGACCCGCCCGAGCGCGTCGATGTGGAGCACGCCGATCGGGACCGTCTCCATCACGCGCGCCTGCAGGTGCTCACGGGCCCGGAGAACCTCCACGGCGGCCTCGAGCACGTCCTTGCCGGCGCGGGCGAACCGGGGAGCGACGGCGGGTGTCGTGGGGTCGAAGACCACGGCGTCCGCCCCGAGAGCGTCGACGACCACGCCCAGATAGACGCCGTGGGACGTTCGGGCGTCGAGGAAATGCACGACGACCGGACGCTCGGGGTCCGAGGCGAGGCGGACCGGCGCTCGTGCCGTCCCCACGGCCCGGGCCTTCTCCCAGGCGCTGATGAGCACCACCCGATCGGCGGCAACCACGACATTGAGCGCCGATCGGGCCCGGACCACACGATGGCCCACCAACGGGACCGAGCCCGGCATCTCCACCATGAGCCCGTCGGGCCCGATGGCACAGGCTTGGGCCTCGGCGTGCTGGTCGAGGAGGCAGGACAGAGCCGCGTCGACCATCCTGGGGTCGAGTCGGCCGTCACTGCGCATGTCGCCGTTATCGACCTATTGCGCCCCCGCGTTGAGGACGGCGGTCCCAGGCGGAGGACGGGTCGGAATCCGGTCGCCCAAAAGTGACGAAAGTCCTGGTCTGATGCGCCACTGTCAAGTTTCGGGCAAGAAATACCGAAGTTGTCCCCGTGACGTCTCCAGCGCCTCGGGCGCGCTCTTTGGCGCGACTCTTCATCACCTATGCGGCCATCACGGCCATTCCCGTCCTCCTCCTGGGCCTGACGCTGGCGGCGAGCTACCGGTCCGAGGCCAATCAGCGCGGTGTCTCGGAGGGGCTGTCCGAGGCGCGCCTCGTGGCGGAGACCGCGGTCGAGCCCATCCTCGACGGCCGTCCCATCAGCCAGGGCCTCAGCCCGAGCGAGACCAAGGCCATGCGGCTCCTGGTGACACGGGCCGTCGGGGACCACAACGTCCTGCGCATGCGTCTCCAGGACCTGTCGGGCCACGTCGTGTTCTCCGACGACGGGTCGGGGTTCTCCACCAAGCCCGACGACGAGGCCATCGAGGCGGGCGAGGGCGAGATCACCGCCGACCTCACGCACCTGAACGCGGACGCCGACGACTCCGGGCCGCTGGGCCCCAAGGCCGTCGAGGTCTACCTGCCCCTCACCGCCGGCCGGCCCGAGCACGTGGTGGGCGTGTTCGAGGTGTACCTGCCCTACGCGCCCATCGCCAAGGACGTCGACGCCGGCTTGCACAGCCTGTACCTCGACCTGCTCCTCGGCCTGGGGGCGCTGTACGTTATCCTCTTCATCATCTCGGTGTCGGTCAGCCGTCGCCTCCGCCAGCAGGTCAAGGAGAACAAGTTCCTGGCCGAGCACGACGCCCTCACCGAGCTGCCCAACCGATCGCTGTTCCATCAGCGGGCCCAGGAAGCCGTCATGCACGCGGTGCGAAGCGATTCGCGCGCCGCGATCGCCATCGTCGACCTGGACCGGTTCAAAGAGGTCAACGACACCCTGGGCCATGACAGCGGCGACCAGCTCCTCACCCTCCTGGCGCAGCGTCTCGCCGATCACACCCGGCCCCAAGACGCCGTGGCGCGCCTGGGCGGGGACGAGTTCGGCGTCATCCTGTCCGAGGTCGGGGACGCCGAGGAGGTGCTGCGCCGCCTGCGCGACATCATCGAGCACGAAGTCGAGGTGAGCGGGCTCCCCCTGTCGGTCGAGTCGAGCATCGGGTTCGTCATCGCCCCCGACGACGGGATCGACGTGGACGACCTCCTCCAGCACGCCGATGTGGCCATGTACGTGGCCAAGGCCCAGCACGTCGGCGTGGTGCGCTACGACGCCGAGCAAGACCACTACGACGCCGCCAACCTCGGGCTCATCGCCGAGCTGCGCCGGGCCATCGATGCCGGCGAGCTGGTCATGCACTACCAGCCCAAGGCGAGCCTGGAGGACAAGCACGTGGAGGCGGTCGAGGCCCTGGTGCGCTGGCAGCATCCCACCCTCGGTCTGTTGTATCCCGACCGGTTCATCCCCCTGTGCGAGCAGACCGACCTGATCGACAGGCTCACGACGTGGGTGATGCGCACGGCCCTGACCGATATCCGTGCCCTCGGTGACGTGGCGGTATCGATCAACGTGTCGGCCCGGACCCTCGGCCGGGGCCGCTTCGCCGACCAGGTCATCGCCGTGCTCGCCGAGCTCGACGTGCGTCCCGAGCGGTTGATCATCGAGATCACCGAGACGGCGCTGCTGACCGACCCGCCCCGCGCCGCGGCCGTCCTGGCCCAGCTCGACGCCATCGGTGTCCGGGTGAGCCTCGACGACTTCGGGATCGGGCAGACCTCTCTCGGGTACCTGTCGTCTCTGCCCGTCCACGAGCTCAAGATCGACAAGAGCTTCGTGATGGACATGTTGGCCAACCCGGCGCACGCCGCGATCGTGCGGTCCATCGTGGACCTCGGCCACAACCTGAAATTGCGGGTCGTGGGCGAGGGCGTCGAGACCGACGACGTGTTCGCGACACTGCGCGAGGCAGGCTGCGACCTGGCCCAGGGCTACCTGCTGGCCCGGCCGATGCCGGCCGAACAGCTGCGGGGCTGGTTACTGGCCGCTCCTCAGCTGGCCACCAAAGCGCTCTGAGCAAGCCCCACCACGGCGGGCATGCCATCCTGGGCGGCGGGCGGATGGCGCCCGACCAGGTGCCAGCAATGGGAGGTGGCCCGTGCCGCTGCCGTGGAGTGGAGCGCTTGCCGGTCGTATCGACGAGCATGTGGTCACCTCGGCCGCGCTCGGTGGAAACCCGCTCGGCGATCCCGTCGAGCGCCCGCTGTGGGTCTACGTGCCGCCGGGCTACGACGACGGTGATCATCGCCTGCCTTCGATCTACGTCATTCAGGGCTACACCGGGTACGTCACGATGTGGGCCAATCGCGACGCATATCACCAACCCTTCCCCGAGACCGCGGATGCCCTCTTCGCCTCGGGGCAGGCGCCGCCGTGCATCGTGGTGTGGGTGGACGCCTGGACGGCGTACGGAGGTTCGCAGTTCGTGGACTCACCGGGGACGGGTCGGTACCACACCTATCTGTGCGACGACGTCGTGCCCTTCGTGGACGAGCGCTACCGGACGCTCGACGCACCTGCGCATCGCGGTATCCAGGGGAAGTCCAGCGGCGGTTTCGGGGCCATGATCACCCCCATGCTGCGTCCCGACCTGTTCGGCGGGTTGGCCACCCACGCCGGGGACGCGCTGTACGAATGCTGTTACATCCCGGAGTTCCCCAAGGTCGTGCGGGCCCTGCGGGCCTGGGACGGCGACATCGGCGCGTGGTGGGAGGACTTCGGGTCGAGGACGGCGTTCACCCGGCAAGAGGACCATCTGCTCCTCATGATGCTCGGGGTATCGGCCTGCTTCTCCGCCGGGGACGACGGCACGCCGGTGCTTCCCTTCGATCCCGCCACCGGGCGGATACGCGACGAGGTATGGGCTCGCTGGCTGGCCTGGGACCCGGTCCGGATGGTGCCCCGCTACGCCGACGCGCTCCGGTCCTTACGTGCGGTGTGGATCGACGGCGGCACGCGCGACGAGTGGTACTTGGACCTGGGGGCCGGCGCCTTTCGGGACGCGTTGGCGCAGATCGGTGTGACCGACGTGCGCTTCGAGCTCTTCGACGCCACCCACGGCGGCATCAGCTGGCGTTACCCGCTGTCGCTCGCCTTCCTGGCCGAGCGGCTGTCGGTCCCGGTCAGGAACTGAAGATCTGCTCCACGAGGGTCGCCACCAGGCCTCCGACAAGGGCATCGGAGAGATCGCTGGCGATCGTCGTTCCCACGTGCTCGCTCAGGTCGCCGAACAACCTCGACGGGCCGACGGCCAGTTTGATCCGGACGAAGTCGCAACCCTCTGTGGCCGTGATGGTCAGCCTGCCCGGGCCCCGGTCACCGAAGCGGTCGATCCACAAAGTGAGATCGAAGCTCCGAGGGACTCGAGCCGGTTCGTCTCGGAGCGTCTCGGTGACGCGCGCCGTCAGTCCCCATTCGGCCAGCAATTCGGTGCTGCACTCGAGGACCGGCCGGAGCTCGTCCTGGCACAACAGGCACAACGCCTCGAACGAGGCCTCGGTCCGGGCCCGGTCGCCGTCTTGGCGCGACTTGAGGGCCGCGTCTCCAGAGAGACCCGACGACACCACGAGATCGATCCGGGCCTGCCACAGCTGGTCGCCGGCGCCGGCGTGGGCAAAGACATCGGGCGTCGCCCCTCTCGGTGCCCGCATGGCCGAGGACGTCACGGTCGGCGTCGGGTCTGTGGTCTGCCAGAGTCGTTCATGACGCGGCCTGCTCTCCTCCGACGTGCATACGGTCGTCGACGATGGACATGGGCCCCCCGGCAATGACGCGGCCCCCTGTCCGGCCGCCTTCCTGGCTGCAACCCTGGCAGCCCCGGCTCACCGGATCCTCTATCCCGCCTCAACAATCGGCCAACCGCCGTGCGCTCAGGCCAGGCAGGTCAGAGGCCTGCCGCCGTTGAAGGTGATCATGTCGGTGAACGCGGCGGCGATGTCGATGGGATCCCCGGGCCGGGCTCCTTCGCACTCGGCGAAGGCGCGGTGCAGGTTGCCGGCCAGGCGCTCGGGATGGGTGAGCCCCGCCAGGGAACCGAGGTCCGCCTGGCGGGCGGCTTCGAGGGGGGTGAGGCCGGCCGCTTTGGCATCGGCGGCCGTCTGCTGCAAGAACCGGAGGTACTCGCCGGAGACATCGACGACCTCGGGGCCGCACACCTCGCCGTGCCCGGGGACGATGACGTCGGGCTCGAGCTCCATGACACAGTCGAGCGCCACCAAGGACCCGGCGACCGATCCCATGAGGACGAAGGGTGTGCCCCCGTTGAACACCAGGTCCCCCGTGAACAGCACCCGGTGTTCGGGGATCCACGCCACCACGTCGTTGGTGGTGTGCGCGGCGGTGCCGAAGTGGTGCAGCTCCACCAACAGGTCGTCCACGTACACGTCCAGTCGATGCTCGAAGGTGACGAACGGAGGTGCCGGCTCCAGCGTCGCCCCAGTCGACGGACTCCCACAGACCGTCGGGCCGGAGGATCCCCATGGTCCGGATGGCGTCACGGCAGCGGGGGTGGCCGATGATGGTGGCGTCGGGAAGAAGGCAATTGCCGTTGGTGTGATCGCCGTGCTGATGGGTGCTCACCAGCATGCGCGCCCCTCTTGCGCCGTCGAGTCCCTGCTCGCGCTGCACAGCGTCGATCGCATCCAGAAAGGCTCGGGTGCGCCGCTCTGTGGCGCAGGTGTCGATGCACAGGACCCTGCCCTCGCCCAGGACGAACCCCGTGTTGTTGATCCACCAGCCCCCGTCGGGCTGGATGTAGGCGTAGACGCGCTCGGCCACCGTCTGCACCCGCGGGGGAGGGAGCCCGTTGATGCCGAAGTGGTCTCGGTTGGTCGAGGTCATCGTGTGTGCGCGCGGCGTGCCGCGTCGACGGCATCGCCCCCCGGCCCGTCGCTCGAGGAGTGCTCAGGACGGAACTCCACGTCGAGCAGGGCCGCCAGGCTCGAGCCGACCGACACGCGCAACGCGTCGAGGTCGTACCCGCCCTCGAGGAGCAGGGCCAGGCGGCCCGGTCCCGGCGAGAACGCGCTTCACCCGACTGGCGATGTCGGCGAAGTCGCCCGAGGTGAGATTGAGTCCGGCCATGGGGTCGGCCCGGTGGGCGTCGTACCCCGCCGATACGAGCACCCAGGTGGGCTCGAAGCGCTCGACGATCGGCGCCGCCACGTCGTCGAGTGCCGCCAGCACGACGTCGCCGGTGGCGCGCGGCGGCAGAGGCACGTTGACGGTGAGGCCGGCGTGTCCGGCCCACCGGTCTCGGACACGCGGCCCGTGCCCGGATACAGGGGCCACTGGTGGGTGGAGACGTAGAGCACTCGAGGATCGTCCCAGAAGATGGCCTGGGTCCCGTTTCCGTGGTGGACGTCCCAATCGACGATGAGGACCCGCTCTCCTCGTTCCGCCAGCGTGGCGGCCGCCACGGCGATGTTGTTGAGCAGGCAGAACCCCATGGGCTCGGCCGCCAACGCGTGGTGCCCGGGCGGTCGGGCCGCCACGAAGGCGACATCGCCCTCCCCGCGCCCCAGGGCGTCGACCACCTCGAGGGCGGCGCCGGCGGCGAGCAGGGCCGTGTCCCACGACCCCGGTGCCGCCATGGTGTCGGGGTCGATGGCGCCACCGCCGGCCTCGCAGAAGCTGCGCAACGCCTCGAGGTACGAGAGCGGGTGGACGAGGCTCAACTCCTCCTCGGTGGCCCGACGGGGCGCGACCGACACGACGGCGTCGCGCAGTCCCGCCTCGTCGATGCCCGCCAACGCGGCCTGCACGCGGGCGGGACGCTCGGGGTGTCGGGGCCCCACGTCGTGGTGGTCGAGCTCGGGGGAGGCCGCCACGAGGAGCATCGCCTCACTGTACGGCGGTCTTCCGCCTCAGGTCGCGGGTCGGGTGCCCGGGGTCAGACGCTCGAGGTGCGGTGGCCGAGGTCCGGCGCCGCGCTACGGATGGCAGCGTCGACAGGCGCTGGGCGGTCCGGTCCCTTGTGCCACGCTCCACGCTTCGAGGGCGGTGGCGTTGGGGCCGCACACCCGGACCGCGGCCGCGGGCGAGGTGTCGGCTCCGGGGCGAGGTGCGATGGCGGCGCAGCCGACACGATGCAGGGTCGGACCCTTCGGGGTCGCTGCACTCCGGTGGTTCAGCACGAAGCCGTGCGGGTGGGTGTCGACCCACTTCAGATAGGCGGCGTCCTCGGCGTGGAACTCTCGGCACAGCGGCGTCACCTTGGCGGGAGGTGCCTGAGGAGCGCGGTCGTCGGGGACCTTGTCGAGGCCCCATCCCGACCCGTTGGCCGGCCACGTGTCACTCGAGGTTCGAGCGGCGTGCACGGCGCCGCCGGGGCGATTGGGAGGACCGGTCGCGGCGCGACGGGAGCGCCTTTCGATGACGGGGGGCTTGGGCAAGGGGTCGGCCGAAGGCATGGGCTGAAGATCGCGCGTCGCACCGGTCATCGACGGGTGCTGCGCCGGGTTGCCCGCGGGACGCCCCGAGGATCGCCTCGATGCGTGCCCGGCGGGATGCCTCGACACCGAGCCCGCTTCGTCTTCGATCGCCGACACCAGCCGGACATGGGCCTCGGCCGCCGGCACCGGCACGAGGCGACCCTGGCGGGCGGGCATCGGTCGCACACTGGGCACTGTCGAAGGAAGGGGCCGGAGCGGAACGGCCCGGGTGACCACGAGCTTCACGTGCGTCTCACTGGCGATGGCGCGGCGGGGGCCGGGGATACGGTTCACCGTGAACGCAACGGGGGCGGTCAGCGCCGCGATGGCGTCGATGACGGCCCACATGTACTCGGCCGACCGGCCGGTCGGCTCCTCGCCGAAGTGATGCCACCGTCGCTGTTCGTAGAAGAGGCATCCGCGCAGCTCATCGAGGGTGGCGGGAAGCGAACGACGGCGGGTCCAGCGCTGCAGGACCCGTCCGGCCAGGGAGGGAAGGTTGTCCCAGTATCCGTATCCGTCATAGGAAAGGGCGAAGTCCGACACCGCCTCCCACGACTCTCCGCGTCGAGGCACCGTGGTGTTGTCGAGCTCGGCGTTGGGGATCGCCGACGCGGCGAAATCGCCGCCCGGCGCAGTCTGGGCGTCGGTCCACCTCAGTCGCGGCTCGGGCCTTTCCGGGCGCACGGCCTCGGCGCGCGTCGCCACGACCGAGAGGGTGGGAGTGTGGTACCGGCCGCGAGGGGCAAGCACTCGCGCCATGAAGTTCCAGAGGTTGTGGAGCGGACGAGGCAGGGTACCCATCGCCGGAGGGCGGCCGCTGCGGAGAGCGCTCGGGAACAACGTCATCCCAATTGCTATCGGCACCTCCCGACCCGGGTTGAGCCAGCTCACTGAGCGTGCCGGGGAAGAGGATTCTTCGGGCACCAGGGATCCTGGAGCGACCGCAGGGAGCGTTCGACCGCGACCGTGCCACCCGCCCTCGGGTCCTCCTGATCCGGCTCCGCCCACTCCAAGCGGAGGCCGTCCGGGTCGCCCATCGGGCCGGGGCAGATCGGTAGCCTGCCCGTGCAATGCCGCGTGTGGTCGTCGCCAGCTTCAACGTGCACGGCGGCGTGGACGGGTGGGGCCGGCCCTATGACGTCGTGGACGCGTGCCGGCGCATCGGCGCCGACATCTTGATGCTCCAGGAATGTTGGTCGCCTGACGGCGAGGAGTCGTTGACCGATCGTGTGGCGAGCCAGCTCGGATACGGCGCGGTAGAGCTGACCTTCGCGCGAGGGCGCATCGTCACCCCTCCCGACGACGCCTCGGAGCGCTGGAGCCCTCGGCTGTGGTCCCGGACCCCCAGCGGAATTGGGCTCGACGGGCGACGCATGGTCTCGGCCGACCGCAGGGCCGCACGCTCGCGAGCCGGCCTCCCCGTGGCCCGGCGGGGTACCTGGTCGATCGCCGTGCTGTCGAAATTTCCGGTGACGAGCTCGCACACCATCGACCTGGGCAAGCTCCCCACCGACCCGGCGCGACGAGGGGCGATCGTCGTGGACGTGGACCTGCAGGGCGCCACCGAACCCCTACGCGTGGTGGGAACCCACCTCGCCCACCTCAGCCAAGGATCGCTGCGCCACATCGCGACGCTGCGCAGAGCACTCCACGCGTTGACGCCGGTTCCTACTGTGTTGGGGGGCGACATGAACCTGT
Source organism: uncultured Acidimicrobiales bacterium (assembly GCA_963768255.1). Classification (GTDB taxonomy): domain Bacteria; phylum Actinomycetota; class Acidimicrobiia; order Acidimicrobiales; family UBA8190; genus Chersky-840. The sequence goes on along the minus strand of CAVYGX010000002.1, from coordinate 1,589,252 downwards.
GGGGACCGCCGCTCGTCGTTCTGCTTCCCGGTTGGTCACGCGCCGTGCGGGGTCGCACCTGGCCCACATGGCTGTCGAGGCCGGTGGCGCAGCCCGACCACATCCTCGTCAGGGGACCTGCGCACGTCGACGCCGGTGCGGTCCTTCCCATCACCGGATCCGACCATCTCCCCGTTCGGGCCGCGCTTGTGATCGACTGAACAAAGTTATTTCAAGCGCGTGACGAAGCGGACGGGTATGTTGCGTGCACAGTCGTAGCTCAGAGGTACATCGGACACGGGGGTCGCGGCGACGTGATTGGCCGGTGACCAGGGAGTCTCCTCCCTGTTTGCGGTTCGCCTCCCCGCGATAGCTGTGCACGGCATCGAGAGAACCAGAAACCACAGAAAGCAGGAGGGCGAATATGCGCAAGCGTAGGTTGGGTCGGTTGGCAGGGATTTCCCTGGTCCTTGTCGTGGGCATGGTCGCTGCGGCATGTAGCAGCACACCCAAGACCACGACGACCACGGCGTCACCAGCCACGACGAGCGCCAGCAGCGGGCCGTCGAACATCACCCCGTCGTCGTTCACGAACAGCCTCACGGTGATGAGCGAGTTCAAGGGGCTCGCGGCCGCGGGGAAGGGCAAGATCGCCGCCATCCTTCCCGACACGGTGAGCTCGACCCGCTACGTGGAGTTCGACGCGCCTCGACATCACCAAGGCACTGCAGCTGTCGGGGCTCTCGTCGTCTGACTACATCCCGGTGCAGAACGCGTTGGGAAGCGACGCCACCCAGCTGACCGACGCCCAGACCGACATCACCAACGGGGCGACCGTCCTGCTGGTGGACCCCCTCGACTCGGGTGTGGGAGCGTCGATCGAGAAGTACGCCAAGTCTCACGGTGTCGACGTCATCGACTACGACCGTCTGACCCTGGGCGGCAGCCGTGACTACTACGTGAGCTTCAACAACGTCACGGTGGGCACGCTGATCGGCAAGGGTCTCGTGAGCTGCGTCGCGGCATGGCACGTCGCCAAGCCCCAGGTCGTCGTCATGCACGGTGCCGCCACCGACAACAACGCCACGCTCTTCGCCCAGGGCTATAACGCCGTGCTTGAAGCCCTACTTCACCTCGAGCGGGTGGACCGACGTCGTGAACACCGCCGACACCTGGGACCCACCCACGGCTGCGACGGAGTTCCAGGAGGCCTACACCGCCCATCCGACCATCAATGCGGCCCTGATCCCCAATGACGAGACGGGCGCACCGATCATCACGTACCTGAAGACGCTCCACGTCAAGCCCATGACCTTCCCGACCACGGGACAGGACGCCACACTGACCGGACTGCAGAACATCATCTCCGGGTACCAGTGCGGGACCGTCTACAAGCCCATCTACCTGGAGGCGGGGGCCGCAGTTGCCCTCGCGCTGTACCTGAGGGCGGGCAAGACGCCACCGAGCTCGTCTGGTCAACGCCTCGACGCAGGACACGACGTCCAACGTCTCGGTGCCTTCGGTCCTGCTGACGCCGGAGTGGGTCACGGCGAGCAACATGAACGCAACCGTCATCAAGGACAACTTCGTACCGGCGGCGCAACTGTGCGCGGCCCCGTACGCGGCTGACTGCACCGCTGCTGGGATCAGTTCCTAGCCAGGTACATCCACAGCTCGTCCCGGCCTGTTCCCGTAGCATGCCGGGAGTTGTCGAGGTCGGGTCCGCCCCTTCCGCTCACGCGGAAGGGGCGGACTTGGCCGTAGGAGGCGACACGGTGAGGGCGACGCGGTGAAGGCGACGCGGTGAGCGAGCAGGGAGGTCCCGACGGCGCCCCGCTCCTGTCGTTGCGAGGGGTGTCGAAGAGATTCGGGGCCGTCCAAGCCCTGGATCGGGTCGACCTCGACGTGGCTCCCGCTCAGGTCACGGCGTTGGCGGGCGACAACGGCGCGGGGAAGTCGGTCCTCATCAAGACGATCTCGGGGCTGTGGGAGCCCGACACAGGGCAGATCCTCTGGGAGGGTCACGCCCGTGCACCTGCACGCCCCCAAGGACGCCGAGACCCTGGGGATCACGACCATCTACCAGGACCTGGCGCTGTGCGACAACCTCGACATCGTCCAGAACATGTTCCTCGGCCACGAACCGCTACGGCACGGGGTACTCGACGAGTCCACCATGGAGCTGGCGGCCCGACGCACCCTCGAGGATCTCAAGGTGACCACCGTGCGTTCGATCCGCCAACCGGTGGCCTCCCTCTCGGGCGGGCAGCGCCAATCGGTGGCAGTGGCCAAGGCCGTGATGTCGCACGCCAAGCTCGTCATCATGGACGAGCCCACGGCCGCCCTCGGTGTCTCACAGACGGGACAGGTCCTCGAGCTGATCAAACGGTTGTCCGGTGAGGGCGTCGCAGTGCTGATGGTGTCGCACAACCTCAACGACGTGTTCGAGGTGTCGGACCACATCGTGGTCCTCCACCTCGGGAACATGGTCGCCGCCGGCCCGGTGGCGGACTTCGACAGCCAGGTCGTGGTCGACTTCATGACAACAGGCCGCTCGACGCGGGCGTCGGGCAACGTCGCAGTGGCGGCGCCCGAGACCGGCGGGGACTGAGCGCCACCATGACACCGGGAACCGGGCCCGCCGACGAAAAGGCGGTCGATACGGGCACCGATGCCACGACGGCACCGGTAATCGACACCGTCCGCGGTCGCCCTGGCTCCTGAGTCCTCGCCGATTCACTGAACGAGTACGTGAGCGCGTGGTGGAAGCGGATCCGCAGCGGCGAGAGCGGGGCCCTGCCCATTCTGGCCGGGCTCGTCCTGATCATCGTCATCTTCGAGTCCCAGCAATCGAAGTTCCTGTCATCTCTGAACATCGTGAACCTGCTCGTCCAGGCGGCCTTCTTCATCCTGCTCGGTGCGGCCGAGATCTTCGCGCTGCTCCTGAGCGAGATCGACCTCTCGGTCGGCTACGTCGCGGCCGTCGGCGGTGCCATCATCGCCGCGCTGATCTCACCGCCCTACAACTGGCCGTGGTGGGCCGGCGTGATCGTGGGGCTGTTGGCGAGCGCCGCGCTCGGCGCGCTCCAGGGCACGCTGATCACCCGGCTCCACCTGCCGTCGTTCGTGGTGACCCTGGCCGGCCTGCTCGGATTCTCCGGCGTCCTGATCTTCGTGTTCGACGTCGACAAGGGGTCTGTCGGGCGGCGTGATCAGCATCAACAACAACGTCGTCTACAACCTCGTCAACGGAAACATGAGCCAGGTCGCCAGCTGGATCACCCTGGCGGTCCTGGTGGTGCTGTTTGCCGTCGTCGCCATCCTGCGCGACCACCCGGCGACGGGCGCGCGGCCTCAGCGCCCCGCCCCTGAGCATCACCATCCTCACGATCGTGGTGATCGCGGTGGCCGGCATCGCACTGGTGGTCGTCTGCAACCTCAATCGAGGCAACCTGACGCCCCTGCGGGGTGTTCCCTGGGTGCGTCCCCTTCGTCCTCGCCGTCATCGTGGTGTGGTCGTTGTTCCTGGGCAAGACCCGCACCGGCCGTTACATCTATGCCATCGGTGCCAGCCCCGAGGCGGCCCGTCGGGCCGGCATCAACGTGGCGTGGGTCCGTACCGTCGCCTTCACCCTGTCGGGGCTCACGGCCGGATTGGCGGGGCTCGTGTACGAGTCGCGCCTGGCCTCGATATCGGTCGGGTTCGACGGTGGGACGTACGTGCTCTACGCCGTCGCCGCCGCGGTCATCGGAGGGGCCAGCCTCTTCGGTGGGCGGGGCAAGGCGGTGCACGCCCTGCTCGGGGGGATCGTGATCGCGGCGGTCTACAACGGGCTCGGGCTCCTCGGCATCGGCATCGCCGGGACGGACATGGCCACCGCGCTCGTACTGCTGGCGGCGGTGACCATCGATTCACTGGTGCGACGTCGTGGGTCGATCACCTGACTCGCCTCTGCCCGGTCCTGCTTCTCTCGATTCGGCCCCTGCCGCTCCCCGCCCCCCGCTGACCCGGTGAGCGATGCCGCCGATCTCCGTGTCGCCCTCGTCGGGTACGGGCTGGCCGGTTCGGTCTTCCACGGCCCGCTCGTGGCCGCCACGCCCGGTCTCGAGATCGCCACCATCGTCACGAGCGACCCCGCCCGCCAGGGCCGCGCCGGGAGGGACTTTCCCCGCGCCCGGGTCGTGCCGAGCGCCGACGAGGTGTGGGCGCGCCCCGACGAGCACGATCTCGTCGTGGTCGCCACCACCACGGGATCCCACGTGGCGGTGGCCTCGCTCGCCGTCGACGCCGGCCTCCCGGTGGTGATCGAGAAACCGTTGGCGCCGCTCGTGGCGCCGGCGCGTGCCCTGGTGGAGCGCGCCGCCGCCGCGCAGGTGATGCTCACCGTGTTCCACAACCGTCGTTGGGACTCGGACCACCTCACGCTGCGACGGCTCGTCGCCGACGGCGTCCTCGGTGACGTGATGCGCTACGAGTCTCGATTCGAACGATGGCGACCCCAACGGGCCCGGGGGGCGTGGCGCGAAGACCTGTCGGCCCACGACGGGGGAGGGGTGCTGCTCGATCTCGGGGTGCACCTCGTCGACCAGGCACGGTCGTTGCTCGGGCCCGTCACGCACGTCTACGGCGAGGTGGCGGCGCGTCGGGGGGGAGCAGACGACGACGTGTTCGTGGCGTTGCGCCACACGTCGGGGGCGAGTTCGCACCTGTGGGCGAGCGCGGTGGCCGCCGCTCCCGGACCCCGGCTCCGCGTGCTCGGCCGCGACGCCGCCTACGTGGTGGAGGACCTCGACGGGCAAGAAGACGCCCTGCGGGCCGGTCGCCGGCCCGACGAGTCCGGGTTCGGCCTCGAACCCCCCGAACGCTGGGGGCGGCTCGTGCGCGGTGTCGACGAGGAGCCCGTGCCCAGCGAACGAGGTCGGTGGTCGACCTTCTATGCCGAGGTGGTGCGGGCGCTGCGCCAGGGGGCGGCGCCCCCGGTCGACCCCGAGGATGCACTCGATACGCTCGAAGTCCTCGAGGCGGCCCGACGCAGCGCCGCCGACGCGGTGGTCGTCCCGGTGTAGCTGCGGCCCGAGGTAGCTGCGCCCGGGTTGGGGCGGCGTCGCTTGACTCCTGATATCCGAGTTCATAATATACGGAGCCGGATATGATGACGGCGATCGATCGACGTGGGGCCCCCCGATGACCCGGCGAAAGGTCGCCAACCCCTTGGCCCTGGCCGTGCTGGCGGGTCTCGAGGAACGGGCCATGCATCCCTACGAGATGGCGACGACGATGCGCGCCCGCCACAAGGACGAGAGCATCAAGCTCAACTTCGGGTCGCTGTACACGGTGGTCGAAGCGCTGCAACGGCACGGGCTCATCGAGGCACAGGAGACCGAGCGCGAGGGGAAGCGCCCCGAGCGGACCGTGTACCGCATCACCGCCGCGGGCTCCGCCGAGCTGCTGGACTGGCTGAGCGAGCTCATCAGCGTCCCGACCAAGGAATACCTGCGGTTCGAAGCGGGGTTGTCCCTCCTGCCGGTGTTGTCACCCTCGCAGGCCGTCGAGCTTCTCGAGATCCGCTGCCAGACGCTGGAGGTCGATCTCGCTCAGCGTCGCACGGTGGGCGGGATGATCGCCGACCAGGGTGTGCCCCGGCTGTTCACGGTCGAGTTCGAGTACATGACGGCCTTGGTCGAGGCCGAGCTCGAGTGGTCCCGCAAGCTCATCGGTGAAGTGAAGTCGGAGTCGTTCGAGGGTATCGAGCTATGGAAGGGCTTCCACGCCGTCGGTCCGGAGAGAGGAAGTCCGACATGACCCATGCCATCGAGGCACGCGATCTGCACAAGACGTTCGGCCGGGAGGTGCTCGCTCTCGACGGCGTGAGCTTCGCCGTCGAGGAGGGGACCATCTTCGGGCTGCTCGGCCCCAACGGGGCCGGCAAGACCACGGCGGTGCGGATCCTCACCACGATCCTGAGCCCCGACGCCGGCTCGGGGTTCGTCCTGGGCCACGACGTCGTGGCCGAGGCCGCCCGGGTCCGGACGCTCATCGGTCTGGCCGGCCAGTACGCGGCGGTCGACGAGAACCTCACCGGCCGCGAGAACCTCACCATGGTGGGACGTCTCAACCATATGGCTCGTGACGCGGTGGGGAAGCGGGTCATCGAGCTGCTCGAGCAGTTCGGGCTCACCGACGCCGGCGACCGGCCTCTCAAGACCTACTCCGGTGGCATGCGTCGTCGGCTCGACGTCGCCGCCGCCCTCGTGGCGCGGCCCAAGGTGTTGTTCCTGGACGAGCCCACCACCGGGCTCGATCCGCAGAGCCGGGCCGACGTGTGGGAGATGATTCGCCAGCTCGTCGGCGAGGGCACGAGCGTCTTGCTCACCACGCAGTACCTCGAGGAGGCCGACACCCTGGCCCAGCGCATCGCCGTCGTCGACCACGGCCGGGTGATCGCCGAGGGGAGCCCCAACCAGCTGAAAGCGGACCTCGGCGCCACGGTGCTCGATGTCGGTTTTGCCGACGTCGGCCTGGCGACCCAGGGCGCGGGCATCCTGAGCACCGTCGGCGCCAAGAGCCCCACCGTGGTGGGGACCGTCGTCGAGCTGCCCGTGGACGACGGGCCCCGGGTCGCCATGGAGGTCCTGCGCCTCCTCGACCAGCACTCTCTCATTCCCACCACCTTCCGGATCCGTGAGCCCAGCCTCGACGACGTGTTCCTGGCCCTCACCGGCAAGCGGACCGAGACCGATGGTGACGACACGACGAGCGATTCGACCGACGGCCACAGACGGCGGCGCAGGGCCCCGATGGCGGCGGCGGCGAGTGACGGAGGAACACCATGAGCACGACCACTGCGATCGTCCCCGGCGCGGGGATCGCTCGTGGCGTCGACCCGGCCATGCCCGGCGGGGCGAGCCGACTGCGATGGGCCGTCGCCGACGCCTTGACGGTGACGAAGAGAAACCTGATCGCCTACACCCGCATCCCCGAGGCGCTCTTCTTCTCGACGATGCAGCCCATCATGTTCGTCTTGCTGTTCCGGTACGTGTTCGGGGGTGCCATCCACGCCGGCGACGGGCTCAGCTACATCGACTTCCTGATGGCGGGGATCTTCGTCCAGAGTGTGGGTTTCGGCGGGATCGGCACGGCCGTGGGCCTGGCCGATGACCTCCAGAAGGGGCTCATCGAACGGTTCCGCACGCTCCCGATGGCACGGTCGGCTGTTCTCGCCGGTCGGACCACCGCCGATCTCGTACGCAACGTGTTCGTGCTCCTGCTCATGACCGGAGTGGGGGCATTGGTCGGGTTCAACTTTCCCAACGGCGCCCTGGGGTTCATCGCCGCCTGCGCCATCGTCCTGTTCTTCGCGTATGCGTTGCTGTGGGGGTTCGCCGTCATCGGTCTCACTGCGCCCAATAGCGAGACGGCACAGGTGATGGCGTTCCCGATTCTCTTCCCCCTCATCTTCGCTTCGCCCGCGTTCGTACCGCTCACGTCCATGCCCAATTGGCTGCGGTGGTTCGCCACCAACCAACCCCTCGGCGCCGTGATCACCGCGCAGCGCTCGCTCATGCTGGGCGGGGCGCATGTCCCGGGGAGCACCGTCGGACACGTCCTCGTGGCACTGGCGTGGTGCGTCGGCTTCCTGGCGGTGTTGGCCCCGCTGGCGGTATGGCGCTACCGCCGCAGCACGTGAGCGGCCGCGGCGAGTTCGATCAGGACCGGGCCGCGGTCAGCACCGGCGGACCCGTGGTGGGCGTCGTCCCGTTCCCCGCACCCAGCGACGCATAGGTGATCGCTCCCCGAGGAGCGGTCAACGCGATGGGCTCACCCCATCTGCTGAAGGTCATCACCAGCTTGCTGGCCACCTTGTCGATCTTGCCGTTCTCGGTGTACTGCACCGGGAGATGCGGGAGCGACGAGGTCACGTAGAGATGCGCCGTGCCCTTGACCCGTAACAGCTGTCCGTTCACCCTCTGATTGGTCATCGGTCCCGAGATCCCGAGGACCCGGTACCCGACTCGTCTCTCGGTCCCCGTCACCTGGTGCGGCGCGAAGGCGATGTTCGAGTTCAGCGCGGAGTTCGTCGTGACCGCCACGTACACAGATTGGTAGGGGAGATCACCCGGGGCCAGTGAGATCCACTGTCCGGCGTGCGCAGAGGCGATCGACACGGGAAGACCCAGCTGCTCCACCATCTGTCGCTCTCCGCCCTGGAAGTAACAGGATTTCCCGATCACGATGACGGTGAAGGTGGTGGACCCGATCGTGATGACCTGCTTTCCCGCAGAGGCTCCGGCGTCGCCGACCGTGGTCTGGAGCTGGCCCATGGAGGTGAACTGCGACACGTAGTGGAACGAGCCCCGCTCGACCGTCGCCTGCAAGGCGGCCCGCGTCGTGCGCCGCGCCGCGGGATTGACCGCCTTCGTATTGGAACCGGATGTGGCGATCAACGACAGGCCCACGGCGAGCAGGATCACCACGACCAGTCCCACGGCCACGACGATCCGTCTCGTCCGTCGCGGACGCGCCCGGGCCGGCCCGTCGGACGTGCCCGGTGGCTCGGACGTGTGCGGTGGCTCGGGGGTGCCCGTCGGTGTCTGGGCGGGGGAGGCGAACCCGGGATGCGGTGGTGCGTTCCACCCCGACGGCGCCGCCCCCGGTCCTCCCGGGTAGCCCGGTGGTGGGGGTGGATATCCCGGTGCGCCGCCGTAGGGCGCTGCAGGCGGGTACCCCTGAGGTGGGGGTGGGTATCCCGGTGCGCCGCCGTAGGGCGCCGCAGGCGGGTACCCCGGCGGCGGTGGCGGGTACCCCGGAGGTGGGGGTGGGTATCCCGCCGGTGGAGGCGGGTACGGGGCGGGCGCAGAACCTCCAGGCCAGGGCGGTGCGGACGGTTGGCCCGACGCGTGCGCATAGGCGGGGGGAGGCGGCAACGCCTCCTGGGCAGGAGGACTCAGGTCGTCTGGAACCGAGGGTGGCGCCTCCTCGTCGGGAGGGCCGTTCGTGTTGTCGGCCACGCCGTCAGACTACGCCCCGCCTACCCGGGTTCCGGTGCGGGCCTACGGGCTCAACGGTGCGGTGCCCGGGCCACGACGAGGCGCGACGAAGCCTGCACCCGCAGCACGCCCTCGTGCTCGAAGGGCCGCAACAGCTCGGTGGCCCGGGACAGGAACTGGATGCGGGCCTGCTGGCTGCAGTGGCGCCACGCCCAGGACAACGGGGGCAGTGAGGGGTACACGCGCACCCACTGGGCGACGCTGGGAAGCGCCGCCAACATCCGGACCGTTCGGCACGACACGTCGGTGAACCCCGCGCTGTGGACGATCTCGCGCAGATCGTCGATGCGGTGATACGCGAACGCGTCCAGAAGGACCTCGACCACACCGGACCGATCGAGCCCGGACTTGACGATGGCATCGAGCTCGGCGGCGAAGGCCGGATTCTCCTCGATCGGACCCCACGTCATGATGCCCAGGCGCCCGCCGGGGGCGAGCACACGCCGAATGTCCTCGAGCACCGCCGCGGGGTCGGTGAAGCGATGCAACGCGTGCTGGCACGCCACCACGTCGAAGCTCTGATCGTCGAAGGGGAGTCGCGATCCTTCCCAGTTCTGCCACTCGACGATGCTCGTGACGTCGATGCGCCGGGCGGTCTCGACCGCGGCCGGGGACGGGTCGATGCCTACGACCTTGCCGCCCGGGCCCACCACGTGCGCGGCCATGCGGGCGAAGATCCCGGTGCCGCACGCGACGTCGAGCACCCGTGCGCCGCGCACCACCACGAGAGAGTCGAGCGACCGCTCCGCGAACCGTCGACCGAAGACGGGATCGAAGTGTTGCGCGTATACCGACGTCGACGTCTCGTCCTCATAGGAGCCGGGTCGGTGCAGCTGTCGCGTGGCGAGCGCGGCGGGCGGCGACGACGAGCGTCGCGTGTCGTTCGGGCGTGGCGGCGGGGGAGAGATGCCGATGGCTTTGTTCCCCTCGGGCCCGCCGGAATGGGAGTCGCGGCCGGTCACCACGGAGCACGACGTTACTAAGCACGACATGGAACTTGGTGGATCCGGAGTCACATAAATGACGCGCCGAGAGTGCCGAAGCACAGAGTGTGATGACGAAACGAGGGCAGAGCGACGGTTTTCAGCGTCGTCAGAGACGGAGCGTTGTCAGGACTCCGCCGCCAGTGAGCGCGCCGCCCCGAGATGGGCGCACAGCGATTCGAGACGTTCGTGCGCGTTGGCTCCGCTCGTGGACGGCATGACGTACACGGGCCGACCGCCGATCTGCTCGTGTTGGGGTCCGGCCCGGGCGCGCCGGTCGACGGCATGGCGCCATCCGGTCAAGCCGACGAAACACAGCGCGCCGGGCTCGAGCCATCGCACCAGGCGCTCCACGCGGGCCATGCCCGTCCGGTACTCCGTCGACGTCACCGTGGATGCGTTCGACGTCGCCCGCTTGACGAGGTCGGTCATGCCCACACCGTGGACGTGCAAGGCATGCCAGGGGTCGCGGTCGCGCGTCACGAGGCCGCAACCGAGCGCGGCGGGCCAGAACCGGTTGCCGGGTCGGCCATAGCCGACACCGACATCGGCGGAGTAGATGCTCGGGTTCAGGCCCACCACGAGCAGGTGCATCTTCGGCCCCACCACATCGGGCAGCGTGCGGGCGCGCACGGCCGGGGCCCGTACGTAGTCCCCGTCGACCTCGAGGTCCCCCACGTCGAAGCCGGCGCCGACGAGGACGTCGCAGAGTCTCTCGGGCGTCCACGACGCGAAGTACCGGCCCCCGATGCGGTCCGCAGGCAGGGCGTCACCTTCGTAGTCGCCCGCCAGCACCTGGATCTCGATCGGCGCGCCCACCACCAAGGCGCGGTGGAGATCGGCCAACGCGCTCGGCAACCGGATGCTCGGCACATGGAGGTAGCTCATGTGCGCCCAACCCCCCTGCAGCGTGTTGGTCCCGAAGGGGAGTGCTTCGAGGTCACCCTGGACCAGCAGCGCACCGGGAGCGGCGCGCACGCTTCGGTCGAGCATCACCCGGGACGCGTCGAGGCCGATGACCGGGGCCCCCAGGTCCGAGGTGTAGCGGCCGGCGCCACATCCGAGGTCGATGCGCAGCCCGCCCGCGGGAAGTCGTCGGGCAAAGCCCCGCGCCCGGGCGCGCTGGATAGGTGGGTGATGCGCCACCCACTCGCCACCCCGAGTCTCGTACAGGTCGACGGTGGCCCGGTCCATCGACTTCCTCTACTCGCCCAAACCGACCGGTGACCCGTCGACGATCTGGTCGAGGTACTCCGACAGCCCGTACCCGATGCGCCCATCCTCGAGGGTCCACCGGGTGAGGCCCTCGGAGATGCGCGTGACGAGCTCGTTGCCGTCGGGATCGGCCCGGCGATTGCGCAACGGGATGAGGGCGAGCACCGAGCCGCGCACCACCCACGTCCGCTCGTCGGTGACGAGCTCGGCTTCGACCGTGCCGTGATAGCGGCCGTCGCCCTCCCACGTGGAGCGGATGCGGAAGTCACGACACAGCTGGAGCTCGCCGGCGTTCCAGACGAAGCCGCCGCGGGTGCCGGGACCGTCGCGCCGGGCGATGCGCGATCCCATGAAGCCGAAATCCTTTCCGACGTTGCCCGTGAGCCAGCGGTAGTACCACGGCGCCTGCCAGGAGCGGGGGCCCCAGCTGTGGTCGCGCAACCCGAAGCCGTGCACGTCCCAGCGGTCGTCGCCCACCTCCACCGTGCCCGTCGCCTGCACCAGCTGTTCGTAGTGGCCGCGGGCGAACTCCTCGCCCGGGCGCTCGACCGATTCATCGAGCTCGCCTCCGAACATGGCGGAACATCCCCGGTACACGAGCCGCACCGCGCATTCGGTGGTGGGATTCGACACGAAGGCCTTCTGGGGATCGGCCATCTGCAACGGATCCTCCAAGAGCACCGCCGAGCCCTGATAGGAGACCGAGAGCTCGACGAAGGGCTCCGCCACTTCGAAACGCATCCCCGCCGCGTCGAACGCGTCGTTGCTCGTGATGCGGGGACGTCGGAACACGAAGGCCACCCGGCCATCGGGAAGATAGAGGCACAGGGTCATCTCGCCGCTGCCCTCGTTGGCCCTGTTGCCCAGCCTGAAGAACCCGCCCAGGTTGGCGTGGGGGTCATAGAGGTTGAAGTACATGGACTCGTTGAAGTTGGGCTCGGGGCCCAACTCGTGCATGTACTCGTCGTGGGGATCGAGGCGGACGCCGATGCGCCCACCCTACGCGGCGCGGCGCCGGGGCGGTCGTTAGTGTCCCGACGTATGGACGTGGCGGAGCTCGCCCACCAACTGGCCGTCGTCGTCGGCGCCGTGATGGGGAAGTCGGTGGAGATCGACGACGTGACCCGGTTGCCCGGGGGCGCGTCCCGCGAGACGTGGAGCTTCTCGGCTCGCGGCCCCGACGGCGCGGCCACCAGGCTCGTGCTGCGCCGCGATCCACCCCGGGCGCCGGTGTCGGGGCTGCGGTTCGAGGCCGATCTTCTCCGGGCCGCGGCGCGCGCCGGGGTCCCCGTGCCGGGAGTGGTCGTGGCGGGCGAGGCGTCCGACGGGCTCGGCGCGCATTTCATGATCATGGACTACGTCGAGGGGGAGACGATCCCGCGCCGGATCCTGCGCGACGAACATCTGGCCCAGGTCCGGCCGGTTCTGGCCGAGCAGTGCGGTCGGGCGCTCGCCGCGGTCCACCGCATCCCGCCCTCCGACGTCCCCGGTCTGGCCGGCGGCGACCCGGTGGAGCAGCTGCGCGGCCTGCTCGACCGCCTGGGGCAGCCGCACCCCGCCTTCGAGCTCGGGCTGCGCTGGCTGGCCGAGACGCGTCCGGCCCGCTCGGCCGAGTCGGTGGTCCACGGCGACTTCCGCAACGGCAACCTGATCATCGGCCCCGACGGCATCCGGGCCGTGATCGACTGGGAGCTCGCCCACCTGGGGGATCCCCTCGAGGACCTCGGTTGGCTGTGCGTCAAGGCGTGGCGGTTCGGCTCGCCGCTACCCGTCGGCGGGTTCGGCACCATCGAGCAGCTCGTCACGGCGTACGAGGGTGCAGGTGGGATCGCCGTCGACGCCGGCTCCCTGCACTGGTGGCAGGTGCTGGGCACCCTCCGATGGGGGATCATCTGCATCGTGCAGGCGCTCACCCATACCACCGGCGCGGTCCGTTCCGTCGAGTTGGCCGCCATCGGCCGTCGGGTGTGTGAAGTCGAGTGGGACCTCTTGGAGCTCCTGCCATGAGCGGCGGTGCAGGATTGCCCGAGCCCCCGTCGGGTCCGGGGCCGCCGACCGGGTCCGGGCCCGAGGTCGACCGGTGGGCCCCCCACGACGTGCCCTCGGCGCCCGAGCTGCTCGACGCCGTGGCGGAATTCCTCGAGTCCGAGGTGCTTCCCGCCACCGCGGGCAGAGTGCGCTTCCATGTCCGGGTGGCGGCCAACGTGGTGGCCCTGGTGGCTCGGGAGATCGTGCTCGGGCCCGGTCAATCGGCCGCGCACGCGGCGCGCCTGCGCGAGTTGGGCGTGCGCAACGACACCGAGCTGGCCGCCGCCATCCGTTCCGGCGCGCTCGACGCTCGGGCCGCCGAGGTGCGCGCCGTGGTGCGTGACGCGGTAGCGGACAAGCTGGCAGTGGCGAACCCCGGGTACCTTCGACCCGAGGGTGACGGCGAAGGTGAGCGATAGGGTCGCGCCATGAGATTCGGAATCGACGTGGCCCAGCAGCGTATGGAGTTCGGCGAGATCGTCGATCGGGTGCGGTTCGGAGAGACCCTCGGATTCGACGGGGCGTGGGGGTTCGATCACTTCGTCCCCATGTACGGCGAGGGTCCGGGCAACTGCTTCGAGGGCATGACGACGTTGGCGGCGCTGGCGTCGGCGACGACCACCATCCGTCTGGGCCTGCTCGTGACGGGCGTGACCTACCGCCATCCCTCGATCCTGGCCGCGCAGGCCGTCACCGTGGACCACGCCAGCGCGGGACGCCTCGAGCTGGCCATCGGCGCGGCGTGGTACGAGGCCGAGCACCGCCAGCTCGGGTTGGAGTTCCCGCCCACGGCGCGCCGCTTCGACCGCTTGGAGGACGCTCTCGAGATGCTCACCCGGCTGTTCACGGGGGAGGTCGTGTCGTACGAGGGCTCGCACTTCAGCCTCGACCATGCCCAGATGCGGCCCGCCCCCGTGCAGCGTCCCCATCCGCCCATCTGGATCGGGGGCTCGGGACGACGGCGGACGCTCCCGCTCGCGGCTAAGTGGGCGGATGTGTGGCACACCTACGGCGCGCCCGAGCAGCTCGCCGCCATGTCGGCGGAGGTGGACCTTCTGGCCGAGGCGGCGGGGCGCGACCCGGCGTCGATCATGCGCGCCTCGTCGCTCTCGTTGTCAGCGCCGTGGGACGCGGTCCGGCGCGAAGCCGAGGCTCTGCGCGCCGTCGGTATCGACTACCTCGTCTGCGGGTGGCCCGATGAAGGCCGGGCCCGGGTGGAGGAGTTCGCCACCACGATCATGGCGGAGCTCAGCGCTTAGCGACCCTCGAAGTGCGGATCACGGCCTTCGAGCATGGCCTGCACACCCTCGACCGCGTCCGCCGTGCCCGCCAGGGCGGACTGCTCGGCCAACTCGTGGCGCATGGCTTGGCGCGCCGCGTCGGTCAGGCCGCGGCGAAGCGTCGCCCTCGTCGACGACACCGCCAGCGGGGCACCGTCGGCAATGAGCGTGGCCGTCTCGAGCGCGCCCGAGAGCTCGTCGCCACCGGGGACCAACCGCTGGGCGATGCCGATCTGCACCGCCTCGGCCGCGGCCACGCGGCGTCCGGTGAGCAGCAGCTCCGAGGCCCGTCCGGGCCCCGCGGCGCGGGGCAACGTGATGCTCAGCGCGAACCCGGGATGGATGCCGAGTCGGACGAAGTTGGCCTGGAACCAGCCGTGCTCCCCGACGACGCAGAGGTCACACGCCAGCGCCAATCCGAACCCGGCGCCGATGGCCGCCCCCTGGACCGCGGCGACCAGCGGGACCGGGGAGTCGAACACCCTCACGGCCTGGCGGTAGAAGGCCGCGGTGCGCGCTTCGAACCCGCCCTGGTCGGTGGGGTCGGGCGCCTCACCGGAACGGAAGTCCGCCCCGGCGCAGAACGATCGGCCCTCCGAGCACACCACCGCGGCGCGCGTGGCGGGCCCGAGCCCGGTGACTGCGTCGGCCACGGCGCGCAGCAGGGGCTCGGTCAGCAGATTGTGCGGCGGTCGGTGCAAGGTGACCACGGCGACGGCTCCGACGTGGCGTACCGAGACCTCGTCGCCTTTCCCGTCCCCGGCGCCAGGACGCGCTCTTGATGCCGGTGCGGGTTCCTCCCGAGATCGACGCGGCGTCAAAGGGTGTCGGGACTACCCACGACCGCGCCGACGGGACCGGCGACCTTTGAGCATGGCGGTCTCGGCCGCCGCGATGAGGTCGTCGAGCGTGTCGTGTTGATGGAGGTCGGCGAACCCCACACTGGCCGTCGAGCCCGGCGCCTCCTCGGAGAGGATGACGGCGAACTCCTTGAAGCGCAGCTCGGCCGTCGACATGTCCGAACCCGGGAGCGAGAACAAGAACTCGTCGCCCCCGAGCCGGGCGATCACATCGTAGGAACGCAACGTGGCCCGGAGCGCGGCCGTGACCTTGCGCAGGATCTCGTCCCCGGCGCGTGAACCCCGATCGTCGTTGACCGCCTTCATCCTGTCGACGTTCAGGTAGCCGAGGACGAAGCGCTCGCCGCTGCGCCGGCAGCGATCGATGTCGCGTTCGAGGGCGGCGAATCCCGCTTGCCGGTTCAGGACCCCCGTCAACTCGTCGCGGGTGAGCCGGTCGGAGTCGCGCGCGATCTCCAAGGGCGCGTGGCGCGGGGCCGGCACCGCAGCCGGCTCGGGGGGGCGGGAGGCCGGCTGCTGCCCCGGCGGGGTGGACGGCACGGGCTCGGGTGTGCTCTGCACGGCGGGAGCGGCCACCGTCGATGTCAGCCGGGCCGGATGATCCCCCGCTCCCCGACCTTGTCGGTGCGCCTCGAAAGGTGACGTGGCGCGAGGGCCGGTCGCCTCGGCCCGGGTGGGAGGATCGGCGCCGGGCGCGTCGTCGGTGGAGACGACACCGCGCACGAGGTCGGCCCACAAGGTGACGATCTCGGTGACCTGTTCGGTCACCAGGTCCAAGATGGCATCGCGTTGCGCGGGTTCGAGGTGACGGAGCTGCGCGTGCAACTTCGTGGCGCCGTCCGACAGGGCGGTGGCCACCTTGAGCAGCCGTTGGGCGGAGACCACCGATGCGTCCTGAGTGCTCACGCTGGGAGCTCCTCGCTCACCCTGGATGGCAGACAGCCTTCTCCGCCCGACGCGTGGATCGTCATCCGGATCCGGCATGTCAGCTCCCCGTTTAGTCGCCACCAGCAGTGAACGCAAAACTACAATACTGTGACTTCCGATCCCCGGACCCTGGAGCGGAACGATCCTGGTGAGGGAGCTGCACGGCGGGGCACGACGAGGGCCACGCGCCCTCGTCGTCGGGACGGTTCAGGACGCTCGGGCCGCCTCGATGCAGGGGTCGAGCGCCTCGAACATGGCGGGGACGTCATCGGCGGACATGGCGAAGAACAGGGCGGAGACGGCATCGGCCCCGGCTTCTGCGTACCGCTCGGTGATGGCCGCGTCGAGCGGCTTGAAATACGGGCACACCGTCACCGTGACGTCGGCGCGGGTGCGTCCCTGTTCCGCCAGGAGGGCCTCGAGCCGGGTCACGGCGTCGGGGAGGTCCTCGGGGGCGCGATTGAAGGTGTGCCAGCCCTGTCCCACCCGCGCCACCCGGCGCAGGGCGGGCTCGCTCTCGCCCCCGATGTGGATCGGCGGGTGGGGATCCTGGAGCGGCTTGGGGTGGAGGTTGCACGGAGGCAGCGTGTAATGCGTGCCCGAGAACGACGACGGGTCGTCGCACCACAGCGTCCGCATGACCTCGAGGTACTCGTCGGTGCGCGCCCCGCGTCGTTCCCACGCCACATCGACCGCCTCGAACTCCTCGCGCAGCCATCCGACTCCGACGCCGAGGTCGACGCGCCCCGATGACAGCCAGTCCACCGTGGCGACCTCCTTGGCGGTGTACACGGGGTTGCGCTGCGGCACCAGGCACATGGCCGTTCCCAGGCGCACCGACGTCGTGATCCCGGCCAGGAACGCCAGGGTGGTGAACGGTTCGAGCAGGCCCGATCCGGGTGGGATGGGCGCCTGGCCGTTCTCGGCGTAGGGATACCTCGAGGCGTAGTGCTCGAAAGTCACCACGTGCTCTCCCACCCAGATCCCGTGAACGTGGCGCGCTTCGGCCTCGCGCGCCACCGCGGCGAGGAACTCCGGGGTGGCGAACGGGTTGGCCGTCGGCAACCAGATGTCGAAGTCCATCGCCCTCCTACGGTGTCGGGGCCGAGGTGACCCGGAACACGGGGTGTTCGGGGGCGATGCGCCGCAGCTCCTCGGCCGAGGAGCCGGCCGAGACGCCGTCGAAGAACCTGCCGACCTCGAACTTCCAGCGCCGGAGGTAGGCGCGCAGCACGTCGACCTTGTCGTCGTCACCGACCTCGTCGGCGGTGAAGCCCTCCACGCGGCGACCCACCACGAGCTCGCCTTGGTGCGCCACCCGGATGTTGCGTACCCACTCCGTCTCGCCCCGCGGTGCCACCAGGTAGCGCCGGTCGTCGAGGGTGAGGACGTTCACCGGAGTGCTGCGCCACAGTCCCGACTTCCTGCCCCGCACCCGCAGCACGCGCGAACCCCACACGCTCACCCCCAGTCGGGTGAGCGCGGCCACGGTGCCGTTGAAGATCTTGTCGGCCGATGTCGGCGGGCGGTAGTGCGGCATGTGGCCATCATGGCAAGGCGCGCCCTCTCGGGGCCACCCGGTCGCGCCCCTCAGCGCAGGTGCAGCCCGCCGTCGACGAGCACGATCTCTCCGGTGACGTAGTGGGCACCCACCAGCCCGAGGATGACATGGGCCACGTCCTCGGGCTGGGCCGAGCGCTGCAACGGCGCCTGGGCCCGCACGAACTCCCGCACCACGTCCCAATCCGCGGTCCACGGCGTGTCGACGAGCCCCGGCGCCACCGCGTTCACCCTGATCTCGGGGCCGACCACGTTGGCGAGGAGCTTGGTCATGTGGCTCACCGCCGCCTTGGAGGCGGCGTAGGGGATCGAGCTTCCGCGGGTGGTGTGCCCGGCCAGCGATGACACGTTGACGATCACGCCGTCGCCACCGGCGCGCAGGTGGGGAACGGCGGCCACCGACACCTGCCACGTGCCGATCACATTCACGTCGAAGATGCGCCGCCACACCTCGGGTGTGGCCGCCTCGAGGTCGGGGTGGGCGATGACCTGGGTGGTCCCGGCGTTGTTGACGAGGATGTCGAGGCGCCCGTGGTTCTCCACGGCCCGATCCACCAGCCTGCGGGCCTGCTCGGCGTCGGCGATGTCGGCTTGGACGTAGCTGGCACCGGGAAGCTCGGCGGCCAGTGCCCGCCCCGCTTGTACCGACGAGGCCGAGTTCACGACGACGCGGGCGCCCTCGCCCGCGAGGGCCCGGGCCGTCGCCGCCCCGATACCGCTCGACGACCCGGTGACGAGGGCGACCTTGCCCTTCAGGCTTGTCGGCATCGGTGTCTCTCCTTTGTCGTCGGTGCGGCCTGGCGCGACTCGAGGCCGAACCTGATCTCTTACCAGGTTGTCGGTACGGTGTCGGCATGCGGCTCGTGAGCTTCGTGGAACCCGACGCACCCGCCGTCGTACGCACCGGGGTGGTGGTCGGTGACGAGGTGGTGGACCTCACCGACCCGTCGGTGGCGCTTCCCGGCGACATGACCGACTTCCTCGTGGCCGGACCCGCGGCGATGGAGCGGGCCGACGCCGCGGTCGGATCGGGTGCCCGCCGCGTGCCGCTCGCCCTGGTGCATCTGCGCCCGCCGGTGCCCCACCCCGTCAAGGTGCTCGGCATCGGGCTCAACTACGCGGCCCACGTGGCCGAGACGGGCGCGTCGACCCCCGAGTATCAGGTGTGGTTCAACAAGCAGCGCACCTGCGTGATCGGGCCGGGCCAGGGCATCGAGATCCCCCGGGTGTCGGCCCAGGTCGACTACGAGGGCGAGCTGGCCCTGGTCATCGGCCGCCGCGCCCGGCACGTGCCGGCCGCCGACGCGCCCTCGGTGGTGGCCGGCTTCACGATCTGCAACGACGTGACGGTCCGGGACTGGCAGTGGCGGACCCCGACGTGGACGCTCGGGAAGTCCTTCGACACCCACGGGCCCACCGGGCCCTGGATCGTCACCGAGGACGAGGTGGGCGACCCTCATCGCCTGCATCTGCGCACGTGGGTCAACGGGGACCTGCGCCAAGACGCGTCCACCGACGACATGATCTTCTCGTGCTGGGAGCAGATCGCCTACCTCTCGACGGTCTTCACCCTCGAGCCCGGGGACATCATCTCGACCGGGACGCCGGCCGGGGTGGGGGCGGGATTCGACCCCCCGCGCTGGCTCGTCCACGGCGACGTCGTGCGCATCGAGATCGAACGTATCGGGACACTGGACAACCCCGTTGTCGCCGAGCCCACCCCCTGACCGGGCGCCCGACCACGTCGGCTCCCTGCGCGTCACGCGCAGCGTCGTCATCCCCGCCGAGGAGCTGGAGTGGCGCTTCAGCACCAGCGGCGGTCCCGGTGGTCAGCACGCCAACAAGGCGAGCACCCGGGCCGAGGTGTCCTTCGACGTGGCGGCGTCGAGGGCCCTGGGACCGCGTCAGCGGGCCCGCCTGCTCGAACGGCTCGGACCGACGGTGCGGGGCGCGTCCGGTGACGAGCGTTCCCAGCGGCGCAACCGGGAGTTGGCCCTCGAGAGGCTCCGCACCCGACTGGCCGACGGGCTCCACGTCGAGCGGCCCCGGGTCGCCACCACCCCGTCGGCCTCGGCCCGGGCCCGGCGCCTCACCGACAAGCGCCGCCGATCGCTCCGCAAACGAGACCGAGCCCGGCCGACCGGGGACGACGACTAGCCCGCACAGGACGACAGCAATAGCAATACAGGGAGGACGACCGCACTAGAGACTGTCGGGTCGGAACAGCGCGTCGCTGCCGCCGTCGACGAAGAGCACGGACCCGTGGATGTAGCCGTTGGCGGGGTCGAGGAGGAACCCGATGGCCGCCGCGATCTCGGCCGGGTTGGCCCGCCGGCCCATCGGCACCGGTAGGGCCTCGATCAACGGCCCGAGCACGGGATCCTCGAGCCCGCCCGCCAGGAGCGGGGTGTCGACGGGCCCGGGCGCCACCGCGTTGAGCCGCACCCCGGCCCGTCCCCACGCACTCACGCGCCGGCGCATGGCGCGCGTGAGCGCCAGCTTGCTCATGCCGTAGACCGTGGCGCCGTCGAGCGGCCCGGCGCAGGCCGAGACCTCGTCCTCGGTGCCCTCGGCCAGCGCCGCCAGCAGTTCGTCGTGCGCGGGGGTGAGACCGGCGGAGTTCGACGACACGACCACCGCGGCGGGCGCCTCGCCCTCGACCAGCAGCGGCAGCATGCCGTCGAGCACGGCCAGGGCGCCGAAGAAGTTGACGCTCGTGATCTTGTGGGTGGGGAGGGTCTGGGGCCCGAGGCCGGCACACACCACCAGGCCGTCGAGTCGAGAGCCCGCCAGCTCTCCGAGGGCGGCGATGGCCTGGGCGCGGCCCTCGGGTCCCGACAGATCGGCGATGACCGGGGCGTCGTGCAGGTCGACCCCGATCACCCGGGCGCCGCTGCGCTCGAAACGCCGGCTGACCGCGGCGCCGATCCCCGATCCCGACCCCGTGATGGCGATGGTGCGGATATGGCGGGGGAGGGGAGCGAGATCAGGGCGCGGCGTGGTGTCCATGGCGGCACGTTGTACTCGACGCCGGCCGGGGCGCGCCTCTCCTGGAGTCCAGGCGGCGCTGTGTCAGGTCGAGCAGTCGTGGCAGGCCATGGCGGCCGCGTCCACCAGTTGCACCCGCTTGCGCACCAAGAAGCAGGACCGGCACACGAATTCGTCGGTTCCACAGGGGGCCACGTCCACGAACCCGATGGCGTCGGTGTGCATCTGCACGAGGATCCCGTGCTCAGCGGGCTCTTCCTCGTCGTCTCCCACGGCGCCGGGGTCATCGAGCAGGGCCATGCGCTCGAGCAGGACCAGGTCGAGGCTCTCCTCGAGGTCCTGATCGCCGACGTCCTCGTCGCCGTCCTCGTCCGTGTCGTCCTCGTCAACCCGGTGGACGAGGACTTCGAGGGACTGCTCGAGGGTGTCCTCGTCGACGTCCTGTTCGAGGAGGTCCTCGTTGTCGAGCTCCTCCTCGAGGATGGCCTCGTCGTCCCATTCCCCGACGGCCATCTCCTCGGGCGGCTCGAGATCGAGCTCACCCTCGGTGAAGTGGTCCTCGAGGGCGACCCGGTGTCTCTCTGCCAGTGTCATGGGCCCGGGAACCCCCTTGCCGAGTCCGCCCGGGCCGGGTACAGAGGTCCGGGCTGGGCCACGATCGCCTTCCCCATCACCTTGTTACCGCTGGGGCGGCTGTGCAAGGCCTTTTGTGGTCCGGGGGCCGTCTTGACACCTGTTCCCCAGTAAATCTAGAAATACAAGCGATTTGATCGCTAAGGTTGAGCGCAGGGCCCTGTCGCCGACAGGCGCCACGACGACGCGAGAGGAGCAACCGGTGTCGCAGAACGGTGCTGGGGTGCCACGCAGGGGACATCGTTCCCGTCCGAGGTCGGCACGGTGGTGGGTGCTGTCGGGAGTCGCCGTCATGGCGGCGTCCGCGGTGCTGTCGGGTGGGACGGCCCTCCCCGCGTCGGCGGCGACGCCCACGCCCACGGGCTACTACGAGGCGAGCGCCAGCGGGGGGATCTTCGCCTTCGGCGGGGCCGAGCTCGACGGCTCCCCGGCCGCCTCCCAGCTCACCCTGGCGTCACCCATCGTCGCCGTGGCGCCCACCCCCACCGGCAAGGGCTACTGGCTCGTCGGCGCCGATGGCGGCGTGTACACCTACGGCGACGCCGGCTACTTCGGGGCGGTCCCCGGTGTCACCACCAAGAAGCTCGTGTCGCCCGTGGTGGGCGCGGCGGCCACCCCCACCGGCAAGGGCTACTGGCTCGTGGGCGCCGATGGCGGCGTGTTCGCCTTCGGTGACGCGGGCTACCACGGCTCGCTGCCGTCGTTGCACCTGAAGCCGGCGTCTCCCATCGTCGGCATCGCAGCCACCCCCACCGGCCAGGGCTACTGGCTCGTGGGCGCCGATGGCGGCGTGTTCGCCTTCGGTGACGCGGGCTACTACGGGAACGTCCCCGCGCTCCTCGGGGCGCCCGCACCCTCACCCATCGTCGGCATGGCGGCCACCAACGACGGTGGCGGCTACTGGGTCGTCCAGAACGACGGGGCGGTGTCGCGCTTCGGTGACGCCGGCTTCTACGGGTCCACGCTGACCACGGGCGTCGTACCCACCGCTCCGGTGGTGGGCATCACCGCCACCCCCACGGGCAAGGGCTACTGGCTCGTGGGCGCCGACGGAGGCGTGATCACCTTCGGCGACGCCGGCTACTTCGGCTCGCTCCCGGCCGAGCTCGCCACCGGTGGCGTGACCCCCACCGCTGCGGTCTCGGTCGTGGGTCTGGCCGCCACGCCCTGACCGTCACGCCCTGACCGTCACGCCCTGCGTGGTCAACCGGCGCGAGTCGCGCCGTCAGCCCACCTCGCCCGACACGTACGCCCTCGTGCGGGGGTCGCTGGGCGAGTTGAAGATCTTCTCGGTGGGTCCGTACTCCACCAGCTCGCCCGTGGCCCGGTCCTCGCCCAGCAGGAAGAAGGCCGTGTAGTCCGACACCCGGGTGGCCTGGAACATGTTGTGGGTCACCAGACCGATGGTGACGTCGGTGGCCAGGTGCGTGATGAGCTCCTCGATCTTGGCCGTGGCGATGGGGTCGAGGGACGAGCAGGGCTCGTCCATGAGCAGCACCTCGGGCTCCACCGCCAGGGCCCGGGCGATGCACAGCCGCTGCTGCTGGCCGCCCGACAGCCTCACCGCGGGCGAATGGAGCCGGTCCTTCACCAGGTCCCACAGCGCGGCGTGATGCAAGGCGGCCTCGGCCGCCTCTCGCAGGACCGTCTTGGACCGCACGCCGTTGAGCCGGAGCCCGGCCACCACGTTGTCGAAGATGCTCATGGTGGGGAACGGGTTGGGCCGCTGGAAGACCATGCCCACCCGGCTGCGGACGAGCTCGGGCTGGGTGTCGCGGGCGTAGACGTCGAGGTCGCCCACCAGGACCTGGCCCGTGACCTTGCCCCCGGTGTCGTCGTGGAGCCGGTTGATGGCCCGCAGGATGGTGGTCTTGCCGCATCCCGACGGGCCCACGAGGGCGGTCACCCGGTTGGGCAGGAGGTCGAGGGTCACGTCGCGCACGACCCGGTGCTTGCCGAACGACACGTTGACGTCGCGCAGCGACACGGCCGCGGTCGAGCCCGACGACGGACCCGGCCCGCTGCGGGCCGGACCGGACTCCGGGGGCGTGCCGGCTGTCGTGGTGATCTCGATGGTCATCTCCGTGCTCCGATGGGCCGCAACATCCTACGCGGCCTCCCTGGTGCCGCCGCGGGGTCGACGCCCGCCGCCCCGGTCATCGGGCCTGGCGGTTCAAGCGGGCCGACGCCACCCGGGCCACGATGCTGAGCACGAGCACGAAGACGAGAAGGACGAAGGCCGTGCCCCAGGCGATCTGCTGGGCGGCGGGGTAGGCCTCGGTCCCGTCGCTGTAGATCGTGAGCGACATGGCGCCCATGGGCTGCAGCGGGTTCGTGACGAAGAGCGAGGCCCCGAGGACGGTGAACAGCAGCGGGGCGGTCTCGCCCACGGCCCGGGCCACGGCCAGGAGGTTCCCGGTGACGAGCCCCGGCAGGGCGCCGCGCAGCACCACCGAGCGCACCACCCGCGAGCGGCGCACCCCGAGGGCCAGGCCGGCCTCCCACAGGTCGCGCGGCACGGCCCGCATGGCCGCCTCGCTGGCCCGGATGACGATGGGCAGCATGAGCACGGCCAGGGCGAAGCTCCCCGCCAGGCCCGAGAAGTGGCCGATGGGCGAGCCCGGCCCGACGAGCACGGCGTAGGCGAAGATGCCGAGGGCGATGGAGGGCACCCCGGTCAGGACGTCGGCGCCGAACCGCATGGCGCCGGCGAGGCGACCCCGCCGCTCGACCAGGAACAGCGCCGCCATGGTGCCCACGGGCACGGCCATGACCGCCGCCAGCCCCACGATGATCACCGATCCCACGATGGCGCTCGAGATCCCCCCGCCCGGGATGCCGGGCGGGGTGGGGACGTGGGTGAGGAAGTCCCCACGACAAGGCGTGGATCCCCCGGCTGGTCGTGTAGGCGACGAGGGCCACGAGCGGCGCCAGCGACACGGCCACCGCCACCGTGCACAACGCGATGGCGGTCCGTCCCGTGAGCCGGCGCCGCCGCAGTGAGCGCCGAGCGGAGCGTCGCACGAGCTCGCGCCGGGCGCCGATGGCGTCGGTGGGCGAGCCGGGCGGGGTGGGGAAGACGGTCGTGCTCATGCGACGGCTCGTTGTGTTCTCAACCTCGACCGCAACAGGAGCTGCCCTCCGACGTTGACGAGCACCGTGATGCCGAGCAACACCACCACGAGCCCGATGACCGAACTGCGGTCGAGCCCCGGATTGGCCTCCCCGAAGTTGTTGATGATGGCGGACCCGAGCGTGGCGCCCGGCGACAGCAGGGAGTGGGGGAGGGCGTAGTTGTTCCCGATGACCATGGCCACGGCGATGGTCTCACCCAGGGCGCGGCCCATGGCCAGGATGACGGCCGCTTCGATCCCGGTGCGCGCCCCGGGCACCACCGCGGTCCGCACCACCTGCCACCGCGTGGCCCCGAGGGCCCGGGCCGCCTCGCGGTCCTCGCTGGCCACGCTCGCGAGCGCGCGTGCGCGACAGCGCCACGATGGTGGGCAGGATCATGACGGCCAGCACCGTGCCGGCCAGCAGCATGCTCGGGCCGTAGGCGGGGCCGTGGAAGAACCATTCCAGGAGCGGGACCTTCTTGAAGAAGGGCTCCACGTGGTGGGCGAAGACCGGCGACAGCACGAGCAGGCCCCACAGCCCCACCACGATGCTCGGGACCGCCGCGATGAGGTCGATGAGGACCGACAGGGGCGAGGCCAACCACTGGGGGGCGAGCTCGGACAGGAACGCCGCGGTACCCACCCCGATGGGGACGGCCAGGATGATGGCCACCGCCGTGGTGATCAGCGTCCCCACGATGTAGATCCCGGTCGGGATAGATGTCCTTGGTGGCGTTGTAGGTCCCCGACCACAGAAAGCTCAGCCCCGAGTGGCCGAAGGCCTGGCTCGAGCTGAGCCAGCAGGCTGACCACGAGGCCGACGACGATGGCGGCGAAGATCGACGGCGCCCGCTCCACCGCAGCACGGCGTAGGCCCGGCCGCCGGGCCGGGCCCACCGTCGTTGCAGCGCCTCCTTGACCCCCCCGACCGGGGTGAGCCGGGGAGGCGGGATCTCCTCGAGCAGCGTGGGACTCATACGGTCGCCCGACCCTAGGCGGTGGCCGTCCCGAGGGTCAGGAGAACAGGGGCTTGCCCGCCGAGTTCTCGAGCGTCAACAGCGTCTGGTGGGCCAGCGCCACCACGTTGGCGGGCAGGGGCGAGTACCCGAGTGCGGCGGCCTGCTGCTGCCCGGTGGTCGTGACCCAGTCGAAGAGCTTGCCGAGCACCACCCCGAGGGTGGCGTTGGACTGCTTCTGGTAGATGAGCGTCCAGCTGAAGTTGGCCAGCGGGTAGGTCGCGGCTCCGGCGCCGTTGACGATGTTGAACTTGGACGCGCTCAACCCCGACGCCTGCGGCGCCGGCCGCGGCGATGCTCGACTGGCTGGGCTTCACGTAGCTCCCGGTCGCGTTCTTGATCGCGGCGTTGGTGAAGCCCGCCTGGAGCGAGTAGGCGTACTCGACGTAGCCGATGGCACCCGGGGTCTGCTGGATGAAGCCGGCCACCCCGGTGTTGAGCTGCTCGCCCACGCCGATGTTGGTGCAGCGGCCATTTCGTCGAGGGTGTCGTCCCCGCCGCCGAGCTCGTCCAGGCCGACCCGCCCGTGTCGATCAGGTACTGGTCGAGGTCATAGCCCGGGCCCGACGAGTCGGCCCGGTGCACGGGCACGATGGCCGTCGACGGGAGGTTCACGCCCGGGTTGAGCGCGGCGATGGCCGAGTCGTTCCACGTTGTGATCTTGCCCAGGAAGATCCCCGCCAGGGTGGGGCCGTCGAGCTTCAGGCCTCCCGACACGCCGGGCAGGTTGTAGCTGAGGGCCACGCCGCCGAGGTCGACGGGCACCTGCAGGATGTTCCCCCCCGTTCCCGAGGCCGGGGTGGGGATGGGGATCTCCGAGTCACCGAAGTTCACGGTGTTCTGCTGGATGTCGGTGACGCCCACGCTGCTGCCGGCGGGGGAGTAGTTGATGCTCACGCCCTTGTTGGCCTGGCTGTAGTAGTAGAAGACCCGCGTGAAGAACGGCTGGATCGAGTTCGCCCCCGCGCCGGCGAGCTTGAACGACGGCGACTGGGTGTCACACGTCGCGCTCGAGCGGCCCCCCTGTCGTCGAGCACGTCGTGCTCGCCTTGGGCGGACTGGTCGTAGCGGTGTGCGCCGTCGGAGCCGCGGCCGGCGCCGTCGTGGTGGTGGCCGCCGCGCCGGGGGTGCTCGGCGCGGTGGTCGCCGTCGTACTCGTGGTCGTGACCGTCGTTGTCGTCGACTTCTTCTTGGCCGCGCGTCGGCGTGGAGCTGCACGCCGCCGCCACCAGCGCCACCGCCACCAGCGAGACGCCAGGGTCGACCAGCGCGGGACACGGACCCGCCCAGGTTGCGACGACCTTGGTCTTGGGCTCGACCGTGAAACCGGACCTCGGTGCACGGGCTCTCCTCTCGTGGCGCGGACAGAACCGGTAGACGAGTCCCCCCGCATACCCCATCCAACTTAATACATCGATTTCATAGGAATACTAGATGCAATGGCCTCGAGTCGTCCAGCCCGCCCGGGTGCGGCCCGGCCGGGGGCTTCCCAGGCGTCGAACCGGGTCTGGGGCTGGGCGCGGGGCCCTGCCGAGCAGGCAGAATCCGGTCCGTGCACATTCCCGCCAAGGTCGACTACGGCATGCGGGCCCTGCTGGCCCTGGCCGAGCGGGGGGAGCCGCCGACGGCCGAGGCCCTCGCCGACGCCCAGCGCCTCCCGGCCCGGTTCCTCGGGCGCCATCCTCATCGAGCTGCGCCGGGCCGGCATCGTGTCCAGCCAGCGCGGCTCCGAAGGCGGCTACCGCCTGGCCCGGCCGGCCAAGGAGATCAGCGTGGCCGATGTCATGCGGGCCCTCGACGGCCCCCTGGCCGAGGTGCGGGGGCTGCGCCCCGAGGCGGCCCACTACGACGGCGCGGCCGAGCACCTCCAAGACGTCTGGGTGGCGGTGCGCGCCAGCCTCCGCAACGTGCTCGAGCGGGTCAACCTCGAAGACGTCGTGGCCGGCCGTCTGCCGCGCGCCGTGGCCAAGCTGACCGAGGACCCCGACGCCTGGGAACCGCGCCGCTGAAGAATCAGGCGGACTTGGCCTGGCGGGCCGGGTCGACGGGCCAGTCGGGCTCGCGTGCCGTCGTCCCACGTGTCGTCGAGGAACTCGGCGATCTCGGCCGTGAGCCGGTCCGGGGCCACCCGCAGCTCGAAGATCGACCGGGCCTCGATGAGCCGGGCGTGCTGGAGCTGCCGGGTGAGGTGGTCGGCGTCGGTGAAGGGGTGGATGAAGTCGATCTTGTGCCCGATGACGAGCGCCGGCGCCGTGATGGCGTGGCGCGCCTCGTAGGTCGGGGTGATCGGACCCACCAGCATGCCGTGGAGCACGGCCGCGATCTCCTCGGGCTCGGCCGCTGATCATGGTGACCACGCTGTCGAGGGGGGCGATGGTGGTCCGCGGCAGCCGACGCGCCAGCGACGCCACCAGGCGGACCACCGGGGCGGCGTAGTGGACGCCGAGCAGCATGGGCAGGAACACCACCGCGGCCCCGGGCACGGCCCACTCGAGCACGGGCATCTCGATCAGCAGTCCCCGCACCCGCTCGGGGGCCTGGACCGCCACCTGGAGGCTCACGTTGGCCCCGAGCGACACCCCGCCCACGACGGCCTCGTCGATGCCGAGCTCGTCGAGCAACGCCACCACGTACCGGGCGTAGGAGTCCATGCGGTGGGCCGAGGCGTGCCGGGGCTTGTCCGACCCTCCGTGGCCGGGCAGGTCGAGCAGGACGACCTGGAAACCCCGATCGGCGAGATCCGCGGCCAGGCGCCGGCTGAGCTGGTTGTCGAGCAGGAGGCCGTGGAGGAACACGAGGACGCGCGACCCCTCGCCGTGGCGCTCGTACTGCAGCCGCAGCCCCTCGACCTCGAAGGTGCCCTCCTCGAAGGGCCGCCGCTCGAACAGCCCGGTCACGAAGCTGACGGGCGCCAGCCTCATGAGGCCCCCGGGCTCGCCCCCCGCTTCCGGGTCGTCTTCGGGTTCTGCGCCCTGCCCGTCAGCGCCCTCCCCCTCGTCCTCCGGGCTCGGCCCGGGCTCGGGGCGCGCCACGATGCGAGGAGAATTCGAAGTGCCGAGCCCGGCCCCCACGGACGCCACCCTCACGACGATACCCGGGTGCCCTCGCGCTGCGCACCTCTTTGTCTTGTGTGCACATGCCTCAGTCTTCGTTTCGTCAGATGAGCCGCAGTTGGCGCGAGCAGCCGGCCACTGGCCCCAGCCACTGCGGGCCTGGAGCTCCTGCGCGGCCTGGTCCTGCACGGCCGGCGTCGCCGCCGACGGCAGGCCGGTGAAGCCCAACCCCCGCCACGTGGCCAGGCTGAACTGGTAGGCGCCGTAGTAGCCGTTCCCGGTGTTGTCGCCGTAGTTGCCACCCGACTCACACCGGCGCAGGGCGGCCCACACGCCGCCGCTCGCGGCCTGGGTCGCCGGCACCACCGGTGCGGGGACCACCTTGGGCGTCACCTTGGGCCTGGCCGCCACCGGCGTGACGGGGACGACCGGCGCCGGAGGCGGGGGAGTGTGGGCCTCGACGGTGGTCACCCAAGACCACACCGCCTCCATGTACCGGGCCCGGGCCGGGTTCAAGATGTTGGACCGCGCTCCTCGCCGGCCGGGACGGGCGCGTACGGCGCCATCGGTGGCAACGCCGAGGACGTCGACGACGCCAGCTGGACGGGCGCGCCACCGAGGTCGCTCGCACCGTTCTGGCTGTTCTGGCTGTTCTGGCTGTTCTTCTGGTTGTGATGCTGATCGTGATGATGCTGAGGAGAACTCGGCTTGTGCAGAAAACTCGTGCCGAGGAGCACGGCGATGACAACGCCAAAGAGTCGGTGATTCCGCATCTTGTGCCTCCTTGAAGTTCACGGGATCCCCGTAGGGCTCCAGGTGGGCTCGGGAATGCGGGTGCCCGTCGTCTGGTGCATTCGTCTCGCGGAGCCGGCGCCGGGAAGGGCGGGCGGCCCTGGACTGACTGGCTGTCCGATACGAGGTGCGGACGGAGCGACCCGGGGTTCTGGCGTTAGGCACTTCCTCCTCGGAATGGGTGGCGACGGGTGGCGGGCATGGGTGTGTGGGGGCGCTTGCGCGACGCGAAGACCGGGGCCCCGGGCGCGCGGCGGCGCCAGGGGACGAAACGGTCCGGGGCGGTCCACATGAGCAGGGCCTCTGGGGCCCGGGCGACAGCCTCCGCTGCTGTCGCATGGACTCCGCCGATGGCTTGAGTGGGAACGAATGTAAGCGCTTGCGCGTCGGCGCACAAGCGTATGAGGGCTCAGCGCCCCCCGGGAGGCCGCCCCGACCGCCGTCCCCGTCACCACAAAGTGCCGTCGACCAGGGAATCTGTCCCGCTGCGCGCTGGTGGTGAGAATCTTGACGCCTGGTCAGATATCTGCCCCGAAACCCCGGTCCGCGGCCCCCGGGAGGCCCGCCGGTAGCGTCGCGGCCATGACCGCCCCCACCCCCAGCGCGCCGGCGAGACCCTCTGTGACCGACCCGGAGCAGCGAGCCGACCTGTCGACCGCCTGCATGGCCTGCGGGGCTCCCATGCGACCCGAGCACGCCCACTACCGGTGCCCGAGCTGCGGGTGGCGCGACAGCTGCTGCGACGGACCCTACTGACGACCCGGTCCGGCTCGGGCCGACTCGGTCACGTCCCGCCGATCAGGCCGACGCCGACTCCTCCCGGGGACCGCCGGGCTCGTCGTCGAGCGCCCCGTCGTCGGGCTCCTGTCCGGGCGTGACCCCAGATACGGCGTAGAGGGCCTCGAGCGCACCGTCGACCACGTCGTCGGCCTCGGCGCCGGCCTCTCGCACCCCGACCAGTGCCGTCAGCGATGCGTAGCCGCGGGCCAGCAAGCCGGCGTCGGTGTCGGGATGCACCCGCGTGCTGCTCCCCGGGGCGGTGAGATCGAGGCGCAGGGTGCCGGTCTGGCCCGGCGGGAGGGCCACGTGGGGGAGCGGCGAACTGTTGTCGCCGGCCACGTGGACGGCGGACCGGATGGTGCCCCCTCGTCCCAACCGCCCCTGGCGCAGGCCCCGTAGCTCGCCCATGGCCACGGCGGGCACGTTGAGGTTGAGGGTCGTTCCCGCCGGTGCCTGCTCGAGGACGGGAACGAGCGCGGCCGCCATCCTCGCGGGGGTGTCCCACGGCACGGGGTCGTCGCCCCAGCGGATGGACACGGCCAGACAGCGCAGCCCGAAGTGCGCCCCGGTCAGGGCCGCTCCCACCGTGCCCGAGTGCAGAGCCGAGCGCCCGACGTTGATGCCGTGGTTGATCCCCGAGAGGACGATGTCGGGTCGGGGGCCGAACCCGCCCACACAAGCCAGGATCACCGCCAGCGCCGGCGGCCCGTCGATGCCGTAGGTGGGCATGTCGCCCAGACCCTCGATGGCATGGGCTTCGTAGTCCACACCCTCCCGGGAGTGCACCGGACCGACGGCGGCCCCGGAGCCGCTGTAGTCGATCATGGGGGCGACGACCACGACCTCATGTCCCGTGGAGGCGGCCATCCTCGCCAGCGCGGCGATGCCCGGAGCGCGTACGCCGTCGTCGTTGGTGACCAGTATCCGCACGAGATCCTCGCCGTCTACCATACGACTCCGCCCGCCCCCCGCCCGCCGCCGACGACCGGACACGAGCCACCCACTTGCCTGTCAATGCCATCGGAACGCCGGCACCCTCGGGGGTGCAGCACGACATCGGGCACGGACGCCATCAGGTGGTCGTCACCGAAGTGGGCGCCACCATCCGCTCCTACACGGTTGGGGGCACGGCGGTGCTCGACGGGTTCTCCGTGGCGGAGATGTGCGATTCGGGTCGAGGCCAGGTGCTGGCGCCGTGGCCCAACCGGCTCGCCGACGGCCGCTACAGCTACGAGGGCCGCGACGCCCAGGCCGCACTGGACGAGCCCGCCCATCACAACGCCATCCACGGGCTGGTGCGCTGGCTGCCCTGGCACGTGGTGTCGCGCGCCCAGAACGTCTTGTGCCTGGGCTGCACCCTCCACCCCCAGCCCGGGTATCCGTGGCGACTGGGCTTCACCATCGAGTACCGCTTGGGTCGCGACGGGCTGAGCGTGGCCACGACCGTCACCAACCTCGACTCCGGCGCGGCGCCCTTCGGCATCGGCTTTCATCCCTACCTGACGCTGTCGACGCCGATCGACGCCACGTCGCTGGCCATTCCCGCCCGGCGCCGGCTGGTGAGCGACGAGCGGGGACTGCCCAGGTCGACCGTATCGGTGACCGGGTCCGAGCTCGACTTCACGGCGCGCCGGTGGATCGGGGACACGGTCCTCGACACCGCCTTCACCGACTTCCGCCGCGACGGCGACGGGATGGCCCGGGTCGAGCTCGACGACACGGCGGGGGGCCGAGGCGTCACGGTGTGGATGGACGAGCACTTCGGCTACGTCATGGCGTTCACCGGCGACACGCTCGAACCCGTCACCCGGCGGCGCCGCGCCATCGCGGTGGAGCCGATGTCGTGTCCCCCCAACGCCTTGGCCACCGGGGTCGACGTGGTCCGGCTCGAGCCCGGCGCCTCGTGGGCCGGTCGCTGGGGCATCACCCCGCGCTGAGCTGTTCGCTCAGCCCGGCCCCGATACCGGCGCGCTCGAGCCGGCCGCGAGCGGGACGAAGAGGTGGGCGAGCTCCTCGGGCCGGGCCGGCTTGCCGAAGAGATAGCCCTGGGCGAACGTGCATCCCAGGTCGATGAGCCGGTCGCGCTGCTCCTCGCGCTCGATGCCCTCGGCCACCACCGTCAGGTCGAAGGCGCCGGCCACGTCCACGACGGCGCCGATGACGGCGTCGTAGCGGGTCCCCAGGGCGTCGATGAAGGACTTGTCGATCTTGACCACGTCGATGGGAAGCCGGGCCAGGGAGTTGAGCGACGAGAACCCGGTGCCGAAGTCATCGATGGCGACGCGCAGTCCCAGGCGACGAAGGGCCTGCAGGCGCCGCACGGCGGCCTGGAGATCGCGGATGAAGAAGCTCTCGGTGATCTCCAGCACCAGGCAACGGGGAGGAAGCCCGCTCTCGTCGAGCGCGGCGGCCACCTCGGCGATCATCCGGTCGTGCTCGAGTTGGCGGCTCGAGACGTTCACGCTCACCGAGAAGCCCGATGAATCCCCGATGGCGTTGACCCACTGCGCCGCCTGCATGCAGGCGCGGGCCAAGACCCACCGTCCGATCTGCAGGATGAGGCCCGACTCCTCGGCGATGGGGATGAACTCCAACGGGGGCACCATGCCGCGCTCGGGATGCTGCCACCGCACCAGGGCCTCGACCCCCACCGTCTGGCCCGTGCCGATCGCCACCACCGGTTGGTACGCCACGTCGAGCTGGTCGCCCAGCAGGGCCTGGTGCAGCGCCGACTCGATCTCGATGCGCTCGGCCGCCCGGGCCGTGAGGGCCTCGTCGAACACCTCCACCCGGCCCCGCCCGTTCTGCTTGGCGTGGTACATCGCGGCGTCGGCTTGGCGCAGCACGTCGTTGGGATCGTCACCGAGCAACCCGAAGGCGACGCCGACGCTGGCGGAGACGAAGCACTCCACCCCGTCGAGGACGAAGGGTCTGTCGAAGGCGGTCAGGAGCCGCCAGGCGTAGGTGACCGCCCCCTTGCGATCGCTCACGTCCTCGACCAGCACCGCGAATTCGTCCCCGCCGAAACGGGCCACGAGATCACCCGAGCGCGCCGTCGACGCGATGCGCCGGGCCACCTCGATCACGAGCTCGTCACCGGTGTTGTGGCCGCGGCTGTCGTTGACGTACTTGAAATGGTCGACGTCGAGGAAGCACACCGCCACCGGCGGTCCCGGGAGCTGGGCGCGCCCCAGGGTGGCGTCCAGTTGCTCCACGAACAGCGACCGGTTGGGCAATCCGGTCAGGTGATCGTGGGTGGCCTGGTGCTCCAGGCGGCGCTCGAACTCCCGCCGCTCGGACACGTTGCGGGCGGTGGCGGTGATGACGAGGCCCTCGGGCGTCTCGATGGGCCCGAGGACGATCTCCATGGGGAACTCCATCCCGTCCTTGCGCACACCCGAGACGTCGGCCACGTCCCCGATCACGAGGGTGCGGGGGTTGCGGATGAAGTCCTCGTAGTAGCTGCGCAGCACGCTCTGGACCCTCGGGGTGGTGAGGCGCTCGACGCTCTGTCCGGTGAGCTCGTCGGGTTCGTACCCGAAGAGGCGGCCGACCTGGTTGTTGGCTTCGAGGATGATCCCGTCGGTGCTCATCACGATCATGGCGTCGGGGGCGGACTCGATGAGCGACCGGAAGTGGGCCGCGTCCCGGCGCTGGTGCTCGAGGCGCCGGGCGCTCTCGAGGCCGTGGCCGGCGTGGGCGGCCAGGAGCTCGAAGGCGGCGACCTCGTGGTCCTCGACGCTGCGCTGCACCCGCGTCCCGCCCACCAGGGTGGCGGCGAGCTCCCCCTCCACCCACACCGGGGTGGCGATCACGGTGCGGAACCCGTCGGCGCGCAGCACCGGGTGCCCGACGCTCTGGGCTCGGTAATCGTCGACGACGACGGTCCGCCGCTCAGCCTGCACGAGCGCCACCATGCCCTGATCGGAGCGGTGGACCGCGTCCACGTAGGCGTCGGGCAGCCCCTGGGCGTGGACGACCCGAAAGCTCCGGCCGTCGTCGAGGAGCTCGCACACGTTGGCGGCCTCGAACCCGAGCTCGATGACGGCGTCGACGGCCCACATGAGGATGGCGTCCTCGGCGAGGGAGTCCAACTCGCGACCGAGTCCCGCCACCCGGCTCCACAGGCCGGCCCGTTGCTCGAGCTCGGCCGTGGCCCGCTCCCGGAAGATGAGCTGTCGGGTGAGCTGCACCGAGATCTTGTCGGCGGCCCCGGCGGTGGCGAGGATCATGCCCACCCGCAGGACCAGGGTGGCGGCGCCGATGTCCCATCCGGCCCCGCCGAGCGCGGCGAGGTAGGCGCCCACGGTCAGGACCGTCAGGGTGATGCGTCCCAGGCGCGGGTAGGAGACGTTGGCCATGAACACGCATTGCAGGAGATAGACGAGATAGAGGTCGGAGTGGCTCCCGCCCGTCAGGTCGATGCCGAGCGACACGAGCGCGATGTCGAACAGCGACCACGTGAACAGCGCGGGCAGCACGAGGCCGCGTTGGGTGAGGGCGTTCCAGGGCAGGAGCGCGATGGGGACGGACCCGGCCAGAGCCACCCCGAGGAGCACGAAGAACGGCGCCCGCGAGATCGGGTAGTGCCCGGGGAGCAGGGCATAGAGAAACAGCACCAGGAGCACCGCCACCGTCGACGCCATGCCGATGCGCACCGACTGCAGCCGCACCTCGTCGAGGGCGCCCAACGGTCGCTCGACTCCCAGGGTCTCGGGCGAGTCCTCGGAGAGCGGCACCGGGGAGGAGACCGGAGGCGGCACCGGGGGCGCGACGACGTGCGACGTGCCGAGCGGTCCGAGGTCGGTGGAGAGGGGGAGCGTTCCCGCGGGCACCGACGTCGGCCGAGCGATGCGGCCGGGTGTTCGCACTGGAAAAATCGTAACGACGGCTTGGGGATTATCGGGGATCGTTGTGGCGACGTTGTGCAAACGCGCTGTCTCTGGCGCCTGGGACACCGCCTCTGGCGCCTGGGACACCGCCTCTGGCGACTGGGACACGGCGTCGGCGTGGCTCGCCCGGGTCTCCCCCCGGGCCTCGCCCGGCCCGTCCCGGACCGGCCTTTGTCCAGGGGTGTTGACACTGCACCGGTCCCGGGGCAAGCTGGTCGGCGAGAGGCCCCCCACGTGCCCCCCACGCAGGTGCCTCTCGAGCGACGTATGAACCGATCGAAACGCCCCCTCCAACCGAGGGGGTGTTTCGCGTCAGGGGCTCGTGGACCGCGCCACCCGGTACTGTCATAGGGGTTCGCGACGCTTCCCCCCAGGTGAATGGCGACTGATGACGATGTCGAAGAAGAGCAAGCAGTTGGTGCGGGAGATGTCGGAGCTCGTGGAATGCACCGACCGGCTGCGTACGGTGCTCCTGCAATTCAAGAAGAGCATTGTCACCGTCTCCTCGCTCATGGAAGAGCGCGACATCACCCTGGCCGAGCTGAGGTCGACGCGAGGGCCGGGATGGCGCCAGGAGCTGAACGACGCGCTCGAGGAATTCGAAGCGCTTCGCCACCAGGTGCGGGTCACCTTCTTGACCCTGGCTCAAGAGCAGGGCACGAGCATCAGTGAGGCGGGGCGGATGCTCGGCATCTCCCGACAGCTCGCCTCCCGGGTGGCCGCCGAGGCCGACGGCTGACCGCGCCGGCCCGTCCCTGCTGACATCGCCGGTGGGGGAACCTCTTCAGTGGTGGGTCGGGAAAGGATTCGAACCTTCGTAGGCATAGATGCCAGCAGATTTACGGTCTGCTCCCTTTGACCGCTCGGGCACCGACCCAGGGGCGACACGATCGCTCGGCGATGGATGGGCCGGGCTCAGTGTCGATGATGCGCAACGCTCAATAAGGCCTCCCTGGGGGATAAGGCCTCCCTGGGGTCGTCATGGCCGGATCAGGCCGGTGCCAGGCTGCGCAGCAACGCGCACAGCCTCTCGTTGTCCTCGGGGCTCCGCACCGCCAGCCGGAGATAGCCGTGTCCGTCCTCGAAACGCTCCGACGCATCCTTGACGTGCACGGAGCATTCCTCCATGAGACGGTCGGCGAGGGCCGCGGTGGCCGGCCGTGACGCCTGCAGCTTGATCAGGAGGAAGTTGCCGCCGCTCGGAAAGACCCGTTCCACACAGTCGAGGTCCTCGAGCTGCACGGCGAACGTTGACCGGTCTGCGGCCACACGACGAAACGACTCGGCCAGGTCGTTCCGGTGCTTGAGGATGATCTCCAGGAAGTTCTCCGCCAACGAATTGACGTTCCAAATGGGCGTGTCCGACCACAGCGCACTGCGGACGGCGGGGTGCATCGTGTAGACGAATCCGAGCCGAAGGCCCGGCACGCCGAGCGTCTTGCTCATGCTCTTCAAGAGGATGACGTTCTCGAGACGGGCCTGCTCGATGGCAGGCAGGATCGAGGGTTGATCCGAGAAGTCGATGAACGACTCGTCGACGATGAAGACCCGGTCGGGTTGCGAGGTGGCGAGGTCGACGACATCGGCGGACCGGACCGTGGTTCCGGTGGGGTTGTTCGGGTTCACGACGACGATGACCTCGGCGTCGGCGGTGGCCCGGCGCAGGTTGTCCATGTCCACGGCGCCGGTGTCCGCGTAGGTCGCCGCGTGGGGGAAGATCCGGGAGTACTCCCCGAACGTCGGGCTGGGGATCAGGGCGCGAGCGCCCTCGAAGACCCTGTGCAGAATCGGGTAGGCCTGTGAGGCACCGTTGAGCAGGAAGATGTTCGACTCGTCACAGCGCTCGAAGTACGACAGCTTGCGGTTGAGTATGGCCTGGGAGGAGCCGTAGTTCGACATCAGCACCCCGAGATGGCCCCGCAGCTCGGCGGTGACCGCCGGTGTGGGGAAATACGTGTTGCGAATGAAGGCGAAGTCGAGGTGGGGCATGTTCCAGTAGCCGCCCCAGGCGTCCTCGAGCGTCGACCTGCGCGAGGGGGGGTTGAAGGCGAACTCGGCCACCATCAGGTCGTTGGGGTCGTCCACCTCCGCCCAGGGGTGCTGGACACGCTCGGCGTACACGGTGGCGGCCCGCATGTAGATGAGGACGCCGAGCAGGAGCTCGTAGTAGCAGTTGGCATCGATCGAGCGCGAGTAGAACGACAGCAGCTGGCGGAACGTCGAGCGCGTGAAGTCCTTGTCGAACTTGTAGATGTTGAGCGTCTTGTACTTGTCGGAGAAGTCGAACATCTCGTCTTGGAGATGCGACGGATACACCTGCCTGATGGCGTCGTCGCGGTCGATGCTCACCACCGTGCCGTCGAGCCCGGGGTGGTACCGGTCGACCAGGGCTGCGTTCCCGTGGCGGGTGTGGACGATCTGCTGCATGACCCGGGGGTCGACGATGAGGTCGGACTCGATCAGGAGGATGTCGTCATCGACCGTCGTGTTCTCGAGCGCCAATGCCATGGAGAACACGTTGTTCGTCACTTCGTACTGCGGATTGTGCACGAATTCGACGTGGAGGTCCGAGAACTCGTCTTCCACAGCCCGGATGAGGTCCTGGCTGCGGTACCCGGTGACAATGCAGATGTCACGCACGTCGCAGTCGCGCAGGCTCCCGAGCAGGCGATTGAGAATCGTGGTGCCGGCGATCGGCAACAGGGTCTTGTGGGTCTGGTCGGTCAGCGGCTGCATGCGCCGGCCGAGACCTGCGGCGAGGATGATGGCCTTCATTCGTCTCTCCTACCCTACTGAGCCGGCTCGAATTGGCAGATGGGGCACATGGTCACGGCGTCGACGACCCGGGATCGCCACCCGCGAAGGGGACGACGTCGACAAGGACCGGGCCGGACCGCAGGTGCGGGAGCAGGCCCGGCAGGATGATGAGTGCCACGAGGCACTGGCACGCGAGATAGGTGAGGCCGATGACGTTGATGCTCGGGCGGATGTCGAGCGCCACCGCACAGGCCGCGATCAGAACAGCGGTGAGGGTGGCCTGGACGGCGAACACCCGGGCCACCCGCATGCGCACTCGGTTGATGCTCATCCACATAGTGATGGCGATCCGGGGCACCACGGCCAGAGCCAGCAAGCGCAGGAGCCCGACGGAATGGGCCGAGTACACCGACCCGAACACCCGGAGCAGGATCGGTGCGCCGAGAACGAGGAGCACGATGACCGGCGCCAGCAGCATGACCAGGTGGCGCGAGAGGTCGCGGGTGAGTTTCGACAGACGCTCAGGCTGCCGGGCCGCCTCGGCCACGAGGGACGACCCCACGTTGAACAGGGCGATGTCGAAGGCACTCGTCGTCACCCACACCACGTAGAAGTAGGCGTTCTCCGCCGCTCCCAATCGGATGAGGACCAAGAGCTGGATGACGGTCGACGTCGCCACTCCGAGCAGGCCGGTGAAGTACTCGAAGGTGATGAACTCCCGGAACCGTCGGGGCGACACCACCTCGGTCAGGCCTCCGACCCGCCGGTGCGCCGGCAACAGCGAACCGAAGATGACCAGGTTCATGGCCGGGATCGTGAGCACCATCGGGATGGTCCACGAGGTGAAGATCCCGAGCTTGGGGAGGGTGGTTGCCACTGCCACCAGCACGACGACCTTGACGAGGCCGTAGCTGGTGTTCTCCACCGCGACCCAGGTGGAGCCGCGCAGGGCGATGGCCACGGCATCTTGCAGCGCGAACAAGCACCACACGCCGATGGCCAGCGCGAACCAGATCGCCCCCCAGGGCCCCAGGGCGAACAACTGGTGGACCAGGCTCAGGTGCCGGATGAAGGGGAAGGCCACGAAGCCGACGACGACGCCGCACCCCGCCACCGTGGCGTAGGAGCGGACGATGAACCGTTGGTCTTGTCGCCCCGCCGTCGGCAAGAAGCGGACCATGGCGCTGGTGAGGTTGAGCTCCGCCGCGTTGGCGAGGACGAGCATGACGGAGATGACGGCGGAGGAAGCACCGACGACACTGGCCGGGTAGCGCCGAGCCGCCAGGACCCAGAAGGCCATCCCCACCAGCGACGTCCCTGCCGTGTTGACGAGGAGTGCGGTCGAGTTCCGGTACAGCGGCTGGTGCCAGAGGCTGGGACGCGCGTGCGCGGGCCTCCCTGTTACCCCTCCCACCACCGAGGGAAATGGCGCGCTCTCGGGTTCACAGGTCACGACCGCACCCGGTGCCGCCAAGGCACATCCGGCAACGACACGAGCAGAATGCGAGCGGGGGGGCAGCCGCTGTCACCCGCCGGTCCACTCGTCACGCCGGACCACGCCTCCCTGGTCGAGATAATTCGCAATTCGGGTCCGGCGTTCTCCAATCTCCGTACAGGAGCGTCAATTCCGAATCGTGGTCCACTGGCTTCATCCAGCACCGGTCGAGAAAATCGAACAGCTCGAGCTGTTGTTGGGGCACGCGGGCGGTCAGTTGGATCGGTCGTCGCTCGTGGGTGCCGTAGACGTAGTACTCCCAGTGCGATTCGATCGGAGACATGCGGAAGAACTCGAACCGGGCCCCATGGCGGATCACCGTGTGCTCGGTCAGGACGCTGGCGTTGTTAGGAAGGCTGAAGCCGCGTCGAAAGCCCGCCCCGACG
Organism: uncultured Acidimicrobiales bacterium; assembly: GCA_963768255.1. Lineage (GTDB taxonomy): Bacteria > Actinomycetota > Acidimicrobiia > Acidimicrobiales > UBA8190 > Chersky-840. The sequence continues at coordinate 1,549,464 of CAVYGX010000002.1, read as the reverse complement.
AGCGCGTCGAGCCCGGCGCGGATGAGTTGTTCGTCCTCATCCGCGTAGGCGAAGTCCGCGTCCCGGAGGTCGTGACGCAGGAGTCGTCCCTCGTGGGCCCAGCCCAGGAGCATGCCGGACCACACCCAGTACCGGCCCGAGCAGGCCGTGGCACCGAGGACCTCGTTCAGAAGCTGCAGGTCCTGGACGAACACCCTTTCCCGAACGTACTGATCGATGGACGCCAGGCCCGGCACCCGGCTGGGGATCTCTCCGATCAGCGGCGTCATGATGTGGCGACGAAGGACGCCGCGGTTCTCCGGCACGCGCCGTGCCGTCCGGTAGAAGTCGTACCGACGCTTCATGGCGTTCATGGGCACGTGCTTCGCCGGCGGCGCGCCAGGGTCGACGGTGGGTACGCCCGCGATGGTGGGCACTCGTTTGGTGGTGGGTGCCCTGGCTGTCAAAACGGTCTGATCCATTCGGCGAGGATGGTACGAAGCACTCGCATTCCGTCCTGCATGGTCCGCAGCTGACTCAAGCCGGTGAACCGTGCCGCCTCGAAACTGGGCACCTCGACCATCACCAACCCGGCGCGCAGCGATCGAATCGTCAACAGCGTCTCGAACTCGAACCCCGTGCACCGGGGATCCAGCTCCTCGAGCACATCGCGCCAGAACGCAAAGTACCCGTAGCAGAGGTCGCTCAGCTTTGCTCCCCACAGAACATTGACGAGCCGGGTCAGAAGCCAGTTGCCGGTCGTTCGAACCCGGGTCAGGTCGGCACTGCCTCCCCCCACGACAAAGCGCGTGCCTTTCGCCACATCGGCGCCGGTGCGGAGGCCGGCGATGAAGCGCGGGATCTCGGCGGGATCGGTCGACCCGTCGGCGTCGAGCATGACGATGATGTCACCGGTGGCGACGGCGAAGCCCCGCCGCAGGGCGTCGCCTTTGCCGGTCCCCTCCTGACGCACGATCTTCACGTTTTCCCATCCCGCTCGTGCGACGTCCTCGGTCCGGTCACTGGACTGTCCGTCGACAACGATGAGTTCGTGTATCCACGTCGGGATGCGCGGCAAGATCAGCTTCAGGTTCTCCGCTTCGTTCCGAGCCGGCATCACGACCGAGATGGTCGGTGTGTGGGCGAGGATCCGATCGGCACGGTACGGGCCGTGCACGTGCGTCGGCTGAAACGGATCCAACACGTCGTCAATAGGGTCGGGGGCTGCGACGACCAAAGAGGGAGCGGAGTCGACCATGGGGTGGGCGGGTTCGACCGTCATGTCATCCCCGACCCCGCCGGCGCGTGCCGTGGATCGGGGGGGTCGGGGGTCGTACCCGCGTCGCTGCCACGGCGTTGCGCTGCGTCCAACTGAGGCGTCGGCTCTCACAATCGTGATGAGTCATCTAGAAATCCCCGTTCTTCCGCCATAACCACTCGATGTGGGTCTCACCCACTTCAGGTGGCAGAGCGTTGAGTGTAGACGGTTTCACCGTTTCGGGACAGGTGGCAATTCTCGCCTTGGAGCAGGTGGTCCGGTGATATTTGCTGTCGAATGGCTAGGTCACATAGCGCGATGGAAAAGTCACTGTCCGCTCGATAAACCACGGATCGTGGACACTGATCGATCGACGGCGGTCGACCTCGATACGCGATAGATGAGCGGTAGTAGCGATAAAGCCCGGTCGTTGCCCATAGAAAAGACTTCAGTCTCGAGCGCCGCGTGGTTCCCATCAGCCCTGCGTCGGGTAGCCACACGCTGTGCTACGGAGCAGGCACCGGTTTTGTTCGGAGAATTAATTTCCAACGGTGCGTCCCGGCGGAAGCCCGAGACGATCCGACGGCCTTGGCGTTGCGTCGCGCCATGGATCAGCGCACATCTCGGTGCTCCATCAGGTGTTTCCACGGGCAAGCCCGCGAACACGGTGTCCGCATCGCCCGGCCGCGGGAACTTGTCCACGCGCTCGTGGAGTGAGTAATTTTTCGGGGGTGGACCCTGGGGGAGCGGGAGCCGGGGCCGGGGGGCTGGCACGCGTGGAGGGATCGGCGAGGACCACAGAGTCCGTATCGGTCATCATCTGTGCCTATACCGAGGATCGCTGGGAGCTCCTGCTCAAAGCCGTCGACTCGGTCCGGAGACAGACCCAGCGCCCGCTCGAGATCGTGATCTGCATCGATCACAACGATGTGCTTCTGGCCCGGACCAGGGAGCACTTCTCCGAGGAGCAGGCGGGCGGCGATCTGCCCGTGGCGGTCGTCGCCAACAGGTACGACGGCCATCTGGGATCGGCGCGCAACACCGCGGCAGAAATCGCTCGGGGCGACATCCTGGCCTTTCTCGACGACGACGCCGCGGCCGACGACGATTGGCTCGAAATCCTCCTGGCCCCGTACCAGGACCGATCGGTCGTCGCCATCGGTGGAGCACCCCTGCCGGTCTATGAGACGCGGCGTCCGGGATGGTTCCCCTTCGAGTTCGATTGGGTGTTCGGGTGCAGCTACCTGGGCCTGCCCGAGACGCTCGGGCCTCTCGCCCACCTGATCGGCGCCAACATGTCGGTCCGGCGCCGGGCGCTCGAGGAGATCGGCGGGTTCCATTCGGACAACCACGACGACATGGACATGTGCCACCGCCTGGCCGATCAGAGACCGAACGACGTGCTGCTGTTCGAGCCCCAGGCCGTGGTGCGGCATTTCGTGGTGGCGGAGCGCGTCACCTGGGGGTACTTCTGGCGGCGGTGTTTCTTCGTCAATCGTGGAAAGGTCGAGGCCTTCGAGCAGATGGCCGGGGCTGCCAATCTTTCGGCCGAGCGCGCCTTCGTCCTCCAGGCGGTGCGGCGCGGGGCGACCCAGGGTTGCCGTGATGCGTTGCGCGGCGACCTGTGGGGGCTCGCCCGCGCCGCCTCGATCGTCATCGGTGTGTCGTTGGCCGCCGCCGGGCACATCGTCGGCCGGGCGGATCTCGTGCTCCGACGACCGGCGGCCGTCATCGCCGCCCGCCCCGGATAACCATCCGACGCGGGCTCGAGCCGAGCTGTCAGCTCACGTCGAAGGGCCGAAGTTTGATGCCGAGCGCCTCGACCTCCTCCATATTGGGCACGTCCGGCGCTGAACGCACCAGGCCCAGGAGCGAATCCGGTCGGAAGGGGAGGGGCAGGCGCAGCGCCTGGCCGGCGCGGAGCCCGGCGTAGAGCAGCTGCCACGGTACGGGAACGAAGCGCGGCGTCGCGCCGACGGCGGCGGCGATGTCTTCGAGCAAGACGCGGAACCGCACGGGGTCGGGGTTGGCGATGCCCAAGGCGACGGCCGGCACCGACGGCGCATCGACCACCCGGACCACCGCTTCCACGACATCGTCCTCGTGCACGGTGAACTGCCGCGATTTGGCGCCGACCAGGGGCGTGACCGGCAGCTCCACCATGCGTCTCAGCGAACCCGCCATGCCTCCCCAGCCCGGGCCGTACACGAGGCCCAGCCGCACGACGGCGGCGCCGTTGTCGAAGGCGGCGCGCTCGCCCGCGAGCTTGCTTCGGCCGTACAGCTGTGTGGTCCCCTCGTAGGCCGACATGGAGGAGATGAAGACGATCCGTTGGAGGCCGCTACGGCGGGCCAGGTCGAGCAGGCGCTCGGTGCCGGCCACGTTGACCGACCACACCGCGTCCGGGTCGACCAGGGACAGGTCCCAGGCGCAGTGGACCAGCACGTCGACGTCGCCGAGCAGGTCAGGGGCCGGGGGCTCGGCGATGTCGTAGTGCCGGCGTGACGCGGTGGCGCCGCGACCCGACCGGACCAGCGCCACCACCGAAGACCCGGCGGCCTCGAAACGGCGTTGGAGCAACGATCCGACGTAGCCGGTGGCACCGGTGATGGCGACGCGAGGCCGCTCAGCGCTCATCGGCCATCTCCATCGACTCCTCGGCGATGCGATGCGCGTTGGCCATGATCGTCAAGGTAAAGGTGGTGGCGGGAACCGAGGGGAACACCGACGCGTCGACGAGGTGGACGTGCTCCCAGTCCGGGAGCCGCCCCCATCGATCGGTGCTCAGCGCGGGCCCCGGCCGCGCCCCGGCGCGGCGGTGGGGGAAGCTCCCCCCGAAGTGGTAGCTCTTGCCTGCTCCTGAGACCAGGAGACGAGGGGACACGGGCCACAGGTCGAGATGGGGAGCGGCCCTCCACATTCTCCGCAGGACCTCCCCGAGCATCGGTGGTCGGGGCCAGTCGTCTTGGGAGACCACCAGATCGGGCAGGTCAGTCTCCGGCGACCGCCGGCCCACGGTGACGCGAACCCGGGGGGACGCCCACGACGGCAGATACCCGAGACCCACCGTCAGCCGGCGCAGCAACTGGGCGGTGAGCGGCGCGGCGAGCGGAGTGTCGAGGATGGACGGCAGCGCGGTGAGGTAGGCGGGGTTGTAGGGGTAGAAGTGGATTTGCGCCACGTCGAGCCCATGGTCGTCGAGGTCGACGACCATGTTGAACTGGTTGAGGGTGAACTCGCTGCGGAGCCGAGGGTCAGGGGTCGGTCGGAGTGACACGGTGGGCAGGGCGAACTGCACGGACTCGGCAAGGGTCAGCGTCGTCGGCGGGTGTTGCATCGACCCGAGGACGAGTCGTGTCGTGCCCATGGCACCACAGGCGAGGAGGACGCGGTCGGCCCGGAAGCACAGCGGCTCGCCGGTGGAGCGCTCCCGCACCCAGACGTGCGGACCTTCGGTGTCCTCGCCCACACGGAAGGCGACCAGACCGGGGCGATAGTCGATGCGACCCTGCAGGCGCAGGGCGTCGAACGTCTGGGATGCCGAGTAGATGAGCGAGTACGGACATCCGGTCATGCACAAGCCGCACCGGATGCATCCCGAGGGTTCGAAGGCCAGCCGGGCCCGCCCCATCGTGATCCCCAGACGGCGAAGCCGGGGTCGACTGCGAGCGTAGGCGTCGAGCACCATGGACGATCGCGGTGCCAGGGTCGGCAGGGGCACCGCCCGGGTGAGGAGTGGGAACAGCTCGGCGAGGTCGTCCTCCTCCCCCGCGAAGGGAAGATTGGAAAGTACCGCCCGGTAGTGCGGCTCCATCTCGGGCCGGTCGACCGGCCAGGTGTCGAACGAAGCCGACGTGAAGGGCATGACCTGTGCACCCCACACGTTGCTGAATCCTCCGTACGCCCCCGAGATGACGGTCTCGTTGGCCCTGCCCTGGGCCGTCACTCCGGCGAGCTGCCCCACATCGCGGAACGGAAAGTCGGAGCCGTAGGTCCTCTTCTGGGGCAGTGCGTCGGGGCCCGACGCGACGGGCCGGACGCTGATCTCCTTGACGATCGTCGGCGACCAGGCGTCTGCGGGCGCACCGGCCAGCACGTCGACCAGGGCCCGCGTGTCCTCCTCGAGGCGCGTCCCCACGTCGAGCACGATGATCTTGACATCGTCACGCCGTGACAGCGCCAGCGCGGCACCGGCCGCGGCCGGTCCCGATCCGATGATGAGCACAGACGGCATCAGCCCGGACCTCCCCGGACAGGCCGAGAGGCGAGTGCCGGCGCAGGGGATCGACCGAGCCCGCTCATCGCAGCACGAACCGGTACGCCACCACGGCGGTGAACACGGGGACGAGGATGAAGCTCGATCGGACCAACCAGAGGCGCAAGCGACGGTGCAGGCGATCCACGCCGGGGTGAGCGGGGATCGCGTGCAGCGCCGTGATGGCGCTCAGCACGAGCAGGAGTGGGACGACTACCGCCACCCCGAAGAGCGTGTTGTCGACCAGTGCCTTCACGGCCCGACCTCGCGTTGGATGTCGCGGTAGCTGAGCCCGCCGTTGCCGAGCGCGGCGATGGCCGAGATCACCCCGACAACGATCGCGGGGTGCCACCACGCCAGTTCGATGGAGACCAGGCTGACCACGATGACCAGGGCCAACCCCGCCGCCATGGCCAGTGACGCGGCATAGGCGGCGTCGCGGGTGTCGATCCAGCCTGTGATGGCCCAGCCACATCCGAGCACCGAGCCCGCCAGGATGATCAACGCCGCGACGGGCCCGTGGGTGTGGGACAGGGCGAAGACCGAACCGGCGGCACACAAGATCAAGGCAATCAGGTCGACGATGACACGGGTGTCGAGCTCACGCTTCATCATGGTGCCCGCTTGGTGGTCGTGTGGACGGTCACGTGCAAGACATACGCCGTCGACGTCTGGTACGCAATTCGCGCTTCTTTCGACCCGACGAGCCATGAGGCGAAATCGCGGATCCAATCCTGCGGAAAGTCGCCTTGGAAGTAGATCCCGTACTCATCTTGGCTTCGTGAGAGATAGATCCAGTCACCGTTCCTCACGGGGCTGATCGTGGTCTTGTAGGCCGCTTCCGACGTGAAGGATGATCCGGGCAGCGTCGCCTCGTCGTAACGCTGGATACCTTCGGCCGCGAGGGGGTTGTCGCCGTTGATCACCCAGAGGGTCGCTCCAAAAGGCACGTGGGAATGGACCCAGTTGGCCGCCGCCACGTCGCCGGGCGCCATCGCTTCGAACGCCTCGTTGCCGTAGCGGGTCACGGGGAAGAGCGCCACCATCAGGCCGACGATGATCACGCAGGCGACGACCGGCGGCCACCGCAGTGACGGCGTGTCCAGGAGTGCGGCAAGGAGGATCGCACCCGGAGCCAAGCTGAACAACAGGATCCGCAAGGCGACTTCCCCGCCGTAATTGACACCGGCGGCGACGGTCACAGGAGCCACCATGACGATGGCCAGTGTCCAGAGGGTCCGACCCCGACGCCACAGCACATAGAAGCCCAGCGCTCCTCCGAACCAGGTGATGAGCGAGGCCGCCAACCGCGCGTACTGGACGTCGATCCGTCCCGACGGGACCTTGTCGAGTCGGCTCCCGACACTCGAATTGAGCGATGAGCTGATGGAGCCCACGGCGCCGAAGATCTCTCGGAGGTGCCCCGCCCAGTAGATCTTCGCCTCCCACGACAACCAGGCGAACACGAGCACGACGACGAACACCCACAGCGATTTCAGCGTGGTGCGGCCCGCCGCCGACAGTGCCAGCAATATGACGATCAACGCCAAGGGAGTGAACTGGTGAGAGACGACCACCGCCGCGATGAGGAACATCACCAGACCGAAGAACGCGGCGCGTTGGGCGGTGGTCGTGTCGTCGACCACCAACTCGCCCGGTGAAGCATTCGAGGGGAGCCGGGCCAGGCGCAGGACGGGCGGGATCACGGCCCCGTAGAGCCTGGTGTGCATCAACGAGCGCACCACTTTGGGCTGCTCGCCTCGTGTCGCGAAGGTGCGCATGGTGATGGCCACGATGACCAGGAACAGCAGAAGTCCGATGGCCTGGGGGGAGAAATAGTCCTGATCGATCCAATTGGACGCCAGGAAGATCGGCAGGGCCGCCCACCGGGCCCGCGGGGTGCGCAGGCTCACGTTGGCGATCGCCTTGATGGGCACGAGATAAGCGAGGTTCAGAACGAGCGGCGCCCAGCGCACGAACCACAGGGTCGGCACGTGCATCGCCCGTGCCAACATTCCGGTGGCCGACATCATGGCCGGCCACGACATGCGGGCATCGGCATACGGCAACGTCCGGCCGAAGCGGCCGATGTAGTCGGCAAAACCGGCGATGTCGTAGGCGGAGTCGAACCGAGGCGTCACCTCTGACGTGGGAAGGGTGCCGTGCAATACCAACGCCACAGAGACGATGCACACCACCATCGCCCCCAGGCGGGGTCTCTCTCGGACCAATTCGACGACGACCGCGGCCATCACGAGGACGAGCCCCAACCACCACAGCGTCGGAAGATGCGTGACCAGGCCGGCGGCGCCGGCCGAGTACGGGTGGATCTGTGGGATCGAAGCGTGCCAACAGACGACCCCGACGGCAGCCAACCCTGGGCTCGCCCACACCAGCTCGTCGCGAATAACTGCTTCCGATACGGGTGCGCCGCGGTCGGAAGTCTTCTTCGCAGCGGTCTCGTCTTCCCGCGCGACACCGTCAAGAAGTTGCCGGTTCAAGCGGCCCGAGCCTCTCGTCCGTAGGGTGTGGCACCCATTCGATTCCACCGGCACCATGGAGACCGTCCGGGACCGAGCAGCATACTCCTTGCGTGAACGATCGCCACGCGGGGCGGTCAGGGAGTGGCCAATGGTATGTTCCGCACCATGCTTTGCGTCGGGCCAACTACATCAAGTGAGCAAACGCCTAATGAGGCCGTTCGCTCGCTACCGGCTTCCGACCGGTCAGGCCCTGACGCCTGGTCGTGTCATGACTCCGCCCGAGCTCGTGCCTGATCGACCAGGAGGCCGACATGCCCGGGGGTGACGATCGACCCACCGTGACGAGCCCGGTTCCCCGGGCGGTGTGGGAGTCGGTGCTCCGTTCCGATCGCAACGCCGTGGTCACGCAGTCGCTCGAGTGGCGCGATGCGGTGTTCGCCAGCGGCCGGTACCGGGACGCGAGCCTCCTGTACGACTTCCCATCGGGCCGGCAGGTGGTGTTGCCCATGGCCAGGCACCGACTGTGCCCGAACAACACGTCGATTGCGTCATGGCCACGGGCGTGGGGGCTGGGCGGACCGATCAGCTCCGAAGGTCGTATCACCTCGGCTGAGGCTGCCGCGGTGCTCTCCGACGTGGCCCGACGAGGCAGACTGGCCGCCGCCATCAGACTCCGGCACGACGCCGACGAGGCGTGGTTGCAAGAGGCCGGACAGTTCCGGGTGGAGGAGAGCGGCCGGTACGTCTTGGACTTGGCGGGTGGATTCGATGCCGTCTGGCAGCACAAATTCCGGGGCACGGCCCGCACGGCGATACGCAAGGCGGAACGGTCGGACCTCGAGGTCGAGGTGGACCGGACGGGGCGGTTGCTCGATGTGTTCTTCGAGCTCTACGAGAAGACGGTCCCTCGCTGGACGTCCATCCAGCACGAACCACTGTGGCTGACGCGGGCTCGGGCCAACTGGATCAACCCCACGTCACGTCACCACCTGGCCCTGGTCGCCACCCACTTCGGGAAGGGCTGTGCCACGTGGGTCGCTCGCGCAAAAGGCCGGCCTGTCGCCGCCATCGTCGTCCTCAGCTCCGGCGCCTATGTGCAGTACCGGTGGGGTGCCATGGACAAAGAAGGCGCCAATCCGGTGCGGGCGAACGAGTGGCTGCACCGGCTCGTCATCGAGGAGGCGTGCCGGGACGGTTACCGCTTCTACGACATGGGAGGGGCGTGGCCCGGATCGGCGTTGGCGGCGTTCAAGGAGAAGCTGGGGGCGACATTGCACTTCACCCACTTCCTGCTCGCTGCCCACCCTGTCATCGAGAGCGGACGGCAGCTCTCGCGTGCCCTGGTCCAGAAGATGACGGGCGGAGACGGATCGAATCATTGAGGCGGCGACAGGGTCCATTCGTGTTTGCGCAGGTGGTCGCCGCACTTCTGCCCGTCGAACACTGCGCCGTCGGGCACGTTACGATCGTCGCCATCACCAGGATGAAACCCTTGCGTCGGGTTGTGTTTTGGCCGATAGCCGCGTTGGCCTTGGTCCTCGTCGCTTCGACCCTGATGGTGGGTTCGCCGGCGGGCGCGGCGATGCGGCCTTCGGGGAAGGCCATGCCGAACGCGCCGGTCGGATATCACAGAGTCCTGGCCGAGAACTTCAAGGGCACCAGTCTCCCGAGCGACTGGCATCCCTATTACGGCCAGGCCGGGTCCGATACAGCGGGATGGTGGTACCCGACACACGTGACGGTAGGCGGAGGAGTTCTGACCCTGCGCACCTACAGGGATCCGGGGCACGCCGGGCCCGACAGTCCGTGGGTGGAGGGCGGGATCGACCTGTGGCCGTCAGGGGTTCTCACCGACGGCGAGTACCTCGTCCGGGCGCGCGTGACCTCCGCCACCGGTGTGACCGAAGTGATGCTCCTGTGGCCCAACTCCGACGACTGGCCACCGGAGATCGACTTCAACGAGTCCAACGGCACCAACGAGTCCACCGCCCACCTGATCTACGGTTCGGCGTCGCACCCTCAGATGACGCAGTCGAGGACCCTCACCCCGGCCACGGTCAACCTGACGCAATGGCACACCTGGGGGGTGATCGTCACTCCCACCACGATCACCTACACCGTCGACGGCAAGACGTGGGCGTCGATGGTCAACCACGAGCAGACGCCGATGCACCTGGCCCTCCAACAGCAGGTGTGGGCGTGCAACAACACCTCCGGCAGGGCGTGCCCCTCCGCCGCGACGCCCTCTGAGGTCGACATGCAGATCGACTGGGTGGTCGTGCTCGCACCGGGTCATCGGCACCGCCGATGACGCCTCGGGCTCGGAATCGTTTTCGCAGGCCCCGGCTCGAGATGGCAAGCTAATCAGCAGATCAGAGGCACAGCGGGGGGGAAGATGGACGCAGTCCGGCGAACCCGGGCACGTTTCTTGTTCCGCCGACTCCGCCCCCAAGGGCCCATGGTGGCGACGACGGCGAGGAACTGAACGCATGGGACGAGGAGCGCACAGTCGTCCCTGGCGTCGTCGGGGTCTTCGGTTGGAGCTGATCGCGGGCCTGGTCGTGGTGCTGGGTGTGGCCGTTGCCGTCGTCGTCTTCACGACGAGTCCTGCCTCGATCACCCCGTTGTCGATCACCACGCGCCAACCCGTGCCCCCCCGTGCACCATCTGGCTATCAGTTGGTGGTGGCCCAAGACTTCACCGGGACGTCTCTCCCGAGCGGCTGGCACCCCTACCAGGGCCAGGCCGGATCCGATAAGGGAGGATGGTGGGACCCGTCACACGTGACGGTGGGCCATGGAGCTCTGACCTTGCGCACCTACCAGGACCCTGCCCACGCCGGACCCCGTAGTCCGTGGGTGGAGGGCGGCATCGACCTGTGGCCGAGTGGCGTGCTCACCGACGGCGAGTACCTGGTCCGCTCCCGAGTGACCTCCGCCACCGGCGTGACCGAAGTGATGCTGCTGTGGCCCAACAGCGACAACTGGCCACCGGAGATCGACTTCAACGAGTCCAATGGCACCGACGAGTCGACCGCCACCCTCACATGGGGCACGGCGGCGAAGAGATATCTGACCCAGTCAAAGGCCACCCCCATCGACCTGACGCAGTGGCACACCTGGGGGGTCATCGTGACCCCGACGACGATCACCTACACCGTCGACGGCCAGACGTGGGCCACCATGGCCAACCACGAGCAGGTGCCCATGCACCTGGCTCTGCAACAGCAGGTGTGGGGGTGTGGGAACGGCTCGGGGAGAACGTGCCCGTCGGCCGCGACACCCCGTGAGGTCGACATGCTGATCGACTGGGTCGCGATCTACGCGCCCAAGCACGGCCAGAGCGGCGGCGCCCTGTCCTCGGCGGCGAGGGCCTCTCCCTAGACGGTCCCGAGCCGGTGGTGCGGTCGTCGGTTCACGCCCACCCCGTCATCTTCTTGGCCACGTCGCGCGAGACCCGGCGTGCGGTGTCCACCGCCGGGTGGGCGGCGAGCAGGAAGTGGTTGTGCTGCAGGGTCGCACCAAGCTTCTCCTTGGCGGCGGCCAGAGCTGTTCCCGCCTCGGCCGCTCCCAGGTCGAAGAAGCGGTATCCCTCTCGGCATGCCTCCTCTATGGAGAGGCGGTCCAGCAGCTCATTCGCCTGCAGAGGGGCGGCAAGCTCCTTGTCCATGGCGCGTCGCCAGCCCTTGGCGTAAGACCCGGCACTGAGGACGATGATGGCGGCGACGGGTTGGCCCTTCGAGCGGGCCACCCATGTGGCGCAGCCTTTCCCGAAGTGTCGGGCCACGAGGGCCAGCTGACGAGGGGACGTGGGGTTGCTCATGTGCATCCGCCAGCGGGTGAGCCACATCGGCTGGTTCTGGGCCGCGGCCCAGCGCGTCATCGACTTCTCGTAGAGCTCGGAGAACACGCCGAGCAGTCGCCCCGTCCGGTCCACCTCGATGTCGAGGTCCGAGCGCTCTGCCTTGCGGACCGCGGTGCGGACCTTGTTCCGGAATTTGTGTTCCCAGATGTGGTCGAAACCCCCGGCCAGGTCGAGGATGTAGCACCCGCTCTCCTCCACTCGGAACTGGCGGGCCCCCGCCAACCAGGCCTTGTCGATGTCGTGGCGGAACCTGAGTGCGGTGGACAGCCTGGCCCGACCGGTCACGTCCGAGAGCACAGCGGCAGCCTCGCCCGGGGTGATTCCCTCGGGGCTGATCGGTCCACCCACCCCCCAGTCCCGGGGCCATGACGCCACCGAGGTCTCGGGGGGAGACATCTGGTGCCGGGCCAAGGGCAGGACCACCTGCCGGCCCGATGGGAAGTCGTACAGGAGGCTGGCGTCCCGGTACCGGCCGGTGGCGAAGACCGCGTCTCGCCACTCGAGGGATTGCGTGACCACGGCGTTGCGATCGGAACGGAGCACCGACTCCCACACCGCCCGGGGAACCGGGCTCGTCACCGTGGGCCGATCGTCAGATCGCATCGCGGCCTCTCAGCGCCACCGCCGAGACCCGAGTTGCGGTCAATGGCCGCATCGCGAGTGGGGGTCCGAACAACGAGCGCCCTCCTCGAGCATCAAGGCAAACAGCAACGATCAGCCCAGCCAAAAAATTTGGTCGTGCGCCCCCCGGGATTCGAACCCGGAACCTGCGGATTAAGAGTCCGTTGCTCTGCCATTGAGCTAGAGGCGCGTCGGCGCAGTGTAGGCGAATGCTCCCCGGAATCGGGGAGGTATTCGCGACGCCGTCGGGGTGACCGAGGGGACTTGAACCCCCGACCTCCAGGGCCACAACCTGGCGCTCTAACCATCTGAGCTACGGCCACCGTGCGGGTCCAGCATGACACGCCGAACACCCAGGATTGTCACGTTACACGGAGTACGCTGGTCCTCATCGGGCAGCCCTCAACACAGCTGACCTGTGTCTTCGCCTCCGTAGCTCAACTGGATAGAGCGGGTGGCTTCTACCCACCAGGTTGCGGGTTCGACTCCTGCCGGGGGCACGATCGCCTGAGGGGCAATCGTCGAGCAGTCCCCTGACACGCTCGGCACCGGCGATCGGTGGGGACTACGCGACAGCAGCCTCAGGCTCGGTGCCGGCACCGACGTTCGCCACGGCGGCGGGGAGATGGCTGCTGGTCCGGATCACGGTCAAGGCCAGGACGAACCCCACGAACGCGATCAACGAACCGATCCGGAATGCCGCGTCATAGCCGCCGGTCGTGGCGAGGGCGTGTTGCGCCCGACTAGCGGTGTGTCCGATCGAGGCCAGACGTCCGCTCGTCACGCTGGTCGCCACCGTCACGAGAACGGCCAGGCCCAGTGACCCGCCGATCTGCTGGCCGGTATTGAGCAGCGCGGAGGCCAGGCCCGCCTCCCCCCGCGGTACCCGGGACATGACGGTGAGCGTGAGCGGGACGAAGGTCGATCCCATGCCGACGGCGAGGAGCAGCAGAGGCCCGACGATCGAGATGTAGGCGGCGTGCACTCCCACGAACGACAACCACATGAGGCCACCGGCCACCATGAAGGGGCCGACGGTCATGGGCCGGCGGGGTCCGATCCTGCCCACCAGGCGCGAGATGATGTTGGCGCTTCCCCCGATCCCGATGGTCATGGGCAGGAAGGCGAACCCGGCCTTGAGGGGGCTGTAGCCGAGGATGTTCTGCACGAACTGCGTGATGAAGAAGAACGTGGCGAACATCGCCGCGGCCAGGCACAGCATGATGACGTAGGAGCCCGCTCGGTTGCGGTCCTTGAATATGTGCAACGGCATGACGGCGTGGGGGCTCTTGCTCTCGATCACCACGAACGTCACGAGCAGGATCACTGCCACGACCAACGCGGCCACCGTGTCGTGGTCGGACCAGCCTGCCGTGGCGGCCCGTGACAGGCCGAAGACGAGCGACGCCATACCGAGAGTGACCGACATGGCCCCGGGAAGGTCGAGGCGTCCGTGCCGGGTGGGAGTGGTGCCGAGCACCCGCGGCGCCAGGATGGCGACGGTTACGCCGATCGGCACGTTCACGAACAGCACCCAGCGCCACGAAGCGACGTCGGTCAAGATCCCCCCCAGAAGGAGCCCGAGCGATCCGCCCGCGCCCGACATGGCCGCGTACACGCCCATGGCGCGCGAGCGCTTGGGGCCCTCGGGATAGCTGTTCTGGATCAGCGCCAGTGCGGTGGGCGACGCGATCGCCCCCCCGACTCCCTGGAGGACCCGGGCCGCGATCAGCCACAGCTGGTCGGTGGCGAATCCACCCAGGAGCGAGGCGGCGGTGAAGATGATGACGCCGATCGTGAACATGCGGCGCCGGCCGAAGAGGTCCCCGCTCCGACCGCCGAGGAGGAGGAGCCCCCCGAAGGTGAGCGTGTACGCGGTGATGACCCACTCGAGGCCCGGGGCGGAGAAGTGGAGCTGGTGTTGGATCGATGGCAGGGCGATGTTCACGATGGTCCCGTCGAGGATCACCATCATCTGCACCGCACAGATCAGGACCAGGGCGAGCCCCGCGTGCCTGTGCTCGATCAACGCCTGTTCCGCACCATCTTGAGCCATCAGTTATAGACTTCCATCAAAGGTTGATACTTGTGGCCGAGATGCTTAAGATTACTAAAAGGTCTAAAGATGTCAAGTGACGGGGGACCCGAGCAGGGAGGAGAGCGAGAGACCGCCGCGGGCGAAGCCTGGCAGGCGCTCTACCAACTCGTCTTCGGGCGTGAAGGCCAGCAGCGCTTCCACGAGGCCTGCGACGCCATCGGTCTGGCGCCGGGCGGGCTGAAGGCCCTCCTCCAACTCTCGCCCGACGAGCCGATCCCCATGCGGGACCTGGCGGAATACTTCCGTTGCGATCCCTCCTACGTGACCTCGCTGGTGGACGGCCTCGAGGCGGCCGGTCTGGCCGAGCGGCGGTCGCACCCCACCGATCGAAGGGTCAAGATGGTCGCCCTCTCCCGCAGCGGGGAGGAGGCGCTGGCACAGGTCCGCAAGATCCTGGGTCAGCCACCCACCTCGTTCTCGGCCTTGACGACACCAGAGCTGCGTCGGCTGCGTTCGCTTCTGGCCAAGCTGGATCGACCGGAGCGACCACCGGGCGGCTGATTCTCGACGCTCTCGGCGTTCCCCTCGACGCCCGAGGATCGTGGCCACGACCTGCAGCCCACTCGCACCACGGTGTCTAGACTCCGCTCGTGGCGCGGATCGTGGCGGTAGCCAACCAGAAGGGGGGCGTCGCCAAGACGACGACCGTGCACGCCCTCGGCTTCGCGTTGGCGGAGATGGGTCGCCGTGTGCTGCTCGTCGACCTCGATCCTCAGGCCTGTCTGACGTTCTCGGTCGGCATCGACCCCGAGAACCTGCATCAGTCGCTGCACGACGTGTTCGTGCGCAAGATGAAGGCCGCCGACGCGCGTCGCGTCGTTGCCAGTGTCGACGGCCTCGACATCCTCCCCGCCACCATCGACCTCGCCGGTTCGGAGGTCCATCTCCTCACCCGCACGGGCCGGGAGCATGTCCTCGCCCTGGCGCTCGGCACCGTGGCTGACGAGTACGACGTGATCTTCATCGACTGCCCTCCTTCGCTCGGCGTGCTCACCATCAACGGACTGACCGCCGCCAACGAGGTCCTCATCCCCCTGCAGTGCGAAGCCCTGAGCCACCGCGGCGTCGGGCAGCTCCTCGAGACGATCGACGACGTGCGCATGTTCGCCAACGCCGATCTCGAGGTCCGAGGCGTCATCGCCACCATGTACGACGAGCGCACCCGTCACGGCAGGGCGGTCCTCGACGACGTCCGGTCCCGCTACGGCTTGAACGTGTTGGAGCCACCTGTCCGCAAGTCGATCAGGTTCGCCGAGGCTCCCGCCCAGGGCCGGTGCATCCTCCAGCACGCGCCGACCTCGCCCGGTGCCGAGGCCTATCGCACCATCGCTCGCGAGCTCGACGCCGACCTGCGTCCCGCGCATTGAGCGCGCCGGGCGAAAGACAAGAGAACCGCCATGACGGAGTCCCCTGACCCTCTGGGCAAGCGGGCCCTGTTCTGGGCGCCGGCAGAACGCGACGAGGGCGGGCCTCGCCGTGCGGCCGAGCGTGACGTGCCGGGGAAGCACGCGCTGTTCTCGGCGGAAGCGCGTGCCGCCGCCACCACGACGCCGAAGCCGCCGCCGCCTCTCTCGTTCGAACGGGCCTCCAAGCGCGCACCGCGCGACATGCGACCGGGGTCAGTAAGGGGATCCTCAGCTCGATCACGGTCGACTGCTCCACCTGTGGGGGGCGTTCGGCGATCCACATGACGGAGTTCTTGATGTTGCATCTGCCGATCTGGCTGTGGCGGCCCGGTCGGGGCTACACCCGCTTCATGACCTGCCCCGCGTGTCGGCGTCGAACCTGGGTGAGCGCCTCCTGGGCTCCCTGGGCCCGCTGACCGCAGCACCTCTCGTTCGGGGGGCTCGACCCTGATCGCAAGCGTGGGGTCGTGGTTGGAGCATTTCCACGGGCCCCTCGCCTATGTGGTGTGCGGTCTGCTCGTCTTCGGCGAGGCGGCGGTACTCCTCGGCTTCGTCATCCCGGGCGAGACCGCCGCCCTCATCGGCGGGGTCCTCGCCTCTTTGCACCATGTCGACCTCGTGCTCATGTTGGTGGTGATCGTGGTGGGCGCCATCGTGGGTGACTCGGTCGGATACGAGGTCGGCAAGCTCCTGGGCCCCTGGCTCGTCGAGCACCGACCACTGCGGGGAAAGCTGGTGTCCGTCGGGGCCAGGACCTTTTGGCCCGCCGGGGCGGACCGGCGGTGTTCCTGGGGCGATGGTTGGCGCTGGCGCGGGCCCTGGTGCCCGGGCTCGCCGGCATGAGTGGCATGCCCTATCGCACGTTCCTCGCCTACAACGCCGTGGGCGGGATCGTGTGGGGGGCGACGTTCGTGCTGATCGGGTACGGCGCGGGCACGTCGTACGCGGCGGTGGCGAAGACCGTCGGGGTGTACTCCCTGGCCATCTTGGGGGCCGTGGTCCTCGGAGTCGTCGGGTACGTGGTCATGCGCCGCCGGCGCGACCACCGGAAGTGGGGCGGGCCGACCGGGACCGAGGACGCTCCCTGAACAGCGAAGGAAGCCGGTCTGGTTGGAGTCGGTCCTGGTCCGAGTCAGCGCTGGTCGGGGAGATAGAACCGGGACGGGGTGCCGCCCTGGCGGCGCACCCGGCCGTGGTTCTCGAGCAACACGATGTGGGCCAGCGTCTCGCCCACCGCGGCGCGCTGCATGAAGTCCGCGATCTCGTGCCAGGGGCGCGACCACCTGAGTGCCACGGAGATGTCCCACGCGGTCGAGCCGGGGTGCTCGGCGATGAGCCCCTCGATCTCGGCGAGGCGATCGGCGTGGTGGGTGATGATCTCGTCGAGGCGGCCCCGGAGGTCCGCGAACCGGTACTCGTGGGCGGGCAGGACCTCGTCGACACTCAGGTTCTGGCACTTGAGCAACGACTCCAGGTACTCCCCGAGCGGGTTGGGGAACTGCTGGGTATGCACGCCGATGTTGGGGGTGATGCGGGGCAAGACGTGGTCCCCCGACAGCAGGAGACGGTGTTGCTCGCTGTAGAAGCAGACGTGTCCGGGCGAGTGTCCCGGCGTCCACACCGTCTGCAGGTCCCAGCCCGGCACGTCGACGCGTTTGCCGTCCTCGAACAGGACGTCGGGCACCGCCATGGTCACCTGGCCCCGGATCATCATCGAGGCGAAGTTGAGGTCGGGCAGCTTGGTGGCCGGCACCCCGGCGTCGGCCAGGAACTCGCGCATCCGGGCAAGCAGGTCGTCGGTCTCGATGTAGCGCGCCTCGAGCATCTCGGCATCGTCGGGATGCAAGCCGATCCACGCACCTGACTCCTCGCGGACGCGCCCGGCGAGGCCGTAGTGGTCGGGATGGATGTGGGTGACCAGCACGGCCTGGACGTCTCTGATGGACCCGCCGGCTTCGACCAGACCATTGTTCAACGCTGTCCAGGCATCCTCGGTGTTCCAGCCGGCGTCGACGATTGCCACCCCGTTGTCGAGCTCGAAGGCGTAGACGAGGACGTAGCGCAGCGGGTTGTCGGGGATCGGCACGGGGATCGACCACAATCCGGGCCGGACCCGTTCGACCGGCGGCATGACGTCGCGATCCCACGCCTCTTTCTGGCGCACTCCGGTGACGACGACCATGTTCGGCACCGTAGGCGGGAACCTCAGTGGCGACCAACCCATCGCCCGGTGCTCTGAGCCCGCCTTGAGGTGGCGACATCCCCTCCCATGCGGGTGGCGCAGCGACGCAGAGTGATATCAGGGAGAGGATCCATGAATACCCTCAATGTCTTCACTATTTTCACATGCGCTGCATTGACCACATAAAGCACAGACGAATACCATGACGCGCGCCCGGCCCCTGCCGCCTGCTCATCGGACGCCGGGCGCCCGTCGATAAAGCCGACCCAGTGTGCGCGACTGCGCACCGGTCCGCACGACACAGACGACAGCACGGGGGTCTAGGTGCAAGAGCGGATGGGGGACCCGTTGACCGGTGTCGGCAACGGTCGTGACCGCGAACTGCTGGTGAGCGGCCTCCGTGCTCGGATCGAGCACGTGCTCGACATGTCCCGTGATGCCTTTGTCGAGACCGACGCACGCGGAGTCCTGACCGAGTGGAACCGCCAGTCCGAGGTGCTGTTCGGGTGGTCGCGTGACGAAGTACTCGGTCGGCCCATCACCGAATTCTTGATCCCCGAACGTCATCACGGTGCGGTCCTGCACGAGCTCGAGTCGCTGGGCCGCGCCCCGCACGCCGTGAGGCGGACACGACCGCGGCAGTTGGACCTCTTGCACCGGGAGGGATACGAGGTCCAGGTCCTGGGCTCGGCCTACATCACCGGGTCCGGAGCCGACCAGCGCATCGGCGGATTCCTCTACGACCAGGACGAGGACAAGGCTGCCGAAGAGGCCTTGGCCCACGCCTACCTGCACGACTCGTTGACGGGCTTGCCCAACCGGACTCTCTTTACCTACCGGCTTGCCTATGCCCTCGCCAAGGGCAAGAGCGCTCCGGGCTCGATCGCCGTGCTCGTCCTCGACCTCGATCGCTTCAAAGCCATCAACGACGGGCTCGGTCACGAAGTGGGCGACGAGGTTCTCGTCGCCGTGGCCGGTCGTCTCGAGGCGGCCGATGGAACGGCCGACGTCATCGCCCGGCTGGGCGGCGACGAGTTCCTCGTCCTGTTCGACGGAGACGACGCCGAGGGCGATGCAGTGGCCTTCGCGCGACGGGCTCTCCACGCGCTCTCGGCCCCGATTGCCGCCGCCGACAACGAGGTCTTCATCACGGCCAGCATCGGCGTGGCCTGCACCAGCGCCCGCGTCACCCAGGCCACGCCGCTGCTCTCCAATGCCGATGCCGCCATGTACCAGGCCAAGAGACGCGGCGGAGGCACCGTCGAGGTCTTCGGTGAGGTCATGCGCATGCGGGTGCTGGACCGCATGAACACCGAGCACTCCCTGCACCGGGCTCTCGAACGACGAGAGCTCCGGCTCTTCTACCAACCCGTGGTGGAGATCAACGGTGCCCGGGCGGTCGGGGTCGAGGCCCTGCTGCGGTGGGAGCATCCCGAGCACGGGCTCGTGGCCCCCAACCGGTTCATTCCCGTCGCCGAGGAGAGCGGGCTCATCATCCCCATCGGAGCGTGGGTGCTGCACGAGGCCTGTCGCCAGCTGTGCATGTGGCGGGCCGACCGCTTCGGCGGCCCCCGTGGTGCGGTCGAGGTAAACCTGTCGGCTCGCCAGATCGACCACCCCGAGATCATCTCGACGGTCGAGCGGATTCTCGACGACACCGGTCTGCCCCCTGCCAACCTGACGCTCGAGATCACCGAGAGCGCCCTCATGAACGACGCCGCCTCCGCGCTGCGGGTGTTGCGGGCGCTCAAGGACCTGGGTGTGACCCTCGCCATCGACGACTTCGGGACGGGGTACTCCTCGCTCAGCCACCTCCAGCGCTTTCCACTCGACATCCTCAAGATCGACAAGAGCTTCGTCGACGAGCTCGGCGTGGACAGGGGAGGGGCCGAGATCGTCGCCGCGGTGGTCAAGCTGGCGCATGCCCTGGGCCTGCAGGTGATCGCCGAGGGAGTCGAGACCGAGCGTCAACTCGACGCGCTGGGTCGCCTCGACTGCGACTTCGCCCAGGGATACCTGTTCTCCCGGCCCGTACCGGCGCACGAGCTGGTCGAGAAGTTCCCGCTTCCTCTCGGCGCCTGACCCCCGCCTGAGGCGCGGGCCGGGCCCGGCTCGAGGCCCCGGTTCGAGGAACCCCCCGATCCGGGCTGCCCGACCCCCCCGGGGGTCTGGGCCAGGTCGGCTGCTTTGCGGTGCCGGCCCCGGCAGCCTGGGACCCCCGTTGCCTCTCGCCCCACCCACCCTCGGACCGTGCCGGAAATTATTACTTGACGACGCAACTACTTAGAGGTACGATGCTTGTGTAGTCAAAAGTACGGGACGCAAAGATCTCAGGAGGTAACACCATGACCACGACCAGCCCGGTAGCGAGCTTGACCCGCGATTACAAGGGCGCCGCCGTCCCCGCCCCGGGCGTCTACGACCTCGACCAGGCCCACACCACGGTGGAGTTCATCGCCCGCCACCTCATGATCACCAAGGTGCGGGGTCGCTTCTCCAGCTTCTCGGGATCGGTGACCGTCGCCGAGGTTCCCGAGGAGTCCTCGGTAGAGGTGACGATCGATGCGTCGAGCGTCCACACCAGCCAGGACCAGCGTGACACCCACCTGCGCAGCGCCGACTTCTTCGAGGTCGAGACGTACCCCACCTTGACCTTCAAGAGCACATCGGTAGCGCTCGACGGGGACGGCTGGAAGGTCACCGGCGACCTCACGGTACGCGACGTGACACGACCGGTGGTCCTGGATGTGGAGTTCGACGGCGCCAACACCACGCCGTGGGGCAGCCAGGCCGTGGCCTTCTCGGCCTCGACCGAGATCGACCGCGAGGACTGGGGACTGACCTATA
The DNA here is from genome assembly GCA_963768255.1 of uncultured Acidimicrobiales bacterium. Classification (GTDB taxonomy): domain Bacteria; phylum Actinomycetota; class Acidimicrobiia; order Acidimicrobiales; family UBA8190; genus Chersky-840. The sequence goes on along the minus strand of CAVYGX010000002.1, from coordinate 1,528,471 downwards.
ACCAAGCGCTCGAGACCGGTGGCGTGGTCGTCGGGAAGAAGGTCCGCATCGAGCTCAACGTCGAGGCCATCTTGCGCCAGGAGGCTCAGGGCGAGGAGCAGGGCGCAGCCTGACCCCGTGCGCCACGAGATGCCGGCTGGCATCAGCGTGGCACGAGACAAAACGGTTTGTGTACCGGGCGCCGTTCCCTTCGGGGGCGGCGCCCGGTACCGTTTTGCCACAGTCGCACGAGTGAGGGGCCGCCTCCGATGCCTGAGACTCACAGGGACCGGGAGCGTCGGACCGGACGTCGACGTCGCACCGTCGTGCCGCGCACGAGCCACGGGGCGTGGGAACCGCCGGCCAACAGGCCTGATCCCATCGCACTGCTCGATGCCGAGAACGCGGGGCGGATCCCGGCTCTGGTCCCCGTGCGCTGGGGGCGGATGCTCGAGTCGCCATTCGCCTTCATGCGCGGGGCGGCCGGCCTCATGGCGTGCGATCTGGCGCGCACCCCGTCGACGGGCGTGTACGTCCAGCTGTGCGGGGACGCCCACATGGCAAACTTCGGCGTCTTCGCCTCGCCCGAGCGCCGGTTGTTGTTCGATGTGAACGACTTCGACGAGACCACGCCGGGGCCCTGGGAGTGGGACCTCAAGCGCCTCGCGGCCAGCGCGGTGGTGATCGGCAGGGTGTCGGGGCTCGGCTCGGAGCACCAATCGGATGCGGCCCTCGCCGCAGCACGTGCCTATCGCCGTCACATGACGAGATTCGCGGGGATGGGCACTCTCAAGGTCTGGTACGAGCGTGTCGACGCCAAGGGCGCGCTGCGCACGCTCGGTCGCCGGGCTCCGGCGCCGGTGCGGTCCGCGGTTGCAGGAGCCCGGAACCAGACTTCTCGGGCGGCGCTCCCCGAACTGACGGTGCGTACCGACGGGGGAGCGAGGCGGATCGCCGATCATCCGCCCCTGGTGACCCACGAGGGCATCGACGAGCATGCCGAGGTCGTCCGGGGTGTGTTGGCGAAGTATCCGGTCTCTCTCGAGAACGACCGTCGGTCCCTGGTGGAGCGGTTCGAGGTGGTGGACCTGGCCTCGAAGGTCGTGGGGGTCGGAAGCGTGGGGACGCGCTGCTTTATCGCCCTGCTCATGAGCGACGTCGGAGATCCCCTGTTCCTCCAGGTGAAGGAGGCTCGGACGTCGGTGGTAGCGCCGTACGTGGTCCGGCGCCCGGCGCGCACCGCCGCGGGTCGGGGACGGCGCGAGGCGGTGGCGGAGTCTCCTCGATCGGGCGGCCGTCGGGTGGTGGGCGGACAACGCCTCATGCAGGCCGCCAGCGACATATTCCTCGGTTGGGCCAGCGCCGGCGACACCGACTTCTACGTCAGGCAATTGCGCGACATGAAGGGCACCGTGGACACCGCTTCTCTCGGGGCCCGAGGGCTCGTGGGCTACGCCAAGCTGTGTGGGTGGGCCCTGGCTCGGGCCCACGCCCGATCCGGCGCCGCGGCCGAAATTGCAGGGTACGCCGGAAACGGAGGCGTGCTCGACGACGCCATCGCCCGGTTTGCCGTGGCCTATGCCGATCAGAACGAGCGGGATTACGCACTTCTGGTCGAGGCCGTCCGCAGGGGTCGCATCACCGCCACACCCGGTGTCTGAGCTGCGTGCCGACGGGGTGCCCCCGGGAGAGGGGCATGTGGCGCTCCTTGGTGGTGACCAGCCCTCGCAAGTGCAACCCCTGGCGGCGGAGCCTCGACTTGCACCCCCCGGGGGGCTGGTCACCGGGACTCACTGTGGAGGACGGGAGTTGAGGAATCCTTGGAATCTCGTATGGGTTCCCTGTGAGGTGCTGACCGGGTTTTGAGGACCACAGGCCGGCTCGGTGCGACGCCGGCCGCCGATCTCGCCGTCGACCGGGTCGAGGTCACCCCATCGTTGTCGAAAGGTTGGCCCGCCATTGGGAGCGTGGTGATCCCGCGCTGTCACCGTCTGAGCACGAGCATGGGGCTCGCAAACGGTGGAGCGCGTGTGATCGCTGCACCCGGTGACACGTGGCGGCGCTTGGAGTCGGAGGCACAGCATGAGTGACGTTCGGTTCCCGAGGCGCACGGACCCGACCTGTCTTCGACGACGTCCCTCTGGTGTTGTGTGCCGGTGGCTGGCGCCATGACGAAGCTCATCACGACGAAACGGATCATTGTGACGCTGGTGATCCTGGTTATCTGGGGCGGTGCCATGACGGCTACGTGGGCGGTCTTGCGGAAGTCGGCTAGTGGGCCGATAACGCTGTCCGCGGCCGATGCCCAGGCGCAGCCCGTTCCGACCTTCCCTTCCTCGCCCACGCCGGTCCCGAGCACCCGAGCGCCGGTCGCAACCGTTCCGACTCGGAGCACCACGAATGGTGCCAAAGCCGCGGCCACTGTCCCGAAGCCGGCGAGCACACCGTCCAAGACGTCACCCGCGAAGGTGGCTGTAGCCCCGCGGCCCACGACGCCGCCCGCCCAGCCGAAACCGCCATCGTGCTCGCTCAGTATGTCGGCTCACGACTATCAACCGGGAAGCCAGGCGGCCTACAGCATCACATCCGACCTGGGGTCGCAGCCCTACGAGTTCGAAGTCACCGGGAACGGGGTGTTCTACAGCGAAAACTCCACGACCGGTGAGGCCGGAAGCGCGGCAGGAAGCTTTGCGGCGCCGTCGATCGACCAAGTGTGGTACGTGAGCGTCTACTTTCCCCTCGGTCCCGCGTCCTGTACAACCAGCTTCATCGTGGAGGGCACCTCAGCCGGTCCGGTTGCCTGACGCATCGTGCGTCGCACGTTCGGGTGACACCGCCGGAGGGTTGACCCCGAAGGCCTCCCAGACCTGAGAACTGCGCCCCAGCCAACACTCGGATCACTTTGACCCCAGCCGTTGATTGGCACGGCCTGCTCGGGTGTGAGCCTCAATTTTGACGGTTTCTGGGACCGTGGTTTGGGGGCATCATTGAGCGTGTCCCAAGCCGGAACGAGACCCACGTGACGCACCCATGACCCACGCCAGTCTGCGTGACCGGCGGATGAGCACGAAGCACGCATCGCTGATGCCAGGGTCGAGGCTCTGTCGGCTGTGTTGGCGAGTGGTCATCCTCCGGCCGGAGTTCGTGGAGATGACGGACCAACACGTCTACGTGCGTTGTCCGCACTGCAGAGGTTCGTTCCCGATTCGCCACACCGACATCGATATGTTCCTCGAGGGGGAGTCGCTGAGTTTGTGATGGGGGCGGCTTCCCGCCGGCCCCGGGAGCCGGCGGGCCTCGCCCGCCCACGGCACGCGGAGGAGTGGCCTCGGATCCGCCCTAGGACGTCACCTGCCTCACGAAAGTGAGCTGGTCGGGCCTAACGCGGTCGTCATCGGGAGACGCGGGTCGGGGGACTCGTGTTCCCAGGTCTCCCGGATCCAGCGGTGGGCGGGATCGTCGCAGAACGCCATCGTGCGCTCAGGACCCGGGCCCGCGAGGACGTTGAGGTAGTAGAGGTTGTAACCGGGCGCCGTCATGGAGGGCCCGTGGTACCCGCGGGGGATGAGGACCACGTCACCGTGATGGACCTCCTCGCACAGATCGATATCCCCGTCAGAGGTGTAGAGGCGCTGGAGGGCGAATCCCCTCCCGTTCCCGTCGGTAGCTCCCGAGACCGCCGCGGCCATCTCGAAGTAGTAGATCTCCTCCAGGATCGCCTCGCCCACTCGGTGCTCGTCGTGTTTGTGCGGTGGCCAGCTCGACCAGTTGCCCGCGGGCGTGATGCACTCGACCGCGACGAGCTTGTCGGCGGCGAAGGTCGCCGGTGCACAAAAGTTGTTCAGCTGCCGGGTGGCCCTTCCTGCCCCCCTGAGCTCGACGGGGACGGATTCGGCGGGACCGTAGGCGGGTGGGAGCCGGCGCGTGGCCCGTGCGCTCGGCAACGCGAAACGTCCGCCGTCGAGGCTCCCGATGTCGACCTCGGTGCCCATGGGCACGTAGGCGAAGTCACTGACCCTGCTGAAGACGTCACGGCGCCCGGAAAGCTCGAATTGGAATCCTTCGCCCCGGACGGTGCATGAGCCCGTCAGCGGAAGGACCAACATCTCCTCGGGTCCGGTGGGGAAGGATCGAGACTCGCCCGGCGCCAGCTCTACGACCCGAACCCCCGAGTAGGTCCAGCCCGCCGATTCCGGGGTGACGACGACCTTGTCGACACCATCTGTCGACGTACCGTGGGGGAGGTGCAAGGGATCGCTCATCGGCCTCACGCTACCGAGGCGAAGGTGCTGTTCGGGAGGGTAACCGGTCCGCGGGCGAGCTCGACGACGGACGAGCCTGCGTCAGGTCCCGCGTCTGACCCCTACCGTCATTCGAGGAGGGACGGGCATGCCCCGCACAATGCATCGACGGGGCCCGATGGGGCTCGTCTGTCAGACCTCGAGCAGGCGCAACGCTTCGGCCGCCCGGGCTTCGACGTTCCCGTACCCGCTCGTCGCCGCGGCGGCGTGCGCTTCGGTGAGGAGGGCGCGAGCCTTGTCGATATCACCCGGGGCGCGCCGCTCGGCGAGCATCCTCCCCCACAGGAGGTTGGTGCGGGCCGCGTAGAACCTCGCGCCCATGTGTTCGCACATTGCGGCTGATCGAGCAAAATACGAGTCGGCGTCCTCGAAGCGCCCCAGGACCGTCGCAAGCCCGCCGAGAAACAGAGCGATGGGCCCTTGTGTGGTCGCACCCCCATCGGTGCACCACTGGTCCACCCATGGCGCCAGTCTGTCGAGCAGGGGCCCTGCATATCTCGGATCTCTGCATTCGATGGCTGCCTCGACGTACGCGACCATGCCGACGAACCAGACGGCGTCCAACGGCAGAGTGAAGTCAATGGCGGCAAAGCGCTCCAGAATTAGACGAGCATCCTCTGTGCGCCCTCCTTCTACGAGGGCAAAGGCACGTATCCCGTCGATCAAGGCGGGTGAGAAATCGGGGGTCGCCGTCCCCATCTGTTCGATCATCGGAAGTATCTCGAGCATGGTTCCTCGTAGTGCCTGCACATGGAGAATGGCGGCGGTGTAGAAGACGGCGGCGTCTGGTTGAGAGCTCTCGATACCCAATTGATAGATCTGTGTGGCCATCTGCTCCACCTCGTCGGGGTCACCCTCGAACTGAATCCGGAGGGATCGGATCCAGGTGTGTACCCAGGTGAAGATGGGCTGATTGAGCCTGTCTGCCATCACGTGCTGCCTCTCGAGGCAACGGTCGAATTCCTCGATCATCCCCGCGTTCGCCGCGACCGTGCCACGAAATCCCCATGCCCAGAACAACTGGGCGGGGTCACCGATCCTCTCCGCCAGGACGAGGGCCTCCGCGGTACGAGTCAAGGACGGCTCGAGCAGGGGGGGCGCAATGAGAGGGACGCGAACGAGGTTGAGTACACGTAGCAGGATGGCGTCGTCGTGGAGCGAGCGCGCTATTGCAATCGCCTCGTCGGCCAACGCTTGTCGATGCTCGAGCGTGCTTCCGAAGGCAAGTTCCTTGCAGAGCGAGGCGAGCACGAGGGCGCGCTCGGGGGTGGGCGACGAGAGGCGATCAAGGGCCGTCTCGAGAACCTCGACCTTGGCGGCGTCGATGGCTCCGACGGCACTGAAGAATCCCCGGTCATTGGCCAGTGCCGCCGCCACGAGCCGATCGGTGTCGTCGAGGGCGGCGGCATCGCGAGAAGCTGCCAGAAGGGTTTCTCGAAATGCAGCATCTCCGGCCTGGCGTTGGGCGGTGCCGAGCCCGATGGCAAGATCGATGTCGAGCCGTGGATCGACAGCGTCAGCTTGGGCGGACAGTTCGAGGGCTTGGGTGTAGTAGCGCATGGCGTCCGCCGGTGCCAGAGCACTGAGAGCGGCGTCGCCCGCTTGTTGGGAGTACCCGATGGCCTTGTCCAGGTCGATCGGCTGCGTCGCCTTTGTCCAGTGACGAGCCAGCTCTCCGACCCGCTCCCCGGGCCGGTCTCCGCAGAGATCCTCAATGGCTTGGGCCACCACTCGATGTGCCCGGGCCCGACGGTTGGGACCAAGGTCTTCGTACAACGTGTGTTGGATGAGGGCATGGGAGAAGCTGTAACGACCCGAGGTATCGGTCGGTTCACGCACGAGTGCTGCGGCCGCTGCCGCTTCAAGGATGTCGAGGAGCTCGTCCTCCGAAGTGTTCGTCGCCCGGGCCAGCACATCCAGATCAAAATCGCGACCGATGACGGCGGCCATCGACAGTACGAGCTCGCTGTCTCGTCCCAGACGTCCGACCCGCGCGCCGACCACCACGCGCACACTTTCGGGAAGGGCCATCTGCTCGAGGGTGGCTTCGGTCGTCCACCGGCCCTCCGCATCCTGGTAGATCGCCCCCGTCTCTGACAGGTGGCGGAGCACCTCGCCCACGAAGAACGGGTTGCCGTCCGTCTCGCGGTACAGAGCATGGGCCAGGCCCACTCCGGCGTGGTCCAAGGCATAGCCCGCGACCGCCTCCATGATCGCCAGAACTCCGGAGTCGTCGAGCCCCGTCAGTTCGGTTCGTGACACGCCGCCCTGCCGGAGCAACGTCGCCAAGGTCTCGAACAGTGGATGTGTGCGCGAAAGCTCGTTGTCGCGATAGGTCACGAGCACGAGCACCCGCATGGACTGGTCGGCCGCGGCGAGGTAGCGAAGCAGCAGCAGGCTTCCCTTGTCGGCCCACTGGAGGTCGTCGAGAACGAGCACGACAGGCTGGTCTTGCGACACGGTTGTCAGTAACCCCACCGCCGCCGCGAAGAGCAGGAAACGTTCGGTGTCTGCATCGGTGGCCTTTGATGGAGGGAGGTCCGGGATCCGCCGGGCGAAGGCGGGGGAGAGCCGGGACAGCTCGGAGCCGTTCGCGGCGACGTGGGCGTGCAGCGTGTCCTCGGGGGCATGGGTGATGTAGTGGTCGAGGGCTTCGGCGAATAGTTGGTACGGGGTGGCGAGGTCCTCCTCGCAATGGCCGAAAAGCACACATGCCCCGCTGTCGAATGCAGATCTGGCCGCCTCCGCCACCAGGCTCGTCTTGCCCATGCCAGCTTCGCCCGAGATCAGCACCAGCTGGCGCCCTTCGCCGGCGATCACACGTTTGGTCACGTCGGTCAACGCGTGGATCTCGGCGTCTCGGCCCACGACACCGACGGCTGGTCGGGCGGCCAGTCGGCTCGGTAGTGGGATCGAAGGCCCGGTGTCGGCACCGCTGATCGGCTCCCACACGACCTCGACCGTCTCGACCGGCTCGGGTAGTCCTTTCAGGGCCAGCTCCCCGAGAGACCGGCACTTGTGCGAGCTCCGGCGCCCCGCCACGAGTCGCACGACGTCGGCGGCCAGGATCTGCCCGCTCTCGCACGCCGCGCAGAGCCGGGCCGCCTCGACGACCGGGTCACCGAAGTAATCGTGGTCCTCCCTCCCGACCTCCCCGGTGCTCAACCCCACCCGCAGCCCGACCGAGTGTTCTCGGCCGCGGTTGTCCTGTTCGACGCCCTGTTGCATCGTCACCGCGGCGGCCAGGGCAGCCGAAGGAGAGCTGAAGACCACCATGAGCCCGTCACCAAGGCTCTTCACCTCGGTGCCACCCGCTTCCGCCACCGCTTGGCGCAGGATCGAGAAGTGGCTCCGACGGACCTCGTCGGAGGCGTCGGCCGACAGGCGTTGCGACAGCTCGGTCGAACCCACGATGTCGGTGAAGAGGATCACCACGTTCTCGGTCGTCAAGACGCGCCCTCCCGCTCGGAGACACAAGATTAGGCCAGGACAGGAGGTTGCACCTCGGCCCAGCAGGACGTGGCCCAGCCGTGGATTCGGCTCCCAGCCTTCTTCGCCGAGCGCGTGGAGTCGGGCAATATGGGCGAATGGCGAACCAATTCGAATGGCGGGGCGAGTTCTCGAACGAGAGCGTGAACCGATTGCACGCCGAGGCCTTCGAGCACCAGGTCTTGACCCGCGATTGGCTACACCAGGTCACGGCACACAGCCTGGGATGGGTGTGTGCATTCCAGGGCGAGTGCGAGTTGGTGGGCTTTGTCAATGTGCCCTGGGACGGTGGCGCGCACGCCTTCCTGATGGAAACGGCAGTGGCCAAGAGGGTTCGGCGGCAGGGCATCGGGGCCACCGTGGTTGCAATCGCCACGGAACGTGCCAGAGCCGCGGGTTGCGAATGGCTACACGTCGACTTCGAGGGCGCCGCCCTGAGTCGCTTCTACCTTCAGTCGTGCGGGTTTACTCCTACCGCGGCAGGTCTCGTCCGCTTGGTCGCTTGATCATCAAGGACGCGCCCGTCCGCTCACGCCCGTGTGTGGTGGAAGACGGGACAGCGCCCGTGATCCCAAAGGGCCGTATCGTCAATGTGCGCTTGACGATACTACGTCAAGGTACGGTTGACGAATGACACCCACCCCGTCCCTGCAAGACGTCATCCACCTCGTTGAGGCCGACGCGGAAGACTCCCAGCCACTGAGCCGGTTAGGGGTGGCGTCGGTCCTGGTCCGGAACTTGGCCGAGGTCGGCGACGCGGCTCTGGGCTACTTCGTTGACCAAGCCCGTCACGCCGGCCATTCCTGGTCTGAGATCGGAGAGGCCCTGGGCGTGTCCAAGCAGGCTGCTCAGCAGAAGCACACCGTGAGACTTTCGCTCGGACTCAACGCTCCCACGTTCGAACGATTTACCCCCCGAGCCCGGCATGTGCTGAAAGAGGCCGAGCCCATCGCACGCGAGTGGGGCCACCGTGAAATAGGGACAGAGCACCTTCTTCTGGCGCTCTACCGGGAGCCCGAAGGCGTGGCTGCCCAGGTCCTCAATCAATCGAACCTCTCGGTGGACAAAGCAGAGACCGCCGTGGACTCCCGCACCGAGCGCGGCCCCGGTGCACCGGAGGAGAAGCTGCCGTTTACTCCCGAGGCGATCGCCGTCTTCTCCGGAGCACTCGCCTCAGCGCTGGAGATGGGTCACAACTACATAGGCACCGAGCATCTGCTCCTCGGGCTGACCCGCGGAGATAGTCAGGCAGCAGACATCCTGGAAGACGCGGGTCTGGACCACGAGGCCCTCGAGCGCCGGGTCTCCGAGAAGCTGGCCGGTTACGCGCAAGCGCGTCGACCTGTGAAAGACGTCACCAACAAAATGGACGCCAAGAACGCAGGAACGAAAAAGGCCGCAGCGACCGAAAGGAAGGCGAGGTAGCGAGCTCGTCCGTCGTGGGGACAATCTCCTACTCCAATGGTTCACCAACTATCTGGAGTGCGAGGGGAGGCATTTGCTTGGCCCTGAGTGCAGTTTCCGAGCGATATGGACCACGGCAAAGAGCCCCCCAAAGGTCGCTCCGACGCCTAGGCCGAGGAACAACCACTCCGTGCCTGCCCACGTTAGTGGCGATCCTGGGAGCCTCGGGATGTTGCTTGCCAAGTACCAGGCCACCACGACTCCCGCCACTCCGAAGTTCGCGGCCACGACGACGATGGTTAGGACTCGCTCAAGCCGTCCGCTGGTCACCACCGCATTATCCCACGGCGGCGCCGTTCTCAGTCTGGTAGCTCGGCGATGGGATAAGAGATCTCAGATCGTGGGGTCACCTCCTGGTGGGGGGTCGGAAGGCACGGCCCCTGCCTGTGGCGGAGCGGTTCGTGAATGTCTTTAGAGGACGAGGTGGCTACCCGGGGGTGCGGCACGACAGCGGGCCACCGTGCCTCCATGCAGAATGTCAGCCGTGAGGAATCTGAGTGAACCGTGGGGGGCGGCGCTCGATCTCGCGTGGGAAGCAATGGTGGCAAACACTACGCCTGTCGGATGTGTGGTCCTTGCGCATTCCGGTGGACAGTCAGACGGCTAGTTCGGACACGTCGGAACACCTGACCATTGATGTCGACGTCCATTGGCTCCAAGTCTCTGAGGAGTCGATCCATCTGGACGCCCGGCTGCGCCATAGACCGAGACCTGTAATCCCGAGAACGTGGCGAGGGTCATGCTTGCGGGGAGGACTCGCCGGACAGTCGATGCGGTGCAGTTCTCCAACACGGTATCCCGTCGACGGTGGGCTCGCGAGCTCGTGCCATCATAGCGATTCACCTCCAACACTATCGCGCCTTTGGTCGGGCCTGAGTCGTCGGACGAAATTCTCGATGACCCTCGGACTCGCAGCCAGGCGCCATCACCCTCGCGCGGCCGTCGGGGGCGATGGCATTGATCGTCGAGCTGCCCGGCGCACGCAGGCCATCTTCCCACGAGCCCGGTGGCGCCGTTTACGATCATCACCTCTCTGTGTGTCACACCCACCTGCCGGCGTTTCATCGAGGCCCCAGCGGAAGTCCTACTCCAATGGTTCACCAACTATCAGGAGTGCGAGGGGAGGCATTTGCTTGGCGCTGAGTGCAGTTTCCGAGCGATATGGACCACGGCAAAGAGCCCCCCAAAGGTCGCTCCGACGCCTAGGCCGAGGAACAACCACTCCGTGCCCGCCCACGTTAGTGGCGATCCTGGGAGCCTCGGGATGTTGCTTGCCAAGTACCAGGCCACCACGACTCCCGCCACTCCGAAGTTCGCGGCCACGACGACGATGGTTAGGACTCGCTCAAGCCGTCCGCTGGTCACCACCGCATTATCCCACGGCGGCGCCGTTCTCAGTCTGGTAGCTCGGCAATGGGATAAGAGATCTCAGATCGTGGGGTCACCTCCTGGTGGGGGGTCGGAAGGCACGGCCCCTGCCTGTGGCGGAGCGGTTCGTGAATGTCTTTAGAGGACGAGGTGGCTACCCGGGGGTGCGGCACGACAGCGGGCCACCGGCCTCCATGCAGAATGTCAGCCGTGAGGAATCTGAGTGAACCGTGGGGGGCGGCGCTCGATCTCGCGTGGGAAGCAATGGTGGCAAACACTACGCCTGTCGGATGTGTGGTCCTCGACGCGAAAGGCCACATCGCGACTCGAGGGAGTGGCAGGAGATATGTCCGAGAATCCGTCTCGGGCCAGCTTTCCTACAGTCATCTTGCGCACGCAGAGCTGAACGCTTTGGCACAGCTACCTCCGACCCAGCGATACGAGGACTATGTGGTCCTCACGACGCTCGAACCTTGTCTCCTTTGCATGGGTGCCGCGGTCATGGCCACCGTGGGCAGGGTCGAATACGCCGGGGCCGATCCTTATGGAGGGGCTGCCCATCTTGAGATGCAGAATGTCCATACGGCACGCCTGATGCCACCTGTGAACGGACCCTCCGAGGGAGCGCTCGGAGTGATCGGAGCGCTTCTCCACTACGCCTTTTACGCCGAGCGCAGTCCCACCGGAGCCGTAGTCACCGCATACCGTGAAGCGATGCCCGAATTCGTCAGAGATGTCGACGGAAACGGATTGACCGGTGAGGTTCTGCGACTCAAAAAAGAGCGGCGGCGCCTAGAAGAGGTTCTTGCTCTGTTCGGTTGACACTTCGTCATGTCGTCGACCGAGAGAACCAGCAACGGACCGAGACCAGCGTCTGTGCATCACTAGTAGTCGACCCAGTTCCGCAGCTCGGCGCCAAAGACTTCACCGAGGCGATGCCTGATCGGCCTGCGCTCGTCGGGGGAAAGCTCTTCCTGGTCGGCGTACGCTGATACATTCACCCACGACCCCGCGCCCCGTCCGATGTTCTCGAGTCGGACCTCGAGGGCAGCGATCACGGGATCCAGCCACGGGCGCAGGACCACCAGGTCAGGACGGTGGGCTTCTGCGACTTCAGGAACCAGTTCGCCGGGCCGCAGAATGAGCCATCGATGCCGCTCATCGACGATTGCGTCGTACATCACGGCATCGTGAGGGGCGTGCTTGTACCGCCTGCGAATGACGACGTATTCGGTTGCGGAAGTGGACATTCGAGAACCCCTCTGGCAATGGATCCAAGCCCGGCCCGGCTGAGGCAGAATGGTAGCGAGCCCGCCCCACCCGGCCCTTGGTCGGCGATGGGGCGAGGCTAATTCTGAGACCATCGAGATCGGGTTCTAGGTCCGAACGACGGATCAGAAGGCACCAATCATTCCTGGTTGGCACCTCCTTGACCTTCACCCTGGGGGAACCCGCACACTGGGCTCACCGGACAGATTCTCCGGTAACGAAGGAGTCGGCCATGGAGTCAATGAGCATCAGCGAGTTCGCTCAACGCTCCCTCCTGTCGCCCAAGGCCTTGCGCCTCTATGACGAGATGGGGTTGCTGCTGCCGGCTCGGGTCGACGCCGTCACCGGCTATCGGTTCTACGGGACCGACCAGATCGAGCAGGCCCGCCTCATCGCCGCGCTGCGCCAGCTCAGGATCCCGCTCGCCGAGATCAAGGTGATCCTCGACCTGGAACCCGAAATCGCCGCCGATCGGATCGCCGACTACTGGTCGGGAGCAGAGACCGACCACGCGGCCCGACGGGACTTGGCCGACTTCGTCGTGAAACGACTACGCGGAAAGAGGTCCATCATGTACGAAGTGGCGACGAGAGAGATTCCCAGCCGCAGTGTGTTGTGTCTGAAGCGCAACGTCGAGGGAGAGCCCGGCGCCTGGGCCTTTGGCAAGGAGTTCATAGGGCTCCTCAAGGGACGCACCTTGGCGCAGCTGGAGGGAAGAGCTGGTGCTTTCTTCTGCATCTGGTGGGGCGGGGTCAACTACGAAAGCGACGGCCCGCTCGAATGGTGCTGGCCCGTGCCCGACGAGGAAGCCACGGTCATGGCAACGCAGTTCCCCGAACTCACCTTGCGAACCGAACCAGCACATCGTGAGGCGTTCATCAACCTTGGTCCCGGCGGCCAGACGAGCGCGGCGCAGTGGCAGCTCGTCTCGGAATCTCTCCTCGCCTGGGCTGAGGGGCGAGGGGTCCAACCGAACAACCTGGGAATTCGCATCACCTACTTCGCGCCTCCGCCGAGGACGAAAGACAGCGTGCCGGACTGCGACTTCGCGGTTCCCTTCGCTGATCGGACAGAGTGCTCGGCGGTTTCCTCCGATCACCCCTGAATTCCAACACTCGGGGTCCACCTCTTAGCCCCGTGGGCGCTCAGGGACTGGGGTCCCCTCTACGCTCCGTGGATGCCCGACGATGATGAAATCATGGAAGTCATAGCGGAGGGCGTCCGCACCGCATATTCCACACTTATGGAAGATGTCCGGCCCCTTCCGGACCACATTGCCCGACAGGTCATGAAGACCCTCAACGATTCGGGTTACGCCATTGTTGAGCGACACTAACGGCGATCCACCGTGCCACAAGCGGCGTGGCAAGCTGGAGGTTCCCAGAGGGGAGTAGACCCGCTGGGGATGCGAATACCGAGGGGTGGACCAGGTGTGAATCGAGGGCTTGTCCGCTCGCGAGTGGTAGATGCACAGGTAGGGGGGGTCACGCCGCGGGGTGCACTACTGGCCGCGCTGTGCGTGCTCGCCGTGGGGCTGGCCGCCTGCTCTTCCAACCCGAGCTCGACATCGACGTCGTCGGGCAGCCCCGGGGTCGGTCCCGTCACGTCAACCCCGAACGGTTCGGGCGCCCCCGGACTCTCGACGGGGGTCACGGCCAACTCGGTCACAGTAGGCCAGGTCGACGATCTTTCGTCTCCCATCCCGGGGTTGTTCAAGGGAGCCGAAGAGGGGACCGAGGCGTACTTCGCCTACATCAACTCCAAGGGCGGTGTGAACGGCAGGAAGATCCACCTTGACGCCCAGGACAGCACCTTCCAAGGCGGCCCGGTGGCGACGGAGACGGCCGCCCAGACCAAGAGCGACTTTGCCTTGGTGGGTGGGTTTTCCTTGCTGGACGAGGCAGAGCAGCCCATCATCGATTTGGCCCATATGCCCGATGTGGGCATCTCGCTCAGCCCGGGGCTGGTCACCGACCCCAACCTCTACAGCCCTGTTCCCAACTCGATCGGCAATTATCCTCTGAACTTCTTCAAGTACTTCGCCAGCAAGTACCCACGGGCGGTGAAGAAGGTCGGCATCATCTGGGAGAACGCCACCGCTTCGACGACGGCGAACGAAGACGCCGTGGAATCGGGCATGAAGGCGGCGGGCTGGAAGATCGTCTACGACCACGGCGTGGGGCCGTTCGACACGAACTTCCTGCCAGACATCATCTCCATGAGAGCCAAGGGTGTGAAGATCTTCTTCTCGACGGAACTGCCCGACAACTACGCGGCCACGCTGGCCAAGCAGTTCCAGCAGCAGAATTTCAAGGCGATCAACATCGAGGCCGCCGCCTATTCGGCCCAACTCCTGAAGCTGGCAGGAAGCTCCGCCAACAACATGTACATCGAGCAGGGCGACGCCCTCTACCTCGGGCAGGATGCCAAGACCGTTCCCGCCGTGGCGCTGTTCGACAAGTGGATGAAGAAGGTCTCATCCGACCCCAACTTCGAGATCGAGTCGGTCTTCGGCTGGACGGCAGCCGAGCTCTTCGTCCAAGCCCTCGCCCAGGCCGGCAATCCACCCACCCGGGCCGGCCTCGTCCGGGCGTTGAACAAGGTGACCTTGTTCAACGCCGGGGGATTGATCCCACCGAGCGACCCCGCCGCCGGCGTGCCCTCGGGCTGTTTTCTCCTGGCCCAGGTCCAGCACGGCGTGATCAAGCGGGTTGCCCCGACCCCGCCCACCGGGTTCTACTGCGGGAACGCCGGGTTCCTGAAGGAGCCCGGCTATAAGCCGATCGTGCGTCCCTCGTCGTAAGGGCCCGCCGCGAGATAGTCCGCGAGGTTCAGGCGGCGATGCTGTAGTTCCATTCGCCATGCCAGTTGTGGGTCCGTAACGCAATGGCTTCGTAGTCGTCGTCGCTGATCCGTTCTCCGGTTGGATACCAGTTCGGATCGTAAGCGCACTGCACGCTCAGTCCTGCCTTGGTCTTGGTGGAAGCGATGAGGTCGACGATGGTGCGGACGTCGGTGAGCGAGCGGCCGCGCCAGTTGAGCGAGATGAAGCTGAAGAGACGGTGCTCGATCTTGTTCCACTTTGACGTTCCCGGTGGGTAGTGACAGACCGTGATCTCGAGGCCGGTCTGTTCGGCCAACATGGCGAGGTGAAACTTCCAGGCTCGGATCCGCGGTCCGTTCGAACCGCCGGCATCGGCGGTGATCATGAGCGTGGAGGCCTCGGGGAAACGCTCTCGTCCCATCTGGTTCCACCACCGTCGAATGGACTCGACCGCGAACTCAGCCGTGTCTGCAGTGTCGCCGACCGACACCCAGCCCTCGTCGTTTGAGAGGTCGTAGACGCCGTACGGGATGGCCTTGGCGAACTCGCCCAAGGCCCGATCGGCGAAGTCGTGCACGTTGACGCGTTCAGGTTCACCGGCCGGCTGCCACTCGCGCCCCCCATTGGCGTAGTTGCCGATCAGCTCCTTCTTCTTGGTGTCCACACTGATGACCGGCTCGCCGAGCTTCATACGCCGCCGGGCCAGCTTGTCGATGTAGCGGAACTGGCCGTCACGGTCGGGGTGGGCCGCCCCCTCGTTCTGCTTGGCCGGCGCCTGGAGGCTGTAGCCCATCTGGTGCAACAGCCGGCGCACCAGCTCGGCCGAGGCACGATATCCCTGAGCTTGGAGTTCGCGAGCCAGCTCGTAGGTCGACTTGAGTGTCCAGCGCAGCGCCGACATGGGCGAGCCGCGCGTGGACGGGTGCACCAGCTCGTCGAGCGCCTCGAGCAGCCCTGATTGCTTGTCGATGGCCGGGCGATCCCCACCGCCCTCGGCGCGTTGGCGCTCAGAAGGCGCCACTCCAGTTCGCACTTGTTGGGTCGCAGTGTTCACCGTCGACGTGCTCAGACCCGAAGCCTCGGCCACCCTCGCCTGACCACCACGACCGAGGGCCACCACCATGGCGCCCGCGACAACCCGGCGCTGCTTCTCGTTCAGGTGCGGCAGCACTGTGTCGAAGAAGCCAGCCAGCTCGTCGGAGGACAGCTCCACACCACCAGGCTATACCTCGCGAGTTAATCTCTGGTGGACCCTAAGGCTGAGGGAAATCGATGACCGAGGGCGGCGGGCCACCGCCGTCATCGATCGGGGTATGCACCTGCCGCCATCTCACGCCAACGTTTGTGAATGTCTTCAGAGCGAGGCCGGGTAGGTCCGTCTCGGGATAATTCGGGAACCGAGGAACTGGAAGGCACTGAGATCCGTCAACTCACCGTGGTGACGATCTATCACCGGATACTCGGCATTGTGGTGATCGGGATCGTGCTCTCGGGGTGCGCCCCCAGGGCGGGTCCCAACGGGGTGTTAACAGGAAGAGCGTGGTCTTGCGTGGGAGTTGCGGTGGTGCAAGCCAAGGTCCAGGCGACAGTGACCGTCTATAGCGGGGACCGAGCAGTGGCGATCCAGCACGTGGACAGTGGAGACACCTACCGCTTTGTGCTGCCCCCTGGTCGATATGTCGTCACAAACGGGGCCAACGGTCGGTTGCCCTCGGTGTTGGCTTATCCGGTATCCGTCCCGAGCAGAGGCGTACTTCGACAAGACCTCCCAGATCTTTGCCAATAGGCGGCGTCCTCGAGTCGGGGCATCCCGCCAGCTCATGTCAGCGTCCCTGAATGTCTCTAGAAGGCGAGGGAAGTGCCGGGACCTGTGAGCACGAGGCATTCCCGATTTCCAGGACCTCGCTCGACCAGGAATCAGGAAGACTGGAGGGCTCACGGGCCATGCCCCAGCCACGCGAGACGCGTGGCCGATAACGATCAGAGGGGAGATTCGCTCATGAGAACACCGGTGACAACTCTTGACCAGCGGTTCAGTGAGCAGGGTGCCGTTGCCACAGGATGGGACGAGACCCTCCGAGTGATCGAGGACGCCGAACTTTTCTGGATTTGCACGGTCCGAGCCGACGGCCGACCTCACGTAACGCCACTCCTTGTGGTGTGGCACGACGAGGCCATCCATTTCTGCACGGGATCCGCCGAGCAGAAGGCCATCAACCTGACTGCCAATCAACACGTAGCTTTGACGACGGGATGTAACGACTGGGTACGAGGGTTAGACGTCGTCGTCGAGGGTGAAGCTTTCCGAGTCACGGACGCCAAGATACTCGAGCGTCTCGCCGAGGCATGGGCCAAGAAGTGGGATGGCCGATGGCAATGGCAGGTAGGTGAAGGTTGTTTTCATGACCAAGATATTGATGAGAGCATCCTGGTGTTCTCGGTAAGGCCCGCAAAGGTCCTCGCGTTCGCCAAGGGAACTTTCAGCCATACGAGTCATAGATTCTGACTCTCGGCGCTTCTCGTGGGGCGAGTCGCTCACGCAGGCGGCGGAAGCAGGGTGTCGATCTCGGCCACGTCGCCGTCGTCGAGCACCCAGTCAGCGGCGGCGACATTGGCCTGGACCTGCTCGGGCGAGGTGGCCCCGGCAATGACCGATGCCACGACGTCGTGCGCCGCGATCCAAGCGATGGCGAGCTCCACCATGGTCCGCTTCCTGCGCTCGGCGAACTCGGTGAGCCGCTCCACCACGACGAGGATGTCGTCTGACAGCGGGCCCTTGTTCTGCTTCACTCCCGACAGCCGCGTGCCCGCCGGCGGCGGCTCACCGCGCCGGTACTTCCCGGTGAGCACGCCCGATGCCAGTGGAAAATACGGCAAGAAAACCAGCCCGGCTCGTTCGCACTCGGGGAGCACGTCGAGCTCGGGGCCCCGATGCAGCATGCTGTACTGGTTCTGCACGCTCACGAAGCGCGCCGATCCGTCGGCGGTGACGGCTTCGGCCTCGCGCAGCTGTGGCACGGTGAAGTTCGAGCATCCCACCTCGAGCACCTTGCCTGCAGCGATGCACTCGCCCAGCGCTCCGAGCGTGTCGGCGATCGGCGTGTCGGGGTCGGGCGTATGGAGCTGGAAGAGATCGACGTGGTCGGTTTGCAGGCGACGGAGGCTGTCGTCCAGGGCGCTGTGCACGTAAGCGGGCTTGGCGCCTTTGTGTTCGGCGTCGACCTGCATCCCGAACTTCGTGGCGAGCACCACCTCGCCGCGACGCGCCCCGAGCGCACGACCCAGGAACTCTTCACTCTTGGTGCCGCCGTAGACGTCGGCGGTGTCGAAGAAGGTGATGCCGGCGTCGAGCGCGCCATGGACCACTGCCGCCGAAGCGTCGTAGTCGAGGCGACCGCCGAAGTTGTTGCAGCCGAGGCCGACGACCGAAACCTCGAGTGAGCCGATCTTGCGAGTTCGCATCATCGTCCTTCCGGGTTGGGATCTGTCTTGGACAGCGCCGCGCCCGACACCACAGCCATGTCGCCGGGCCATCGCCGCACGCTGATGGACTGGCTTGCGGTCGCCAGCAAGGTACCGTCCGCCGCCCACAGGTGGGCGAGGCCCTGTCCGAAGCCGTGAGCCAGGGCGTGCATGTGGATGTCGCACAGCACCCACTCGGTGGGGACGAGCTGGACCACACGCAGGGTGTTGTCGAGACTACGGCCCATGGTGCGCACCCCGAGGGGTTGTGACACTCCACCGGACACGAAGTCGCCGATCACCGCCAAAGTGGCCGCCGACGGCTCGAGATGGCCCGGGACGCGCGCCCAGAACGCCGAATGGGCGTCGCCGGGCTGCCCGTCGAGCTCGGCCATCGATCGGCCACGCGCCAGGCGCTGTTCGACGCGCACGAGGACGGAGTCGGCGAACATGGGTGGGATCTCCTGCACCGGGCATTCCTCGGGCCTCGGCACGTCGGGGAACCGCACCCAGGTGCCCGACAGATCCTGGTCGTGGCGGCCCAACGCGGCATTGACGGTGAGGACTTCCTCCGTCCCCAGTCGGCCGATGGCCCTGCCCTGTGTGGTGTTGCGGCCGATGGCGGGGAGGACGACCTCCCAGTCGAGGACGGTGCCCGTCGGCGCATAGGCCAGGTACTGCGCGGTGGCCCACACCGCGGGTCGCCCCGCCGCTTCCTCGAGGGCCACGATGCCCGCCGCCAGCCCGCACCCTCCGTAGAGGAACCGCCCCGGCGTGCTCACGGCCGGGGTGACGGGGAGGCGCCAGCGCAGCGGGTCGTCGGTCGGCTCGAGCCCGAGAAAATGCCGCGCATCCATCGGTCGAACCTTAACGGCGTCTCACGTGTGCCTCGTCATCGACGGGCCATCGATCCGAGTCGCGGGTCCAATCAGCGCGGCTCAGTTGACCTGGCGGTCATGGCCTTCCCAGTAGGGCTGGCGCAACTTGTACTTCTGGAGCTTGCCCGTGGCGGTGCGGGTGAGGCCCTCGCGCAGCTCCACCGACGTGGGGGCCTTGAAGTGGGCGAGCCGGGCCCGGCAGAACTCGATGAGCTCCTCCTCGGTGGCCACCGCACCGGGACGGAGCACCACCAGCGCCTTCACCGTCTCCCCCCACCGTTCATCGGGGACCCCGATCACCGCCGCCTCGGCCACCGCGGCGTGCTGGTAGAGGCAGTCCTCCACCTCGATCGACGAGACGTTCTCGCCCCCGGTGATGATCACATCCTTCTTGCGGTCGGCAATCACCGTGTAGGGCCCGTCGAGGTAGCCGCCGTCGCCCGTGTGGAACCAACCGCCTGCCAGGGCCGCCGCTGTCGCCTCGGGCTGTTCCCAGTACCCGTCGAAGACGTGATTGGTCCGGGCCAGGATCTCGCCGTCCTCGTCGACACGCATACGCACTCCGACGGCGGGAACCCCCGCACGCGACAGCATCGAGGCCCGCACGGCGCGGTCGAGATCGTCCCACTCCATCGGGGCCCGGTTGATGGTGAGCAGGGGAGTGGTCTCGGTCAATCCGTATATCTGGATGAATTCCCAGCCCAACTCGGTCTCGACCGCCTCGATGGTCTTCGACGGTGGCGGCGCGCCGGCGACCACCACCCGAACCCTCCCCCGTCCGGGGACGTCCTCACCCCGCTCCCGACGAGCGGCGGCGGCGCTGAGAATGGCCGCCACCACCGCGGGAGCCCCGCACAGCATGGTCACCCCCTCGGTATCGATGCGCGTCAGGATCTCCTCGCCGTCGATCTTGCGGATCACGACGTGGCGGCCCCCCATGGCCGTGACCGCGTAGGGCATGCCCCAGCCGTTGCAGTGGAACATGGGCAGCGTGTGGAGGAGCGTGTCTCTTTCGCTCACCGTCGTGTGCCATCCGAAGACCGCGGCGTTGAGCCAGCAGTTCCTATGGGTGAGCTGTACGCCTTTCGGGCGTGCCGTGGTCCCTGACGTGTAGTTGATCGAGCACGTGGCCCCTTCGTCGCCCTCCCACCGTGCCGGACGGGCACTCGGCGGTGCGGGAGTGAACAATTCGGCATCCTCGATGCCGTCGAGCACCAACCGCACCTTGGCCGAGACGCCCGCCAGTGACTGTTCGATCTCGGGATCGACGAGCAGGACCGAGGCACCGGAGTGCCCGACGATGTAGGCGACTTCTTCGGCGTTGAGACGGAAGTTCACGGGGACGAGGACGCGGCCGAATCCGCTCACCCCGAAATACGAGATCAGGAAGCGGGCCGAGTTCGGGCTCACGATGGCGACCCGTTCTCCGTGCTCCACGCCCATGGCGTCGAAGGCGAGCGCCATGCCCCGCGCCCTGGCGTGCATCTCGGCGTAGGTGATGGAACCGAGGGAACCGGCCACCCCGGGCTCGTCGACGACCGCCACCCGGTCGGCACCGTGTACGAGCGCGGCTCGCTCCAGGAAGTCGCCGATCGTGAGCGGGACGTGCATGGGGCGCCTCCGATCCTGCCAGCGTTGGCCGGGGTGATCCGATCATCTCAGATGGACGCGCCCATCGCTCGGGCGGCGGTCCGCGCAACACGCTGATAGCTTGCGGTTCTGGAGTGGTCCAACGACGTCGCCTGCTTCGAAATGGGGTGCATATGGCCGAGATCGTGGTCACCGGCGGTGGGGTGGCGGGACTGAGCGCCGCCATGGTCATGGCCCAGGACGGACACGAGGTCACGCTGCTCGAACGCGACGAGTCTGCGCCTCCGGCCCCCTCTGAGGCGTGGGAGACCTGGGAGCGGCGCGGCGTCAACCAATTCCGGCTCCTGCACTTCTTCATGCCCCGGTTCCGCATCGACCTCGAGCGTGAGCTGCCCTCCGTGGCGAAGTCGCTCGAGGCCGCCGGGGCGCTGCGCCTCAACCCGATCGAGGGTGCGCCGGTGGAATTGACCGGCGGGGTGCGTGTCGGTGACGACGACTTTCAGTCCCTGACGGCGCGTCGCCCGGTGGTCGAGGCCGTGATGGCGGCAGCCGCCGCGTCCGCACCAGGCGTGACGGTGCGCCGCGGCGTGGCCGTCGCCAGCCTCGTCGCCGGGGCCCAGGCCGTACGGGGCGTGGCCCACGTCACCGGCGTGCGTACGGCAACCGGAGAGGAGATCCCAGCTGACCTGGTCGTCGACGCCACCGGTCGCCGTTCCCCGTTACCCGACTGGCTCGAATCGGCCGGAGGACGGCGTCCCGGCGAGGAGCTCGAAGACTCGGGATTCGTCTACTTCGGGCGGCACTTCCGCTCGTCCGACGGTTCGACGCCGGCGATCATCGGACCACTCCTGCAGGCCTACGGCAGTGTGTCTGTCCTCACCCTGCCCGCCGACAACGGCACATGGGGGATCGGCGTGATCGCCAGCGCGGCCGACAAGGCCATGCGAGAGCTCCGTCATGTCGATCGCTGGACGGAAGTGGTGAAGAGCCTTCCGCTGGTCGCACATTGGCTCGACGGGGAACCACTCGAGGACCGGGTCGTCGTGATGGCCAAGATCGAAGACCGCCACCGCGACTTCATGGTGGACGGAGTGCCGGTGGCCACCGGTGTGGTGGCGGTAGCGGACTCGTGGGCGTGTACGAACCCCTCGCTCGGGCGAGGCGCCACCCTGGGGCTGATGCACTGCCTGGCGCTCCGAGACACGTTGCGCGCCACCGGGCTCGACGACCCCGGCGCCTTCAGTACCGCCTTTGCCACTGCCACCCTGGCAGCGGTGGAGCCCTGGTATCGCGCCACCCTCAGCTTCGACCGTCACCGCCTGGCGGAGATCGATGCCGAGATCCAGGGCGAGCCCTACCGGCCCGACGACGAATGGAACAGCGTCCAATCGCTGTTGTTCTCCGCGGGCCAGGACCCCGACTGTCTTCGTGCCGCGGTCTCCATCCAAGGCCTGGTGCGTCCCATCGAAGAAGTCTTCGCCGACGCTGCCCTGTTCGAGAAAGTGCTCGCGTTGGGAAGCGGGTGGCGCGAGGCCGAGCGGCTGGGGCCTGACCGGGCCGAACTCTTGTCCATCGTGTCGGACTGACACGTCCCCGATCATCGAAAAGAGGACATCATGCGAGTCGATGTGAACGGTGTCGGCATCGAGTACCAGGTCACGGGGGAGGGGCCGGCCGTGGTGCTCCTGCACGGATTCCCCGACAGCGGCCGCCTGTGGCGCCATCAGGTCCCTGCGCTCGTCGACGCCGGATTTCAGACCATCGTCCCCGACCTGCGTGGCTACGGCGCCTCGGACCGGCCCGCCGACGTGGAGGCGTACTCCATCCCCTTCCTGGCCGGCGATGTCGTCGCCGTTCTCGACAGCTTGGGTATCGAGCGGGCCCACGTGGTGGGACATGACTGGGGAGCGGCTCTGGCCTGGGCGTTGGGCTCGCTGTTGCCCGACCGCGTCGACCACTTGGTTGCACTGTCGGTTGGTCACCCCGCCTCGTTCGTCGCGGCGGGCACCGCGCAGCGCGAGAAATCCTGGTACATGCTGCTCTTCCAGTTCGAGGGCGTCGCCGAGCAGTGGCTGTCGAACAACGACTGGAAGAACCTCCGGGAGTGGGGGGGACACCCTGATGTCGACGCCGTCATCGCGGATCTCGAGGCGACCGGATCACTCACACCCGCTCTCAACTACTACCGGGCCAACATTCCGCCCCAGGCTCTGGTGGATCCGCCCCTCGAGCTCCCCCCGTGCAGGCCGACACCATGGGGGTGTGGAGCAGCGGGGACTTCGCCCTCACCGAGGCCCAGATGCTGGGATCGGGCGACCACGTCAGCGGGAAGTGGCGCTACGAGCGCATCGAGGGGCCGGGGCACTGGATGCAGCTCGAGGCGCCTGATGCGGTGAACGAGCTGCTCCTCGACTTCCTGCCGCGTTAGGCGCCGACCGGACACCCAAGACCGGCTCCGTCAGTCGGGACGGCCAAACATCGCGGCCACGATGTCGGTGGCCGCTTCGGGAGCTCGAACGTCGAGAGCCATCCCGCCGGCATCGGTGGTGATCGTGAACGAGAAGAACGCACAGCATCGTTGTTCCGCCTCGACCAGCTGAGCCAGCTCGCTCAGGCCGACCGAGTCTCCGAGCTCGATGTGGAGCGTTCCGGTGCCGACCGTTGTGCGCGAGACGGCTCCCGCCGCGATGGCTTGCCACTGCGCCAGCCGGTCCAGGGCCCGGTCCCCGTCGAGCGTGCACTCGATTCGAGGCTCGTCATCGTCGGTGGCGGACGACACGGCTCCAGCGTAGACCTTCGACCTGCGCGCCAGGTCGTCCGGCCCTGGCCCGGGCCCGGGCCGGGCGGGCTGATCAGTCGCGGAAGTCAGGGTCCCGTCGGTCGCGACGAGCCCGGACGGCCTCCTCGAAGTTCTCGGTGGTGAGCCGCACGTACAGCTGCGTGGTGCCCTCGTGGTCCATGTGGCCGTGCAGGCTCCCGGCGTCCAGGCTCGCCCACAGCAGGCGCTTGGTGAGCTCGGTCCCCACGCGCGAAAAGCCGATGATGCGCTCGGCGACCTCGTAGGTGGTGTCGAGGAGCGAGTCGCCCGCTACGACGCGCGACACCAGGCCGATGCGTTGCGCCTCGTCGGCGTCGACGTCGCGCCCTGTCAGCATGATGTCGAAGGCGCGCGACGAGCCGATGGCACGGGGTAGCAGGTAGCTCAGGCCCAACTCACTCGAGGTGAGCCCGTTGTTGATCCCCGCGGCTCGAAAGTAGGCCGCGTCCGAGGCGATGCGGATGTCGGTGGCGACGCTCAGGCAGAAGCCGCCCCCGATGGCCGGCCCGCCGATGGCGCCGATGACGGGCTGATGCATCTTGCGGATGGCTCGGATGACGTCGTCGAGCAGCTCCATCGACCGTTGCGCGATCGTCGTCCGGGTGAGCCCGGCGATGTTGGGGATGATGCCGGCGTCCTCGAGATCGGCGCCGGAGCAGAACGCACCGCCGGCACCGGTCAGGACGACCACTCGGGTGTCGTTGTCCGCACTGGCCGCCTCGAGTGCCTCCCGGAACGGGATCATGACGTCGAAGGCCATGGCGTTCATGCGCTCGGGCCGGTTGAGCGTGATCAGTGTCACATGGGGACGCGGCTTGTCGACCAGGACGTAAGCCATGATCGATCAGGCTCCGCCGTGGGTGCCGT
Organism: uncultured Acidimicrobiales bacterium; assembly: GCA_963768255.1. GTDB lineage: Bacteria > Actinomycetota > Acidimicrobiia > Acidimicrobiales > UBA8190 > Chersky-840. Next base: position 1,504,162 of record CAVYGX010000002.1, on the reverse strand, counting down.
CGGCCCCTGAGGCGCCGAGGATGCGAAAGGTATTGCAGTAGATCACCCGTCCGCACGCGGCCTCCCAGTCGGCCCACACCTCGAATTCCTTGGTGCGCGACCCGCCGAAGTACTTCGCCATGTGTCGGGCCATGCCCATGTAGGCCGCCTCGGGATCGTCGGCGTCGAGCTCGTAGAAATGCATGAAGCGTGGATCGGTGTCGGCCGTGTTCTCGTAGGGGGTGATGTGGGTGAACCCAGGGACGGCGGCGGCGGCGATGTGCCGAATGTGGACGAAGTCGCCCCAATCGCGAAGCGCAGCGGTGTGTGCGGGTGACTCGGGACTGATCCACACCACGAGCAGGCCGGTCGTCGGCCCCCCGGTGAGGATGCCCTGGCTGGGCCGGGGGTAGCGACGGAAGTGACGAGCCGTGGTGCCCGGAGGCGCTGCCGGGGCCCGGAAGCTCTCGTTCACCTCGGCCAGGCCGAGCAGCGTGCCGTCGTCGACGGCCATGGGCAGCTCGTCTCGGCCCGGGACGTTGTTCTGCCACCACGTCACCCGGTCGACGCCGGCCCGGGCCGCCAGCTCCGGGGCGCGGCGCGCGGCGTAGTCGTGGGGGTCGAGGTTGCCGAGCTCGAGGTAGAGGCCGGTGGTGACGCGGTCCTCCACTCAGGCCTCGAGGGCGCGCTCCCTGGCCCAGCGGTAGTCCGCTTTGCCGGCGGGGGACCGCACGATGTGCGGGAGAAAGGCGATGGCCTTCGGGAGTTTGAAGCGAGCCACGTGCTTGCCGGCTTCATCGAGGATCTCCTCGGTGGTCACCGTGTGGCCGTCCGCCACCTGGACCAAGGCCACCACCTCCTGCCCCCACCGCTCGCTCGGGCGTCCGGCCACGACGACGTCGGCGACGGCGGGGTGGGCGATGATGGCCTGTTCCACCTCCTCGGCGAAGATCTTCTCGCCCCCGGAGTTGATGGTCACCGAGTCGCGGCCGAGCAGCTCGATCTCGCCGTTGGCCAGGGTACGGGCCCGGTCGCCCGGCACCGAGTAGTGCTCGCCGTCGATCACGGGGAAGGTGCGGGCCGTCTTCTCGGCGTCGCCGAGGTAGCCCAGAGGCACCGACCCCCGCTGGGCCAGCCAACCCACCTCCTCGTCACCGGCACCGAGCACGCGCGACAGGTCCGCGCTCACCACGACGGTTCCGGGCCCGGGCTCAAAGGTCCCTGTCGACACCGATCCCGGGGTCGACGCCACACCCATCTGGACCCCGGTCTCCGAGGCGCCGGCCACGTCGGTGATCATGATGTCGGGGAGCACGGCAAGCAGGCGTTCCTTGATGCCGACGCTCATTGTTGCGCCCCCGCTTCCGAACGCCAGCAACGAGCTGGCGTCGTGGCCCCCGCGCTCGAGCTCTTCGACGACGGGACGGGCCATGGCGTCACCCACCACCGAGATGCCGATCACCCGCTCTCGGGCTACGGTCTCCCACACGTCGACCGGGTCGACGGACCGGGTGTTGGTGGGGAACACCACGGTTGCCCCCATGGCCATGTAGTAGAAGCACGCCCACTGGGCGGCGCCGTGCATGAGGGGAGGGATGGACATCACCCGGATGTCGTCGGTGGGCAGCACTCGGGCCGCCAAGTGCTCGTAGCTCTGCACCAACTCCCAGGTTCCGTAGGTGCGACCCCCCATGGCGGCCCGGAAGATGTCGTGCTGGCGCCACAGCACCCCCTTGGGCATCCCGGTGGTCCCGCCGGTGTAGAGGATGTAGAGGTCGTCGGGCGTCGGCTCGACCGGCGGCAGCACAGGTGTGGACGACGCCAGGGCGGCCTCGTAGTCGAACGCCCCGGGGAGAAGGTCGTTGCCCGAATCGTCGGCCACCTGGAGCAGGACCTCGAGTTTGGGCAGCGACGGGAGTACCTTGGCCAAGATGGGGGCGAAGGTGGCGTGGTACACGAGAGCCCGTGCGCCGGAGTCGGTCAGGAGGTACTGCAGCTCCTCCTCGACGTATCGGTAGTTGACGTTGAACGGCGCCACCCGGGCCAGGTAGGACCCGATCATTCCCTCGACGTACTCGTTGCCGTTGTGGAGATAGAGCCCCAGGTGGTCCTGAGCCGACTCGTGCCCCGACAGGCCCTCGCGCTCGCCGTGGGCTCCGAGCCCCTGGCCGTGGAGGAACGTGGCCAGGCGTCGGGAGCGGTCCCGTAATTCGGCGTAGGTCAACCGGCGGTCGCCCCACACGATGGCTTCTCGCTCCGGGATGGTGGCGGCGACGGTCTCGAAGACCTGCCCCAGGTTGAACTGCTCGTCGCTCACCGACCCCCCTCCCGGTCGACGACCCTGGTCGGCCGGTCGACGATCACGACGGCACCGTCGCCGTTGGACGGGCGCATGTTATCGGTCACCAAGACGCCATGGACCGTGATTCCCGTCGGCCGAGACGGCGATTGCCCGCGCCCGGCGCGAGCCTCACTGCCGGTAGTTCTCGACCACCGGCGCGGGACGGGCGGCGGCATCGTCGGGGTCCTGACCCGGCGTTGCGCCGGGCCCGGCGCTGGCGCAGCAGGTCCCAGCACTGGTCCAGGGCGACTTCGATGGTGCGAAGCCTTTCGGACTCCTCGGTCGAGAGCCCCTCGCCGACGTGGGCCTCCTCGAGGCGGTGCTCCTCTTCGGAAAGTCGGTTGATCTCGTTGGCGATCTCGTTGTCGTTCATCTGGACTCCCTCTCTTCGTGTGGGAACGGTGGTCGTGTGACAGGGTGCTGCTACCGCAACAGCTTCGACAGTCGCCGGTCGGCGAGGGGCTTGCCCCCGGTCTGGCAGGTGGCGCAGTACTGCAGGGACTTGGTGGCGAACGACACCTCGCGGACGACGTCACCACACTCCGGGCACGCTTCGCCGGTCCGTCCGTGGACGCGCATGGAGCGCTTCTTGTCGCCCTTGAGCTCCGACGCCTCCTGGCCGTCGGCGCGTGCCACCGCCTCGCCGAGCACGGTCACAATGGCGCCGTAAAGGCGCTTCACCTCGTCGACGCCGAGGTTGCGGGCCGGCTTGAAGGGCGAGAGATGCGCGACATGGAGGATCTCGTCGGAGTACGCGTTCCCGATGCCGGCGATGATCGACTGGGCGGCGAGCACGGTCTTCACGTTTCCCGACGCGGAAGCCAGGAGGCGGGCGAGGGTGTCGGCGTCGAAGGAAGGATCGAGGGCATCCACGCCGAGGGTGGCCACCTGCTCCACCTCGTCGGGGTCGCCCACGACCCACAGCGCCAGTCGTTTTTCGGTGCCCATCTCGGTGACGTCGAACCCCGACCCGCCGTCGAAGCCCATCCGCAACGCCAGAGGGCCCCGGCTGGGACGAGCCCGCTCGGCCGGCACCTTGTCCTTCCACCTCACCCACCCGCCTCGAGCCAGGTGCAGCACCAGCCATTCGCCCTCGAGGTCCATGCACAGGTATTTCCCGCGACGGGTGACCGAGACGACGTCGCGGCCCACGAGTGAGGACAGGGGAGGGTCGAAGGTCTTGAGCGCGGCGATGGCGGCGAGCTCGCATCGTTCCACGCGTCGGCCCGAGACCCGCTGGGTGAGGAAGCGGGTGAGGGCCTCCACTTCGGGCAATTCGGGCACGCCTCGATCCTCCCACGCGGGGGCGAGCCCCGATACGCCGACCCGTCGTGTCACAGTGAAGAGGTGGGCCTGGCCGGTGGGGGAGGACGTCGCGGTCCCCATCGGGTTCTGACGTTGATCGTGCTCGGCGCCGCGCTCCTGGGCGCCTGTGCCCCGGCCGCGGGCCGGGCCGGTGCTCCCACCACGGGCGCAGGGGACTCTCGCTCCGGGACATCGAGCACGAGCACGTCGAGCACGAGCACGTCGACGACGAGCACGACCGTGGTCGAGCCGCCGGTCACCCCCGTGCAGTGGACGCCGTGCGGCGACTTGCGGTGCGGCACCGTCGCCGTGCCCCTCGACTACGACCAGCCTCAACTGGGCACCATCCAGATTGCATTGGCGATGCACCCCGCCACGGACCCCGCCCAGCGCATCGGGTCCCTCGTCATCAACCCCGGTGGGCCCGGGGTGTCGGGGGTGAACGACCTCCCGGCCGAGCTCGGGGTCCTCACCCCCGAGCTGCTGGCCCGCTTCGACATCGTGGAGTTCGACCCCCGAGGAGTGGAGAGGAGCAGCCCGGTGGAGTGCAGCGCCGGCGCCTCTTCGAGCTCGTCGGCGCCGGGGCCCCTGCCCGACCCGGTGCCGAGCACCACCGCGGCGCAGCTGGCTCTGGTCACCGACGACCAGGAGTACGCGGCGCAGTGCGAGTCCGTCAGCGGGAAGCTGCTGCCCTACGTCGGGACCGTGGACACCGCCCGGGACCTCGACCGGATCCGCCAGGCCCTCGGAGACGCGCAGCTCACCTTCTTCGGCCATTCCTATGGCACCCTGCTCGGGGCCACCTACGCCGAGATGTTTCCCACCCACGTCCGGGCCATGGTGCTCGACGGCGCCATCGACCCGGCCATGAGCACCGAGCAGATGGTGGTGGAGCAGAGCGAGGGGTTCGAGGCCGTGCTCGACAACTTCTTTTCGTGGTGCGTGTCGTCAGGGTGCCCGTGGCGCCCGGCCGGGGGACCCTCGGCCACCTCTTTGTTGGCCTTGATCGCCCAGAGCCGGAGCCAACCACTCCCCGCCGGCGCCGGGCGGACGGCAGGGCCCGGCGCCTTCTACTATGCGGCGCTCTCGGCCCTCTACGCCCAGTCCTACTGGCCGACCCTGGGCAACGCCCTGGGGGAGGCGGCGGCCGGGAACGGGGCCGGGGTCCTGGCCATGGCCGATTCCTACGTCACCCAGGGCTCCACCAACGCCGAAGATGCCGAGACCGCCATCGACTGCCTCGACCATCCCATCGCCAAGGGCTCGGCCGGCATTCCCAACCTGGCGGCGCAAGCGGCCGTCAACGCGCCGTTCTTCGGCCCGCTCCTCGCCTGGAGCGAGGCCACCTGTGCGGTGTGGCCCGTCCCGGCCACCCGGACGCCGGCGCCGACCACAGCCGTGGGATCGCCGCCCATCCTGGTGGTGGGGGCCACGAAGGACCCGGCCACCCCCTACGTCTGGGCCCAGCGCCTCGCGGCCGAGCTCCAGCACGGTGAGCTCGTGACGTGGCAGGGCGAGAACCACGTCGCCTACTACTACAGCGCGTGCATCAGGGCCATCGATCAGGCCTATTTCGTCCAGGGGACGCTCCCTGCCCCGGGCACGGTGTGCAGCGACTGATCGGTCGCCACGCATGCGCGGTTCGCCGCGTTCGGCACGCGAACATGGTCGGTGTGACCGAGGTGACGTCGTCCCCCGACGTTTCCCCGGTGTCCATGCCCGACGGCGACCCGGTTGATCGGTCCGCACCGGCGGCACAGCCACCGCGCCCCAGCGGGCGGCGCAAGAGCCCGTGGCACCGTCTGGCGCTTCCCATCGGCGTCGTGGGCATCGCCGTGGGATGTCTGATCCCGTGGCGCGACGCACTGCAGCGCGGCGTGTTCGACGACACGTTCTGGCACCGCGCCGCGGGGGTGTGGATGCTCGACCACCACCGTGTCATGAGGACCGACGTGTTCTCCTACACGGTCTTCGGGCACCGGTGGATCACGCCGGAGTGGGGGTATGACGTCGTGCTGGCCCAGTCGGTGCGGACCTTCGGCCCGGTGGCGTTCTGGCTGTTGTCGGCGGGGTTGGCCGTGCTCACCGTCCTCGCCGTGGCGCTGCGTTCCCGACTGGTGGGCGCGGGATGGACCTGGACCGGGCTGCTGTGTGTGGAGGCGGGGGCCGCCGTCACCTTGTTTCTCGACGATCGGCCCCAGATGGTCAGCTACTTCTTCCTGGCCCTGCTCCTGTTGTTGCTGACCCTGGCCCGTCGCCGGACCGGATGGCTGTGGGCGATCCCGTTCCTGTTCGTGCTGTGGGCCAACCTGCACGGGAGCTTCCCCCTGGGTCTGGCGGTCCTCCTCCTCGAGGTGGTGGTGGCATCGGCGCGCCGAGGCTGGGGCCGGGTGGCGGTGCGCGACTGGCTGCCGAGGGGGCCGATCGTGGCCACGTTCGTGGCCTCGGGACTGGCCACGCTCGTCAACCCGTTCGGTCCCAGCGTCTACTCGAGCGCGCTCGGGATCACCTTCAACCAGCAGGTGCGCAGTCTCATCGCCGAATGGCAGTCACCGGACTTCCACAATCCCGCCACCCTGGCCGTGGTGATGGTGCCCGTGGCGGTCACCGTGGCGTTCCTCGTGTTCTCCACCCGGGAGGTGCCCGCCGTCGAGTCGGTCCTGGCCGCCTTCTTGTTGGTATCGAGCCTCGACGCCGTGCGTTTCATCCCGTACTTCGCCATCGCCTGGTGCGCCCTGGCGGCCAGCTGCCCCCCGATAGAGGAGGAACGCCTCCGCCCGAGCCTGATCGTGTGGCCACTCGTAGCGGTGCTCGGCGTGTCGTTCCTCCACGGCCCGTACTACCCGGCCGCCCGGCCAGCTCCGAGCGTCCCGGTGAAGGCGGTGGCGTATCTCGAACACCATCGGGGCCGGATCTTCTCGACCTACCTGTGGAACGACTACCTGGACTGGGTGGGGCGACCGGTGTTCGTCGACGGCCGTACCGAGCTCTACACCGACAACGGGGTGCTGTCGCAGTACTTGGCGATCGACGAGCTCACCACCGACCCTGACCCGATCCTGCGTGCCCACGACGTCGAATACGTGCTGTGGACTCCGGGCACCGCGCTGGCGCTGTTCCTCGAACACGATGCCCATTGGCAGCTGGTGTGGCACTCGAGCTTGGCGGTGGTCTTCCGCTACGTCGGCGCGCAAACGGCTCAGCCCGGAGTACCGAGCTGAGCCGTTGCTGACAGCCACAATTCTGACCGAATCGATCAGGTGCCGCCGGTCGGGTTGTTGACGGAGCTGCCCACGCTGTTGAGCGTGTTGGCGACCGAACCACCCAGGAAGTGCAGAGCCACGAGTGCCACGACGGCGATGAGGGCGAGGAGCAGCGCGTACTCGACGAGGCTGGCTCCCAACTCATCCCTGCGGTTCCACGTGGCGCGGATCGGATTGATCACGTGCATCACGAGAGAGACGATGTTCACGGTTTCCCTCCTTTCGTGGTGTCTAGAACGAATTGCGGACGATGGACCCGTTGGATCAGGTGCCGCCGGTCGGGTTGTTGACGGAGCTGCCCACGCTGTTGAGCGTGTTGGCGACCGAACCACCCAGGAAGTGCAGAGCCACGAGTGCCACGACGGCGATGAGGGCCAGGAGTAGCGCGTACTCGACCAGGCTGGCGCCCAACTCGTCCCTGCGGTTCCACGTGGCGCGGATCGGGTCGATCGCGCGCATCACCAGAGTGAAGATGTTCACTGTTTCCCCCTCTTTCGAATCCAACCTTGACACCCACTATCGGGGAATTGGCCCTGGATCGCTATAGGTCAGGAGGCCCAAAAGTCACTCTGTGCAGCCAAAACGTGGGTCCGGCGACCTACCGCCGACCGCCCCGGGGGCCATGCGGCACGGAGCCGCGAGGCCCGGTCCGGGGCCGGCCTGACCCCGCACCCGAGCCCGAGACCTCGCCCGGGCCCCGCCTCCATCGCCAGCGCGCACGGCCCGTGTGGCGGTCGCGGCTGGCGCCCTCTCGCTCTCGGGTGCCCTCAGATGTCTCCTGTGCCCTCATATATGAGGAGAACCAGGATTGAACCGGAGCCTCGGAGTGCTTGACGTTGAGGGCGGTGTTGCACCAGTCAATCAACGTTCTGCCTGAGCACGATCTCCCGCCCTGATCACGGCGTTCCCTCGACCGGGGTGCAACCGGCGTGTCCGCGGGAACAGCGGGGCCGTGCTTCGGAGGGCCGTCGGAGACTGCAGATGGAATGACGCCGAAGTGACGCAATGACAGCGAATTGCGATGCACCGCAATGAATGAGAGTTTAGGGTTTGTAAATCCAACAAATGACTGGGGCCCGAGGGCCATCTGTGCAGGAACGACGTCGGACTCACCCGGTGTCGCGTTACACAAGTGTTCTTGTGCGTTTCACCCCCACTTGTATTGATTGCAACAGCACCGGTGTCACAGGTTGGTGGCGGGAGTCTTCGCACGGTGGGCGTCGAAGGCGATAGCGCGGTGTGCTCTATGGGGCGGAAGGAGGGGGAAGTGGACCCGGCATCTCGTTCGGGCACACGCTGGACTCGTTTCGGACGCACACGCCGATTGGCGGTGGGTGGGGGGGCGCTTCTGTGCCTCGCCGCAGGACTGGCCACGATGGCGGCCCTCCCCGGCGGCGCCGCCGCCCCGCTGACGTCCGCGGACATCTACACCGTCGCCGGCAACGGCGGGGCGGGTTTCAGCGCCGACGACATCCCGGCCACCTCGGCCGAGCTCGACAATCCCGGCGCCGTGGCGCTCGACACCCAAGGCAACGTGGAGATCGCCGACACCGCCAACAACCGCATCCGGGTGGTGGCCCAAAGCACGGGCACGTTCTACGGCCAGGCCATGACCGACGGCTTCACCTACACCGTCGCCGGGGACGGGACCGCCGGCTACACCGGGGACGCCATCCCCGCGGTGTCGGCCGAGCTCAACTCGCCGAGCGGCGTGGCCTTGGACGCGCACGGCAACCTGGTGATCGCCGACACCGCCAACAACCGCATCCGGGTGGTGGCGCAGAGCAACGGCACCTTCTACGGCCAGTCGATGACCGACGGCGACATCTACACCGTGGCCGGGGACGGGACCGCCGGGTACACCGGTGACGCCCAGAGCGCGGTCACCGCCGAGCTCAATGCCCCGAGCGGCGTGGCCTTGGACGCGCATGGCAACCTGGTGATCGCCGACACCGCCAACAACCGCATCCGGGTGGTGGCGCAGAGCAACGGCACCTTCTACGACCGGACGATGGTCGACGGGGACGTCTACACCGTGGCGGGGACCGGGGCCGCCGGGTACTCCGGGGACCTGGGCCAGGCTGTCTCGGCCACGCTCGACGGACCCCGCACCGTGGCGCTCGACGCCCAGGGCAACCTGGTGATCGCCGACACGGGCAACAACAGCATCCGGGTGGTCGCCCAGGGCAACGGCACCTTCTACGGCCTGTCCATGATGAACGCGTCCATCTACACCATCGCCGGCGACGGCACCCCGGGATACGTCGCCGACAACGTCCCTGCCGCCTCGACCGAACTGCACTCACCCGGGGGCGTGGCGCTCGACGCCCAGGGCAACGTCGTGATCGCCGACACCGGCAACAACCGCATCCGGGTGGTGGCCGAGAGCACAGGCAGTTTCTACGGCCAGGCCATGACCGACGAGGACATCTACACCGTGGCCGGCGCCGGGCCTGCCGGGTACACCGGGGACGGGATCCCCGCCGTCACATCTGAGCTCGACTCGCCCGGGGGCGTGGCGCTCGACACCCACGGCAACCTGGTGATCGCCGACACCGCCAATCAGCGGGTCCGGGTGCTGGCCACGAGCACGGGGCCCTTCTACGGCCTGGCGATGACGGCGAGGGACATCTACACCTCGGCCGGCACCGGAGTAGGCGGGTACTCCCTGGGCGACGGGATAGCGGCGACGACCTCGGCCGAGCTCGCCCAACCCGACGACGTGATCGTCGACCCCCAGGGCAACCTGGTGATCGCCGACACCGCCAACAACCGCATCCGCGTGGTGGCCCAGAGCAGCGGCACGTTCTACGGCCAGGCCATGACAGCCGGCGACATCTACTCGGTGGTCGGGACCGTGACCGGCGGATACAACGGCGACGACCGGACCGCGGTCACCGCCGAGCTCAACGCCCCGAGCGGCGTGGCCCTGGACGCGCATGGCAACCTCGTGATCGCCGACAGCGCCAATCAGCGCATCCGGGTGGTGGCCGAGACCAGCGGCACGTTCTACGGCCAGGCCATGACGGCGGGCGACATCTATACCGTGGCCGGCGACGGGGCCAGTGGCTACAACCAAGGTGACGGGATCCTGGCCGTCTCCGCCGAGCTCAGCTCACCGGGCGGCGTGGCCGTCGACGCCCAGGGCAACGTCGTGATCGCCGACACCGGCAACGAGCGTGTCCGGGTGCTGTCCACGAGCACGGGCACCTTCTACGGCCAGTCGATGATCGCCGGGAACATCTACACCGTGGCCGGTGACGGCACCACCGGGTACACCGCCGACGCCGTGCCCGCGGTCACCTCCGAGCTCTTCAACCCCGGCGGCGTGGCCATCGACGCCCAGGGCAACGTTGTGATCGCCGACACCGGCAACGACCGGGTCCGGGTGCTGTCCACGAGCACCGGCACCTTCTACGGCCAGCCGATGACCGACGGGGACATCTACACCGCGGCCGGCGACGGCACCGCCGGGTACAACGGTGACGGCATCTCGGCCACGACCGCGGCCGAGATCCACAACCCCGGCGGCGTGGCCATCGACGCCCAGGGCAACCTGGTGATCGCCGACACCTTCAACGACCGCATCCGGGTGGTGGCGCAGAGCACGGGCACCTTCTACGGCCAGCCCATGACGGTGGGGGACATCTACACCGTGGCCGGGACGGGCGCGGCGAGCTACAACGGCGACGGGATCCCGGCCATCTCCGGCGACCTCGACCTCCCCCGCAGCGTGGCGACCGACGGTCAAGGCGACCTGGAGATCGCCGACACCGCCAACAATCGGGTGCGCGAGGTGCCCGCCGCGTCGTCGGCGTCGGTTCCCGGTGCTCCCCTATCGCTCGTCGCCACAGCCTCGAGTGCCCAAGTGACCCTCAGTTGGGCGGCCCCGACGAGCACGGGCGGTTCGCCCATCACCGGCTACGACATCCTGCGCAGCACGACGCCCATGGGCGGATCCCCCGTGCCGGTCGCCAGCGAGGTGTCGGGCACCACCTACAGCTACACCGACTCGGCCGTGTCCAGCGGTACCACCTATTACTACGAGATCGAGGCCGTCAACGCGGTGGGGGACTCGCCGCCCTCCGGCGAGGCATCGGCCACGCCCACGCCGCCCCTCACCGTGGGCGGCGCGCCGGGCGGGTTGACCGCCACCGCGTCGAGCTCCGAGGTGACCCTGTCGTGGACGGCGCCGACGAGCACGGGGAGCGCATCCATCACCGGCTACGACATCCTGCGAGGGACGACGTCGCAGGACGAGTCCTCCACGCCGATCGCCACCGCGGTGTCGGGCACCACCTACACCGACACGGCGGTGACCGACGGCACCACCTACTACTACGAGGTGGAGGCCGTGAACTCCGTCGGCGCCTCCCCACCCTCCAACGAGGCATCGGCCACGCCCCCGGTGGTCGCCACGATTCCCGCTGCCCCCACCTCGCTGACGGCGACGGCGGGCAACGACCAAGTGGCGCTCAGCTGGTCGCCACCCACGAACACCGGTGGCACCGCCATCACCGGCTACGACATCCTGCGGGGCACCTCGTCTCTCGGTGAGCTGGCGGCGCCTCTGGCGTCCTCGGTGTCGGGCACCACCTACACCGACACGGCGGTGACCGACGGCACCACCTACTACTACGAGGTCGAGGCCCTCAATGCGGTGGGAACCTCGCCCACGTCCAACGAGGCGTCGGGGACCCCGACGGCGCCGTCGCCTCCGTTGGCCCCCACCACCTTGAGCAGTTCGCTCAGCGGTGGGGGGCAATCGGGCGCCACCATCTCGGTGTCGTCGGGAACGGCCGTGGTCGACCAGGCCGCGTTGAGCGGGGCCAACGCCGCGACGGCAGGGGGAACGGTCACCTACTCCGTCGACGTCCTCACCTACTTCCCCTCCCCCTTCTACTCAGGCGTGGAGAGCGGGTTCGGGTCGTGGGGATGGCAACCGGTGGCCAGCGGGGGCACGGTCGCGGTCACCGACGGCGTGGTGCCGGCGTCGGACCGCGTGACGGCCGGTCCCGGCACCTACTTCTGGCAGGCGTCGTACTCCGGCGACAGCGTCGACGGGCCGTCGGTGACGACCCCGGGCTCCGAGAGCGAGATCGTGCTCGCCCCGCCGCCGGCCTGTCCGGTGGGATTCGAGCGTTGGTCGGTGATGTGCCTGTCGGTCTCGCCCCCCACGCCGGTTCCCCAGATCCCGGCGGGCCCGCCGTCGGCGTCGGGATATGACCTCGTGGGCCAGGACGGCGGGGTGTTCGTGTTCCCGACGGGCCAGTCCGGCGGGTTCTACGGGTCGCTGCCGGGGCTCGGCATTTCGGTGCACGACATCGTGGGCATGGTGCCGTCGCCCGACGACCGGGGCTACTTCCTCGTGGGCCGCGACGGGGGCGTGTTCGCCTTCGGAGACGCACCCTTCCTCGGCTCGCTGCCGGGGCTCGGCGTCTCGGTGGACAACATCATGGGCATCGTGCCCACCGCCGATAACCGGGGCTACTTCCTCGTGGGCCGCGACGGGGGCGTGTTCGCCTTCGGAGACGCACCCTTCCTCGGCTCGCTGCCGGGGTTCGGGATCCACACCGACAACATCATCGGCATCGCCGCGACGCCCTCGGACCGCGGCTACTGGTTGGTGGCCGCCAGCGGGACGGTTTACGCCTTCGGGAACGCCCCGCAATTGGGTGGGGTCGTCGGCTCGCCCTCGCCGGTGTCGGGCATCGCCTCGACTCCCGACGGCGGCGGGTACTGGATCGTGACGCAGGACGGAGGCGTCTTCACGTTCGGCGACGCTCGCTTCTACGGGTCTCTCCCCGGTGACGGCGTGATACCGAACCGTTCGGTGATCGGCCTCGTGCCCACCGCCGACGAGGGCGGCTACTGGTTGATCGGGGGGGACGGCGGCGTCTTCGCCTTCGGCGATGCCCCCTTCGTGGGATCGCTGCCGGGGCTCGGCATCCACATCACCGACGTCGTGGGAGCGGTGCCGACGACGCTGTGACCGACCGGCCTGTGCGCTGTGGTCAGTCCATGCGGATGAGGCCCATGCGCATCGCTTTGAGCACGGCCTGGGCCCGGTCGTGGGAGTCGAGCTTCTGGTAGATCGACGACAGATGGTTCTTCACGGTCTTGACGCTGATGAAGAGCCGACGGGCCGCCTCGGGTATCGACACCCCCGTGGCCATCAGCCGCAGCACTTCCTCCTCGCGCTTGGAGATGAGTGGTCGGGTCGAACCCAGCACCGGTCTGGCCGGTTCGGTCGTGTTGGGGGTGGCGGCGGTGGGCACCGTCGTCACCGAGGGGGCGAGGACGCGCTCCCCCCGGGCCACGCGCGTCACGGCGTCCACGATCTCCGACGTGGTGCAGTCCTTCACCAGGTACCCCGCCGCGCCCGCACCGAGGGCCGAGGACACCGCCGTCTCGTCCGACAGCATCGACAGGACGAGCACCGACGTGCCCGGGACGAGCGTCCCGATGCGCTTGGTAGCCGCCACGCCCGAGAGCACGGGGAGCGACAGGTCCATGAGGACGACGTCGGGACGGTGCTGCTCGGCCATGTCGACCGCCTCCTCGCCGTCGGCCGCTTCACCCACCACCTCGACCCCGGCGTGCTCCAGGGCCCAACGCAGCCCCTCGCGCACCATGGTGTGGTCGTCTGCAATCAGTACTCGTACCATTACGCCGCCTTCATTCTCATTCGGACCAAGGTGCCCTTCCCAGGACCCGAGGTGATCTCCAGTCGAGCGCCGATCGAATCGGCGCGCTCGCGCATGCCGACCAGTCCGTAGCCCGACGTCTTGCCGGCCGGAAGGCCCACCCCGTCGTCGGCCACTTCGAGCAGGGCGCCGTCGTCGTTGCAGAGCCACAGGATCGAGACATGTTGCGCCCGGGCGTGGCGCTCGGCGTTCATGACGGCCTCACGCGCCACCCGCCACACTTCCCGCTCCACCGGCAGGGGCATGCGACTGTCGGCATCGGCGACGAGGGTGACCTCGACGCGGTGGCGCTTGTTGACGCGGTCGAGGAACGACCGCAGCACCCCTTCGACGTCCTGGGCGTCGGTCACGTCGCTGCGCAGGTCCACGAGCATGTCGCGCAACTCCTCGACCAGGTCCCGCAGGTCGCCGCGCAGCTCCAGGAGATCGGCCTGCACGGCCCGCCCGTGGTTGAGCTGCACCAGACGGTCGATCTCGAATCCCAGGTACACCACCGATTGGCCGATGTGGTCGTGCAGCTCGCGGGCCAGGCGCGTCCGCTCCTGTTCCATCCCGAGGGTGTGGATCCGCTCGAGCCACCGGGCGTTGTCGATGGCCAGGCCCGCGGACCGGGCCAGGTCGCTGATGCGGCGCTTCTCCGTCGACCCCGCCGGGTGGCGGTCGCCGCTCTCCACCGCCAGCAGGCCCACGATCTCGTCGCGGGCCCGCAACGGGCAGTACAGGCCCCAGCGGGACTTGTAGTGCAGACCCTGTTGCAGACCCTCGAGGACGACGGGCTCGGTCCCGAGCGCCACCGCGTTCAGGGCCTGGGGGAGCTCGAGGGGGTTCTCGGGAGTGCTCATGCGCACCCCGGTGCCGGCGGCCACGTGCCAGGTGCGGGTGGTGGGGTCGAGGAGCACGACCGCGGCGATGTCGGGCGCGAGCATCTCCTCCAGCCTTTCGAGGGCCCAGCGCGCCACTCCCTCGACGTGCATGGGCGTGACCTCGCGCTCGGTGGCGCGGTGCAGGTCCAGGAGCAGCTCGTTGACCTCCGAGAGATGCTCGACCCGTGCCGTCAGGCCTTCTTGCGCCTGGTGGGACTCCTCGACCAGGTAGCGGCTGAAGCCACCGGCCACACCCACCAGGACGAGCTCGATGGCGAACTGCACCGTCTCGTTGGCATCGGCGCGGTGCGAGGCGAGAAGCACGCTCGGCAGGGCCACGGCCAGCGCGGCGATGACGGCCATGGCCGACACCACGCGCAGGCCCCCCGCGAACCCGGCGATGATGGTGGCCACACCGAGGGTGATGAGGAAGGGGGAGCGGGCGAACCCGGTGGCCTCGACCACGGCCAGGCCCACGACGACCTCGAGGAGCAGCGCCGCAGTGGTCTGCCACCGGCCCTGCTCACCCGCGATGGGCCATATCGTCCGGCACAGGGTGTAGGCCACGAGCACGCCGCCGGCCACCGCGGCACGGGGCCCGAGATGTTCGATGAGCGCCAGGCCGAGGGCCAACGAGAGCGACACCCAGCGCAGGGCGCTGAGCAAGGCGCCGAATTCGCCCACGTGCTCGGTGGAGGCGGGGCGCAGGTTCCGCCACCCGAACCCCACACGCCAAGGTCGCGCCGGAGAGGGCGCCATCTCGTCGGAAAGCGGCTCGAGCACCACGGTGGCTGATCTCCCCCTGGTCCGGACGGCATGGGCTGGGCGGTTCGGTCCTACCTGTCACACACATATCGTGCGTTCCACCCACGATCCTGAGGGGAGGCCAACATTTTCCCCCCAAATATGGGGCGCGACGGGAGGGCCGGCCGCCTCGGGGCCAGGCGGTCAGGGCCAAAATCGACCGTTGACCTGGGTGTTCAGCTGCTGCGGGCGTTCCGGACAGCCACCACCCAGTGGCGGTCACGGATCCGCACGGTCCAGCCCGGATCCTCCGAGATGAGCGAGGCCAGGGGCTCGGACCGGGGCCACAGCACGACGTCGAACCGGTAGCGGGCCAGCACCGCCTGCCATCCCTCGCCCCCGCTCAGCAAGGTGCCGTAGTCCGTCTCGACCGCGGGGGGAAGATGTCGGCCCGGTCGTCGATGAAGGCATCGGCCCGGGTGCCGTAGCGGAACTCGAGGTAGTTGCCGACGTAGTCGGTGGTCGCCACCCGGCCCGGCACCAGGTGCTGGCTCTGGAGCCACGTCACCTCGCTCACCGGGTAGAGCGACAGGTCATAGGCGGGCCGCTGCATCGCCCCGGCAGTGAGGGCCAGGCCGAGCGCCACCAGCGCGCCGAGCCCGATGGCGGGCACGATGCCGCGCCGCGTTGCCGGCGATGGTGCCCAGACCGGCCACGCCCCGAGCCAGCACGGGCGTGACCAGGAGGGCGGCGACGGGTACGTTGCGCGACGCCAGCAGCGCCGCGGCGCTGAACAACGTGGTGACGAGGACGTCCTCGACCGTGCCCCGCCGGGCCACGAGGAGGATCACGGCCAGGAGCACCTCGGCGAGGAAGGCGACGTTGACGGGGTCCGAGAAGCTCGGCGTCTGCCACTCCGACGATGTGGGCGAAGGCCTGATGATGGGTGATCACGGTCAGCGGGTAGGCCACCAACCGCAGGCCGATCGGGTTGACCGCGCCCAGGGCGCAACCGGCCAGGGCGAAGCCCGTCAGCCGGGGGAGGCGACCGAGCGGGTGGTGGTCGATGCGCCGGCCCACCATGCGCAGCACCAGGTACGCCAGGCCCAGCGGCCAGCTGCCGTGCACGTTGAGCCACACCCACATGAGCGGCACGAGCACCCAAGGGGGGCCCTTGTCGGTCTCGACCATGACCGCCACCACCGCGAACAGCACCAGCGCGATGAGCAGGGGCCGCGGCGACCAGTACCCGGTGCCCACGGCCAGGAGGGCGCCCGCCGCGAGGATCCTTCCCCCCAGCTGACGCGCCGGGCGGGTGAGCATCCACCCCAACCCGGCCAGCGTCGCGCACAACACGGCGTGCATGACCTGCAGTCCGTGCCCGCCGGCCAGGTTCTCGAGACCCCGGTACAGGACCTCGGCCAACCACGACTCGACCACCCAGGGACGGCCCAGGGCGGTGAAGGTGTAGGGGTCCCGGGTGGGGACGCCATGGGCCAGGATGTAGCGGCCCGTGGCGACGTGGGTCAGGAACGAGTTGTCGTGGAGGCGCTCGAGGCCGACGACGGTGGCCCAGATGGCGAAGGCGCCGCCGACGACGGTCGAAACCCGCGGCGTGCGCACGGACCTGAGGGTGTCGTCAGCCGTGTCCGCGGAATGCTTGGAAGATCCCCAGGACGGCGGGGCCGGCGATGATGACGAACAGCGCCGGCATGATGCAGAACACCATGGGGAAGAGCATCTTGACCGGTGCCTTCTGCGCCATCTCCTGCGCGAACTGGTGGCGCTTGACGCGCATCTCCGACGCCTGGCTGCGCAGGATCGACCCCACCGAGACGCCGAAGGTGTCGGCCTGGATGAGCGCCAGGATGAACGACCGCAGCTCGGGGAGCTCGACGCGGGCGTCGAGGGCGTGCAGCGCGCACGGCTCGGCTCGAACCCGCCCGCATCTCCCCCAGCATGCGGGAGAACTCCTCCGAGAGCGGCCCCGGCACCATGGTGACGGTACGGGCCAGCGCCTGCTCGAATCCCAAACCGGCCTCGACGCTGATGGTCAGCAGATCGAGCACGTCGGGCAGCTTCCTGCGCATGGCCATCTGCCGGTCTGCCACCACCCGGTTCAGCCAGGCGTCGGGGCCGAGGACGCCGGCGAAGCAGATGAAGGCGATGACCGCGATCAAGGTCATGCCCCGTCAGGCTGGTCATGGTCACACCACCAGGCACAAGACGGGCACGGCCACGATCGACAGCACCCGGATGACGAGGAACCGGTCGATCTCGCTCCGCCGTGCCCCGCCCCGCGATCACCAGCTTGTGGCGCAGCTTGTCGAGGTATTCGGTGGGGAGGAACCGCTTCAGCAGCCCCACCAGGTACATGGCCGTCGGCGTCAGGACCCGGTGGCGAAGGGGTCGCGCAGGTCCTCTTCCCGCTTGATGGCGGAGTCGTAGTCGCCGAGCCGCGCCCGGGCGGCGCGCACGCTGAGGCGCTTGTCGGCCTTGAGCGCGGCGGCATAGGCCAGCGCGGTGGCGGTGACGAAGATGGCGATGACGGCCAGGATCAGCATGTCAGACCTCGATGTCCACGAGCTTGCGTGTCCAGAAGATGCCGACCACCCCGAGCGCGATGGACCCGTAGAAGAGGATCTCGCCGAAGGCCTGGTGGAAGAGGGGGGCGATGTAGCCCGGGTTCACGGCGTAGACGAAGAAGCCGATGGCGATGGGCAGGATCGAGATGACCGCGGCGCCGATCCGCCCCTCGGCGGTGAGCGTCTTGGCCTCGCCCCGGATCCTGGCCCGGGCCAGCATGGTGTCGGCCACGATGTCGAGGAGCTCGGCCAGGTTGCCCCCGACCTCGCGCTGGATCCCGATGGCGGTGACCACCCACTCGAAGTCGTCGCTGCGCACCTCGCTGGCCACCTCGTTGCAGGGCGTCGACGAGCGGACGTCCCAGACGGGCCTCGGCCACGACGTGGCGCATCTCCTTGCCGATGGGGTCCGACAGCTGCTGGGAGACGGTGGTGAGGCCCTGGAGGATCGAGTAGCCCGAGCGCAGCGTGGTGCCGAGCAGCTGGAGCATCTCGGGGAGCTGGGCCGTGAACGTCGCCGTGCGGCGCTTGGCGGCGGAGCATGAGCACCATCCAGGGGACGACGGCCACCACCGCCATGGCGACGAGGGCCCAGATGGCGTTCCCGAGGAGCAGCCCGAAGGCACCTCCCACCACGATCCCTATCAGGTAGACGAAGAGTCGCCTCGGCCGGGCGCAGGGGAAGGTCGGCCTGGTCGAGCAGACGCTTCAGGTATTGGAGCACGCCTCGACGGGTGGCGATCGTCGGCCACCGCCGCCACGGCGCGCTGGAGGAGCGGGCTCTCGACGAGCTCGGAGGTCCCCCCGCCGACCGCTGGCGGTGACGCGCGCCTCGCGCAGCGCCCCCACCGAGTAGGGCGCCAGAGCCTCGTGCAAGCTGCCGCGTGTCGCTCGCGCAGTCACGAGGCTGATGATGCCCCACGCCAGGAACCCGGCCGCGGGCAGCACGAGGAAGGCGATCAGGAACTTCATCGCCGCGCCGCCCGGATGCGGGAGAACTCCTCGACCTCGAACAGCTCGGGGTCGAGCTTCACCCCGGCTGTCCTCGAGCTTGTCGGCGAAATGGGGTCGGATCCCCATCGACTTGAGCGTGCCCCGGTACTTCCCGTTCTCGTCGACGCCCATGGAGTAGTCGAACATGAACAGGTCCTGGGTGATGATGACGTCCCCCTCCATGTGCTGGACCTCCGACACGTGGGTGACGCGCCGGGTCCCGTCCCGCATGCGGGTGAGGTGCACGATGAGGTCGATGGCCGAGGACATCTGCTCGCGGATGACCCGGATGGGCAGGTCGAAGCCGGCCATGAGGGTCATGGTCTCCACCCGGGACAGGGTGTCGCGAGGGCTGTTGGAGTGGATGGTGGTGAGCGAGCCGTCGTGGCCCGTGTTCATGGCCTGGAGCATGTCGAGGGCCTCGCCGCCACGACACTCACCGACGATGATCCGGTCCGGGCGCATACGCAGGGAGTTGCGCATGAGGTCGCGGATGGTGATCTCGCCCCGGCCCTCGATGTTGGGCGGGCGGGACTCCAGCGAGGCCACGTGCTCCTGGCGCAGCTGGAGCTCCTTGGAGTCCTCGATGGTGACGATGCGCTCGTCGTTGGGGACGAACGACGACAGCACGTTGAGGAGCGTCGTCTTGCCGGTGTCGGTCCCTCCCGACACGATGATGTTGAGCCGGCCGACCACGCAGGCCTCGATGAACCGGGCCAACGCCGAGGTGATGGTCAGGTTCGAGATGAGGTCCTCGACCTGGAGCGGGTCCTTGGAGAACTTCCGGATCGTGAGGAACGGCCCCCCGTAGGCGAGGGGGTGGATGACGGCGTTGACCCGGGAGCCGTCGGGCAGACGGGCGTCGACCATGGGCGACGCCTCGTCGACGCGCCGGCTGACCTCACCCACGATCTTGTCGATGACGCGGCGCAGGTGCGTCTCGTCGATGAAGCTGGTTGGCGTGCGCTCGATCTTGCCGTGGCGCTCGATGTAGACCTTGTCGGGCCCGTTGACCATGACCTCGGACACCTCGGGGTCCTCGAGGTAGCCCTGGATGGGCCCGTAGCCGAGGATGTCGTTGGCGATGTCCTCGCCCAGCCGGGCCTTGTCGGCCAGCGACAGCGGGGTGGTCTCGTCGGCCAGGGCCGCCTGGAGGTGGGCGTTGACCCGCGGGCGGAGGTCCTTGGCCGTGAGCCGGCCCTGGGACAGCTCGGGGCCGAGCTCCTCGATGAGGCGCTGGTGCACGCGGATGTGGACTTCCTCGAGGAGCCGGGCCCGCGCTTCCTCGGAGGTGAGGAAGTTGCCGGCTTGGCGCAGGTGGTCGGAAAGGGTCATGGGATTCCCCTTACACGCTCTGTCGGGACTGCGCCGGAGTCGACGCAGAGTGCATGAGAGTCTCCGCCAAGGTGTCGATGCTCTTGGCGAACTTCGAGCGGGGAGCGCTCGTCACCACCGGCACGCCCCGGTTGACCGACTCGGCCACCAAGATGTCGCTCGGCAGCGCCGCGTCCACCTTGAGCTGGAGCGCCCGCTCGGCGTCCGCCTCGGTGAGCCCCACCCGGGTGTTGGCCCGGTTGAGCACGAACTTGACCCGCGAGAAGGGGATGCCGAGCACGCGCATGGTCTGGAGCCCGATGCGGGCGCTCTTGAGGCTCATGACGTCGAGGCCCGCCATGACCAGGATGTCGTCGGATGACTCGATGGCCGCCAGCGTGACCTCGGCGAAGTTGGCCGAGGTGTCGACCACGACATAGGCACACCGCTCGCGCAGGATGTCGAGGATGCGGGCCAGATCGGCGCGCCCGATCTGGTCGGCCGAGCTGGGCTCGGTCGGTGCCGCCAGCACGAGCAGGCCGCTGGGCTGGTGCCGCAGGAGCAGGTTCTCGAGCAGGCTGCCGTCGAGCCGGTCGCCGGCCTGGACGGCCTCGGCGATGGTGTGGGTGGGCTGGAGCTGGAGCATGAGCGCCACGTCACCGAACTGCAGGTCGGCGTCGACGAGCACCACGGGCTGGATCGTCCGCTTGGCCAGGGCCACGGCCAGGTTGATGGCGACGACCGACTTCCCGGTGCCACCCTTGGTGCAGAACACCGACACCACCCGCCCCGGCATAGGAGCGGTGCTCACCGGAGCCGACGGGTTGGCGCTCGACCCCCGGGCCACGACCCGGGCCGAGGCGCGTGAGATGGCGTCGAGGAGCTCGGAGTCCTCGGCCGACACGGCCACGACGTCGTCGACCCCGGACCGAAGTGCCTGCTGCATCACCTCGGCCGTCAATTCGTAGACGACCATGATGGCGCTGCAGGCGGGCCGGAAGGCCATGAGCCCGGCGACCTGGGCCACCACACCGTCGGGGGACTCCGAAGGCCCGAAGACCACCACGGCGGGACGCGAGGCCTCGATGGTCTCGGTGAAGGCGGCCAGGTTCTCGTACCCGACGACCGTGGAGTCGAGTTCCCGGACGTGCTCGGTGAGGACTCCCCGGACGGTCTCGTCCGGGTCGACGACACCGATGGCCACCCCTTCGTTACTCGTTGCGTCGGCCATCGCTCAACCCCCCGCCGTCGAGGCAGGGATCAGGTTCGAGCTGTTGATGGTGGTGGGTGCGGTCGGCGTGTTGCCGGCGGCTTCGAGGGCGAGGTAGATGCCCCCGGTCACCCCGCCACCGTCGCTGTCGGCCAGGGCGATGCGAGCTGCCGCGGTCGGCGTGACGGCGAAGGTGATGAGTTGCTGGGCGTCGCGGCTGGTGCTCTGGGTCGAACTCGACGTCGCACCCGGAGCGGGGACGAGCGTGGTGCCCACCGCCAGTACCGGGACCGCCTGGAAGAGGTAGGTCTCCTGGTTGCTGTTGATGTCCACCAGGATGTCGACCTTGTCACCGGGCTGGATCAGTCCGGCCACGCCGTGGACCTGGTCGACCGACACCGAGATGGCGACGTCGCCGGCGGGCACGGTCTCGGCCGCCACGCTGGCGATGGTGTCGGGGGACTCGAACATCCCGCTGACGACGATCTCGCCCGTGGGCAGGTTGGCGTCGGCGGCCTCGTCACGAATGGCAGACAGGTTGGTGATCGCCGAAGCGGGCCGGAACTCCGCCGGCACCTTCTTCGACACGATGTAGCCGCCGTTGGCGACGTCGACGCCGCTCAGGGTCCGGGGTATCGGCTTGGTGATCACGTAGGCGGACACCAGCTTGGCGTTGTGGTAGGCGTTGTTCTGAGCGTTGTTCAGAAAGACGTAGCTCAGCACCGAGGCCACCACCCCGACCGCGACGGCGACGGCTACCACGACCGTTCGCTTGGAAGTCATCCGTGTCCCCCTCTGGGCGAGCCCGTACCGACAGGCGTGCTCGAAGTACTTGCCCGGGCTCTATCGGCGCCCGAGGCTGTCGACATGAGTGTCTGTTGACGCCCAGTGTGCGCGACCCCGAAGGCCTTGACAATGACTTGAGCGACAAATGAGTCGCAGGTCCTACCGGCTATTTTCGGCCTCTGGCCAGGGCAAAACGTGCGTCGACCGTGGGCGCGTCCTTCCCTCGCCGCGCTTCAGGGCCGACGGGAGAGCCCGTGGGACGCGGCGCGCTCGAAAGCGGCAGCGGGGGGCGTTCGAAACTTGATGCCGGTGCGGCACGACCTGGCCTGCCCTCACGTCCGGTTGGGCACAGGGCGATCGCTCGCCCGGCCACGCTGAGACGACGCTGACACGACGCGGTGAGGATCATCTCGGCGCGGGCGATCGAGGCGGGAGCCCACGCCTTCGGGTCTCCTAGCCGAGACCGCGCCATGGGCGCGCACGGGCCGCCGTCTGCCCCGCTCGCGGGTACCGGAGGGAGACCGTCGTCCACCCTCCCGGGGGCGCGCTCTCGTTCCGGGCGCGGGGGTTGGTCCGGCAACGTCGTGGTGGAGAACCCTCTCGCCCTGGCCAGAGGCCGAAAATAGCCGGTAGGACCTGCGACTCATTTGTCGCTCAAGTCATTGTCAAGGCCTGCGGGGTCGCGCACACTGGGCGTCACGGGCACGCCGGTGGACAGCGCGGGCCAGGACTTCGAGCACGCCTTCATACGGGCTCGCCCAGAGGGGGACACGGATGACTTCCAAGCGAACGGTCGTGGTAGCCGTCGCCGTCGCGGTCGGGGTGGTGGCCTCGGTGCTGAGCTACGTCTTTCTGAACAATGCTCAGAACAACGCCTACCACAACGCCAAGCTGGTGTCCGCCTACGTGATCACCAAGCCGATACCCCGGACCCTGAGCGGCGTCGACGTCGCCAACGGCGGCTACATCGTGTCGAAGAAGGTGCCGGCGGAGTTCCGGCCCGCTTCGGCGATCACCAACCTGTCTGCCATTCGTGACGAGGCCGCCGACGCCAACCTGCCCACGGGCGAGATCGTCGTCAGCGGGATGTTCGAGTCCCCCGACACCATCGCCAGCGTGGCGGCCGAGACCGTGCCCGCCGGCGACGTCGCCATCTCGGTGTCGGTCGACCAGGTCCACGGCGTGGCCGGACTGATCCAGCCCGGTGACAAGGTCGACATCCTGGTGGACATCAACAGCAACCAGGAGACCTACCTCTTCCAGGCGGTCCCGGTACTGGCGGTGGGCACCACGCTCGTCCCCGCTCCGGGTGCGACGTCGAGTTCGACCCAGAGCACCGCCGCGACGCCCAGCAATCTCATCACCTTCGCCGTCACGCCGACCGCGGCAGCTCGCATCGCCCTGGCCGACAGCGACGGTGGCGGGGTGACCGGGGGCATCTACCTCGCCCTCGAAGCCGCCGGCAACACGCCGACCGCACCCACCACCATCAACAGCTCGAACCTGATTCCGGGTGGCTCGGCCGGCGTGACGGCGACCCCATCGCCCACGACCACGACCGCCCAGAGCTCGACACACACGTCCTCGAGCTCGACCGACGGAGGGCGGCATGCAGACACGCCGTGACGATGAGGGTGCCGGCGTTCGCTCGAAAGGTCACAAGGCGACACAAAGCTGTTCCAGGGGCCGACGTCGCGACGAGAGCGGGACGGCCCTCGTGGAGTTCGCCCTCGTGGTGCCCCTGGTCATGGTCCTTCTGGGCATCGCCTTCAACGGCTGGAACGCCATGCAGGAATCGATCCGGCTGACGAGCGCGGCGCGTGCCGGGGCCATCGTGGCCGCCGGCGATCTCTCGACGACCTCGAGTCATGTGGCCGTGGACCCGAGCCAGGCCCTCTTCGACGCCACCGCCGCGGTCAACGCCGAGGAGGGCGTCACCAATCTCTACCAGAGCGACAATTCGGGAGCCAATAACTACGTCAGCCTCTCGGAGCAGACCAAGGTCAACGTGAGCGGAGTGACCATCAACCTCGTGACGATCACGATCTCCCAGAGCTCGGTCAGCTTCGTCCCCTTCGTCGGGAGTTTCCCCGTGACCACACACGCAACTGGGAGCTATTCGTGAGACGGTTCGTGGGTGCATCAGAAGAGAGCGAGAGCGGCGTCGTTCTGGTCATCTTCGCCATCACCATGGTGGTGCTGCTCGGAATGATCGCCATCGCCATCGACGGCAGTTATGGGTTCGTTCAGAATCGCCGGGCTCAGAACGCCAGCGACTTCGCAGCCTTCGCCGCCGCCCAGCAGCTCCAGAACTCCACGTACTGTGCCGGCACGAGCGTTCCGAGCACC
This sequence comes from uncultured Acidimicrobiales bacterium, assembly GCA_963768255.1. Classification (GTDB taxonomy): domain Bacteria; phylum Actinomycetota; class Acidimicrobiia; order Acidimicrobiales; family UBA8190; genus Chersky-840. Next base: position 1,479,723 of record CAVYGX010000002.1, on the reverse strand, counting down.
GAGCAGATCACCGCCATCATCCAGCAGCTCGTTTCGGACAACGGTTCGGGTATCGGCACCAATTGGAGCGCGCAGTACCTGAACTCGGCTGGGGCTTCGATCGGATCGTTCTCGCCGAGCAACGACTCCGCCAATCCGCCTCCCGGGGCGTGCGGAGTGGCGGTCACCGCCAAGCCGAAGTGGACGCCGTTCTTCGCGGGGATCTTCGGAATCCACCAATTCAAGGGCTTCGCCTCGGCCTCGGTCGGCGACGTCTCCAAGGGCCAGCCCATCGGGATCGTGGCCCTCAACGAAGTAGGACCGCACGAGATCCTCGGTGGTGGGACCGGCAAGTTCGTCGTCGAGGGGAACATCTTCTCCAACTCGAATTTGAGCATCCAGCCGCAGCCGCAGCCGTGGACCCAGTCGTCGGGGGGTTACCAATGGGACGACGCCATCGACGCCAAGAACAACAGCAACCTGTACGTCTACGGCACCGTCGAAACGAACGACGGCACCTACAACTCCGAGCCGCTGTGGCCGCTGGACTGGTGCTTCATCCCCACCAGCGGCGACACGGATCCGGGGAGTGCTTCGGGCCCGAGCTCTCCGAGCGGTGGGTTGCCGAATACCCGACCTACCTGCAGCGTCGGGAACGTGACCTTCGACTACAACAACATCGACAACTCCTTCCCGCAGATGACCGACCCGCTGCAGGCGCCCACCGCGCCCGCCAGCCCGGTCGGCGGCGACACGAACATTCCCTGTCCAGGTCTCAACGCGGAGGTCAACCCGCCCATGCAGGTGGTCGGCGGGGTGACCGAGCTGCTTCCGGGCGAGTACACGAAGCCGGTCGAGCTGACCGGGTCCGCCAACTTCCAGGACTGCTCGGGATACGGAGTCGACGGACAAGGAAACCCGGAGGGGGCCTACCCCGGTGTCTATCGCTTCGACGCCGGGTTGTGGATCAATCCGGGCCCGGGTGACCGGGTGACGGGGAACAACGTCGTCATCGGGACCGTGGCGCCGTACCCCGTGGCCGGCAACATCCCCGGCACGCTCACCGGCGGAACGTTCGGCGCGGCCAAGAATGCCGACGGTACCGAGGTGGGCGGGAACGGCGCACCGTGCCTGCCACCCAACACCGTCGCCAGTGCGGCCAGCGGGGGCGGAGAGCGAGACATCCTCGACGGCGTGCAGCGGAACCAACTCGACGTTGAACGGCGTCGTCGCCTACACAGACAAGCCGATCGAGAAGGACCCCTCGGGGTTGGTCGGGACCGGCAACAACTTCTCCCTGATGATCGGCGGCGGATCGGGCGCAACGGTGAACCTGACCGGTCCGACCACAGGTGCCTACGCCGGCACCGACGGCTCGCCCGGCATCGTGCTTTACCAAGACGCCGGTACCCAGGCCAACTACGGGTTCGACGCCCTGACCGGTGACGCAGCGGACATCGACCTCACCGGCGTCGTGTACAACGCCTCCTTGTCGAACTACGGCCAAAACTCCCCCGAAGACTTCTGGGACGGCGTCAGGCGGCGGCATCCCCTTCTACGCCGGCGGCACCCTCCAGACCGGCTTCGGGGCGGGATGGAACGCCGGGGCCGACGCCGTCGACTGGCTCGGTCACGCTCAACGGCACGGCCATCGTCGACGACTTCAACACCGACGGGAACACGACCATCACGATCGTGGGCCAGCCCTACAAGCTGCCCGGCGGCGGCGAGCTCTCGCTCATCGGATGATGTCCATGCATCGGCGCCTGCGCCGTCTCCGGGCTCACCGTCGCGACGACACGGGTGCCACGCTCGTCGAGTTCGCACTGGTCGCACCCCTGGTCTTCCTGTTGATCTTCGCGCTCATCGGCGGGCTGCTACCTCGCCTTTCAGAACGCGGCGCCTTCACGACGGCGCCTCGGCGGGCGGGCGCATGGCGTCCATCGAGACGAACCTCCTCACACAGACCGATCCCTCCACCGGGCAACCGTGGCCCGGCAACGCGTACTGCGAGTCGGGCAAACCCACGCCCATCGAAGTTGCCGTGGCCGATGCTGCCCCGCTGGTCCCTGTGAACCTGGCTCCCCTGTGCGCGTCGAATGCCGACGCCAAGGTGCTGACGCAGTCCCCGACGATCAACGGTGACGTCAACATCACCGTCACCTGCGTCGCGGGCTGCGCCTCCCCGACCTCCACGTCCGTGTCGCTCGACTACAACGCCAAAGGCATCGTGGCGCCCTTCGGTCTCACCTACAACATGATGGCCACAAGCTAGGACCCGGCCCTCAGAGCCCGTAGCGCCCGTCACGTCGGCCCGGAGCGCCTCGACGCGTTCGGGTGCGGCCCGGGTCCTCAACACGGTCCGCAGCCATGCGAACGTCCCCGCCGCGATGAGCACGTCGCGGGCGAAGAACGTCAACGTCAGGCTGACGGCGAAGGGGTGGTCGGGCAGATACCCGAGGCCCTGGGCCGACGCCACGTAGGGGAAGACGATCAGGTTCGCAGCCGCCGCCAGCAGCCAGCTCACCCGGAGCCGGTACAGCGCCCACAGCGGCATCAGCCACATGAGGTACTGGGCCGAGAGGACCTTCGACCCGAGCATCACGAACGTGAGCGTCGCCAGGCAGGCCGCTTCGATCGGACAAGCGGCCCTCGGGCCTGCTGCCACCACACCCACAGACACGCCCCGATCGCCGGCCAGCTCGAAGCCGAGCGACAGGCCTGCGGTGATGGGGCTCACGACGTTGACGCTGTGGAAGGTCGCGACCCAGTTGGCGCCGTGCCAGTCGAGGAGCACCGACAAGCCGGCGGGCAGGCTCCCGTCCTCGGTCGGCCGGCGCAGGTAGTAGTGCAGGACGTTGAGCGCGGCGCCGTGATTGAGCAGGGCCGGCACGCCCGCCACCAAGAAGGCCGCGCCGGCCATCCACCACAGCCTCCGCACCGGGACCCGGCCCGTCGCGGCGCCACTCGGCGATGAGGAACACCGGCCAGAACGCGGCGGGGAAGAGCTTGATGGCGAACCCGATCGCCGCTCCATGTCCAGGCCGCGGACCACCGGCCCTGCTTCGCCGCTCGCAGGGACAGGAAGGCGGCCAACGTGGCGAAGATGTCGTACCGGCCGGCGAGGACCATGACCGACCCCACCGCCAGATAGATGATCAGCCGTCCCGCGCTACGCGTGTCCCAGCCGGCCAGGCCCGCTCCCGTCGTAGCTCGTCACCAGGACGATGAGCGCGACGCCCACCAGACACCGCGAATGCCCACGGGTACGAGAAGGGGAGCAACAGCGGGAGGAGGAACAGGACCAGCGCGGGCGCGGGGTACTCGAGCGGCAATCGGTGGAACAGGGGCGTGTGCAGCGCGGCGTGGGCGTACTGCTTGTACTCGAGCACATCGCAGGGGTGCAGCAGCAGCGTCGACACGCTGGCCGCCAAGACCCACAGCACCAGCGCCGGCATCACCACCGGCCGCCACTGCCGCACCAGCGACTCCCGGGCGTCGCTGATCACCCGGTGGACGCCTGTCATCGGGCCATTCTCACCTGTCGCCGGGGCGCGGCGACGGACCCGTGCAGGTCCTCCTGATGTCACGACACACACCCGGTGCCGGGCCGATAGAAGTCGGCGACCGGCACGTGGCGACGGACCCAGGATGGCAATCCGCTGGTGAGCCGGCGCATCGGGTTGTCCGGGCTCGCACAGGTCGGCCACCTCACCTTCGAAGGCGGGGGCGGTGCCGAGCAGAGACGTCGGCCCGTGGGACAGGAAATAGCGCGCCGCATACCGCAGGGGGACGTCGGCGTACCATCCGTGGCCGAAGGGATTGGTCGTCGCCTCCAGGAACTCGTGCGACAGCGCATAAGTCGGTGACGCGAAGCTGGGAACCGACCGGCACGCCGCACTGCGCGCGCACGACGGTCGACCCCAGAACGCGAACCCACCGGTCAGCCCCGCCGCGGCCAGCCCGTCGGGCCGGCCCGGCCACGGCACCGAGCTGTGGGCCGACACCCCGCCGAGTTCGTAGGCGACACCCGGGTCGAGCCACAGCGCCACCACGGCGTCGGCCGGCAGACGTCGGGGGAGCTTCGGTGGCGGTGAAGCCCGGACACGGCTCCAGGCGCGCCCGCCCGGAGAAGACCCGACGGATCTCAGCGGGGAACGGCCCCGACGAGGTGCTGGCCGCGGGGGCCGACGTCGTGGGCGTGTCGGGGTCGATCCAGCATCCACCCGAGCTGAGCGATCCCACGCCGAACCCGGAGATGACGACAGCGGACGCCCACTGCGAGGTGGGGAGCGCCCGTTCGAACGCGGCGGCCTGCTCCAGGGCCGGCGTGGGGCCGTGGTCGATCCCACGCTGGTCCCCAGAACACCTGGTAGAGCACGGGGTGGCCGAGCACCTGGCGGTCGTGGGCGATCGGCACCGGCTTCCCGCCCACGAGCGCGGCCCCGTCGATCACGGCCGCGGTGCCGCCGAGCGTTACGAGCCCTGAGCCGAGCACCACCGACCCCAACGCCACCGCGATCGCCCCCCAGCTGGCGGGCGAGGTCCGGTGCTGCAACGACGTCAACATGACGTGGACAACCGAGAAGGCGATGGCGACGCCCGCCGCGATGGCCAGGTCCCAGTACCACGGACGCAAGAAGGCGACCGTGACGAGCACCACAAGAGCACTCACCGCGGTAAGCCGACGCAGAGCGCCCGCGCGCTGGAAGCCCGGCTCCGGCCCCGTTCGTCGCGGACCAGGAACCACACCGTCCCGCCCGCGCTCACCACCGCGAGCAGGGCGACGACACCCAGGACGTGCCTGATCACAACGACTCGGTCACACGCGGCTCGGTCACCGCACCGCGCTGCGCGCGACACGGTCGGCCCGCCTGGGAATCCGTTCTACGCGCCCATGGAGGCGTCACCGTCGCCGGGTCCCTCGTCGTTGTCCAGCTGAAGACCATGGTTTGTCCAGCCGAGGTTTGGTCCAGCCGAGGCCGGCGGGTAGGTGCTCGGATCGTCTGTCCCGAGGCGCTGCGGGCGCAATCCTAGCCACCCAGAGCGTTGACGGCCCGGGGCCGTGGACGTATCATCCAATCAATCGGACATAGTGTCTGATTGATTGGAGGTGCCGTCCGGATGAACCCGACCCCGATCGACCTCACCGATTCCCGCAACTTCGTCTCCGGCGTCCCCTACGAGTGGTTCGCCTACCTGCGGCGCACCGCTCCGGCGTACTGGCACGAGGAGACCGACGGGCCCGGTTTCTGGGCCGTCACCCGCCACGAGGACTGCGTCACGGTGAACCGTGATGCCCAGCGGTTCTCCTCGTACCGCAAGGGCACCTTCTTGTGGGACACGCCCGAGGAGCAGCTCGAGCAGCAGCGGCTGATGATGGTGACCATGGACCCCCCGCTGCACACCCGCTACCGCCGCCTGGTGAACAAGGGCTTCACCCCCCGGATGATCGGCGAGCTCCAACAGAACATCCACGCCGTCGCCGACGACATCATCGACCGGATCTGCGAGTCGGGCTCGGCCGATTTCGTCATCGACGTCGCCGCCGAGCTCCCCCTCGTCGTGCTGGCCGAGGTCCTGGGGGTGCCGCCCGAGGACCGCGCCAAGATGTTCGACTGGTCGAACCGGATGATCGGGCGCGAGGACGCCGAGTACCAGGGCGACCAGGACCTGGCCGATGAGACCGCCGCCTTGGCCGCGACCGAGCTGTTCGGGTACGCCGACGAGCTCTACGAGCACAAGCGAGTCCATCCCGCCGGGGACCTCATGAGCGTCCTGACCCAGGTCGAGCTGGACGGGGAGAGGCTGTCGGAGCTCGAGCTCGACATGTTCTTCCTGTTGCTGGCGGTGGCGGGCAACGAGACCACCCGCAACCTGATGTCGGGGGCCATGGTGGCGTTCTCGCAATTCCCCGACCAGTGGGAGCGGCTCCGCAACGACCGGTCCCTCCTGCCTTCGGCGGTGGAGGAGATGCTCCGCTTCGTCACGCCGGTCATGAACTTCCGCCGCCAGACGACCGAGGACGTCGAGATCGGCGGTCAGCTGATCAAAGAAGGGGAGAAGGTCGTCTTCTTCCACACGTCGGCCAACCGGGACGAGACGGTGTTCGAGGACCCGGACCGGTTCGACGTGGCCCGGAAACCCAATCCCCATATGGCATTCGGCGGGGGTGGGCCGCACTTCTGCCTGGGCGCCAATCTGGCCCGCATGGAGATCGTCGTCATGTTCGAGCACTTGCTCGACCGTCTTCCCGACGTCCATGTGAACGGCGAGGTCGAGCGGCTGCAGTCGAACTTCATCAACGGCGTGAAACATCTGCCCGTGGCCTTCTCACCCACGCAGGCGATCGGGGCCCGCTGAGTGCCCCGCTCCTCACCGGCAGAGTTGAAGGCTCTCATCCGGGATTTCCGCCGCGACCAGATCATCGACGTGGCGCGCCGGTTGTTCGGTGAGCGTGCGACCACCGAGGTCCCCATGGACGAGATCGCCGCCGAAGCCGGCGTGGCCCGGTCGACGCTGTACGTGTACTTCGCCAATCGGGACGAGCTCCTGCGCGCCTGTCTCCAGAGGATGCACACCCTCCTGCTCGATGCCGTGGTGGCGTCGTGGGAGCGCGACGGTGCGCCGGTCGATCGGCTCCGCACCCTCGTGCTCGCCATGCTCGAGCGCATCGACGAGAACCCCGCCTTCTTCCGTCTCACCCTGGCCACCCAAGGCATGCCCAGCGAGGTCGGCTCGACCGTGGGGGCCGAGCTGGCCCTCATCGGGCTCGACATCGCCGGCCTCATCCACGACGTGATCGAACAGGGCACCCGCTCCGGGGACTTCCGGTTGCTCGATCCCGACAAGGCCACGACGTTCGTCGGTCAGCAGCTCTACGGCGCCATGTCGGTGCGGGCCGGCGATCCGAGCCCTGCGCCGCTCGAGGAGGTGGCCGACGAGTTGTGCACGTTCCTCCTGCACGGCCTGGCCGGGCCGGCCCGGGGCGAGGTCCGCTCCCTGAGCGCCGGCTAAGGGCCGCCCGGAAAGACGCCCACCTCGGGCACGGGTCGACGGGGACAGCCCGTCGAACGCACAATGGTCCCATGCGTCGTCGCCGTGACCGTCGGAGTGGTCCCCCTCGCACCGCTCCGGGTGGGGGCGATGCCAAGGATCTCACGGTCATCGCCGTTCCCTTCTACTTCGCCACCATGGCGGGGGAGTACTTCTGGCTGCGCCGGCGTGCCGCGCAGGTCGGGCCCACCGCCGGCGACTACGAGAAGCGCGACACCCTGGCCAGCCTGGCCATGGGCGTGGGCAGCCTGGTGGCGCCGATCGTGGGGCCCAAGCTCCTGGCGCCGTTCACGCCCGGTCGGGGCCGGCACGGAAGGGCCGTCGTCGTGGGGGCGCTGGGGGCGGTGGCCACCACCACTGTCGCCGACATCGTGACGAGACGGATCGACGCAGCGGAGCGCGAGCCCGGGTCGGCCGCGCTGAACGGTGCAGCTGTGCACTCCGGGGGCGGCGAGCCCACGGTGGCTGCCCGAGTGGCGCGGCGCGTGTCCTCGGTAGGCGGGGTGATCGCCGTGGTGGCGGGCGGCGTGGCGATCACCACGACGTGGGCATCGCGCACCACCCCCGAGCGGCTGTGGCGGTGGCGGGTCCTGCCCGACCTCGGCACCGGCGCACTGGCGGTGGCGGCGGCCGTTGCGGCGTGGGACTTCCTCTACTACTGGGACCACCGTTTCATGCACACCAGCCGCTACATGTGGGCGATCCACGTCGTGCACCACTCGAGTGAGCACTACAACCTGTCGACGGCCCTCCGCCAGCCCGTGGCCGAGGCCTTCGGGACCTTCGTGCCCTTCGGGTCGCTGTGCCTGTTCGGCATCAGGCCGGGCTTGGTCGAGACGGCACGGGGCGTGAACCTGCTCTATCAGTACTGGATCCACACCGAGACGGTCGGGACCCTGGGCCCGGCCGAAGAGGTCCTCAACACGCCCTCGCACCATCGCGTGCACCACGGATCGAACCGCCAGTACCTCGACCGCAACCACGGCAGCATCCTGATCTTGTGGGACAAGCTCTTCGGAACTTTCGAGCCCGAAGGTGATCGAGTCGTCTACGGGCTGACCAAGAACATCAACACGTTCCAACCCGGTCGGATCGCCACGCACGAGTACGCGGCAGATGCTGCGTGACGTGGCCTCTTCGACCTGCTGGCGCGAGCGTCTCTCCTACATCGTGCGCGGTCCGGGCTGGGCCAACGCCCATCGGGCCGAACGTGCCGCCGCCAACGGCTCCTCTGTGACAGAGCCGACCACGCCGGTCCTCGAGGTCCCCGTCAGCGCCTGAGCCCCGAGGGGACCGCACCGATGAACGTTCTGCTCGTCACGCTGGACCAGTTCCGCGGCGACTGCCTCTCCGCCGCCGGGCACCCGGTGGTGAAGACACCCAACCTCGACCGCCTGGCAGGCGAGGGAGTCCGCCTCGCCCGGCACTACAGCCAGGCCGCCCCGTGCGGCCCGGGCCGGGCCTGCCTGTACACCGGGACGTACCAGCTCAACAACCGCGTCGTCGGCAACGGCACGCCGCTCGACTTCCGTTTCGACAACGTGGCCCGGGCGGCACGGCGGGCGGGGTACGCCCCGATCGTGTTCGGCTACGCCGACCAGGGCATCGACCCGAGAACGGCGACGGGGCCCGACGACCCTCGGCTGTCGACCTACCAGGGATACCCACCGGGATTCGACGTGGGGCTCGACCTGCCCGACGAGGTGGACGCCTGGCGTCGATGGCTCGAGCGCCTGGGCTACGACGTCCCGGCCGGCGGCGACCCCGCCCTGGCCACCGAACCCGACCGGCCCGCCGAGCACGGCGTGTCCGCCTTCATGAGCGACGCCGTCATCGCCTGGCTGCAACGCCAGGACGGCCCCTGGTTCGCGCACGCCAGCTACCTGCGCCCGCACCCGCCCTACGCGGCGGCGGGACACTGGTCCACCGCCTATGACCCCGACGCCCTGGCGCCGGCCCTGGCTCGTCCCGAGCGTGCCATGCCGTTCTGCGGTCGGCTGGCCGCGCTGGCCGCGCCCACCGACGAACGGGAGCTCCGGGCCCTGCAGGCGCAGTACCTGGGCATGATCTCCGACGTCGACGAGCAGCTCGGGCGGGTCCTCGACGCCCTGCGCACCCTCGGCATGTGGGACGACACCTTCGTCGTCGTCACCGCCGACCACGGCGAACAGCTCGGCGATCAGGGCACGCTCGACAAGGGCGGGCCCTTCGAGTCGAGCTACCACATCCCCGGCATCGTGCGCGATCCACGACATCCCGAGACCGCACGGGACCGTGGTCACCGAGTTCACGGAGAACGTCGACGTGTTCCCGACGATCTGCGAAGCGATCGACATCGAGATCCCGGCCCAGTGCGACGGCATGCCGCTCACGCCGTTCCTGGCCGGTGAGCGGCCGCCGTGGTGGCGCGACGCAGCCCACTGGGAGTACGACTGGCGCTGGGAGTACATCTTCAGCGGTCCGCATCCCTGGCCCTGGGACCGCCGTCTGGAGTCGAAGCACCTGGCGGTGCCTGCGCGACGACTCCGCTGCCTATGTCCAATACGGCGACGGTGCGTGGCGCTGTTTCGACCTCGACGCCGACCCGACGTGGAGAACCGAGATCACCGATCCAGAGGTCGCCCTCGCGCTACGCCCAGTCCATGCTCACGTGGCGGTCGCGCCATGCGGATCGTACGCTCAGTGACATGCTGCTGTACGACGGCGGAGTCGGCCGGGTCCCCGACGGCGTCCCATGACCCTCCCCGAGCTGCTCGATCTGCTCGTCGCGATGGGCGTCGGCACCGTCGGAGGAGACCGAGGGACTGAGCGAGCTCGATCACGGCCTGCAGTGCGCGTTCGAACTGGCCCGGGTGCGTCCCGCCGACCACGAGCTCCAGGTGGCGGGGCTGGTACACGACATCGGGCATCGCTTCGGGCCCGACGAGAGCCACGGCGCGCTCGGGGCCGAGCATGTGCGCGGCCTGTTCGGCCCCCGAGTGGCGGGCCTGGTCGAGGCGCACGTTCCCGCCAAGCGCTACCTCGTCACCACCGACCCCTCGTACCGGTCCCGGCTGTCCACCGAGAGCACCCGGACCCTCGGCGTCCAAGGTGGACCGCTCGCACCCGACGAGGTCGACTCGTTCCTCTCGTCTGCGAATGCCGCGGGACGCGGTCGAGCTCCGCCGTGCCGATGATGCCGCCAAGGTCCCCGGCCGTGCCGTACCACCCCTGGACCACTGGGTCCCGGTGCTGGCGGAGGTGGCGGGGGCGGTGCCGACGTGACGTCGGCGTCACCGATCCGGCGGTCAGTGCTCGCGCGGAGACGACCTCGAGGCCCTGCAGGCCTGGGCCACCGCGGTCGAGGCATGGCCGGCGGGGAGCCACCGCTGGGGTCAGTACGCCGAGCGCACGGCGACGGGTGATGCCATCTGCCGGACCGAGAACGTGTCGGCCTGCCACGCCGGCTTCGACGGCCTGGCCCGGGGCGCGCTGGCCGGGGTGGCGGCCAGCGCCCTCGGTGTCGACGTGGTGGGATTCAAGGACAAGATCAACTACAAGCAGCCCGGAGGGGCCGGATTCAGCCCCCATCAGGACCTGGCCGCGTATCCCGGTGCGTCGCGGGTGATGTCGGTCCTGGTTGCCATCGACGAGTGCAGCACGACGTCGGGGTGTCTGTGGTTCGCCTCCGACGTAGACGAGCTCCTTCCCACCGACGGCCGCGGCGTCGTCGCCGCCGACGTCGTGTCGTCGTTGGCGTGGTCGCCGGCCGAGCTCGCCCCGGGCGACGCGGTGTGTATCGACGGGCTCACGCCCCATTACAGCGAGGCCAACAAGAGCCCGGCAGCCCGGCGGGTCCTGGTGGCGAGCTACGCCCCCGCGGGCGAGGGGTACGACCGCGAGCGGTACTACTCGGCCCGCGAGCACGAGATGCGGCGGGCGACGGCCCGTGACGACCAGTTCCGGATCAGCACCCTGGCCGACTTCGAGGGGGTCGAGGTCGGACAGCGCCCGACACGTTCTCACCACTGCCTGCTCCCATTCCTGACACACGCGTGGCCGGAAGGCCCGAGGTGTCGGTCGGACACCAGAGGAGGGATGCGGGGGTCAGCTGTTGGCCGAGGTGAACCGGTCCCGGATGGCCCGGGCCGTCTTCTTCGCCTCGTACATGGCCTCGTCGGCCTGCCGCACCAGCAGCATCGGGTCCGTGTCCGAGTCGCATTGGGTGAGCGCCACGCCCACGCTCGCCTCCAGCGGCACCAGCACGTCCTGCACCGGGATCCGGCACTGCGCCACGCTGTCGCGGATCTTCTCCACGACCGTGTCGCCGCTGCAGCTGTGGGCGTGGCACAGCACGACCAGGAATTCGTCGCCCCCGAGACGACCGACGACATCGCACTCGTCGGTGGCCTGCATCAGGGCCATGCCTGTGGCCAGGATGGCGGTGTCGCCCACTTCGTGCCCATAGGTGTCGTTCAGTGGTTTGAGGCCGTCGAGGTCGATGAACAAGCACCGCCACGGTCTCGCCTGCCTCGCGGCGTCGACTCACGTCGTGGGTCAAGAACTCGAACACCGCGGCACGGTTCAACAGGCCGGTGAGTGAGTCGTGGGTAGCCGCCTCGTGGAGGAGCTGGCGCTGGACCTCGCGCTCGCGGATCCTGACGGCGAGGGTGTCGACCGATGCCTGGAGGGCGTGGCCCGTTCGACCCGGCAACGGGATGAGCAGCTCGGGATCCGACAGGTCTTCCGCCGCCAGGGCCACGGCCTTGGCCTCGACCGCCTTCAGCGTCGAGGCCATGTCGTTGAACGCCTCGGTGGTGGTGACGACCTCGCGGGGTCCGGAGTCGGGCAGCCGCTCGAGGTCGAAGTCCCCGCTGTGCGCCTGAAGGGCCGCGGCCGCCAGCCTCTTGAGCGGTCGGATCAGCACGCGGCCACCCACGACGACGCCGCCGAAGCCGACCAGGGCCAACAGCGCCAGGAACAGGAGCTCGCCCACGAGCCGGCCCGAGGCGGCCGACGCCTGTGCCAGGGCGGTGTCGTGAAGGTCCTGCGATGCTGCGGTCACGAGCCGGTTCACGTCGGAGAGGTAGTGGATCCCCGGCGTCATGGAGGCGCCGGCGAACGTGGTGTTGTCGACGAACGGTGGCTTGGCACCGGTGAGGGCCACGGTGAGCCCCTGCTGGATGGTGGCCGAGAAGTGCTGGTCCGACGGATCGGTCTGCAGATGGCGCCACGCTTGCTCAGCCTTGGGGCTCAGCTCGCCGGCGAACTCGCTGGTGGCGGTCTGATAATCACCCGCGGCCTGGATGAGCACCTGCTTGGAGTCGGCGGGCCCGATACCTTCGAGGACGAAGATCGCACCTTCGATCTCCTGACCACCGGCCAGGAAGGCCTGGTAGGTCTGGCGCAGCGCCGACGCGTGCACCTCGAAGGACCCCGGTGGCTGCCAGGACGCGACGTCGGACTGGAGCCGGTTGTAGTCCTTGTACCAGATGTTGTCGATGTCAGTGGCCATCTTGGTGAGGAAGGCGTGGACATCGTTGAACGAGATGGACTGGGACGCGACTTTGGGGATCATCGCCTGCAACTGTGAGACGTCTGCTCTGAGGGTCGGCGTCGAGGTGTACGTCGGGAATCCGGCGATCGTGGCGGTCCCCTGTGCAAGCTGCGTGCTGAAGGGGACGGCCGGGTGCAGCAGCGTGTCGAGCACGGGCTCACTGATGCCGAGCTGGGCGGCGTAGGACACCGCCGAGAGCGGGACCTCCAGCGAGTTCATCTGGGCCCGGGCCGAGGCGACGACCTGCAACGCGGTGGCGTCCTTGGCCACGATCTCGGCGTTCTGGCGGAACGTCCATGCGGAGTTGGCCGACGACAAGATGAGGATCCCGGTGGCGAGCATGGGCAACAGGACCACCAACGTGAGGAGGAGCCGCACCCCGGGGTGTCGGCGGCTTGTGGCTCTCGAGTCGCGTTTGGCATCCTCGAGTTCCATATTGGACCTCGAGTCGCCTTCGGCTGACGGGGTGTCGTCGCCGCGCTGGCTGGGGCGTAGGACGGTCATTGGCTCCCGAATGTCTTCGACAGGGCAGCCGCCGTCCTTGACCGGCGGTGTATCCGGGCAGGTCAGGGCGGTGATGTGGCCTCGAGGTGGAACGGGCAAGCGAGGGTCGGATCCCGTGCCATTTCTCGCCCGATCCAACGGCCTGGGCTCCGAGACCTAGTGAGGGTGCGCTGACGCTATCCAGTCGATCAAGAGGGGACGTTCTCGAGCTCATCGCCGAGCGTGGTGATGATGTCGGCGGCGGGGCGCGGCCGGGCGAGTCGAAAGCCCTGCCCCGCCCACAGGTTGATGGCGTGCGGATCGTGTCGGGCCACAGCCGCTCGTCGCAGGGCGCGGGTGGCGTTGTTGATGTGGGGATAGGCCGACGGTGCGTCGGGGTGGGCGCGCATGAAGGTGTTGCCGAGTCCCCGGGCGCGCCTGCCGCTGAAGGCTCGGGTGATCGCCGTTTGGGAGAAGGCCGGGTCCGCCAGCGCTCCTTTGTAGACCTCGGATGCGCCGCTCTCGGGGCTACGCACAAGGGCCGTTCCCACCTGTGCCGCCACGGCCCCGGCCCGGAGTACTGCGCCCACGCCAGAGCCCGTCATCACCCCACCCGCCGCGATGACCGGGATCTGCACCTGGTGCCCGATGGCGGTCACCAGTGCCAGGAGCCCCCAGCCGGTGTCGGGGGCGGCGTCGTCGGAGAAGCTCCCCTGATGGCCCCCGGCCTCGATCCCTTGGGCGCACACCGCATCGGCACCGGCGTGCGCGGCTCTCGCGGCCTCGTCCGGCGTGGTGACGGTGATCACGACACGCGAGCCGGCGCGCTGCAGGCGAGCCACCACCTCGGGCGTCGGAGCACCGAACGTGAAGCTCACGACGGGTACCGGGTTGTGCGCCAGGAGCTCGATCTTGTCGCTCCAGTCATCGTCGTCCCAGGACGGCACGAGCTCGACGCCGAACTCCTCGGCCTCGGGCCCGAGACTGTCGAGGTAGGCGCGTAGGGCGGTCTCGTCGACCTCTGGGCTCCCGGGAACGAAGACATTGACCCCGAAGTCCGACGCCCCTAGACGTCGAATCTCGGCCATGTCGCGCTCCAACGATGGGGCGCTCAGGTAGCCACCGGCCAGGAAGCCCAGTCCGCCGGCACCGCTCACCGCCGCCGCCAGCGCCGGAGTGGACGGCCCACCGGCCATCGGCGCGCCCACGATGGGCCAGCGCACAGAGAGTCCCAGGAGATCCATCGACGTTGCCTCTGTCCCTCGAAACCGTTCCCGACCAACAGTAACGAAGGACCCGACGCCGCCCTTGCGTCCGATCGACGCCGATCCCATCGCCACTGCGCTTGCATATACTCGACGGTGTCAGGTGCGTCCTTGTGCCCGGGTCACCGTCGCCAGTACCCCTCCCCGGTCGAGCCGGACAGGAGCCGATCTTCCGTGACCGACAGCGAGGCACTGCTGGAGAAGAAGCGGCGCGCCGCCCAACATCCAGACCGTCCCGGGCGACGATGCAACGCACCGGCGGCGTCGTGGACCCCCGTCATCGACCATGCGCGGTGCGAAGCCAAGCACGATTGCGTCGACGTGTGCCCGAATGACGTCTTCGAGGTGCGCCGGATCGACGACGAGGACTATGCCGCTCTCGGCCTGTTCGCCAAGCTCCGCGTATCGGCCCACCGGCGCCAAACGTCGTACACTCCGCGAGCCGACGACTGTCGGGCCTGCGGGCTCTGCGTGGTGTCGTGCCCCGAGGGTGCCATCACGCTCGTCCCTCCAACCGCCACCGATTGACAGAGCACGGTCCGGCGCTCACCGCCGGTCCGTCGAGGCACGGCTCGTCGACGAGCAGAGACGGCGACGATTCCGTAGAGTGCGGGGCGACGACCCGATACCCCGCACCTACCACGGAGCTGCCATGACCACCGCAGACCATGCCCCTCGTCCCGACGTGTCTGACATGTTCGCCGTCCACCAGGCCCTGCGAGACACCCTGGATTGCGCCCCCCAGTTGGTTCGGGGCGTGGACGCCACCGACGCCGAGCGTCTGGCACTGATCGCGAACGTGTACGACAACGTGCTCGAGTTCCTCCACGTGCATCACCAAGGGGAGGAGCAATTGATCTTCCCGCTTCTGCGTCAGCGGTGCCCGGACCAGATCGAGCTCCTGGACCTGATGGCATCCCAACACGGGGACGTCGTCGAGCTGTTCCAACGATCGAGTGGCTCTCTGGCGGCGTGGGCCGGAGGAGATGTGTCGGCCCAGGAGGGCTCGGCGACCGCGCTCGGAGCCTTGGGAGGACGCCTCGAGCAACATCTCGACGAAGAGGAGCGACGGATACTCCCGCTGTGCGCCGAGCACCTGTCGGCCGAGGAGTGGGGCGCACTTCCGGGCCACGCCTTGGGAAGTTTCACCGGGGACAAGGTGTGGTTGATCCTCGGCCTCATCCGCCAGCGCATGACCCAAGCCAGTCGCGACGAGATGCTCGCCAACATGCCCCCGCCCGCCGTGGAGATGTGGACCACGATGGGGGAGCAGGCCTACAAGAACCTCATGGCCGAGGTGGGCAGCCCCCTCGCCTAGCGCACTGCGCCCTCAGCCCGGCTGGGCCGTATCGGACAAGAAGGCCAGGATCGCCGCGGACACGGCGTCGGCGTGCGTGAACACCCCGAGGTGGCTGGCGCCAGCCACCTCGACGAAACGGGCATCCGGGATCTGACCGGCGGCTTGGCGCGCCCGCTCCGGGGGGAGTCCACGTCGTGCTCGAAGGAGAGCACCAGGCACGGCCGCGAGATCTCGGGCCACCGTCGAGTGCGTTCGAGGTCGAGCGACCAGGCCAGGGCGGCCTCGTACTGGCCCAGCCGCCCGGGGTTGGGCCACGGCTCGAGGTCACCGATCAGAGAGAGCCACTGGTCGACGACATCGTCCTGTTGCAACTCGTGGTTGGGCAAATAGCGCAGCGTCTCCACGGCGTTGAACCACTGCGGGAGCTCGCCGTCGAGCCGGGCCAGGTCGCGCTCCACCGTGGTGATGGCCTTCTCCCACGACGTCCCGACGTTGCAGCTGCCGATGAAGACGGCGGACCGGACCCGTTCCGGATGTCGGGAGGCGAGCGTCTCGGCCACCCAACCACCCATGGAATACCCGGCGATATGGACGGACTCGAGGCCGAGATGGTCGAGGAGGCCGATCGTGTCGTCGGTCATCTCGTCGATCGTGTACGGAGCGGGGGGGCCGACGAAGGGGCCACCCCGCGGTTGTCGAAGGTCACGACCTGGTACCCCCCATCGACGAGCGCCGGCATCATGGCGAAGTGCCAGCCGACGGCCGGCTGGCTGAGCCCGCACACGAGCACCACGGGCTCACCCGTGCTGGGCCCGAACACGTCGTAGGCGATGGTCACACCGGGCAGGATCACTTCTGGCATCGGAGCATCATCCCCCACCGAGCGCCGCCCCGGAAGTCGACGGTGGCTACCTCGGGATCGGCGGTCGGAGCCCGTCGCACACGATCTGCACCATGCGCCCGAGCGCAGCGTCGTCGTACCCGGGATGGCCCCCCGCTTGGCACGCGCCCAGGACAAGTCCGATCATCTCGTCTGACGACACGTCCGAGCGCACCGAGCCGGCCTCGACGGCACGGTGGAGGAGGGTGTCGATGCTGCGCTTCATCTCGTCCATCATCCCCGCACAACTCGACTTGATGTCGATCCCGGCCGAGTTCATGGCGTCGAACAGGTCGTGTTTGGCCGAGGCCTGTTCGGCGAATTCTCCCAAGAACGAGAACAGTGCCTCTCCGGGATCCTCGGCGTCTGCTCGCGCGTTCGCCATCTCCAGGAGGGATTCGAGCCGGGCCATCACGATCGCCTCGAAGAGTGCTTCTTTGGTCGGGAAGTGCCGGTACAAGGTCCCGACCCCGACTCCGGCCCGTTCCGCCACCGTGTCGATGGGCACCGACAAGCCTTCGGTGGCAAAGATCGATTCGGCCGCCTCGAGGATCCGCTGACGGTTCTTCACGGCATCGGCTCGCATGGGCCGGGAATCGCACGGCGCCACGTCGACGAGGTCCTCGGCCGACGTGGCCTCGGGCATCTTGCCTGGCGCGGTCCCTGCTTTGGCGGTCATGACGTTGGGCCCCCAACAACCGGTTGACAAACGGAACGCATGCTCCGTATAGTATCTCTTGAAACGGAACCTTGGCTCCGATTGTAGATCAACCGGACGCAAAAGGCCAGGACCGGGCGGCCAGAAACCCGTCGGCCGGGACCTCCGCTCACGACCATCTGCCCACCCCCCGATCACCGTAGAGAGGTGCCCACGTGACCACGACCGAGATGATGCCGACCTCGACATCGCCCCACCAAGGTCCCGATCCCAAGCGGTACTGGTCGCTGGCCGTCATCGCCGTCGCCCAGCTCATGATCGTGCTCGACGCGTCGGTGGTCATCGTGGCACTGCCCTCCGCCCAGCGTGCCCTGCACATCTCGGTGGCCAACCGGCAGTGGGTCATCGGTGCCTACACCCTGGCCTTCGGCAGTCTGCTGCTCCTGGGTGGTCGCATCGCCGACTACCTCGGTCGACGTCGCATGTTCATCGTCGGCTTGCTCGGCTTCGGCGCCGCGTCGGCTCTGGGTGGGCTGGCCCAGGATCAGGCCATGCTCTTCGGTGCTCGTGCGCTGCAAGGTGCCTTCGCCGCGGTGATGGCACCTGCGGCCTTGTCTCTTCTCACCGTGACCTTCACCGAGCCCAAGGAGCGGGCCCGTGCCTTCGGTGTGTATGGCGCCATCGCCGGTGGGGGAGCCGCCATCGGCCTCGTCCTGGGCGGGACCCTGACCCAGTTGGCCTCGTGGCGTTGGACCTTGCTCATCAATGCCCCCATCGCCCTCGTCGCCGCGGTAGCGGCCAGCCGCGTGGTCCGCGAAAGCCGCGGCGAGGCGAAAGGCGGGTACGACCTGCCTGGCGCAGTGACGGTCACCGGCGCGCTGTTCCTCCTCGTCTACGGCTTCACCGTGGCCGGCACACACGGATGGGGAGCGCCGTTGACCATGGCCCTCCTGGTCGGTGCGGTGGTGTTGATGACCACCTTCGTCGTCATCGAACTGCGTACCACCCATCCACTCCTCCCGCTGCGCGTGGTCCTCGATCGCAACCGCGGTGGTTCGTATCTCGCCTCGCTGCTCGTGGGGGCCGGCATGTTGGGGACGTTCTTGTTCCTCACCTACTTCTTCCAGGGCACGCTGCACTATTCGGCCATCAAGACGGGGTTCGCCTTCCTTCCCTTCTCCGGAGGGATCATCATCGGCGCCGGGCGTCGCGAGCCGCCTGCTGCCGCGGGTCGGTCCCCGCTCCCTGATGGTGGCCGGATTGGCGCTGGCTGCCGGTGGGCTCGTGTGGTTCACGGGGCTCACCGTGGACAGCTCGTACCTGCCCCACGTCCTCCCGCCCGAGATCCTGGTGAGCCTGGGCATGGGGATGGCCTTCGTGCCCTTGAGCAGCACGGCACTCGTCGGCGTCGAGGCCAACGACGCCGGGGTGGCGAGCGCGCTCGTCAACACCACTCAACAGGTGGGGGGGTCTCTGGGCACGGCACTGCTCAACACCGTGGCCGCCACCGCCGCCGCCACCTACATCGCCGGCCACGTCAAGAGTGCGGCGGCGGTGCAAAGCGCGGCGGTGCACGGGTACACGACCGCGTTCACCGTCAGCGCGGTGTTGCTGGCCGGTGCGGCGATCGTGGCTGGGGTGCTCGTTCGGGCCTCACGCCATCATCTCGCGCCTGAAGAGGTGAGTGGGCAGGGTTCCGGTGCCGACGTCTTCGGTACCGAACCCGGCGCAGCCGTCGGGGAGCCCCGCGAGCCCGCATTGGCAGCCGAATCGGTGGCCTGACCCGGGCGGGAGGGGGCCGTGACTATGGGGCCAGGGTCCTCTCGAAATCGCCCACCTGGTCGCCTCGCACCCGCACATCCGCGTACCAGGCCAACAGCAGGGCTATGCCGGCACCGAAGATCAAGACGACGGTGATCCCGACGTCGGACACCACGGGCCCGATGATGAGATTGCCCAGGGCGACGGTGCCCCCGAACCCCATGATCCACAGTGCCATCACCCGCCCTCGCACCGCGTCGCTGAGCCGCGTCTGCAAGGCGGTGTTCAGGGCCGTGATGAAGGCGAAGTAGAAGGCTCCCACCACGGCGACGACGAAATAAGCAGGAAGGGCGGCCCGCAGGAGGGCGAACACGGTGAGCGCCACGGAATAGCACAAGAGGCAGACCCGAACGATGGTCGCTTTGGAGCTCCGGGCGAACACCGTCCCGATCGAGATGGCGCCGATCAGGGCGCCCATGCCGAAGCAGGCATAGAGCAGCCCGTAGTTGGCGGACTTGGGATCGATGCCGAGGTTGTGGGCTGCCACCACCGGCATCTGGCCGATGAAGGCGAGCGCCAGCAGAGAGAAGACGAAGACGGTCACCAGGCACCGTCCCACGACACGGTCTTGGCGGGCCGTGGTGATCCCGGCAGTGAGCTCGCGCCATGTGCTTGCATGCTGTGCCGCCTGCGGCAGCACCGGCAACGACACGACCATGAGCGCCGCCACGACGAAGAGGTAGGTGACGGCGTTCCCGGCGAACACCCAAGCCGGTCCGACGAAGTGGTAGGCCACCCCGCCGATGATGGGGCCGATGACCCGCGACGCGTTCATCTGGGCCGAGTTCAGCGAGATGGCTCCGGGCAGGTCGCCGCGATCGACCAGACCGGGGAGGATCGCTGAGTAGGCCGGGCCGAACATGGCGCCGCCCACACCCACCATGACCACCGTCAGGACGAGGAGCAGGTGAGACGGAGCCGGAGACCTCACCACCCAGGCCAACGCCACAGAGAAGGCCAGTTGTTCGATGGAGAGGACGATGAGGAATTTCTTCCGGTCCACCCTGTCGGCGATAAGCCCGCCCACCATGGCGAGCAGGAGCGCCGGGCCGAGCTGGGCGAAGATGATCAACCCGACGAAGCTGCTCGAGTGGGTGATGTCATAGGCGTAGGCGCCCAGGACGACGTTTTGCATCCAGGTGCCGATGTTCGAGGCGAAGGCGCCGAAGTAGACGATGCGGAAGGTCCGGTGCCGGAGGGCCGATATGGCGGTCCCCGACGCCAGCGGGCGGTCGCCGTCGACGACGGCATCCTCGATCTCCTCGATGGAAGGGGCCGCGGGTTCCGGCTCCGAAGGGGACGGTGCTGGCACCACCGCATCGTAGGGCGGCCTCGCCGTGCCGGGCCCCGGGACGACACGAGCCCACGGTCTTCCCTATGGTCAGGGGCGCTCCCCGACGTCATCGCACTCCTGACGCAGAATCTTCAAGCTCTGCGCCAGTAGTCGTGACACATGCATCTGACTGATCCCCAGCTGTGCCGCGATTTCGGATTGCGTCAGGCCCGTGCCGAACCGGAGCCGAAGGATGGTCTGCTGACGCTCGGGCAGGGCCCGGATATGGGGCTCGAGAATGGCGCGCCACTCGACGGTTCCCATCTCCGGCTCCTCGGCGCCGAGGCGCGAGCTGAGCCCATCGTCATCGGGGCCCGAATTGTCGAGTGACGTCGACCGATACGACTGGCCGGCCTCCAGGGCCTCCAACACCTGCTCCTCGGGAGCGCCCGTGTCTGCGGCGAGCTCGGCAATGGTGGGGGACCGTCCCAGCTCCTGGGACAGTGCGGCCACGGAATGATTGAGCTGCAAGTAGAGCTCCTGCAAGCGACGAGGGGCGCGAATGGCCCATCCCTTGTCGCGAAAGTGGCGTTTGAGCTCTCCCAGGATGGTCTTGCTGGCGAACGTGGTGAATTCAACGCCGCGACCGGAGTCGAAGCGGTCCACCGCCTTGATCAGCGCCAGGGAGCCGACCTGCACAAGGTCGTCGTAAGGCTCACCCCGGTAGACGAACTTCCGAGCCAAGTGATGGGCGAGCCCGATGTGGGCCTCGACGAGCTGAGCGCGGATGCCGGGATCCCCGGTACGACCGAACTCCGAGAACAGCTCTTTGAGCTCCTCGCGGGGCCGGGCATCGAGCGTCGCCATTACACCGAGAGTTCCTGCCGCCTCACGCGCAGCCATGCCCGATGGACTCCACCGACGGCGTCGGTACCGTGTTCGTCCACGAGCGCATCGAGGATGCGTTGCGACAACTCCAACGAAAGCAATGGCGCCGCCGGACCCGGGTCGTGTCCGTTGTTCGAAGGATCACCTTCGGGGATCAGGGTACCCACAACATCCACGGTTCCTTCGGAGTCCCATTGGAAGAGCAGTGCAATCTGGCCCGAGCCGATGCACGCGTTGAGCAGCGATATGCACAGTTCGTCGATGGCGAGACGAAGATCCTCGATCTGCTCGTAGTTCAGATCGGCACGGGTCGCCACTGCCGCCGCGGTCATCCGAGCCAAGAACAGCATCTGTGCGTCGGCCGGAAGCGACAACTCCACCCGGTGCAACTCCTCGGCTCCAACCGAGCTGTGGGCAGACTGCGGGCTCATCATGATCGCACCGCGTCCCGTGTGTTGGACACAACGCTGAACACCTCGTCGAGGCCGGTCAGCTCGAGAAGCTTGATGATCTGGGGTTGCGTCACCACCAGCCTCATGTCTCCTCCACCGGCGCGGACGTCCCGCACAGCACCGACGAGGACCCCGAGCCCGGTCGAGTCGATGAACGAGACCTCAGTCAGATCGACGATGACGAGCTGCGGTGCTCGCTCGATCACGGCCACGAGCAGCTCGTGCAGCTCCGGAGATGTCGCCACATCGATCTCGCCTCGAGCATGGAGCACGAGCACCCCGGGCTGCTCGGAGTCCGAGACTTCGAATATTGCATCGTTGACCATGGCCCGCCGCCCCTCCTTGAAGGTGTCGCGTGATATGCCCGAAAAGACCCAGGGCGAAACCCGGTCAGGCGAATGCCCGTCCGACCCCAATTCTTGCCTCTGGCCCGGGACTGGGCCGGAAAACGTCCGGGCGAGCCGGATCGGACCAGCTCAGACCGGGCGACGAGGGCGGAAGTGCATGCGGACGGTGGTACCGGTCGGTGTGGACCGCACCTGCACGAGCTCGCACAAGTGGTTCGCGATCCAGAGCCCCCGCCCGTCCTGAGCGCCGGTCTTCGGGAGCGTGCGCCCGACCAGGGGATCGTCGATATGGCCGTCGTCGGCCACCTCGCAGATCATGGCGTCTGCGGCTACCCACACCCGCAGTACGCCCCAGCCTCCGGCGTGGCGCAGGCTGTTCGACGCGACTTCGTTGACGGCGGTCACGGCGTCGTTCGCCCGGGTGTCGCCGAGACCTGCGTGCATGGCCTCGCGGCGCACGAGCGCCCGCAGTCCGCCCAGTGATCCCGCTTGGAACACGAGATCGAGGGCCGAATCAGGGGGCGGCGGCAAGGGTGCGTCGAAGGGCCTTGCCAGCACGTCGATCCCCACGTACTGAGCGCTGAGCGAGGGCGCACCATCTTGACGGAGGAAGGGGTGGCTGCGTCGAGCTTCGTCGACCACATCGGGGCCGAGAGCGGCGGAGTCGTACGGACACATCAACGCGAAGCCGGCGCTCCCGGCGAAGGCCACGTTGAGCAGGGACTCGTGCCGTTGGCACTCGACGAGCTCGGCGGAGCTCCTTTCGGCCCAAATCGGCTCACCGATGCCCCGCAGGGGGCGCCCGCCGTGTTCGTCGACGAATTCGGACCAGGCGGGGATGATCCGCGCCGGATTGGTACCGATTTCGTCCATGTCGGCGAATCGCACGCAGCTGGCATCGGCCGCAAGCCGGTCCCGGAGAAGGTCGATCTTTCGGGCGCTGACGACGACCAGGATCAGCTCACGCGCCACGACTGCCTCCCCAATGAACGCAGTGGTGCCCTCGAGAAACTGGTGGTCTCCGGCGTAGAAGAACGCTTCGTGGCGAAAGCCGTCCTTTGACGGTAGAGACTCGGCGAGCAGTGAACTGCTCATGACGCGTCGAACTCCAGTCGCCCGGTCGCTGTTCGACCCGCGGATGCCCTCATCGACCCACCCCGCTCACGATCCCCCAGGAAAGCATATCGTCCAGCTCAGAACCCATTGTCGACCCGCGCCAGTTCCCCGTCGATTAGCCAGGGAAGTGACGCGGACTGCACGCTCCTGTGAGAGACCGGGGCAGTGGTCCACGAGGACACCTCCACCGATCTTGCCCCATCCCTTCTGACTTCAAACCCTCGTTCGTCTTGGGCTGGGGACGATCGAGAAGCCGTCAGGGGATCCGACCCTCACCGGGGTCGTCGGCGCCGAGCTCGGTCATCTCTTGATAATGGGCTCGGACCTCAGGATCGACCTCGTGCCCCTCGGCCGACTCCTCCTCCTCGGGCGTCGGCGGTCGGTCCGCGACGTGGCGCGCCTCGGACTCCTCGCTCTCGGCCTTTCGGGTGGCTTCGGATACTTCCGTGCGTTCATCGCCCATCGATTGGTACCTCGGTTCGGCGGGTCGGGGACGAGTCCTCGGGGGACGCCTGCTTGGCTCTACCCCGACCGGGTGATCCCTAATCAGAGGCTTGCGTCGTCGTCACGGGCCTCCACCTGGAACACGTCGGCAAGACCGGTGATCTCGAACACCTTCCGCACATTGGGTCGTGGGGACACGAGGCGCATCTGGCCCCCGGCGTCCTGACACCGTTTGAGTCCGGCGATGAGGACGCTCAACCCGGTCGAGTCCAGAAAGGTCACTCCGCTCAGGTCGACGACGATCGAGGAGACGCCTCCTCCCAGGGTCATCTGCAACCGCTCGTCGAGGATCGGTGAGGTCAGGATGTCAATCTCGCCCGAGACGCTCATCACCGGCCACGAGCTTCCCGATTCAGGCTCGACGTCCACCGTCACCCTCAGCTCACGCTCGACCACCCATGACCCCCTCTTCTATGGCGCGCTCTGCGCTGAACCCCGTCGGCTAGCGGTGGCGTTGGGCTACACGTGTTGACCGATCATGAGCCCCCCGCCGGGCCCCCATCCTCTCATCCCACAGGGAAGAGGCTCGGATTCATCCCGCGGGACTGGATGGCTCGCCCTTTCCGGAGGTCAGGGGGTTCTTTGCCGAGGATCGAGAGGGTTGGGATGACAAGTTCGGATCTGGGTAGGTTCTCGACATCGAATCCCGAATACAACTGCCGGCGGTGGCGACCAGCGCGTCCGAGGCTCGTCGCTTCGCGGGTTCCGCACTGACCGAATGGGGTCTGGCCACCTTCAAAGACACGGTCATTCTGCTGGTCACCGAGCTCGTCAGCAACGGGGTCCGCCATGCCCAAACGACCCTCGAGTTGATCATGTCGTTCGACGGCGGGTGCCTTCGGATCGCCGTCGCTGATGGCGATCCGCGCCCACCGATCATGCGGAGTCGACAAGAGCTGACTGCGGGAGGTTGGGGACTCGCCCTGATTGATTCGCTTGCAACCGCGTGGGGCGCTGACACCGATGACGCCCGAGGCAAGACCGTGTGGTTCGAAATCGACACCACTGAATCGAGTCAGTCACCGGCCGGGTCGATTCACCCGTAGCGTCCCCGGTTCGATCGACGCACGCGGAGATCGAATCGCTGCCCTGGGTCAGGCGCCGTCGGGGACCCGGTCCGGCGCCGGGCATCTATCGTGGCGTTTGACAGTTCCGCACTGAGCCTGGAAAATCAAAATTAGGACCTTCAGATCGAGACCCGGATCGGTTGACCCCCCAACGCTCGGGAGGCCACACGGCGATGAGTCAGATGGAGTTGCCGGACCAGGTTTCCCCCGACCTCAGCGCGGGTCTTGCTTGGCCGCATCCCGACGTCGCCGCGGCCATCAGCGCCTTCGTCGATCAAGGGCCGTTCGGGGTGGCGGTGATCGATACAGACCTGCGCTTCCTCCTGGTGAGCCCCGGTCTCGCCGCTCTTCACGGTCAGGAGGCGTCGCTCACGGTGGGGAGACGAGTCGACGAAGTCCTCCCCGCACCCTTCGGCGAGCAGGTCGGACGACGCCTCCGGGACGTCCTGGACTCGGGAACCCCCATGCTCGATGCCGAAACCTGGGGCACGTTCGCGGACCCCCGGGCCGAGCGGTCCTTTACCTCTTCCTTTTACCGCCTTGACGACACATCGGGGTCGGCCCTCGGCGTCGTGGTACTCGTCACGGAGATGACCGAACTTCGAAGTGCGGTGACCGCAGCCACATCGGCGGCTGCGCAGCTTCAGCTCCTGGGGAGCATCACCGAGGCGTTGTCAGCGAGCCTCCGTGTAGCCGACGTGGCTCGGGCCGCGTTGACGGGTGCGATGCAGGCCCTGGGTGCTTCGGCCGCTGTGCTCATAGGGCTCGACCCGGGCGGGGACAGCTTGGTTCCATTGGCGTCGACCGGCCTGTCAGATGTGACGGTCTCCCGTTTGCTGGAGCCAGTGGCTCGCGACGCGCACCTGCCCCATTGCGACACGCTGCGGTCAGGGACGATCACGGTGTGGGGATCGAGGGCAGAGCTGGACATGCAGTACCCCGCCCTGGCCGACCACTCCAGTAATCACCAAGCATGGGCATTCGTCCCGATGACAACCAAGGACAAGGACATCGGAGTGGTCGTGTTCGCCTGGCGCCTCGACCGTCAATTCGGAGCGACCGACGTCTCCTTGCTGGGTGCCGTGGGCCGTCAATGTGCGCTCGCCCTCGAGCAGTCCAGAATCCTCGATGCCGAGAGAGAGGCGCGACGAGCCATGGAATTCCTGGTCGAAGTGACCAGGTTCGTGGTCGAAAGCTCCGACCAAGGCGTCTATGCCATGTCGGCCGGCAATCGGATCTTGACGTTCAACCGCCGCTTCTGTGAACTGATCGGCCTGCCCGAGAGCGCCATCGAAGTGGGAGCCGATGCGAGTGCGCTCCTCGCTTATTGCATGTGGGTTGCGGCCGATCCAGATATCTTGGCTCGTCACCTCAAGGCGAGCCGTGAGCAACCCTTCGACCAATTGACCGTCGATTTCGTGCTTAAAGACGGCAGGGTCCTGGCGTGCACGGCATCGCCGATCGTCGACCGTCGCAACGTCGCGCTCGGACGGGTGTGGTACCTCAGCGACGAAACCGAACGTCGGGCCCAGGAGGCCGAACAGCGCGACGAGCTCCAGCAGTTGCAGGCCAGCCATGAGCATCAGGCGTTCCTCTTGCAGGCGGCCGAGATCGTCTCTCAAGCCGACGGTTACGCCCAGACCCTGGAGCGATTGGCGGCAGTGGCGGTCCCGACACTGGCCGATATCTGCCTGGTTGATGCACTCACCTGGGACGGACGGATCGTACGGATGGCGGCGAAGCACGCCAACGCGGAACTCCAACCCCTGGTCGATGAGCTCGGTTCGAAATACGCGCCTGATCCTTCCGGTGCGCACCCCAGCGTCGAGGTGATGCACACCGGACGAGTGCGGTGGTCTGCGACCATGTCCGACGAGTTTCTTCGCCAGACCTCCCGCGACGACGATCACTTCGCATTGTTGAAACGTCTCGGCTTCACGAGTTACATGGCTGTCCCCTTGGTCGCCGACAACCGGATCCTGGGGTCGATCACCCTGGTGTCGGCCGGTTCGGGACGGCGTTTCGGGCCCGAGGACCTGGCCCTGGTCGACGACTTCACATCGCATGTGGCCCAGGTGGTGGCGGTCGCCCACCGAAACGACGTGGCGCGCCACGCCGCCCAGACCCTCCAGGCGAGCCTCCTACCGGATCGTCTGCCCGAGGTGCCCGGGCTCGCCATCGCCGTCCGTTATCTCCCGGCCACCCTCGACAATGACGTCGGGGGGGATTTCTACGATGTCATCACGGGTTCGTCGGGCGTCGTGACCCTCGTGATCGGCGACGTGGCCGGCCACGACATGGAGGCCGCCGCCGTCATGGGCAAGGTCCGGACCGCCGTGCGGATCCTGGCCAACCAAGCCACCGGACCCCGACACTTCATGGAGATGCTCTGTCACGGCTGGGAGCAGCTCGAGCTCGAGCGCATCGCCACATTGGTCATCGCCACCGTCGATGCCCGCAACGGTGAGCTCAGGGTGGTGTCCGCGGGCCATCCACCCCCCCTCCTGGTCGGCGCCGAACGCACGCGGTTCTTGGACGTGAAGCCCACCACCCCGCTCGGGGCGCCACGGTCACCGATCCACGAATGGCGGGGAACGCTGGCCGAAGGCGACGCGCTGTTGTTCTATACCGATGGTCTCGTCGAGGACCGGCACCGAAGTTTCGAGGATGGAGCGAGTCAGCTCATCACCGCGGCCACTGGGCGACTCGAACCTGACGAACTCTGTGAGCTGGTGCTCGCGGCGATGGTGTTCGACGCGAGCCATCACGATGATGACATTGCGCTGGTGGCGCTGGGACGCACAGCTCGGCCATAACCCGGCCACACGATAGCTCAGCGCGTTCGGTCCCGGTTTGCCTTTGTCGCCGACGGCGGTTACCGGTTGCGCGTCGTTGCCATGTCCTTGGCTGCGGTCACGACGTCACTGCCCGCTTCTGCCACCCGATGCGCCGCCTCCGAGTCTTTGACCCGTTGTGCGGCGCCCCGCAGGTGCTCGGGGACGTCAGCCTCACGTAGCCGCTCGCCGGCTTTGTCGGACAGCGACTGGACCCAGCGCCCGGCTTCGGGAGCGTGCTCGCGTACTTGCCCTCCGAGTTCCACCGCTTTCTTGGACGCTCGGGTGACCGAGTCGAGGATGACGCCCGCCGTGACACCCGTCAACCCGCCGACGACCAGCCCTTTCCATACGTTCTTCATTGTCTGCCTCCGGTTCGAGATTATGTTTGTTCGACCAGCTGACTTCGTAATGGCTCAAGTGCCGCAGGTGGGGAGGACGCTTGCGCTTACCAGCGGTACCAGCGCGTCCGCCCACCGGCGCTCTCGCCCCGTGCCACGCCGAAGCCGATCAGCCAAGCGACGAACACCACCACAGCCACGATCCACAGGAGATGCACCGCAAAGCCGAAGGCTCCGAAGAGCAGTGCCAGAAGCAGTACAAACAGAATCAGGCCCATTTTCAAGGCTCCATTCACTTGGGAGAACGTGTGTTGCGTACGGCCCTGCTCTACCCACCCCATCGCTTCTTAAACCATTGGGAGTGAGGCCGACCGCGGCCGATGTTTCGATCTTTGACAAACGGGTAGAACACTGGGACTCCATGGTGGAGAGAAACGAGCATCGGAGGTGCCTCGTGGCCAGCGGACTCGTCGCCAGCCTTTTGGTCATTGCCGTTGGGGCGATTCTTGACTTCGCCGTCACTGTGAGCCCCAATCAGCACGGACTCAACCTCAATACAGTCGGAGTAATTCTCTTGATCGTCGGGATCGTCGGCGCGATCGCGTCCATCGCGTTCTTTGGCTGGGGACCGGCAGGAATGCGGCGTCATCGCACGTTGATCGAAGACGGCAACGGCAACGTCGTTCGCCGAGAGGACACCTACCAGTAGTCGCCTCGAGCGCGACAAACAGGCCTCCACCACGGGGTCCCGCCTGACCCGTCCCATCGGCCCTCACTTCGCAAATCGCCGACGGGACGGGTCGGTTCCGCGTCCAAAAGAGGAGCTTTCGCCATTCAGCACACTCCGCGCCGCGAGCAGGGGGCCAGCTAAACGAAAGGTCGGTGAGCTGCTCCGGGCGCTCCCCGAGGCCCAAGCACGGTCATGATGCTCGAGATGTCCCGATCCTGGGGACCCGGCTCCTCCCGGATCGTCATTCCTCTCCTGGCGTCGATTCGAATTCCACATGCACCCGCTGCTCGGGACGCCGTTGGCCTTGTTCGGCCACCGCCGTGAGGACGGCCCGGTCGGCTGGCGTGAGGGGCGGCTGGGTGATGCTCCGGGGATAGAGCTTTCGCATCCGGACCACGTTCACTTCCGCCGCGTAGACGGTGAGCTCGGCGGCCAGGTACAAGAACGAGATCAGGCCCAGCACGCTGCCGAAGTAGCCATAGGTCTGGTTGGCGTGGCGCAGGGTGTGGCCGACGAGAAGCGTTCCGGCGTATTGCAGGATCGTCCACCCCGTGCCGGCCAGGACGGCCCCGAGGACCAGACAATTGGTCTTGATGGACTTGGGCGTGAGAATGCGGAAACCGAGCACGTAGACGATCACGTTGAGGGCCAGGCCCAACGCCACTTTGAGCACATGCAGCCACAACGGACCCGTGCCGAGGGTGGCCGACCCGACCAAGAACGTCGTGAGCACAAGATCCAGGGCCAGCAGGGCGAGAAATTCGAGACTGCGTCCGAGGCGGGGCAGGAAGCCAGGTCGGCTGGCCCCGGGGATGTTCCAGACCTCGGCCATGGCCCGCTGGGCTGCTTGGCTGACGCCGAGCGATCCCCACACCAAGCCGATCAGGCCGACGACGAGGCCGAGCACGCTGCCTGACCGGAGCGAGCTCACCCCGTGGTGCCCCGAAAGCTGCTTGCCCACGATGGGGAACTGACCGACGGCTGAACCGATGATGCGGTTCTGCAGAGCGACATCATGTGTGAAAAAGAGCCCGAGGACGGTCGTGAGGACCAGGAGCAACGGAAAGATCGACAGGAACCCGTAGTAGGCGATGAGCGCCGCCAGGGTGCCGGCGTTGTCGTCTCCGAACTTCTTCATCACACCGAACACAAAGGACGGGACCGTGTGGCGCTGCTGGAACCCGTCTATGCGATGGACGGTCTTCTCCAGGGGGTTCATTGCCATGTTCTACCCAATGGGATCACATTTCGGACTGACTCTTGAATCCTGACATCGATGTTGCATCGATCCCACGGTGGGGTAAAGGACTCAGGAGTTATCGGTTCGACGGGAGCCCTGGCTCTGGCCGGCGCTCTCCGGGCACGAAAGGAGGGGCGAGATGCCTCAGGGAACGTGGAGTTCGAAACGCGAGCGTCAATACGACCACATCAAGGAAGGGTTGCTCGACCGAGGGGACTCCGAAGAGCTGGCGGAGGAGATCGCGGCCCGCACGGTGAACAAGGAGCGAGCTCGGTCGGGAGAGGCAAAACGATCGAGTTCCGTGTCGACCAAGGACATATCCTCGGGAAGGCGAGGTGGTTTGCGATCTCATCGGGGGCCGGGCGGCCGCACCCGCGATCAGCTCTACGAAGAGGCGAGACGTCGCGGGGTGAAGGGCGATCGAGGATGTCAAAGGCCGAACTCGAGAAGGCCGTCGATCGTTGATCCCGATCGATATGAGCCGTTTGATACCTGGGGCGTTCGGGCATTTAGGCGGAGAAGGTTTCAACCGATCCCAGAGGAGCACTCCGCATGGACGCAACGAAGCTGCTGATCGCCGACCACAACCGAGCAAAGGGGTTGTTCGCGCGCTATAAGAACGCCCACGAGGCGAACGACGGCCGAGAGGCCGCCACTCTGGCATCGAAGATCATGGAGGAGCTTCGAATCCACACCACGATCGAGGAAGAGGTGTTCTATCCCGCTGTTCGCAAGATGTCGGACAAATTGGCCGATGCTGTCGACGAGGGAGTGCAAGAGCACCATGTGGTGAAGATCCTTTTGGATGAGATCGAAGACCTGAAGCCCCAGAGTGACGAGTGGGTCGCCAAGATGACCGTGGTGATCGAGAGTGTGGAGCATCATGTCCAGGAAGAGGAGGATGAGATGTTCCCGAAGGTGCGTTCGAACTCCGACTCCGCCCGCCGGGAGGAACTGGGTGACCAACTGGAAGCCAAGAAGGCGGACCTGGGTGCGCCGACGCTGGCCGACAAGGTGTTGATGACCAAGCAGGAGTTATCCGAAAAGGCCAAGGAACAGGAAATCCCCGGTCGTTCGTCGATGGATCACGACGAGCTCGCGGCAACCATCGCGCCCGACTAGGTCGGCGCAGAACCTCGCCGCCATCTGCGTCCACCCTGAGTTCTTCCCGAATCGACAAAACCCTGGTCAGAACCCTTTCTGGGTGTCTCGTCCGTGGTCGACGGCTCGTTCGTGGCGCGACGACGGGCCCCCTCGAAGCGCGCCTGGGGGACCCCGTTCCGGCGCGCCATTCGTGACGGTTTGAGTCCGCCCCCCGCCCCGACCGACACTGGGGGCGAACAACGAGAGGTCAGCCATGGCGGATCCGAAGAGCGAGATTGTCACCAAGGTGAGTCCCTGGTCGGTCGCCGAGACCGTGACCCGCCTCGTGGATCTCGTGGCGGCCAAAGGATTGAAGGTGTTCGCCGTGATCGACCACAGCGGCGAGGCGAGGGAAAGGGGGCTCGAACTACGAGAGACGAAGGTCGTCATCTTTGGGAGCCCCGAAGCGGGAACGCCGGTCATGGTGTCTGCGCCGCTCATCGCACTGGATCTGCCGCTCAAGGTGTTGGTGTGGGCGGATGGTGTCCAGACCAAGGTGAGCTACACCGCTCCGGCCGCGCTGGCAGCTCGCTATCACCTCACTGACGAGTTGGCTGGCCGACTTGCGGGAATTGATCCCCTGACCGACGCTGTGGTGAAGGGTTGATGACGACGCCCAGATGGTCCGGCACAGGCTCGCACATCGAGAACGGGAGAGCCACATGACCGTCGCCGACTCCACGGGCGACCGATCGAGGAACCTGGTTCTCGCGGCGATGATCTTCGCCGTTGCGATGACGTTCATCGACCAGACCATCGTGTCCATCGCCGCTCCTCAGATACAGAGGGAGCTGGGACTCACCAGTACCGGTGTGCAATGGGCCATCAACGCGTACCTGCTCTCCTTGGCGGCCCTCTTCGCATTCGGTGGACGTTTGGCGGACACGGTGGGCCATCGGCGGATGGTGACGATCGGCGTCATCGTCTTCGCCGCCTCGTCCGCCCTGTGTGGACTCACGCCCAAAGGGTCCTTGGCCGAAGCATGGATCGTCACCTTTCGGATCATCCAGGGTGCGGGTGGGGCGATCATGTTCCCGGCCGCGTTGGCGATCGTGGTCCAGACGTTCGAGCTCCGCCAACGGGGGAGGGCCTTGGCCTTGTTCTTCGGAATCGCCGGAGGCCTTACCGCCATCGGCCCGATCCTGGGTGGTTTCCTGACCGAATGGACCTGGCGCGCCATCTTCTGGGTGAACATCCCCGTGGCGATCGTCGCGCTGGTCCTGATCACGATTTCGAAGCCCACCACCCTGCATCGCTCGGCTCCCATGGACTACCGGGGTCTGGCGCTCATCGTCCCCGGAGTGGCCCTGAGCGTGTTCGGCTTCCAACAGTCGGTCATCTGGGGTTGGGGCAACCCCGGGACCGGACTGGTCATCGCCCTGGGCGTCGTGTCCCTGGTCATCTTCTATTTCGTCGAACTTCGAACCCCATCGCCCCTCATCCAGATGGACATCTTTCGGATTCGGGCCTTTCTGGTCGAGAACCTCGTCCTCGGTGTCTCCATGCTCGTCTTCGTGCCGGTGTTCTTCTTCGCCAGCGAGTACGCCCAGATCGCCCTGGGCAAGACAGCCTCCCAGGCGGGCCTGTTCCTCCTCTACTTCTTCATCGGGTTCGTGATCACTTCTCAGATCGGCGGCCGGATGCTCGACCGGGCAGGGGCCAAGCGTCCTGTCGTGGTCGGGTGTGCCCTGGCGGCGGTGGGTTTCGATCTGTGGGCCGGAAAGGTCACGCAGCTCAGCTTCAGCGCCCAGGAGTGGTACATCATTCTCTCCGGTGCCGGCATGGGTCTCATGCTCACACCGGCGAGCACCGACGCCGTCAATCGTGCTTCTCGACTCTCCTACGGAGAGGCGACCGGTATCACCCAGACGGTCCGCAACTTCGCCGCCAGCCTGGGACTGGCCATACTGGGCACCATCTTGGTGACGTCGCTGCGGTCCCGGGTGATCACGTCGCTCGTCTCCCAGGGGGCGTCAAAAGCACAGGCAGCTTCCGAGGCGACGAAGATCTCCCAGGCTCAGAGCGGGAGCGGCAGCACCGCGTCGATACCCCATTTCGTCCGCCTCGACTTCGCCTATGCCACGCGCGATGTGCTCCATGTCATGGCGTTGATCATGGCCGTGGCGGCTGTCGTGGCCTTTGTCGGCCTTCGTGCCGGTGTCCAAGAGGATGCCGGGGCAGAGGGAACAGATCCTGCGGTGGAACCGTCGCGCGAACCTGGACCAGCGTGATCGCTCCGGTCGGTCAGGCCTAACCCCCGGGAGGGAATATGGACTACGAGCATGCTCGAGCACTGTTGCAAGCCGAGAGGACCCGTCTCGAGGCCCTGCTCGACGAGACGTCGGGCGCGGGCCAGGAGGACCGAGCCACTGCGAACGAGGCCGGCGACCTGACCGATCCGGCCGAGCGGCTCACCGCCGAGCAGACCGACGACGCTATTTCGGTGGGCTTGCGTGAAAAATTGGCCGCCATCGAACGGGCGGAGGACCGTCTCCGGGAGGGAACATATGGCTATTCGATCCGCAGCGGTGTGGCCATTCCCGACGCTCGTCTCGAGGCCGACCCATCGGCCGAGCTCACCGTCGAAGAGGCTCAGGAGCGCTGATCGGTGCTCGGTCGACCATGAACGTGGCGCTCAACCACACCATCGTCTGGTGTCGGGACAAGAGGGTCTCGGCCCAGTTTCTCGCCGGAACGTTGGGCTTGGGAACGCCGACACCTTTCGGCCTGTTCCTCGTCGTCGTCGCCGCCAACGACGTATCGCTCGACTTTCACGAGGTCGAAGGCGAGATCTCCTCCCAGCACTATGCGTTCCTTGTCACACAGAGGGAGTTCGACGAGATATTCGGACGCATCACCGAACAGGGGATCGAGTACTGGGCCGACCCGGGGTTGAACCGGCCGGGTGAGATCAACCGTAACGATGGTGGGCGAGGTGTGTACTTCCCCGATCCCGACGGCCATCTCCTCGAGATCTTGACTCGGCCCTATGGGAGTGGGCCGGCGTAGCCGTTCGGACTCGTGGCGCGCCTTCGCTACGGTCGGAAGACGACCTTGATGGCGTGGGCATTGCCGCGATCGATCGCCGTTTCGACGGCGAGACGGTAGTCATCGAGCCCGAACTCGTGCGTCACCACCACGTCGGAAGGCAGGAGTCCCGCCCCGAGGACGTCGAGGGCCCTGTCGACAGAGTGACGGTCGGGACCGCCGGCGAGCCCCGGCGCGGGGCCGGCGTCGATGGCGTGGTCGATCGAGCCGACGAGAGCTGCCTCTTTGTACCAGATCGGTGTCAGGTCGACCTCGCTGACGCCGGCGGCTCCAAGGAGGAGAACCGTGCCACGGTGGGCGACCGCCCGCAGGGCGTCGGTGACCGACCGCGGTGCACCGACGGCTTCGACCACGTAGGGGAAGCCACCCATGAGCATGACGTTGGCCTTATGGCCGACGATCCGTGCCCCCACGAGCTGAGCGAGTTCCTCGAAATAGGCGCTCGTCTCGTCGGGGCGCACCACGTGATCGGCGCCGCAGGCGGTGGCGGCGTCGGCTTGATGGGTGTGACGGGCGAGCACGGTCACGGGACACTGCGGGTAGAGCCCCTTCACAGCCGCCACGGCAGCGAGGCCCAGGACTCCAGCGCCGACGACGAGCACGGGGTCTCCGTCGTTGGCGGCGGCGCGCAGCAGGCCGTGGCAGGCGATGGAGAGGGGTTCATAGAGGCTGGCACCGCGGTCGGGGATCGAGTCGGGGAGCGGATGCATCATCGACGTGTGCGCCAATGCCTGCTCGCCCCACCCGCCCCCGAGACCCTGGGTGAACCCGAGCGAGCGGCCGCCCGTAAGAATCCGGCTGTCGAGATTGAGACACGACGAGGTCCACCCGAGCGTGCAGTTGGTGCACAGGGGATTGATCCCTCGGGCCGTGCAGGGGAGGCACGGATCGAGAACGACCCTGGTCCCTACCGGGTGGGGGCACTGGGGTCCGGCCTCGATCACCGACCCCGCGATCTCGTGGCCCAGGAGAAAGGGAAACGAGCCCATCGACGTCAAGGTGGGGGACGGGCCGGTGTTGTGGGCGAACAGATGAAGGTCGCTGCCGCAGATCCCGCCGGTCGTCACCCCCACCCGGGCCCACGCCGCCCCGGGGAGCTCGGGCTCGGGAACGTCGACGAGCGACGCCGGGAAAGCGGCGTCGGCCATGTCGAATTGAACGGCGCGCACGAAGGCAGCGTACGCGGTCCACGCTGTTCGCGATCGGTGGTGCGGTCCGACCTCTCGTGGCCTAGGGTGCGGGACCGTGCGGGTGTCAGACGCCACTCTCGATGAGGTCCGCGACCAGGGGTTCGCCCTCGTCGAGGGCTTCCTCACCGCAGACGAGTTGAAAGCGGCGCAGCAGGCGCTGTGGTTGCACTTTCCGAAGCCCGAAGACTATTTCGCCGAGCCGGCCACCTATTCGGACTACGCCAGAGGCCAGTTCGCCGGTGTCGAGGAGTACCCGTACCGGTCGTGGGACCTCAACCGCCTGGCGTTCCACCCCGATCTCGTCGACGCCGTGGAGCGCTATCTCGGTACGACGGAGTTGCACCTCTACAAGGTCGAGCTGTGGGCGAAATACGCGGAGGCCAGCAACTACGACCAGCCCCTGCACCGCGACTACGGCAGCCACAGCCTGGTCGTGCCCCGTGACGACGGTGGTTATCAGCAGGTGACCACGTTCATCTACCTCTCCGACGTCACCGCCGAGGACGGCCCGACCCGGATCGTCCCCTACCGGCAGGGCAAGGACGTCCCCTTCACGCCCCTGTACCTCGAGTTCGGGGCGCTCACCGACAAGGAGGTGTCCGCGCTGGGGCCGGCGGGGAGCCTGCTCGTGTACAGAACCGACATCCTGCACCGGGGTTCGGACCTGACCGGTGTCGGACGCTCGCGCTTCTCGCTGCTCGTCGACTTTCAAGCAAGGGGAACGACGTGGGCCGGGAAGATGGCGTGGCCGAAGCAGGCCCCCCATCGGTGGGCCAAGCTCCTCCCGCGGTGCACCGTGCGCGAGCGGGACCTCTTCGGTTTCCCGAGGCCAGGCGACGCCTATTGGAACGAACAAACACTGGCTGACGTCGCTCTGCGTTATCCCGGCATGGACATGGGTCCGTACCGAGCGACCGGTCCCTGACAGCGCCAGAGCATTCCTACAGCCGGTGCTCGGGGACCTCGACGACGCCTGGTTCGGGAACGTCGACCACGTCCGGCTCGGGGACCTCAACGGGTCCGAGCGGCTCGACCGGGGCCGGTGTCTCGGGTTCATCGGGATCGCGGCCCACCCAATCCGGAAACGTCGACGTCTCGTCTCCTGACGTCGTC
Source organism: uncultured Acidimicrobiales bacterium (assembly GCA_963768255.1). Lineage (GTDB taxonomy): Bacteria > Actinomycetota > Acidimicrobiia > Acidimicrobiales > UBA8190 > Chersky-840. Next base: position 1,443,459 of record CAVYGX010000002.1, on the reverse strand, counting down.
GCTGCCCGACCTGCGGTTGTGTACGGAGTCGACGGCCTCATACCTATCTCTATACCCGCTGTCCCCGACGCCTACCGCCACGCCGAGGGTCTGTTGGTTCATAATGAGCCGTGGGTCGTCCCCGGCGTCGCGTCGCAGCACTGCTCGGCCTGGTCGTGGTGGGGCTCGCACTCGTCGGATTGGCGCTCGGCCCCCTGACCACCACGCCGTCACCCTCGGTCGCGCTGCCCGAGTCGCCGGCCCAACAGGCCGGTGTGAGCGAGAGCCGCTACATCGCCCAGACGTCGCTCTCGGAAGTGCCCGGCAGGCTGGTGACCCCGGTGGCGGCGGTCGACTCCAGCGGGAAGCCGCTCCCTGACTCGAGATCGATCGTGGCCGGGCTGCGGGCGAAGGACGGCAAGAAGGTGACGTTCTCCACGCCGACCATCGTGGACTTTGGTCATGTCGTCGCCGGGATCTACACCCGACCCGGGGCGACGGCGGATCCCGTCAGCGACTTCTCCGGATTCTTTCGAACGATGAGCCCGGGCGAGACAGGCGAGCTCACGTTATCGAACGGGCAGTGGTACGCGGCGAGGTATGTGGAGCTGCCGGCGCACGTGCCGATCGACGTGGTCGGCTTTCGATTCGAATCGGACCCGAGCCGGCCCCCGGCCACGCTCGCCATCCCCGCGGGAAAGATGCCCGGATCGTTTCTTTCCTCGGACTCACTGCTCACCCGCATCTGGTACGCCGCGGCATCGACCATGCAGCTGTCGATGATGACCACCACGCCCGACGTCGGGTACGAGTTCTTCGACAGTCCGGAACGGGACCGCTCGCTGTGGCTCTGGTACGACTCCTCGGCCGACGACACCGCCTACTACGCCTTCGGCGCACTGGCTCTTCCCGTGGCGATGCGCTCGTACGAAGCAGCCCAGTCGGGTCCGGGCCGCTTCGTCGTCTCGAGCTCTGACGACGTTCCCGACCAGAACGGCTTCACCGAGCGCGATCTCGCCGCCCTGTACATGTTCTATGCGGACCCGTCGATCATGACGCGGTTCTACTCAGATCTCGTCGACCATGAGGGGTCCGTGGTCTCAGCTCAGGCGCAGCGCAACGGCCTGTACCGGAGCAACGTCCTTCCGGTGCCACCTAGCCCCCAGAACCCGGCCAAGGCGGATGATCAGTCACTGGCGAACGAACTGTGGGACTACGCCGGCTTCTTGGGCATGGCCCAGCTCGCCGATGCGCACGGTCAACCCGCCACGGCCACCACCTACCGGCATAAGGCGACGCTGCTCAAAGAGGCGGTGAACCGGTATCTTTGGAGCCCGGCCAAGGGCGCGTTCGTGGACTTCGTGGGTTCCACCCATGTCGACGAGGCGGGGAACTCCATGGCCGTCATGTACGGCCTGGCCACTCCCCAGCAGGCCGCGCGCATTCTGGCCTACCTGCACAGCCACAACGATCGGATCTACAGCTGGGCCACAACCGGGACGTGGGGTGCCACGAATCCGGCCGGTTCGACCGATTTCGATCGTCCCTTCCTCCCCGGGGACTCGGACCTCGACGTGGCCGACTGGAGCTCCCCGTACACGCATTGGGGCTGGGCCTGGGGCATGGGCTCCGATCCCGACGACTTCACCAAGCAGTACAACTACAACTACAGCTTGGTGCCGTGGGCGGAGGCCTTCGAGGTGCAGGCCGACTTCAGCGCCGACGAGGACGCGGCCGGGATCAGCCTGATCGAACGGGCCTGGGGCACCATGCTGGCCCTCGGGCCCTCGACGTTCTACGAAATGTCTCGATATGACGGGACTCCGGCCTACGAGCTCGGCTCCCAACACGACACGGTGGTCCACCGCTGGGCGTCGGGCGTCGGGGCCTTGCTTCAGCAATATGTCCTCGGTGTCGAGCCGTCCACGGCGGGGTTCAAGTCCTGGCGCATCGAGCCGCACGGCGGCACCCTGAACTGGGTCCAGGGACGGGTGCCCACGCCGGAAGGCCCTCTGTCGGCCTGGTGGCGGTGGGAGGGCCCTACGGGAGGGAGGCGCAGCTACACCTTGGCCGTGTCCGCTCCGGCGGGGACGACCGGGACAGTGGCATTGCCCGTCCCCGAACGCGGGGTTGTCAAGGTCGACGGCCACAAGGCATGGACGCGAGGCGCGCCCAGCGCCACCACCCGTTGGGACGCGGCAACGGGTCGGATCGTGATCTCCGGTCTTGGTGCGGGAAACCATGTCATCACGTGGGTGGCGCAGGATGCGAGCACATCGAGCTCGCGCCGGTGACCTCGGTGGCGGCGCCGCCGCGCAGTTAAGCTCCACCACCGCAGCGGATCGGATCTGACCCGACGCGATCGGAACGGGGGACCACATGAGCGACGTGCTGGGCGATTTCACCAAGGAGCAGTTCAGCGCCCGGGGAAAGACGCGCGACATCTACCGCCTGGGCTCGGGGCCGGCTGTGATCGTGATCGCCGAGATGCCCGGGATCACCCCCAACGTCGTCGCCTTCAGCCGGAAGGTTGCTGCCATCGGATGCACCGCCGTCCTCCCCCACCTCTTCGGGGAGCCCGGCGCGCCCGTGTCGGTTTCGACGGCTCTCAAATCACTGGGCCCGGCGTGTATCTCTCGGGAGTTCTCCGTGTGGGCCTTGAAGAAGACCAGTCCGGTGACCGTGTGGCTGCGGGCGCTGGCGGCTCACGAGCACGAGCGATGCGGAGGGCCGGGGGTCGGTGCGGTTGGCATGTGCTTCACCGGCGGTTTTGCGTTGGCGATGATGGTCGACGACACGATCGTGGCACCTGTGCTCAGTCAGCCCTCATTGCCCTTCCCCATCACGAAAAAACATAGGGCGGATATCGGAATTTCGGATTCCGATCTCGCCAAGGTGAAGACCCGGGTCGCCCAAGGTGCGTGCGTGCTCGGACTGCGGTTCTCCCACGATCGCTTCTGCTTCTCCGATCGCTTCGAGACGCTGCGGCGGGAGCTGGGAGCCGGCTTCATCGCGGTGGAGCTCGATTCCTCGGACGGCAACCCGCACAGACATCCCAAGAACGCCCATTCGGTGCTCACCGAGCACCTGGACGATCGGGAGGGGACACCGACTCGGGCCGCCCTCGACCAGGTGCTCGATTTCTTCAAGGAACGGCTGGAACTGCCGTAGGAGCACGTTCTTTGCCGGAGTTGCCTAGACGTCGTCGCTCTGCTCGATACGGGGGTGTTCTGCGCAGCTCCCGAGGAGGTTCGGGCCTGGCTGTTACGATTGGCCACTTGGTTTGTGGCGCGTCGAACAAACCTCTCCGATGGGGGGGAGTGGAGCGCTGCTCGTCGACGTCTCAGACCACTGCGATCTCATCGCTGCCGACGACTCCAGGTGCTGGAGGGCGGCGGTGAAAGAAGGACAGGACGGCAAGGTTCACCACCGTCGACTGGCCTTCATCCGCAGTCCGTTGTTCCTGGCGGGGCTCGTCGTCGTCGCCATGGTGGTCTTGGTCAGCCGGCTGCACTCGACCGAGCACGACCTGGTCACCGCCTACAAGCACTTCAGTTGGGCCCGTTTTCCATGGCTCTTGTTGGCCCTCGGAGCCGAGGCGATCTCCTTCGTCTGCTACGCCATGGTCCAACGCTTCTTGCTGCTGGCTGGTGGTGCTCGCCTGACACGGCGCACCATGGTGGCCCTGGCCGTAGCGGCCACAGGATTGACCAACCTGGTGCCGGGCGGCACCGCGCCCGCCAGCGGCTGGTTGGTCAAGCAGTATCGCCGACGCGAGATCCCCATGCCGCTCGCTCTCTGGGCCGTCCTGGCGGGTGGATTCGCGGCCACTCTCTCGATCCTGCTGCTTCTGTTGGTGGGCGCCGGCGTGGCGGGGTTCTTGGACCCGGGGGAATTCGTGGGCTGTGCGGTCGCGCTCATCGGAGGCGGCGTAGGCGTGGTGGCGGCGGTGCACAACCTGCCCACCCTCAGTCGGTGGTTGGAACGGCACCAGGCACGCCGCGGCCTGCGTTTCGTACGGAAGATGGCCGAGAAGACGGCCGGGGTCGTGCAGTTCCGGACCACCGTGCCGGGTGGGGTCTTCGTGCTCGGTTTCAGCGTGGCCAATTGGGCCATGGACGTCTTTGTGCTCGTGGGGGCATTCGGCCTGCTCGGACTCCCGGTCCCCTGGCGGGCTGTGCTCTTCGCCTATGCCACCGCGCAGGTGGCCGGCAGCCTGGCGCCTGTGCCCGGGGGTGTGGGATTCGTCGAGGGTGGGATGATCGGTGCATTCGCGCTCGCCGGCGCAGGGTTCAGCGGCGCCATCCTGGCCACGATCGTCTATCGGGCCATCACGTGTTGGCTGGTGGCGGCCATCGGCAGCCTCATGCTCGCCTTGTTGAGTCGCCGCTCAGCGGGGCCACCGGCTCAGCTCGAAGGGGACGCCGCCGATCTGGCCAAGCCCGGGCCACAGGCGGTTGCTCCTCAGTAGTTCACCGCCGAGGACGTTCCCGACATCCGGCACCACCGACGCACCGACGGCGAAGGGTTCCTCCGCCGTCGGTGCGTCGAGTGAGCAGGGCCGGCAATCCGAAGTGGCTAGGACGTCGACACCAAGCTCTTGGGCGGGGTCGAGGTGGGGCCGGTGTACTTCGTGACGGGACCCGATCCCACGTTGGTCACCTCTACCGGACCGACCGGGGTGGCACCGATCCAGGTGCCCGAGGGCGTGACGGCCGGAGGTGCGGTGCTGCTCAGCTTGATCACCTCGGCTCCTTGGATGCCGTAGTGGACGGTGCTCGAATACGACAGGGGCACGAACCCGGGGGTGACGAAGTTCTTCCCGGACTTGGCAATGGCCGCCAGTAACCCCGCCCGGGTCAGGTCTTTCCCGGCGGCTTGCAGAGCTTGGACGACCGTGTACGCCAACGCCACGCCGTACTGGGTGTTTCCGTCCAGCCCCGACTTGGCATACAGGGCGGGTGCGTAGTCCTGGAGCAGTTTCTTCTCGACCTGCACCCAGGGATTCGAGACGTCGGACTCCGGCGCGAAGTAGGCATCGGTGATCACTCCGTTCAGGAGGCCGGTGGCGGCCTTGGCTTCTGCCGCGCTCCCGCCCCCCTTCTGGGTGAACGACGCCAGCAGGGGACCGACGGTGGGGGGGTCGGCGCCCACGTTGGAGAGGACGTACTGCGGCAGGTAGCCGATGGCAGCTCCGGGGAGCATGGCCAGGGCGGTCGCCGCGGGGATCGTGGCCATGACCACGACCTGCGCTCCGGCGGCCTTGAGCGCCGCAATCTGGTTGGACAGCGGACCCGCCAGCGTGGCGGCGTCATAGGTCTGGCGCGACACCACCGACGCGGAGGGAATCTCCATGTCCAGTCCCTTGACGAAGTCCTGGCCGAACTCGTCACCCTGGTACAGATAGCCGATCTTCTTGCCCGCGAAGTTGGCCTTGATGTAGGTGCCCAGGATCTTCCCCTCGACGGTGTACGGGGGCTGCCATCCCGAGCTCTCGGGGTATGCGGGATCGCTCCAACAGTTGCAGCCCGACTCGATGAACAGTTGCGGCACCTTCTGGCTGTTCAGGAACGCCTGCACCGCAGACTGCGTGGGGGTCCCCAACGACCCGACATCGGCGAAGATGTTGTCCTGGAGGACCAGCTTGCGGGTCAGTGTCGCAGTGTTCGCCGGGTTGTACCCGTCGTCGAGGTAGGTGTAGTGGATCTTGCGGCCGTAGACCCCGCCGTGGGCGTTGACCCAGTCGAACACGGCGTCCATGGCCGGGGCGATTTCGTCGTATCCCGGCGCGGCCGGTCCCGTGAGCGGCACGGTTGCTCCGAGCGTGATGCTGTTGGAGGTGACTCCCGGCGCCGACACTGCGGGCGGACTCGACTTGGGAGACGAGCTGCAGGCCGACAGCAACGTGGCCCCGAGCGCGATCCCGAGCACACCGGTCGCGAGGACCCGCGTGTACCTCCCGATAGACGTGGGACTGCTATGTCTCATCGTTTCTCCCTTTCTCATCGCGTATGTCACTGCTCACCGATCTCTCGCCTGATGAGGAGAGCCTGTCCTCGTGGTCTGAGTGCCCTCACACCCGGAGGGAACCGGCGCTCGGGCCCGAGCCGAATCTCGGGACGTGCCGCCACGCCCACCGTAGGCCTCCTTGGATGCCGGTGGGTGCTGCGATCATCACCACGATCAGAACGACGCCGAAGATGATGGTGGCGAGGTAGGCGCTGGCCCCGCTCCCGAGGTTGAAATTGCCCGAGAGCGACGTCGACCACTGCGGAAGGTAGACGAGGAGGACGGCCCCCCACCACATGCCCGTCAGCGTGCCCGTCCCTCCGAGCACCATGGCGGCCAGAAGCTGAATGGAAAGGGTCAGGGGAAATTCGCCCGTATTGACCACACCGGTGGATAGGCCGAGGAAGGCGCCTGCCAACCCGGCACACGCCGCGCTGATCACGAATGCCGTGACTTTGGTGCGAGCCACGTGTATTCCGGCCAGCGAGGCCGCGATCTCGTCGTCGCGGACCGCTCGGAAGGCGCGTCCGTAACGGCTCCGAAGGAGGTTGGCCAGCAACACAAAGGTGATCAAGGCGCCGATGATCTGGATCCATGCCAGCCACTCCTCGGGATTGATGGTCCCCGGTGCGGTTGGCACCGTCGTGGAGAGACCCTGATCGCCGCCGAAGGTGGTGCTCCACTTGTCTGCCACGGGGGGGAGGGCCAATGCGAGCAGCAAGGTCATCCCGGCGAGGTACGGCCCTTTCAACCGGGTCGCGGGGATACCGATGACCAGACCCAACAGCGCGGCCGAGCCGATAGATGCCAGCAACTCGATGATGAAGTTGAGATGCGTGTGGGTCATGAGTAGGGCTATGGTGTACGCCCCCACGGCCATGAATGCACCATGACCGAGAGAGATCTGTCCGTTGACACCCGTCAAGAGACTGAGGCCAGCGAGGGCGATGACATACAAGGCGATCTCGCCGACTTCAAAGTCGTTGTACGGGCTGAGTGACGAGGTGATGAGATACAAGATCGCGGCGCCGGCCAGCGCGAGGATCAGGTGGCGGGCCAAGGGCTGGCTGGGCACGTGGGCGCGTCGGAGCAGGGAGGTCATCACACCCTCCTCGCCGCCGGTCTGGCGAAGATTCCTTCGGGCCGGGCCATGAGCGCCACCATCAGCAGTACCAGTGCGCCCAACGGCTGGAGCCCCGAGCCCAGATACCCCCCGACATAGGAGATGCAAAGCCCGGTAATCAGGCCGCCGATCAAGGCGCCAAGGGGACTCTCGAGGCCTCCGATGACCGCGGCGGTGAATGCGTACACCAAGACCAGGTCCATGAAGTACGGACCGAAGGAGCTCGTCGGCGCCACCAGCAGGCCGGCCAGCGATCCCGTCGCCCCCGCCAGGGCCCAGCCCAGGGTGAGGAGCAAGCCGACGCGCACGCCGAGAAGCCTCGAGATCTCGCCGGCGAAGGCCGAGGCCCTCATCCGAAGACCGAGGGTGGTGGCCCGGAAGAGCACGAGGGTGCCGGTCATCAAGGCCAGCACCGCCACCAGGATGAACACGTCGAAATGGGAAAAGGCGATCTTGGTATGCCCGACGGTGAGCCCGCTTTGGGAATAGGCAGCGGGGAAGCCGCGGCTGGAGTTTCCGTAGATGGCTCCGGCCAGGCCCTCGAGGACGACGAGCAGGCCGATGGTCACGATCACCGGATTGAGCTCGGACTTCCCTTGCAAAGGACGGATGAGGACGCGTTCGACGAGTGCTCCCAGCACAAATCCGATGGCCAACACGGTAAGAAAGGCCCACCAATACCCGACACCCTGCCCGAGGAGGCTCGAGGCGATGAATGTCGTGATCATGCCCATCGCCCCTTGGGCGAAGTTGACGATGCGCGTGGCGTGGAAGATCAGAACCAGTGCCAGAGCCAGCGCGGCGAAGATCATTCCGTTGGCGACGCCGTCGAGTGTGACATTGATGAAGAGTCCCATGCCCTCCGCCTAAAACCCGAGGTAGTGATGCCGAAGATCGCTGTCACCGGCAATCACGGCCGCGTCGTCGCAGACCACGACCTCGCCGAGATTGAGCACCACTGCCTGGTGCGAGACCGATAGAGCGCTCCGGGCGTTTTGTTCCACCAAGACGACGGTCAAATCCGTTCCCTGAGTGTGGTCCCGAAGCAGAGCCATGAGCTGTGCTGTGACGAGGGGAGCCAAACCCAAGGACGGTTCATCGAGCAGGAGCAATCTCGGACGCGAGATCAGCGCCCGGCCGATGACCAACATCTGGCGCTCTCCACCTGAGAGCATCGACGCATGACGGCGCCGGAAGCCACGAAGTCGGGGAAAGAGCTCGAATATGGCCTCGATGGCCCCTTGACGATCTCGGCGGCCCATGCACCAGAGCGTGGCAAGTCGAAGATTCTCTTCCACCGTCAGCTCGGCGATAACGCCGCGCCCCTCGGGCACGTGGGCGACGGCGAGTCGGGCGATATCCTCAACGGCCCTTCCCAGGAGGTCCTCTCCATCGAAGCGGACCGCTCCGGCGCGGGGCTTCACCAAGCCACTGATGGTGCGCAGAAGAGTGGTCTTCCCGGCGCCATTGGCGCCCAGGACCGCCGTGATCGCACCGGGTCGCGCCGAGAAGGTCACCGATTTCAGTGCGTTCACGGGCCCGTAGGAGACTGACAGGTCTCGAACCTCAAGCATCGTCGGGTATCTCCGCCGAGTCCCACGCATGGACCACGTCACCCAGATACGCAGTGGCGACTTCCGGATTCGACCGGACGGATTCGGGTGATCCGTCCGCGATCACCTGGCCGAAGTTGAGCACCACCAGTCGGTTGCAGACCGACATGACCAAGTCCATGTGATGCTCGACAAGGAGGACACCCATTCGAGGAGTGAGACTTCGGATCATCGTTCCGAGCTCCTCCATCTCGTCGTTCGAGAGCCCGCTGGCCGGTTCGTCGAGCAGGAGGAGACTGGGTTCTGCGATGAGCGCACGGGCGAGTGCGGTCCGTTTCTGGATGGAATAGGGGAGCGTGGAGGGGAGGTGTCGGGCGAAGGCGGCGACGCCGAGCTCTTCGAGCAATGCGTCGGCTCGCACAGTGAGACGTCGCTCTTCTCTGCTCGAGCGCCAAAGACCCAGAAACGCGGACCCGATATCGCTTCGGAGCTTGTTCTGGGCACCCATCATCACGTTCTCGAGGACGGTCAGTCCGGCACAAAGCCCGACACCTTGCAGGGTCCGGGCAATCCCGAGCTTGGTCAGATCGTGGGGATGGTGGTGCTCGAGGAGCCGGGACCCGTCGTACGTGAGGGTTCCGGAGTGCGGACGAACGAACCCGCAGATGACATTGAACAGGGTCGTCTTCCCGGCGCCATTGGGGCCGATGACACCGACGATCTCCCCCTGGGCCGCTGACATGGAGACCTGGTCGAGGGCGATGACCCCCCCGAATCCCACACTCAAATTCGTCGACGACGAGTGTCTTTCCGGCACTCTTGGGGTGCTCGGGAGGTCCACTCACCAAGCGCTACCTACGGCTCAATGACCGGAGGGGTCCAAGGGCACGAAACCAAGTCCTTCTCCGCGCCGTTGCCACGCTGCCCCCAGCATCGCCGGAGATATTACCGACGAGGCTTCCCGGCTACTGGAATGGGTGGCTGACCGATCGCCGGGCGGGCCTTCGGGATCTGAGGCCCGAGATGTAGCGTCACGTCATCCCTCGGCCCGGCGTGCAGCGTCCAGGGTCGGTGCTCGGGACGGCCCAACAACTCCAGGGAACCGCCCGCGCCTCGAGCTACAGCAACGGGTCCTCTTGATACTTCAGATTCGCCTACCGGTCAGCTAATGGGAATGGCTGTAATTTTGGCCACCGCTGTTGCCGTTGCCGTAGCCATTCCCGTTGCCCTCACCGCTGTTCCCGTTCCCGTAACCCTGGCCGCCGTTCCCGTTCCCGTTCCCGTTCCCGTTCCCGTTCCCGTTCCCGTTCCCGTTCCCGTTCCCGTTCCCGTAGCCATTGCCGCGGCCGCTATTGCCGCCAAAGCTGCCGAATCCGAAGCCGCCGTTGCCGGGAGAGACGTTGTTGCCGGAGCCGCCCGAGTGCGAGTACATGAAGCACCGCATCGACTGCCAGCCGAAGCCGCAGCGAGCCGGAGGCAGCACGATCTCGGTCTGGGAGCCCAACTGGGTGTGCGAGGGGCTGTTGTTCGGGTCCCCGGAGTACGACACCCGCCAGAAGTAGACGCCCGCCCCGAGGGTCATGGGGTTCGACGGGGGCACCGAGCCGTTGGTGACGGTCACCTTGCCGGCATTCGACGACATCGGGCTCCACCACCACCCCAGCCACGAGGAGCTGAAGTGGGAGAACTGGAACGAGCTGAAGGACAAGGAGAAGACCCGGTAAGTGACCGTTCCCCCTGCGCTCGAGGAGTTGTCGCCGCTCAAGGTGGCCTGGTCGGTCACCGTCGTGTCATTGGGCACCGTGATGGTGGGGCCGTTCTGGCCTCCGCCCGACAGCGAGCCGGTCAGGGTGGTCGGGGCCTGACTCGAGCTCGTCGTGGTGGTGGTCGTGGCGCCGCTCCCGCCGCCGCTCCCTCCGCTGGACACCGCGATGGTCGGCGAGATGGAGCTGGCCGTGGGGGCCGTGGTGGTGATGCCCGACGGAGTCACCGAGTCATTGGGGTAGGCGGTGCAGGTGAGCGAGAGGGCGCTGCCGGCCACGGTGAGGCTGAGGCTGGCGCTGGAGTCCTCTTGGATCGTGATCGGTCCGCCTGAGGCCGTGAACCCGCTCACAGTTGCCGGCGTGGACGGGAGTGCCAAGGGCACCCCGGCATCGGGGACCGGGCTCGGGATGGTCACGTCGAAGGTGAGGGGCCCCTGTGACGTCGTGGCCGGGGTGGCGCCGCTGGCATCGATCTGGGCGGTCGCCGACCCCGTCAGGTCGGGCTGGAGGGCGGCGGCGGCACTCGCGAGGGAGCCAGGTATGTTCACCGACGTCTGATACCCGTCGACGCTAAAGGACTGTCCCGAGCTCGGAGCGGATGGCGAGAGGGTCGCCGAGGTCGTGACGTCGTTGAGCACGATGTCTCCGACCGGGGTACCCGGGCAGTAGAGCTCATAGGCCCCCGTGAGTCCCGAGGACGCCCCTGTGGTGGTGGTCGTCGTCCCCGAGGCCCCTGTCGTGGTGGTCGTGGGCGCCTCGGTCGTGGTGGTGGCCGCCTCGGTTGTGGTGGTCGTGGGCGCCACGGTGGTCGTCGAGCCCGATGCTGTCGTCGTGGTCGTGGGCGCCACGGTGGTCGTCGAGCCCGAGGTCGTGGTGGTCGTGGTTGCTCCGCCGCCGCCCGCGCCAGTGGTCGTGGTCGACGAGGGCGGGGACTCGCCGGTGAAGAGAAGGGTCCCGATGGCCCGGTCGCCGTTGGCGTCGCCGATGGCGAGGACACAGGTGTCTCCCGCCGCCTGTTGGGCCGCGGTGGGCGGACAGGGGTAGTTGGCCGCGTCGGTCACGGCGTTGGTCGAGGTCGTGCAGCCCGTGATGGTGGAGGTGCTGGGCACGGTCTGGTCACAGGTCGTCGGCTGCCCCGAGATGGGGGGGCCGGTGATTCCCCCCACCAGGGTCTTGGTCCCGGTCAGATCGCCCTTGGTCTTGCCCGAGGAGGGAATGGTCACGAGCGAGAGCATGGTGCAGCTCACGGGGACGTCATTGGCCAAGAAGAAGATCACCGGTTGGGTGGGTTCGTCGTTGCACTCCACGATCGAGGCGAGGGCGCCGGGCGCGAACCCGGTGCCGGTGACGTTGATGACGTCGCCGGCGGCGACGCCACTGCACACCGGCGCGGTCGGGTTGGTGTCGTTACACGACGCCCCCGCCGCGGTGGTGGCGAGCGACAACGTGGTCGACGATGTCGACACTGCGGCCGATGCGCTCGAGGCCAAGCTCAACGCGACGAGTGTTCCTCCGGACCCCAAGAGCAACGCGGCGGCTGCCATGATCATCGGAATCAGTCGCGGGCGGCTTGTTAGCCGAGAACTCCTTGACGTCACTACTGGCTCTCTTTCGCTCATCGATCTGCCCCCCGGCAAAATTGCAACCAGAAGATTGAGACTTCTCCCCCTTGCCTACCTGCTAGAAACCCTTGAACCCATCACCAAAATTGATGAATCTCGCGAGTGTGATGCGTGCGTCGACGATCCCTTTACCGTTTCTGTGAAGATTCTCGGGCGATTCACGGCGGCACGACCATCAGAGCTGACCCTCTGACGTCCAAGCAAGGATCGGCAAGGGTGCCTTTCCTTGTCAGTCGACCCCCAATCAATTCGGGTAACTACTCGCGACGCCGACGTAGGTGGTTGCACGCGAGTGATCACGGCACGTCCCAACGAGGTGGCGCGATGCCTGTTCGCAACCGCGCCTGGCCCGACCACGCGCGCCCTACTCGGCGCCGCGATGGCCAGTGTGGGACGCCTGAGGCGGGTGGGATTGCCTCCCTCGACCCCTCCGCCTGCCTGGTTTGGCGAGGAGACAACGAGGAACGGATCCCGCTGCGGTGCATCGTCGTCGACGCCTCCCGGGTCATCGAGGGCAACGTCGACCACAGGAGAATTGCGTTCCGACATCGCCCCAAGCGGTGAGGCGGGGGGGCAAGGGGCGCGACCCGTGCGACGATCCGAGACGGAGTGTCTGTTCCGTTTATAGTGCTCGTGTGCAGAGCTGGATTGCACGCCACCCGCCTCGATGACGCCAAGGAGCTAGATGACCAGATCGCTCGACGGAGCGAGCGACAAGGCGACTTTCACCGTTCTCCTCCTCGGCGTGTCGGCGTATGCCCTCCTGCAGTCGCTTGTCCTTCCTGTCCTTTCGACGATCCAACACGACCTTCATACGTCCCAGGGCACGGTGACGTGGCTGTTGACCGCCTATCTGCTGTCCGCCTCGATCTTCACGCCCATCCTCGGGCGGGTGGGCGACATGGTCGGAAAAGAGCGGATGCTGGTCGTCACCCTCTGTGCCCTGGCCCTGGGCTCGGCCATGGCTGGCCTGTCGCAATCGATCGGCTTGCTGATTGTCGCTCGAGTCGTCCAGGGAATCGGGGGCGCCGTATTGCCACTGTCGTTCGGGATCATCCGGGACGAGTTCCCGCCCGCCAAAGTTGCCACCGGGGTCGGCATCGTGGCCGCCATGGCCGCAGTCGGGGGTGGCGCGGGGATCGTTCTGGCCGGACCGATCGTCAAGCACCTCGACTACCACTGGCTCTTTTGGATCCCGCTGATCATCACCGTGATCGCCGCCGTGAGTGCCCACCTGTTCGTCCCCGAGTCACCGGTCCGAACCCCGGGGCGGATCAGTTGGTCGGCGGCGATCCTGCTGTCTGGATGGCTGGTTGCCCTCCTTCTCGGCGTCAGCGAGGCACCCCGTTGGGGTTGGGGCTCGAACAAGGTGATCGGCCTCATCGTGTTGGCGGTCGCCATCGGAGTGGCGTGGGCGATCGTGGAAACGCGATCGCGACAACCCCTTATCGATATGGGGATGATGCGAGTCCCCGCGGTATGGACGAACAATCTGGTGGCCTTTCTCTTCGGCATGGGCATGTACTCGGTCATGGCGTTCCTCCCCGAGTTCCTGCAAACGCCGAAGTCGTCCGGCTACGGATTTGGGGCCAGCATCATCCAGTCGGGTCTCTTCCTCCTCCCCCTCACAGTGACGATGTTCTTCTTCGGGTTGGTGTCCGGCAGGATCGCCGCCGCCATTGGCTCGAAATCGGCCGTGATCATCGGATCCACGGTTTCGTCGAGTGCATATTTCATCTTGGCCTTCGCCCATACTGAGGCATGGGAGATCTATGTGGCGAGCACCTTGCTCGGGGTGGGACTCGGTCTCGCCTTCTCGGCCATGTCCAACCTCATCGTGCAGGCAGTACCGCCGGCTCAGACCGGTGTCGCCAGCGGGATGAACGCCAACATCCGCACCATCGGTGGCGCCATCGGCGCCGCGGTCACGGCAAGCATTGTTACCGAGCGGCTCCTCGCCAATGGGCTGCCCGCCGGGTCGGGCTACACGAAGGGTTTTGCGTTCTTGGCGGCGATGACCATAGTTGCGATCGTTGCCGCCATCTTCATCCCCACGGCCACGGCGGCCAAAGCCGATACCGACCACGGGCCCCATCTGCAGAACGCCGAGCTCGCGTTGCTCGCCGGCGGTACGATCGCCGAAGGATGAAGAGGGACCGCATCGCAGGCCCGTACCGCCCCTCTTCCATTGACGACCTGCTCAGGTGACCCTCACCGTTTGGGGTGGATGCGGCCCTTCAACTTCTCAGGAACATCGATTCGTCGAGGATAGAGCCGCAGGCGTGTGGTCAACTCGGCTCCACCACGAACGATGCGGAGGCTGACTACTTCCCAAGGGCGGTGGCGGACTTGGATGTAGTCGGTGGCTGTGCGCGCCACCACGCATTCAGAAACGCCGTCTACGGCACATACGATGTCTCCGACCCGCAGATCGGCTCTGGTCAGACGGGCGATCGTCCGGACCGCATCTATACGAGACGCGAACGAGTTGGGATCGAGACCCAGGTCCTCCTTCTCGGCAAAGGAGACCGGGCTCGATGTTGCATAGGTGATGCTCGGGACCTTGTCGGGGAGTCCCGCGGTGTGCCATCTCGCCGGATCTTCCGAGCCCGGATCGAATCGGGAACGTTCGATCAGGTCGACGAGTTGAGGCCGGCGCGGCACGTCGAAGATCAGATGTGTGCGAACGGCATCTCCGTTGAGGACCGCGTGTTTCACCTGGTTGTTGAAGGTCCAAACCTCACCGACGGCAAGATGCTTCGATCTGCCTTCAGAGAGCAGGAACGCCCCATCGTTCGTGACGATCGGGATATGGATTCGGAAGGGTTCGAACCACTCGGGACTCTCGTCAATGTGGGGTCGGGCGACGCCGAGCGGCTTCATCCGGAATATGAACGCGTGGTTTGTCCCGCCAAACGGACCGGAATCACCGATCAGCCATTTGATGTAGGGGAGCCCATGCAATACTTCTTGGTCGACGCTGTCAGAGCTGACAAAGTCTTCCTCGGTTCCCTGGCTCCCACCCCTGAGAAGCACCATGTTCGAGCTGCAGTGCTGGTCCCAGTGGGTGCTCGCCCAGGCCTCTGACGGTATGGAGCGGTAGTCCTCCAGGAGGCGGTCCACGTCGACCTCGACCGGGAGCTGGAGAAACGAACGCTTCTGGAGGGTGACCCTTGCGTCAGTCGTACTCATTTGTGTCCTTCCCCCCCAACGTGGGCGCCTCAGGTCGATCGACCCGGGAGCCACGCCAATCCCATTGCACCGGGCGACTTCGGGAGGAGCCACCACCTCGAGAAGCGCGATCTTGTCAGAACGATGTCCAGGTGGCAATCAGCTGTGAGGCGTGTGGCGCCCGTGGCCATCGGGTCTGGCGCCCGACGAAAAAGCGGAGGCCGGCGTCACGCCATTGCGATTCGAAGATCCTTGGCGCCACCCCGGCACCTGGAGCGCAGGGGCACCCTGGGGCGAAGAGCCGGCGCCCTTGTCAGCCAACCGGCCGGCAGTCCATGACGGAGAAGCCCGAGACGAGAGACGTCCACGACTCGACCCGGAGCCCGCTGCGCTCGGCAAGCATCTCGTATTCCTGACGAGTCCGTTCGCGAGCTCCGAAGAAGACGAGCATGCGAATATCGAGGTCGGAGTCCGAAGCGAGGTCATATGGTTTCTCGATGACTAGCACGCGCCCGTGTGGACCGGCAGCCATTCGGCAATGCCGGAGTATCGTCACTGCGTCCTCGTCGTCCCAATCGTGGAGGATCCAACTGAGTAGGTAGGTATCGGCAACAGCCGGGACATGGTCGAAGAAATCGGCCTCCACCACCTGGCAACGATCGGCAAAGCCTGCGTCGTTCACGGCGTCTCTGGCCCGCTGGGCGGCATCGGCAAACTCGATGACCGTTCCGTTCGAGTCGCGCAGATGGTCCAACAAGATTCGTAGCAGGGCCCCACTCCCACCCCCCACGTCAGCGATACGCGCCACTCCCTGCCAGTCGTAATGCGCGGCAAAGGCGGGTCCGATCTGTCGGGCGTGGCTGTTCATCTCCGCATCGAAGGAAGCCGTGAGAAGTGGATCGTCACCCATCTGCTGCCACAGCGCTGCGCCGTGGATGTGGGCATAGGCGGGTTCTCCGGTGAGGACGCTGTGCATCATTCCAGCCAAAGCCGATTCGAATCGCGGCAAGACCCCACTCAGTTGGAAATACTGGTGCCGGCCGCTTGAGTCGTCGGAAAGAAGCAGCTCGCCCACGGCCGTTAATCCCAAGGTGGAAGGGGTGGGTTGCGTGAAGATACCGCGACGTACGAGATGGCGCGACAACCTGAACAACGCATCGCGGTCGGCACCCACCTGCGCAGCCAGGTCGTCCAATTCCGTGACGCCCGCCGCGATCAGATCGGGAATGCCGAGCGAAGCCACGACACGCACAGCTTGTCTCGTCAGCAGGTTTCCGACGTTTGTGACGAGTTCGAGTTGCGTGCGCGGAGGAAGGAAGGTCATGAGTCTGGCCCGCAAAGCCAGCCCCAGTCGGACGAGGGCGGCCTTGGCCAGGGTGCGCCTTCCGGAGGAGGACCTGAGCTGGAGGAGCGCGTGTTCGGCGTCGAAATGGAATCGGCGTCTCGGCTTGGCGGCGACGACAGAGGGAACCGCGGCAGCATCGGGGCGTGCGCCAGGTCGATAAATGGCCACCACGGGCGCCGTTGTCGAGTCTGGTTTCACCGGGCGTGACTATAGACCCCGCGATGGAGTGCTCTCCCCGGCAGGGAGTGGGGCCACGACGCCCTCCGTCGAGCTCGAGAGCAAGAAGAGGCCCTTGCATGTCTCATGCCCGTGTGGCGGGCGCCCCTGCGCCAACATGGACATATGAAGGTGTCTGAAGTCGGGTCCGGTTGGATTGATCTTCGTCGCGTTGGCTGCGCTCGAGGGTTGTGGCGCGAGTGCCAACGCGGCACATGGCAATTCGTCGGCAACGAAACGACCTTCTTCGGCCACAACTGCGAGGGCCACAACGACAACCACGACGTTGGCAACGGCGCCTCGGCAAGGTGTGCCGTCGGGTCCGGACTACGAGGCCGCTCGGCAGGAATGGACCGAAGGCGCAGATGCGTCCTCGGCTGTGCAAGGGGCCTTCTTCTCCAAGGCCGCATCAGATTTAGGACTGGGCGAAGTCCATGACGGCGGGAACACGATCGGATATTCCGACGCGGTCAGGGAGCTTACGGAGTTGATCTCCGTTCCCGACATGGATGCCACCGCGGCGGAGATGGCGGAGGCGAGCACAGATATCCTGGCTCTGAATGCCTTTTTCGGGACCAACGGCCTCTACGGGCTGTCCGCCCCTTCGGCGAGCGGGCAGCAGTTCGTTGCCACGCTCCAGCAGGAAATCCGCATGGGGACGCTGTCAGCGGTCGATGTCGCCAGTGGCATCGGTCACGTGCCTGCTATTCCCGGCGCGATCGTGGTGTGCCCGGTTCTGTCTTCTCTTTCGGTCGGGAGCGGCTTTGGGTGTCACATCGGCTCGGCCAGTTCCAATTCGTCCATCCTCATCGGTGAGGTCCAGGGCGCCAATGCCACGTCCTTCGACGCGTGGTTTGGAGTCTTCATCCCGTGCAACGGACCAGACAACGTCGAACAGGCCGCCCTCAGAAAACTTGGTGGTTCGTGCACCTGAGCCGCACGCGGCCCGACCCCGCAACCGCGCAGTCCCCACGTGCGTTCGGAGGCGCGCCCGGGCTACTGATTCTGTCCGCAGAAGAGCTGCACCGCCGTGCTGGCCCGGGAGACCGCCCGAGTCTCCAGCGATGCGGGGCTGTTGGCCGCGATCGCCGCCCGGGTCGTGGTCACGAGCGTCTGCGCATCGGTTCGGACCGGACTGGGGAGATGAGGGATGTAGAACGCGTACTGGTTGATGAGGGTTTGATTGGCCGCCAGAAACGCCAGTATGCCGGCCTCGTTCGTAGCCGCTTGTGTGCCCTCGTTGATGGAGTTCGAGATGGCGCAGAAGGCGGTCTGCCTGCCTTTGCCAAAGTCATGCGGGAGGGGGTTCCCGGTCCCGTCGACCCGGCAGTAGGTGTCCACGTCAGCGCCGGCAGAGTCCAGTGAGGGGTCGCTCAGACGGCTCGGGCTGTTGGAGGCGACGGCCGCTTCGGCGGCCTTGGCCAGAGCCCGGGCCTGGCGGCCCACCTTGCCCGCAGGGGCATCGTTGCCGATGGTGCGGAGCGCCGATGGGTTTGCTTTCAGGACACGGAGAAACCCTTTTTCGGAGGTGACAGTGGCGTCGGCCTTGTCCAGGCGCTTGTCGGCGGCGCAGAACGCTGTCTTGCGGGCCTGTGCGATGGGGGCTGGTGCCGTCTTGGAGTTCCCACACGCCGCGGCACCAAGGGTTGTCAGGATGAGCACAACCACCGTCGGCGCGATAGGCAGTTTCCGCACTGCTCGCCCCCCCTTGCGGATTCCCGAGGGCACAAAACCTATAGGAATGCCGCTGCGAGCCTCAACCATTTCCCAGCCCGAGTATCGGCACGCGTACGGGCATTGCTCACGGGTCGGTTTGGCACGGAGGAAGGCCGTCTCGCCGTAGGCGTTCAGCCGGTGAAGATGGTCTGGAGGGGGTGAGCGTGTGGCGTGCGAAAGACGCGTCTGACGTAGGTCTCCATCAGATGAGCGAGGGTCCCACTCCAGTGGAGGTCGGGGAGAAGGTCGGGTGCTCGTTCGGGTCGTGGGGCAGGAGCACGATGTTCGGCGCTCTCGACGTCAACGTCGTCCTCCCGCCCCGGTGCGGAACCGGCGACACGGTGCACATGAGCATGAACGCCCGAGTGAGGCTGGTGGCTGCATGTCAGGTCCCGCTCCGGACGCTGCCCGACAGGACCCCATCGGCGTTGCCGGTCCGTTGGACGGCTTGGACCGGCTGCCCCCGCCTGAGTCGTTCGCGCCACAGGTCGGGCTCAAATTGCGATGGTGCCGTGTCGGCCAGGAAGGCGCGGACCACGGACGTAAAGCGCTGCGGGTCGGAGTGATGAGGGAAGTGCCCGGCCTCTTCGAAAATCTCCAGCCGGCTCCCCGGCATGGCGGCAGCAGCAAGGTAGGCCTGTTCGACCGGGATGATGGCATCGTGGGCTCCCCACAGGAGGAGGGTGGGCATCCCTTCGGTGAGGTACGCGCGATCGAGCATCGTGATGACTTGTCCGCGCCAGTCGACACCGGAGCGGAGGGTGCGGAGGATGGCCCGGCGCGCCGCGGAGTCGGGCAGCGCGTCGAAGACCTTCAAGATCTCCTCGGTATCGCGTCCGAGGTCTGTGCCCAGGAAGCGAAGAACGTGGGCAGCCACGCGGGCGCCGATCTTGAACACCGGCGATCCGAAGGTGGGCATCAGCAGGTCGGCGTTGGGAGCCGCGGCCAGGCGCAACAGCAGGCTCACGCTTCGGGCGATCCCACCGGTGCCCACCAGGACCAAGCGCTCGCACCGTTCGGGGTAGGTGTAGGCGAACTGGGCTGCAACCCCGCCCCCGAGGGAGTGACCGACAACAGTCACTCGTTCGACGTCGAGAACCGACAGCAGGTCTCTCATGCCGTTGGCGTACGCGGCGACGGAATAGTCGGCTCGAGGTTTGTCGGAGAGCCCGTGTCCGAGCAGATCAGGAGCGATGACGGTGTAGTCGGTGGCGAAGGATTCCACCACGGGAAGCCATGTGCTCGAGGAGTCGCCAATGCCGTGGATCAGCAGGAGGGGGGGACCCTGGCCCGCTGAAAGGAAGGCGCGCCGGTGGCCGTGAATGGTGAAGAACCGGTACTGGATACCCTCGGAGCTCTCCATCAGCTTAAACGTCGATCTGATCTTGCCGTTGGCTACGACCATGCTGCCCCCGGGAGTCTCGGCCGGACTGTCCGGCCCCAGACCCTGTTCTACGGCTCGTCGGTCACCGCCGCGTGACGTGCCTATGAACGCAGCGTTACAGCCAAGGACGTGGCAAGGTGAGACCCGTGAACCTGAAGGCCCATGTCGGCCATCGGGATGAGAAGTGCCGGCAGGCCCGACTGGGTGGATCACACCGGGATCAACCGTCAGAATCGAGTTGCGCCATGACATCGACACTGGAAAAGGGTGAGGTCGTATGAGCACCACCAGTCCTGTGTTCCCAGGGCCTATTCGCCAAAATGCCTATCTGGTCCCTGATCTTCGGGTTGCCATAAGCCAGTGGTTGGATCTGGGGATCGGTCCTTGGATCGTGCTCCCGTCGTTTGCCCAGACAGACAGCGAGTACAGGGGTCGGAGAACGGCTCCCGTTGTGTCCATCGCGTTTGCCAATTCCGGCGACCTGCAGCTCGAATTGATCCAGCAGGAAGACGAGTCGCCCAGCATCTACAAGGAGTTCACCGACGCCGGCAGGGTCGGGTTCCACCATGTCGCCTTCTGGAGCGAAGACTTCGACGCCACCATCGCCGCAGCGCAAGGGGCTGGTTGGCCCGTGGTGCACCACGGCAGCGGGGGAGGGATCGCCAAGTTCGCCTATCTCGATGCCGGCGGGTTCACGAGCACCGTCATCGAGGTGATGGAGCTCAACCAGACCACCAAGTGGATGGCGAAGATGGTCCGTGATGCCGCCCATGACTGGGACGGCAGCGACCCCATCAGAACCCTCGGTTGAGCTGACCTCCCGAGCGCACGCTGTCGCCTCGACGGTGTGGACAGATCGTTGTGGTTGAGTGCGCTCCGATCCGTGGGTTACCGTCGCCCGTTGTGGCACCGGGGGAGCGGGTTCGGCTGGGGATGGTCGGATGTGGTGCCATCGCCAGATGGCACCTCGAGGCGATCGGCCGAGCTGCACTTCGTACCGATGTCACCGCCGTGGTCGACGTGCTTCCCGAAAGGGCCCATGCCCTGGCATCGGCGACAGGCGCGGCGCCCTACGGGGATATCGAGGAAGCCCTCGACGCCGATGCCTTCGATGCCGCTTTGGTAATGGTCCCCCACGATCGACACGAAGCCGCGGCGGTGGCGGTCTTGAATGCCGGCCGGCATCTGCTTCTGGAAAAGCCAATGGCACCCACGCTCGAGGCATGCGGTCGGATCCTTGCGGCCGCCCAGAAGGCCGGGACCGTCTTCATGGTCGCGGAGAACGCCCAGTACTGGCCCGAGGTCGTGACGGCCAAGAAACTCGTCGAGGACGGCGCCATCGGTGACGTGATCACCGCCCGTTCCTGGCACTGCGCCCCGCCGATGGAGGAGTTCTACCAGGGTGACGATCCTTGGCGTCTCTCGGCCGTGGCGACCGGGGGCGGCATCGCCATCGACACCGGGTCGCACTGGCTGCGGCCGTTGCGCATGTGGCTGGGCGAGATCAAAGACGTCGTGGCGGTGACGGCTCGACCGATGGACGCGATGGAAGGGGAGTCCCTGTGCCGGGCATTGTGTCGGTTCGACACCGGAGTCGTGGCCAGCTTCGACGCGATTCTTTCCCCCGGTCCGGCCGCACCCGTGGCTCCCTTTCAGCTCACGGGCACTCGAGGCGAGATTGTCGTCGAACATGGGCGAGTGGTTCTGTTTGACGGAAGCGAAGCTCGGGGAGTAGGGATCGGCGGCGGCAGCTACTTCATGAGCTATGAGGCACAGATCGCCGATTTCGAGGCAGCCGTTCTCGACGGGGCCACTCCAGCTGCCTCCGCAGCGCATGCCCTGGGAGAGCTCCGGGCCGCGCTTGCCATGTACCGATCGGTGCAATCGGGCCGATGGGAGTCGGTGTGGTAACGGCGACCTTCGACTTCTCGGGGGCGCGAATCCTCGTCACCGGGGGATCCAACGGCATCGGCCTGGGCGTGGCCCGCGCCTTTACCGCCGCCGGGGCATCGGTGACGATCACCGGCACCCGACCATCTGCGGCGGATTACGACCACGATCTCTCGCTCTTCGAGTACCGGCCACTGGCCATGGCAGACGCGTCGGCGATCGCCCTTCTCGCCCATGGTCTGGATCGGCTCGACGTGCTGGTCAACAACGCCGGTCAGAACCTTCCCGGAGGTCGCAGCGAATGGGAGCCGGACGTGTTCGAGGAGGTGGTCGCCACCAACCTCTTCGGTGCCTTCCGCCTGGCCACCGCCTGCAAGAAGCTCCTCGCCGCGAGCGCCATCGACGGCGGTGGCAGCGTGATCAACGTGGGCTCCATGACGAGCTTCTTCGGACTGGAGATCGTTCCCGCCTACGGCGCGGCCAAAGCCGCCGTGGTGCAGCTGACGAAGGGGCTGGCGGTGGCATGGGCCAAGGACGGGGTGCGGGTGAACGCCGTGGCGCCGGGGATCATCGAGTCGAACATGACCGCCCCCATGCTTGCGTTCGACGAGCTCACGGCACCCTTGCGGGAGCGTACCCCCATGCGACGGTTCGGCACGCCCGACGACGTGGCACCCGTTGTGCTCTTCTTGGCCAGCCCTGCGGCCCGCTATGTCACCGGCCAGACCCTGCCGGTGGACGGCGGTTTTTCGGTCCAGGGTTGACCGGCGTGGCGGACCCCATACGCATCGATGATCTGGCGAATCCTCGCTACAGCGACGTCCAGCGTGCCGCGCTCGAGTACGGCGAGCGCCACCCGGTCGACTTGGCAGTGGATGCCGTTGTGGATGCTGCGATCGCTCGGACCGGCCTCGACGACCTCGGGCCCCCGGACTTTGCCGGGAGGCTCCAGCTCTGGCTTGCGGAGATGGACGGCGATGGTGACCGAACAGGTCTGGGTCGACTGGGATTCTTCAATGACTGTGTGCGTTATGCCTCCAACCGCTTGCGTATCCGGGACCTGCTCGAGCGCAATCCCGAGATCCTCGATACACGGATCGATCGTCCCATCGTGGTCGTGGGACTTCCGCGCTCGGGCACGACCCACCTGGTGAACCTCATAGCCGCGGACCAGCGTCTGCGATCGATGCCGCTGTGGGAGAGCTACGAGCCGGTGCCCGACCCACGCGAGTCGCTCGGTCCCGACGGTATCGATCCGCGCTGGCAGCGCTGCCACCAGGCATGGGAAGGAATGCGGATGACCCTTCCGCATCTCCCCGCCATGCACCCGATGCACCCGGATCACGTGCACGAGGAGCTCGAGCTCGAGCTACCGGATTTCTCGAGCTATACGCCGGAGTGGGTATCACGCTGTCCCCGTTGGCGCGACTATTACCTTTCGCACGAGCAAACCCCGCATTACGGCTATCTCCGGACGGTCCTGCAGGTCCTGCAATGGATTCGGCCCCGCCAACGCTGGGTGCTCAAATCGCCGCAACACCTGGAGCAACTGGGTCCGCTCCTCGCGACGTTCCCCGATGCCACCGTCGTCATGACCCACCGCGACCCGGTCTCGGTGGTGCAGTCGGCCGCCACCATGATGACCTATGCCGCCCGTTTGAGTTACCGACACCCGAGGCCGGACTTCTACATCGGCTATTGGAGCGACCGGATCCGGCGGCTGCTCGAGGCATCGGTGCGCGATCGCCATCTCATCGCCACCGAACGCTCGGTCGATGTGCTGTTCCACGAGTTCATGCGAGACGACCTGGCGACGGTGGAACGCATCTACCGGGTGGCGGGTCTTGCCATGACCGACGAGGCGCGGCATCAGATCACCGCCTATCGCGACACCCATCGGCGAGGGGCCGATGGCCAGGTCGCCTACGACCTGCGGGCTGATTTCGGGGTCAGCCCGCACGACGTCCGCAGCGTGTTCGGCTTCTATGTTGATCGCTTTCCCGTGGTGGAGGAGGTGACGTGACGATCGAAGACGAGGTCGACCGACTGGTTGCCGGGCGGCCCGGCAAGGAGCTCCTCGTTCCCCGCTATGACGACCCCGCCCACCGTGTTACCGGCTTCCTCTACCGCTCCGGGGGCACGACAGCGGCCTACTGCCTGCTGACGGATCGATCCCGGGTCATCGTCAACACGGGCATGGGCTACGAGGCGCCTCACCACAAACGCGTCTTCGATGACGTGCGGCCCGGGCCCACTCCCTACATCTTGACCACCCAGGCACATGTGGACCACGTCGGTGGCGTCGCACTGTTTCGCGAGCCGGGAACCGCCTACGTCGCTCAGGCCAACAACGCGGCCTGCCAGCGCGACGACGCGCGCATCCGCCAGTTGAGGCTCCGTACCGCAGGGATCTGGTTCGACATGACCGGACGCGACGCCATGCGGATCGCCAACGAGAACCCCGGAGTTCCTATGCGCCAGGACACCCCCGAGCCCGACGTCACCTTCGATGAGCGTCTGGACTTGGAGGTGGACGGGCTGCGGCTGGAGTTGATCGCCGCGGTGGGTGAGACCGTCGACAGCATGATCGTCTGGATGCCAGAGCAGCGGATCGCCTTGATCAGCAACCTGTTGGGGCCCCTGTTCCCTCACTTCCCGAATCTCAACACCTTGCGGGGGGATCGCTACCGTCTGGTGGAGCCCTACCTTGAGTCTGTGCGCCGGTTACGTGAGTTGCGGCCGCACATGCTTGTCACCGGTCGTCACGAACCGATCGTCGGTTCCGAGCTCATCGATGCCTCGCTCGAGCGCCTCCACGGCGCCGTGGAATGGGTGCACCTCCAGACGCTCGAGGGTATGAACGCGGGCACGGACCTCTGGACGCTCATGCGTGAGATCCGATTGCCGTCACATCTTGGCGTGGGCCAGGGGTACGGGAAAGTGTCATGGGCTGTGCGCACGATCTGGGAGACCTACGTCGGGTGGTTCAAGCTCCGGTCGACCGCTGAGCTGTACCCGGACCAGCACGCGGAAGCACTGGGGCTGTTGGTCGAAGCGATGGGGGTCGACCGGGCCCTCGAGCAGGCACGGAGCGCTCTCGAACGCGGCCAGGCCGTCGTGGCGATCCTCGTCGCCGAGGGTGTGCTGAATGTGGCCGCGGGCCATGCGGGCGCGGTCCGCCTGGTGCGAGACGCGCATCGGCGCCTGCTTGACATGGGCGGCAACGTCAACTTTTGGGAGAACGGCTGGCTGGAGTCGCAACTCCTGAGAGGACCAGACTGATCCTCTTTGCGGTTCCTTTGCGGTCATCTCCAGGCGATCGCTCTGGGCGGCCCGGACAGGTGAAAGCACCCGCGAGTATGGCCGCGGCGTTTGCGTGGAATCACCCTGCCGCTCGGGATCGCGACCTGGTAACTCTAAAGACGTTGACAGACGAACCAGCGGTGGCTTTCGCGCATCCACGGACGTCATCACTCATTGCACATTCTTGTCTCTCGTCTGCACCGGTGGGCGGAGAGCATCGATCAAGGAGCATCGAATGCAGTCAGGACCAACGCGACGGTTTGTCGTAGCGACGCTCTCGGTTACCGTTCTCGTCACTGGATTCGTGGTGTTGGCGACTGCTGGTGTCGCGGCACCCACGACACCAAGATCTGCAATTCGCCCGACCTTTCGCGTCACCGACGAGTACCACCGGACGATCCAGGTAGCGAGGGCGGGCACAACGTTCGCCGACAGCCAATCGTCGAACTGGTCCGGGTACAACCAAGGCATCCTCGACACAGACACCCCTACAACCTCGATCAGTGCTCAGTGGGTCGTCCCCACGGCTACTCAGCACACGGCAGGGGAGGCTGAGGATTCCGCCACCTGGATCGGCATCGGAGGCGGCTGCCTCGAGTCGAGCTGCACCGTGACAGACAGCACGCTCATCCAGGCCGGGACGGAGCAAGACGTTTCGACATCGGGCCAGGCCAGCTACGACGCCTGGTACGAGATCATTCCCGTGCCCGAGATTGCCTCGACGATCGCGGTCCACCCCGGCGACGTCATCGACTGCTCGATCAGCCAGGAGCTGCCGGGGGTCTGGGCGATCTCGCTCAACGACGTCACCGACGGGCAGAGCTTCTCCCAGACCGTGCCCTATCCCTCAGACGAGTCCACCGCCGAATGGATCGAGGAGACCCCCACCGAGATCGGGACGACGGGAACCGGTCTTGCCGCCCTGCCGAATCTCTCGACGGTCAAGTTCACGCAGGCCACAGTCAACGGAGCGAATGCCGGGCTCGTGTCCGATCAGGCCCTCCAGCTCATTGACTCGAACGGCAACCCCATCGCCACGCCTTCTGCGCCGGTCAGTGGGAGCAGCTTCAACGACTGCGCCTGGGCTACCGCGTGCGCCGCACCATGACGGCGTTGGAGTCGGCTCCCGGGGCCGCAATACCTGTTGGGGGCCTTCGCAAGCTCGATCACCCGGTGCGCCGGCATGCGGATCATGCGGTGGTGGCCCTTCGACGTTAGTCTGCTCTCGGGCCGCACCGGCCGACGACGCACCGACGCACTCGCAGCAGGTGGGACCACATGCCCGACAACGACGGTGTGATGCGGGCGTGGCGGACTCACCAATACGGGAAACCCCTCGAAGTGCTGAAACTCGACGCGGTGCCGATCCCGGTCCCCGGCGCCGGTGAGCTGCGGGTCAAGGTGCAAGCGATCCCGCTGAACCTCAACGATCTCGAACGCATCACGGGCGGGAACATGATGGTGCGGCCTGAGCTTCCCTACAGCCCCGGCATGGAGGTCATGGGCATCGTCGACGCGTGCGGACCGGGCACCCAGGAGTGGCATCACCGGCGCGTGGTCGCGATGCCGAAAGGTGCGAACGGTGGGTTTGCCGAATACGCCGTCTGCCCGGTGGCCTCGACATTCGACATGCCCGAGACGATTCCCCTACCAGGCGCGGCTGCTTTGTACTTTCCGTTCCATCTTGCCTGGCTGGGGCTCTTTGATCGTGCCAACCTCCAAGCAGGAGAGACGGTGCTCATTCACGCTGCTGCCGGAGGCTCGGGCTCCGCGGCCATCCAGCTCGCTGTCAACGCGGGAGCCCGGGTCTTCGCCACGGCGGGTACCGACGAGAAGGTGCAGTTCTGTCGTGACCTCGGTGCTCACGTTGGGATCAATTACCGATCGGCTGATTTCTCGGAAGTCGTGCTCGCCCAAACTGCCAACCAGGGAGTGGACGTCGTGTTCGACAATGTCGGTGAATCCGTCATGGAGTTGTCGATGAAGTGCACCAAGTACAACGGTCGTTACCTGATGATGGGTTTCGCATCCAACAAGGCTGTCGCGGATGAGAAATCACTCGTCCCTCGCCGCATCGCTCTGGGCAACTTCAAGCTGTGTGGTGTCCTGCTCGCGTATCAGGAACCCGACGCAGTGGAGTTCCTGAAAAGCGGCATGGGTTGGAACTTTGCTTCGGAAGAGCTCGGTCGGCGGATCATGTCCGAGATCAACGAGCTCGTGCTCACGCAGAAGGTAAAGCCGGTGGTGGGCGAGGTAGTCAGTTTCGACGAGATTCCCGCAGCAATCGTTGCCATGGCAAACCGCGAGACGGTCGGGCGCACGATCGTCACCGTCGAGTAGAGGCGCGCCCCGCGCTAGGGGAGTGGCTCGTCGGCGACGTCAAAGAACTCCTGATAGGACCGCATCCTCTCGCGCCATACGTTTGCGTCGAGTCCCGTATCGGCGAATGTGTAGGAATGGCCGCCGTACTTCTCCTGGGGATGGTCGGCGAGAAAGTCCACCATGCATCGCTCCGCCTCGGGCGTGAGCTCGATCGCGAGACGGTCGTAGATCTCATGCACGACAGCCATGGGGTTGGCGAGGAAGTCGCTGAAAAACACGTCCACGGCCTGGCTCTGGGGGATGGTGCCGTCGCGCCTGGCGGCCACGGCCCGATCCAAACCGACGGCCACATCTTCGACCCACTCGTGTGCGATCGCGGCGATCGAGACGTCGTCGCTGGCCAGAGTCCGTAGCAGGTCGATCAGTGAAGCCAAGGAACACACCACACGGAGCGGGTCCCGGTGCGTGTGGACGACCAACGCGCCGGGGTACTCGTGCATCATGGACTGGGGGCACCAGAGGTGTGCTGGGGACTTGATCACCCAGCGTTCGGCTGGGTGTGCGGATTGCAGGTATTGCAGGAACAGTCGGTGATACCTATAGGCGGGGACCATGTCGGCGTCGTGGAGGAGCCACCGCTGGTAGTCAGGGACGCGGTACTGGGTGGAGAAGATCATGCTCCGGAATTCCCCTGCGGTGATCCGAACGCACTCCTGGCCAAGGCGTGCACCCATCTCGTGCATCCCCATGAATCCGGGGATGAGAACCTCCGAGCCCTCCAGAGTCGACTGGACCTCATCGATGCGTGGATCGGATTCGTAGGTCGCTGTTTCCGGTGGCGGCCACGGTTGATCCACCTCCCAGGTGAGTGGCACCCGATTGTCGGGATCCTGGGCGAGGACCCCGAACAAGATGGTGGTGCCGGTCCGGGGTTGACCGAGTATGACGATCGGAGGACGGATGTCTTGTTGGCTGATCTTGGGGTTGCGCCTTTCCCAGTCCACGATCCGAAGGCGGTTGCCGAGGTAGCTAGCGATCTCGGTGGAGGCGATGACCGCACCGAGCTCGTGTAGCGCAGCCCTCTGATTCAGATCGTCGACCAATCGGTCGGCGCCCTCGCGCCACGTCTCAGACCCGAGGTCATCGAGCCCGGTCGATGTGCATGCCTGTTCCACGATGCGGTCGAGGACGAGTTGTTCGGTGGGCATGATCCCCTCTCAGCCCGACACCCAGGTGCTGCGGGTAGATTGTCACACGCACCTTGTCGTCGTGTGACATGAGATCGCCCCAAGGGGCGACGATGCGGTCGTGATCGTTGCCCTTCTCTCAGGGTGCTGGCTGGTCCTTGGTTCGTCTCGTGATGAACACGAACTCGCGCCCGGGTCGGTCGGGAGCGTCTCGGACTTCTTCAATGTCGAGACTCGCCGCTCGCAGAGAGTCACCGATCTCGGCCTGGTCTCGGAATCGCAGCGTCGATTCCGAGACCAGCGTCATGCCGTCGCTCTCGAAGATGAACGTCCAGCGGAACGAGACGAGCGGAAGGTCGACGTCGGTCACGTCCACCCATGTCTCGATGGCGCCGACTTCGGGAATGACGACCCGCCGAGAGGTCTGGGCTCGGTTCCACTCCGTCCACTCCCGGCGCGCCGCATCGCGGACCTCGAACACGAACAGACCACCCGGTCGGAGCGCACCACGGGCCGAGCAGAGGGCCGCCACCCACTCCTCGTCTGTCAGAAAGACCTGGGCCACGTTGCCCGTCATGGTCACCAAGTCGACCTGGAGTGGTGGAAGAGTCGTCGCCTCACCGACGAGCCATCGCACCCGGTCGGCTCCCGGTTTGCGGCGAGCCACGTCGACAGAGGCGGCGGCAGGGTCGATCCCTGTCACCTCTTTTCCCCTTTGGGCCAGGAGGCACGCGAAGGTCCCGGTCCCGCATCCGATGTCGAGGATCGATCGGACTCCGAACTCGTCGATCAGGGCAAGGTAGGCGTCGAGGTCGCTCCGGTCTGGATCCAGAGGATCGTAGATGACGACGAGCCGGCGCTCATTGAAGATTGCATCGGCCACGAGACAGTCTCTCTCGAACGGGAGCAGAAGGTCTGATGGCGCAGGACGGCGTCCTGTGGGACCCTCCGACGGCTCTCGGCGAGGTGTTGTCAGGGGCGGCTCGCCTCTCAGATCAGCGATTAGGGTGAGGCGGGCCGAGGGAGAAGGGAAATCACCATGTCGGATAACTTGCGCCTCCTTGGGAAGTACAGCGCCGCCATGGAATCAGGCGACGGCGAAGCCGTGTTCGAATTCTTCGCGCCGGAATTCCACAGTCACGTGACCGCGCGAGTGACGCCGCACCGGGTGGGAGACGATATCCGGGGGGATGAGCAATACTGGTGGCAACAGGCACGAGCGGCGTTCCCGGACATGACCTTTACCGTCGACTTGCTCATCGAGTCGGATGATCTGGTCGTGTCGAATTGGACCGTCCGGGGTACGCACACCGGAGGTCCTTTCTATGACGTCCCGCCCTCGGGGAAGCCGGTGACGATCAACGGCACCGCGATCCTTCGTATCCGCGACGGGCAGATCACTGAACACTGGGGAGGCCCGCATTGTCAGGAGGGCCTCGGGTTGATCCGGTGACGTCAAATCCCTCGACGTCGAACAGCGCCAGTTGATGTCGCGCCTCTGCGCGCCGGTGGGATCTACCGTCGATCCGTCCGACGGCGTAGCTCGACATAGACCTCGGTGCCGACGATCTCCTCCAACTCCGCCCCGAGCGAGTCGATGACGGGGCGGTCGTTCACATAAGCATCTGTCGCCTCGGTGCAGCACCACGCCATCGTGTCGCCTTCCGCTCCCCAGTCGCGACGAGTCCAGCGGTGCACCGTTGCCACCTCCCTTTCGTCGGCCCCCGTCTCCCAGTCAACCCGTATGGGTAGTTGCCAGCACACCGACGGTTTCCACTCCATAGGGGGTTCGCCGGCCTCGATGGCCTCGAGGTGCAGGGCGCAGCCGGCGCCGCCGGCGAATCCGGGGCGGTTGAGGAAGATGCAAGCGCCATCCACGACACGGGTGTGGGTGCGGGCGCCATCGCTGAAGATGCCACTCGCGGCCGCCTCGGCGTGGTGCTCGAAGCGGATTGGATCCAGCGTTGCTGCGAGGGCGGCGATCATCCGAGCTTCGTCCTCGTCGCCGAGGTCGGCGCCGATCGAACAGCACCCGAGTCCGAGATGCTCGGCCGGTTCGGGCCCGATGCCCTGACAGCCCCGACCCCAGAGGCAGACCCAATTCGACGTGAGAAAGTTCCGGTCGAAGCGCCAGACGGTGTCCCCGTCGTGGATCTCCTCCATGTCCGGCTCCATGGAGTCGACACTAGACACCTCAGCCAGCTGGGGGTTCTCTTGAGACAAGGTGAGCGGGGGCGCCCCACTCGACGGACCTCGCCTGATCGGCCGTCCAGGACAGGCACGTTGCCGAACCAGGAGCACTCTGAAACAATCGCATAGAGTCACGGTCGGTCTCAGACAGCGGCGGAGGTTTCGAGGTGCGACTTCACAAAATTCCGGTTGGCCCTCTTGGCGGCAGGCTGGTCCTTCCTGGCTGGGCTTGTGCGGATCGCCACGCAGCACACCGAGCCGTGGCGCCGCCGCGCCCGATCCGGGTGGGTTCTCGCCGGGCGGCGCGGAGCTTGCAGGCTGGCGTGGTTGCGGTCGGCCTCCTGACGGCGGGTGCGTTCTTGATCGCGCCGGCACCGTCCGCCATCGTGCCGGTGATCGTCCACCCCGCCCGCCAGTCCGCGAGCGGGGGAGTCACGAATTCGACCAACAGGTCCGCCACCTGGGCCTCCTCGAACTGGTCGGGTTACGCCGAAACCGGAACATTCACCTCCATCACCGGCAGCTGGACGGTCCCGACCGTGACCTCCGGCGCCGCCACACCGAGCCAAGCTGGTGTCGGCCTCGGAGGCCGGGGATCGTCAAGGAGCTCGACCTCGGCCTGGTACTCCGCCACGTGGCTGGGCGTCGACGGGTACAACAACAGCGACCTGATCCAGACCGGCACCGAGCAGGACTATTACGACGGCTCCGCCCACTACAGCGCCTGGTGGGAGATCCTGCCAGCGGCCGAAACGTCGATCTCGCACTCGGTCTCTCCCGGTGACTCGATGACCGCAACCATCGTGAAGACCTCAACCGAGGTCACGGTGGGAAGCGGTGGCCGCCGCGGCCGTACAACGACCGAGTACGACTGGCAGATCACCTTGAAGGACGTCACCCAGGGGTGGAGCTTCACAACCACCCAGGCCTATAGCGGGCCCGGCACGTCGGCCGAGTGGATCGTCGAAGCGCCGGAGGTCAACGGTCAGGTCGCGTCCCTCTCCGACTATGCCTTCCCGGGCGCTTCGCTCGCCCCCGGTGACTTCAACGGCGCCGAGGTGGCGACGGGTTTGGGTGGGGCACTCACCGGGGCCGGGTTGAACTACACGAACGACTCTGGGGTCATGATCCAAAACAACGTCCAGGTCTCCACTCCCGGACAGCCCGATACCGCGCACACGGCCTTCAACGCCGGCTACGGCTCAGCCGTCCCCCTCTCACCGACGAGTTGACACTGGGGCGGTGCGCCCCGGCCCCTGCCTGCGGCGTCGCCGCCGAACGCCAGGTTTGGCCCAGGGCGGCCGAAATCCGTCCACGAGCTGCCCGAATCCAGAGGGCCGGGACGGTTACCAGCAACGAGATCTGAAATGGACCATGATTGGGCCCAGCGGACGTTGCGACCGTGGTGGGACGTAGTGCCGTCATCTCGAAATGGGGGAACTGTGATCAGGGGATTCTTCAGCTCGACAAAACGCGTGGTGATGATCGGCGCCAGCCTGGCGATCGCCACGGGGGTGCTCGCCGTGCCCAGTGTGAGCCATGCATCGGGGACGATGTACTACGTGTCCCTGGGCGACTCCTACTCGGTCGGATATCAACCCGGTATGGGCGCCACGAGCGGGTACACCGGCGTCGTGGCAGCCGCCAAGGACATGCAGCTCGAGAACTTCGGCTGCGGGGGAGCTACGACCAGCTCGATCCTCACCTTCAACGGCACCTGCGGGGTCGACACCTACGGTCCTGCGGCCGCAACCGATGCCGGCCCTCACACGCCGGGCCAGACCCAGATCCAGGATGCCGACGCGTTCATCGCCGCCCATCCAGGTCAGATCGGACTGATCACCGTCTCCATCGGCGGCAACGACGTCACGTCGTGTGCCGCGGCCCCGAACCCCGTCACGTGCGTGGTCGGAGTCGTCCCCACCATCAAGGCCAATGTGACGACGCTCGTGGGCGACGTCCGGGCCGCGTTGGGGAAAGTAGGCAAGCACGTACCCATCGTCGGGCTGACGTACCCCGATGTCTTGCTCGGTGAATGGGTGAACGCGGGCGGGACGCCGACCTTCCCGCCGAGCACCGCCAGCCAGACCCTTGCCTCGGAGTCGGTGACTGCATTCCAGCTGCTCATCAACCCGGCTCTGAAAGCGGCCTACAAGACGGGGAAGGGCAAGTTCGTCGACGTGACCAAGAAGACCGGTGCGTATCAGAAGCTCACCAAGACAACGTCGATCACGCTCGCTCCGTACGGGTCGATCAAGGTTCCCAAGGCGGTGGCTCAGGTGTGCAACCTGACGTGGTACTGCCAGCTGGGAAACATCCATGCCAATACCGACGGCTATACCCTCATCGGGAACCTCATCGACAAGACGGTCAAATAGCCAGCGCCTGGCAGGACCGCCGGCGCCACATCGGGCGGTCCGGGTCGGTCGACTGATGGTTGGAGCACCTCACCACGTGCCAGCGCGAGCTGTCATCATGGAGGTTGAGACTTGTCATCGAGGTGCCGAGCGATGAGGGTTCGCGCTGCCGATGATGCGGACGCATGGCCCGTGACGGTCTCGACGAAGAGCTCCTTTCGGAGCGAATAGAGCAACGAGTCCGTCACCGCGGTCACCGTCGCCGTTCGAGGAACGTCACGGATCAGGGCGATCTCGCCGAACCCGTCGCCGCGCGAGGCCATGTGGAGCAGTTGGCCGGCGCGCGAAATGGCAAGCTGGCCATCGGCGACCGCGTAGTAGGAGTCACCGCGATCTCCCTCTCTGATCACGGCCGTTCCCGTCGGCACCGACAGGGCCACGAGCTCTCTGGCGATGCCTTCGATCGACGGCGCCGGAAGGGGACTGAAGATGGGGATCGATCGCAAGAGCTGAATCTCGACCTGTGGGACAGTCGCCGAAGCGTCGATCCTTCGTAGTGGGCGCCAAAGCAAGGCGAGGAGCACGCAGGCACAGACGGCTGGCGCCAGCAACGCTGCCTTCAGACCGCCGATGGACAGCGCCACACGCACGAGAATGGCGCCCGCCGCGAGACCGAAGTCCATCAGTGATTCGAGGATCGAGAACGTTCCCGCGATCGCGTCGGACGGGGCGGATCGTTGTAACAGCGTCCGGCCCGTGGTGTCGAAGACGGAGCCGGCCAGACCTACGAGGGCGATGAGTGCAAGGGCCGGTATGACCCTGGGTACCGCTCCGACCAACGCCAAGGCCGTCACCGCGATCAAGAGGGTGGCAGTGAGCGTCTTGGAGAGGTGGCGTCGACCCACGAGGAAGGCGGTCACGAACGCGGCGAGCAGGGCGCCTCCGCCGAGTGCCGCGTTCAGGAAACCGGCACCCCCCGGCCCCATATGCAAAAGGTCGAGGGCGAGAACGACGCACAGGAGGTCGAGCGCGCCGATCATTACGAAATAGAACGTATGAAGCGTCAGGAGGACCCTGATTTGAGGGTTGCGTGCTGTCGTCACCAGGTTGGACCCTGCGCCCGCTCGGATGGATGTCAGGTCTCGTCCGAAGTCCGCCAGCCTCGAGATCGAAGGGCGCATCTCGCCGCTCGCGTCCGCCCCAGGTGGAGCTTCAGCTGGCGCAATGGCCGGAATCGGTCCGACCACACGCAGCAGGAGGAGCATGGCGATCAAGCTCATCGTCGCCGTTCCCGCCACCGCCGCGCCGGCTCCGCTCCACGCGAGCAGGACACCGGCGATCGTGGGACCGACCAAGCTGGCCGCTCCATCGGTCCAACCGGTCATCACATTGGCGGCGGTGAGCTCATCGGCTGTGCGGACGATCGCCGGCAGCAGGGCCGCCTGGGGAGATCGAGTTGTTGTGAAACTGATCGACGTGAGCGGTGCCAGCGCGAACACGACGAACGTCGGGGCATCGAGGCCGATGGCAGCGGCGACAGCTGCCATCGATATCGCCTGCAGCCCGTACCCGGTACACAGCACGCGACTGGGCCGACGCCGATCGACGAATGCACCGATGAAGGGACCGAGCACCATACAAGGGATGAGTTGCACGAGCACCATCACCAGGCTGGCGCTGGCTCCACCGTGACCGTAGGCAAAAACGAGGAGCGTAATCCAGACACCGAATTCCGCTGCCACGAACAGTCCATACGCGAGGCCGACCCTGCGGAGGATGGGGTTTCCCAGCGCTGCCCGAAATACCGAGAACACGGCACCAACCCGCAGGAACATCGAACTCCTTCGCAACGAGCCGGTCGTATGGGTCCTTCTGATACGTGGTGTGGCGGAACGGACGGCTGGCACGAACCGTAATGTGTCTTCAGACCGGTGTCCTGCGAATATCTGCCCCCCTCGACTTCATGCCTCGACATCCGATCGGATGTCACTCGAGGGCGGGTCAGTCAACGTGTCGTCAGTCGTCGGTTCCTTGACCGGTTGGACCGTGTCGGAACCGACCGCGGTCGGATCGGTCTCGCCCGTCCAAGCCATTGGCGATGAGAGGCTCGCACCGGTACGCGGTCGAATCGCACGACGACGCCGGCGTGCAGGGTCCACCGGAGTAGGGACACTCGAGCACGGTAGGAGCCAATGTGGGCTCCGTCGCGGGAATTTCCGGCGGTGGCACATAGAGCGGGAGCGTGATCGGGGCCGTGGTAGTCGGCGAGGTGCTCGTGGTCGATGGCGGGGGAGCCGTCGGCGGGGTGGTCTTGGTAGGCGAGGCCGCAGCGGCGACGGCAGGGTGGGTGGTCGGCACCCGGGAAGCCGAAAGACCGAGCGCGATGCTGGCGCCGGCCAGAGCGACCGCAGCGCAGGCGGTCGAGACCTTGAGAGCGGTTCCCCGCCGGGGTCGAGCTCCTGCCACGCCCCCAAGGTATACGACGAGGCGGGGAACCAAGATCGTGACGCGATTGGACTAAGCGGACGCGATCGTCCCGTTTATTAACACTCGGGGTGTCATCTCATGCACACCCGGTCGTCGGCCGTTTCGCAAGCTCTCCTGACCCAGTTCCGGGTGATCACACCCGGGGGAGTTTCCGCCCTCCACTCTGGGGATTAGGTTCGGGATTTGGACTTGTTCAGGGTTACGGCGGCGCGAACGAGGGTCTTAAACGCCTTCTCGTTTACCTTCTCACCCTCGTGGAAGTCGATGGCGCGCCGTACGTTCCCGTCAAGACTGGAGTTGAAGAGGCCGGAGGGATCCTTCAGAGCTGCCCCTTTGGCGAAGGTCAGCTTCACGACGCTCTTGTAGGTCTCGCCCGTGCAGATCATTCCGTCGTGGTACCACACCGGAACCCCTCTCCACTTCCATTCCTCGACGACGTCAGGAACGGCTTCCTTGATCAAACTGCGGAGCCGACTGAGCATCTCGCCCCGCCAGTCGCCGAGCTCCTTGATTCTGCCGTCGATCAGCTGAGCAGGAGACTTACTCTTCTGCGACCCGCTGTCCTTCATGCCCGTTTCTCTCCCTTGGTCCCGAGAGTTCAATGAATGGGGGCCCCATCCTCACCCCATCGATCGTACCTGGAACTGCGGTGAAACGGCCGTGGGTCGCGCCCCGAAGTGCCGCAGACCTACGGTCGATAGAGCTGCCGCTTCTGGCGCGCGCTCTCAGTTCGGGTGTCAGTGGCAGCTTCTTCTCGGGAGTGCCGTGTTCATCTGCTCACAGACGCGGGCGAACACTTCTGAAACCCAACCAATGACTTGCCCCCCACCAGTGCCGGTGGTCCGTGGTCGGTGTGTACCCCGCGTCCTCGATGACAGAGATGGAGTGGTTGGGTTCGTCAGTTCCAGCTTGGGTGTTGTCGACGCTCGTGTCGGCGGTATCTGCGGGGTGCGGCCCAATGCGACCAGTACAAGACGGCGAAAACCCCGAGGCCAGCAAGGCCGATGATGAGCAGCATCCAGGCAAAAGGATGGACGTCCACCCCTGTGACCCCAGTCCCACCGAATACCCTGCCGAACTGACCGGGGATCACGCGCTGGGTCGGGACAGGCGGCAACAGACGGATCGGTCCGGGACCGGCGACGATCCGGCGTGTGACGAATGCAATGGAGCTCCCGCTGCGACCGACAAGGAGAGCCAATCCGGCGACCGTGATAAGCACGCCCAGGATGGCCGCCAGGGCGATCGCGAGGGGTGGCCGCCAGAGAGAGGGGCGCTCGGGAGCGAGAGTGCTCGTCACACCTCGAGCGGCGGCCCACGCCGCC
Organism: uncultured Acidimicrobiales bacterium; assembly: GCA_963768255.1. Classification (GTDB taxonomy): domain Bacteria; phylum Actinomycetota; class Acidimicrobiia; order Acidimicrobiales; family UBA8190; genus Chersky-840. Next base: position 1,406,517 of record CAVYGX010000002.1, on the reverse strand, counting down.
GCGAATCGGCGAGGGTCGAACGCGCTGTTCCCGAGCACGTCTTCGGGCGAGCCTCCTTCGGCCTCTGCCTCCTCGAGATCCGCGGTCAGGTCGGCGGCCATCTCGTTGGCGACGGGATCGGGCACTCCGAGTCGCCGCCACTCCCGGCGACACTCATCGACGAATTCACTCACGGCATTACCTCCGCTTTGACCAGACCGAGTGCACCATCGACGGCGTCACGCGCCGCCTGCCATTCGCTGACACCCGCCGCCAGCGCCCGCTCGCCTTCGGACGAGAGGCTGTAGTACTTCCGGGGCGGGCCCCCGTTGCTCGCTGCCCGGTGGGTCTCGACGAGGCCGTCTCGCTCCAGCCTGCCCAGGACGGGGTAGATCGACCCCTCTCCGACGGTGGAAAGGCCGCGCGCCCGGAGTCGCTTGGTCATCTCGTATCCATATGCCGGTCCGTCTCCCATGACCGCCAGAAGGCACAGGTCGAGGACGCCCCGAAGCAGCTGGCTCCGCCTCCCCTCCGCCTGTCCCATGCACCACAAGCTACCGTTTGCTATCGTGCAGTGCAAGGGTGACAGGCCGAGTCGTGTGGATCACCCCACCGGCCCGCGATCTGCGCTGCGAAATCCAAGGCTCCCGTCCACCTACGATCGTCAAAAGAGAGCTGATCAGGAGATGACCACCACCACGCTGCCTACCCCCTCGCTGGAGCAGGCCGCCGGGAGTCAGTGGGCCGTCGAGACCCACGGACTGACGAAGCGCTTCGGAGACAACATCGCCGTGAACGGCGTGGAGCTCCTCATCCCTCGGGGATGTGCCTTCGGGTACCTCGGCCCTAACGGCGCCGGCAAGACCACCCTCATCCGGGTGCTCCTGGGACTGACCCACGCCGACGCGGGCACGATGTCGCTGCTCGGCTACCCCGTGCCCAAGCACCGCGCCGCGGCGCTGGCCCGGGTCGGAGCCATCGTCGACGAGCCTCGGTTCCACGGTCATCTGACGGGGCGCCAAAACCTACAGCTTCTCGCGGCGGCGCGCGAGCCGGCGGCGCGAGACCGCATCGCGCCGTCACTCGAGAGGGTCGGCATCCTCCATCGCGCCGACGACCGCGTCTCGAAGTACTCGATGGGCATGCGCCAGCGTCTCGGCGTCGCAGCGTGCCTGCTCGGCGACCCCCAACTCCTGATCCTCGACGAGCCCATGAACGGGCTCGATCCGGCCGGCATGCACGAGATGCGCGACATGATCCTCTCCCTGGTTGCCGAGGGTCGCACCGTCGTGCTTTCCTCGCATCTGCTCGACGAAGTCGAGCGAACCTGTGATGCGGTGGCCATCGTGGACCGGGGCAACATCATTCGACAGGGATCGATCTCCGAACTCCTGGCGGGTGCATCGCTCGCGCTTCAAATTGAATGCTCTGAGCCCGATCGAGCTCGCGCTCTGCTCGATGCGACCACCATCGGAGCCAACATCCAAGTCGGCGAGTTCGGGTTGGGAATCTCGCTGCCGGCGGGAACAGCGCGGGACGTCATCGCAGAGATCAACCGCGTGCTCGTGACCGGCGGGATCTCGGTGTACCGGCTCCAGGAGATCCAGGCCTCGCTCGAATCGTGGTTCTTGCAGGTCACGAGTCGACTGGGGGACTCGGAGTGACGACGATGTCCGACGTGGGCGCAAGCGCTTCCAGCCCCGCTCCTGGCAGTCGGGTGGGTCGGTCGCGTGACCGACGGGGATCCTGGATTCCGACCGCCGGGATGATCACCACCCGGTTCATGGAGCTGCGGAAACGGCGCGGCCTCATGGTCGCCCTGATCCTGGTGACTATCGGCTTTCCTGCCGTTTTCCTCGTCATCCGGCTGTTGCTCCACGCATTCGCGCCGCATTCGTACGGTCCGGCCGGCGGCTATGACGTCTTCACGGGCCTTGTGGCCGGGGTGTTGTATGTCTTCGGGTTCGTCGTGGCCGCCACGTTGGGAGCTACGGCGGGGTCGATCGACCTCACCGAGGGCATGTTCCGACACCTGGTCGTCACCGGCCGCTCGCGCTTGGCGCTTTATGTGGCTCGGATCCCCGCAGGACTCGCCGTCATCCTGCCCCTGGTGGCCGTGGGTTTCACCATCGTCTGTGCAGTCTGCGTGTTCGCGGCGCCTACCCGACTCGTCTTCGACGGTGTGAACGTGCCCACCAATCTGTCGCGCGCCGGCCTTCAGAGCTGGGCCGCCGACCACGCCGACGAGGTCATCTGCGACTTCAACATCAGGATCGGGCCTTCCTCTGGCATCGGCCCAGTGCTCAACAACGTCCCATGCGGAAACGGCCCCAACGGTGGCCCGGGGATCGTCAAGCAGGGTCCAGGAGTGCAAGGCCAACCGCAACCATCCAAGGCTCAGATCAGCAGAGCGGCCAGCCTGATCGCGGGGATGGACTACTCGGCTTACACCAGTCAGTTCCTGTATCCGTCGGACTCGCTGATGATCAGAAGCGGATTGTGGCTTGAACTCGAAGCTGGCATCGGGTTCATCGTCGGATTGGGGCTCGGGTCGCTGATCGGGCAGCGGACGGTCGCGGTGGTCATGATGATCGTCCTCGAGGTCATCCTGACGCCGATCTTCTCCCGAGCGCGGATCCCCCACTTTTCGAACCTGCAGCGGGCCGTGGTCGGCTTGGCCACGGCGCACCTGGCACCGGGCGGGCTGCCCGTGCTCGGCGGCGGCGGTGGGGGCCCCGGAGGAGGCGCCGGGAATCCCAGACTGCTTCCGGAGTCGACGACCGTGGCGGTGTGCGTGATCATCGCCTGGCTGGTTGGCTGGACGATCCTCGGAGCGTGGCGAATGATGACCAGGGACGCGTGAGGAGGCTTACGAGCTCACCCGGTGACCGGCCTTCGCAACTTCTTGATATGCCAGGCAGATGGATCCACGTTGAGAGTCCCTCAATCAGTTCGATGGGGGGTAATCGATGAGTTCCACTGCCAGCCTCATTACCGTTCTAGTGCGGAGGCACTGAAGGTCGCGAGGTAAACCGACATCCTTGTAATTCCTCGCGTGCCCGCGCATGATTAGAGGGCTGCAGTCCGTGCGTTGATGGAGGCGTGCATGGCTCGGCCGGCCCAAGTGTTCGTGAGGAGTTTGCGCGCCAAGGAACGAGCGTGGCTGCGTTCACTGCGCCGACGAGGTGGCGAGTTCGCGTCGCCGGTGACGGCGCGTCGTGCTCAGGTCATCGACATGAGTCGTCGCCGCTACTCGGCTCCTGAGATCGCTGACGCCTTGGACGCCACCACTGATTGGGTGCGAGGCGTGATCCACGAATTCAACGACATCGGGCTCGAGGCGCTGCTTCCCGCCTGGAGCGGTGGTCGGCCCAGGGAGATCACCGACGAGATGCGCGCCCGCATCGTGGAGATCGTCGACTCGCATCCCCAGGAGCTCGGTGAGCCCTATGTGACGTGGTCGTTGGCGCACCTGCGCACCTATCTCTTGAAGACCGGGGTGGTGAGAACGATCTCCAAGGAGCGCCTGCGGGTGATCCTGATCGAGGAAGGCCACACCACCCAGACGACCAAGGGCTGGAAGCACTCGCCGGACCCGGATTTCGAGTCCAAGGCGGCGAGGCTGCGCCGGCTCTACCGGTCGGCGGAATGCGGATCTTTGAACGGTGTGCTCGTGTGCTTCGACGAACACGGACCGGTGACCCCCACCCCCAAAGCCGGCCGGGGGTGGTGGCCACAAAGACGCCCGGGGCGCATCCGGGCCAACTACCGCAAGCCCCACGGGGTGGCCCAATTCTTCGGCGTCTACGACGTGGGGGCGGACCAGCTCTTCGGGCGCTGGTTCTACCGCAAGGGGGCCGATCACGTGATCACCGTCTTGAAGATGATCCGGGCCCGTTATCCCGACGAGCGCATCTGGGTCGTCCAGGACAACCTGGCGTCGCACTGGACCACCGCCGTGCGCGCCGTGGCCCGTCAGCTGGGGATCACGCTCGTGGCCACGCCCACCTATGCCTCGTGGATGAACCGCATCGAGTGCCACTTCGGGGTCATGGTGAAGGCCGTCTTCGCCGGCTCGGACTACCGGGACCACGCCGAGATCCAGGCGGCCACCGCCGCCTACCTGCGGCGGAGAAACGCCGAGGCCCGGCGTGACCGGGTGCAGCGCCGGGCCGCCCAACAGGCCCGTCGCAGGAAAAGGCAGGCCGATCGGCGCCTTCGAGTCGCCGCCTGACCGACCCCATAGCATCGGCGCGGTGACCATCCCCGACAGCGCAAAATCCGATCTGGAGCGCCGCCTCGAAGCCCACCGCCGGAGCCGCTGGGCCCAGCTCACCGAGGCACGCGTCCGCTTCCGCAACCCCTATGCCTACATCGAGGCCACACTCCCCGAGGGATATGACCAGCCATTGTTCCGTCTCCGGTGGACCGGCCACCGAGAGAACAAGTGGGCCTTCGCCATCTGGCTGGCGAGCAAAGACGGCTACGAGAACTCGGTGCTTCCCAGCGGCTTGCGGGTGGGGACGGTCGAGGAAGCCATGGACTGCGCGTGCGGTCTTTATCTCAACGACCCGAGCGCCTGGGAGTTACCCCGTCAACGTTTCGCGCCTCGTCACTAGCTTCCGTCGCATTCGGCCTTCTCGTAATCGGAATCGGGACACGCCTCTTCGGATCACGGACGCGGTAGCTCCGAGCCCGGAGATACCGGGCATCTTCCGAGCGTCAGGCGTTCATGAACACCAGCTCTGCTCTGAAGGGAAGTTGTCCAAGACGCGGGCGAGGCTCAGCCGCCGCCAGCCATGGCGCGTAGCTCGGTCATGGAGTCCCGCATGACATCGGCCAGGTCCCGGTCGTCCCCCTCGCTCGACCACCGGTCCATGGCGACGCGGAGAACCGTCATGCCTGCCTCGGCAGCCAGGCTGGCTTGGGGTTCGCCCACGCCTCTCTGGTGCAGGGCGTGTGCCACTGCCGCGGCATAGTCGGCCAGTTTCGCCAACTCGCGCTCCCGGAGCTCGGGGTTGGCGGCGATGACAGCGTGTCGTTGGCGCGACAGGTCCCGTCGGAACTCGCCGAGCATCGCGGCGGCGCTGGCGAGTCCACGGGCCACAGCGTCGAGGGGCCCGTCCTCTGCGGGCGCCCCAACCACGCCGTCCACGATCCGCTCTTGGAGGAGGGCGGATCCACCGAACAACACCTCTCGCTTGTCGGCGAAGTGCCGGAAGAAGGTGCGCTCTGTCAGACCCGCTCGAGCGGCGATCTGCGCGGCTGTGGTCTGGTCAAATCCCCGCTCTGAATACAGAGCGAGCGCAGCTTCCTGCAACCGCCCCCGACTGTCCGGCTGCCATCGACCCATGCCCCAATCCTAGGCGTTGACAGTCACTGACATCCCGGGTATGTTGATAGCAGTCACTGACATCAACTGTCTCCGGAGGTACCTGCCATGAGGATCTTTGTCACCGGTGCATCAGGCTGGATCGGCTCGGCCGTCGTGCCCGAGCTGCTCGGCGCCGGCCACGAGGTGGTCGGCCTGGCCCGCTCCGAGGCATCGGCCCGGCGACTGGAAGCGGCTGGCGCCATGGTTCAGCGGGGGGACGTCGACGACCCTGACGGCCTCGCCAAGGCGGCGACCGACTCGGACGGGGTGATCCACCTGGCGTTTCAGCACGAGGTGGCCTGGAGCGGCAACTTCGCCGCGGCCGCGGCGGCCGACCGACGAGCGGTGGAGGCCATGGGCGCGGCCCTGGCCGATTCCGATCGCCCCTTCGTGCTCGCCTCGGGTGTGCTCGGGCTGGCCACCGGTCGGGTGTCCACCGAGGAGGACGGGCTCGTGCCCAGCGCCGAGGTTCGCGCCAACCCCGCCGGGCGCCGGTCGGCCACGGCCCTGCTCACCCTGTCCCTGAGGGGTATGGGCGTCCGCTCGTCGGTGCTGCGCCTCCCCCCGACAGTCCACGGTGCCGGCGACCACGGCTTCGTGGCCACCTTCGTCGACATCGCCCGCCAACGGGGCGTTTCCGGGTACGTGGGTGACGGCACGAACCGCTGGCCGGCTGTGCATCGCTCCGACGCCGCCCGCTTGGCCCGCCTTGCCGTCGAGGCCGCCCCCGCCGGCTCGGTCTTGCACGCGGTCGCCGACGAGGGCGTCCCCTTCCGGGACATCGCCCAGGCGATTGGCCGTCATCTCGGCCTCCCTGCGGCGTCAGTTACCCCCGCCGACGCCGTCGAACACTTCGCCCACCTGGGCCACTTCGTCGCTCTGGACAGCCCCGCCACCGCCACCGTGACGCGGAAGCTGCTCCCATGGGAGCCGACCGGGCCCAGCCTCCTCGAGGATCTCGAGCAGGATCACTATTACCGCTAAGGGAAACTCACGAGAAACCGCATGCGCCGCACGAAGTGACGGCGGCGCAGTTCGAGGACTCGATCTGCTCTGGCGCTTGACCTTCACCCCTGGAGAGGGTTCATGCTGCCTCACGTGGACGAACTCATGTCGATCGGAGAGTTCTCGCAGCGCTCTGGTCTATCACCCAAGCGCCTCAGAACCTACGCCGCCGATGGACTCCTCGTCCCCACGGCGGTTGATTCGGCATCGGGCTACCGGTACTACTCGCCGAGTCAGTTGCGCGAGGCCCAACTGATCGACGCACTGCGAGAGGCAGGCATGGCCCTCGCCGACATCGGAGCACTCCTTCGCGATCCTTCAGGTGAGCAGCTTGATGCGTGGGCGACGCGGGTGGAGATCGACGCAGCGCAGCGCCATACGGCGCTCGACCTCGCGCGGCGCCTCTTGGCGATCGAGGCCACGTTGTTCCCAGCAACCAGTAATGAGCCCTCAAGGGGGGTATCGATGACGAAGTTGAGGACGGTCAGTCGTACCGACATCGGCCGAGTGCGCGACAACAACGAAGACGCCGTCGTGAGTACCGAACGACTTGCGGCGGTTGCTGACGGCATGGGAGGCCACCCCGGAGGTGATGTCGCATCCGCCGTGGCGATAGCGCTGATGCAGGCTGCCTTCACCGGGCGGTCGCTCGACGAACTTCAAGCTGCAGTCCGAGCAGCCAACCGTGCGATCTGGGATCGCGCCAGTGACAGCGCCGAGTTGGAGGGCATGGGCACGACGGTCTGTGCGGCTGGCGTGATCGAAGACGGGAGGCTCGCGGTCGTCAACGTGGGCGACAGCCGTGCCTATGTGTTACGCGACGGCTCATTGAAGCAACTAACCCACGACCACAGCGTGACCGCCGAAGCTGTGGGGCGAGGAGAGATGAGCGAAGAGGAGGCGGCCGATCATCCTTACCGCCACGTGCTCACCCGAGCGGTCGGCGTCGCACCGGATGTTGAACTGGACAGTACCTCCCATTCCGCCATGAAAGGCGATCGTCTCCTCGTCTGCAGCGACGGCCTCTTCAATGAGGTGCCCAACGAGGAGATCGCGTCCATAATGGCGGCACCCGAGGACATCCAAGCGACTGCCGACGGCCTCGTCGAGTTGGCCCTGTCCCGTGGTGGCCATGACAACATCTCCGTCGTGGTGGCAGAGATCTGCACCTGAGGCCGAGAGGGCCACTCCGGCCGGCCCCTCTCGGATGGTGGCTATCGGATCACGACGGATGGAATGTGGCGATGTTCTCGGCCGGGCGATCGGCAGGAACCGTCGGTAGCGATCGCCCCTGTGGGAGCCTGGTGGCGTGCCCGAAGACACGGTGAAGTCGGGTCAGAGGTCAGCCCTCGTCCAGCATTGCCACAAGGCGGTTAGGGATTCGGCATGACGACCCCGATCGATCTCGTCGCACCGGCTCAAGCCGCGGTCGATCCTGCTCATAGAGGCCGAGGATCGTGGATCCCCACCGGCGGAATGATCTCAACCAGGTTCATAGAGCTGCGCAAGCGACGCGGACTCATGATCACCATGATCGTGTTGACGATCGGGATCCCCACCATCTTCCTCACGATCCGTCTCCTGCTTCACGCCTTCGCCCCGCACTCCTACGGTCCGGCGGGGGATTACCACACCTTCAACGGCATCACGGTCGGTGTGCTCTACTTGTTCGCGTTTATCGTTGCCGCCACGCTGGGATGTACGGCGGGGTCTATCGATCTGGTCGAGGGGATGTTCAGGCAGCTGGTGGTGACCGGTCGCTCCCGGCTCCCGCTCTATTTGGCCCGGATACCGGCCGGCTTGGCCATCATCGTGCCGATGGTGGCGGTCGCATTCACCATCATCTGCTGTGTCTGCGTCTTCTCCGCCCCCACCAAGTACGAAGTCCAGGGAGTCAACGTGCCCCTTGGCCTGTCGCAGGCCGGGTATGAGAACTGGGCCGCGGGCCACCGTGACCTGGTCATGTGCGACTTCCCCTTCAGCGGACCGTGCACTGGCCCGACCCAACCCACGACGCCCTTGACCAAAGCTCAGGCCGTCGAGGGGGCACGACAGGACTACGCGAGCTATGAGCAGACGTTCTTATATCCATCCACTGCGCTTATGGTCTGGACGGGCTTGTGGATCGAGCTCCAAGCGGCCGTCTGGTTCATCGTCGCCCTTGGCTTGGCTTCCCTGATGGGTGGGCGGACCGTTGCGCTGGTGCTGATGATCCTGTTCGAGATCGTCGTGAGCCCAATCCTGTTACTGATCGGAAAGGCGGCCGGTCCTCACCTCGTCAACCTTCAGCGAGTGGGGCTTGACCTGGCTGTCGATCATCTGGAGCCGAGCGCACTGGGTTTTGCCTTGACCGGCATCGTGGGAGCCGGACCCGGCAAGATAGATAACGCATCGTCGTTGCCACCAGAATCAAGAATTGTGGCGGTGCTCGTTATCGCCGCATGGCTGGTGGGTTGGACGGTTCTCGGGGCGCGGCGGATGATGACCAGGGATGTCTGACAAACGGGGTGCTCGGCTCGCTCGAGGGGACCAACCGCCGATCGGCGAACACCAGGGTTAGCCTTTGCTGCGGAGCATCTGTCCTTCGATGTCGTCGATGCGGACAAACAGGTCGGCGAGCACGTCGACCAGGACCGCCCTCTCCATGACGAGCTGCCCCTGGTGCCAGGCCAGGCATAGCTCGCTCAGGGTGCCGATCTGCGCGTAGGCGACGAGGCGGGCACGAAGGTCCTCCTGGGGGTCGGAGCCGGGGGGCGCCATCCCCGCCACGGCGACGTCGATGATCTGATGTCGAAAGGGGCTGAGCGCACCGCCGTGGGTCTCGGCCAGCAACACCCGCGCCAGGCACGGGTCATCCACCAACGCGCCGACGAACGCCGCAAGCCACCGTTGTGGTGGCCCGCCGGGCCCTGTGGGCCGGAAGGGATCGACACGCTCCGACATCACCGCGATGGCATGGTCGACGACCGCGCTCTGAAGCTCGGTGAGAGAGGCGAAGCTCTCGTAGAAGTACCTCTTGGTGAGCCCGGCGGCCAGACATACCCGGCCGACGCCGAGAGCACCGGCGCCCTCGGTTCCGGCGATCCCGTAGGCGGCCGCAACCACCCGGTTGCGCCGGTCGATGCGCCGGTCATCCGCACTGATCCCCCTGAAGGGCATCGTCACCTGGTACTCCACCACCCGCACCTTAGTTGACACTGCCCGGTGTCAAAGCTTACGGTCCCTAGAGAGCAAGCGGTGCCAGTCATGGAGGTCTGCCCTCGTGTCCTTGACGCCTGTCGACGATCGACTCGATCTCAGCGACCCCGACCTGCTGGCCGATCATCTGCCCCTTGACGAATTCGCCTGGCTACGCCGGAACCAACCGGTCCGATGGAACCCCCAGAGTGCCTCCGGCGCCTATGGCGACGGGGGGTTCTGGGCGGTCACCCGTCACGCTGATGTGACGGCGGTCAACCGCAGTTCGGCGTGGTCGGTGGAGACCAATTCCGCCTTCGTCCGGCGGCTCGACGAGTCCGACCCCACGGGCGAATCCACCAAGAACCTCCTCCTGTGCATGGACCCACCCCGCCACACCCGGGTGCGCCGGGTGGGAAACCGCTGCTTCACGCCGCGCGCCCTGGCCGGCCTCGAGGACGATCTGCGCGAACGAGCGCAACGGATCATCTGGGCGGCGAAGAGCGACGGCACGGGCGACTTCGTGATCGACGTCGCCCGTCATCTGCCCTTGCAGGCCATCGCTGGCCTCATGGGCATTCCCGACTCTGATCGCGAGCGGCTCTTTCACTGGAGCGACCAGATGGCGGGCAGCGAGGACCCGGAGTATGCCAGCACCGACCTCTCGGGCGTCATCGAGATGTTCGCCTACGCCCACTCTCTGGCCGAGGTCCGGGTCGAGAAGGATCTTGGGGATGTCACCAGCCGGCTCGTCCAACCCGACGCCGACGGCCAGCTCCTGAGCAGCGAAGAGTTTGCCTTCTTCTTCATCATCCTCGCCGTCGCCGGCAACGAGACCACCCGGCAGGCCATCACCCACGGCACGTTGGCCTTCCTGGAGAATCCGGACCAGTGGGAACGGTGGAGGTCAGAACGTCCCGTCACCGCAGTCGACGAGATCCTGCGCTGGGCTTCGCCCGCCGTGGTCCTCCAGCGCACGGCGACCGAGGACACCGAAGTCGCCGGGCAGGTCGTGCGTCAAGGGGAACGGGTGGCCCTCTACTTCGCCTCGGCCAACTTCGACGAGGAGGCGTTCGACGATCCGCAGCGCTTCGACATCGGCCGCGCCCCGAACCCTCACGTCACCTTCGGCGCGGGCGGCCCCCATTTCTGCATCGGCGCCAACCTCTCCCGACTCGAGCTGAGGGTGATGTTCGACGTGATCGCCGACGAGCTGACCGATATGAAGTTGACGAACCCACCGTCGCGCCTGCGCTCCTCCTGGCTGAACGGCATCAAACACCTACCCGTCGATTACGGGAGCTTCCGATGACGACAGCTGCGGCGTGGATGGTGACCCGTCTCGGCCCGCCCGCCGACGCGCTCGAGATCCAGACGGTGGAGGTGGGCGAGCCGGGTGTCAACCAGCTACGCATCGCCGTGGAGGCCTTCTGCCTCGACTTCAACGACATCGACACCATCCGGGGTCGCTACGGGTTGTTGAAGTTCGAACCACCCTTCGTCATCGGCATGGCCGCTGCGGGCACGGTCGAGGCCGTCGGGCCCGGGTGTGAGGCCATGCTGGGCCGGCGCGTGGTCGGTACGACCGCGGGCGTGCAGGGTGGGTACGCGTCGGCGGCCCTGCTCGACAGCGCCACGACCCAGCAGATCCCCGCCTGGCTGAGCGCGGCCGAAGCGATAGCCATGTACTTCCCCTACCAGCTGAGCTACCTCGCCCTCTGCATCCGGGGGCGGGTACGCCCCGGTGACGTCGTCCTCATCCACGCCGCCGCAGGCGGTGTCGGGTCGGCTGCCGTCCAGCTGGCCAAGGCCTTTGGGGCCACCGTGATCGCCACCGCGGGCACCGACCAGAAGGTCGAATTCTGCCGCTCACTGGGCGCCGAATACGGCGTGAACTACCGCAGCGGGGACTTTGTCGCCTTCGTCGACGACGTCACCAATGGGCGGGGAGTGGACGTGGCGTTCGACACCGTGGGTGGCGCGGTGACGACGGACACATTCCGGGCCATGGCATTCAACGGCCGTCACCTCATCATCGGGTTCGCCTCGGGGATCGAAGAGGAAGAGCGTCCCCTCCCCGTCCAGCCCAGCATCTACGGGAATTTCGACCTGGTGGGGATCTGCTTCGCCTACGTGGATTCGCCCCGACCGGCCCGTCCGTTCGGTATGAACTTCGTGTCGACCGCCCAGGGCATCGAGATCTGGAACCGCATCCTGCACCTTGCCCGGGCCGGAACGATCCGCCCGGTGATCGGTCGGCAGATCGAGTTCGCGGAGGTCCCCTCCGGACTCGAGGACCTCGAGCAGCGGGCGACGATCGGCCGCACCGTGGTGCGCACTCCGCAGGACGGCAGAGGCACCCCGTAGTCGTCGCCCGGTCGATCCAGGGGTCTCGCAGGTGGCGAACCTGGCGCACGACACCGGTGGTCCCGCCTGGTGTGGCGGGCCGAAAGACCGGCCCGCCTGGGCACACAGAACCGGCAATGTCGGGCGGTTCGACACGGTGCCAACGTCCGAGACCGGGTGGTGTTCCCGATTGTCCCGATGCGGTGTCACGCCGACGGAGGTGCCGCTTTCCTTATGAGATTGCCGACTACGGAACTTCACCCTCGAGAGCCGGATGCATCTCCATCTTCCAATCCTCTGCGCCCAGGGTCCGAAGTTGTCGCTCAGCAATACGCCATCCCTCGGGAAGGCGAACCATCGAGTCGTGGTAATAGCCCCACAGGCAAGGGGTACTCCCGTCGGTCCGCTGGTGCCAGGCGTAGACGGATGTGCGCACGGATGCATGCTCGAGGTCCTCGAACGTCACTAGGACGTTCGCATTGTGGTGGCTCGTTGCGGCAAAGCCACTATCGGGATGTCCGAACATGCGCCGGAGACTTTCCCTGGATCGCACGGGCGGAACACGCGGCCCGTAGTCGACCACACAGTCCTCGATGAAAAGTTCGACAACCTCGTCGTAGAGCCTGTGATCGACGCAATACGAATAGCGATGGACGAGATCGATGATCTCGTCCTTGGCGATGAGCCGCTTGATGGCGTCAACCTCGTCATTGTCCATCTGTCCTCCTGAGCCTGATCCGCCACCCATACGCAAGCCGGTACAACTGCATCATGCTCCCGCAGCTCGGTGGGATCTAGGTGAAGTCTCCTTGAACGGCATGGTCAGGCAGGGTACGTCGAGATCATCTACACGCCGACAGGTCCCGATGTTTCCCGAGAGCTCCAGGCAATGGCATTGGTTTGCAGCGCAGGCGGATAGAGGGATCGAGCGAGAGTCCGCAGATGTTGGGGTTGGGACTTTAGACACTGTGGGGATTCGTCCGAGTTATCCACGCCCCATCTGTCGTGCTCGCCTCGCCGACGAGTGGGGGTCTACTCCGAGGTGGCCCGAAGCAGATAGCGAGCATCGAACCCGTCATCGGAGTAGTCAGCGACCTCGACGGTGAACCCGGTGCGCTCGAACATCGCCTCGAGCAGCCAGGTAAACGTGGAGTGCTCGTCGCGAATGTGCTCTTCCATTTCCCAGCGAGCCCAGTCGCCTTCGATCTCGTCGCCAAAGGGAGCGCACCACGCTGCAATCCGTTCGCCTGCCTCGTCAGGAGCGAAGCCGTAGACCACGTCCCACAGGCGAAAGAGGCCGCCCGGCCGCAGCATGGCCCGAACCCGGCGCAGCGCCATTACCTTCCAGAAGTCGGGAAGGTGATGAAGCGCGTACCGGGAGTAGACGATGTCGGCTGTACCGTCGGCATGGTCGTAGGTGAGGAAGCCTGCGGCGGCGACCTCGACGTTGTCGATGCTAGCTTTGCCGAGCTTGCGACGCAGGCGCTCGCGCATTACCGGCGAGACGTCGACGGCGACCACCCGTCGGCACACTGGGGCGACGGTCAACACGAACTGGCCGGTACCGCACCCGAGGTCGATGACGACTGACGACCCGTCAAGCCCCCACGAGCGCAAGAGCTCGACCTCGGCCTCTGCTCGGCTGTCCATCTTCCCGTCGTATCGCTCGACATGGGCGACATCGAGATTCTCCCGGCCCGCGCTGGCGAGTTCGTCGAGCAGCCAACCAGGCGTAGGGCGTTGGTCGTCCACTCGGTGCACGAGTGTCATAGTGCCAGCCGTCGGGTCGTCGTGCCGGATGGGATGGCTCGGCTCAAGAACGGCTAGGCCAAGATCGCCGGTGCTGACGCGTCGGAGCTCGCTCTTGTGACCGGGCGAGGGCGCACGGTAATCGGTGCGATCTCGTACGCCATCGGAGCGGACCTTGGGCGTCCGGTCCGGTGATATCGATCCCCAGGCAGGCCCACCCCTTTGGACCGACCGGGGGCACCCTGCAGCCGGGAGTACCAGGTGGGCGGCGGAACCTCTCCGGGGGTCTCCCGCGGGCACCTTTCGGGATCTCGCGCAAGACTGACAGCAACCGGCGATGGTGGTGGTGACATGTCCATTTTGGACCATGACATGAGGAGAGTCGTGCGAGAGCAGGGTCTGGGATTTGTTGCCACCGTCTGCCCTGACGGCACGCCCAATCTCTCGCCCAAGGGAACAACGACAGTTTGGGACGACGACCATCTTGTATTCGCAGACCTAGCTTCTCCGGGGACGATGGCCAACCTCCGAGAGAACCCTGCCGTCGAAATCAATGTGGTCGCCCCGGTCACTCGCGTGGGGTACCGGTTCAAAGGTCAGGCCGAGGTCCATGTCGAGGGGTCCGTTTTCGACGACGTGGTCGCTTTCTACCAAAGGGAGCGTCACATCGCTCCGGCACGTGTTCGAGGTGTGGCCATGATGATCGTGGAACAGGCGGCGCCGCTCGTGTCGCCTTCCTATGACATCGGGCTAAGCCGCAACGAGATCGTCTCTCGCTCTCTGCGACGACTGGAGCGGATTCACGGACTCCGCATTGACCGTATCGCCGAGCCCCACACGGAGTAACGAGAACCGAGCGGTGTGCCGGTCACGAGCAGGCCGACAGCGGGCCCACCCTGCCAGCGCATCGCATTCTGTCACTCGGGATCGGCCTCAACGACGGCGGCTGGGCCCCGTAGCTCAGACTCGGGGATCTCGTGCGCGATCGGAGCGAGTGATCCCGACCGGTTTGGAAGTTGTCGTCGGAGATCTGTGCGAGAACCCTCACAATGGCGCGGGTCTGTCATCGAGGCGAAGCTGGAGTACGACGAGGTCCAACCACCGACCGAACTTGGCCCCGATCTCGGGCATGCGGGCGACCTCGATAAAGCCGAGTCGCGTATGAAACCTGATCGATGCCTCGTTCGCACCATCGACAACCGCTACCATCATGTGCTTACCGCTTTCCCGCGCCGCGTCGACGAGAGCTCGCATGAGGTCCCGGCCAACTCCCGAACGCCATCGGTCCTCCCGTACGTGGATCGTCTTCTCGACGGTGAACCGGTAGCCCGGTCGCTTCTCGACGTCTCGGAACCACCCGAACGCCGCGACGCCCACGACCTCACCTCGCTCTTCGGCCACTAAGGGTCCACCAGAGATTAACTCGCGAGGTATAGCCTGGTGGTGTGGAGCTGTCCTCCGACGAGCTGGCTGGCTTCTTCGACACAGTGCTGCCGCACCTGAACGAGAAGCAGCGCCGGGTTGTCGCGGGCGCCATGGTGGTGGCCCTCGGTCGTGGTGGTCAGGCGAGGGTGGCCGAGGCTTCGGGTCTGAGCACGTCGACGGTGAACACTGCGACCCAACAAGTGCGAACTGGAGTGGCGCCTTCTGAGCGCCAACGCGCCGAGGGCGGTGGGGATCGCCCGGCCATCGACAAGCAATCAGGGCTGCTCGAGGCGCTCGACGAGCTGGTGCACCCGTCCACGCGCGGCTCGCCCATGTCGGCGCTGCGCTGGACACTCAAGTCGACCTACGAGCTGGCTCGCGAACTCCAAGCTCAGGGATATCGTGCCTCGGCCGAGCTGGTGCGCCGGCTGTTGCACCAGATGGGCTACAGCCTCCAGGCGCCGGCCAAGCAGAACGAGGGGGCGGCCCACCCCGACCGTGACGGCCAGTTCCGCTACATCGACAAGCTGGCCCGGCGGCGTATGAAGCTCGGCGAGCCGGTCATCAGTGTGGACACCAAGAAGAAGGAGCTGATCGGCAACTACGCCAATGGGGGGCGCGAGTGGCAGCCGGCCGGTGAACCTGAACGCGTCAACGTGCACGACTTCGCCGATCGGGCCTTGGGCGAGTTCGCCAAGGCCATCCCGTACGGCGTCTACGACCTCTCAAACGACGAGGGCTGGGTGTCGGTCGGCGACACTGCAGACACGGCTGAGTTCGCGGTCGAGTCCATTCGACGGTGGTGGAACCAGATGGGACGAGAGCGTTTCCCCGAGGCCTCCACGCTCATGATCACCGCCGATGCCGGCGGTTCGAACGGACCGCGGATCCGAGCCTGGAAGTTTCACCTCGCCATGTTGGCCGAACAGACCGGCCTCGAGATCACGGTCTGTCACTACCCACCGGGAACGTCAAAGTGGAACAAGATCGAGCACCGTCTCTTCAGCTTCATCTCGCTCAACTGGCGCGGCCGCTCGCTCACCGACGTCCGCACCATCGTCGACCTCATCGCTTCCACCAAGACCAAGGCAGGACTGAGCGTGCAGTGCGCTTACGATCCGAACTGGTATCCAACCGGAGAACGGATCAGCGACGACGACTACGAAGCCATTGCGTTACGGACCCACAACTGGCATGGCGAATGGAACTACAGCATCGCCGCCTGAACCTCGCGGACTATCTCGCGGCGGGCCCTAAGACCGTCTCGTGTTCATCTAGCCATTCCGGGATGTCGTCGGGAGCCTGCGGTGTATCAGTCCACTCGATCGTCGTCGTCGCAAGATGGGCGTTCAGAAGCGACGCAATCGCGACAGCATCTGTGACAGTGGCAGGCCTGACGATCACTCCAAGATTCTCGCAGAACTCGTTTCGCTCCGACCGACTCAGGTTCCAGTAGGGGACGCCCGACGCCTGGCGTCGGGCCCAACGGCGCAAGCGGGTCAAGGAGCACATCTCGGGGTTCTCGGTAGGACTCTTTGTCCCGGACCGGGTGATCCCGCTAGGCCCTGAGTGAAGTCGGGCTGGTCCCGTCGGGGCGCCCTCGACCCGGCAGCAGGGATCGGGGCGTGTCGGATCATCTTGAAGTTTGCGGGAACCAAGCAGTCGTCCAATGCGTCCTATCAGGCAATGAAGAGGGGGGGGACGGGCATGACGCCAGCAATGTCCCTTGTCTTGGGCGTGACCCTTTTAGGAGCGACGCTCACCGCCTGCAGTGGCGGCCCGATTCCAACGACCCCCCTCTCCATCTGAAGCATGCCGCTTGCCGTGTATGGTCAGATATGACGGTGTTCAAGAAGTTGCTAGGGCTGGCGTTACTCTCGTCGCTCGTAGCGGCCTGTTCTTCTGGGTCTACGGCACCCCCCGTCGCTCCCTCCGCCACGACCCAGCCATTTGGGTTCACGCTCTCCAACATTGAACGCTTCTTCAACAGTCACGGAGCACCCCCGGCGGGCTGGTCACAGGGGGCAGTAGACAGGGAGTCTGGCCCTCTGAATGGAATGGACAATTACACGGGCGGCGCCGGTCGTTTGAGGATCGACGTGATCGGCAACCCTGCCGACGAGACGGAACTGTCCGTCGAATACGCCATTGCCAGTGCCGCGGACAGCATCGCTGCCAAGGCCGTCATGCTGGCAACTGTCCAACACTTCGCCCCTGGAGCCGTCGCCTGGATTCGAGGTGCGCTCGAGGCCACTGACGGGACTGCAGGCTACTTCGGAGGGTCTTCGTCAAACGACACAAGTGGGCACATCGCACTCTCCTTCAGTACCAGCGATACCGACCACCACGGCCTCTCCCTGATCCTTGCCCGGGGAAAGATGGCCTAGGGCTTAGGGCGTCAAAAGACTCCATTGTCACCGCATGCACCCTCGGAACGATCGATCTTCGGCTCAACCCCCATGTCTTCGGTAGACACCATCGGCCGACTGACATGAGCCGCCGATAGCGATCGGGACGACATCCGTGTCCACCGGACCGGGCGTTACGTGCCGATCCAGCGCACCCTCGGTCGGAGAGAAGCCCTGGGAGCTCCGCTCTTTTTGCTGGCGACGGGACTCTCGAGAAAAACAACAACACCTGGCACCCCAGGCGTTCGTTCGATCGCCATCCCATCTGATTAGATCTACGGATCGATAGTCCTCCGGCCCCCGAGCAGGTCTCCATCCACGGCCATGACTTGAGCTTCCGCCGCGCTGGCGACGGTCCCGTGATCCTGCTTATTCATGGGATCGCAGGCAGCTCACGGACTTGGGAGCAGGTGATACCTCTGCTCGCGCGTGACTACTCCGTTGTCGCGCCTGACCTGGTCGGCCACGGCGCCTCGGCCAAACCCTCGGGCGACTACTCCTTGGGAGCTCAAGCCAGCGCATTACGCGACTTCTTGAGCATCCTGGAAATCGAACGGGTCACTGTCGTCGGTCAGTCGTTCGGAGGCGGCGTCGCCATGCAGTTCTCCTATCAGTACCCCGAGAACTGCGATCGGCTCGTCCTGGTCGGTAGTGGAGGCTTGGGTCGAGAAGTCAACTGGCTGCTGCGCCTTCTCGCGACACCTGGCGTCGAATATGTATTGCCGATCCTGTTTCCAGGTTTCGTGCGCGATCGTGGAAATCACATCATTGGGTTCCTCCACAGGGCTGGCTTTCGCAACGCTCCGGCCGTCGAGATCTGGCGGGCCTATGCGTCATTGACCGAGTCGGAGGGCCGAAAGGCTTTCGTCCGAACGTTGCGTGCGGTCGTCGATCCCGGCGGACAGTCGGTGAGTGCCATGGATCGGCTCTATCTCACCGCTCGGGTGCCGACACTGATCATCTGGGGTGATCGAGACAACATCATCCCGGTCAGCCATGCCCACGCTGCGCACGACGCGATTCTCGGAAGTCGGCTCGAAATTATTCAAGGAGCAGGCCACTTCCCTCACGTCGAAGAACCCCTTCGATTCGTAGAGATCCTGTCCGAGTTCATCGACAGCACTGAGCCGAGCAGCGTCACCGCCGAGCAACGACGTGAGCTCTTACTGACCCACGACCCATCGGAGACATGAGTCGCGGGGTTGCCTCCTTGGCCGGGGCTGGGCTCGCTCGTTAACAGCCGACCAGGCAATGTGTATCGGGGGCGAATTGTGCCTATTTGCTGCCCTCACATCTCCCTGGGCAAGCCGCGGTGATAGCTGCTAGACCGTGCTTCTTGGCGCAGGGTCGAGCCTGTTCCAAGGAATGCTCGGTTGGGCACGGTCCCACCCGGCAGGCGAAGGGAGCGGCGGTGATCGGTGTAACTGTGACGTTCGAGTACGACGGCGACTTCGATCGCGATCGAGTCCTGAACGTGGCCGACAAAGCCCGAGCCATGTTTGAAGGTATGCCCGGTCTCCTCTTCAAGTTCTTCACGTTTGATGAGAAGCAGCAGCGGGCGTGGAACTTCTACGTCTGGGAGTCCAGGGAGGCGGTCGACAGCTTCTTCTCAGATGAGCTGCGTGAGCGTGTCACAGGGCTCTATGGCGTCAGCCCCAGAATCGACTATGTGGAGATCGCTCAGATCGTCGATAATTCGAACTTGTAAGGTCTGTCATTCGCTCAGAACGTATCGGCGGCGTCTCGCCGAGCTGGACGACGACCTGGACGACGCCGTGGTCCACGCAGATGCCGGGAGGCAGGCGAAGCGAAGCGCCGAGCGGGACGCTCTGATCGCAGAGCTCAAGCGGGCCACGGGACTGGGCGGCAGGACGCGGCGGTCCGGCTCGCCGGCCGAGAAGGCGCGCCTCAACGTGACCAGGACGATCCGCCATGCCATCGCCGACCTCTCGACCAAGGTTCCGGAGCTCGCCGAGCACCTGGACGAGTCGATCGTGACAGGCGTCTCGTGCTGCTACGAGCCGCTGACCAACATCGTTTGGACAACGTGACGCAGCCGCCTGGTTCGTTCAGAACGAACCAGACAGGATCCGGGAACGAACGCCTCTCCTTTGGGTGGCAAATGGCTACCCCCAGGAGAACGGACGGTAACCCGATGTTTGTGACGGTCATCCACCGAATTCACGACCCCGAAGGCTTCCAGGGCGCCGAGGCCAAGGCGATGGAGGGTGGGCTTCCTCCCCACGTTGCGTTGCCAATCCACGCAGCTACCAACGATCACGGACTCGGCATCTGCATCTGGGAAGGCGAATCAGTCGACGCTGTGCGTGAGGTGGTTGAAGGCGCGGTCGGACCATGGGCGCAGAACGAGTACTACGAGATGCAGGTGGACGGACTTACCCCCGCAGCTCGTGAGGTAACCGGCTGATCCCGGCGAACCAAATCTGCAGTCAAGCGCGGATCGCCGGCTGGGGCCTCGTCCGAGGGGTGCCTGGTCGGCGATCCGCGCTCGGATAGGTATCTCATGACGCCCGCGATCGTAAGCCACAGGTGAAGACACTGATGCTCCCGAAAACCCTTGTCGCAGGCGGTATCGCCGGGTGCGGTCGGTCGAAGGTCACGACGTCAAGGCTCACCCAAAGGTGGTCACAGAATCAGCGGCAGCCGGCCCCCGGTGGTGACACTGACGTGGCGTGTGGCACTCACGACGCGATCTGCCAGTTCGAGGAGGCGAGCACCGGAAGTGGGATTGGCGAGGCCCAGGACGGTGATCGCCAGCGACGGTCTGGCATCGGAGCCGAAGACCGGAGCACCCAGGTAGTTGACTTGGTAGTCGGCGCCAGGATCCACGTCGTGGCTCACCCAGCACTCCTCCTCGGCCAAGCGCGCAACCAGTCCACCCATGGCCTCGCGGAGGTCTTCGTCGGCGGGGGAGCGGGACAACTCGAACAGGACCAGGCCGATCTTGTCCCGGATGGGACTCTCCAGCCCGATCTCGTATCCGGCCGATCGAACCTGAGCGGCCCAGTCCCGGTAGGACTCGAGGGTCTTGGCCGTGGCCCGAGGGTGGCTGCGCCGAACCCAGGCATCGAGGACGTGAGGAGGATCCCAGGCCAGGCCTCCGAGGCCTAGAGGAGCCATGCAGGGCAGGCGCTGGCCCACCCGGGGCCGGGTCTCGAGCTGCTCGGGACGACCCGCCGCCGCGAGCGTCAGGAGGTCCTCCCCGGCCACGGTGTTGACGATCGTCTCCATCCCCAGTTCGTCGGACAGCTCTCGGGCCAGTGCCGTAGCCCGGCGCACGGCGGGGAGACGTTCCGCGGCGGCCTGACCCACCGCCACCAGGGCCGGGCCGAGCTGGTAGGTCTTGCGGGTCGGGTCGCGCGTCAACCAGTCCGTCTCCACCAGGGCCGACATGAGGGCGTGGGCGGAAGAGAGATTGATCCCGGTCTCGGCCGCCAGCTCGGACAAGAGGAAGGCCTCGCCTGGCCGGCTGGCCAGGAAGTTTACGACGTCAACGGCCCGAGTGGCCGACAGTGCCCGTCTCGCCACCTCTCTCCTTTCTCCCCGTGGGCCTTGCCACGGAGAGTGGAACAGCCCATACTACCGAAAATCGTTTTGCAATAGTGCAATCAACATCGTGCAAGCGAAGCGGGATAGCCAGACACGAGCCAGGGGGCATCGATGGGGCGGTGGGCGGGGACCGAGACAGGCGATTCTGGTTCGCCTGGTCCCAGGCGACTCGTGTTGGTCCTGGTGATCGCATCATTGGTGGCGACCATGGCCGGGTTTGGCGTGACCGAGCTGCCGGCGTCGGCAACGACGAACACCTACACCGTGGGTACCACGGGTGACTCGGCTACGCCCGTGGCCGACTGTGCCACAACCACCAACAATGACTGCACACTGCGCGACGCCATAGACGCCGCCAACACCGACAATGGCGGGACCGACACGATCCTGTTCTCCTCCGGCCTTCCGTCACCCTCGACGATCGTGCTCGACGCCACCAACGGGCCACTAGTGATCACCGACGCCGGCACGCTCGACATCACCGGCCCTAGCGCGAGCCAGATGATGGTGAGCGGCGACAACGCCGTCGAGGTCTTCGACGTTGAGACGGGGGCCACCGCCACCGTCTCGGGGCTCACCGTCGAGGACGGCCAAGCGGCTCCCGGCTCCGACGGCGACGGCGGCGCCGGCGGCGCCGGGGGCGGGATCTCGAGCTCGGGCACCCTGACCCTCGACAACGACACCATCTCGGGCAACGCCTCGGGCAACGGCGGCGACGTCGCTTTCATCGGCGACGGCGGTGACGGCGGTGCCGGCGGTGGGATCTCGAGCTCGGGCACCCTCACCCTCGACAACGACACCATCTCGGGCAACGACGCAGGAACGGGCGGCACCAGCGGCAGCGGGAACCCTGAAGACCCCGCTGGCGACGGCGGCGCCGGCGGTGGGATCTCGAGCTCGGGCACCCTCACCCTCGACAACGACACCATCTCGGGCAACGACGCAGGAACGGGCGGCACCGGAGCCGACGCCAACGGCTCCAACGCCGGTCCCAGCGGAAACGGCGGCGCCGGCGGAGGGATCTTCAGCTCCGGCACGCTGACCCTCGACAACGCCACGATCGCGGGAAACTCCGCAGGTGCCGGGGGCGCCGGCACTACCAGCGGCAACGGCGGCGTCGGCGGTAACGGCGGAACGGGCGGCGGGATTGCCGGCTCCGGCATCTCGACGACGCTCGAGAACGACACGATCTCGGGCAACGCCGCCGGCGCAGGCGGCATCGGCGGGATTGGCCCCGGCGACATGCAGGCGCCCGGCACCGGCGGCGACGGTGGCAACGGTGGCTCCGGCGGCTCCGGCGGCGGGATCTCCAGTTCTTCCACCTCGATGACCGTCGAGAATGACACGATCTCGGGCAACGCCGCCGGCGCCGGCGGCAACGGCGGCAGCGCTCCCGGCACCTACGCCGAGGGCATTGGCGGCAAGGGCGGCAATGGCGGCGCGGGGGGCGGGATCTCCAGTTCGGCCACCTCGACGACCTTCGAGTACGACACGATCTCGGGCAACACGGCCGGCGCGGCCGGCGCGGCCGGCTCTGGGTCCTTCATCGACGGCAACGGCGGCAGCGCCGGCGCCGGCGGCGACATCGGCGATGCCGGAAAGCTCTCTCTCGCCGCCACGATCGTGGCCAACAGCGATGCCACCGGCGGCGACTGCGACGGTTTTGTGGGGACCGACAACGGTTACGACATCGACTCCGACGGCACCTGCGGGTTCGGAGACGGACCGGGCAGCGTCAGCGACTCCACCACGCTCAACGTCTCGCTGGGCCCGTTGCAGAGCAACGGCGGTCCCACCGACACCATCGCCCTCTTGGCCAAGAGCCCGGCCATCGGCATCATCCCCAACCCCACCACCGGGCTGTGCCCGAGGACCGACCAGCGCGGGGTGTCGAACCCGTCGGGGGCAAACTGTGACAGCGGAGCCTTCCAGACCGCGCCCTCGCCTCCCCCCAGCGCCTTCACCACCGCAATCACCGCTCCGGGATCGACCGCGGTGGGCAACGCCTGGAACGACGTCGCCACCGTGACCGGCAACACCACCTACGGGGCGCCTGCCGGTTCGGTGTCCTTCACCTTGTGCTCGGTCGTGTTTCCCGCCACGAGCTGCACGGGGGGCAGCGCGGTGGGGACGGTTTCTTCCACCTCCAGCGGGGATGTCTCGAGCTTCACCTTGCCGCCCGGCGACGCCCAGAGCCCGGGATCTCCCGGCACCTACTGCTACAACGCCTCCTACAGCGCCAGCTCCGGCGGCTTCTACACGTCGCTGTCGGCCCAGAGCGACACCGAGTGCTTCACCGTGACCGCGGCCACCGCCACCGCGACGATCACCGCCGTGGACGGCCTCGACAGCAAGGCCGGGAACGGCACCACCACGCTGTCAGTGTCCCCCCAGCATGTCGGGGACCTCATGACCCTGGCGATCAAGATCTGCTCGCCCACCGTCTCGGTGAGCTCGGTCTCCGGCGGTGGGGTGACGTCGTGGACCAAGGCCGTCGGTCCCTACACCGCCTACAAGGACACCGAGCTCGAGATCTTCACCGGCGTGGTGAGCACGAAGGGGTCATCGACCATCACCGTCACCTTCTCCGCCAGCGTGCGCTCGGTCTACGTCGGGCTGGCGGCGCGCGAGTTCTCGGGCTCGGCCGGGACTTCCACCACCTGGGCTCTTGACACCGGGGCGGGCATCGCCAATGCCTCGTCCTCGACGGTGACCTTCCCCAAGCTCACCCCGAGCACCACGGGTGAGCTCTACTTCGGCTACGCGGCGCTGGCCAACACCGGATCGGCGGGGACCACCCCCGGCTTCACCTACGCCACCACCGTCGACGCCGATCTCGTGACCTACGACACCGGGGTCATGGGGACCGTCCAGCCCAGCGCCAGACAGAGCCCGGCCGGGGTCTCCGGCGCGGTGGCGATCCTGGTCGGTGCCACCGGCCCGGTGCCCGCCCCGAGCCCACCCACCGCCGTCGCGGCGGGTTCTCTGGACTCCAAGGCCGGGACCGACACCACCACGCTGGCGGTGTCTCCCCAGCACGTCGGAGACCTCCTGGCCCTGGCGGTCAAGGTGGCGTCTTCGACCGTCACCGCATCGTCGGTGACGGGGGGCGGGGTGAGCACCTGGAAGCAGGTGCAAGGCCCCTCTACCGCCTACAGCGGCATGGGCCTCGAGATCTTCACCGGTGTGGTGAGCGCCTCAGGGCCCTCGACGATCACCGTCGCCTTCGCCGCTGCCGTGCACTCGATCTACGTCGGGCTCGCCGCTCAGGAGTTCTCCGCCTCCACCGGGACCTCGACCACGTGGGGCACCGACACCGGGGCGGGCATCTCCAACGCCTCGTCGAGCACCGTGACGTTCCCCAAGCTCACCCCGACGGGGACGGGCGAGATCTACTTCGGCTACGCGGCGGTGAACAACACCGCCGCGGCGGGAACCACCACCGGCTTCACCTACGCCAAGACCGTCGACGCCGATGTGGTGGCCTATGACACCAATGTGTCGGCTGCGGTGCAGCCCACGGCCAAACAGAGCCCGGCCGGGGTATCGGGTGGGCTGGCGGTCCTGATCACCTTCACCTGAGTTCGCTAGCGGGCCCGACCCTTGACAAGGCCCCGAAGCGCCCGGGGTCGATTTCTATCCAGAGTCGTTCAGATTCGCTTGTCCGGACGCGCTGCAATCACGCGGGACAGGTTTTCTCTTTGGCCCGAGTCGATCTTGGGCTTGACCTGGATCTCACTAGGTAATAGCACCGATCTTCGACATCGGTGGCGTTCGCAACACTAGGAAACCACGATTGTAACGTCGGCCGTGGCCGACTGCTTCGGATGACTCTTGTCGGTCACGCTCACCTTGAACGTCTCGCTCACTGCCTTGGTCGACGGAGTGCCGGAGATCGTTCCGTTGGATTTCAGCTTGAGCCCCTTCGGAAGCTTCCCTGTCTTCTTCCACTTGTAGGGCAACGTCCCACCTGTGGCCCCCAGGGCGCCGGAGTACGACTGGCCCACGGTTGCGCCGGGAAGCGAGCCCGGGGTGATCCCCAGGGGAACCTCGACGGTGATCGACCGCAAGGCAGTGGCAGTTTCGGCTGTCGGCACGGTGGAGTCGGTGGCTCGCACGGTGAAATCGAATGTGCCTCCCGAGTTCGGGTCACCGGAGATCACTCCGGTTGAGGGGTTGAGCGTGAGCCCTCCGGGCAGGGCCCCCCCGCTGATCGACCACCTGTCAGGGGCCACACCACCAGCGGCCATCAGAGTGGCGGAATACGCCTGGCCGAAAGCCCCATTCGCGAGCGGAGACGACTCGATGTACAGAGAGGAAGTGCCAGCCGTGAGGGGGACCGACGCCACGACAAGATGGCCGAGCGTCGAGTCCGGATGAGCGGCAACTCCCGGTCCATAATCGGGGAGGACGTAGGAGATGAGGAGTTGGGACGGACTGCTGAGCTCAGGATGCAACTGAGTGGCGTAACAAGAGAGACCGTTGGGCCCCAATGAGGTGTTCGAACATCCTGGCAGCGTTCCTGAAGCCTCTTTGGTCCACGGCCCCGATGCCGTCGGAGCCGAGTCGACCTCAAACTGCCCCACGCTGGGCGAGGTGAGATACAACAGCTGGAATTCGGGGTGCAGGTCGGGCCCAAGGGTCTGGACCACCGGTCCGCACCCCGTTGCCCCCCACCCGGTGTGGGAAAGGGCATACGACCCGGGATTCTCCAGAGAAGCGGTGTTGGCGGCGACTGTCGTGTAGTAATCATCCGGGCAGTGGGACGTGGAGAACAACGTCACTGTTCCGTTGGCGACAACCGGCGACCCGAACTCCTCTGTCTCCGGGAGAGTCGCGCCATCGGTCCGCGGCGGGAAGACATCGAAGGGCGGTACGGAGATGGTGTTCTCGCTCCAGTTGTACTCCATGAATCCCCAGCCCTCGGCCGTGTAGGAGCTTCCGGACACGATGCACCCGTCGATATACGTCACGAGCACGTTGGTCGAGTCGGGCATGAGGGCGGCCCCGGTCGCCCAACGGGCCTGGTAGCGAGCCCCGTGGGCCTTGGTGCAGCGCTTTCCGCTCCCGTTGTTCATATACACGTCGGTGGGAGCAGGAATGAACTGGGTTGGTTGATTGGTGGCCGAGAGGAGCTTTCCGACTTTGACGTTATCCAATGGGGCAGGAAGCTCTCCTTGCGAATATGGACCCTCGGCGGCGTTGCTCCCAAAGATGAAGTCATTCCGTTTCCAGGCACCCTTTGCGTACTTGTACTTCACCAGGTCACCAAACACCCACAAATCGGTGCCGTTGGGAAGTGGCACCGTTATGCCTGCGTCACTCAAGTCACTGACCGTCGACGACTCCAGCTGCGTGAGCACCGGTCCCACCAGCGTGGGAGCGGCCACGCCAGCCGAAAAGGCCGGCGCCGGCAGGAGTGCGACGCTGGCGAGTGGCAGCGCCACGGCGAGGACTCCCATGAGGACCTTGTGGCCGCGACGGCCGATCTTTCTGCGCATCCTGCCCCCTCAAGTCGCTACAGATCGATGTCGGTAACGTACGCTGTTCCGCGGTTCAGTTCCAGCCTCAAGGTATTGGGTCGTCAAACTGACCCGGTACCAGGGCGCGCTGTATTCGGGGATGTCGAGTCGGCCAGCTCGGCGCTCGGCTTTGGGAGAAACGTGTCCGGCGAGATATCGGCGCGTCCGGACCCGCGAATCTGATCGGCCCTGAACAGAGACCGCCAGCCCGAAGGCCGGCGGTCTCTCAGTGTCGAGGGTGGCGGAGAGTCAAGGACTCATCGCCACCTCCAACGGTGGGTTTCATGAACCCCCATCCTTGGTGAGTTCATGAAACTCGCTGGCCAGGGTCCATGGTGCGACAGCGGTTGTGGAGACTCCACGGGTTAAGGAAGGGAGTCTCCACAACCGCCTGCCCGCAACGTGTGGCTGGTTTGCCGCGTCGGGTGGCAGCCACGGCCCCCGAGTTGGAGTCATCGGGAGGAAGGAGACGCGGTAGCGAAATCATGAAGGTCGCGTCCTGCGTGATACCGGGCGAGTGGCCGTTATCAGACATGCGTTGCAGAACCGGCACGTTGAGGGGTATGCGCCCCCCACCCCAGTGACCGGAACCGGGGGTGATCTCGACTGGCCCTTCGGTCGTGACCCTGGCCCCGTCAGGGCGCACAGAACCGGCATTCCCGGATGGTTAAGGTCCGTCTCCGGATTGCCCTTTGTCGGACACTTGTCTGGACGGTAGTTTCCATCAGGGCGATGGGCCGCTCTGCCCTGATGATCGAGTGATCGGAGGACCGCGTGAACTCTGTCCAAGACCGAAAGATCCGGGTATTCCAAGTCGCAACCGGCAACGTCGGCTCCGAGATGATCAAGCGAATCGGCCGCCATCCTGATCTGGAGCTGATCGGGTTGCACTGCTATTCCGCCGACAAGATCGGCAGGGACGCCGGTGAGATCGTGGGACTGCCTCCCGTCGGAGTCACGGCTACCGGAACCGTAGGAGAGATCATCGCCGCGCGGCCCGACTGCCTCACCTTCCACGGCGTGTTCCCCGACGTGGATCTCTACGAGCAGATTCTCGAGGCAGGAATCAACATCGTCACCACCGCAGACTGGATCACCGGCCACCACCGCAACGCGAACCATCCGCACCCCTCGGGACAGATCGAAGAAGAGGTCATCCAGGCCGCTTGTGAGCGTGGCGGATCAACGTTCTACGGAACGGGCATGAATCCTGGGCTCGCCCAGATCCTGACTATTGTGCACTCGGCAGATGTGACCGAAATCGAGCGAGTGCTGTGCAAAGAGTCGGTCGACGTATCGTGCCATCATTCGGTCGAGACCTGGAACGAGGTTGGGTTCGGTCGCCCAGTCGATGACCCGGCAGTCCCGGGGATGCTCGAGAAGTACACCCGGGTCTTCGAAGACGCAGTCCGCCTCATGGCCGACTCCATGGGTCTCACCCTCGACCAAGTGAGCTTCGAGTACGAACTCGGCGCATGCACCAAGAACGTTGACCTCGGCTGGTACCAGCTACCGAAAGGCTCTCTCGGCGGGTGCTACCTCAAGTACATGGGAACAGTCGACGGCGAGCCTCGGATCGAGATGCATCTGGAGTGGCAGATGACGCCTCACACCGAACCGCACTGGGACATCCAGGCCTGCTACATCACCCAAATCGACGGGGATCCCTGCATCTACTCCAAGCACATGATCTTCCCGAAGCCAGGGACGGACTTCTCCTCTCCGGAGGCCTTTGCCTCGGTCGGCATGACCATCACCGGTATGCCGGCCCTTAATGCTATCCGCTCCGTAGTCTCCGCTCCGCCCGGAATTATCACCAGTGCGGACCTTCCGCTGCGCGCGTTCGCTGGACGCTTTGCACCAGGAATCTTGGAACGATGACCGACGACGCAGCGCGCGTACCGGTTATCGATCCCCGTCCACGATTCCCGGTCGGTTGGTTCAAGGTCGCCGCGATAGGCGAGATCGAACCCGGCGCCGTGGTGGAGCGTACCTTTCTCGGCGAGCAGGTTGTGGCGTTCCGGACGGAGTCAGGACAATCCGCAGTGATCTCCGCGTTTTGCCCACACCTCGGAGCAAATCTCGCCCGGGGGGGCAAGGTGATAGGTGAGAGCCTCCGCTGCCCCTTCCACAGTTTGCGGTGGGGCGTCGACGGAAGCTGCGTCGGCTCCGAATACCCCGGCAATCCGCCTTACCAGGTAAGAATCCCCGCTTATCCGGCCATCGAGCGCTTTGGCTTTCTGTTTGCGTGGCACGACGTTACCGGCGGCAGCCCCACTTTCGACATCCCCGACCTCGACCTTGAAGGATGGACGATCCCTATGGTCAGCACCCTCCCCATCAAGGCGCATGTCGAAACGATCCACGAGAACGGCGTCGACACGGTGCACTTCGGAATCGTCCATGGCTTCTTCCTTTCGGAACCCGCATTTGACGATCGCGGCGCGTCATTCCACTCCGAGTTTCACTTCGCCACACCGAACTTCCTCCGAGAAGGACCCGACGAAATCACGACATTCTTCGACACCGACACCTACGGTCTGGGCTACGCCCATTCACTAAACACCGCCGAGGCAGTCGGACTCCGCTACCGGGTCTTGCTCCTTGTAACACCCACTACCCTTGACAGCATCGACTTCACCATCGCTACAACCGTCCAGCGTCCAGATTCCGGCGATCTGATTGCCGGGGTTCGAGTGGACGAGATCGCCGAGTTCATGCACCGTGGGGCGCTCGGTGGGGTCAAGCAGGACATACCGATCTGGGAGGGACTGCGACACGTCGATCACCCACGACTCGTCAAAGGAGACGGACCGATCCCCCGCTTCCGCCACTGGGCACGACAATTCCACCCCAGCGTGTAGGGTTACGAGCGACCTGGAAGTGCAGGAGTGGGCAGTCCGACTTTCAGCCCCGCCGCCCGGATCACCGCCCACAAACATTTCCGTGCGGTCTGTCTGGCGACCAGGGCGATGTCACGGCATAACAGGGCACTGGGAGGGCATCCGGGTCCGGGTGATCTCGATCGGCCTGAGAGCGCTGAGATTGGGCCCGTCAGGGCGCACAGAACCGGTGCGGTCTCAGGGGGTCAACGCAACGCTTCGTCCAGTGCCTGACATGGTGACTTCCATTGAAGGGTTTGTCGAGGGCGGTCATTGAGCTCGGCGGCGACAGCGTCGAGGTCGGCTTGGGAATGGACCCTGAGGTCGCTTCGCTTGGGGAAGTACTGGCGCAACAGGCCGTTGGTGTTCTCGTTCGAGCCGCGTTGCCAAGGGCTGCGAGGGTCGCAGAAGTAGACCGGCACGCCGGTGGCAACACTGAACCGGGCGTGTTCGGCCATCTCCTTGCCGTGGTCCCAGGTGATCGAACGGCGAAGGGCCTCGGGAAGCTCGGTGATCTTGGCAGCCAAGGCGTCAGCGACGGTATCGGCGCGGTGGTTGATTGGTAGCCCGATCAACATGACGAACCGGCTCTTGCGCTCGACCAGTGTGGCGATGGTGCTGTTGGCCTTGCCATAGATGAGGTCGCCTTCCCAGTGACCGGGCACCGAGCGATCGTTGGCCTCAGGGGGGCGTTCGGAGATGTGGAGGGTGTCGCGGAGCTGGCCCTGCCCGTGCATCGAGGAGTGACCCAGTGGTCGGCGTGTGGCATGGCCCGTGCGCAGATAGTGGGTCAGCTCCTTGCGCAGCGCCCCTCTCGACTGCACGAACAGCGATAGGTAGATGGTCTCGTGGCTCACCCGCATCTCCGGGTCCGAGGGATACTCCTCGACCAGCCAACCCGAGATCTGCTGCGGTGACCAGCGCACTTCAAGCTTGGCCTCGACCTCGTCACGGAGCCGGGCGCACCGCGCCAGCTTGGCCTGCTTGGGGCGCTTGGCTTGGCGCCAGGCCCGCTTGTCGGCGCCACAGGCCCGGTATCGGCCCGCCCCGTGGTTGGCCTTCACCTCCCGGGAGATCGTCGACGGCGCCCGACCCAGCCGACGGGCGATCCCACGCAGGGACTCACCCGAAGCGAGCCCTCTCGAGATCTCCTCCCGCTCGACGAGCGACAGCCGCAGGGGAGCACGCGTTGGCGCTGGCCTCTTGGGCCGCTGCAGCGCCTTGATGACCCGGTGGATCGCGTGACGTGACCGGTGCACCTCCTGATGCATCCGCCACGCCGGCGCGCCCTCAGCCAGCAACTCGGCGATCCTTACCTTTTCCTTCTCTGAGATCCGATCCACAACACCTCCCGATCTCTCGATCCAACCGGATCGAGGCAGGTGTTGCGTTGATCCCCTGAGACCAAGGGCATTTGCGCGTGGTTCCCGAGCAGAACTCGTTGCAGCCGATGCACGAATACCGATCGGCTCTCCGCTGTCCCGGTCGTCCTGGTCGCACATCGGGAGGAGTGCGATGGCAGACTGGCGATTGATGATTTTACTCGCTGTTGCCTGGGCAACAATCTCTTCTCTGGCCACCGCGGCTGGCACACTCGTGTTGGCTCTCGCCACGTTCTCAGCCGTGCGATCTTCCAACCGATCGGCGCGCATTGCCGAGGCGGCGCTACAAGAACAGCGACGACCTCTTCTCGCCCCATCGCGTCTGGAGGATCCTTCGCAGAAGATAATGTTCCTGGAGGAGCATTGGGTTAGCGCCTCGGGCGGGCGGGCCGCGGTTGAACACATTGACGGCATCGTGTATCTCGCCATCAGTCTTAGAAACGTTGGTAGCGGGATCGCGGTCTGTCAGGGATGGGCGGTCCTGCCGGGTTCAGCGCGAGACCATCCCACTCACGTGCCACTGGAGGAGTTCCGCCTTCAGTCGCGGGACTTGTACGTCCCAGCCGGTGACATCGGGATGTGGCAAGGAGCGCTACGTCACCCTGACGATTCGGTTCGCGCCGAGGTGGGTGACGTGATCGACACGGGGCAAACGATCACGGTGGATCTTCTGTACTCCGACCAAATCGGCAGCCAGCGGACGATCTCCCGTTTCGGCCTAACCCGCGCGAACGACACGTGGATCGCTAGTCTGAATCGGCACTGGTATTTGGATTGGGAGGGCCCCCGCCCGGAGAGTCTCACGCTCGCGGCGACAAACGCGGTACTCCGCGATCAAGAAGCTGCTGCTGAAAGGCAAGCCGCGACGGAATCGGACCGTGCAACGGTGGACACTAGCGATGTACTGCGTGCAGAGGCAGCCCGCCGCGAGTCCCAATAGGTCGATCCGAGAGGCCCGCATCACCCACGCCGCTGCAACAGCTCGGTGAGCGTCAAGCGAGCAGACACGTACAACTCCTGAGCGCATTCGGCCCGCGAGAGGGTAATGCGCGCACGGTACTCGGTGGGATCCCGGGGGGTCGTGTGTCTACAGATCGCGAGCAAGATCAGCGCCGGTTTGTTAGCGGGTTGGCGCCCGGTCCACCCGCCCGGTATTGCTGTCCATGAACATTTGCGCCGGCGGGATTCGAAAGAACGCTATTACCTCTGGGATCCGTGGAGGTGGTGCCTCCGGATACGAACCGCCGTTCTAGTTTCGCTGGCCAGCGGCTTCGAATTGGCGGAAGGAAGCCTGCGGCCAGTTCCTGCCGCGATGAGGTAGTGGCGGCGCTGGCTGTGCTAACGGCTCGGGACGGCAAACGGGCGTTCACCGTCCGGGAGGTCTACATGGAGATGCTGACCACCGGGACTTCGTACGCCGAGTCGACCGTTTCAAGACCCATGCAGCGCATGAAGGAGCCGCAGCCCGGCCGCCGTATGCTCAGTTGGAGCGTGGCGCAACAGGAGGGTTTCATCTCTGCGCGTGCGGAGTTGACTCAAGCCCTGCCAGCGCAGATCGCCGAGAATGGCGCATCCGATCGGTCGGGAGGAGGGCGGTCGCGAGCACGAGATGGTGGGCGGTGGACCGTTCGACACCGCGGGCCTGCGTCTGGCCGCGGCAGGGTGGGACGGCGTAGGGGCTGCGGGGCGTGCTAATCGGAAGGCTGCAGTTGCAGGGCTGCGGTGAGGGCTTGGGTGGCCACCCGTACGAGGTCGTCGTCGGAGGCGCTCGACACGGCGCGCAGTTGGAGGAAGTGGCGGGCCACGGTTAGGCCGAGGATGCTGCTCACGACGATGGCGGCTCGCAATTGGGCATCAGGGCCGCCGATGCCAGCGGCCAGATTGCCGATCCGCTCGTCGAGATGGCGCCGGACGGCTTCGGAAGCCTCCGGCACGGTCAGCATGGACCTGACCAGGGCCCGCATCTCGGGAGGCAATGCAGCGGCGCGCACCTTGAGGACTTCGGCCAGATGGTCTGCGGCTTCTTCCGGCTCGCCGGCCGGGAGTTGGATGGCAGCGGTAAACAGCGCCGACTTGGATCCGTAGTGCTGAATGACCAGGGATGGGTCGACCCCGGCCCGGTGGGCGATGTCCCGCACCGT
Organism: uncultured Acidimicrobiales bacterium; assembly: GCA_963768255.1. Classification (GTDB taxonomy): domain Bacteria; phylum Actinomycetota; class Acidimicrobiia; order Acidimicrobiales; family UBA8190; genus Chersky-840. The sequence continues at coordinate 1,373,557 of CAVYGX010000002.1, read as the reverse complement.
TGTCGCTTCGAACCCTCGGCTGCCGAACTCCTGTCGGGCAGCGTCGAGGATCCGTGCCTGTGATGCCGCCCGTCGGGCCGCCCGGGTTGTGAACGGCGTGGTGGCCGCGGTGTCGTTGCGCATGCTTTTCACTCTATACGTGTTGAGCGAACCGATCGCCTGGGGTACAGTTAACTCAACGCTTGTTGAGCGACAGTTGAGGAGCCCGCATGTTGATCGCTATCGAAGAATCACTGGATTGCCCCGGGCATCACGTCCGCCCTCAGGGCCGTTCCAGGAGCCGACCCCCGGGCGAGATCGATTCCTTCCTCGGACATTTCGCCTCCGACGACGACCGACAGAAGTTCTCCTCCGCGAACGCGGCAGCGCTGTACGGCTCGAAATCGCAGGCCTTCCCGATCGAAAGGTTGTGCAATGACATCACCGAGACACTCGACCCCTATCGGAAGGGAACGGCAATGACTTCTCCGCGAAATGGCTCACCAACACGCGCACTCGTCCTCGGAGGCGGCGGCGCCGTCGGTATCAGTTGGCAGACCGGTCTGCTCATGGGGCTGCGCGAGGCCGGTGTTGACTTGGCGGGAGCCGAGGCAATCGTGGGAACGTCCGCGGGTGCCCTTGTCGGCGCGCTGCTGGCCAGCGGCCGTGAGGTCACCGATGCGCTCGCCAGCCTGGCAGCACTTGGGCAGAGCATCGAAACCGACGACCTGGCGGCCGGCGATGAAGCCTTCCTAAGCGCAATGCGCCAGGCGAGGCTTGAGACCGACCCGCGGCAAGCGCTACGAGCGATCGGTCGCGCAGCGAAAGAGGCGAGCACGCCCGCCGAAGATGTCTACCTCGGCCTGTTCGGCACACTCAACGGCACCGCCTGGCCTGCAGGCTTCCGATGCACTGCGATCGACACCGACACCGGCGATCTGGCCGTATGGGACGAACGATCCGCCGTTCCGCTGCTGCACGCCGTCGCCTCCAGTTGCGCCGTACCGATGCTGTTCCCCACCGTCACCATGAAAGGTCGCCGCTATATGGACGGCGGCATCCTCAGTAGCCTGAACGCCACGGCGGCGCCCCCGACCGACGTTCTTGTGGTCCTATCCGGCCACCCCCTCGGATCCCAGGGCGGTGCAGGCGGCGGGCTCGCCACCTCCGTCACCCCGGACGCTGAATTGGCACCATTGCGTGAAACAAGACGGCTGGTAGCGGTCGAACCCGATTTCAGCGACATCGAGGCTCCGGCGAACATGATGGACCCGAACCTCGCCATACAGGCTTTCCAGATCGGGACGCGGCAGGCGGCTGGCGAGGCCACGACTATTAAGGCCGCCTGGAATCTCCGAGAAGTCGCTGAGGGAATCAGTCGGCCGCGCGCCGGACCTGGCCGGTGAGTAATGCACGGACAGCGAAAGTTGGCGAAAATGATTCGTCGCCTCGGTGGAGCTAGCGGGAATGCTTTCGAACCCCAGTGAGCCGTTCTTCGCACTCAAAGATTTGGACTGCCAAGAAGAGGCCGATAGCGGTAGTCGCCTCGGTCGACGTTTTCGTCGATCCGAGGACTTTGCACCGACAGCATCAAGTTCTCGCTGATAGACCCCCAAGCTACCGTCGGTCATGCGTGAGAGGCAATGCAAGGAATGCGGGAGGATCTTCCAGCCGTCCAGTCGGCATCTTCGGTGTCCAGCCTGCAGGGCCAAAGATCTGTGTGTTTGCGGGGAGGCAAAGCAGACCAAATCGGAGACGTGTGGAGGCTGTAGAACCGAAGTCGGCGATGCCAACGGGAATTGGAAGGGGGGGCGAACGCGACACAAAGCCGGCTACGTCATGGTACGAGTCCCGGGACACCCGCGCGCCGGACGGAGCCCGTACGTGTTCGAACACATCCTGGTGGCGGAAGGGCTGCTTCGGAGGTATCTCGTGGAGGGCGAAACGGTTCACCACATCAACGGCATCCGAGACGACAACCGACCCGAGAACCTCGAGCTCTGGACGCGTCCACAGCCCTCAGGTATCCGAGTGAGCGACGCCGTGACATGGGCGCGGTCGATCTACGACCGTTACGTGGATGTCGGTGCACCTCCAACGGTGCTCAGGGTCTCCCCTGAGCATCCTTGGAGGTGGCGGGAATCGAACCCGCGTCCTTCGGCTTCTCATCGGGCCTTCTCCGAGCGCAGCCGGCAGCTGAGTTTCGGGTCCTTCGCCGCCACCGGCGACATTCGAAGGCCCTAGCCGACCTTTGGTGTCCCCGGCGGCCAATCGGCAGAACCGCTCGGGTAAGCCCCGCTAGATGACGCCCGCTACCGGCCCACAGGGCTGAGACCGGACGGACGGGCTACGTATTAAGCAGCCAGCGCGAAATCAGAATTCGCGTTTATTTTTTTGTTCCGGCTCTTTAACGTGGCTCCGGAGACCACGGCTCGCTTCTCCCGAATTGACGACCAAAGTCGAAACCGATCACCCCCTGATTGTGTGTGTGTCGGCCTCCACCCTACCGCCGGGGCACCGGTTACCCGGACGGGGGAGGGGCCAGGCACGATCCCGGGCCGGGCTCCGAAAGGCGGCCGGGCCCCACCGGGCCGGGACGAACGCGCCTCAGTCGTACTCCTTGCGAGCTCCCCGGCCGACGCTCTTGCCGGCGGCACTGCGGGCCTCGCGCGCTGCGTCGCGTTCCGCGTCGCGGGTGGCGATGGCGTGGCGCTTGTCGTAGAGGCGCCGGCCCCGGGCCAGGGCCAACTCCACCTTGGCCCGTCCCTCTTTGAAGTAGATCGACAAGGGCACGAGGGTGAGGGCCTTCTGCTGGGTCTGGCTCATGAGCTCGTCGATCTGGTCGCGGTGCAGGAGCAGCTTGCGCCGGCGCTCGGGGTCATGGGCACCGAACCCCGCGGCGTGCTCGTAGGGAGGGATGTGGACGCCGAGCAACCACGCCTCGCCTCCCTCGACCCGGGCGTAGGCGTCGGCCAGGGTCACCCGCCCGGCGCGCAGGGACTTCACCTCGCTCCCTTGCAGCGCGAGGCCGCATTCGAAGGTCTCGAGGATGTCGTAGTCGTGTCGGGCGCGACGGTTGCGGGCAACCGTCTTGATCCGGTCGGTCCCGTCGTCGGGGACGCGGCGCGCCGCTCGCCGTCCCGGCCCCTTGGCTGCTGCCACCGTGCGAACGGTACCTCGGTCGGCGCGTCGTCCGATCCGTGTCGGACATGGGGTGCGCCGGTACCCTCGGAGGGATGCTCCGGCTCCCCGCCCCCGTGTACGCCGAGATGGTGGGCCACTGCCTGCGGGGGCTCCCCGACGAGGCGTGCGGGTTGCTGGGCGGCGACCCCGCGTCGGGGGACGTGGCTCGCTGCTACCCCACGCGCAATCTCGCCGCCTCGGCCAAGCTCTACACGGTCGACCCGGCCGAGCATCTCCGGGCCGATCGTGACGCCGAGTCGCGTGGCATCGAGATCATCGGGGTCTTCCATTCCCATACCCACACCGACGCCTACCCGTCGCCCACCGACATCGCCCAGGCGCCGGACCCCGGGTGGCACTACGTGCTCGTGTCGCTGCGGGACACGCATCCCACCGTGCGGTCCTACCGCATCTACGGCGACGTGGTGGACGAGGAGCCGGTGGTCGTCGAGCCCCGGTAGTCCGCTGTGCAGGTACAATGCCGACCGGAGTCGTCGACAATCGTTGGGCCGCCCGCACCCTTCGGGGCGAGGCGGCCTCGGAGCAGGGAGGACGTCGTGGCTGTCGAGGTGAGGCTGCCCACGGTCCTGCGTCAGCACGCCGGGGGGAGATCGGCGGTGATCGCCGAGGGCACCACGATCGGAGAGGTGCTCTCCGACCTGGTGCGGAGCTATCCCGGTCTCAAGGGCCAGGTCCTCACCGAGGACGGGACCCTGCACAAGTTCGTGAACGTGTACGTCGACGACGACGACGTTCGCTACCTGGAGCAGCTCGACACCAAGGTCGCCGACGGCGTGACCGTCTCGATCCTGCCCGCCGTGGCCGGCGGCTGAGTCCGCCGCCTCCCGTCGCGACACCGGACCGACGCCGCACGGACGCCGTCACATGGCCGTGGTCACAAGCATCCTCGATCTCGTCGGCGATACCCCGCTGGTCGACGTCAGTTCCCTCAGTCCCAACCCCGACGCCCGCATCCTGATCAAGCTCGAGGGCCAGAACCCCGGGGGGTCGGTGAAGGACCGCATCGCGCTGTCGATGGTGGAGGAAGCCGAGAAAGACGGTCGGCTGGCTCCCGGGGACATCTTGTTGGAGCCGTCCTCGGGGAACACCGGCATCGGGCTGGCCCTGGTGGCGCGCGTGAAGGGATATCACCTCAAGGTGGTGCTGCCCTCGAACGTCTCGGTGGAGCGCCGCCAGCTGCTCGAGGTGTGGGGGGCGGAGATCATCGAGTCACCGGGCGAGCAAGGTTCGAACGGGGCGGTGCGCCTGGCCCAGGCCATCCACGAGGAGCATCCCGAATGGGTGTTTCTCTACCAGTACGCCAATGGCGCCAACCCCAAGGCGCACTACGAGGGGACCGGTCCCGAGATCTGGCGCGACTGTCCCGAGGTGACCCACTTCGTGGCCGGCCTGGGCACCTCGGGGACCCTCCTGGGCGTGGGCCGGTTCCTGAAGGAGCGCAATCCGGCCGTCGAGGTGTGGGCCGTGGAACCCCCGGCGGGGGAGATGGTGGACGGCCTGAGGAACCTCGACGACGGCTATATCCCTCCCATCTTCACCGATCTCGGGGGTGCGGACCTGCTCGATCGCAAGACCATGGTGGGCCCCCGGCAGTCGGTGGAATGGACCCGGCGCCTGGCCGAGGTGGGCGTCTTCGCGGGGATCTCGTCGGGCGCTGCCATGGCGGGCGCGGCCAGGTGCGCGCAGGCCGTCGAGGCCGGGGTCATCGTGGTGGTGTCGGCCGACGGTGGCTGGAAGTACCTCTCCACGGGGGCGTGGACCGACGACCTCGATGTCGTGGTCGAGCGGGCCAGGCGCACCATCTACTTCTGAGCGCGCCTTCCTGCTTGTGACTACGCCTTCTTGGTCGCCTTGCTGCGCAGCGCGACGGCGGAGTCGGGCTCGAGGACGCGGAAGCTGAAGCTCTCTTCCAGATAGAGCGCCACGGTCTCCGCGTCGTGCCACGCGTAGCCGATCGAGATGTCCTGTCCGGATTCGAAGACGAAGTCCCCACCGCGCAGGCTGAGCACGATGCCGCCTTCGACGCCCGGTGCCCACACCAGGGGGCCGCCCAGGATCTGGCGGAGGTGGTCGAGGAGGAGATGGCCCCCGTGCTCGGCGGTGTGGACGATCTCGGTGTAGATCCCCGGCGACAGGGCCAGTCCGTAGGGCCCTCCGATCCCCGCGCCCCGTAGGACGTCGACCGCCTCGGCCACGGCGGTGGGGTAGTGCTCGGCATCGGGGGACAGGGTGAGCGGGCTGTGGGAGGTGCTCTGGGTGATGCCTTGGATCTGTCCGGCCGCGTAACCGTGGAAGACGGCGGTGTTCTCCGCCAGGGCGATGCGCCGGCCCGCGTCCTCGAGGCCGGGGAGGTCGAGGTCGGTCGCCCCCCGCTCGGCGTCGTCGACCTCGCTGCGCCTCAGGACGAAGTCGGCGCGCAACTCGACCAGGGGCAGGACGCGTCGTTGGGACCCGGTGACGTCGGGGGACGGGCCCGCGATGGAGGTGATCCGTCCGAGCGCGGTGGCGGAGTGCGTCCAGCCCAGGGGACCTTCGAAATCCACCAGCTTGCGGGCCGCCAGATGGGTTTCGAGGCGGGGCTTGATCTCGTCTTCGATGGCCGCCCATCCCGCGTCGGCGACGGGGGCGAGTTCACGATGGAGGTGGTTCATGATTCGTGTCCCTTCAGGCTGCCGATGCCGAGTGATCCCGCTCCCGCCGATGCGCCTGCACCCGCCCCCGCTTCGGCCTCGGTCTCGATCTCGAGGATGGACCCCGTGGTGAAGAGGTAGGTGCGGAGGTGCTGGTCGAGTTTCGGGTCGCGGCGCCGGAGCCACTCGAGGGTCATCGAGGCGTGCTCTTTCTCCTCGTCGCGGTTGTGGGCGAGCACCTCGGCCAGGGTCGGGTCCGAGGTGGCATTGACCCGCTGGTCATACCAGTCGACGGCCTCGAGCTCCTCGCACAGCGAGGTCATGGCCCGGTGGTGGTCGATGGTCTCCTCGTCGAGGAGGTCCGCGGCTTCGTGCAACCCTTCGCTCGCCATGTGGTGCTCCTGTCGCCCGTCTGTTCCGACCGTCTGTTCCGGCTGTGCTGTCCTGCGCCTCTACCCCGGACCGCGTCCCGGTAGTCGCCTCCGGTCCAAGGGACACGGTATAGGTTCGAGGAATGGCCGACGTCCGCCCCGAGATCGGGACCCGGTCCCGCCCGGCCGTAGGGCACGCGCCGTGACCCGCAGGACGACACGCACCAAGGGCAAGGTGCAGGCGCTTCCCGAGCACCTCGAACGCCGGGAGGAGTGGAACGGGTTGCGGCGCGGGGACCGGGTCGAGATCGAGGGGCCGGTGCTGCGGGGGGCGGCGTGGCGGTTCCTCGGCTACGTCCGCAACGAGCGCAACGGGACCGAATCCGTCGAGGTGATCGGGGGCCGTCCCGGCGAGGACCGGGTCCGGTCCTTCCTCCCCGAACAGGTCTTCCCGGTGGGTGGGCGCAAGGGGGGTCAGGCCTCGCTCGCCGACGCGCCGCAGCTGCCGCTCATCTGACGGGTGTTCCTGGCCCCAGGTCGTGTGCCGTAGCCTCGGGGCCATGGACGGCCGTCCCATCGGCATGTTCGACAGCGGGTTCGGTGGGCTGACCGTGGCTCGAGCGCTGATCGACCTCGCCCCCCACGAAGAGCTGGTCTACGTGGGCGACACCGGCCGTTACCCCTACGGGCCGCGCGACCTGGACGAGGTGCGGTCGTTCGCGATGCAGATCGCGCGTTGGCTGATCGAGGACATCGACGTCAAGCTCGTCGTCGTCGCCTGCAACACCGCGTCGGCGGCGGCACTGGACGCCTTGCGGGCCGAGTTGCCGGTTCCCGTGGTCGGGGTCATCGACCCCGGCGTGCGGGCGCTGGCCCAGGCCACGCGCAACCGTCGGGTGGGAGTCGTGGGCACGGTGGGGACCATCCGGTCGGGCGCGTACCAGCGCGCCATCGGGGCCCTGCCCGCTCCGCTGGAGCTCGTGCCCGCCTCGTGCCCGGGCTTCGTCGAGTTCGTCGAACGGGGGGAGACGCGCTCGGATCAGGTGGCCGTGCTGGCCGAGCGGCTGCTGGCGCCGGTGCGCGACGCCGGGGTCGACGCCTTGTTGCTCGGGTGCACGCACTACCCCTTCCTGGCCCGCACCATCGCCGATGTCATGGGCCGCGACGTGGTCCTCGTGTCCTCGGCCGACGAGACCGCCTTCGAGGTGCGCGACATCCTCGACCGGGACGAGGAAGGGGAAGTCGGGGTGGGCCGGGGGGGAAAGCGGCGCAGCACCTTGCGGGTCTTCTCCTCGGGCGACGTGGAGTGGTTCCGCACCGTCGGGAGCCGGCTCTTCGGCGAGGAGCTCGGCGAGGTGCAGCGGCTGTCGTGGCCCGATCCACCGCCGGTCTCCGAGGCGCCGGTCAAGAGCGCCCCGCCCGGCGCGGCGGCGGGCTGAGGCGTGCTCACCCTGACGGTGTTGGGATGTGACGGCAGCCACCAGGCCGCGGGCGGGGCCGCCAGTGGATACCTGGTGCGGTCGTGGGAGTCGGGGACCTCGGTGTGGATGGACGCCGGTCCCGGGACGTTCGGGAACCTGCAGCGGTTCACCGACCCGCTGCGGCTCTCGGCCATCGTGCTGACCCACGAGCACCACGACCATTTCGGTGACATCGAGGGCTTCATCACCGCGGCGCGCTGGGTGTACGGCTTTCACCGCGATCCCATCCCGGTCTACGCCGCCACGGGCGTCCTGTCGCATCTGAGCCAGGACGTCGAGGGGATCCTCGATTGGCACGAGGTGGGAGACGGTGATGGGGCCGACGTCGGTGATCTGCGGGTCACCTTCAGTCGCACCGATCATCCGCCGGTCACCGTGGCCACTCGTCTCGAAGGGCCGACGGGCGCGCTGGGGTACTCTGCGGACTCCGGGCCGCTCTGGTCGTTCTCGTCGCTCGGCCCCGGCGTCGACCTCGCCTTGTGCGAGGCCACCTATACCTCCGAGCTCGAGAGCCCAGCCATCCACATGAGCGGCAGACAAGCAGGTTCCACCGTTCGAGAGTCCGGCGCCCGTCGTCTGGTGATCACCCATCGCCTCCCGACCGTCAGCGCCCACGAGGTCCTGGCCCAGGCGACCGAGGCGTTCGGGGGCCACGTCGATCAGGCCGCGGTGGGCCGCGGGTACTCGCTGTGACCGATCCCCGGGCCCTGCGGGCCGACGGCAGGGACGTGGCCGACCTGCGTCCGGTGTCGTTCGTGCGCGACTTCACCGAGTTCGCCAACGGGTCGGTCCTCGTCTCGATGGGCAAGACCAAGGTGCTGTGCACCGCGTCGGTGGAGGACCGGGTCCCGCCGTGGCTGCGGGGGGGCGGCAAGGGCTGGGTCACCGCCGAGTACTCGTTGTTGCCGGGATCCTCGGCCGAGCGGGTCGGACGCGAAGCGGCCAAGGGCAAGCAGTCGGGCCGCACCCACGAGATCCAGCGGCTCATCGGCAGGTCGTTGCGCGCCGTCACCGATCTCGTCGCCATGGGCGAGCTGTCGGTGACCGTGGACTGCGACGCCCTCCAGGCCGACGGCGGGACACGCACCGCGTCGATCTGCGGCGCCTACATCGCGCTCCATGACTGCTTCACCCGGTTGCAGCAGAAGCGGGTGATCTCCACCCACCCCCTCACCGACGCCTGCGCCGCGGTGTCGGTGGGTGTGGTCGACGGGGCGTGTCTCTTGGACCTCGACTACTCCGAGGACTCGCGGGCCGAGGTGGACATGAACGTCGTCATGACGGGGTCGGGACGTTTCGTCGAGGTGCAGGGCACCGCCGAGGGGATGGCGTTCTCGCGCGGGGAGCTCGACGAGCTGGTGAGCCTGGCCGAGGGCGGCATCGCCGTGCTCCTCGACGCCCAGCGCGCCGTCGTCGACGAACCTCCCGTTCCTCGGTGACCAACCCGGGCGACGGCGACGGGAACGGCGTGGGTGCCACCGGGCGGCTGCGCATGGTGCTCGCCACCGCCAATCCCGACAAGGCGGCCGAGATCGTCGCGCTCGTGGCCGACACCGTGGGTGACCGGGTCGAGCTCGTGGCCCGCCCCGCCTCGGTGGGAGAGGTGGAGGAGTCCGGTGACACCCTGGAGGAGAACGCCCGTCTCAAGGCGCGGGCACTGGTCGAGGCCACCGGGCTTCCCGCCATCGCCGATGACACTGGGCTCGAGGTCGATGCGCTCGGGGGCGCGCCCGGGGTGCGTTCCTCGCGGTACTCGGGCGAGCACGCCAGCTACGAGGACAACGTGGCCCTGCTCCTGCTCGAGCTCGACGACGCGGGCGCCCGAGTCTCAGGAGCACGCCGGGCCCGGTTCCGCACCGTGGCCATGGCCTGTTTCCCCGGGGGCAGGGAGGTGGTGGCCCACGGCGTCGTCGAGGGCACGATCTCTCCGGAGCGGCGCGGCAGCGGTGGTTTCGGCTACGACCCGGTCTTCATCCCCGACGGAGGCGACGGGCGGACCTATGCCGAGATGTCGAGCGCCGAGAAGAACACCCGCTCGCATCGGGCCCGGGCCTTTCGGGCCCTGGCCATCGGCCTCCTGTCGGGCTGAATAGCCCCGACGGGCGGGCGGACGAGCTCAGCGCAGGCGCCACTCCACCCGTTCGCCCGAGGCGAAGCGCGCCTGGCCCTCCGCCAGCGCGGCGGGGTCGTTGCCCAGGCCGACGAACGCCCAGCCCAGGCCGAGCGCCTGTCCCCGGGAGAGCTCGCGGCCGGCCCACAGCGCTCGCAGGGTCCCCTGCACCGCCACGGGGTGCGCCTTGGCGATCACGTCGGCCGCCCACTGGGCACGGGCGCGGAGCTCGGCCCCGGGCACCACTTCGGTGACCAGGCCGATCTGCAGGGCGCGCTGCGCACTCATGCGCTCCTCGCTGCCGAGCAGGGTGAGCCGGACGAGGTCGCCGAAGGGCATGCGGCCCGTCATCTGCAGCGGTTCGAAGGAAGCGGCCATGTTGAAGGTGAGATGGGGGTCGAAGAAGGTGGCGTGGTCGGCGGCGATCATGAAGTCGACTTCGCCCAGCATGTAGAAGGCGCCGCCGCAGGCGATGCCGTTCACCGCCGCGATGACCGGCTTCCACAGGTCGTTGCTCTTGGGGCCGAGGTTGTCTCCCGGGTCGTCGAACATGAACGGGGTCGTGCCCGACCCTATGTGGATGGGCTCCCCGGCCTCGGGGCCGCCCGGTTCCCCGTCGGCTGTCCCTGAGGCACCACCGGAACCGGGTTCGCCCGCGGCCGCGCCTCCGGCGCGACCGGGCCGCGGCCCCTCGGCCAGCGCTTCGGAGCGGTCGATGCCGGTGCAGAAGGCCTTCTCACCGGCCCCGGTGAGGACCACCACGCGCACGGCGTCGTGGCGCCGGAGCCAGCGCCACAGGCTGCGCAGTTCGCGCTGCATGGTCGTGTTGAAGGCGTTCATCACGCCGGGGCGATTGAGGGTGACCCAGGCCACACCCCCCGACTCCTCGTAGCCGAGCGTCTCGAACTCGGGCATCATTCCTCGCCGTGGTCGCCGGTGCCTGCCCGCCGGGAGCTGTCGCGGGGCGGGGCCGCGGGCACGGTAGCAGGGACGGTCGGAGGCGGGCACACCGGAACCCGCCCGATCATGCTGGGAGCTGCTCGCTCAGGCGGGTTCCGGTGGTCCGTACAGCTCCGGGTTGTGGCCGGGGGCATTTTCGGCACCGACCCGGTTTCTCGCAACCGACCGGGGATAGCAGTGAGCGACGAGGATCCCGATATCTTCGGCCATGGCCCGAATGGGCAATAGGGACCAAAGTCCCTTTTCCGGTCCGGGGAACGTCGGCCCAGTGGGAGCCACCCCACCCGGGCGGGCGGGCCAGAGACCCTGGTCACAGGCCCGAGACCTCCTTCATTGGCGGCCCGAGGGGCATTGGCGGCACAGTGTCACGACGCGGCTCGGCCCTGAGCCCCGAGGCGCATGTGGGGGAGGAGAACGATGTCGGACGACGAGCTGAGCAAGGTCATCGGCAAGCCCATGAGCAAGTCGAGGGTCGTGATCGAGCGCGGCCCGGTCGCCAACTTCGCCACCGCGGTATGCGACTCGAGTCGCGTCTACCGCGACCCCCGGGCAGCGGCCGAGGCCGGCCTGAAGGCGATCCCGGTGCCGCCCACTTACCCCTTCGTGATGCAGACCTGGGGTGAGTTCGCCGAGGACCAGCCGGCGGACAAGCCCAAGGGGAACCCCATGGGCGAGGTCATCGGTCCCCTCATGGCCAAGGGGGGCATCATCCTCCACGGCGAACAGGAGTTCATCTACCACCGGCCCGTGTTCGTGGGTGACGTGCTCGTGGGGGAGGGCCATGTCGTCGACGCCTATGCCAAGGAGTCCAAGGGCAAGACCATGACCTTCCTCGTCACCGAGACGGTGTGGCGCGACGAGGCGACATCGGAGCCAGTGGTCACGTCGCGCTTCAATCTCATCCACCGGGGCTGACCGGCTCCGACCTCGGCGGGGCGGCGACGGAGCGGGGTGGGCGCGGAGTATGAATTCCCAGGTCGGCCGGTGCTAGAACGAGCGGCATGAAGACCACCTGGCTCACCGGACCCCAGTGGGCGGCGGTCCTGCGCATCGGTCTCGGGCTGTGGTGGCTCGAGAGCTTCCGACACAAGAACCTCACGGCGTGGATCAAGAGACAGGCCGGGATCAATTGGGCGGCCGACATCGCGTCCAAGCACCGCTGGGCGTTCGTCGGCTCGGGCTTCACCGCCGTGGTGAAGCCGCGTCCGAAGGCGATGACCTGGGTGATCCTGATGAGCGAGCTGTCGCTCGGGCTCGGGCTCACGCTGGGGTTCCTCACCCCCGTGGCCGCCTTCGCCAGCATCGCCCTCAACCTCTTGTACTTCGTCCTCATGATCCACGACTGGGCCGAGCAGGGGCAGAACGCCATGATGGTCCTGGCCGCGGTGGTGATCCTGGGGACCCACGGCTGGCAGGTGTGGTCCATCGACCATCTCATCGGTTGGTTCTGAGTAGCCGAGACCGGCACGACGACACACCGGATAGGAGAGCCAGAGCATGCCCATCGGCATCGGGGAGGACCACGAGGAGCTGCGTCGCACCGTGCGACGGTGGCTCGAGGCGCGCTGTCCGCCCGAGGCGGCGCGCGCGCTCCTGGACGCCGAGACCGAGACCATGCCGCCGTTCTGGGCCGAGCTGGCGGCCCAGGGCTGGCTGGGGATCCACGTGGCCGAGGAGTACGGCGGGCAGGGCTTCGGCATGCTCGAGCTCGCCGTCGTGGTCGAGGAGATGGCCCGGGCCATAATGCCGGGCCCGGCCCTGCCCACCATGCTCGCCGCGGCCATCGTGTCGGCCGGAGCCGATGACGCCCAACGCAAGGCCCTGTTGCCCGCCATGGTCGACGGCACCCTTCCCACCGCCGTGGTCCTGCCCGGCGCCGGGACGCTCGCGGGTGCCCGCGCCGCCGACGGCACGCTCGACGTCCACGGCGACCTGCGCCCGGTGCTGGGCGCCACCCTGGCCCGGCGGCTCCTGGTCCCGGTCGTCGTGCGCAACGCCGCCGGGAGCGTCGGCGCCGGCGACGGCGACATGGTGTGGTGCGTGGTCGACCTCGACGTCGACGGCGTCAGCGCCACCCCCCTGGCCAGCCTGGACCCGACGAGACGGGTGGGCTCGGTCGCGCTGCAGCGGCTGGTCGTGGTGCCCGAGCGCCAACTGCCGTCGGTGTCGAGCACCATGGTGCGGGACCTGGCGCTCGTCCTGGCCGCGGCGGAGTGTGCCGGAGGGTCGCGGTGGTGTCTCGACGTGGGCAGCGGCTACGCCCTCGAGCGCCGCCAGTTCGGTCGCCCCATCGGCCAGTTCCAGGCCGTGAAGCACCGATTGGCCGACATGTTGGTGGCGGTGGAGCAGGTCACCGCGCTGGCGTGGGACGCGGCCCAGGCCGCCGACGCCGGCGACGGTCCCCAGGCGCAGCTCTCCGCCGTCCTGGCCGGGGCCTTCGTCCTCGATGCCTACGTCGAATGCGCCAAGGGCTGCATCCAGGTCCTGGGGGGGATGGGCTTCACCTGGGAGCATGACGCGCACCTTCAGCTGCGCCGGGCCCTGACGCTGCGCCAGCTCGTGGGCCCGAGCCGCGCCTTGCGGGTGGAGGCGACCAGGTCGGCGCTCGCCGGCAGCCGGCGGCGGCTCGTGCTCGACCTCCCCGAGGACGCCGAGCAGGTCCGAGCGCAGATCCGAGCCGAGGTGGCCGAGGTGAGCTCGGCGCCGGATTCGAAGGAGCGGCGCCGCCGCCTGGTCGAGACCGGCCTCCTGGCCCCGCACTGGCCGGTGCCGTGGGGACGAGGGGCGGGGCCCGTCGAGCAGCTGGTGATCGACGAGGAGCTCGACGCCGCCCACGTGCACCGGCCGCATCTCGCCGTGGGTGCCTGGGCGCTGCCCACCATCATCGCCCACGGGAAGATGGAGCAGCAGGAGCGGTGGGTCGGGCCCACGTTGCGGGGTGAGTTCGTGTGGTGCCAGCTCTTCAGCGAGCCCGGGGCCGGCAGCGATCTCGCCGCGCTGTCGACGCGCGCCACGCGCCACGACGGCGGCTGGGTGCTCAACGGGCAGAAGGTGTGGACCTCGATCGCCATGCGGGCCGACTGGGGGATCTGTCTGGCCCGAAGCGATCCCGATGCGTCCAAGCACGAGGGGATCACCTATTTCATCGTGGACATGCACAGCGAGGGGATCGAGGTCCGACCGCTGCGCGAGATCACCGGCGCGGCGATGTTCAATGAGGTGTTCTTCACCGACGTCTTCGTCCCCGACGACTGTGTGGTGGGCCCCGTCAACGGTGGATGGCGTCTGGCGCGCACCACGCTCGCCAACGAGCGGGTGTCCATGGCCTCGGGCGCCACCTTCGGCTTCGGGATCGAAGGCATCCTCAGCGCCATCGAGGCCGACGGCCCCGAAGACCCCGTGGTGCTCGACGACGTGGGGGGCCTGCTGGCCGAGGCCCAGTCGGTGGCACTCCTCGGGGCCCGGACCACGCTCCGCTCGGTCTCGGGTGTCGAGCCCGGCCCCGAGGCGAGCGTGCGCAAGCTGCTCGGCGCCGAGCACGAGCAACGGGTGCAGGAGCTCGGGCTCGTGCTGCTCGGTGCCAAGGGGGCGACCACAGAGGACGAGGCGGGGCGCTGGAGCCAGGGGTTCCTCTCGACTCGGTGTCTCACCATCGCCGGAGGGACGAGCGAGGTGCAGCGCAACGTCATCGGCGAGCGCATCCTCGGGCTACCCCGTGACCCCGAGCCCGGGACCTGAAGGCTGGTGGGGCCCGCCCTGTGGGGCGGGCGGGATGGTTTGACAGGGCACGGAGACGACGCCCAAGCTGCGAGAACCGGGCGAGAAGGGATGGACATGGCAGAGGCCACGCGGTACTTCGAGGACGTCAAAGAGGGCGACGAGGCGCCGGCGTCGAGCCACACGCTCACCCGGACGGATCTGGTGCGCTATGCCGGCGCCTCGGGGGACTACAACCCCATGCACCACGACGAGGTCCTGGCCACCGCGGCGGGACAGCCCAGCGTGTTCGGGCACGGGATGTTCTCCATGGGCCTGCTCGGCACGGCCCTCACCGACTACGTCGGTCCCGGCAACGTCACGCACTACAAGGTGCGCTTCTCCCGCCAGACCTGGCCGGGGGAGGAGCTCACCACGAAGATCGTGGTGACCGGCAAGCGGGTCGAAGACGGCCGGCACCTGGTGGAGCTCGATTGCAGCCTGGCCAACAGCGACGGCGAGGTGAAGGTCGTGGGCGAAGCGACGGCGGAGCTCCCGAGCAAGGCCTGAAGCCGCGGGCCGAAGCTGCTCCACCCCGTGACGGAGCGGAGCAGCTCCCGCGGGGTCAGCAGCCCGGAGGCGAGCCGGTCTTGCCTTCGGCGGTGTAGAAGAGGCCGAGCAGCGTGCAGATGGTGATCTTGGCCACCTGCCAGGTGCCGCTGGTGAGCACGGTGTAGCCGGTGTTCCCGGCCAGGATGGCCGTTCCCGACGTGCCGAGGATGTCGTACTTGACCTTGGCGCACGGATAGGGAAGGGACTTCCCGCTGCATCCCGAGGTGCTGAGGAAGCTCACACTGTCGACCTTGGCGCCGTCCGCCGCACTGGCTTCTGACGAGGACAGGGCTTGTTTCATGGCGGCGGCCAGGGACTTCCCGTTCTGGATGACGGCTTCTTTGGAAGCCAGGGACCCCGACGTGAAGTGGAACAGCGTGTCGAACGAGGTGTTGATGTCCGCCTTGGCCGTGGTGGGGTTGTAGGTCGGTGCTGCGGGCGAGCTGCTGCAGGCCGCCAAGCCCAACGAGAGGGCCGCCACCACGCCGACGGCGACGACGCGTGTCTTGCGGTGTCGTCCCCGGTGCGCCGTCCCGCTGACTACCTCGCTTGCATAAAGTCCGAGCATCTTCGTGGGCCTCCCCTTTTGCATCGGTGCGCCGCTCCCCGTCGGGCTGCCAGAGGTTAACCGGATCCCCGCCGCCGCACCTGACATTCTCGTCAGGGACCGCACAGCGGCTCCCCAGGGGCGGGGATTGGGGCCGAGCCGAGGGCCGAGGTGTCCCCGCCGGCGCCCCGACCCTGTGCCGGCTCGATCCCGGCGTCAACCTGACCGAGGCGCCGGGATCAGAAGAAGCTGAAGGGCGGCAGGCCCGAGGCGCGGGTGGCGAAGAGGGCCGACTTGTTGTCGGCCAGCTCCTTGGGGGTCCACCCCGAGTCGCGCTTGAGACTCCCGGCGGGCTGCCATCCCTGCATCACCCACACCGACCCGCCGAAGACGACGAAGTTCTGCCCGTTCACGTCGGCGGCCTCGTCCGACGCCAGGAAGGCCACGAGGGGAGCCACGTTCTCGGGCCCGAAGGCGTCGAACTTGCCCTCCTCCGCCTTGGCCATGTCGCCGAAGAGGTCCTCGGTCATGCGGGTCCGGGCCCGGGGGGAGATGGCGTTGACCGTCACGCCGTAGCGCTCGAGCTCGCGTCCGAAGATGATGGTCATCGCCGCGATGCCGGCCTTGGCGGCTCCGTAGTTGGCCTGCCCGGCGTTGCCGAAGAGGCCCGCCTCCGACGCGGTGTTGATGATCCGCCCCGACACCTCTTCTCCCGCCTTGGCGCGGTTGCGCCAGTGGACCGCGGCGAAGTGCGACAAGGCGAAGTGGCCCTTGAGGTGGACCCGGATGACGTCGTCCCAGTCGGACTCGTCCATGTTGAAGCTCATCTTGTCCCGGAGGATCCCGGCGTTGTTGACGAGGATGTCGAGCTTGCCCCACGCGTCCACGGCCTGGGCCACCAGGGCCTCGGCTCCGGTCCACGAGCTCACGTCGCCGCTGTTGAGCAGAGCCTCTCCGCCGGCCGCCTTGATGTCCTGCACGGTCTGCTCGGCGGGGTGCACGTCGTTGCCCTCGCCGGCCCGTGAGGCGCCGACGTCGTTCACGATGACCTTGGCACCTTCCGCCGCGAGCAGGATGGCCTCCTCACGCCCGATCCCTCGACCGGCGCCGCTCACGATGGCGGTCTTCCCCTCGAGCATGCCCATCAGGTGTCCTCCTGCCTCTGCTTCACAGCCTCGTGCCCGACGTCCGACATGGGCACCCGCGTCACGTTGACGACGGATCTGGAACCCGGGCAGCATGGCCGATGGCGCTCGCCAGGGTCAACACGGCGACGGGCCTCGCGAGGCCCGCCCCGGGCTCCACGACGACGGCACTCCATTCACTGAACGAGGCAGACACGATGGCGACGACCCGCTTCGATCTCCCCACCCCCGACGCCTTCACCCAGCCCTGGTGGGACGCGGCGGCCGAGGGGCGCCTGCTTCTGATGAGGTGCTCCACCTGCGGCCGGGCGCACTACTACCCCCGGCCCTTTTGCCCGCGCTGTGGGGCCGACACGGTGTCGTGGGAGCAGGCCAGCGGGGATGCCACGCTCTACACCTGGTCGGTCGTGTACCAGAACGACCTCCCGCCGTTCAACGAGCGGGTGCCCTATGTGGCGGCGGTCGTCGACCTGGCCGAGGGGCCCCGGATGATGACCAATGTCATCGGGTGCGACTTCGACGATCTCCGGGCGGGGATGGCGCTGCGGCTCGAGATCACCGACGTCGGCGAGGGCCTCCACGTGCCGATGTTCCGGCCCGCGGCCTAGCCGGCCCCGTGGACCGACCCGAGGGGAGGGTCGCGCTCGTCACCGGAGGCAGCCGGGGGATCGGGCGCGCCTGTGCGCTGGCCCTGGCCGGTGACGGGTTCGACGTGGCGGTGAACTACCGCCGTGACAGCGACGCCGCCGCGCGAGACGGTGCAGGACATCGAGGCCCTCGGCCGGCGCGCCCGTGCCTACGCGGCCTGTGTGGAGTCGGCGCAAGACGACCAGGCCATGGTGGCCGCGGTCCTCGCGGACTTCGGGGTCATCGACACGCTGGTGCACTCGGCCGGGATCGCCAGCCGGGGGCACACCGTGGTGGACACCGACCCGGCCGAGTTGGAGCGCGTGGTGGCCGTGCACGCCTTCGGCGCCCATCACCTGTGCCGACTCGTCGTGCCGGGGATGCGGAACCAGGCCCGGGGGGACGTGGTGTTCGTGTCGAGCGTGGCGGCCAAGGTGTTGGCCCCCAACAGCGCGCCCTACAACATGGGCAAGGCGGCCCTCGAGGCCTTGGCCATGACCCTGGCCAAAGAGGAGCGTCGTCACGGCATCCACGTCAACGTGGTGGCGCCCGGGCTCGTGGTCACCGAGATGGGCCGGAGGTTGGTCCGGGCCATGGGGGTGGACGACATCTCGACCATGGACGCCAACGCCGCCTTCGGACGGGTGTGCCGGCCCGAGGACGTGGCCGCCGTGGTGCGTTTTCTGTGTTCGCACGAGGCGGGCTACCTCACCGGCCAGGTGATCACCGTGGACGGGGGCGGTTGAGAGATCAGCCCGTCAGGTCGTAGACCGTGATGCCGTTGAGCGTCTCGGCCGTGAAGTGGCTCTCGACCCACTGGGTGATCTGTCCTGCGGTGGAGCCCGAGGTGCCGCTGCCGAGCCCGCCCCCGCCCGAGATGAAGTAGTGGATCTTCTTGTCGGCGACGTCGCGCTCGAATTGCGCCAGGGTCGGGGCCGGGTCGGTACCGTTGAACCCGCCGATCGCCATGACCGGGTCGTCGGTGGCGAGTTGGTACCCGGCCGCCGAGTTCGAGTTCACGGTGGCGGCCACCCAGGTGTAGCTGCCGGCGTCGGACTCGAGAGCCTTCACGAGCTTGCGGCCCGGAGTGCTGATCGACAGGAACCCACCACCGGTGCCACCCGCGCCCATGCCACCACCGAGTCGACGGGCATTGGCACCCGATGCTCCCGGCGCTCCCCGCGCCGCCGCCGATCCACTCGACGGGGGAGAGCCGCCCGGGAAGCCGCCGGCGCCACCGCCAGCGGGGGGCCCGCGGCGCGCACCCCGACCGGCTCCGAGCCCCGAAGGCACCGAGCCCCGAGCTGTTCCGCCTGACCCGCGCCCGGCGCCGGCGGCACCGGGAAGGGCGCCCACGTTGGCGCCCGGAGCTCCGCCGAAGGTGCCACCGGGAAGACCGGGCCCACCGCCGGGCCCCGACGCGCTCGAGGGCCCGGCCGAGGGGATCGCTCCGGAGTGCGGGGTCAGCGCGGTGTCGAGGGCGTAGGCGGCGGGGCCCGCCAGGGCGCTGCAGATCCCCACCACGCCGAAGGCCAGGGCGACCCGACCCCGCAACCGGGGCGCGCACGCGAGCAGGAGGGCACAGCCGAGCCCCAAGGCCAACACGGCCGGTGCCAGCCACGGCATCCACTGCGGCGCCCGGTCGAGCAAGGCGAAGGACCACACCGCCGTCGCCGCCAGCGCCACCGCCAATGCGACCCGGGCGCCGACGTGGCTTCGTCTCTCCCATAAGGCCGATCCGCCGATGCCCACCATGGCGCCGATGGCCGGGGCCGCGGCCACGGAGTAATAGGGATGGATGATCCCCTGGGCGAGGCTGATGACCACCACGGTCACGACCAGCGAGGCGCTCCACAGCAGCAGGGCGCTGCGGGCGGGGTCGGTCCGAGGCGCTCTCCGCCACAGCCATAGTGACGACAACGCCAGGATCAGCGCGGCGGGGATGAGCCACGAGATCTGGGTCCCGAATTCGGAGCCGAAGAAACGGAGCAGGCCCGTCGGTCCCCAGCGCGACCCCGCCGCGCCGGCGCCGCCGACGCTCCCACTCTCCGCGCCCGAGAGCCGTCCCAGCCCGTTGTACCCGAAGATCAAGTTCAAGAGGTTGTTGTCCTGAGATCCGCCGATGTAGGGCCGGTCGGCGGCTGGAGTGAGTTGGACGATCGCCACCCACCAGCCCGACGACACCACCAGGGCCACGGCCCCGACGCCGAGTTGGACCAGGCGGCGGCGCAGGGGGGTCGGCGCCGCGATCAGGTAGACGAGGCCGATGGCGGGGAGAACGAGGAAGGCTTGCAGCATCTTCGTGATGAATCCCGTGCCCACCGCGCTCATGGCCAGGACCAACCACCACGTGTTGGCGCGTTCGAGGGCTCGCACCGTGGCATAGGTCGCCACGGTGAGCAGGAGCACGAGAAGCGCGTCGGGGTTGTTGTACCGGAACATGAGCGCCGCCACCGGTGTGGTGGCGAGCACGAGGCCGGCCAGGAGTGCGGCGCCCGGACGGAACGAGCGTCGCACCGCCGCGTACAACACAGCCACCGACGCCACGCCCTCGAGGGCCTGGGGGACGAGGATGCTCCACGCGTTGAGACCGAAGAGCCGAGCCGAGATCTCCATCACCCACAGGGATGCCGGGGGTTTGTCGACGGTGATGAAGTTCGAAGCGTCCGACGATCCGAAGAAGAACGCCTTCCAACTCTTGGAACCGGCCTGCACCGCGGCCGAGTAGAAGGAGTTCGCCCAGCCCGAGGCGCCCACGTCCCAGAGGTAGAGCAGCGCGGTGCCGAGCAACAAGGCCAGTAGTGCCGGACGCACCCAGGCCGGGTCGTCGGGCCGCCCCCGCCACACCCGATGGAGGACGCGGCGGGGTCGGCGGGCCGCGGGCTCTTCGGACACGACGAGCCCGTCGCGAGGCTCCTCGACGATGGGGTCGATGGGAAGGACGTCGGTCGTCATCGTGAGCTCCACGGGGTCGGTGCGGACAGGATCGGGGCGGACAGGGTCGGTGCGGCCCCGGGGAACACCCAGGACCGGAAGGCCAGGAACCGCACGGCGGTGGCGACGGCGCCCGCGACCACCAGGACGGCGACCTCGAGGCCCCGGCCCGCGTGGGGCGCGAGGTCGTGCAGCGCGGCCAGCGCGCCGCTGGTGAGGGCCAGGCCGACGGCGAAGACCGCGATGCCTTGCAGCTGATGGCGAAGGTGCGCTTTGCGGGTCCGAACCCCGAACGTCAGGCGCCGGTTCAGCGCCGTATTGGCCACCGTCGTGATCAGCAGGGCCAACGCGTTTGCCCCCAGGGCGGGCATGCCCGTGCGCAGCACGACGTAGAGCAGCACGTAGGCAACCGTGCTCAGCACGCCGATGACGGAGAAGCGCGCCAATTGGGCGAACAGGCCCGGGCGCGCCTGGACCGCCTGTTCGGCCGCCGTCGATTCCCGCAGCGTGGCCAGCGGGAGGTTCCCCGTGGCCAGGGCGCGCACCAGCCGGGCCACGCCCTTGAGGTCGGCGCGGGCGGTGGAGACGATGTCGACGCGCGAGTCGGGGTCGTCGACCCAGTCCACGGGGACCTCGTGAATACGCATCCCGGCCCGTTCGGCCAGGAAGAGGAGCTCGGTGTCGAAGAACCACCCCGTGTCCTTGACCAGCGGCACGAGGGTCCGGGCCCGGTCGGCGCGGATCGCCTTGAACCCGCACTGGGCGTCGGAGAACCCGGCGGCCAACGTGGTGCGCAGCAGGAAGTTGTAGCAACGCGAGATGACCTCGCGTTTTGTCCCCCGCACCACGCGTGAGCCATGCGCCAGGCGGGTCCCGATGGCCATGTCGCTGTGGCCCGACACCACCGGGGCCACCAAGGGGAGCACGGCGGCCAGGTCGGTGGACAGGTCGACGTCCATGTAGGCGAGCACGGCCGCGTCGCTCGTCGACCACACGTGGCGAAGGGCCCGGCCCCGCCCCTTTTCCTCCAGGTGGACGGCGCGGACACCGGAGAGCTCGCACTCGAGGGCCTGGGCGATCGCCCACGTCCGGTCGGTGCTGGCGTTGTCGGCCACGGTGATCCGGAACGTGAACGGGAGCTGCGCGCTCAGGTAGGCGTGCAGCCTCCTGACACTCGCCTCCAGGTCGACCTCCTCGTTGTAGACCGGGATGGCGATGTCGACCTGGGGTGGTGCGACGGCCAGGGCCGGGCCACCAGTGCCGGCGAGGCGCTCTGGGTCGGGGCGAAGGGTGGCCGGGTGAACCATGGGGACAGTGTCCCGACCCCAACCGTGGGCCCAGTCAGTGCCACCTGTGGGTTTCCTGACAATCCTGGGGCGCTCCCGGCTTGCGCTTGGCGCCGACGGACGACCCCGGCTCGGTGTCGAGGGGCTTCAGGCCGCCATGTCGGCCAGGGCCGTCACGGTGTTCCAGTTGCGCGTGGTCGCCACCACGCCCAGGGCGCGCTCGAAGAAGCTGTTGTTGATCTTCGTCCGGCCGTATCCGCCGGGGCAGTGGACGTAGACCTCGCGTCGCGCGAGCCGGAACTCGTCGGGGAGGAATGCTTCGGTGTCGAGGCCGCCGACTCGTGACGACTGCGGCGTGGAGGCCAGGAACGTGACGTGGAGTCTCTTCGGGTCGCGCCCTGCACCCAGGAGCGGGTTGTGTTTCGTGATCGCCGCCAGTTGCGCACCGGAGCGCAGCACCACGGTGATCCCGTGACCGAAGCGCGCCTCGAGCCCGTGCTCGATGGCCGATTGCACTTTGGTGGGAGAGGCCGAGGTCCCGAACACCACGTTCCCGGTCTGGATATAGCTGCGTGCATCGCTATAGCCCATGTCGGTGAACGCGGCGCGGAGATCCGCCATGGCGACGACCCGGCCGCCGACATTGACCGCACGCAGCATGGCGACGTACGTGGTCACAGGTTCGTGGTGCTCACAGAGTGGTGCTGCTTACGGCCTGCGTCCGGTGAAGTCCAGGAGCCGCTGTTGGAGCGGTGCATCAGCGGCGACTGTCCCGCTCGGACCCGCCCCGAAGATTCCGATCTGGGCGATGAACGGCGCCATGGGCTGCATGGCCTCCCAGGTGGAGACGACCAGGCTCTCGTTCAGCGTCTCGTCACCACCGGTGGCGCGGGCCACGTCCCAACCGTGCAGCAGGTAGTCCCCCGTACGGAACCCGTACAGTGCCGACCCCGGCACGTCCCCGGCGGCGGGATGGTGGACGATGGTGTCGAAGGCGTCGGGTTTCTCGAACGCCGCGAGTTCGTCGGTCAGGCCCCGGTCGAGCTCGGCCACGAGATCCGGGCCATGAGGCGCTCCGAACGCTGAGAGCGACTCGGCGGCCGACGCGCCCTGCAGCAGCAGAACGGTCATGGCGCTCCCCTCGATCATGTGGACCACGAGGTCCGTGACGCTCCAATCGGTGCACGGGGTGGGAAGGTCCCACTGCTCGGCACCGATGCCGGCCACTCGTCGCCGAAGTTCAGCCTGGGCATTGACGATGTCGGTCGTGTCGGTCATCTGTGGCCTCCTCATGGGCAGTTCGGTTTGTGAGGGAGTTCATCGCATCTCGACGTCCTCGAGGTACTCGTCGCGCCACAATTCATAGCGCTCCTCGGGCAGGTGCAGCGCGTGGGTGGGCCGGAGTGCGTTGACGAAAGGGCGGTCGTGGCTCACGGCCACGACGGTGCCCGGCCATGTGCTCAGCATCTCGCCCACCGCCTCCACCGAGGCGGGGTCGAGGTTGTTGGTGGGTTCGTCGAGCACCAGGAGATTGGCGCGACCCGCCGACAACATGGCCAGGCTGAGCTTGGCTCGCTCTCCACCGGACAGCGATGCCGGCAACTGCTCCGCCGTCGCGCCGGTGAGTCCGAACGATCCCAGCAGAGCCCGGCGCTCCGACACCGTGCGCAGCACGCTGTCGTCGATCTGTTCCAACGCGCAGACGGCGGGATCGAGTTGTTCGTGCTCCTGGGCGAAGTATCCGAGTGAGACGTTGTGCCCGACCTCCACCGCACCCCCCGAGGGTGCCTGGACCGACGCCAGGCATCGCAGCAGGCTGCTCTTGCCCGCCCCATTGCGTCCGATCACCACCACCCGGTCGCCGCGCCCCACGACGAAGTCGATGTTGAGGAGAACCTTCTTCGCCCCGTAGGAGACCTGCACCGCACGCACGGTGAGGGGAAGAGCCCCCGAACGCGACGGCGTGGGGAGACGAAAGCGCGTCTTGCGCTCGCGTTTCACGAGCTCGGTGCGATTGCCCTTCATGCGCTCGACCCGGCGGTCGAGGACCTTCGCCTTGCGGGCCCGGTCCTCGGTGCTGGCCCGCATGGAGTCGGCCAAGGTGCTGAGCTTGCGGATCTGACGGTCCTCGAGGGACCGCTTCTTCTCGCGCTGTTCGATGTCCGCGGTCAGCTGGGTCCGGAAGGCGCTGTAGTTGCCCTTGAACTCTCGGAGCCCACTCTCCGCCAGACTCAGAACCTTGGTGATGACCCGGTCGAGCAGCTTCAGGTCGTGGCTGATGACGAGCATGGCGCCCGAAAAGCGCGACAGCTCGGCCGTGAGCCAGCGCTTGGCGGCGAGGTCCAGATGGTTGGTGGGCTCGTCCAGGACGAGCGTGTCGGGACGGCCGAACAGCACCCGGACGATGTCGACGCGCCGACGCTGTCCACCCGAGAGCGAATCGATGTCGTCGAACAGGGTGTCCTGACGCAGCCCGATCCCTTCGGCCAGACGGGCGATCTCACCCTCGAGGCTGTATCCCCCCGCGGCTCCGTAGCGTTCCTCGATATCGGAGAACCGGGCGATGGCCTCGGTGGTCGGGTCGGCCGTCACCGCGTTACGGGCGTTGTGCATCTCCTCATCGAGCACGTCGAGGCCCCGGGCGGAGAGCACGTGGGAGAAGCCGGTGGGTTCGAGCCCCAGGCCTCCTGCCGTCGGTACTTGGGGCAGGAAGCCGACGGTCCCTTGGACGTCGACGTCCCCGGCCACCCGCAGGTGGGGAGGGAGTTGCCCGCAGATGACCGACACCAGCGAAGACTTCCCTGTCCCGTTTCGACCGACGAGCCCCACCTTGTCGTCGGGGCCCACCATGAACGAGGCGTCGCGAAGCAGCGTCCTGCCACCGATCTCGATGGTGATGTCGCGGCCCGTGATCATCTTCTTCGCAGCTCTCTGTGTGCATCAGGTGGGTGAGCAGGCGCTCGACACCTGCCGTGTTCTCGCGACCGAGGGCCCGAGTGCGGGCGAGAGGAGTCGAACCTCCACCCCCCGAAAGGGACGGGGACCTAAACCCCGCGCGTCTACCGTTCCGCCACGCCCGCAGCGCCCCACCGCCGGCATCGCGCCGCCTACCGGGACATGTCGAGCCTATCGGTCCGCTCGCTGTACCCTGCCCGACCCGGGGCACCATCCCAGGTAGCCTCGTGCCATGGCATCCCACTCGACCCACGCATCACCCCTGGTCGCAGACGTGCCCGCGTCGATGCGGACCGGCAATCTGCCC
The DNA here is from genome assembly GCA_963768255.1 of uncultured Acidimicrobiales bacterium. Taxonomy (GTDB): domain Bacteria; phylum Actinomycetota; class Acidimicrobiia; order Acidimicrobiales; family UBA8190; genus Chersky-840. The sequence goes on along the minus strand of CAVYGX010000002.1, from coordinate 1,348,713 downwards.
GACCTGGCCTCGGCCGACGTCTTCCAGCGCCTCCTCAAGGAACGGATCATCTTCCTGGGCAGCGCCATCGACGAGGTCGTGGCGAATCAGGTCTGCGCCCAACTCCTTCTCCTGGCGGCCGAGAACGGCGAGCGCGACATCGCCCTGTACGTCAACTCTCCGGGGGGATCGGTCACCGACGGGCTCGCCATCTACGACACGATGCAGTACGTGAGCTGCGACGTGAGCACGATCTGCGTGGGCCTGGCCGCGTCGATGGGACAGTTCCTCTTGTGCGCCGGGGCGCTGGGCAAGCGCTTTGCCCTTCCCCACAGCCGGATCCTCATGCACCAGCCGTCGGGGCAGATGCAGGGCCAGGCCACCGACATCGCCATCCAGGCCGAGCAGATCGTCTACCTCAAGCGGATGATGGCGGAGCGCATCTCGTTCCACACCGGCCAGCCCATCGAGCGCATCGAAGCCGACTCGGACCGTGACCGGTGGTTCACCGCCGAGGAGGCCAAGGACTACGGGTTCATCGACCACGTGATCGAGCACTCCACCCCGCAGGCGGCCAACCGCTGAGCACGGGGCCCGGAGGCTTGAACCGAGCGTTCCCATGACCGACGTCCAGTCCGAGACGGGGACACCGTCGGTCGCCGTCGATCAGACGGTTGCCGACGCCGGGCCGGATCCGGCTCTCGTCGGCGACGAGGAACGTCACATCGCAGAGCGCGCCGCCCGCATAGCGTCGCGGTCCAAGCCGACCCGGATCGTCGCCGCCCGAGTGAACATCTGGTTGCGGCTGGGGGAGCTCTGGCGGGCCCGGGAGCTGTTCTTCTTCCTGGTGCGCAAGGAAATCAAGGTCAAGTACAAGAACTCCGCCCTCGGGTTCTTGTGGTCCATGCTCAACCCGGCCCTGACCCTGGCCGTCTTCTACGTCCTGTTCACCTTCTTCCTGCCCAACGGGATCCCGAACTTCGTCATCTACATGTTCTCGGCCATGCTGGTGTGGAACCTCTTCCAGACCGCCGTGCTCACCGGGACCAGCACCATCGTGTCCAACGCGGCCATCGTCAAGAAGGTCGCCTTCCCCCGCGAGATCCTCTCCCTCGCCGCGGTCGGGTCCGCCTTCATGTTCTTCCTGTTCCAGTCGATCGTCCTGCTCGTGTTCATGATCGCCTTCTGGCACCGGCCCGACTGGAGCGCGCTGTGGCTCGTGGTCCCGGCGTTGGCGGCCATCATGGTGTTCTCCGCCGCCCTGGCTGTCTTCCTCTCGGCCGTGAACGTCTACCTGCGCGACACCCAGCACCTGGTAGAGGTGCTGTTGATGGCGTGGTTCTGGGCCATCCCCGGCATCTATTCGTTCTCGGGACGGGTGCACGACGGGCTCATCAAGCACACGATCTTCGGCATCCCCGGGACGCACCTGATCTGGCTGTACTTCGCCAACCCCGTGAGCCCCGTGGTGATGTCGTTCCAGCGGGTCTTCTACAACGTCGTCCATCCCCGCTCGACGTTGGCCTCCCAGCACCATGCGCTCATCCCGAACGGGGTCATGGCTCGGTACGGGATCCACTGGTACGTGGCCTCCGACCTCACCGTCCTGGCGGTGTCTCTGGTACTCCTGTTCGGCGCCATGATCGTGTTCGGTCGGCTCGAGGGCAACTTCGCCGAGGAGCTCTGAGCGCGTCTTGACCGTCAACATCGCCGTCGACGTGGAGAACGTGACCAAGCGGTTCCGGCTCTACACCGAGAAGTACCAGTCGCTCAAAGAACGCGTCCTGCACGCGGGCCGCAATCCCTACCACGACTTCTTCGCGCTGCGCGACATCAACTTCGAGATCCCCGAGGGCCAGACGGTGGGGATCCTGGGACGAAACGGCTCGGGCAAGTCCACGCTCCTCAAGTGCGTGTCGGGGATCCTCCAGCCCACCGAGGGCCGGGTCGTGGTGCGGGGCAGCCTGGCGGCGCTCTTGGAGCTCGGGGCGGGGTTCCAACCCGAATTGTCGGGACGGGAGAACATCTATCTCAACGCGTCGTTGCTCGGCTTGTCGACCAAGGACGTCGACACGCGCTTCGACGAGATCGTGGCCTTCGCCGAGCTGGAGCAGTTCATCGACAACCAGGTCAAGTACTACTCCTCGGGGATGTACGTGCGCCTGGGCTTCGCCGTGGCGGTGAACGTCGACCCGGACATCTTGGTGGTCGACGAGGTGCTGGCCGTGGGGGACGAGGCCTTCTCGCGCAAGTGCATGGCCAGGATCAAGGAGTTCCAGGACGACGGGCGGACCATCCTGTTCGTCACCCACTCCTCGGACCTCGTGCGCCAGATCTGTGACTTCGCCGTGGTGCTGAGCTCGGGAGACATGATCGGGTCGGGCCCCGCCGCCGAGGCCGTGCGCATCTACCACGAGAACCTCAACACCGTCGGTCCGGGGATCGGGGCTGCCCCGCAAGAAACCGAGATCCCCTTGCAGGCCGCCCTGCACCGGTCCATACAGATCTCGTCGGTCGAGGTCGAACATCCCGGTGTCGGTGCGCGCCCCTATCTCCTGCCGTGGGAGCCCCTGACGGTGCACGTGGCCTTCGAGGCCACCGACGCGGTCGAAGGGGTGGTGTTCGCGCTGGAGATCCACGACCAGGAGGGCAAGCTGATCTTCGGCTCCGACACCGAGATCCTGGACCGGCCCTTCGACGCACCCGTCGGCGCCGGACGAGCCGACCTGAGCTTCGAGCAGATGCCGTTGCTCGACGGCACCTACAGCGTGAAGGTCGACGTCAAAGACCGCCTCGGCATTCTCTACGACAGCGCGGAGCAGGGGAGCTTCGAAGTGATGAACCCGGACCGGTCGCGCGGCACCGTGGCGTTGCAGCTCCACGCCGACATCCGTGCCGCCAGCCTGAGCTGAGGCACCCTCGCTCCATGTCCTGCGCAGACGGCGTCGCTTGTCGCGTTCGGTAAGCCCGATGTGGAAGGTGTCGCGCCGTGCCTGGGGGGAGGCCCGTTCCCCCCGTCGTGTGATCGCCGTGTTGGTCGCCGGGGCGGGTGCGTGCGTCGTGGGCGTGGTCGGTGCACCGGACGCCGCGCCGCCAGCCGCCGCCCAGCCGGTGTCGCCGACGTTCACGCTCACCTGGGCGACCGGGCCCCTCGCCGACCAGGGGCATCCCATCGCCGAGTCCTCTCCCGACGTGGCGACGCTCGACGGCATCGGCCCCGCCGTGGTCGTCGGCGATCGGAGTGGGAATCTCTACGCGTACCACCTGGCGGACGGGTCGCCGGTGCCCGGATGGCCGGTCAACGACGGAGGGGTGCCCATCGACTCGTCGCCGTCGGTGCTGGCGCAGGCCGACGGACAGGACTCGGTGTTCGTCGGCGCCGGCAATGCCGCCGATCCGGGCCAGGGTGGCTACGAGGCGTACTCGGCGTCGGGTTCGCAGCTCTGGGACACGTCCGTCGTCGATCCGCAGAGCGATGGACAACCCGCCGCCGGAGTCCAGGCATCGTTGACCGCCGCCACCCTGCAGGGCACCGCCGGCGTGGTCGCCGGTTCGCTGGACCAGGAGCAGTACGCCCTCAACGCGACGACGGGAGCGACCCTCCCGGGCTGGCCCTTCTTCACCTCCGACAGTGTGTTCTCCACCGCCGCGGTGGGGGACCTCTACGGCACGGGAGCGAACGAAATCGTCGAAGGAGGCGACCAGACCGCGGGGTACGCCGTGGGGCGCACCTATCAGCAAGGTGGACATCTCCGCATCCTTAACGGGAACGGGGGAGTCCTGTGCGACTACCAGACCACACAGACGGTGGACTCCTCACCCGCCGTGGGCCCCATCCTCCCCGGTGGATCCATGGGTATCGCCGTCGGGACCGGCGCGTTCTTCTCCGGCGCGTCGGACACCGACACCGTGAAGGTCTTCGACACCGACTGCAACCTGGTGTGGTCCCAGACCCTCGACGGGGCCACGACGAGCAGCCCGGCCCTGGCCGACGCCACCGGGGAGGGGAGCCTGCAGGTCGTGGAGGGGACCGACACGGGCTCGGGGGGCTCGGTCTGGGTTCTGGACGACGCCACCGGTGCCACCATCTGGGAGCAGCCGGTGGTGGGCCGGGTCATCGGTTCGGTGGTGGTCGCCAACCTGGGGGGGCCGGCCACTCCCGACGTCCTCGTCCCCACCACGGCCGGCGTCGAGATCCTCGACGGGGCCACCGGGGCCGAGCTGACCGTGCTCAGCCCCGACCTCGGGTTCCAGAACTCGCCGCTCGTGACCGACGATCCCAACGGTGACATCGGGATCACGGTGGCGGGATACGACGGCACCAACCAGGGCGAGATCCGGCATTACGAGATCCTCGGGTCCGACGGTGCCGACGCCGTCGGGCCCACCACGTGGCCGATGTTCCACGACAACCCGCAGCGCACCGGCGTGACGGGGAGCGCGCCACCCCGGTCGCCGTGCGCCGTGCCGTCCGGGGCGTACCCGGGATACGTGTTGGCGTCATCGGACGGTGGCGCCTTTGCCTTCGGGAGCCCCTTCTGCGGCTCCGCCGATGGGTTGGCACTCGCCGCGCCGGTCGTGGGTGTGGCCAAAGCCCCCGACAGCGGCGGCTACTGGCTGGTGGGCGCGGACGGCGGGGTCTTCGCCTACGGCGGCGCGCCGTACTACGGATCCATGGGCGGTGTCCGTCTGGCCAAACCGATCGTCGCCATGGCACCCACGCGCGACGGGCACGGCTACTGGCTGGTGGGCGCGGACGGCGGGGTGTTCGCCTTCGGCGACGCCGGGTACTACGGCTCGGTCTCGAACCTCCATCTCACCGCTCCGGTGGTGGGAGTGGCGCCGTCGGTGGACGGGCACGGCTACTGGTTGGTGGGCGCGGACGGCGGGGTGTTCGCCTTCGGCGACGCCCAGTACTTCGGGTCGATGGCGAAGAAACGGCTCCACGCCCCCGTGGTGGGCCTGGCCGTCGACATCAACACGGCCGGCTACTGGTTGGTGGGCGCCGACGGTGGGGTGTTCGCCTTCGGCGCACCGTACTTCGGTTCGTTGGGCGCGTACACCCTCGCGCGGCCCGTGGTGGCCATGGCGGCCACGCTCGACGGATACGGCTACTGGCTCGTGGGCGCGGACGGAGGAATCTTCTCCTTCGGTGACGCCCCGTTCGACGGGTCGTTGGCACAAACACGTCTCAACGCACCCGTGCGCGCCATCGCTCCCTGACCGGAGGTGGTAACGGCGATGAGTACAATGCCGCCGGTGCGCGTCGACCAGGTGATCCCGTCGCTCGCCAGTCGCGACGCCATCGGTGTGCACACCGTGGCGATCACCGAAGCGCTCCGCCAGGTCGGCATCGAGTCCGACGTCTTCTACGGCGAGTGCACGCGTGACCTCGTCGATTTCGCCCGGCCCATGAGCAGTCTGGGACGACCCACCAAGGGTCGCTGGCTCATGTACCAGGCGTCGATCGGGAGTCCGGTGTTCGACATCTTCGCCAGTCGATCCGAGCCCAAGTTGCTGAACTATCACAACATCACCCCGGCGACCCTCCTCGACGGGTGGGAGCCCGCCGTGGGCCACGAGGTGAGCCTGGGCCGCTCCCAGGTCACCCGGGTGGCCGACGAGTGTCGTCTCGCCATCGCCGATTCCGCCTTCAACGAGGAGGAGCTCCTCGACGTCGGGTTCGAGCGCACCGCGGTGGCGTCGCTGCTCATCGACATGACCGCGGCGGCACCACCGGACCCGGCGCTGTCGCGCCGGCTGGCGAACGAAAAGGCCGACGGCGGTCCCGTGTTCCTCTTCGTCGGCAAGGTGTCGCCGCACAAGGCGCAACACGATCTGGTGAAGATGCTGGCGTTGTACCGGCGCCTGTACAACGACCGGGCCCGGCTCATTCTTGTCGGCACCCCGCTCGGCAAGACGTACGGTCCCGCGCTCTCCGCCTTCATCGCCGAGTTGGGGTTGACCGATGCGGTCTCGATCACCGGATCGGTGTCGGAAGAGGAGCTCGAGTCCTATTTCCGGAACGCCGATGTGTTCGTCTGCGCGTCGGAGCACGAGGGGTTCTGCGTCCCCTTGGTCGAAGCCATGGGGCACGGACTGCCCATCGTGGCCTACGCCAACTCCGCCATCCCCGAGACCGTGGCCGGGGCCGGGCTGCTGCTCTCGTCCAAGGAGCCGTTGCTCTTCGCGGCCTCGGTCCACAAGGTGCTCGAAGACGAACGGTTGCGCGCGCAATTCGTCGAGGCCGGCCGGCGCCGCGCCGACGACTTTTCCCTGGCGAAGGCGCGGCCGCGCTTCGTCGATCTCATCGTCGACGCCGTGCGGACGCCGACACCGTGAACCGTCCGGCGACTGGGGTCACCGAGGGGCCGGGTGGGCGGGGCTGTCGTCCCACACACTGTCAGCGCCGGCCCAGCGGTCCCAGACGTGGCGAGGCGTCGTGGTCCAGAGCCTTCGCATGCGGCGCGCGACGCCAGGGCCCAGGGAAGCTTTCCGAGCACCGCTCGCCGGAGCTCGGGTGCGGGGTCATCGTGCAGGGCCGACCACAGGTGGTGTCGCGCCACATCGAGCGGCGCGTTGCGGGCCAGGCACAACAGGGCATTCCGTTGTGCCAGGAAGCGGACCAGGGGCGACCGGGGGCCTTCACTTGTCGCCGACAGACGATGGCGCACGGTGGCACCGGGTTCGTACTGGATGCGCAACCCGGCGAGCCGGGCCCGCAAGCACCAGTCGGTATCTTCGTTGTAGGCGAAGAACTGCGGAGCGAGCCCGCCGAGCCGGCGCAAGGTCTCGGCTCGGAACACGGGTGCCGTGCCACTGAACCCGAAACGCTCGGCGGGTTGATCGAACCGACCGTCGTCGGGGGCGCCCAGGCCGTACTCGCCGGCCACGCCGTGACGTTCGAGGTAGGAGCCGGCGTGATTGACGAGCCGGCAGGTGGTCCGCACCGGGACCGGTTCGCCATTGACCACGATGTCGTCGGTGACGGGGGAGTCCGCCACCGGGACGTAGAAGGGCCGGCGTCCCGAGGTCCAACGCCACCGGGACGGCGCACCGTCCACGATGGCGCGCTCGGTGTCGTAGACGCCGGCGCCGGTCACCTCCTCGAGGACGTCGGTCGAGCCGACTGTGACCGACCGGAGCTGGCGACCGAGCGGGCGGGCGTCACCGGGAGCGTGCCAGGGATCGTCGTCGAGCAGGACCTCCGCGAACACCCCGTCCAGGACCACCTTCGGAGTCACCGCGGCCACGGTGGGATCCGCTAGCACCGCCCGGGCGGTGTCGATCCAACCCGGGCCGGCACAGGCGTCGTCGTTGAGCAACCCGATGAGCGTCCCCCGGGCGTGCCGCAGGCCCAGGGCCATGCCCCCCGCGAATCCGAGGTTGACCGAGGAGTGGACGACGCGCGCCCCCAGTGCCGATGCCACCGACGCCGCCTCTCGGCCCGGAGACCCGTTGTCGACCACCACGACCTCGGCCGCCTGGGACAGGACCGACGTCACACACTCCGCCAGCCAGTCCCCGGGACGGTACGAGACGACGACCACCGAGGTGTCCGGCGCCATCAGCGTGCGGCGACGACGTTCCCGTACGGCAGATCGAGGAGCTTGGCGCGCTCGATGGAGGAGCAACCGTCCTCGAGGAGCCGCAGATGGAGTCCGTGGCCTTCCAACAGGTCGAGCAGCGCCTCGGCGTTGTCGCCCACCGCCTCCATCAGCTCCGGAGCCCACTCGAACATGACCGAGATCCCCGGGCTGGCCGCCAGGGTCCGCGACAGCCCGGCGAACGCTTGGACCTCGGCCCCCTCGATGTCCATCTTCAAGACGTCTACCGGGGGAAGGCCCTCGAGGAGGTCGTCGAGGGGAACGGCGAGGACCTCCACCATCTCTTCGCTGTCCCCGAGGCGATCGAGCGCGTCCTGGCCTATGGCCCCCACGCTCGATGCGCCCGAGAAGTTGAGCCTCTGGTGCAGTTGCAGGGTCGTCGTGCTCGACCACGCCGCCCGGTGCCAGGTCGTGACGTACCCGTAGAGCCCGTTCATGATCACGTTCCGGCGCAACAATTCGGCCAGACCGGGGTGGGCTTCGACCGCCACGACCCGTCCCTCCGGACCGACCAGAAGGCCGCCCAGGAGCGTGAAGTACCCCACATTGGCACCGACGTCGACGAACACCTGGCCGGGCCGCAACGTGTCCTGCAACCACTGCGTCACATGGGTTTCCCACAGGCCGTCGAGCACGATCCATGGGGCGATGGCCGCATCGCGGGTGTCCACCAGCATCTTGGCGCCCCATCGGGTGGAGACCAGCGCGGTGTGATCGCCGAAGTACAGCGGCCCGTGCGGATAGCGCGCCGCGTGGAGCTCCGCCACGCCGGACTCGATGGCATCGAGTCGCTGTGTCAATTCCTCCATGCCGAGCGAGCGGCGCGCGCGCGCCGCGATCAGGGACAACAGGGGATGACGACCCACGTCGCTCATCCTAACGGTCCCATCGATCAGCCCGGCGGGACCGTGGCGCGGGCCCGGTCCTCGCCAGGATGCGGTCGGCCAGGACCGCGTAGCGATCGACGATGGTCGACCAATTGAAGACGCGCTGGGTATAGGACCGACCGTTGTGCACCAGCCGCTCGCGCAGCGCGCCATCGGTCAGGAGCCGGTCGGTGATGGTCTCGAAGTCTGCGTAGTCGAAGAAGGCCAGGCCTCCCTGACTGCGGTCGCAGTGTTCGAGCGTGGCGGCGCACCGGCGGTTCACGACCACCGGGGCACCGGCCAGCCAGGCCTCGAGGACGACCAGGCTGAAGGACTCCCATGCCGAGGGGGTGATGGCGAATTCACACCCCTGGAGCGCTCCCCATTTGATGTCCTCGGGTTGTCGACCGGCCACGACCACGTCGTTGTCGCTTTCGAGGCCCTCGTGCACCGGGCCCAGGAAGACGAGCCGCGGGGCACCGGGTCGCCGGCTGCGGTACAGACGCCACAGGTCGGCCAGGACGTGGGATCCCTTGGCCCGCTCGACCCGACCCACGCACAACACGAACGACTCACCGGGAGTCAGGCCCAGGGCGGCGCGCGCCGCCCCGGGATCGCCCGATCCCTCGACGACGGTGGCGCCGATCACGCTGGCGGGGAGATGGGCGATGGGGAAGGTTCGCTCGACCAACGCCTTTTCGGAGTAGGAGTTGTACGCGAACCCCCCCACGGCGTGGAACACCTCGTCCATGATCGGGAGATGGAGCTCGGGCTCGTCGTGCGCCGCGCTGTGGAAGATGACGCGTCGGCCCAGACGCACGGCACCGTGGACGGCGGGCCAGAACAGATAGGGGGTCACGGCCACCAGGTCGCAGTCAGCGTCCGCCGCGTCGTCGAGCACGTCGGGGCAGACCGGGCCCACCAGCTCGATAAATCGGCGGGCGAGCGCGTCGGGGACCGCCTCCGGGCAGCGTCGGATCAGCACGTTGAGCTCGCCCGAGCGGGGATCCCGGCCCGACACCGAGCGACGTCGATGTACGACGACCCCGTTGAGCGCATGGTCACCGGGCGGCAACTCGTCGGCCCAGGTGGCCGCGGACACGGCGCATGTGGTGAAGACCTCGACGTCCCATTGCTTCAAGGAGACGAGGTGCTCACACAGCAGCCGCAGCCAATGCTCGATCCCCCCGACGACGTCCACCCCGTAGCGGGGGACCACCAGTCCGAGCCTCATTCCTGGGCTCGCACCACCACGCGGTAGCTCTGCCCGGTCGGGTCGTACTCGCCTGTTCCCGCCATGGCCACGCCGTGAAAGGCGTGCAACCAGGTGTCGGGGTCGAGGGGACGACCCTCGGCCAGGTCGGCCCGCACCGCCCCCAGCCGCGACCGCCACCACCACGGCGCTTCGGAGATGATGACCACAGTCCCTGCCACGCGGCGCAACTCCGCCACCAGCGGCCCTACGACGTGAGGGCTCATCGTGTCAGGCGTTCCGGCCAACACCACCGCGCCGAGCGCGTCGTCCTCCACGGCGCGCAGGTGGGTGAGGAGGTCGCCGGAACCGACATCGGGTCCGGGGCGATGCCCGGACTCGGTGCCGGTGATGCCGTACGCGTCGATGCCCTCGGCCCGAAGCGCCGCCACCACCGCGTCGGCGTCGACCTGCGCGTAGAGCACCCGCTCGCCGCTCGGTAGGGTCTCAGGCAACCGGCCCCGCCACCGCGCCAGGGCCGCGCTGTCTCCCGGTGGCGACGACGACGGCGCGCGTTCGTCGTCTCGAGGTTCGAGGTGCCGCACGCGATCCTCGACCTGCTCGAGTCGATCGATGAGGGTGTGCAAGGCGCCGGCAGTGGCCATCCCCAACGATGTCACCCGAGCGTCGAGTTCCTCGAGACGTCGCCCGAGCACCTCGCGGTCGTGTCGTCGCGAGCCCCCCGAGTCGGGGCTGTGTCGATGAGACGCGGTCGTCTCGGCGGATGCGACCTCTTCGACCGGGGCGACCACCTCCTTCATCGCCGACGAAGGGGACGGGTTCGGGGCCCTTCGGGTCAGCTCGAAGTGGAGCCGAGCATCCGCATCATGGGGGTAGCCCGGCTCGGCGCGCCGACGGGCCGCTTCGGTCTCGAGCTCGCCGATCAGACGGTCGAGGTCCACCTGGTCCGAGGAGCCGGAAGTGCCATTTTCGTTGGTCGTCATGGTCGGACCGGTCAGTTGGTCACGAGCGACATTAGCGTGCGGGCCAAGTCGCCAAACTGGTGAGCCGAGGCGAACGCGATCCCGGCGTCGGACAGCGATCGTCGCTCCTCGGGATGCGCCAGAAGCTCTTGCACGCGGGCGGCCACGACGTCGGGATCGGCGCTGGGCAGATACGACACGGTCCCCGTCGGGTACTCGGCCGCCGTGGCCAGGTTGGTCACCACGGGCACCCCCGCGGCCAGGGCTTCGAGGATCGCGGCCGAGGACTCGCCGCTGGTTCCTTCTCGGAGCTGCACCGCGAGCGTGGCCCGCTCGAGCCAGTCCCGCCATTGCGGTTCGTCGACGGTTCCCGTGACCTCGACGCGGTCGAGGGTGTCACGGGCGCGGGCGCGGTCACCGATGACCTGCGCCAGGAACGGGGGGCAGGGTCCGACGAACGCCAGTCGGCACCGGGCCGCGGCGGCGGCATCCACCAACAGGTCGGGCCGTTTCGCCATGGACACGATGCCGAACGCCACGACCACGGCGTCGTGCTCGATCGGCGACCGTTGTGTCTCCACCACCGGGGGGCAGGCGGGGGGAAGCACGTGGATGGGAGGATGGTGTGCGAGCGGGGTGAGATCGAGCAGGACGAGTTGTCGGGCCACTTCGGAGTTGACCAGGAAGCCGCGGCACCGCTCGGCCAACAGGGGGAGCAGTCCGACCCCGGCGGCGACGAGGTCGCGCACCGACCGCCCCGCCCGGCGCGCGCCGTGGTGGGGGGCGCGGCCCGGGTAGGCACGATCGAGAAGCCACCCGAGTGAGCGGGCGAAGGCCTCGTCGTCGAGCGACTCCAGGGCGGTGACGGCGATGGCCGGCAGTCGGGCCTCGTGGAGCCAGATCCACCCCGGGTACCGGAATGCGGTCTCCACCGTCGACAGATGCCCGTCGGAGTTGCCCAGGGTGTAGATCACGGCGTCGTAGGACGCGGGACGCGTGTCCACCCCGAAGGAGTCGATGGGGAAGTGGCCGATACCGGCGGGCAGTGCGGGTGCGGCGTGCATGGGCGTCACCGCGTCGACGGCCACGGCACCGGCGACGGCCTCGAGGAGGCGGCCGTTGTAGACGCCGATCCCACCACCGATGGGGGGGAGCGGCCCCACCAGTGCCACCCGGGTCGGGAGCGGCGCCGGCGCCCATGCCGATGGGCCGAGGCGCGTCCCCATCGCGTCGAGGGCCGCGCCCGCTCTGCTCGCCACCGCGTCCCAGGTGGAGTGGGTGGCCAGCTCCCGTTGCGCTTCGAGGACCTGCGCCTGGCGGTGCTCGTCGGAGAGCAGCTCCGCGATGGCGCGCGCCACGGCGTCGGTGTCGGCGGGGTCGAAGGTGGCGAGGGGAGTGGCGGCCGCCTCGGCCAGGGCCGTGGTCGCCGAGGCGAGCGCGGGCGTGCCACACGCGGCCGACTCCAGGACGGGCAGGCCGAAGCCCTCGGCCAGGGACGGCATCACCGTGACCGCGGCTCGCCGGTAGCAGGCCCGCAGGAGCTCGTCTCCCACGGCACCGGCGAGGACCACGCGTCCGGTCATCGCCGCGGAGGAGGCGGCATCTTCCAGTCTGCTGCGCCATTGCGGCGTCAGCTCGCCGATCACGAGGAGCCGGAGGTCGAAGCCGGCCCGCGCCAGAAGGCCGACGGCCGCGATGAGCCTTTCGGTCCCCTTGCGGACGTCGCTCCCGCCGACGGTCAGGACGAAGGGACGGTCTTCGAGCTCACCCAGGTACCACCGAAAGTGCTCGCCGTCGGTACCGTCGCTGGGCGTGAAGAACGGTGACACGCCGCACCCGATGTTCACGACCTTGTCGGGGTCGCATTCGAGCAACGCGATGGCCTCTGAACGGGAGTATTCCGAGTCCGTGAGCACCAGGTCGGCCGCCGCCACCCACGCCGCTCGGGCCCGGTATCGATCGACGTGGGCGGGGGTGGGAAGGTAGCGATGCGGGGCGCGGAGAGGGATGAGGTCGTGCACGGTCACGACCCGGGGAAGCCCCAGGCTCTCCCAGTGGGGGCTGAGCAAGAGGCCCGAGGGGTCGAGGGGCCCGCTGTGGAGGAACGGCGCAGGTATGTGGTGCGCGAGGTGGCCGCCGCGGGTGACGAGCGCCCGCATCGTTGAGACGTCGTCCCAGTGCACCAGGCCGCGCATGGCCAATTCCGGCGGGAGGCCCAGCGGCGGGGGCAGCTCGGGGGCGAGCAGGCCGGCGGCCAATCGGTCGATACGGTTGAGCGCGGCACTGAGCGCCGCCACGTACCGACCGATCCCCCGATCGGCGATGCCGTCGACCTGCAGCGCTTGGAGATCGAAGGCGAGGCGGATTGTCGCCGTCAAGCGTCGCTCGGTGATTTCGCCCCGAGCAGGTGCTCGATCGCTTCTATCCTTCTCGTCACCCGTGCTTCGGATTCCACCGCGCCGTGCGAGTACTCGATCGACGCCGCGGCGCGGGCGGCCGTCGTTTCCACCGTCGCCTGCACCTCGCCCAGCCGACGCTCCAGCGTCACGAGCGTCTCCAGACGGGCATCGAGAGCATCGAGACGCGCATGGAGCTGGGCGAAGGCCCTGCGCTCGATCCAACCCTGAGCACGCTGCAAGAAGCGTTTCACGGTCCGTAGGATTGCCACTGCCCCGCAGGAGCGTCAAGCGACGTCCGAGCGAGGAGGGGTCGTCGACGGTGGTCCGGGGTCATCGGAGCTCGAGGGCGGGCGAATCAGGGGCACGGCGCGCGCTGTCCAACCAGCGCACCAAGGGCTCGGACACCACCGGCCACTGGAGCAGGTCCAGCGTCGGTCCGAAGTCCGCCTCGGGCAGGCCGTCGGTCAGCAGTCGCAGCAGGGCGTCCGCGATGCCATCGACGTGACCGGACTTTACGGTGATCCCGAGCCCCTGTTCGGCCACGAGGTCGCTCAGGGCGTCGCCGCCGGTGAGGATCATGGGTCGTCGCGCCCACAGGTAGTCGAGGATGCGGGTCCGGAAGGAAAACGCGTCTCGAGGTTGTCGAGGTGCATGCTGACGGCGATGTCGGCATCGAGGAGATAGCTCCCCCAGTCTTGATAGGGCACCCACTGATCGTTGAAGAAGACGGTGGAGCCCGTGAGCATGAGCTCGGCGCTGACGGCCCGCAGCTCGGCGGCCCGCTTCATCTCGGCGATGTCGGGGTTGGGATTGCTCATGCCCAGAAAGACGAGGCGGATGTCGGGGACGCTGGCGCGGACCCGGTGGACTGCCCGCACCAGGGAGACGGGGTCGAACCAATCGTACACGCCACCTCCCCACACGATCACCGGGTCATCGGCGCCGATGGCGGGGAAATGGCGACGCAGCACGGGCCCGGCCGCCTGGGGCGGGTCGGGAGGAAGCCCGAAGGGCACGACATCGATGAGGCGACGCAGCGTCACGTCGTCGTCGTACGTGGCGGGATTCACGCGACCCGCGTGAGACAGAGCACCGAGCCAGAAGTCTCGCTGCCGCTCACTCGCGCAGAGGAAGAAGTCGCCCCGGGCGAGGTCCTCGTTGATGACCGAGACCTGGTGGGCCACGGCCTGGGCATGCTGCTCGTCGCTCCGACCCCCGCGCTCGAGGTTCTCGAGATGGGTGGGGATGTACATGTCGATGACGACAGGGACAGCGCTGGACCTGACCTCAGGATGGCGGCGTGCCACGCTCGTCGGCGCGAACACGACGTCGCACTGGTCGACCAGCGAGGCCATGTCCTGAGTGCCGTCGGTCACCGAGCACACCCGCATGGCATCGTGGTGTTGTGAGGCTCCCACCGTGCTGGCCAGCGTGACGCTGAAGCGAGAAGCCAACACCTGGGCCAGGTGCCAGGCACGAATGGCCGGTCCCGCCATGGCATCGGTGAGCGGGTCGAAGGTGAGGACGAGAACGCGCGTTCGCATCAGAACGGGTGACGATTCGTCGTCACGAGACCGCACCACCGTTGGTGCGATAGCCGCTGATGCGCTCACTAGGCTCGATCCATGGCGAGCATCGGTCGGCGCGCGGGGACCGGGCGTACATCGGGGCGATGATAGTCGGCTCCTCTGAGACCTCCGGGGTGACCGGCGGTGTGAACACGACCTTCGGCCCCGCTCCTGCGAGCCGACGCGGGACGCGCGCCCGTGTGGTGGTCATCACCGATGACGTCCTCACGTCGAAGATGGCCGGCCCGGCCATCCGCGCCTGGCACATCGCCCATGCACTGGCCGTCGAGTCCGATGTGGTGCTGGCGACGACGTCGGAGCTGTGCGACGTGACGTCTCCGCTGTTCGCGGTCGAGGCGGCGGACCGGTCGCGCTTCGCCGAGCTCGAACGCTGGTGCGACGTCGCTGTCGTGCAGGGCTATCTCCTGCACAACGTGCCCGAGTTCCGGGGGTCGGAGAAGATCATGCTCTTCGACCTCTACGACCCCCTCCACCTCGAAGCGCTGGTGCTCACCCAAGGCGACAGCGAACCCGAGCGCTCGGTCAACGTCGCCAACACGGTGCACACACTCGAGGAGCAGTTGGCACGAGGCGACTTCTTCGTCTGCGCCAGCGACAAGCAACGAGACCTCTGGCTCGGGTTCTTGGCCGCCATGGGAAGGGTCAATCCCAAGACCTACGAGGACGACCCCACCCTTCGTCGGCTCATCGACGTCGTACCCTTCGGCCTGCCCGACGAACCGCCGGTGCACACCCGTCCGGCGCTGCGGGGAGTGGTGCCGGGCATCGGGTCCGAAGACGACGTCGTGATCTGGGGGGGTGGTCTCTACGACTGGTTCGACCCGGTGACCCTCATCCTCGCCATCGACAAGGTTCGCGTGGCGCGGCCCACGGTGCGCCTGTACTTCCTGGGTATGCGCCATCCCAAGCCCGACATCGTGGAGTCCGCCGTCGCCACCGAGGCCCGTCGGCTCGCCCACACCCTGGGTCTGGCCGAGACCCACGTGTTCTTCAATGACGGCTGGGTCGCCTACGACGACCGGCAGAACTACCTCATGGAAGCCGACGTCGGGGTGAGCTTGCATCTCGACCACCTCGAGACGAGGTACTCGTTCCGGACCCGCATGCTCGACTACCTGTGGGCGGGACTGCCCATCGTCGCCACCGCCGGGGACGGCTTCGCCGACATCATCTCGGCCGAAGGGATCGGGACCGTCGTACCGGGGCGGGACGTCGACGCCGTGGCCGGTGCGCTCGTGGACCTGCTCGGTGACCGCCGGGCCCGTGAGGTGTGCCGAGCGCGCGCCGCCTCGGTGGCGACGCGTTTCCGGTGGTCGGTGGTGCTCGCCCCGCTGGCCTCGTTCTGCGCAGAGCCCCGGAGGGCGCCCGACGAGCCCGAGTGGCCCCACCCGGGCGCGCCTGCACCGGCGGCGGCGCCGGTGGAGGCCGGTTCGACCGGTCTCGGACACGACCTCGGCCGCATCGCCCATCTGTATCGGCACGGAGGTGTGCCCGCTGTCGCCGGCGCCGTGGGGCGGCGCCTGCGCCTGTTGCTCCGCCGTCGATAAAGCTTCTCTCGACCGCTGTCGATAGAGCCATGTTCGACATTGAGGGGTGGCAATTGTGAAAATGGCCTGCATACGGCGCCGACGCGCCCCGACACCGGACTCGGTGGGGACGCCCGGTGAGCTCCAGGGCGCGACCAGGATCTCGAGCAGGGCCGGGCGAGGCCGGGTGGTGTTCGGGGTAGCCGTGGTGGCCGGCGCGCTGCTGGGGGTCAGCTCGTCCGGGGCGCAGGCGGCTGTCGAGCCCCACGCCGTGTCGCTGACGCTGGAATGGACCCAGACCCTCAACGACGCCGGGGGTCCGATCGCGTTGTCGTCGCCCAACGTGGCGACCCTGGCCGGAGGGCCCTCCGTGGTCGTCGGAGACAGGGCGGGGAACGTGTACGCGTTCAACCTGGCGTCGGGCGCGGGTGTGGCGGGATGGCCCGTGAGCACCGGCGGAGTGCCCGTCGACTCCACCCCGTCGGTGGCGGTCACCGCCGGAGGCGGGCTCGACTCCGTGTTCGTGGGCGAAGGAAACGCCGCCACCCCCACCTCGGGCGGGTACCTCGGCATCACGCCTCAGGGCGGCACCATGTGGTTCACCAACGTGCAGAACCCGTCCACCGACACCGCACCGGCCAAGGCCGTGCAGGCGTCGATGGCCGTGGGCAACCTCAACGGAGGGACCGACGTCGTCGCCGGTTCGCTCGGTGAAGTCGGCCAAGCCATGAACGCGTCGAACGGCGCCATGCTGCCCGGCTTCCCGTGGTTCCAGGCCGACAGCAACTTCACCACGCCGGCACTGGGAGACGTCGAGGACAACGGCCGGACCTACATCGTCGAAGGTGGCGACTCCTCGGCCGGTTCCGCCTACGGCACGACCTACACCAACGGCGGGCACCTGCGGGTGCTCAGCCCGACCGGCAACTCGGGGAGCACGAACCCCGGCGCCGGCCTGGTGTGCGAGTACAACACCGATCAGACCGTGCAGTCCTCACCTGCGGTCGGTGAAATGGGCGGCAGCGTCGGGATCGTCTTCGGGACGGGCGCAACCTATTCGGGTGCCAGCACCACCAACGATCTCATCGAGGTCAACTCCCAGTGCAACCCGCGGTGGATCGAGAAGCTCGACGGCACCACCACCAGCAGTCCCGCCCTGGCCGACATTCTCGGCAACGGCCAGCTCGACGTCCTCGAGGGCACCCGAGTGGGGTCGACCGGATCGATCTGGGCGCTCAACGGCGTCACCGGCGCCACCATCTGGCACACCGCCACGGCCGGACAGGTCATCGGCTCCCCCGTGTCCGCCGATCTCACCGGGGGTGGGTACCAGGACGCCATCGTGCCGACGACAGCCGGTGTGCAGATCTTCGACGGCAAGTCCGGCGCCCTGGTCGCCACGCTGGGCCAGAGTGCCGGTTTGGCCTTCCAGAACTCACCGCTCGTCACCGACGACCCCAACGGCTCCCTCGGCCTCACGCTGGCCGGGTACAACTCGAGCAACCAGGGTGTCATCCAGCACTACGAGGTGACCGGAAGCAACGGGGCCACCGCCAACGAGACCGGGGCGTGGCCGATGTTCCATCACGACCCGCAGCTGACGGGCAACGCAGGGTTGCCGTCGCCGGTGGTCGAGGTCCCTTGTAACGCGCCCTCGGGAAGCCCGGTCGGTTATGACATGACGGCGTCCGACGGAGGCGTGTTCAACTACGGGAACCTGCCGTTCTGCGGGTCGACCGGGAACCTCTTCCTCACGAAGCCCGTCGTGGGCATCGCCGACACCCATGACGGCGGCGGCTACTGGCTGGTCGCTTCGGACGGCGGGGTCTTCGCGTTCGGCGACGCGGCCTTCGACGGCTCGGCGGGGAACATCGCGCTGACCAAGCCGGTGGTGGGCATGGCCGTCACCCATGACGGTGGCGGCTACTGGCTGGTGGCGTCCGACGGTGGGGTCTTCTCCTACGGCGACGCCAAGTTCTACGGCTCGGCAGGGAACATCCACCTCACCAAACCGGTGGTGGGCATGGCCGTCACGTCCGACGGCAAGGGCTACTGGCTGGTGGCGTCCGACGGTGGGGTCTTCTCCTACGGCGACGCCGTCTTCCACGGGTCGACCGGGAACATCCACCTCACCAAGCCGGTGGTGGGCATGGCGGCCGACACCCAAACCGGGGGCTACTGGCTGGTGGCCTCCGACGGCGGGGTCTTCGCCTACGACTCGCCCTTCTTCGGCTCGGCGGGAGATCTCCCTCTGGTCAAGCCGGTGGTGGGGATGATGGCGACCCAGAGCGGGGGCGGGTACCGGCTGGCCGCGTCCGATGGCGGGATCTTCACCTACGGGAACGCCCCGTTCTACGGCTCCACCGGTGACATCCATTTGACCCAGCCCGTCGTCGGGGTGGCCGGGTTCTGATCCCTCACGCGCCGGCGAACTCGTGGCGCCGGCGCACGCTGGTAAGGAACGAGCCGTAGCGGCGGATCAACGTGGGCCATTGGTAGTACCGCTGCACATACGCATGGCCGCGGACGCCGAGCAGCGTTCGCAGCTCGGCATCGCCACTCAGGCGCTCGAGGACGGCCTCGAACTCGCGGTACGAGCCGAACCACAAGCCTCCGCCTGACCGCTCGCAGTGCTCTCGGGTGGGGTCGCACGTGGCGTTCACGACCACCGGCACCGACTGTTCCCAGGCCTCGAGGACCACGAGGGAAAAAGACTCGAGGGCCGAGGGGGATATGGAGATCACGGCGTCGCGCACGATGTCGCACTTGTCCGCCTCGGTCACCGCGCCGGTGAGGACGATGTCCTCGTGCTCGGGGATGGTCGCCGCGATCGGTCCCACGAGGGCCAAGGCGAGCGGCCCTGGGTGGCGCTTCTTGTAGAGGCGGAAGAACGCGGCGAGCATCGAGGAGCCCTTGTGGTCGTCGACGCGGCCGACGCTCACGACATAGGGACGATCACCGATACCAAGGATGTCGGCACCCCGTCGCCCCCCATCGACGACGGGGGAGACCCCCAAGCCCAGCTCGATTTGAGGAATTTGCGCCACACGGTGGCGGCGTTGGACGAGCCGGCGCTCGGCCGCCGTGTGGTAGCAGATGGCGTCGGCGTCGGAGAACGTGGCGTCGAAGACCTTCAGGTACAGCGCGGGCTCGTCGTGGGCGGCCGGATGCAAGACGGCGGGCGCGGTGGTCGCTTCGATGCCCACCACCGTCGGGTAGTACAGATAGGGGTAGAAGGCGACCACCTGGGCGTCGCTGGAACGGAGCGCCTCGACGAGGTCTGGTGTGACCGGGCCGTTGAGCTCGAGCCAGCGCCGGGACTGTTCGAGGCTCGCCTCCGCCGGAGCAACCCGGAGCCTGCCGTCGAGCTCGTAGAATTCGGGGACACGACCCGAGCTCGACGCGAAGCGGTGCACGGTGACGCCGTTGAGCACGCTGTCCCCCGGGGGCAGCACGTCGTCCCACGTGATGTGATCGAGTGCACAGGTCGAGAACACCTCCACCTGCCAACCGCAATCGGAGACGAGGTGTTCGGCGAGCTGTCGGGCCGCGGACTCGGCTCCCCCCATCACTTCGACGCCGTATCGAGGGGTGACGAAGGCGACCTTCATGGACCACCGGTACGGCGACCCGTCACGAGGTAGTCGCGACCGTCGGGTCCCTCGGCCACCGCGGCCTTGAGCCCGAGGTCATCGAGCACCGCCGTCCACGTCCGGGGGCGGTAGGGCCGCGCCGCGGCCATGTCGGCCTCGACGGGCGCGTCGTCGCCGTCCCAGCTCGCCGGGGTCAGGGAGTGGACGAGCAGCACTCCCTGGGGCGACAAGCACCGCGCGGCACCTTCGAGGAGCCGGCGGCGCTCGACGTATCCCGATCCCTCGACGACTCCAGACAGCACGACGGCGTGGAGCGAGCCCGGGGCGACGGCCCCGACATGCTCCACGATGTCCTCGACCCGCAGGTCCAGGGAATCGAGCTCCGGCCCCGGCACCGCCGAGCGAGGGTCGACGCCGTAGGCGTCCACCTGGCGCGTCACCAGCGCGCCGACCAGCCACCCGTCTCCACACGCGGCGTGCAGCACGCGTCCGTCGTGATCGGCGAGCTCGCCGATCACGGCCGGCACCCACCACGCCGCCACGTTGTGCGCCCAGGCGACGCGGATGGCGAGCGAGGGCGGAACCGTCATCGCCTCCACCTTGTGGCGGAGGTCGGTCACCTGGACATCGAGCACGTGCAGGGCGCGGCTGACTGCGGTGGCGAACTCGCTCACCTGATGCGTCACATAGCGGAGATACCAGAGGCTGAGCGACCGCAGTCCCCGCTTGACCGTGGTCCCTCCGGGGCGGCGCGACTCGACGGGCACCACTGGGTCGATGAACACCGAGGCGTCGACGAGGCGCAGCATGTCGCGCAGTGCCGCCCCCCGGCCCCCCAGAGGCGAGTGGGCCAGGAAGAGCTGGTCGAGCTCGCGCTCGATGGTGGGAGGGAGGTCGCCCGACACCCGGCGGCGTCGGACCTCGTCGTCGATCTCTCGACGCACCTCGTCCAGATACGCCTGCGCCGCGGCGTCCTCGCCGGGGTCGGGCGAGCTTTCCCGACGTCGGTCGGGTTGCCCGGTTTCGTCACTCAGCACGTTGCCTCCTCGCGGTCGGGAAGCCTACGTGGTCCCGTCCTGGACACTTCCTGGTCAAAAGAGGCGTCGTCGTCGCCGTGTTGAAGACCACGTCGGGCTCAACCAGAGGGTTTGCGGCACAGGTAACTGAGGAGATAGCAGTCCTCGATCTCGGCGAAGAGGCCCCGCTTGGTGGCCACCTCCTGCACGGAGAACGTTCCTTCCGCCACCGATCGCGCCGCCAGGTTCAGACCCTTGGCCTCGAGCACCTCGAATCCCGCACCGTGCAGCTTGTCCATCATCTCGCTGTGGGTGTACTCGTAGTCGTGATCGGGGTCGATGAACTCCGGTTGCTGGACCCGGCACACGCGTGCGTTGGGCGTGTCGAGGGCGAGGTGCCCCCCGGGTCGAAGGATCCTCGCCGTCCCGAGCAGGACGCGCTCGGCTTCTTCGACCGGCACGTGCTCGATGCTCTGGCCGGAGTAGACCAGGTCGAACGAACCGTCGGCGTACTGGGTCAGATCCGACATGGAGTGATAGCGGTACTGGACAGGACCGAGCTCGGTCTGGATGACGGTGCGGGATACGCTCTCTTTGTAGAGCTCGTTGCGATCATCGGGGGGAAGGTCGACGACGACGAGCTCGTCAAAGGCGTAGGGGTAGCCCATGAGGACCATGGCCCCTTTGTCGGATCCGAGTGCGGTGCCCCCGAGGTCGAGGATACGACGAGCCTTCGGCAACGAGCGCACGAACAGGCTGCGGCTGAAATGCAGGGCAGGGGCGAGCTGGGTGAAGGGGGCGACGGTCCACCACTCGCTCGATGCATAGATCCACTCGGCGAGCTGCGACGCCGACATCGTGCCGTCTTGCAGGCCGGGGAGATACGACGTCACCCCGGACGGATCAGGCTTGCGTCCCAGCAGCACCTCGTACAGCACGCTGAGCTGCTGTCGGGGGAGAAGCCCGTCGAGCCCGTTGTCGGCGCCGAGGGCCTTCGCCCGTAGCCGCCGCACCAGGGCCGCCAGTGCGGTTCGTGGTGAGCGAGGCCGGTCCATCAGGTGCCCTTGACCATGGTCTCGCCACCGTAGGCGCCGGGCGGCAGGCGCCGCAGGCATGGGCGTCCGCCTCTGTCGGTGTCTTGGTCGCTACCATCGGCGCTATCCACACCAGATCCCCCCGACGGCGCCGCGCCGTCGCACGCGTCGTCCCCGCGGTCATGGTTCTGGCGGGATTCTCGGGCCTGCTCGCCCTGGTGCCGGCAACGTCGGCGGCCGCCTATCCCTTTTCGAGCGTCTCGCTGACCGGCCACGGATTTGGATCGGGGGCCGGAATGGGCCAGTGGGGTGCGCTCGGCTATGCGCTGTCCGGGCTCAGTTCGGCGCAGATCCTGAGCACGTACTACGGGACGCTGACCGCGGGCGGTCAGACCACGGTGGGAGCCATGCCGAACGGGTGGAGCGACGCCTCCACTCCCGTCACGGTGGCGCTCACCGCCAACGCCGGCAACGACGTCATCGTCACCTCCCAGTCACCGTTCTCCGTCGACGGGACGGCCTTGCCGGCGAACTGGGGAGCGCGGTTCTCACTGGCGACCCCGGGATCCACCAGCGACGTGTGGAACGTCTACACGAGCGCGGGGGGCTGCGGCGGGAACGGCAACTGGGGAGCTCCGGTGGCCACGGGAGTGGTCGATCCCACCGCCACACCCGGAGCCGAGCCGTTCCCCTCCGATGGCAACCTGGCGGCCGAGGCACTCCAGCTGTGCCAGTTGCCCAGCAACATCACGGTGCGCGGCACGGTGCAGGGGACGGTCAACTCCGACAACGATGCCCGTACCGTGAACGTGTTGCCCCTCGGGCAGTACGTCGCCGACGTGACGCCTTCGGAGTCCCCGGCCTCGTGGGCGACCCTCGGTGGCGGCCTCGGGCTCAACGAGCTCGAAGCCCAAGCGGTCGCCGTCCGGTCCTACGTCATGAGCACGTACGGGAGCCTGCAGGGATACTTCGGCTACGCCGACATCTGTGACTCCACGGCGTGCCAGTACTACCCGGGCATCGCCAACGAGAACGCCCAAACCGACGCGGCCGTCACGGCCACGGCCGACACGGTCGTCCTCATGCCCAACGACACTGTGGCGCGCACCCAATACTCGTCGTCATCGGGCGGGTACACCGCGGGTGGGACGTTCGCGGCGGTTCCCGACCTCGGGGACTCGGTGTGCGTGGCGGGGGCGTGCAACTCGCATCACACGTGGCAGGCCCAGGTTCCGGTGTCGGCCATCGACAGCGCCTATCCGCAGATCGGCACGCTCGTCTCGGTCGGGGTGTCGCAACGCAACAACCTGGGTGACCTCGGTGGCCGCGTCCTCCAGATGACGCTGCAGGGAACGGCCCAGAGCGTGACCATCACCGGTGACACCTTCGCAGCACAGTTCTCGCAATACGGAGTCCAGTCGAACTGGTTCGCCGTCACCAGCCAGGCGAGCGGTGGCATCGGCGGCTACTGGCTGGTGGCGTCCGACGGCGGGGTGTTCTCCTTCGGCGACGCCGTCTTCCACGGTTCGGCGGGTGCCATCCACCTCACCAAGCCCGTGGTGGGCATGGCCGGGACCCCCGATTCGGGCGGCTACTGGCTGGTGGCGTCCGACGGCGGGGTGTTCTCCTTCGGCGACGCCGTCTTCCACGGTTCGGCGGGTGCCATCCACCTCACCAAGCCCGTGGTGGGCATGGCGGCCACGGCGGACGGCGGCGGCTACTGGCTGGTGGCGTCCGATGGGGGGGTGTTCTCCTACGGCGACGCCGTCTTCCACGGCTCGATGGGCGGGAAAGCGCTCAACGCCCCCGTGGTCGGGATCGCTCCCACCCCCGACGGCGGCGGCTACTGGCTGGTGGCGTCGGACGGCGGGGTGTTCTCCTTCGGCGACGCCAAGTTCTACGGGTCCACCGGCGCCCTGCGCCTGGCCCGGCCCGTGACGGGCATGGCCGCCACCCCCGACGGCGGCGGCTACTGGCTGGTGGCGTCGGACGGCGGGGTGTTCTCCTTCGGCGACTCGGCCTTCGAGGGGTCCCTCCCCGGTGTGCGCGTCACGGCCACCGGGGTCGCGCTGCTGCCCACGCTCACCGGTGCCGGGTACCTCATCGTCACGTCCGACGGGCGCGCCGTGGACTTCGGGGACGCGCCGCAGCTGGGGGACGTGGCGGACGTGGTGGTGGGCTACACCGGCCACCTCGTGGGCGGAGCCACGGTCCCGGGATAGCGGCGCATGCTCACCCGCCGGCTCGGGCGTACCGGGCACCACTCGTCGGTGGCGGTCCTCGGCGGCGCCGCCTTCTGGGGCACCGACCCCGAGGTGACGGCCTCGGCGTTCACCGCCGCGCTCGAGGCGGGAGTGAACCACCTCGACGTCGCTCCCCACTACGGGCGGGCCCAGGAACTGCTCGGGCCACTCGTCGCACCGGTGCGGGACCGCTTGTTCGTGGCGTGCAAGACGATGCGCCATGACCCCAGCGGGGTACGCGGCGCAGCTCGAGGAGTCGCTCACGCTGCTGCGGTGCGAGCAGTTCGACCTCTATCAGATGCATGCCGTCACCGACCTCGACGAGCTCGACGCCCGAGGGCGTGCCGTGGCGGCGATCATGACTGCGCGCGACGAAGGCCTGTGCCGGTTCGTGGGGATCACCGGTCACAACCTCACGACACCCGCCGCGCAGCTCGAGGCGTTACGGCGCTACGACCTCGATACCGTGATGTTCCCCGTGAACCCGCGTCTGTGGGCCGATCCCGCCTACCGCCACGACGCCGAGGTGTTGCTGGCCGAGGCCGAGGCCCGTGAGGTGGGTGTCATGGCCATCAAGGCGGTGGCGGCCCGACCGTGGGGGGAACGTCCCCACACCGCCACCACGTGGTACGAGGCCTATACGAGCGACGAGGAGGTCACCCGTGGGGTGCGATTCGTGCTGAGCGTCCCCGGCGTCCACGCCCTGTGCACACCGAGCGACCCGGTGCTGACCCTGGCGGCGCTGGCGGCCGCGGGTCGGTTCGAACCGATGGACGAACACGAACGCGACGAGGCCATGGACGCCACCGCCGCCGAGGAGCACATCTTCCCCATGCCGGCCGGCTGAGGGAGCCTCAGGGACCGGACGACCCCGCGTCGAGCCAGGGACCCACGATCTTCGACATGAACTCGGGTTGGGGGCGGAAGCCGAGAGCGGCGTAGAAGGACCGGGCTCGGTCGGTCTGGAGGCCGACATGCTGGCCGGGGACCTGCGCCAGGAGCGCCTTCACCATCGCCGACGCCACCCCGCGTGTGCGATACGCCGAGTGGGTCCACACGTCGAGCAGATAGGCGTTACAGACGCCGTCGGACAGGAGTCGGGCCATGCCGACGACGTGGTCGGCGTCGTCCTCGTCCCGGGCCAAGGCCACGTGCTGGGACTGTTCGAACGAGCGTCTCAGGGACAGCGCCGGACGACCGTTGTGGAAGTCGTCGCGGACGAGGTCGGACACGACCCTGTCCCAGTCGATCGCGTCCCAGTCGATGCTCTGGGGCGAATCGTCGATGCGCACGCGCACGCCCAGAGCATGCCACCGAGGCGCACGACGCGGCGGACGTGCTCACCAGGCGGTGAGCACGTCTCCCAGGCGGCGGAACTTCCGCAGCTTGCCGAACCGGCCCAGGCGACCGGCGTCGATCCCCATGTCGGCGGCTTGGAGCATCTCGAGGTCACCCGCACTGTTGCCGTAGGCCCACAGATAGGGGTGCCCCGTGTCGTTGGGGTCATGAGGGCCATCACCGCCGGTCACCGGCGGCGACGAGGTCTCCATCCATTGCAAGAGCCGCTGACGCTTCAGTGGCCCCCGGCAGTTTCCTCCCTCGAAGTGCCCCGTGAGTTTTCCGTTGCGGTCGACCTCCAGGCGGGTGGCCACGACGCCGTCCACGCCGAGCTCCGCCGCGGCGGCCTTCACGTAGTAGTCCGGCGAGGCCGACACCACGACCACGCGGTGGCCCTGGCGGCGGTGCCAGTCGAGCCGGGCCCGGACCTTGGTCCGGTGGCGGCGGTGGTAGTGAGCCGCACCGAACGGAATCGACCGCTGCGCCACGTCGTCAGCTCGCATTCCCGCCAGGGTCCGTTCGAACAGCGCCTCTTTGGCCTCGTCGGCGGCTTTCCCTCCGAAGAGGGCGGCCCGCACGAGCTGGGGGAGCAACGACATCCCCGCCGAGATGACCGCGTCGCGCCCGCACATGGCGGTCAGGAACTGCCACACGCTCCCGCCTCGGGTCAAGGTCCCGTCGAAGTCGAAGGCGGCCACCACGTCGGAACCGGGCATACGGTCGCTCGCGGCATAGCGATGGCGGCGGAGCGCGGCGCTCACGGGCCGGGCTCGGGGCTTTGATCCTCGAGGGGGGCTCCGTGGCGGCCTCTGCCCGAGGCGAACAGCGCCGCGCCCTGTTGGGTCTCGCCACTACGGATCGTGTCGATCCCGAAGCGCGCCTCGAGCACCAGGGCGTCGGGCTCGGGGAGCCCCCACTGCCACAGCAACGACCGTCGGTCGTTGCGCATGCACGTCTGGGGGAACGCGGCCAGGTCGAAGGCGAGCGAGATCGCCGCCTCGAGGGCGCGACCCGGCGGGGCCAGGCGGTTCACGAGGCCCATGCCGAGGGCTTCGGGGCCACCCACGCCCCGGCCGGTGAGCACGAGGTCGAGGGCGTGGCTCTGCCCGATGAGGCGCGGCAGCCTGACCGTGCCGCCGTCGACCAGGGGAACGCCGAAACGCCGGCAGTACACCCCCAGGATCGCGTCGGTGGCGGCGACCCGCAGATCGCACCACAGCGCCAGCTCGAGTCCGCCCGCCACGGCGTGGCCCTCGATGGCGGCGATCACGGGCTTGGACAGCTCCAGGCGGGTGGGACCCATGGGCCCGGGCCCCTCCTCGACGATGGGCCGAGGGTCGCCCTCGGTCAGGGCCTTGAGGTCGGCGCCGGCGCAGAAGGTGCCGCCCGCCCCGGTCAGGACGGCGACCGAGGCGCTGTCGTCCTCCTCGAAGTCGGTGAAGGCCGACAGCAGGGCGGCCGCGGTGCCAGAGTCGACGGCGTTGCGCCGCTCGGGCCGAAAGATGGTCACGACGATCACCGGCCCCTCCCGCGAGATGTCGACGGTCTTCCAGACGGCCTCACCCACAGGCACGACCTCGGTGGGGCAGACGACGTCCGGGGGCACGCTCCATGCCCCCATTCTCCCAGAGCGACCAGCCGTCAAATGGGTTCCTCGAATGTCGACCCAGCCAGTCGACAATCGTCCTCGAGGCCGGTACACTCCCGAACAGCGTCACCATCCACCGCCACGGGCACTCGAATGCAGGAGGAAAAATGGCAGTCCGCTTAGGGGATATCGCCCCCGACTTCACCGCCGACACGACCGAGGGCACGATCAATTTCCACGAGTGGCTGGGCGACTCGTGGGGGATCCTGTTCTCCCACCCCAAGGACTTCACGCCGGTGTGCACCACCGAGCTGGGAGCCTTCTCCAAGGCCAAGTCCCAATTCGACAAGCGCAATACCAAGCTCATCGGACTGTCGGTCGACTCGGTCGAATCGCACCGTTCCTGGGACAAAGACATCGAGGAGACCCAGGGCCAGGCGGTCAACTTCCCGGTGATCGGTGACCCCGATCGCAAGGTCGCCGACCTCTACGACATGATCCACCCCAACGCCAACGACACCCTCACGGTGCGTTCGGTGTTCATCATCGGGGCCGACAAGAAGGTGAAGCTCATCATCACCTACCCGGCGTCGACGGGGCGCAATGTCGACGAGGTCCTGCGCGTCCTCGACTCGCTGCAGCTCACGGCCGATTACCAGGTAGCCACTCCGGTGAACTGGAAGGATGGCGAGGACGTCATCGTCGTACCGGCCGTCTCCGACGAAGACGCCGAGAAGAAGTTCCCCAAGGGCTTCAAGCGCATCAAGCCGTACCTGCGGGTCACCCCCCAGCCCAACAAGTAACCCCGACTCGCGGTCGCTGTGGGCGCTGGCCCACAGCGAGTCCCGAGCTCGCCCCGTTGTCGTTCGAGGCCGGCCGTGAGGCTGGCCTCGACGCGTCCCGGGGAAGTCCCGGGGAAAGCGTACGAAGCTTGTCGACTACACCCAGGTGC
Organism: uncultured Acidimicrobiales bacterium; assembly: GCA_963768255.1. Lineage (GTDB taxonomy): Bacteria > Actinomycetota > Acidimicrobiia > Acidimicrobiales > UBA8190 > Chersky-840. The sequence continues at coordinate 1,320,808 of CAVYGX010000002.1, read as the reverse complement.
GATCGAACCAGCGCTTGATGCGTTGGGTGCCGAAATCGCGCTTGTCGACGGCGATCTGGTGCGAGGGGCCCTCGATGTCACCGACGGGCGCTTCCCCGCTCAAGAAGGTGACGTTGACCCGAGCGACCTGGTCGTGGCCGAACTCGAGGTAGCACGCCCCGTGGCCGTCATACGCCGAGGGCGACGAGCCGCCCCGCAGTCTCGAAGCGATCTGGGCGGCCACCACCGAAGCCTGTCCCTCGGCGAACACTCCCGCCTTGGGGGTTCCCACGCTCGCCACATCGCCCACGGCGTAGACATCCGCGAACGCGGTCTCCAAGGTCCGTGGGTCCACAGGAATCCACCCGTCGACGGTCAATCCGGATTCTTCGACGACCACGGGCGCTTTGTGCACAGGGACGCCCAGGAACAGGTCGAAAGGCATCTCGCTCCCGTCGCTGAACATGGCAACCTTCCGGTGGGGGTCGAGGGATTTCACCAACATCCCGGGGTTCCAGTCGATCCCACGCTCGGCAAAGGCGACGAGCAGCGCCTCGGATGCTGCGGGCGATGGCGGGATGGGGACGCCCAGCGGCATCACGAGTGAGATGGAGGAATGCTCGCGCCGTCCCCGCTCTGTCAGGAAGTCATGCACCAACAGGGTCGTCTCGCTCGGCGCCGGTGGGCACTTGAACGGAGTCGAGGTGACGCCGACGACGACGCGCCCACCGGGGAAGGTCTCCAGCACCTCACGAAGGGCAAACGCCCCGTCGACGGTGTAGAACTCGTGCCCGGCCTCTGCGAGCCCCGGTGTCGCTCCGGGATCCAGATCGGCCCCGAGTGCGACAACAATGATGTCGGCGTCGAACGGTCCGGCATCGGTGTCGACGCGCTTGGCGCCCGGGTCGATGGACCGAATGGTGGCCTGGACGAACCGCAGTCCAGGCTTGGCCACGTCACGGTAGGGATGAAACACGTCGGAGGGCAGTTTCCGTCCGAACATGACGTCGAGTTTCGAGAAGCCGAAGACAAAGCCCTCGCTCTTGTCGATCAGGACGATGTCAAGGTCCTCACCGAACTCCTCCGACAGTCTTGTCGACAGCTCCAGACCCCCGAACCCAGCCCCGAGTACCACGATCCGCATGGCACGAAGATAGGGGAGCGGTCGCAAGGTCGTCGACGCCAGCTGACACCCCCGCTCCGACTCTTCTCACGGCACCCGGATGACCTGGACCGCGCCGACGCCGGTCTGGGCGTTGAGCACGATGCGGGGCCGATTCGGGGCGTTGCTCGACGTCGGTGACCCTGGAGGTCCCGAGACCGCCGTGCCCGTGGTCTGCATGATCCGATTGGTGGCAAAGCCGCCGCTGTCCTGGCCGAACACCTGGACCTCGCCCAGGCCGGAGTGGGCGGTGACGCTCACGGTCGGCCCGGGGGGAAGCTCCACCACGAGGTTGCCGATACCGACGCTGGCCGTGACGTCGGTGGTGCCGGCGCGGAAGGCCACGTCGCTGAGGTCGACTCGCATGGTGCCGATGGCCAGCCGGTAGCGCGGCGCCACCTGGGAGGCGGTGGTGGGCTGCCACTGCGTGTTTCCCACGCCGCCGCGCAGCGGCACACCACTGAGTGCCTCCACGGAGAAGACCGTGGCGACAGCCACCACTGCCATGGCCAACACGGCGACGAAGGTGGTGAGGAGCATCCAACGCAACGGGGATCCGCCCCGCCGTCCGCTGGCGAAGAGCAGGACGACCGCGAGGGCCAGCGCGCCCAGGCCGAAGAAGAACCCGCCACCCCCGACCCCCCCGTCCCAATGGCGCCACCACGGGCCGCTCGAGAAGAGGTTGGACAGGGCGATGATGCCGATGACGGTGCCGAGAGCGATGGCGATGAGGCTGCGCCGGCGCGGCCGCTTCTCCATGAAGTCCTGCGCGACGGCCCGGCCGGTGTCCCCGGCCGGGATGAGCAGCCACCCCGCCACGTAGAGCAGAAGGCCCGAGCCACCCAGGACGGCCAGCGCCACGAAGGCGATCCTCACGATGACGACGTCGATGTCGAGATAGTCGGCCAGACCGGCGGCGACACCGCCGAGGATCCGCTGTTGGTTCGAGCGCCGCAGGGATCGCCGGTGATCGGCGGCGGGGGGGAAGGGGGGAGGCGCCTGCCATCCCCCGGGCGGCGGCCCGGGAGGATCAGGGGGCGGAGGTGGTGCCTGCCATCCTCCGGGCGCCGCGTCGGGGGGACCGGGTGGCGGGGGCGGTGTCTCGAGCGGTGTGTCGGGCGCCACGAACCGGTCCGTCGGTTCTTCCGTCGGTTCGGCGGTCGGTTCGGCGGTCGGTTCGGCGGTCGGTTGGTCGGTCGGTTGGTCCGGGGTGATTTCGTCCATGCATCGATCATCAGCGGAGGAGGACGCGGGCGAAATCGGGAATGACCCCGAGGAATACCCCGAGTACCGCCCGACCCTCAGGGGTCTCACGGGTGTCCGACCTGGCCTGGGCATGCGATCATCGCCCTATCCCCGATCACTCCGAACCGGACGAGCCCACCGGGTCCAACCCGCCGCATCCGGCCCCGCCCGTGGTGACGCCCCTCCCGGGCACCGATCCGGAGGCCCCGCCCGGTCCACCGCAGGTCCCGCCGGGACTGCCTCCCCCTCCTCCGCCACCGGGCGATTCGGCCGAGTCGCCGGGCTTCACGGCCGGCCACCCACACCGGCGGGCGTGGTGGCGTGCCCCTCGGACCCGCGGGCCGCTGCGGCGCAGCAGGTCCGACCGCATGGGTGGCGGGGTGGCGGGTGGCCTCTCGGCGCGATTCGGTATCGATGCCAATCTCATCCGGTTCGCGTTCGTGGTGGTGGCGGTAGGGGCCGGAACCGGGTTTGCGATCTACGTCGTGGCGTGGTTGGTCATCCCCGTCGAGGGGACGACGACGTCGATCGGTCGCCGTGCCCTGGCCGACCGACGCACCATCGGGTTGGCGCTGGCTTTCATCTCGGCCCTCGTCGCGGTCCTCCTCGTGCTCAACGCCATCGGGCTCACCTTCGCCGCCAACCTGGCGTGGCCGGTGTCGATCGCACTGGGCGGACTGGTGGTCGTGTGGCGCGACGCGGATGACGAAGAGCGGGCGCATCTGAGCGAGCTCGTCGGCCGGGCTCCGCTCATCGGGGTATCGCCGAGCCGGACCCGGCGCGCCACCATCGCCCGTGTCGGTGTGGGGGCGGTCCTCGTGGCCGTCGGCCTGGGCGAGCTGGTGTCGTCGCGCCAATCCACCCTGTCAGCGGTGAAGGCGGTGCTCGCTGCCAACGTCGTCCTCATCGGGTTCCTGATCGTGTTCGGCCCGTGGTGGCTGCGCCTGGCCCGTGATCTGGCCGTCGAGCGCCGCGAGCGGGTGCGCAGCGAGGAACGGGCCAACATGGCCGCCACGGTGCACGACTCGGTGCTCCAGACCTTGGCGCTGATCCAGCGCGCCGCCGGCGACCAGGGTGAGGTGACCCGTCTGGCCCGGGCGCAAGAACGCGAGCTGCGCGCCTGGCTCTTCGAAGGCAGGTCCCCGGGGTCGTTCAACGGCGAGGTGTCGACGATGGCCCAGGCCGTTTCGGTGATCGAAGGAGACGTCGAAGCGGCCCACCGCGTGGCGGTGGATTCGGTGACCGTGGGTGACTGCGAGCTGACCCCGGAGCTGGGGGCGCTGCTGGCGGCGGGCCGGGAGGCCACGGTGAACGCGGCGAAGTGGTCGGGCGCGCCGAGCGTCTCGCTCTTCGTGGAGGTCGAGCCGGCCCAGGTGTCGATCTTTGTCCGCGACCGGGGCCAGGGTTTCGACCCCGACCGCGTCGACCACGACCGGAAGGGGATCGCCGAGTCCATTCGGGCCCGGATGTCGCGCCACGGCGGGAGGGCGACCATCCGAAGCGTGGCGGGCCAGGGGACCGAAGTCGAATTGGTGATGCCCAGGACGGGAGCAAGTCGTGAGCGAGAGTAAGAGCCCCGACACGGGACACAAGGTGCGGGTGTTCCTGGTGGACGACCATCACCTCTTTCTCACCGGGGTGCGGGCCGAGCTGGGCGACGCCGTCGAGGTGGTCGGGGACGCGGACGAGGTGGCCGCCGCCATCGAGCTGATCAACGAGCGTGTGCCCGATGTCGTCCTCGTCGACGTCCACATGCCTGACGGTGGTGGCCAGGCGGTGATCGAGGCGATCGGCCGTAGCCACCCCGAGGTCCGCTTCCTCGCGCTCTCGGTGTCCGATGCCGCCGAGGACGTCATCGGGGTCATCAGGGCGGGGGCTCGTGGGTATGTCACCAAGACGATCTCGGGACCCGAGCTCACCGACGCGGTCGAGCGGGTGGCCGACGGTGACGCCGTGTTCTCGCCCCGGCTGGCCGGCTTCGTGCTCGACGCCTTCGCTGCCGACCCGGGAGCCGCGGGTGGTGCCGTCCCTTCGTTCGACCCCGAGCTCGACCAGCTCACGCCGCGCGAGCGCGAGGTGCTGCGGCTGATCGCCCGCGGCTATGCCTACAAGGAGGTGGCGCGCGAGCTGTCCATCTCGATCAAGACGGTGGAGAGCCACGTCTCCGCCGTCCTCCGCAAGTTGCAGTTGTCGAGCCGTCACCAACTGACCCGGTGGGCGTCGGAGCGTCGCCTCCTCTGAAGCGGGCTTGTGCAGCTCAGGGGTCGCGCCGCACCATCGAGCGCGCCACCGATCACGAGCGATCCGATGGCGTAGGCGCACAGGAGCACGAAGCCGTGCCAGAAGGGGAACGACGGGAGGAAGCTGACGTGGTTGCCGACCGACTTGGTGCTCGTCATTCCGGCGCCGATCTCGGCCGGCAGATAGCGGCCGATGGGCCAGCCGATCTTGGCCGGGAAGGCCGAATCGATCAGGGGCAGGATGAGCAAGATGGCCACGAAGGTGGTGATGGATCCGGCCGTGTGCCGGATGATCGTGGCCAGGCCTAGCGCGAACAGACCCAGGACGGCGAGGAAGAGGCCGCCGCCGATGACGGCGCGCAGTACGACATGGTCCGAGAGCGTGGCCGTGGGGGCGGATCCCGACATGATGGCCTGGCCCACGAAGAACGCCGCGAAGGACACGACCTCGCTGACGACGAACGCCACCAGCCCGAAGACGGCGGCCTTGGCTCCGAGCACGACCGGACGGCGGGGGATGGCGGCGAGGGTGGCGCGGATGGAACCCGATCCGTACTCGGCGCTCATGGTGAGCACTCCGAGGACCCCCATGGCGAGCTGTCCGAAGATGAGCCCGGTGAGGCTCACGCTGGTCGGGTCGAACAGCACCATGTTGACGACCCCACCATTGCGCCAGCGCGAGGCCTCACTGGCGCTGGCCAGGATGCCGATGCCGAGGCCCGCCACCACGGTGGCCAGTACGCACCACGCGGTGGATCGCACCGTCCGGATCTTGGTCCATTCGGCGCGCAGGGCACCCGAAAAGCGATACCGGCCGGGGGGCAGCGCCCGCAGTGCGGGGGTGGTGGCCACCATCAGGACCGCACCTCGGTGACCGCGGCGCCGGACGGGGGGACGTCCTCGGCGCGGAACTCGACGCTCTCGTGGGTCAGCTCCATGAACGCCTCCTCGAGCGAGGCCGCGTGGGGAGCCAGCTCGTGCAGGGCGATGCCGAGCTCGGCGGCGAGATCGCCGATGGCGGCGGCACCGAGCCCGTTGACGATGAGCGTCCCGTCGGGCTCGGTATGCAGGGTTGCACCCGCCTGGTGCAACGCCGCGGTGAGGGGCTCGGGCCTCGGGCTCCGCACCCGGACCGACGCCCTCGAGCTCTGGGCGACGAACGCGGCCACCGGCTGATCGGCGATGAGCTTGCCGCGGCCGATCACGACGAGGTGATCGGCGGTGAGGGCCATCTCGCTCATGAGGTGGCTCGAGACGAACACGGCCCGTCCTTCGGATGCCAGACGCTTGAGCAGGGTCCGCACCCACAAGATGCCCTCGGGGTCGAGGCCGTTGATGGGCTCGTCGAAGAGGAGCACACCGGGGTCGCCGAGAAGGGCGGCGGCGATGCCGAGCCGTTGGGTCATGCCGAGGGAGAACTTCCCGGCGCGCTTGCGGGCCACCCCGGCCAGCCCCACCAGTTCGAGGAGCTCGTGGACGCGTGTCGGCGCGATGTCGTTGGTTTGGGCCAGGGCCCACAGGTGGTTGTAGGCGCTGCGCCCCGGGTGCACGGCTTTGGACTCGAGAAGGCCGCCGACCTCGCGTAGGGGCCAGGGAAGGTCGTGATAGCGGCGGCCGTCGATCTTCACGCTCCCGCCGTCGGGCCGGTCGAGCCCCATCACCATGCGCATGGTGGTGGATTTCCCCGACCCGTTGGGACCGAGGAAGCCGGTGACCTGGCCGGGCCGCACGTCGAACGACAAGCCGTCGACGGCCAGGGTGCTTCCGTAGCGCTTGGTCAAACCCCTGGCCTCGATCACGCGCTGTCACCTCGTCGCCGGGCGAGACCGTGCCGGTGTCGGTGCGTGCCGGCGCGGTGCGGTCCCGCGCAGCGTAGGCCAACGGCGTAGGCGACCATGACGCGGGTCGGGTACCCAGGGCGGTCCGATCCGGAGAACGCCATCGAGGGGCTCAGAGCTGGTGGGGGTGTCCGCCGCGGAAGAACCGGTCGAAGAGGCCGTCCACGCCGGCTCCGTGAAGCGTCATGCCGCCGTCCACGACGATGGTCTGTCCGGTGATGAAGCGGGCCAGGTCCGAGCAGAGGAACATCACGACGTCAGCCACGTCTTCGGGCTCACCGACCCGGGCCGCCGGAGTCACCCGGGCGTAGAGCGCGTCGGCGTCGGGCACGATCTCGAGGAGTGGCCGCGTGAGGTTGGTGCGGATCATGCCCGGTGCCACGGCGTTGACGCGGATGACCGGTCCGTACTCCAGTGCGGCGGACGCGGTCAGCGCGATCACCCCCGCCTTGGCTGCCGAGTACGGGGTCTCGCCCGCCGAGGGTCGGGTGGCGCTGATGGACGCCGTGTTCACCACCGCACCTCCGCCGCCCGCGAGCAGATGAGGGACGCCGGCGCGCATGCCGTTGAACACGCCGGTCAGGTTGAGGCGCACGATCCGGTCCCACTCGTCGGGATCCCAATCGGCCAGGCCGACCATGGTGCTCCCGCCGGCGTTGTTCATGAGAATCGACAGCCCACCGAGGCGGGCCGCGGCGGTGTCGACGGCGAGGCGCAGTGCCTCGGCGTCGGTCACGTCGACCGCCAATGCCAGGCCATCGATCTCCTCGGCCGTCTCCTTGGCGCCGTCCCCGTCGATGTCGAGGACCGCCACGGCGGCCCCCTCGGCCGCGAAGCGTCGGCACGTGGCCCGGCCGATGCCCGACCCGCCGCCGGTCACCACCGCCCGTTGTCCTTGGAGAAGTCCCATGTCAGGTGCTTTCCTCCGTCGTCGTCCCCGGCCCGGCCCCACCCGACCCGACCAGGGTTTCGCGGAGCTCTCGCTTCAGGACCTTGCCCTGGGGGTTGCGGGGGAGTGGATCGGAGCGGAACCAGAAGTGCGTCGGCACCTTGAAGCCGGCCAGGCGCTCCTTCACGTGACGGGCGAGCTCCTCGGCGGTCACCTTCGAGCCGGGGCGCAGCACGACCGCCGCGCCGACCTCTTCACCGAGAACCTCGTGGGGCACGCCGATCACTGCCGTGTCAGCGACGGCAGGATGTTCGAACAGGGCCGCCTCCACCTCCACCGAGTAGACGTTCTCGCCGCCTCTGATGACCATGTCCTTGGCCCGGTCGACGATGTACACGAAGCCCTCCTCGTCGATCCGGGCGATGTCTCCCGAGTGGAGCCATCCCTTGGTGAACGTGGCCGCAGTGGCCTCGGGCTTGTTGTAATAGCCACGCACGATGTTCGGGCCCTTGATCCACAGCTCGCCGGTGACGGTGGGGCCCGTGGGCAGGTCGTCTGTGGGCTCGTCACCGGCGAAGCCGTCGGGCACCACCCGGACGTCGCACACCGGGACAGGCGGGCCGACGCTGTTGGGCTTGTGCACGTAGTCGTCCCCGCTGTTCATGGTCGTCACCGACGACGTCTCGGTCAATCCATACCCATTGGAGGGTGCGCTCACCGGGAAATGCTCCTTGATGCGACGGACGAGGTCGGGAGGAGCCGGCGCCCCGCCGTACGCGACCGCCCGGATCGACGACGTGTCGCGTGACGCGAAGGCGGGGGAGTCGATCACCTGCATCACCATGGCGGGTACGCCGCCGAAGGTGACGATGCGCTCGCGTTCGATGAGCTCGAGGGCCCGCTCGGGGTCCCAGTGGTGCATCATCACGAGCTTGTTGCCCGCCGCGCGTGTTGGCCACCAGCACCGAATGGCACCCGGTGGCGTGAAACAGCGGCACCGACAGAAGATAGGCGCCCGGACGTCCTTGTTCGGTCTCTCTCGGCCCTACCCGGCTCGGTGACCGCAGGCCCGCACGGGTGTTGAGAAAAAAGAGGCTCATGAGGTTGGTACCCATGTTGCGGTGCGTGCCCACCGCACCCTTGGGCTTGCCGGTCGTGCCCGAGGTGTAGAAGATGGTGGCGTCGTCTTCGGGATCGATCACCACATCGGGCAGCGTGACATCGGCCGCCGGTGAGCCGATCAGCTCCGAGAACGAGACCACCGGCACGGGCGCGTTCGGCAGGGCCGGAACGGCGATGCGGTCCTCATGGGTGACCACCACGGCCCGGAGGTCGGTGAGCTCGGCGAGATGGGGCGCCAGACGGTCGAGCCGAGCGGCGTCGACGAAGGCGACCTTGGTGCCCGAGTCGGCCAATCCGTACTGGAGCTCGGGGCTCGTCCACCATGCGTTGAGCGGCACCACCACGCCCCCGGCGGCGGCCGCCCCCCAGAACGCCATGGCCCACTCGGGGAGGTTGCGCATGGCGATGGCGACGCGATCACCGAGCTCGACGCCGAATCGGGCTCGTAGGGTCTGCGCGATGGTGGCGGCGATGCGAAAGTTCTCCTCGTAGGTGGTGCGTTCGTCCTCGTAGACGAGATAGTCGTTGTCGCCGTGTCCCCGGGAGAGCTCCAACACCACGCGCAGGCTGCTCGGGCAGTTCTTCCACACCCGCGTCGTGACGCCCCGGATGTCGACGTCCTCCATCTCGAACATCTGCCCCGGAGCGGTGATGGCCCGCGTCGCCTCCTCGATCGACATGGCAGGGGACTCGGGCATGGCGACGTGCTCCTTCTTGCGCTCGAGCGCGTGGCGGCCCGGGTGGCCAGCGGTCGGCGTCGCCGCCAGGAGTCTGCGACGTGCGGTGGCGTCCATCCCGCATCAGAAGGGTCGACGGTCGTCCCCGGTCTGACGATTGCGTCGATCTGGTCCAGGACCTCGTCGGGAAGCGCCACCTCCACTGCTCCCAAGGTGGTGGTCATCTGCTCCATGGTCCGGGGGCCGATGATGGCCGAGGTCACGGCGGGGTGTGTCAGCGCGAACGCCAGGGCCATGTGCGTGAGCGTCAACTCGGCTTTGTCCGCCACCTCGATGAGGGACTCCACGGCCTTGAGCTTGGCCGCCACCTCGGGGCGCGAGGCCGAGAACCGGTCAGGCATACGGCTGGCCCGCCCGCCCTCGGGCAGGGCCTCGTTCTTGCGGTAGCGACCGGTCAGCCACCCGCCGTTCAGAGGGCTCCATACGATGACACCCATCCCGTAGCGCTGACAGGCCGGCAATACCTCGGCTTCCACCTGACGAGCCAGGATCGAATAAGGCGGTTGTTCGCACTCGAATCGCTCGCGGCCGCGACGCTCGGCCACCCAGTGAGCCTCGACGATGAGGTCGGCCGGGAAGGTCGAGCAGCCGATGGCGCGCACCTTCCCCTGGTGCACGAGGTCCGACAGGGCACCCAAGGTGTCGTCGATGTCGCAGGTGGGGTCGGGCCGGTGTATCTGGTAAAGGTCGATCCAGTCCGTGCGGAGCCGCTTGAGGCTCGACTCGACCTCGCCGCGTGATCCAGCGCCGCGAATTGCCCGACATGTTGGGGTCCGCGCCCATGGGGGCGTGGACCTTTGTCGCCAGGATCACCCCGTCACGGCGACCCCCGGCGAGAGCCTTGGCCACGATCTCTTCGGACTCGCCTCCGGAGTACACATCCGCGGTGTCGATGAAGTTGATACCGGCATCCAGCGCGCTGTGCACGATGCGGACACAGTCGTCGTGATCCGAGTTCCCCCACGCGCCGAACATCATGGCCCCGAGACACAAAGGAGAACACGCGCATGCCGGTACGGCCCAGGGTGCGGAGATCCATGTCGCTCCTTTGCTCTTCGCTGTGCGAACGCCGGTGACGGTCGGCTACGCCGGCGCCGTCGAAGGTGGATCGGTCTTGGGACTGGGGACGAAGATGTTCTTTCGGTAGAAGGCCAGCTCAGCCACGGACTCCAGGACGTCGTCGAGGGCGCGATGCGCGGTCTTCTTGGCGGGGGCCTGCGCCAGGGCCTCGGGATACCAGCGGCGGCAAAGCTCCTTGACCGTCGAGACGTCGACGGAGCGGTAGTGCAGCCAGTTCTCGATCTCGGGGAGCTGCGCCGCCAAGAAGCGGCGATCGGTCCCGATGGAGTTCCCGCACAGGGGAACCGAGCCTTTGCTCGGGACGTGCTTCTTGAGGAACTGAAGGGTCTGGTTCCCGGCCTCTTCGAGGGTCAGCGTGGACGCCTCGATCGCCGCCAACAGGCCCGACCGCGTGTGCATCTCCCGGACCACGGGCTCCATGGCGCCCAGCTGCTCGGGCCCGGCGTGCACCACCAGGTCGGGGCCTTCGGCGATCACGGCCAGGTCGTCGTCGGTGACGAGGGTGGCGATCTCCACGATGATGTGGTGAGCAGGGTCGAGCCCGGTCATTTCGAGATCCATCCATACGAGCACCGGGGGCATGCTACCGGTGGACCGAGGACTGCCTCGGGCCCGCTTCTGGGCGTTGTCCGGGGCATGGACGATAGGGTCATGCGGTGCTCGAGGTCCCCCTTGTCCTCCTCGATCCCGACCTGCCCGTGCCCTCCTATGCGCGCCAGGGTGATGCCGGGGCCGACCTTCATCGCGCGCCAGGACGTCGTGCTCGCTCCGGGCGGGGGACGGGCGCTCGTGCCCACGGGTGTTGCCCTGGCTCTTCCCCCCGGCTACGCCGGATTCGTGCAGCCAAGGAGCGGGCTCGCCCTCCGCCACGGCGTGACCTGTCTGAACACTCCGGGCCTCATCGACGCCGGCTATCGGGACGAACTCCGTGTCCTGCTGGTCAACACCGATCCTTCGACCCCCTACGAGGTCCACCGGGGTGACCGCATCGCCCAACTGGTCATCCAGGCGGTGGAGGAGGCCAAATTCGTAGAGGTGGCCGAAGGGGAGCTTCCCGACTCGAGTCGCGGTCTGGGCGGCTTCGGTCACACCGGCCGATGACGGACGTTCGTGTCTGATGTCGGGCGGCGGCAAGGATCGATGATGGAGCGCCTGAACGGGATGGACGCTGCCTTCCTGGCTCTCGAAACCGACACCATGCACATGCAGGTGGGGGCGGTCATGGTCTTCGACCCCTCGTCTCCCGACACCGGAGATGGCATCCCGTCGCGTTTCTTCGACCGGCTGCGCACCATCGTCGAAGAGCGCATCCACCTCGTTCCGCCGTTGCGACGGCGCGTGGTGCGGGTGCCGTTCGGGCTGCATCACCCGGTGTGGGTGGAAGACCCGAACTTCGAACTCGAGTACCACCTCCGTCGCGCCAGTCTCCCCGCGCCCGGCGGGCCGGCAGAGCTGGCGGCCTTCGTCGCCGATCTGGCCGGTCGCCCCTTGGACCAGAACAGCCCCTTGTGGGAGATGCACGTCGTCGAAGGACTCGAGTCGGGCCACGTCGCTGTGGTCCCCAAGGTCCACCACGCCCTTTTCGACGGCTCTTCGGGGGTCGAGGTGGTGGCATCGTTCCTCGACTCCGGACCGGTGCCGCGTGTCGTCTCGCCTCCCCCTCGACCGTGGCGGCCCGAACCGATCCCGACAGAGACAGAGTTGATCGGTTCGGCCATGTCGGCCCTCGTTCGCCAACCCGAGCGCACCGCGGGTGTGCTCCGGCGTACCTTCGGGGCGGTTCACGACCTCTCCGAGCGCAACCGTCGCCTGCGTGAGGAAGATGACGTCGTACCCCCTCCGGCACCGTTCCGGGCCCCGCGCACGTCGCTCAACGGCGCTCTGTCGCCTCACCGACGCTTTGCTTTCGCCCAGGTGCCTTTGGACGAGATCAGAACGGTGCGGCGCGTCTTCGGTGGCACCGTCAACGACGTGGTCCTGGCGGCCGTGGCGGGCGCCTTGCGCCGGCTGCTGGCCGAGCGCGGGGAGCGGCTTGAAGACGCTGTCGTCGCCATGGTGCCGATGTCGAGGCGCGCCGAGTCCGAACGCGGGGAGCTCGGCAACAAGGTGTCGGCCATGCTCGTATCCCTCGCCACGCAGATCGCCGACCCGGTCGAGCGCTACACCACGATTGCGGCGGGGACTCGCCTGGCCAAGGATCAGGCGCGTGTGCTGTCCCAGGAACTCATTCAGGGCTGGGCGCAGCTGGCGTTCCCCGCGCTGTCCTCCCGCGTTGCTCGCCTGGCGGGCAACCTACGGCTCTTCGATCATCTGCCCCCGCTGTTCAACGTGCTGGTTTCGAACATCGCCGGCCCGGACTTTGCATTGTGGTGCGCGGGGGCACGGCTGGTGGCGCTCTACCCGATGGGGCCCCTGATCGAGGGAGTGGGCCTCAACGTGACGGTCGCCAGCTACGAAGGCAACCTCTATGTCGGCATTCTGGGGTGTAGGGAACTCGTCCCCGAAGTCGCACACCTCGGGGAGCTCCTCACCGACTCCTTCGCCGTGCTCGTCAAAGCCGCAGAACGGAACGGACGACACTGGGCTTGACCAGCCCCATCGTCGTCGGAGGTCCCGCCCGGAGGTCCGAAAATCCCGCGGGCAGATGGGTCGGGCGTTCGCGTCGTTGCTAGGATCTCCGGCAACAAGCGGACGTGGCTCAGCTGGTAGAGCATCACCTTGCCAAGGTGAGGGTCGCGGGTTCGAATCCCGTCGTCCGCTCCAGAGAAAGTCCAGGTTGTAGCGGTGCGAGGGGCCGGAATCGGCCTCTCGTGGCGCGTCTGGGCGACCCCCGCACCACATTTGCACCACATTTTCTGGAGTTTCTCGGGCGTCGGGCCGTTGACCCTTTATTTTTGCGTGTGAGGGTCATCGCGACCCCACTGGGTTTCGCAGTGGGCGGCAGGAGGCACTCATGCAGTGGACTCTGCAGCGTTGAGCCGACGCATCGACCGATATCTCCGTGTTGGATCCGGAAGGGCCGAGCCCGAGATCGAGCTAGCGGTGAAGACGATCGAAGTCAGGAGGACCTGGCTTGTGGTTCGGGTGCGCCATCGACCAGGGCCCCGCACCCTGGGAGACACGCCGGCGAGATCCTGGACCGCAGGGGGTGGGGACCGTGTCAGACCGGCGCCCCCTCATCCGGGATGTCTTTTCACCGAAGGTGAGGCCCCGCCATCCCCGGAGCGCTCCACAAGGCCTGGACGGTAGCCTCGATAGGCCTGGTAGCAGACAGAAACGTTCGTCGTGAGGGGTGGGCTGGTTGGGTCTACGACGTTGGTTGGGTGGGAAGCCGCGTGTGAACCAGGGGAGCTCAACTCTGCTGCAACAGAGTGCCCCAGCACGCGTGCAACCGGTCCAGCAGCGGCCCCAGCCGCGCCCGGAAGCCCCACGTCCCCAGTCAGATGCGCCGCCGCAAGCACTCCGGCGACAGCCAAGTGCGAACCTTGAGCTACGAGTTCAGCTCGATTTAGCGAGGAGGATGCGCGCACGGGAGCTGTCGGAACAACGGCCCGATGACGCCGCATGGGTCCCCGGTGGCCAGTCCGTCCAGGTTGCTGGGGCCACGATCGTGGGCGGCAATTTCTACCTTGGGCAAAGTCTTCGCAGCATGCGCCCATACGGGGGCGGCGAGCCCGCGCTCGTCAATCCGGCGCTCCCAGTCGACTTCACCGAACCGGACTGGTCTGGTGAGTGTTTGGGCTACTGGCCGCAGTACTCCGAGCTGACCCCGGCCGGACGAGCTGCATATCTGTCGTGGCTCTCGGGACCTCGAGAGTCGACGCAAGTGGCGATCGGGTACGTGTTCTTGTATTTCTACGGTTTGGAGCGGCGTGCCCTTGTGGATGCCATTGCCTCACCAACAGGGTTCGGCGAGTTGCCGTGGATTGCTGCAGAAGTCGAACGCCTCCTCGGCATTTACGGCTCTAACAATTCGTTTCAAAGCTACGCCTCGAACTTCCTGGGGGTGTTACGCGGCCTTCTCGAGCGGTCCGGTGTGCCGCAAGGGCCTCCACCACCCTTCGAACGCGACCCCTCGCACCTCCTGTCGTTCTTCCCCCTGGACCTCAGGTTGGGTCTGGGACGGTTCGTAATGGCTCGTCATCCGATCCCCGCCTTATGGGCGCTTGCCTGGCTCCAAGCGAGCCCCGAGGTGTACCTGCGCACGCCAGCCTTTCGCTGCCCTGATGAGTTTGCTCAACTCTTCTCGATCCGTTACAACCAGCGATTCGGTGAAGGCATGGTCATCAAGCCCAACAAGACGCGAATACGTGCGTCATACCGGGCGGCGTCCTCGAGTTTCGGTCCTGAATTCCATATCCCAGTCGAGGATCTACCCGACGTGACAGCCCTCACTGCTCCTGTGAAAGTGCTGAAGGGGATCGCGGATGAATGCACCGATGCGTTGGACTCCTATAGTCGCTGGCTGGGCCGAAACTCGGCCAGACAGGGTTCGCTCGCCGGTGCCGCCTTGTTACCGCCTGAGCTGGCCCATAGTGCTTCCAGCGGTGCCCTCGACGAACTGACGCAGTGGTTGGAGTCGCAGCTCGCTGATCAAGCTGAAGCCGTTGTCGATGCTGCTGAGCTGGTGCGGCGCTGGCCGGCACAAACGCCGGGCAAGCTCACGAAGTCGGAGGCCTCAGCCCTGGCCCAACTTCTCAACGCTCGTGGCTATGGGGTGGAGCCGGATGTGCGCTTTGCCGGTCCAGTCCTTGGAGCGGGGCATGCGGTCGTCTTCCGAGTCGACGGTCTTGGAGCCGGTGCCGGACCCGCCTGGGCATCGGCGGCTGCAGTCTTCCAGCTCGCTGCGGCGGTAGCAGCGCCTGGGGCACGTAGCGATGCCGTGCTCGACGCCGTCGCCGATCAGATCCAAGCTGCGCTGCACCTTCCGACATCAGAGCACAACAGGATCCATGCCCACTTGCGCTGGGCGGCAATATCGACCCCGAGTCTCAATGCGGCCAAGAGGGCTTTGGGTGGCACGGACTCGGTCGCGCGAAGCGATAGGGACGTTTCTGGTCGACGTCGCCACTGCGAATAGTGACGTCGGGCCGGAACAGGTGTCCGCCCTTACGAAGGCTTACAAGGTCCTGGATCTCGAACCTGCTTCCATGTACGCACTTATCCACGAACGAACGTCGAGACCGCCGGCTCTCGAGCCCATTGTGATCCGCAGAGCGCGACCTGGGGCTCCAGGGGAAGTTATTCCGCCTCCACCCCCCGCCGTGGCCCCCAACACGGTTGTCCTGGACCAGGACACCATCCGAGCCAAACTGACTGAGAGTGCGAAGGCAGCAGCCCTCCTCGGTGAGATCTTCGCTGACGAAGAAGACGGCAGCTCGCCACCGGCCCCGCCGGAATCCATCGCTCCCCCTGGACTCCGTGGTGCCTATGCCAGCTTGCTTCGGGAGCTGTCCGCCCGTCCCGTGTGGAGCCACGACGACTTTGTGGATCTCACTTCGCAGCTTGGCCTGCTTCCTGCGGCGGCGATCGAGACACTCAATGAAGCAGCGCTCGAGAAATGTGGTGAACCCGTTCTCGACGGGGATGATGTCCTCGAAATCAACCCTGCTGCGCTGAAGGAGCTGCTGCCATGACCGACGCCACGTTGCCGACCATAAGGCCTCGTGACCGAGACGCGATCTTGCAGTCGCTTCGCGCCGGAGTCGTGCCTCGGGTTGGTCAGCAGCATATTCAAGTAGGGCGCGCAGCCGAGCTTGCTGCCTTGGTTGAGGACATCAACCGGGTCGTGGACGACGGGTCGACAATCCGTTTCGTTATAGGCGAGTTCGGGTCCGGGAAGACCTTCTTCTTGATGCTGGTTCGGGCCGTAGCACTCGAACGCCGCCTGGTCACCCTGCACGCCGACCTAGGTCCTGATCGTCGACTCCAGGGCACCGGTGGCCAGGCCCGTTCCCTTTATGCCGAGCTCCTGCACAACATGTCGACTCGAGCGAAGCCCGACGGGGGGGCCCTTGCCAGCGTTGTGGAGCGCTTCGTCTCCAGCGCCGTGGAAGAGGCGGGCACACGAAGCGTGAGTCCTGGTGTCGTCATCGCCGAGCGACTCAACTCACTGAAGGAGATGGTGGGAGGGTTCGACTTCGCCTCGGTCATCAAGTCCTACTGGGACGGCACTGAAAGCGGCAACGACCAGCTCCAGGCCGACGCCGTGCGATGGCTTCGAGGGGAGTTCTCCACCAAGACCGATGCCCGCTCCGCCCTGGGGGTGAGGACCATTGTCGACGACGCCAACTGGTACGACCACGTGAAACTCCTGACCCGATTTGTGAAGCTCGCCGGATACACCGGGTTGCTCGTCTGCTTGGACGAGCTCGTCAACCTCTACAAGCTGGCGAATACGACCTCACGCACCACTAACTACGAGCAACTGCTGCGCATCCTGAACGATTCGCTCCAGGGTGGCGCCAGCGGCATGGGGTGGGTACTCGGGGGCACTCCGGAGTTCTTGCTCGACACTCGACGAGGGCTCTACAGCTACCCGGCCCTCCAGTCGCGTCTGGCCGAGAACACTTTCGCGACCTCCGGCCTGGTGGACTACTCCGGCCCCGTTCTTCGTCTCGCCAACCTGTCGCCCGAGGATTTCTATGTTCTGCTCACCAAGCTCCGCAATGTCTATGCCGGTGGTGACTCCTCCATGTACCTACTCCCCGACGAGGGGCTGACAGCCTTCATGAAGCACTGCGCAGGCCGGGTCGGCGATGCGTACTTTCGCACCCCACGCAATACGATCAAGGAGTTCATCAACTTCCTAGCTATCATCGAGCAGAACCCAGGGATCTCGTGGCAGGATATGCTCGGGGAGGTCGAAGTTAGCTCCGAGGCGAACCCCGACCTCGCCCCGCTTCCGGATGATGCACCCGTTTCTGCGGCAGTCGCTGCGCTCGTGCCCGTTGCGGCCAGTCCCAGTGCGGTAAGCGCTCCCAACACCGATGACGACCTCAGAACATTCCGGCTCTGAGTCCTCTGCTTTCTCCCTTCTCCACCCAGGGTTGCAGCGCTGGATCTGGGACCACGGGTGGAGCGAACTGCGTCCGGCCCAGGCCGAAGCGGCCTTCCCGATCCTCGCCGGTGACACGGATGTGATCATTTCGGCAGCCACCGCCGCCGGCAAGACAGAAGCGGCCTTCCTGCCGATCTTGTCGGCCGTTGGCTCGAAGCCTTCAACCGCACCTGGTGTCGAGGTCCTCTATCTCGGCCCGCTCAAAGCACTCATCAACGACCAATTCGAGCGTTTGTCCACTATGGCTGAGCGGGTCGAGCTTCCGGTGCATCGCTGGCACGGCGACGTCAGCGGTGGACACAAGAGCGAGATCCTGCGCAAGCCGAGCGGGCTGCTGCTTATCACTCCCGAATCTCTCGAAGCACTTTTCGTCCTACGGGGATCCCAGATGCCCACCATCTTCGGCGCCCTGCGGTACGTGGTGGTCGACGAACTTCACTCCTTTATCGGTTCGGAGCGCGGCGCTCAACTCCAGTCGCTTCTTCACAGGCTAGAGCTGGCAATCCGCCGGCGAGTCCCGCGGGTCGCGCTCTCTGCCACGCTGGGCGACATGGGCGCTGCGGCCGCCTTCCTTCGGCCTGGGTCTGGGACGCCCGCCCGCCACATCGTTGCCGACGACGAAGGCCAGGCGCTGAAATTACAACTCCGTGGCTACCTGAAGACCAAGCCGGAACTAGCACCCGGGCAACCTGGGGTGGGCGCTTCGGGTTCCCCGGGAAGCGACGATGTCGCTGGCGACGAACTGGCCATTGCGGCGGACCTGTTCGACGTCCTACGAGGGTCGGACAATCTGATTTTCGCCAACTCACGTCGCCTGGTCGAGATTTACGCCGATCTCCTGCGTCGCATGGCCGAGGAACGCGGTGTACCCAACGAGTTTTTTGCCCATCACGGGAGCCTCTCGAAGGATCTCCGTGAGTATGTGGAACAGCGTCTGAAGGATCGCACACAGCCTGTGAATGCCGTGTGCACCTCTACCCTCGAGATGGGCATCGACATCGGCGATGTGCGGAGCATCGCCCAGATCGGGGCACCGCCCACCGTGGCCGCCATGCGCCAGCGCCTCGGTCGATCTGGGCGGCGCGGCGATGCAGCCGTGCTGCGCGTCTACGTATCCGAGGACGAGGTCACCTCCTCGACGCCTCCCCCTGACTCGCTTCGCGCCGAGCTCGTCCAGTCCATCGCCATGGTGAATCTCCTGCTCGAGCGGTGGTACGAGCCGCCCGAGCCCGGTGATCTCCATCTCTCGACGCTCGTCCAGCAGCTCCTCTCGCTCATTGCCCAGCACGGCGGTGTGACGGCGGCCGACGCGCATTCCGTCCTCTGTGCCCCTGGCCCCTTCAGCGGCATCTCGTCGGCTCAGTTCGCCACGTTGCTCCGCCACCTCGGGACCGTCGAGGTACTCGTGCAATCGGTCGACGGAACGCTTCTGCTCGGTCGCGTCGGGGAACGGATCGTTAACCACTACAGTTTCTACGCTGCCTTCGCCACGCCGGAGGAATGGCGACTGGTCAGTGCCGGCCAGACGCTCGGCACACTTCCCATTGATTTCCCTTTGACCCCGGGATTGTTCCTGATCTTCGCCGGCAGACGATGGCGGGTGCTTGCTGTTGATGCTGGGCACAAGGTGATCGATCTCACACCGGCCCCCGGCGGCCGGCCACCGCGGTTCATCGGCACGGGGTCACTCGTTCACGACCGGGTGCGCGAAGAGTTGCTCGCCGTGTACCAGACCTCGTCCACCCCTGCTTATCTTGACTTGCGGGCAGCGGACCTTCTCACCGAGGCTCGCCAGAACTTCGCCCGTTACGGGCTGAACGAGCGCCGCCTGGTCCAAGACGGCGAGGACACCTACATGTTCCTTTGGGCAGGTGATCGGGTCGTAAGCACGGTGACCGCTCTTCTCGGTGCCGCTGGACTCGCTGCGACTCGCGATGGCCTGGCGCTATCGGTTGCCAAGGTCTCACCGGTGGAGCTCTCTGCCCACCTGATGGCGATGCTCGCCACTCCGATGCCCGATGCTGTCGAGCTGTCAGCCCTCGTGCGCAACAAGGTTGCCGAAAAGTACGACAGACTCCTGCCCGACGAGCTCCTGGAGGTCTCCTACGCCGCACGTAGCCTCGACGTGCCCGGGGCGTGGCAGGCCCTCCAAAGGGTGGTCGAGTCCACGGTGGTCGCAGATCCTGGGGAGCGCTAACGACCTCGGCTCGCCAGCACGTCCCCGAGGGTCCCGCCCAGCGGGATCCGAAGCCTGGCCCGGTTGCGGCTAGGCCCCTCGGTTGCTGTCACAGCGATCTCGTATGCTCTTCACGGCGGAGGCTCACGGTAGGTCTCATACCGCGACCTGGACTTTCGCACGCGAAGCAGACCGGGGGCCTGATGTTCGTCGAGCCTGACCCACGCTACGGCGACCCCTATGGGATCGACGACGACACCGAACCTGATGAGCAGGCCGTCCTCCTTGAGGACGGGGATGGGGTTCTCCTCGCCCACGACCTGGATCCGGGCCTCCCCGAAGGCCCCTTGTACTTCGTCGACGGGGTGCGCCGGACCGATTTCCGTGTTCACGACATCCTCGAGACGGGCATGGTCGTGCGCGGTCTCGGGGGCTCATTCGGGGTAGGAGCCGTCTGCTGCGCCCCTGGTACCCGGCCAACTTTCGCAGTTGTCGACATCCAGCGCCGGCTGTTCTGGACCCACGGGCACGCTGCCGAACTCCCCGAAGTCAGCGGCTGGCTGTGGCAGACCGAGGGGTTGGCAAGTACCGATGCTGATCAACTCCTACCCGCACTTCAACGCCGCATGCGCGACGCTGAGGCGGACATGGCGGAGGATCTGGCGACCGAGGGAGTGATCGTCGTCCGTGATGGCCCGCTCAATCGTCTCTACGGCGCCAGCGTCGAGGTGGTGGGCCTAGTGAAGTCGCACCACAAGACGTACCTCCCCGCGGACAAGCACCGGGAGGTGCCCGGCACGCTGGCGCGCCCGGGACAGCGCACCAGCCTCTTCCGACTCCGCGACGAGGCGTGGGGGTGCTATCTGCGTCTGCCCACGCGTGGTCGGGTCAGCCCCTGGGCCGGCATCGTGCGCATCGACGTGCCCGCGTCGGGGGGAGTAGTGCGTGCCAGCGACGTCGCGGACCGGGTTTGTGCCCTCATCCCGCGCTACTCGGGCGTCGCCCACACGGACCCTCGGGCCCCGGCGAACCTGCAACCCATCGGGGCCCTCGAGACCCGGCTCAGACACCTCCTCGGCGACCCGGCCGGGGCCATCCGCGCGGCGCGGGACGCCGCAGCCAGATACGACCAAGTCCCCCCGGTGGGGACTTCGAATGCAGGAGCACGGACGTGAGCACCACCGACGCACCCGAAACAACTCCGCAGGTCCCCGCCGTCGGCCCACCTAGGGACGCGGGCGTGATCGGCGTGGTGGACGGGACACAGGAGTGCACGACCGGCCACTTCTGGGTCGTCATCATTCCCGACGCCAGCGTCGAGCTCGACGACCTCGTGGCGGTCGACCAGACCCTCCCCGACGGGGACGTCCTCACCCACTACGGGATCGTCACCGGCCTTCAGCGAACCATCGAGGGCGCGAGCTGGTCGAGCGACACCATGCGCGTCACCGACGAGACCATGCCCGGGGAGACGGTCGGCTGCGCCGAGGTCCGGGTGCTGCGCCCATGCCCCGAGCGCTGGGTCGCGCCGGAGCCCGCCCAGGAGGTCCGGCGCGTCGAGGGCGAAGCCGAGCGGCTGCGAGCCATGTTCATGGACGAGACAGAACACCGGCTGGCGGTGGGTCTCGACGCCCGCGAACAACCGGTCTACGTGGACTTCGACTTCATCAACGGCCGCAAGGGCGGGCACGTGAACGTCTCCGGCATCTCGGGTGTCGCCACCAAAACCACGTCGTTGCTCGCGCTCATGTACCTCCTCTTCGAGACGGAAGATGGTCGACGCCTGCTCGGACGCTACGTCGACCAGACGCGGGCGCTCGTCCTCTCGGTGAAGAATGAGGACCTGCTCCACATCGACCGGCCCAACGAGCGCCTCGACGAGAGGGCCCGTCGCGGCTGGCGGATCCTCGGCGTGGAGAACCCGGGTGGCTTCTCTGACGTCGGCCTCTACGTGCCACCGCGCCCTGGATCCGACAATGTGGTGCCACTCTCGGAGACCCGGGTGCGTCCCGGCGAGGTGACGGCCTTCGGTTGGACGCCCTGGGAGTTCGTCACCCAGGGCCTACTCGCCTACATCATCGCTGACGCCGACGACAACCAGAACCAGTTGAGCTTCGTCGAACAGCGAGTGCGGGCTGCTCTCCTTCGTTGGGCGTGGCCCGCACAGAGTCGACCCGGCGCGGTGGTCCTTCGCGATCCCGACGATCACCCACCTCACACCTTCGAGCGCGCCCAGCGTCATGTCGCTGCCCGCGCACCTCGCCAGCCGGGCCCCGACGGCACGCTCATCAGCGACTTCGAAGACCTGGTGGGCTTCATCGAGGCCCGCTTCGACGACGCCGATGCTGACTTCTGCGGGCAGAACTCCCAGCAGACCATCGCCGCATTCGCCCGGCGCATGGCGGCGATGGTCACCCGGCTGGGACACCTCATCCGCCTCGGCGTGACCGCGCCCACCCTCGAACACCAGGTGACGGTCGTCGACATCCACGCGCTGCACGACTCGGCCCAGCGCTTTGTCGTGGGCGCGCTCGTCGAGCGCATTTTCCGCGAGAAGCAGGAGAGCGGGCGCGAGCCGCTGCGACTGGTGATGCTCGACGAGCTGAACAAGTTCTGCCCCTCGCACGGCCGCAGTCCCCTGCGAGAGCTCCTCGTCGACATCGCCGAGCGTGGCCGCTCGATGGGGGTGCTGCTCCTCGGGGCCCAACAACACGCCGGGAGCGTCGACGCCACGGTGATCCGCAACGCCGCTGTGAAGATGGTGGGGCGCCTCGATGCGGGGGACCTCGATGCCTACCGCTTCCTGCCCGCCGAGATGCGCGAGCGTGCCACGCTCTTCGTCCCCGGATCGATGGTGCTCCACCAGCCTGTCATCCCCGCGCCTATCCCGATCAGGGTTCCTTTCCCGCCCTTCGCCACCGCGAACGAGGAAGCGGCCCCGGCGGCTCCTGACGTCGACGCGATCGACCCCTTCAACCTGCCGGGCGACGGTTGATGGCCCCGTCAGCGAAGGCCGTCTCACTTCGGGTGGGCCACACCAGCGACTGGCACCTCGGCATCGAACTCGGCACCCAGTCCCGGCGTGCTGACCACGAAAAGGCGATCGCCTCGGTGGTCGAGCGGTTGCGCGAGTTCAGCCCCGACGCCATCGTCCACACCGGTGATTTGTTCGACCACAACCGCCCCGGTGGCGACGACCAGGCACTGGCCGTCGACGCTCTGCGCCAGCTCTCAGAAATCGCCCCGACCGTCGTCGTTGCGGGTAACCACGATCCCCTGGTGATGCTCGATGGTGCCTGGGGACCGCTCGCCGCGCTGGCCGGTGAAGGGCGTCTCAGCTTCCGGGGTCGGCTCCATCGCCCTGAAGACGGCGGCGTAGTCGCGATCCCAGCGGGCGACGGTTCTCGGCGTGTCTTGGTCTGCACGGTGCCGTTCGTGACGCCGCACAGCTTCGCCAGGTTCGACCGTCCCGGGGAGACGACAACCAGTTTCACCGACGGGATCAAGCGGGTCGCCGACGCATTCGACCAGTGGTTGAAGGTGAAGGAGAACGTCGATCCGGCGAAGGACAAGGTGATCTGGGCCGCCCATCTCCTCGTGAACGGCGCTCAGCCCGCGGGGAGCGAGCGTCGTATCGACATGGGTGACGACTACGCCACATCAACCGCGCAGATCCCGGCGGTTTCCTACGCCGCGTTCGGCCACATACACCGGGCTCAGGCGCTACCGGGAACGATCACCGGCCGTTATGCCGGTGGCATGCTCCACTTCCGCTTCGATGAAGCCCGGGAGGAGATGCCGGAGAAGGGCATCGTGTTCGTGGAGCTGCCGGCTACCGGGGCGCCGAAGATCACCCCTGTCCCGATCGATACGGGGCGCCGACTGGTCGAGCTCACCGAACGACTGGAGGACCTCCCCGCCCGGGCGTCCGAGGTTTCGGGGTGCTTCGTGCGCGTCACCGTCCCCCTCGACGGACCGATGCCGGGTCTGCGGCTCCGAGTGGCCGATGCGCTCCCCGACGCGATCGTCGTCGACGCCCATCCCGAGATCGCCGGCACGGGACAGGTCGGTACCGCGCGCCAGATCGAGCCCAGCAGTCTCGACGAGATGCTCGAGCGCTGGCTAGCGGGGAATGCCGAGCTTGGCGCGGACCCCGATCGCACGGCCAAGATCCTGCGGGTCATGGTTGGCGCAGCGATCGCCGGACGGCGCATTCCCCTCGAAGAAGAGGGGCTCCTAGACATCGACATCGCCGCTGAGCTCGTCCGAGAGCTCGCCGACGCGACAGGCTGGGTCGACCCGGAGGCCGAGGCTCTCGCCGCCGACCTGCTCGCGTCGGCCAGCGCCCCGGCCCTCTACGGGACGCAGGGCGAGGAGGCCGGCGCGTGAAGATCGAGACCCTGGAGTTCTCCGGCCTGCGTTCGCACCGGGGGAACCCGCCAACGACGCTCACTCTCTCCGACAAAAAGCTTGTCGCCATCGTCGGTCCCACGGGAGCGGGCAAGTCCAGTCTGTTGGAGGCAATCTGCTTCGTCCTCTTCGGCGAGGCCACCTTCGGTGGAAAGGTCTACAAGGAGCTCTCGACCGACGGCTGCAGCGAGATCGATGTGCGGATGGTCTTCACCGTGGGCGACGAGCGCTACCAACTCGTGCGTGTGGTCGGGCCCAACCGACGGGGGGACTTCGGCACCAAGGAGGCCTGGCTTCGGCGCGTTGGCGAGGACGGAGAGGTGTTGAGCCAGAAGGACGGGGTCCGGAAGGTCGATGACGGGGTCCGGACATTGCTGGGAGGGATGGATAGAGAGCAGTTCTGCCAGGCCATCCTCCTCGCCCAGAACCGCTTCGCTCAGCTTCTTGAGGCCGACGAGCGCACACGCAACGAATTACTCGACATCCTCCTTGGTCTCACGGCGCTCGAACGGGCGCGCAAGGCCATCCAGACCACCCAGAAGGCCTCGGCGCGCAACATCGACCGCTTGGAGGACAGACGCCACGCCCTCCCCGATGACCCCGCCGCCCATGCCGGGGACACCAAGAGACAGGCCAAGGTCATGGCGGACTTAGCCACGCGGGCCGAGGCTGGGGCCGAGACACTCGGTGAGCTGGGCGCGCAAGCTCGCCGCTTGACCGAGGAGGCGAAACGCCTGGAGGACGTGTCCGCGCTACGGGTAGCGGGCATCGACGGCATGTCGCGCCTGGAGGAGATCCTGGCCACCTTGCAACCCCTGGTCACCGAAGACGAGCGCCTCGCTATCGCGATCACCGGCGAGGAGGAATCGCAGCGCCGTGCCAATGAGCTTTTTGAGCAGATGGCCACGGCCCTGCATGCCGTGGAGGAGGAGCACGGCAGGGCGGGCGTCCATGACGTCGTCGCGCAACAACTGCGCCAGCTCGCTGGTCTCTTTGGCGACCGCCCAACACAGGCCGAGGTCCTCGAGGAGTGCGGGGAGGTTCTCACCCGCCTTGCCACCGAGGTCTCCGGGGCCGAGGAGTTCCTTTTGGCGACATTGACCGCCAAGGAGCGGTGCGTCGAGGCGGAACGGCTCGCCATTGCGAAGCAGATCGCGGCCCGCGAGACCCTGGCGGGTGTGGAGCGCGACACCGGGGCCGCGAAGACCATCGCCGAGCGCTTGGGGGCTCGGGCGGACGAAGTGGGGAGGGCCTTGCCGGAACTCGTCGCGGGCGAGGTCGAGCTGGAGACAGCTCGGGAGGCCCTCGAGACAGCCACGGCTCGGCACACGGCCGACGCCCAGGCCCTCAAGAAAGCCCAGCAGGCCAGTCACGCAGCAGCGGCCTCCCACGAGTGCAGGCCCGGAGACCCGTGTCCGGTGTGTCATCGGGAGCTCCCGGCCGGCTGGACCGCACCGGAGAGCACGAACTTGGAGGAGACGGCAGCGGCCGAGACCCAGACCAGGGACCAGATGGAGCGGGCCGCTGACGCGCACCGACGACATAGCGAGATACGGATCCGCCTTGTGGGCGCCTTCGGCGCGGGCGTCGCCGCTTTCGCCGAGGTGTACGGCGAGCTCGTTGCGCACTGTGACGGCCGCCTCCTGCCTTCGCCACCCGCATACGTCGTCACCGAACTGCCCGATGATGTAACCGTCGAGGCATGCCGGAGCGTCGCCGACCAGACCCAACACGTGCTGCGCGAGATCGAGGCGTGGAACGACGGCCTCGGCAAGCTCCTCGTGGCGCCGCAGGAAGCCGCGGGCGCCGCCGACGCGGAGGTGGTGAAGGCCGGACAGGCGCGCGAAGACGCGGAGGGAGCCGAGAGAGAGGCGTCGACGCGGCTCCATGACCTACGAGCCAAAAAGGCCGCTGCCGAGGAACGACAGCGGGGAGCCCAAGGTGCCATTGCCGATACGGAGCGGCGAATCAGGGAGCTCCTGGATCAGGTCCCCGAACCCTGGCGGGCGTTGGTCGATGCCACGGCTGCGTCCCCGGTGGAGACGGCACAGCGGGCGGTCTCCAACGACAAGGACCAGGTGGAGAAGGCCGCCAAGGACCACCGGGACGCCGGCGCTCTCGTCCAGGAGAAGGGCTCCGCCCTTGCAGCGCTCAAGTCCGAGAAGTCTCAGACCGTGGACGCCCCTCGCGCGGCTTGTTCGGCGACGCTAGCCACGCTGTCGGGCGCCATCGCGGAGTTGGCGACGATGGTGGACGTCGCCGCCCTTGAACCCGTCGACCCTGATGGCACCCCGGCCGCCCTGCTCGCTGCCGCACGCAACCTCGAGGCGGCCGCCGCCGTAGCGGTCGCGGCCGCCACGACTAAAGCCAGCAACCTTCGAGGCGAGGTCGCGGCTCTAGTCGAGCCCGCTTGCAGCGTCGTCGAGGAGCTCGTGGCACTGAAGGCAGTGGCCGACCCGGAAGGTCGACAGATCGCTGCCAGTCCCAACGCTGCCGCACCGCTCGCCCCGGACACGATCGCCGCGGTGCAGCAAGTGGTCGGCGCCGCGAAGACCGCCGCATCCACGGTCGCCGCCATGGCGGACCAGGCGAAGGCGGATGTGAAGACGGCGAAGGAGATCGACGAGCGCATCGCCGGGTTGATCGGTTGGCGCGCCGATCTCGCCCGGGCCGTCGACGTGCTCAAGAAGGAGAATTTCCCTGCCTGGGCCCGAAACGAGCGCATCGCAGAGCTGATCCAGCGCTCGTCAGATCTGCTCTCACAGATGACCGGAGGACGGTACCGGTTCGATCACCGGCTCTCCATCTCAGACGAGATCGCTGGGATCGTTCGTTCCGCCTCCACGTTGTCAGGTGGGGAGAAATTCGAGGCCGCCCTTGCGCTCGCCCTCGGCGTCGCGGAGATCGCCGGTCGCTCTGGCATCCGCTTCGACACCCTCTTCCTTGACGAGGGCTTCGCCGGACTCGACCAGGCGAATCTCGACCGAGCCCTCGACGCTCTGGAGACCGAGGTCGACGCCGGCCGTTGCATCGTGCTCATCACCCACATCGGGGCTGTCGCCGAGCGCATCCGGGACGTGCTTTACGTCTCGTCGGACGGGCTGGGTACCTCGGCGATCCGTTGGCTCAACGAGGACGAGCGCTCTGAGCTCGGAGCCGACCTCGACCTGGCCGTGGGCTGACCCCGGCAGTTACTCGCTGATCATCCGGAGGAAATCGATTTCCGAGATGAGTTCGATGGGCGCCCCCGAGGCGGCCAAGTCCGCCGCCTTGAGCATCTTCTCCGAGTGCTCCCCGTCGGTCACCTTGCTCGCGTCCTGTATGCCCACGACGAGGAAGTTCACCCTCTTCGAGACCGAAGTGGCACACGTCGCACCGGAATTCACCGCCATCTGCGCGGCCTCGTTCCTGGTCATGGTGTCGAGCGTCCCCGTGAAGACGATCACCTTCCCGAAAAGCTCACCGGATTCGTCGGCGTGGGTGACGGTCGCGCTGAGATGGGAGATCGGCACCCGTGAAGTGAGGTCGAAGAGGCACGACCCGCCGTGCACACCGGTGAGATCGCCGAGCCGCTTCAGATCGGGCACTCCATACGCACCACAGCAGGCGACAGCGATCTCGGCAGCCGCCCAGGCGTCCGCGTCGGCCTGGTGGTGGGGGAAGGACAGGCCACAAGCGCTGGCCACGTCGGGTAGCCGGTATGAGAGCCAACCCGGCCACGTCCGTCTCGAGAGACGCACCGTGCAGAAGTAGGTGAGGTCGGGTGGGGGAGATCCCATGTCGGCCATCGAACGCCTCAGGACCGAGAAGTCGAACTGGGCCCAATGGGCGACCAGTGGCTTTCCGTCGACGACAGCCTCAGCCGCTGCCCATACCTCGCCAAACGATGGTGCATCTGCAGTCATGGTCGGCGTGATCCCGTGGATGCTGATATTGATTCGTTCGTACTCGTTGTCCGGTGGCCGGATCAGCCAGTGTTGTGTCCTGACCACCTCACCACCTTCGACGACTGCGATGCCCACAGCACATGCACTGTTGCGCCAACGCGTCGCCGTCTCGAAGTCGATCGCGACAAAGCCTCCCGCCCCGAGGGCCTGCCCGGCGGCCAATGCCTCTCTCGGCCCCAAGGTCGTCATGGTCGGGGAAGCGGCCGGCGGCTCGGCCACTGGGGTCGGAGGGGGCGGTAGCAGAGGAACCGGCTGGATGTGGTGGGTCCACTGCGCACCATCCCACCAGCGCAGTGTTCGTTGGTCCTGCGGGTCGGCGTACCAACCTGCCGGTGCGGCCCCCGCTCCCATCTCGACCTCCTGAACGCGTGAGCGTCATCATCGCATGAGCCCACGTCCTGCTCACCCCGCCCCACAGCTCGCGTTCCTCCGGTCCGACCCGGTTGGAACTCGAGACTCCTACTTGGCCATGAGGATCAAGGGCAACGGCGGGAAGTCCCAGAGTATGAGGGGCGGGTGCTCGACGGGTCGGTCGGCGCACGGCGACTCTGCCAGCATGGTCGGCATCGTGGCACTCGATCCTTCCTTGAAAAACTGGCTGCTCATCCTGGGTGCCGGTGCCTCGGTTCCACCTCCCACGAACCTGCCGACGTTCGCGGACCTCTCGTCGGCGGTCCTTCGCGGCCTCGGATGGGGACAGGTGACGAGACCCGGTGGGGAGCACCAACCAGAAGAAGAGCGGTGGTGGGAACACAAATGGTATGGCCGGTTCGCCCAACCGGCGATGAGCCCTGAGGTGCTCTTCGGAGCGCTGACTACCTATCGCGTCGACTACGCGGAGCGGATCGCCGGCCGCCTCTGCCGTAGGCCTCCAAACGCCGCGCACGTTGTCGCAGCGCAGGTGTTGGGAGAGAAGGGGCTCGTGTGGACGACCAATTTCGACCGGGGCGTCGAGGACGCCTACGGCGATGGCGACCTTCTCCGCCTCAGCCGAGCGGCGGAGAAGTACCCCACGATGCTGAGCCCACTAGCGGCCATTGCCCCCGGGAGTCTTGCCAAGCTTCACGGAACGGTCGACGCGGTCAAGACCCTCGCGTTCGCCGACGAGGAGCTCACGAGGCCGCTCGACCAGAGCGCAGTGGACGCACTGGTTGGCGCCGCTCACGGGCGCACGGTCGTGATCTACGGGTACGCCGCTGCCGACGCTGATCTCACCGACCTCCTCGTTCGAGTCTTCCGTGACGCAGGCGAGATCGTCTGGTTCGAGCCCGATGAAAGAAATCGACGGCTCATCCGAAGAGCATTTCCCGACCTCGACAACGTCTTCGACCCGCCGGATCTGCCCTCGGACGGCGGCGACCCCTTCACCGCGACGGAGGACGCCTTCCTCGACTTCGTTACCAGGCACGGAGGCAGTGTCGAGCCCGATCTTGCCGCCCTGTTCCTTCGGCCGCCGGAGCAAGACTTTCCAAAGATTCCATTGGAACACCCGCCCGGCCTTGTCTACGCCAGGATCATCGAGCGTTGGGGACCGATGGGTGCCCAGAGTCGGGCCCTCTGGATCGCCCGGATCAACGACCTCGCTCACCTGCGCATCCGAACCCTGAAGGGCCACTTGCGCTGGACGCTCCGTCGGAGTCTCTATGGCGGCCACGTCGCCCCCCTAGCGGTGCGGAGACTCGCTTCACGTCCCTCGATTCTGGCCAAGGTTTCGGGAACGGCTCGTGACTACGTCATCACCCGGAACTGTGCTCTCCTCCTGGGCGATCACCAGTGGGACAAACTCGGCGAGTTCGCCGACTGGGCGATCGAGTTCCGACGCGACTGTGGAGATTCGCCGAACCCGAGCGACCTCTACTACCGGAGCCAAGCCAACCGCTATCGGATGCTGCCCGTTGCGGCACACGATGACGCCACGCAAGCAGAGGCAGGGCTGTCGCAGGACCTCGAGCGCCTCGCCGGCGCGCTGTACGAGGCCGGCAGCGCAGCGATCTACGAGGCCCGATTCGGAGAGGCGCTGCGGTATGCCTTCGATCTCCAGTTCCGCAGGGGGCGGTACGCGATTCCGCGATGGAAAGCGTGGGCGCGTGGATCGAGGTCGTGGCCCGGTGCCATCTCAACCAGATTGATGAGGCAGGGCGTCTTCTGAAGGAGGGTTTTGCACGTTTCATCGATGAGCAGCGGCCTGACGCACTTGCCGACCTGCGCAACGTCCAGCTACTGCATGCGAGGGTGAAGCTGGCCAATAACCAGGAGCTGGGGGTGTCGCTAGAAGAATCCGACGACGCCGTTCGCCGCGGTCGTTACCGCGACGATCTCGATCTTCTCTTGGCCGACATCGCCATCGCCCAGGGTCGCCGCGATGAGGCGGCCGCTCGGATTGCCCGGGTCCTCTCCGATCCGTCCTGTCCGATCGCAGAGATGTGGGCAAGGATCGGGCGCGCCGAACTCGACCGCCTGGGCGACCACCGAAAGGAGGCCGCTGATGCCTTTGCTGCTCTCGCCGACGATGCCCACGGGCGGGGAGCAACCTGGCTTGAGCTGCAGGCGGTGGCTGGCCTTTTTCAGTGCGCCGACGATCGCTACGATGTCCGGTGGTCGACTGCACGAGAGTGCCTGGCTGATGTTGTCGAGTCAGAGCCAGGTCGTCAGGTGACGGAAGCCGGTGGGACGAGCGGGCCCTCTTTATTGTCCCAAGCGCTCAATCAAGACTCGATCCGTCCACTTATCGTGGGGGAACCACGAGTCCTCTGGATGATGACCGTGTGGGTGCCGAAAATGCCGTCCGGGTCGCTCACCTGGACTTTCGCTGAGCCTGCCCTGACGGCAAAGATGAGGTGTGGCGCTCTCCTTTGTCTACATGGCCTTCGTTCGTGTGCTCCAGCTGGTCCGTCTCTCATGGAGCAGGCAAGAGGACCTGGCCATCGAGGTTGTCGTACTGCGTCACGAGGTTGCTGTCTTGCGGCGCCAGGTGGCGCGGCCTTCTCTTCGTTGGGCGGACCGGGCGGTCTTGGCTGGGCTGAGCCAGGTTCTTTCGGCAACTCGCAGGAGTCGATTCTTCGTCCAGCCCGAGACCCTGCTCCGATGGCACCGGGATCTGGTACGCCGGAAATGGACATACGCACATCGACGGCCTGGCCGACCGGCTCTGCCAGCGGGCACCGTTTCCTTGGTCCTTCGCCTGGCCCAAGAGAACCCGACTTGGGGGTATCGGCGGATTCACGGGGAGCTGGCCATCACCGGTGTCCGGCTGGCACCGTCGAGCGTGTGGGCCATCCTCCGCCGGCACGGACTCGATCCGGCACCGATGCGATCCGGTCCGACCTGGTCGGAGTTCCTGCAGGCGCAAGCGGCGACCATGCTGGCCTGCGACTTCTTCACCGTCGACACGGTGCTCTGTCGCCGCCTCTACGTGCTGTTCTTCATCGAGATCGACACCCGGCGGATCTACCTCTCGGGCATCACCGCCAACCCGGTGGGGGAGTGGGTCACCCAGCAGGCTCGCAACCTGTCCTTCGTGCTGGCCGACGGTACCCGAGCGGCCAAGTTCCTGATCCGGGATCGGGACACAAAGTTCACCGCCGGCTTCGACGAGGTGCTCGCCTCCGAGGGCATCCGCATCATCAAGACCCCGGTGCGAGCTCCTCGGGCGAACGCCTTCGCCGAGCGATTCGTGGGCACCGTCCGCCGAGAGTGTCTCGACCGGATCCTCATCTTCGGCCGCCACCACCTCGAACAGGTTCTGGCCGAGTACATCGCTCACTACAACGAACACCGTCCGCACCGCTCTCTGGATCAGCGAGCTCCACAATGCCTGGGGCCGATGCCGGCTCCGATCCACGATCCGGACCCGAAGCAACTACGAAGAACAGAGATCCTTGGCGGACTCATCCACGAATACCGAATGGTCGCCTGACCTCGTTGGATGGGTTCTCGGCACCCACAGGAACCACGAGCGCCAACTCGAGCCCATGTGGAGGAGTATCCAGCCATGACCAGTCCAGACCGTGGGACCGACCGCGCCGGCCGACGAGCCAAGCGGTTCTTGACCCCCTTGCAGAAGTACGAGGTCTTCCTCCAGCTGGTGCGCCAGGAGGTGACCGTCATCGAGGCCGCCGAGCAATGGCAGGTGGACCGCGGGGTCGATCATGCGCATCCGCACGGTGGCCAAGGAGGGGGCGCTCGAGGCGCTGTCGAACTCCCGGCCCGGGGCCAAGTCGCGGGCCCGGGACTTCGAGCTCGAGTCGGCCCGGGCCGATGCGGCCCGCCTTGGCGAGGCGCTCAAGGAGATGGCGGTGAAGCTCATGCTCGTCGAGGGAAAAGGACGCTGGGGCTGAGTGGCCAAGTCCCGAGCCGCGTCGACGCGGCCACCAAGACGGCGCTGCTCGACATGCTCGACGCCGCCGCCGACGCCGGCTGGAGCTTTCGCGGCGCCTGCGGCGAGCTCGACCTCGGCGAGGTCCGGGCCTATCGCTGGATGGGGCGGCGCGCCAATCGGCGAGCTCGACGACAAGCGCCCCGGGCGGCAGCCCCCATGCACGGCCTGCTCGACGACGAGGTCGCCGAGATCGTGGCGCTCTACCACGAGTGGGGCGAGATCGACCGCTCGCACCGGAAGCTCGCCCACCGGGGCTCCTACCTCGGGCGGGTCTGGGTGTCCCAGTCTTCGGTCGCTGCGCGTCCTGGCTGCTCAGGGGCTGCATTTCCACCCGCCGCCCCGGCCGGGGGCGTCGGTGCGCAAGCCCTTCCCCGAGTGGGTGGACTACCGGCCCAACCAGATCTGGATCTACGACACAACGCACTTCCCGCGGGCCAAGTCCTGCCTCACCGTCGTCGAGGACCTGGTGAGCCGCAAGTGGATCGCCGACATCTTGTCCTCGGAGGAGACCTCGACCCAGGTCCAGATCGTCTTCACTGACGCCCTCTACGCCGAGGGGCTGCTCGAGCTCTCCGCCGAGCGGGCTGCCGATCGCCGACGCGTCGACCCCGACCGTCGACGACGAGACGCTGCCGATCCTCCTGGCGGTGTCGGACAACGGGCCGCAGATGAGCTCGGGCTCGACCGCGAGTTCATGGCCATGTGCGCCATCGCCCAGCACTTCGGACGGCCCGGCACGCCGACGGACCAGTCCTGGATCGAGAGCTTCAACGGCCACCTGAAGGTCGAGTACCCCCACCTGCTGGCCATCACCGACCCGGTCGTGCTGCGGGCCGAGCTCGACGTCATCCGCGAGCGGTGGAACGGGGTGCGCCTCCACGCCGGCATCGGGTATGTGACCCCGAACGACGAGCACGAGGGACGGGGCCCGCCATCCGCAAGGCTCGGGAGGCCGGCCTCGAAACGGCGCGCCTCCGACGCCTCGCCTACCATCGAACCCAGCACCAGCAGCACCCCGACCGGGGGCCTCACGATGTCGTTTGATCGAAGAAATCGAACACGGGACGCTCAACTCCGCTGGGAGCCTCGGAAATCGAAACGGGTGGTACCAACCACCCGGGCAATGAGATACTCGGCGAGCACAAACTCGCCGACGTCAGTTCATAAACCAAACGCCCCCATCAAACCCGGTGGGATTCACCAACCGACGCACGCATAGACCCTAGACCACTCAACGTGGACCCCTCAGCGTCACACCACACGATCACCCGGGCTTGGAACAACAGCACCAACCGATTCAGGGATCGGCGCAAAGATTGTTCAAGGGTATCCCCTCAGATGGACACATCAGTAAGCGGGAACGGGCTGACCTACGGAACTAGGCGGTTCGTTGAAGCATAAGGGGCGTGAAGCGTCCCGTACCTCGTCGAGGGCCTCGGTACCCGCGCGATATCAGCCTCAGAAAGGGGTCATGTCACCTTGTCACGCACGATGTGCCGAATCACCCTAAAGGATCCAAGTATCGGAAGCGGGCCGTCGCCAATGGCGAATCACGAGAGATCCAGTGCTTTAAGTGTACCGTGAGGAAGGGCGACACGAAAGACTCCGTCGGCGGTACGGCTGACTTGACGGCCGGTAGACAACCATCTTCAGTACAGCCAAGAAAGGTGAGCTCCGGCAGCACGGTCCGCTGTCGCAGGTCCTCTGAGGAAGGTCAGAGTCCCTGGAAGACGTGGGAGATACCCCGCAAGACCTGGGAGAAGGTTTGATCGACACCCCACGCAAGAGCTCCAACGCCAGCCGCAAAGGCAGCGGGTACCATCAAATTCATTGCGATCCCTACTGCGACCTGGACGCTCACGCTTAGCTTTGAGGCTGTCTTGGTTGCATCGTCCCAGTAATCGTGAGAATCCCAAGATGGACCGTCGAACAAGTCGATTCGCTCTAGTCGCGGAGCCGACGCCACACTACTAGTCTACATCTGCAAGCCTGCATCTCAAGCCCCAAAACGCTGTCTCGTGGAGTGAAGGGCTCCACACGTTGACGATAACGGAAGCGTGACCGTACGGAGAGAGATCCACACTCTGGGGAGAACGTCGGGGTCGAGGCGCAGATGAACATCCAGGGTAGACTTCGAAGAGGAGTCCAGTTCTCGGCCAAGATTCGAACTCGCTAGAAGGCGTGGACAGTCGGCGGAAGCCCAAGTTCACGGCGCAGTGCGGAAACCGAGCGGTGGAGTCGGTCGGAAGCGCCCTCGAATTTCTACGAACCAGGTGGCCATTTGAGAGTGAACATCGTGCAACACATGCACCAGGTTAGAGATAGCGCTCTCAACATTATCGGCGGATACTGTTTCGTGTTTTGACCAAGCGATCTCCTTGAGCTCATGTTCAAAGTCGATACTCGCCACCACCAGGGGTTGGAGTGCTGTTGCCACATTGCGAGCATCTGACGATCGTACCGATGTCAACGCTCTTCCGACCGTGGTGGCTACACTGTTAACCCTCTTTTCAGCCGCTTCAAACCGGAGCGACGGACTTCCGTGAGCTACTCTCGAAGATGACGTATTGAGGACTTGCATCGGCGTTGAACTACACCCCGCGACGATGAGCGTTATGCCAAGAGCAGCAAGGATCTGCGAGATAGACCGACCCTCTTCCTTGTCGCGTCGAAGAATCCACCCTTGTATTGCCATGATTGGAACGAGCCGGAAGGGACCGGCACTCCCGACTGAAGATCCTACGAACTCCTTAGGACGCGCTGTGCGGTTCTTTGCGCAGTGTAAACGGCCCTTCCGATCCGAAGTCATCGACTTAACCTAGGAACCATGAGATCCCCTTGTTCCATTGAGCCGCTTTGTGCAACCTCGTAGATCTTTGGCTCCTCATAGTACACAACACAACTAAGGACTCAAATGCAGCTCTAGAGGCCCGGCCAAGTGCACGCGGAGCGTTGCGACCGAAGGGTGCTGAAAGCGGCAATCGCAACGGCTCTTAGAGTGGCACCGTCCCTTCGGACGAAAGCGGACAACACAAACTACTTCGGATATGCCAGATCGTGATGGTCATAACGTTATGACTTCCGGCATTCGGCTGGCTTCCCAACCTTCTCAGCGCCAAGGGTTACTGCAACCGACGACGGCGCTCCGACGACTTCCCACTGGTACTCATCTCCTACGGTAATTGCAAGGTAAGTAGCAAAGCAGTCCCTCGCAAGCGCAGCGCCGGTCAGGGTGTTCACCAAGAGCGGTTGATTTGCGTTGTAGTATGTCGTGATCGACGTTCCGAACGATTGGTACGCATAATCCTCGCCGTAGTTTGTAAGTACTGCTTGGTAGTACGCAGCGAGTGCCGTCTGTTCCTTTATGGCGAAGGTGAAAAACTTCAGCGTTATTGCCCTAGCCCCCAGGATAGACGAATTGACAAGTGTCGCCACCGCAGAACTACTCGCCGCCGTCAAGTAGAGTGCACCCACAACGGGAGTTCCGTTCTCGTAGCCCCATAGGACTGCGTTGACATCCGAAGAGATATTGCATGTAAACGTTCCAGAAAACGACTCGTACGTAAAGGTTGCATCTGAAAAGCCGCATCCGCCGGCCGGGGTTGTCGTGGCCTTCTTATGATGGCGCTTTCGCAACCCAGATGGGTCAGTCGCGTTTACTGGATCACCGTTGGCGTAAACGTACGCCTGGTCGGTTTCGTCGAAATCTGGGTCCGTTGTCGTAAACGAACCGGTCTGCGAGTCATACCACCGGGCCCTCATGTCGTAAAAGCCTGTGGAGTTCGACGACGTATCTTCATACTGACCGGCAAACCCGAAGGGTGATGCCGGAGTACCAAAGGCGAGGTTGCCAAAGGCGTCGTAGCGCCAGAAAGCAGTCTCGTCTCCTGAGGCGTTCGTCATGAGCCAGCTCGAATCCGAATCCGTGTACGTCATGAAGAGCGGATTCGCCGTGGGCGGCAATGTCGTGATGTTGACCTGTTCCACCGGCGTATTAGAGGGACCGTAGATGTAGTCATTGGTCCCGTCCGAGAGGATGGTGGAGAGTGAGTCACTCGAATCCCAGGTCAGCTGGGACGTGACGTTGGCGCCCTTGTAAAGGAGAGCGTAGCCCGAGTGGTCGGCCGCAGCACAGAATGTCGTCGTAGGACATGAAACAGAAGCGATTTGGCGCGCGCCGTCGATGTTAACGATGGAAGACCACGCCATCCCATTAAATGTCAAGACATCGCCATCTAAATCGACCGCGTCGCAAGATGATGACGTGGTACAAGAGATACTGCTCAGAGTGTTCGTGCCATCGATGCGAGAGGGCGTCGACCAGGTAGAACCGTTGTAAGTCGTCACGGAGCCGTCCGTGTCTACAGCCGCACAAAACGCCGTGGATGGACAAGAGACTGAAGAAAGACTGTAGCTATCGATTGGCGAGGCCGAAGTCCAGCTTGATCCGTTGTAAGTGAGCACGTGTCCGTAGTCGTCCACCGCCTGACAGAACGTATAAGAAATGCAGGAGACGCCTTCTAGGTGGCTGGTGTGAAACGAGGGGTTCGTCGTCAGTGACGCGCCTGATGTGAGGCCACGCAGTTACCCCAGCTGGTAGTAGGGGGTGTCGCTATTTCATGACTGAGGGCGGCCTCTAGGCTGCGAAGGGGTCACAGGAGGATGCCAGGAGTCTTGAGTGGTGGTCACGGATCGTTCACCCGGTCACCCATTTCCCGCTCAGGTTCCTCTGCACGCCGAGCACCGCCAAACGCGCCAGGTTCGTCGCCGCGCCAAGCAACCTGAAGTCGGCGTCCACCTTCAGGGTGCCACGCACCCGTGCTCGTCTGCCCCCGTGTTTTCGGCGCATGAGGTGGGCGAGCTTTCGCTCGACCTTGGGGCGAGTGGACCGGTAGTCGTCTTGCCAGCTGGCATCGGCCTGACGTCGGCGGGCTCGGGCCAGAGCAGCTTCGTGGGGGCTGACGCCGATGGTTCGACCGCCGGTCGAGGTGGTGCATTTCTGGCGCAAGGCGCAGCCGGCACAGGCGTCGGCGAAGAAGGCCGTGCCGCTGCCGTCGCCGTGACGGCGGATCTTCACCTGCACCCCGGCCGGGCAGGTAACGGTGTCGTCGTCGAGGTTGACCGTGAAGCGGTCCTTTCTGAACAAGCCGCTCGGCGCGGTGGGCTGCTGGGTCTTGCAACGCGACTCGATGTCCGCTTCTTCGAGACGCTCTTGGAACTCGCCGGTGCCATAGGCGTTGTCGCCGTAGACGATCGCCGTGCCGTCATCGGACAGGTCCGAGATGAGGTCTCCGGCGACGCTGGCATCGGAGGCGTTGGCGGGGGTGACAGAAGTGGCGGTGATGATCTCGGAGTCGGGGTCCACCGCGGCGTGGCCCTTGTAGCCGTCGAAGTGCCGGGCCACGGTCTTGTGCCCGTGGCGGGCCTCGGGGTCGACGGTCGAGATCACCCGGTCCTTGGCCACCTTCCTGGCGATGGAAAAGATGCCGTCGGAGTCCATGTCGAGGTCCTGGCCCACCACCGTGGCCAGGAGCTTGGCGGCCTCGAGGACCACCGGGTCGAGCGCACGGCCGTCGAGTGCGGCGAGACATCTCCAGGCGTCATTGGCCCTGGTGTCGACGAGCTCCTCTCGTTCCTCTTCGTCGTCCCAGTCGATCTGGGGCTTGGCTGCGGTGGCGTAGTCGTCGCCGGAACGAAGGGTGCCCCGCAGCTCGGCTTCGAGCGCCGAGTCGGCCACCTTCAAAAGGCCCCGGATCGCCGAGCGGATGAGCGTGACGGTGTCCATCGTCGCCACCGCGTCATAGAGCGGGGTCGAGTCGAGCACCCGGCGTCGGCCGATCAGCCCCGCCTCCTGGGCCGCTTCGAGCCCGATCTCGAAGATCCGGTTGGGACGGGCCGACCGGGAAGGCGAGCTCGCATGTCGACGAGCACCGTGTGGGCGAAGCTCGTCCATGCGCCGCTGTCGTATCCGCCCACGCCAGCCGCATAGCGCCACCGGCTGTCGAAGGTGAAGCGCTCGACCGCCTCGCGGTCGGAGAGGCCCTCGAGGCGCTGGAGCACCATGACCGTCGCCACCACCGACGGGGGCACCGAGCGGCGCCCGGTCTCGTCGAAGAGGTCGGCGAACTCCTCGTCAGGAAAGAGCCGCTCACGCTCACGGTGCAAGAAGGCGAAGATCGAGCGCTCGTTGAGTGCCTCGTCGCAGAATGTCTCCACGTCGTCGAGGAGATTACCCTGCCGATCGGCGAGTCCCAGGGTCATCAGCCTCGCTCCTGGTCGAGAAGATGCAGTCGACGTAATTCTCGCCGATTGCCGACCAAATCGCGAGCATTCAAGCCCCCGAAAGACACCAGCCTCCTAGCGGCGTCGTGCCATCAATGTGCATATTGGTCCATGTCGCACCAAGTAACCTAAAGGCGTGTCCGTGATCGTCAACGACCATACAAAAGGCGAAAGAGCAGGAGAGGGACGTAAGGATGTGCCCGCTATCCAGCACCGCCGGTGACGTCCATGTCGACCCGTTGTAGATTGTTTCGCGTCCCGTTGAATCCACGGCCATGCAGAACGTTGTCATCGGGCATGTAATCGACCACAGCGTCCTCGATGAGTCGATATCTACGGGCGAAGACCAACTCGACCCGTTGTATGTAAGGGCGTGTCCGGAGGCGTCGACTGCCACGCAGAATGACGCAGACGCACAGGAGGCCGACGTGATCACTTGTCCACTGTCGATGTTCGCGGCCGATGACCAGGCGTAGCCGGGAGCCGTAGTACCCTGAAGAGTCCAAATAATCGGACGTGTCCTATCGTCGCCACGGATCGCGAAGTGTCTCCGGCTTCAATCGCAGTTCGAGGGTCGGGGCGTCACCAGGTAAGCACCGGACGGAGGCATTCGATCGGGGGCCCACGCAGTAGCGGCGTTGGCCGCAGGTTGGTCCGATCGGCGGTACGGCCGATGAGGGTTGCGCTCAGGCAGCGCGCTCGTACTCGTGGACGATGCCGCCGAGGACATCGCGACGGATGACCTCGCCGTCACTGGTCGTCGAGGTCGCCGGGCGGGGGAGTGGCTGGCTCGAGTTCGAGACCGCGGTGGGGCCTGGCTTCGTTGTAATGGCGGACGTACTCGGCGAGCAGCGCCTCCAGATGTCGCCGTGAGACGACGAGGAGGTGGTCGAGGCAGTCCTGGCGGACGGTCCGAACGAACCGCTCGGCGAAAGCGTTGGCCCGAGGTGAGGCGACCGGGGTCCGGATGGTCTCGATGCCGATGGAGGCGAGCACGGCGTCGAAGCTGGCGGTGAACTTGGTGTCGCGGTCGCGGATGAGGAACCGGAAGCGCCGCCCGGCGTCTTCGAGGTCGGAGGCGAAGTTGCGGGCCACCTGGGTGACCCAGGGGCCGTTGGGGTTGGCGGTGACGCCGAGCAGGTGGACCCGTCGCCGGTCGATCTCGATCACGAAGAGCACGTAGAAGCGCCGCAGCATGACCGTGTCGACGGTGAAGAAGTCGGTGGCCAAGATGCCCTTGGCCTGGGCGCGCAGGAACTCGCTCCAGGTGGGGCCCGAGCGCCGTGGCGCGGGTGGGAGGCGATGGCGGCGCAGGACCGTGGCGACGCTGGTCTTGGAGACGGTGACACCGAGCTTCTTCAGCTCGCCGACGATGCGCAGGTAGCCCCAGCGCGGGTTCTCCCGTGCCAGGCGGACGATCAGCTCGACGGTCTCTTGGGGGAGGGCCGGACGGCCTGGTCGCCGGTGGGGGTAGGTCCAGCGCCGTCGAACGAGGGCGCGATGCCAGCGAAGGATCGTCTCGGGCGTGACGAGGAAGGACGCCCACCGCTCACGGGGGACCAGGCGAGCGAGGAGACTGACGAGCGCTCGATCCGACCAGGTGAAGCGGGGACGGGCGACCTGGCGCTGGAGCACGGCCAGCTGGTGGCGCAGCACGAGGATCTCGGCGTCCTTGGCCACGTCGTCCATCCGGTGGACCCGAACACCTCGATGACACGGCGGACGAAGCGGTAGAGGAAGGAGAGCGCCACGGGCGGCGAGCCTCGCCGAGCTCGTCGTGCCTGGTCAAGCCGCCGGACGAGTAAATGGACCCTTCAGGCACGGCCTCGGCCTGTCGGCAGGTGAAAGCCTGACGTCGGCTGTTCCAAGAGCCAAGCACCCCGTCGACCTCGGCCAGCGGATCGGGGTGGGCCTCGGGCGGGGCGTCCATCGGTGGTCGGTGCATGTCAGGTGCGGCTGTCGAAGTCGAGTACGTAGCGGTGGGCTCGGCCTGACGAGCGGCCGAGTCCAACGAAGCGATCGAACACGCAGAACCATCTATTCCCATCACGATTCGCTGGTCACCTGTTGACGGCGCTGTCGTCATCGCCTTCTTTTCCTTGGCATTCAGTTGCGGCATGCTCTTTGGTCTGAGCGTCGCGTCGAGGTCCGATGGCCCTTTCACGCGGTCGTGTCCGGCCCCAGACCTCGGGGCCGGACACGGTTGCCCGCTTGAACCTTTTGTCACACCGTCTCGGGCACCCTGTCAACCTGGTGCACCTTGGGGAACTCCTGGTCTCCGGGCACCCGGCGCAAGTGGACGACTCCGAGCAGAGTGAGCAGGAGCATCACGCCCGCCAGCACGAAGGAGACGATGGAAGCCACGAGGGCGATCTCGCCGAAGGTCGAGAAGGCGTACGCCTCCAGGAGCAGTCCTCGCAGCGTCGTGCCCTTGAAGACGGTGGCCACTTGTCCCGCCAGTTTGGCGTTATTTGGGTCCGCGATCGAGGCTGCGCTCAGCTGGGCGTAGGTCTTCCCCCCACCGATCTCCTGGAGGTGAACGGCGATGAAGTCATTCGCGTAAACCTCGGCCTGCTGACCGGTGACCAGCGGCTGTCCCGCGTACTTGCTCACGGTTCCGACCATCGAAGGCGTGATCTCGGTGCCAGCCTTGGCGTGGGCAAAGGCCGCCGCGGGCGGGAAGGTGATCTGTTGCTCGGCGAGCTGACTGTGGACGTTGCTGTTGGCAAAGCTGTAGCCCCAGAGTCCGAGGCCCCCGGCGACGAGCAGGACGACCACAAGGACCGCCCCGCCAGCGCTCAGGATCATGTCGAAGGTCTTGCGTCGCATGTCCGTCTCCTCTTGTTGCATGGCTCGGCATCTGTGCCGGGCCTCTGACTTCACGATGCCGGAAGTAGGAGCCATCGGGCAGGGTCAAAGGTCCCTCCCGAGCTGGGCTCATCGTCATAAGGACTCAAGACCGGGTAGCGCACATTCTCGACAGTCTGCTCGGATGAAGTTGACCGGCAGCCCCAGGCCCAGCCCCAGGCCCAGCCCCAGGCCCAGCCCCAGGCCCAGCCCCAGGCCCAGCCCCGGGCCGCTCAGCGCTCGGAATGGGTCCCCGAACCCCTAGTGGTGCGTCGCGGATTTGACTGAAGCCAATGCAGCCCGACCTCTCTTCACCTTGGCGATGATCTCCTCTGCCGGCTTCTTCCAGACGAAAGGTTTGGGATCGTCGTTCCAATGCTCGGCCCAGGTCTCGATCTCGACGATGAGGTGGTCGACGGAGGTGAAGGCACCCCGGCGAAGTCGGCGCTCGGTGAGGATGGAGAACCAGCTCTCGACGAGGTTCAGCCACGACGAGCTGGTGGGCGTGAAGTGCAGGTGCCAGCGCGCCCGCTTGGGATCGGCCAGCCACTTGGCCACCGGTGGTGCCTTGTGAGCACTCAGGTTGTCGAGGACGACGTGGATGTCGAGGTCTTTGGCGACGTGGAGGTCGATCAACTTGAAGAACTGGAGCACGTCAGTGCTCTTGTGCGACGTGCGGGTGTCGTAGAGGACCTCGCCGGTGGCGACGTTCATGGCGGCGAAGAGATCCGTCGTGCCGTGGCGCTTGTAGTCATGGGTCATGGTCCCGGCCCGTCCGGGCTTGAGAGGAAGAGAGGGCTGGGTGCGGTCGAGTGCTTGGACCTGGGTCTTCTCGTCGAAGCTGAAGACGATGGCCCGTTCGGGCGGGCTCATGTAGAGCCCGACCACGTCGACGAGCTTCTCTTCGAAGTCCGGGTCGTTCGAGACTTTGAAGGTCACGACGTTCCAGGGTCGCAGGTTGTGGTCCCGCCAGATCCGGGCCACGGTGTCCTTGCCGATCCCGAGTCGCTCCGCCAGCGTCCGAGTCGACCACTGAGTAGAGCCATCGGCGGGGAGTTCTTCCCTCGTCACGCGCACTACCTCGGCCACGGTGCCTTCGGGCAACCACGAACGCCGGCCCCGTCCCGGTGCAATCGTGCCGACCCAGTCGGTCCCGCTCTCTTCGAAACGCCGTCTCCAGCTGCGCACCGAGTTCGAGGCCACGTCCAAGCGCCGTGCGATCTCGTAGTTGGCCTCGCCATCGGCGGCAAGCAACAACGCCTTGGCCTGCACGACAGAGCGGTGCGGCTGGGACGACGAACGTGCGATGCGCTCGAGCTCGTCCCGTTGTTTGCGGGTCATGCGAAGTGGCGGTGCGGCCAGCATCATGGTCATGTTGCCAGCCTAACTACTTCAGCTATATCAGCGACGGACCACTAGCGGAGGTGACGGACATCGTCGGCACGTGCCACGGCGGCGATCGAGATTCGCAGACGGGCATCTACGACAAGGGCTCCGGCGGGCGTGGCGATCAGCGGGTTGCAGTCCAACTCAGCGATCTCAGGGAGATCCTCGGCGAGGCGCCCGACACGCAGGACGACATCTACGAGGGAGTCAACGTCAACCGGCTCACTTCCGCGGTAGCCGAGCAGGAGCGGAGTCAGCGCGCAGTCCAAGCACCATGTCACGGGCGTCATGGTCAGTGAGCGGCGCTAAGCGGGTTACGACGTCGCCCAGAAGCTCGACGGCAGTCCCTCCCAACCCGAAGATCACTTGAGGTCCGAATTCGGCGTTTTGGACGAACCCGACGATGGTTTCGATGCCGCCGTCCACCATGGGCTGAACGACTGCACCTTCCATGGCGTCGCCCAGTGTTGCAGTCATCTCCGAGAACGCCGCCCCGATGGCATCGGGACCGTCTATGGCGAGTCTCACGCCACCGGCGTCGCTTTTGTGGACGATGGCCGCACCCCAGGCCTTGAGGGCGACGCGACCGCCGAGCCGCTGCGCCTCTGCCTCGGCGGCATCGGCGTCATGTACAAGAGTGGTCGAGACAACGCCGATCCCATAGGCAGTGAGCACTCCCTGTGCGTCGGCACCGGTCAGCCAGCCCGATCCAGTTGGACAACTGTCCGCGATCAAGCGCCTGGCACCATTGGGATCGGTATTCTCGAGGACCGGAACGTTTCCAAGGGGTCGAGTCCGCCACTCACCGTACGTTGCGGCATGAGCGAGCGCCCGCGCCGCGTTCTCGGGGTACGCAAAGCACGGCACGGGCCGTGAGGCGCTGTGCAGGATCGGTCGTACCGCACTTGCTCCAAGGAAGCTCGCCACCATTGGCTTGTGCTGGCCTTCCACATTCGCGTTCTCGACCGCCCGAACCACTGCATGGGCAACGTCGTCGGCTCGAGTCACGAGGGGAGGGGTGAAGATCACAATCACGACGTCGATCTCGGCGCTGGACAGCAGGACATCGAGGGCTATTGCATAACCTTCGGCCGTGGCCGATGCAGCAAGGTCGATCGGGTTACTCACACTCGCGCCCGGCGGCAGAAGGTTGGCGAGCACCACCTGGAGCTCGGCGGACAGCTCGGGGACCTTCAGCCCGTGACTGATGCAAGCGTCGGCTGCCAAGACGCCGGGGCCACCAGCATTTCCCACGATTGTCACCCGTCGCCCAGCGGGTACGGGCTGATGCGCCAGAATTTCACCGACGTCGAAGAGTTCCTCGATCGTCTCGACCCGTATCACACCGGTCTGGCAGAAGAGGGCATCGACGGCCTGATCTGACGAAGCCAATGCTGCGGTGTGAGACGAGGCGGCACGAGTCCCTGCTTGGGTGCGCCCGCTCTTCAGCGCGACGATTGGCTTGCTTCGACCCACTCGACGCGCGATACGGCTGAACTTGCGGGGATTCCCAAACGACTCCAGGTAGAGCAAGATCACGTGCGTAGCGGCGTCCTGTTCCCACCACTGCAGAAGGTCGTTCCCACTCACGTCGGCCTTGTTACCCATCGAGACGAAACTCGATAGGCCCAGATCTCGAGCCGCAGCTTCCCCCAATATGGCGATTCCGAGGCCTCCGGATTGTGACGCAAATCCCGCGGGACCAAAGAGCGGCGCTTCAGGCGCGAAGGTGGCGTTCATCGAGACGGCAGGACTGGTATTGATGACCCCGAAGCAGTTGGGGCCCACGAGCCGCATTCCATGGGCGTGGGCCAACGAGGCCATGGCGTGTTGGGAGTCGACGCCTTGTGAACCCCGCTCCGCGAACCCCGCCGTGATCACCACCAGCGACGACACACCTTTTGCCCCGCAGTCGGCGATGGTCTGTGCAACTGCGGGTTCGGGTACGGCGATCACCGCCAGGTCCACCTCGCCGGGGATCGCCCCCACGTTCGGCCAACACGGAACGCTAGCGACGGAGGAGGCTGAGGGGTTCACGGGGTAGAGCGGACCGGCAAATCCTCCTGCGAGCAGGTTGCGCAACAGCTCGTGCCCAATCGTTCCCTTCTGACGCCCCGCCCCCACCACGGCGATCGAGCGCGGCTCTAGAACACGACCGATGGACCGGATGACCGCCGTCCGGTCGCGGG
Source organism: uncultured Acidimicrobiales bacterium (assembly GCA_963768255.1). Classification (GTDB taxonomy): domain Bacteria; phylum Actinomycetota; class Acidimicrobiia; order Acidimicrobiales; family UBA8190; genus Chersky-840. The sequence goes on along the minus strand of CAVYGX010000002.1, from coordinate 1,275,841 downwards.
CGTCGGCGGCAGCCTTGGCCTCGGGAGTGGACTCGATATCGAGCACCACCCTCATGACCTCGGCATTGCGCTGGTACTGGCGCACAAATCCGGCCTCGGCCAGGACATTCAGCATCTTGTGGTTCTCGGTCAATGTGTCTGCTGCGAACTGGCGTATGCCGTGTCGGCGGGCTTCGCTAGCTAGGTGCTCGAGCAGGATTGTCCCGATCCCATGACCCTGGTAGCTGTCATCGACTAGGAACGCCACCTCGGCGTCGTCGCGACCAGGTTCGCGGTAATACTGGGCGATCGCGACGATCGTGTCGTGGACCTCTGCGATGAGCACGACGACGTCGACCCCGTCGGGGTGGGTGAGCTCCTCGATCTCCTCTGAGGACATCCGAGGATGAGGGCCGAAGTACCGAAGTACAACGGTTTCGTGGCTGAGTCGTGAGTAAAAGGCCTCCACCGTCGGCGCATCGTGGTCCGTAATAGCTCGGACATGCGCAGTCGTTCCATCGGACAAGAGCACGTCGAAGCCCGGTGGCGATGCCTGCGCGGCCATGTTCCCCAGCATTGTCGCCGGGGCGGGCCTCCACAAGTGAGGTCCGACTCCACCTCTCGAAGGTTCGTCCACTGGGCCCCGACGATCCGGAAAAGGCCGTTGGGCCCTGGTCGAATCTGTGACACGGCGCGCAAGGTGTCGTATGGCGACGCTGTCATCTGAGGGCACGAACTTCTTTCTGGTCGAGCTGGACCGGGCCGAATGCCTGGAACTCTTGAAGCGCCCCGGGATCGGTCGCGTCGTACTGAGTGTGAGGTGCCTCCCTGTCGCCCTTCCGGTGAATTTCTGTGTGCTCGACGAGGACGTCGTGTTCGCCACTGACGAGGGTTCCAAGCTCGATACCGCTATTCGCAGGAAGGTGGTCAGTGTGGAGGTCGATGACATCGACCGCTTCTATCACACGGGCTGGAGTGTGCTCGTTACCGGGGTGGCGGAGCTGCTGACCGACCCTCAAGACCTCGAACGGGCACGCCACGTCCCCTTACAGCCGTGGGCGCCCGGGCCTCATCAGTTCTTGGTGCGGGTCCCATCGAGTGTGGTTTCGGGACGACGAATCGCATGGGGATGACGCCGTGATGAAACGCGAAGAAGAGCAGGCTGACCGAGAGCGAGTCCGTCGTATTCCCGCACGAGTCCCGGCCCGCGTCGACGGACTGGCAAGCCTGCGAACGGTGACCCGACGAATAATGGAGTCGGGTGTGGGGGCGGTGTTGGTGGAGAGTCCCCTTGGTCCTGTCGGACTTGTGACAACCAACGATGTCATCGAAGCAATAGCCGCTGGAGCAGATCCCGACACCGTCTGGGCGGGCGAGGTCGCGCGGCCAACGCCCCGGATGGTGAGCTGTCAGCAACATCCGGCCGCGGTCGGCGAGGAGATGGCCGCCTACAGACTCGAGGTCGTTGCTGTGGTCGACGAGGACGCTCCCGTGGCTCTGGCGACCGCCCTCGACGTATTGGGGGCCGTCCTCCGGTCCGCGACAGAAGATTCTGAGAGCTCCTGATCCTCAGGAAGGACCGCCCCCTAGGCCGGAGGAGCCTGGTGAGGAACCACGACCACGGGTCGGTCAGCCTGGTACACGATCTGCTGGCTGGTGCTGCCGAGGACGACTCCGGGATGACCCCCCGCTCCGCGACATCCCACGACAAGGAGATCTGCCTCCTCTTCCCGTGCGGTTCTGAGAAGCGCCGTCACGGGGTCGCCGTCGACCACCACACAGCGGTGGACCACCGACGCATCGGTGAGTGGTCGGCTCCACTGCTGCTCGAGCAAGGTGGCCACCTGGACCCGTTGCCCCACCGACGGTACGACCGATCCGTCGCCGAAGTGTGTCAAGAGGCCCAGGGCGTGCACCGCGACGATCTCCCCGCTAGTGCCTTCGACGAGGGTCGCTGCCCACGCGAGGGCGCGGGCAGCGTCGTCAGAGCCATCGACGCCAACGACGATGCGATTCGGCGAGGTCACGTCTTTTCGCCCTGCATGACGGCGCTCTCCTGTGCCAACGAGGACGGACGTCTCATAAACCGTTACTCCCGGGGGCTAGGGCTTCGGGGCGGCGCCCACCTTGGCCGCGAGCTCGGCGAGGCGGTTGGCGTAGCCCCATTCATTGTCGTACCAGCCGAGTACCTTCACCAGTCGTCCTTTGACCATCGTGAGCTCAGCATCGAACACACACGAGGCCGGTGAGCCGATGATATCGCTGGAAACGAGAGGCTCCTCGGCGTACTCGAGGCGCCCCTTGAGCGGTCCCGCCGCAGCCGCTTGGCGAAACGCGTCCATGACGTCGGAGACGCTGACCGTTGACGTCACGTTCGCCACGAGGTCTGTGATCGACCCATCGGGAACCGGAACCCGGAGCGCCAGTCCGTCGAGACGGCCCTCTACGGCTGGGAGCACGAGGCCGGTCGCCCGTGCCGCTCCGGTTGTTGTCGGCACGATGTTGAGCGCGGCGGCTCGAGCACGCCTTGGGTCCTTGTGCAGGCCGTCCACCAGCTGTTGATCACCTGTGTAGGCATGGACAGTGGTCATGAAGCCCTCCTCGAGACCGAAGCTGTCCTCGAGGACCTTGGCCAAGACCGCCAAGCAGTTGGTTGTACACGACGCGTTGGACACGACTAGGTGATGGGCAGGATCGAATGTGTCGTCGTTCACGCCCATGACGAAGGTGGCATCGGCACCGTTGGATGGGGCGGACACCACGACCCGCGGTGCGCCGGCCTCGAGGTGCCCTCCCGCATCCCCCCGGGCTGTGAAGAGACCCGTCGCTTCCACCACGACGTCGACCTCGAGGGCTCCCCACGGCAGGGCCTTCACATCGCGCTCGGAAGGAAGCAGGATTCGATGGCGGCCGACCACCATGGCGTTGTCATCGGTGACGACTGGCTCGGAAAATCGTCCGTACACCGAGTCCCGTGCCAGGAGGCGAGCAAGCGCCTCAGGCCGCCCGAGGTCATTGATCGCCACGACTTCGATATCGAGTTCATCGCGCCGCGTCGCTCGAAACAGCGCGCGACCTGTGCGACCGAAGCCGTTGATCCCCATTCGAATTGTCATCGCTCGTCCTTGAGGTTGGTCCCGCCGAGAAATCCGTCCGGTGACTGTGTACAGCCAGCCACTGCAGCATGTGCGTCGCCCAGCCGTGCTACCAGGGCCGATTGACCCATGCTCGGGGCCGTACGGTTTATGGCCGACCCAGCCTCATGAGGCGATCTTCGGGTCGTACTTCCCTTGGGACCCGTTTGGAGGCCAACCCGTTCTCGGGTCGGCAGGCTTTTACCGGCCGGCGCCACCGCGCCGCCCGCCAATGTTTCCGGCCTGGGCAGTCTCGGTGGCCGTGTCCCCAGGTCCCATGAGCACCCGGTCCCATACCCCCGGCACGTTGAGGATGCCGTGGGGATCATGGCGTGCGTGACAAATGTCGGTCTCTGACCGGGACCTTTGACCCTGTTGGGCTCCCGCGACTCGTCAGATGATGTGACGAACGAACCCATGCCCGACCAGGGCTCGAGCAAGTAGGTCCGCCGAATGGCGATTGCCCAGACCAATGTGACGACCACCCCCAAGACGCCGGCGTCCGGTTCACACGAACACGAGAGATGAGAGGAGTCGTCATGGCATCGAAGAAAGCCTTGGTGCGACCGGCCAGCCCCCGGCTCGCCGAGGGCATCGTGACTCGTATCGAGCGCCAGCCGCTCGACTACCACCTGGCACTCAAGCAGTGGGAGGGCTACGTCGAAGCGCTGGAAGGAGGCGGATGGGAGATCACTGAGGTGCCCCCCGCCGACGACTGCCCCGACGGAGTCTTCGTCGAGGATGCGGTCGTGGTATTCCGCAATGTCGCGGTGCTCACCCGCCCTGGCGCCGATTCCCGGCGACCAGAGGTTTACAGCGTCGAGCAGACGGTGGAAGGACTGGGCTGTTCCATCAACCGGATCCGCCTACCGGGGACTCTCGACGGTGGTGACGTGCTCAAGATCGGTGACACCATCTACGTAGGCAGCGGCGGCCGGACCAATGTAGATGGCCTGCGCCAGTTGAGCGACATCCTTGGGCCGCTTGGCGCCACGGTGGTGGCCGTGCCGGGCCCGCTTCTCAAGGTCCTCCACCTCAAGTCGGCGGTGACCGCGCTTCCGGACGGGACAATCATTGGGTACCCCTCCTTGGTCGATGATCCCGGGTTCTTTCCCCAGTTCCTGGCCGTGCCTGAGGAATCAGGGGCTCACGTCGTCGACCTCGGTGGGAACAAGATCCTTATGGCGGCGGACTGCCCGAGAACGCATGAGCTTTTCGCCGAGCTCGGCTACCAGGTCGTGAGCATCGACATCAGCGAGTTCCAGAAGCTCGAGGGTTGTGTGACGTGTCTCTCGGTGCGGTTGCGCGAGCTGTCGAGGTCGCCGTCATGACCCTCGGCGTCCGCTCCGAAGTCGGACAGCTCCGATAGGCGGTGCTGCATCGGCCGGGGAACGAGCTCTCGAGGCTCACACCCGACAACATCGAGGACCTGCTGTTCGACGACGTGATGTGGGCAAAGAAAGCCCGCGAAGAACATGACGCCTTTGCCGAGGCACTCCGGGAGAAAGCTGTTCGTGTCCACTACTACGCGCAGCTTCTGGCCGAGACCCTCGAGCTCCCCAAGGGTCGGCCTTTGTCCTCGACCGGGTGTGCACCCCTGAGACGGTGGGCCCGGCCCTCGTCGATCCCCTGCGCGAGCTCTTCGAGAACACCGACGGGGTGACGCTTGCGGGTTATCTGGTCGGAGGGGTCCTCGAGGCCGATCTTCATCGACGCCGAGGCAGTGTTGCGCGGAGATTCTGGCACCAGCGTGATATCCAAGGGTGCTCCCGCCCAATGGGGCTCGTTCGTGGAACAGCGTCAAGAGGTCCTGACATGCCCCCGTTATCGCCCGTTTCTGGCTTGTGCCGTTAGGCGTGGCTCTCCATGAGCACCTTGAGCGCCCCTGTCTCTCCAGCGCGAGAAAAGGTGTCATAGGCGTCGATGGCCTGGTCGAGACCGAAACGGTGTGTCGTGAACCGCGTGGGATCGATCCGTCCGGCGCTGATCAGGCGAAGCAACGTCGGGATGCTGGAGGTGTCGACAAGGCCGGTCGTGATCGTCACGTCCTTGATCCACAACGACTCGAGGTGCAACGAAGCCGGCTTGCCGTGGACACCCACATTGGCGACGTGCCCGCAAGGTCGCACGAGCTCGGTGCACAGCTCAAAGGTCTCGGGTACGCCCACGGCTTCGATGGTCACGTCGGCCCCTAGGCCGCCGGTCAGGTCTCCGATCGTATCGGCAGCCTCCTCGGGTGCCACGGCACGGTCTGCCCCGAATTGGAGCGCCAGGTCACGACGACTTGCGACAGAGTCAATGGCCACGACCGCCGAGGGCGAAAATAGCGAAGATCCGACCAGTGCGGAGAGGCCAATAGGACCACAACCGACGATCGCCACCACATCCCCGGGGCGAACACCCCCGGCGAGGACACCAACCTCGTATGCGGTCGGCAGGATGTCGGCCAAATACAGCACCTGCTCGTCGCTCACACCTTCGGGGACCGGGTAGGTCGAGTTGTCGGCGAAGGGGACGCGGGCGTACTCGGCTTGCACTCCGTCGATCAGGTGCCCAAAAATCCAGCCCCCGCCCGCGAGACACTGTCCGAATCGCCCTTCCCGGCAGAAACGGCAGTGCCCGCATGCCGAGATGCATGACAGCAGCACGCGGTCCCCTTCTTGGCGACTGTGGACGCCGGTGCCTCGTTCGATCACCGTGCCCACCGCCTCGTGACCGAGTATCCGCCCTGGGGTCACTTCGGGGACGTCACCTTTCAAGATGTGGAGGTCCGTGCCGCAAATGGTCACTGAGTCGATCCGCACGATGGCGTCGGTATCGGCCTCCAGCTTGGGGTCAGGCACCTCGTCCCAACTCTTCTGCATCGGACCGTGATAGATGACCGCGCGCATTGCGCACCTCCCGGATACGTTCGTCAATTCCTATAGTCGCCCATGGCGCCCCCAGCCTCCAGGGGCAAAGGTCCCTGCTTGGCCCGTGGGACCCCAAGCGTGCCGGCGTCCCTATCTGGAGGCCCAAGTGTGTAGACATGGCGGACAGGCGCCCTGAATAAGCACTCACGGTCGGCCTCAGGATGTTCATGACCTGCGGGCCACACCGATACAATGGGGGTTTATCACCAGAGGCAGGTCCACGCGCCGCCATGGCGGATGGCACCCGAAGCCGATGGGTCTGTGAGAGGCTAGTCGAACGCGCCGCGTACGGCGTGGCCAAGATCTCGGATGCTCAGACGGTGCCGCTCTCGAGCCGAGTGGAGATCTCGTGATTCGCGTCGTTAAGGGCCAGCCGATCGTCGCGACGCCCCCTTTGGACATGGTGATGGCGGCAGCGATGGCCCCTCACAAGGTCCTTGAGCAACTCGGCAGCGCCGAGCAGGGACTGTCCTCGACGGAGGCGACCGAACGACTGGCTCGGATCGGACCAAACGTGGTCGGGTCGCGCAGTGTCCGCGCTATTGACGTGCTCGCCGGTCAGGTCAGAAACCCCCTCATTTTGCTCCTTCTTGTATGCGCCGGGGTGTCAGGTCTCACCGGTGATCCGACCGACGCCGTGATCATCGCCGTCATCATCCTCCTCAGCATCGCGCTCGGATTCTTCAACGAATACCGGGCCGAGGTGGCGGTGGCGGCCCTCCACGACAAGGTCCGTCGCCGGGCGCTCGTGTGGAGAGACGGACACCCCAGGCACCTCGATGTCATCGACCTGGTGCCCGGGGATGTGGTGGCGCTCGGGGTAGGGGACCTGGTCCCTGCCGATGTGCGTCTTCTCGAGGCCAATGACCTGGAGTGCGACGAGGCCATCCTGACCGGTGAGCCGGTACCGGCACCGAAGGGTACGGAACCCGTCGAGGGGGCAGCCGGGGTGGATCTCGCGTCGTGCGCCTTCATGGGGACCATCGTGCATCAGGGTTCGGGACGAGGCGTGGTGGTGGCCACCGGGTTGTCCACGGAATTCGGCCGTATCGCGGCGGGGCTTTCCGAACGACCCGCCGAGACCGCGTTCCAGGCCGGCTTGCGTGGGTTCTCACGCTTTTTGGTCGCGGTGGCTGCCGTGCTGACCGCAGCGATCTTTGCCATCAACGTCGGCTTCCACCGGCCTCTGATCGAAGCGCTCCTGTTCTCGTTGGCCATCGCCGTGGGGATAACGCCCGAAATGATGCCGGCCATCGTCACCGTGAGCTTGTCCTCGGGCGCCCGGGAGCTGGCGAAGAAAAAGGTCCTGGTGAAGCGTTTGGTGGCCATCGAGGACCTCGGGAATATTCAGGTCCTGTTCACTGACAAGACCGGCACCCTCACCGAAGGGGCCATCACCTTCAGCCGCTCACTGGGCCCCCGCGGTGATGACGATCCGTCGCTTTTGGTCCTGGGGCTTGTGTGCAACGAGGCGGCGATGACCCAAGACGGGCCTGTGGGTGGCAATGCTTTGGATCAGGCCCTGTGGGAGGCACCCGAGGCGCGCGCCCTGGCCAGTACGGCCGGTCCTGATGCCTATCGCCGGCTAGGCGTGCTTCCCTTCGACCATGACCGCCAACTGGTCTCGGTGAGCACGACGGGACCTGACGGGCGCCCGCTCTTCGTGACCAAGGGCGCCCCGGAGACGGTTCTGGCCCGCTGCACGGCCGTCCCCGCCGAGACACAAGGCACACTCGATCAGCTCTTTGCACAAGGTGCGCGCGTGGTGGCTGTCGCCACCCGCGACGGATCAACAATCGAGGCGATCGGATCACCGTGCGCCGCCGACGAGCACGGTCTCGCCTTTGTCGGATTTCTCACCTTCGTCGACCGACCCAAACCCGATGCGGAAGCGTCGATCGAGCGCCTCCACGCTCTGGGGATCGATGTGAAGATCATCACCGGGGACAATGGCAAGGTGGCTGGCAAAGTCTGCAGCGACATCGGACTGGAGATTTCCGGCGCCCTCAACGGTGCGGACCTCGATGCGTTGGATGACGACGCATTGGCGGCCGCCATTCCTTCCACGACCGTATTTGCCCGGGTCAGCCCAGAACAGAAGTCACGCATCATCAAGGTGGCGCGTCGCACGGGGGTCGCCGTGGGGTTTCTGGGCGATGGCGTCAACGATGCCGTGGCCCTGCACCATGCCGATGTTGGCATCTCGGTGGACTCAGGCACCGACGTAGCCAAGGACGCGGCCGATATCGTGCTTCTCGACAAAGACCTCGGTGTACTGGCTGACGGCGTTATGGAGGGAAGGCGGATCTTTGCCAACACGATGAAGTTCGTCTTCATGGCAACATCCTCCAACTTCGGCAACATGTTCAGCGCGGCGGGGGCGTCGTTGTTCCTGACGTTCTTGCCGATGCTGCCCTCGCAGATCCTCCTCAACAACCTGCTCTACAATGCCGGACAGCTGGCCATCCCGACCGACCGCGTCGATCCCGAAGCCCTCGAGCGACCCGCGGCTTGGGATATCGGGTTCATTCGGCGTTTCATGGCGGTCTTTGGGCCGGTGAGCTCGATCTTCGACTTTCTCACCTTCGGAGTGATGCTCTGGGTCCTCCACGCCGGACACGCCGAGTTTCGCACTGGGTGGTTCGTCGAGTCGATAGCCACCCAGACGCTGGTCATCTACGTCATCCGAACCAGGCGGATCCCGTTTCTGCGCAGTATGCCGAGCAAGACCATGCTCACTCTACCCATTGCGTGCGCGGTGATCGGCGCCTGTCTGCCGTTCACCCCCTTGCACCATCTCCTCGGGTTCACCGCCCTGCCGTTGGCTTTTTTCTTGATCCTGATGGCCATGATCGTCTTCTATCTGATCCTGGCCGAGTTCGCCAAGGCCCGTTTCTATGCCGTACGGCAACACCCGGTTCAACCTTTCTCCACCCGCCGACAACGGCTGGAGCGCCGGGTCATGCGCCGCGCCGCGCCCTTCACGCGGCACGTCGTCTCAGAGCCGGCCCGTCTGCTGGGCCGGCTACCGAAGGGGGACCACGGCGCTCGATCGCGCTGATGCCACGCCTTGGAGATGATCGGTACTCGAATCTCCCGTTGAACCGGCACGGTCAGAAGTGCCAACCGTTTCCACGAGCTCCCTGAGCGCGCCGGGGATGGCACGGGCGAGGTCCCACACTCTCGGCACGAGGTCCGGGCAGGTGATGATGCCGAAACCCACGCGATCGCCCTGCGAGAGCACCGTGACGTTGAGTGGCGCCCCGTCGGTGATGGGTCCAAAGGGGTAGAAGCCCACCACTTTGGCACCAGCCATGAAGAGAGGGGTGGGTGGTCCAGGAACGTCAGAGAGAATGAGGTTGTGCACAACGCGATGGTGATCGGCAACGTGCAATGCTGAGTACAGGCGAGAGCCGATACCCAAAGCGTTCAGCCAAGCGAGCTCGGCCCAGCGCATGAGGGTGTCGGCGCCCACCATCTTGTGGATCTGTTTGGCCCGCGCATTGCCTAACGAAATTGCCTTCAATCGTTCGACGGGGTCCGGCTCATCGGTGGCAACGGTCGAGAACATAACCGAGACCTTGGTGGTTCCTGCCCGGTCGGCGGTCTGGCCGTGCACCGACACCGGCACCGCGGCCAGAAGGGGTCGGTCCGGTAGTTCGCCGCGATCTGCAAGGTAGTGGCGAAGGGCTCCACCCATGACGGTGGTGACCACATCGTTGAAGGTCACGCCAAATGCAGATTTGACGGCCTTGACATCTGATAGCGCGACATCGGTAAAGGCCACGGATCGGCGTGCCGTGACAGTGGCATTGAACGAAGTGCGCGGTGCGGTGAACGGCTTCCCAAAAGGAGCATCTCCGCTTCGGTGACGATTGAGACCCCATAGCGTCGCGGCCAGCCTCATCGAAGTCTCCGGTATCAGGCGAGCAAGCACCACTGGCTCGGTGAAGGCCGCAGTTCCCGTTGTCCAAGGAGTACCTGGCGATGAAATCCACACCTCGATTATCAGGTGAGGCAGGGAGGCGCGAAGTGGCAAAGGTCCCAAACCGAATCCTGGTTGGGACCGCGCTAATCGCTGATTGGCACCTGCCACGTGAGCAACGTCCCGCCGGTCTCCAGGTTCTCGATGACCAGCTGCCCGTGGAGCTTCTCAGCCCGGCGCCGCAGATTCACGAGTCCCAAACCGCCCTCGCCGGCCTCTGCCTCGTCGACGCCTCGGCCGTTGTCGCGCACCCGCAATATGCACCTCCCACCCTTGACGGTGAGATTCACCGCTGCCTCAGTTGCCTGCGCATGGCGACCCACGTTGGTCAGCGCTTCTCGCACGGTGGACAGGAGATGCTCCGCGACCTCGTCGGAGATTGCGGCGTCCACAGGACCATCGAGCGACGTGCGTACCTCGAACCCGACCACGGCATTGAGATCCCGAATGAGGGCCAGGAGGGTGGCTCGGACCCCTTGATCGATACCCGCCGACCCGAGCTCGTAGATCGTTGAGCGGACCTGTCGAATGGTGGCATCGAGGTTCGAGACGGCCTCTTTGAGCCGGTCCGCCATTCCCGCAGCCTCGGCCGCGCCGGCCATGCTCTGGAGCGACAGCGTCACCGCGAAAAGACGCTGGATCACGGTGTCGTGCAGGTCACGGGCCACTCGGTCCCGATCCTCGTAGACCGCCACCTGCTGCATGCGCTGATGGAGGCGAGCGTTCTCGATGGCGATCCCAGCGGCGAGGGCGAGGGCCTCGACCAGCGCCTCGTCATCACGGGTGAACTCAGAACAGCTGATCTTGTCGGTGAGATACAGGTTTCCGTAGACCTCACCGCGTACCTTTATCGGCACACCCAGAAATGACGTCATCGGAGGGTGGTTGGGGGGAAGCCAAAGCTCTCATCGTGCGTGCCCAAGTTGCTCAGTCGCAACGGCCGGGGATCCCTAATCAGGAGCCCTAGCACGCCCTGTCCCGTGGGCCGAGCGCCGATCCGTTGCTCCTCCTCTGCCTCGAGACCAACGGTCAGGAAATCCGAGAGAGCGGTGCGATCGTCATTCAAGACGCCGAGAGCACCGTAGCGGGCCCCTGTCATCGACTGGGCTTCTTCGATGAAGTGGTGCAGGAGAACCCGAATCTCGATATCAGCTTCGAGCAACAACGTCGCTTCCAGCACCCTTCGAAGCTTGGCGGGATCCTCAATCGACCGAAACGGCACCGGACCCGAGTTTAGCGAGGTGACCCGATTTCGACCATGAGGGTGGGTGGGGGCCTCTTCCTGCGGCGGCCGCAGAGGAGAACGCCGGGGCACGAGATGAGTTGCCTCGACGGGGCACAATTGGGAGGATTAGCGAGTGGCGGTGCGTGTCTTTCTCCTCGACGATCATGAAGTCGTCCGAACGGGCCTTCGGGCGCTGCTCGAGGCGAACGAGGACATCGAGGTCGTGGGGGAAGCGGCCACCGTGGCGGAAGCGCTCTCCAGGATTCCTCCCACCCATCCTGACGTGGCGATTCTCGATGTCCGACTCCCTGATGGAAGTGGGGTCGAGGTTTGTCGTGAGATTCGGTCCGATGCGCCGGAGATCGCGTGTGTCATGCTCACGTCGTATGCCGACGATGAGGCCCTCTTCGCCGCCATCATGGCCGGCGCTGCGGGCTACGTGCTGAAACAAGTGGAGAATACCGACCTCGTCGACGCCGTCCGACGGGTGGCCGCCGGCCAGTCGCTTCTCGATCCGGTTCTTACTGAACGGGTGCTGGCTCGACTGCGCGAGGGCCCCAAAGTCGACATACGCCTCGCGAGTCTCACCCCTCAGGAGCGTCGAATCTTGGATCTGATCGCGGATGGCCAGACCAACCGTCAGATCGCGGCGTCGATGTATCTCGCCGAGAAGACGGTGAAGAATTACGTGTCGAACGTGCTGGCAAAGCTCGGCATGGAGCGGCGCACTCAGGCTGCGACCTATGCGGCGCGATTGGACGAGCGGACCCAAAAGGAACTGCGAGACGACGCCGCGGGCACATGACGGGCCTGTCGTCAGCGCTTGCCCCATGCACGTTGGGGCTGTTCGCGGAACGCAGCCGGTGCCTCGAACTCGTCGAGGTGGATCCCACGAGACACGAGCGCTTGCTCGAGCCGATCCCGCTCTTGCCGCGGCTGGCCGAATCTCGTTAGATCGACCTCGATTCCTAGCCTCTGGGAGAGCTCTATGAGGGCAACGTCATAGGCCAATTGGTCGGCGATCGCGTCCGGAGCCCAATCGGACCCCGTGTACGACAACGTCTTGGTTCGCAATCGGTTGCGGTGTTCGAGCAGTTGGGCGAGAGCGTCTCCGGTCGTCGAGCTTTTACCGGAGTGAGTCTCGTCGAGTGCGCTACCCAGAAGTTGTGCGTAAACGGACATGATTTCTCACCCTTGGCCATTGGTCGATGCATCTGGCTGGTTCTCGCTTGGCCAGATTTGATGCAGACCTCGCAGCGGTGCCGGAGATCTTAGTCGCTCACCAAAATGACCCCCGTGCCCGTGCCCGTGCCCGTGCCCGAGCACCTCTGCACCTGAGAGCCGTGGGACTGCGTCGTCGTCAGCCAAAGTGATGCACCCGTCCTTCTGACGGACGGCCGTAGCGTCGCCCACGGCGATCGGAACGGCGTGACGGCATCGCGCGAGGACTGAACTCTTTGACCGCGTCCGCGCCGCAGCTTGCCCACCGACCCTTGCCATCGTCATGATCGTCCCTTTGCATCGTCTTGTTGCCTTCAGGGTGCGCCCCGGCCCTTCGATGTGGCCAGGGCCAAGAGTCATAGGAGCCTCGAAGAAGGCCTTGACCGAGGGTGAGGTGCTCACGAGACGACCGCCTTCTCGGGTCCGCCGAGGGCGAGGACCTCATCGAAGCCTTTGGCCAGGCACTCCATAAACATCTCGATGTCGGGCACCGCGGCGGTATCAACCGTGACCCCGATCTCGCATGTGCCGTCGTAGGAGAGCAAGGTGATGTTCACTGCCGCCCCGATGGTGGGCCCAAAGGGGACGTATTTCGTCATGCGTGCACCAGCCAGGTACACAGGAAAACTAATGCCGGGTACGTTGCTCGCCAGAAAGTCGACGTGCTTTAGCATGCTCCCAATCGCACTGGGAGGAAGCAGGTTGAACACTCCCGCAATGGTGTTGGAACGAGGAACGGATCGTTCATTTCGTGCCGCCCGGCAACGTGTCCCGATGACCCTTATCCGATCGATCGGATCGACGAGGCCGACAGGAACCGTGAAGCGCGCCAGGGTGATCCGGTTCCCGGCCGCGGAATCCTCGGGCATGCGTACGCTGATGGGAAGCGTGACCCGGAGTTCGTCGACCGGCTGACCGTGGTGCTCGTGATATCGCCGGAACCCCGCGGTGACGGCGGCCATGAACCCGTCATTTACGGATCCTCCTCCCGTCATTGATGCCCGCTTCAGATCTGCAAGCCCGATCTCAAGCATGGCGAGGCGTCGCCCCAGACTGCGACCGGTCATGAGTGGAGAAAGTGTGTTGGAAATCGGAGCGACGGTGCGTCCGACAGAGCGCATCATCTCGATTGCGTCTTGTGAGCTATGCACGGGGTGCCTACCGCTTCGCCACATCGATGGGATCGCAGCGTTCGCTTGATTTTGGATGAAGCCAAGGATCTTGCGGGCTCCGTGGACGATCGACGCGAAGACGAGCTCTGCAGTCCCGTGGGCCGACTCAGACGGGAGCTCAGGAAGGGCACCTTGCGTTGCAGGTTTCGAGCGAGTGTCAAAGAGGGCGAGGAGAAGTTGCATTCCTCCAATCCCGTCTGTCAGGGAATGGTGCAGCTTCATCACCATGGCTGCACCTCCACCGGTTAGGTCTTCGACAAGCGTGAACTCCCAGAGCGGATGGGCGGTGTCGAAGCCTGACATCGCCACCAGGCGAGCCATCTCGATCACGGTGTCGGGCGTATGGGGCGGCGGGGACGCCACTCGGCGCACGTGCCAGGTGAGATCGAAATCGGGATCGAGGGTCCAGCGAGGAGTGGCCAGCCGCCCGGGTGGTTCCACGGGGCGACGGCGGAAGATCGGGACCAAACGTGTGGCCCGCTCGAGGCGATCGACGAGGGTGTCCCACTCCGGCGATCGATCAAGCCAGGCCACCGCCACGATCGTTGACCTCAGCGCGGGGTCGCTCTCCATGTACCAGGAGAACGCATCACTCTCGCGCATGAACTCATCGACGTGTCCGGCCACCGCCCCTCCTCTGATTTGGAGCTCTACCAGGGTTTTAACCAACCCGCCTCGCAGGCACCAGAGCCAAACGTCCCGACGCCCAGGGCCCATCCGTGGTGACCGCAGAGGCTCGGCCAGTAGGGCCGTCGGAGGTCCTGGGAGCTAAGGGCATTCGGCCCTGGTCCGGAGGCGTCGGGTCGGCCAGCATCACCAAAGAGTTCCTGTTTGGCATTTGGGGCAGGACCGGTTCTCGTCGAGTCAGGCCCGTCGGAAGGGTCACGGGGGAGGTTGCAATGTCCATCGCCACGATTCCGATCAAGCGTCGAACCAACGGCCGGCTCTACGACGCCCTCTGGAAGCGCCAACTGACCCGTTACCCGAATAGGCCCGCGCGCTTGGGATACCTCGGCATCGTGGTGCTCACGACGATCGTCCTCTATTACCTCTACTACGTGGAGGGCGCCATCACGCCGTTGTTGCTGCCCTACTACCACATGTCGTTCCTGTACTTCCTCTACCTGTTGGTCGTGTCGAACGCCATTGGCGCGTTCACCGCCATCATCGGAGGGCTCTCCGACAAGGTTGGTCGGGCCAACCTGACCATCTACGGCACGTTCACCGTCGGGCTCGTCCAGCTCGTGGCAGTTCCCCGCATCCATAGCGAATTCGGTTTCGCCCTCGCCTATTGCGTGATCGGGTTCGTGGAAGGGATCATCCTCGTCTCCACGCCGGCGCTCATGCGCGACTTCTCTCCGCAGATGGGGCGCGGAGCGGCCATGGGCTTCTGGGCGCTGGGCCCGACAGTCGGAAGCCTGCTGGCCAGCGTGGTCGCCACGCGCACCCTCGTGCACCTCCACCCGTGGCAGGACCAGTTCGTTATCTCCGGGCTTGTGTGCATGGTCGTGGTTGCCATCGCCTTCGTCGCCTTGCGCGAGCTCTCCCCCCAACTGCGTGACCAGCTCATGGTGTCGGACAACGAGCGTGTTCTCGTCGATGCCCGCGCCAAGGGTATCGATGTGGAGAAAGCCACTCGGCACCCGATGCGGTCGATGCTGCGTCTGGACCTCTTCGCCTCGTCACTGGGGATCTCGATGTTCCTGCTCATCTATTTCGCGTCGGTCAGCGTCCTCACGCTGTACTGGGTGGTGATCTTCAATCGCACCACAGCCGACGCCAACGGAATCAACATGTGGTACTGGGCGTGCATGTCACTCATGCTGGTGGTCTTCGGCGTCGTCTCGGACCGGTTCCGGGTCCGCAAGCCGTTCATGCTGATCGGAGCCGTCGGGACCATCGTGATGACCATCGTGCTGCTGCGCCAGATCGACCATCCCACCACGGGCTACTACTCCAACGTCTTCGTGGTGGTGCTACTCGGCCTGTTCATCGGGATGACCTACACGCCCTGGATGGCGAGCTACACCGAGCAGGTGGAAGCGCATAATCCGGCGCTCTCGGCTCACGGACTCGCCGTGTGGGGTTGGATCCTGCGGATCGTGGTCGCCCTGTCATTCATCGTCCTCCCCCGCGTCATAACCACCTCCACCACCTTGGTGGACAACCAGAACGCGGCCACGAACCTGCAGACCCTCGAGCTCGCTCAGCCCTATGTCCCGGCGGCAGGAAACCTTCATCCACCAGCGGCGCCCAGCAGTGTCATTGTGTCATTGTCTGAGATGAAGCCTTACGGTCCCGGTCAGGCCTTGGCGGCGTTGCTTCAGACCTTCGGGACCACACACAACGTCATGGCGGGGATGGCGGCGGTGCCGCCCTCGCTCAAGCTCCAGGTTCAGGGCCTGCTGGCCTTCTCGCCCCTTGCGACCGACATCCAGGCCGGGCGCGCCGTCTCCGACGGACAGATTGCGGCGGTGCATGCCAGCTCGCCCCAGCTCGCCACGTTGCTGAGCGTCGAGCAGAAGGTGATCCCGGCCCAGAAGGCGTCGAGCAACGAGTGGAAGCGGTGGTGGTGGGTGTGCATCGCGGGGCAACTGGTATTCCTCGTGCTCGTGTTCTTCATGCGGGGTCGATGGAGCCCGAGGGCGGCCAAAGCCGACTTCGACGCGCACGAAAGCCTGGTGGCCACCGAGCTCGAGAAACTGCGTGGCCGACAGTCCATCAAGTGGGCAGAGTATCCGGCGTTGGCGCCCACCGGCACCGACGACGGCCCATTGTGGGTGCATTAGGTAGCGACCGCCAATGGGCGGATCTGCACCTTTCACATCTCATGTCCAACGTGAGGAGGCTCCCGTGGAGAATGCATCAGCAGTCTTGATTGAGGGCGCGACGATCATCGAAGCCTTTCGCACCACCGTGCAGAAGATCCCGGCCCGTCCGGCGATGCGCCGCCGCACGCGAGTCGGGTGGGAGACCCTGACCTGGACCGACTACGGACAGGCGGTCGCCGAAGTGAGCGCGGGCCTGTCGGATCTCGGCGTCGGTCCCGGCGAGCGAGTCGCCATCCTTTCGCGCAACCGGGTGGAGTGGCACCTGGCCGACATCGGTTCGCTCGCCAACGGTGGTGTAACGGTGCCACTCTACCCTACGAGTTCGGCGGGGCAGGTGCGGTACATCCTCGATCATTGCGGGGCCCGCCTCTGCTTTGTGGAAGACGATGAGTTGTTGGCCAAGATCCTCGAGTGCGACACGAGTTGCCGAAGCTTGACCGAGTCGTGGTGTTCGACGACCGCGGAACCGTCGATGACCCGTTCCTCGTGGGATTCGCGAAGCTACGTGCCTTCGGGGTCGATCGGCTGCAACGAGAGCCGACTCTCGTCGAGGAGCGAGCGGCTGGTGTTGCCCCCGAGCAGGCGGCAACCTTCGTCTACACGAGCGGCACGACCGGGCCTCCCAAAGCAGCGGTGTTGACGCACGCGAACATCATGTGGACGATCCGCAGTGCCGCCTCACTGGTGCATCTGGCATCAGGTGAGCGTTTTCTGTCGTTCCTGCCGCTCAGCCACGTGGCCGAACGTGGCATGAGCGAGTTTGCCCCCATCACTTGCGGCGGCGAGACGTGGTTCGCTCGGAGCCTGGCGACCGTTGCCGAGGACCTGCTCGACTGCCGACCAACAGTCTTCTTCGCCGTACCCAGGGTGTGGGAGAAGCTCCAGACAGCGGTGCTCGAGAAGATCGAGGATGCTCCCTGGCTCGCGCAACGAATGGTCCATCGTTACGTCGAGTTGGGCCAGCACCTCGAAGCCGAACGCGCGGCGGGAGGTCGTGGAGCGCGGTGGGAGACCCTACCCCACGCTGTGCTCGATGCGGCGGTAGGCACCAGGATCCGTCGAGAGATCGGCCTCGACCGCGCCCACATCCTCATCACTGCGGCCGCGCCTATCCACCCGGACCTCCTGCGCTGGCTGCACGCCATCGGGCTCCCCGTCATCGAACTCTATGGTCAGACCGAGGTCTGCGGGCCCACCACCTGTAATCCACCCGAGGACAACCGAGTGGGCACGGTGGGCCGCGCCCTGCCCGGTGTGCAGGTGTGCATAGCCGAAGACGGTGAGATCCTCATCCAAGGGGGAAACGTATGCGCGGGGTACTTCAACGACCCGACGAGCACCTCCGAGCTGCTTGACACCGAGGGTTGGATGCACTCGGGTGACCTGGGAACGCTCGACAACGACGGTTATCTTCGCCTCACCGGGAGAAAGAAGGATCTCATCATCACCGCCGCTGGGCAGAACATCGCCCCGCAGGACATCGAGATGGAACTGAAAGGCCATCCCCTTGTCTCCGAGGCCGTCGTCGTCGGCGAGGGCCGTCGCTACCTGACCGCACTTCTCACGCTGGATGCCGAGACGCTTGGGGAGTGGGCTCATGAGCGGGGCAAGGTGGCGGACTTTGAGGCCTTGGCGTCCGATCCCGATCTCCGCCAGGAAGTCGGTGCCCTGGTGACCCTCGTCAATGCTCGACGCTCTCGGGCGGAAGGTATCCGCAAGCACCGAATCCTGGCCCATGCGCTGACGGTGGCTGCCGGCGAGCTCACACCGACGCTCAAGGTCAAGCGCTCGGTTGTATGCCAACTCAATGCTGACCTCATCGACGAGATGTACGCGGAGGACGTCTGACCGTCTCAGGCTCAGGCATCTGGCTCGCAATTGCCTCGTGCGGCCAACCGAGCCAGGATCGTTGCCGTGCCAACGCTGCCCCCACCTCGCGAGGTCGACGTTCCCGTCGTGGGACTGGCTCGTCTGCAACCTCTCATCGGGGAGCAGCGATATGCCGCGCTCGTTGGAGAAGCGGCTCGTACTCGGGCTGCACTCCGAGGCTCCACGGTGTGGAACATCAATTCGACGGCGACAGGCGGGGGAGTGGCCGAGATGTTGCAGGTGCTCGTCGGCTACATCCTTGGGACCGGGGTGGCGGTCCGCTGGCTTGTCATTTCCGGTAACCCCGAGTTCTTCTCGATCACCAAGCGCATCCACAACCGTCTCCACGGTGTGCCCGGCGACCAGGCCCCCCTCGACGCGGCAGCGGGCGCCGCGTACGAGTCCGTGCAGATCGCCAACGCCAGAGCGATCACACCACAGGTTCGGCCCGACGACGTGGTTATTTTGCACGATCCTCAGACCGCCGGGCTGGCAGCGCCTTTGAAGGCCGTCGGCGCAGTGGTGTTGTGGCGGTGTCACGTCGGCACCGAAGTCCACAACTATTGGACCGAGGAGGCTTGGGACTTCCTCCGACCTCACCTGGCGACCTGTGACGCCTTCGTGTTCACGCGCCGGGAATACGTGCCTCGGTGGGTTCCGATGGACCGCGTGTCGATCATCCCACCGTCGATCGACCCTTTCTCACCCAAGAACCAGGAGCTCTCCGAGAGACAGCGACTTCAGATCCTGACTGCGATGGGGGTGCTCGGTGCAACGCCCACCGAGGACGCGACCTTCACCCGCCGGAATGGCTCGGTGGGTCTGGTCGGCCGGCGGGCAACGGTCGTGGCTGAAGGCCCCCTCGATGCCTCGGTCCCGCTCGTTCTTCAGGTGTCGCGTTGGGACCACCTGAAGGACATGGCGGGGGTAATGGCGGGTTTCGTGGCGCGTGTAGCGAGCCGAGGTAACGCCCAGCTCGCCCTCGTCGGACCCACAGTCGATGACGTAAGTGACGACCCGGAAGGTCACGAGGTGCTTCAAGAATGCATCGAGGCGTGGAGCACGTTGCCCGTTCAATTGCGACGGCAAATCCGACTCATGACCCTCCCGATGGACGATGGGGATGAGAACGCGGCCATGGTCAACGCCCTGCAGCGTCACGCCACCATCATTGTGCAGAAGAGCCTGGCCGAAGGCTTTGGCTTGACCGTGGCCGAAGGAATGTGGAAGGCCAAGGCAGTTGTAGCCTCGGCCGTGGGTGGCATCGTTGACCAGGTGGTCCCGGGGACCGGAGTGCTACTAGACGATCCCAATGACCTCGACGCGTTCGGCGATGCGTTGGTGTCACTGCTCGACCGACCCCGGGAAGCCCTGCGGCTGGGCGAAAAAGCGCGACGCCATGTCTTGGAGAGCTTTGTCGGCGACGAGCACCTCATGAACTACGGCGCATTGATGGAGCGACTCAAAGCGCGTTGAGCAAGCCAGTGGTCGGCGCCTACTGTTCGGATGGGCTCGCCCGAACATGCCTACCCGTGATCTTGTGGGGGATGATCTTGAGCCAGCGATCCGCCGGCGGGGGTGCCCATGAATGAACGGTCAGCGAGCGTAAAGTCTCGGAGCGCTCGTCGAGTGCCGAGGAGATATCCTCGCCGATCCCCTGGATCAGCACGCTCCATCCCTCACCCTTGTCCCAGTTGACGTAGTCGACCTCGAAGCTCACCGCATTCAAGGGCGCGTGAAAGACCTTGGCCCCCTGGTTCGTTTGGAGAACCACCGTTTCGCCCTCCATCGCAAACCGCATTGGCAGTACGAGGGGAACCCCGTCCACCACGACACCAAGTCGACCGAGGCGTTGTGTGGCCATGCGAGTCAGGCACTCATCGTGCCCAAGTTCCTTAATGGTGCCTCCCTGCTCCATGGCCAATCCTCCTGTCAACGAGAAGACTCCGAACCAAGAATATACTGCGAATCTTGGTCCTCGACCCTAGTGTTTGAGCATTACCGGCGTGCACGAAGATTGCTGGTACGGGGGACGCGTTACACCGTGTACGTTTGCTGGCCAATCACAGGTGAACGCGCCGTGTCTGTATAGAGCGTGACTTAGTCACTCTCCAAATGGTCCACGATTCCCTTTTAGGAGGGTCGTCAGATTGCGCAGATCACCTGCCACCGCATCGATGTTGACCTTGGCGGGAGGCCGCTGCTGGTGGTCACAAGAGAGAGAGTGTCTATATCCAAACTGCTGAAGCGCGTGGTGAAAATTGTCATCAAATACCTGAGGAGTCGACGCTATGCCCGGCGATGGGCGACTCGCTGGCTTGTGTTGTGCCTTAACCTTGCCCACTCCCCGTTTGTTATGAATGTAGTTGTCGTTCTGTCCAGTCTAGTTTCGGCTCGGCATTTGTCTCGTGTGTCTCTGAACTCGGACTCGCCATACCGCGCTCGATCCACCCTCCAGGTGGTGTGACGCGCACCGGAATGTCGTCTCCCATTTGGACGAGGAGAGCGGTGGCGCAATCCACGTGGACGGACTGGCTCCGGCATCGCAGACGCACCCGATGACCGTGCCACTGCAACGCGATACGCAGCTCGTCCCACCCGGTGGGGATGTGGGGATCGAGGACGAGGGCGTCGTCGTCGGGACCGGTGACCCGTACTCCCGCGAATCCCAGGACCAGGGCCTGCCACAGCCCCGCCAGTGACGCCAGGTGCAAGCCGTCGGCGGTCGTACCTGCCACATCGTGGAGGTCCAAGCCTTTGGCCACCTCGAGCAGTTCGAGCGCTTCTTCCAGTCGTCCGGCCCTCGCCAGGAGGCCGGCATGGATTGCGGGCGACAGAGAGCTTCCGTGCGCCGTCCTCGGGAGATAGTGGTCAAGATCGCGCTCAAGGGTCCCGGGACGTGGAGCGTCCGGGATCATGTGGTACGCCATAAGCACGTCTGCCTGCTTGATGATTTGTGATGCAGCCACACGACTGTGGCCGAGCACCCGATCGGCGGCGAGGGGAACAGGGCCCACATCCGCGACAAGGAGTGGTTCGAGGTCGTCGTAGCCGGAGAATTGCACGTGACGACCGGTTTCTGGGTCGTACCCGTTGACGAGCGCGCCAGCCAGGGTGAGCCACTGCTCGGACTCCGTACTCTCCGTTTCCGCGTCGGCCCGTCTCACGAGCTCTGCCGCCCGCGTCAGATTCCATGCCGCCATCTGGTTGGTGAAGGCATTGTCATCGACGTCCTCGTGGTACTCGTCGGGGCCGATGACGCCATCGATGTGTCCGACCCCAGCCGAATCGACGCGTACCCGACTCATCCAGTACCGGGCCGTGTCGGTGAGTAGCGGACGCCCCGAGTCTTCGAGGAAACCCCAGTCTCCCGTCCAGCTGGCTAACTGCCATGCCGCCCACGCCACATCTGCGGTGATGTGCTCTTCGAGGTCGCCGGTGCGGACGGCAACGATCTCGCCGTTTCCATCGATGGCGTCCCTGGGCGTGACGTCGTTGCCGCGTGCCGCCGACTCCCATGGAAAGCGCGCCCCAAGCAAGCCGAGTCTGCGCGCTTGATCCCTGGCGGCGGGAAGCCGGCGGATACGGTATTCGAGCATGGCGCGCGCTGCGGTTGGGTGCGTGGCGGCCAGAACCGGCAGCACGAACACGTCCGCGTCCCAAAAGACGTGTCCACCATACGCTGGGCCCGTCAGGCCTCGCGCTCCGACAGCAGCCTCACCTCTATCTGCTACCGAGCCCATCAGGTGGAAGATCGCTAGCCGGACCGCCCGGGTGAGATCGGGATCGCCGACGACTTCCACATTGGCCTGCTCCCAGCGTGTTGCCCACGCCTCCTTCTGTTCGGCGAGGAGGCCACGTGCGCCTATGCGGCCCGCCGCCCGATGCGCTTGGACCTGCACCTCGCCGCGCGTCTTAGGGTCGGTCCGCCCGTAGAACCCGATGCGTATGACCCCGAGCGTTTCCCGCTTATCGAGTTGGGCAGGTTGCATCTCGCGACGCGTCTCCACGACAGCACCCACCTTGCCCCCGAACGTCATTCGCTCCTGGACGGGCTCTCGGCCGCCAGAGGCATCGAGGATGGTGGATGGGCCCTCGGCGACGAGTACCACGGTGCCAGGGCGGGCCAAACACGCCCATCGGGCCGTGCGCAACGCGAATCCGTCCTCGGTCGTCACGATCCGCCACAGCACGCCAGATCGCAGATCGAGCACGCGGGTGCCGGTAGGCAGTTCGCTACGGAGCGACAGGTTGGTCCAGGTGGGTACCATCAACAACGACTCTGTGCCATCGTCACGACACTCGTAGACGCCAGCGACCAAGGTGCCTGAGCGGGGGTCGGCGTTGCTCTCCTCTAGGCTTCCTCGCGTGCCCGTGACCCCATCGGCAACGGTAAGCAAGCTCTCGTAGCTCCCGGCCATGCCCGGGGGCGTGTCTTTCGTGACGAGTGCCCAGGATGAGGGGACAGGGATTGGCCGTTGTTCCAGGACTTCAGCGGCCTCTGTTGCCGTCCCCCCGGGGCTCGGTTCGTCGGTGGCTGATGGCGTGCTCGAGTCCTGCGCGGTCACGGTGGTAAGCGAGGAGCGGCATCCGGCCGCCGGACGTTTCCGTCCTTCTTCTTTGTCGCGGAGGTGCCTCTGGGAGCCCGTTCGGCCTTACGACCGGGAGAGTCGGCTTGAGCCTTTGCCAGGGGGAAACGCCGTCCCGTCACCACGTCGAGGCGGATGACAAAGACGGCGTCGCCGGGCGCGGGGACCAGGGGTGTTGGGGCGAACTTCGCCGACCGGCCCTCGGCTTCCTCTAACGGCGTGGCGAGGCCCCGTACGAGGACGCTCCACGCCGTGTGGTTCTTGTCGTCCACGTGGTCGACCTCGAAGGCCACGAGGGCACCAGAGATGATGTCCGCCATGTGGCCAGACCCCAGACGTACGACGATCTGGTGGTTGTGGTAGGCGAAGTTCACCGGTTGAATGATCGGCGCCTGCTGGGTCGAGATGCCCAGCCGCCCGGTGAGCCCCTCCTTGGCCGCCGAAGCGAGCAGGCGGCGGCACTCGGTGAGGAAGAGCAACTCTGATCCGCGTTGGTCGGTCCACATGTCAAAATCGTCGCACGACTCGCGCATCATACCTAGGGCCGTTGGTCCCTCCTGATCACCGCTCTCTGGCCTTGGGTGACGCTACCCAGACCCTCCCGACTACCAGCCCGAAACGACCGGCGTGTCCGGCCGTCACCTCGGGGGCCATCTTGAAGACGGCTGCTGGAGGCCGGTTCGACCCGAGTCTCTGTAAGGAACAGCTCCTCCAGGGACGCCCCGCCGCTCGGCAGCTGATTGACCCCAGAGGGCGCCAGTCCGCTAAGGAGCAGTGCAAGCCGTTGTGCGCCTCAGGTTCGACGTCACGGTGCCGGCAGTTGAGCCCGAAGATCTCCCGCCGACCGGCCATCGCTTGGAAATAGCTGTAGTGGCCACTTGCGCCGACCGGCAAGTGACTTCATAAATTGCGGAGACATTAGGAGTCAGGACAATGAGCGAAAACACGACCCCTCCGCGGAACGAGCGGATTAGCACCGAGCTCACGGTGGGCCTGCCTGCGCCCGTGCGAGCGTGCCTGTTCGATCTCGACGGAGTCCTCACTGAGACGGCCAAAGTTCATGCCGCGGCGTGGAAGGAGATGTTTGACTCCTACTTGAAGGCCCGGGCCGAAGAGAGCGGAGAGTCCTTTTTCGCGTTCGACGAAAGGGCCGACTATGACATGTACGTCGACGGCAAGACCAGAGCCGACGGGGCGCGCTCTTTCTTGAGTCTCGCCAGATCGATTTGCCCGAAGGCACCACCAACGATCGGGTGGGTGCCGCGACCGTGAAAGGGCTCGGCAGTGCTAAGAACGAGATCGTCCTGCGGATGATCCGCGAGGACGGTGTCAAGGCCTTCGAGGGGTCCGTTCGCTACGTCCGAGCCGTGCGCTCGGCCGGCCTGCGACGCGCGGTGGTGTCGTCGAGTGCCAACTGCGCCGCCGTGCTGGAGGCCGCTGGTATCGCCGATTTGTTCGAGGTTCGTATCGACGGTGTGACGGTCGAAGCAGACAAACTCGCCGGAAAACCCGCGCCCGACACCTTCCTTGCTGCGGCCCGAGCTCTGGCGGTCGATCCTCAGCAGGCCGCGGTTTTCGAGGACGCCCTGTCCGGCGTGGAGGCCGGTCGAGCCGGAGGATTCGGCTTCGTGGTGGGTGTAGATCGGGTCGGACAGGCCGAGGCTCTGCGCCGCCACGGCGCCGACACCGTGGTGACGGACCTAGCGGAGCTTTTGTCCCGATCATGATGCGTCCCCCGGCTCCAAGAGTTTGCGGTCGTTATGCGGCTTGGATAAATGGTGAAGGCTGCGACCCGGGCAATCGGTCGGTGTCTGTGCTCGCGCTCCACGGTGAACAGGTCGCAGGCGATGAGCGGGAGGCCTGCGGGCGCATGAAGCGACCCAGTGCTGCGCTTGGGTCCGGGCCGACGCTTCGGGTCGGCGATCCGCCGGAAGCTCGAGGCTGAGGTCTCGGTGCCCAGCTTGTGGAACCCGCTTGGATGCGCCGGTATCCACGGCGATTTCTCCCTGAGCAGCCGCCAAACAAGGAGGTGAATCTGAAGCGGGGTCGCTCGTTTGAGTGATCCCATGAGGTCGGTCCCACTTGTAACGCGAGCTCGCGATACCGGCGACGCAGATTGTCGGGCGAAAACAGGTTGGAAAGGCGTTCACTCCTGGCAGGAGGTACTGAAGGAAGGTGACACGGAGCGCCTTTTACGTCTCGTCCTCCGGTAAGGAGCTCGGCGAAGGGCGATCAGGACGAGACGAGCGGTCATTTACCGAGTCTTGTGGGCAAGTCCACTTCGCCCTCCCAGGGGTCTCGGATGTCAGGTGAGATGACCGAAGGTCACGTGACATCCTTCACGTGTGGTTGTGGTTCGATGCGCGCCATATCAACCGGTGGATGGGAATGAGGCGGGGGATGTCGCGCAGGCCCGGGAGGAAAGGCACGGAGAGGAGGAGGATGGTGGCTGCGCCGGTCAGGTAGATGGCGATGAGGTCGACATTAGTCGAGTTGTCGAATCCGGGAACCTGGTACCACAGCGTGTAGAGCCACAGCCACGGTTGGCCCGGATAGCTGCCGGTCTCGTTCATGACACCCCACTGGGTGCCGCTGAGATGTTGGGCCGTGGCCACATCACTGAAGTACTGGCCGTCTTCGAGAAACAGCAGTGGCTTGGTGAAGTCGGTGCCGTAAAAGGTGTGGTTGGCCAGAAGGTCCCCATCGATGGCCCCGCTGCGGGCCAGGGTGAACTCGGTGGCGAGCATGGTCGGCACGGGTCCGTCGTCGGCGGCCGGTACGACCGGCGTGCCGCCGTGGAAGGTGATGTGGGTCACCACCTTGAGGTAGGCCGCGTCCCATGCCGAGCGCGTCGACGCGGGGGCGCCTTGGTACCGGTCGAGGGCGACGGCGAGCGACGGATCGGTGGGAGCGACCTTTGAAAGTGGGGCCAGCACGAAGGTCTCCGCCGCATCGATGGGCTGGCGGACACCGGCGATCGACGCGGGGGCGAAGAGGATGCTCTGGACGGCGCCGGGGGTGTGGTTGTATGGCGGTCCGTAGGTGGCCGTCTCGCTCGTACCCGCCAGCTCGCTCGCCGCGGTGGCGACGAAATCGGCGGGAGCGATCCTGGCCCATGACGCCACGGTGACGGGAGGGACGTCGGGGGACGACAGCAGGCTGGCGAGCGCGACCACGAGCACCAAGGCCACCACCGTGGCCACGGTGGCCTCCTTGAGGATGTCGTAGCGCCGGGTGGGCCCGTGCCACTCGGCACCGTCGGCGACGGCGAGGGCGCGGCGAGCGCTGCGCCCCCGGGAGCGAACGGCGGGGAGGGGGTGGACGACGCCGCGCACCCGGACAGCCAGGATGTGCGCTCCGACGAGGGCAACGAGTACGACCGGGATCAGCACCACGTGCCAGAGGAGCATCTGGCCAACGTTCATGAGGTTGAAGAAGGCGCCAACGCCCACGGCGTTGAAGGCGTCCTTGCCGCTGGTGGAGATCCACTGAGAGTCGAAGTTCTGCTGGGAGAGATAGCCGGTGAAACATTCGACGACCGACGCCACGAAGGCCACCACACCGGTCACCCAGGTCAGGCCACGCCGTCCCCGCCACGCAGCCATCCAGAATTTGCCCCACAGATGGATGACCATGAAGGCCATGAACGCCTCGACGCTCCACAGGTGGAGGCTGTTGAAGAAGTGCCCGACGGGATCGGTGTGCCACCAGTCGGTGCCCCCCAGCGCGATGGCGAAGCCCGACACGATGACCAGGGCGAGCGCCGCGACGGTGGCCACGCCGAACACATACACCCACGACGCCACATAAGCGGGCTGTCGATCGGGGAGCAGTTTGCCGGGGGGAAGGACCCGCAGGGCACGGCGCCGGAGCCGAGCCGTCCACATCGCGGCGTCGGCATCGTCCCCGATGTCGCGAGCCGAGGGTCCCCCCTCGCCGGCCGAGTGCCGGGCGCGGCCCTCGGGAGTGGCCTCCGGCGGGGCCGAGGCACCGCCTCGGGAGCGACCCGGGAAAGGGATGACGAGCGCGGCGCCGAAGATCACGACCATCACCGCGATGAGCGCCAAATTGGCTTCGGAGACGGTAAAGATCGACCAATGCAGGTACCGGCCGGGTGTATTCAGGTTGATTGCGGCTAGCAGCAGTGAGCCCGTGATCATGACGGCCGTCCTCCTCGACCCGGTGATCCGGGGATCATGGTGCGATGGCTCAAAAATTGCGCCCCACTTGTCGTGACAGCTTTGATTGTCGACATAGGGACAAGTGAGAATCTTGGAGGTGGGATTACCAGCTGTACGATTCTCAACCGCGCGTCAAGTCTCATTGGCCAAGCCGCACGGTCTCTTTATTCCCGAGGGTCTGAGACAAGGTCGGCATCCACCACCCGTTTCTCGATCATGCGTTTCAAAACGTACTCCTGAGGGGTCGGCAACGCTCCGTAGACCATCCACATGTCGGTTAGGCCTTCCATACAGGGCATTCTGTATGAGTCGACGTGTTCTTAGCCGTGCTAGTGGATACTTCTCGCCGACCGAGGCATCAAGGTGCCTCGTGGGTATTGTCACGAATGAATCGGGTTCAATCGTCAGCCTTGTCGGACCATTCCGGCTCTAATCTGGGCGTACTCCATCGCCACCCTCGCGAGGTCGAGATTGGCGAAGGGGAGGTACCCTAAAGCCTCCCGAGCCGTGCAGCACAACTCCAGCTCAGTGTCGTCAAAGTCGCCATCGTTCTGGTCTGATTCCCCAGGCGTAATGGCCGTCTGTTGCATCGTGGCCCCCTTCCATCCGATCCCGCTCTTTGTGTCGTACTCCGCCTGGCGGGGATTGGACAGAGCCAAAAGCCTCTAGTCACTGGAATGGCCCTCCTTGTGGGGCACCCGCAGGCAGGGTGCCGCTACGCCAAGTCCCGTCCGTTGGCGAAGAAAAGGGGCGATCGGCCCTGCAAAACGGAGGCCGACAGCACCACAATGACACCGTGGTCGGAGATACTTTTGAATTCTGCAAGGGGACCGTGATCGTCCACGACGATCGCAGCCTGACATGCTCCAACGATGTCTGCTCCCTGACCGCCGCGGATGACGCCTTCGTTGCATTCCATGGTCGTTTTGTCCCGTGCAGAAGCGTGTTTACCGAAGACGGCTGTCCGAGATGTACGTAAGCCTCTCTTTGTGGCGAGGGATGCCAGAGCGACAGCGAAAGCACCACCGCCCGACCTCGCTTATTCGGCCACCGACGACGCGGGACAGTCGGGGACAGGGCCCTTGGGAGGTGAACTGTGGATCGACCTGCTCCCTGGGCGGCAGATGAGTGATCCGCGGGTGAGGGGAGTGTTACGGGCCGCGCCCCGCGTGGGTCTCTTCCTTGCTCGTAGTAGGGCCAGGACGGCGATCTCGGATCAAGACGACAGCATTGTTCCCGTGCGCCCCACGCCAGCCCTGGCGCTTCAGGCCTATCTCGATGAACTGCTGATCGCAGTCTTCCGCCACCCCGATCTCTTGCCGACCGCTGACGACTATGCCCCGGCGGCAGCCGATGTGGCGGGCATCCAAGGCTTCTTCTCGACGCGTGGGTGGCTCGATCGCCCTGCTCAATACCACCGTAACCCCTCAGCTCCCGACGACGTGCGCGCCTGGCACGAGCGTGCCCCGGGTCTTGACTATGAACATGTCACGTTCTCGAGCGGCTGGGAGCCATATCCCGAGGAGCCCGGGAGAAACAGGTGGTTGAGCCATGAAGCCAACCGCAACGTGCACGCTTGGGTGTCACGGGCACCGAGCCGAGGGCACCACTCCTGGCTGATCTGCGCCCATGGATTTGGCATGGGCACGAGCGCCTCGATCGACCTGCGCGCCTTTCGGGTGAAAGAGCTGCATCGCCGGGGCATCAACGTCGTTGTGCCGGTGCTGCCCCTCCACGGACCCAGGGCATCGGGGCGAGTGCGGGGCGAGGACCTCATGACCATCGACATGGTCGATTCCATGCACGGCATGGCCCAAGCCGCCTGGGACCTACGTCGGGTCATCTCTTGGTTGCGACAGAGCCAGGAAGCAACCACCGTCGGACTGATCGGTTACTCGCTCGGGGCCCTTGTCGCCGCTCTGGTCGCTTCCCTCGAGGATGACCTGGCGTGTGTCATCGCGGGGATTCCCGTGGTCAGCCTGCCTGAACTCTTTCGCCGCCACAGCCTCCCGCACTGTGACGGAGCTCGCCGATGCCCATGGTGTCCTGGGGCCCGCCGCGGACGACGCACACCGGGTCGTCTCGCCATTGGCCCTGGACTGCAAGGTCCCCTTCGACCGTCGTTACATCTTCGCGGGACTGGCCGACCGGATGTCGACATTTGGCCAGGCCCGGCGGCTGTGGCTGCACTGGGGCCGTCCCACCCTTGCCGCCTACCCCGGCGGCCACGTCGGCTTTTTCTGGTCGAGCGCGGTCAGAAAGTTCGTAGATGGGGCGTTGAGCGACGCGTTTCCGGCAGCGGAGATCCCTACGCGGGGCTAGGGGCGTGGGCTGTGCCGGAGGCGTCTCGGGAAGGACGCCCGGCCCCCTGGTTTGCCCGTGCCGCCCCTACCAATTCGCTCAGTGCGCCCGGAACAGCGTCGGCGAGATCCCACACTCGAGGCACGAGATCGGGGCAGGTGATGAAGCCGAAGCCGACCCGGTCCTCGTCCGACAAGACGGTCACATTGAGCCCCGCCCCGTCGGTAATGGGACCGAGCGGGTACAGACCCACCAACCGGGCCCCGGCCATGTAGAGGGGGATGGGCGGACCCGGCACGTTGGACAAGATCAGGTTGTGCACAACGGGGTGGTGGTCGGCGACGTGCAGGGTCGAGTACAGGCGGGCGCCCAGGGCAAAGGCGTTGAGCCAAAAGTGCTCAGCCCAGCGCATGAGTGTGTCCGCTCCGACCATCTTGTGGATCTCCTTAGCCCGGGTGTTGGCCGACGCGATGATTCGGAGTCGCTCTGCGGGGTCCTTTTCGTCGGTGGCGAGGGTCGAGAACATCACCGAGACCTTGGTCATCCCGCCACGTTCGGCCGTCTGATCGTGGACGGACACGGGTGCAGCGGCGAGCAGTGAGTGCTCGGGGAGCTCCCCACGATCCTCGAGATAATGGCGAAGAGCGCCGCCCACGATGGCTGTCACGACGTCGTTGACGGTGACTCCGAACGCGTCCTTCACCATCTTGATGTCGGCTAGAGCGACGTCGGTGAAGGCCACCGATCGGCGGGCGGTGATGGTGGCGTTGAACAAAGTGCGCGGCGCGGTGAACGGCATGGCGCCGGGGGTGGACCCTTGTTTTTGCCGTCTCACACTCCACAGCGTGGTCGCAAGGTGAAGTGCGGTGGCCGGCACGAGTCGGGCCAGCTCAAGCGGTTCGCCCAGCCGGGACACGAGGCTGCGGCCGAGCAAGTTCGAGGGAACTCGGCGGGGAGGCGATGCGCCAGCCACCAACGGGGGAGCGGGGGCCGGAGGCAGGGGCTCGAGGTCGAGGAGCTGCCCCATCATGCTGGCCCCCGAGACGCCATCGATGGTGGAGTGATGCATCTTCACGAGGACGGCGATGCGTCCATCGGCCAGTCCTTCGATCACCCAGATCTCCCACAGAGGTCGGTTGCGGCGCAGTGGCCAACTAGCGATGTCACCGACGACGTTCGCCAATGACTCGTCGTCACCTGGCGCCTCGAGCACAACGCGATGGATATGGCGATCCATGTCCAGGTCCGGATCATCGATCCAGTACGGTCGGCCCAAATTGAGCGGAGTCTTCGCCAGCTTCTGACGAACAGAGGGAATCTTGGGGAGACGCTCGAACAACAAGGAGCGGATGCCGTCGTAGCTGTACCCCGACTCCATTGTCGAGGGATCGAGGATCAGAAGCCCGCAGACATGCAGGTGCATGGTGGGTGTCTCGCCATAGACAAACGCCGCGTCGAGCCCTCCCAGCTGCTCCACCATTTCACTTTCCTCCTTCGGCACGAGAATCCACAACGCGAGTCCGCCCGCCCCACCATTGCCGGCAAGACGGGCGGGCTGTCATTCAGTTGTCACCAACCCTCCATGAGGGTGCCCAACCAACAGACGGACGCTCAGCGAAGCCTTAGCGCTCCGACCTTGTGCGGACCAGGACTCGTGTCCCGGACTGTCGCACCTGTCACCGCTGAGGAACATCCCGGTGTGTGACCACCGGACGCCTGCCTAGAGCTACTCACACGGCGGCGCTGGAGTTCATGCAGGTCATAGGCAAGACCTCCTCGCTTCGTTCCCAGTTCCCTGGGTCCCCTCGCTTCGTTGGTACGTCACCACAATGGCGTCTTCCGGCTACCGAGCCCAGGGCCGAAAGTCCCCTACAGGCGAAGGCGATATGGACCGCGGGATAGGTGCCGGGCGACCGCTCGCAAGTGCAGGTGATGCTCGGGGCAGCCGGGAAGTCCTAACTGCTCATCCGTCCGGAGAACTCGGGGCCCGTCGATGCATCGCGAGTCGTTCCAGGGCCAGGCGCGCGATACAGCACTTTCAGGAAAACTTGTCGGGTTACGTCGGGTCCACGTCTCGCCCGGTTGTGATCACACTCAGCCCTCGCTCGACGTCGATGAGGTGATGCAGGGAGTCATGGAGCGCGGTGTTCGAGCAGTCGTCGTACGTCCATGCGTGACTCTCCAATCGTCAGTCCCCGCGACCGCGCCTGAGTTCCGGCGTCGTCCGCCAGCCGGGCGAGAGGGGTCGCTTCGCTCTCCAACGCAGTGAGAACCTGATCCGGGTCCGCGTCACGATAAGACGTCGCCGCGGACTGGACCAATTCGTCCCCGTCGATGGCCGGAAAGATCGGCTCCACAGTGGTCAGAGCTTGTTCGACTCCGAAGGCATGTGAGGCAGTGACGTCGCGGCTGTGGGCCGCGTATTCAATCGCGCTCCAGACTTCGGGTTTGGGGCGCACCCGAAGCTCTCCACCACACGCGTCGATGAGCGTACGCCAACTCGATCCCATGGTCCGGAGTGCCGCAAGCAAGGCAATCTCGTCGTAGCTGGCTCCGTCAAAGCCGCAAGCACCACAAGCCTCGTGGTCCACCTGGAAAAGACTACTTCGGCCACCAGTTCGCACTTCACGGGAGGGAAACACTGCTGCGTCAAACCAGATGACCGCCGCGTAGTCAGAATCCGGTTTGTCCACGAGCTTGTTGGGCGCCAGTGGTCGATTCAATCGGTGAGAGGCCTTAAAGCGGCGCGGGACCCGGGGTTAGCCTGGGTTCGGCGGGGCGGAGAATGCTATCGACCGTGCTCTTTTGCGTGCTGTACTCCTTAGTGATCGAGCGCAAACGCCAGACCTTCGCTGCCCATTCGCCGCCTCTGGGGTCCCACGCAGAGCGTTTGAACGTTCGTCGGGCCACAAGTTGTTCAAATGTAGGGACCAACGGCCCCTATGGCGCGACCCCGAAAGTGCCGATCAAGCGTAGGTGGACTCCATTGCGCTCCTGGACGAGCACGACCTTGGAACCGAACCGTTCCTGGCGGCGGTCGTTAACTCATCAGATGATGCCATCGTTGGCAAGACCCCGGCTGGATTGGTGGTGTTCTGGAACGCTGCTGCCGAACGCCTTTATGGCTACAGCGCGGCGGAAATGCTCGGCAACGGTATGGGAGTGCTGCTTCCGCCCGACCGGTCCGACGAGCTCACTGGGTTGTTGGACCGTGCCCGGCAGGGCGAGACGGTAAAGAAACTGCACACAGAGAGGGTAAGAAAAGACGGCATGCGCATTGCGGTGTCGATCACGGTCTCGCCGGTTTTCGGACCCGACGGCGGCGTGGTCGGCGTCGCTACCATCGCCCATGATCTGACCGAGCAAGTCCGCAGTCTGGAGGAACGACGCCAGTGCGACCGGCGTGCCGCCGAGACCCTGAGCTTGCTTGAGACGCTTCAGGCCACCGCCCCGGTTGGCCTCGGGTTCGTGGACCGGGAGTTTCGGTTCGTTCGCCTCAACGAGATGCTTGCCTCCGTCAACGGTTCCCTGGTTCAGGACCAGATCGGTCGGACCGTGGCCGAGATCGTTCCGGCGATCTGGCCCCAAGTCGAGGCCATCTACCGGCGAGTCCTCGACACCGGCGAGTCCGTTGTGAATGTCGAGGTGTCAGGAGAAA
Organism: uncultured Acidimicrobiales bacterium; assembly: GCA_963768255.1. Taxonomy (GTDB): domain Bacteria; phylum Actinomycetota; class Acidimicrobiia; order Acidimicrobiales; family UBA8190; genus Chersky-840. Next base: position 1,242,784 of record CAVYGX010000002.1, on the reverse strand, counting down.
CTGCCGCTGATCCCGGTGAGCTCCACCACTGGCTTGCCAACTACTACCCAGTCCGTCTCCAAAGCGAAATCATCGGAATCGGGCTCGTCGTTGTCGACATCACAGACCGCAAGCAAGCTGAACGCCTGCGAGACGAGCTAACACGCGGGGCTGTTGGCGCCATTGCTGCCACGGCTGAAGCTCGTGATCCATATACCGCCGGCCATCAGCGCCGAGTTGCGGACATCGCCGTCGCCATAGCCACCGACCTCGGACTCGATGCCGACGAAGTAGAGGGGATCCGCATTGCAGCCACCATCCACGACGTGGGCAAGGTCGGTGTCCCCGTCGAGATCCTCGTCCGGCCCGGCAAGTTGCGCGCTTCGGAGTGGGAAATAATCAAGGGCCATTCCCGGACTGGATACGAGATCGTCACCGACGTCGCATTCCCCCAGCCCGTGGCGGAGATGGTCCTGCAACACCACGAACGCTGCGACGGCAGTGGCTACCCAGATGGTCTCGAGGGTGAAGATATCCTTCTCGGAGCTCGGGTTATCGCCGTCGCCGACACCGTTGAAGCGATGTCGTCACATCGACCTTACCGTGCCGCCCTGGGTTTCGAGGCTGCCCTCGACGAGATCAAACGGGGACGCGGAACGTTGTTCGATCCTCAGGTCGTCGACGCTTGCCTGCGCCTAGTTGGGGAGGGTCTCCTCCTGCCAGAGCAGGACTCACTGTCGACCGTCTGACTGATAAGTGGTTGCTATGACGCTAGGGCTCGACCCGGGTCGAGCCGAATGAGAGCACCTTGCAAGCTTCTGGCTCAGCCTCCTTCGCATCGCGTTGGTGCCGAAAACTGAGGCTCCCCAGTGTTTGTGGACACCTGACAAGCTGACCTTGGGGTCGGCTGGCAGGATGTTCGACTATGGGAGCTACGAGGCGGAAGTTCACGCTGGAATTCAAGACCGAGGCTGCTCATCGCATGATTGACACGGGCAGATCCCTGGCCGAGGTGACGGGCGACTTGTCGGTGGTGGATAGCTCGTTGGGCAGGTGGGTACGGGACCGGCGTCGACGGATGGACACAGTGGCGGGTTCGTCGGATGAACCGTTGACCGCAGCGGAGCGGACCGAGCTGTTGCGGTTGCGCCGCCAGGTCGCCGAGCAGGACAAGGACTTGGCGTTCTTGGGAAAAGGCAGCGTACTTCGCTTCGAATCCACCAAAGGCGTTGATGGCCGCCGAGTCCGCGAACTTCGGATCACCCGGATGGCCCGCCTGTTGGAGGTATCGACGGCCGGCTACTACCGCCCGAGAGCGGCCCGGGACCGCCCGGCGTTGCCGAGCGAGGTCCGCAGGGGTGATCTCGACGCCAATGATGTGCTATCCCACTGGGTAACGAAGACTGACAACGACATCTGCATCGTCGAGGTGTGAATCACGGGACGCATTCAACAAGAACGCGATACGGAGGATGGGTCAGATCACGGACGAGGTCAGTATTCCCGCCGGTTCCACCATCGAGTTCTTTGAGATCCACAACTACCTTCCTGATAGGCCTGTAGGGTGCCACTTCAGAATCGGTGCCCTGAGTCCGACCGCGCATCGTCACTACGGTCGTGCAAAGCACGACTCCGGAGCACACCGAGCAAGCCGACCTTCGTAGGGGCGCGACGGCTCCCCATTTCGCGGATTCCGATGACTTGATTGACGCTGGCGGGCGCCTCGATCGCAGCGGCTTACGCAGCTCTTCGGTAGTACTCGTGAATCAGGCCACCCAAGAGATCACGACGTCTGACCGAGTCGTCGATGCGTAGCGGCGCGACGTCTTTGGTTCCTTCCGGCGCAACAAGATTGAGCCCGCGATGGGGTCGCTCGCAGTTGTAGTGCTCGATATAGGTCTCCAACACCGATCGAAGATGCCGTTCGCCCAGGATGAGAACTCGATCGAGGCACTCGGTGCGAACCGTTCGGATGAACCGTTCGGCATAGGCGTTGGCCTTCGGTGCCCGCCACGGCGTGCGCAGGATCTCGATCCCCTCGGCCCGGAAGACCTCGTCGAAGATTGGGCAGAACCGCTTGTCCCGGTCATGAACCAGGTAGCGGATCGCTGTGTCGCGGTCTTCTCGCGCCTCGGTCAGGTTCCGGGCGATTTGGGCGCACCAGGTGGCGTTGGCGGCGCCGTCGGTCACCCCACCGAGGAGGACCTTCCTCGTGTGCAGGTCGATGAAGAACAGGACGTGGAGGGTCTTCAGGCGAACGGACTCGACGGTGAAGAGGTCACAGGCGATGATCGACGAGGCCTGGGTTCGCATGAACTGACGCCAGGTCTCGCGCTTGGCCGGGGGTCGACGCTTCTCGGCCACGATTCGCCGGATGCTCGTCGTCGAGATTTCGGCACCGAGCTTTTTGAGCTCTCCTCGGAGGCGGCAGTATCCCCAGGTTGGGTTCTCGCTGGCCAGACGCCAGACCAGAAGCCGCACGTGGTCGGGGATCCGCCCCCGCGAGACAACCCGATGACGGTAGCGCCACTTGGCGCGGGCCAGGTCACGGTGCCAGCGACGGATCGTGTCGGGCGTGACGAGGGATGACAGACGATCGCGGGCTGGCCGCAAGTACTGGAGGACCGTGAGCACCCATCGCTCCTCGGGTCGGAACCTTGGACGGGCCACCTGACGATGGAGCACGTCTAGCTCTTGGCGCAAGACCAACAGCTCGAGGTCCTTGGACTGGGAAGAACGACAGCTGAGCAGGAGCAGGCGAAGGATCTGTCGGAGACTGATAGCGGCGAGACGGAAGGCCATGGAGTCATTGTCGCGGTGCGACGAGAGGAGCGCAGCGGCGGAAGAAGTGCCTGGTAGAGAGCCGACCCTCGGGTGGCATCCTTCAGGATAAGAGCGCGACGTGTTCTTTGCCCATTTCGCGGCGTCGGTCCCGTGCCGGTCACGTACTCGTAGGGTTGTGATGTGACCGCCCTTGTTCCAGTTGACCGGCCTTTAATGCCACACCTGGTTCTGTACGTCCTGACAGGACCAGGGTCCCGACCGACGGGCCAGTCGAGATCCTCCGATAATCGGACCACCGAGTGTCATCGATGGCCACCACCATCGCAAGAACGCTGGCTAGTTCCAGACGTACGTCTGAACCATCTGCTCTGGGACATTGGCCGTCATGATCTGTCCGTTCCAGCTGATTGTGAACGCTTCGGCCGAAGACATTGGGTTCAGTACGACCAGCACGATCGACCCGTCAGAATTTTGGAAGGCTACGCTCGAAAGGTAGCAGGCGGTCGGACGTGTTGCGCCCGGTGGCGTGCACCTCCCAGTGGGCTGGGAGGTCGTCGAGTAGATGCGGTGGGCTCCAGGCTGAACGAATCTGCTGACATCACCGAGGATCGCGTCCCCAACGTTCGGAACGGCCGTGCCTGTTGGGCCGACAGCAACCACAGGGAGGCAATTGTCGTTTGACATCGCCGAGTTGTGGGTGGTCGAAGACGCGGGCGCGCATCCGCCTGTACCAGAATTCCCGTAGGTGTTGATCGTTGGGCCATAGTTTTGGTTGGCTGCGAGATCGAACAGCATTACGGACTCCGACCCGAAGCCATCGTTTTCAGGTCCGTCTGTCACCGCTTGTATGACCTCCTGCAAGGTGTTGTAGTAGAGGTCGTTGGTCCAATCGGTGGAGTTGGTTGTGAGGTTGCTGGCGTACTTACCGGTAGGCGTGCATTCGTCCTCATAGATCGGCGTCCCCGGTGGGAGCGCGAACTGCGCCGTGGGATTGCCGCCGCCATAGCAATGAAAAGCGATTCCTGAGAGGGAACTGCCAGCTGAGGAGCTGAGGAGGGTGTTGGCATCTCCCGTGTCAGTCCAATTGTGATCCAGGCCGATGATCTGAGTAGCAGTTCCGTGGAGTTGCTGGGCCAGATCCTTGATCACAGTCTCCTGTTGAGGGACAGACATCGTCATCACCGGATAACTCGGGCTGGTCGCACTGTTGAACGGTTCGTTGTCGATCGTGATGTATTTGATCGGAATGCCAGCTGCGACATATGTCGTGACCCAGCGCGTCAGGTAGCGGGCGTAATTGAGTTCCTCACCCTGGCGCAGTTGACCGCCGTCGAGCTTGCCGAAACCAGGGAGGCACAGGAAAAGGGTCTTCACGCATTTCATCCAGGCCGGTGCACTCCATGGTGTCGCGATGATCTGCAAATTCGGATTGATGGCGAGAGCAGCTTTCAACGTCGGGATCAGGTATTGGGCATCAACTGAGGTCGAGAAGTCATTGAGGCTTGGGTCGCCCTCTGTTTCTGCTACCGGGTTACTAGAAGGTAAGTCGTCATCGGTGTAGTTGTTCGCGGAACTGCATCGGCTGTTGTTCTGGTTGCAGGCAGCGGAGTATGTCTTCTGTGAGAAGTCGTTCCCGCCGATGGGGACTCGGATGAAGTCCAGTCCAATGCCATTATTGGTATTGGTTCCGAACAGAGTTTGGAGGGCGGCCTGGGATGGCTCATCGGGGAGGATCGGATTACCAGCAGAATCGCGATTGCTGTCGAGTGCATACGCAGATGAGTCGGTCAGCGTTCCGCCGAATCCGGTCATCTCCTGGAACATGTCACCGGGATTAACAGTGATATTCAGTCCAGCGGATGCCGTTCCGGGGGTGAACCCCATTCCTAGGGTTTCAGTAAATGGAACCTGCGCATTGTCTTGCGGCTGCCAAATCTGAACTCCGTTGCCAATCTGGAGATTGTTAGGCGGTGTGGTAGTCAGGGCATTTTCCAACGAGAAGTACGTGCTCTCCCCTGAGGGAAGGGGAGTTGGGAAGTTCACAGTTCCACTCATGTCGTCAGCGCTGATTCCAGAGAAGCTCGTGTCCGGTCCCGCATACGTGGTGGTGTCTCCGTTGTAAGGGCAGTCTGCGCTACCCGCGTCGCCTGTCACGGTGGAGCTAGCAGGTGCAGGACCCCATGCCGGGTAATCTCCCGAGCAGATTCCGTCCCCGTCGAATCCGAAGATCCCTAAGGTGTCCGACGACAGCGGCAGGCTATTGACTGAGGTGGAAGACTGGTTGAGAACTCCAATCAACGTGTCGTCGGCCCCGTCAAAGGGTCCCTGCGTAGAGTCCCCGAGGATCTGAATCCCACTCTTAGTGATGTCGATGAGCAGAGCGCAGCTCGTGTCGGCTCCGATCGCCGGACATTCGTTAAACGGCGCTGTGGTTGTCGGATCCGGACCTGTCGAGGAAGACAGCTGGACAGAAGGCGTGCCAGATAGCGAAGCGACAGCGACGATGGGAAGAAGCACAGCTAAAGACAGGCATGGAGTCAACCAGCGGACCTTCGGTAGAGCCAGATGCTTTGCTGATCGTCCGCGCTTGTGCTTGGCATGTCCCATTGATCGACCCTCCGCCTCGGGCCCCCCGCCGGGGCGAAACACTACGGACATCCGACGACCGTTGCAAGGGACGTAATCGCTGAGCTTGCCCAACCGGAAATGCTCAACGGATTGAGGCGTGCGAGCCTCAGCCCCCGCACGAACATGAAGCTCCCTGCCCGTTCTGTGCGCCCTGACGGGGTCAGTCCAATCGCTCTCAGCCGATCGAGACTCGGTACCGGTCGCCCCGGTTGGAGACGAAGACCGCTCGACGTTGCCGGATACATCACCCGGTACGCCCTGAAAGGTGCCCCCCGAACCACCCGATATCGCGCGTCACAATCTTCCAGCTTGTTGTCCGCCCGCTGCTGAAGCCCTGGATCGCGTGCCGTCGTATTGCTAGCGTTTCGTGTAAAAGACGATGTGGGGCCCAATCCATGTGGTGCACGTGGTACAAGATTCCGTGGTTCGCGCTCCACGGAAATACCACGCGCCATTGACAATTACGGTCAATAGCGGTTTGCTGTGGTCAGTCGAAAACGCCGAACACGCTGCGTCAATTTCGCGAAGGTGCAGGCAGGGGAGTTGGGGTTTCCCAGTAGGTTTTTTTTTTTGCCAAGGTGAGGGTCGCGGGTTCGAATCCCGTCGTCCGCTCCAAAACTCCTGGTCAGAGGCGTGGAGCATCGCAGGGTCCCACGACGTGCCCATCATCTGCCCATCGCTTGCCCATCACGGTCGATGACCCTCACGCCGGTCAGGTGAGGGTCATCTGATCTTCACTCGCAATAGGTGAGGGTCAGGTGAGCGTCATTCGGAGAATTTAAGGGTCACGTCCTCGGACTCCGGCACTGTCGTTGCGCCTCATAAAGCGCGCCGCTGGCCTGCGGTTGTCGATGCGGATCGTGCATCATTGAGAATGTTGCAGAGGACCTCGGCCGCGAAGCCGTCTCCGCCTGGGACAGCGTGCGCGTAGACGTTCAAGGTCGTCGAGGTTCTCGCATGGCTAAGTCGAGCTGACACGGTCGTGATAGGGATGCCGGCGGTGAGCATCGTGGTCGCCATGAAGTGTCGGAGATCATGGAGCCGACAGCTCACTCTCGCTGCGCGGCGATAGGTAATGAATTGTTTGGTGATCCAATTCGGTCGCCAAGGAGTCCTTCCGGCGAGATCATTGGAAAAGACGAAGCTTGAACGATCGATGTCGACTCCGGACCGTTGTGCCCGTTCCTTAGTCCTTTCATAGTGCCCAGTGAGCACCTCAAGGCAGTCCGCATCGAGATTGACTCGATAGGTCCGGCCGGTCTTCGTTGGTCGCAACACTGGACCCCCCTTGGCATCCAGGAGCGCTCGAAGGAATCCGATCTGACCTCGCTCGAGGTCGACTTCGCCCCAACGCAGAGCACCGAGCTGGCTTCGTCGGGCTCCTGTCGAGACAGCCAGCGACAAGAACGTGTGGAACTCGGGGTTGAGGGCGGACACGTGAGACAGTAGCCGGACGACCTCTTCGGGACTCGGGGGATAAATGGGCGCCAGCTCGCACGAAGGCGGCGACGCCGTGCTGGCGGGATTGACCCACAGCCATTCCCAGCGAAGCGCCTGGGCGAGTGCCCGGTGGAGCACGACATGTATCCGATGCACTGTCCCCGGCGAAAGTGGCTGGCCGTCGCGTCCACCGCAGCGGCGCAGCCCGCCATAGAAGGCGTCAATATGTTCGGTGCGAAGCGTCTGCAACTGAAGGGCACCGAGCCGCGGTACGAGGTGGCAATCGATGATGCTCCTCGTCTGGCGAGCCGTGGTCGGCGACCAGTTCGGCGACATCGCGGCGTACCAGTCGTCAAGGAGGTTGGCGACGGTCGCCTGTGAGGTCATGCGACGTGGATAGTCGACGCGAGCAGCGAACTCGACAAGCTCTCGCTGGGCGGCGCGCCGAGTGCCCTTCGTCGTGGCGCTTACCCACTTTCGTTTGCCGGTTTCGGGATCGGTTCCCGCATACACTCTCATTTCCCAGCTATCGCCTCGCTTGCGAACTGATCCTGGCATCGTTCCTCCCGCGCTCGATCACCTCCGACATCGAGGTTCCGGTCGGACTAAGCGTTGCGTGTGGTGGTGGTTGAGGGTCAAGAGCGTTCGCGAGCGAGGGCGGGGATCGGTGCAGTCGATGAATGACCCGGAATGGTGTGATCCGCGAATGTCGGGCGGCGGGCGCCTCAGACCCGCCTTGCGGACGTAGCGCGCATACAGCTGCCCGGGGCCTCTGTGAAGGGCTGGCTGGGAGCCTTGTGCGCTTCGAGACTGGCGAGCTCTTCCGTGGCGGGAACGACCCCGAGGCCCTGGCCCAGGCCCGCAACGAGGGCCACCGTACGTGGAAGAAGCGCGTTAGATGCTCAACCGGCACCGGAGGGTTGGCTGAGGCTGAAGCTGGTCGTGAGGTCGCGGAAGTCACGGCCGCAGGCGGGATGGGCCGGGACGCAGCGCCACCAGGGATTTCGTCAGGCTTGGAACCGACGACTGGGAGGCCCGGACATCTGTCCGCGGTGCAACACCCGGCTGGCACACTGAGTACGCACCCCGACGTTCGTGGGCGTGCAGGGTGGAGGCCTGGGTGGGATGTTAACGACGGCAAGGATCAGCAGCACTCGGCGCGGTGAGCTAGGAGGGGCACCCACCTTCGGCGGGCCGCCCTGGCCCGGTATCTCGAGACGAGTGCCGGCCAGCGTCGCCCGGGCACGGTGATCGAGCGTTGGCTGGCGGCGCCATGACGACGGGTCCCACAGCGCCGATGCCTGCCCCCGGCATCGGCGCCTCGGTCGCCCCCGCCGCGTCGCCGGACGACGGGCTGTACGGTCGGTGGCAGGCCCTCCAACTGCTCTCGCCGGTGTACGGATTGCTTGAACGGGGGGCACCGCGGGCCGGGTTCGACCACACTCGCTACGACCTCGCCCAACTCGCCCTGCGCACTATCGATTTCGTCGTGTCCAACCAGGCCTCCCTCGAGGGGTCGGTCAGTCCCGACCGCGTACTTGACCACCTAAGCCAGTTGGCTCGACGGATGGCCGCCGATGACCAAGCCCGGCCCTGGGCCGTCGTCGCGTCGCTGGTGCTCAACGCGCTGCTCAACGATGGGCGCCCCCACGAGGCGACCTGGCGCCAACTCGCGGCCGACGGTGAGGAGTGGTCCGAGGCGAGGTGCTACCGATTCCGGTTGTTGCGCCTCGTCGACTCCGAGGACGGCACCGCGCTGGCCGCCACCGACGAGGCCATCGTGCTGTACCTCCAGGCCCTCGGCGCGGATCTGGCCGACCGCGCTACCGCGCTCAAGTTGCTCGTCGAGGTGCAAATGAACGCCGGCGAGTTCGACAAGGCGCTGGCGTCCGCGCGCGACGCGACTCGCACCGCCCGAGGACTGTCGGCCAGCCTGCGCGACAAGCTCGACGACACCCGCCGCGATGTCCGCAGCGTCGACTGGCACGAAGAGATGCCGGTGTGGCTTTCGGGGGTGGTCGGGCAGATCGGCACTCAACTCGAGCGCGACCGGCAACTCAAGGAATTGGCGGTGCGCTCCGGGGAGGATCCCGGAGCCACCGTCGCGTGCTGGGCCATCGTGGCCGAGGTGCGTCGCAGCGAAGACATCTGGACCCGCCTCGAGAACCACCTGCAGAAGGCCATCCCCGTGTTCTTGGAGGCGCAGCAGGCCCAGGAGTTCCGTCCCCGGGGGCTGGCCGTCGTCATCGACTTGGTGAAGGAGATCTTCGAGCCCGCCCTCGGCGCCGACGACCACCTGCTGACGGCCGGCACCCAGCTGCTGGTTGAGGGGGTCTGCGCGCCGGTGGTGGAGGGGCAGTGGGGCCTCGACGAGTTGTGCAAGGTGCTGCTGCGGGCGCCTGTCACTTTCGATCGCCGGGAACCCGAGGTCGACGACCCCGGCGAGCTCGGGGAGTCGCTCGCGGACTCGATCCCCGACGACGTCGCCGCCGCGGCCACCGCCGTCTTCGAGCTGGCCGCCGCCCGGCCGGTGCGCCTCTCGGAGTTGCTCTTCGAGGCGCGCCAGCTGGTCGCAGACGTCGTCCATCGGGATAGCGCCAGTTCGGACGCTGCCGCCGAATGCGCAGCCGGTGAACACACTGACGGCGAAGGCTCAGACCACATCGACGTCGATGCGGTCACCGACATCGTCTGGGGCGGTGCGCTGTGGGCGTTCGTGGCCGAGGCCGAAGTCGGCGACGACGACCAGCCTCCCCGCGCCGACCTCGCCGCCGCTCTGGCTCCACTCATCGCCGTGGACGACGGAACCGCCCTCGACGACGCACGCTACGCCGGCGCTGATCTCTTCCTTGGCACACAGATGGCGTTCGACCTCGTCGAAGCAGCCGACAACCCCGTACCAGTCACGCCGACGCGACCCCTCGAACCGATCGGAGCACAGTGAATAACGCCGACGTCGCCCAAGCAGCGCGCCTCGTTCGCTACGGGCTGCAACCCCGACTCCGGCCCACCCCCGACAGCGACTACCGGGTGCTCTTTGACCGGTACCGCACAGACGCGGAGTTCGAGGAACTGGTCGTCCAGGTCGCCGAGGGACTGGGGTTGTATCTGCGCACACCGACCCATCTCGGTCTGATCGCGGCGGGGGATCCCGACGGGCCCTTCGCCGTCACGCTCGACAACTGCGGTCTGCCCATTCGCACCGGAGAGAAGCGCCTACAGGACCGGCGCTGTTTCGGCCTGGTCCTCACCGCGCTGGCTGCATTCGCCTACCCAAACGGGGAGGCTCTGGTCGAGTCGTCCAGTCCGACCGTGCGCCCGCCCGAGCTCGAGCGCTTCGTTACCGCCAAAGCGCAGGCGGTGAATGACGCAGTCAAGGCCGCTGAGGCGGCGGGGGAGGCCGACGAGCTCGACGTACAGCTCGGCGCAGCGGCCCGGTTCTGGCTTGAGGACCTGCCCGAGGTCCTGCCGGCCGAACGTGGCACCGGGTACCGGCGAGACTGCCGGCGCTGGTATGTCCAGACGGTCTTGTCGTTCCTCGTCGACACGGGCCGGGCCCGGCGCGAAGCCGCGTTGTCGGACGAGCGCGGTGACGCCTACGCGCTCAACGACCGCTTCCGGGTGGGGATCTCCGAGGTGGCCGAGACCCTCACCAGCGCCATCTACGCCACGTCGGCAGCAAGCACCGGAAGGGATGCCTGATGTACCGACTACGGCGGCTATACCTCGACGCCATCGGCGTGGCGGACAACCGCTTCTCCGACGTGACGGTCGACCTCACTGACCTCGAGGGCGAGCCGGCCGACTCCATCGTCTGGCTGCGGAACGGGGCGGGCAAGACGACGATGCTGTCGCTGCTCCTGGCTCTCATCTTGCCTGGCCGACGTGACTTCCTGGCCACCCGCACGAAGAACCGCACCCTCGAAGACCTCGTGCTCTCCAACGACACGGCCCATGTGGTGGCCGAGTGGGTCGACCCGTCGGGCCAGGTGCTGCTCACGGGAGCGGTGTACGAGTGGCAGGGCCGGGTCCGCCCTCGCGACTACAACGCGGCGGGCAAGGACCGCCTCGCCCGGATGTGGTGGTGCGCAACGCCGGATCAAAGCGTCGAGGGGTCGAGCTTCGATGAGCTGCCCTTCACCACACGCACCAAGGGCCGCGTCGACCTCGATGCCTTCCGAGCCCACATCCGGTCCCTGGCCACCCGGGGCGTGAACGCCACGGTGGCCGATAAGACGATTGCCGAGTGGCACGAGGCGCTGCGCGAACGGCGCTTCGACCCGGAGTTGTTCCGCTACTTTGCCGAGGTGAACGCCACCGAAGGTGGCATCGATGCTCTCTTCTCTCGTATCGACTCGTCCGGCGCGTTCGTGCGCTATCTCCTGCGCTTCGTAGCCGATGAGCGCCGCATCGAACCGGTGCGCGATCTCCTCTCGGGCACCGCCACCGAGATCTCCAAGCGCCCCATCTACCTGGCCGAGGGTTCATTCTGTGCCGAGGCACAACCCAAGGTCGAGGCTCTTGGTGCTGCGCACGAGACTCTGCAGAGCGCTACCACGCACCGAGATCAGTCGCGAGCCACTGCAGCGGGTCACAAGGCTGCTCTGTTGGGCGCTGCGACGACGACCGACACAGAGCGAGAAGCTGCCGCGGCGCGCTATGAGACGCTCGACACGCACGCGCGCGACCAGCGCCGTGCGGCGGACACGGCCCGACGCGAACGCGACGAGTACCGCCGCCTGGCCGCCATCTTCCGGCTCCAAGAGGCGGAGCAGGCTTCCGCCGAACAGGCCGCAGCCGCCACCGCGGCCGGCCTCGAAGCATCGGCTTGGGACGCGGTGCGGGACCAGGTTGTCCTGGATACCGCCCAAGCCCAACTGCACAGCCGTGAACAGGCCATGAGGGCGGCAGCCGACGAGGCGGTACCGGTCTTCGAGGAACTGCAGACGGCCAAGGCGGCCCTGGCCGGCGTGCTCGATGCCGCCATCACCGCCGCCGAGGCGGAGCTGGCCCAGCTCCGGGACGACGAAAAGAGCGCACGCGCTGCTCGGGAGACGGCCCAGGCCGACCGCGACGCTGCCCGCAAGGTAATGGTCGAACTGGAGGCCGAGGAGCGCGAGCTGACCAGGGCCATCGAGTCCTTCGAGAAAGAGCGCAACGTTCTCGTGGACGAGAAGATCACGGGCGCTTCCGAAGAGCTCGAGGCCGCCGTGGCGCGCCTCGAGCGGGTGGTCGAGGCGGCCACCGCCCAGGCCAGCGCGCTCGAGGCCGAGCGTGCCTTGCTCGACGCCGGTCGGGTTGAGGCCGCCGACCACCTCCGCCGCAGCCGGGACGAGGCCCGTTCCGCCGTCCGGGAGGCCGACCGGCTCGCCGCCGAGTGTTCCGGATTCGAGACCCGCTCGGCAGAGATCGCCGACGACCAGCGGCTGCGCTTGTTGCTTCAGAGCGACACCCCCGACCTCCTGGCTTCGGGGACCGATGCCGTGGTCCGGGTCCGCCAGGTTGTGGCCGAAGCCGACGCCGAGCTGCTCACGCGCCGGGCCCAGGCCGCCACCGACGAGCACGCGGTCTACGCCCTCGACACCGACGGGCTGCTCCCGTCGCGCCACGCGGTGGGTGTCGTGGTCGAGGCCTTGGCCGACGCCGGCATCACCGCCCATCCCGGGTGGCGGTACCTGGCCGAGAACGAGCGACCCGAAGACCACGCCCGGATCATCGCGGCGATGCCCGAAGTCTGCGACGGAGTCATCGTCTACGGTGACCCGGCCCGTGCCGCCGCCGCGATAGATGGCCTGGCCGTCGACGACGTGGTCGTCCTCGCCCCGGCCACTGTGTTCTCCGATCCGGGCGAACCTTGCACCGTCGTCGGGCCCGCCCCCGCGCACCACGATCGGAGCGCCGGTGCCGATGAGCTGGTGCGTCGACGCCATGAGCTCAACCTCCACCTCTCGCACATCGAAGTACTGGAGGCGCAGCGAAGCGCCGACAGTCGACTGGCCGAGCGCATCGACGCCCTGGTCGCAGACCTCCCGGACGACGGCATGGCCGGCCTCCGCCGCCGGACGCGGGCTGCCCTCGAGGAGGCCGAGACCCGCGGAGAGGTCGAGGTCGCGGCCGAACAAGCGCTCGAGGAGCTCGACGCGCGTCGTGGTGAGATCGATCGCGAGCTGCACGCGGCCCAACTCCAGGCCGAGCGGACGACCGTCGGGGCCCGGCGCGCTGGCGCGCTGGCCGACACCGAGCGCGACAGGGTGACGCCGGCCCGGGCGCGGATCGCTGGACTCCCGGATCTGCGCCAGCGCGCACAGGAGGCCGATTCGGACGCCCGTCGGCGCCATGAGCAGGCAGAGGCAGAGATCGAGACGGCCCGGGACCGCTTCCGCGCTCTCGATGTACAACGGCGCGCCTGGGCCAACGAGCGCGCCCCGCTGCCCGAGGGCGTCGTCCAGGCGGGGCTCACCGTCGAGGCGGCGCGCGCCGTCATGGTCGAGACCGAGGCTCAGCTGCGTGAACAGTTCCCGGAGGCCGAACTGCGCCGGCAGACGGAGGAGGCTCGAACAGCGGTCAGTGCCGCGTCGGAGGAGTGGCAACGCCACCCCTTAGAGGTCCGAGAACGCAGCCGGACCCTGGCCACTTCCCCGGTCGCCCTGGACGCGGACCTCCGGGCCGAAGAGTCGATCCGGGCGCGCCAGGTCCAGAGTGTGGCCATACGCGACCTCGACCGTGCCGAGCGAGAACTGGCCGAGGCGGAGGCCGAGCTCGCTGCCAACTCTCGCACCGACCGGCCCCGCCACGGCGATACACCGGTCGAACCGACGAACCGCTACCACGCGCTGGGGCTGGCTGCCGCGGCGGAGGAGCAGGCCGTTGCCCGCCAGCTCGACGCCGGGCAGACAGAGCGTCAGCGCGACGCGGCGAACGATGAGGTGAAGCGACACTCGACGCGCGCGGGCATGCTGCGCGACCAGGCCGACAAGCTGCGAAGCGTCGAACCGACGCCGCTCGCCGACCTTGCGGCGGCTGCTGCTATCTCGGACGACGACGACGAGGTGCGCCGGGTCGTCGGGGCCATCGCTACTGAAGTGGACGTCCACGACGCGGCCTACGAGGCCGGCGTGCGCGCCACGGCCGATAAAGCGGATCGGCTCCGGAGCTGGGCTGGCGACGACCGCTTCGCCAAGGTGGCCGAGGACGAGAACGGTCAGGCCGTCCGGCAGTTGCGCGAGATGTTCCGGGCCACCGACCTCTCCGAACGCGTGGCCCCGCGCGCCGTCGCACTGGCTGAAGCGCTGGCCGACCGTCACCGGGCCATCACCCAGCAACTGGAACAGGTCGAGGCACACAAGCAGAACGTGGTCAGCCGCCTCGCCGACCTGGCCGACGAGGCGTTGTCCGTGATCGCCCGGGCGTCTGCCCTCTCCGAGTTGCCGGTCGGGATCGGGCCGTGGGAGGGGTTGCGATTCCTCGACTTGGCTGCTCGCCAGCGTCCGTCGCGCGACCAGATCGCGCTCCGGGTCGGAGAGCTCGTCGACCGTATGGTGTCGGCAGGGAAGGTCGAGTCCGATCCGCCCGAGCTCCTATGGAAGGCAGTGGAGGCGGCGGTCCCCGAGGGGTTCCGGGCCACTATCTTGAAGCCCGCTCCGGACCAGCCGAAGGGGCGGACCCCGGTGGAGGACATGCGCAAGTGGTCCGGCGAGAACCTCACCGCCTCGCTGGTGCTCTTTGTCGTCCTCGCCCGCCTACGCTCCGAGCAGCGCACTGGCTCCAAGGCGGCCGCCCACGGCGGCGTCGTCCCGCTGGACAATCCCCTGGGGAAGGCGAACTACCTGCCCTTCCTGGAGCTCCAACGCAAGATGGCCAAGGCGAACGGCGTCCAGCTGGTGTTCTGGACCGGCATCGGCGACCTCGGCGCTGTCACCGCGTTCCCCGGGTCGCCGCGATGCATAAGCGGCCGTCGACCACTCGGGCCGGTTCTGCCTACGTGCGCAACGACCCGGACAGCTCCTTCACCGGCAGCTCCGGTGCCAGCGACCCGGGCCCTACGGGTCCAGTCACGGAGGTGGAGATCGCCTCGGCGGTGCGTCGTGACCCTTGAAGGCGCGCCGGCGGCCGAGCCGGAGCTCGCGGCGACCATCGCCGACGCGGTGAATGCCAGCCGGACGCGCAGAGTCCAGCTCCCGGTGCTCCTCAGCGCAGCCGCCGCGGTGGACCACACCGCGGCGGCGAGCGTCGGCTGGCGCGCCCGAGTGCGCGTCGCCCTCGAGGCGCTGCGCGTCGCCGGCACAGTCGACTGGCCTGCCACCCGCTTTGACACCAGCGCGTCGCCTCCGCTGCCCACCTATGTCATGCGTCCGGCCCCGGCCTCGGACCGAGCCGCCCCGGCACTGTCACCGGTGTGGCACCACGAGTTGGCCTGGGCCGCCGCCGCAGCCGACGCGGGGACGCTCTCGCCGGCCGAACGACGAGCCCTCGCTGCGGTGAACGAGTGGATCCCGAGCCGCAACGGGTTGGTCGTGCCCATGCGGGAGCGCTCCCTCGAGGTCTTCGGCGACGAGAAGTTGCTGGAGTCTCTCGTGCTCGGCCCCCTGTTCGGGCCCGGACGCCTGAGCCTTACCGCGCTGGCCTGCGAGGCGTGCTGGCCGCCGGTGGAGGAGACCGTGCTTGGCTCCGGCTACTGGCTCCTCGTCGAGAACTACACCACCTATGTCTCCATTTCCCGGCGCGCCGCACAGACCGGGTACGACGGGAGGATCGTGTGGGGATCGGGCAACCAGGTCGGCACCCGGCTGGCCACCCTCGCCTTGGCTGGGCAGTCGCCCGCCCGAGCCTGGTACTTCGGTGACGTCGACGCCGGCGGATTCCGGGTGGCTAGGACCGCTGTTTCCCGCGCCGCTGAGCTCGGCCTGGGGGAGTTGTCACCGGCCCGGCCCCTGTACCGGCTGGCCGTCGAGCGTGGCCGCCAACGCCGCACGGATACAGCTCCGGCCAAGGCCGAGGCGGTGACCTGGATCCAGGACTGGCTAGGCGGGGAGTTGGGCGAAACCTGCGCCGCCATCGCTGCCGCTGGCCAGCGCATCGTGCAGGAGACGATCGGTACGGTGCTCCTTGCGGAGATTGACCTGGCCGAAGTGCTGCGCGACTGACGTCGAGCATTCGCCGCCGACAAGGTCTGGTCTCCCGCGGCGTCAGCTCGAGAGTTAGTCGAGCGTGATGCCGACCAGTGAGAAAGCCTCAACCACGTCGACGGGAGGTTCTCCACCCCAGTGCTCGGTGCCAGGGGGGGGTCGTCTCCCCTGAGAGCTGGTAGAGGAAGCTCGTGCTGCCCGAATATTCGATCGCGCCACTGCGCAGGGTGTTCCTTGTCGAATCCTTCTCGGGCTACCGCGTAATGTCCGAAAACTCAGTTGGGCCGCTGACCTGGGATCTTGGCCCTCGGTCGCCCATCGACCCGGTTCTCGGCGCATGCCGGAACAGGGATCGGCGGGGCCGTCAGACCCCCGTTTCCAGCAGCACCGACACCCCAACGACGGCTCTAGCCTCACCGGTCACGGTGACGATGGCCCGGTCCACCTATTTCTCGTATTACACTTATTGAGCAATGGAGATCCATCCCTCGGCTCGTCGCCACGACACCGCCGAGGAGGACATCTCCCACGCGTACGGGCACTCGATGGCCTGGGTCCAGCTAGATGATGATCCGCTTCGCTATCTCCTAGCTGGGCCAGACCGGGCGGGCAACCTACTCGAGCTGGTCGTCCTCGATATCGATGGGACCGAGCTCGTCATCCACGCCATGCCAATGCGTGCGAGCACACAGCAAGAACTCTTCGGAGAGGAGGAAAGATGAGCAAGCGAATCTACGGACACACCAAGGGGGGCAAGCCCATCGATGACACGATGATTGAGGGGCTAGCCGATAAGGCAGAGCGCGGCTATGAATCGGGAGAGCTCCGTGGGCGTCCGCGCGGCCGTGGGCGTCCGCCGCTGGGCAAGGCAGCCAAGGCGGTCGAGTCGGTACGTCTCGACACGGATCTTCGGCAAGAGGCAGTCCAACGAGCCGCTGTCGAAGGTGTAACGGTTTCGGAGATCATTCGCCGAGCGTTGCGCGAGTACCTCCGTAGCGCCTGATCGACGCAACATCCATGGCAGTTTCGTGGTGCACGTGGTACAAGACTCCGTGGTTCGCGCTCCTGTAGGGTGCCACTTCAGAATCGGTGTCCTGAGTGCGGCCGCGTATCGTCACTATGGTCGTGCAAAGCGCGACTCCGGAGCACCCGAGCAAGCCGACCTTTTCGGGGGGCGCGACCGATCCCTATTTCGAGGATCTCCGATGACGTGATCGAGGCTGACGGGTGCCTCGATCGCAGTGGCTTACGCAGCTCTTCGGTAGTACTCGTGTATCAGACCACCCAAGAGGTCCCGACGTCTGACCGATTCGTCACTGCGTAGCGGCGCGACGTCTTTGGTTCCTTCCGGCGCAACAAGATTGAGCCCGCGATGGGGTCGCTCGCAGTTGTAGTGCTCGATATAGGTCTCCAACACCGATCGAAGATGCCGTTCGCCCAGGATGAGAACTCGATCGAGGCACTCGGTGCGAACCGTTCGGATGAACCGTTCGGCATAGGCGTTGGCCTTCGGTGCCCGCCACGGCGTGCGCAGGATCTCGATCCCCTCGGCCCGGAAGACCTCGTCGAAGATTGGGCAGAACCGCTTGTCCCGGTCATGAACCAGGTAGCGGATCGCTGTGTCGCGGTCTTCTCGCGCCTCGGTCAGGTTCCGGGCGATTTGGGCGCACCAGGTGGCGTTGGCGGCGCCGTCGGTCACCCCACCGAGGAGGACCTTCCTCGTGTGCAGGTCGATGAAGAACAGGACGTGGAGGGTGTCGGGTGCATTTATTCGACTGAACGCACTCCCTCTGCCAAGCCCCTCGATCTACTGGTCTTTGGAACGCGCGATCGTGAGGTCAATCGGGCGCTCGTAATTACGGGCACTATTGATGTTGCGGCGAAGAGATCGGTTGAGCGCCACGAGGTCGGTGTGCCGTAGGGAACCGGAGTCGGCGATAGCGACCCCACACATATATGCCATGTCATTCATGCATCCGAGGACGCTCCGGTCGGCGGTCTTGGCATAGACAAGTTCTTCCAAGTCGGAACCAAACGCATCGGGTGGCAGGACCTCACTGAGGAGCTCTCGCCTGACAAGGGCCGAGATGAAGGGGCCTGTAGAACGTAGGTCGGAGGCGCTGACGTCAGCCTCGAAGATCGTGAACAGTGTTCCCACGTGGGTCAGCAGTAGGCACTTGCGCCGCTCGAACCACAAGAGATTCGCGTACCAATCCTCGGCGTCAGGTGCCGGTTCGAAGATGGGGACCGGACCAATGATCGAGAATAGCTTCTTCGTGCACCGCAGGACCACTCTCCGATCGTAGGCGTGAAGCGCACGAAGCGCTGGTGAGTGGCGAGGTCATGCGGCCCGGCGGTACTCGTGAATGAGGCCACCGAGGATGTCGTGGCGCTCAATGCGACCAATCGGGGGAGAGGTGGCGAACGGCACGGGAACCTCCAGTTGGAGGCCCCGATGTGGGCGCGCCGTGTTGTAGTGGTCGACGTAGATGTGCAGGACCCGTTCCAGCTGGCGGTGCGTGATAACGAGCAAGTGGTCCAGGCACTCGGCTCGCAGGCTTTCGATCCAGCGCTCGGCGTAGGCGTTTGCTCGAGGGGCTCGGACCGGGGTGCGGATCGTGGTGATGCCTTCGCTGCGCAACACTGCGTCGAAGGCGGCGGTGAACTTGGCATCACGGTCACGGACCAAGAAGCGGACCTTCCGGGCGGAGTCGTGGAGGTTAAAGACCAGGTTGCGTGCCATCTGGGTCATCCACAGACCGTTGGGGTGCGTCGTGACCCCAAGGAGGTGCACTACCCGCGTGTCGATTTCGATCACAAAGAGTCCGTAGAAGCGCCGACCGAAGACTGAATCGACGTGGAAGAAGTCTGTGGTCAGGATGCTCTTGGCCTGGGCCCCGATGAAATCAGACCAGCTGGGTCCCGATCGCCGAGGTGCGGGTCCGAGTCCGTGGCGGCGAAGCACTCCGCGTACGGCGGTGGCTGAGACTATGACACCGAGCTTTCTCATCTCACCCACAATGCGTAGGTAACCCCAGCGTGGGTTCTCCTGAGCCAGCCGGCAGATGAGCTCGACTGTCTCTTCACCGAGGGGTGGGCGCCCAGGTCGATTTGAGTAGGTCCAGCGTCGGCGAACGATCCGGCGCTGCCATTCGAGGATCGTGGCCGGCGTCACCAGGAGCGAGGACCAGCGCTGCCGGGGGAGGAGTCGCGCCGTGAGGGACAAGAAGGCCCGGTCGGCCCACGAGAAGCGGGGCCGGGGTGTTTTGCGACGCAGGACCTCGAGCTGGTGACGGAGGACCAGGATTTCGACATCCTTGTCGAAGGTGCTCTTGCCTCGGATACAGAACATCTCAAGAGCCCGGCGCGCGAGTAGGAAGAGGAAGGAGAGTGCCACGGCACGAGACCCTTGCGGAAGCGTTGGTGCTGGTCAAGTTTGCGATTGAGCAATCTCTTGCCGCGCTGCAAGATCTCAGTCGAGGTCAAACGTCCTTCGGATATCTCGCAGTCTGGCACCTAGCCGAAGTGGGCGATCGGGAAACGGCACGAAGCCATAACGTTCGTAAAAACCAGCCGCCGTTTCATCGAGAGCGTCAACGACGAGCAGTGGCGTAGCGACATGCATGTCACCTGCTATGACCGTTCTGACCACATCGGCCAGGAGCACTTCTCCGAGGCGGCGCCCAGAGGTGTGCTGGTAGGGCCCATCAATCGCTAAACGAGCTAGCAGAACCGCACCAACGGGTTGTCGCGATGGAAGTCCTTTCCTTAATGCTTCAGGCAGCTCCTCGAATACCACGGCGTGTCCTGCCAGGGCGTAATACCCAAGTGGCCGACACCCGTCTTCGATGTCGTCATCAACTAGTACGAAAACACGTGCTGAACCTTGACGTCGATCTGCCTGCTTGGCCTGGTAGCGGAACCAATCGTCCAGTGACGTGCGTCCGCAGTGGAAGCGAGTTCGGTCATGCGCGTCACCAAGACGGGTGACGTACAAACTCACCGGTGTGGCAATACGGGCACGTCAACCAAGGGCTTCATGTTGGGCAGAACTTCGGCGGGACGATCCAGCCAAGCCATAAATGCGTCTCCGTGAGCTGCTGCGATCAGGGTGAGCCGCTCGTCGCGCAGAAGACGATGAGCGGCCTCCATCGCTGCCTGGACGACAAACGCAGTTCGCGTCAGCCCCTGGGCAGACGCCGCAGCCGTGATCGTCTCAATCTCTTCGGGTGACAAGCGTGCCTCTAGGCGCGCATCCTTCGTGCGAGGCATTTCGATCTCCGGTTCCTTGTACGGCCATTGTACGGCCACATTGTTCAATGGGCAAGGCCCCTTGACCTGGGATTTTGGGACTCAGACTTTGCGGGTGCCGGCCATGGGCCCAGAGAGGCTCATCGCCGGCATCCTGCCTGAGGATGTCCCGTCCGGTGTGGATTTTGAGTGACGGCCCCGAGGTGATGAGCTAGGCGGCCACCTCCTTGTTGGCACTGTAGCGACGGGGTGTAACGGTCTCCGCCAAGTGCTGTTCGAGCGCCGAGCGTAACGACCGCAGGTGCAGATGCCCGTTGACGCGTCGAAACTGCTTCTTCGCCTCGAGCATGCCGGCCGCACACCAGCGCAGGACCATGGCCCCGTCGCGCCAGCGCTTCACATTGCGCGAGTGGTCCCGGCAGATCTCGATCATCGACTCCACCGCGTTGGTCGAGCGCAGGGTGCGTGCCAGGGTCGGCGCCACACCGAGCCGGGCGATGGTGAGGGTCTCGGCCAGCCCCTCGCGCAAGGAAGCCGCCGCCCCGGGGTGCTGACGCTCGATGCGCCTGGCCAGGGTTTCGAGCGCCCCTTGGGCCGCCAGGGCATCGGGGTTGCGATAGGCGGCGCGCATCTCTTTCACGACGACTCGGGCGACGTCGTCGGGCAGCTTGGACTCCACGTTGCGAATCTTGTGGAGTTGGCACCGGGCGATCACCGGGTGGTCGAACACCGCCTTCACCCCTGCGTCTAGGGCTTTGGCCCCGTCGAGCACGGCCAGGATGGGCTTGGTCATGTCGAGACCACGCTCGCGCAGTCCCGCCAGCAGGTCCTTCACGAGGGTGGCGTTCTCGGTGTCGCCTTCTTCGAGGGCGAGGGGCCACTTGACGCCGTCGATGTCGATGCCCATGGCCACGACGCACAAATGACCGGCGAAATGGACGCCGTCGATCATGATGGCCACGAGGTCGAGCTGCGAGAGATCGGCCGCCATCATGTCGGCGAGGGCGGTCTCGGTGGCGGCCACGAAGCGTCGCGACACCGCCGACTTCGACGTGGAGCGGCTGGTCGCCTCGACGGCCGTGCCCACCGGCTCCAGGCCGGCCCGATAGCGACGGGTGGACAGCTTGGCCATCATGCGAGTCAAGGTCTGTTGGCCGAGGACCTCGGTCGACGTGCAGAGCTGATACGTCGGCAGCGCCACCTCGCTCGTGCGATCGGCGCTGCGCAGCCTCGGCCGGCGGATCGAGACCTGGCGCCCGCCCAGGGCCACCAGGCCGTCCTCGGTGCCGTGGCGCACAGCGGCCCGGTCGGGGTCGTGCACGCCCTTCGGGCCCGCCAGGGCCGTCGCCTCGTTGTCCAAGATCACGCCCAGCACCTTGAGTCCGGCGCCGACGGCGAAGGCCAGCAGTCCCTCCTCGAGCTCGCCGGCGAGCTCGCCAACGGCCACGGTCACGGCGTCAGGCAGCGCTATCGCTGACTCGTGCGCAACGCGGCGTGGATCGGACTTGGCCGTCCTCGGCGTGGTGCGACCCGTGGTGCAGGCGCCGGCGGAGTGAGTCTGGTAGTTCTTCTTCATGACGGTCCCCTTCTTGATCGGATGTCTTTCGACGGACGCCCGACACCTACCACCAGGCAGGCATCAGGCGGGGGACCGTCAACTCAAATTTCCACACTCAGCGGGACAACCTCTCCTGCTGCCTGGTCAAACCGGCGTTCCTAGTTTGCGCACCCCACAGGCACCACACGTAACCCCGATCTCTGGAGATGTTCATGGCCTCGGACGCGTGGGCAACGGGCCAACCACCTTCGATGCGCTCGCAGAGCAGGAGTCGACCTTCGGGGGTGAGCGGGGCGTTACGGTGCATATTGAAGCCTCCTTGGAGAGCGTGGGCTGTGGTAGCTACACACTCGCCTCGGAGGCTTTAGCTACGGGTGCACCCTGTCAGCAAGGTCTGTGGGCACTACAATTAGCCGGTAGTCCTATTGGATTTCCGGCGCAGGGCCGCTGTGTCTTCGTTCAGGGCCCATCGTCCAAGGGCGGACAGGAGTAGTGAACCGTTTCGTCGCGGTTCGACATTGCTCATATTGCTTCGATGATCCGCGCTCCTACAAGGGCAGCCGCCTACTGTGAAACCGGTCGAGGTGCAAGGAGGAGTCCGCATGAGGGATTTGTCGCTCTCGAAAGCTAATGGGTTGCCCGTACGATACGGGTTGTCGCTCATCTCTACGCTCGCGCTTGGGGCTGCGCTTTCTGGAGCGGGTCTGGCTGTGACATTCGACGTTTCAAGCGCATCCGCGGCGGCATCTCCCTCCTCGCCGATTACCTACACCAACGCGTCAGCCTCTGTGGCCGCAACAGTTCCGACCGGTGTGTGTTCAATCACCTTCGATGCCATCGGCGGTCAGGGAGGTGGGACCGAGGGTGGTTATGGAGGTGAGGTCAAAGCCACCATATCGATGTCAGCGGGCGAAGCTTATTCCGTGTCCGTTGGAGGAGTGGGCGGACCGGCCACCGGCGGATTGAGTGGAGGCATCGCCTCCGGTGGAGCGGGCGGTACTGGTGCTGACGGAAATCAGGGTGGTGGTGGAGGGGGAGCATCTACTGTGACTATCAACGGTGGATCCTCACCGATCATCGTTGCCGCGGGCGGTGGTGGGGGCGGACTTGCAAATCCTTCACCCGGTGGGTCTTTGGTGACCGCAGGTGGCGCAGGCGGAGTCTCTGGTGGCAACGGAACCCCGGGGCCTAGCGCACCAACGAGTGGAGGAGTCGGAGCCACCCCCACGGGGCCAGGGGCCGGGGGAACGAGCTTCGCGGACCCCGGCTTTACTGGAGTGGGAACGGTCGGCGGCGCAGGGGCTAGTGAACAGGGCGCTGGGGGTGGGGGTGGGGGAGGCCTTTTTGGTGGTGGTGGTGGGGCTGATGACGGTGCCTACCATGCCGGTGGGGGTGGGGGTGGATCGAATTTGGCTCCCACGGGTGCATCGATCAATGCCACAGCGGCGACGGCCACTGGATCCGTCGTGGCTACATTCGTCGAGTGTCCTACTCCTCCGGCTTCGGGTTACTGGACGGTGGCGGGAGACGGCGGTGTGTTCTCCTACGGTCCTAATTTCTACGGCTCGACCGGTAACCTCGTCCTAACCCAGCCAGTCGTGGGCATGACGTCAACCAATGATGGACTCGGCTACTGGTTCGTCGCCAAGGATGGCGGTGTTTTTTCTTATGGCGATGCCCAGTTCCGCGGGTCGGTCCCGGCGCTAAAAGAGAATGTGGACAACATCGTGGGCATGGCCGCCGACGGCGCTACGGGTGGGTACTGGCTAGTGGGCTCGGACGGCGCCGTTTACGCCTTCGGTGCACCATTTGATGGTTCAGTGCCAGGACTCGACATACATCTGAGCAACATTGTTGGCATCGCTTCGACCGCCAACAGTGGGGGTTACTTCCTAGTGTCCTCGACCGGAGCTGTCTACGCCTTCGGTGATGCCAATTACCAAGGTGGGGCCAATACGCTGCGTCAAATCAATGCACCCATTGTTGGAATTAGCGTCGATTCAGCCACTGGTGGCTACTGGGAAGCAGGCTCCGATGGAGGCGTCTACGCCTTCGGGGCACCCTTCAAAGGATCTGCCGGTGGCATCCGCCTAAACAAGCCCGTTGTCGGCATCAGTGCCACAACCGATGGCTCGGGCTACTACCTTGTGGCAAGCGATGGGGGCGTCTTCTCATACAACGCGCCGTTCCTGGGTTCCATGGGTGGCTCCCATCTGAACGCTCCGATGGTGGGGATCGCAACGGCTGGGTAGCGGTCGGGGTAGCAACCCTCGGGCGTGGTACTGTTGTGTGAACGCTCACCGAAAACGACAGCGCGTGATCTCGATCGACTTCTTGCACGAAATTCCAGAACAAGCGGTGTCGTTCCGCGCCGCTCTCAAGCACCCGGACGAAGGCGATATAGACAAAGGAACAAGGCCATTTGCGACCCCCACGAGCTGGATCGGATTTTGGCACCCCACGGGTGTCTCCTTTGCACATCCAGGGTTGTTTGCCGGGTCACCCGGGGTTGGCCGACCCAAAACGTTCGAGGCGCTGAGAGTCGATTCTGAGGATCTCCTGGCCTTCTAGGGCCCCTTACGCTCCCATCGCACGAGGCCCACGCCCTCGATCACCAATGCCAGCTTGAGGGCCTCGGCGAGTAGCGCCTGTCGGGTGCATTTATTCGACACAACGCACTGCCTCCCGCTAGTTCCTTCGATCACTGGCCTTCGAGACGCCCAAGCGTGAGGTCAATCGGGCGTTCGTAATTGCGAGCACTATTGATGTTGCGACGAAGAGATCGATTGAGCGCCACAAGGTCGGTTTGCCGTAGGGAACCGGAATCGGCGATCGCCACTTCGCACATATTCACCATGTCGTTCATGCATCCGAGAATGCTTCGGTCAGCCGTCTTGGCATAGACGACCTCCTCCATGCCGGGGCCAAACGTATCGGGCGGCAAGCTCTCGCTGAGGAGTTCCCGCTTGATGAGCGCGGAGACGAAAGAGCCGATAGAACGCAGGTCCAAGATGCTGATGTCGGCCTCAAGGATTGTGAACAGCGTGCTTACATGGGTCAGTAGCAGGCATTTGCGCCGGTCGAACCACAAGAGATTTGCGTACCAGTCCTCGGCGTGAGGTTTCGGTTCGGTGACAGGGACCGGACCAATGACGGAAGGGAGCTTCTTCGTGCACCGCAGGATCACCTGCAGATCGTAGGCTCGAAGTGCGCATCGTAGGCTCGAAGTGCGCGAGGTGCTGGTGAGCGTCGAGGTCAAGCGGCCCGACGGTACTCGTGAATGAGGCCGCCGAGGATGTCGCGGCGCTCGATGGGGCCCGCCGGATGGGGGGTGATTGTGGGCAGGGGAACCTCCAGGCGGAGGCCCCGGTGCGGCCGCGCCTCGTTGTAGGGCCATGACAATGACACCGGGCGCCGCGGTGCTCAGGTGGCTACGTTCGTGGCCACCGGGTCCGGGGTTCTCGGTGTCAGCCGTCACGGAATTCCCTCATTGAGGCGTTTGTCCGTCACGTAATTCCCTAATCCGCCGTCACGGAATTCCCTCGACCCCCGTCACGGAATTCCCTGGTGGGAGGGGCATCCCTCGCTCCGGCTGCCTGTCCGTTGAGCATCCCCCCGTCGGCCAGACGGGAGGACGAGGTGGCAAGGAGAACGATCAGAGTGATTGACCTTGTGGAGCTCTTCGTGCACTGGCACGCGGGCCGCCGCCTGGGCGAGCTGTGCTCGTCGCTGGCGGTGGATCCGAAGACGGTGCGCAAATACATCGTCCCGGCCGTAGAGGCCGGGCTCGCCCCGGGCGGCCCGCCACTCAGCACCGAGCAGTGGACCGCCCTCGTCGAGGGCTGGTTCCCGCAACTCGTGGACCGGTCGATTCGCCAGAAGACGTGGCCCGAGATCGAGTCACACCGCCAGAAGATCAAAGACTGGCTGGGCGAGGTGAAGGTGTCGACCATCCACCAGCGGTTGCGCGACGACCACGGACTCACGGCCTCGGAGTCGTCGCTGCGCCGGTTCATCTGGGCCAACTTCGACGAGGACGTGGCCCGGGCCGCCGTGCGGGTGCTGCGCGACACCCCGCCAGCCGGGGAGGAAGCTCAGGTTGACTATGGGCTCCTGGGCCGCTGGTTCGACCCCGACACCGGGCGCCTGCGGCGGGTGTGGGGCTTCCTCATGGTGCTCTCGTTTTCGAGACTGCTGTTCTTGCGTCCGGTTCTGAAGATGGACGAGGCCTCGTGGGTCGAGGCGCACGTCTGTGCCTTCGAGTTTTTCGGGGGCGTCGTGGCGCGGGTAATCCCCGACAACCTCAAGACCGGCGTGGTGAAGCCCGATCTCTATGACCCCAAGATCAACAAAGCCTTTGGGGAGTTCGCCGCCCACTACGGCTGTCTCATCGACCCCGCTCGTGCGCTGAAGCCCCGTGACAAGGCACGGGTCGAGAGACCTGTCCCTTATGCACGGGACTCATTCTTCGCCGGGCGAGCGGACGAGTTCGCCACCTTGGCCGCCATGCAGATCGACGCCGTGCGGTGGAGCAGGGATGTGGCCAATCAGCGTCCGTGCCGGGCGCTCGATCGTGTCGCTCCGCAGGCGTTGTTCGACGCCGAGGAGAAGAGCGTGCTGCTCGCACTTCCCCGCCATCCGTTCGAGCTGGCCCGCTGGTCGACCGCCACGGTCAACCCCGATATCCACATCAAGGTGGGCAAGGCGCTCTATTCCGTGCCGTGGCGTTACATCGGAAAGCAGGTCGACGCCCGGCAGGGTGCGCACTGCGTCGAGGTCTTCTTGGACGGCGTGCTCATCAAGACCCACCCCCGCATCGAACGAGGCAAGCAGACCGACTACGCCGACTACCCGCCGGAGAAGATCGCCTTCTTCATGCGCACCCCGGTCTGGTGCCGCCGCCGGGCGGCCGAGCTGGGCGAGGCGGTGGCCGAGGTGGTCGGGCTCATCATGGAGGTGAACGCCCTCTATCGGCTGCGCCAGGCCCAGGGTGTGGTCCGCCTGGCCGACACCCACGGTGAAGAACGCCTGGAGGCGGCGTGTCGCCGGGCCCTTCGGGTCGGTGACCCGTCCTACAAGACGGTGAAAGGCATCCTGGTGGCGGGCACCGAGCACGACGGCGAGGAGCAGACAGATGTTCCTCCGTCGGCTCCAGCCCATCTGCACGGGCCGCAGGCGCTGTTCGACCTGGAGGTGGCGCTGTGAAGACGGCGCAGCACCTGGAGGATCAGCTCCGCCAGCTGAAGCTCTTCGGCATGCTCGAGACCTTGGAGCCCCGCCTCGCCCAGGCCAGCGCCGGCGAGCTCGGACACATCGAGCTGCTCCAGGCGCTGTGTGGCGACGAGGCGGCCCGGCGCGACGCCACCGGGCTCGAGCGCCGGTTGAAGGCGGCCCGCTTCGAGCAGACCACCACCATCGAGGAGTTCGATTTCGCCTTCAACCCCAAGGTCCCCGCCGCCCAGATCCGTGACCTGGCCACGCTGCGGTTCATCGAAGCCGGCGAGTCGGTCATCTTGCACGGACCCGTCGGGGTGGGGAAGTCGATGATCGCTCAGGCGCTCGGCTATGCAGCGTGTCGTCGGGGACACAGCGTGGTGTTCACGAAGACTTCCCGGCTGCTCGCCGATCTGGCCGGGGGTCACGCCGATCGCAGCTGGGAGACGCGACTGGCCCGCTGGTCTCGTCCGACCGTGCTCATCTTGGACGACTACGCCATGCGCGACTTCACCCTGGCCCAGGCCGATGACCTCTATGAGGTGTTGACGGAAAGAGGAACGAAGTCGGCCATATTCACCGCCAACCGGCAAGCCTCGGACTGGTACACGTTGTTCCCGAATCCCGTGGTGGCCGAGTCGATTCTCGATCGCATCGTGAACTCGGCCCACCACGTCCACATGGACGGGAAGTCCTATCGGCCCAATAAGCGGCCCGGTCAGACACCGAAGGCGACCGGGCGGTGACCGCCGAGCGGATCTGCGCCGCCGACGGTTGCGACAACACCGTCATCCGCCATGGGCGTCCCGGGCGGCCGGCCATCTACTGCTCACCGGACTGTCGACCGTCGCGCATTGCCGGACCCGGCCGCCCGGTGATCGTCGTCGAGGTTGCTCAGGATGACGAACACGACGGCGACGGGTCCCAAGCCGGACGCAACTGGGTCGTCCAGCTCCGGCGCGGACACGACACCGTGACTATAGGCAGGGATCTCGGACGGTTCAGTGCCATAGCGCTCGCCGGGGAGCTACTCCGCCTGTTCGGATCCGCCCCACACCAAGGAGGCGCCATCGAGTAGAACATAAACCGCAGACCGGGCGAGGGAATTACGTGACGCCAGCGCCAGGGAATTACGTGACGGTCGACACTCGGGAGAACGCAGGTAGGGCAGGCCGTGACTAATCACTATGGGCTTCGAGCCCGCCGTTGTAGTTGGCCGCCCCTGCGACTGGCCCGGTTGTGCTGCGAGCACGTATCCGTAGTTGTCGTTCGCCCGCCTGTCTCCCACGATGACGAGAGGAGATGGAATGCGCTCGATAGGTCTCGACGTCCATCGTGACTTCTGCGAGGTGGCGATCTTCGAGGACGGGAAGGTCAGTCGACATCCAAGGGTCCCGGCTCGACAGGCCGCGTTGGTGGCGTTCGCCCGCTCACTCGAGCCGACCGATCAGGTCGGGCTGGAAGCGACCGGCAACGCCCTCGCCATCGCCCGACTGATCGAGCCTCACGTCGCTCGGGTCGTCATCGCCAACGCCGCAGTCACCAAGGGCATCGGGGCCACCAGGGCCAAGACGGACCAGCTCGACGCCCGGACGCTGGCCCAGCTGCTCGGGACGGGCTTCTTTCCGCAGGTGTGGTTGGCCGAGGAGCCGACGCGCCTCGCCCGACGTCGGATGTCGCGTCGTGCCCAGCTGGTACGTGAACGCACCGGACTCAAGAACCAGGTCCATGCCGTGCTCCATCGGAACCTGGTCGAACGGCCACCAGCCTCTGACCTCTTCGGGGTCAAGGGGCTCCGATGGCTGGGCACCGTCGACCTGCCCGAGGACGAGCGAGAGACCGTGTCATCGTGCCTCCGCCAACTCCAGTTCCTGGGCGACGAGCTCCATCGTCTGGACCAGGTCATCGCCCAGAGCGCACTCGAACAGCAGTCCATCGGGCTCCTGCTCACCGTGCCGGGCGTGAACCTGATCACCGCAGCGGCATTCATGGCCGCTGTAGGCGACGTCTCCCGGTTCCAGACCCCGAGCCAGCTCGTGAGCTACCTCGGCCTCGATCCCACGGTCCGCCAGTCCGGGATCTCCCCGGCACGACACGGGAGCATCTCCAAGCAGGGATCCGCCGGCGCTCGGTGGGCTCTCGTCGAGTCGGCGTGGGTGGTGGCGGGTGCACCGGGCCCTCTGCACGCCTTTGCCGAGCGGATCAGAGCCCGCCGGGGAGCCAACGTGGCGACCGTCGCCGTGGCTCGCAAACTGGCTGTGCTGTTCTGGCACATGCTCACAAAGGACGAGGAGTACGCCTTCGGCCGACCTTCGCTCACCGCCGAGAAGCTTCGTCGGATCGAGCTCACTGCCGGAGCGCCCAGTATCCGAGGCAAGCGCGGTGGCGGCCGGGTGTACGCGTCGGCCGAACAGCGTCGGCGCGAACAGCAGATCGCCGTTCATGCCGAAACGGCATATCGCCAGTTCGTCTCGCAAAGAAGGAGCTAGGCGAAAACCACTTGACTTGCATCCGTAGTGGTCGACGTACGCGTGCAGCACCCGTTCGAGTTGACGGGGCGAGACGATGAGCAGGTGGTCGAGGCACTCGGCTCGCAAGGTCTCGATCCAGCGCTCGGCGTAGGCGTTTGCTCGAGGCGCTCGAACGGGGGTGCGGATCGTGGTGATGCCTTCGCTGCGCAACACTTCGTCGAAGGCTGCGGTGAACTTGGCATCACGGTCACGAACAAAGAAGCGGACCTTCCGGGCGGAGTCGTGGAGGTTGAAGACCAGGTTGCGTGCCATCTGGGCCATCCACAGACCGTTGGGGCTCGTTGTTACCCAAGGAGGTGCACGACCCGGGTGTCGATCTCGATGACAAAGAGTCCGTAGAAGCGCTGACCGAAAACGGTGTCGACGTGGAAGAAGTCAGTGGCCAGGAGGCTCTTCGCTTGGGCCCGGATGAAATCAGACCAACTGGGCCCCGATCGGCGAGGTGCGGGACCGAGACCGTGGCGGCGAAGCGCACCGCGAACTGCGCTGGCCGAGACCACGACACCGAGCTTTCTCATCTCACCCACGATGCGTAGGTAGCCCCAGCGTGGGTTCTCTCGAGCTAACTGGCAAATGAGGTCGACCGTCTCCTCATCGAGCGGTGGGCGCCCCGGCCGATTTGGGTAAGTCCATCGTCGACGAACGATCCGGCGCTGCCATTCGAGGATCGTGGCTGGCGTCACGAGCAGCGAGGACCAGCGCTGGCGGGGGAGGAGTCGTGCCGTTAGCGACAAGAAGGCCCGGTCGGCCCACGAGAAACGGGGCCGAGTCGTCTTGCGTCGCAGGATCTCGAGTTGGTGACGGAGGACCAGGATCTCGACATCCTTGTCGAAGCTGCTCTTGCGCCGGATGAGGAACATTTCGAGAGCCGGCGCATGAGCAGGAAGAGGAACGAGAGTGCCACGCCGCGAGACCCTTCGGAAGCATAGGTGGTGGTCAAGTCTTCAATCGAGTACTTGCAGGCACCACGTGACGGTGTCGAGCAGGAGTCCGAATGGTGTCGGGCGATGCGATGAAGAAGCCTGTTTCTGAGCTCATCGTCCGCTTCTCATGAATCGTTATGATGGTGCCTCGATAACAAATCCGAGGCTCGCTGCGGTCTGCGCCATTCGTCCGTCGTAGGTAACTATCGCGCGCAGTTCTGCCCCGACTAATTGTGCAGCTGACAGGTGGATGGCGTCCAGACTGCGCACGAGACCGCTCGGCGCGAGCGTCGCAGCTCGATCGAGGAGGTCGGCGTCGAGCGCGATCTGGTCGAGTCGGGAAAGCTGGCGCCGGGCGCTCGCAACGGCACTCGGACCTCCCCCGATCACAGCTCGGACAACCTCCACCCGAGCAAGTGTGCTCGTCACAAGTCGATCGTCTCGATGCCGCCGGAGAAACCGTCGCAGTGGCTCCGACTCGGTTTCGCGCTGCACCAATTTCACAAGCGCGGAGGAATCGAGGTAGATCCTCACCCCTCCTCTGCTCGGATCTCTGCCAGTCGCGTCGAGGCTTCGATCCCGTAGTCAACGGGAGCCTCGTCGAGGACCGTCCCATCCCCTTCGGCCGGCAGGATCTGGCCGCTTGTCACCAATTCCTGCCAGCGGTCGCCTCGGATCGGCACGAGCACCGCCACTGCTCGGCCCCGGTCGGTCACTTCGATGCTCTCCCCGCTGGCAACTCGAGCGAGATATCGACTGGCGTTTTGACGAAGCTCACGTACCCCAATCCGTTCCATATGCTACAATGTAGCACTTAACGGGCGGCTGCACTACCACTTGGCGGATGGGGGTAGGTCGGAAGCCTTGCTCGCGGAGCCCCTGTTCACAGTATCAATCGAGGTAAAAGCACCCCACAGGGTGACTGCTTCGACAACGCCATGGCCGAGAGCTTCTTCGCCACCTTGGAGTGCGAGCTCATCGACCGCAGCGTCTTCGAGAACCGCAACCAGGCCCGCATGGCGATCTTCGACTACATCGAGGGCTTCTACAACACCTGGCGCCGGCACTCCTCGATCGGGAACCTCTGTCCCGCCGAATATGAGCGCCGCTGGCGCGCCAGCACCGTCTCAAGCAATGCTGCATGAACCCAGAGCATCGGTGTCCGTCAGACCCGGGTCACTCCAGTCTGATTTCCGAATGGACGTTTGGCTAGTCGACGAATGGACTGGTCAACCTTCGATCGATGGCTTTGATGAGCACGACGCTCTTGCCTGGGTCAACGCTGAAGAGGCACTTGGATTGGAACTTGCCGACAGTCGACTGCCTGCGCTCATCGAGGTGGCCCTTCCGTAGGTTGCTGAGTCCACCGCCGTTCCCGAGATCTGGGTGCAGGCGGCCAACTTCTATCGGGCGTGCCTGCAAGTGCTCGAACCAGGATGCCCTGGGGGAAGGGTCACGGTCCCCGTATTCCGGCGTGGGGGTTATGCACCCTTGCGAGAGGATCGGGGCCTCAGGGACTATCCGATGAGGGGTCGGTGATCGATGGCCCCGACACGGCACTGACGCCTCTGCCGGTGCGGGCGTCTATGAAGCTCAGGGCGTTACAAGAGGGATGTGTAGATGGCGGTGAATTCGTGCCTGAAGGGCCCACCGGAGCGCAAGGGCCCAGTGTCTGGGCGAGGACGTAGACGAGGTCGTGATTCATCGTGGGATCGATTGATCCGTCAGGCAGAGCCTTGCCGGACTGAGGGTTGTAGCCGACGGCGAGGGACACTCGTATGGTGCCCCCCTCCCTGTTGCAGATCCCAGCTCCCGAGAAGCACTGAGCCACTGCTTGCTGCCAAGCGACAGTCGCCTTTGCGTCGGCGGGAGGGACGTTCAAGGAGATCCCGCTGTTGGGATCGGAATAGTCGCCAGCGATAGAACCGAGGTATTCGGCAATAATCCCGAAATCGATGGTCGAAGAAGTGGTCGCCGTCGCGGAACCTGCGCCGTGGATGGTCGGTAGGTCGGACGAGGCGGCTTGCCTGCGACTCGACGTGGCGATAACTGATGCCTTCGAGCTCCCGCACCCGGCGGCGAGCGCGACGCAGAGAGCCAGAGGTGGAAGGAGTCGGCCGGTTTTCATCTCCCTACCCGCCACCTCGATCTGGTTGCGACCCCGGACGACCATTCTCATCAGGTACAGAATGTCTCATCTGCGTGGCGCGGACGGTGTGGGACTCATAGGCAGCTAGCGCGCCAAATCGATGTACCTGGTGGCAGGTTGTCCGAGGAGCACGAGCGAAGCGCTAACTGTCGCGAGCGCCCGGTCGGTGCGCGCAACTGACGGTTGCCGGGGCACTGCTCGGGCCACCTCGACGGCGCAGGTAGCCGATCGAGAACACCCGTTTCCGGAGCAGCGTCGCAACCTCGTGAAAATTGCCTACCAACTCCCATGGCCGCCGGTCTCGTCGACGAGTTGGCCGGGGTTGCACGCTCCGAAGTCGAAATGATGTTGGTCGGTTTCCGAGCTTGTCGACGCGGTCAGATCGAGGCTGGGGTACGAACAGGCCGACTGGGTAAGAGGGTCGACGAAGAAGGTTCCTCCGTTGGCCTGCTGGGTGCTCGCATCAGATAGGCCCTGACCTGAATAGGCCAGGCTGATGGCGTATTCGCCGGGGTTGGCTACGTAGCCGTAGACAATCCCTTCGGGGCTTGAGTCGATCATTTCAAACTCCGCCGGGTTTGGGGCCCCTGGGCACATTCCGTACCAGAGGCCACCCAGCACGAACCCTCCGTCTTCGATGGCGACGACCCCGCTTTGGCCGTCGGCTGCCCACAGGCTCCAAGGCACCCCTCCGACCGTTCCGGAGGAGACTTCTGTCTCGTCGGAGGTGAACTGCGAGGCGGGCTGGCCGGACTGGGAATCAGTCGCTTGCGAGCTGCAGACGTCTTCCTGATTCACGAGTCCACCGCTTACCGCCGAGGAGTTGCCCGTTTGTGACGACGGTAGTCCTAAATTCGCTGAACCAAGGCTGTTCGAGAATTGCCCAGGTGGAAGTTGCCAAACTCCTTGGCTGTAGCTCAACGGGTCCAACTTGCCCGTTACACAGCCGCCGGTATTGCCCGAATTGTTGGTGATCGAATAACCCTGACCGACACCTTTTCCTCCGAATCCAATGTTGTGCTCAGTCGAGTAGCTGGGGGAGGTCGTGTTGATCTCGAAGTAGCTGTAGGAGCACGCAGACTTCGGCAAGGTGCCAATGTAGAAGGAGACATCGTTCACGACCATGATGTGAGGCGAGGGCAGCACTTTGCCGACGGCGAAGCTGTTGATGTTTCCGCTACCGATCTGGACGGTGGCGAGACCTGGGTAGTCAACTACGCCAAAGATGACCGCATCGCCCCCGGTATTGATCATCTCGGTTTCCGACGGATTCGGATATCCGGCGCATAGTCCGTATTCACGACCGTTGAACACCACTCCACCGTCTTCCAGGCCGGCAGCGCCCGAATGTCCATTGGCCGACCAAAGGCTCCAATGCTTTCCTGCAAGACTGCCATTTGCGACTTGCCGTGCCATTCTCTCGAGTACCTCTGGCGATTTGCCGGAAATCGCCGCGTCAGTCGTCGGACTACAGATTGCTGGTCCGTCATACCCAACGCTCGCCGAGGAGGACGCTGACGACCTGAGGGAACCTGATGCGATGCCGGTCGTCGGCGTGCTGCTCTCTGTAGCAAGGGGTACCAGGATCGATGTTTCGGCAACAAGGGCAATGAGTAGGGCGATCACCCAAGACCAAGGGCTTACGCGCCGGAGTCGGGAGAGAGGCGCCCAGAAAGACGAGCTGCCGAGCTCCTCGCGTGCGATCTCTTCCGGGCTTCCAGTGCGTTCCAAGATCTCGTGGATTTCTGCTGGCGTCTCAACCACCAAAGTCGAACGAGCCTGGCTTACATGGTCGCGAAGCTCTTCGATCAGCTGTTGGCGCCGGTCCCGGGGAAGCGGCGCCAGCAGCTCCTCGAGGCGACGAAAGTAACCCTCAATAACGCCGTCAGCGTCGGAATCATTCATCGTGTTCTCCCTCGAGAAGGTCGTCTACGGTGTCGCGAAAGCTGCGCCATTGCACAATGAAGGCATCAAGTGCTGCCCTGCCATCCTTTGTGAGTCGGTAGTACCTACGCGGCGGACCCTGCTGAGATTCCTTCCAGGTGGTCTTGACGAGACCGTCGTCTCGGAGCCGCGCAAGCAGCGAATAGATGGTGCCTTCGCTTGTGACCAATCCGTCCGCCGCGGCAAGGGTTCGCGTGAGATCGAAGCCATAGCGGTCCGTCTCTCTAAGCAGGGCGAGAACGCAGTACTCGATAGCCCCGCGTCTCATCTGAGTCAGGAGCTTGGTGGTGTCGCTTGGTACTATGTGTGGCACAGTACCAAGCGACGCAGTGGAGTGCAACAGCGAATGCTCTTTCAAGAGACGCAAGGCACGGGGGCGTCCGGCCGAAGTAACAGCGGGCAAGCGTTCATGGCGGGCCGACACGTGAGACCGGTCGGTCAGCTATGGGGAGACAACCGCCCGGTACCGGGCCTGTGAAAATTGGCTCTGCCGGTGATCGCTATCCGGAGCTGCGGGGACCCGGATGCCCCGGCACCGTGGCAGACACGTCCGAAGAGGGCGCATATCACCCGTGTTGGTATGGCAAGGAAAGGTGAGACGCGACCAGTTCCTCGTCGCCCGACAAACTGCCCGAGGCAGCCTCAGGCCATCCGACGCGCCATGGTGACCGGGCCGAAAGTCGCCACCGTCACCGAGTGGTACTGCCGGCATGGGTAACTCCGTCGCAATGTCGCTCAGACCCGGAACCGCGCGCATCGCTCTGGCTTCGCGAAACCGAGCACGTCATCGCCACCCGGGTGCGAGTGGGATCGGCAGGCGTCGCGCACTACTTGCCGAGGTGTACATATTTAGGTACACTAGTGCCATGAGTAAGACGGTTCCCGTTCGAGAGCTTCGTAGCGAGCTGAGCCAGGTCATCGATCAGGTTGCCGACCTCCGAGAGCACGTGATCGTCACCCGGCGGGGTCGGCCCGCGGCCGTGCTTGTCCCTGTGGACGAATACGAGGCCTTGGAGGAGACCGCCGAGCTCCTCTCCGATAGCGAAGCGCTCACTGCCATCGAAGAAGGTCGTCAAGAGGTCGAGCGTGGAGAAACTGTGACGCTCGATGAGCTCCGCAGAGAGCTCGACCAGCGACGCCGGTAGGTAGCCGGGTCGAGCTCGCCCGGCGGGCCCGTAAGGAGATCATCGATCTTGACTGGCCGCTGTCCGATGCCGTCGTCGAGGCACTGGGCCTCCTCGAACGTGAACCCGATGCAGGTCACGCGCTTCGAGGGCGTCTTCGCGGGCTCCGGTCGCTTCGCGTCGGTGCTTACCGGATCATCTACCAAGTCGATGGCGATGAGCGCGTCGTCCGTGTTCTCACTGTCAGGCACCGTTCTGTGGCCTACGCCACGGATCCACGGTGATTCCAAAATGGAGGGGACGAGCGCACGGCTGAGCCGTTCGCTCCCGTCAGCGAGTTTCGAATACGAGTGCCTACCGCCCGCCTGAGCAGAACTCGACCGCGTGTGTCTCCGCCATCGTGCCTAGCGGAACGGACAATCCGTAGGGCGACGAGGGCTACCGGGCCCCCCTCGTTCATTTCAAGCAGCAGTTTCCTCTACATCGTCGATCTGCTGGGGCATTTAATGCCCTTCGAGCTTTGTAGTCGAAAAGCAAGTGTCTCTGGCGCCGCGTCGCGGTCAGCGACGTTTGCCTTGGCAATCTCGCATCTGGACGCCGATTCGCTTCAGTTCGCGCCAGATCGTGCTGGCTTTGTACGGAATTCGCTTGGCAACATTGGCCAATGACAGCCCTGATTCGTAGAGCCGAATTGCCTGCTCGATTTCACCCGGCTGCATGGAGTGCAGTCTCATCGTCACGCCATTGGACTTGAGGATTCCGGACACTGTCTTCCGATCAACTTCGAACCCTTCACCTAACTTCCGCGCAGTAGCTCCTGCTAGGTATTCGGCCACGATCTGCTCGATCTGCTCAGGGGTGAGATCGGCGTTCCGATCGCTCATCGTCGACTAAACGGACTCGAACCTCTCTAGGGCCGGTGCCGCCCGACCCGTATCCGGCAGGGGCGGACGGTGCGCAAGCGACGGGGCGTCACGAATCCTTCATTATCGACCGTTCGGACAAATCTCAGTTCAGTGCAGCAAGTGCGTTGGCGGCACCACTCGCGATCACAGCAAATCCATGCTGTTGCGCCGCATCGAACGTCAATTGTTAGAAGGTCGCCCTTGAGTCACTGAAGACGCCGTTCGCTTTACCAAGGCCATGATGTCACTGCGCCGAACAATAGAAGGATCGGGTTGCACTCTGAGGATGGCCCTTTCCTCAATTTGTCCGTCGATCCAGACTTGACCGGGCGCTCCAATCCTATAGGGCCGCAGGTTGGTTTCGGCATAGTGGACGAGCGTCGCCGCTTCCGTTGCGCATCCATCGTCGGCAAATTGCAGAGCAAGCAAGCGCAGGACGAGATCCAAGAGGTGCGGGGCGCTGATCTGGTCCGCCGCACGCGCCGCTCGGACGAGATGATCCATCACCCCAGGCCGCCCCATACCCATGAGTGTCCAACCCCAGAGGGCATCCAACCACATGCCGTTCGTGCCCCCGACCTGCAAGCCTTCAGGGCGTTGAGCGAGCACGTCCATACTGGCGTTGAAATCCGGTGTCGCAACTTGGGTGAGATAGCACGCGGACCAGGTGATTATCGCGGCGCTGACATAGATGGGGTGCTCGCGCTCGTCGGCCCGTCGTAGCGCTTCGATGGCCTTCGCGATGCTTTCCTCGCGCCGTCCGAGGCCGGCAAGAGCCGCAGTGAGGTCGTTCAGAACGATGTTGGCAACACCGGCATCTTCGGTGGCGTCCGCGACCTCTAACGCTCGCTCCCCGTGGCTGATCGCATCTTCGTATCGGCCGGTCATGGCTAGGACGTGCAAACGCGCCGCCCAACCCCAGGCGGAGTGGGCTGTGCCAGCTTGGTCCGCGAGCGAGATGCTTTGCTCCGCATGGGCGGCTGCGCCCTCATAGTCCCCAAGTCCCGTGATCTCCAGATATGCAAGCTCGCCAAGAATCTCCACGATGATCCGGGGGTCGAGGACCTCTTGGTGTGTCAGCACCTGTTGTCTCCACGTGATGCCGTCGATTGGTGCCGCCTGGATGGCGAAGTAGAGGCCCTCTCGACAGAGGCCGGCCAACTCCTCCCAGCGAGCCTGATCGATACACCACAAGGCCGCCGAGCGCAGATTGTCCGTTTCCGGAAGCACCGTCGTCAGTGCACTGAAGTATTCCTCGCCGAGGAAGCGAGCAGCTTGTTGAGTCACGAGCTCCAAGAAGAATCGTGCGTGCCGCTCTCCTGTAGCAGCGGTCTCACCGGAGTCGGCTAGACGGTCGGCGGCAAACTGTCGAAGGGTCTCAAGGAGTCGATACCGGCCCTCTTCGGGATCGAACTGCACTAGTGACTTGTCCACAAGGCCGAGCACAGAGCTCAAGACGTCAATTTCGGCATCCTGACTACCGCCGACCACCGCTTCGGCGGCATCGAGGGCGAACGACGCAGGAAAGACCGCCAAGCGGCGAAACACCTCGCGCTCAGCGGTCGAGAGCAGGTCGTGAGACCATGCCACTGTGGCCACCAACGTTCGATGGCGTTCCTGGGCACGACGCGATCCTCCACTGAGCAGACGAAAGCGATCGTCCAGCCGTCGTGCCACCTCGCCGGGGGGCATGGATCGAATCCGGGCCGCTGCCAATTCGATAGCCAAGGGGATGCCATCCAAATGGCGGCAGATGTCCACCACGGGACCCACCGTGACGTCATCGAGCGAGAAACCCTCGGTCACGGCCCTAGCCCGCTCGACGAACAGAAGAACCGAGGTGGTGCTCAACGCGTCTTCGATGCTTGCTTCTGGTCCCGGGACAGACAGGGAGCTGACACGGCGCACTATTTCTCCGTCAAGACCCAATGGCTCGCGACTGGTGGCAATTACACAGACCTCGCCAGCCCCAGTAAGCACGAGATCCATGATGTCTGAGACATCGCTGATCACATGTTCACAGTTGTCCAAGATGACCAGCATCTGGCGGTCCGACATGTACTCGATAAGACCCTGGTCATCGCTCACTGGCGCACCAATGGCAGCCGCCAAGGCCTTAGGCACTTCGGCTCCGTCCGCTACGGGAGCCAGATCCACCAACCAACACCCGTCAGGATAGTTGGGGGCAACAGCCGCAGCCACGCCCAAGGCCAAGCGCGTCTTACCCACTCCTCCGACTCCGGTCAACGTTAGGAGCCGCTCGTGCTCGAGCAGCGACGTCAGGCTTGCAATCTGATCGGATCGCCCGACCAGCTCGGTGCGCATGGTTGGCAGGTTGCTGGGAACAGCATCAACCGATCGCAGTGGCGGAAACGTGCCTTCTCCGACCTGAAAGACCTGTTGCGCCGCGGCCAGATCTCGCAGACGGTGTTCACCGAGGCTGCGAAGGGATAGGGAAGAATCGGCCAAGCCCGCTGTCGATCGGGAACACACGATCTGACCACCGTGAGCCGTCGCCATCAGTCGCCCCGCCAGATTGACCGCAGGGCCGAAGTAGTCCCCACCCCGTTCGGACGCCTCTCCTGTGTGCAGAGCCATCCGGACCCGTATGACCGCTCCTTCGGGCCAGGACTCAGCTGCGAGCTTCGTCTGAGTGGCGAGGGCGGTGGCAAGGGCGTCCCCCACCCGATGGAAGGCAACGGCGAAGCCGTCTCCTCCCGTGGCGAAGACGTATCCACCGTTCTCATCGATGGCCGAACGGAGAATGGCGTCATGGCTCTCCAAAGCCCGGCGCATGGACTCTGTTGCCGACTCCCACAGTCGGGTCGATCCCTCGATGTCGGTGAACAGAAAGGTCACCGTCCCCGCCGGAGGCTGCCCCATTTCGGAAAAGCTAGCAATATCTGGTCTGAGTTTTGACCCAGGATCATTCGTGGCAGGCACCGTCATCCCGGCCTCGAACTCTGAGATATTTGCGCACAAACATTGCGCCTCCGCCCTGGTCACACATTGAGGACCCTGTGGTCCCCTCGACACCTCCGTTCGCCCTTCGAGGGACATGGCCGACCCCGACCCCGCAAGCCTCGCCACGACTTGGACGAAAGGAAGTGACCCTCCACGGACACGATACCGACGACGTGTCGACGGGGCACCCAGAGCCGGTGGCGAACCACGAAGAGACCTAGGATCCCGCCAAAGCAAGGACGAGACATCGGACGGTTTCGTGTCCCGCCATGGGCGGGAGACGAGGGCAACCCAAAGGGCGATCCAGGGCGCGGGGTGTTTCAATGGGCACTCTCTCCCGCCACCTCGATGGTGCACATCCCGGATTGATCAGAAAGCGCAACCAACTTCAGGGCCCGATGTCCGACCGGACATTCAAAATGCTCCTAGACCAGCGCGGGGAATCAGGCTGGTCACTCCCGGTGGGGACGAAGCGATCAGTTCCTGGTAGGGCGAGCTCCCCCCATCCCTACGCGGTGATGAGGATCAGTTACACCGGCGACCCTGACAATCTCTCACTCAACACCTTGTCGCTTGAGCTCCCGCGCAATGGTGCTCGGGTCGTAGGGGATTATCTTGGCAATCTTGGCGAAGGACAGCCCTGATCCGTAGAGTCGAATCGCTTGGTCAATCTCATCTGGCTGTATGGGATGGCGCCGCATTGTCACCCCATGAGCCTTCAGGATTCGGGACACGGTAGCTGGGTCGATTTGGAATCGTTCGCCTAGCGCTCGGGCCGTTGAGCCAGACAGTGCTCGCGCTGACGCAGCGTGGATTTATTCCAGTGGAGCTCGCCCGCACCCACCGGCAACTGGGCAGCGCACTGCTGGCGTTGGGTGCGTGGGACGAGGCGCTAGTGCAGGCTCGGACCGGGTTGGGAATCGCCACCGATGATCCTCGGGGTGTCGAGGAAGCGGCGTGCCACGGGCTGCTCGCCACGATCCTGGCCTACCGTGGTGATACAAAGCGCGCTGCGGCGCACGTGGCCGCGGCGGAAGAGTCTGCGGCGCGCCTCGGTGCCGTTGAGGGCGTCGGAATGGCCCATATCGCCAGGGCCGCCCTGAGCATGGCGAATGGTCAACCCGAGCGGGTCATCGAGGCGCTCGATCCCCTCGTCGCCCTGGCACCGATGTTGGCAGCCCTAACGTTCTGGCCATCCCACGCCGTAGCGCTGATTGAGACCGGCCAGCTTGAACGAGCTCGGACCTCCATCGAGGGGCTCGAATCGGGGGCAGCGGCCCGGGGTCTCGATATGGGTGCCCGGATTCTCGGGTTGCGGGCCCGATTGGCGAAGGCCCAGGGCGAACTTGACCACGCCAACGAGTTGTTCCAGCGTGCCCTGGACGGATTTGGCCCGGATGATCCGTTCCTCGAAAGAACCCTATTGCTCCATGCCCGTGGCCAGTTGCAACTAGATCGAGGCGACCGAACGGAAGCAAAGACAACTCTTCACATTGCGCACGAGGCATTGCGGTCCGTCTCCGCCGAGCCATTCGCCAACCAGGTACAGTTCGATCTCAAGCGCACCGGAGCGCGTACCTCCCGGAGATCAATCAGATCCCCGCTTGAGCTGACCGATCGCGAGCATGATGTGGCGGTACTCGTGGCGAAGGGATATTCCAATCCTGAGGCGGCATCGGAACTCTACGTGAGCCGGAAGGCAATCGAATTCCATCTCCAGAACATCTACGGAAAGCTCGGCATCGTATCGCGCCGTGAGCTGCGCGGCCTCGATCTCTAGGAGTACGGCCGGTATTCGCACAGTCGATGATTTGACTCTGGTGATGCAGTCCGCGCCTCCTGCTCGGAGGAAGGCTCAGATCCGTGTGTGATCAGGTTCAGAGACTGAAGGGTCCAATAAATCGGACGTGCGCCAATCGTTGGGTCCGATGGCGTCGTGTGGCAGGGATCGATCGCCGTTTCGAGGATCGCGGGGCCTCAAGGGGTCGACACCGGTCGGAGACACTCGATCGGGGGACCACACGCAGTAGTGGAGCGGTTGGCCGTAGGAGAGGTCCATCGCCGGTACGTCCGAAAAGGGTTGTCTCAGCTCAGGCAGCGCGCTCGTACTCGTGGACGACGCCTCCGAGGACATCGCGACAGATGATCTTGCCGCCACTGGTCGCCGAGCGGGGGAGGGGTGGCTCGAGATCGAGACCGCGGTGGGGCCTGGCTTCGTTGTAATGGCAGACGTACTCGGTGAGCAGGACCTCCAGATGTCGTTGTGAGATGACGAGGAGGTGGTCGAGGCAGTCCTGGCGGACGGTCCGCACGAACCGCTCGGCGAAAGCGTTTGCCCTCGGTGAGGCGACCGGGGTTCGTATGGTCTCGACGCCGATGGAGGCGAGCACGGCATCGAAGCTGGCGGTGAACTTGGTGTCGCGGTCGCGAATGAGAAACCGGAACTGACGCCCGGCGTCTTCTAGATCGGAGGCAAGGTTACGGGCCACCTGGGTGACCCAGGGGCCGATGGGGTTGGCGGTGACGCCGAGCAGGTGCACCCGTCGCCGGTCGATCTCGATCACGAAGAGCACGTAGAGGCGCCGCAGCGTGATCGTATCGACGGTGAAGAAGTCGGTGGCCAAGATGCCCTTGGCCTGGGCACGCAGGAACTCGCTCCAGGTGGGGCCCAAGCGCCGCGGCGCGGGCTGGAGGCGATGACGGCGCAGGACCGCGGCGACGCTGGTCTTGGAGACGGCGACGCCGAGCTTTTTCAGTTCGCCCACGATGCGCAGGTAACCCCAGCGCGGGTTCTCCCGTGTCAGGCGAATGATCAGTTCGACGGTTTCTTGGGACAGGACCGGACGGCCAGGCTTCCGGTGGGGGTAGGTCCATCGCCGTCGAACGAGGGCGCGATGCCAGCGGAGGATCGTCGCGGGCGTGACAAGGAAGCATGCCCATCGCTCACGGGGGACCAGGCGAGCGAGGGCACTGACGAGGGCTCGATCTGACCAGGTGAAGCGGGGACGGGCGACCTGGCGCTGGAGCAAGGCCAGCTGATGGCGCAGCACGAGGATCTCGGCGTCCTTGGCCACGCCGTCCATCTGGTGGATGCGGACCGCCTCTGCGAAGCGACGTACGAGGCAGTAGAGGAAGAAGAGGGCCACAGGTGGCGAGCCTCACTGAGCTCGTCGTGCCTGGTCAAGCCAACGGACGAGTAAATGGACCCTTCATGCTCTCTGAACGTATGAGGACGAACACAAGCTTGAGCAGGTGGCGAAGAGCGAGGTAGACGAAGAGCCCGCCTTGCAGCCGCTGCCGCCACATCCGGCGGACGGTAGCCGCCGCCGACTGGCTCAGAAAAGTTCCTGCTCGGGCGTGCGATCGGGTATTCGGACCTTATGGGCGAGCTTCGCCGAGGTCGTCGTGCCTGGTCAAGCCACCGGACGAGTAGATGGACCCTTCAGGTTCCGGTCTCCTTGATTCGAGAGAGACGCTCGGCGAAACACTGCGCGCAATGCTTCCAGGTCGGCAGGAACGGCATTGCGAATAGTTATATTCACAACGCCATCATGCCCGCTGGGTGACGACCGACATCGCGGTGTTTGATGCTCTCACCCCTGCTGACATCGCGATTACAACTAACGAGACGACGAGCACACATTACCTTGGTCGAGACGCGCTGGAGGACGG
Source organism: uncultured Acidimicrobiales bacterium (assembly GCA_963768255.1). Taxonomy (GTDB): domain Bacteria; phylum Actinomycetota; class Acidimicrobiia; order Acidimicrobiales; family UBA8190; genus Chersky-840. Next base: position 1,199,593 of record CAVYGX010000002.1, on the reverse strand, counting down.
TCACCAGGTGATTGGCACTCCGAATCCCGGAGTCTTCCACCCCGAGCAGCCGGCACCTGAGGCAGCAACTCCCATCGTGCGGTTCCTCGCCACCGTGACTCAAGATGCGATGAGTACGTTCGAGCCGATAACGTCGCTGTTGACGAACAAAGATGGTCTACGGAAAGGTCGGAAAACGAAATGGATGGTGACGCCTGGGATTTCAGCCACCTGCGGGCGTTATTCATCAACTGCACATTGAAGCGATCACCCGAGGTCTCGAACACCCAAGCCCTGATCGACGCCAGTCTGACCATTATGGGACGCCACGGGGTCAGTGCAGAATCCATTCGCCTTGTCGACCACGACGTCGCCACCGGGACCTACCCCGATATGACCGAGCACGGGTGGGCGAGGGACGAGTGGCCCGAGCTGCAGAATGAGGTCTTCGGAGCCCAGATCTTGGTGCTGGCCGGCCCCATATGGCTGGGGGACAACAGCTCGGTAATGAAGCGCTGCATCGAGAGGCTGTATGCCACCTCGCATATCTTGAACGCCGACGGACAGTACGCCTACTACGGACGTGTCGCGGGCTGCCTCATCACCGGCAATGAGGATGGCATCAAGCACTGCGCTATGAACGTCCTCTACAGCCTGCAACATCTGGGCTACACCATCCCGCCACAAGCCGACGCCGGCTGGATCGGTGAGGCCGGACCTGGACCGTCCTACCTCGATCCAGGCTCGGGAGGGCCGGAAAACGACTTCACCAACCGCAACACCACGTTCATGACCTGGAATCTCATGCACCTGGCCAAACTCCTGCACGACGCCGGCGGCATTCCCGCTTACGGCAACGTGCGAACCGCTTGGGACGAAGGTCAACGATTCGATTGGGAGAACCCGGAATATCGCCGTTGACACTCCCTGGCAGGGCGATGATGCGAACGCGCCGAGCCGTCCATCTCTGGGAGTGGGCGGCCGAAAGCACAGGAACGGGCTTTGTCCTGTTCTGCACACTGACGACGATTTACTGGACAGAGCGTCTCGGGTCGATCTTTATGCGAGGTTCCCAGTCGACCAGCCTACGGCTCCTCGTGATCGGTGTAGTGGCCGCGACGAGCGCTGCGGCCGTGGCCTACTCGCCCTTTGGACGGCTCTCGGGTGCCCATCTCAACCCCGCTGTGACCCTGGCCTTCTGGCTTCAGCGCCACGTTCATCCGGTCGACCTCGTGGGTTACGTCGTGGCCCAGGTGGTTGGCGCCATCGTGGGCGTCTCAGTGGCCCGTCTGGTCTGGGGCCGTGTGGTCGCAGCGTCGGCGATCGATTGGGGAGTCGTCCACTCAGATCGAGGATGGAGCACGCTAGAAGCAAGTGGCATCGAGGTGTTGGTGTCCACCCTGTTCATTGGCACCGTGATCGCCATGCTCAGCCACCGCCGGACGGCTCGCTTTACTCCACCCGTTGTTGCCGTCGTCGTGGTGATCATGGTGTGGTTGGTCGCGCCGTACACAGGGGTGGCCTTCAATCCGGCTCGAGGGCTCGGCCCCGCACTGCTGAGCGGAGACTTTGGTTTCGCCAACGTCTACCTGATAGCGCCGATCATCGGCGCCATCCTGGCCGTGGGACTGTGGGCACTATTCGGCCGTCGAGCGCTGACGGCTTCGATGTACCACGACGCCCGGTATCCCTCGACGATGCGATGCGAGCTCTGCAATCGCACCGGCAACGAGGATGTCGCGACTGACAAGGAGGCTTCTGTCACACCCCACCTGAGCTGAGGGTTGTTGTTGTTTGGTTACGGCGGTCACACGAGGTCAGGATCGGCCATGATCTCGACCAGGGCAGGTCCAGGGAACGCGAGTGCTTCGGCGATGGTCTCGTCAAGCTCATCGCGTGTTGTCACTCGACGGCCATGTGCTCCACAGATGCGGGCATACTCGGCAAAATCGGGATTGTGCAGTGACGTTTGCCACACCGCCATCTCGACGGCGCGCTGCTCCTTGGTGATCTTGCCCAGCTGATTATTGTTCAACAGCAGATGGGTGATGTTCATCTGGTACTTCACGGCGGTGGTCAGTTCTCCCAGGTACTGGCCGAAGCCTCCGTCACCGGTGACAGCCACGATGGGCCAGTCTGGGCACGCGGCCCATGCCCCCATGGCGGCCGGGTAGCCGAAACCGATCGAGCCGAGATAGCCGGACATGAGCACCGACTGGCGCCGGCACTCGAAATAGCGACCGAACGAATAGGCGTTGTTCCCCACGTCGACGGCAATGATGGCGTCCTCGGGCACAAGGCGGGTCATGGCGTCGAACACTGCTGCTGAGCTCACACCATGGCCGGTGTTGTCAGCGACACGCCGCGCTTTTTCTGCTCGCCAGATCGCCCATCTGTCGGCGATATCGGGGCGCTGGTTGGTGCGATCACCAGGTGACGTCAACCCATCGAACAGCGCCCGGGCCGTGACGCCCACGTGTCCGAGAACGGGCACGGTCACCGGATGGAAGCGGCCCAAAGCCATGGGGTCGTAATCAACTTGGATGATCGGCTTGTAGTCGGCGATTCCCGTGTGATTCGAGAACGACGCCCCAAAGACAAGGAGCAGGTCGGACTCGTTCATGAGCCAGCTGGCCACAGGGGTACCGCTTCGACCGAGTACTCCGGCGCCCAGAGGATGGTGGTCGCTCACGAGCCCCTTGGCTTTGAAGGTGGTAAGCACCGGAGCGTCGAGCGCATCGGCGACGGCCAGGACGTCCTCCATGTCATAGCGAGCGCCGTGTCCCACGATGATGACGGGACGACGAGCCCGTGCCAGGAGTTCACGAGCCTGGGCGACGGCGGCGGGCGGCGGGGCGATGTGCTGGTCCGGAATCCGACCTGAAGGCCCCGAGGCCCGGGTATGGGACGCCGCCTTCACCTGGACCTCGTCGGGAATGACCAGATGGGCAACTCCTCTTTCGATGACAGCGTGCTTGAGGGCCAGAGTCGTCAACTCCGCATGGTCGGAGTCAGGCAGAACGGTCTTCGAGTAGATCGCCACATCGGCGAAGGCGGCGGTGAGGTCGACATCTTGGAAGGCGCCACGTCCCAGCGTTTTGGACGGCACTTGGCCCGAGATGGCCAGCACCGGAGCGCGGTCGACCTTCGCGTCGTAGAGGCCGGTGAGAAGATTTGTGGATCCTGGTCCGGCAATACCGAAACATGCGGCGGGACGACCAGTGAGCTTCCCGTAGGCTGAGGCGGCGAACGATGCTGCCCCCTCGTGTCGGATGCCGATAAATGTCAGGTTCCCGGCGCTCTCGGCTCGATGCATGGCATCGGCGAAGCCGAGATTCGAGTGACCAACCATCCCGAACACGTGAGTGACCCCCCAAGCCACCATGGTCTCGACCATGACGTCCGACACGGTGCGTTCGTGCGGCAATGGCGCTTCAATCTCGACGTACACGCCGTCACTGCGAACTTCGACTGGAAAACAGGCAGGCCCGTCACTGAAGCCCGGGGGCGGTTTCCCGTCGAGCGGGTTGTAGTCGTAGCCGTGCCAGGGGCAGCGCAGCCACCCCCTCTCGATCGATCCTTCACCGAGGGGGCCACCCTGGTGGGGACAGTGGTTGTCGAGGGCTCCGTAGCGGCCGCCACAGTGAGTCAGCGCCAAGCTGCGATGGCCCGCCACCACGGTCTTTACCCGACCTTCGGGTAGTTCATCGACTTCGGCCACCTTGTGCCAGGCGGCCGTATGCTCGACGGATTGCTTGATCTGCTCCTCAGTCACTGCCATATCCTGCCCTGCTCGTGATGGGAGGACGATTTGGCACCGCCCAATGACACGTCGTCAGTCGCATCGACCTCACCGAGCAGACGGCTCGGTCCCTGCGGGATGAGTGCGACCCCGGGTGGGATTCCGTGAGCGAGGCGTTCGGCATTTGATCCCGGCCGCGGACAGTGAGCGGACAGCTCGCGGAGGTGCGCATTCGAGGTCTCGAAAGTTGACGAGCAGTGTGTATCTCCCGAAAGGCGTTCTTGACGGCAGCCTGAGGTCATCATCAAATGGTCGTCGGACAGACCCACCATCGAACCAACGGGAGCATCGATGACCGAGCTGTTGACATTGTGGCGACAGGTGGCGGACGGCTTCTCTGAACGCTTGGACTCTGTCGGCGAGCACGACTGGTCAAAGCCGACCTGTTGTGAGAAGTGGAATGTCGGGGAGCTGGTGAGACACGCCATTGGGGCTCAGCGCATGGTTCCAAAGGCACTTGGCGCGGTCGAGTCCCGATGAGTGGTGTACGAGGAGGTCGTGAGTCGCAACCGCCCTCGCATCAACCCGGGCTGATCGACTGCCGTCGACAACCCGTTCTCTCTCCCATTCTACTCGACGTCCAAAGGCACGCCCCCTTCGTGTTCACCGACGGCGTCCTCGATGGCCGGCCGGGGTCGAATTCACAGGGCTCGTCGCACCGTGGTGACTTGAGGCTCTAGGTGGCTGGTGTGAAACGAGGGGTTCGTCGTCAGTGACGCGCCTGATGTGAGGCCACGCAGTTACCCCAGCTGGTAGTAGGGGGTGTCGCTATTTCATGACTGAGGGCGGCCTCTAGGCTGCGAAGGGGTCACAGGAGGATGCCAGGAGTCTTGAGTGGTGGTCACGGATCGTTCACCCGGTCACCCATTTCCCGCTCAGGTTCCTCTGCACGCCGAGCACCGCCAAACGCGCCAGGTTCGTCGCCGCGCCAAGCAACCTGAAGTCGGCGTCCACCTTCAGGGTGCCACGCACCCGTGCTCGTCTGCCCCCGTGTTTTCGGCGCATGAGGTGGGCGAGCTTTCGCTCGACCTTGGGGCGAGTGGACCGGTAGTCGTCTTGCCAGCTGGCATCGGCCTGACGTCGGCGGGCTCGGGCCAGAGCAGCTTCGTGGGGGCTGACGCCGATGGTTCGACCGCCGGTCGAGGTGGTGCATTTCTGGCGCAAGGCGCAGCTGGCACAGGCGTCGGCGAAGAAGGCCGTGCCGCTGCCATCGCCGCGACGGCGGATCTCGACCTGCACCCCGGCCGGGCAGGTAACGGTGTCGTCGTCGAGGTTGACCGTGAAGCGGTCCTTTCTGAACAAGCCGCTCGGCGCGGTGGGCAGCTGGGTCTTGCAACGCGACTCGATGTCCGCTTCTTCGAGACGCGCTTGGAACTCGCCGGTGCCATAGGCGTTGTCGCCGTAGACGATCGCCGTGCCGTCATCGGACAGGTCCGAGATGAGGTCTCCGGCGACGCTGGCATCGGAGGCGTTGGCGGGGGTGACAGACGTGGCGGTGATGATCTCGGAGTCGGGGTCCACCGCGGCGTGGCCCTTGTAGCCGTCGAAGTGCCGGGCCACGGTCTTGTGCCCGTGGCGGGCCTCGGGGTCGACGGTCGAGATCACCCGGTCTTTGGCCACCTTCCTGGCGATGGAAAAGATGCCGTCTTGGTCCATGTCGAGGTCCTGGCCGACCACCGTGGCCAGGAGCTTGGCGGCCTCGAGGACCACCGGGTCGAGCGCACGGCCGTCGAGTGCGGCGAGACATCTCCAGGCGTCATTGGCCCTGGTGTCGACGAGCTCCTCTCGTTCCTCCTCGTCGTCCCAGTCGATCTGGGGCTTGGCTGCGGTGGCGTAGTCGTCGCCGGAACGAAGGGTGCCCCGCAGCTCCGCTTCGAGCGCCGAGTCGGCCACCTTCAAAAGGCCCCGGATCGCCGAGCGGATGAGCGTGACGGTGTCCATCGTCGCCACCGCGTCATAGAGCGGGGTCGAGTCGAGGACCCGGCGTCGTCCGATCAGCCCCGCCTCCTGGGCCGCTTCGAGCCCGATCTCGAAGATCCGGTTGGGACGGGCCGACCGGGAAAGGCGAGCTCGCATGTCGACGAGCACCGTGTGGGCGAAGCTCCTCCAGGCGCCGCTGTCGTATCCGCCCACGCCAGCCGCATAGCGCCACCGCGTGTCGAAGGTGAAGCGCTCGACCGCCTCGCGGTCGGAGAGGCCCTCGAGGCGCTGGAGCACCATGACCGTCGCCACCACCGACGGGGGCACCGAGCGGCGCCCGATCTCGTCGAAGAGGTCGGCGAACTCCTCGTCAGGAAAGAGCCGCTCACGCTCACGGTGCAAGAAGGCGAAGATCGAGCGCTCGTTGAGTGCCTCGTCGCAGAATGTCTCCACGTCGTCGAGGAGATTACCCTGCCGATCGGCGAGTCCCAGGGTCATCAGCCTCGCTCCTGGTCGAGAAGATGCAGTCGACTAATTCTCGCCGATTGCCGACCAAATCGCGAGCATTCAAGCCCCCGAAAGACACCAGCCTCCTAGACGCTCATGTAGCGCTTGGCCCGTAGTATCCGAAAACTGGATCAGCCTCTTAACCAGGGACTTCGCCGAATGGGAGCGAGGACGCCGGCCCATCGGTGCAGGCGCAAATCGGGAGGAAGAGAGCCTCGTTCAGTGTCATACATGGTATCCTTGTTGTATGACGATGATCAGTTTTCGGGTCAGCGAGAGCGAAGCCGCTGAAGCCCAACGACGGGCGCAACAGTTGGGCGTGGACCGCTCCGAGCTCCTCAGAGATGCCCTCCATCGGTACCTGGTGAGGCTGGCGAGCGAAGACGACGCCAAAACATGGGACCAGTTCCCGCCGACCTCCGCGGAGCAGGCCCTCGCCGAGGTTGCGGACTGGGGTCCGGCTGAGGACTGGTCGGACTGGGCTGATGCAACGGGGTGAAATCTGGTTTGCCGCCACGCCCGGAGGAGATCGACCCGTGTTAGTCCTGACAAGAGACCCGGTCGCTGACCGCATCCAGTCGGTCGTGGTAGCAGCATTAACTCGTACGAAACGGGACCTGGTTTCCGAACTGGAGCTCACCACCGCCGCCGACGGCGTTCCCAGTGACTGTGTCGTGAACTTCGACAACCTTCACACACTCCCCAGATCGGTGTTTCGGCGCCGCGTTTCTACCGTGTCCCCAAGACGAATGGCGCAAGCCTGTGGCGTTTTGAAGGACTCGACAGGTTGTTGATGGAGCTCGACACAGGTGGATTGATGTGGTGCACGTGGTACAAGATCTCGTGGTGCGCGCTCCACACAAATACCACGCGCCATTGACAATTACGGGGTCCTTAATGGTTCGCTACGGTCAGTGAACAACCCCGATCGTCCTGCATCAATTTGCAAAGATGCAGGTAGGGAAGTTGGGCCTGTTTTATTTTTTTTGCCAAGGTGAGGGTCGCGGGTTCGAATCCCGTCGTCCGCTCCAAACTCCTGGTCAGAGCGTTGGAACATCGAACGGTCTCACGACGTGCCCATCATCTGCCCATCGCTTGCCCATCACGGCCGATGACCCTCACGCGGTGCAGGTGAGGGTCACGTGACCTTCACTCGCAATAGGTGAGGGTCAGATGAGCTCTGTTCGCAGAATTCGAGGGTCATGGACTCGGACCTCCATCCTTGTTCTGTGACCCTCATGAAGCGAGCCGCCGGCCTGCGGCGGTCGGTGCGCATCGTGCATCACTGAGAATGCTGCTGAGAACCTCGGCCGCGAAGCCGTCGCCGCCTGGGACAGCATCCGCGTAGACGTTCAGGGTCGTCGAGGTCCTCGCATGGCTCAGTCGGGCTGACACGGTCGTGATGGGGATGCCCGCAGTGAGCATCGTGGTCGCCATGAAGTGTCGAAGATCATGGAGCCGACAGTTCACTCCCGCTGCGCGGCGATAGGTGATGAATTGTTTGGTGATCCAATTCGGCCGCCACGGAGTCAATCGGGCGAGATCATGTGAGAAGACGAAACTGGAACGATCGATGTCGAAATTGGATCGCTGTGCCCGTTCCTTGGCACGGTCAAAATGCTCAGTGAGCACCGCAAGGCAGTCCGCATCCAAATTGACTCGGTAGGTTCGGCCGGTGTTGGTTGGTCGCAACACCGGACCCCCCTTCGCATCCAGGAGGGCTCGATGAAATCCGATCTGACCCTGCTCGAGATCGACGTCGCCCCAGCGCAGCGCAGCGAACTCGACAAGCTCTCGCTGGGCGGCGCGGCGGGTACCCTTCGTCGTGGCACTGACCCACCGTCGTTTGCCGGTTTCGGGATCGGTTCCTGCATACACCCTCATTTCCCAGCTGTCGCCTCGCTTGCGCATTGATCCCGGCATCGTTCCTCCCGCGCTCGATCGCCTCGACATTGAGATCCCGGTCGGACCAAGCCTTGCGTGTGGTGGTGGTTGAAGGCCAAGAGTGCCGCGAGCGTGGCCCGTATTCGCACAGTCGATGATTGACTCTGGTGATCCTCCTCCGCGCATACTGCACGGAGGAGGGCTCAGAGCGGCCGTGTGTGATCAGGTTCAGAGATGCCTTTCAGTGACGCAATCGCGTCTTCGGACAGTACTCGTGTGCCGCGCTTGTCATTCCAAACAGCGCAGCTCCCTCAGGCTGATCCACCTGAGCGGTGCTTGGTGTCGAACCCAAGACTCGCGTAGCCAGGCAAACGCTTTCCATGCATCCGAGCCAACACGGGTACTTCGAAATCGACGTAATCGTGTACCTCGATACTTGTTTTTTCCGGCAAGGGTCGAAGGACCCGCCCGACGTACTGGATGAGCCGGCCCTTAAACGCGAGAGGAAAGGCCAGAAACAACGTGTCCAATGGAGGACAGTCGAATCCTTCACCCAAGAGGCCGCCGGTGGCAACGAGGAGGAGTCCTCCTCCAGGGAAAGGCTGGTTGAGCTTCCCGACCACCTCCCTTCGTTGCTTCTTGGGCATCCCACCGTAGAGGACGTATGGATCGAGGCCGACCTGGCGCAGACCGTCGGCGATGGCTTCTACGTGTTCGGTCCATTGAGCAAGAACCAAGCAATTCCTGCCTTCGTGAACTGCCCTGAGCACGTCGGCACAGATCTGTTCTGTTCGCTCGTTGTCTTCGACGATACCTCGGAAAATGTCCTGGATTCCGAGTCCCTCTGGTTCTGGAACCGAGTGCTTGGTGCCATGAACCACGAGCTCGAGCCGGGCGAGGGAGGTTGCGTCGATTCTTGCTCCGATCCGGTGACGAATGGGGCCGCAATACATCGTGATCAAGCCCTGCAGCCCATCTCGCCGGTACGGGGTTGCGGTCAGTCCCAACCAGCGTCGCACCGGGAGCTGCCGCACACAACGCTCGAAGGTCACCGCCGGCACGTGATGGCACTCATCGACGACAACCAAACCGTAGCGGAGCCCCAACTCCGCTAGATCCTCCCGGCGAGCCAATGACTGCGCTGTGGCGATGTCCACGAGCCCCCGGGCTTTTCGACGCCCGCCCCCGAGCTGGCCAATCTGTTTCTGATCGAGACCGAGGTGCTCGGCGAGGCGGTCGCGCCACTGCTCCACCAGCGGCTGACGATCCACGATCACGAGGGTAGGCATCTTGTGGTGCGATATGAGCGCACAGGCGATCACGGTCTTGCCTGTGCCCGGTGGCGCGATGAGAACTCCCAGATCGTGCTGAGCCAGAGCGTCGAAGGCCGAGTGCTGTTCACCAGTGAGCTCGGCTGTAAAGACAAAGTCCGCAGGCTCCAGATCAGGGCAAGCATCCGCCACCACCAAACAGCTTCCAGCCTCGGAGATGATCTTTGCAGCTTGCGCCGTGATCCCACGTGGGATCAGGAGACGGTCGAGGGTTTCGCCATAGCAGCGGACGAACCTGGGGGTATTCCAGGTGGAAAACCGCAGACGTTCCTTCTCGTAGTACGCAGGGTTGTGCAGCGAGGCCGCGTGTTTGAGCGACGACAACAGAGCAGGGGGGATGCCAATGCGCTCGATGCTCATCATGGCGCCCGCGCTGGCCACGATCTGTTCTGGCGGCGTTGGCGACCCCGAGGTCGTTGGTCTTCGATAGGTGGCATCTTCAGGTCCGGCTCCGATGGGTGGGATCGACCGGGCAATGTCGGCCAACGCCTTCGGAGAAACACGAGCTAGAGACGAAAGAAAAGCCCACTGGTCCTCGAACGGCTCAAGCTTCGAGGGATCGAGGAAGACCGTCGTCTCGCGCTTGCGGCACTCACCGTTCAGTGGGAGTGCGATGAGATTGCCGAATGAACCCTTAGGCATGAAGTCTTGAGCGGGGAACAGGCGGTCATAGCTGGCGAGGTCGAGCTCCGCCCGGATCGTCATCGCTTCGCGAAGAAGATGTGCACCGACCTGGCGCGCCAGCGAAGCAGCGACGGGACCGGAGAAAAAGGCCCAGACGTGAGCACCGTCCCCCGATCTCGAGCGCTCCAGAGCGACCGGGATGCCCACCGCCCGAGCCGCGTCCAGGTATGCGAGCGCATCGAGCAGCCAACCCGTACCGTCGAAGTCACAGACGAGGAGTCTGCAGGTATCACCCCTGAGGAGCGGGTATAGGCCGGCGTGGACTTCGCCCGCAAGGTGCGGCCTGACGACCTCGTCTGAAAAGGGCAGATACTCCCGGCCGGGTTTCTTTGAATTGGCCCAACCACCGCGGACAGCAGGGCTCCAGCCGGCCTTGGCGCTGCGGGGGTTCTCCCAGCGCCGGGCATGAACGTCTTCTCGCCCCACAAACAACGATCGGAATACTGCGATCTTTGCCTCTCTCGGCGAGTGGCGATCCACGGCGGTGCCTGCGGCTCCGTCGGCGTCACCCTCATCTTCAACAAAGAGCGTGGGCTCCCACGGCGAGACCGCTTCATCGCGTGTTCCAACGCCCAGAAGGCCTCGGAGGCGGTCATTCTCGGCGCGTAACTCCACGAGCTGCCGACGTAGCTCCTTAATCCCATCCGCATCCGAGTCGGTCGATCGGAATTCAGCCATCAATCGTCACCAGGCGATATCTGTGGACAACGGGGTTGCAACCCACTCGAAGGCTACGGGACCTCGAGGAGATGCCCGAGCTCGTCGGCAAATTTCGAGACACCGGCCTCGTCGAGGTGAAGAAGGAGGTCCTCAATCGGGAGCAGGGCCTTTCGAGGGCACCGCCTGCTCCTGGACCGCACCCCGGACGATTACAGGAATGAAGTCGAGCTGGTCGACCGGAAGTCATCGTGAGGGTCTCGAGGTCGAAGGCAGCAAGGACATCGGAGGGGAATCCCACCCCAGAATGTTCGATCACACCCGTGAACCGGGGTTTACAGGGGGCTGTTGACAGATAGCAACGCGCTGTTGTAGTTTGTCAACATGGCAAGTAGACCTCGTCATCCCAAAAAGGAGGTCGAGGAAGCGTTGGACTTCGCCGAGGCTCACGGTTGGCAGATCGAATCACCGCGACCAGGACATCCTTGGGGCAAGGCGATGTGCGAGCGCGCAGAACACGACTGCCTCGTGTGGATCTGGTCGACACCGCGAGTGCCGGCCAACCATGCCAAGCAGATTCGCCGGGCGGTGTACAACTGCGAACGAAAGGAGGGAGACAATGACTGAGCACGAGTTCACTCTGGTGATCGACGGAGATCTCGCCGATGAAAAGGTGGCGGCCACGCTTTTCGAAGCCGGCTGCGATGATGCCACCTTCGGCATCATCGACGGCATTGGCTACGGCGAGTTTATCCGTGAAGCCTCAACGTTTGCTGACGCAGTGATGAGCGCGATTCGTCAGGTCGAGTCAGTCGCCGGGCTACGAGTTATGCACATCGAACCTGACGACATCGTTACGATGACCGACATCGCTGAACGACTGGATCGAACGAGGGAGAGCGTTCGCTTGCTGATCGCAGGTCAACGTGGGCCTGGCAGCTTTCCTCCGCCAATTTCGCACAGCCGGGAGCGGAGTCGTCTTTGGCGATGGTCGGACGTGGCGGAGTGGCTTGGCCAGATCGAACCCGAGGAGGAGGAATCAGCCCGATTCGTGGCGGCCGTCAATGCGGCACTTGAGTTGCGTCACCGGCTCGATCAGATGACCGATGAGATCGCGGCGAAGGAGTTGCGGTCTCTAGCCTAAACTCCGTGTGCGCAGGCCATATGTTGTGGTGCGCGTGGTACAAGATTTCGTGGTTCGCGCTCCACAGAACTACCCTGCGCCATTGACAATTACGGTCAATAACGGTTTGTTGTGGTCAATCGAAAACGCCGATCATGCTGCATCAATTTGCAAAGGTGCAGGTAGGGGAGTTGGGGTCCCCCGGTAGGTTTTTTGTTGCCAAGGTGAGGGTCGCGGGTTCGAATCCCGTCGTCCGCTCCAGGTGCGGTTGACCCCATTGTGAAGTTCCGGTACCTGGGCGACACACTGGCTTCGGTTCCTTAGCGACACTTTTCGGACGCGGCTCCGGCTCCTGGGCGACACTGGCTCCGGTAGGTGGGCGACACCCCATCCGCGCCGGGCGAGCTCGATGGTTCTTGGCTGTGGACGATCACGTCCGCGTCCAAGGAGGGACCCGTCGTGCTGGTGGAGCTGGGGCTCGTGGAACAGCGCTATAAGGCCGTGCTCGAGGTACTCGAAGGCGCGGCGAGCGTGACCGATGTCGCCCTAGAAACTGAATCGCCCTGGGTTTCATGGAGGCTCTGACGAGTGCGATCCCAGTGCCGCCGAGCTGGCCAAGCGTCGACACGGGCTCCTCACCGGCAAGCCCGTGGAGGCGGTCCACGAAGTCCGGGGCGTGGCTTGTGCGGGTGCCCTGCTCATGACGCTCGGCCGGTCGATCGCGGATCGTCACGGACAGGCGGCCCATCAGGCTCAGACGGACAGGTCTGGCCGCTGCTCAGAGCAGTCTGGGTACGCATTGGCGTCTCGGCCCGGGCGGCCGAATCGATCTGATACTGGACAAGATCTAAAATCAGATGGATACTGCCATCATGCCCGGTGGAGTGCGAGCGGAAGCAGCGGACGTGCTTCGTCTGCACGGTGTGCAGGTGACGGCTCAGCGTCTGGCCGTGCTGAAGGCGGTGGCGGAGCGACCGCATGGCACGACGGACGAGATCGAGGAGTTCGTCCGGGCCGAGATCGGTACCGTTTCGCGCCAAGCGGTGTACGACGCGCTCGGCATCCTGACACACAAGGGACTCATCCGCCGGATCCAGCCGGCACGCTCGCCGGCGCGTTACGAGGACCGGGTGGACGACAACCACCATCACCTCGTCTGTCACACCTGCGGCGTCACCGTCGATGTCCAATGTGCGGTGGGGTACAAGCCCTGCCTGGAGGCAGCCGAGGATAACGGGTTTGTTATCGACGAAGCCGAAGTCATCTATTGGGGCATGTGCCCCGCATGCCAGGTAGCGCCGTAGCGACGCGCAGACCTGAGGTATAGAAACCTGAAGGATCAGGCACACGAGTAGGAGAGGATTCACCATGAACAACGACGACAGGGGCGCAACCGCCACCTCCTCCGAAGAAGCAGCGCCCGCAGCAAGATGCCCGGTGATGAACCACCCTCAGGCCGCGAGTGGATCGACGGCCAACCAGCACTGGTGGCCGGAACAGCTGAACCTCCGGCCGCTCGCCAAGAACTCACCGCTGATCGATCCCATGGGCGAGAACTTCGACTACGCAGCCGAGTTCGCCACGCTCGATCTCGCAGCCCTGAAGGCCGACATCGTCAAGGTGATGACGACGTCGCAAGAGTGGTGGCCGGCTGACTACGGCCACTACGGACCGCTTTTCATTCGTATGGCATGGCACAGTGCCGGTACCTACCGAATCCACGACGGCCGAGGCGGCGCCGGTTCAGGCACGCAGCGCTTCGCACCGCTCAACAGCTGGCCCGACAACGGAAATCTCGACAAGGCGCGCCGCCTTCTCTGGCCGGTCAAGCAGAAGTACGGCCAGAAGATCTCCTGGGCCGACCTGATGATCCTGGCCGGGAACTGCGCGTTGGAGTCGATGGGCTTCAAGACGTTCGGCTTCGGGGGCGGGCGCGAGGACGTCTGGGAACCCGAAGAGGACATCTACTGGGGCCCGGAGGACACCTGGCTCGGCGACGAGCGCTACAGCGGCGATCGGCAGCTCGCAGAACCTCTCGGCGCGGTGCAGATGGGCTTGATCTACGTGAACCCGGAGGGCCCCAATGGCAATCCCGATCCGGTTGCCGCGGCCCGGGATATCCGAGAGACCTTCGCTCGGATGGCCATGAACGACGAGGAGACGGTCGCGCTCATCGCCGGTGGGCACACCTTCGGCAAGACCCATGGCGCCGCCGATGGCTCGCGTTATGTCGGTCGCGAGCCCGAAGGCGCTCCGATCGAGCAGCAGGGGTTGGGCTGGAAGAACACCTTCGGCAGCGGGAAGGGCGACGACGCGATCACCAGCGGGTTGGAGGTGATCTGGACCACCGACCCGACGAAGTGGGACAACGGCTTCTTCGACAATCTGTTCGGCTACGAGTGGGAGCTCACCAAGAGCCCGGCCGGTGCCCACCAGTGGCGTCCCACCGACCGAGCGGCGGACGACACCGTGCCCGACGCGCACGACCCGTCCAAGCGCCACGCTCCGATGATGCTCACCACGGACCTCTCGCTTCGGCTCGATCCGGTCTACGAGCCGATCTCGCGGCGATTTCACGAGCACCCCGACCAGTTCGCCGACGCCTTCGCCCGGGCCTGGTACAAGCTCACTCATCGTGACATGGGGCCCGTGTCGCGCTACCTCGGTCCCGAGGTCGCCTTCCGAGCAGCTCATCTGGCAGGACCCGGTTCCCGCCGTTGATCACCCCCTGGTCGACGAAGCCGACATCGCGGCCCTGAAGAGCCGTATCCTCGCCTCCGGACTGTCGGTTTCCCAGCTGGTTGCCACCGCGTGGGCGTCGGCTTCGACCTTCCGCGACAGCGACAAGCGCGGTGGGGCCAACGGGGCTCGTCTCCGCCTCGTTCCGCAGAGGGAGTGGGAGGTCAACAATCCTCCCGAGTTGGCGATAGTGCTGGAGACCCTGGAGAAGATCCAGGCTGACTTCAACCGCTCGCAGACGGATGGGAAGAAGGTGTCCCTCGCCGATCTGATCGTGCTGGGTGGGTGTACCGCTGTCGGGGAGGCCGCCCAGAAGGCCGGGCATGACGTGCAGGTTCCGTTCTCACCGGGGCGCACCGACGCATCTGGCGGAGCAGACCGACGTCGACGCCTTCGCCGTGCTCGAGCCGACCGCTGACGGGTTTCGTAACTATTTCCGAGCAGGCGACAAGCGCCGGCCAGAGGAGCTCCTTATCGACCGGTCGAGCCTGCTGGGACTGACGGCTCCGGAAATGACGGTGCTTGTCGGCGGTCTGCGCGTCCTGGGTGCGAACGCTGCCCACGCCGAGCACGGCGTCTTCACGTCTCAACCCGAAACGCTGACCAACGACTTCTTCGTGAACCTGCTCGACATGGACACCGAATGGAGCGTGTCCTCGACCGAGCACATTTACGAGGGCCGAGACCGCGAGACTGGGAATGTCGAGTGGACCGGTACCGCTGTCGACCTCATCTTTGGCTCGCACTCCCAGCTCCGAGCCATCGCCGAGGTCTACGCCTGCGACGAAGCGCAGACAAAATTCGTGAGAGACTTCGTCGCAGCGTGGGACAAAATCATGAACCTGGACCGCTTCGAGCTTCCCTGATCTGGCCGCATCAACCGAATGCCCCTGCCGTTGGCGCCACTGTCCAAAGTGACTTGCGTTATACGGTCAACATGCCGACGTAAAGGATGATGTACCCCAACGATGTGGTGCACGTGGTGCGGGACTCCGCGGTTCGCGCTCCACAAAAATACCTGCGCCATTGACAATAATGGTCAATCATGGTGTGGGACAGTCTGGGTGCAATGAATCTTCTACTCGGGTGATCATGGAGCCTGAGGATGGATGGTCTCACCTCGGGCCAACATCTCGACAAACTGGCCGATGCGCCTGGAGCGGGTTTCGGGCTTCTTGGCGTTTCGGATCCTGTAGAGGATGGCGTACCGATTCGTACTTGTGAGCATCTCAAACATCGCATTTGCGCGAGGATTGGCACTCAGGGCAGTGACGAGATCCTCTGGCACCTCAATGCTGGCTTGCCCGGCGTAGGCTGCCTCCCATCGACCGTCCTCTTTCGCCTGCCGCACCTCGTCTTCACCGGATCGATGCATTCGGCCGGCGGCGATCAGCCTTTCAGCGATGGCAGCGTTCCGTTGAGACCACGGGCTTCGAGCTTTTCGAGGCGTGAAACTGACGCGTTTTTGACTTCGCGATAGAGATCCCGGTTCGATCAAACAACATCTTCGGGTCTCCGGTCGGGTTGCTGGCGGTGTTCACTTCGATGGTAGGCGAGCCGTCGCAGGCGCGCCGTTTCGAGCCCGGCCTCTCGGGCCTTGCGGATGGCGGGCCCTCGTCCTTCGTGCTCGTCGTTGGGCGTGACATACCCGATCCCGGCGTGCAGTCGCACCCCGTTCCACCGCTCCCGGATGACGACGAGCTCGGCGCGCAGGACGACCGGGTCGGTGATCGCCAGGAGGTGAGGGTTCTCGACCTTGAGGTGGCCGTTGAAGCTCTCGATCCACGCCTGGTCGGTCGGCGTGCCCGGCCGGCCGAAGTGCTGGGCGATGGCGCACATGGCCATGAACTCACGTGTCGATCCCGAGCTCATCTGCGGCCCGTTGTCGGACACCGCCAGCAGGATCGGCCGTGCGTCATCGTCGACGCCGGGGTCGACGGTCCCGTCGGCTCTGGCCTCGACGAGCTCGAGCAGCCCCTCGGCGGCCAGTGCGTCGGTGAAGACGATCTCGACCTGCGTGGAGGTCTCCTCCGAGGACACGATGTCGGCGATCCACTTGCGACTGACGAGGTCTTCCACGACGGTGACACAGGACTTGGCCCTCGGGAAGTGCGTCGTGTCGTAGATCCAGATCTGGTTGGGGCGATACTCGACCCACTCGGGGAAGGGCCGGCGCACCGACGTCCCGGGCCGGGGCGGTGGGTGGAAACACAGCCCCTGATCTGCCAAGACGCGCCGAACAGACGATGGTGACACCCACACCCGCTCCAGATACGAGCCCCGGTGGGCGAGCTTGCGGTGCGAGCCGTCGATCTCGCCCCACTCGTGGTAGAGCGCCACGATCTCGGCCACCTCGTCGCAGAGCAGGCCGTGCATCGGAGCACCGCCCGGGGCGCGGTCGCAGAGTTCGCCTTTGTCGCGCCGGCCGATCCAGCGATAGGCCCGGACCTCGCCGAGTTCGAGCTCGCGGCACGCGCCGCGAAAGCTCCACCCGCCGTCGGTGGCGGCGTCGAGCAGGTCGAGCAGCACCTTCTTGGTGGCTTCGTCGACGCGGCTCGGGACTCGGCCACTCAGCCCCAGCGTCCTTTTCCCTCGACGAGCATGAGCTTCACCGCCATCTCCTTGAGCGCCTCGCCCAGGCGCACGTTGTCGGTCCTCGCCGCCTCCAGCTCGTGGTCGCGGACCCGAGACTTCGCCCCGGGGCGGGAGTTCGACAGAGCCTCGAGTGCTCCTTCCTTGGCCACCGTGCGGATGCGCATGATCACCCCCCGGTCGACCCTCCACTGGTCGGCCGCCTCGGCCATCGTCACCTCCTGGCGTACCAGTTGGAGGAAGACCTCGTACTTCTGCGTCGGGGTCAGGAAGCGCTTGGCTCGGCGGCCGGCGCCGTCGGTTCCGCGGTCTGGATCGGTCATGATCGGATGCTCCTCCACTGGTCGTGGAGACCCGCGGATGCTGCTTGATCCGAACGTCGATCCCTATCGCGAAGTCAGGCGCAAAACAAAACGTCGTCGGAACGTAGCGGCGTCACGACGCCCTAATTGACCATCAATCCAGCCGAAGCAGATCGCCTCGTCAAGCGCCTCGTCGTACGAGACGGCTGTCGGATCGACCGTTCCCTTTTTGGCCAGTACCAGCCAGACACCCTGTGAATCGGCGTGATGGTTGCTCAACCATCTTCGCCATTCGCCGGCGTCCTCGACCAGTAGCTCTGGGAGATCCACGGCGTTCACCGTATCGCCCACGTGCGGTTAGGTGACGCTCGCGTCTGCAAGCACGACCCGGTATTTCAAACCCGACGTTGTGACCGGGGCACGCGCAACGTGCCGGGTCCCAACCGAATCTGAGTGGCGTCGGCGAGGGCGGTACAGCGACCGGTAGTCGGGGGGATGCGCTCCCGTGGCTCCCGTTGTGTCGGACGGGTTAGACCAAACTCAGGTAACAGGGCCTACTGGCAACACGCGCAGAATTCGCTCGCTGAGCGATAGCAATCGGATGGGTCAGGTCGGAAGCGAGTCCTTCACCTTCGGACTAAGGGCCCGCCGCGAGATAGTCCGCGAGGTTCAGGCGGCGATGCTGTAGTTCCATTCGCCATGCCAGTTGTGGGTCCGTAACGCAATGGCTTCGTAGTCGTCGTCGCTGATCCGTTCTCCGGTTGGATACCAGTTCGGATCGTAAGCGCACTGCACGCTCAGTCCTGCCTTGGTCTTGGTGGAAGCGATGAGGTCGACGATGGTGCGGACGTCGGTGAGCGAGCGGCCGCGCCAGTTGAGCGAGATGAAGCTGAAGAGACGGTGCTCGATCTTGTTCCACTTTGACGTTCCCGGTGGGTAGTGACAGACCGTGATCTCGAGGCCGGTCTGTTCGGCCAACATGGCGAGGTGAAACTTCCAGGCTCGGATCCGCGGTCCGTTCGAACCGCCGGCATCGGCGGTGATCATGAGCGTGGAGGCCTCGGGGAAACGCTCTCGTCCCATCTGGTTCCACCACCGTCGAATGGACTCGACCGCGAACTCAGCCGTGTCTGCAGTGTCGCCGACCGACACCCAGCCCTCGTCGTTTGAGAGGTCGTAGACGCCGTACGGGATGGCCTTGGCGAACTCGCCCAAGGCCCGATCGGCGAAGTCGTGCACGTTGACGCGTTCAGGTTCACCGGCCGGCTGCCACTCGCGCCCCCCATTGGCGTAGTTGCCGATCAGCTCCTTCTTCTTGGTGTCCACACTGATGACCGGCTCGCCGAGCTTCATACGCCGCCGGGCCAGCTTGTCGATGTAGCGGAACTGGCCGTC
The DNA here is from genome assembly GCA_963768255.1 of uncultured Acidimicrobiales bacterium. Taxonomy (GTDB): domain Bacteria; phylum Actinomycetota; class Acidimicrobiia; order Acidimicrobiales; family UBA8190; genus Chersky-840. Next base: position 1,180,678 of record CAVYGX010000002.1, on the reverse strand, counting down.
ACGGTCGGGGTGGGCCGCCCCCTCGTTCTGCTTGGCCGGCGCCTGGAGGCTGTAGCCCATCTGGTGCAACAGCCGGCGCACCAGCTCGGCCGAGGCACGATATCCCTGAGCTTGGAGTTCGCGAGCCAGCTCGTAGGTCGACTTGAGTGTCCAGCGCAGCGCCGACATGGGCGAGCCGCGCGTGGACGGGTGCACCAGCTCGTCGAGCGCCTCGAGCAGCCCTGATTGCTTGTCGATGGCCGGGCGATCCCCACCGCCCTCGGCGCGTTGGCGCTCAGAAGGCGCCACTCCAGTTCGCACTTGTTGGGTCGCAGTGTTCACCGTCGACGTGCTCAGACCCGAAGCCTCGGCCACCCTCGCCTGACCACCACGACCGAGGGCCACCACCATGGCGCCCGCGACAACCCGGCGCTGCTTCTCGTTCAGGTGCGGCAGCACTGTGTCGAAGAAGCCAGCCAGCTCGTCGGAGGACAGCTCCACACCACCAGGCTATACCTCGCGAGTTAATCTCTGGTGGACCCTAACTCCGCTCTGGCCGAGGGAGCGTGGCCCACCCGATATGGCTCCCAACGGCCCAACCGTGATGCCCCCTTTGGGGCGCCCTGTACCTTCAACAACGGCATTTGCACATACCCGCCGGGCGCTCGTCGACAGTGTGGGCATGCAGCTCGCCTAGCCGCCGGTGCCACTGTTGCCGGTGCCACTGTTGCCGGTGCCACTGTTGCCGGTGCCACTGTTGCCGGCGCCACTTTGCTGCCGGGCGACAGCTCCAGCGGGCATGAACCCCACTGAGCACGCGCTCGTCCAAGTCTGGCTGCCACCGCCAGAACCGCTGTTTCCGCTGTTGCCGGTGCCGCTGTTGCCGGTGCCGCTGTTGCCGGTGCCGCTGTTGCCGCTGGGAGGCGGCGTGAGTACCAGCGACCGGGTCGCGGGAAGTGCGGTCGGGTTGATGGTCCACTGGCCAGTCGCGGTTCCCGTTCCTGGCAGCGGCGTAAACCTTCGCACCACGGCGGCACTTCGGGCAAAGGCTTGGGCGGGCTGGCAGCCAGCGGGTGCCCTTACCATCACCTGGGCTCTAATCCCTAGCCCGTGCAGTTCCGCGTTCGCTCCCGCGATCCCGCTCGCGCTTCTGATCGTGACGGTAACGGTGCCGTTCTGGTTGCGGGTCACGGCGAAGGCCGGAGCGCTCGCGCTGAGGACAAGCGCCAATGCCGTAGCCCCGCCGGCCAGGCCGAGACCGGCGCCAGCCACAAGTCGCGGCCGCCGGAGCGTGTGTCCGGTTGCCGGCCTGTTCAGCTGCGCCAGGTCATCGCCGTGCTCGCGTACGAACTCTCGCCACAGGTGATCCTCAAACCTGCTCTTCGTCATGATGCTCCTTTCTCAATCGCGCCCGTGCCCGTGACAAGCGCATGCGCAGCACCCCTCGGGATATGCCAAGGACTGCCGCGGCCTCCTTCGGTGTCAGACCGTCGAGATCGACGAGTTCGACCACCTTCCGTTCGGACGGTGAAAGCGCGGCGCAGCGTTCGAGCAACTCTCGACCCGCGCGCTGCGCGTCGATCCTCTCCGTCAGCTCGTCGATCTCCTCTGCCGCAAGATTCACCAGGCCAGCGAGCCTTGCAACCGCATCCCGACGACTCGCCATCTGTGCGCTGTGCTGGGCGTAGACGTGGCTGGCGATCCCGCACAGCCATGCGCGCGGTGTGCCGCGACGAAGATCAAAGCCACCAAACCCCGTCGCGGCTCGAACGATCGTCTCGGAGGTGAGGTCGGCCACTGTCTGTGGCTCGCTACAACGCCGAGCGAAGAATGAGGTCAAGAAGCCGATGTTGTCTCGATAGATGCGCTCGAACTCGGACAGTGCCGGGCTGGCTGAGCCTTCTCGCATCGTGACCTCCGACCCCAACGATGCGGTGATGTTCAGTGCACCCGCGGCGGCATTCATACTCACTACTTGCCGATTCCCAGCCGACCTGTCACATCCCCACCCTGACCAGGATGTTCTGCGTTCGCCCGGAGCGTCGGAATCGGCGTTCGTCATCATCCCAGGGGTGCTCGCGATCGTAAGCGGCTGACCCAAGGAAAGGCTAGGAGCTGCCCATCGGTCCCAGTACGGCCGCTACAGACACCCGGGCTGGCGTCGGGACCCAGACCGTACTCGGGGCTAGATGCGCTCCAGGAGTCTTCTCTGCGTCCTAAAGGTTGCACCGGATTCGGGTGAGCGGGCCGGACGGCGACCCGCGCAGTATTCGCGGCGCTGAGCGATAGCCGATTGATCAATTCGGCGGTGAGCCCGTCACCCTGGGACTGACTCCGCTCTGGCCGACGGAGCGTCGCCCACCCCCGACCGGGGTGATCCCGCCTGGGGTGGCAGCCCAAGGTCCCGGGGAAGTGAGGCCACCACCCTGGACCCGGCCTAAGCGGGCGGTCTGGCTCAAGCGCCCCCAGAGCGCCCGCGCCATAATTCCCCTCGTGGAACCGCCCGACACGCTCTACGCCCTATCGGATGGCCTCCACATCGCGTACCAACGATTTGGCTCAGGGCCAGATGTCGTCCTGATTCCGCCAATAGTCTCAAACGTCGAGCTTTCCTGGGATCACGAGCTATACCGGCGTGTACTTGAGCACGACTCGCAACACCTCCGAGTGCTCATGTTCGACAAACGAGGGATCGGATGTTCCGACCGCTTCGAGCGACTGCCCGTCCTCGAAGAGCGTATCCAAGACATCGCCGCTGTCATGGACGCCGAGGGGCTGGAGAAAGCCAGCCTCATCGGCTTGTCCGAGGGTGGGCTCATGGCACAGCTGTTCGCAGCCAGACATCCTGATCGGATCGAGAAGTTGGTGCTTATCAACACCACGGCGGGTGCACAGTCCAGCCCCCTCCTGGGTGATTACGTCGATCCCGGCGAACGACCGATTGACCTTGTTTACTTCGTAGAGCAGTTCCAGAAGCTTGTACAGACCTGGGGGTCTGACCCTTCCTTCATGGTCGAATGGATGATGCCCAGCCAGTGCGACAACGTTTCCTTTGTGCGCTGGGTGGGTCGACTCCAGCGGCAGACGGCCAGTCCGGCAGACATCAAGCGGCAGATCGACAGTGTGTTGAACCTCGACGCTACGGAATGCCTCTCCCAGATCCATGCGCCGACCTTGGTCATGCACGTAAGAGGTGATCGCGTTCTTCATGTCGCGTACGGGCGGTTCCTTGCCGACCGGATCTCGGAATCTACGTATGTCGAGGTGCCCGGAGAGGACCACTTCCTCTGGGTGATGCCGAATTGGCGGGAATTTGCCGCGACCCTCATCGAGTTTATTGTCGGTCATCGACCGATGGCGACAACGCAACGGCGCTTCGCCGCTGTTCTTTTCACTGACCTCGTGGAGTCCACAGCGCGCTCGGCATTGGTAGGGGACCTCGCCTGGCGAGACACGTTGGAGAGCCACGACCGCATCTGTCGCGAGGTGGTCGAACAACGCGGCGGGCGGATCGTGAAGAACACCGGCGATGGTCTGCTGGCGATTTTCGACGCGCCCTCACAGGCGGTGGGTGCGGCCGCCGACGTGGTAACCAAGCTCGGCTCCATCGACCTTGGCGTGCGTGCCGGGGTCCACGCCGGCGAACTAGAGGTGCGTGATGACGGTGATATCACTGGTGCCGCCGTCAACATCGCGGCGAGGGTCGAACAAGCAGCAGGCCTCGGCGAGATCTTTGTTTCCTCCACTGTTCGCGACATGTTGCTGGGAGGGGACTACCAGTTCGCCAACCGGGGCGAGTACCAGCTCAAAGGGGTTGAAGGGACCTGGAAGCTGTACGCCTTGGGGAGCTGACAGTCCCAACCATGAGCGTCGTATCGAAGTGGGCGGGCATCCGGGATGTGCGGCTACCGGTTGACCCGGTGGGGGACGAGGACCGCTCGACGTGGGCGGATACATCCCCTCCTGTAGGCCTGAAGGTCCCCCCGAACCACCCGATATCGCGCCTCACAATCGTGGAGTCTGCCATCTGCCCGTTGCTAAAGCCCCTGAATCGCATGCCCTCGTACAGCTAGCGTTTCGTGTCATAGACGATGTGGGACCCCACCTGGAAGACCCGCTGGGGGGCCGACAAGTCACGCAAGCGGTGCTCGCCCAGATCAGTCAGCACCGTGGCTCCACCGGCCAACGACGCCGTCGCGTCCGAGCACACGACTTGCCTGCCATGGGCGGCAGCCATCAACCGGGCCGCCCTGTTCACCGCCGTGCCGAAGTAGTCCCCTTCACGCTCCTCCACTTCGCCGGTGTGTAATCCCATCCGGACCCGCAGGGGGGCATTATCCGGCCACGCCTCATCCGCCAGGGCCGCCTGAGCATCGACAGCGGCCTGCAGGGCGTCGCCGGCCCGGGCGAATGCGGCGGCGAACCCGTCCCCACCGGTGGAGAACACGTAGCCGTTGTGGCTGTCGATCGCCGAACGCAGGATGGAATCGTGGCACTCCAGTGCCACCCGCATGGGCTCGTGAGCCGCCTCCCACAAGCTCGTCGATCCCTCGATGTCAGTGAACAGGAACGTGATCGTTCCCGATGGCGCAGCCGTATCCACGGGGGTCAGCCTGCCACAGCGAATCGTGTCGGCGCCCAGGTCAGGCCAGCGGACGACGGCCGAGATGCTGCTCTGCGTGGTCTCATCAGACGCCAGTGGGGTCAACAGCCAGAGGTGGGAGCTGGGAGCGCCCGATGGACTCTACGAGCCGAGGGTGGCCAAGATGCCGGGCGTGCAGCCATCGCTGGAATCGGTCCCCTGCTCTACTCGCCGGCTAGAGAGGCATAGACGATCAGGGCTAACTTGAAGCGTTCGAACACAAGCGACGGATCGTCGAGCTGAGCATGCAGGCCAATCGACATTACGACGTCGTCGTCATCGGCGGCGGGCCCGCCGGCGTCAGCGCCGCGCTCGAGTGCTTCGACATCAATCTCGACACGATTGTCTTGGAGGGGCGGCCGATGTTGGGCGGACAACTTGGGGAGATCCCCAACAGCGTCCGTAACGTGGCCGCCGGCCGATTCGAGGACGGGCCGGCGCTCCAGGCAGGGCTGCAACAATCGACGGAGATCCTCGGCGACCGCGTCCTCGTCGGCCACGACGTGACGGACGCCGATCTCCGTGCCGGCTGGGTGAAGAGCCGTAGCGGGCGCTTTCACGCCAGGGCGCTGCTCATCGCCACCGGATCGGCCCCTCAGGTCCTGCTGGCTGCTCCCGATGGCGCGTTCGGTGGCGACGTGACCTATCACGTCGAGTCGCGACCCGATCACTTCTCTGGGCGTGACGTAGTCGTGGTCGGAGGCGGCGACAGCGCGACACTCGACGCTCTCGAGCTTGCCGTGACGGCGTCTTCAGTCAAGCTCGTCCACCGCTCGGAGGCTTTAACGGCGCGCCCGGACATTGTCGAACGGGTGCGCGGGGACCCTCGCATCGAAGACCTTTCGGGCTGGGAGGTCGAATCGGCTAACGGCACTGCGCGGCTCGAGGAAGTGGTCCTGGTGCATCCGTCGACCAACGAGCGTCGCAGGGTTGCAGCTGGCGGTCTGATCGTGAAGATCTCCCGCGTCCCCTGCACCGCTGTTTTTCGCGGTCAGCTCGAGCTGGACCGGAGGGAGGCGATCGTGGTCGACGGGACCCTGCAGACCTCCCAGTCAGGGATCTTTGCCGCCGGCGACGTGGTTGCCGGCGCCTACTGGCGGGTGGCAACCGCCTTCGGGCAGGGCGTGCTGGCAGCTCGATCGATCCTGCGCTATCTCGAGGCGACGCAATGACGGTCGAGGCGGCCCTTCCTCCGGTCGCCGAGATCGTCGTCGAGCTCGAGCGCGCCGTCTGCGGCTATAGACCGGTGTCGCCGGACAGGCTTCTGTCGATAGTCCTCGAACTCCACGATTCAAACCTCAGACAGTGGGACTTGGAAGACGTGACTCGCGTCTCCGAAGCGAGCGACTCGGTCATCGCCGACGCCAAGCGCGCTATCGACAAACTAAACCTGACCAGGCACCACCTTATCGAGGAGATCGACTCGACCGTTGACGCCAACCTGAAACAGTCGACCACCGCCCCGTTCGCCACCGAGAGCCCGGGAATGGTCTTCGACCGCCTGTCGGTGCTCATCATCCGCATTGCCCGCACCGCTGAGAAAGCCCGGTCGGTCTCCGACGGATCGGACAGATATGCAGGTCGGCTCCCAAGCCTGCATCGGCAGCTGGCCGCGCTATCGGCAGCGCTGGAGTCGCTCCTGCGGGAGGTGCGCGCCGGCACGCGCCGGTTCCAGCCATACGAGCATCTGAAGCTCTATGCCGCCCAGCCGGGATCTAGCCGAAGAGGTGGAGCTGATATCCCCCCCGGTTGAACCCGAAGAGGACCTGGTTCCCTACAGCATCGGCGTGAGCCAACCCTAGGGAGGCTGACGCGAGCGGGGTCGTCGAGCACCACTCTTGCGGGCGTGCAGGATCGATGAGGTAGACGCGGCCCGCTCTGCCTATAGCGGCGAGCACGCTTCCGAGGACCACGACGGCGACGCCTCCAGTTCCCCATGCAATGTCCTCGGGAAGCAACCCGGAGACCACGACGTGTCCGTCGCGGGGATCGAGCGCGGCGAAGCCGCCGCCGTGCAGGCTCTCCCAGTCGTAGTCGTTGACGCCACGCGTGCTCGCGCTGCCGGCTGTCCAGAGGAGCCGGCCGTCCCAGACCAGGACGGCGGTCCGGAAGCCGACTTCGACCTCCCACCGGGGACGGGCGATCCTCCCTCGGGCGATCGGCACGAGTGCCACACGGTCGTCACCACCAAGGGCCACCAGGGGCTCGCTCACTCCGCCGACGACGCCCAGGGCGGTCACTTCGCCGAAGCTCTCGGCAGCCAGGTCGGTCTCGATCGGTGCGTCCAGCGTGGTTGGCTCGATCGGTGCCGAGACCAGCACCCCCTCGGCACCCTCAGAGCGCGGGCGCGACCCAACTAACTGCTTCCCCGCCAGGACCGTCCGCTCGACGTCGGCAGCGAAGAACGTCGTCACCGTCGGATCCACCTCACGGAGAGGTCCCGGCCCCACGACGTCGCTTTGTCGAAAGCCGCGAACGCACCCGAGGTGGTTCAGCACGAGGACCAGGCCGAGCGCCGGCAGGTCGAGGACGGCGTGGATGTCCAGGTCGTACTGGGACGGTTCATCCTGGTTCGGAAAAAGAGTTTGGCCAAAGACCGCACGCGGTCGAAATCGCGTGTCAGCGAAGACGATGTTGCGACCCAGGTTGTTCCAACAGGTCACGTCGCCGAGGGCCACCACCCGGCCGATACCCGGGGGCTGGCTGTTGCGCACGCCGATCTCGGCAGCCGCGTTGATCTCGGTGACGCGAGACGTCGTTCGACGGGCCCCGCTCGTCACAAAAGCTCCCCCAGGAGCGCGAGCGCCCGGTCGGGTGTGGCCCCGCTCAGACACGCCGAGCCCGAAGGGCACGTCCGCGGTTCGGGCCGGAAGCCAAGCAGGCTCACCCGCTCGTTGTAGGCGTAGGCAGCCTCCCCGCCGACGCACTCCGCGGTGCATTGACCACCGCGCAGAACCCGGCAGTGATCCCAGGGGCGGAAATACACCGAGCTCTTGCGGCAGATGTGGACGGTAGGCGTACCCTGTTGGACGGCGATGTGGGTCAGCCCGGTGTCGACGCCGATGACCGCCCGGCATGACGCGAGCACATCGACGGCTTCACCGAGCGTCGGTACCCGCAGCTCGGGGATGCCAGTAGCACGCATGGCGGGGGTGCACTCCGAGCGCGTGACTTGGCGGACCTCGAGGCCGGCGGCGAAGAGCTCGGCTGCCACTGCCGCCCACTTCTCGGCAGGCCAGGCTTTGTCCACTCCGTCGGTCTCGGCCACGAGCAGTACGGAGTCGCCGAGCTCGGGCCGGGGGTGGGCGGTGAGCGGTATCGGTCGGGAGAAGTCGGCCGTGATGCCCATGTCATTACAGATGCGCTGGAGGATGTCGTTGATATCGAGCGGTCCGAACTCCTGTTCGAACGCCGCCGAACCCCACCAGAAGTCCCGTTGGATCGGATGGTCCCGGAGGTCCACCAGCTGGTCGCAGTCGTCGGGGTGGAACGAGGCCTCGTCGACGTATCCCGCCAAGCCGAGGATGCGGGGAGCGAGCCTCCTCTGTGCTGGTGACCGGGCCAGGAGCCAGGTCCTTTCGGCGCGTTCGCTTCCCGCGACGGTGAGGGCCTGGATCGCCGGAAGGGAGACGACGAGGTCCCCGAGGCCGAAGGAGATAGGTGCGACCAGGACCCGACTCATCCCTCAGGGCGCCGAGTAGAGGGTGCGATCCTCGATGCCGGCCTGGGCGAAGCCGTCCCGGCGCTCGGCGCATTTGTTGCACCGCCCACAATGGCGGGTGGCGACGGGGGCGATGCAGGAGAAGGTGTGTTCGAGCAACAGGTCACGGCCAAGCTCGAGGACCTGTGCCTTGGTCAAACTTGCGAACGGCGTCCTCACCTCGAGCGGTCGGTCAAGCCCGAGCTGCGCGAGCGACCCGAAGAGCGACAGGAACTCAGGCCCGCTATCGGCGAACGGGTTTCCTTTCAGCGTTCCGAGGGCGATGGCTTCGACACCATGGAGCGCGCACCAGACGGTGGACTTGGCCAGCAGCAAGAGGTTGCGCCCCGGCAAGTACACGGCGCTGTCGGGCGTGGTGTCGTCGGGCACGTTGGCACCAGACACGCTCCAATGTGCTCCATACACATCGGCGATCGGCAGGTCCAGCACGACCAGCGGAAGTGGTCCGAGGGTGGGCGGCGGCAGCGCGTCCAGGAACCGCCGAAGATATGTCTCTTCAGTCGTCTCCCACGCGAGGCCGAGACGGATGTAGAGCGGCTGCACTTCCCAGCCCTGTCGGACCAAGTCGGCGGTCAGAACCGAGCTATCCACCCCACCGCTGGTGAGGACGGCGAGGGGGCCGCGACTGGTCAAGCTTCGCCCCGGTAGATGCAACCCGATGTGCATGTCTCCCGCAGCTCGACCTGGGACAGGTCAGGCAGCGCCGGTTGGAGTCGCTCCCAGATCCAGCGGGCGAGCACCTCGCTCGTCGGGTTGTCGAGTCCGTCGATCTCGTTGAGGTAATGGTGATCGAGACAGTCGAGGACCGGCTCCATCGCGCCCGTCAGATCGGCAAAGTCACGGATCCAGCCCGTGCGATCGTCGATCACTCCTTCAACGTGCACCGTCACTCGGAACGAATGGCCGTGCAGGCGTGAGCATTTGTGGTCGACGGGTACATGGGGAAGGCGGTGCGCCGCCTCGAAGCTGAACTCCTTGAAGATGTCCACCGGATCTGGTGCCTTCCTCTGTTTGACCCGCGCAGGAGTTTCGCAGCCACGGATCTTACGGGTCCACCTTCGGGCCAAGCTCGGGCTGAGGTCATCGGCCAGGTCGATCCTGTGGATGAGTGTGACGAGGAGAGGCTCGCCCGTACTGTCCGAACTCGATCGCACCGCTGACCAGGGACTTCCTCAGCAAAGGTGTGAGTGGTGAGAATCCGATCCCTTGGGTCCGAATACTAATTCCGGCGCCACTCGATGGCGTGATCGAGTATTCCGACATTTACGCGCAAACGGCGATTCCTTCCGGGATGACGTCATTATGGGAGCTGATACCCCGGACGTGAGGCCAACCGACTGAGCGTGTCAAGCGAGGGCGTCACGTCTCCGGACTGCCAAACGGGCCACGGCTAGCTGCTTCGTACCCAGCTGGCGGGCGGGGGCGGTCTGGGTCAGCTAGTGGTCAATTCGATATCCAGCGACGCGGGGGCACCCTTCAGGGTCGTCGCCCCGGACGATTCTCCGGAAACTTATGGGGAGCTGTCGATCTGGCTGTCTCCCATTCGACGCAATGGTGAGAGGCTGGGAAGGTCCCGCCCTCCCGACAGAGGAGTCACCATGCCCCGTTACCTTTCGATGATCCGTGTTGACGAACAGAATCCTCCCGACGTGAACGCGAGCCCTGAATTCTCACAACGCATGGGGGCCCTGTTCGAGGAGATCACAAAGGCCGGGGTCATGCTGGACACGGCCGGGCTCACGCCGACTTCCGAGGGGACCCGGATCACCTGGACCGGCGGCACGCTGAGCTACAAGGACGGGCCCTTTACCGAGAGCAAGGAAGTCGTCGGTGGTTACGCCATCCTCCAGGCCAAGGACAAGGCCGAGGCCATGGAGTGGACCAAGCGGTTCTTGCAGATCCATCCCGAGCACTGGAACGTCACCGCCGAGATCCGCGAGATCGCGGAGAGGTGACCAGGTAGCGCTTGCTCCACCCCGACACGGCTGCTCTGATGGGTGGTCGTGACGGCGTCAGCCTCGACCGATTCGCTCGAAGCGGTGTTCAGGATCGAATCCCCACGGATCATCGCAGGCGTCGCTCGCATCGTGCGAGACGTGGGAATCGCCGAGGAGATCGCACAGGACGCGCTGGTGGCTGCGATGGAGGCATGGCCGAAGAAAGGCACCCCGGACAATCCGGGTGCCTGGCTCATGGCCACCGCCAAGCACCGTGCGATCGATCTCGTACGCCGCAAGGAGACGTACGCTCGCAAGCTGGCGGAAGTTGGTCGGACACTGGAGGAGGTGCCCCCGATCGAGCCGCCGGACACGGATCGGATCGACGACGATCTGCTTCGGCTCATCTTTGTCGCGTGCCACCCGGTATTGTCGCCAGACGCCCGTATCGCTCTCACGCTACGGTTGACGGGCGGGCTCACGACGGAAGAGATTGCCCGAGCGTTCCTGGTCTCGGAGCCGACGATCGCCCAGCGCATCGTCCGTGCGAAGCGGTCCCTGGCCGAGGCTGAGGTTCCCTTTGAGGTCCCCTACGGGTCCGACCGGGGTGATCGCGTGGCCTCGGTTCTCGAGGTCATCTACCTCGTCTTCAACGAGGGTTACGCCGCCACGGTCGGCGAGGACCTGGTGCGTCCGGGTCTGTGCGAGGACGCACTTCGCCTGGCTCGGGTCCTCGCGGGTCTGATGCCCGCGGAGCCCGAAGCCCAAGGTCTCGTGGCGCTGCTCGAATTCCAGGCTTCCCGGATTGCGGCTCGGACGGGTCCGAGCGGTGAGCCAGTGCTACTTGCGGACCAGGATCGGTCCAGGTGGAACCGCATGCTCATCCGGCGCGGCAGCGAGGCCCTGCGTCGGGCGGGCAGCGGCCCGTACTCACTCCAGGCCGCGATCGCGGCGTGCCACGCGCAAGCAATTCGCTTCGAGGACACTGACTGGAGCGCGATTGCCGACCTTTATCGTCAGCTCATGATGCTGACCCCGTCCCCGGTGATCGAGCTGAACCGAGCCGTGGCCATCTCGATGTCGGAGGGACCCGCGGCCGGCCTCACGATAGTGGACGCCTTGGCCGACGAACCGGCCCTGAAGAACTACCACTTGCTGCCGAGCGTTCGAGGCGATCTGCTCGAACGCCTTGGGCGGAGGGAGGAAGCTCGTGTGGAGTTTGAAAAGGCGGCATCCATGACCCGCAACGTTCGCGAGAGAGAGCTGCTCCTGGAAAGGGTCTCTTGCTCCCGATCTTGACCCTAGGACGAATGCTCATCGCCATAGCCCCACACAACTAGCCGTTGAGGTTTTGCTGAGGAATCGTGTCCTCAGCCATGGGGTCCCCGTGGCGAAATATGACGCGCCAACGGCCACGCTCTATGCGGTAGCTCTCGATACGCCTAAGCACGACCGGCTCGAACGGCTCCAGACCGCTACTGCGTTAGGCAGTGAGCCGCGCCCTCCACGGGCCGAGGTCCAGCCCCGGGTACCGGAGCGCCGTCTGGTCGAGGACCTTCTCGTTCCAGACCGGATGTCCCGGCGGCGGGAACCCGAACAGCTCGAGCTGGCGCGGCGTCGAGCCCTCCACAAACCTCGTCCAGTCGGGCCCAGTCGAGCGCGACTGTTGCTGGTCGTAGCCGATCCACTCCACTCCGGCGTTCTTGAAGGCCACGGCCGCTAGGTACCGCGTCGTCCCCGGGGACCCGAAGGGAGCGCCCCGGTGGTAGACGTCGGACCGGTAGGCAAGGTACGAGCCGCGGATCCCCGGTGCCGGCCGCTCGGTGGTGTACAGCTGGGGGTCCCAGTCGGGCAGGACCACCCCGAAGGGCGAGGTGACGTGGGCCGAGTCACGTACCGAGACCAGTCGGGTGGGGTTGGCCGCCTCCGTCACATCTGAGAGGTAGAGGAACCCCTCCAGGTTCCACCACGGGGCTTCGTGGCCCGGGGGAAGCCAGGAATGGTTGCGGTCGATGTGCATCGGCTGCTCGTAGTTCGTCAACCCCGAGAACTTCGCGCTGGCGTGGGCCTGGTACAGACGTATGTCGGTGGTCTCGAGGGCGCGCTCGGCGAAATTGACGATGGAGTCGTGGACGTAGAGCCGGTTGAGGGCCCCCGAACCGGCGAAGGGGAAGGCCCCCATCCAGCGCTGTTGGTCTGCCCGGAACCCCGGACCCTCGTCGGGCCAGACGTAGGCCTCCTTGGGTTTGGCCGGCCGTCCCTTCCACTGTTCGGTCACGCCCTCGGGATCGGCGTGGTACTCCTCGGGGCTGGGAAAGAGCAGTCGGAGATCCTCGGACGCGGCGTCGATCTCGATCGTCTCTACGAGACCCTCGAGCAGCACCCAACCGTCTTCCTGCCAGGTCTTGACTTCCGGATCAGTGGCCAATCGTGAGGTCACGGTCTTGCCCCTCTCTTCGCAGGGTCGCGGGACCGCCCCGTTGCCCTGTGGTCAGTGCATCCTCGCCGCGTACCGGTCCGGTGTCGCCCGGTCACGTTGGCCGGGGGGCCGATCATGATCCTAAGCAACGCCGCTCACCGAGACCGAGCCGAACTGCGTCGTTCCGCGGTCCGCGGCGGTGCGAGTCGGTCAGCCCTCGAGGTAATAATGGCTGGCGTCCCCCTGCGGGCTCAGACTGGGGCGGCCATTCAGGCCCACCGCCGGGATGGGTGATCAGCGGGCGTCGTGGGAAGGGCTCGTGACCTCGGTCCCTTCGTGGCCTTCCTCCCACCCGAATGGAACGAATCGCCGGTTGTCGAGCTGGCGGGACAACCCTCTTCTTCCCTGGCCACCGCCGCTTTTCGGTGGTCTTGGGCCCCATCTCAGATTGGGAGTGCACGTCGGTGGCGACGGGTGCACCATGGGGGAGTCATCTGGACCACCAAGGAGAGGATGCGATGCCTCATATCACGGTTGGTAAAGAGAACTCAGGCTCGGTCGAGCTGTACTACGAAGATCACGGCTCGGGGCAACCGGTCGTGCTGATTCACGGCTACCCCCTCGACGGGCACTCGTGGGAGAAGCAGGTCCCCGTGCTTCTCGACGCCGGGAAGCGTGTCATTACATACGACCGGCGAGGGTTCGGACACTCGAGCCAGCCCACGACCGGTTACGACTACGACACCTTCGCTGCCGACCTCAAGATATTGGTCGACAAACTCGACCTGCGCGACATGGTGCTTGCCGGCTTCTCGATGGGAACGGGTGAGGTCACCCGATACCTCGGCACCTACGGCTCGGGTCGGGTGTCAAAGGCGGCGTTGTTCGGACCGATCCCACCATTCCTGCTGCAGACCGACGACAACCCGCTAGGAGTACCACAGAGCGTCTTCGACGGTTTCAAAGAGACCATCAAGAAGGACCGTTACGCTTGGTTCAAGTTCTTCTTCGACAACTTCTACAACGTCGACAAGCTCGGCGGCACCCGCATCAGCGACGAGGCGTGGAATGCCAGCTTCCAGGTAGCCGCCGGTTCGTCCGCCTACGCCACCCTGGCTTGTGTGTCGACCTGGCTGACGGACTTCCGCGCCGACCTGCCCAAGATCGACGTGCCCCTGCTTGTCGTCCAGGGCACCGAAGACCGCATCCTGCCGATCGACGCCACGGGCCGGCGCCTGCCTGGGCTGGTGAAGGACATCGAGTTCATCGAGATCGAGGGCGGACCACACAACGTCGGCTGGACCCACCCCGACGAAGTGAACGACGCCCTTCTCAAATTCCTCGGTTAGTCCAAGTCGTCAATCACGTTCCCCGGCCCGGGCCCGACCTCCCGGCCCGGGGGATGTGATCGACGGGCACAGCAAGGTCTCGTCTGTGTGGCGGGTCGCTACATGGCGACCGTCTTAACAGGCGAATCGGTTGCGAGAACGAGGACTATGAGGGAGAGCGCCCTTCCGAGTGCTCAGAGCCCGTCGGGGAGTGCTCTTCGATTCGGAACTCGCGCCACGTTGCGTGTTCCGCTTGCCGGTCCGGAACCCATCTGGTTGACTCCGCTCCATGGGCATCCAATATGATGCAATCGCCTATTTTCCCGCGACTCCATGACTACGCCCCAGTCCGGTCCTGCTTACGAGCCCTCGGAGGAGTCACCGCTGTTCATACTCGCGATGGACCATCGGGCATCGTTCGCCCAGACACTATTCGGCGTCACCGGCGAACCGACCGATGCAGATCTGCGAAGGATGCGCGAGGCCAAGACGATCATTTACGAAGGGGCACTTCAGGCTGTGGCCGACGGCCTTCCTGCGGGTCGAGCTGGCGTGCTTGTCGATGAGCGGCTCGGGTCGGATGTGGCGGTGCGAGCCAAGGCGGACGGTTTGATCCTTGCGATGCCCATCGAACGGAGTGGCACCAGCCTTTTCGAGCTCGAGTACGGGAAGAGCTTTGCCGAACACGTCGAGACATTCGATCCTGACTTCTTCAAGGTCCTGGTTCGCTACAACCCCGCCGACGATGAGCAGGTGCGCGAGTCCCAGACGGAGAGCGTGGCCCGAGTGTCGGCATGGGCCGAGCGGACGGGTCGGCGCTGGCTCTTCGAATTGCTCGTGCCCCCGACGCGTGTCCAACTGGGGACGTACGAGGATCAGGACCATTTCGACCGCCAGGCGCGTCCCACGCTCACAGCCCAGGCCATAACCGAATTCGAGGCGGCCGGCGTCCACCCGAGCATCTGGAAGCTCGAGGGGTACGAGACAGCCGACGGAGCACAGCAGGTACTGAGAGTGGCTGCCCTCGGTGACTATCCGGCCCCATGCATCGTGCTCGGACGCAACGCTCCGATGCCAACGGTCGAACACTGGATCGAGGTGGCAGCGCCGCTGGAGGGTTTCGTCGGCTTCGCCGTCGGGCGCAGCGTGTGGGATCAAGCACTACGGGATCTCTTGGGTGGCCGGATGGACCGAAAGGTGGCGGTCGATCTCGTCGCTCACCGGTACCGCGACCTTATCGATACCTACCTCGAGGCCAGACGCCCAGGATTGTCGGGCAGCCTTCGTCCGGAGCCCTTCACCTGGGAGCACCCCCGTCTTACAGAAGACCGAGAACTGATTATCCGCAGGTCACTGGCGGGTGCCGACATGCGAGGCTCGCGCTTGCCGGCCTGGATGGTGGCGACACTATTGGCCGAGGTGGAGGCCCTGCGTGGGGACGATCCGCCCCCGCCCTCGTAGTCTCGGGAGTTCCAGGGGCGCCCATGGCGACGCAGCCTTCGTCCAAGCAGGCTGGGGTTCCCCTGAAATTAGTGGACACCTGACAAGCCGATCTTTGGGTCGGCTGGAAGGATGTCCGATATGGGAGCTACAAGGCGGAAGTTCACGCTGGAGTTCAAGACAGAGGCGGCTCATCGCGTGATCGATACGGGCAGGACGGTGGCCGAAGTAGCCGCCGAGCTGTCGGTGGTCGACAGCGTGCTGGCCCGATGGGTGCGCGACGAGCGCCGTCGGCTCGACGCGGTGGCTGGATCATCGGATGAGCCGTTGACGCCAGCGGAGCGCACCGAGCTGTTGCGGTTGCGCCGCCAGGTCGCCGAGCAGGACAAGGACCTGGCCTTCTTGGGAAAAGCTGCCGCGTACTTCGCTTCGAATCCACCAAAGCAGAAAGATTTGCGTTGATGGCCGCCGAGTGCGCGAACTTCGAGATCACCCGCATGGCCCGCCTCTTGGAGGTGTCCTCGGCCGGCTACTACCGCTGGAGGGCGGCCCAAGACCGTCCACCGCTGCCGAGTGAGGTTCGCCGGGGCGATCTCGACGCCAAGATCATCAGTCTGCACAAGAGCTCGAACGGCACCTACGGCGCTCCTCGGATCACCCTGGACCTCCACGAGGTCGGCGAGCAGGTGAGCCACAACACCGTGGCGGCCCGCATGGCCAGCCTCGGCATCGTGGGGGTGAGCCCACGGCTGTTCAAGGTCACCACCAACCCGGACCCGAGGGCCACTTACCCAGCGGACCTGGTGAACCGAGCGTTCCACCCAGACGGAATCGACGAGCTGTGGACCTCGGACATCACCTACCTGACTGTGGGAGAGGGCGAGGCCTACCTGTGTGCCATCCGCGACGAGGGATCGTCACGGGTGCTCGGATTCTCGTTGGCTGATCACATGCGGACCGAGATCGTCCTCGAGGCGTTGGGGCAATCGGTGCTGACCCGATTCGGACAAGCCAAGGGCACGGTGTTCCACACCGACCGGGGCAGTCAATTTTCAGATGGGAAGGTCGTGGACTTCTGCCGAAACGCCGGCCTCGTTCGCTCCATGGGGGCGACGGGGAGCTGTTATGACCACGCCAGCGCCGAGAGCTTCTGGTCGATCTTCAAGCACGAGTACTTCTACCGGCACACCTTCGCCACCATCGACGAACTTCGAGCCGGGATCACCCGCTACATCAACTTCTACAACCACCAACGTCGCTGCACCAAGGCTGGCAATCTCAGTCCCATCCGCTACGAGTTAACGTTGGACCACAAGCAGAAAGCCGCTTAAAACCGTGTCCACAATTTCTGGGCAACCTCAGGCATTTCCGTTGCAAGACGAAGCCGCTGCTACGGGCCTGGTGAGGCGCGCCGCGCACTGACGACTAACACTGGGACCTCGGCGTGCTTCAGCACCCCCAACGTCTGCGAGCCGAGAAAGTCGTCAATGATCGGGTGTCGGTTGTGTGCGCCCACTGCGATGAGGTGAGCCTGGATCGTGCGCGCGACGTCAAGGATCGCGACCCAGGCGGGTCCCTGGACCTGGAGCGAGGAAGGTTCAGCCCGCGCTCCCGCCGCGACCGCGAGTGCCACTCCTTCCTCGGAGAGATGGCGGGCTTGTTCGAGATCCGTTGAGTTCCGATGTTGCAGTTTGGCGACCGCTTGGTCGCTCTCGAACTCCAAGATGTCTCGATCATTGGGGTTTGAGACGGTGAGAATGACGCATGCCCGCTCAGGGATCATTTCTGCCACCTCGAGCACGGCCTGACGACTCGCGATTGACCCGTCAAAGGCAATCAGCACTGGCCGCGAAGCGCCGGATTGTCCGTGCGTTGACATCCGGCCCCCTTTCTATGTCTCCTCTTCCAACATCTCGAGGCCAGTCACGTCGCACAAGACCTTACAAGTCTCGGTAAGGGTGGTGACGTCGATATACGGAGGATCCTCCCGCTTCCTACGACCCCGGGATCAAGAGGTCCGGAGGGCAGGGAGGAGTTCAGTGGCCGCCCACGTGATGAACTGCTCCTGGGTGTTTCCTCCGACTTGGATCAAAGCGACGTGCGTGAAATCGGCTGATTCGAATTTGCGAATCCCGGCGATGTGCTTCTCTAGGTCGGGACCGCATGGCATCCTCTCCGTTATGTCGTCCGGGCGCACTGTTCTCGACGCCTGATCGAACGACGCCGGAACCGGGAGCTCGGCGTTGACTCTCCATCCACCGGTGAACCAACGGAACTGTTCCATCGCCCGCTTCACCGCGACGTCGCGATCCGGGTCGTAGGACAACGCGATCTGGCCGACGCGAGGCTTGTCAGACCCTCCAGCCGCATCAAACATCCGTCCGAGGTCGGCATTCGGCTCAACTGCGATCATGGCGTCAGCATGTCGACCCGCCAGACGACAGCTAGCGCGGCCCGAGACGGCGATACCGATAGGTGGGGCCGTGTCGGGCAGGTCCCAGACCTTCGCCGACTCGACCTCGAAGTGCTTGCCTCTAAAGGTGACCGTATCGCCGCCCCACAGGGCCCGAATGATCTCGACCGCCTCTTCGAGCATCTCGTGGCGCACCGGCGCGATGGGCCACCCGCCGCCGACAATGTGTTCGTTCAGGTTCTCGCCGGCACCGAGTCCGAGGGAGAACCGGCCATCGGAGAGCAGTTGCATCGTCGCCGCCTTCTGGGCAACGACAGCCGGGTGGTAGCGGCGGATAGGACAGGTGACGTAGGTCATGAGCGGAATGCGGTCGGTCGCCTGCGCCGCGGCGCCGAGCACACTCCAGGCGTAGGGGGCGTGCCCTTGGCTGTCCAGCCAGGGAAAATAATGGTCGCTGATCACGGCGAAGTCGAAGCCCGCCTCCTCGGCGAGAACGACATCGCGCACCAACTGTTTCGGCCCCGCCTGCTCGCACATCATCGTGTAGCCGATCATGGTCATGGCTGTGTCCATTCCTGTTCGAGTGTGCGCGTCACCACCGTCACGTCTTCGTGCCCGAGGCCGTGATCGACTGCCTGCTGCCATTCATCGCCCAAGCACGCCAGTACCCTGAGGCGACCGTCCGCGGCCTCCTGGGCGAGGCGCACGTCCTTGAGAGCCAGTGAGAGCGCGAACTGAGCCGAGAACTCACCGCTGGCGACCCGATGCAGCTTGGCCTCTTGCCAAGGAGAAATGAGTGGGTTCCCTTCGAGGGCATCCACAACCCGTTCGGTCTCAAGCCCCAGACCTCGAGCGAGTGCGACGGAGGCTGCCACCGCTTCCGCCGCAAAGGCGAGCCACGTGTTGGCTACGAGCTTGAGCCGAGTTCCAGTCCCCACGGCGCCGGCCCAGATCGTGCGCTGGCCCAGCGCGTCGAAGAGGGGGGCAACTCGGGGTCGGGCCTCGCCGGGCCCCGACGCGAAGATGGTCAGTTGGCCGTGCTCCGCCGGGCCCTTGCTTCCCGATACGGGCGCGTCGAGCAAGATCACGTCGGGGCGTTCTGCCGCCACCATGGCTGCAACGCGCTCGATCCCCGCCACGCCGATGGTGCTCATCTGCACCAGAATCGCCCCCGGAGCGAGGGCGCCAAGAACCCCCTCGTCGCGGGCGATAGAGATGACGGCGTCGACGTCGGTCACCATTGTGACGACGATCGCCGCCCACCGCGCCGCATCCGCCGCGGTATGAGCCACGTCGGCGCCGAGCTCGGCGAGATCCCGCGTCGCATCCTGGTTGCGGTTCCAGACCATCGTCGGGATCCCGGCGCGCAGGGCAGAGGCTGCCATCGCGTGGCCCATGGTGCCGATGCCGAGAAACGCAACACGCTGCTGCTCTTGCGCCATTGGCCTTCCTTGCCGAATGTCTGAACGACGGATCTCCACCAGCATCGCGCCGCTCGCCCGGCGGCGCTCCGGGCCTCTTCCGCCGTCGACCGGACGCACATGCTCGGTCCTTTCTGAGTCCGAAACTGGCCGATCCCGGCCTTCCGAAACGTCGCCCGCTGCCACTACACGGCGAGATCCCCGTTGACCGTCTGCACATGCCGGATACATCGCGGTCGCCGGATCGGTGTCAGCCGCGAGAAGGAGCCGGACCCATGGGTTCTGAGGGCCCCTATACGTGAAGTCGGCTCTCGAACGCTGGCCTGTCGAAAAGTACCCTCGAATCGAGCGGATGGCCGTCGAGCCACGCCGCAGGGGTTCCCTGGGGATCCTGCGTTTGGTACGCGGCCTCCCGGCTCAGCACCCACCTCTCGTATCGGGCGGTCTCCACACCTGAGACGAATTCCGGGCCGGTGAGTCCAACCCCTGCGCCGAGACGCAAGAGGTCCTCGGTCATGAACCCCCCGGTTCCCTCAGGCGGCTGTGCTGCAAAGAGCGCTCGGCGGAGTTCGTCAAAGACCCCGACCTCTGCCGCGAGAGCAAGAGCGTTGTCCGCTCTCACCGACTCTGGTCCCAAGAAGCAACGCATCCGATACTCGACGGAGAGGCCGCCTGCGTCCAGAGCCGCCGTCACGAGAGGTCCGTTCAGCTCTTCAAAGTGTCGACAGTAAGGGCACTGTGGATCCTCAAAGAGGACCATGCCCTGCGGCGCATTAGCGCTGCCCACGAGGACACCACCTTCAGGAGTATGACCCGAGGGCGTAACCACTGGATCAGTCGAGTGCATTGGTAATTCCACCTGGCCCGAGACTCGTTCGTCGGCTTGAACCTGTGGCCGCCATCGCTGCTCAGTCTTCCTCAGGTGCCGTCCCCATTCAACAAGGAGTCGCTTTCATCGATGCCGAGATGGACCTCAGGGTAACCGCCTCTACTCGCGGGCCCGAATTGCAGATCGCCTGCCAGTGTCGATGCGAAAGGGTTGACCATTGCAATGGGACGATCGTCGAGTCCTGGCGGATGGGTCCGGCGCCGGAGCCACGAGCCGACCGTGCCGGGCCAGCACGAGCGGCCGGCATCCGTGCGTCTCTTCCGGCGCGACACCGGTGCGCCGTGCGATGCTGAGGCATGGCCATTCGGGTCGTAGCAGCCGTGATCGGCGGGGCCATCGTGGTGGCCACGGGCTGGAGCGTGGTCGGCACCGTGGTGGTCCCCCGTCGCATCCGTAGTCGCATCACACGGATGGTGTTCGAGGCCAACCGCACCGTTTTCCATCTCGTCGCCGATATGAGCGGCTCCTACGAGCGTCGGGATCGGGTCTTGGCCATCCAAGCACCCGTCCAGCTCATCCTGCAGATCGTGGGGTGGCTGGCGCTTTACGAGGTCGGGTACGGGCTGCTCATATGGCCCTTCGACGGTCACGCGGGGCTGGCCGGTGCAATGGAGCAGGCCGGCTCGGCGCTGTGCACGTTGGGCTACCTTTCTCCCCGCGCCAGCGGGGTGGCGGCTCTCGACGCCCTTGCCGCGTTGTCCGGCCTCGGAACAGTGGCGCTCCAGATCGGCTACCTCCCGACGTTGTATGGCGCCTTCAACCGCCGCGAGGCGCTCGTCACGATGCTCGACTCCCGAGCCGGCGTGCCGTCATGGGGTCCGGAGCTGCTCGCCCGCACCCACTACGGCCTTGGCACCCGCGTGTCCGCCGTGGCCGAGCTACCCGCACTGTTCGAGGCGTGGGAACAGTGGTCGGCGGACGTGTCCGAGACCCACACCACCTATCTCCCCTTGGTCTGGTTCCGCTCCCCGCGCCCGTTGTCGTCGTGGGTGACAGCACAGCTGGCCATACTGGACGCCGCCGCCCTTTATATGGCGCTGTTGCCCGATGCATCGGGGCTCATGCAAGCCCGCCTGTGCCTGCGAGGAGGTTTTACGTGCCTCGGCAACATCGCTCGAGCGCTTCGGATCCCGATCCCGCAGGACGCCGATCCGAACGACGGCATCTCGCTTTCCTACGACGACTTCGTCGGGGCCGTGGAGCGCCTCCGCACTGTGGACTTCCCCCTGGAGCGGCCCCTCCAGGAGGCATGGCTCGACTTCCTGGGTTGGCGGGTCAATTACGAAGCCGCAGCGTACGCCCTGGCGTACGCTGTCGACGCCCCGCCGGCACTGTGGTCGGGCCCGCGACGCCACAAGAGCGAGACGATCGCGCCGCTGCGGCCACCAACCCTACGAGCCGGCAAACCGCCTCTCAACCCACCGTGACGCCCGGACCGGCCTGCGGGTCAAGCCAGTGCGGTTAACAGCTACATCGGGCCACAGCCTGCGACAGGCAAGCGTGAGTATCCAGGGCGCCAGGATCGTCGAAGCAGGCCGGGGTGCCTCGCGACCTTGGCCATCACTCTCAGAGCAAAACACGTCGTGGCAAGCCACGGTCGAAGGTGTGGTCGAATACGTCGTATCAAGCCGTCCTCCGCGAGTTCTATGACCGCAGCGTCTCCGATCCTGAATGGACCGACCTTTGCTTCGCCAATAATGACCACGCTGTGATCATCACCAAACCGCTCACTCCATCTGAGATCGTGGATAGTGGTGTAAACGACCTCCAAGAGGACTCGAAGATCTTTGTGACCGCGGATAACGCCGCTTGCCACAAGAGGAGAGATGAGTTCAGCTTCGGGCGCCAAGGTCTTCATCAGCGCGTCGATATCTCCCGCTGCAGATGCAGCTTCGTATTGGGCAACTGCATCAGTTGAACCCATACCGGCCTCCACCCTGAACCTCGCGGTACGCCCGTTCGAACTTCTAGCTTATCCATGCGAACAAGTGCCGGGTCTGCTGTCTTCTTAAGCTGGTTCTGCGGTGTCGTTCCGGTCCGAGTGAAAGACCTCATCTCCCTCGTGCCAAGATGGGGAAACTTTCCATGCTAAGCCCATGGCTCTTTGAAGATAGGGAAACGAATGAGTGAACTCACGAAACTCCCAACGGTCGTCCTGTTCGACATCGATGAGACCCTGGTACACACCGGCGGATCCGGTGCGCGGAGCTGGAAAGCTGCCTTCCAGAAGCTCTACGGGATTCCGGCCGACATCGGCGCGCACAGCTCGGCGGGGGAGACCGACCCGCAGGTCGCCAGGGAGACTTTCATCGCCGTTATCGGCCACGACCCCAGCGACGACGAGCTCGACCGGCTCTATGTCCAGTACTTGTTGCACCTGGCCGACGACATCGTGGTGTCCGAGCAGTACCGAGTGCTCCCGGGGGCGGAACAGACACTGATCGCGCTGGGGGAGGCCGGCGTGCTGCTGGGTCTGGTTTCCGGTGCGATGGAAGGCGCAGCGCGCACCAAACTCATTCCGGCCAATCTCAATCGGTTTTTCATCTTCGGGGCCTATGGCTCGGATTCCCCGGATCGGGCCGAACTGACCCGATTGGCGATCGAAAAGGCCACTCGTTTGCATAGCCGGCTCACGCCGGCCCAGGTCTTCGTCGTGGGCGACACGCCTCGCGACATTGACGCGGCGGCGGCCGCAGGGGCGGTTTCCGTCGGCGTGGCCAGTGGCAAGTACTCGGTGGATGAGTTGGTCGCGGCCGGAGGCGCCCACGTGCTCAAATCTCTCGACGACACGTTCCCTGGGCTCTGACGGTACCGCGACTGACCGGCAGACAGGGACGACACGATGACGAAAGACGATAGCGGGTCGCCCGAAGAGCCGCGAGGGACAACCAGTAGGGAAGGTAGAAAAGAAAGAGGAATATCATGACGGCAGCAAGGAGAGACGGTCCCGCGCTGTTCTGTTTCGACGGCTCTGAGGGATCACGGGTCGCAATGAGGGGCGCGGCGGATCTGATAAGCCGACCGACGGACGCCGTCGTGCTCACGGTTTGGGAGACAATCGCAACCCGCTTAGCTCTTGCCGGCGCTTTCGCGGCGGGCAATACGACGGGGGGCGCGGACTTGGATGCTGAGGAAGAGTCCTTTGCAAGGTCGGTGGCGGAAGAGGGAGCCCGCCGGGCGAGGGAACACGGATACGAAGCTTCACCCATGATCAGGGAGTCCTTCGACGGCATTGCCAAGGCCATCTTCGAGACAGCGGACGATCTCTCGACACGCTTGATCGTGTGCGGCCAGCGGGGTCGGGGGGTTCTGCGGAGCACTCTGCTTGGCAGCGTCTCCCACACCCTGGCGTCGCATACCCGACGTCCGATTCTCATTGCACCGGAAAGTCCCGAAGGCGACGGTTGAGAATGATGTGCGCATGTACCCTCTAGGCCGGTTGGCGCGCCGCCCCGATCTGCTTGCGGAGTGCTTTGAGGGCGGCGACGTAAATCTCCGAAAAGGTGGGGAACGGCTGGATGGTGTCCCGCAGGACCTCGAGTGGCACCCTGGCCCGGATGGCCAGGGTGGCTTGTTGCAGCCACTCGCCGGCTTCGGGTCCCAAGGCGTAGGCGCCGGTTAGCACGTCGCCGTCGCTGAGGAGGGTCAGAAAGCCGTTCGATTGTGCGTAGGCGTGGGTGTACGTAGCCGTCTTGGCTACCTCGGAGAGGGGAGTGGTGGCGCTGAAGGAGGCCTCTGTGGCCCCCACCGACGCCGCTTGGGGATCTGTGTACACGACGCTGGGAATGGCCTCGTAGTTGACCTCACGGGGTTCGCCGAGGATGTTGGCGGCGACCACCTCGCCCTGGTACTTCCCCACGTGGGTCAGTAGCCGCACCCCGGTGACATCGCCGATGGCCCACAGACCGTCGCCGACGCGTAGGTGGGTATCGACCGGGATGCCGTGCTCGTCAGCGTGGACGCCGACTGTGTCGAGCCCGATGTCGTTGACGCGGGGGCGCCGGCCCGTGGCGAGGAGCAGGTGGTCGCCCCGCAACTCGCGGCCGTCATCGAGTGTCAGGACGAAGTCCTCAGCGTCGCGTCCGGCCGCTGTGGCCCGGACCCCCAACACCAGTTCGACCCCGTCGCCGCGTAGCGCCTCGCCCAGCGCCTCGCCCAGCGGCGCGGGCTCACGGGCGAGCACCCGTCCCGCCCCTTCGACCACGGCCACCTCGCCGCCCAGACGGCGCACGGCCTGGGCCATCTCGGCGCCGACCGGCCCACCACCCAGTATCAGCAGGCGCCGTGGCACCGCCTTCATACCGGTCACCTCGCGGTTGGTCCAGACACCCTCCAAGTCGGCCAGGCCCGGGACCGGTGGCACGACCGGATCCGAGCCGGTCGCCACGACAATGTGTCGGGCGGTATGGGACACCCCGTCTACTTCGACCACACCCACCCCGGCCAGCCGACCAGTGCCGCGGAGCAGGCCGATACCCTTGTCCGCCAGCCAGTGCTCCTGGCCGGCATCGGAGTAGTTCGAGACCATGAAATCGCGATATGCCAGGGCTGCCTCGACATCGACGTGGGCGCCGGCTGCTGCTTCGCGTGCCTCCTGGGCCGCCTCCCCGGGGCGCAGCAGCGTCTTGGAGGGGATGCACGCCCAGTAGGAACACTCACCGCCGACCAATTGGCGTTCGACCACGGCCACCCGCAGTCCACCGTCGGCCAACTCGCCTGCGCAGTGCTCGCCCGGCGAGCCGGCGCCCAACACGATGACGTCGTAGCTGCTCATGTGCTCGTCCCGGGGCTGGCCTGACCGGAGAGCCCGGACTGCTCGTCCACCATGTACTGCGCATACCAATCAGGCCAATCCGCGTCGGGATGCCCGATCTCCTTTTCGTGGTGGCCGTGAGCATCCGCCGCCCGGCGGAGAGCGGCGGCCAGATCGACGGCGGAATCGTAGGTGGCTGGCATCGGGGTACCTCCTGCTGAGTAAGAGCGGCTGACCGGGCGAGAATCAGCTCACCGCATGTTCACCGCCCCGGAAGGCGCGTCGTCACCTCTTGAAGAAACCAGCCGTTGCCGTCCGGATCACTGAACGAGGCGAACGACTCATAAGTTTTGTGCCCCGGGGCCGGGCCCGGAGCGCGTGCCTCAATGCCGGCGTGATGGAACACCCCACCGGCGTCATGGAACACCTCACTTACCTCGACATCACGGTCGACGACCTCGCCCCGGGCCGCCTCGATATCGGTGACGACGAGCTGCAGACCTTCAGCCGAGCCCGGCGTGGCCGCGGTGACCCCGGTGCCGAAGATGATCGAGCACGCCGAGCCCGGCGGCGTCAGCTGCACGACGCGGAAGCCGCCGTCACCATCGAAATCGGCGTCCAGGCGCCACCCCAACGACTCATAGAAGCCCTTGGCCCGGTCGACATCGGACACCGGCACCACGACCACTTCGAGCTTCATGTCCACGACCGCAGCTCCTCTCCGTCGGGGCCGATAGTCACCGCCCCGCCCACAGGATCGCATCACCCTCGCGCCGCTCGTCGTCGAAGTCCAGGCCCATTATCTGAGCAGGTGGCGGCCAATTGCAGATTCAGATGACCAGCTACTGGCCAGGGCGACACAGGTCGGCTCCGGATATTCTGACGGCCATCCCATTGGTTGAAGAGGCTTGATACGCAAGGACTTGACATATGGCTGAAGAACCCGCGGATCGAACCGTCGAACAGGAACTCCGTGACCTCGCCAACACCCTGGACAAGTACGCCTCCGGAGAGGTTCAGCTAACCGAAGAGGCTGTGACCGACCTCAGTAAGGCCCTCCATGGCATCGGTGACCACCTCGTGGATCTTCATCGGCGCGTCGAGAAGCTGGAAGAGAATTCACCGGAGTGGACGACTGAGGGTTGGGTTCCCCCGCCTGGCGAGTGACTGGTCGCCCCCTGGCTCGAAATTGCGATCCCGTTCCGTCCGTCGGTAGATGGTGGGCCCCTGATCAACCGATCGACGCCGCAGACTGATCAGCGCTCTACGTCAGCTCCGGGATCCACTTGCCGTGAGCCAGGATCAAGGCATCGACCATTTCGGTGATTTGATCGAGGTCGAGTTCGGCCGCGGTGTGAGGATCGAGCATCGCCGCGTGGTACACGGAGTCGAGCCGCCCGGTGAGTGCCGCCTCGACCGTCAGTTCCTGGACGTTGACGTTGGTCCTGATGAGGGCGGCGATCTGCGGGGGCAGGGTGCCAATCCGGGTCGGCTGCACGCCGTTGCCGTCCACGAGACAGGGCACCTCGACCGTGCAACTACTCGGGAGATTGTCTATCAGCCCCTCGTTGGGGACGTTTCCGTAGATCACCCGCGGCCGACCCGTTTCGATGCTACGGATGATCGTGGCCGCATACTCAAAGCTCGGGCTCACCTCGATGATGCCGTCGCCCTCGAGACGCTCCCGTTCGGCCTCCCAGTGCGCTATCTGGGCGACGCAGCGTCTCGGATACTCATCGAGAGGGATATTGAAGCGTTCGACGAGATCAGGCCGGTCGCGCTTGATGAACCACGGAACGTACTCGGCGAAGTGCTCGCTCGACTCGGTCACGAAGTAGCCGAGCCGGCGCAGCACTTCATAACGCACGCGGTTGTCGTCGGGTGTCTGCCCTGACTCGGCCAGAGCTCGCAGTTGGGGGTAGAGGTCCTCGCCGTCGCGCTCGAACCGTAGGTAGAAGGCCATGTGATTGATCCCGGCGGCCAGATAGTCGATCTCGCCATAGGCGATGCCGAGGTCCAGGGAGAGCTCGAACGCGGTGCCCTGCACACTGTGGCACAGGCCCACTGTGCGGATCCGGCTCGCCCGGTTGATCGCTCGGCAGTTGATTGCCATGGGGTTGGTGTAGTTGAGGAACCACACGTCGGGGCACAGCTCTTCCATGTCCGCGCACATCGACAGGAGCACTGGGATGGTGCGCAGGCCTCGCATGATGCC
Source organism: uncultured Acidimicrobiales bacterium (assembly GCA_963768255.1). Taxonomy (GTDB): domain Bacteria; phylum Actinomycetota; class Acidimicrobiia; order Acidimicrobiales; family UBA8190; genus Chersky-840. Next base: position 1,153,521 of record CAVYGX010000002.1, on the reverse strand, counting down.
GCCGATACCGAGCGTGTCCCCGATCGTCTGGCGGAGGCCGAAGCGCTTCGGTATCTCGAAGTCTGTGACGGTGCAGGGTTCGTATCCGCCAACCTGGATCATGTTGATCGCGTAGTCGGCGCCCTCCAATGCGGCCCGCCGGTCGGTCGTAGCGGTGATCTTGGCGGGCGCCTTGAGTGCGTCGCAGACCCGGTGAGCCACGAGCTCCGACGTCTTCAGGCGTGCCGCGTCGATGTCATGCAACACGATCTCGGAGGTGGCCAGTTCCTCGTAGCCGAGGATGTCACCGAGCAGGTTGCGGGCGAACACAGTGCTGCCGGCACCGAGGAACACCGTCTTGGCCATCGGCCGGAGGTTACAACCCGGCGCCTTCCTGTGTCCGAGGACGAGGGCTATGCGCCCAGGCACGACACCGTGCGATAGTTGCTCCTTGTCGGGTCTCCAGCCCCGGGGGAGTCACATGAGCAGTACAGGCGGCTTGGCTTCTGTGCATCGGTTCTGGCGACGGTTCCGGCGCCGCTCGCCCCTCGTTCAGATCGCGATCGTGGCGGTGGCTCTCGTGGTCATCGCCGGGGCCGTCTACGGCGTAGAGGGGCACCCGGCCCCGTCACCCCGGAGTGTTGTAGGCACGACGCCCGGGACGAGCGTCGCCCCACCGGGTCGAGCCGGCCCGACGAGCACGATCGGCGCGCCGACAAGCGGACCGAGTTCGGTCACGACGGCGAGCACCTCGTCCCGGGGGGTGACCAAATCGAGCATCAATGTTGTCTTCCCCGTGGTGTCCCTCAACTCGTTGGCCGGGCAGGAGGGGTTCGCCCAGGACGCCGAGTTCGGAGAACAGACGAAGGCCATCAAGCTCTTCGTCAAGCAGATCAACGACACCGGGGGGATCAATGGCCGGAAAATCAATCCGATCATCGTCAACTTCGACCCGACCAACGAGGCTTCGATGCGGGCACAATGCAAGGACTGGACCGAGGGTTCCCCAGCCGCCTTCGCCGTGGTCGACGGCCTTGGGGACTGGACGGGAGACAATGAGCTCTGCATCACCCAGGAGGGCCACACCCCCTTCATCGGCGCATGGACGACGGCCACCAACTGGACCGATTTGGGCTCGCCCTATTTGTGGTGGACCGGACCCGACCAGGCAGTCATCCTTCAGGCGGTGGTGGACTGGGGCCTCAGCGCCGGACTGATCGGCCACGGAATCAAGGTGGGGATCATCGCCGGCAACCGTGCCTCTGACCAAGTGGCTCTCAACGACTTTCTCCTTCCCGACCTGCGCCAGGTCGGCGTCACCCCGGTGGTGATGGGCATCGACGCCAACCCTGACGACACGGCCACCACGGACTCGGAGTCCCCCCTGGTCATCCAAAAACTCCGCAACGCCGGAGTCACTTCGGTCGTCCCCCTGATCCCCATCAACGTTTTGTTCCCGGTGCTCCAGGCCGAGACCACCCAGCAGTACTTCCCCAAGCTCCTCCTCAGCGACTACGAGGAGAGTATCGAGACGACGCTCGGACTATTGATGCTCTACGCCAAGGCCCTCAACGGCCAGGAGGGATTGACCACCGAGACCCTGGGCGGGATTGACAGTCCCCGCCCGCAGAGCCAGGGCGGCTATGACCCCGGCGTGCGCAGCTGTTGGGTGCTGTGGCACAAGACCTATCCCCAAGTCCCCCCGGGCAACATGAACGACCTCATCGAGGAGCAGGGCCCGATCGCAGGCTGGTGCCAAGCCATCGATCTATTCGCCTCGGCGGCCAAGAGCGCGGGCCCCGATCTCGACCGGCGCACCTTCGTCACCGCCATGTCCAAGATCACCGACTTCCCTGGCACATGGTCGACCGAGCTCAGCTACGGACCAGACAAGCGGTACGGCCCGACGGACTATCAGGTGGTCAAGTTACGCCTCAACTCGCCGCCGTCACCTCTGTGCAAAACGACCCCCGGCCGACCTCCGCCCGGGACCTGCTGGGTCTCTGTCCTCCCCTTCGCACCGCTGCCCACCTTGACCGGTCCCTGAGACGCGAGGCCCCCGCGATCAGCCGTCGTAGAACCCGAGCGGGTGGAGGCCGGCGAGGGTCTTCTGCCTCGGTGTCCGGGCCCGCGCCAACGCTTCGTCCGAGAGATGGTTGACCGAGGACGTCGGCCGGATTCGTTGGGCAATATCCCGACGCCCGTAGTGGCACTGGATGAACATCCGGCCCGGATCCTCGGGGCTCGGTGCCATCCGTCTGTGCCAGATGTCCGACACGAAGAGGGCGACGTCACCCGCTTGGGCGACGATGGAAATGGCGCGGCGACCGTCCCAATCGAGGTTGTCATCGGCAACCCTGTCGATTGGTGGTGCTTGTCCCGAAGTGTGACTTCCGGGAATCACTCCAGTCGGGCCGGCCTCGATGGGGCAGTCCCAGAGGTACAGGTGGGTCGCGATGACAAAAATGGGATAGGGGATCCGGGCATCCCACGGCACATTGGAATCACGGGGGACGTGCGGCCCGCCGTCGATGTGCCAGAAGCGTCCGAGGTGGTCGTTGTTGCCCGATGGCTGCCACCAGGCGGTGTTGGCGATGATATGGGAATCCTCCCCCAGAAGGGCCTCGACGACCTCGAGGATTCGGGGGTGGCCGATGGCGCGCTCGACCAGGGCGCTCCGGTTGAGCATCTCGTAGCGAAATGGGGCCGCCTGCTCGGGGAGGTCTCCTCGTTCATCGGGTGGGAACTCGTCAAAGACCCGTTCGACCTCGGCACGGAGCTCGGTGACCTCATCTCCTGTGAACACGTTGTCGAGCAGGACGTATCCATCGGACTGGAGGCTTTCCACCGATGTCGGGACGGGGCCGGTTCGGAGAGTCAGGAATCCAGAAGAAGACCGGGTGAGCATTTCCCCGATTCTGCCGCCAACCGGCCGTGAGGACAATCGAGTCCCTGAGGGCTGCAAGCGATAGCGGCCCGTCTCGGAGCGGGGGAGAAGTGAGGCGCTCAGCCGCCGGAGGCGCGAGAGATCCCGCCCTCCTTCACCGCAGCGTCGACTTCTTCCGGAGTGAACGCTCGTGCTCCGGCGGCGCCTGTGCGTCGACGCCGACGTGAAACAATATTGGGCATGGTGATCCCGCTCATGCTGGCCACCTTGACCGACCGTCGCGAATTTCGGGGACGATTGGCTCCTGGAGCGCAAGCTCGACGGTGAGCGCTGCGTCGCACGCAAATTGGACGGCGATGTGCGGCTCGAGTCGCGTACCGGGAAGGATCTCACCGGCACCTACCCCGAGGTCCGGGCCGCTGTGGCCGCTCAACCCTCCCGCGAACTCCTACTCGACGGCGAGGTGGTCGCCTACGACGGTGACCAGACGTCCTTCGCCCGACTCCAGCAGCGTCTCGGGGTGACCAAGCCGTCTCCACAGCAGGTGGCCGAGTACCCCGTCGTCTACTGCGTCTTCGACCTCCTGGAGGTGGACGGGGAGGATCTCACCGACCGACCCCTCGTCGAGCGCCGCACTCGGATGACGAGGACGATCCGCTCGAGCTCGGCATTGCAGCACACCGAGGCCTGGCGCGACGACTCTCAGCGGCGGTTCGACGAGGCCTGCCGATCAGGCTGGGAGGGGCTCATCGCGAAGCGCGCCGACGCACCGTACGCCGCGGGCCGCTCGAAGGACTGGCTGAAGCTGAAGTGTGTGTGGGAGCAGGAGTTCGTCATTGGCGGTTTCACCGATCCCGGCGGCAGCCGGACGGACTTCGGTGCTCTGCTCGTCGGTTACTACGAGCAGGGCTCCCTCCGGTACGCCGGGAAGGTCGGGACCGGCTACACCAAGGAGACACTCCACGACCTCGGTCTCCGGCTTCGGAAACTGGAAGCGGCCGCGCCGGCGTTTGTAGACGCCCGACCGGTCCCCCGCGGCGCGCACTGGACCCGGCCCGAGCTCGTCGCGCAGATCGGGTTTGCCGAATGGACGAGCGACGGTCGGCTGCGCCAGCCGCGCTTTCTCGGGCTCCGTGACGACAAGAGTCCCGCTGAGGTCGTTCGGGAGCGGCCCCAGTGAGGAGGGGCTCACGGGCCTTCCTGGCGTCTCAGCGGCAACCCGTGCAGATCCCGGGGCGTTGAGAGCGTCCCTACGGGGCCCCACCCCGGGAATGGCCGGTGTCCTGGCAGGGTTACATAATCGTTGCGGGTGCAAAGATCTCCGGGATGCACGAGAGGGGAGTGGTTGGCAGTGGCCAAGGACAAGGTGGTGGAGCTGGGCCTCGACACCTTCGGCGACGTGACCGAGACCGGGGATGGGGAGTTGGGCTCACAGGCCCAGACCATCCGTGACGTGATCGCCCAGGGAGTGTTGGCCGACGAGGTGGGGGTCGACTTCTTCGGAGTCGGCGAGCACCACCGCGCCGACTTCGCCGTCTCCAGCCCGGAGATGGTGCTGGCTTCCATCGCCTCCAGGACGGGGAATATCCGGTTGGGTTCGGCCGTGACCGTTCTGAGCTCAGACGACCCGGTGCGGGTGTATCAGCGTTTCGCCACTCTCGATGCCGCCTCGAACGGCCGTGCTGAGCTGATCCTGGGGAGGGGCAGCTTCACCGAATCGTTCCCCTTGTTCGGATTCGACCTCGCCCAATACGACGTGCTCTTCGAGGAGAAGCTCAATCTCTTCGTGGAGCTCATGAGGGAGCGGGAGGTGACGTGGTCCGGGTCCACCAGAGCCTCCCTTCAGGGCCAGCGAATCTATCCGACCACCGAGTCGGGTTCCCTCCAGGCCTGGGTCGGCGTTGGCGGGAGCGCGGAGTCCGTGGTGAGAGCAGCGCATTACGGACTCCCGCTGGTGCTCGCCATCATCGGAGGAGACCCGCGCCGATTCGTTCCGTACATCGACTTGTACCGCCAAGCCCTCTCGGAGTTTGGACACGGGGAACTGCCGATCGCCGTCCACTCCCCGGGATACGTAGCCCAGAGCGACGACGAGGCTCGTGAGGAGCTGTGGCCGTACTTCAAGGAGGTCCGGAACCGAATCGGAGCGTCGCGTGGCTGGCCTCCCATGACCAGAGCCCAGTTCGATCAGGAAGCTTCTGCCGACGGTTCGTTGTATGTCGGGTCGGCCGAGACAGTCGCAACCAAGATCGCCCGGACCGTTGCCTCACTGGATATCGACCGGTTCGACCTGAAGTACAGCTCGGGCCGCCTTCCCCATCAGAAGCTGATGCGCAACATCGAGTTGTATGGCACGCAGGTGGTGCCCATGGTCCGAGAGCTCCTCGCAGAGGAATCGGAACTCCTCGCAGGTTGACAGCCTGGTTCCTCTTCCAGTGTGGTGCTCGGCCCGGTGGCAAAGTGAGCGCCCCTCTTGCCGCTCAGAGGGACACCCCCGGTGTCTCGGAGACCGATCGACCGGTTGGGGCAGAATGAGGCGGTCATGGTGGCCGCCATCACCCCCTTGTCCGACTTCTCCACCTGGGCCCGCAGTAGCGCCCTCGAGATCGTCATGTACGTCTCGGGGGCGATCCTCATCACCCGGCTGGCCACGTGGACGAGCCACAAGGTCACCGGCCGCATCGACCGGCGGGCCCAAGGCGGGGACATGCTGGTCCGCTCGGAGGCAGCCAAGCACCGCCATGCCGTGATCGGGGTGGTGACGTGGACCGTCCTGGTCCTCGTCTACTTCGTCACCGGCGTGCTCGTGATCCAGAAGCTGGGCGTCCCTCTCACCAGCCTGGTGGCCCCGGCCACGGTGGCGGGGGTCGCGGTGGGCTTCGGAGCCCAGCGAGTCGTCCAGGACATTCTGGCCGGCTTCTTCATCGTGACCGAGCGCCAGTACGGATTCGGGGACGTGGTCCGCATCTCCCCCCTGGGAGTCACAACCGGGGTGACCGGGACGGTGGAGGAGGTCACCTTGCGTGTCACCCGCCTGCGAAACATCAGCGGGGAGGTGATCTTCGTCCCCAACGGACAGATCGTCCAGGTCATCAACCTGTCTCGGGACTGGGCCCGGGCCGTCATCGATGTCCCGATCCCGGTGTCGGCGGACGTCAGCGCCGTCACCTCCGCCCTGCGCGACGTGGGTAAGGCCGCCTTCGCCGACGACCAGCTCAAGCCCCTTTTGCTCGACGCTCCTTCGGTGATGGGCGTCGAGTCCCTGGACGTCGATCAGCTCGTGATCCGGGTGGTGGCGCGCACACTTCCGGGAAAGCAGTTCGATGTCAGCAGGGTGTTGCGTCAGCGAATCGCCGTCGCCCTGCGCGCGGAAGGGATCACCGTTCCCACGAGCACTGAGGCCGCCGACGCAGAGAGCCAGGAGGACCCCACCCCGTGAGGAGGATCCGGGTCCGCACCACCACTCTGGTGACCCTCGGCGTTTTCTTAGCCGCGCTGGCCACCTACATCCTGGTTCGCCCCCCGCCGACGCCGCCGGTCACGCTGGCGCCGGTCGTGGTGCCGACGACGACCCCATCCACGCCCTCCACGACTGGGCGTGCCCCCACGACGACCACGACCCATCCGACAACCACGCCCCCATCCACCAGCACCACCTCGCCGGGGAACACCTCGAACTTGGGTTCGTCCTCTTCCACCGTGGGGTTCCCACCGCCTTCCCCCCCGTCCACGACCTCCACCAGCGCAGCCACGATCCCCTCCACCACCACGACCACCCGCTGACGGGACTGCTGATGGTGCTTGGGGCCTAACGATGTGGTGGGGGGTGGCACAAGATTCACGGCCGGCCACCGGCGCAGAGCCGTTGGTGGACGCCCGACCGAACGTCCGAGAGCCTCTGTCTGTTCCGTTTCCGTTTCGTCCGGAGTGCTCATCTATACATTGACATAACTATATAGATGAGACTATGCTTAGTTCCATGGTGGATGGAAACGACATCCTGGGCGAGGCGTTGTTCGCACTGGCCGCGCAAGCGGTCCGCGACCGGGGTCGGGAGCTGAGCCTGACAGCGGCGTCGACCCTGGCCACGATGGAGCGGACCGGGCCGCGGCGCCTCACCGATCTTGCGATGAACGAGGGGGTGACGCAACCGTCGATGACGGCCGTGGTGAGCCAGCTCGCGGCCCTCGGCTTCGCCGAGCGTCGGAGTGACCCTGGAGACGGGCGGGTCGTGCTCGTGGCTATCACCAGAGCGGGACGACAGCACTTGCGAACGATGCGGCGCGTTGGGGCGTCGGCCTTGACGACGCTGGTCGACAAGTTGACCGAGCACGAAGTGGTGTCGCTCGAGGCTGCGTTGCCGGCGCTCCGCCACCTGCTGGACCTGGCTGAGCAGGGCCAATCGGTTCGAGAGCCTCAGCCTCAGCTCAGCTCACCGCGACGCCATCGTCGCGGAAGGCCGCAAATGGAGACGCGCTGACGTTGGAGGCAATGACATGACTCACGCTCAAAGCACATTGCACCTGGTCGACTCCTCGACCACTGCCTATGGTGCCGAACAGGTGATTGTCGTGGGCCTGGACGGCTCACCTACCAGCTGGGACGCGTTCGCATGGGCGGCTGAAGAGGTCACCCGCACCGGCGGCAGGCTGGTCGCCGTCTACGTCGCACCGGCGGTTGAGCCGGGCGCCGAGTTTGGGGCGCCAATCAACTACGGCGCGGCCGAGGAAGCCCGGGACGAGATGGTCGTGCAACTGCAGGACGAGGCCGAGCAGCGGGCTCGTGATCGTGGCGTGCCTCTGCATTTCCTCCGTGAGATTGGCGACAGTGCCCAAGCCCTGGTCCGCGTGGCGCGATCCATGGACGCCGATCTCATCGTGGTCGGGAAGTCCTCCAAGATTCTGCACCACCTTGCCGGATCACTGGGCCGAAGACTCGTGTCCCGTCATGACGTACCCGCGATCGTCGTCGTGCCGTGGTCGGACTGATTGTGGTTGGGTCAATACCCCTGTTCCTCGACGTAGCGGACGATTACAGCTCTCAACGTGACCATCACCTGCTCCACCTCGCCGCCGTCGAGTAGGGCTTCGAGGCGTTCCAGCTCATAGGGGGGAATGTGCGCGCGGAAGATGGGGACAAGCAGGTCCGCCATTACCGGGGGGGCAAGAAGTCGTTCGGCTTCCAGCCGAGTGGCCGCCCGGCGGAGCTGCTCGTCCTGGGTGATCCATGGGGGGAGCGAGTCGACGGCAACGAGAAGCTCGACCGCAATGCTTCGAAGTAGCTCGTCGTTGAAATCGGCCACATCAGCTCCGAGGGGAATGCCTCTGACCATCGCCATGCTGTCAAGGTATCTTGCCGGGCAACCTATCTTGTCAGCTGGCACCTCCTCCAGGACAAATTTGGGTCGGGGTCACAAGAAACGCACAGGTCGACGACCCGGGGGTAGCTTTTCCGCCGATGACCATGGACCAAGACAGAAGGAGAGTCCTCGCGAGCGTGGATGAGTTCGTCGAGACCTGTGCGGAGTTCCGCAAGACCCTGAGCTCGGTCAGCACTTCCAACCGACGCGCTCGCGCTCTGGTCGAAACGGGGAGGCCGGTACGCGAGGTCCTCGCCGCGATACCGACCAGCGCGATCAGAAAGACGATGACGCAGCAGATCGAGGAACTGGAGGCGGCCCGTCACAACGTTCGGTTAGCGGTGTTCATCCTCGGGCTCAATGAGGGTCTGAGCATCGCCGAACTGGGTCGGACCATGGGTTTTTCCCGTCAACTCGCGTCGACCTATGCCAAAGAGGCTCGGGGCGAGATCTAAGGGGTCTGGCGTCCGAGAACGGGGCGAGTGATTCTGGCCACTTGGGCCCGGTCCCTTCCGTCGGCCCGGCCTGTCCTGACTTGCGTGATGGCAGCACGCGGTATTTTGTGAGAAGGGTCCTGATGAGTTTGCAGGGGCTTGCGGGGACGCCTCCGACGCGACCCGAGCAGTCTCCGCCGTCACTGGCCTGATGGGGAGCCGTAGAGTCCAGGACCGTCGACTCGGAGGTCGTGGAGGAAAGAGAGGGCGGCGTCGTATGCGCCTTCGATGAGGAGCTCGGTGGAGTCGAACTTGAACGGTGAACACCGACAGGCGGCCGGACCGGGAAGGTAGACGACAGGCACGTGGTCGGCGACGAGGGGCGCTTCGAGGATGGACTGGGAACGCATGGTGACCATCGCCGTGAAGAGGACGGTTTCGGCCAGCGACTCGGGCGCGGGGAGGAGGTGACCCGGGAACGTGCAGTCGAGCACCACCAGGGATCGGGCGCCCTTGGCCACGGCTTGCCGGAGTGGGACGTTGGCCACCACCCCGCCATCGTAAAGACGCCGTCCGTCGTGATCGACGGGAGGGAACACCCCGGGGATCGCGGTGCTGGCGAGAAGGGCGGGTAGGAGTGAGCCGGAGTCGATGACAAAGGGAGTGGCGGTGGCGATATCCATGGTGACCGCCGCGAAGGGAAGCGTGAGGTCATCGAACGTCGTCGTCGCACCGAGGAAGTCAGCGATCACTGCGGCGAGGCCGGTGTTGGGGAAGAGGTGAGTCTTCGAATGCTGGAGGATCCGAGCCTGCGCCAGCAGCCCACCGGGGAAGACCTGGTTCCGTGTGATTCGTGCCCAGGCGTGGGACAGACGGTTGGCCGCGCCGGTGGGATTGAGTGCAATGACGGCGCCGTTGAGTGATCCCACCGACGTACCGGTGACGAGATCCGGAGTTACCCCGTGGTCTGTCAACGCCTCGAGCATGCCGACTTGGACGGCGCCCAGGCTGCCGCCCCCTCCGAGGACGAACCCCACGGGTCGCGGGAGGTCCAGCTCTGTCTGGGACGGTTCCATCGTCTCGTGATCGGCCCTAGGTCACCGGCTCGAGGATTCGGAGCAAGCGTTCTCGATCCGGTCGTCGTGCCCACACACTGGGTGAGCAGGTCACACCGGCAGGGCTGGGCGGTGTTGAAAGGTGATCAGTGTTTCGACTCCGTCATCCCCGGTCACTTCCATCGTCGAATCCTCACCTGGCGCAGGGGTAGAGAGGACGATGCGTTGGGGGTGTTCGACGGTATGGCGTAGTACCACCGGATAGCGCCCGTCGCGCCCGCCAACCGCCACGTTGACGGCATCGTCGTGACGGTCATATTCGACGTAGGCGAATGGGACTTGCTCCGCCTCGTATTCGTCACCGAGATCAAGTGCAAGCACTTCGATGGTGACGGCATCGCCCTCGTGCTGCTTGGTCAGGGATTCCAGCGATTCGAACCAGCTGGATGGAGGGATCTCTTCGCTTTCCTGGGTCATGGACAAAGTGTTGTCCAGATCGGGGTGAACCTGCAACAGACCGAGACGCGGTGTGGAGGACCTGCACAGTGCTTGCGAGAGCTGCCGTGAGCGTCCGGGGAATGGCGGGGCGCCAGTCTTGCTGCTCAGCACCGTCACACGTCCAGGGGGTCTCGCTCTCCGATTTCCGGGCGTCGATCGGCGCCCAAATTGTCAATGGCAGCCGTGAGGTCGGCGAAGACCTTCTGGACAGGCTGTTCTCCATTGATGTCGATCAGTAACCCCCGTCGAGCGTAGAAGTCGAGGAGTGGCTCTGTCTCGGTGTCGAACACTTTGAACCGGTGCACCATGACGTCCTCGCTGTCGTCGGTGCGCCCTTCCTGGCTGGCGCGATTCCGGAGTCGGTTCCGCAGCTCGTCACGGCTGACTCTGAGATGGACGACAGCCTGGAGTTCGATACCTTCAACCTGTTGGGCCACCGTGTAGGCGTCTTCGGCTTGGCGCAACGTCCTGGGGAAGCCGTCGAGGACGTAGCCGCCCTTGCCAGCCGCCTCGAGCACCGGCACCGACAGCATCTCCAGGACCAGCTCATCCGGGACCAGATCGCCCCGCCTGAGGTAGTCAGCTGCGATGCGTCCGATCCTCGTGCCCTGAGCCACTTCAGCCCGCAACAACGCCCCACTGGACAGATGGGCGATCCGGTAATGGGCCGCCAACTTCGCCGCTTGCGTGCCCTTCCCGGCCCCCGGATAGGCCACGAGCAAGAGTCGCATGCACGTCACGATAACGGCCCTGCCTGCGCTCAGCGAGAGTCCCGGGTGACGACGCGCATCTTGCCCGATTCCCGGGAGGATCGGGCACCGGTCGTGCCCACCGGGCTGGAGCGGTCAGGTGGTGATCGGATTCCGCCGAAGCCGGGCGCTGATCTGCGGACCATGTGGACGGAGCAGGCAAAGGGCCTACCATCGGTCCGTGTCCCTCCAGGAACGGAGTCCGCACCATGACCCGGAACGACGATTGGTCCCCTGACGAGCCATTGGGTACGGAGGCTTTCGAGCAGGGCGACGAGGCGCTCGATGACGACTCGAGGCTCGATGCGAATCTCATCGAGGAGATCGAACAGGACCCCTCAATTGAACCGAGCCTTCAGGTGGACGACCGTGAACTGGAAGAAGCCGGGGCGGAGTTCGATGATCCCGAAGCTCTGGTCACGCTGGAGGGAGGGATAGACGACCCCGACGGCCTGGGGAAACCGACGAGCCGTACTCGCAGCCGACGAGATGAGGAGGCCGGTTGGGACCTCGATGCACCACTGGCACGCGACATTGAGCCAGATGCGGGTTAACCGAATTACGCGCCGAGGAATCTCTCAGCGGACCGCTGGTCCTCGAAGAAGACGGTGATCTCGTCAATCTTGTCGTGCCCATCGAATCGCACCAGGAAGAGGTGGCGCGCCTTATACATCTGTCCTTTGGCGTTGATATGAACATGTGCCAGGGCAGCCACGTGTTGCTCACCGAGCATCCAGTCTTGCCATTTGAAGGCATCAAAGGTGCCCCCCGTCCGATCGAAGAGGTTCATGAGATGCCTCATGATCTCGTCCCGTCCAGAGAACGTTCCCGCGAGGGCGTGGACTCCAGGAACGTGGTACTTCGCGTTGGGCGAAAGCAGCTCAATACCCTGATCAACGTCACGGTGTCCGACTAGCACCAGGAACTGCTGCGCAATCGCCATGCGAGTCGGCTGTGCTCCGTCGGGCATGTGACCTCCTTACCCGTCCGCTGCCGGTCCTTTGAGTGCAGGTTCGATCCTACAAACTGGCTCGTTCCCCTCGCTCCCGAGCGGCCTGAGGTTTCTCGGAGGACAACCGCCGGCCCGGGCAGGCCGACTTCGGGGATGGTCGGTTGATGCGACAACAGCCGTCTCGCTCCTCGTTCTTCCGGAATGCCCCTCTCAACGTTCGCTGAGGGCTCGCCTGTGGGCGAGCAATCCGAGCTCCACCTCGGCCAGGGTTGCTTGTGAACGGGGATCGTTCTGCGCCTCCAGGGCCGCTGCGACGTGTCGTTCGAGCTTGTCGAGATGCTCGCGGACGATCGCGCGGACCTCCTCATCGGTCGTTCTTCCCGGCCAGAGGTTTACCGGCGTGCGGCCCGCAACGCTGGGCATGCTCGCCAGTGGCGACACGCCGAGTGCCTCATCCTGTTCGACGAGGAGCCGAGCCCATACCCGCAGGTCGTCGAAGAGCCGGTCGAGCTCGGCGTGCAGAGCCTGCGTCTCGGGGACCTTCACATGAGCCTGCTTGACGTCCTGCACCATGTCGATGACCTCGCTGAGCACCTCATTGAGAGCGTCGATCGGATCTTGAGACGGGGGCGGGCTCATGGGTGCAGGGAGTCGGATCGGTTGCCTCGAAACCCGGGAGGCCGTAGCGCCTGGTTGCCCCATCCCCTGCGGACGGATCGCGGAATTTCTGACATCTGGCTCCTCTCGTGGCGTCCGGGTCATTCGTACCGGGCGGGAACCTGTCTAGTTCACATTCGGGTTTTCCAGAACAAGCGCGACGCCCTGACCGGAACCGACGCAGACTCCGAGGACGCCGTAACGGCCTTGGCGCAGGTGAAGCTCAGTGGCCAGTGTGAGGACGTACCGGATGCCCGAGGACCCGAAGGGATGACCGATTGCCACCGCACCTCCATTGGGGTTGAGGCGGTCGTCGGGTACCTCGAAGCCGTTGAGCTGGACGGGCAACTCGCGCAAGACACCGAGCGCCTGGGCGGCAAAGGCTTCGTGGATCTCCCAGACATCGATTTCGGCCGGAGCGAGTGCCGCTCGCCCGAGTGCCTTGGCGATGGCGAAGGCGGGGGCGATCCCCATGAACTCGGGGTCGAGGGCATAGGTGGCCGACGCCACCACCCGGGCCAGCGGTTCGATGTCGAGATCGTGGGCGGCCGCTTCGCTGGCCAGGACGACGGCACTGGCGCCGTCGTTGAGAGCCGAAGAGTTTCCCGCCGTCATTTGCGTGGTGTTGGGCATAGGTGGAAGTGCGGCCAACAGTTCGGCCGTGGTATCCCCACGGATGCTCTCGTCGTGCTCAAAGGTCCGGCCTGGGTCCTTACGGGTGGCGGGGATCTGGACAGGATGAATCTCGGCCGCCAAGCGACCCGAATCTCGGGCCGCCGCGGCGTGCTGGTGCGAGCGCAAGGCGAAGGCGTCGATCTCCTCGCGGGTCAGTTGGTAGCGGTCGGCCACGTTCTGTGCCGTCTTGATCATCTCCACGTAGGCGTTGCGGGCGAGGAGGACGGGGTTGGGTGGTCCACCGGCGCCGGCCCACATGGTGTCGAGCAAGAGGATGGGTCCGCGCGGGCTGAATGGCGCGTCGCCCTTCATCTGCGCCCAGCCCGAGCGCGACATGGACTCAACCCCGGCCGCCAAGCCGATGTCGAGCTCATTGCTCCGGATGGCGTGGGCGATGTTGATGGCACCGGTGAGCGATGAAGCGCAGAATCGGTTGACGGTGACCGCCGGCACCGAGTCCGGGAAGCCCGCCGCCAGAGCGCCCCAACGGGCGATGTCTCCCATGCCTTCATGCGCGACGTTCACACAGCCCGCCGTGATGTCCTCGATCCGGTCGAGCGGGACGCCGACATGTTCGCAGGCCGCCACCATGGTCTGTCCCAGGAGGTCATCGGTGCGCAGGTGCGATAGCGAGCCGCCGTAGCGCCCGACCGGCGTCCGGAGGCCGCCCAGGACGAATGCGTCGGTCATCGGGTGGTTCCTCCCTACTTGGCCAGGGATGCGTCGAGGGTGATTTCCGGCACGCCCGCCAGTGCTCGGCTCACCGGGCAGCCTGCCTTGGCGGCCAGAGCCTTCTCCACAAAAGTCGCCTCGTCGATGCCCGGCACCCGTCCCACCGTGACCAGATCGATCTTGGTGATGGTCGGGGAACCATCGACGGGCCTCAGGGTGACCGTGGCGTCGGTGTGCACCGAGTCCGGGGGATGGCCCGACGTGGCGAGGAGATTGGAGAGGGCCATCGAGAAGCAGGCGGCGTGTGCCGCCGCGATCAGCTGCTCGGGGTTGGACCCGGGTCCGTCCTCGAAACGGGATTTGAAGGTATATCCACCGGTGATGGTGTCACCCGCGCTGAACGTGCCGGTACCGGTCGGCACGTCGCCCTTCCACTCCGCACTTCCCCTTGCCGGCATGGTGGCCTCCTTGCTGTCTTTTGTTTGTGCTGGTGAGAGTTGCCCACTTTCGCAACCGCGAAACGACAGTCTGCATTCCTGGCCGACGTCCTTGCCCTCGGCATCAGCGTGTTCTCCAACCGCCGGACTCCCCGGGGCCTCTGTAAGGCCCGCCTTAGTCCGGGTCGGCCTTGGAGCGGCTACTCACTGGCCGTGCGTCGATCCTCGCGAGGTCCGTCGGGTTCGTTCACGACGACCGTGTGGATGTTAACGAACTCGAACAAGCCGTGATGAGACAGCTCGCGGCCATAGCCGGAGTCCTTGACACCCCCGAAGGGCAAACGTGGGTCAGAAACGGTCATACCGTTCACGGCCGTGTGCCCGACATCGAGGCGAGACGCGAATGCTTCGCCCCGGGTGAGATCCGAAGTCCACACCGCACTGCCGAGGCCGTAGGTGCTGGCGTTGGCGAGGGCGAGTGCCTCCTCGGCATCCGCGGCTCGCAGGACAGGCACCGCGGGTCCGAACACCTCCTCTTCGAGTACTGCCATGCCGGGCCGGACGTGATCGAGGACCGTCGGCTCGTAGAAGAAACCCGGCTGGTTCGGTACACGACCACCGACGAGGATCCGGGCCCCCTGCGCAACCGACTCCCGGATCTGGCGTTCGACCGCGTCGCGTAGGTCCTCCCGGGCGAGCGGTCCTACCGTCACGTCGTCCTCGGTGGGGTTGCCGAGTCGCAGGGATCCGACTTGGGCGATCAGCTTCTCGGTGAACGCGTCGGCGATCGGCTCCTCCACGATGATCCGCTTGGCGGCGATGCAGGACTGCCCGGTGTTCTGGAACCGGCTCCGGGCCCCCCACCCCGCGGCGGCGTCGAGGTCCGCATCAGCGAGCACGACGAAGGCGTCACTACCTCCGAGCTCGAGGACCGTCTTCTTGAGTGCCTGTCCCGCGATGGCGGCGACCGAGCGACCCGCACGTGTCGAACCGGTCAGGGTGACGGCCGCGATCCTTTCGTCTCTGATGACGGGGTCGATCACGTCGACGGTATGTTTCGCATTCACCACCACCACGGACAGCGCTCCGGTCGGCAGCCCGGCCGCGCCGGCGACGTCGGCCAACGCCAGGGCGCACCCCGTGGTGGAGGGCGCGTGTTTGAGCACGACCACGTTCCCGGCCGCCAGGGCGGGGGCGAGGGCACGGACAACCTGCCAATACGGGAAGTTCCACGGCATGATGGCAAGCAGGACCCCGAGAGGCTGAGGGAGCACGCGGGCGACAAGGGCCTCGGTCACCACAGTCTCGGGTTCGAGCAGGGCGGGGGCGTGTTCGGCGTACCAGTCACACGTGCGCGCACACTTCTCAACCTCGGCGCGGCTCTCGGCCAGCGGCTTGCCCATTTCCGACGTCGCCAGCAGGGCGAGGTCGCTTTGGTGGTGGCGAAGTGCGGCGGCCAGCCGTCCCAGGCCCTCGGCCCGCTGCGCCGGCGAGGTTCGACGCCAGCCCCGGGCCGCTGCTCGGGCGCGCTCGAGCAGGGTATCCAGCTCCGGGGGAGTGGTCTCTTCGTAGGTGGCGAGGGGTTGCCCAGTCGCCGGGTCGATGGTCGTGACGCTCACTCAGCCTCCTCGTCCGAGTTCACCTTGCCGCAGCGAACCAGCGGATGGCGCGCGCTGCGGAGAAGCACAAGGCTAGGCAAGGCGTACCCGGGCGCGATCGGTGTTGGCCGTCGTGCGGCCCATCGTCGCCGGGCAGGTCGCGGACGGTGCCACCGAGGTGGTGCGCCGGGGGTGCCGGTCAGGGCAGAATCTCGCACCGTGACCACGAGGTGCACTCCCGAGGAGGCCGCCGCCCTTGTGCGACCGCGTGACACCATCGGTTTCGGTCTCGGGCCCGGTAATCCCGATGCGTTCTTGAGCGCGCTGGGTGGGCGCGACGACTGGGAGGATCTGGTGCTCGGTGGGGCGCTCCTGCTCGGGTACTACACCGTCTTGACCAAGCCGGGCGTGTCGTACCACTCGGGGTTCTTCGGACCGGCCGAGCGCATCCTGTTGTCCGAGGGCCATGACATCGAGCTGGTCCCCGGCGGTTTCCGCCAATTCGCGCCGATCCTCGCCCGATTTGCCCCGCGCATCATGACCGCCCAGGCCGCACCCCCCGACGCCAACGGTCGGGTCAATCTGTCGCTGCACCTGGGGGCGACCCGGGACGAGCTGATCCAGGCCGGTACCGACCCTGATCGCGTGCTCCTGGTGGAGGTCAACCCTCATCTGCCCCGAACCCACAGCCTGCCACCAGGGTTCGACAACACGCTTCCTCTGGAGTTGATCGACGTCCTGGTCGAAGCGGAGGGCGAGCCCTACGTCCTGGAGGATCCCGCGCCCACGGAGCAAGACGCCGCGATCGCTGGTCATGCCCTTCGGTTCGTGACCGAAGGCAGCACGCTCCAGACCGGCATCGGGGCGGTGCCGAACATGGTGGCCACGGCACTAGCCGATGGTGCGGGCGGAAACTATGGCGTGCATTCGGAGATGTTCACCACCGGTCTGATGAGACTCCATCAAGCGGGCAAGGTCACCAACGCCGCCAAGGGTGTCTTCGACGGTGTGTCGGTGACGACGTTCGCCCTGGGGACCGCGGATCTGTATCGCTGGCTCGATGACAACGCCGAGGTGGCCTTCTTGCCGGTCGACGTCGTCAACGACCCGACGGTGATCGGTCGTAACCACAAACTGGTGTCGATCAACGGAGCGCTGTGCCTCGATCTGTACGGACAGGTGGTGGCGGACAGCATCGACGGCAAGCAGATCTCGGGCGTCGGCGGGCACGAGGACTTCGTGGCCGGCGCCGACCTCCACGTCGACGCCCACTCGCTGATCTGCCTCAGCTCCACCGTGACGGTGGGAGGAGTCGTGCGCTCGCGAATCCTTCCTCTTCTCCCCGAGGGGGCCGTGGTCTCCACCCCGCGTCACCACACAGGGGTGGTCGTCACGGAGTTCGGAGCCGCCGAGTTGACAGGGCTGACCGTGCGCGAACGAGCGAAAGCACTGGCTGACATCGCGCATCCCGATTTCCGTGCCCCGCTGCATGCGGTAGCCGACACTCTGGGCCGGCGGTAAAGGCCTGGGCGGTGCCAAGCGGCCCACCCTCGGCCAAACGCTCGTTCAGTACACTCCGAGGCGTGACCGCAGGCCACCGCCGTGTCGCCGACCTGCTCGTACAGTGCTTCGAGCATGAGGGCGTCACCTGCGTGTTCGGCATCCCGGGCGAGGAGAACATCTACTTCACCGACGCTCTGGCCCGCTCCTCCATTCGGTATGTGTTGGTCCGCCACGAACAGGCGGCGTCGTTCATGGCTGAGATCTTCGGCCGTATCACCGGGCGCGCCGGTGTGTGTTCGGCGACCCTCGGTCCCGGGGCCATCAATCTCCTCCTGGGGACGGCCGACGCCACCACCAACAGCACACCCGTCGTGGCTTTCTCGGCCCAGGTGGGGCTGAATCGCATCTACAAGGAGTCCCACCAGAGCGTCGACCTCGTGTCGATGTTCTCCCCGGTGACCAAGTGGGCGGACCTGGTCCTCACCCCGGGTGCGATCCCCGAAATGGTCCGAAAGGCCTTCAAGCTGGCCCAGACCGAGCGCCCCGGCGCGGTGTACCTGGCGGTGCCCGAGGACATCGAGGCCGTGGCCGTGTCAGACGATCTCGTCCCGCTCGAGCTCAACGTCCCCCGGCCCGACGAGCCCTCCCCCTCGCAGATCGCGCGCGCCGCCACGGTCCTCAATAGCTGCCATCGGCCCGTTGTCCTGGCCGGGCACGGCGCGGCCCGCACGGGCGCCGCCGGCGCCCTGCGACGCTTCTCTGAACAGTTGGGTCTTCCGGTCGCCACCACCTTTCACGGCAAGGGTGTGTTCCCCGACGACCATCCCCATGCCCTTGGCGCGGTGGGGTTCATGAGCCACGACTACGTCAACTTTGGGTTCGACGAGGCGGACGTGATCATCTGTGTCGGCTACGAACTCCAGGAGTTCGATCCCGTGCGGATCAACCCAGGCGGGGACAAGCGAATTCTCCACGTGAGTCGATTTCCGGCCGAGGTGGACTCCCACTACGACGTCGAGGTCGGCGTTCAGGCTGACATCAGCCGGACCCTCGACGCCCTGGCCGGAGCCACGACTCGCCGCTTCGAGTTGGGAGCGAGCGGCGAGAAGATTCGCCAACTGCTGGCCGACGAGCTCACCCTGGGAGCCGCCGACGACGGCTTCCCGCTCAAGCCGCAGCGGGTCGTGGCCGACACCCGTTCCGCGCTGGGCCGATCAGACATCGTCCTCGCCGACACCGGGGCCGTGAAGATGTGGATGGCACGGCTGTATCCGACCTATGAGCCCAATACGTGTCTCATCTCCAATGGACTGTCCACCATGGCCTTCGCTTTGCCCGGAGCCATCGGGGCCAAGCTGGCGGCACCCGATCGATGCGTACTGGCCGCAGTCGGCGACGGGGCATTTCTCATGAACTCGCAGGAGATCGAGACCGCTCTGCGAGAACACATCCCCTTGACGGTGCTCATCTGGCAGGACGACGCCTACGGGTTGATCAAGTGGAAGATGGACCTGGAACTGGGCCACGACGTGGCCGTCGGATTCTCGAACCCCGATTTCGTGGCCTATGCCCAGAGCTTCGGGGCTCAGGGATACCGGGTGTCCTCGGCCGCAGACCTCCTGCCCACTCTGCGCGAGGCCCTGGTCGCCGACACGGTCTCAATCATCGCCTGCCCGGTTGACTACACGGAGAATCTGAGGCTCACTGATGCCCTGGGCGAACTGTCCGGGCCGTTCTGATGGTCGAGCCCGGAGCGCGGGGACGACAACGATCGGCCTGGGGCGCCGCACAGCAGAATCCGAACCGGGGTTAGACGTTTCGGCGCCACTTCTCGAATCTGTATTGCACGCCGCGCTCCTCCTGGTCCTTGCTCTGTTCGAACCTGGTGAATCCGGTGCGATAGTCGGGGAAGAATTTGGTGCAATGAAAGTCCTCGAGAACCTGGGTGAGGAGGAGCTCGTCGGCTCGGTCGATTGTCTCTGCAAACACGAAAGCCCCTCCGATAACCCACACATCCTCGTCGGGGTGGCTCGTTGTCAGGTCAGCCAAAGTCGCGATTGGTTGAAAGCCGGACCGCAGGCGGCTCTGATCGCGGGTCATCACGTAGTTGTCCCGACCGTGCAGTGGCGCAGAGAACTCGTTGTACGTAGCCCAGCCCATGACGATGAGCCCGGTCGTGGTCTGGTCTTCGAAGTAAGCAGCATCGCCGGGCAACTTCCAAGGGATGCCCTTGTCGGTGGCGACACCCCTGTTCGTGTCCATCGCGGCAATCAGGCGGATCATGGAGAGGGACGTCTCCGAGCGCAACCAGCAACCAGCGTCGGCCTGTCCGGGTAAAACGCAGTATTCGGAACCGTGACCAAAGGCCACCAGCGGGATGGCGTGGTGGGGCGAACCGGAGATACCTTCATCCTGGCCCCAGACGCTAGCTTCTCTCCTTACCGTTGACAGGAACTCAGCAGGAGGTGCAGGACATGACGAATTCCGTCGATCCCGAGGTTCCACCAAGCGGGACTGGTTGCGTGGAGTGTCTCGAGTCTGGGGGTTGGTGGCTGCATCTCCGGCGGTGTGCGGAGTGCGGCCACATTGGATGTTGCGACAACTCGCCCAGTCAGCACGCGACCGCGCATGCGAACTCGTCAGGTCACCCTGTCATCTGCAGCTTCGAGCCCGGCGAGGACTGGTTTTGGAGTTACCGGACAAACGACTACATGGAAGGGCCTCGCCTCACACCACCGCAACATCATCCCCTCGACCAACCCGTCCCTGGGCCAGCCGGGCTGGTCCCCGCCAACTGGCAAGACCTCTTGGTGGGGTCGTGACGAAGTCATTTTCTGACGGCCTGCCGGCTCTGCTTCCTTTGTAGGTCGTTCGACCGTCCTTTTGTGCTGGCGGCGGCCGACGGCGGGTCGCGGCCCCGGGCACGGACCGCACGGTGCCCGCGACGACACGGTCGCGGTGGCCTGGACCGGGCATCTACCGAATGGGTCGGTCTACCGCGGCGTGAGCCTCTACCGGGTGGCCGACGGGCGGATTGCCGAGCCGCTCCCCTGGACCCCAGCAGGAGGCTTTGAGTCCGTACGATACAGATAGCGGCGAACAACTCAGGATGGGAATGAGTCCGAGGGGGAAACGACCACTGATGGGAGAAGCGAAGGACACGCTCGACGTCCTCGGGATCATCGAACTCGAGCTGATGAAACTCGTTCGCCATCTCGAGACCTTCGGGCGCAGGAGTTCCCTGTACGTACACGTCGACCGAGCCGGCTACTTAGCCCTTCGCACGCTTGAAGGACTCGGTCCCGTGAGGGTCAACGCGCTGGCCCAGGCACTGCATCTTGATGCTTCGACTGTTACTCGCCAGGTGGCTGCCCTGGAAGCGAGTGGTCTGGCCTGTCGGCGGGCGGACCCCTGCGATCGACGCTCAGCGACGATCGCGCTCACGCCGGAGGGACGCCGAACGATGCGCAGCGTGGAGAGAGAACGACGCAGAGTGATCGAAACGCTACTCGAGGACTGGAACGACGACGAGGTCAGCGACCTCGGTCGGATCATGAAGAAGCTCAATCTGTCCCTCGTCGACAGCGTGGCCGAACACTGGGATGACGAACTCTCCACCTGAGCCCGGTCTTCGACTGGCCATGCGGTCGGGGACGCCATCTCCGTATTTGGTTCAGGGAGAAAAACTCGTGGCAGCTCGCACCACGGGACGAAGTCTGTATCATACAGCTAGTCGAGAGGATGGAGAGCGTACACAGACGAAGGTGAGGGACGATGGAGACACAGGAGAGAGTCAGCGCCCTGAAGCCGAACGGGCCAGGTGCACGGTCGATCCCCCAGAAACGTGAGTCGCCTGATCGTGAGATCCAGAACCCACCTCGACCGACGGTGGCTCACGCGCTTCAACCAGTCGTCACCTCGATCCTGGGCAATGAACTCCCAGTGCGCCTCGAGTTCTGGGACGACAGCGCGCTGGGTCCTGATGAAATGGCAGGCTCCCTCCTCGTAAAGTCCGCCAACGCTCTGCGACGGCTCTTGTGGGCGCCCGGTGAGCTCGGATTGGCGCGTGCCTTCGTTACGGGAGAGGTCGAGTTCCGCGGCGACCTGGTCGGTGTGCTTCGTGCCATCCGTGATTCGGCGCCCCGGGAGCGACTGCGGATTCCCGTGGTGCGGGCGCTTCGTGCCGCACACCGAGTCGGTGCGCTCGGTTTGCCTCTGGAAAGACCCGAAGAAGAGGCATCGCCGTCCGGACTCCGACATTCGCGTCGCCGTGACGCGGACGTCGTTCACCATCACTATGACATCAGCAACGACTTCTACGAACTGGTGCTCGGTCCGAGCATGACCTACTCCTGCGCTCGGTTTACTGCGGACTCGGTGAGCCTCGAGGACGCGCAAGAAGCCAAACACGATCTGGTCTGTCGCAAGCTTGGCCTTGACCGGACTCCGGGCATGAGGCTCCTGGACGTGGGCTGCGGGTGGGGTTCGCTGGCGATACACGCAGCTCGTACCTACCAGGCCCAAGTCCTTGGTGTCACGCTGAGCGATGCCCAAGCGGAACGCGCTCGCCGAAGGGTGAAGGAGGCCGGCCTCGACGGCCAGATCGAGATCCGGATCCAGGACTACCGCGACCTGGTCGGTGAACAATTTGACGCAATATCGTCGATCGGAATGTTCGAGCACGTGGGGAGATCGAAGATGGCAGCGTACTTCGAGGCGATGCACCGGATCCTCGCTCCTTCGGGTCGGTTCCTCAATCATGCGATTTCGAGCGCGGGCGGATCACGTCTCGGAAGTCGCTCCTTCATCGGGCGGTATGTGTTCCCCGATGGAGAACTCCTCGACGTCGGCGACGTGGTCCTGGCCATGGAACGAGCCGGATTCGAGGTTCGGGACGTTGAATCGCTGCGCGAGCATTACGCCAAGACCCTGCGGGCCTGGGTTCGTAACCTGCAAGGCAGCTGGGACCAGGCGGTGACGCGCGTCGGCATTCGCCGCGCCCGGGTATGGCTGCTGTACATGGCAGGGTCTGCCAACGGTTTCGTCGATGGGGGCATCTCCATTCACCAAGTCCTCGGGGTCAGACCCGGAAAGGGCGGCGAGAGCGGCATGCCTCTGACCAGGACTTCCTGGTCATGAGGGGAGATGTAAGCGCCTCCGTCGAGTTCAGGACGAGGTGAGCTTTCCATGACGGTCGCCTTCGCCCTGTCTGGTGGTGGGAACCTCGGCCCGATGCAGGCCGGGTCGATCGCCGCGCTCATGGAAGCCGGTCTAGAACCAGATCTTCTCGTCGGAACGTCAATTGGAGCCCTCAACGCGGCATTCCTCTCCACGCGTCCGGGACTCGAGGGGGCGCGAACTCTCCTGAACGAATGGTCGAGGTTGCGCCGACAGGAGGTGGCCGGGTTCGGCCCAATGGCACTCTTGGCGGGATTTCTCGGCATTCGCGATCATCTCGTCTCGTCCACCCGCCTGAGAGCCCTGATGAGGAAGTGGGTTGAGGTCGAGCTCGTGGAAGATGCGAAAATCCCATTCGCCGCGGTCGCCACCGATGCCCTGAGTGGCGAAGCGGTAATTCTGCAAACCGGTGACGTCATCGATGCACTCAGTGCCAGTGCGGCTATTCCGGGGCTTTTCCCACCAGTTCGAATCGGCAACCGGTGGTTGATTGATGGAAGCCTCTCGGCGGGTTGCCCGGTCCTCCAAGCTCAGGAGTTGGGCGGCGACGACGTGTTCATGATCACCACCGCCACGGCACCGCGGCTACGCCCACCTCGGGGAGCGGTCGCCATGGCTATGAACTCTGTATCACTTGTCACGGCACGATCGAACCAAGAGCAGTTAACGACGGCTCGACGGCATGCGGAGAACACGGGCGGGCGTGTATTCGTCGTGCCGACCGGGGAACCAACGGCCCCCGGACCATTTGACCTCTCCCGGAGTGACGCGCTGGCGACCATCGCCTATGAAAGAACATCGTCGTGGCTCGAGACGCTGCATGACGAGTCCGCCAGTTCCACGTACTCAACCGACATTAGCTACTTCGACCTGAAAAAGTCGGTGTAGGCACGAAGCTCAGCTCGTCCTGAGGGTGTCCATGCGCTCGCCTGTGCCCCGCTCCGGACGTCCCCGGTCGTTTTCGCCTCGGATTTCTGCCGTTTCCGGCATTCGGGGCGCGACCGGAGAGAGCGGAACGGGGATCAGGCGGCGGAGGTCTTCGTGGTCGGTGTTGGTCGGCATGGTCCACGGGCGGTCGGACAGGGAGTCTTTCGCGTATCCCCTCGTTCGTCGATGAGCGCGGCCACCTTCGTCGCGTTGTGCGCGAGCACGCCCCATCCACACCACGTGCGCGCACCGTCGATGCCGTCGATGTGGGTGCGGTTCCAGCCCCAGGAGTGCTTCAGATGGGCGATGCGTCCTTCGGAACCGGTGCGCCACTTGACCAGTTTCACGAAACGCTTGGAGCTTTGGAGCTTGCGGCGCTCGGCGTTCGCCCGGCCCTTTCGGGGAATGACGACCCTCTTGACGCCGAGGTCAGAGAGCTCTTCTTCCACGCTGGCCTCGCCATAGCCGCGATCGGCGGTCGCAGCCCTCGGGATGCGGCCGAACAACTCGATGACGCGCCCGATGGCCGGCGCGAGCAGGGGCGCGTCGGAGGGGTTGCCGATCATGACCTCGTGGTCGAGCACGACGCCATCGACGTTGTCGAGTACCTGGGCCTTGTAGCCGAATTCGACCGGACGGCCGAGCCGCCCCTTTCTGATGGGCCGGGCATCGGTGTCGTGCAGGGAGACCACCCTCTTCGATCCATCGGGCACCGATCCCGAGAGCCGAACCTTGGTCTGGGCGATCACCTGCTCGAGGATGGCGACCGTCTCTTCGAGGTCGTCGACGAGGGCCTTGGCTCGCCCCGAGGCCTCGATGCCGGGGCGGCGCAGGGAGCGCCGGGTGTTGTGCCCCACGACCAGGGCCTCTTTCACCGAAGCCCGGGCGATGGCGACCAGCTCGCCGGTGATGGTGAGCACCTCGTCTTTGGCCTCGTCACTGCGTCGGCGCAGCCAGGCGCCGATGGCGTGGGTGCGGCGGCGGACCGAGCGGGTGCGGTCCCGAAACCCGGTGCGTGACGCGTAGCCGGCGGCTTTGAGCTTCTCGACCAGCTTGGTCAGCCGATCCACACCTTTGGCCAGGAGCCCGGCGTCCGACGGATAGGAGACGTTCGCCTCGACGACGGTGGTGTCGGCGCGCACCTTGTCGAGCTTGACCACCTTGGCGCCGTCGGCCTTGGCGAGCAGCGCCTCGTTCAACTGGGCCACGACCTTGGCCCCACAGCGTGTGGTGATCTTCATGAGCGTGGTCGGGTGCGGGACGGCGTCGGTCAGCCCGATGTGACAGAACCGCCGCCAGGCCCACGAGTCGGCCACCTCGGCGCACAGGGTCTCGAAGCCCAGGCGATAGCGGAAGCGCAGGAACATCATGCGCAGGTACGTCTCCATCGGGATCGAGGGCCGTCCGATCTCGGGATCGAAGAACTCCTCGAAGGGCTCGAAGAACAGCGGGTCGTCGAGCAGGGCGTCAATCTGCATAAGTCCAGGTGGCAAACGCAGGACCTCGGGCGGGAGCAATGTCTCCCACAACGCGACCTGCGCGTCTACTTTGGTGCGCAGCACAGCGATGGCCTCCAATCCTTTCCAGGGGACTGGGGACCATCGTTGTTGCATTTGAGCCCGAACGCGAGCACCGCGTGATTATGAACGCGCTGGTCAGCTGCGATTTTCAGATCGACTTTTTCAGGTCGAAGTAGCTAGATCGACTCCAAGGCATCCGCTCGTAGGTCAAGGGGGTGTCATATTCGTGAAGACATCTGGTTTTTCGTTCCGCCGCTCTGGGTAGGTAGGCCATGTGATTCGCTCCGGAAGGGCAATGCTCAGATTCCGGGGGGCGTGAGTTGACGATCCGTCACGATGAGAATGCGAAGGCTCGAGACGACCGTCGAACTGAGACCGAGGCTGAGCGTGACGACCGCAACCTTGCTGAGTTGCTCCAGGAGCTGAGGGTTGCCGGTCTCGGAGTCCAGGTCTTGTTCGGATTCTTGCTGTCACTGCCATTCAGCGTGCGGTTCGAGAGACTCGGTCACTCGCAGCGTGAACTCTATGTGACGAGTCTGCTCTTGGCGGCGCTGTCGACGGCGTTGTTGTGCGGCCCGGTCGTGTACCACCGTCTGGTTTTCCGTCGTCACGAGAAGGGTCGGCTCCTCCGGGTCGCCAATGTCATGGCCCTATTGGGGCTCGGCACAGTCGGACTTGCGATCTCGGCTGCCGTCCTACTCGTGGTCGGTTTCGTCGACCGCGGTGCGCCCGTTGTGGTCATCGCCGCTGTCACACTGATGGCCTTCGCTGGAATATGGTTCGGGTTCCCGATCGCCCATCGGCGCCGGGCCTGAAGGTTGTGTTCGTCGCGTCCCTGGGAGTCATCGAGTTCTTCGAGAAGGAGATTCGGCACCGGCGATGACGGGACGATCGGAGGCCTCCAATAGACGATCCCCGCCGGATCTCGGGATCGGGCCCTATAGGGAGCCGAGGACCGACGACTGCCCGCCGGTCATACACTGTCGGTCATGTATTACGGACACGAGTCGTGGGTCGCCATCGTGATCTTCGGCGGCCTCTTCGCGATGCGGATGCTTTCCTCAAAGCGCCGGCGAAGGGGCTATGGCAGGGCCCCAATCTCCGGGAGCTCTTTCACCAGCGCCGGTCTCCAAGGTCCCCCGGTGGGGTCATCGGCCCCGTCTCAGGGCACGGAGGGAAAGCACTTCACAGGGATCGCGCCGGGCTGGCTCGCCGACCCCTTCGCCCGGCACGACCAGCGGTACTGGTCGGGGACGCAATGGACCGCCCACGTTGTCGATGACGGCGTTCCCGGCACCGATCCGCCCCCGCCGGGCGCGGGATAGCGGCGTCCCGGGGTCGGTCGGAGCGGCTCCGGCCCATCGCACCCGTCTCTACGAGTTCTCGGACTGGGTCAGCTCGGTACTCGCCGGTACAGGGCCTGGCCTGTTCCGGAGCTGACCAGCCGACCGTCAGGGGTCCACAGCCGACCCGTCCAGCCGAACATCCCGTCGGCCGAGACCGGGGCTAGTCCGTCGGCCAACAGCCAGGGCTCTTCCGAGGCCGGAAGGTGGAAGGCGACGTAGAGGTCGAGGCTCGGAGCGATAAAGCCATGTGGCTCCCGCCACGCGTGGCGTGGGGAAGCCGCGGGCCAGCTCTGGACGTCGACCAGGATGGCCGACCGGCAGGCGTCCACCCACGGGTCGTCGAATACGGCCACCGGTCGAAAACGGCACCAGGCTCTCCACTGCGGTGGCAGCGACTCTGGGGGCGGCCATTGCGACCGGAAGGTCACTGGGCGCATATCGAAGTTCTCCCAGAACCTGAAGGGCGACTCGCGATCGGGCATCAGCTCCTCGATCGAGGGCAGTTGGTCAGGGGGCGGCACGGCCGGTGGTTCGGTGTCATCGTGCTCGAGGCCTTCGACCTCGCCCACCGACCAGACCGTCGCTTCGAGGATCTGGCGGTCCCCCTGGGTGATCGTCACCCGTTGCGACAGGGCTGTCCTAGCCGACCGAAGCTCGCTCACCTGCAAGTCGATGGGCTCGAACGCGGCAACGTGCAGGTAGTGGCAGAAGAAGCTGGCGGGACGGTTGAAACGGCTTTCCTCTCCAGCGGCCCGGAGGGCGAGAGAAGCCACATACCCGCCCATGGGGCCCCATATCTCCCAGTCCCTACTGAGCAGCCCTCGGTAGCGTCCGCCTCCCAGCGCTTCCACCGCCGTGTCTGCTGCCAAGTCGCCCATCTGAGCAACCTAACGGACGGCTCCGATCGTCATCGTCCCAGGAGCCAATCCGCTGTCGCCGCGCCGCGCCGCCATGTGGTCACAGCGAGACGATGCCCTTTGCCCATCCACCGGGAGGAAGCGGCGAGCACGCGCTGGTCGGAATCCGCGAATCTGGAGTACCAGAAGGCTCGGCCGTCGGCTGCGGCCTGGGGAGGAGCGCCTCCGGGATTGATGAAGAGAACGAGAACGATCAACCCAATGACCAGGATTCCGACGAGCGTGGCTGGGAGCACGATGTTCGAGCTCGAGGCATCACTCACCGACGCGAGTGGTCGAGAGGCGGATTGCGAGGTGCCCCCAGCTCCGCTTCCGGGTGGGATGCTCGGCAACGCGGCGTTCCCCGAACTCGGCACCAACGGCGTCACGCTGGTCGGAGCGGTGGTACTGGGTGCCACGGCGTCCGGTGTCCCGGCAATGGCGGCCCGGGCCGTGGCACCCGCGGTTTTCGAAGTCTGATGACTTGCGACAGGTCCTGCCGCCGTCGTCTCGGGAATTTCCTTGCCGGACGTCGTTGTCGCGTCGACCGATGCGGTGGAGACAAGAGCCATTGAGCTTGAATTCGTGGTTCCCGATGTGGTCGTGCTCGACGTTGGTGCAGTCCCGGATGGAGTCGAGACCGGAGCCGGCTCCGCCGGTGACGTTGAGGGGGTCGTCGACGTCTGGGTCGGTTCCGTCGGGGGCGTGACCGCGGTCGGGCTTAGATTCGTGCTTCCGGGTGTGGCCGGGCTCGACGTCGGTGTAGTCCCTGATGAAGTTGGTGTCGTCCCTGATGAAGACGTAGAGACCGGAGCCGGCTCCGCCGGTGACGTTGTGGGGGTGGTCGACGTCTGGGTCGGTGTGTTCGGCGATCCGACAGGCTTCGAAGGTCCGGTGGTCGGCGCAGAAGTGGGTGGCGGCGGGGAGGTGGTCGTCGGCGTGGGATTGGGTGCTGGAGCTCCAGCAGTAGCCGGGACAACGTCGAAGACGAAGGCGTTCCCGTTACTGTCGACGGCTGCACAGGATGAGTCGGAGAAGCATGAGACCGCGTTCAGATTGCCCAGCAGGTCGAGCAACATGGGTGTCGACCATGACGAGCCGTTGTAGGTCATGTAGTTGCCGAAGTGGTCCACCGCGGCACAAGACGCCCCAGCACATGCCACAGCTGTCAACCCACCAAAGGGATCGATACTGGCCAACGCGGACCACGCTGACCCGTTGTAACTGACCTCATCTCCCGAGGAGTTCACGGCGACACAAAAGGCGCTTGACGAGCACGAGACCGAAGAGAAGGGGAGGTTGAACGGGTCCATCGATTGCGGGGTGGACCAGGTCGTCCCGTTGTAGGTGACCGCTTGCCCCGTGTAGTCGACCGCCACGCAGAACGAACTCGTTGCGCATGAGACCGAACTGAGCAAACCCGAGGGGTCGACGGGCTTGGGAGCTGACCAGGTCGTCCCGTTGTAGGTGACCGCTTGGCCCGCGTAGTCGACCGCCACGCAGAACGAACTCGTTGCGCATGAGACCGAACTGAGTAGACCCGAGGGGTCGACGGGCTTGGGAGCTGACCAGGTCGTCCCGTTGTAGGTGACCGCTTGGCCCGCGTAGTCGACCGCCACGCAGGACGAAGCGCTGGCACACGAGACCGAACTCAGGGCTCCTGACGAGTCGACCGGTGTGGCCGATGACCAGGCCGAGCCGTCATAAGACCACCCTTGCCCACCTGCGCCCACGGCCATGCAGGTGGGCGTCGAAGTGCACGAAACCGAGGTCAGCACGCTTGATCCGGAAGACCCGCCGCTGGCGCTCGCCTGAGCGGGCATGGTCAACGTCCACGCCGTGATCAGACCGGCGATCAGGAGAAGTCCCGCCAGCGTCCGTCGGGTACGCGCCCGCGCACCGAAAACGTGACGGCTGATCGTTTTCCCCCCGTGTGGCATTTCGGACTCCAGTTGGCGGCCCTGAGACCGTCGGCGGCAGGGTCCCAGAGTGTTGCCACCCCTGATTCTTCAAGACCTGCAGCCTGTGTCAAGTGGTATCACCCAGGGTCCAACGGCCACCTCTCTCAGCGCGCAGCTCGAACGGCGCCCACTGACCCTCGATTACCGTCAAACGTGCTTTCCCACTGGATGTGCCATCAAACGTGGCGGTCACATTCCGGGGGCGGCCGACGTCAACATGGTGTGACCACGATGGAAGCGACCGACTTCGACGCCCAGCGGCCCCGGCTGACGGCCATCGCCGTCCGGATACTCGGATCGGAAGCTGATGCGGACGACGTGGTGCAGGAGACCTGGCTCCGGCTCTCGCGCACCGATGGCATCGACGACCTGCCCGCCTGGCTGACGACCGTCGTGACACGGCTGTGCCTTGACCAGCTGCGCAAGCGACGCACCAGATCGGTGGCCGAGACCCGGGGATCCGGCGACCCCGCACCGGTCGACCCGGAGGCCGACGCGCTGCTCGCCGAGAAGATGGGCGATGCGATGCAGGTCGTCCTCGACGCCCTGGCACCGGCCGAGAGGGCGGCGTTCGTCCTGCACGATGTCTTCGGCTATCGCTTCGACGAGATCAGCGCGGTCATGGGGCGCTCGGGTACGGCGGTACGCCAGCTGGCGAGCCGAGCCAGGCGCAAGGTGCAGGGCGTGCCGGAGCCCGCCGCGTCGCAGGCGGCACGGGCCGAGAGCCACCGCGTCGTCGACGCGTTCCTCACCGCAGCCCGCGGCGGAGATCTGGCGCGCCTGTTGTCGCTCCTGGCACCCGACGCTGTGATGCGGGCCGACCTGATCGGGCAGGGGATGGGTACGGATCCCGTGTACGACGGCGCAGCCGCCGTCGCCGACCGCTTCAACGGCGCCCGGGGGGCGGCACCTGTCACCATCGACGGTGAGCTCGGCGCCGCCTGGATCCACGCCGGGGTGGTCAGGGTGGCCTTTGTGTTCCATGTCGAGGCGGGCCTGGTGCGAGAGGTCGAGCTGATCGCCGACCCAGACGTACTGACGACCATGGAAGTCGTCCGCGCTCGCGTGAGATCCAGTGAAAAGGAGCGAGGTTCATGAAGACAATGACCTGTCGACAATTGGGTGGCCCGTGCGATCTTGCGCACCATGGCATGACCGCGGACGAGATCATAAAAGCGCAGGATCGACATCTCAAGGAGATGGTCGCGAAGGGCGACACAACGCACCAACGTGCCTTGGAGGAGATGAGAGGCCGGTGGAAGAATCCCATCAAGGGCATGGGGTGGTATCGGAAGACCAAGCGTGAATTTGCTGCTTCTTCCGAAGGCTGATCCCGAATCGAGTCTCTCATTGTTCGGCTCGCGATCTCGTCGGACCGGCTTGTCACAATCTCCTAAGCTCCGGCGTCATATCCGTTGACCCACGCGCGTTCTGAAACGTCACAGGAGGAGACCCCATGCCAGTTCAGTTCAATATCGTGCTCTACCCCGTGAAGGATCTCGACAAGGCGCGGGCACTCTTCTCAGTACTGTTCGGTGTCGATCCCCACGTCGACTCGCCCTACTACGTCGGCTTCTCGGTCAACGGTGCCGAGATCGGCCTCGTCCCCAGTGGACACGACCAGGGCATGACGGGACCAGTCCCATTCTTCGACGTCGAAGACATTGCCGCCACCCTCGGGGCCCTCCAGGCCGCCGGCGCGCAGGTGGTTCAAGAGCCGACCGACGTGGGCGCCGGTCTGCTCGTGGCGAAGGTCAGCGATGCCGACGGTAACGACATCGGACTGAGGCAGCCGCCAGCCGGCGAATAGGGTGCAGACCTGTTGACACTTGACCTATCCAGGTCGCGGACGGGCCTCCCAGCGTGTATTTCCCGTTGTCCTTCGGTCAATACCCAGGCCAGCGGGGTAAAGAACACCTGGCTGCCTGTCGAAAACTGAGTGTATGGAGGACGCACTCGACGCCGCCTATCTGCGATACGTGAACGCCAAGCGCTCGGGTGGGCACTATCCGCTCGACGAGATGGACGACGACGACGAGGACCGGGAAATATCCTTTGCCATGCAGAGGATCCGAATCGCCCGTGCTGCATTCGACGCCATGCTGAGACGCAAGCCGATGACCGGCGAGGACCGGGTGCAGATGAATGATCTCAAGGCGGAGCTCTACAAGGCAGAGCGTGAGTTGGCGCGTCTGAAGCGGGCCCGGGAGACTGCTCCCGCCAGTCACCTGCTCTAGACACCCATGGAGCAGTACTCCTCGGTGGGAGACTGTCGTCATGGATGCCCCCATCAGCGGGACGTGTGACGCTCGGTTCGGTGCGGTCGGCGAGGAGTTCGCCCGCAATTTTGCAGAGCGGGGAGAGGTCGGCGCAGGCGTTTGCGTGATGGTCGACGAGCACCTCGTCGTCGATCTGGTTGGGGGCTGGGCCGATGAGCGACTGGAGCGCCCCTGGCAGCCCGACACTCTGGTCGACGTCTACTCCGTGGGCAAGCCACTGGTCGCTTTGCTTGCACTGCAACTGGTCGACGCCGGCCTGATGAACCTCGACGACCCGATCGTCTCGGTGTGGCCGGAGTTCGGCCTCGGCGGCAAGGACACCGCCACGCTGCGCCAAGCGCTGTGCCACCGCGCCGGCGTGCCCGCCATACGCAGCCCGCTCACGAACGATGACCTGTGGAATTGGGATCGGATGGCCGCTGCGCTGGCCGGTACCGACGCGTGGTGGGTGCCAGGTGCCCGTCACGCCTACCACACCAATACCTACGGGCATCTGATCGGCGAAGTCGTCCGCAGGGTGAGCGGGGAAACGTGTGGTGCCCGGTTGCGGGCGGCGGCAGGGCCCCTGGAGGCGGATCTCTGGTTCGGTGTCCCCCCCGTGGAGCAACACCGGTGCGCGGACGTGATCTGGGGTGGCTCGAAGGCCGGCGGGAGCGTCAACTTCACGGACTTGTCCGGAGATGCCCTGATGACGATGCTCGGCTACTTCAACCCCTCCGGCTACTCGTCGATGGGAGTGGTCAATACCGAGGCGTGGCGGAGTGCTGAGGTTCCCTCCACCAACGGTCATGGCACCGCCGCAGGGATCGCCCGGCTGTACTCGGCGTTACTCGATCCCGGTCGACTTCTCTCGACCGACCTTCTGCAAGAGGCGATCTCTCCCCAATCGCAGGGCTACTGCCCCGTCCTCGGGGAGGACGTGACGAGGATGTCCCGACCGGCGTGGAATTTGGGTGACGGCCCGCGATGTGTCGACTACGCGGCCACCTCCTTGCTCGAATCGTAGCGATCGGGTGTAACGCTGGCGACGTGGACCTCGAGCGCGGCGCGCAGGGTCTTTAGATGCAGGTGGCCGTTCACGCGTCGGAACTGCTCCTTCGCCTCCACCATGCCGGCCGCGCACCAGCGCAACGCCATCTGTCCGCCGTTCCACCGCTTCACGTTCGTCGAGTGGTCGCGGCAGATCTCGATCATCGACTCGATGGGGTTGGTGGAGCGCAGCGTCCGCGCCAGGGTGGGCGGCACGCCGAGGCGGGCCACGGTGAAAGTCTCGGCCAAGCCCTCGCGAAGCGACCCGGCGGCGCCGGGGTGCTTGCGGTCGAGCTCCTTGGCGAGCGCCTCGAGAGCCCCTTGGCCGGCGAGGGGGTCGGGGTTGCGGTAGGCGGCGCGCATGCGGGGCTCGACCACGGCGGCGACGTCCTTGGGCAGATGCCCCTTCACGTTTCGGATCTTGTGCTCCTGGCACCGCGCCAGCACCGGGTGGTCGAACACGGTGGTGACCGCCGCGGGCAGCGCCTTGGCGCCGTCGAGGACGAACAGCGTGGGCTTGGTCACGTCCAGCCCCCGCTCGCGCAACCCGACGAGCAGGCCCTTCACGACGGTGGCGTTCTCGGTGTCGCCCTCGACGAGGGCGAGGGGATGCTTGGTCCCGTCGATGTCGATCCCGAGCGCCACGACGCACAGATGCTGGGCGAAATGGACCCCGTCGACCATGATCGCCACCAGGTCGAGCTCCGAGAGGTCGGCCGACATGAGCTCGGCCAGCGCGGACTCCGTCGCCGCCACGAAGCGGCGCGACACCGCCGACTTGGACACAGAGCGGCTCCTCGCGGTCACCGCCTCACCCACCGGTTCGAGCCCCACCGCGTAGCGCCGGGTGGAGAGCTTGGCGAGCATCCGCGCCATGGTCTCGCGGCCGAGCAGTTCGGTGGACGACGCCGACTGGTAGGTAGGCAGCTGCACCTCAGCGGTCTTGTCGACCGTGCGCAGCCGAGGCCTGCGGATGGACACCTGGCGGGCGCCCAGGGTCACGAGCCCGGCGTCGCTCCCATGACGCACCGCCGTGCGGTCCGGGTCGTGCCGGCCGCGGGCGCCGGCGAGGGCGGTGGCCTCGTCCTCGAGGATCACGTCGAGCACCTTCAGGCCAGTGCCCACCACGAAGGCGAGCAGCCCTTCCTCGAGCTCCCCAGCGAGCTCGGCGATGGCGACGGTGACGGTGGCGGGCAACGCGACGGCCGCCTCGTGGGCCGTCCGAGCTGCGTCGGGCCTGACCTTCTTCGGCGTGGTGCGCCCATTGCACGCGCAGCCAGTCGTGGTCTGATAGTTCTTCTTCACGGCGGTCCCCTTCTTGATCGGATGTCTTTGGCGGACGCCCGAGACCTACCACCAGGCAGGCATCAGGCGGGGGACCGCCACCTCAAACTTCCACGCTCAGCGGGACAACCTCGGACGTGACGTTCGGCCTCGGCTTCAAACCGACGGTGCCACGACGACCATTCGGCCCCAATCCGAGAAGCTTCGGGCACTTCGGTACTGGAGGTGCTGTCGGGTTCGCCGATCCGGATACAGGGGTCGCCTTTGGCTACGCCAT
The DNA here is from genome assembly GCA_963768255.1 of uncultured Acidimicrobiales bacterium. GTDB lineage: Bacteria > Actinomycetota > Acidimicrobiia > Acidimicrobiales > UBA8190 > Chersky-840. The sequence goes on along the minus strand of CAVYGX010000002.1, from coordinate 1,119,369 downwards.
GAATCACGTCATTCCGCGCTGGCAGAGCTCACGGAACCGGGCACTCATCGACGCCCTGTATCGCTCGCTCTGACTGTCGGGAGCGCCCTTTCGCTCGCGTTCTCCGCGGTCCTCGCAAACGGTCCGGGAAACCGGCCACCAGGGCCCTGACAGTGCCGAACCGGTCGCAACGGGGGAGGTCGGTCGGTCGTGCCATGATTGATCGGTGTCAGAGCACCCCGGACCGATCGACCTCGCCGAGATGGTGGTCGAGGTGACGCATCGCTTCCACACTCCGATAGCCGAAGTGTGGTCACTGCTGTCCGACGTGGAGCGAATGGCGGGCCTTGGGCCTGAACACGTGGAGGCGCATTGGCTCGATTCGGGCCCCAAGGTGGGAGCGACGTTCACCGGCAAGAACAGCCGTGACGGCTTCGAGTGGGAGGTGCCGTGTCAGATCATCGAGTGTGATCCGCCCTACCGCCTGGTCTGGACGGTGCTCGAACCGGAGAATCCCTCCTCCGTGTGGTCCTACACGCTGACCCCCGAGGACGGTGGCACCGTCGTCGTGCAACGGTTCCAACACGGGCCCAACTACAGCTTCATTCGGCTCTGGGTTGAAGAGCAGCCCGAACGTGCTGCGGAGATCGTCGGTGAACGAGTCGATACGCTGCGAGCGGACATGAAGGTGACGTTGGCCAACGCGGCACGAACACTGTCGCGCCCCGGCGCCTAGGCGCGGCCCAGTGCCCTCAGCGGCAGGTCCAAGGTCAGAACATCTGAAGAAAGGTGAGCCCAGGTGCCTACCTCGCCCCTAAGAGAGCGTCCCGCCTTTGAGGCTCTTCGCAAGCACCAGGCCGAAATGGAGGGCCGCCATCTCCGTGAGCTCTTTGCCGTGGACCCCGCTCGGGGCGAGCGATTCACGGCCGAGGCGGTCGGCCTACACCTCGACTACTCGAAGAACCGGATCAACGACGAGACGATGGGCCTCCTGCTCCAATTGGCCGAGGAGTCGGGGGTCGAGCGACACAGGGACAAGATGTTCAGGGGAGACCGGATCAACGTGTCCGAGGACCGTTCCGTGCTCCACGTGGCGCTGCGCATGCCCAAGGATGCCTCTCTGGTCGTCGACGGTGTCGACGTCGTCGTCCAGGTGCACGAGGTCCTCGACCGGATGGCCGCATTCGCCGACAAGGTCCGTTCGGGGGAGTGGAAGGGGCACACGGGCCGGCCCATCCGGAACATCGTGAACATCGGGATCGGCGGATCCGATCTGGGGCCGGTGATGGCCTACGAGGCGCTGCGGTTCTATTCTCGCCGTGACCTCACCTTTCGCTTCGTCTCCAATGTCGACGCGACCGACTTCGTGGAGGCCACCCGGGACCTGGCGGCCGAAGAGACGCTCTTCATCGTGTCGTCGAAGACGTTCGGGACGCTCGAGACCTTGACCAACGCCAAGTCGGCACGCCGGTGGGTGCTGCAACAGCTGGGCGGCGACGAGACCGCCGTGGCCAAGCACTTCGTCGCCGTGTCGACGAATGCCGAGCGCGTGGCAGAGTTCGGCATCGACACCGCCAACATGTTCGGCTTCTGGGACTGGGTCGGTGGACGGTACTCGATGGACTCGGCCATCGGGCTGTCGACGATGCTGGCCTTAGGCCCGGAGCAGTTCGGGGACCTTCTTGCCGGCTTCCACGCCATGGACGAGCACTTCCGCACGACGCCCCTGGAGCGGAACCTTCCGGTGCTCATGGGGCTACTGGCCGTGTGGTACGTCAACTTCTTCGGAGTGCAGTCGATCGGTGTGATGCCCTACGACCAGTACCTGAAACGCTTTCCGGCATACCTCCAGCAGCTCACCATGGAGTCGAACGGCAAGCACGTCACCCTCGACGGCACGGTCGTGGACTACGAGACCGGTCCGGTGTACTGGGGTGAACCCGGTACCAACGGTCAGCACAGCTTCTACCAGCTCCTCCACCAGGGGACGAAGCTGATCCCCGTCGACCTCATCGGCTTCGCCCAGGGCCTCAATCCCTTGGGCGACCATCACGACATCCTGTCGTCGAACGTCTTCGCCCAGGCTCAGGCGCTCGCCTTCGGCAAGACCGAACAAGAGGTGCGGGCGGAGGGGACGGCCGAGGCGGTCATTCCGCACCGGGTCATGCAGGGAAACCGGCCCACCAATGTCCTGTTGGCGGAGAAGTTGACCCCCCGCGTCCTCGGCGCCTTGGTCGCGCTGTACGAGCACAGCGTGTTCACCCAGGGGGTCATCTGGGGGATCGACTCGTTCGACCAGTGGGGGGTCGAGCTGGGCAAGGTTCTCGCCGTGGCGATCATCCCCGAGCTCGAGACCACGTCCGAGCCCGAGCTGAACCACGATTCTTCGACCAACGCACTGATTCGGCTCTACCGGACACTGAAGGGTTAGGAGAAGACATGGCAACGGACAGACCCATGCAGCTCGGCATGATCGGCCTCGGCCGGATGGGGGCGAACCTCGTCCGGCGACTCATGCGTGATGGGCACCGCACCGTCGTCTATGACGTGAACGCCGAGGCAGTGAAGGACCTCGAGGGAGAGGGTGCCGTCGGGGCCACCACGCTGGAGGACTTTGTACAAAAGCTCGAAGTGCCCCGAGCAATGTGGCTCATGCTGCCGGCGGCCATCGTGCAACAGACCCTCGATCAGCTCGTCCCGCTCCTCGATGCCGATGATGCGGTGATCGACGGAGGGAACTCCTATTACCGCGACGACATCGCACGAGCCAAGCAACTTTCCCCCAAGAGGGTCCATTACCTGGACTGCGGGACGAGCGGTGGTGTGTGGGGGCTCGAGCGCGGCTACTGCCTCATGATCGGTGGTGAGGACAAGGTGGTCGAGCGGCTGGACCCGATTTTCAAGACCATCGCTCCCGGGCAGGGCAGCGCGGAGCCGACCCCGAATAGGAAGCGGCAGGGCGGCACCGCCCCTGATGGGTATCTCCACTGCGGTCCCAATGGCGCCGGTCACTTCGTGAAGATGGTCCATAACGGGATCGAGTACGGGATGATGGCCTCGATCGCTGAAGGCCTGAGCATCATCAAGCATGCCAATGCCGGCAAGGGGAGCCAGGTCGCCGATGCCGAGACCACCCCCCTGCGCGATCCGGAGGCTTATCAGTACGACATCGACGTCGGCGAGGTGGCTGAGGTCTGGCGGCGCGGATCGGTGGTGGGGTCATGGTTGGTCGATCTCACTGCGAACGCGTTCGCGGGCTCGCCTGACCTCGACGACTTCGCCGGCAGAGTCTCGGACTCGGGCGAGGGCAGATGGACGGTGCTCGCCGCCGTGGACGAGGGCGTTCCGGCCCCGGTCATCACGGCGTCGCTGTACGAGCGCTTCGAGTCACGGGGACTCGGTGAGTTCACCGACAAGATCCTTTCCGCCATGCGCAGCGAGTTCGGCGGCCACGCAGAGAAGAAGGAATAGACCCCGACGGCCAACGGGGGCGAGATGGCCTGAGGGCGGCGCCGTCAGGACAGGTCGACGCGCTCGACCGAGTCGCCCCGACCCACCAGCACTATCGACACGAGCTCGGGCGGGAACAGCCCGTGCTCGACCACCCCAGGTGTGGCGCCGAGCCTCGCGGCCAGTTGGGCGGGGTCGTCGAACGGCCCCCGATAGTCGGCGATGATCCCACCGTCGGGGCTTGGAGGGACGTCTCGGAGCGTTACCTGCTCGAGGTGACGCACCGTGGCCTCGAGCCCGAACGCGAGCAGCTCGAGCGGCACGGGAGGGTGAAGGCGTTTCACCGGTTTGGACGAGTCGGCGATGACCACGAAGCAATCGGCGGCGGCGGCGACGATCTTCTCCCGGGTGTGAGCGGCACCGCGACCTTTCACCAGCCACCCGTCGGGTCCGATCTGGTCGGCCCCGTCGATGGCGATGTCGAAGCGATCGATGGACCCGAAGGCCTCGACCGAGAGCCCGAGGTCCCGCGCCGCCCGCTCGGTATGCGCCGACGTGGCGACGCAGCGGAAGGTGACAGAGCGTCGGGCCAGGATGGGGAGCAGACAGGCCACCGTCGAACCGGTTCCGAGCCCCACCGTCATGTGGTCCTCGACAAGTTGCGCGGCTGCCTCCGCGGCCGCCTGCTTCTCGTCTAGGACGGTCACAGAGGCGACGGTAACCAATGACCCTCGGCTTCGACAAGCCCCGTCCCGTTCGAGCAGACCAGGTCGCGGTTTTCGAGAGGGTCTCGGTCCCTCGGGCCGAGACACCGATCAACCTGAGATAATCACGCTCTCGCCCAGCTGGATCGGAGCTGTCAATGGCATCTCGTACCCGACTTCGCCTGCGCACGATCACGGTCCTCGTCATCGCCATCGCCATGCTCACGTCTCTGGTCGTGTTCCTGACCTCTTCGTCGGGCACCCCTCATCCTCGACTGGCCCCCATGAGCTACTCGTACAGCTTCACCTTGACCTACGGGCACCGGGCCCGCAGTTACCTGTTGCACGTCCCTCCGGCGGCGGCCACCGGCAAGCCGTTGCCGCTGGTGCTCAATCTCGCCGGCGCCACTCAGAACGGTTTGCTGGAGGAGCTCCAGACAGGGATGGACAATTCGGCGGACAGGGACGGCTACCTCGTCGCCTACCCCAACGGCACCCGGATCTCCACCGTGCTTACTCCGGATCCGGTGGCCAAGCAGGCCCAATACGGCTGGAACGCGGGGAAGTGTTGCGGCCTTCCCGTCACCGACAAGGTCGACGATGTCGGCTTCCTGTTGAAGGTCATCTCGAATATCGCCTCGCGCACGCCCGTCGATCTCCGTCGTGTCTACGCCACGGGCATATCCAACGGGGGAATGATGGCCTATGCCCTGGCGGCCGAGGCCTCCGATCACTTCGCCGCCATCTCTTCGGTCTCCGGGCAGGTCGAGTTGCCGACCATCCACCCCACCCGGGCCGTTCCGACCTTGGAGTTCCACAGCGTCAACGACCCGATCGCGTTGTTCGACGGAGTGAAGAACAAGAACCCCAAGCTCACGTTGTCGGTGATGGAAGGGATCGACCAGTGGGTGAGGGCCGACGGCTGCAGCACGAAGCCCCACGTGGGGAAGACCATCGTGGGCCACGGAGCCGTGTCGGCCGGTGAGACGGCCACCCTCATTACCTACACGCACTGTCGGTCCGGAGCCGAAGTGGCGCTGTGGCGCTTCACCGGATCCGGTCATGTCTGGCCGGGAGCGACCTACAACACCGGTCCGATGAACACCTGGTTCCTGGCCGGTGTCGGACGGGGGATCGTCCTCGTCAACGCCAATGAGGCGATGTGGCAGTTCTTCCGCCACTACGAATTGCCTCAGAACCCTCCCGACACGCCGTAGGGAGGCCGAGTCAGTCGATCTTGCCGACCTCGCGCAGCCAATCCGTGGTGGCTCGAAGGCCTTCGTCCAGGCTGATCGGGTCGTAGCCCAGCCTCTTGTAGGTCTTCGATTCGGACAGGCTCCGACGAACGGCCCGATCCGAGTCGGCCTTGGTCGCGATGGCGACCAGAGTCGGCCCGAAGACCCGGGCCAACTCCGGATCGTCCGAGGGATCGAGATCTCTCACCCGGTGGTCGAGGCCGGCCAGCTCGCAGATCCGGCTGCATGCCACGGCGATGCTCACCACATCCTCGGGTCGCCCGTCGAGCATGTACCGCTCGCCCGAGACGCCACGATCGAGGGCCAGGAGGCACCCCCGTGCCACGTCCGGCGCGAAGACCCAGCTCACCGGGAACCGGAGGTACGAGTCGAGACGTTGGCGGAGGGCCGACAAGAGCACCCGGTTGAAGCTGGTCCGGCCGAGCGAGTTGCTGACCACGGGTGAAGGACCGAAGATGGCCCCCGGATGGGTGGTGACCACATCCTGACCGGCAGCGGCGCGCGCCATGGCGTCTTGGAACGCCGCCATCTTGGTCATCGTGTAGGGATCCGAACTCGGCTCCGTCGAAACCGGAGCATCCTCACGCTCGAGGCCCCCCGTCGTGTCGAAGAACGTCCCGGTGCTGACCGCGACCACCCGCCGCATGCCGAGGGCTTCGGCCGCGTCGAGAACGTGCTTCGTTCCTTGCGCGTTCACCGCTTCGAAGGCGGCGAGATCCTGGCTGGCTCCCCCCAGAAGCGCGGCGCAGTGAATGGCGGCATCGCCCCCGGCGGCGGCGCGCCGGACATCGTCGGCGTCGGTGACGTCGCCGGTGACGACCTCGACCCCCAGGGCGAGGAGCGGACCGGTGTCGGCTCCTTCTCGGGCCAGGGCCCGTACGGAGTCGCCTCGCTCGAGCAGGAGCTTGCAGACGTTGGCGCCGGCCAGCCCGGTGGCGCCGGTGACGAAGACCGTCTGACTCACGGTTGTGCCTCTGAGACCTCAGGGAATGCCGTGTCGACCTGACGGGGGTCGTAGGCGATCACCGGTGGGCTCGTTCCGAAGACGTCGAGCGTGTGGATGAAGCGGTGCAGGCCCATGGCGTTGGCGCAGGTGAAGCCGAGCTCGATGATCTGTGCCGCGGTGAACACCTTGCTCAGTTCCCGGTAGACCTCGTCATCGATGGCGTGGTGGTCGGCCGAGAGGAGGTCGAGGAACTCGACGGCGAGGCGCTCTTGCTCTGTCAACGCCGAGGCGCCCGGCGCGAGGAGGCAGGCCACGTCCTCGTCTGTGATCGAGTCGTGCTTCCGGGACTGCATACACGGCTGGCATTCACCGAGCTGGGCGCTCCGGATCCGGATGAGCTCGAGGATTCGACCACCCAGAAGGGTCTGCTGTCCCCACGCGCCGCGGGCCGCGCTGGTCATCAGGATCTGCAGCGTCCGGTAGGCGAAAATCTGCAGGGGGACCGGGGTGGCGTACGTGCCGTCCGCGACACCTTCCTCGATGATGCGCCGTGGCTTGTCGGCCAGCTTGTCCAACGGGATTGGTTCTATTCTTGGCACGCGTACCCACTTTCGACCGGCGTCGTCGGTTGCAACCAGAGCGACTTCTCGAACTTATAAGGCTGGTGCCCTCGTGTCCATGAACCCTGAGTCCGTACTCCTCACCGACCGGGTGGCGGTGGTGACAGGCGGGGGGGCGGGGATCGGTCGGGGCATCGCCCGTGGACTGGCGGCCTTCGGTGCCTCGGTGGCGATTTGGGAACGTGACGCCGAGACCGCCGCATCGGCAGCGGAGGAGGTCGGTGGACTCGGTCTGGTCACTGACGTCCGCCAATCTGCTGAGGTCGACGAAGCCCTGGCCCGCACCGTCGCGGAATTGGGCCCGGTCAGGATCTTGGTGAACAACGCGGGAGGTGTGTTCTCGGCGCCCATCCTCGAGACGTCGGAGAACGGGTGGGACGCGCTCTACCGGGCCAACCTGAAGCACGTCATCCTGTGTACGCAACGCGTCGCCCGCGCCATGGTGGCGGAGGGGTCTCCCGGCAGCATCATCAGCGTGACCTCGATCGAGGGCGTGCGGGCGGCACCGGGCTACGCGGCCTATGCGGCAGCCAAAGCGGGGGTGATCAACTTCACCAAGACCGCCGCGCTCGAGTTCGCCCCCTACGGCATTCGCGTGAACGCTCTGGCCCCCGACATCACCCTGACCGAAGGCATGGCGTCGGTGGCGCCCCCGGGGGCGGAGCGATCCTTCGGCCTCACCGTGCCCATGGGACGCCCCGGGCACGTCGACGAGATGGCGGGTGCGGCGGTCTTTCTGGCCGGAGACCTGTCCAGCTACGTCACGGGCCAGACCATCCATGTCGACGGGGGGACCCAGGCGTCCAGCGGCTGGTACCACCACCCCGACACAGGCGCCTACGTGCTGGGTCCGTCCTGAGCCTGCGGGTCCCGAGGCCTGCGTGCTATCCCGGTTGACCGACGTGGGTGGACATCCCGCCGTCGATGGCGATCATCTGCCCGGTGATGTAGCGGGACTCCTCTGAGGCCAAGAAGACCACCAGGTTGGCAATGTCGTCGGGCTCACCCAGATAGGGGGTGAGCGTGGCCCGCTCGAGGCCGGCAAGCATGCTCTGTGTCAGATGGGCCCGGACGGCATCGGTGATGATGAGCCCGGGAACGATCGTGTTGACACGAATGCCCTGTCTCCCGTGACCGGTGGCCACGTACATGGTCAACGTGTTGACCCCTGCTTTGGACACACCATAGGCAGTGCGCGTTCGGTCGCCCTTGAGGGAGGCGCCCGAGGACATGTTGATGATGGAGCCGCCGCCAGTCCGCACCATCTCGGGTATGGCGTGTTTGCAGGCCAGCATCTGGCTACGGAGATTGACCGCCATCGTCTTCTCCCAGACCTCGACCGAGAGGTCGGTCACCTGGGTGTCACGAGCCAGGAAGTCGGAGTCCGTCAGGGCCGCGTTGTTGTGGACTACGTCGAGGCGTCCGAAGTGGGTGACGGAGGACCTGACCGCGTCGACCACCTGGGTCTCCTCGGAGAGATCGGCCTCCACCCCTACGGCCGCGCCACCTGCTGTCTGAATGGCCTCGGCCACCCGAGCCGCTCCCGGGCCGTCGATGTCGACGACCACGACCGATGCGCCCTCGCGCGCCAAGGCTCGAGCCGTCGCTCCGCCGATTCCCCCGGCGCCGCCGGTGACGATGGCCACTTTTCCGTCCACTCGTCCCATCGTTCACAGGCTCCGGACTGGTGCCGGACTTCGACGATGTCGCCGGGAGCACCGCCGCTCCACCCGTTCCTGTGCTGTCGACATGTCACCCTCCGGAAGGCTGCGTGAAGGCTGACGTTACAATCCACCCCGCCTCGACACGATCTGCCCACCAGGACGGGCCCAGAGCCGGAGAGGATCTGAACAAACCGTCGTCCCCGCCCGTATATCCGCGCGGATCGGACAACAGAGGAGGCGGCGTTGACCACGTTCTTTCATGCCCACCGCGCCCTGATTCGGGTGGTCGCGCTGATTTGTGCCGGCACGCTGGCGACGGCGTGTGGTTCTTCCCCCACGGCACGAAATGCGGTGCGACATGCGCTGTCCACCACCACGTCGATTGCCGGTCCGACGACGACGGCTCTGGGCGGCGCCACTGCGACATCGATTGCCGGCGCCACCAGCTCGTCGTCAGCGCCGGGGAGCCCGGGGACGACGCGTCCGGGCGGCTCGGTGAGCACGAAGTCGGCACAGGGATCGACCGTCACCGCCCCATCGCCGGCGTCCCCTGCAACGTCTCGCCCGCCCACCACGGCGTCCCCGCCGCCCACGACTCGGCCGCCCACCACAACCGTTCCCGTCGCCCCGATGCCCACAGTCCCCCCATCGGGCACTCTGGTCTCATCCAGCATGAACTCGAGCTATGGCGCCATCCTCACCGATAGCGCCGGACGGACGCTGTATCTCTATACGCCCGATGAAGGGAAGAGCTCGCCGCAATGCACGAGTGCCGGAGGGTGCGCAGCGGCTTGGCCTCCGCTGGAGGCGAGCGGGACGCCCCGAGCCGAGGGTGGGGTCCAACAGGGCCTTCTGGGCATCGAAGACGGGCAAGTGACCTACGACGGGCACCCGCTGTACTACTACGCCGGAGACTCGAGCTCCGGCGAGACCAGCGGCCAAGGGCTGGGCGGGATCTGGTTCGTGGTGAGTACCGCCGGCAACGCCGTCTCCTAAACCGCGCGCGCTCCTACACCGCGCGCGCCGGTCGGGGCCGGCCCGATCATGTGGACACGAGATCGTGGGCGTCCCCGCCCTGGGCCTCCTCGGACCCGACGTCGCGTTCCGGTGTCGTCGGGGTTCGCTCGAAGCCGATGTGGGGCAGGACCCGATCGAGGGACGCCGGGAACCACCAGTTGGCTTTGCCGATGAGGAGCATGACCGAGGGGACGACGGCCATCCTGATGATCACGGCGTCGACGAGGATCCCACCGGCGAGTCCCAGTCCGAACTCCTTGATCACCCGCTCACCGCCCAAGATGAACGAGCCGAACACAAGGATCATGATCAACGCGGCGGCCGTGATCGTCTTCCCCGTTGCCGCCAAACCGTTGCGGACGGCGGTGCGATTATCGCCTGTGTTCAGCCACTCCTCGTGGATGCGGGTCACGAGAAACACCTGGTAGTCCATGGACAGGCCGAAGAGGATGGAGAACAGCATGACCGGCAGGAACGCCTCGACGGGTCCGGCCCGGTTGACACCGAATACCGATCCGAGCCAACCCCACTGGAAGACCGAGACCAGTATCCCGAAAGCAGCTCCGATGGACAGGATGTTCATGGCGGCCGACACGATGGGGATGACAATGCTTCGGAAGACCACCGACAGGAGCAGGAAGGACAGCAGGACGACCAGACCGATGAAGAGCGGCAGCTTGGCCGACAGCACCTGGGCGAAGTCGATGTAGATCGCGGTGGTCCCGCCCACCAGAACGGTGAGCGACGAACCCGACACCGCGGCGGGGATGGTCGACTGCCGGAGGTGGTACACGAGGTTGGTGGTGGCCGCGTCCTGGGGCGCGCTGTCGGGGTAGACGTTCAGGAGGGCCACGTCGGTGCCATCGTGGGCCGGGATGAAGACGGGCGGAGCGACGCTGGCCACGTTGGGTTGAGCGGCCACATCGGTCGCCACGCGGGCGAGCGCACGACGCTCGCTGCTGTTACTGACTACGGCGACGAGCTCGAGCGGCCCGTTGAACCCCGGGCCGAATCCCTGGGCCAGCAGGTCGTAGGCCTGGCGCGTGGTCGACCCGACCGGATCGTTCCCCTGGTCGGCCGAGCCGAGACGCAGCGAGAAGAAGGGGAGCGCGATGATGGCGATGAGGACCAGGGCCACGCCGGCAGGAAGCGCCGGGCGCCGCCGGACGATGTCTGCCCAGCGCGGCCAAAACCCCTTTGAGCCGGTGCCGACGATGCGCGGACCGTTTCTCGCCAGGTTTGCCTTCTGGCGACGCGAAAGGACCCGAGGGCCGATGAACCCCAGAAGGGCGGGCAGCAAGGTCAGCGCGGCGATCATCGTCAGGGCGACACCGATGGCGGCGGCGACGGCGAGGCCGTAGAGGAACGTCACCCCTAGAGCGAACATCCCGAGCAGCGCGATGCAGACGATGATGCCTGCGAACAGCACAGCCCGACCCGAGGTGTTGACGGCCGTCACGATCGAGGACTCAGGGTCATGCCCGGCGATCAAGCCTTGGCGATGTCGGGTCACGATGAACAGGGCGTAGTCGATACCGACCCCCAAGCCGATGAGGAGCACCAGCGTGGTGGAGAACTCCGGCATCTTCAGGACGTGGCTGAGAAGCCCGATCAACCCCACCGCAGTGCCGAGCGAGGCCAAGGCCGAGATGAGCGGGAGGGCCATGGCGAAGGCGGAGCCGAACACGAGGAGCAGCACGACCGCGGCGAGCAACACGCCGATTCCCGTCCCCCCGAAGGAAGGCCGGACGGACTCCTCCGCCAATTGTCCCGAGACCGCCACGTGGAGGCCCCGGGAGTCGGCGGACTTGGCGGTGTTCACGAAGTTATCGGCGATGGCCGTCGACAGGTTCTGGGCCTGCTTGTCGAAGGTCACGGTTGCGAAGGCGATCTGGTGGTCTTTGCTCACGTGGCCGGCGCCCTCGGGGCCGTAGGGGGAGACGATATTGGTCACATGTGGCACCTTGGCCACCTTTGCCAACATGGCATCGATACGCGACACGACCGCCGTGTCGGTCACACTCGAGCGACTCGACGTTTCGAAGACGATCTGGTCCACATCGCCTGAAACCTTGGGAGAGGCAGCCTCGAGAAGATTGATGGCATCAGACGACTCGGTCTTGGGCAGCGAGAAGCTGTTCGAGTAGTCCGACCCTGCTGCATGGGAGATCAGACTGACGGTCACGAGCGCTGCGACCCAGAACAACACGACCAGCCGGCGGTGTCGAACACACCAGGTAGCAAGAGCGCGCGCATGAAGGAGACTCCTCGGGGGAATGAGCTGAACCGGCCGGCCGGCTGGGAATCGCTGCTTGGCCAAGGTACCTGCTCGGACCCCTGCGTTCGGCCACGGTCCGCACTCCAACGGCTGGCGCCCCGGTGGAGGCATTGCGACGAGGTTGCAACCCAAACTATGTTCTAGACGCCTGTCTGGCAGGGGGATCGGTGCGAGATGCGAGGTGTGTGGGTTCTCTGCGCCCATGCCCGAAGTGGAGGGGAGTCGCGTTGACGACCAGCAAGAGCGGGGGGTTTGTGCTCGGCGTTGTCCTGCTGGCAACGGCGGCGGCCGGCTGTGGCGGGGGAGGCTCGTCCTCGACGGGGGGCACGGTTGCGTCGGGCCAGATCGCAGGAAGTATTCCCGCCAATGGCGCCGGGTCGGCCAAGTCCGCGAGCGACACGGTGCCGCTGGCCAAAGCAAACCCGATCACGACGCTGTTCAGCTCCATCAGCTCGTTCCAGTCTTGCCTGAAGGGCCTCGGCGTGACCTTCATCGGTGCCCCCAACCCGAGTGACCCGAGCTCGGGTGCCAACAACCCCGCCTATATCAAGAGCCTCACCACGTGCGCGGCGAAGAGTGACATCCTCCAGTCGCTCAAGGCGGAACAGACTGCGCAGCAGAACCTGACGCCGTCACAGATCAAGAAGGAGAATCAGGAATACCTCGTCTTCCGCAAGTGCATGATCGCACGGGGCTGGGGGATACCGACGCCCACGCCCAATGCCGACGGTCTGCTCTTCTCGTTCGGTGGGACGGGCGCGGGAGCTGCCACGGGGTTCAAGCCACCCCCGGGCCAGAGCCTCCTGTCGAGCTCCGACCTTCAAGCCTGTGCAGCCAAGGCGCTGAATGGCAGCACGTAGCGCAAGGTGGGGGGGGCTCGAGGTGTCGCGCAACCAGCGGGTTATCGCTGGCATCGTCCTGGTCGTGCTGGTGGCCGCCGGCGGCATCGCCTACGCGGTGACGGGGGGGAGCAGCACGAACAGTCAAGGACCGGTGATCATCTTCTCCAAGGTGCAGAGCCGCACCTTGCAGGACACGGTGGCACTGAACGGAACGCTCGCCCGCAAGGAGATACGGAACGTCACCGCCGCCACCCAGGGCATAGTCAGCGCCGTGAATTCGACCAACGGCAGCACGACCAACGCCGGCGACGTGATGTTCGCCATCAATGGCCGGAATGCGGTTGCCGAGCAAGGGACCGTCCCGTTCTTCCGCTCCCTGGCACTGGGCGACCAGGGGGAGGATGTGCTTCAGCTCAAGCAGATCCTGGCCGCTTCCGGCGATTACCCGGGTCCCATCAACAACCTCTACACCGAGCAGACGCAGTTCGCACTGGCGCAGTGGCAGGCCCAACACCACTATCCCAACTCGACTCCCGCAACACCACAGTCGGTCACCGTGTCGCTGACCCAGGGCTCGGGTTACAAACTGGGTTCCGGGGACTCAGCCGGCCTGACGATCGGACCGCCCGCGGCCCAGACGTCCCGGTCCAGCTCGAGCGGGGACATCCACGGCACCTTGACCGCGTTCCGACCCGCCGTTGCGCCTCGAACGACCACGCCGGTGCTCACCATCCAATCCGTCGACGATGACGTCGCACAGGGGTCGCCGGCCACCTTCGTGATCACCGCCTCGACGGCACCGACGGCCGACACCACCGTGAACCTGACTTCGGGCGGGACGGCAGGCTCCGGGGACATCGTGACGCCACCGGCATCGGTCGTGTTGCCCATGGGGGCGACGTCGACGTCGGTCGAGGTGCAGACCCGCGTCAACACGGTGGTGGAGCAAGACCCGACTGTTGTTCTCTCGCTCGCGAGCGGAACCGGCTACTCGGTCGGAGACCCCAGCTCGGCGCAGACCACGATCAAGAACTCCAACGTTCCCACCTTGCAGATCACGGGGGCGACGACGGTCTCGCCGGGGGGCTCGGCCACGCTCACCATCACGGCGGATCAGGCGCCGCTGGTAGACACCCAAGTCGACCTGACCATCGGCGGAAGTGCGGTTGCGGGGACTGACTACAACCCGGTGCAGCCCGTGGTGACGTTGAGCGCCGGAAGCACGTCGGCGACCATCACGTTCAGCACGCTCAACACCAATGTCATCCAGCCTGGCAAGTACATCGTCGTGGCCCTGGCCGCCTCGCCGACGACGTACAGCGTGGGAGCCCAGGGCTCCACCGTTATCACCATCAGTGGAGGTACGGCGCTTCCCACCGTCACGCTCAGCTCTCCTACCACCTACCTCCAAAAGGGCCAGCCCTACGACGTGACCGTCAGCCTGAATGAGGCGGTGAGCACCCCTCTGACCATCAACTTGACGTATGGGGGCAGTGCCTCGCAGGGGACCGACTACACCGTGCCCGGCGGGAACGTCGTGGTGCCCGCGGGTCAAACGTCGACGGTGGTCGCCATCCCGACAGTGACGAACAACGTGGTCGAATCGAACCGAGTGCTCACCGTGACACTGGCACCGAGTGCGGCCTACACCAGGGGAACGCCGAGCAACCTGTCCGTGACGATCACCTCGTCGGTATTGCCCACGCTCAACATCACATCCAACATGTCCACGGTCACCCAGGGGGGTGCCGCGACGTTCACGATCACAGCCGACCAGGCTCCCGTCACGAACACCTCGGTCAACTTCACCGTGCAAGGAACCGCAGTACCGGGACAGAACTACGTGCCTCTGGTCGGCACCGCGCTACTGGAGGCGGGACACACACAGGTCACGGTCGTGTTGCAATCACTCGAGACCAACGTCACCTTCGAGCCCACCGACATGATCGTGGGCCAATGGCCCATCCGGGTGGGCCAAGTCTTCGTGAAGGTAGGGGCCACCGTGGCACCCGGCGAGGCGATGCTCTCGCTCACCGAGTCCGATCTGACCGTCACGCTCCAGGCTTCGGCCGCCGATCGGAGCAAGCTCGCTGTGGGCCAGCATTGCACCGTCCAGATCGCGGGGGAGACCAACGAGGGCACAGGGACCATCACCGAGTTGGACGCCACCCCGACCGTCATCAGCTCCGGGGGAGCAGGCGGGTCATCCCAGGTCTACGAGGGCAAGATCGAGGTGTCGGACCTGACGGGCGCCGACGGCTCACAGGTGTCGATCAATGTCGTCGATCAGCAGGTGAACGACGCCCTCACCGTCCCGATCGCGGCGGTGAAGCAGAATGGATCAGGGGTGGACGTCGTCCGCGTGATCGACCTCGCCAAGGGTGGGTCGGTCACCGAGGTGCCGGTGACGACCGGTCTCACCGAGGGCTCCTACATCCAGATCACGAAGGGCTTGCAGCTCGGTGAGCTGGTGATCGCCGGGGCCGATCAGTCCCAGTGACCCCGACGCCACAGGACACCCTGCCGTACGGCGCACCCCGGATCGGAGATGGACTGCCCCTCCTCGAGCTCGATCAGGTCTCAAGGGTCTATGGGGAGGAAGTCCAGGTGTATGCGCTGCGCGACGTGTCCCTGCAGATCTTCCCCGGCGATTTCATGTCGATCGTCGGACCGTCGGGTTCTGGCAAATCCACCATGTTGGGATTGCTGGGCGTCCTCGATCTGCCGACGTCGGGGACCATCCGCATCGCCGGTCAGGACGTGAGCACGTTGGACGATCCGACTCGCTCGAGGCTCCGGGGCGAATCGATCGGATTCGTGTTCCAGCAGTTCCATCTCATTCCCCATCTCACTGCCATCGGCAACGTCGAGACCGCGTTGCTGTATCGGGACTTGCGGTCCAAGGAGCGCCGTGAGCGGGCGTACCGGGCCCTGGACCGTTTCGGGTTGGCTGACCGCTGCGACCATCGACCTGTCCAGATGTCGGGAGGAGAACAACAACGGGTCGCTCTGGCCCGCGCCATCGTGACCGATCCGCTCGTCATACTGGCGGACGAGCCGACCGGGGCGCTCGACTCTGTCAACGCTGCGAATGTGCTCGATATCTTCCGGAGCCTGGAATCGCCCGAGCGTGCGGTGGTCATGGTGACCCATGATCAATCGGTTGCGGCAACGGCGCGACGTAAGGTATCGATGAGCGACGGTCACATCGTGTCTGACCAGCGGCGGGTGGAAGTGGCGCAATGAACGAGGTGCGCGACCTCGTCGGTGTCGCCTGGGCCGGACTCAAGGCCCGCAAGATTCGAACCTTGCTGATCATGCTCGGCCCGGTGATCGGCGTCGCCGCCATGGTCAGTGCGGTGGGATTGACCGAGAGCGCAAAAGGGGCGCTCCAGGCGCAGCTCA
Organism: uncultured Acidimicrobiales bacterium; assembly: GCA_963768255.1. Taxonomy (GTDB): domain Bacteria; phylum Actinomycetota; class Acidimicrobiia; order Acidimicrobiales; family UBA8190; genus Chersky-840. The sequence goes on along the minus strand of CAVYGX010000002.1, from coordinate 1,103,208 downwards.
ACCAGCTCGGCACCAACCTGATCATCGCCCAGGCCGGTGGGACCTTCGGGTCACAGAATCCTACGTTCCCGAGCGATGTCGTGGAACGGATCGAGAATGTCTCCACCGTGACGGGCGCGGCTGCTACAACGAATCTTTCGGGAGTCATATCGCTTCCCATCCAGGGCGCCAGCAGCTACTACCAAGCGTTTCCTGTTCCGGTGCGCGCCGCCGACGACAACCTACCTTCGGTGCTCGAGGTGCCGCTCCTGGACGGGCGCTGGTTGAATCACGCTGACAATCAACTGCACTCGAAGTCGGTGGTTCTGGGAGCCGGGATCGCCAAACAGTACGGCTATCTACCGGGCGAGGTACGGACGATCCTGCTCAACGGCACCAATTTCGGTGTTGTGGGCGTGCTCGGATCCGTGGCGTTGGATCCCGACCTCGATAACGCCGCGTTTGTAACCCAGTGGGCGGCCGACCACATTCTGGGCACGAATGGCAAGCCCAATGAGGTGTATATCCGGGCCGCACCCGGGACGACCCAGGCCACCGCCAATGCCATTCCCACGGCCATCAGTCTCGGTGGGCCCGATCAGACGTCGACGAAGATCCCCAGCGATGTGCTTCAGGCGCAAGCCCAGGCGAACAAGACCCTCCAGGAAGTGGCGTTGCTCGCTGGCCTGCTGGCGTTGACCGTCGGCGGGATCGGGATCGCCAACGTCATGTCGATCTCCGTCATCCAACGTTCGGCGGAGATCGGAATTCGCCGGGCTGTGGGTCACAGCCGTTCGAAGATCGGTGGGCAATTCCTACTGGAGTCGTTGTTCGTGGGAGTGCTGGGTGGGATGTTGGGTGCGGTGATCGGGATAGGGGTCGTCTATGGCGTCTCGGCCATCGCGCACTGGACCACCGTCATCGCCTACGGCGACATCCCCATCTGGATGGGCCTCGCACTGTTCGTCTCGGTCGCGGCCGGGTTGTACCCATCGATCAAGGCCGCACGTCTCGAGCCGCTGGAGACCCTGCGGCTGGGCTGAGGGAGCGGGTGGGTCGAGAACCCTGATCGTCCCCGCCCCCGAGGAGCACGGGAGCCTGATCGGCCGTGCCGGGAGGATCGTCAGTTCCCGGTTGCCGCCGAGCTCGCGGCGCCACCACCACCGGCGTTCCCGCTGCCCGTGTTGCCGGCTCCGGTGTTGCCCGCCCCGGTGTTGCCGAGGCCGGCGTTGCCCGTCGCCGCGGGTCCAGCCCCCGTGTTGCCGGCTCCGGTGTTCCCGGCTCCGGTGTTTCCCGCTCCCGTGTCGCCGACACCGCCACCGCCCGCTCCGGTGTTTCCGGCTCCGGTGTTGCCCGAGTTGCCCGAGTTCGCGGTGAATCCGGGTCCGTTGGGGTTGGACCCCAGGGGCCCGTTGAAGGTGCCGGAGCCCGTCTGGGATGTGGCGAAGGCGATGGAGACCCCGATGGCGAGGAGCACCACGAAGCCGATGAGCGTCAGGAGCTGCGTCCTCCGCTTCTTCTCGCGGGGAGGCGGAGGCGGCTCCCACCGAAAGGCGGAGGGCTCATATGGGGGAATGCCGGTGTCACCCACCACGGGCCGATCGATCAGCCGGTGCCCATTCCGGGGCGAGCGCCGGGGCACCGATCACCGCCGGACATCTCCCCATCGCCATCCCCCGCATGCGCTGCGCATTGCCGACTCAGCAACAACGGCATCTCGCCGCCTTGCCCCCCGGCCCCGTCAATCCCCAGACGCAAATGTTAGGCACTGCGGTGAGGCGACTCAAGGCGAGGCGGCGTGGCCCGGGACTCGGACGCGGGGTCGAAGCCGATGGGGACGGTGGCGCGCCGGAAGGTCCGGTCCCTTTCCGCCTCGAGACCTGCGCCAGAACGGGGGGCAATGGCGCGATCAGCCGAGTGCGGAAAGGAACCGGAGAACTATCGGTCACGACCTGCGTTGTCGCCGATAGAGACCGAGGTTCTGGTGCGGATCGGGCGGGGAAGGGGCGACACACACCGATGACGAAGACACTTCGTTGCCCCCTTCCACCTAGCCGTACTCCGAGCCCGATTTCTTGAGATCGCGTCGCCGAGGTCTGGGCCAACATGCCGCGGTCGGGACCCAACCTGGTCCTGCGCCGGCTCTTTGGTGATCGTTCCACGTAGGGCGATGTACCGCAAGCGCGACTTGAGATAAGCCAGAACCCGAAGGTCACACGGTGTTTCTCTCGCGCCCGGTAGGGGTTGGAGATACCTACCCCCGATGGAGCGTTACCCCCCGTGCCGCTCCTTCGGGGGGCAGGACAGGTGCAGCCTGACAGACGGCGAAGGCGACCAGTAGAGGACAACGGCAGGTCGTGCTCGAGGAAGGGTCGTGAGGCGAGCCCGCTCCTTTGCGGTGCACGCACCGTGGCTCCAGGCCTAGGGTGCGACGGTTCGGTGCTTACCCTGGGTGATTCCGGTCTCGGCGTAGCATCAGGGCGTGGCCCAGTTCGATCCCACTCTGCTCGCCCACGTCGAGGAACAGCGGGCCTACAACGCCAAGCTCATGGAGACGACCGCGGCGATGTCGGGCATTGACACGACGACGGTGGAAGGGCTTCGCTGGCTCCGCGACGCCATGGAGCCCGGCGGGCTCTTCGGGATGACGTCGCTCGACTTCCCCGAAAGGCGGCACATCTCCGGTCCTGCCGGCCCCATTCCCGTCCGCGTCCTGTGTCCCGAGCACGTCGAGGGCGTCTATCTCCATTTCCACGGCGGGGGGATGACCCTGGGTTCGGCGGCCGCCATGGACGGGCGCAATTGGCCGCTCGCTCAGGCTTGCAACGTTGCCGTCGTGAGCGTCGACTACCGGCTCGCCCCTGAGAACCCCTTTCCGGCCGGTCCTGATGATTGCGAAGGGGCGGCGCTGTGGCTGCTCGAGCATGCCGGCGCCGAGTTCGGGACCACCAAGCTGGTGGCGGGGGGTGAGTCCGCCGGTGCCTACCTGGCCATGCTCACGATGATCCGGCTGCGGGACCGGCTCGGCGGCGCACCCCCGTTCCTCGGCATCGACCTCTGCTACGGCGGCTACGACCTGGGCGGCACCCCCAGCACCGTTCAGCAGGTCGGAAAAGTCCCCTACGCCACCGGTGACGGCGCCAACCGGCACCATTACCTGCCCGGCCGCACCGAGGAACAGGCGCGTGACCCGGCGATCTCCCCCCTGTGGGCCCTCCTCCACGATCTGCCGCCCAGCCTTTTGACCGTCGGCACCGCCGACTGGCTCCTCGACGACTCGTTGTTCCTTGCCTCCCGTCTGGCGGCAGCCGGCAATGAGGTCGAGCTCGCCGTCTACCCCGAAGGCCCACACGGCATCGAGGGCTCGCCTACGGCGATGGGCCGAATCGCTCGTGAACGGATCTACGCGTTCTTGCGAGGCTGTCTGACGGAGCCCCTCAACACCAACGGTTCGTGACGCGTTACGCCCGTCCTCACCGGGCGACGTGTTGTACGCCACCGACGAAGGCCTGAGGGGTCAGTCGCGCCACCGGCCCGATGGCGGTGGCGGGCTGGGGTCGACTGAAGAGGTATCCCTGGCAGTAATCGCATGACGCCGCCGACAAGAAGTCGAGTTGGAGATGGTCCTCGACACCTTCGGCCACGACCTGCAATCCGAGGGTGTGGGCGAGCTGGATCACGGCGCTCACGACCGCTTCGCCCCGTGGGTCCTGGCCGATGCGGGCCACGAACGATCGGTCGATCTTGACCACGGCGATGGGCAGGTCCATGACATAGCTCAGGGACGCGTACCCGGTGCCGAAGTCGTCGATGGCCAGCTCGATGCCGAGCTCGTGCAGGCTGGCCAGGCAACGGGTGGCGGCTCCCTGGTCGACGGGAAGGAGGGTCTCGGTGACTTCGAGCGACAGGCGCAGAGAGCCCGGATTGACCTGCGCCCGGTCGACGATCGTTTTGATCCTCTTGCTCAGGTCGGGCTCGGCCAGTTGCCGGGCCGAGAGGTTCACGCTCAGCGCCAATTGTTCGTCGGGCTCCCGGCGGGCATTCCACCTCTGGACGTGCTCGCATGCTTGGGCGAGGATCCATTCGCCGATGGGCACGATCAGCCCGGTCTGCTCGGCCAGGTCGAGAAAGGCGGCGGGCAGCAGGAGCCCCCGGGTCGGATGTTGCCACCGCAAGAGCGCTTCCACCCCCACGACATGCCCGTTCGACGTCTCCACGATCGGTTGGTAGTAGACGACGAGCTCGGAATGCTCGAGCGCGTATCCGAGGTCGGACTCGGTGGTGGTGCGTTGGCGGGCCATGGCCCTGATGGCCTTGTCGAAGACCTGGATCTTGCCTTGGCCCCCGCACGTCTTGGCGAAATACATGGCGGAGTCGGCGTCACTCAACAAGCCTTCGAGGCTGAGGTCGTCCTCGTCCAGTACCGCCACCCCGATGCTGGCTCCGAGCTGGAAGGAGTGGTGGGCAGCCACGAAGGGAATGGCGAAGACGTCCATGATCCGTTGGGCGAACGCCAGCACGAGGTCCCGGTCGCTGAGTTCGTCACAGACGATGACGAACTCGTCCCCGCCGAATCGGGCCAATGTGTCGGTCTCTCGGAGGACTGCGGTGAGCCGCTCGGCCACCTGCACGAGGACGGCGTCTCCGGTGCTGTGGCCGCAGCTGTCGTTGACGAGCTTGAAGCGGTCCAGGTCCAAGAACATCACGACGGGAAAGGCGCTGCGGCCCCGCCGGGCCCGAGCGATGCCTTGGCGGAGGCGATCCATCAGCAGGAGACGGTTCGGGAGCCCGGTCAGTGGATCGTGCAGCGCCTGGTCGGCCAGCTTCGCCTCGGCGAGCGCCTTCTGCAGGCCGGTCGCGCCCACCATCCGGATCACGAACAGGCTCACGACGACTCCGAGGGCGGCGACGCTCTGAGCCTGCCAAAGCCCGAGGAACGAAGGGGCCCACCCGAGCCCGATGGCGGTCTGGCCACACGCGATACCGATGACCGTCCACAAGGCCACCACCCGCCACGCCTTGGACCCGCACCGGGCGATGGACTCGACCGCGATGATGGCGTAGGCCCCCACGGCGACCGGTCCCCAGCCACTGAGGAAGATCACGACCGTGACAGATGTGGCCGCGGCGGCCACTCGCAGATGCAGGCGCGGCACCGTGGGGTTGCTGGCGTACCAGAGGTTCGCCCCCACGCTGCACAACATCGGGAGGACCAGGACGACGACATAGAGCCAGATCGGCTCTCTGGCTACGACGTTCCAGTGCCGGAATGCCAACAGGATGACCAGCGCTACCGGAGCCATGGCATAGGCGAGGAGCGTCGGACTGAGGGGCTTGCGGTGCTCGGACGTGACCGGGGTTGGTTCGTCGAGTTGTGCTTCGGAGTCGGCGTATCTGTCACTGGATGGCGCTGGCAATGCCGGCGTTGGCGCTATGGGCATTACCCTCCGCTTGCAATCCATCTCTGTATCGACACCCGGAGGGGAGGGCTGAACCAGCACGGGGCGAACCTTGAAGGGGGTTGTGCCTCAATCGTTCCCGAGCAGGGTTCCGGGGCCGCGGTCGTGCCCGGAGAGCTGTGCCTGGAGAGTTGGGCCTGGAGAGTTGTGCCGAGAGAGTTGTGCCGAGAGAGTTGTGCCGAGAGAGTTGTGTCAGTGTCGGGTCGATGCTTCGAGCGTGGCCCCCGCCGTCGCCATCTTGAGACGGGTACCGGCCCGGCCCATGCGAGTGATGAACTGCACCAGTCGGTCGCGCGCCGCTTGGGCCGAGGAGGTCAGGCCCTGCCTGCCGCCGAGGTCCCAGTGGCCCATGATCACCGGTTTGAGGATGGCGTCATGGTGCAACGCCAGGTCGTAGATCCCGGCCCGGGCGATGGCCCGGGCATGCTGGGCGAAGCCCGCTATTCCGGTGCCGGGCATCTCGAACCTCAACGTCTGGCGTTTGATGGCTTCGACCATCCCGGAAGGATCCACCTCGAGCGCCGCTGACACGAGATCCCGGTAAAAGAGGTAGTGCAGGTTCTCATCGGCGGCGACCCGCTTCATGACCGTGTAGCCCTCCCCGTCGGGGAGCGCCTTGCCCGTGTTGTGGTGGGCGATGCGTGTCGCCAGCTCCTGGAGGGCGAGATAGGCGAAGGCGTCGGCGATGGACGTGGGCTGTGGCGTCACCCCTCCCGTCACCTGGGCCATCCGAGCCCGTTCCAACGTGGCGGGGTCGATGTGCCCACTCATGATCAGGTAGTCCCGCAGAACGATCGAGTGTCGCCCCTCCTCGGCCGTCCACCTCCGGGTCCAATAGCCCCAGGCTCCGTCCCGGCCGAAGAGACTGTCGATGGAGGCGAAGTAGTACGGCAGGTTGTCCTCGGTGAGGACGTTGACGAACAAGGCGCTGGCGACGCCGTCAGGAAGGGGCTCGGCCTGTCCGGTGCCTCGGCACGACGGCGGGGGTCGCCACTCGACCAGCTCGTGGGGAAACCACTCTTTCGCCATACCCAGGTGGCGTTCCACCAGGCGCTCCGCGGTCGGCTGGAGCTCGGCCAGGAGGGTCGCGTCATTCATGTCTCGGGACCTTTCTCTTTCCCAGGTGACAGACGAGGAGCGCCAAGGCCCCGTGTGCGCTCCTCGAGATGATGTCCCGCGAGACCGAAGCCCACGTGACCCCCACAGGGTAGTGCCCCACCCATCCGACCTCGCCCCGCGCAAGGATCGGTTGCGCCCAGGACGTGGGTGGCGCCGAGCTGGGACTCCAGACGGGGTCCCGAGAAACTGTCAACGATAGGTTGACGAGCCAGTGGGGACCGGGCCATGGGCCGAACCGCGGAGGGATGGTCGGGGCCGCCCCGGTTCAGTGCGCCGGCGCGGTGGGGGTCCGGGGCTCCGAGGTCGTCTTCCGCTCGGACCAGAACGGGGCATCGAGCAAGGTGAACAGCACCAGCGCCACGCCCGCCGCACTCGCCACGTACCAGGGCCAAGGCCCCAGGACGCGCAGCAACGTCCATTCCCCGGGGGGCGAGCGCAGGAACATGTAGTTGGCTCCGGTCAGCCCATCGACGATCCCCACCAGCGCGGTGTAGCCGAGGGTGATGGCGAACACGCGGATCACCGATCGTCTCCGGGGCACGATCCGCATGCCGACCACCAGGAAGAGGGCGGCGACCACGATCCCGACATGTCCCACCACGTACTGGAAGAAGACCAGGTGCGGAAACCCGACGTTGAGGTCGGGCGTGATGATGGCCTGCAACGTGCCGGCCAGACCCCAGAAGTACGTCAACTCGACGAGCAGCACCACGCGCCACCAGCACGCCGCCGCCGCCACCAGCACGCCGACGTCGCACAGCGCCAGGGGCAGTGACGTCTTGGGTGACCACGTCCCTTGGACGGCCAGCCCGACGCTGTAGCTCACGGCGTCGCCGGCGAGAGCCAGCGCCAGGACCCGAGCGGTGACGACCCTCCAGGGCCCCGGCCGCCGGCGCGCCACCATGCACAAGACGGCGCACCCCACAGCCGCCAGGGCCACGGTCGACCAGTACGCGAGCGGAGAGACCGTGGCCACCATCACGCTGTATCGAAGCAGGACGGCGATCACCGTGTCTGGCCGGGGTCAGCCCATGGCAGAGTCTTGGCGGAAACCGATGGGGGAGGCAGCGCAAGATGCAGGCCGTCGACGAAGACTGGGAGCGGGCGGTGGCGATCGTGGCCCATCCCGACGATCTGGAGTACGGGGCCGCCAGCGCCGTGGCCCGGTGGACCGGGCAGGGCAAGGAGGTCTCCTACGTCCTGGTCACCAAGGGGGAGGCCGGGATCGACGGCATGGCCCCTGAGCAGGCCGGCCCGTTGCGCGAGGAGGAGCAGCGGCGCAGCGCGGCTCGCGTGGGGGTCACCCACGTGGAGTTCCTGGGCCACCCCGACGGGAGCGTCGAGCCCGGCCTGGCGCTGCGCCACGACCTGGCCGGGGCCCTGCGGAGGTTGCGCCCCGATGTCGTCGTGACCATGAACTTCGAACTGACCTGGGGCGAGGGTGGAAGCGTCAACCACGCTGATCATCGTGCCGTCGGGCTGACGACGCTCGATGCGTGTCGCGACGCCGCCAATCGGTGGATGTTCACCGATCAGGGCGACCCCTGGCAGGGGATCAAGGTCGTCTACGTGGCGGGGACCTCGGCACCGACACACTTCGTGGATGTGACGGCGACGATCGACGCCGGTGTGGCATCGCTGCGTGAGCACAAGGCATACATCGACGGCCTCGGCACCGATTTCGACCCGGACGAGTTCCTGCGCAACATCGCGGGCTACGGAGGCATGGCGGCGGGCTGTGCGTACGCCGTGCTCGTCCAGGAGTTCCACGCCTGAGACGTGTCGGAGCCGGTCGTGTCGGCGCCCGGCGTCATGCGCGCCGGACGCGTCCCCGGAGAGCCAACAGGGCCAGCGAGAGCGAGATCGCCCCGAACGCCGCGATGGCCAGGACGGCCTGACCCAGGAACGCCGCGTTCCAGCTCTGCCCCGGGCCCGGGATCCCGCCCCCTCCCACGATGAGCGAGCGAAGCCCCTGGAGGATATAGGTCATGGGGTTGTAGTTGGCCACGGTCCCCAGCCATCCCTGCAGGTACGGCTTGGGGACGAAGGTCGTGCTCAAGAAGGTGATGGGGAAGAACAGGATGAAGCTGGCGTTCACCGCACCCGGGTTCCCCGTCTTGAGGGCGATCGCGTACGGCAATCCCGTGAACACGAGCCCCCAGATCCCCGACAGCACCACGAACACCACGATGCCGAGGACCCCGGCATGGAAGCGGACACCGAGGGCGAGGCCCACGATGACGACGGGGACGGCGAGGGCCATGACCAGCGTGAGATCGGCGGTCATGAGCCCGAGCAACAGCGGGAGGCGCCGGACCGGCGTGATCATGAGGCGGTCGAAGTAGCCGTTCTGGATGTCGGTGACAAGCGCGGACGCCCGCGACACCCCGGTCACGGCGAAGACCACCGCCACGGGAAGCTCGAAGGACTTGAAGCTGAACCCGGCGGCTTGGTGCGTGATCTTGGAGAGGGCACCGATGTTCAGCACGTAGAAGAAGATCGGGACGATCAAGGCGGGGATGACCGCCTCCGGTTCACGGGGGATCTGCCGGATGGCGCGGCGGGCCACGGAGGCGACGTCGACGAAGAAGCCCGCGGGGCGCGCCTGCACCCGCAGCGCCGTGGTGGGCGCATTCCCGGTGGAGACGGTCATGCCCGAACCCCCTCGGCCGCGGCGTCGGGCGCGCTCGGGTCGGGCTCACCGCCGTCGCGGCCCCCGGTGCCGCCGGTGGAGCCGGGGTGCTCGGCCGGCGGCCCCCCGCCCTCGGGCCCGGCGTCGCTCTGGAGGTGACTGCCCGTCAGCTGGAGGAAGACGTCGTCGAGGGTGGGGGTGCGCAGGGTCAGGCTCGCCACCGCGGTGCCGGCATGGTGCAGGGCGAGGGCGACCGGGCTCATCACCGTGGCCCCGTCGTCGGCGTGCACCGTCACTTCGTGGCCCGTCGCCACCACCTCTTGCACCCCGGGCACCGCCCGCAACAACTCGAGGGTGGTGTCGGTCAGGGTCTCCACCCGGGCGACGATGACGTCGGTGCCCACCGTGCGCTTCAGCTCGTCGGGCGTGCCCTCGGCGACCAGGCGACCGCGCGAGATGATGCCCACCCGGTCGGCGAGCTCGTCGGCCTCCTCCAGGTATTGGGTCGTGAGGAAGATGGTGGTGCCGTGTTGTCGGTTCAGGCTGCGGACCTCCTCCCACACCGCGGCGCGGCTCTCGGGGTCGAGCCCCGTGGTCGGTTCGTCGAGGAAGAGGATGTCAGGGTCGTGGATCAACGCGGCGGCCAGGTCGAGCCGTCGCTTCATGCCCCCCGAGTAGGTCTTGATGAGCCGGTCGATGGCGGTTCCGATATCCACGAGCCGCAGCACCTGCTCGACGCGTTCCAATCGGTCGGCCCGCCGCAAGCCGTAGAGCCGGCCCTGGAGGTCGAGGAGCTCTCGGCCCGTTTGGCGGTCGTCGAGGGCGGCGTCTTGGAGCGCGACGCCGATCCGCAACCGGACCTTCTCGGGCTCGCGAGCCACGTCGAGGCCCGCCACCAGGCCCCGACCCCGCGTGGGGCGCATCAGGGTGCAGAGCATGCGGACCAGGGTGGACTTGCCGGCGCCGTTCGGGCCCAGGAACCCGTAGATCTCGCCTGCGGCGATCTCCAGGTTCACGCCCGCCACCGCCCAGAAGTCGCCGAACTGCCGAGCGATGTCCTCGGTAGCGATGGCCGGCTCGGTCATGGGCGCTCACGCTACCGGTCGCCACGGGCCCTTCGGGACGGCCGGAATCGGCGACTGGCCACGCGCTCGGTCCTATGGTGGCCCCATGCCATGGGCCCACTACGCAGACTTCGAGCACCTCGCCTTTGACCGCCGGACCGACGGCGTCGTGCTCGTGACCCTCGATCGCCCCGAGGTGCTCAACGCCGCCAACGTGCGCATGCACCGAGAGATGTCCGAGGTCTGGGCCGTCATCGACGCCGATCCCGACGCCCGGGTGTCGGTCGTCACCGGAGCCGGCCGAGCGTTCAGCGCCGGGGGCGATCTGGACATGATCGCGGACATGACCGACAACTACGCCGCGGTCCTCGAGCAGTGGCGAGACGCCCGGACGATCGTGGAGCGCATGCTAGGTGCCGACAAGCCGGTGGTCTCGGCGATCAATGGTGTGGCCGTCGGTGCCGGCCTGGCCGTTGCGCTCATGGCCGACATCAGCATCATGGGGGAGACGGCGCGCGTGTCCGACGGGCACGCCCGTCTCGGGGTGGCTGCCGGTGATCACGCCGCCTTGCTGTGGCCGCTGCTGTGTGGGATGGCCAAGGCGAAGTACTACCTGCTGACCGCCGACTTCGTCGACGGGCCCGAGGCCGAGCGCATCGGGCTCGTGACCAAGTGCGTCCCCGATGCAGAGGTCGTCCCCGAAGCTCTGGCCGTGGCGACCCGGCTGGCGGCCGGGAGTGCCACCGCGGTGCAGTGGACGAGGCGGGTCATGAACCATTGGATGCGCCAGGCGCTCCCCGCATTCGGGGAGTCCGTCGCACTCGAGATGCTGGGCTTCCTCGGGCCCGACGCCCGCGAAGGCCTGGCGGCGATCAGGGAACGGCGCGAGCCACAGTTCCCCTCGGCGCCCGCGCCGTAGCTGCCGACTGCTGACACGCCTCCCGGCCCGACCGGGGTCGCGAGGCTACTCGACGGTGACGAGGGTGCCGATCGGGGTGTAGGGGAAGACGACCTCGGCATTCGCGGGCGGCATCTCCACGCACCCCAGGCTCTGGGGCCAGCCGTAGCTGTACCGGTCGAAGCCGTGCAGGGCGTCCCCGCCGTGGAAGTAGCTGACCCACGGGATGTCAGGGTCGGCGTACTTGGTCCCGTCGGGGTTCGTCCCCCGCATCGTCGTCGTGACGTACCGTGCGTAGACGGGCCACGTGCCCTGCTCCGTGGGTGCCGCGGCGATGCCGGTGTTGGCGCGAGTCGAGTAGACGATCTGCCCGTCGCGCCACACGGTGGCGTGCTCGGGTATCGATTCGGACACGTCCACCCAGTCGTAGTGCGCGTCGGCGTCGATCTGGTCCGCCTCGGCTGCCTGGAGGAGGGCCTGCCACACCTTCGGGCCGGCGAGGCCGTCCGTGGTCATGTGCTCCTGGGCTTCGAAGGTCATCACCGCTCCCTGGGTGATGGTGTTGGCCTCGCCCGGCGACCACAGCGCCATGAAGTAGCTCGGCATGGTGGACCAACGCCACGCGAACGATCCCACTTGGGGCGTGGCGGCCTCGTTGGGAGAGACGCTGGCCGGATCGGCCGGGGTGAAGGTCAGAGGGAGGTACCCAAGGGCGGCGAGCAATTGCTGAGTCCGGAGCATGGTCATGGGAGACACCGTGAAATGCGTGGTGAGGGGGGCGTCGAGGCGCTGTCCCTGACTCCCCTCGATGCCGCTGGGACCGCCGGGGACCGTCATCGACAGCGTGGCACCCGGAGCCAGAGGGGCGGTGGCGTCGAAGGCCAGGACGTCGGGTGAGGTCTGCACCCAGGACCCGGGGACGTCGGGACTGAGCGTGGGTACCGGGCTGTCGGGTGCCAGAGCCACGGTGAATTGGACGCTCACGGCGCTGTCCGACGGGACATCGGTGGCGTTGGGGGCCGGCTGGCTCGCGACCACTGAGAGACGGCCCGGAGACGCCGTGGGTGTTGCCGCCGCCGGGGTGGGGCTGACCCGCGTGACGACCAAGGCGGTCGAGGCGGCGGCGAGCGCGCAGAGCGCGACGACCACCGCGCCAACCAACCAGTGACGCTTGGTGTCGCTCATCCGGCGTCGGTGTGCGGCTTCCGGCATGGCATGCGGCTCCAAGGAGACTCTACCCGTCGCGGTGCGGTTTGACGCGCCGGGACCCGCCATTTTGGGCGATTTGTGGGGGTGTTTTTCAGCGCGGCGGTGCCGAAGGTGTGGCCGAGACGTTGATGGCGCGCATGACAGCGTCACGGACACGCTCGATCTGTTCGGGGTCTGTCACCTTCCCCCCGGTGACGGTGTCGCGGACATAGAAGGCGTCGAAGACCTCGTGGCCGAAGGTCGACACCCGTGCCACGACCACGTCGAGGTCGAGGGCGAAGAGCGCCGCGGTGACCCGGTGCAGGAGCCCGACATCGTCCTCGGCTCGAACATCGACCACCGTCGAGCCGACGGATGCGGCGTTGTCGATGTCCACGCGGATCTCCACGGGACGCGAAGACACCGATCGCCGCCCCTCGGCGTACGTGCGAACCTGCTCGGCCAGGCGTTCCTCCAGCGGGAACGTCCCCCGCAGCACTGCTTCGAGCTCATCGGCGACGCAGCTCGAAGTCCGGCCACCGTCGCCGCGAGGGCTCGACCACGAAGGACTCGACGGCGAAGCTCGCCTCCCCGGCGATGTCGGCGGATCGGATGTCGATGCCGCGCAGGGCGAACACGCCGGTCACGGCCGAGAGAAGGCCGGGTCGGTCCCGCGCCACCACCGTGACGTTGGGTGGATCGGCCGCGACGACCGATCGACCCAGTCGCTCCGCCTGGCGCATGAAGCCACGGTGCCGGTCGGTCACCAGGGGCGGTGCAGGGCGAGCCTTGGCCCCTGACAGGTGGGTCGCCACCCGGCGTACGAGGTCTGCGACCAGTCCGGCCTTCCACTGTCCCCACGCCGCTGGTCCGGTGGCGAGGCTGTCGGCTTCGGTCAGGGCGGCCAGGAGTTCGAGCTGGGAGCGGTCGTGCACGGCCGCCGCCACGGCCTCGATCGTGGCGGGGTCGTCGAGGTCGCGCCGCGTGGCCGTTTCGGCCAGCAGTAGGTGATTGCGGACGAGGCCGACCAACACGGCCACATCCTCGGGGGCAAAGCCCATTCGTCTTCCCATCTCGCCGACGATGTGCACTCCCGCCTCGGTGTGGTCCCCGGGGAATCCCTTCCCGATGTCGTGAAGGAGGGCTCCGACAAGCAGGAGGTCAGGGCGTTCGACATTCGGCGCCAACGAGGCCGCCTGTGTGGCCGCCTCGAGGAGATGCCGGTCGACGGTGAAGCGGTGATAGGCGTTGCGCTGGGGCCGGTTTCGTACCGCGGCCCATTCCGGGAGCAAGGTGACCAACAGCCCATGGTGGTCGAGGGCTTCGAGCGCGGGAATCGCCGCCGCTCCGGTGGCGAGCACCCGGACCAGTGCCGCCCGCATGTCGCTCGGCCACGGGTCGGGCGGGTGGATCTCAGCCGCGGCCATGAGGTCGAGCGAACGCCGGCTGATCGGGAGCTCGTGCTCGGCCGCCACGGCCGCGACGCGCAGCGCCAGACCCGGATCGCCGCCGGGACGGGTCCCCGGCTCGAGGACGACCTCGCCCTCACCGGCGCGTCCGCCGACCTGTTCGATGGCGATACCGGGCTCGACGGTCACGAGCGTGACGGTGCCGTCGTCGCTCGCCCGCGCCTTGCGGCCGATCGGGAACCACCGACGCGATGGCGGGGCGGGCCACAACGAGCGGCGGCGCCAGACGTCGTCGGTCACCCAGGCGATGGTTCGGCCCGCCCCGGCGATCGACGACATGAGCACGTCCGCGTCCGCGAAGCGCAGCGCAGCCGCCACCTGATCCTGTTCCTGGAGGAGGAGACGGTCGGTGGCGCGGCCGGTGGACCGGTGCAGTTCGACGCGCGCCGCGGTGAGCGTGGCGCGCGGTGCGGACAACGACGCCAGGTCGACCTGTTGGGCCAACGCCTCGACGGCCAGGGCCGCCGATCTGACCGCGTGGAAGTCCCGCAGTCCGCCGTGCGCTTCCTTCAGGTCCGGCTCGAGCAGGAAGGCGACGTCGCCATGGGTCTGATGACGCTCGTCGACCTGGGCGGCCAGGACGGGGAGCCACGAGCCGGCTCGCGCTCGCCATTGGGCGCGCGCCCTTTCGAGCATGGGCTCGGCCACCGCCGCGTCCCCGGCCACCACCCGACCGTCGAGGAGTCCGAGCTGGGCCCGGAGGTCCTCTCGGGCCACTTCCAGGACCTCGGAGGGGAGGCGCACCGAGTGGTCGAGGCGGATGCCCTCGTCCCACACCGGGTACCACACCGCGTCGGCGACTCGGTCGACGTCCCGACGCCGGGAATGGACGAGCACCACGTCGAGGTCGCTGTAGGGGCAGAGCTCGCCCCGTCCGTATCCGCCGACGGCGACGAGCGCGATGCCCCGGGCGTCTCCATCGGTGGCCCGTTCGAGGAGGCCTGCCAACCACCGGTCGGCGGCCGCGGAGAAGGCAGCGCAGAAGGCGTCGCCCTGAAGGTCGGTTCGCGCCAGGAGCTCTTGGCGCAACGAGCGGAGAGACACGGGAGACGGTAGCACCTGGGGCCTATCCCTCCGGGCTTCCAGAGGCCCCGCCACCGCCTGCGACCGAGATCGGCGTAGCGTGGTGGGTGGCAAACCGGGCAGCCGGAGCCACGGAGGTCCAGATGAGCGACAGCGACACAAAAGGATCAAGGTTCAGCCTGTTCGACACCGCCCTCTTGGTGGCGGCGGTGGTCGGGGGGATCTTCGTTGTTCTGTGGGTGGCTCACGCCGTCTTCGGACTGGTGCTCTTCGTCTTCAAGATCGCCATCCTGGTGGTGGTCATCGCGGTCATCGTCAGGCTCGTGCACGCCTTCACGCGCAGCGGAGACTGAGGGTCCGGCTCCCTCCGCGTCCTCGAGACGTTCAGCGGGGGACGAGCTCGCGGTAGAGCTCGATGTGGTCGGCCACCATGCGTTCGGTCGAGAAATACCCTTCCACCGCGGATCGGCAATCGGCGCGCGACAGCTGGTCGACCCGGCCCAGGGCATCGACCATCGCTGTCTCGTCCTCGCACAGAAAGCCGGTCTTGCCGTCCTCCACCACCTCTGGCACCGCCCCCTCGGGGAAGGCCAGGACGGGCGTCCCGCACGCCATGGACTCGAGCATGACCATGCCGAAGGGCTCGTTCCACCGGATGGGAAACAGCAGGGCTCGCGCCTGTGACAGCAGCTCGAGCTTGTGCTCGTGAGGCACCTCTCCCAAGTACACGGCATCGGGGCCGAGCAGGGGCGCGACCTGTTCGTCGAAATAGGAGCGCTCCCATTGCTCGCGCATCTTCGCGGCGAGCAGCACACGGATGCCTGCCTTGCGGGCCACCTCGATGGCGCGGTGCGCACCCTTGTCCGGTGCCATGCGCCCCAGGAACAAGCAGAACTCGCCGTGCTCGTCCCCGCCGCCATCGCCGAAGGGGAAGGCTGACGCGTCTAGCCCGTGATGGATGACCCGCGCGATCGGGATGTCGGGAGCGGCTCGGTGTTGGGCGTGAGAGATGCAGACGATGGGCACCCGCGGCGCGAGCACCCTGTACAGGTCGGTGAGCTCGTCGTTAAAGGGTCCGTGGATGGTCGTGACGACGGGCAGGTGGGGGTAGCGCTCGGCGTAGAACGGGCCCATGACGGTGTGGTCGTGGACGACGTCGTACTCAGAGACCGCTTCATAGGCGTGCACGACATGGCGGAGCTCGGGCACGGCCATGCCGATCCTCATCCCCTCGGCGTGCTCGAGGGCCCAGGCTTTGGGCACCGGGCATGTGGAATCACCCGTGGTGAAGAGGGTGATCTCCTGGCCGGCCGCCACCAGACCTCGGGCCATCTGGTCGACCACGAGCTCGATCCCCCCGTACAACGGGGGTGGGATCGGCGTCCATGGGGGGGCGATGAGCGCGATCCGCATGGACCGATTCAAGCACTTCGACGGGACGATTCGACGCACCCGCCCGTCGCAGCTGCCGAGTCGAAACGGGACGGGTCCCGACTGTCGGTCCGAGCAGTGCTTCCCGGGATGCTCGGTGCCACCAGATAGGCTCGCTGCGCATCGCGGCGGCGTGGCCGAGTGGTTTAGGCAGGGGCCTGCAAAGCCCCGTACGGCGGTTCGATTCCGCCCGCCGCCTCGGGAGCCGGTGTGCTTCGATCGGCCCCATGAGGACAAGGAGATGGGATGCCTGTAGTCGGTGACCGGGTTCAGGTTCCTTCGAAGAGGGTCGGACAGACGCCTCGCGACGGGGTCGTGACCGGCGTGAGCGGCGCCCTTGTCCGGGTCACGTGGTCCAGCGGGGAAGAGTCGACGATCATGCCGTCCATGGGGTCGTTGGTGGTCGTCGGCAAGGGGAAGGCCCGCGCCCGGAAGGGTGCTTCGGCCCAGAAGGCCCCGACCAAGAAGGCCGCCAAGGCGCCGGCCAAGAAGACCCCGGCCAAGAAGGCCGCCAAGACGCCTGCCAACAAGACCCGAAAGGCGTCAGGGAAGCGAAAGGGGTCTCCGGTCCCGAAGTCGTCGTCCAAGGGTTCGGGCCGGGCGAGCAAGCGGACCAGGTGAACGGCAAGGGCCATCACCTGAGACACGGCGTCCCGGACACGGGATCAGGTGTCAGGAGTCTTGCCGTAGTCCCACACCAGGTTGGCTTCCTCCTTGGTGCCGAGGAGGAGCTTCCCCGGGTTCTCCTTGTCGATGTGGCCGATGAGCCCCTTGTAGATCGAGTAGCCGCAGAGTTCCTGCAAACGTCGGGGGAACCGCCGGACGGTATCGAGGGGGATGCCGAGCTGCTGGTTCTCCTGCTGGCGGACGTATCCGGCGCAGTAGTTCATGGCGATCCCCACTCGCCTCTCCGACGTCGTGTTGGCCCCACCTCCGTGCCACAAGCTCCCGACCCATATGAGGACGCCACCTTTGGGCATCTCGGCTGCAATCGAGTCGTAGTGCTCGAGCAGGTTGGGGGAGTGATCGGCCAGGTGAGTCCCGGGACAGAGACGAGTGGCACCGTTTTCTTCGGTGAAGTCGGTGATCGCCCACATGGTGTTGCAGATGAGGGGCGGGTGGGGCTTGGGCAGGGGGATGAGCTGGTCGTCGGAGTGGATGGGTTGGGCGTGCTCGTCGGAGCCGATGGCGATCGAAGACAAAGATGAGATGAGCAGCCCCGGGTCGAGGACCTGTTCGACGATGGGCAGGACGTTCGGGTGGAGGGGGATCCTCTCGTACAGAGATCCATGGGTCAGCAGGTTGTAAATGCGGGTCGTGCGGCGGCCCTCGAAGAGATTGTCCGCCGGCACGGTGCCGAGCTCGCGCTCGAGGCGGAGAAGATCGTCCTGGATGGCGTCGGCGAATTCGAGGTCGATGGCATTCTCGACCACGACCCAGCCTTGCGTCCGGACATCGTCGGCGAGGGCCGCCACGGTGGCGTCGTCCAGGGTTTGTCGGTCCTGCGTGTCGTCGCCGATTGCTGTCCGGTCCATCGTCACTCCCAAGGGGTTGGCCAAAAAACCCGGATCAATCGTGCCACGACATGGTCCACCTCGCCTTCGGGCGGGGCTGGCAGGGCGGGGGCAGTGGTAACGTCAGGTCGAAGGGCCGTTGGCGCAGTTGGTAGCGCACTTGCACGACACGCAAGGGGTCAGAGGTTCGAGTCCTCTACGGCCCACTTTGTTCGCGGCTCAGTCCTCGACATCGCGGCTCAGTCCATCGCGGCTCAGTCCTCGCGGCTCAGTCCTCGAAGGCTTGACTGATCCGCACTTCAATGAATCTCTTCACGAGTGCTCGAGGGAGTGGTGCATCGACGGGGAAGTGCAGCGCACCTTTTGTGGTCTCGTAATCGGCCACCTCGTCCTGTAGTTCCCGCAGGACTGATCCGCTGTGGGGCAGGTAGCTGAGATGGTTCTGGAACGCGGCGAATCCCGCGATCACCATGCCCCGGACCCTGAAGGCCGGCATCCGATACGAGAGGCACTGTTCGGCGTCGGGGACGATGCTGAGGATGGTGCGTCGCACCTCGTGCAACGTGGACTGCTTGGGTTCCTCCAGTGCCGCCAGGTACGCATCGACCTCTTGCTCCGACATGCCTGAAAGTCTTGATGCCGCCCTGGCACGGGTCAAGGCTCGATCCTGCTGGTACCTCCACCGCGGGGTGGCGCTGTCGGCGGGAATGACCCGAGTCAGCCGACCCGAACGTCGTGGTCGTCGATGTCACGGCGACTGACGGTCAGGTAGGCGACAACCCCGACGATCAGGATCGTCAGGCCAAAGCTGACCCGCCCGTCCCCCCAGCCGAGCCCGCCGACACCGTAAGGCTTGCCCATCCAGTCGGCAATCGAGGCACCGAGGGGCCGGGTCAGGACGTAAGCGGTCCAGAAGCACAAAATCGCGTTCAGGTGCAAGAGGCGGTAGAACACCGCCGGTACGGCGATCAAGCCTGCGAAAAGGATCCCCGAGACGAAGTACCCCAGGTGCAGGGTAGTGGCGGTCATGTCGCCGGCCGCGGTGCCGAGCGCAAACGTCGATATGACCGCGGCCCAGTAGAAGACCTCGCGGCGGGGGGTGTCGATGCTGTGGATGGAGAGAGTCCTCTCGGTCGAGTGCCAGACCGTGAACACGACGGCGAGCACGACGGCGAACAGGGCTGTCGACACCTCGTAGGGGACGCCGAATTTGATGTGCAGGACATCAGCGGCCATCGTGCCGAACACGGCGACCATGACCACCGCCAACCAGTAGACCCAGGCCACGTAGCGGCGCACGGAGAACTGCAGTGCCAGTGAGAGTGCGAGGCCGACGGCGCCGAATCCGACGGCCACCACCGGATCGAGGCGATGGACCAGATAGTCCGAGGTCGCCTCGCCCATCGCTGTCGTCAAGAGTTTGGTCACCCAGAAATACGCCGTGATCTCCGGGACCTTCCTCATCCTCCCCCCCGCGCCCTGGAGCCGCCGGGCCTCCCTGCTCCGGACGTTGCGACGGGTCGCGCTCGTAAACGTAGGAGCCGGCGATGGGGCGTCCATTACCGGTCAGATGAGGTCGCCGGCCAGATCGAGCCAGTGGCCCGAGAACATCTTGGGGCGAAGGCGAAACATGTGACGCTCGTGCCCGAAGTACCAGGCGACACCCTCCGACGTCGGATCGACGGTCGTGGCCGGACCGATGGCGAGCACGGTCCAGTGGTGTCCGCTGTCCTCCTCGAAGCCGTCGGCTTGGAGCGCCACGACGGCGTCGTCGATCTCGCTCGCGACCTGGTCGATCGACAGGCCGAAGAGGAGGTGGCCGTGGCTCAGGCCGTAACGCACGGGGTAGATGAACGGCAACGGGCCGTGGACCAGACCCACTCGACCGATGTTCGCCCGGGCCAGCAAGGTGAGACAGAGCCCGTCTCCGAGCTGCCCGCTGTGGAACAGGCTCATGACGAGCATTCCGGTCCGGCTCGGTGGCGGCCTCGCTCTCTCGGCCCGTGAACTCGCAGTGATCGGCTCAAAGGCCGGGGTGAGAGTTGGGGATGTCCCGGCGCCGGGCCGGAGCCAGGTGGACGAGCACGTTGTATGTCACCAGGGCAATGGCGAGGTGCATCACCATGAGGATGAGGACCGCCCTGACCGGTTGCCCTTTCCACAGGATCCAGAGGTCGGGTAGCCACAGGAACAACGTGACGAGGGTCGCCAGGCGCAAGAACAGCCATCGCGGCGAGGACGAGATCCAGAGGACGATCGGCCATGCCATACAGGCGCCGACGACCCCGATGACGGTGAGCTTCCCGTAGTCCGAGAACCGGAAGTGCACGTAGCCCTTGGTGACAGGGAACAGGGCGGTCCCGACGGCAACGAGGACCTTGTCCGCGGCGAGAGATCCGACCGTGGCGACCAGGACAGCGAGTCCGAAGCGGAATGCGTGAGGACGAGGGTGAACGGCGGGGAAGTCGATCCTGACACCAGCCAGGGCGCGCTCGAGCTGAGGCTCTTGACGTTGTGAGGCTGCTTGTGAAGGTGCGGGGGACTGCGAATGCGGTCCGATGCTCACCATGACAACGCTACGGAGCCGGACCCGGAATTCCGACCCTCTCAAGGATGATTTCGCATCCGGCCCTCCTCATCCTCAGGTCGGACGTCTCCTTGAAAGGCCGGCTGTGACCAGGGACATCTCGACAGGTCACCCCGGAAGGGAGTCTGGACAGGCGCAGTACGATTGACGCAGAAGCCGACCTCGGGATGTGGTCCATGAGCACGGTTCTTGACTCCGCAGATAGTGCCGCAGATAGTGCCGCGGGAAGCGCAGTGCGGCTGTCGACAGACGTCGATCGAGGGCTCTTCGGCGGTGTCCGTCGGGTCGTCCATTCCCACGCGCTCGAAACCGATGCCCTTTTGGCGATGGTCCTCCTGGCGCTGTCGACGCTATGGCTCGTGACGTCGTCGTTCTCGGGCGTCCGTATCGCCCTTGTCCAGGTGGTGCTGATCGTGCCGCTCATTTGGCGGCGGACGAATCCGACGGCCGTCTTCGTCGTCCTGGCCGGGGTCGCACTGGTGCAATGGCTGCTCGACTACCGACTCGTCGGCGACATCGCGCTCCTGGTCGCCCTGTACACCGTCGCCGTCCATGAATCCCGGCTCCGCACGCTGCTGGCGACGGCCGTGCTCGAGGTGGGAGCGGTCTTGGCCGCGACACGATGGTTCCCGGCTGGAACCGTACCGAGATCGATCGTCTTCTTGACCGCCACGGTGGTGGCTGCCCTCTTCGCCGGGTTGACCGTGCGGTCGGGGAGCGAGTACATGGACTGGCTGGCCGAGCGCGCCGCTCGCCTCGAGATCGAGCGCGACCAGCAGTCGGCCATCGGGGCGGCTGTGGAACGAGCCCGCATCGCCCGCGAGATGCATGACATCGTGGCCCACAGCCTGTCGGTGGTGATCACCTTGGCCGACGCCGCCTCGCTGTCCATCACCTCCGACCCGGCCCAAGCCGCCGACGCCATGCATCACGCCTCCGCCGTCGGGCGCCAGGCCCTGGGCGACATGCGGACGATGATCGGCGTGTTGCGCACCGAAGACCTCGGGGTGGAGCTCGGACCCCAACCCGATGTCGCGCAGCTCGGCCACCTGTTCGAACGGGTTCGCGCGACAGGGCTCGCGGTGACGATGGACTTGGTGGGCGATCCCTTCGCCTTGGGAGCTGCCACGGAGCTGACGGTGTACAGGATCCTCCAGGAGGCGCTCACCAATACCATCAAGCACGCGTCGGCCACGACGGTGCACGTCGTCCTGCGTTACGCCCATCCCCTGATCGAGCTCACCGTGGTGGACGACGGGCACGGGACCGCTTCGCCGGGACCGGGGGGGCACGGCATCGAGGGCATGTGTGAACGGGCCAGCCTCCATGGTGGATCGCTCAGGGCCGGACCATCGTCCGATCACGGCTGGGTCGTGTCTGCAACGCTCAGACCGGACTCGGCCACGGTGCAGGCGTGACGATCCGGGTGCTGCTCGCCGACGACCAGGAATTACTTCGCCTTGGTTTCCGGATGATCCTGGCGCAGGAGCCCGACATCGACGTCGTCGGGGAGGCGGGAAACGGCGAGGAGGCCATTGCGCTGGCATCGAGCTGCAACCCCCGACGTCGTCCTCATGGATGTCCGCATGCCCGTGATCGACGGTATCGAGGCGACTCGTCGCATCGTCTCGGACAACCCGGCAGTTCGGGTGCTGGTTCTCACGACCTTCGACCTCGACGCCTACGCGTTCGGAGCCTTGCGCGCCGGAGCCAGTGGGTTCTTGCTGAAAGACGTCCCCCCCGACGAGTTGGCAGCCGGCATCCGGATCGTGGCCAGCGGAGACGCGGTGGTGTCACCCCGCGTCACCCGGCGGCTGCTCGACGAGTACGCGCACGTCCTCGACGTCCCGGGCGCCCCGGATCAGTCGCAGGCCGCCATGACGGTGGCGAAACTCACGGATCGAGAGCACGAGGTCCTGGTGGCGGTGGCCGAGGGGTTGTCCAACGCCGAGATCGCCGGGAGGCTGTTCGTGTCCGAGGCGACCGTGAAGTCACACGTAGGTCGGATCTTGGGCAAGCTCGGGCTCCGAGATCGCGTCCAGGCCGTCGTCTTCGCCTTTCGGGCGGGAATCGTCCGCCCCGACTCCAAGGCGTAAGAGCCGGGGGAGGCGAATGACGGGGCGCGTCACTCCGCCCGCAGGAGGACCGCGGTGGGCGTCCGTGCGGCGAGGCGGCCCGGGATGGCGGCGACCACATTGGCGAGCACGAGGGCTCCGACGGCGATGAGGACGATCGACAGCGCGGGGACGCTCGGGGACGGCACGGCGTGGATCTCGTTGGCGAACAGGGTCCACAGGACGCGGCCGAGGACGATGCCGAGCGGCACGCCCACCACCGTGCCGATGAGCACCGCGACGCTCGACTGCCAGGCCACGACCGACGCCAGCTGACGACGGGTGGAGCCCAGGGTCTTCAGCAAGGCCAGATCCCGCCGTCTGCGTCGGACCGACGCCACCAATGTGAGGCCCAGCGCCACGACGGCGCCGGCCGCCAGGGCCGAGCCGAGGATGGCAGGTGTGGTTCCCATGGAGCGGTAGTTGATGATCTCGGCCGGGCGTAGGGGTGGTCCGGTGAACACGCCGAAGTTGAACGTGTTGGACACCTCATTGCCGATGCGCTGCAGCGACGCGGTCGCGGCTTTGTCGTTCACACCCGGCCGGAAGTTCACGAAGATCTCCTCGGGCCCGGTCGCGGGATCGTCGAAGGGGTCGCGGGCCGCGGGCGGGATGAGGGTGTACGGGAGCAGGGCCCCGATCCCCATCTCGAGGTGCGGTCCACCTCCCGCGCCGATGGTGGGCATGGTGTCCACGCCCACGATCTGCAGGGTCGTCGTCTTGCCGGACCCGGCTCTCTCGGTCACCGTGGCACCGATGTGCTTGTGGAGCTGGGCCAAGGTGATGGCTCCCAGCACGATCTGCCCGGGACCGGCGAGCCCGTGCCCGGACAACACGGGGGGCTGCACCGCGGCGCCGGGGCGCTCTCCGAGCACCGGGATGACCTGCCCGTCGATGTGGAGGTCGTAGGCATAGGCGCCCGACCACGACCGCACGTAGCGGTCCGCGTCGAGGAGTTGGGTGACGCGATGGTCGGGGATGTTTCCCGATCCTCCGCCTGCCGACAAGATCGAGTCCCAATTCCAGCCCCACAGGCGGGGATGCGACACCAGGGAATTGAGGCTGGCTGAGAACGTCACCGTGCTGACCACGACGACGACGGCGAGCGCGGCTCCCAAGATGGCCGAGCGGACCGGCACAGCGTTGCGTCCCACGCCCGGCTCGAGCGCGAAGCGCACCCCCGTGACCGCCGGAGTGGGCAGGCCGAGTGAGGCCGCCGCCGTGGCTGCCCCGGACCGTCGCCCTTCGGAGCGCCGGCGACGTTCATCCGCGCCACGCGGCACCGCCCGGTAACTGAGCACGACGGCGATGGCACTGAGGCCGAGGACAAGGACCACGAAGCCGAGACCGAGCACCGTCCAGTCGAACGAGAGGCCCGGCGTGGGATCGACGGGCCGGACCGGACCGATGGGGGCGAGGGGAGACAGGCCGACCGCCACCACCACGGCCAGCACCGATCCGATGAGGACCGCTCCGACGATCCCGATGAGGCCGTCGACCGTGGTCATGGCCGGATCGGCGCCGAGCGCCCGGAGTGTGCGCAGGTCGTCGCTCGCCAGTCGGGTCTGGCGACCGATCACCTGGGCGGCGATGAGTAAGGCCGCCAGTGCGGCGATCAACCCGAACACCCCCAAGGCGATGGACTCGGGCTTGAGGGCGCGTTCCGCCTTGGCGACCACGGTGGACACGACGATGGGGGCCGGGAAATTGGGAGGGAGGACCCCTTGCAGCTCGGTGTCCACGCGGCCGAGGTTGGCTCGGCCCGCCACCTGGATACCCGAGGCCGTGTAGTTGGTACAGCACGCCAGGAATTGTCGGGTGAAGGCCGGGGTGAAGAACGCCAGGGACACCGAGTTGTCGACGTCGTCGGCGATCAGGTTCTGCGCCTGGAGCACCAACGCGGTGACGGTGACCTCGATCGTGCGGTATGGCGTCACCTTGGCGCTGCCGAACGCGGGCGAGTTCGTCTGGGCATTTGTGTAGACGCCCATGAGGATGTGCTGGCCGAGGTGGATGTGGACGACCTTGGCCACCGCGGTCAGCACCGCGATCTGGTCGGCGCGCCGAGGATCGGGGAGCTGTCCTTCGACGACCGTGAGCCGGTCCTGATCGAAGCCGTACCCGTCGTCGCTCCCCAGCCCGTTGCCCGCCGCGGGCGGGAAGCTCGGCACGTCGAGGGGAGTGTCGTTCGGACCCAACGGGATCACGTTGAGCCCCGACCCGCTCCCGACCCGCTTGACATGGGGCAGTCGGGCGATGCGGTGCAGGAGCGCCGGGTTGTAACCGAGCGTGGACCCGATGAGCGGATTGATCACGGCGGTGATCGCCGCGTAGTCGGAGGGATTGGTGCTGGCCAGGTAGGCGGGGAACGACGACTGGGTGCGACGGCCCCCGGCAATGGCCCCCATGGCCACCCCGCCCACCAGGCCCACGAGAAGGATGAGCGACAGGTAGCCCCCTCGGCGCCCCACCAGGGTGGATCGGAACCGGTACCAGGCCACGGGCAGCGTCGACCGGTTCATCGCCACCTCCCAGCCATGGCCGGTCGCCTCACGCGCCCCCTCGACCCTACCGACGGGAGGCGTGCATCCCGTCTCTGTACGAGTCTGACCTGGGCGCCGGGCCAGGCCAATGGGGGCAGCCCGTGTCAGGCGGTCGTGCCTCCACCCCTTCGCGACCCCGCCCGGATCAGCGCGCCGGTACGCGGCAGGCCGGCGCCACGGGCTCGAGACGACGCTCGGAACGCGACGACCAACGCCCCGGTCATGACGACGAGCCCGGCGACGTCGATGGCCCCGGCGTGGAACAGGTTGCGAGGTCCGGGGCCGCCTTCGAGGACCCAGGCGCAGCACGCACCGAGAAAGACGAGCATGCCGAGGGCCGCCGCAGTCGATAGCCGAGCCTCGTACCGCAGCGTGCGGGGCGACAGCTCCAGCCGGAGCAGAGCCTTGGCCGCCCCCACGACGACGCACACCACGGCCACCGGGCTCACCGCCATCCAAGCGATCTCGGCCGTGGGAAACGAGGACAGCGCGCCGGGATGTGCCCAGTACGAAGAGACCGACAAGGTGGAAGACCACGAGACGGCGGCCACCCCGCCGGGAACGAGGCCCTGATGGGCCCACGCGTGCCCACCGGTCCCCGGCCATCCGTTGCCGAAGTGGCGGCTCCCGGCGATCAGGAGCGCTCCACCGCCCAGCACCAGGGCCGAGGGCCCGACGAGGCCTCGCCCCCGGCGGCGAGCCAGACGGGTGAGGGCGTTCCAGGCCACGGGGAGCGCGGCGAGGACCGCGAGCGCGCCGAATAGCACCATGGTGCACGACATCACCACCATGGCCGCGGTGGTGGCCGTGGTGTCGGGTTGGGACCACTGCCATCCGATGGTGAGCTGGGACCACATGGCCGTGCCGAACACGAGGAACCCGGCCAGAGCGCACCCGAGCGCGGCCAGGCTGGTGCGCGCCTGGAGGGAGGGATCGAGGGCGCGCCCGCCGACGCCCGCGCTCGCGACCCGTGCCGCCAGTCCGCCGCGGATGACGTCCCCCGTCCTTCGCCACGAGCGGGGCTGTTCCGAGAGCTCGGCCATCAACAGCTCGGTGAACTCGTCGCCGTAGCGCGAGCGCCAGCTCTTCGGGTACCAGCGCAACAGCCGTGTGGCGCGCGGCGCGACGTCGATCGGAATGTCGGTCACGTCATCCCCAGCTGCCGGCCAGCCGACGCAGTCCCAGATCGGCCACCCGTCGTTGCGCGGCGAGATGCGTCCGCAGAGCAGCCGCGCCGGTCGACGTCAAGCGGTAAGGACGACGTCGGTCGTCGCTGGGGACCGCTTCGATGAGGCCTTGACCCTCGAGACGGGCCAAGGCCTCGTACAAGGTCCCGGGGGCCAGACGGACGCCGGCGAAGGCCTCGATGTCCTTGGTCAGCGTGTAGCCGTGCTTGGTTCCCTCGGCCAGGCTGGAAAGGATCAGGGTGGCGGGGCCGGCGTAGCGCCCGAAGGTGCCGAGCGGCTCGGGATCGGATCGGGCGGGGCGGGTTTCTTTCGATCTGGCCACGCCGTCACCCTATATCGGTCGCCGATGGATCGGCGACCGGCCGTGGTGGCGCAGGTGGTTCAGCTCGTCCCCTCGGTGTCGGGGCCCCACGGTTCGCGTACATCACTGAAGGGGATGACCTGGGGGAGCACCGCGCCGTCGGACGTCCTGCGGATGGAGTACCCGTCGAGATGCAACGCCACGATCTCGAAGCCTGCGCACCAGGTGCCGAGG
Source organism: uncultured Acidimicrobiales bacterium (assembly GCA_963768255.1). GTDB lineage: Bacteria > Actinomycetota > Acidimicrobiia > Acidimicrobiales > UBA8190 > Chersky-840. The sequence goes on along the minus strand of CAVYGX010000002.1, from coordinate 1,076,466 downwards.
TAACGGTTTCGCACGGCGACCTTCATGCCGACGTCCGAGGTCGGAACCGTGCCGGGTTGTCTCGCAGTGATGGCATCGACGATGCTCACGGGAACACCTCCTTGCGGCGCCGGCCCGAGCTGTCGTGCTCACAGTCGTCGGCCCCGACGTGAGGAGTCGTCACGAGCCGCGGCAAACTTGAAGGAGTCACTGTCCGTGGCCTTTGATGCCGCGAGGCGCGGCCGGCAACGTGTCGCGGGACGCAGCGAAGGGAGGTCCGCGTCGGTTCACCGGTCCTCGTCGAGAATCGCCCAGCCGCGTCACGGCCATGGGCAGACGGTACATCCTCGCCCTTGTCCGTTCGCGGATATTCGTCCCCGGGCCTGAGCGCGGAGGCGCTCCTACTAGGCGGACGCGTCGGTGCGCGCCACCTCGGTCCATTCGCCTCCGTGGTGCGCAGAATGGCGGGCCGCGTCGAGCACGGCCATCTGGGCCACGCCGTCGACGAAGGTCGCCGGGTCGGGCCCCGCCCCGGCGACTCCGAGGATCCGGTCGCGGAAGGCTGCCGCCAGACGCGTATAGGGCCCGTACTCCACACCGAAGGTGATCATCTGTTCATAGGTTGTCGTGACGGCCCCCTCGGGCAGGGCAGGAGCGGGGTCGCCGCGCAGGTCGTCGGGCACCTCGAGCGTCCGTACCCCCGCGGCGTCGGCCACCTTGACCTTGTCCCCGACGCCCTCGATCCATGCCGTGCCGGTGGACCCGGTGACGCGGGTCTCGACGACGATGCCACGGTCCGAGGCCGTGCTCTGCAGCACACCCACACACCCGTTCCTCATGCGGAAGTGCACGACGAACCCGTCATCGGCGGTCATCGGTCGGTCGACGACGTGGACGAGGGACGCGCTCACCCCAGCGAAGTCGCCCAGGGTGGCTCGGATCTGATCGATGAGCTGGGAACCGTGCGCGCCCAGCCACCCCCCGCCCGCCGAGGCGTCCGCCCACCAGGCCGGCACCTCGGCGTGGGGATCGGCGAGCATGGGGACGTGCATGAGCCAGGTGGCCATGCGCGGCGCGCCGATCAGGTCGGTCGACACCGCCTCGGCCAGCAGCGCCTGCCCGGCGTCGTAGCGGAACTCGGTGCCCAGGAGATGGACGATCCCGGCCCCCTCGGCGGCGCGCAGCACGGTGCGCCCCTCGGCGGTGTCGCGGGCGAAGGGCTTCTCGCACAGCACGTGTCTTCCCGAGCCGATGGCCTCCAGGGCGAGCTCGGCGTGGGTGTGCGGCGGTGTGGCGATGGTGACGGCGTCCACACCAGAGAGCGCGAGCGCCTCGGCCAGGGTGGCGCAGCCGACGGGGACGTCGAACATCGAGGCGCGCGCCGCGGTGCGATCGGGGTCCCGTCCCACCAGGGCACGTACGTCGAAGCCGGCGTGGCGCAGGGCGCGGACATGGGTGTAGCACCCGAACCCCGTCCCCACGACGACCGCACCGAGACGCCGGGTCGGGGTGCCCGGTCCGCTCACGATCGGTCCCAGCGTGCCGCGTCCAGGACCCGGCGGGTGGCCTCGGCGGCGGCCCGCGCCGCGTGGGGCGCGCCCGAGGCGTGGAGCTTGTCGGAGAAGACCTCGACCCCCACGGGGCAGCGCACCCCGATATCGCGCAGCGCGCCCAGGTACCCGGTGAGGTCGAGCTCGCCCTCACCGGGCAGCTGCCGGTCGTGCAGTGTGGCGTCGATCAGGTTCTCCTCGGCCACGAGGGGCGCGTCGTCGAGCTGGATGGCGAGCACCCGGTTGCCGGGCAGGGCGCGCAGCTCGTCCGCGGTGGTGCCGGTGCGGGCGCAGTGCCAGGTGTCGACGTTCAGCCCGCCGTTGGGCCGGTCGGCCATGCGGACCACCTCCCACGCCGTCGCCACGTCGGGGACCTTCGACCACGCCAGCCACTCCAGGTGGACGAGGAGCCCGTGCTGCGCGGCGCGGTCGCACAGGGCCGCGAACGCCTCGGCTCCCTCCTCGACGGTCCAGGTCCCGCCCAGGACCTCGGCCGCGTTGAGCGAACGGGCCCCCACGGCTTCGGCGATGCGCAACAGATCGTCCTCGCCGTAGCGGAAGACGTCCATGGGGTCGACCTCGATCAGGCTCCGCCCGATCTCGGGGGCACCGGGGGTCCACCACCACGCCGGGTCGACCTCGGCCACGACGAGTCCGTGGTCGTCGAGCATGGTGCGCATCTCGCCGTCGCTGTGGCCCTCGCGGCGGGCCTGGGCATGGTCGCGGCCCCACAGCGAGATGGCGTCGTACCCGGCGGCGGCCGCCGCCGCCAGGCGGTCGCGAAAGCTCGTCTCGCGTGCGATGGTGCCCGAGCACAGCACCAAGGAGTTCGGTCCCAGCGTCACGGCTTCTCCTCGCGGGCGCTGTCGCCCAACACGTCTTTGAGCACGCCCCCGGTGTGTACCGCGGCGAGGTTTTCGGCCAGGTATCCCGGGGCCTCCTGGGTCTCGACGAACCATCCCGTCGGGCACATGGTGAGGATCTCCACGAACGAGAACCCCGCCCCGGCCACTTGGGTGCGCAGAGCCTGGAGGAGCATCTTCTTGGTCCGGGCCACGTTGCCCGCGCTGTTGACCGCGCCCCGGGCCACGTAGGCGGCGCCGTCGAGTTGGGCCAGCAGCGTGGCGAGCAGGATGGGGCGCCCGTGGGCGACGGCGTCGCGTCCTTCGAGGCTGGTCTTGGTCCGTTGGCCGAGGACGGTCGTCGCCGTCATGTGCCCGCCCGTCTCCCCGAAGACGCCGTTGTTGAGCATGACGCAGGTCACGTTCTCACCCCGGGCCGCGGTGTGGATGACCTCCTGCAGTCCCTCGTTGACCATGTCCCCGTCCCCCTGGATGGTGAGGACGACGGTGTCGGGGCGGGCCCGCTTCACGCCGGTGGCGACCGACGGGGCCCGGCCGTGCAGAGCCTGGAGCACCTCGATGTCGAGGTTGTTCGAGAAGGCCGTGTAACAGCCGATGCCGAACACGCCGATCGTCCGGCGCATCAGCTCCAGCTCGGCCACGGCCTCGAGCGCGGCGCGCATGGCGATGGGCTCGCCGCATCCGGGGCACAGGTGGTGCGCGCCCACGTCGATCAAGGCCGGAGTGAAGTCGTCGACGAGGCGGGCCGGCTCGTCGGGGGCCCGGTCGGTCCGCACCACGATCCGTCCCTCGACACGGGTGGTGCGCGTCATGGTGGAGATCCCAGGACGTCCTCGATCCGGCGTCGGAGCACCGACACGTCGAGATCGGGCGCGATGCCGAAGCCCGAGCTGTCGAGGCTGAGACCCCCGATGAAGTGGACCGGCGCGCGGCCCAGCACCGCCAGGCGGACGTCGTCGACCATCTGACCCTGGTTGTTCTCGTACACCGCGACGGCGCGGGCCCCCTGGACGGCCCTCGCCACCGCGGCGGACGGGAACGGCAGCAAGGTGATGGGCCGGACCAGCCCCACCCGCGCCCCTTGCGCCCTCAGGACGCGGACGGCGGCCTTGATGTACTTGGCCGGCGTGCCGAACGCCACCACCACGACCTCGGCGTCCTCGGTGTCGAGGCACTCCGCTCGGGGCTCGATCGAGGCCAACATCGATTCGGTGGCCGCCGCGCAGGCCGCGTAATGCTGCGACAGGTCGTAGCCGACGTCGTCGCGTTGCTTGACCGAGCCCAGGAACGACAGCAGTTTGGCCCGTCCCGAACCGCCGGTGGAACCGTCCAGAGCCCAGTCGGGCTCGGGCCGGGGCCCGAGGTCGAGGGGCTCGACGGCGACGGACTGCGCCGTGTGGGCCAGGTAGTAGTCACCCATCACGACCACCGGGTTGCGCCAGCGGGCCGTGAGGTCGAAGGCGACCTGGACGAGCGCGACGGCCTCGGCGACATCGGCGGGGGCGAGGACGATGTGGCGGTAGTCGCCGTGGCCCCCGCCCCGCGTGGCCTGGTAGTAGTCGCCCTGGGCCCGGGCCATGTTCAGCACCACCAGGGGCAGCCGGGCCAGGGTGATCTCGGCCAGGGACTCCTGCATGAGCGACAGGCCCTGGCCCGTCGACCCTGTCGCCGCCGGGGTCCCCGTGGCGGCGGCTCCCCACGCCATGCCGACCGCCTCGATCTCGCTCTCGGCGTTCATGCACACGCCGCCCACCGCGGGCAGCTTGCGGGCCATGTGCTCGAGCACCTCGGTGAACGGGGTCATCGGATACCCGGCGAAGAACCGGCAACCCGCCGCGATCATGGCGTCGGCGATCGCCTCGGAGCCCTCCAGCAGTTGCGCGGTCACCGGACGCCGGCCGACACGTCGAGGGGTGTGTCGTACTTGTAGACCTGGAAGACGAAGTCCGGGCACACCGCCGAGCACGCCGCACACCCGGTGCAGCCCTCCAACAGCAAGGGGAAGCGGTAGCCGCGCCCGTTGACCGTCTCCCTCGTCATCACGAGGACCCCGGGGGGACACGCGTCGATGCACAGGTCGCATCCCTTGCACGCGTCCACGTCGATGACGACGGTGCCTCGGGTGACGCCGAGGCCAGGGCCCGTTCCGTCGCCGCTCATGACCGTGCCAGCGCATCGGTCGCCCACGCCGGGGCGCGGGGCTGCGGCGCGGCACTGAACCCGGCCTCGAGGGCGCGTGCGTTGAGCTCGGCGTGCTGGGCGCGATAGGAGGGGAGTGCCTGGCGTGCCGCCTCGAAGAGGGCGGGCATCCCGACAAGCCCTGTCACCGCGGCGTAGGCGCCGGCCATGACCATCGAGGCGACCATGAGGTTGCCCAGGTCGAGGGCGATGGCCGCGGCGGGGACGTCGACGACGGTGTAGGGGGTCCGGTCGAAGTCATGCTCGAAGACGGTGGAATTCACGAGGGCGACGCTGCCGGGCCGGAGGCACGACAGGGCGTGGTCGGAGAATTCGTGGTGCATGAGGATGACCGACCATGCCGCGCTGATGGTCGGGGGGGCCTCGACGGGGCCGTCCGCCACGACCAGGGTGGCTTCGGTGTTGCCGCCCCGCATCATGCCGCCGTAGCTGCCGAAGACCTGCACGGTGCGGCCCTCGGCGACGGCCGCGTGGGCGAGGACGGTGGCGGCCAGCTGCACCCCTTGGCCCCCGATGCCACTCACCACGAGCTCCCGCTCCACCGACCCTCCACCTCCGGGACCGCCTCCGTCCCTTCGAGAACAGTGATCTTAAAAATTAAGAACGGTGTTCTGCAAGTCTCGAAGGGGCCCCCGAGGTCGTGGTCAGGAGAATCGCTCGGCCAGCAGGCGCCGCTGGACCTGGAGCGTCGAGGCCGTGCGGGGGATGGCCTCGGTGATCTCGAGCCGGCGGGGGTGCTTGAAGGGCGCGAGCGACCGGCCGCACAGCCCCCGCAGGTCCTCGAGCGATGGGGGAGCTGCGCCCGGGACGGAAACGACCACCGCGCACACGATCTCTCCCCACGAGGGGTCGGCCACGCCCACCACCGCCACGTCGGCCACGGCGGGGTGCCGGGCCAGGACCGCTTCGACCTCGGAAGGCGACACCGTCTCGCCGCCCGTACGGATGACGTCGCGCACCCGTCCTACGATGGTGAGGTAGCCCTCCTCGTCGACCTCGGCCAGATCCCCGCTGCGGTACCAGCCGTCCACGAGGGCCTCGTCCGTGGACGCGGGGTCGTCGAGGTACCCGTCGAACAGGAGCGGTCCCCTCGCCCACAACTCGCCGTCGTCGTCCACGCGGACCTCTGTCCCCGGTGCCGGCACGCCGCAGCTCCCCGGTTTGCGCCTGATGTCGGTGTGGTCGAGCGACGCTACGCTCCCCGCTTCGGTGGACCCGTAGAAGACTCGGATGTGTGCGTCGGGGGCGGCCCGCTCGATGCCGGTCAGGAGCTCGAGCGGGGTGGCCGAGGTCCCGGTGTCCGCGAAGCGCAGGGAGGCCAGCGCCGGGATGGGCCCGCCCGTCCCTGTCGCCAGGATGCGCCCCCACACCGCAGGGATGGCGTTGAGACGGGTGGCACCGTGGCGCGCCACGGCCGTGGTGATGGCACGGGCATCGGCGTGGTCGAGGAACACCACCAGGCCGCGCGCCTGCCACTGCTGCAGGGCGATGGTCCAGGCCCCCATGTGCGACAAGGGATACGGGCACACCATGGGCCCGCGCGGTTCGAGGAGGGCACCGGCGTGACTGCGCAACACGTTGACGCGGTGCGAGAGCACTGCGCCCTTGGGCCGGCCCGTGCTGCCGCTCGTGAAGAACACGACGTGGGGATCGGCTTCAGAGAGCGCGACACAGCGCACGTCGACGTCGGCGGCGGTACGCGCCAACGCGGCCAGGGACGCCCCCGGACCCGGGTGCAGCGGCGCCTCGTGGACGAGTCCCGAGCTCGTGGCGAGCGGCGCCTCGATCCGTGTCGCCACGGCTTCGCCCTCCTGTCCATGGTCGGCGTCCACCACGACGAGGGCGGGCCGTGCCGACGATGCCACCATGACGGCCTCGTCGAGGGCGAGGGCGGCACCGATAGGGGCGAAGACCGCGCCCAGCTTGGCCAGTGCCGCCACCAAGGGGACGAGGTCGAGGCTGGTCGAGCTCCACACCACCACCCGATCGCCGTGCCCCACGCCGAGACTCTGCAGCACGTGGGCCACCCGGTTGGCACCCCGGTCGATGTCGGCGAATGTCACGACGGTGTCGCCCAGGGCCGCGGCGCCACGCGTGGGCGTGGCGCGCGCCGCGTTGCGAAAGACGTCGCCAACGGTCAGCTCGCCCCGCACGGGTGACCTCCTGTGCTCTGGTCTCGGGACCTTGCCCATCGCAGAACGGTGATCTTAGAGTGGGAGAACAGTGTGCTGCGGGGTGGCGGTGGGCCCGGTCGGCACGGGAACCGAGGAGCGCGGATGGCGGGAATGAGTGAGACGCTGGCGAGTCGGGCCCTCGAGCGATCCGCCGCCGACCGCCACGCCGGGTACGTCGACGATGTCCGGAGGATCGTGGACGCCACCTACCGCCTGATCGAGCGCACGGGCGGCATCGACCCGTCGCTGCGCGAGGTGCTGGCCGAGGCGGGTCTGTCGACGCAGACGTTCTACCGCCTGTTCCGGTCGAAGGACGAGCTCATGCTGGTCATCCTCGACGACGGCCGGCGCACGCTGCTCGGTTATCTCGAGCACCGCATGGCCCGGGCGACATCGGCGCAGGACAAGGTGCGGGCATGGATCGAAGGGGTGCTGGCCCAGGCGTCGAACCCGCAGGCGGCGGCCCGGACCCGCCCGTTCCTCGCCCACCAGGACCGGCTGGTCGAGCAGTTCCCCGACGAGCAGCAAGAGTCGGTCGACCTTCTCGTGGGCCTCCTCGTCGCCCCGCTCGACGAGCTGCAGCGCCCCGGGCCCCGGCGGCGCGGCCGCCCCGGGGCCGACGCGACGCGACGCGACGCCGAGGCCGTCTACCGGCTCGTCTTCGCCACCTTGCACGACCACCTGGCCCGTCACCGCGTGGCCTCGGTCGACGACGTCGACCACCTGGTCGGTTTCGTCCTGGGGGGAGTCGAGGCCGGTGGGACGATGTCGGCCCGACCCGCGCCGCGCCGCCGGCAGGGCACGGCGTCATGAACGAGGAACGCGTGCTCGGGGACCTGGGGACGAAAGTCGTCTTCGAGAACGACCGCGTGCGGGTGTGGCAGGTGCGCCTGGCACCGGGGGAGCAGGGCGACGTCCACCGGCACGCGCTCGACCACCTGCTCGTGCAGGTGGCGGGGGATCGCATCGCCGTCGTGCCCGAGCCCGATTCGAAGGGCCCCTTTCGCCACTACCTCGAGGCTGACGTCGTCCCCGGCGCCGTCGTCCACGTGGCGCGCGGCGGCGTCGAGTCGGCACGCAACGTGGGCAGCCGGCCCTACCTCGAGATCGTCGTCGAGCTGAAGGACTGAGTGGCTTGAAAGACGCGCCGCGTGACCATCAGCCGAAGTCGGCCCGGAACGCGGCGAGGGCGTTGGGGAACCGGCCGTCGGTGATGTCGTTGTCCTGGCCGCCGGCGGTGTCGTCGTAGGAGAAGATGCACGTGAACGCCACGTTGTTCGCTGCGATCCAGTTGGCGAACTGGTTGATGAAGTAGGGGTCGTCCCCCAAGCCGTACCCGTCGCTGCGGAAATCGACCGACCACTCCGGGATGGCGATCGGCCTGCCTTCGGCCGCGGCGAAGGTCGTCAGCCAGTTGAGGCCCCAGGTCTGGGTGACCGCGTTGCTCCACGAGGCCTGGGGTGTGAAGGGGTTCCCCCAGTACTCGTCGTAGACGTCGGTGCCGATGTAGTCGACGTAGGCCGAGCCGGGGTAGGCGAGCTCGAGATTCCAACTCGACGATCCGCCCCCGTTGGGGTTCCACAGGAACTTGAATTGCTGGCCCGGCACGGCCCGCATGGTGGTGACGATCTGGCGCCAGAACTCGGCGAAGTTCTGGGCATCGGTGTTGTTGGCGACACTCCACGGGTACCACGTGCCGTTGAACTCCCAGCCCAGTCGGAGGATGGCGTTGGCGGCACCGTCATTGACCAGTGTCTGGGCGAGGATGGTGAAGTACTGGTTGTAGTCACCCGCGGCACCGTCGGCGAGGGTTCCCCCCGAGCCGCCGGGCAGGATCGGCACACCGAGGACGAGCCGATATCCGGAGTTCCGCCACTGGTCGAGCATCCAGTCCTCTGATCCGCCCGCTCCGTCCATCCCGTCCCAACCGCTCGTGCGGAGCAGGTAGTCAGAGGCCAGGACGGGGTGGGTCCCGGTGATCGACGCGAAGTTGCCGAGAGCCGAGGGGTCGCCCGACCCGGCGTAGTCTCCCAGCAGGGTCGTCTTGGACGTGTGGGGTCCGACGACCGCCGCGTCGAGGGCGGTACCCGAACCGGCCGGGGCCGCGGCCTTGACCGCCACTTTCGCCGGAGGGGCGGCCCGGCGGGGTGGTGTCGACCGAGCGGCGGTGCTGGTCGGCCACAAGTGGGTGGCGGTGCTCGTGGTGCGCGTGGTGCTCAGCGGGACCGCGATGGTGGTGGGTGGGGCCGGGATCGTCGTGGTGGGAGCCGGGGCTGTCGTGGTCGTGACCTGCGGAGTTGGCGTGTTCGGCTGCGGCACCGTCGGATGCGGCGCGCCCGAGTCCGCTACCTGTGTTTGTGGCGCGGACGTGCCGTCGATGGAGTCCATGGTCACCACGGCCGTGGCTGTCACCAGGGGCGCGGCCACGACTTTCGTCGCGGGGTGGCGCATCACCCCTCGCTTTTGGTGTCGGATCGCGTGGCGTGGTGGAGAAAGTCGGATCAGGCTCAACACAGCAGCTCCCTGTGAACGTCCGTCACACGTGTTGCTCGTGTACCAACTCTCGCCCTTCCCTCGCTCATCAGGATCGTTCGCGTGCCGCGTCGAGCGGTCCTTCGGAGATTGGGAGTTCGGGCAAGCGATCGGTACTTGCCCCTGCGAGGCGGACCTTAGCGATCGCCCCTGGTCGTGTCGACTCGGTTTCGAGGTCGACCACAACGCGCGTCGCTCACGTTCGCCGTACGAAAAATTGCAGGCGCGAACGAGAGAATGGCGCTCCGGGATGGTCGCCCGTCGGCGCCGACCGCACGGTGGGGGGCGATGCTGGGCGCGAGTTATCGGGCTCTGATCACGACCGTGTTCGTGACCTTGTCATGCAGAGTCTGTCGTCGGGAGTCCCACAGTGGGAAGAGCATGTCGAGAATCCACGGCGCGAAGAGCAACACGAACAGCAGGTACTCGAACACGCCGCGCGCCAGTGCGCGTGCATGCCCGATCGGTGCGGCGCTGGCAGCGTCGACGGCCCTGACGCCCAGGGCCATCATCCCGACCGACTGTCCACGCGCCGACCCGATGAGCGCGGTCGTGTAGATGAAGACGATGAGCACCGCGAGCAGGGCCCCCTGGTTCGTCACGGTGTAGCGCGACAGGAGACTCGAATGCGAGCCGTTGGTGGTCGCCGTCTGATGGACGGCGTGGAGCGGGACGAGCACGATCGCATCGATGAGGCTCGTGATGACCCAGTCGATGAGCCACGCGCCCACCCGTGCGCCGAAGCTGGCGTAGGGCGACAGGGGGGGTCCGTACCCCGGCGGCCCGTATCCCGGCGGGAGGTACGTGCCCGGCTCAGGCGGTGGCACGTCGCGCTGTCCCCACGGGCCCGGGCCCGGCGCCGCCTCCGGTGTGTGGCCGTTGTGACCCTGCCCGTTGGAGTCGGAGCCCTGGGCGTCGGGGTCGGCAGAGGAGGGGGTGTCAGGCATCGCCGGTCATTGTGACAGCCCCGTGTCCTCATCCTCGCGACGGCGTGAGTTCGCGCTCGGTGTCTCATCGGCCGGTGGGTCGGCGTTCAGCGACACGGGCACGCTCGCCACGATGACGTCCGTCCGGGTTCTCAGTGCAGCCGACAGGAGCACCTCCATGTGGTTGTGCAACAAGCGGTACCGCACGTGGGTGGGGACGACGACAGGGATGAGGACGACGATCTGCCCGTCCCTCGTGGCCAATTCCTCGTCGATGAAGGCCAGGATGGGCTTCGTCACCGACGCGTACTCGGTGTGCAGGACACGCAACTCCACTCCCGGTTGCCAGGCGTCCCATTGCCGGCTCAGCTCCTCGGCCTGATCGTCGTCATCGAACGCCACGGTGACGGCCACTACCTCGTGGCCGATGGACAACGCTTCACTGAGGGCCCGGGCCGTCAGGCTCGAGACGCTGATCACGGGGACGATCACGAACGTGTCCGCGTTCCCGCGTGGCTTGGGAGGCGGCGTGGCGAACCCGAGGATATCTGCGACCCGCGCGTAGTAGCGGCGGATGCGTCGGAAGAGGGTGACAAAGACCACGACGGCGACGACCACCACCCACCCACCGGAGGTGAACTTCGAGACGAGGAAGATGATCGTGGACGCGGCGGTGGCGAGGGCGCCCACACCGTTGATCACGGCCCGTTGTCTCCATCGTGGTGGCCGCGTCCTGTGCCAGTGCACGACCAGACCCACTTGGGACAACGTGAAGCCGGTGAAGACACCGATGGCGAACATCGGGATCAGCCGCTGCGTCGCTCCGTTCACGGCCACGAGCAGGCCGCCGGAGAACAGGGCCAGCACCACGATGCCGTAGTTGTAGTTCTGGCGGTCGCCGCGCACCGTGAAGATGTGCGGGAGGAAGTGGTCACGAGCCAAGAGGCTGGCGAGAACCGGCAGTCCCCCGAACGAGGTGTTGGCCGCCAGCGCCAATGCCGCGGTGACGGCCAGCGAGACGAGGTAGTACGCGAAGTGCCGTCCCACGGCTTCGCCCATGATCTGGCTGAGCGCGGTCTGGCCGCTGCGGGGCTGGATGTGAAATCGCAGGGCGAGGAGGCGAGTCCCAGGAGCATGACGCCCAGGACCACACCCAGCATGGCCTCGGTGCGCTTGGCGCGCACCTGGCGGGGCTCGCGGAACAGTGGGACGCCGTTGGCGATGGCTTCCACCCCCGTGAGGGCGCTGCACCCCGCCGCGAACGCCCGCAGCACCAACAAGACCCCGACCGTCTCGAGCCCGCGTGTGGCCGCCATCGGGCGTCCGAGTTGTGGAACATGGAGGGCGAGGGGGTGGATGAGGCCGACGGCGACGATGCCCAGGATGCCGACGATGAAGATCATGGTCGGCAGGAGAAAGGCGCGGGCGCTGTCGCCCAGTCCCCGTAGGTTCAGCACCATGACGAATGCCAACACCCCCAGGCACAACGGCACGGTGGCCGAGGCGAGCCCGGGGAAGGCCGAGGTGAGCTGCCCGACCCCCGCCGCGATCGACACGGACACGGTGAGCGTGTAATCGACGACGAGAGAAGCGGCGGCCACATGGCTGGCGTCGGTACCGAGATTGGCGCGTGCCACCGCGTAGGCGCCTCCCCCGGACGGATACGCGTCGATGACCTGTCGATAGGACAAGACGAGGATGGTGAGCAGCACCACGATGGCCACGGTGATGGGCAGGATGAGATGCAGCGCACCGACTCCCGCCACGGCCAGGACCACCAGGATCGCCTCGGGCCCGTACGCCACAGAGGTCAAGGCGTCCAGAGACAGCGCCGAGAGGCCCTGCACCTGAGTGATCTGCTCGTGGGCCGTCTGGCTCGATGCCAGGGGTCGACCGACGAGGAGGCGCCACACCGACCCGGCAGTGACGCTTCGGCGGGGTGGTGGGTCGGTCACCGGTTGGGGCCCTGAGTCTCGGACCGGGCCGTCTGGTTTCGGCACGGTATTGAGCCACCGCGTCCACTCCGGTAGACCCTCTCCATGTCCGTGCTCGAAGCGCTCGCCATCGTCGGCGCGGGCCTCGTCGCCGGGACCATCAACACCATCGTGGGTTCAGGTTCGCTCATCACCTTTCCCACCCTGCTGGCCTTCGGCTTCTCCCCGGTCGTGGCCAATGTCAGCAACTCGGTCGGGCTTGTGGCGGGGTCGTTGAGCGGCTCCTTCGCGTACCGGTCGGAGCTGCGCGGCCAGCGGCCCCGGTTGCTGGTCCTGGGGACCGCCGCGCTGGGCGGGGGCGCCACCGGTGCGGTCTTGCTCCTGGCCCTGCCGGGAAGCGTGTTCCGCCACGTGGTGCCCGTGCTCATCCTGGTGGCGTGCGTGCTCGTGGCGCTGCAGCCCCGCCTGTCGGCGCGCCTGGCGCTTCGAGAGCATCGCCCTACGCACGGCGGCGCGGTGTTGTTCGTGACGGTCTTCCTGACCGGGGTGTACGGAGGGTACTTCGGGGCCGCCCAGGGCGTGATCCTCCTGGCGTTACTCGGCATCTTCCTCACCGATCATCTGCAGCGGCTCAATGCCACCAAGAACGTGCTCGCCCTCGTCGTCAATGCCGTCGCCGGGATCATCTTCATCGTCTTCGCCCACGTGGCGTGGGAGGCGGCCGGGCTCTTGGCGGCGGGCTCGGTCGTCGGAGGCCAGCTGGGTGGGACGCTGGGCCGCCGGCTTCCGGCCCCGCTGCTGCGCGGCATCATCGTCGTCGTGGGCGTCATCGCCGCCATTGCCCTGCTTGCCTGATCGCGCCAGGGTACGCGTCGGGTGGCCGCCCGCACGGGAGCGGGGTCGGAAATCCCGCCATGATGGTCGGCGCCGCGACCGGAACGAGCCGCACAGCCGCGGAGGAGGAGGGCACAGGTGCGCCTGGGCATCGTGACGCCGGTGGTGAATCTCAATCCCCGGTTCGACGTCCCCCAATGGGAGCAGCAGGGCGGGATCGACGACATCGTCGAGGTGGCCCGGGCGGCCGAGCGCCTGGGGTACGGGTGGGTGTCGTGCCCCGAACACGTGGCCATTCCCGTGGACACCGCCGCCACCCGGGGCGGGCGGTACTGGGACCCCCTCACGACCCTGAGTTTCGTGGCGGCGTCGACCGACACCATCGGGCTCCTGTCTCATGTCCTGGTTCTCGGCTACCACCACCCGCTCGAGGTGGTGAAGCGCTACGGCACGCTCGACGTCGCCAGCGGCGGGCGCGTCATCCTCGGCGTCGGCGTGGGGTCCCTCGAAGCGGAGTTCGAGTTGTTGGGCGCTGCGTTTGCGGGCCGCGGGGCGCGCAGCGACGACGCCCTGCGTGCCATCCGGGCATCGTTCTCCCAACGGGTGCCGACCTACTCGGGGACGCACTTCGAGTACTCGGGCTTTGTCGTCGAGCCCAGCGGCGTCCAGTCTCGGGTGCGCATCTGGGTGGGAGGCCGCACCCGGCGGTCCCTGCGCCGTGCCCTCGAACTGGGTGACGGGTGGATCCCTTTCGGCCTGTCGCTCGATGACCTGGGCACGATGCTCGGGGCCGCCGACGTCGTGGCGGCGCTCGAGGCCCGGGATGGCGCGTTCGACGTCGTCCTCGCGCCCGAACCGCCCCTTGATCCCGTCGGCGATCCCCAGGCCACGGCGACGACGGTGCGGGGGTATCGCGACATCGGAGCGACGGGCCTGTCGCTGCGTTTTCGGCACCGATCTCGTGCCCATTACCTCGAACAGCTCACGGCCATGATGGAGGTGCCCGAGGTCGGCGACGGGCGTCGGTGAGGGCAGGGCTACCATCGCCTCCCGTCCCCGGACCGCAACAGATTGGGAGCAGCCGCCATGCCCGGTTCTGAAGAAGCCTCTGACCACGCGGCACTCGGGGCGCAGCTCCTCGCGCTCGGAGCGGCCACCGTGGGCGAGTCGGGGGGCCACCCCATGCGCGCTCGCATCAAGGCGGTGTGGCCCGGCGCCCGTTTGGCGGCGCCCGCCTTCCCCGTGCGCTGTAGTCCGGCTGACAACCTCGCGCTGCACGTGGCGGTGGCGAGCGCTCCGGCCGGCAGTGCACTGGCTGTCGACGTGGGGGGCGAGGACGAGCTCGGCTACTGGGGCGAGGTGCTGACCACCGCCGCGCAGGTGCGGGGGATCACCGGCCTCGTGATCGACGGAGGTGTCCGGGACACGACCGCGTTGGAGGCACTCGGGTTCCCGGTGTTCTCCACGACGGTGGCACTGCGAGGTGCCTCGAAGAACCGGCCCGGTGCGGTGGGAGCACCCGTCGAGGTCGGAGGGGTGTCGGTGGCGGCGGGGGATTGGCTCGTGGGCGACGCCGACGGCGTGGCGGTAGTCACGGCGGCGACGATCGACGACGTGCTCGGCGCCAGTCAGGCGCGGGCCGAGAAGGAGGAGGCGATGTTCGTCGCCTTGCGCCAGGGTCGCACGACCCTGGCGCTCCTCGGGCTCGACTCCTCTCCGGTGACCGGCGCACCGTCCCCATGACGATGACCAGCCCATCGGAGCCGGGCCAAAGGGCGGACGGATGGCTCAGGCGGTGACGAGGTTGGCAGGCTTGCGTCCGGCCAGCACGTCGCACACCCCCTGACAGGCCACGCGGGCCATCTGGGTCCTGGTGGCGTGGCTGGCACTGCCGATGTGGGGGAGCAGCACGGTGCGGGGAGCGTTCAGCAAGCGGGGGTGCACCTCGGGCTCGCGTTCGTAGACGTCGAGGCCGGCCGCAAAGACGGCTCCGGTGTGCAGGGCCTCGGCCAGCGCCTCCTCGTCGACGACCGGTCCCCGGGCGGTGTTCACCACCACGGCGTGCGGCCGCAGCAGGGCCAGTTCCCGCGCCCCGATGAGATGCCGGGTGGCGTCGGTCAGGGGAACGTGGAGGCTGAGGATGTCGCACTCGGCCAGGAGGTGGTCGAGCCGTTCCACATAGCCGGGCATCCCGGTGGGGTGGCGGGTGTGGTGCAGGACCTGCATGCCGAACCCCGAAGCGCGCCGGGCCACGGCTCTCCCGATGCGCCCGTAGCCGACGAGCCCCAGCGTGGCGCCGTGCACGTCGTATCCCAGGTACTGGGTGACGCCCCAACCCGACCATGCACCGTCGCGCAGATCCCGCTCGGCATCAGAGGCGAGTCGTGAGGCGGCGAGTATCAGGAGAAAGGCCACATCGGCGGTGGTCTCGTCCAGGACGCCGGGGGTGTTGCACACCGCCACGCCCAACCGCCGGGCGGCTGCGACGTCGATGTTGTCGTACCCCACGGCCACGTTCCCGACCACGCGAAGACTGTGCGATGCGCCCACCTCCAGGACACGGTCATCGATGCGATCGGTGAGCAAGCACACCACGGCATCGACCGCCGAAGCCGCCTCGAGGAGCTCGGCCTGGGTGTAGGGCGTGTCGCCGGGCCGCTGGAGCACCTCGTGGCCCCCGTCGACGAGTGGGTCGAGGCCTCCCGCGGGGAGCCGGCGGGTTACAAGGACGCGCGCCACGAACGGGGGGAGATCGCCGGGCGCAGAGCTGCCCGCACCGGTTGCTCGCTCAATGGCTGGTGTAGTCGATCGGCCCCGAGTCCTTCACGCCGATAGCGAAGCAGAAACAATGGATGGGCGCGTGGTCGCTCACCGGGCGGAGGCTGTGGACCTTGTCGGGAGGAATGTGCACGAGGTCTCCCTGGACGATGTCGCGGTCCTCGCCGTCGATGGTCATGATGCCGCGCCCCGAGGTCACGTAGTAGAACTCGTGGGTCGGATGGGAGTGAGGGAAGACATAGCCTCCCCCGGCCACCTCGAACTCGTTCACCAACTCGAGAAATCCTCCGTCGGTGATCTCCTTCATCTCGCGCGACTTGAACAGCCACCACACCGGGACCGTGCCGTTGTGCTCGACCACGGGCTCCACGTCCTCGATGCTGCGAACGTCCATCGCCAGATCCTCCCTCGCTCTCGATTCACGGGCCGTAGACTGACGGCGCCGTCAGCGTAGATCAGGGGGTCTCACATGGCCGAAGGCGCAAGGCGTCTCGTCGCCAGGCGGGTCGGGGCCGAGGCGTGGGCCCCGTTCGGATGGGTGCCCGTTCCCGACACCGACCCCACCGACGGGTCCAACCGGCTCGAGTACCAGTGGGGGGACGCTCACGTGAACGTGATCAGTCACGCCCCCGACGAGGTGGAGCGCGACGGCGAGGGACTGCGGTGCGAGCAGATGTTCCGACACGACACCCACACCCAGGTGCTCCTGGCGCTCAACGGACCCTCGGTGCTCGCCGTCGCCCCGGCCGACGCCGACCTGTCGACCGAGGCAGGGCTCGACGCCGTTCGGGCCTTCCGCCTGGAGAAGCTCGACGCCGTGGTCCTGCATCGGGGCACGTGGCACTGGGGCCCGTTCCCCCTCGGTGACGAGCCCGTGCTGTTGTTCAACGTGCAGGGCCTGGGCTACGCGCAGGACAACGCGTCGGTCGATCTCCGGGCACAAGGGGTGCAGCTCGTGGTCGTCGGGAGCTGAGGGCCCGAGAAAGGCCACGCCCGGTGGGCGATGACCAAAGCGGGCGCGAGTCGGTCACAATCGGCGCGTCATGGGAGAACGCACCGCGCCGGGTGCCGTGGCCGCAGATGCGGACGGACGTGGGGGGCAACCCGTGAGGCTCTCGAGGCGGCGGTTGCTCGCCGCCGCCCCTCTGGCGGCCGCGGCGGCCACCGGTGTGGGCCTCGGAGGATGTGGCGGGCCCGACGACGCTGCGGACCACCCGGTCGGGCTGCTCGGCGGGCCGAACCTGTGGGACATTCCCGACGCCGCCTGGCGCCGGGCGCTCGGGAGTCATCCTCTCGGGGCGACCGGATCGGTGTCGCCGCTGGGGACGACGGCCCGGCCCCAGAGCCGCACCAAGCGGGGGATCCCCGTCGGTGGGATTGGGACGGGCGCCTTCATGCTCAATCTTTCGGGATCCTTCGGCCCCTGGCATCTCGACATCGGCGGGGACGACTCGGTCACCTCGCGTTGGGGATCACCTCGCAACAGCGGGTTCGAGGACCGCTACCTTCCCCAAGCGGCGTTCCACATCTTGATCTCGACCGCGGCGGGCACCACGGTGCGGTCACTCGCAACCGAGGACCTCCTGCCGGCATGGCCTCTACTCGATCCCGGATCCGGGCTGTACGCGGCGCTCTTTCCCAAGGCGTGGTTCGTCTATGAGCAGTTGCCACTGCCGGTTGCGCTCAAGCAACTGTCCCCCTACGTGGCGCGTGACGAACGCCGTTCCTCGCTGCCCGCTGGGCTGTTCCAATTGGCGGTCTCCAATCCCACCAATGCCACCGCGCAGGTGGCGTGCATGTTCAGCTATCCGAACGCCCCGTTCCGATTGCCTACGGCCCAGTACGTCTACACACGCCAGGGCCTGAGCTCCTCGCTGGTCCAGGAGCCGGGCACCGTCGGGGTGCGGTTGCAGGCCGAGGACCCTGAGAACGTGCCCGAGACCCAGCGCACCGAGTGGGTCATGGCGGGGCGCGGACCCAGTGGCTCGCTCGTCACCGCCACCGAGGACTGGGCCGGGGATGGCGACGGTTCGGACCTCCTGGCCGCCTTCGGGGCGGGCCGCCTCCCCGATCGACCCATCGACCCGCGCCGGCTCGGGCTCGCCGGCGCGGTGTGCGTGTCGTTCTCACTGGCCCCCGGGCAACAGAGCGCGGCCACCTTCGCGCTCGCCTGGGACTTCCCCGAGGTGCAGTTCCGCAATCCGGTCGACGGGACGCGCTGGCGCAAGCGTTACACGCAGTGGTACCCCGGTTCGTACCAGGGCTGGGCGATCGCCCGGGACATGCTCGACGACGCCTCGCGGCTGGAGCGCGGCATCGACGCCTGGTGGTCGCCGGTGGCCCAGGACGCTGTCTATCCGTTGTGGTTGCGATGTGCGGCGCTCAACGAGCTCTACTACGACGTGTTCGGCGGCGTCTTCTGGGAGAACGGCTGTATCACCAAGCCCAAGCGCTTCGGGGCGCGCCCCGGGCAGCATCTCTACTTCACGTTGGAGACCGACGTGTTCAGAGACTGCGAATCGTTGGACGTGCGTCACTACGAGACCCGACATCTCCTCGAGCTGTTCCCCACCATCGAGCGCGACGTGCTGCTGGGCTGGGCCGACATGGTCATGGCCGATCCCCTGGGCCGCACCCCTCACGACGCCGGCTCACCCGTCGACGACCCTTGGTTCGTGGTGAACCAGTACTCCGCCACTCGTCCCGGTGAGGCCCCACTGCGGGTCGATTGGCTCGATCTCCCCTCCAAGTTCGTGCAGCAGGCTCACGCCTATTGGCACTACACCGGCGACGACGCCTTCGGTTCCGAGGTGTATCCGGCCCTGGTGCGGACCATGACGCATCTGCTGTCTCTCGATGTCGACGGGGACGGGATCCCCGACGCGCACGGGTGGTGCACCACCTACGACGCCATCACCATGACGGGAGCCGCGAGTTATGTGGCTACCCACTTCATCAGCGCCTGCCAGGCCTTGGCCGACTTCGCCTCGACCTTCGACACCAACGAGGCCTATGGCCAGTGGACGGCGGCCGCCGCCCAGGCCCGGGCGAGTGCCGAAGCCCGGTTGTGGGTCCAGAGCGCGGGCTTCTACCGCCTCGACACCGGCGGCCCTTTCAGTCCCGCCCTGCTCGCCGACGCCCTGTGTGGCGAGCGCTACGCGGCCCGAGACGGTCTGCCCGATGTGCTGGACCTGGACCGCATGGCATCGCATCTGGCCCAGGCGTACCAGTTGAACGTCCTGGGCGTGGCTCAGGCCCAGATGGGAGCGACCAACGCCGTGGACCCCGCGGGCGTGCCCATCGACTCCGAGCAGGGCCGGGCGGTATGGCCGGGCGGCACGTATTTCACGGCCGCGCTGATGCACGCCGTGGGCGAGGCGACCGGACGCTCCGACCTCGTCGCCGACGCCCTCACCACGGGGTATGGCGTATATCGCACCACCTACGACGACGACCGGACGGCGTTCTGGTTCGACACCCCCGCGCTGTGGATCCCGACCGGGAACCTCGAGGAACCGCTGCAGTACCGCGCTGCGGGCTACCAGCGGTGTCGGGGGGCCTGGGAGCTGCTGGTGGCGATCAAGGCTCCCTTCCCGGCCGGGTGGAATCCGTCGGTGTGACATGGCGGCTCGAGGTGGTCGCGACCGGGCGCGGCCGCGAGCCATGATCAAGTCGTGTCGGGACATGCCTCCGAGTCGAGCCCGCCCGGGGGCACCCTCACGGGGCAGCTCCTCGTGGCCTCGACGAAGCTCGGAGATCCCAACTTCGAACGGGCCGTCGTGCTGCTGCTCGACCACGGCGACGACGGGGCTCTGGGAGTCGTCCTCAACCGTCCGACCCCGGTGCCGGTGGGCGAGATTCTCGAACCTTGGGAGGATCTGGCGCGACGAGCGCCTCCGGACGTGGTGTTCCGGGGCGGACCGGTGTCTCCCGATGCGGTGATCGGCCTGGCGCGGGCCGCCTCCCCCCAGGCCGTCGCCGACGCGCCGTGGCGCGCCGTGGTGGCGTCGGTGGGCACCATCGACCTGTCGGTGGCGCCCGAGAGCCAGCCTGTCGAGCTCGGCGGTGTGCGGCTCTTCTCGGGCTACGCGGGATGGGCGTCGGACCAGCTCGAGGCGGAGCTGGCCGAAGGGGCATGGTTCGTGCTCGACGCCCTGGCCGACGACGTGTTCTGCACCGACGCCGACAGGTTGTGGCATGACGTCATGCGGCGCCAGGGTGGTGAGCTGTCGCTGCTCGCGACGTTTCCGTCACACCCCTCGCTCAATTGACCCCGGGCTCACTCGACCCCTTGGCTCGATGACCGACGCGCCGTGGAGGCGCGCCACCATGGCCCGGGTGACAGGGGCGCGGCGGTACGATGGGCGTGGTGACGGTCGGGGGGCCGGAGGGCCGGGCGATGACCCGCATCGAAGGCGAAGACCAGAACCGCGACGGCGTCGCGTCGGCGCCGGTGGGGCGTCGGTCGTCCCACGTGGTGCGGCGGGTCGTTCCCACCGACGTCTCAACCCTGGTAGAGGTGCTGGCGCGCGCCTTCGACGACGACCCCGTTCCGCAGTGGCTCTTCCGCGGCGACCGGAGGCGCCGGCGCGGGCTGCGGACGTTCTTCACCATCCAGCTGCGCCACACGTATCTCGAGCGCGGTGAGGTGTACACGACCCAGGACCTCGCCGGAGTGGCCATGTGGTCGCCTCCGGGCCGGGCCCGTCCGGGATGGCGCGACCTGGTGCGGCTGGTCCCGGTCATGCCCTATCTGACCGGACTGGGACGTGACACCCCTGAAGCCGCCAGACTGCTCAGTGCCGTCGACGCGGCGCGACCTCAGGACCCCCACTGGTACCTGGCGACGCTCGGCACCGATCCCGAGCGCCAGCGCACGGGGGTGGGTTCGGCTCTTCTGCGGACCGTGCTCGACCGTGTCGACGCCGAGGGACTCCCCGCGTACCTGGAGTCCTCGAAGGAGAGCAATCTCGCTTTCTACGGACAGCACGGGTTCGAGGTGACGGGCGAGATCCGCACCCCAGGGGCGGGCCGACGTTGTGGCTGATGTGGAGGAGGGCGCGTCCACCCGCCGCGTGAGCCCGAGCGACGGTGTGAGCCCGAGCGACAGTGTGACGCGGCGTGCTCAGCCGTTGGGCATCCCCACGACCCGCAGCGATCCTTCGGCCCGCGTGCGCGGGTCGGCGCTGACCGCATGCACGCCGGGCGGGAGTCGATCGGGCGTCATCATGAGCTCGCGCAAGGTGTCGAGCACGGCCCGGGCCGGGGCCGAGGGCAAGCCCCCGGCTCCGTTGAGCGATCCCGACGTGCCGGGGTAGCAGGCCGTCCACCTCGACCAGTCGGAAGCGGGACCGGAGATGGGGCGGGACGGCGGTGGCGGGAAGGACGGCCGGGCCGTATCCCTCGAAGGTGAGCGAGGCCAGAAGTCGAACGCCGTCGAGCTCGACCCGGGGACGGAGCCGCACACCGGCTGGCTTCACCGCGGCGTCGATCTCACCGCGAAATGGTGTGCCCGGAGCCGGGAGCAGCAGCTCGAAGCGCTCCAGATCGGCGATCTCGATCCGCTCGGCGCCGGACAACGGGTCGTCGTCGACGGGGACCACGAGCACGATGTCCTCCTCGAACAGCGGTTCCGAAGACAAGGTCGCGACCGGGAACCGGGAACGGTGAGCACGGCCAGGTCCAAGCGCCCCGCCGCCAGCTGGGGTTCGAGGCCCAAGGTGGTGCCGTCCGCCACGACCAGATGCAGGCGGGGATGGCTGGCGGAGAGCTCGGCCAGGAGCATGGGCACGAGCCACCGGGCCGTGGTCCCGAGGATGCCGACCCGGACGTTGCCGGCCACCGCCTCGCGCAGGGCCCCGACGTCGGCCACCAGGGCGTCGAGCTCACCCATGACCCGATAGGCCCGGGCCACGACCACCTCCCCGTCGGCCGTCAATCGACCCGCGGAGCGGTCGACGAGCGTGGTCCCGAGCTCCCGCTCCAGCCGGGCCACGTGGGCGGAGATGTTGGACTGGACGGTGCCCAGGTGGTCGGCGGCCGAGGAGAACGAGCCGTGCTCGGCCACCGCCACCAGCGCTTGGAGGTGTCGGAGTTCCATCGCTTTTTACGATACTAGAAATCTGTAATAGCTGTTTGACTGATCGTGTTCGATCCTTCACAATGTCTCCCAGAGACCACAGGAACCGGACGCCCCCCTCCGATCCTGTCGAGTCGGAGCAAAGGGACCGGGTCCCCCTCCGGTCCCTTTGCCGCGTCCGGGCCCGGTGTCGACCGCACCGACACTCGAGCCACCGGGACCCGGCCTTGACGGCGATATGGTCTGCGCCATGGTGACGGCCCGCTCGCCGAAGACCCATCTCCACAACGGCAACGGATCCGTCGACGACTCGTCGACGTCGCGGGCCGCGGTATTCGTGGACCTCGACCGCACCCTGTTGCGGGGTGCCAGCGGCCTCGTGCTCAGCGCGGCGATGCACGCCGAGGGACTCTTCGAGGGCCGGCGGTCGCTGCCGGGCGAGCGCCTCTTCTACGGGCTCTACGACCTCATGGGCGAGAGCCTGGCCTTCATGGCCATGGTGCGGGCCGCACCCCGCTTCACCAAGGGATGGCCCGTCGAGGCGGTCTGCCGCGCCGGCGAGCTCGCCGCTCCGGAGCTCGTCGAGCTGGTCCAGCCCTACGCCCCGGGGGTGCTGGCCGAACATCGCGAGGCCGGCCACCTCTCGTGCTCACCACGACCACGCCCGCCGACCTCGTGGCCCCCTTCGCCGACATGCTCGGGTTCGACCACGTGCTCGCCACCCGCTACGGGCGCGCCGACGGTCGCTACACCGGCGGTATCGAGGGCGACTTCGTCTGGTCCACGGGCAAGCTCGCCGCCGTCCGGCGCTGGGCGGCGGAGTCCGACGTCGACCTGGCGACGAGCCACGCCTATTCCGACAGCGTGTTCGACCTCCCCCTGCTGCGCGCCGTGGGACGTCCCCACGCCGTCAACCCCGACCGGCGCCTCAATGCCGTGGCCCGTCTGCGGCGTTGGCCGGTCGAGCGCTGGGACCGGCCGCCGGGGGTGCCCAAGGTGGGTGGCCTCGAGCCCTACGACATGCTTCGACCGGTGGTGCGCCCCGAGATCGTTCCCCTACGCCGCGCTTCGACATCGACGGCGTGGCCCGCGTCCCCCGGCGTGGCCCGGTGATCCTCGCCGCCAACCACCGCAGCTACTTCGACGTGGTGGCGCTGGCCATCGTGGCGGCCCGGATCGGTCGACCCGTGCGGTTCCTGGCCAAGCGCGAGCTCTTCGACGCGCCGGTGGTCGGCCAGCTGGCGCGGGCCCTGGGCGGGATCCCCGTGGACCGGGGGAGCCGCTCCGACACGCCGCTGCGCGATGCCCGCCGGGCCCTCGAGGCGGGCGAGGTGGTGGTGATCCTGCCCCAGGGGACCATCCCCCGGGGCAAGAAGTTCTTCGACACCGTGCTCAAGGGCAAGACGGGCACGGCGCGGTTGGCGGCCATGACCGGCGCGCCGGTGCTCCCCATCGGTCTGTGGGGGACCGAAGCGGTGTGGCCGCGCTCGGCCCGGCTCCCCGACGTGACCAACCTGCTGCATCCCCCGCCGGTGCGCGTCCGGGTGGGCAAGCCCGTGCACCTGGGGCTGACGGACGCCGTCGCCGACACCGAGGCGATCATGGCGGCGATCATGACCCAGCTCCCGGCGGAGTCCCAGCGTCCCCACGAGCCGACGGCCGAGGAGCTGGCGCGCACCTTTCCGCCCGATCACGCCGAAACGTGACGGACGCGGCCCGCCGACGACCCGGTGCCGATGCGGGCGCGCCTGGCCGGCCGGGCGTCGACGGCGGTGAGCTCGGTGTCACGCCGGCTGCACCTCGGGGGCGGGTCGGTCATCGGAGGGCGCGTGGGGCTGTTCATCGCCCCCGACCTCCTCGGCACGCTGGCGGTCGGCCGCCCGGTGGCCCTCGTGACCGGGACCAACGGCAAGACCACGACGACGCGGCTGCTGGCCGCCGCGCTCGGGGGAGCCCCGCGGGTGGCGACGTCGATCGGCGGGGGCCAACCTTCCGCCCGGACTGGCCACGGCGCTGGCCTCGGCGGCACAGGGTGTGCCGGCGGTGCTCGAGGTCGACGAGGGATACCTGGGCGCGGTGGCCGATGCCGTGCACCCCGAAGTGATCGCCCTGCTGAACCTGTCGCGCGACCAACTCGACCGGGTGAGCGAGGTGCGCATGGTGGCGGAGCGCTGGCGCGCCACGCTCGGCGTCGCGCCGGGGACCACGGTGGTCGCCAACGCCGATGACCCGCTCGTGGTGTGGGGAGCCCAGGGCGCGGCGCGAGGTGGTGTGGGTGGCGGCCGGCCAGCTGTGGCGCCAGGACGCCGTCGGCTGCCCGGCGTGCACGGGACGGATCGTCTTCGCCGAGGGTGACTGGTCGTGCACGTGTGGGTTCCGCCGCCCCCGCCCCGACGCGGTGCTGCGGGGAGAGGTCCTCGTCACCGCCGACGGTCGCGACCTCCCGGTCAGGCTCGTGCTGCCGGGCCGATGCAACCGCGCCAACGCGGCCATGGCGGCGGTGGCGGCCGGCATCATGGGCGTCGACGAGGCCAGCGCGCTGGCGGCGATGGCGTCGGTTGCCGACGTCGAAGGACGCTTCGCCACGGTGACATCGGGCGATGTGGAGGTCCGGCTCCTTCTGGCCAAGAACCCGGCCGGGTGGACCGAGCTCCTCGACTTGCTCGAAGGGGGGACCGATCCGGTGGTGATCGGCATCAACGCCCGCATCGCCGACGGGCATGACCCGTCATGGCTGTGGGACGTGGCCTTCGAACGGCTGGCGGGGCGGCAGGTGGTGGCGACAGGGGAGCGCTGTCGGGACCTGGCCGTCCGCCTCCGCCACGCCGGGGTGGCGCACGTCACCGTTCCCGATGATCTCGACGCCCTGCACGCTCCGGGGTCGTCCCGGGTGGAGTACGTCGGCAACTACACGGCCTTCCAAGCGCTGCGCCGTCACCTCGCCCCCGCCACCCCGGGCGAGTTGGCGCTGGCGCGTGCCGCTGCGCCCGCGTCGGTCCTCGCCCTGCCCGCACCGGGGATGCCGGTGGCGGTGACCGTGATGGCGGGAGCGACGGGCGAGGCCACCGGGGCGATGCGGCGTCGCCGCGTGCGGTCGCGCGCCGCGGGCCCCTCGGCGCTGCGCATCGTGGTGGTGCATCCCGACCTGCTCGGGACCTACGGCGACGGGGGGAACGGGCAGGTGCTGGCGGGGCGCGCCGTGTGGCGAGGCATGCCCGTCGAGCTCATCCACGCCCTCTCCGACGCGCCGTTGCCCGAGGGGGCCGACGTCTACTGCCTGGGTGGGGGCGAGGACGGTCCCCAGGTGCAGTCAGCCGAGCGGCTGCGCGACGGGGCGCTGGCGCGCGCCGTGGAGGCCGGGGCGGTGGTGCTGGCGGTGTGTGCCGGCTACCAGGTCATCGGCCAGTCGTTCCCCGGCGCCGACGGGCGGCCCCACCCCGGGGTGGGGCTCCTGGACGTGGTCACGGTCAAAGGGCCCGGACGGCGTGCCGTGGGAGAGCTCGCGGCGCGAGCCGTTCCCCCACGCCACGGTGAACGGGGCACCCGACCCCGTGGCGCTCGAGACGCTGACCGGGTTCGAGAACCACTCCGCCCTGACCCGTGTGGGTGCCGGGGCCCGGCCCCTCGCCCGCGTGCTGCACGGGGTCGGCAACGGCACCGGTGACGACACCGAGGGGGCGCGCTCGGGGCTGGTCCTCGGCACCTACGCCCATGGCCCGGTCCTGGCCCGCAACCCGAGCCTCGCCGACCTGCTGCTGGCGTGGGCCACGGGAACGGTGCCGGTCCCCCTCGAGGACATGGAGGAGCGGGCCCTGCGGGCCCAGCGGCTCGCCGCGGTCGGTGCCCGGGGTTGGCGCCACGCCCCCACCGGGGGGGCCGACGCCATGCGCCGGATGCGAGGCCTCGTGAAGGTGCGCCGGTCCTAGTGGTGCGTCGCGGATTTGACTGAAGCCAATGCAGCCCGGCCTCTCTTCACCTTGGCGATGATCTCCTCTGCCGGCTTCTTCCAGACGAAAGGTTTGGGATCGTCGTTCCAATGCTCGGCCCAGGTCTCGATCTCGACGATGAGGTGGTCGACGGAGGTGAAGGCACCCCGGCGAAGCCGGCGCTCGGTGAGGATGGAGAACCAGCTCTCGACGAGGTTCAGCCACGACGAGCTGGTCGGCGTGAAGTGCAGGTGCCAGCGCTCCCGCTTGGGATCGGCCAGCCACTTGGCCACCGGCGGTGCCTTGTGAGCACTCAGGTTGTCGAGGACGACGTGGATGTCGAGGTCTTTGGCGACATGGAGGTCGATCAACTTGAAGAATTGGAGCACGTCGGTGCTTTTGTGCGATGTGCGGGTGTCGTAGAGGACCTCGCCGGTGGCGACGTTCATGGCGGCAAAGAGATCCGTTGTGCCGTGACGCTTGTAGTCATGGGTCATGGTCCCGGCCCGTCCGGGCTTGAGAGGAGAGAGGGCTGGGTGCGGTCGAGTGCTTGGACCTGGGTCTTCTCGTCGAAGCTGAAGACGATGGCCCGTTCGGGCGGGCTCATGTAGAGCCCGACCACGTCGACGAGCTTCTCTTCGAAGTCCGGGTCGTTCGAGACTTTGAAGCTCACGACGCTCCAAGGTCGCAGGTTGTGGTCCCGCCAGATCCGGGCCACGGTGTCCTTGCCGATCCCGAGTCGCTGGGCGAGCGTCCGAGTCGACCACTGAGTAGAGCCATCATCGGGGAGTTCCTCCCTCGTGACGCGCACTACCTCGGCCACGGTGCCTTCGGGCAACCACGAACGGCGGCCCCGTCCCGGTGCAATCGTGCCGACCCAGTCGGTCCCGCTCTCTTCGAAACGCCGTCTCCAGCTGCGCACCGAGTTCCGCTGTCGGGGGGACACCGGCGACAGTCGTCGGCGTCAGTCGCCGGCGTCAGTCGTCGGCCAGGGCCCAACGGGTGTCGTCGTCCTCGACGTCGGCGTGGGGGTCGGGACCGAGCGCCCACGCCCGTCGCCACGGCGACGCGGCCGGCCCGCGGGGCGATGGCGTGGCACCGGCGCCGGCGCGTCGGCGGGCCGACCACCAGTCGGTGCGCGCTTCGTCGGCCAGGGTGCCGAGTACGGCGTCGATGCGGGCCTCGAGCCGGCGGGCGTCCTCACCCTCGGCCGCCATGAGGGGGGAACCGAACGTGATGCGGGTGGGACTGCGGCGCAGGCGCGTGCCGCCCCGGGGCCAGATCCGGTAGGTGCCGTCGATGTGCACCGGCACCACGGGCCTCCCCGTGCGTGTGGCGAGGTAGGCCGCACCCCCGCGCATGGGCTGGAACCAGCCGTCGTGGGTCCGGCCCCCCTCGGGGAAGATGATGAGGTTCCAGCCCTGGCGCAGAAGGGCGGCGGTGTCCTCGGCGGACTTCCGGTTGACCCGATGGCGCTCGATGGGGATGGCGGCGAGGACGAGGGACCACACGTGCGCCTTCCAGCGCCGATCGAAGAAGTGGTCGGCGGCCGCGGCCACCACCGTCTTGTGGCGCACCCGCGTGGGCAACACCGACAGCAGCAGGCCGGTGTCGACGTGGCTGGCGTGATTGGCCACGTAGATGGCGGGCGCCTCCACGTGTTCGAGGATCTCGTCGCCGCGCACCTCCGGGGACGCCACGATGTGGGCGAGGGGGCGGGTGACGTTGTCGAGCAGGACGGCCCGCGCCAACCGAGCCGGGTAGCGCCGCGTCCACTCGGTGTCGTAGTCCGCACCGAGGTGCCGTCGGGGCGGGTCGCGCTCGAGGGTCACGGGCCAGGTCGGGGCTCGCCACGGGAAACCTTCGGGGCGCAGCCGTTGCACGTGACGCAGCAGACGCTCTGCCCCGCTCACCGGACGTCGGCCATGAGCAACGGCGGCGAGTGCAGGTGGGTGATGGTGGGGTCGCGCCCCACCACGTCCGAGGCCATCTCGAGCGCGTCGGCCATGGTGCTGGCCGGCTTGAACCCGAGCCGGCGCACCGCGGCGCGATCCCCCCCCACGATGATCACCGAGCCCAGGTGCTCGAGGGCGTGCGCGCACCAGTACCACATGTAGAAGGGGTGCACCCCGTGATACGCGTTGCCCGTCCGGTAGAGGTGGATGTACCACGGGTCGGTGGCGAAGGCCTCCTCGAACTTGCCGATCTCGGCGGGATCGGTCGTCTCCGCCAGCACCTGCTCGAAGAAGTCGATGTAGCTCGGATGATGCCCGGGGTGAAAGGCCCACGGCGTGGGATGGCTCATGATGACCACGCCCCCGGCCCGCACGAGGGGTTGGCCCCGGTACATGTTGAAGAAGTACCCGAGCCCGAGACACGCCACCAGGATCGGGTTCATGATCGAGTTGACGTTGTAGGGGCAGATGTAGGGGAGCCCCATGGTGAGGATGTCGGTCTGCCCGTCCACCTCGAGCAGCTGTTGCGCGTAGACGTTCTTGGTGGTGCGGGCGTGCACGGCCTCGACCTCCCCCGCCTGCACCGCGCTCATCTTGTGCGGAGCCCGGATGGAATGGAAGATCGATCGCGCCACGCGGTCGGGGGTGGCGTCGAGCGCTTTCGAGGACGCCAGGAAGGCGGCGCGGTCGCGGGCGGTCCATTCCCACTCACGGCGCTGGAGGAAGCGGAACTGCTCGGGGAAGGTATCGGTGTTGAGGTTGGTCTCGATCTGGAACACCTTCACCCCCGACGCCGCGATGAGCCGGCCCATGCGCCAGTTCGACGAGTGCAGCTCGGAACGGTGCTGGTCCATGAAGGACCGGCTCTGGGTCATGGTGTGGGCGTTGTGATGGTGGCGCAGGCTCTTGTAGCTGGCGAGCCCGGTGGCGACCGACTTGTGGCCGCCGTCCATGGCCACGAGGTTGATGTTGACGTACACGAGCAGGTCGGAGGTGGCCGCCCGTTTGTTGATCTCGACGTCTTCGCCCTGGTCGGTGAGGCCCAGGTGCACGAGCTGGTCGGGGTCCTCGGCGTCGTGCTGCCACAACAGGCCGTGGGGCGCGAAGGCGTCGAAGATGCGCCCCCCGAGCGCATGGCGCAGCTCGGCGTCGGTCATGCGGCGGTGCAACGCCAGCGCCGCGATCAGCACCACGTCGTCGACACCGGCCTCGGCGGCCAGCTCCAGCACCTGCTCGATCACGAGCTGGCGCACGTCGGGGCCGCGCATGGGGGGAAGCGGCAGCGAGACGTCGTCGAAGGCGATGGTGAGCGTCATGCCCGGGTGCAACTGGGACCGCAGCGGCGCGGCGTCGCCCAACGGTTCGTCCAGGGCCCGTCGGATGGCGCCGACCGGATCGGCCAAGGCGTCGACGGGTTCGGGCGCGTACAGGACCCTGCTCCCGACCGGGAGCTTCTCGAGCCGGTACCCCTCGCCGTGCCAGAACAAGGTGGACGGGGTGGAGCGGTCGACCTCGAGGACGAAGCCGGGCCTGGGGCTCATGCGTCGGATCCTTTCGCGCTGGGGCGGGTACCCCGGGAGCGACCACGGGCGCGCAGGTCGAAGACCACCTTCACCGCGCCGCGCCGTCCCGCCGCACCGGCATGGGCGAGCGCTTCTTCGAAGCGATCGAGGGGGTAGCGGGCCGAGACCAGGCGCCCCAGGCGCTTCACCGCCACGACCTCCATGGCCACGTCGAAGGTGCGCCGCACCATGCCGGCGATCTCCTCGGTGCCGTACGCGTAGGCGCCGACGACCGTCACTTCGCGGTGCCACAGCGACGCCAGGTCGACGCTGACCCGTCCGGGCATGCCCACGAGCACCACCCGGCCACGAGGCGCGCACCATGCGCAGCGCCTGGGCGATCGACTCGTCGCTGCCGACGCAGTCGATCACGACGTCGGCCCCACCGGTGAGCGTCCCCGACGCCTCGAGCGAGCGAGAGCGGCGCCGCACCGCCCGCACCAGCTGCTCGGGGTCGATCGCTACGTCGGCCCCGAGCTCCTCGGCCAACGTTCGCTGGTGCGCGTACTTGGCCCCGACCGCCAGCCACGCCGGCGGGGTCAGCTGGGCCAGCGCCGCGACCGTGCACAGGCCCAGGGTCCCGGCCCCCAGCACGGCCACGGTGGTCGTGGCCTCGACGCCGGCCGCTATGGCGGCATGCACGGCGCAGGCGGTGGGCTCCACCATCACCGCGTCGTCGTCGGAGAGCTCGTCGGGGACCGGATGGAGCTGCGCGTCGTGGGCGACCAGGCCGCCGCTCGACCATCCTCCTCCGGTGTCGGTGCAGAACCCGATCTGGAGCCCCGGAGCCAGGCGGCCGAAGGCGACGCGCTCGCATCCCCCCGTCGCGCCCTCGGCGCACGCCGCGCAGGGCGGAACGATGCCGCGCGCCACGCAGCCGAGGACCGGCTCGATCACCACGCGGGAGTCGGTGTCGTCGAGGGTGCCGACCACCTCGTGCCCGGGGACGAAGGGGAAGCTCACGACGTCCTCGAAGTAGCGCGAGCTGCGCCCGTCGACGGTGGAGAGGTCCGACCCGCAGATCCCGGCGAGGAGCGGATGCACACGGTGCCAGCCCGGCCCGGGCAGCTCGGGCGGCTCCACATCGGTGAAGTGCAAAGGGCCCACCGCCGCACCCCGGCCCGATCCGCCCACCACCGAGGCCAGGCGCGACGCCGCGAACCGCGCCAGGTTGCGCTCGAAGACGAGGCCCTTCACCGCCGCCCTCCGCGCCCGCCCACCGGGGAGGCGGCACCCGAGGCCGCCGTACCCCGCTCGACCATGCTCTCGAGCCGTGCCCACCAGCGCGACACGCCGAGGTCCACGGGGCCGAAGGGCAGCGGCGGGCGGGCGCCGCCTCCCGCCTTCTCCCACTGCTCGACGTGCCAACCCCGCCGCCGGGCGATGGCGGCCAGCCGGGCCTCGGGGTTGACCGCGACCGGGAACCCGACGCACTCGAGGAGAGGCAGGTCCGAAGCCGAGTCGGCGTAGGCGACGGCTTCGCCCAGGTCGAGCCCCTGGGCGGCGGCGTAATCGGCGAGCACCAGGGCGCGCGCCTCCCCCGTGGGGGGGAGTTGGTCGAGGCGGCCCGTGAGCCGGCCCTCGGCGTCCTGGCCGAGTCGGGCACACACCACCTCGTCGAACAAGGGGGCCAAGGGCTCGACCACGAAGTCGAGGGCTCCGGTGATGAGGACGGTGCGGTGCCCGAGAGCCCGGTGGGCGCGCACCCGGGCGAAGCCGGCGGGGAACGACTTGGCCAAAAGGAGGTGATGGAACATCTCGAGCGCGTCGGCGCGCAGCAGGTCGATGGGGGCGCCGTCGTAGCGGCGGTAGAAGCTGCGCAGGAAGTCGCCCCGGTCGCGTCGGTCGAGGGCGAGGAGGGCGGGTGCCTCGCGCAGGATCCGCGCCGTGAACTTCACGCGCTCGCCCACGGGCAGGTGCCGGCTGGCCAGCCAGGCGTAGGACTCCACCACGTTGGAGGCCACCAGCGTGTTCTCGAGGTCGAAGGCGGCCAGGTGCCGCTCGGGCGACAAGATGGCGGTGCGGGCCCGGTCGGACCGGCTGGCCATGGTCGATCGCCGGGGTGACGAGCGCACGCGGGCGTGTTCGACCACCGACGGAAGGTGCACGTCGTGGACGTAGTCGGGCCAGGAGATGACCCCGGGGTCGAAACAGAACGCTGCTCTGTCGGCCGGCGACAGCCGCTCCCACAGCGACAGGAGGCGGTCCACACGGAAGTGCGCCTCGGTCTCGGTGTATGCGCCGTACAGCTCGGTGTAGCCGAGGGCCCGTTCGCGCCTGCGAGCGCCGTTCTTCGACCCGGGCCGCCAAATCGGCGCGCTCGCCGCGCACGGGCAGATTTCCGAGGACGCGCTCGGCGGTCGTGAGCGCCTTCGTGGCCCGCTGCAGTTGGCGCTGCACCCGGCCCCGTCCGGGGAACGACCATTGCGGGACCATGATGGGCTGACCGTCGGAGTCATAGAGCGGGTGATCGGTGAACCACGACCGCACCAGGTCGACGAGTTCGCCGTACCGCAACGGGTTCCGCACGCTCGAGGCCACCTGGTACACGGTGGGACCGGCCGGGTCGGGACCCGCGGCGGACACGGCGATGATGGCGGCCACCACCATGTCGACGGGGATGACGTCCACGACGCCCTCGGGGACGCCGGGGAACTCCCGCAGCAGGCCTCGGCCGTAGGAGACGATGATGGGCTCGGCCATCCGGAAGCCGCGTATCCAGCCCGGGCGCGGCTCGGCCAGCGCCGACTCGATGATCGACGGGCGCACGATGGTGATGGGCAGGTCGGGGTGTGCGCTCACGAGGGCCCGTTCACCGAGCGCCTTGGTGAAGGCATAGGCGTCGGGCCAGCCCAGCGCCTGGGCCCGCCCCCGCCCTCGCTCGACGAGCTGTGTGCGTACCCACTCGTCGCGCAGTTTCTCCGCCCGCTCCGCCAGCAGATGGGTGCCGGCCGCGCCCAGTTCGGCCCGGGCGCCCTTGGTGACGTGCGCTAGTCGCTCGGGCGAGCGCGAGGCGGACTCGAGGTCGTCGCGCAGACGCCGCGCTGCGATCACCTCGCCGTCGATGTCCACCTCGGTGGTGACGGTGGTGTGGGTCCGGGCCCGTGCTCCTGAGGCCAACGCCTCGGTGGCGAGGGTCTCGGTGGCGTCACCCTGGTGCGTGCCGGCCACGTAGGCGGTGGAGACGGTGACGAGATGGGTGGGCGGCGCGTCGGGGTGACGGCCCTGGCGCAGCGGGGCCACGGACTCGATGGCCGCGGCGACGCGTGACGGGCCCAGCAGGTTCACCTCGACGGCGGTGTCGAGCGGGGCGTCGAACGCCACGGTGGCAGCCGAATGCACCACCACGTCGCACGAAGCGAGCAGGGTTCGGCCGTCGTCGTCGAGGTCGAGGCCGTCGCGCCCGACGTCCCCGGCCACCGCACTCAGCCGGGCCGCCACCACGTCGTCGAATCGGTCGCCGAGCTCGTGGCGCAGCCGGTCGAAGCAGTCGTTGCGCACCACCTCCCGTGCCAGCCGGGCTGCGGCGCTCGATCGCCGGGTGGGGCGTACCAACACCGCCACCTCGCAACGCGGGACGCAGCGCACCAGCCGTTCGACCAGGGCCGTGCCCAGGAATCCCGTGGCCCCCGTGACGAGGATGCGCTTGCCCGCCAGGGCGTCGGCGATCGCCGGCAGGCCCTGAGGCTCGGCTGTCGTGGGGGTCGTCACCTCGGCCACGATCTCTGTCTACCATATGGTAGGTGGCAGGGGGTAGAAGGCCGAGCGCAGGGACGGACCGCCCCGAGGGGGGCACCGCCGACCGCATCCTCGATGCCGCGTTGTCCTCGTTCGGGTCCCGCGGCTACGAGGCGACATCGCTCGACGCCCTGGCAGAGAGCCTCGGCGTGCGCAAGCAGTCGATCCTCTACTGGTTCCCGTCCAAAGAAGTCCTGCTCGAAGCGCTGATCGATCGTTCGGCCGCGGAACTGGCGAGTGCGCTCGAGGACTCCCTGGCCAGTGCGGGGCCGGGGTGGGCCCGGGTAGAGGCCGTGGTGCGATCGGTCTTCCGGCTGGCGTCGCGACGCCCCGAGCTCCTCGGCCTGTTGCGGGAGGTCGGTCGACTGGGGCCGCCCTCGGCGACCCGGCTGATGCTCGTGCTCGAGCCGTTGGTCAAGCGGGCGTCGAGCTTTCTCGAGGACGAGATGGACGCCGGCCACATGCGTCGCCACGAGCCTCGGCTGTTGCTTCTCGCCATCTACTCCACGGTGGTGGGGATGATCACCGAGGTCGAGGTGCTGCGGGCCTTGGGAGAGGAGCCCACTCCGCGCTCCCTGGTGCGTCGCCGACAGGAGATCCTGCGGTTGCTGCGCTCGGCGCTCGTCGTCGACGGAGCAGATGAGGCGTCAGGTGATCACGACGGCGCCGCGGGCGGCCGTGGCCGTGTCGGGCGCGGCGGGGTGTAGCGCTTGGAAGGAGGAGGCCCGGTGGGGGTCGGCTCCTTCTTGGTGCGCCGGCGGGGCGACGAGGTGCGTTGGCGCGCCGCGGCTGCGCCGGCGTGCCCCGCGGCCCGAGGATTGGCCGGGACCCGGCCGGTTCCGGCGTTCCGCCTCGTCGTCGCCCCCCGCGCCGTCGCGCCCCGCGCCGTCAGCACCCTCTGGTACTTGAACACGCGCCAGATGAGATAGCCCCCGAGCGCCCAGAACGGCAGCGCGAACAGCGGGGATCCCATGGAGGTGCCGAGGAAGAGCAACGAGAAGCCGACGAGGGAGCGACGACGGGTCAAGGCGATCGCCGCCACGATCGCCCGACAACACGACGCGGACTCCTCCTTCGAGAAGGATGAGCGATTCGCTCTCGTGCTTGGGATTCAGCTTGCCGTGGAGGAGGGCCGACGGGTTCAGGTGGATGGCGACGACGGTGAGCAGCACGCCGACGGCGACACCGAGCGGTGCCGAGGTCAACGCCAGGAACCGCTCCCGGTCGTCGAGCCTCTTGATCCGGTGGGTGATCTCCGCGTGGGTCATGTCCGTCGAGGTCGTCGACCGGGCGCGTCCGTGTCTTGGCCGGGGAGGGACCGAGGAGGGAGCTCAGTCGGCCCCCGGTCGCGGCGCCGTTGGTCGAGCCATCGTCGGTGTCCGTGTCGGAGTCGGCGATCTCGGGCGCGCCCTCGTCGGCATCGGTGTCGGTGTCGGTGTCCGTGTCCGCGTCGGCATCGGTGTCCGTGTCCGCAGCCGTGGGTCGGGTGGGCGCGGCGCGCGGGGCTCGTGCGGTGCGCACCGATGACGGCTCGCGCGCCGGGGGGGTGGGTGCAGGTGGACGCTGCAGGTTGGGCAGTGCCGCCAGGATGCGCTGCCCGATCGTCAGTTTGGGCGGGGCGCCGCCGAGGGCGCCGGAGTCGTCGTCGGTCACCGGTGCTCGCTCAAAGTGCGCACCAGGATATCGAAGGTCGTGGCGCCGCCCCCCTCGGTGGCGACGGCCTCGGCCCTGCTCACGCGTCCGAACCGGCGTCCGGGCGCATCAGCACGAGCCGTGTGCCCAGGTTGTCCTGAGGCTCGACCACCCGCGCCGGAGCCTCTGCGGGGAGCAACCCGGGGACCGCGCTCGACTCGGCGGCTCCGCGCCCGTCGCTGGCGTGGGGCCCTTCGGGGAGCGCGAAGGCCACGTGGTGCAGTCGTCCCGACAGGTCGCGCAACCAGGAGCGCAGCGGCGTGTCGTCCCCCGAGGACTGGCCCCCGGCTCCCGAGGTGGGCGCGATCAAGCGAATGACGGGAGGGCCCGACCACTCCAGGTCGACGTACTCCCAGGTGCGGTCCGGCCCCGGACCGTGCCCGATGCGCCGCCCGCCCAGAAGACCCTCGAAGAGCTCGAGGCCCTCGTCGAGGTCGGACACGGCGTGGGTCACGCGCACCAGCGAGGCCGGTGGATCGCGCCGCGCCGTGGGGAATCCTTCGGGTGCGGGCGATTCCCACGCGTAGGTGGCCTGGGCCAGCTGCACGACGATGCCGGTCGCCTGGCGCGGGTGGAGGAATGCCTCTTTCCAGTCGGCGTTGGTGAGATCCACGCCGACGGGCGACAAACCCGTCTCGCGGGCCTCGGCGATGGCGGCGGCGAGATCGGGGACCTTGAAGGTGAGGTGGTGCGGACCGGGGCCGTGGCGGTCGAGGAAGCGGCGGAGGAAGGGGTTGTCGTCGGGCCGCCAGGGCTGGAGCACCTCGACTCGCCCGCCGTTGGCATAGCGGAGTTGGGCAGGACCGAACCCGACGTTGAGACCCCCCGAGCTCCACGTCCCGCCCAGCTCGACGGCGTAGCGGGGCCAGGCGTCTGACCAGTGCTCCACGGCGACGGCCACGTGGTCGAGCGCGGCACCGGTGATGGTGGGGGACATCGGCCCAGGTTGCCGTGCGCCGCGCCAGCGTGTCCATCTCTGCGTCACCGGCGCGGCGCCGACAGGCCCGGCGTGCTATGCGTGGGGCATGGACTTTCGACGCGAGGCTCTCACCGATCTGGCGAGCGATGTGCGATCGGGCCGGCGGAGCGCCCGGGAGCTCGTGACCCACGCGCTCGAACGCATCGAGACGCTCAACTCGCGCCTGAACGCATTCGTCTCCGTCGACGCCGACGCCGCCCTCGAGGCCGCGGCGGCCATCGACGGCGCCGTGGCGAGGGGCGAGGATCCCGGGCCGCTGGCCGGCATCCCCATCGGCGTGAAGGACCTCGACGACGTGGCGGGGTTCGTCACGTCCCAGGGGTCCGCGGTGTTCGCGGGCGGCGCTGCCGCGGCGGCGGACTCGCCCTTGGTGGCGCGCCTGCGGGCGGCGGGTTGCGTGGTGATCGGCAAGACCAATACGCCCGAGCTCGGCTGGAAGGCCGACACCGACAACGTCACCTTCGGCCCGACCTGTAACCCGTGGAACCTGGACTACAGCCCGGGCGGCTCGTCGGGGGGAGCGGCCGCCGCCATCGCCTCGGGCATGGTCCCCCTGGCCACGGGCTCCGACGGAGGGGGCTCGATCCGCATCCCGTCGTCGTGTTGCGGGCTGAGCGGGATCAAGCCGTCACTGGGGCGCGTCCCGTCGGGTGGCGAGCACGGCTCGGATTGGCACGACCTGTCGACCAAGGGGCCCATGGCGCGACGCGTCACCGATGTCGTGGCCGCGCTCGACGTCGCCGTGGGGCCCGACCCCACCGACATCCGCTCGCTTCCCAGGCCCGAGGCGTCATGGCCCGCCGCCCTCGAAGGCGCGCACCTCCCCTCCAAGGTGGCGTGGTCCCCGACCCTCGGCTACGCGCCGCTCGACGACGAAGTCCGGGCGCACTGCGAGGACGTGGTGGGACGACTCCGGTCACTCGGGACCGAGGTGGTCGAAATCGAGGTCGTGTTCGAGGAGGACCCGGTGCGCGACTGGCTCACGCTGGCCGTCGCCTACAACTGGCGGACGCTCGCCCCCTACCGCGACACCGAGCTCTGGGAACGAGTCGACCCGCTCCTCGCCGCTGCAGGTGGACTGGGCGGCCGAGCACCTGTCCGCGCTCGACATCGTGCGGGCCCAGGACGCGTGCCACACCATGAACCTCCGGCTGGTCGAGCTGTTTCGCGACGTCCGGTTGTTGCTGACCCCGACCTGCGCCGGCCCTCCGCCACTGCGCGCGCTGGAGGGACAGGGACGCATCAACGGCGAGGCCGATCCCAATTGGGTGCGATTCACCTACCCCTTCAACATGACACGGTCTCCCGCCGCGTCGGTGTGTGCCGGCCTCACGTCAAACGGACTGCCGGTCGGGATCCAACTCGTGGGGCCCCAGCACGCCGACCTGGTGGTGATCCGCTCGGCGGCCGCGCTCGAAGCCGCCATCGGGTTCGACGACGTCGCTCCCATCTGACAGACACCCGATGGGGGCCGTCTCGGCGCGCCCACGGTGGCGACGGCCGGGGCGGAGGGCTAACGTACGTTCGCTTCGGCCGCCAGCCGGAGTGGTGTAGGCCCAGCGAAGGCCGGTGAGATCCCGGCGCTGTCCCGCAACGGTGATGCCCCTTTCGGGGACGAGCCCGGACGCCTGTCCTGCATCGGCGAAACCTGTCCTCGGAGGAAGGGCGGTTCGTTGGACACCCCTGTCGGGTGTCGCAGCGGGCGCACTTCGTCCTCCGCGACCCGATGGAGGATGATCACATGAACAAGCGCTCGCAACGAAGGTTGCTTGCCGTCTGCGCCGGGCTCGGATTGCTCGTCGCTTCCTGTAGCAGTACCTCGAACGGCTCCGCGGGCGCCGACACCAGCGCCACCGGATCGTTCCCGACATCCATCTCTGCTGCCAACGGCACGGTCCAGATCAAGGCGCGTCCCCGCGCCATCGTGTCATTGTCTCCGACGGCGACCGAGATGTTGTACGCCATCGGCGCCGGGAAGCCAGGTGAAGGCCGTCGACAAATATTCGGACTACCCGAAGAACGCACCGCGCACCACCCTCGACGATCTTTCACCCAACGTGGAGGCCATCGTGTCGTACCGGCCCGATCTGGTGGTGGTGCCCGGCGACAGCACCGGCCTCACGGCTCGGCTCAAGACGTTCGGGATCCCGGTGCTGTCTCTACCTCCCGCCGAGACGCTCGCCGATGCCTATGAGCAGTACGACCAGCTGGGCCAGGCCACGGGCCACGTCCGGGCGGCGCAGACCGAGGCCGCCCATGTGAAGTCCCAAATCGCCCAGATCGTGAAAGAAGCACCGAAGACCAACGTGGGGCAGACCTATTACTACGAGCTCGACCAGACGTACTACTCGGTGACGTCGTCGACCTTTATCGGCAAGGTGCTCGGTCTTCTCGGGCTGCGCAACATCGCCGATCGCGCCCCGTCGGCTGCGTCGAGCGGCGGCTACCCGCAATTGTCGGCGGAGTTCATCGTGCAGTCCAACCCGGATTGGGTGTTCTTGGCCGACACGATCTGCTGCGGGCAAAGTGCCCGCACCGTGGCGGCCCGGCCCGGGTGGTCGACGATGCAGGCTGTCCAGAAGGGCCAGGTGGTGGGGCTCAACGACGACATTGCCTCGCGGTGGGGACCACGAATCGTCGACCTCCTGCAGACGGTGGAGACGGCGCTCGAGAAGCATCCCGGCACGTGAGCACCACCCTGCCCCGACAAGACGTCACGCCGGTGTCGCCGCGTGTGGGAGCCGAGGGGGGCGGTGCCACACTGCGCCCGGTCTCGGCGCGCCGTGCCGTCGTGGTGGCGTTGGGAGCCCTGGTCGGGGCGGTCCTGTTGGGGGTGTCAATGGGGCCCGCGGACCTTTCGCTCACCGCGGCGTTGCGGGTGATGGCGTCGCACATCCCGCTCCTGCATATCCATTCGGGTGTCGGCAAGATCGACGCCGACATTCTGTGGCAGATCCGGCTGCCGAGAGTGGTGCTCGGTGGCCTCGTCGGCGCCATGTTGGCGGGGGGCGGGGCGGCGTTCCAGGGGGTGTTCCGGAACCCGCTGGCAGACCCCTACCTTCTCGGCGTAGCGGCGGGAGCGGGCCTCGGAGCCACTGCGGTCATCGTGGCGGGGCCACAGCTCTCCCAGCTCTTGCCATTGGCGGCGTTCGCCGGAGCCGTGGGCGCGGTGACCCTCACGTATCTGGTGGGTGCGACCGTGGGACGGCAGGGCGCCACCGTGTCGATCGTGCTCGCCGGGGTGGCCGTCGCCGCGTTGCTCACGGCGATCCAGACGTTCCTGCAGCAACAGCACGCCCAGGACCTTCAGTCGGTGTACGCGTGGATCCTCGGAAGCCTCACGGTGGCGACGTGGTCCCAGGTGGTGCTGATCCTTCCCTACGTCGCGGTCAGCGCCCTCGTCTTGCTGGCGCATCGGCGCTTCCTCGACGTGCTCCGGGTCGGGGAGGACGAGGCCGACAGCTTGGGCGTGAGGTCGTCTCGAGTCCGCATCACGATCGTGGCGGCCGCCACCCTGGGCACGGCCGCGGCGGTGGCGGTGAGCGGCCTCATCGGTTTCGTCGGCATCATCGTGCCCCACACGGTGCGGCTGACCACGAACGCCAGCTACCGAGTGGTGGTGCCCGTGTCGATGATCGGGGGAGCGGCCTTCCTGATTCTGGCCGATGTCGCCGCTCGGACCGTGTTGGCCCCCAGCGAGATCCCCATCGGGGTAGTGACGGCCTTCGTGGGCGCGCCGTTCTTCTTGTTCGTCCTTCGGTCTCGACGTGTGGGCCGCAGCACGTGAAGAACGAGCCGTGATCTCCTTCGACGGCGTGACGGTGCACTACGACGCCGGCCCGGCGCTGACCGACCTCACCGAAGAGATCGAACCGGGGGAGTGGGTAGGGCTGATCGGGCCCAACGGGGCGGGCAAGACCACCATGCTGCGAGCCGTGGATCGCCTCGTCGCCCATGACGGGGAGATCAGGGTCGACGGTGTGAGCGTCTCCACACTGGTGCCCAAGCGTCTGGCGAGGCTCGTCGCCTACGTCCCCCAGCAACCGGAACTGCCGCCTGACATGTCCGTCGGCCAATACGTGTTGCTCGGTCGTACGCCACACATCGGGTACTTCGGTTTCGAGTCGTCCGAGGATCGCCGGGTGTGTGGTGAACTCCTCGACTCGCTCGATCTCGCCGCCATGGCGCAGCGCCGATTGGCCACGCTGTCGGGTGGAGAGCTGCAACGACTCGTGCTGGCGCGGGCCTTGGCGCAGCAAGCGCCGGTCCTCCTCCTCGACGAGCCGACCAGCGCCCTCGACCTCGGCCGGCGTGTCGAGGCTCTCGAACTGGTGGACGAGCTGCGGCGCCAGCGCGGGCTGACCGTGCTCAGCGCCCTCCACGACCTCACGCTGGCCGGGCAGTTTGCCGACCGCCTGATCCTTCTCGACCAGGGACGAGCCGTGTCCACGGGCAAGCCCGACGAGGTGTTGACGGAGGAGACCCTGACGACAGCACTTCGGCGCCCGAGTCCGGGTCATGCGATCCGACGCCGGGGACCTCGTCGTGGTTCCCCAACGGGTTCGATGAACCGCCACGAACGCGACAGATGATGAGGAGGATGACATGACCGGTGCCAAGGGCGTGGAGTCGGGCAGACCTGAAGAGGCACAGGATCCTCCGGGTCGGGTCGCGTCGTTGGTCCTCATCAACACCGGACACGGCAAAGGGAAGTCGTCGTCTGCGTTCGGCGTCATGGGCCGCGGCTGGGCGCGCGGCTGGAGAGTGGGCGTCGTCCAATTCGTGAAGAGCGGCAAGTGGAAGGTGGGCGAGCGCAAGCTGGCCGAGCACCTGGGGATCGAGTGGTCGACGATGGGCGACGGGTTCACCTGGGAGTCGACCGACCTCGACGAGACGGCCGCCAAGGGACGCCACGCGTGGGAACTGTCACGGGCCAAACTGGCGTCGGGTGACTACGACCTGCTCATCCTCGACGAGCTGACCTACGCCGTCACGTACGGATGGATCGATGTCGCCGACGTCGTGGCGGGGATCACCGGTCGGGCACCGGGGACGAACGTGGTGATCACCGGGCGCGACGCGGCACCGGAGCTCATCGAGATCGCCGACACGGTCACCGAGATGCGCAAGGTCAAGCACGCCTATGACCGCGGGATCAAAGCGCGGAAGGGGATCGAGTTCTGACCATGGTCGACTCGTCGCGACACGCAGCGGAGTGGTCTCTCGAGCCTGAGCTCGTCGAGCACGGCGCACCCGATGAACATCTGAGCATGCTCGTGTGGCGGTTCCCCGTCCCGTTGTCGGCGGTGTCGTCGGGCCCCCTCGGCGGTGGGCTCGGTCGACGTGGGTGGGTGATCAACGCCCAGGTTCCCCACGCCTATGCACGTTTCGATCCCGAGGTGCACCTCGCCGAGTTGGCCTCGGCACGCGGGTTCCAGGGCCCCGGGGTGGGGATGCTCACCGCCGTCGATCTCCGCACCGTGCGCAAAGAGGAAGATGGAGGTGCGGAGGTTCACGTCTCGGTGGGGGTCACGCTTCCGACCTGGGCGGCCGCTCACGACGACCCCTGTGACGAGCCCCGCGCCCCGACGGGCACGATCAACGTCGTCGGCGTCGTTCCCGAACGCTTGTCCCACGCGGCCATGGTCAATGCGGTCATGAGCGTCACCGAAGCCAAATCCCAAGGCCTTTGGGACGCGGGGGTCCGCGCCACGGGCACGGCGTCGGACGCGGTGTGTCTCGTGTGTCTCGATGATGGTCCCGAGCATGCCTTCGGGGGTCCTCGCTCACCATGGGGCGCCCGTCTGGCCCGGGCGGTGCACCGCGCCGTGGTGGCCGGGTGTCGAGCACGAGCGGGCTCGTGATCACGCTCGTCCTGGGCGGGGCGCGATCGGGGAAGTCCGTCGTGGCCGAGCGACTGGCCGGGGAGCTGGCGCCGCCGATCACCTACGTCGCCACGCTGAAGGTCTTCGACGACGCCGAGCTGGCCGAGCGCGTGGAGCGGCACCGGAGACGACGTCCGCAGAGTTGGCGAACGGTGCAATCGGGCGCTGAGCTCCCCGAGGTCCTCAGGACCATGGTGGGGTCGGTCCTCGTGGACTCCCTCGGTCCATGGGTCAGCGCAGTCCCGGGGATGAAAGTGGACGGCACGACGCTGTGCTCGGCGCTGACTGAGCGAGACGGGGACACCGTGGTGGTGTCCGAAGAGGTCGGGCTTTCGGTGCATCCGTCCACCGAGCCCGGGCGCCGGTTTCGCGACGTGTTGGGGACGCTCAACCAAGCGGTGGCTGCCCACGCCGACGAGATCATTCTCGTGGTGGCGGGTTGCACCCTCCGCTTGGACGGACCGCGAGGTCAGTGATGCGCAAAGCGCTGGCGTTTCTGACGCCGTTCGGCGGCGCCGCCATCCCGGCCTCGGGCACCCTCGACTGGTTCCCAATCGTGGGTGTCGCCATCGGGTTCGTCGTGGGCGCGGTGTGGTGGCTGGCGGCACGCGCTTGGCCGCCTGCCGCGGCGGCCGGGATCGTGGTCATCTGCGACATCGTGCTCACGGGGTATCTGCACCTCGACGGGTTGGCCGACAGCGCCGATGGACTCGTGCCTCCCATGGAGCGGGAACGTCGCCTGGAGGTGATGGCCGATCCTTCGGTGGGCGCGTTCGGCGCGGTGACCCTGATCGCGGTGCTCCTCCTTCGCTTTGGTGCGTTCGCGTCGGCTGCTCCGGCTCCCCTCGTCATCGGGGCGTTGTGGTGTGGCTCGCGCACAGCCATGGCGGTGGTCGCCAGATGCGGGCACTACGCGCGCCCCGGCGGTCTCGCCACCGCGTTCCTCGACCCCGGAGGGCGCGTCGCGGGTGCACCACACCGACACGTGGCCGGCGCCGTCGTCCCCGGTGTCGTGGGCACCGCGCTGGCGCTGGGCTTGGCGATCGCCGGCCGCGGAACCCACGGCCTGGCCGCCGTGGGTGGCGAGGTGGTGGGCATCACCCTCGTTGTCGTGTTGGCCCAGAAACGGATCGGGGGCTTCACCGGCGATGTGCTGGGTGCCGCCGGTGTGGTCGGAGAGACGATCGGCCTCGTCGTGCTGGCGGCAAAATGGTGAGCACGTCGGCGCCCGGTCGTTCCCTTCGCCAGAAGCGGAAGGCGACGACGTCGATGTCAAGACCCCTGTCGGCGGCCATCGGGGTCGTCGCCGACAGCGTCGTGGGTGAACCCCCGGCGCACCTGCACCCGGTGCGACTGTTCGGACTGTGCATGGACCAGGTCGAGGAAGCGGCCTACCGCGACAGTCGGAGCGCCGGCGTGGTTTATGCCGCCATCGGGGCCGGGCTGGGCATGGCCTGCGGCACAGCGATGGGCTCTACCGCCGCCGCCACCTACCTCGCTGTTGCCGGCCGGGCCCTGCGTGACGTGGCCACCTCGATCGGCGACGCGCTCGAGTCGTCCGATCTCGGCCGGGCTCGGGAGCTCCTGCCCAGCCTGGTGGGGCGCGACGTGTCGGATCTCGACGTCTCGGCCATGGCCCGCGCCGTAGTGGAATCGGTGGCGGAGAACACGGTGGATGCCGTGGTGGCCCCGGCGTGGTGGGCGGCGCTGGGCGGGGCGCCCGGTGTCCTCGCATATCGAGCTGTCAACACCATGGATGCCATGGTGGGCTACCGCAGTGACCGCTATCTCCGGTACGGCTGGGCCAGTGCCCGCCTCGATGACGTGGCCGGCTTGGTTCCCGCCCGGTTGACCGCCATCCTCGTGGCCATGGTGCGGCCGCGATCGGCCCACGCCATCTGGCAGGCGGTGCGAACCCAGGCGCCTTCACATCCCTCCCCCAACGCCGGCGTGGCCGAAGCCGCCTTTGCCGCCGCCTTGGACCTTCGGCTGGGTGGTCTCAACCGATACGGAGTCACCGTCGAACACCGACCCACCCTGGGGATGGGACGCAGCGCGCAAGCCCATGACATCGGTCGGGCCGTCGACCTGTCGAAGGACGTCGGTTCGGCTTTGGCGGTCTTTCTCGCCGGTGTCGGGGTCGCCCTGGTGTCCCGAGGAGTCACGGACCCGGGTCGATGGCGACGATGACGGCACTGCCTCCCCCCGGCCCCCACGGGGGAGACGCCACCGCCGTGGCCCACGCCTTGGGCATGAACATCGACCAGATGCTCGATCTGTCGCAGTCGCTCAACCCCGTGGCGCCCGATCCCGTGCCCGTCCTGGGTCGCCACCTCGAAGCGCTGCGCCGCTACCCCGACCCGGCGCAGGCCACGGCACTGCTCGCCCGGACCATGGGAGTGGAGCACGGGCGCCTGCTGCTCACCAACGGAGGGTCCGAGGCCATCAGGCTGGTGAGCGAGGAGATCGGGGGCCGGGTCGCCGAGCCCGAATTCTCGTTGTATCCGCGCCACGGGAGTCCTCTGTGGCGCTCGAACCCGCACAATCCGAGCGGGTGCCTGGCCGCCCCGGACCAGCACGCCGACGTGTGGGACGAGGCCTTCTACCCCCTCGCCACGGGGAAATGGACGCGCGGGGACGACGACGCCATCGTCGTCGGTTCGCTCACCAAACTCCTCGGTTGCCCCGGGTTGCGCATCGGCTACGTCCTGGTCCCCGCGTCCGGTGTTGCCGTGCTCGATCGCTGTCGGCGCCGACAACCCGTGTGGGCGGTCAACGGGTTGGCCGTGTCCGCCCTGCCCGACCTGCTGGCCCCCGTGGACCTGGTGGCGTGGGCGGCTCAGGTGCGGACGCTGCGCGGCGAACTGGAGGGAGTGCTGCGCAGACACGGGCTCGATCCCCAGCACTCAGACGCCAGTTGGGTGCTGGTCGAGGCGCCCGGTCTGCGGGCGCGCCTGGCACCGCACGGGATCGTGGTGAGGGACTGCACGAGTTTCGGGCTCCCGGAGATGGCCCGCATCGCCGTTCCCACGTCGCGAGGTCTCGACCGACTCGATGAAGCACTGTCGTCGACCAGACCCTTTGATCACAGGCAACCGACAAGTCTCGGATCCCTCCAGTCGATCGACCCGGGGGGGTCCGAGCACGGGAACAGGAAAGGCACGTCATGACGACTCAGGGATTTCTTGAGGCCTGCCGGAGCGTTGGGCCCGTCGACGCCGATGCAGGGTCCACGGCGGCGCAGTACCA
This sequence comes from uncultured Acidimicrobiales bacterium, assembly GCA_963768255.1. GTDB lineage: Bacteria > Actinomycetota > Acidimicrobiia > Acidimicrobiales > UBA8190 > Chersky-840. Next base: position 1,031,632 of record CAVYGX010000002.1, on the reverse strand, counting down.
AGACCGGCTGACCAAGCCGCGGGGGTCCCTCGGTAGCGTCGAGGAGATCGGCATCCGGTTGTGCGCCATGGCCGGCGCCTGTCCACCGCCGATCCCCGAGCCGGTAACGGTGGCGGTGTTCGCGGGAGACCACGGTGTCGTGGTCGAAGGGGTGACGCCGTGGCCCCAGGAAGTCACGGCCCAGATGGTGGCCAACTTCTGCGCCGGGGGTGCGGCCATCAATGTCCTGGCCCGGCACGCCGGCGCCCATGTCGTGGTGGTCGACGTCGGCGTGGCGACTCCGATCCCGACCGATTCCGATGACCTGGTACGCCGCAACGTCGCTCTGGGCACTCGCAATCTGGCCGTCGAGCCGGCGATGAGCATCGAACAGGCGATGGCTGCCCTGGATGTCGGGGTCGACGTGGCCGAACGGGCCATCTCCAGGGGCGCCCGCCTGCTCGTGACGGGAGACATGGGGATCGGGAACACCACCTCGGCCGCTGCGCTCATCGCCGCATGCTCGGGTCGGGACCCCGAAGAGGTGGCGGGGCGCGGGACCGGCATCGATGACGCCACGCTGGCCCGCAAGAGGGCGGTCATCGTGCGCGCGCTATTGCGTGTTCATTCGGATGCCGAGCCCCTGGTGGTGTTGTCCGAGCTCGGCGGACTCGAGATCGCGGCACTGTGCGGCTTCATCGTGGCGGGGGCGGCAGGTCGGATACCGGTCATCGTGGACGGGGTGATCTCTGCGGCCGCGTCGCTGATGGCGTCGGCCATCGCCCCCGATGTCGCGGGGTACCTGATCGCCGGGCACCGGTCGAGTGAGCCGGGATCGTCGGTGGTCTTGGAGGCCCTGGGCCTGTCACCGGTCCTCGACCTGGGCATGCGGCTGGGGGAAGGCACCGGCGCCGCACTGGCGGTGTCGACGGTCCAAGCGGCCGCCAAGATCCTGCGGGAGATGGCCACCTTCGACTCCGCGGGCGTGAGTGACAAGGCGGACTCGTCGCATTGACGGGGAGCATCCTCTTCGCCGGGACGTCATCGGGAGCCGGGAAGAGCACCGTGGTGGCCGGCCTGTGCCGGTGGTGCGCGCGCAGAGGGATCTCGGTCGCTCCGTTCAAAGCACAGAACATGTCGCTCAACTCGTTCGTTACCCACGACGGCGGGGAGATCGGGCGTGCTCAGGCCGCGCAGGCCCACGCGGCCCGGATCGAGCCGGAGGTCATCATGAACCCGGTGCTCCTCAAGCCCGGCACCGATTCCCGCAGCCAGGTCGTCGTCTTGGGCCGACCGGTGGGGGAGATGGAAGCGCGTCAGTACTGGGGCCAGAAAGAGAGTCTCCTCGATGTCGTCGTCGAGGCTTACCGGGAGCTGCGGTCGAGATTCGACGTGGTGATCTGCGAAGGGGCGGGGAGCCCGGCCGAGATCAATCTCCGCGCCGCTGACATCGTGAACCTCGGCTTCGCCCGGGCGGTCGGCGCACCGGTCGTCGTGGTCGCCGACATCGACAGGGGAGGGATGTTCGCCTCGTTGGTGGGGACCGTCGCACTGCTCGACCCGAAGGACCAGCAACTCGTGCAGGGGTTCGTGGTGAACCGATTCCGCGGCGATCGCGATCTGCTCGACCCCGGCCTGCACATGCTGCGGAGCTTGACGGGCCGACCCACCTTCGGAGTTCTTCCCTACGTCGAAGGCCTCTGGGTCGACGCGGAGGACTCCCCGGACCCGTCCGCCTACCGGGACCCGGGCGCATCGACCGGCGACAACACGTTGCGAGTGGTGGTCGTCAGGCTGCCACGATCGAGCAACCTCACGGATCTCGATCCTCTCGCGGCCGAGCCCGGCGTGGTCGTCCGGTTCGCGTCTCGTCCCCAGGAGATCGCCGACGCCGACCTGGTCATCATTCCCGGCACACGGGCGACGGTGGAGGACCTGGCCTGGCTCCGACATCGGGGCATGGACCGAGCCATCGAGCACCACGCGTCGGCCCACCGTCCCGTCCTGGGGATCTGCGGTGGGTACCAGATGCTGGGTGTCTCGATCGACGACCGGTTCGAGAGCGGGCGCGGCACGGTGCAAGGCCTCGGACTCCTGCCCGTGCAGACGCGGTTCGGCGCCGAGAAGGTCCTCGGTCGTCCTTGCCGCACGCTTACAGACGGAACGACGGTGGCGGGGTACCAGATCCATCACGGCATCGTGAGTCGGTGGGGCGGCGACACGTTCTTCGCCGACGAAGGGTGCCGTGTCGACCCAGTGGTGGGTACGTCATGGCACGGGCTGCTCGAGAACGACGAGTTTCGTCGGTCGTTCCTGGCCGATGTCGCCTTGCGAGCGGGACGAGCCTTTGTCGCATCGCCCGATGTCTGCTTTGCCGACATCCGCGAAGCGCGGTTCGAGACGTTGGCCGACCTTGTCGCCGATCATCTTGACACCGAGGCGTTGCTGCACCTCGTCGAGGGGCGGGTCGAGTCACGCGCCCCGATGCACATCACAACGGTGTGATGGGGGACGACGTGGCCGTGCGGTGAACAGGTCCCGCGACGGGGCGGTTCAGCCCCCGGACGCCTGAGGCCCTCAGGCCCGGCGGTGACGCGGTAGCATCCCAGGTTCCGGGCGCATAGCTCAGTTGGTTAGAGCGCAGCCTTCACACGGCTGAGGTCGAGGGTTCGAGTCCCCCTGCGCCCACCAGCTGGGCGACATGTTGATCTGGCAGCAATGTGATGATTCGGATTTGCCAACAACGGAGGCGCTGGCCCTTGACGCCAGGACCTAAGTGCTGGTGCTGCAGTACGGATAATTACTCTCAAAATCGAACCTGAGATAGTACTGATCGAACGTCCCCAATCCGACGGGCCCCGTTCCGATGTAGTCGCCATGGCTCCATTTGCCCGTGAAGACCAAGCCGCGGTCCTCGCCCGCAGTCCAATCCAGCGCGACCCTCCTCTTGCGATTCGTGTACGTACCAGCATCGCCAAGCTGGTTCGCGGTCCAGGTGCGGTTTGCGCCGATGGTTATCTGTTCGCACGCCTCGCCGTGAAGCGGATACGCAAGATACCCGCCTGGGAGGATGGTCCACACTTCTCCGGGCTTGAGAGGAGTTCGTGGAGTTCGTTTGTGCGCCTTCGCCGATGCAGTCCCGGCGAACCCCAGCGTCGCGATCATGGATAGCCCTGCTGCCATCAAGACCACCCGCCGCACCGTGCCCGCTTTACTGACGACCCGCATCCAGGACCCCCCTCCTGCCGGCTCCCGCAAGCCGCTCGCATCAGCCTGGCGGGAACCCAGATGACCCTACCGCTTCACGCGTGCGTAGTCACGGGGAGGGGTCGACTGAGCTCTCCCCAGTCCAGCGGCCAGGAACCGGCCACGGCGTTGGCCCTGAGAGAGCCGGGGCTCGCAGTGACTGGTAGGCACCAGCCGGTGGCGCCCGCTTCAGGCCAGATCGAGACTGGATGCGGGATCGACCGGCAGCACCTTCGGAGGGGACACGGCCGCCCTCCGAGAATGTCGTCTCAACCCTCGCCCCGTCATTGCCCCGGAGTTCGTCTGGTGCGGGCGTTCCGTCGCCGAGGTCCGCGTATCCGCGGGTACGGCCAATAGCTCTCCCCGTTCCTCCTCGGCGCGTCGGATGCGACGAAGAACCTCCTCGACGCCTCTTGGATACAGCGTGGAGTGCTCCGCGACATCGGTCGGATGGTGCATGGCACTCCCGAGCCATTCGGATCGGAGCGTGGTGCGGCTCTGCCAAGGGGTGACGGGGTGCAGACCCTCACAATCCGAGAATCGATCGGGTCTGCACCCCGTCAATGCGTTGTCTAGGCCGTCCTCCGGCTCTGGGTACATATCTCCCTTCCCGAAAAGCCCGACCATTGCCCAAGGTTATGACCCAGCGGTCACAACCTCCATGCGTGGTTTCTCGCGCCCGTATCAGGTGATTCCTCGCTAGTCGCTCTCTACGGCCACCCGTACTGTGAATTCTGAGGTGATTCGCGGGAAAGCCCGCGGTCTCGAAGGATCCCGTTGGGGGATGTGGACAAGTCAAAGGGGAATGATATGCGTCGTCTCATTATGATCGTGGCCGCACTGGCGACGATGGCTGTGCCCACGACGATCGCCGTCGTGGCGCTGTCGTCACCGGCTACCGCGGCCGTCAGTCTCACCTGCAAGAAGCTCACAGGGTCGACGAACGGCCCCGTCACGGCCAAGAAGTGCTCAGTCATCAAGGCCGACAAGAAGCTTTACAAGACCTTGAGCGCGCCGAGTGCGATCGACCTGGCTACCGGGGGCACGCTGACGTGGAGCTCCAGTGGTACGACGACGGTCGTGGGCGCTCCCACGTTGAGCTCGCCGACCGGAAATTGCCCCAAGAAGGACACAGAAGAACTTGCCGTCGGGACGGTGACCGGAGGAAGCTCAGCCGTGACACACGCCGGTGACACCTTCCAGGCCGAGGTGTGCATCTCGCCGGCCGGCAAGATCAAGCTGGCGAAGGGTACCGTCGTCGATCTCTAGACGGCGGCCGGCAGCCCCTTGCGAGGGGCCTGCGAAGAAGATGTGACGTAAGACCCCACCCGAACGGTGGGGTCTTACGCATTTCCGGGCGATCGCCCTTCAGGGGTCGAGCCCTGTCCCGCCTATTTCGCGGTTGCAGGTAGAGTTGTCGTTTCGATGCGCATCCTGATGCTCTCGCAGTTCTACCCCCCGGTGTTGGGGGGTCAGGAGCGACACGTCCGAGATCTCGCTCAGGCCTTGGTCGGCCGGGGGCATGAGGTGGAGGTGGCCACGATCGCCACCGCCGGCGACAGCGGGACGACGTTCGACGGAGAGGTACCGGTCCATCGGCTACGCACCACCGCGCAGCGCATCCCGAGCCTCTACACCGAGGCCGGTCGGCCCCATGCGCTGCCATTGCCTGATCCTGAAGTGCGGGCGGGGATCGCTCGCCTGCTGGTCGACGGACGGTTCGATGTGGCGCACGCCCATGACTGGATCGTGAACTCGCTGCTCGGGCCGGCCCGTCGCTCCGGCACACCCGTGCTCTTGACCCAGCATGATTACAGCCACGTCTGCGCCACCAAGCGCATGATGCGGGGGGACCTGGTTTGCCCTGGCCCCGCGCCGGTCGCCTGCATGCGGTGCGCCTCGGCCCAATACGGGCCCGTGGTCGGTCCGGGGGTCGTGCTCGCCAACGTCGCCGGGCGACGCGCCCGCCGGGCACACGTGGCGGCCTTCATCCCCGTCAGTGCGACGGTGGCGACGCGCACCGCGCTGGTGGCGTACAGCCACTACGAGGTGATCCCCAACTTCGTGCCCGACGACATCCTCGTCGATCCCGCCTCGCTCGACGCCGACCGAAGCGGGGGACCCATCCTGTTCGTGGGTGACGTGACCAGGGACAAAGGAGTGGACGTCCTGTTCGATGCCTACCGGCGGTTGTCCACCTCGTCCCCCCTCGTCCTCGTCGGCAGGCTGTTGCCCGACGCGCCGGTGGAGCGCCCCTCGGGCGTCGAGCTGCTCGGCCCCGTCGGTCCCGACGAGGTGCTGGCCCACATGCGGACGGCCAAGATCGTCGTGGTCCCGTCGATCGTGCTCGACGCCTGTCCCACTGTCGTGCTCGAGGCCATGTCCGCAGCTCGCCCTGTCGTTGCCTCGTCCAGTGGGGGGATCACGGATCTGGTCGAGGATGGTGAGACAGGCATCCTCGTTCCTCCGGGCGATGCGGCCGCCCTGGCCCGGGCGCTGGATTCCTTGATCGACGATCCGACCAGGGCCAGTGCCATGGGCCGGAAGGGGCTCGAGCGGGTCCGGCTGTTCACCGCGACCGCCATCGCGGCGCGGGTCGAGGGTCTCTATCGACAGGTGGCGTCGACTTCCGGCTGAGCGGCAATGGTCCGGGGACGGCCCGCGCGACATCAGGGCGAGGACTGTCCGTGAGGACCGGGAGCCCCCCTGGCACCATCGCCCAGCCCCGGGCGTCGGAAAGGTGACCTGCGGGTGAGGGCTGTTTCCCAAGAAATTACCACCCTGCGCGCGAGATCGTCACATTTGGTGATGTTGACCCTGAGGGCCCTTTGTACGGTTGGCATTGCCAACGAATCGATGGTCCGCGCCAGGTCATCCGGTTCCCAGGCACACCGTTTTCGGTGGGGGGGTTGGTAGGTGAGCGGCGGTGAGGTCAGGTGGAGGCCAGGATGGCGGAAGGTGCTGTCCCCTCGCGGGGTCGGGGACACCGGAACAAGCGTCCGGCACCGATGCGCGAGCGATCGTAGGGTGCGCGTCGCAGACGGAATGCACATCGCGCTCGATGTGAGGCGGCGCCCGGGATGACGCGCGATCCTCATCTCGGCCACGTGTCCAGCGCCTCGGTCCACTCGGTGCGGGCGTTACACGACGTCGGTGAACAGGTCGAGGCGATACCCCTTCCCGGGTTCCGGAATGTGGTGTCGGACACCAATGGTGCGGGACCGGTCCGGGCTCCGGCTCAGCCCACGGTGAGCCTCGTGATCCCGGCTAAGAACGAAGCGCGCAATCTGGCGACGGTGCTGAGTCATGTACCCCCCCGGGTCGGGGAGGTCATTCTCGTCGACGGTCATTCGACTGATGTCACGAAGATCATGGCCGTATCGTGTCGACCTGACATCCGCATCGTCTCGCAGGACGAGCAGGGGAAGGGCCACGCACTTCGTGCGGGCTTTGCGGCCGCGCGCGGCGACATCATCGTGGCGATGGATGCCGACGGGAGCATGGCTCCATCGGAGATCCCCAACTTCATCTACTTCCTCGAGCACGGCTTCGACTTCGTGAAAGGCTCGCGCTTTATCGGCGGGGGGGGCTCGCTCGATCTCACCAAAGTGAGGCGGGTCGGCAATCGCGCCCTGCTGGCGGTGGCCAACACGCTGTATCGAACCACGTTCACCGATCTTTGCTACGGGTACTTCGCCTTCTACCGGAAGTACCTGGATCATCTCGACCTCATCTCATCGGGCTTCGAGATCGAGACGGAGCTGACGATTCGAGCGGTACGGGCCGGGCTTCGGATCGCAGAGATACCGAGCATGGAGATGCCCCGACGGACCGGGCAATCTAGTCTTCGCAGCTTCCCCGACGGCGCCCGCGTCCTGCGTACTCTCATGCGGGAGAGGAGCTCCGCCGCCGGGCACCGTAGCCAACCGGCTGCAACCTCGGGTTCTCATGACCGTTGAGCGATCGGACGGGATGGGGTCCCGACAGCGTGTCGTCCTTGGTCCTCCACGCGTAGGGCGCCATCGGCGACGCCCGCCTCGGTGGGTGGCCAACATTCCGGGGAGACGCTCTTGACGTCCGTTGCCGGGGGCGCCCGTGTCGCATGGCTCGCGTCAGCTCGACCCCAGTGCCGATGTTGACGCTCACGCGGCGCCAGGACGCCGAGGTGGAATCGCCTCTACTCGATCAACCGGACACCGACCGACCGACGACGTCGACGCCCGCGCCCCGGTCACGTCTTGGAACCGTGTTTGTCCTCGCTGGGTCCGGCCTCTTCGTCACGGGACTCGGGGACGCCCTGGCCCGGACCGGACACCAGTCGCCGGCGCTGCCGCTGTTCTTCGCAGGACTCGTCGCCATCTTTGTGCCCTGTGCCTGGCGGCTCACGAGCGGCACCGCTGCCCGGCGCGAGCGAGTGGTGGTGTCGTTGGTCCTCGGTGTCTCGATGTTGCTGTCGTACTACATCCGCAGTCCACTGATATTCGACTGGTTCGACGAGCTGATCCACGGCGTCACTTTGAACAGCTTGCTCGACAACAGGACCCTGCTGGTGCACAACAGCATCCTGCCGGTGAGCCCGTACTACCCGGGGCTCGAGCTCGTGACCGTCGCGGTGAAGTGGATGACGGGGTTGCCCGTGGCGCTCGCCGAGCTGGTCGTCGTGTTGGCCACACGGGTGGTGCTCGTGCTGTGCGTGTTCCTCGTCGTCGAACGGGTGTGTGGCTCGGCACGCGCCGGTGGAATCGGCGTGCTCGTCTACGCAGCCAGCCCGACCTTCTACACCTTCGCCTCGTGGGACTACGGCCCTCTGGCGTTGGCCTTGGCGGTCGCGGCGATTCATTTCTTGTTGTCGGCGATCGATGACCGATCGCCGGGGGCGAATCCCACCGGTGGCCCCGATGGCTTGACGTCGCCTGCGTTGGCGAGTCGAAGGGGGGTTCGTCATTTCCGCCGGGACTTCTTGTTGGCTATTGCCAGCATCGCCGGACTGGTGGTGACGCATCACCTGACGGCGTGGCTCACCGCCGCGCTCCTGGTGGTGTGGGCGGTAGGCCTTCGAATCGTCGGTCGTCGGGACCACGCTCGGGTGATCGGCTACGCCGCCGCCACGAACGTCGCGCTCGTCGGTGGTTGGAGTGCCTTCGTGGGGAGCCACCTCGTCTCGTACCTGGGACCGCTCTTGGGCGACGCCTCAAGCGGTTTCGCTTCCTTGGTAGGGCAGCTCCACGGTAACCGACAGTTGTTTCACACCTCCTCGAGCCAGGGTGGCTCGGCGCCCTGGGAGATCGTGGTCATGGTGGCCGCGGTTGTCTGTTTCTGCCTGATGCTGTGCCCCTCGGTGCTCGCGGCGATCCGGCGGCGCACCGTCGGAGGCGGCCCTCTTCGATACCTCCCGGTGGTGGTAGCGGCCGGATATCCCTTCGCCATGCTGGCCAGCCTTTCGTCGGGGAGCTCCGAGGTCGGAGAGCGGACCACCACCTTCTTCTTCTTCGGCATGGCCGTCGTCATCGGTGGCTGGCTCGCAGCCCGAATCTCCTCGAAACGGGGGTTGCTCGAAATCGTCGGGACGGTCTTGATCGCCACCGTGTGCCTGCTGGGGGGCATGATCTTCGGCTCCGGACCCGACGCCACCTATGTGCCCGGTCCGTACTTGGTGGGCGCGAATCAACGTTCGATCGGTGCGCCGTCGTTGGCGGTGGCGCAATGGGCGTCCACGAACCTGCCTGCCGGTGTCAACGTCGCCGCCGACCGGCAGAACGGCGCACTGTTGGCGGACATCGGTCACGTCAACATGGTGACGGGCATCAGCGGGCTCATTGACGCCAGCCCCCTGTTCTTCGGCGGGCAATTCGATAGCAACGACTTGAGCCTCATTCGCAAGGACCACATCCGCTACATCGTCATCGACCGCCGACTGGCGTCGTCCCTGCCGCTCTTCGGGACCTACCTCTCCCAGGGCGAGGCCAAGGCCGGGACCCGGTTGACGATCGCCGAGCTGAGCAAGTTCGACACCGTGCCGGGCGTGAGCCTCGTCTACGACAACGGCCCGATCCAGGTCTTCGACCTGTCCACGCTGCTGGGTCCCGTCACGACGGCCAAGACGACGGGCATCAACTATGGCGGAGCGGCCGATCGCACGAACCTGGCGGTCCTTGCCGCGGTGCTCGGTGCTGGATCGATTCTCGTCTTCCTGCGCTTTCGTCGACGCCGGCGCACCGTCGGGATCACGGACGGGGGGGTGGTGAGAGCCGTCATGGCGGCGGCCCTGGCCGGGTTCGTGTTCGCCGTCGTGTTCGTCCCGGTGCGCGTGTCCCCGACCGTTCTCGGCCTGAGCGGCCTGGGCCTTGTCGTGGCGGTGGCGTTGGTGCTCGCCGCCAAGGAGACGTGGGGCAGGGGTGCTGCATCGGGCCATCATGAGGTCAGGGGCGCCCGGCCTTCTGGCCCGGTGGTGACCATGGCGAGATACGGCGTCGCCGCCGGGATCGTCCTGACCGGTCTGGGCTTGCTGGTGGCGACGACCACGGCCACGCGGGAATGGCAGCCGGTGCCCGCACTGTCATTGACGACCGCGGCATCGGGGGCGCTCGTCGCCGACGTGGATCTGGGTTCGCGGGCCCCCACCAGCGCGCGCTCGTGATCCCGACGCCCGGTGGCGTGCCGATGATCCGGGTGTTGCCGAGAAACGTCGCTGTCCAGCACGTCGTCCTTCCGCCCTGGATTCGCCAGGGAGACCAGAAGGTGTTCCTGGTCACGCCGGGCTGGACCCGGGAAGTCTCGAGCTGATGCCGCGATGAGCCAGGCGCCACTCGACTTCCGCCCCTCGGCCGCTGACAGGCCCACCGTGACCGTGGTGGTGTGTGCCTACACCGAGCTTCGCTGGGAGCTTCTGGTCCAGGCGGTGGAGTCGGTGCGCGCCCAGGATCTGTCGCCGGACCAGTGTGTCGTCGTTATCGACCACAACGACCTGCTCTTGCGGCGCGCCCACTCGTCGCTGCCCGCCGATGTCGAGGTGGTCGCCAACGGTGCGGCTCGAGGGTTGTCCGGCGCGCGCAATACCGGGATCGCCCACAGCACCGGCGAGATCGTGGCGTTCTTGGACGATGACGCCGCGGCCGACCCGGGCTGGCTTGACGCGCTGCTCGGGTACTACGAAGCGGCGACCGTGGTCGGCGTGGGGGGCATCGCCGAGGCGGTGTGGCCCGACCGGGGGCGACCTCGATGGTTCCCGCCGGAGTTCGACTGGGTGGTCGGCTGCAGCTACGTCGGTCTTCCCGAAGCGGTATCGCCGGTACGGAACCCCATCGGGTGCTCGATGTCACTGCGACGTTCGGTGTTCGCCGCCGTCGGTGGGTTCGACACCGCCATGGGGCGCGTGGGTGCGGTACCTCTTGGGTGCGAAGAGACCGAACTGGCTGTGCGGGCCCGGCGAAAGATGGCGGGGGTCGAGTTCCTGCACGTGCCCGGCGCCCTGGTGCGACATCATGTCGCCCCCGAGCGCGCCCGCGTGGGTTACTTCCTGCGGCGCTGCTACGCCGAGGGGCGCTCCAAGGGGGCCTTGTCGAAGCGTGCCGGCGCTCACGATGCCCTCTCCTCCGAGCGCGCCTATGTGCGCAGAACGCTGCCGCGCGCTGTGGCGAGAGGGCTCGTCGACGGCGGCCGAGGTGACCACATGGGACTTGCCCGTGCCGCCATGGTCGTGGCCGGGTTGGTGGCGACGGCCATGGGCTACGCCATGACCTCGAAGGGACATGAATGGCGGGAGGACTAGCGTGTGGCGCGAGGATGGGGGGCGCACGGAGTCACTGAGGCTCCGGGATCGTGCGGTCACAGGATCGTCCGGTCCATCTGCCGTGGCCACGCGGTCGTCCCTGGTACGGGCCGCGTTCGTCTCGAAGCCACACGGAGCGGAGGACCATGGCTTCGCGCCACTCGACTAGGTATCCGTCGGCAGTCCCCCGACTCGCCATGCCGCGCCTCCTGCGGAGGCCGGCGCATCGGCAGAAGTCCAGAATTCGGCGGAGGGGAGCGCCCTACCGACGCGGTGGAGAGATCGCGGGCGGATCAGCTGCCCCGGGTCCCCTCCGACCGGGACCGCGCCATCGCCGCCCGAGGCAGCGGTCGCACGTCACGACCGGGATCTCGGTGGCGGTGCTCGCCGGTGCCATCGTGGTGGTGGTGGTGTTGGCCACGGGGTCGCCGCTCGCACGGGCGAAAGTCGTCGAGATCTCTGCCCGCACCACGAGTTTGATGGCCCCACCGCCGGGCTTTACCCACAGGGTCTTCGAGGACGCGTTTTCCGGTGGGAAGCTCAATCGACGGAAATGGAACACCTACATCACGAGCAGATCTGCCGATGGTAACCCCTGGAATCCCAACGGGTCCGGGGGCAGCGGCGCCATCCCTGGGGGGTTCAACGCCGCATACTTCCAGCGACACCAAATCGCCGTCGCCAACGGGCTGACGCTGACGGCCATCCATCAGTCGACACGTTCGGGGCTTGCGTGGACATCGGGTGTGGTCTCGACGTACGGCAAGTTCCAGTTCGACGGCGGATACGTCCAGATCAAGGCGAAGGTCCCTGTCGGTGACGGTCTGTGGCCCGGGTTCTGGATGTTGCCGGGTCGGGGTGCGAAGCATGGCGACGACTTCGAGCTCGACATCTTCGAGGGTGACTACACCGGAAACCAAGTCAACCCCATCGACAACTACGCGTGGAACCTGCACACACCCTCCGGGGCCCAGTTCGGCGGTCTGACCAGTACCGGGGTCGATCTGGGCGCCGGGTATCACATCTACGGAATCGACTGGGTCCCGGGTCAGTCGATCACGTGGTACCTCGACGGGAAGCCGGTGGGGATGTTGACGAGTGCGCAGGCGCCCATACCGAACGAGCCGATGGAGCTCATCTTGGACCTCGATGTGGCGAGCCCGACCACAGCGGGATGGCACACCGTCTACGACAGCACCACCCCGAGCCCCGCGGTGGTGAACGTGGCGGAGGTGCAGGTCTACCGCTCCCGGGCCGACAGTCTGGCCGCCAAGTAGCGCGGAGCCGGGCTCGGTCTCGCCACCGTCATCTCCGCTCGTCGAGGACGGCGACGGTGGCGAAGAGGTCCCGGTGATCGCTTCCCGGTCCGGCTGCGGTGCGGATGGAGGTCACGACGACACCCGGCCCCGACAGGACATGGTCGATCCGGATGAGGGGTGGCAAGGGAGACGTGAGTTGAGACCAGGTCATGGCGAAATCGTCACCACGAGCGGCCGCGGCGTCGGTGAGCCCGGTGGAGAGGATCGCCCGGAACCCGCGGTTCGACCACGTGGCGTTGAAGTCTCCCACGACCAACAGTGGGTGGGGACGGGCCGATCGCAGCAGTCGGTAGACGCCATTGAGCTCGTCGTTCCACTGCCGTACGCCGGGTTCGATCACCGCGGTGGTATGGACAGCCCAGAGCGCCAGGGTTCCTCGAGGCAGGTCCACGGTGGTGCGGGCCAGAAAGGGTATGCCGTCGACCGACATGTCGACCGTCGGGCCGAGAACGTAGCGGCTGGCGATCACGAGAGACCGCGAACCCCGAGCCCCGTTCCAGAACTGATAGGGCAAGTGTGTCAGCGTGTGCCGAGAGTTGAGTTGTTGGAGATCGAGGGGAGACGCCTCTTCGAGGGTCACGACATCGGGACGATCCCGGCGGATCTCTTGTGCGTAGCCAGCCATACTGGGATTGTTCTGATACACGTTGGCGTCGAAGACGCGGAGCATCGTCGCGCCTCCCAGGTCGTGCGGCAGGGCGGTTGCGGCAGAGATCTCGGGAGCGACAAAGACGACTTGGGCCACGATCATCACAACCGAGGCTCCGCTTAGCGCCCAGTGCCGTCGCCAGGCGGCGATGGCGGCGATCGGCAATGCGGGGAGGTAAAGAACGAGCGTGTAGGCGTCGAGGACGGCAAAGACCTCTAATCGGTCCCATGCCACCATGCGCGCCACTGTGGTGACCCACAGGACCGCGACGACGACCCACGCCACAGTCACGATGAGACGGGTCAGCCGTGAGTGTCGGGCTCTCACGTCGCCATGGCTAGGTCGGGAGAGTTCTGTGTGCGAGTCTCGCGGCTGGCCATCTCGCGCCCGCGGTGGAGAAGAATCGGTGTGGCACGCCGGCGATCACCGCTCCTCTGGCTGGTGGTTCGTGAGTCGAGAGTGTACTGAGTCGGTCGGCCTCGATGGGGTCGCCGATCAAGGCGCCCCATGAGCCGATCGGTGGCGCCATGGTCGAAGAAGCCACGTGACCTCATGACCCGACGAGACGTCGTGCGACCCAGCCGGCCGGTCACGTTGTCGTGCGTCGCGTGGTTGCACGGCGTGGTCATGGCCTCGACTCGTCCCGTCCCCTCTGGAATATGTACCCAGCCGCACCCGGGCGGATCCCGTCGCCGCCGCCGCTGTCGGGCGGCTGAAATCCCCCTGATAGGACACGTTTTCTGGCCAACTTTGCGGGCTCGCTCAACTAGAATCGAGGTCGACGAGGAGGCTATGGACGATGCGGCGTCGTGGCACCTCTGCCACCAGGGTGACGAGGGCACCGCGAGGAGAAGAACTCGACCTGTCGACCGAACCATCTTCTGGCGTTGCGCTGGGTGGCTCCGAAGGCCGGGACGACGAGCACCTCCTCGCTCGGAGAGCCCGGTCGACGGTCAAGTACGTGGCGCGTTCGATCGTGCCTGCCCCTCGGGACCAGCGCCGGGTCGTTCTGATCTTTGGATGCCAGCGATCCGGCACGACGATGCTGCAGCAGACCCTCTTCGACAGGTCCTGGCGGGTGTTCATCCTCGAGGAACATGACCGCCGGCTCGTCGGTGACGATCCAGACCCGGAGGAGACGGACTGGGAAGAGGACGACCTCGTGTTCCGCCGCATTCACCGCCTTCCTTTTGAAGTGGTGGCGGTAAAACCTCTGGTGGAGAGCTATCGGGCGACAGCGCTCGTCAAGGCGGCCGGCCAGGCCAGCGGCATCTGGATGCTTCGCCACTACCTTGCCGTGGCACGGTCGAACCTGAGGCGATTCGGCCTCGGGAACGCTCATCGGGACTTGGAGCCCTTCAAGTCCGATGACTCTGCGGACTGGCGCTGCAGAGGCGCCACGGCCGAGACCCGCCAGACCGTGAACGAGCTTCTGCGTGAAGGCTTGGAGCCGCTCGACGCCGCCGCGCTGTTCTGGTGGACTCGGAACAAGCTGTACTTTGATCAGCGTCTCGAGAAGGACGATCGGATCAAGGTCCTCCGCTATGAGCGGGTCGGGAGCCGTCCGGAAGATGTCATTCGCTCTCTGTCCGACTACATCGGAGTTGCTCTGCCTATTCATTCCACCGTCCACCGGATCCGGACCGGACAGGCAGAGGATGTCGTGAACGAGCTCAATCCCTCGGTCGAAGAGCTCTGCGCGAAGATGTGGGAAGCCTTCGAAGGGTGTCCCGAGCTGTGAAGGGCAACGGCACGCTGATCCTGTGTTATCACCGAGTGGCCGAGGGCGTCGAAGACCCCTTCCGTCTGTGTGTGCACCCGGAGAACTTTGCCGCGCAGCTCGAGGAGATCGTGCGGACACGCGAACCATCCACTCTTTCCGACCTGTCCATGCCGTCGCGCCGGCCCCGAGTCGTCGTGACCTTCGATGACGGATATCGCGACAATCTCGACAATGCACTACCGATTGCGACAGCAAAGGGAGTGCCACTCACGGTCTTCGTCACGAGCGGCATGCTGGGCGATCAAAAAGGGTTCTGGTGGGACCGCCTTGCCGCTCTGCTCCGTGGCCGCCCCCCGGGAACGAACGGGATCTCCCTGGTCATCGATCAGGATGTGGTCAAGATCCCCCTCGACGGGAGCGATGATGAAGCGGATCTCGCCACGGTGCGGGGCCGATTGATCTCCCGTCCTGTTCGAGACATCGAGGGCGCCCTTGACGCCGTGTCGGCCCAGTGGTCGGTGCCGTCGACAGCCCCTCCCGATGCTCGCGCCCTTACTCCGGATGAATTGCTCCAGCTCGCCGCGTCCGAACTGGTCACGATCGGCGCCCACACGGTGGATCACGTCAGGCTGCGGGGTCGTTCGAGCGACGAGCAGGTTCACACGATCGAGGCGTCGAGGAGGAGCCTCGAACGGACCCTCGATCGAAGTGTCACCCACTTCGCCTATCCCTTCGGGGGCAGCGACGATTTTGACGGCGACACGGTCGAGGCGGTGCGCGCGGCGGGTTTCGAGACGGCGTGCACAACGCTTCCTGGTTCCGCGCGGCCCTCTGCCGATCCCTATCGACTCCCCCGGCGCCTGGTGATGGACTGGGGACGCCTTCGGTTCCGAGCCCAGCTGCAACGCTGGAGGTTCGGATGATCAGCGTTCTTCGTCCGTGCTGAGCCAGAGCACCCGAGCAACCAACCAGTGAGCTCGCTGCGAGTCGCGATGGTGGCTGCTCGCTACCCGCCCTATCTCGGTGGCATCGAGACGCATGTGAGCGAGATAGCTCGACGGATGGCGGAAGGGGGCCTCGATCTGACGGTGCTCACGACCGACGTCAGCGGTGGTCTGGCACCGTCCGAGCAGCAAGGTGCGCTCGATGTTCGCCGATTCCCTGCCTTTCCCCATGGAGCCGACTTCTACGCGTCGCCGGCGTTGGCTCGAGCGGTGGCCCAAGGGAAATACGACCTCGTCCATATCCAGGGTTTGCACACCTTCGTGCCCCCCATGGCGCTGGCCGCGGCCTGGCGGGCCGGGATCCCGACCGTCGTGACCTTCCACACGGGGGGGCACTCCAGCCGGGTGCGGACCGTGGCGCGCGACAGCCATTGGTGGGCCCTGCGGCCGCTTCTTCGGCGTTCGCGCGCCCTCGTAGCCGTGTGCGCATACGAGGTCGAGCTCTTCGCCCACCGGCTCTCGGTCGATCCCGAGAGGATCCGACTCATCCGAAATGGCTCGGACCCGCTCCCCGTCGGTGATGTCGTGCCCGAGGTGGCGGGCTCGCCGCTCATCTGTTCGGTGGGGCGGTTGGAGCGTTACAAGGGGCACAACCGGCTCATCGCGGCGATGCCGGCACTTCTCGCCCGAGAGCCCGGCGCTCATCTCGCCGTGATCGGTCGCGGTGGCTACGAACATCACCTGCGCCGCCTGGTCACACGACTCGGTGTCGACGGTGCCGTGACGTTCGTCTCGTTCGACTCCGATCAACGGGCGGCCCTCGGTGCACTCGTTGCGTCGAGCGACGTGGTCGCGTTGCTCAGCGACTACGAGGCGAACCCGGTGGCGCTGATGGAAGCACTGGCCCTCGGGAGGAAGATCGTCGTCGCCGCCACCTCGGGATTGACGGAATTGGCGTCGGAGGGGCTCGCCACGGCGGTTCCACCCGAGACGTCCCCTGCCGCGCTCGCCGCCGTGCTCGCCCAGGTGGCCGCCGATCCCGATGTTCCGGCTCCTGATCTCCCCACATGGGACCACGGCGTCGAAGAGCTCCTCCGGCTCTACGACGACGTCACTCGGTCTGACCCGTGACGGGAACGAGCCGGCGGCCCCGGCGGTCGCGAGAGGGGCCATGCAGGTCCGTGACGCCCGATCCGGGGGCTCGCTTGGGGCACTACGCACCGTGGCGATCGGTTGACAACGCCCACTCCCAGTGGGCAAAATTGAGTTTTCACAACACGCTCGGAGGCAGGCGTTGCTGACACATTCGGCCAGGCAGGGGCCCTCGCCGCTGGAAGAGCTCCCATTCGGGGGGGCGTTTCCTGACCACCCGACGGAGTTCCTCCACCGCCTCCACGAGGATGGCCGGCTGGAGCTCTCGGCGATCGCCGACCTCGCCGACCGGTTGCCTCAGTCCGTCGTCCATGACATCGCGGCACAGCCTCTGTTGGTCCCTGAGGGAGGGCCACCGAAAGGCGCATTGGGCCGACCGGGCGACGTCATCCGCAACCTGGGCGAAGCCGACTCGTGGCTCACGCTGCTCAACGTCGAGGACGACCCCGAATACGCGGATCTGATGAACACGACACTCGATCGACTCGAGCAGGGTATGCCCGGGGTCGAGGGGAAGATGCGCGACCGGGCCGCGTTCATCATCGTCTCCTCGCCCAACTCCGTCACCCCTGCCCACTTCGACATCGAGCAGAGTCTGCTGATGCAAGTCAGTGGATCCAAGATCCTCCACGTGGGGCGGTTCGAGACCGACGCGATGCGTCGCTACGAAGCCGAACGGTACTGGGACGGTTCGCATGGACGAGTGGAGTCCATGCCTGAAGAACTGATGACCGTTTCGCTTTCACCCGGACGCGGCGTGTACATACCGCAGATCGTGCCTCACTGGGTGCACAACGGTCCCAACATCTCGATCACGATCACCTTGACGTATTTCACTAACGCCACCATGCGCAAGAACCGGATCGAGAACCTCAACTCGCGCCTGCGGAGACTTCATCTGACACCGCGACCCCCCGGACAATCCCCATCGATCGACGCCGTCAAGACCGCCACCATCGGAGTATTCGGTTTGGCCCGGAACCTGAGGTCGGGGATCGCCGGCGCGGCGACGCGCGGTGGGCAGCGCCGGCAGAGTTGAAGAGATTTGGCTCGAAGCGCAAGCGCTAGGGCTTGAACCGCGCCCTGACGGTGCGAGCGGCGTGCACGGATCTCTCGGCTGCGAGCCTCGTGGTGGACTGGATCGACCTGGTTGCCAACGCGGCGCGCCCCTCCCTCCTGTGGCGGCAAGCAATCTGCACAGCTCCCGCTCATTGGGGGCGAACCTGTGCTTGTACGGCTCTTCTCCCCGGAGAAAGTCCACCTCCGTGAAGCCGCGATCGCACGCATCGGTGATGATGGCCGCCAGCAACACCGTCGTTGTGTCTCGCCAGACCGGGTCTGTCAGCCGGGCGCTCTGGTAGAGGCTCACTCGTCGTGTTACCTCGAACGTCACCACGCTGGAGATGACGATCTCCTCGGTGGCGAGCTCGTGGACCGCCACCTCATCGGCCTCGGCTCCGAGCCGACAGCCGGCGGCGAAACGCTCGAAATTGGGGAGGAAATCAGACCGCGTTCCCCACTGGGCTCGATGGAGTTGGCGCAACGTGTCGAGAGAGCGGACGGCAGCGGACCCTCGGTGCGTCCGATGGGTGGCGCCCTGCGCCGTGAGGTGTTCGGTGGCTCTCTTCACCTTTCGACGGAGTGCCGACGGCAGAGCCGCCAGGTACGCCTTCGAATCGGGGAGAAGTGGACCCCATGGCGCGACCGCGAATGGTTCTCGGCGAACGCGGCCCGGGAGGATCTCGATCAGGCGGGAATGGGCGGCAACCCCCTCGAGGTCCATGATGCGGGCGCCGGGGTGGTGCAACCAGGCCTTGATGAGCGAGATGGCGGTTTCCTCTTCTCCCCGAGCGACGAGGAGGTCCATGTGATCCGGGCAAAGCCGCCCGCTGCTCATGATCCGGAGACGCTGCAGTCCCAGCCGGTTCGTCTCCTCCAAGGGGAGACCTCCGAGGAGGCGATCACCATCCACGACCAACACGAAGACGGCTCGGGCCCCACCGGTGCCGATGAGCCACCAAGACCGCATGAAGGGAGAGGGGGTGGGTGACGCGTCGACGAGCCCGTCCCACTGGGTTTCCCACCCGTCGAGATGAGACGTGACGAGCACCTCGGGTGTCGACCCTTTCACAAGGCCCCCGGTCGGGCGCGCGTGTCAACACGCGCCGAAACCCTCGTGAGCCCCGACGCGCGCCGCATGTCCTGTATTTACCAGAGTCACGACGATTCCGGGTTCACGGTAGGGCTGTGATGTCTCTAGAATTCGCCGTCTCCCGGGCTCACGTCAAGCAGCCGTCGAGCACCACAGGCGCGAGACGGGTGGATCGGTGTGGCCATCCCGGGCCGCTGGTGCAGGAGCTCGTTATCGGTTGGATTTCGAGCTTTTCGGGCCATTAATAGCGGCTCGCCCAGAGGTAAGATTTGTGGGTTCGCCGTCAAAAATCATGCTACGGGGGCAGGCGTGAGCGACGTGGCTCAGGTGTCGGACCCCACCGAAGGGAGAAGGTGCACGCCGACCTCTGCGACCAGGTCTTCCGCCCGAGTCCGGAGCGTCTCCGGTTGACCCCGGCTGTCTCCGCCTCCGCCTCGGTCCGTGGTCTCGAGGAGTCGAGGTGGTGAGCTCGTTCGCCCCGGGAGAGACGGGGGAGACGAGAGAGCGGAAACGACTCTTCACCACCTTTGCCTACCTCGTCGCCAAGCAAGGCGCCACGGCCGTTCTCGGTCTCGGGTACTGGCTTATCGCCACCCGGCTGTTCGCCGCCCGTGACGTTGGTCTCGTCGCGGCGGCATCATCGGCGGCGTCCTTTCTCGGGGCCATGGGAGTGCTCGGGATCCCGGTCCTGTTGTTGGCGGAGTTGAACTCGATAGAAGCCGCCACACGGCGGGTCATCTTCACCACGGGATTGGCGATCGCGTGTGCCGTGGTCTTTGTGCTCTCGGTCGTGGCGCTGGCACTTTCTTCCGCACTGGGAAAGAGCCTGACGATTATCGGGCACGACCCGGTCACGGCCGCGTTCTTCGTCGTCGGAGCGGTGGCCACGGTGGCGACGATCACATTCGACAATACGGCGATCGGGCTGCACCGGGGCTCCGCGCAGCTCACGCGGGGAACGCTCGGCGCCGTGTTGAAGCCGGCGTGTGTGGCGCTCCTCGTTCTCTTCGGCGTGAGGACGAGTGCCGGCCTCCTCTTTGCCTGGTCGTCCGCACTCGTGGTCTCGGTCGTGGTCTGTGTCCCCATGCTCAGGCTCAAGGCCACACGGTCGGGTGAAGGGTCGTTCAAAAATCGGCTCGCTCTCACCCGCCGCTACGGCATGCTCTCGCTCAACCACCACGTCCTCAATCTTTCGATCAACTCCATCTCCTACATCGTTCCGCTGACAGCAGCCCTCCTCATCGCCCCCAAGCAAGTCGCCTACTTCACGACCGCCTTCCTCCTCTCCGCCACCGTGCTGATCATCCCCTATCTGCTCGCCCTGGCTCTGTTCGCAGAGAAGGCCGATGACGAGGAGCTTCTTCATCGCCACGTTCGTCGTACGCTGCCCTTCGGGTTGGCCATATGCACGGCGATCGTGGTGGTCGTCGAGTTCGTGGCCCCCTTCGCTCTTCACATCTTCGGGCCTGCGTATGCACAGAACGGAACCACCGCACTACGACTTCTGATCCTGGTGGGCCCGTCGTATGTGATCAAGGACCACTACGTGGCGATCCGCCGGGCCCAGCGACGCCTGAGCGACGCGGCGAGAATCATGGCGCTGGGCACCTCGGCGGAGGCGGCCGGTGCGGTGGTGGGTGCGGCGCTCAGGGGGATGACGGGACTGTGCATCGGATGGGCGATCGCGGCCTCGTGCGAGGCGATCCTGCTGTCGCCCGCGGTGATGAAAGTCTTCCGAAGGGCTCCGGTGGCCACGTCCGGCGACGGTGATGAGCGGGGGTGACCCGCCTCTGGGGGACGCGATCTACCAGTGCGCCGCCAGCCTCATCTGCGATTCGAGGTAGGAGCGCTCCGCCTCGGTGAGGTCGACGAATTGGGTACCCACTCGGAGTCGATCCCCTTTGGTCGGCCCGGAGTTGCGGATCTCTGCACGCCACCGCACCGCGATGAGAATTTGACCGCCGACCGGGGTCTCCGGCGGAGGATCGAGGAGCTCCAGCCCGGCTCCCGCGGGCGAGACGTCGACCACCCTGCAGTCCCGCCAATGGTGTCGGGGGTCATCTTCGATGAGGTACGCACCACTCCAGTCGGCGAATTGGCGTGGTAGGAACCGCCTGAGCTCGTGCATGGATGCTCCTGTGCGGGCTGTGAGAATTCGACAGCCGTTAGATCGGCACACTCGCCGACGCGGAACAGAGAGGATGTTCGTAGGTGGTTCCACCCACGGACGGCCTCGGGCGGGGGCGGGGGCCGGCATGTCAGCCCGGGCCGCGGGTCCATTCGACGCCCCGACCGGGAAGGTCTCGCTGGGCCGGCTGGGGGCCGAAATACGAGTGGGCCAGCGCTTCGGCTTCCCGCCGGTCCATTTGGCGGCGGTCGTCACGTCCGTCGAGGTGGCTCAGGCGCGCCACACCCACGCGACCCCCGAGCCCTTCGGGGTGCCACGTGATCGACAACACGACATCGCCGCCCTGGGACGCCACCTGCCCTTTCTCGGTTCCGCCGGCCCCGGATCGGACCCGGGGCGTCGCCGTCCGGCCGGATGGTTGCCCGGGTTCTGTGCGGACCCCGGGCTGGCGACTGAGAACAAAGTTGACACAAAACAACAAGGAGCGGGACCGGTGGTCCCGCTCCTTGTCACTCGGAGGCAATGGCGGGTTGCCTCCCGCGTCGGTCCGTGTTCCAGGACAGCAGAGCCCGCGAGCGGTGCCGGCGGTCTGGCTCGACGTTCCGTGTACCGGCCACCGCAGTGACCTGAAAGAATCGTGGCACTCCAATCATGCGCGGTCATCGGTGGTTCCACCTGTCTCACCTAGGTGGTTCCCCTTGCTTGACGGCGTGGGCGCGCGCCGAACATGCAGAGAAGGCTGTGAAGCGATGACGTGAGGCAAAGAGCTAAACAGTCCAAGGGCGTTGCTTTATCGGATACCGGCCAGATTAGGGACCACAGCTCGGTATGATTGGTCCGTGGTCGGCAGCGCGCTAGAGCTCGAGCGGGAACTCGACAGGGAGTTCCTGCGGGTGGTCATCGCCGATGACCACGGGGTGGTACGTACTGGTACCCGGCAGGTGCTCGAGACGTCGGACGACATCACGGTCGTCGGTGAGGCTCATGACGGGAGTGCTGCCCTGGCATTGGTGGACGAACTTCAACCCGACGTGTTGCTCGTCGACATACGGTTGGCAGAGCAGAATGGGATAGACGTGGCGCGCCAGCTGTCGGTTACCCATCCCGATGTCCGAGTGGTCATCCTCTCGGCCTATGACGACGATGCGTTTGTGCGGGGCGCTCTTGAGGTCGGGGTGACGGGGTACCTACTGAAGACGATCCCGGGCGACGAGCTCATCGGCGCCGTGCGGGCCGCGGGGAGAGGGACCACGGTCCTCGATCCTGCCTTGTCCACACGCCTCACCAGTCCACAAGTCGCCAAGGGCCCCGTCGACGGATCGCGGCTCACGTGGCGCGAGCGCGAGGCCGTCGAACTGCTCGCACAGGGTTTGCCGAACCGAGCGATCGCTCATCGCATGGGTGTGAGCGTGCGGACCGTCGAAGGTCATCTCAACCACGTCTTCGCCAAGTTGGGCGTCGAGTCGCGTACCGAACTGGTCCGCCTGGTCTTGATGCGCGGCATCATTCCCACGCAGGGGTGGAGCGAGGTCGAGTCCTAGGTACACGTCCGTCCCACGCCGGCCATGCCCGGCGTCGGGAAGATCGGTCCGGAAGCGTCGGAGAGGATGTCCCGTCCGGTGTGGATTTTGAGTGACGGCCCCGAGGTGATGAGCTAGGCGGCCACCTCCTTGTTGGCACTGTAGCGACGGGGTGTAACGGTCTCCGCCAAGTGCTGTTCGAGCGCCGAGCGTAACGACCGCAGGTGCAGATGCCCGTTGACGCGTCGAAACTGCTTCTTCGCCTCGAGCATGCCGGCCGCACACCAGCGCAGGACCATGGCCCCGTCGCGCCAGCGCTTCACATTGCGCGAGTGGTCCCGGCAGATCTCGATCATCGACTCCACCGCGTTGGTCGAGCGCAGGGTGCGTGCCAGGGTCGGCGCCACACCGAGCCGGGCGATGGTGAGGGTCTCGGCCAGCCCCTCGCGCAAGGAAGCCGCCGCCCCGGGGTGCTGACGCTCGATGCGCCTGGCC
The DNA here is from genome assembly GCA_963768255.1 of uncultured Acidimicrobiales bacterium. GTDB lineage: Bacteria > Actinomycetota > Acidimicrobiia > Acidimicrobiales > UBA8190 > Chersky-840. The sequence continues at coordinate 1,008,557 of CAVYGX010000002.1, read as the reverse complement.
AGGGTTTCGAGCGCCCCTTGGGCCGCCAGGGCATCGGGGTTGCGATAGGCGGCGCGCATCTCTTTCACGACGACTCGGGCGACGTCGTCGGGCAGCTTGGACTCCACGTTGCGAATCTTGTGGAGTTGGCACCGGGCGATCACCGGGTGGTCGAACACCGCCTTCACCCCTGCGTCTAGGGCTTTGGCCCCGTCGAGCACGGCCAGGATGGGCTTGGTCATGTCGAGACCACGCTCGCGCAGTCCCGCCAGCAGGTCCTTCACGAGGGTGGCGTTCTCGGTGTCGCCTTCTTCGAGGGCGAGGGGCCACTTGACGCCGTCGATGTCGATGCCCATGGCCACGACGCACAAATGACCGGCGAAATGGACGCCGTCGATCATGATGGCCACGAGGTCGAGCTGCGAGAGATCGGCCGCCATCATGTCGGCGAGGGCGGTCTCGGTGGCGGCCACGAAGCGTCGCGACACCGCCGACTTCGACGTGGAGCGGCTGGTCGCCTCGACGGCCGTGCCCACCGGCTCCAGGCCGGCCCGATAGCGACGGGTGGACAGCTTGGCCATCATGCGAGTCAAGGTCTGTTGGCCGAGGACCTCGGTCGACGTGCAGAGCTGATACGTCGGCAGCGCCACCTCGCTCGTGCGATCGGCGCTGCGCAGCCTCGGCCGGCGGATCGAGACCTGGCGCCCGCCCAGGGCCACCAGGCCGTCCTCGGTGCCGTGGCGCACAGCGGCCCGGTCGGGGTCGTGCACGCCCTTCGGGCCCGCCAGGGCCGTCGCCTCGTTGTCCAAGATCACGCCCAGCACCTTGAGTCCGGCGCCGACGGCGAAGGCCAGCAGTCCCTCCTCGAGCTCGCCGGCGAGCTCGCCAACGGCCACGGTCACGGCGTCAGGCAGCGCTATCGCTGACTCGTGCGCAACGCGGCGTGGATCGGACTTGGCCGTCCTCGGCGTGGTGCGACCCGTGGTGCAGGCGCCGGCGGAGTGAGTCTGGTAGTTCTTCTTCATGACGGTCCCCTTCTTGATCGGATGTCTTTCGACGGACGCCCGACACCTACCACCAGGCAGGCATCAGGCGGGGGACCGTCAACTCAAATTTCCACACTCAGCGGGACAACCTCGCGTCGGATCAGTGGAACGGAAACTGGCCGTATGTGCTGCACAACCCGAACGCCTCGATCAACAAGAAGGCACCGACGACGGCGAGGATGATCATCTGTCGCCGGCGTCCACTGTGTCGGGCCATCACCGGTGCCATGTACCACGCCGGAAGAGGCCCGAAGCTCCCCGCCAGATAGTCAGCGAGAGGTACGGCGTCGGCGTCGAGCGGTTGATCGGGGTCTGCAGCCAGCGCCAGGGCGGTCAGCTCCTCGTCGGAGATCGCGTCCACCGCTCGCGTGTCTTCGGCCATCAGGGTGTCGGTGAGGATGTCCTCGATTGCCTTCAACCTCCACCTCCCACGCCGAGAGCGACGTCCACATTCTATCGATCGGTGGCAGCTGTCCATGTCGCTTCCGGCGTGACCCCGGGTCGCCTCGGCCATCGACCAAGACCACCTGGCGGGCTGTCGCTATTTCAAGACCACCGTGCCCGAGGTCACCTCTATCGACGTCAAGCCGGTGCTCGACCCGCACGAGGCGAGGAGCTCGGTGGCGGTTTGCCCCGAGAAGGTCGCGGCGGTGGAGCCCGAGCCGTGGTCGGCACCCGCAAACGATCCCATCACTTTGGCCGTGCCACCGGCGTCGGGAAGCGTGAACCCTTCGTCGCCCGAGGTGCCCGAGGCGCCCCCGTATCCCGAGAACGTGAGGACGGTCGGGCGGATGGTGGAGGGCGTCCAGCTGATGTCGATGGTGAGGGCCCGAGACGTGAGCAGTCCGGTACAGGAGTTGGTGGAGCTCGTGAGCGTGGCGGACCCGGTCCCCTTCGTCACGCGGGACACGTTGGAACCTTTCGTGGTGCACCCCGCCGCGGTCAACGTGATCGCCGTGGATTCGGGGCTGGTGCCCTTCGTGGTGAGCGGGGGGGAGAACGCCAATGCCCCTGAGATGTTGTGGCACGTGACGCTCCCGGTGGCAGTCGTCGCCGGGGCCGAGGTGGGGCTCGGGCTCGATCCCGAGCTGCATGCCGCGGCCAGTAGCGTCAGCGCCAGGAGTGGAACCAGACCGGGTACCCCCACCTTGCGCGTGATGGACATGGTCCGCTCCCCCTTGATGGCATTACCCGCACGCTACGGTCGCGCCGTGTCCCGACCGTAGCGGGCAATTGCCGAGCCGACCAAAGCATCGGGACTAGACCTACGGGCGTGAGTCGATATCACCGACTGGTCCTCCCACGACGGTGGATCGAGGCCGTCGCCGCGTTGGGTCTCGGGTACGCAATACTGGCATCGCTCACCCACCCGTTCACCTGGGGCGCCGATGTCGTGACCTCGGTTCCCCTGGTGGTGGCCGCGCTGGTCATTGTCTGGTCGAGCGCCACGACAAAGGGTGTCGACCCGGTTCATCGGGAGTCAACCGGTGCCCGGGACCCCGCTATCGGGGGCAGCAGGCGGTGGGTGGTGTGGTTGGGGCCGATTCTCGCCCTCACCGGCTGGGAGCTGTACTGCTTCTTCAGCCTGCCCCGCGCCGCGCACCCTACCTTCAGCTCTCTGCTCGACATCGTCGATGCCAGCCGGGTGGGGAAGACCGTGGTGTTCGCCTTGTGGCTCGTGCTCGGGTGGTTCCTGGTGGTGTCGTGATCGGTCGGCACACCACGCTGCTCGTGTGGGCGCTCCTTGGGGTGGCCGTCGTCGTGTGCCAACTGGCGGCGGTGATCTCGCGAGGTCGTCTGCCCGGTGCGGGGAGTCTGGTGAGGATGGTCACGACATATCGCGCGGGGCGATGGTTGTTGGTGCTGACATGGATGTGGCTCGGTTGGCACGCCTTCGCCCGCTGAGCCGTGTGGATCTCGTCGTCGGGATCGGTTGATTCCCGGTAGGTTCAAGGGGTGCACGTGCGCGCCGTGAGCCCTGCGTTGGGGGCGGTCATCGAGGGTGTCCGACTCGCTCCGGGATTGGACGATGCCACCGTCACGAGCATCCGGGCGGCGCTGTTGGAGCACAAAGTGGTGTGGTTCAGAAGGCAGTCCCTCGATGGCGCATCCCTTACGGCGGTGGCGACGCAGTTCGGGACACCCACCGAGGCACACCCGGTCGAGCCCAGCCTGGAGGGCCATCCCGAGGTGCTTCCCCTCGACTCCGAAGAGGGCGCGCGCGCCGATGTGTGGCACAGCGACCTGACCTTCCAGGAGTGCCCGCCCCTCGGAGCGATCCTCCACGCGCTCGAGGTCCCCGGAGTCGGCGGCGACACGATCTGGGCCGACATGTCCGGTGCCTACCGATCGCTGTCCTCGCCTCTGCGTACCTTTGTCGACGGGCTGACGGCGACGCATTCACCGGCGAAGGCGGGCAACTACTTTGCCGGCCGTGATCGCACCGGGGGTGAGGCGGCCGACCGCACGGCGGTCACGACGACCCGTCACCCCGTGGTGCGGACGCACCCCGAGACCGGGACGCCCAGTCTGTTCGTGAACCCCCTGTTCACCGACAGGGTCGACGGGTTGCGCCGCCACGAGAGCGACATCCTTCTGGGGTTGCTCTACGAAGCCGCCGTCGCGCCCGAGCGCCTGGTGCGGTGGAAGTGGGAGGCCGGCGACGTGGCCTTTTGGGACAACCGGTCCACGATGCACTACGCCTTGCTCGATTTCGGGGCCGATCGCAGACGCATGTTGAGAGTGGCGCTCGAAGGAGAGAGGCCGGTGGGGGTGACGAGCGCTTAATCGGATCGCTCAGGTCGAGGTGCGAGTGGCGGTGATCGATCCGTGCCCGCCGGTCGTGTTCTGGAAGGTGCCTTGCATGCGCACCTTGTCGTCAGTGCTCGACACCGTCGCGCTGCCCGAGTCGCCGCCGGTTCCGAAGGTGAGGGTGAACGAGACCGTCGTGTCGACGACGGTGCCCTTCATCGTCTCGACGCCCACGGGCGAAACGATGACGCCGGTGAAGGCTCCGCTCGACAGGTTCTCCGTCGTGATGGTCATCGTCTCCACCTGGAACGCCCCGGCGAAGAAGGCGAGGACGTTCCAGGTGCCTCGAATGTCGGTGGCGGTGGGCGCCAGGGTGGGGGGTGTCGACGCCGCACCGGAAGGGGAATGGAACGGGCCGGACTGGGTGAGTGCCAGCGCGCCGATGAGCAGAGCGGCGATGATCACGACCAGACCGATCCGAGGCGCCATCGCCGATGGGCGTCGAGGGGGACCTGCTGTCTCGACGGACAAACCTGGCTCCGGCTCCGGCTCGGGCTCGACGGGTTCTCGGGATCGGTCGGGGCAGAAGGTCGGTTCCGAATCTTGCGGTGCGCGGCGGGAGGCGCCGGCCCCGGGAGCGACGTCCATCTCCGCCGGGGGGGCGATGTCGGCGGGGGGGTGGCTGAGCGCGCTCGCCCCTGCACCGGGGGGACCGGTCCGGGCCGGCGCGGCCACGCTCCGACCTCTGAACTTGCGGAGCAAGAGCTCGACCGGTTCTGCCGGGGACGAGACGCGCACGGTGGAGTCCGGGACCGGTCGAGGCCCATCCGGGCGGAGGGCGGGGTCGCCGCCAGTGGGATCTGGGCGCGGCTCCGTCACTGTGGTGACATCGGCGGCCCGCGAATGTGCCTTGAGCAGGATCACCGCCGCCGGGCCGGCGCTCCCTCGCCATCTCCGGGACCCGTGGTCGTGACACGCCTCGATCCGCCCGGTCTTGCCGAACCTCAGGCGTCAATATTAGGTTAGCCTTACCTAAGAGACCTCGACCGGGTGCTGAGACAAGAGACCGGAGGAAACCCTCGCCATGCGCGTTTGTGCACTCCGCCGGGGGGCCCCGATGACGGTGATCGGGGCGATGCTGGCGTTGGCGGGCGTGGTCGCGGCCGGCTGCAGCTCGGGGACGTCGGGCGCCTCCGGTGGGGCCAACCCCAAGAGCCTGAGCATCCAGCAGGCGAGTGCCTACGCGAAATCGCAGTTCACCGCCCAGGACCGACAGGCGGCAACGGTGCTCGCGCCGCAAGCGGGATCCTTTCTGGCCGGGAAAACCACGGTGACGATTCTGGGGTCCACCGCGACCGCCAATGGGGAGACCGTCCCCCATGGGATCTGGCCCGTGACGAGGACGATCGGCACGGTCACCGCCGGCGACGTCCTGGTGGACGACGTTGCCGACACTTCCGGTCACCTCGGCACCGGGACCGCCATCGTGGACGTGCACCCCAACGGCGAGGTCGGGCTGTTCGCCCAAGTGCCGCGCACGGTGCCGGGGTGTCCCGGAGGGGTGGGACTGACCATCGCCATGGTGCAACTCGAGACAGGGTGGGTCCTCGTCGGCAGCCTTCCCACCGCGAACGGGAACATCGACACCGCCCGTGCGGGCTGTCTCATCGTCCTGTCGCCCACCGGCGCCATGGCGGGGACCATCGCGGGTCCCTACATCGACGGGCCCTGGGACGAGACCGTGCGCGACGACGGTGCCACCGCCACGCTTTTCGTGAGCAACACGCTGGTGGGGTTGCCCGCGTCGGGCTCGGCCAGTGTGGACCGCGGCGATGTCGTCCGCCTCACGCTCTCGCAGTCCATGACCAGCCCACCGACGGTGACGGCCGAGACCCGTGTGGCGGGCGGCTTTCCCGAGCAAGCGGACGCCGCCACGTTGGTCACGGGGCCCGGCGGTCTGGCCCTGAGCGCGTCGGGGACGCTCTATGTCGCCGACAACGTGGGTAACCGCATCGTGTCGATCCCCGATGCGTTGACCGGCCCGGGCTCGTCGGGCCCGGGCGTCACGGTGAGCGAGGGTGGCCAGCTTGCTCACCCCCTGGGCCTGGTGTTGGCGCCCAACGGCGACCTGCTGGCGAGCAACGCCACCAACGGCAAGATCGTCGAGATCACGCCTGCCGGGCGTCAGGTCGGGGAGTACTACGCCGACGAGGACCAGGACCAGGACCCACCCGGACGGGACCAACTCTTCGGTCTGGCGGTGGACCAGGCGGGGACGGGGGTGCTGTTCACCAAGGGCGAGGCCGACACGCTGGCCCTGTTGCACTGATGGACAGCTGTCACTCGGTGCCCGGTATTGGAAAGGAGCGGTTCGATGACATCTAGGACGGCGGGGATCACACGCCACCCCTGGCGGTGCGTGCCTGCTGCGGCCGTCCTCCTGGCCATCGCGATGGTCGCGTCTGCCTGCGGAAGCTCGGCCGGATCGGGCGCAGTCGCCGGCCAGACGCTGGTGCTCTACAACGCACAGCACGAACAGACGACCGACGCCATGATCGCCGCGTTCACCAAGGCAACCGGCATCAAGGTGCGGGTGGACAGCGACGACGAGGACGTCCTCACCGACCAGATCGAGCTCGAAGGCAGCCGGTCCCCGGCCGACGTGTTCTACACCGAGAATTCGAACTGGCTCCAGCAGCTCGGCAACCGGGGCCTGTTGGCCAAGGTGGATGCCTCTACGCTCGCCAACGTGCCCAAGGCCGACAGCGCCACCAACGGTGACTGGGTGGGGGTTTCGGCTCGCATCAGTGTGATGGTGTACAACCCGAGCAAGGTCAGCGCGTCGGAGCTTCCGACGTCGGTCTTGGACCTCGCCCAGCCACAGTGGAAGGGCAAGATCGAGATCGCCCCGTCAGAGACCGACTTCTGGCCCATCGTCAGCTCGGTGGCGCGCGCCAAGGGTGACGCGGCCGCGCTCGCCTGGCTGGAGGGACTGAAGGCCAATGCCGGGAACGGCGACGACGTCCCCGACAACGAGACCTTGACCAGCGACGTCAGTCAGGGCGTCACGGACCTGGCCGTCATCAATCACTACTACTTCTACCGGCTCCAGGCCGAGATAGGGAAGAGCGCGGTCGACGCCAAGCTCGCCTACTTCGCGCCGGGGGACCCGGGGTACCTGGAGGACATCTCCGGGGCGGCGATCTTGAAGTCGTCGAAGCATCAGGCCCTGGCGCAGGAGTTCCTGCGCTTCATGACCAGCGAACCGGGCCAGCGGGTACTGGCGGCGGGTGAGAGCTTCGAGTACCCCATCCACCCCGGCGTGGCCGCCAATCCCGAGCTCACCCCGCTGAGCCAGCTCCACCCGTCGTCGTTCACTCCCGCCGATCTGGGCACGGGACTCGACGCCAAGAAGCTTCTCCAAGAAGCCGGGCTCATCTAGGCCGCCGATGCCGTGACCGAACTCCCCGTGCCCGGCACGCTCGCTCCGACGGTGCCGGGCTGGTGGCACCGTCGCCCCGGGAGGGGTCAGGTGACGGTCGCGATCAGCGTGGTCGTCGCCCTGGCGCTGTTGCTTCCCCTCGGACTCCTGGGACTCGACGCCCGCGCCGCGGGATGGACCGAGATCCACCGGGTGCTGTTCCGGGAACGCTCGTGGATCCTGCTCCAGCACACGGTCTTCGTCTCGGTGCTGGTCGTGATGTGCTCCGCGCTGATCGGCGTGGGCGCGGCGTGGTGCACCGAACGGGCCCGGCTGCCTGGTCGTCGAGCGTGGACCGTATTCCTCGTGCTGCCCGTAGCCATCCCCGACTTTGTCGTCGGCTACGCGTGGCACTCGATCGATCCCACCATCAACGGGCTCCTCGGCGCCACCCTGGTGATGACGCTCGGGACCTATCCGCTCGTCTACCTGCCCGTGGCCGCCGCGCTACGCCGCACCGACCCCGCCATGGAGGACACCGCCCACAGCCTGGGGGCGGGTCGGCTGAGCACGTTCTTGCGGGTCACCCTCCCGCTCATCCGCACCGCCGTGCTGGGCGGGAGCGTCCTCGTGTTCCTGACGGTGATCTCGGAGTACGGGGTGTTCGAGATCCTTCGGTATCAGACCTTCACCACGGAGGTCTTCACCGAGTTCCAGTTCGACCCCCAAGCGGCGGGCGCGCTGTCGGTGCCGCTGGTGTGCCTCGGCCTGCTCGTGCTGGCCGTGGACGGCATCATCCCCCGGCGCACCGTCACCACGAGCACGACCCGGCGCACGGCGGTGCCCCAGCGGCTGCGCCGCGCCGTGCTCCCGACGGTCGTGGCCCTCGGTGTGCTCGTCGTCCTCGGCGTGGGGGTGCCCATCGGCACGCTCCTGTACTGGATGGCCCAGAGCCAGCACTCCACGCTGCCGGCCGCGGCCACGCTCGGTGCCGCCACCGGGGCCACGATCTCCTACAGCGCGATAGGGGCCCTCATCGCCGTGGTGTGGGCGTTGCCCGTGGCCATGATGAGCTTCCGGCGCTCGAGTACCCCCCGGGTGATCCTCGAACGCAGCACATACGTCACCCAGGCGCTCCCGGGCGTCGTCCTCGCGCTCAGTCTCGTGTTCTTCGCCACGCACTACGCCTTTGCCCTTTACCAGACGAGTGTCCTGCTCGTCGTGGCCTACGCCATCTTGCACTTCCCCCTGGCCCTGGTCTGTGTCAAGACCTCGGTCGCCCAGGCCCCGGCGCGGTTGGCCGATGTGGGCCAGTCGCTCGGGAAGGGCCCGATCGTCGTGTTCCTCCGGGTGACCTTCCCGCTCCTGCTGCCCGGGCTGCTGGCCGGGTTCTGCCTCGTGTTCCTCACCGCGGTGACCGAGCTGACCGCCACCCTGGTGTTGGCTCCGATCGGCGTGCAGACCTTGGCCACGCAGTTCTGGGCGTACCAGAGCGAGGTCGCCTACGGGGCGGCGGCCCCCTACGCGCTGGTCATCGTGGCTCTGGCCATGGTCCCCGGCGCCTTGCTCGGTCTGTGGTTCGATCGCGAGCGTCACGTCCGCGCGAACCTGACACCGTGAGCACGATCGAGCTCCGGGGCGTGGCCAAGCGCTTCGGCGCCACGCCCGTGCTCACCGACGTCGACCTGGTGGTCCCCGATGGGTCGACCACGGTGGTGCTGGGCGCGTCGGGGAGCGGCAAGACCACGCTGCTCCGGCTCATCGCCGGGTTCGAGCAGGTCGATGCGGGCACGGTGTCGATCGACGGCCGGGTCGTCGACGACGGGGTGAGATCGGTGAGGGCCCAGCACCGGGGAGTGGGATACGTCCCGCAGGAGGGGGCACTGTTTCCCCACCTGACCGTCATGGGCAATGTCAGCTTCGGCATCTCCCGGGGGGACCGGTCCCGGGCCGAAGAACTCATCGAACTGGTGGGGCTCGGGGGTCTCGGCCGTCGCTATCCCCATCAACTCTCCGGGGGCCAACAGCAGCGGGTGGCGTTGGCGCGCGCCCTGACCATCCGCCCGAGCGTGGTGCTCCTGGACGAGCCCTTCAGCTCCCTGGACGCGTCGTTGCGGACCGGGCTTCGTCGAGACGTGGCCCGCATCCTGGCCGAGACCAACGCCACCACGGTGCTCGTGACGCACGACCAGAACGAAGCCCTGGCGTTCGCCGACCGGATCGCCGTGCTGCGCCGCGGCGTCATGGTCGTCAGTGCCGATCCCCACGAGCTCTACCGGCACCCCCCCGACGTCACCGCCGCCACCTCTCTGGGCGAGGCCAACATCCTGGCGGCGGAGGTGGCCGAGAATTGGGCCCTGTGCGCGCTCGGTGCGGTGCGTCTCCACTCCCACGGCCGGGTGATCGACGGGCCGGCGCAGCTCCTGTTGCGTCCCGAACAGCTCGTGGTTCATCTCGAGCGGGGGCAGGACACGGTGGGGGCAGTCGTGGTGGATAGCCAGTTCCACGGGCACGACACGCTGGTCGACCTCGTGCTCGACGATCCCGAGCACCAGGCGCTGCTGGCGCGCGTCCCCGGCGATCTGGTGCTCAGCCGGGGCCAACGGGTCTGGGTGGAGGTCCATGGGCACGGCCGCGTGTGGTCGATCGATCACGGCACCGACGGCGAGTCACCGGCGGCCCGCGGTCGGGCATGATGAGCGCATGGAGACGCCTGGGACCGACACCCCCGCTCGCCGATGACGTCACCGCCGACCGGAACAGAACGGGAGTTCGGCGATCCCACGCGCCGTACCTTCCTGGCCCAGGAGAGAACGGTGCTGGCCTGGTGGCGCACGGCCTTCGCGGCCATCGGGGTGGCGCTGGCGGTCGGCCGGCTCGTCCCCGAGGTCGCCCATCTCCCCCAGGTGCCCTTCCTCGTCCTGGGGGCCGGCTGGGGGGTCCTAGCGGTGGGCCTGGTCCTCTTCGGCTTGCTTCGGCACCGGGCCGGCGACCGTGCCATCCGGGCGGGCGGCTACGTGTACCTGAGCCCGCAGTGGTTGGTCGTGCTCACGGTGTACATGGTGGCGCTGATGGTGGCCACCATCGCGGTGCTGTTCATCCACCCCTGAGCGGTGAGGTGGCGAAGGACTGCACCATGAGCTGCACGGTGTGATGCTCGCCGGCCGGTGACCGCAGGCCGGGCGCCGCTGTCGGTTCGCCGCGGCGGTGGAAGCCCATCGACTCGAAAAAGGCGATGGCGTTGTGGTTCTCCCCCAGGGTCTCGAGATGACAGCCCGGGACGTCGAGCTCGCGCAAGGTGTCCAACCACCTGTGCACCAAGGTCGCTCCGACGCCGCGCCCCCGGACGACAGGCAGCATGTCGATGTGGAGGTGGGCCGGCCAGCGCTCGTCGTAGAGCGACACGGGTGGGAGCCGACGACCAAGGGCGGCCACCACGACGTCGCCGAAGGACCGCCACACCACAGCGGCGGTGCCGGGCCGGAACCCGATGCCGCGCCGCAGGAAGTGACGGCCGAAGATCGCGGCCGGGTTCCAGGCCCGACGGGAGTCGACGCAGCCGAGCAGGTAGCCCACCACCACACCGTCGAGTTCCACCACCAGCGCGGACTCCGGTTCCCCGTCGGTGTAATAGGACGTGAACAGATCGGCGAAGCTCTCGGTGTCGCGCCACATCCATGCCACGGGCTCACCCATGTAGCCGGTGACGTGACACACGTGTCTCACCTGTGGTCGATCGCGCCCTTCGTAGGGTCTGATCACCACCTCCCCATCGGTCGCGCTCACCCCAGCGGCTCCCGGCGCCGGTGTCAACGGCGACGCCGGGCCCGTTGACGATCGTCGGCGGCCAGCGAAGCCAGGTACGCGTTATAGGCGGCCAGTTCGGGGTCCTCGGCTTCGGCGCGCGCCAGCGCGCTCCGGCGTCCGTCGGGGTCGTCGTCGGGCTGCTCGCGCGTCGGCGGTCTGTTGCAGCCGGCGCAGGCCCCGCCGGCCCACCGTGTCGGGATCGTCGTGGACGAAATGCCACCAGAACACCGTCCCGAACACCGCGAAACAGGGCCACATGACCGAGTAGATCCATCCCAGCGAGTCACCCGAACGCGCCACGCCCACCTGCCACCAGCACGCCACGACGCATCCCGGCACCCACACGAGGAGTGCGACGTGGGCCAGGACCGCGCGCCTGGTGAACCACCGTCGACGGGCGAGGGAGTGCTCGAGCGAGGGTGGCGACGGTGGGGTGGGAGGCGGTGGGGTGGGGGGCGGTGGGACGGGCACGGGCCGATCACACCTCCTGCGGCGCCGTCCCCGCGGTTCCCTGGGCCGCCCGGCGCGCTTGGCGCAATTGGCGCGAGTACTCCGACGTGAGACGGCGTTCGGCGATGATGGCGCCGAAGGGCACCGTCCCGGCCAGGAGGACGAGGAGCGTCCGGCCGACGGGGATGTGCATCCGCCGGGTCAGCTGGAACGCCACGACGAGGTAGACGAGATAGAGGAACCCGTGAATGGTGCCGAGGACGGTGGCGAGCCCGGGGTGGCCGGCGGCTTGGAGTGGCACACCCACAAAGACGAGGACGATGAGCAGGACGGCGGTGGTGTAGGCCATGACCCGATAGCGCGTCAGCAGCGACTGGTCCACGGACCGAGATCCTACGAGGGTCGACACCCCCTGTTGGACTCGGGTCACGGCCCGGGTTTGTCGAGGCTCCCGGCGGGGTTGGCGGCGGGGAAGCGCCGGCGAAAGGCGCGCACCGTGTAGCCGGTCAGGCGGCAGGGACCCTTGGCCCGCGCCCAGGCACTGCGGGGGAGGTTCAGCATCGGGCCCAGCTCGCCGAAGTAGTTGCCGGCGGCGACGACGGCGAGATGCTCCTCGCTGCCGTCCGCCCGGATCTGGTAGATCTCGATCTCACCCTCGTCGATCTCGTACACGAGGTCGCCTCTGTCGCCCTGTCTGAACAACACCTCGCCGTCGACGAGCGTCACCTCTTCGGGGTCGCGGTCCGCGATGGCGAAGGCGGGGGCGAGCTCGATGACCCGGTCCGCGATGTTGGTGATGCGGTCGTCATGGGTCGACACCAGGACCAGCCGGCCCGGGGTCGACAGCTGGCGGAGCAGACGAAGCACGCCTTCGACCTGGATGTAGTCGAGATGGGCGGTGGGCTCGTCCGCCACGATCAGCGGGGGGTCGTGGGCGAGAGCCCGGGCAATGGCCACCCGTTGCTGCTGACCCCCCGACAGCTGACCCGGTCGGTGCCCACCACGGTCCGAAAGCCCCACCACGGCGAGGAGCTCGTCGGCGCGCGCCACCGCGGTCTTGCGGGCCACGTTGGCGAGGCGCAGCGGAGCCGTGACGTTGGCGCGCGCCGTCAGACTGCGGATGAGGTTGAAGGCTTGGAACACGACGCCCACGGTGTACCGGCGGTAGTCGCTCAGCGCCGGCCCGGTCAGTTTGTCGACGCCCTGTTGACGAAACGTGATCGTTCCCGATGTGGGCGTCAACAGGCCCGACAGACACGAGAGCAGCGTGGTCTTCCCACACCCGCTCGGTCCTAGGACGACCACCAGTTCGCCGTCGTCGGCGTCGAAGCTCAGGCCACTCAGGGGACGGACCACGTAGCCGCCCGAGGCGAATTCGACGGTGAGGTCGCGGACTTCGAGCTCGGCCACGGCAGTCCCTCTCAACCGGCGAAGGCGATCGCCGGGTCAGCCGATACCGCACGGCGCAGCGCGGCGAGGCTCGACAAGATGCCCACCACCACCGCCGTGATCGGCAGGATCACAAAGGCACGGGAGGGGATGTCGACGGGTTGGTCGAAGAGGCCCGTCATGAAGTTGGAGATCACCGCCGCGATGGCCGCCGCGGCCAGCGAGACGAGGACCGCTTGGATCGCCAGCCCGATGAACAGCAGGGTCGAGGAGGATCCGAGCGCCTTGAGCACGGCGAAGTCACGCGTCCGCTCCAACGCGGTGACGTAGACGAGGGCGGCGACGATGAACACGGAGATCACCCAACTGAAGGCCCGGGAGTTGCTGATCGAGGAGACCGCCGACGCCATCTGGGCCAGGCTGGCCGCCTCGATCTGCTCGTTGGTGTGCACGCTCAGCCCCGGCGGGAGCCTGGGCCGGGATCCCCGAGGTGAGGACGGCACTGATCAACGGTCGACCACCGAAGAGGACGGCCTGGGCGTCGTGCAGCGTCACATAGGCGTTGGGCACTCCACCGAGCAACGTCCGGTCGGCGACGGTGCCGACAACGGTGAAGGGCAGCCCCGCGACGGTGAAGTGCCGGCCGATGCCCAGACCGAGTCGGGTGTCGACGACGGCTTCCCCGTTGCCGGCCAGGCTGCGACCACCGGTGACGGTGGGGCTGCCGAGGCCGCCCGGCTGCGCCCCGATCATGTTGATGCTGATGGTGGTCGAGCCGGTCTGGGCCGCCTGGGGAGCCACGACGATCGGGTCGGCCCGGGTCACGCCCGTTTCGTGGGCGACGGCGGACACCGCCGTGATCGGGAGCGGCGACAGTCCTGCGATCCGCCCCGCGGCTCCGGCGGCGAGGACCCACGAGTCGGCCCCCATGCCCTGGACGGTCTGATTGATCTCGGTGGAGAATCCGGCCGCCAAGCCCGTGAGGAGCAGGCCCATAGCGAAGACGAGTCCCGCCCCAATGACGGCGATAAGGAATTGGCGGGCCCGGAAGCGCAGGTCCTGCAGCGTGATGGACAGAATGCCCACGATCCTCCGAGCGTTGAGCCGGGTCGGGGCGAGAGCTTATGGGACGGGCCTCTGCCCTGCCCGTTGTACCCGGTCCGAGAGCCTCTCGATACGATCCACCGGTTCATGGGCACGACAGCGTTCGGTCGACAGACCACGGTGGAGCCACACCCCGGTGGCGCGGGTCGGTATGGCGCCGTGGTGAGCGACCAATGGAACGCGCCGGTGGTGCCTCACGGTGGGGTGATCACCGCACTGGCGCTGCGCGCCATGGCGCAGGAGCTGGGCACCGCGCACGAGCCGTTGCGCTCGGTGACAACGGTGTTCGCGGCCCAGGTGCCGCCCGGTCCGGTCGACATCGACGTCGCGGTGCTGCGTCGGGGCCGCACCATGTCCCAGGCCACCGCCACGGTCCGACCGGTCGGAGAGCGCAGCGGGCACACCGCGGTGGCGGTCTTCGGCGCGGCGCGTCCGGGGTTCGAGTTCACCGATGTCACGTGCCCCGATGTGCCCCCACCCGAGGAGTGCCCGTCGTTTCGCGATCCTCTGCCCGAGGGTGTGACGGGGTTTGCGGCCGCGTCGTTTTGGGATCGAGTGGAATCACGACCGGCCGTGGGCCACGCACCGTGGGAGCGGTGGGAGCCGTCCACCTCCGAGCGCGTGTCCTGGTACCGGTTCGACGACCCGCCCGTGGACGACCACGGGGAATGGGACCCTCTGGCCCTGGTGGCGTTGTGCGACACGATGCCCGGCGCGGTGGGAGAGCGCATGGGGCCGCGCCCGCTCCCGTGGTTCGGGCCGAGCGCGGATCTCACCGTGCACATCCTGGGTCCGCGCCTCGTCGCCGTGGCTTCTCGCCCACAACCGCGCCCGCTACGCCGGCGACGGGTACGCGTCGGTGGAGATGGAACTGTGGGATCCAGGGCGCGGCCTCGTCGCCTACGCCACCCAGATGATGTTCTTCAGCTTTCCCGACGGACCACCGTCGGCGGAGCAGCGCCGCCCTCCCGGTTGAATGTCCGGCGCGACGGGCTCACACCTCCACTTTGGCGGTCTGCGACAGGCGCTCCACGGCCTCGACGTACTCCTCGACGAGGTCGAAGACGACGTCGCGCGGTCTTGCGCACCCGCGTGGCGCGCCCGATGACCTGTCCGCAGGGGTTGAAGGCGACGTCCTTGGCCTCCTCGGGATAGCGGTGGGTGGCACCGACGGCCTCGATGGCCACCATCATCTGCAACGGCATGGGAAGGGGGTCGGGGGTGTCGGGCCGCTCCCAGGCTTCGGTCCAGTCGTTCTTGAGCATGCGGCAGGGCTTGCCCGTGAAGGACTTGGAGCGCACCGTGTCGCGACTGGTGGCAGCCAAGTAGGCCTTCATCTGCCCGGGAGAGGTGTTGGCCTCTTCGACCGTCAGCCACAGCGTCCCGCCCCACACCCCCTGGGCGCCCATGGCCAGGGCGGCCGCGATCTGGCGCCCGCTTCCCACCCCGCCCGCGGCGAGCACGGGCAGTGGAGCCACGGCGTCGATGACCTCGGGCCACAGCACGAGCGAGCCCACGTCCCCGGTGTGCCCGCCGCCCTCGGTGCCCTGGCACACGATGAAGTCGAGACCGGCGTCCTTGTGGCTCAGGGCGTGCTTGACCGACCCGGCCAGCGCGCCGATCATCCGGCCCGAGGCCTGGACCTGGGCGATGACGTCGGCCGGGGGCGTGCCCAGGGCGTTGGCGATGAGCCGGACCTTGTCGTGGCGCAGGGCCGCGGCCAGCAGCGGCTTGCCGGTGGCCTCGGTCCATCCCATCATCCCGCTGCGCCGCTGGTCCTCGGCGGGTCTCGGGCACGCCGTGCTCGGCCAGCAGGCGACGGGCGAAGCGGCGGTGGTCATCGGGGACCATGGACGTGAGCTGTGCCTCGAGCTTCACCGGATCCAGCTCGCCCATGCCCTCGTACTTGCCCGGGATGACGATGTCGACGCCGTAGGGATTGTCACCCACGTGCTCGTCCAGCCAGGCGAGCTCGATCTCGAGCTCTTCGGGGGAGAAGCCGATGGCGCCGAGGACGCCGATGCCGCCCGCGTTGGACACCGCCGCGACGACGTCGCGGCAGTGGGTGAAGGCGAAGATGGGGAACTCGATGCCGAGTCGGTCGCAGATCTCGGTGTGCACGACTGTCTCCTTCTTCTCTGATTGATGTGTTGTGGGTTGGAGGATCTCTTCGGCATCGCCGGTCTCGTCGGATTCGGTCGTGAGACTCGCCGTGGCACGATCGGGCCCCGGTGACCATGGCCAGCGCCGATGCCACGTCGGTCGGTGTCGAGGCTCTCGGGGTCGATGCGGTGTTGCGTCTCGAACCCGATGACGAGGGCGCGGAACACGGTGGCCAGGACGTCGGGTGGGGCGCCGGGCGCGACGAGGCCGTCGCTCGATCCAGGCCGCGAACCCCTTGGCCAACCACTCGTGGGCCTGGCGCCCGGGCCCGCATGGCCTGCAGCCACCTCGGGGTCACGGGTGGCGCGCAGCCACAGCTCGCGCTCGAGCAGCAGGAGCCGGCGGGTCTGGTCACTGGGGTTCGGTCACGACGTTGGCGGCCACCGCCCGGAGACGGTCCTCGACGGTGTCGGCCAGCTCGAACTCCGCCGCGATGACGGTCACGAGCGAGTGCGCCCATTCGTCGAGCAGCGCCAGGAGCAGGCCCTGCTTCGAGCCGAAGTGGGCGTAGACCGCTCCCGAGGTGCGGCCCGCCGCGTCGGCCACGGTGTCCACCGACACGGCGTCGATGCCCCGGTCGGCGAACAGTCTCGCCGCGGCGTCGAGGAGGCGAGCCCGGGTGTCGGCCTTGCGCTCCCCCTGGGTCCGTGGCACCGCCCCTCCTCCGTCGCTCGAACTTACATAGCGGATCCTATCTAAGTTCCCCGGGGTGCGGACACGTCGCCCATGCGATACTCACCCGCTCAGGACTCGGCGGGCGACGGTGGGTCACATCGACGGCCTGCCGCAGCACGATCGGAGTGCTCATGTTCAGGACCTCGCCCGTCGTCGCCGAGGACGAATGGCAGCTCGACCTGAAGGTCGAGGGGCACGTGGCCGTGCTCACCCTCAACCGGCCCGACAAGCTCAACGCCTGGAGCTGGGAGTCGACCCGCCAGCTCGGGGCCCGCGCCGACCAGATCCGTTTCGACGAGCGGGTGCGCGCCGTGGTGCTCCGCGGCGAAGGCCGGGCCTTCTGCGCCGGGATCGACCTGGGGATGCCCGAGGACCGGGTCACCGGCCGCTCCCCGGCCGAGAAGGCGCGCAATTACTACGAGGGCATCCGGTGGGCGCACGAGCGCTTCAAGGTCTTCGCCGAGCTCCCCCAACCGGTCGTGGCCGCCGTGCAGGGCTACTGCCTGGGCTTCGGCTTCGAGCTCGTGCTCATGTCCGACATCCGGGTGGCCGCCGAGGACGCCGTCTTCGCCCTGCCCGAGGCCCAGGTGGGCGTGGGCATCGACGCCGGCGGCGACCTGCGGTTGGCCCACGAGGTCGGGGCGGGATGGGCCAAGTTGCTGGCCTTCACGGGTCGGCGGATCGACGCCCGCACCGCCGAGCGCATCGGCGTCGTGCAGCAGGTGACCACCACCGACGACCTCACTCCCGACGGCCATGGGCATCGCCGAGGAGATCGCCGCCAACGCCCCGCTGGCCGTGCAGAGCATCAAGCGCACCGTCGACGGCTTCGCCTACCGGGGCTTCACCGAGGCGATGCGCTTCGGGGCCATGAGCGCGTCCATCGAGTTCGTCTCCGACGACATGCCGGCCGGCTACGCGGCCAAGGCGCAAGAAACAGCCCGTCGTCTTCGAGGGCAAGTAAGCCGCCCGTGCCCCTTCCCGAACCGCCCGCCGCCGGGACAGCTCATGCTCCCGGCGCGGCACCTTCGACGGGACCACGGTCGTGGTCACCGGCGGCGGGACGGGGCTGGGCAAGGCCATCGCCGTCGAGTTCGCCCGGCCTGGGTGCGGCCGTCGGGATCCTGTCGCGCGACGAGGAGCACCGGCTGGCCGGTGTCGCCGCCGTCGAAGCGGTGGGCGGGCCGGGCCGCCCACGCCGGCGCCGACATCCGGGATGCCGGAGAGGTGGCCGCCGCCTTCGACGCGCTGGAAGGCGCCCTGGGCCCGGCCCGCGTCCTCGTCAACAACGCGGCCGCCAACTTCCCCGTCCCGGCCGAGGACCTCAGCCCCAACGGCTGGCGGGCGGTGACCCAGATCGTGCTCGACGGCACGTTCTTCTGTTCCCAGGAGCTGTTCCGCCGGGCCAGCGGCGGCCGGGGTGCCCGCGGCGATCTGCAACATCCTGGCCACCCAGTCCTTCACCGGGGGGCCGGGGATGGCCCACACCGCCGCCGCCAAGGCGGGGGTGGGCAACCTCACCAAGACCCTGGCGGTGGAGTGGGCCCCCTACGGGATCCGGGTGAACGCGCTGGCACCGGGGCTGTTCCCCCACGAGGACATGCGGGCCGACCTCCAGGCCCTGCGCACCAAGGGCGAGGACGTCGACGCCCGGCGTTCGCCCGCCGGCCGCCTGGGGCGGCTCCACGAGTTGGGCTGGGCCGTGACCTGGCTGTGCTCGCCCTACGCCGCCTTCGTGACCGGCCACACCCTGGTGGTCGACGGCGCCAATTGGCTGCGGCGGGACTTCGTGATGCCCGAATTCACCCCCGTTCGAGACCAGATCGCCGCCGTCCTGCCCGAGCGCCGGACCTAGACGCTCCGGCCCCGCCGGGGGCCCCGCTCCGGTGGCAGTCCGAGCCCGGGTCCCGAGAGCCCTCCCGTAGGCTGGCCCGGATGCATGGTCCCGAGGAGGGCGGACCGGGCGACCGATCGCTCGTGTCGGGGCCCGGGAGTGCCGATGGCTCTCCGGTGATGGACGCGACGCCCGGGGGCGAGACCACCCAGGGGGGCTCCGGCTCCGGCATCGACCGGATGCGCCTGCGCAGCTTCATCGGCCTGACGCTCGGGCTGGTGGGGCCGCGCGCCAACCTGGCGGTGTCGGGTGTGCTGCTCACCCTGCTCGTCACGGCCCGGGTGTCGAGCGCGCTGGCGATCACCTTCGCGCTCGACCGCCAACCGCCTGATCGGCTGGCTGGCGTACCCGCTGCTCGGTCGGGCCAGCGACCGGACGCACAGCGCGGCGGGCCGCCGGGCGCCCGTACATGGCCGCCGGCCTGCTCATCATGGGCGTCTGTACGTGGTCCTACACGCTCGTGGCGGGGTTCTGGCCCCTCGTGTTGTTGATCGTGTTGGTGAAGACCGCCAGCGTGATCTTCGGCCTCACCAACGTGGCGGTCATCCCCGAGACCTTCGGCAAGAGTCGATCGGTGAAGGCGGCGACGCTGATCGGCGTGCTGGGCATGCTCGTGAGCCTCGTCATCAAGGGCACCGTCATCGCCACCTGGAAGGCGAACGACCCCGGCTCGTGGAACCTGGCCTTCAGGATGGCCGGGGGCTTCATGGTGGTGGTGGCGTTCATCGTCCTCGTCCTGGTGCGCGAGGCTCCGGCCGCCCGTGAGGTCGCCGATCGGGAGCGGCGTCGACCGCGCCCGCCCCTGGCGTGAGGAGCTGGCGGAGATCCTGGCGGTGCCGAACGCCAGGGTCCTCATCACCGGGATCCTGGTCTTCTGGGCCGGGCTCAGCGCCACCGGGTACCTGGCCATCGTCTACTTCGAGAAGGTGCAGCACGCCGGGGCCAACTCCCAGACCATCGCCGGCTGGGTGAGCGGGGTGCCCGTGGTGATGCTCGGTCTCGCGCTGGGATACGGGCTCAGCCGGCTCCTGACGCGCAAACAGATCGCCGTGCTCACCCCGGTGGCCGGTTCGGTGGTGTCGCTCGTGCAGTTCACGACCACCCACATCTGGCAGTCGGTGGTCCTGGCCTTCGTGGGCGGGCCCCTGCTCGGCGCGTTTGTGATCTCCCTGGCGCCCATGCTGTTGCAGCTTCTGCCGCGCTCGGGAGGGATGGCGGAGCTCCTGGGCAAGGTCGTGGCCCCCTTCAGCCTGTTCGCCGTGGTGTTCTCGTTCCTGGCCGCCTGGGTGGTCGACCTCACCGGCGACTACCGGACCATCTGGCTGTGGCCCGCCGCGGCCGGCATCGTCCAAGCCGTGGTGATGTGCTGGCTCCGGATCCCCAAGGGCCAGGAGCGGGCCGAGATGGGGGACCTCATACAGCGGATGGGCGATTCGATCATGGAGCAGGTCACCGGGCGCGACCGCTCGCTGCTCGGCGGGGTGGTCACCGCGGCCGACGCCGACTCGGCGTCGGTGTTCGACATGGCCCGCCACATCTTGGGAAACCCCTACCAAGGCGACGCCGACGCAGAGGACGACCACGCCGAAGGTGCCGAGGGACAGGTTGGGGCGGTCGTGGACGGGGCCGACGAGGGCGAGGACCGACCCCCCGGACCGGCGGGAGCCTCCTTCCCCGAATAGCATCGGAGGAGTCCGTGGTGCGTTCTCGCACCGACCCGGACCGGTCACACCGACCCGGGGGCCAGCCAGGAGGCGTGAGGTCATGGAAGTACGGGACAAGCTCTACATCGGTGGTGCCTGGGTTTCCTCGACGGGCAAGGGCGTGATCGAGGTCGTCAACTCGACGACCGAAGAGGTCATCGGGACGATCCCCGAAGGCACCGCCGAGGATGTCGATCGCGCCGCGCGTTGCGCCGCCGACGCCTTCCCGGAGTGGTCGTCGACGTCGAGCGACGAGCGGGCCAAGATTCTGGCCCGCGTCCAGGAGGCGCTGTCGGCGCGGACCGAGGAGATCGCCACCCTCATCTCCCAGGAAGTCGGCATGCCCTTCACCCTGTCGAACCTCGTCCAGGTGGGGTTGCCGGTGATGAGCTTCGCCGCCGCCGCCCAGCTCGCCACGGAGTTCCCTTTCGAAGAGGAGGTCGGGAACTCCCTCATCGTCCGTGAGCCCGTCGGCGTGGTGGGGGCCATCACCCCGTGGAACTATCCGTTGCACCAGATCGCGGCCAAGGTCGCGCCGGCCCTGGCGGCGGGCTGCACGGTGGTGCTCAAGCCGAGCGAGGTGGCGCCGCTCAACGCCTTCATCCTGGCCGAGATCCTCGATGACATCGGCTTGGCGCCCGGGGTCTTCAACCTCGTGACCGGTATCGGCCCCGTGGTGGGCGAAGCCATCGCGTCGCACCCCCTCGTCGACATGGTGTCGTTCACCGGCTCGACCCGTGCGGGCAAGCGCGTCATGGAGCTGGCTTCCGCGGGCGTGAAGCGCGTGGCGCTCGAGCTCGGCGGCAAGTCACCCAACGTCATCCTCGAGGACGCCGATCTCGCCGCCGCCGTCCCCGCCGGCGTGGCGGCGTGCTACATCAATTCGGGCCAGACCTGCTCGGCGCTCACCCGCATGCTGGTGCCCCGGTCGCGGCTGGCCGAAGTCGAAGCACTGGCCGTGTCCGAAGCCGAGAACTACAAGCCCGGCGATCCCTTCGACGGTGACACCCGGCTCGGGCCGCTCGTGTCTTCGGTGCAACTGGCGCGGCGTGCGCGGCTACATCAACAAGGGCGTCGAAGAAGGCGCCACCCTCCTGACCGGTGGTGCGGACTTGCCCGATGGTCTGGACAAGGGCTACTTCGTGCGACCCACCGTGTTCTCCAACGTGACGCGCGACATGACCATCGCCCAGGAGGAGATCTTCGGACCGGTGCTCTCGATCATCCCCTACGACACTGAAGAGGAGGCGGTCGAGATCGCCAACGACACCGTGTACGGCCTCGCCGGCGGCGTGTGGGCCGGTGACAAGGCGCACGCCGAGCAGGTGGCCCGGAGACTTCGCACCGGCCAGGTCGAGGTCAACGGGGGAGGCTTCAACCCGTTGGCGCCGTTCGGGGGCTACAAGCAGTCGGGCATCGGTCGCGAGCTCGGGAAGTACGGGCTCGAGGAGTACCTGGAGGTCAAGGCGCTCCAACGCTGAGGACACGACCACCTTGCGGCGGTTCTCGGTGACCGCCATGTCTTCTCATTAGTTTGAGTTCATCAATTCTGGTGATTTCCCCCGACGTGCTCGACCGCTCAAATTGAGGGGCCGGGATCAGCAAGGTCCCGGATGGAGAGGGACAGTGGGCACCGACAAGGTCATCGTGCGACGTAGGCCGATGGTGCCGATCGTGTTGGTCATGGCCATCGCTGTCGTGGCGGCGACACTGGGCATCACGGCGGGACCCGCCGGGGCCAAGACGCGCGCCTACCGGGGGGCGGCCCCGGGATCGGTCACGTGCCAGTTCTCGGGCACCATCTCGTTCTCGCCCCGCATGTCGGCGTCGGGCGGGGGGAAGCACTCGCGCCTCAACGGCAGGCTCTCGGGATGCGACACGTCCAACAGTCTGGTGCGCGTCACATCGGGCCGGGTGCACGAGACGTTCTCGACCACACCGCTGAACTGCGCCACGTTGTCGAGCACCGGGGCGGCGGGCGTGGGGAGCGTGACATGGAGGGGGACCGTCCTCGGGCGCAGCGCCTCGTTCTCCGCCACGAAGGAGACCAACTCCCGCTCCCAGGTCGTGACGAACGGCAGCGGTCACGAGGGGTTTTCGATCCCCGGAGGGGGAGGTCGTGCCGCGACGATCGGCTCGTTCGCGGCCGCTTCGGGCTCGACCGCCAGCGTGTACACGACGTTCACGCCCAGTGCGCTGGCGTCGATGTGCCGAAGCGCTCAGGGTGTGCGGAGCCTGGCGGTGAGCGGGACGGTC
The DNA here is from genome assembly GCA_963768255.1 of uncultured Acidimicrobiales bacterium. Classification (GTDB taxonomy): domain Bacteria; phylum Actinomycetota; class Acidimicrobiia; order Acidimicrobiales; family UBA8190; genus Chersky-840. Next base: position 985,919 of record CAVYGX010000002.1, on the reverse strand, counting down.
ACGCTCGGGTCCGCCGCCACCCGAGGCACCGGGACCGGGGGCGGGAGTGCGTCGGCCATCCCCCTCGGTGACTACGCCGGGAGCTCGGATCCTTCGGGCGTCGCCGACTTCGGTCTTTCCACCGGCACTGACCCGACGTACGCCACCGACTACCTCGACAAGACCGACGGCTGGGCGGCCATGGACAGTGCGTCGGGGGTGAAGGGTTGGACGGGCTCGGGCTATCGCCTGGTTCTCGGCGTACCCATCCTGCCCGGCACCGGCACCCTGGCCCAGGGGGCCACGGGCGCCTACAACTCGTACTTCGCCACCCTGGCCCGGAACCTCGTGAACGACGGCGAGGCGAACGCCATCTTGCGGCTGGGATGGGAGTTCAACGGCTACTGGTATCCGTGGTACGTGCAGTCATCGGCCGACGCCTCGAACTTCGACGCCTTCTGGCGCCAGATCGTGACGACCATGCGGGCGGTGTCGGGGGAGCAGTTCAAGTTCTTGTGGAGCGCCAGTGCCGACACCGGTACGAGCTATTCGCCCTCGGCCGCCTATCCCGGGAACGCCTATGTGGACTACGTCGGTACCGACGTCTACGACGAGTTCTGGGGGAGCCCCCACACATCCGCGGCTGCGTGGTCGAACCAGTTGACCCAACAGTGGGGCCTCAATTGGCTGGCCAACTTCGCGGCGACCAACGGCAAGCCCATCGCCATCCCCGAGTGGTCGGTGTCCATCCGCTCCGACGGCGGTGGCATGGGTGACGACCCGGCGTTCGTCGAGAACATGGCCGCCTGGTTCGCCTCTCACAACGTGGCCTTCGACGACATCTTCTCCTTCGATTCCCCCGGGACGAGGAACGACATCCTCGACGGAGGGTTCCCCAACTCCCTGACCGAGTTCAAGGCGCTCTTCGGCTGACATCTGCGGGCGAGTCACGCACTCGCCCTGGCCGGACCGCCTGCCGGGTGCCGGCGCGGCCCGACCCGACCCCGAGATCCCGAGACGGGGTTGCTTTGCGATAGATAACGATATATCATGTCACTACGAGAACAGTCTGGACACCCGGTCCAGGCCGACAGACGGACACAGGGTCCGAACAGAAGAAGGAGATCTCCATGCACGAACGCATGCGAATGAAAGGACGCCACGGTCACAACCCATGGGCCGGCGGCGAGTGGGGTGCGGACCGAGGCAGCTGGCGCGGCGGAGGGCGGCGCATGCGACGCGGCGACATCCGCACCGCCCTGCTGAGCGCTCTCACCGATGGCCCCGCCCACGGCTACGAGCTGATCGGCCGCCTCGAGGAGAAGAGCGGCGGCACGTGGAGGCCGAGCCCCGGTTCGGTGTACCCCACGCTGCAGCTCTTCGAGGACGAGGGGCTGGTGCGCTCCGAGGAGCGAGACGGCAAGCGCGTCTACGAGCTGACCGAGGCCGGCCGGAGCGAAGGGGCCGAGCGCGTGGCGAAGTACGGCAACACCCCCTGGGACACGGACTCGGATTTCGCCACGGAGTTCCAAGGGCTCATGAAGTCGGCCGTCCACCTGCTGGCCGCGGCCAAGCAGATCGCCCGCACCGGTGACCCTTCCCAGATGGAGCGGGCGACGACCGCCATCCGGGCCACGGGCAAGGAGCTCTACAAGATCCTGGCCGAGGACTAACGAAGGGCGTAGAGGCGGACCGGCTCACCGATGCCACGCAGGGCGTGGGCGGAGAGCTCGGCGATCTCCCAATGCTGTCCCCGAGGGGGAGTGTCGCCCAGGTCGGCTCGCACAGCCTCGGTGACGACCACCGACCCGGGGTCGGCCACCTTCACGGCGCGCGCCACCAGGTTCACGAGCGGGCCGAAGTAGTCGCCGTCCCGAGCCCCGAAGGTGCCGTAGCCGACAGCGCCGCGGGCCTCGGGAAGGGCGTCGTCACCGGCGATGGCGCGACACAGCTCCAACGCGATGCGGGCCGCGCCCGCGCCCGAGGGTGCGAGGAACATGGCCTCGTCGCCGATGAGCTTCACCACCCGGCCGCCATGGGCCGAGGCGATGTCCCAGGCCGCGGACTCGAAGCCCGCCAGCGCCGTGGCGTGCTCTTTCAGGGTGAGCCCACTGGCCCATGACGTGGAGCCCACCAGGTCGACGAAGCCGAGGCCGACGGTGACGGCCCGTTCGTCGGTCTCGAAGGTGCGCTCGGTCACCGAGCGCCGGATGGCGAGCGTCATGTGCTCGCGTAGCAGGTTGGTCATCAACGCCGGCGTGACGGCGATGAACGTGGCGGTCCCGTCCGCGCCGGCGCGGGCCAGGGCCGTGTCGGTGGCGTCGGGGCTCAGGGCGGGCAGGCGCTCGGTGACGAACAGGCTGACCGCGGCGTCCGCGATCCGCGACACCGCCGCGCCCAGGACCCGGGTGAACGAAAGGGTCGGGGTTTCTCCGAAGAGCGTCGCGCCGGCCTCGAACGACACGATGTCGTCGACCACCGACGAGGGGAGGCCGGGGTGACCGGGGTCGCCCAGATCGGCGGGGAGCCCGGCCGCCAGTCGGACCCGTCGGACCCGGTCCACCGTGGTCCCGGCGCGCCGGGCGACCTCTTCGATGCTCACGGGATCACCCGGGGCGCGCAGCGGGATCTCCGAGGCCAGTGCCACCGGGTCGGCGCCGATCATGGTGGAGATGGCCACGCCTTGTTCGTGGAGATAGCGCAGGAGCTCGAGGCGCTCGGCGCTGTCAGGCGCGTCGGGGTCGTAGATCCCCGCCGCCGCGAACTCCTCGGCGTCGGCCCTCGCCACGGAGAAGAGCCCTCTCGGAGTCAGGCGCCCACGGCGTGGACGCCCCCGTCGACGTGCACCATCTCGCCCGTGGTCATGGGGAACCAATCCGACAACAGCGCCACGCAGGCGCGGGCCACGGGTTCGGAGTCGTTCACGTCCCACCCGAGCGGGGCCCGATCGCCCCAGGTGTCCTCGAACCCTTTGAAGCTGGGGATCGACTTGGCGGCCATGGTGCGCACCGGTCCGGCCGCCACCAGATTGACCCGGACCCCCTCGGGCCCGAGGTCACGGGCCAGGTAGCGCGCCAGGGACTCGAGGGCGGCTTTGGCCACGCCCATCCAGTCGTAGGCGGGCCACGCCACGCGGGCATCGAAGTCCAGCGCCACCACCGAGGAGCTGCCCGCGGCGACGAGCAGGGGCCGCAGTGCACCGACGAGGGCCTTCAGCGAGTACGCCGAGATCTGCAGGGCCACGGCCACCTGCTCCCACTCCGCCCGGAGGATGTCTCCACCGAGACACTCCTGGGGGGCGAAGCCGATGGCGTGGAGGATGCCGTCGAGGTGGTCCCAGCGCGCCGCCAGGTCGGTGGCGGCGGCATGGACCTGAGCCGGATCGGCCACGTCGATCTCGATCACGTCCACGGGCTCCTCGAGCTTGCGGGCCGTGCGCTTGGTGAGCGACAGGCCCCGTCCCGCGCCCGACAGGACGAGCTCGGCCCCCTCGGCCTGGGCCCGCCGGGCGACGCCGAAGGCCAGCGACGCGTCGGTGAGGACGCCGGTGATGAGGATCCGTTTCCCCGACAGGAGGCCGCCGCTGGGTGACATGGCGGCGACCCTACCCGAGCAGCCCCGTCTGACCCGCTGACCCGAGCGGGGCGTGTCGGGTTGAACCTGGGCCTGGACCCGTTGTGCCAGTGTGTGCTGATGAACGTCGGGATCGTCGGTGGCACCGGACCGCTCGGTCGGGGGCTCGGGCTGCGGCTGGCGATGGCCGGGGCGTCGGTGACCATCGGGTCGCGCGACGCCGAGCGCGCCACCCAGGTCGTGGGGGCCCTGCACGAGCGGTGGCCGCGGGACCTGGCCATCGACGGTGGCACCAACGAGGAGGCGGTGGGGCGCGACATCGTGGTCGTGGCCACCCCGTGGGAGGCCCTGGTCCCCACCGTGCGACCGCTCGCGGGCCGACTCGACGGCAAGGTCGTGGTCTCGGTGGCCAATGCGCTGGTGAAGCAGGGCCGGGAGATGCACGCGCTGGTCCCACCCCGGGGGTCGATGGCCGCCGCCGTCCAAGCCGAAGCGCCCGGGGCGCTCGTGGCCGCCGCCGGTCACCATCTGCCGGCGTCGGATCTCGAGGACCTCGACCAGCCGCTGCACGCGGATGTCCTCGTGTGCTCGGACCATCCCGCCGCCCTCGTGTCGGCCGTGGCGATGGTGGCCTCGATCGAGGGCCTGCGCCCCCTCGAGGCGGGGAGCCTCGCCCAGGCGGCGGCCATCGAGGCCTTCACCGCCGTGCTCGTGACCGTCAACATCCGATACAAGGCACACAGCTCGCTCGGGCTCACCGGCCTCGAGCACGTGTGAGGGTGTGGGAACGGTGGACCGATGATGCGGCTCTATGACACCACCCGCGGCGAGGTGGTCCCCTTCGGCCCCGGTCCCATCGTGTCGATGTACTCGTGCGGGATCACCCCCTATGACTCGGCCCACGTGGGCCACGCCCAGGTGTACCTGACCTTCGACATCCTGCAGCGGCGGCTCGTCGACCTCGGCCACGAGCCCAGATTGGTTCGCAACGTCACCGACGTGGACGACGACATCTTGCGCAAGGCGCGGGAGCTCGGCGTCCACTACCTCGATCTCGCCGCCGAGGAGATGGCCCGCTTCGACGCCAACATGGCTGCGCTCGGTCTGCTTCCTGTCTACCGCGAGCCGCGCGCCACCTCGGCCATCCCCGACATCCTCTCGCTCATCGGTGCCGTGCTCGACGGGGGCCACGCCTACAGCGCGGGAGGGGCGGTGTACTTCGACATCTCGACGTTCCCCCGCTTCGGCCAGGTGAGCCACCTGTCACGCCCCGAGATGCTGGTGTTGTCGGCCGAGCGCGGCGGTCATCCCGAGGACCCGAACAAGCGCGACCCGCTCGACTTCGTGCTGTGGCAGCCCTCGGCGCCCGACGAGCCGTCGTGGGAGTCGCGCTGGGGCCGGGGCCGGCCCGGTTGGCACATCGAGTGCTCGGCGCTGGCCATGCGCGAGCTGGGCAGCACCGTGGATCTCCATGGCGGAGGCAGCGACCTCATCTTTCCCCACCACGAATGCGAGGCGGCGCAGTCCGAGTCGGTCACCGGGACCATGTTCTCGCGCCACTGGCTGCACGTGGGGATGGTGGGGCTCGACGGGACCAAGATGTCGAAATCCCTCGGCAACCTCGTCTTCGTGGCCGACCTCTTGAAGGACTGGGACCCCATGGCGATCCGCCTGGCACTGCTGTCACACCACTACCGCACCGACTGGGACTGGGAGCGGGCCGATGTCGAGGGCGCCGCCCAGCGCCTGGACCGGTGGCGGGCCGCCGGGGCACGAGGCGAGCCCGGGCCGGCCGTGCTCGACGCGGTGCGCGGCTACATCGACGACGACCTCCAGCTGTTCCAGGCCCTGGCGGTCCTCGACGACGAGGCCGCCGCGGGCCGCGCCGTGGGCGCCGGCGCCGCGCTCTTGGGGGTGGAGCTGTGATCACGGTTCGACTGCCCGACGGGAAGTCGACCAAGGAGCTCGAGGACGGCGCCACCGCCTACGACCTGGCCTCGGCGATCGGTCCGCGCCTCGCTAACGCGGCGGTGGCGGCCCTCGTCAACGGTGCCCCGGCCGATCTGGACACGGTCCTCCCCGACGGCGCCGAGGTGGCGGTGATCACCGAGGACAGCGAGGCGGGGCGGGCCGTGCTGCGTCACTCCACCGCCCACGTGCTGGCGCAGGCGGTGCTGGACCTGTGGCCCGGTGCGTACTACGCCATCGGTCCCTCCATCGCGGACGGCTTCTACTACGACTTCGCCCTGCCGGGCGGGGCCACCTTCAGCGACGACGACCTGGCCCGCATCGAGGAGAAGATGCGGGCCATCATGGCGGCGGACCAGAACTTCGTCCGCGAGGAGCACTCCATCGAGGAGGGGCTGGCGCTGTTCGCGCAGCAGCCCTTCAAGCGCGAGATCATCGAGGGTGTCGCGGGCGCCTCGCCCGATGTCGAGCTCTCGGCCGAGGCCTCAGCGGACATCGCTCCCGACGCCTCGGCGGTGAGCGCGTACAGGAACGACGGCTTCGTCGACCTGTGCCGGGGCCCCCATGTGGCCTCGACGGGCCGACTGGGCCACTTCAAGCTGCTGCGCGTGGCCGGGGCCTACTGGCGCGGCGACGAGAAACGACCCCAGCTGCAGCGCATCTACGGCACCGCGTGGGAGTCAGACAAGGCGCTGGCCGAGCACCTCCATCGCCTGGAAGAGGCCGAGCGGCGGGACCACCGCCGCCTCGGGGCGGAGCTCGACCTCTTCTCGTTCCCGACCGAGATCGGCTCGGGCCTGGCCGTCTTCCATCCCAAGGGCGCCATCATCCGCATGTTGATGGAGGAGTACTCGCGTCGGCGCCATGTCGAGGGTGGCTACCAAATTGCCTACACGCCCCACATCTCCAAGGCCGAGCTCTTCGAGACCTCGGGGCACCTGGAGTGGTTCGCCGAGGCCATGTTCCCTCCCATGGAGCTCGAGGAGGGCCAGCAGTACTACCTGAAACCCATGAACTGCCCGTTCCATACCCTGGTGTACAAGAGCCGCCAGCGCTCGTACCGCGAGCTCCCCCTGCGCCTCTTCGAGTTCGGGACCGTGTACCGCTACGAGAAGTCGGGGGTGGTGCACGGCCTCACCCGGGTGCGCGGCATGACCCAGGACGACGCCCACATCTTCTGCACGCGGGAGCAGATGGGCGAGGAGCTCACGTCGTTGCTCACCTTCGTGCTGGACCTGTTGGGCGACTTCGGGCTGGAGGACTTCTACCTCGAGCTGTCCACCAAGCCGCCGGGCAAGGCGGGAGGCACCGACCGGGAGTGGGAGGAGGCGACCGAGACATTGCGGGTCGTGGCTGAAGCGCGCGGGCTCGCGCTCGAGATGGACGAAGGCGGGGGGGCGTTCTACGGCCCCAAGATCTCGGTTCAGGCGCGCGACGCCATCGGTCGGTACTGGCAGGTGTCCACCATCCAGCTGGACTTCCAGACGCCCAAGCGCTTCGGTCTCGAGTACGTCGGCGCCGACAACGCCCGGCACCAGCCCGTCATGATCCACCGCGCCCTGTTCGGATCAGTGGAGCGCTTCTTCGCCATCCTCCTCGAGCACTACGCGGGGGCGCTTCCCACGTGGCTCATGCCGGTCCAGGTGGCGGTGCTGCCGGTACGCGACGACCACGACGACTACGCCCGCGAGGTGGCAGGCGCGTTGCGCGCCGCGCCGGCACGGGTGGAGGTCGACACCGCGGACGAACCCCTCAACGCCCGCATTCGCCGCTGGAAGCTCGAGAAGGTTCCCTACATCCTGGTCGTCGGCGATGACGACGTGAGCGCGGCGACGGTCGGGGTGAACGCCCGTTCTTCGGAGCGCGCCGTGCGGGGGGTGCCGCTCGAGGGGTTTCTCGCCACCCTGTCCGCCGAGATCGCCGACCGGGGCTCACCTGAGACCGGTGGGTGAGCACCGGTGAGTGAAGCGGGCCTCGAGCAACTGTGGGCCGGGTGGCGGCGCGACTACGTCGTGTCCACCACCGACGCCGAGCGCGCCGGCACCGACGACGGGTGTGTGTTCTGCCGTATCGCCGCATCGGGGCCCCCCAGCGCCGACAACCTCGTGGTGTGGCGCAGCGACCTGAGTTTTGCGGTGATGAACGCGTACCCCTACGCCAGTGGCCATCTCCTGGTGATGCCGGTGCGACACGTCGGCGACCTCGACGGCCTCAGCCCCGAGGAGTCGGCGGACCTGTGGGTAGGGACACAACGCGGCGTCGCCGCGCTGACCGACGCCTACGACCCCGACGGCATCAACCTGGGCGCCAACCTGGGGCGCGCCGCGGGGGCCGGCATCCCCGCCCACCTTCACCTCCACGTCCTGCCCCGGTGGTCGGGGGACACCAACTTCATGACCGCGGTGGCGGGGGTGCGGGTCATGCCCGAATCGCTGGCCGCGGGGTGGGAGCGTCTGCACCGCGCCTGGCCGCCGGCCTGACCGATCAGGCGCCCCCCTGCATGGTCAGGTCGCTTTGGCTTTGGCCATCCGCTCCACGAGGTTCGAGGGCATCGTGTCGTAGTGGTCGTGGGAGGCGCGGAAGCGTCCTCGGCCCCCCGTGAGGGAGCGGAGGTCGACGGCGTAGCGCTGGATCTCGGCGGTGGGCACCAGTGCGGTGATCTGCTGCATCCCCCCCTCCACCGTGTCGGTGCCCTGCACGCGCCCCCTGCGGGAGTTGAGGTCGCCGAGCACGTCACCCTGCATGGTGGCGGGGACCGTGACCTCGAGAATCGACACCGGCTCGAGCAGCACCGGCCCCGCCTTGGCCATGGCCTCTCTGAACGCCAGTGCCCCGGCCATCTTGAAGCTCATCTCCGACGAGTCCACGGCGTGGAATTTGCCGTCGTAGAGCGACACCTGCACGTCGACGACGGGGTATCCGTGCACCCCGCCCTGGCTCATGGCTTCGAGGACACCCTTCTCGACGGCCGGGATGTACTGCTTGGGAATGGCACCACCGACGACCTGGTCGACGAAATGGAATCCCTCGCCCCGTTCGAGGGGCTCTATCCGGATCGACGCCACGCCGTATTGCCCGTGGCCTCCGGTCTGCTTCTTGTACTTGCCTTCGGCCTCGGCCTGTTGCGAGATGGTCTCTCGGAACGGCACGAGCACGTCCTCGGTGGCGACCTCCACGCCGAACTTCCGAGCCAGGCGTTCCGCCGCGACGGCCAGATGTGTCTCGCCCGTGCCCCGCAGGATGGTCTGGTGCGTCTCGTCAACCCGCTCGACGACGAGCGCCCGGTCCTCCTCCTGCAGCCGGTGCAGCCCCGTCATGAGCTTGTCTTCGTCCCCCTTGGACTTGGGGCGGATGGCCACCGACAACACCACCGGCTCGGGTGGCGCGGCCGGAACGACCACGGGGGTGCCCTTGGGGGCGAGCGTGTCGCCCGTGGCGGTGTCGGTGAGTTTGGGCACGGCCACGATGTCGCCGGCCTGGGCCTCGTCCACCGTCTGGGCTTCCTTTCCCCGCAGCAGTTGCAGGATGTGGAGCCTCTGGTCGGAGTGGGTGCGGGGATCGGTGAGGACGGTGTCGGGCTTGATCGTCCCCGACAGCAGCCGCAGGAGCGAGATCTTGCCCACGTAGGGATCGGAGATGGTCTTGAACACCTGGGCCAGGGGTTGACTGCTCGGGTCGCACGCCACCTCGCGTACCGAGTCGCCGGCTTGCACCTCGACCGGCGGCCGGGAATCGGGGGAGGGGGCGATCTCGGCGAGCAGCGTGGCCAGTCGGTCGATGCCCACACCGGTGACCGCCGAGCCGCACACCACGGGGAACACGAGACTTTGGGCGACGCCGTGGGCGAGGGTGGCCTCGAGCTCGGCCCCCGACAGCGCTTCGCCCTCGAGGTACCGCTCCATGAGGGCGTCGTCTCCGACCACGATTCCCTCGACCAGCTGCTCGCGCACCTCGTGCTCGACCGCGGCGAGGTCGTCGGGTATGGGGCCCGGCTGCGGTTTGCCGCCCTCGTAGATGATGGCGGAGTCGGTGAGGAGGTCCGCGATCCCCCTGAAGCCGGTCTCCTCGCCCACGGGGAGCTCCAGGGGTGCGATCCCGGCGCCGAAGCGCTCTTGCAGCGCGCTCGAGAGTGCGGTCGAAGCTGGCGCGTTCGCGATCGAGCTTGTTGATGAACACCAGTCGGGGTAGTCCGAGCTCGACGCCGAGATTCCAGGCGGCCTCGGTCTGCGCCTCGATGCCCTCCACCGCGCTCACCACGATGACCAAGAGGTCCACCACCGATGCGGCCGCCCTGACCTCGCCGAAGAAGTCGGCGTAGCCCGGGGTGTCGATGATGTTGAGCTTGATGTCGCCGAGCACACACGAGGCCATGGCGAGGGAGAGGGACATGTGGCGCTTGATCTCTTCAGGCTCGAAGTCGCACACGGTTGAGCCGTCGTCGACCTTCCCCTGGCGGGTGATGGCGCCGGTGGCGAAGAGCAGAGACTCGGCCAGAGTGGTTTTGCCCGAGCCGTTGTGTCCGACCAGGGCCACGTTGCGGATGCGGGACGGTGGGTAACTCGGCACCCCGCGCACCTCCCTCCCTCGAGATCCTTCCGGCGTGCGACCGCATGCGACCGCTGTGGGCGCGAGCCTATCGGTGACGGCTGCACTCAACCTGGCCGACTCCCAGGTGACGGACCCCTTCCCGGGCCCGGTCGGAGGGTCCCGACCCGGAGTTGTTGGACCGGGGGGAGAATTGGCTATCGAGAGGCGTCGCGAAGGTCGATGGTAGGCTCGAGGGTGAAACCCCCCGGAGGAAAGCCACGTATGTTCGACGGTCGCTGGCGCCACGCTGTGGACCGAACGACCAAGCCGGTCGGCTCGGTCCTGGTGCGTGCGGGGATCACGGCCGACGTGCTCACCATCTTCGGGCTGGTCATGTCGGTCGTGACGGCCCTGGCGGTGGGATCGGGCCATCTGGTCCTGGGCATCTTCCTCCTCTTCCCCACGGGCCTGCCCGACCTGTTCGACGGTCCGGTGGCCAAGGCCTCGGGACGCGCGTCGGTGCGCGGGGCCTTCTTCGACTCGGTGGCCGACCGCATCTCCGACGCCTTCCTGTTCGGCGGGGTGGCCTGGTACCTCGCCGCCCGCCATCACGGCGAGATGGTCCTGGTGCCCTTCGCCATCCTGGCGGTGACCTCGCTCATCTCCTATCAGAGGGCCAAGGCGGAGCTGCTCGGCTTGTCGGCCAAGGGCGGGCTCATGGAACGGGCCGAGCGCTTCATCCTGCTGGGCTTCTGTTTCATCGCGGGTGCCATCTCGACCGCGGCGATCGTGGCGGCGCTGTGGGTGTTCCTCGGCCTCCTGTGTCTCACGGCCATCGGACGGTTCGTCAACGTCTGGAAAGAAGCCGAAGGTCCTCCGCCTGTCGTGGCGCGCGCCGTGCTCGCCGACTCCGACATGGACGTCACCCGTCGCGCCCTGGCCCGGTGGCGCGAAGGACGAGTGGACTCGCGCTGGAGTACCTGGCGTGAGGGTCGTGCGCATCGCGACGCCCTGGGGCGCGCGCCGCGGTCCCCCGGCGCGCCGCCCAGCCATCAGGCCGGTGGCGCGCCCGTCGCGCCGCGGTGCCCTCGAGCCGTTCGGGGCGTATCTGGCGTGCTCGTCGCGAGGCTCGGCCCGCGGCCCGCAGTGGGCGGCGCCCGTCGTCGCGCGGCTTCTGATCCCCGACGTCGTCCCCGACCTGACCTCCCCTCACGGTCCGAGCCGTGCCTGACGTCCCCGACGTGTCCGACTCCGAGACGAGCGACTCCGAGACGAGCGACTCAGAGGAGAGCGACTCAGAGACAAGTGGCGCCGAGACCGGATCGGACGCCGGTGCGTGGGCCTCCTACCTCATGTACCGGGGTCTCGGGACGGCCATGCAGAAGCTGCCCGAGCTCGCCGCCGCGGCGGCCGCCTCGGTGGTGGCGTTGGTCCTGTCCAACCTCAACGGCAAGGCCAGCGCCGTGTACGCGCGGCATCTCCGGCGGGTGCTCGGCCCGGGGTTGAGTGACACCGAGGTGCGGGCCACCACTCGTCGGGCGTTCATGAACTACGCCCGGTACTGGTTCGAAGGGGCCCGGCTGCCCGTCATCGGTGCCGACGTCATCGCGCAGCGCTTTACGGTCGAGAGCGGGTGGGAGCATCTCGTGGCGGGCATGGACGCGGGCAACGGCGTCATCATGGCCCTCCCGCACATCGGCAGCTGGGAATGGGGCGGGAAGTGGCTCGCGCTGCAGGGGTATCCCATGACGAGCGTGGCCGAACCGCTCCAGCCGCCCGCCATGTACGACTGGTTCGTCTCCCAGCGCGAGGCCATGGGCCTCACCATCGTGCCCCTCGGCGCCGATGCCAGTCGTGTCCTGTTGCGCACCTTGCGGGCCGGGAAGCTCGTGGGCCTGTTGTGCGACCGCGACATCGTGGGCAACGGCATCGAGGTCGAGTTCTTCGGGGAGCGGACCACCATGCCGGCCGGGCCGGCCATGCTCGCCCTGCGTACCGGGGCCGTGCTCCTTCCCACCGCCGTCTACAGCGGGCCGGGGATCCATCACACGGCGGTGATCATGCCCCCCGTGCCCGCCGAGCGGACGGGGGGACTGCGCCAGGACGTGGCCCGGGTGACGCAGTTGATCGCGAACGACCTCGAGCAACTCATCCGCCGGGCGCCCGAGCAGTGGCACCTCTTCCAGCCCAACTGGCCGAGTGACACCGCACCGGGTGCCGCGCGCTGAACGACGGGGCCCGTCGTGCGCGTGGCGCTGCTCTGTCCCTACAGCCTGAGCCGGCCCGGTGGCGTCCAGGGCCAGGTGATCGGCCTGGCCGGGGCGCTGCAGAGCGCCGGGCACGAGGTCGTGGTGCTCGCCCCGTGCGACGGTGATGCCGAGGTGCCGGGCCTGAGCTCGGACACCCTGGTGCGGCTCGGTCGGTCGGTGCCGCTGCCCGCCAACGGGTCGGTCGCCCCGGTGGCGCTCGGCCCCGGCGCGGCGGTGCGAGCCGTGCGGGCGGTGCGACGAGGACGCTTCGACGTCTTGCACCTCCACGAGCCGTTGGCGCCCGGCCCCGGCTACGCATGCCTGGTGGCGTGCGCCGCGCCCAAGGTGGGGACGTTTCACCGCGCCGGGAACAGCATCGCCTACCGGTTGCTCGGTCCCGTGGCGCGGCCCCTGGCCCGGCGGCTGGCGGTGCGCTGCGCGGTGTCGGTCGAAGCGCAGTCCACCGCGTACCACGCCCTGGGGGGTACCTACGAGATCATCGGCAACGGCATCGACCTCGAGCGCTTCACCACGGCGCGCCCCTCACCTACCTCCGGCCCGACGGTGCTGTTCGTGGGCCGCCACGAAGAGCGAAAGGGCCTTGGTGTGCTGCTCGAGGCGTGTGCTCGGATCGATCCCGCCACGCTGACGGTGTGGATCGCGGGAGAGGGTCCCGACACCGACCGGCTGCGCCGGCGTTACCCCCCGAGCGGCCGGCTGCTGTGGCTGGGCCGCGTCGACGACGCCGAGCTCGCATCTCGTCTCGCCGGCGCCCACGCGTTGTGCGCTCCCGCCCTGCGGGGCGAGTCCTTCGGCGTGGTGCTGCTCGAAGCGATGGCGGCGCGAGCCACCGTGGTGGCGAGTGCGGTCCCCGGGTACGAGGCGGTGGTGGCGGGACACGGGATCCTCGTGCCTCCCGGAGACGTCGATGCCCTGGCCGGCGCGCTCGAGGTCGTGGCGGCCGATGCGGCCGCGGGCACAGGGTCGTGTGCGCCGGCCGCCCTCGATGCCGCGCTCGCGCACGCCTCGCAGTGGTCGATGCCCGCCGTGGCCGACAAGTACGTGGCCGTGTACGAGCGGGTCTGTGCCGGGACGCGCCCCTCGCCCTGACCGGTACCTCCCGGGGGCCGGGCGCCGGGGTCGTAGACTCCGCACGCGTATGGCCGATACTCCCTCTGCCCCGGGCTCCTCCTCGGGCCATCGCCGTTCGGGGTCCGCACGGCCGTCGCCGGGTGCACCGGGCGCCACGTCCGGGCAAGGGCGCGCCACCGGCGCCAAGGCGGGCACAGGGCGCAGCGGAGGTGGCCGGGGCGGCTCCGGTGGCGGGAAAGGCGGCTCGAGCGGTCAACGACGCGGGGGGTCGGGAAGAGGGTCAGGCGGTGGCGGCGCTCAACAAGGTCGCAGCGGCGGCGCTCGATCGGGTGGGGCCAACCGGGGCGGGAACCGGTCCGGTGCCCGACAGGGCGCCAACAGCTCGACCCGCGACCGGTCGAGCCAGACCGCCCCGGCGGAGGTGCGCGACGCCGAGCCCGTGGCGATCCCCGTGCCACCCGGCGCCAGAGGAGACAGCGGCGAGTTCCACCACAACCGGCGACGCGCACTGCTCATCGCGGCCGCGCCCGGGTTCGTCGTGTTCATCGTGGTGGCGCTCGGTTGCGTGGCCGCCGGACTCGACGTCGTCGGTGTCGTCGCCGGTGTGTGCGCCGGGCTCGTGGTGTGGCTGACGCTGTGGCGCGGCGCGACCGGCTTCCTGGTACGGACACTGGGTGCGCGCTCGGGCGGTGATGCCGAATTGGCGCGCGCCGAGAACCTCGTCGACGGCCTGTGCGCCACCATGGGCGTGGAGCCCCCCGACATCCTCGTCATCGACGACGAGACGCGCCAGGCGCTGGCGCTCGGTCGCAAGAGCGGCGCGGCGGTGCTCGTCGTCACCTCGGGTCTTCTGCAGGCCCTCGATCCGGTGGGCCTCGAGGGTGTGCTCGCCCATGAGCTCGTGCACGTGAAGCGGGCTGACATCGCGCCGGCGACGATGGCGGCGGCCATCGTGCTCCCGCTGGCTCCGTTCTTCCCCGTGTCGGGTCTGGTCCATGTGCTCGCGGGCCGTGGTCGTGAGTTCCGCACCGATGCCCTGGCGGTGGCGGCGACGAAGTTCCCTCCCGGACTGCGCGACGCGCTCGTCGTCATGGCCGAGGGCCCCACCCCCCGGGACCGGTCACCGCTCAGCCGGCGGGGGGTGGCGCGCGCCACGCGCTGGTTGTGGACGGTGGCACTGCCCGACACGCCGGGCGGCGACGTGATGCGTTCCGGGGACGTGGGAGAGCTCGACGCGCCGGGCCTCCGAGTCTCGTCGTTGCAGGAGTGGTGAGGACGAGGCTGCTCAGATAGGCCCGGCGGGACTCGCCGGCGTCGGGAGTAGACTTGGGCCATGGAGGACGCGCCCACGACATCGTCCATATCGGCATCAAACCCCGTCTCGCCCGATGCGCCCGCCGGGACGCGGCAGACCGGCACCTTCACCGTCAAGCGTGGGTTGGCCGACATGCTGCGCGGGGGAGTGATCATGGACGTGGTCACCGCCGAGCACGCCCGCATCGCCGAAGACGCCGGGGCGGTGTCGGTCATGGCCCTCGAACGGGTGCCGTCGGACATCCGCGCCCAGGGTGGAGTGGCCCGCATGAGCGACCCGGCGCTGATCGAGGCGATCCAGCGGGCCGTCACCATTCCCGTCATGGCCAAGGCCCGGATCGGGCACTTCGCCGAAGCCCAGATCCTCGAAGCCCTCGACGTCGACTACATCGACGAGAGCGAGGTGCTGACGCCCGCCGACGAAGCCCATCACATCGACAAGCGTGCTTTTCGTGTTCCTTTCGTCTGCGGTGCGACCGATCTGGGCGAAGCACTGCGTCGCATCTCCGAAGGGGCGGCGCTGATCCGGTCGAAGGGCGAAGCCGGCACCGGCAACATCGTCGAGGCCGTCCGCCATCTTCGTTCGATCCTGGGAGATATCGGCAAGCTGACCCAGGCCGACGCAGCGGAGAGGTATGCGTGGGCCAAGCAGCTCGCCGCGCCGATCGACCTGGTGCACGAGGTCGCCGACACCGGACGCCTCCCCGTCCCCTTGTTCTGCGCGGGCGGTATCGCCACCCCGGCGGACTCCGCCCTCGTGATGCAGTTGGGTGCTCAGGCGGTGTTCGTGGGTTCGGGGATCTTCAAGAGCGAGGACCCCGCCCGCCGCGCCCGCGCCATCGTCGAGGCGACCACGCATTTCGACGACCCTCAGATCGTGGCCAAGGTCAGCCGGGGCCTCGGCGCGTCGATGCCGGGACTCGAGGTGGCGGGGCTCGAGCAGCGCATGGCCGACCGCGGGTGGTAGGGCCGGTGTCACGAGGAGCCGGCGAGGTGCCCCCAGGTGGACATCGGCATCCTCGCGTTGCAGGGAGACGTCGCTGAGCACAGCGCCGCGCTGACCGAGATCGGGGTCGCACCACGAAGGGTGCGACGGCCCGAGGATCTCGCCGCACTGGACGGCATCATCCTTCCCGGGGGGGAGTCGACGACCATGTCGATGCTCCTGCAGTCCTCGGGACTGGCCGATCCCCTGGGCAAGGAACTCGACGCCGGCCTCCCGGCTCTCGGGACGTGCGCAGGGATGATCCTGCTGGGGGCGACCGCGGTCGACGGGCGTTCGGACCAGCGCTGTTTCGGAGCCATCGACATCACCGTGCGCCGCAACGGGTTCGGACGTCAGCTCGAGTCCTTCGAGTGCGACTTGGGTGTCTCTGTCTTTCCCGATCGTCCCCTGCACGCCGTGTTCATCCGTGCCCCGCTGGTCGAGAGCAACGGTCCGGGCGTGGAGGTGCTCGCCACGTTGGATGGCCCCCGGACGTCTCTGGCCCGCGGCGATGGGGTGGACGGGTCCCGACGTGCGGTCCCGGTGTTGTGCCGGCAGGGAGCTGTGCTCGTCGCCGCGTTTCACCCCGAGCTCACCCCCGACCGGCGCGTCCACGAGTTGTTCGTGTCGATGATCGAAGGGCGTGACCCCAGGAGTTTCGAAGAACAAGAGCGGGTCCGAGAACCCGGACGAGCCCGAGAACAAGGACGGTAGGACATGTCAGGCCATTCGAAATGGGCGACGACGAAGCACCGCAAGGCGGCGGTCGACAAGGTCAAAGCGAAGGTGTTCGCCAAATTGATCCGGCAGCTCGAAGTGGCGGCGCGCGAGGGCGGTGGCGACGTCACCACCAACGCCACGCTGCGCACCATGTTCGAGAAGGCGCGCGCCGCGTCGCTCCCCATGGACAAGATCGAGCGCGCCATCAAGCGGGGGACCGGTGAGCTCGAAGGGGTGCACTACGAGGAGGTGTCCTACGAAGGGTACGCGCCGAGTGGTGTGGCGATCATCGTCGATTGCCTGACCGACAACCGGAACCGGACCGGAGCTGAGGTCCGTAACGTCTTCACCCGGAACGGGGGGTCGATGGCAGAGCCCGGCGCCGTGGGCTGGCAGTTCGCCCGCAAGGGTGTGATCGTGCTGCCCGGCTCCTTCGACGAGGACAAGATCATGGATGTCGCGGTCGAGGCCGGTGCCGAGGACCTCGAATCCGACGGTGACCAGTGGATCGTCACCTGTGCCCCGCACGATCTCATCGCGGTACGCGACGCGCTCGATGCGGCGGGAATGGTGCCCGAGTCCGCCGAGATGGCCATGGTGCCGTCGACCACGGTGCCGGTGACCGAAGAAGGTCAGGTCCGCAAGGTCCTGCGGCTCCTCGAGGCGCTCGACGACGACGACGACGTCCAGAACGTGTGGTCGAACTTCGACACGCCCGACGATGTCCTGGCGGCCGCGACCGCAGACTGAGGGTCCGCATCCACCTTCGCCGGGCGGGCTCTGGCTAGAGTCGAACGCGTGTTCGTCCTGGGTATCGACCCCGGGCTGTCCCGTTGCGGGTATGGGGTGGTGCGGCAGTACGGGAGCGACCTGACCGCCATGGCTGGCGGCATCGTGACCACCGCGCCCGATCTCCCGCTCCAGGAGCGCCTCCACATCCTGTTCACCGAGCTCCGGACTCTGGTGGGCGAGATCCGGCCCGACGCGGTCGTGGTGGAACGGGTGTTCTTCCAGACCAACGTCCGCACCGCCATGGCCACCGGCCAGGCCGGCGGCGTCGCCCTCCTGGTGGCGGCCGAGGCCGGGGTGCGAGGTGGCGCAGTACAGCGCCAACGAGGTGAAGCAGGCTGTCGTCGGTTTCGGGGGAGCCACCAAGGACCAGGTGCAACGGATGGTGGCCGCCCTGTTGGGTCTGCCCGAAGCGCCCAAACCCCCCGACGTCGCCGACGCGCTGGCCCTTGGCGGTCTGCCACCTGACCGCCCAGCCCTTGCGGCGCGCCATCGAGGCAGCCGGATCGGGGAGACGGCCGTGATCGGCTGGCTCCGGGGAGAGCTCGTCACGCGCAGCCCCGAAGGCGAGCTCATCGTCGACGTGGGCGGCGTCGGGTACCGGCTCACCGTCTCGCCCACGCTCCTCGCCGCGGTGGGCGAACGGGGCGCTCTCGTAGAACTGCACGTCCACACGCACGTCCGTGAGGACGCCATCGTGCTGTACGGCTTTGCCGGCGCCGAGGAGCGGCGGTGCTTCGAGGCGCTGCTCGGGGCGCACGGGGTGGGTCCCGCCTTGGCGCTCGCCGTCCTGAGCGCACTCCGTCCCGCCGACCTGGTGCGCGCCGTGCTCGACGAGGACCTCGGTGCGCTGTGCACCGTCCCCGGGGTCGGTCGCAAGACGGCCGCCCGCCTCGTCTTGGACCTGCGATCTCGCCTCGAGCTCCCCGCCTTCGCCGGGGACGGGGTACCCGGTGGCCACGCGGGCCCGGCCGAAGCGCGTGGGGAGGTTCGCGCCGCCCTGGCCGAGCTCGGGTACGGGCCCGACGAGATCCGCCGAGCACTCGAGGGTGGCCGAGGAGGGCACCGTCGAGGAGTTGCTCCGACAGGCCCTGCGGGAGCTGGCGGGGGCGCGGTGAACGGCCGGCGCGAAGTGCTGTCTCCGGTCGCAGATGCCGGGGCAGGCGACGAAACGGGTGCGGCCGTGCCGACGGGACGGGACGACGTGTCGGCGCGACCGGTCAACCCCCTGCCCGACCCGGCCGAGCTGGCCGACGAAGCACGGCTGCGGCCCCGACACCTCGAGGAGTTCCACGGCCAGCCCCAGCTGACCGAGCACCTGGAGATCGTCCTCGAGGCGGCGCGGCGCCGAGAGCAACCGGTCGACCACCTGTTGTTCGCCGGACCACCCGGCCTCGGCAAGACGTCGCTAGCCGGGATCGTGGCGGCGGAGATGGGCGTCGGACTGCGCGTCACCTCCGGTCCGGCCTTGGTCCGGTCCGGCGACCTCGCCGCGTTGCTCACCGACCTTCAGCACGGCGACGTCTTGTTCATCGACGAGATCCATCGGCTGCCCCGGCCCGTGGAAGAGGTCCTCTACCCCGCCATGGAGGACTTCCAGCTCGACATTCTGATCGGCAAGGGGCCGACGGCGCGCTCCATCCGGCTCGACCTGCCCCGGTTCACGCTCGTGGGTGCGACCACGCGCACCGGCCTCCTCACGAGCCCGTTGCGCGACCGGTTCGGGTTCGTGGGCCGACTGGACCTGTACGCGGCGGAGGATCTGCAGGGGATCGTGGTCCGCTCGGCGGGGATCCTCGGCGTCGAGGTGGACCACGAGGGTGCTCGCCATATCGCCTCACGGGCCCGGGGCACCCCCCGGATCGCCAACCGCCTCCTGCGGCGCGTGCGCGACTTCGTCGAGGTTCGGGCCCAGGGTGCCATCACGGCGTCGCTGGCCCTCGAAGGCTTGGAACTGTTCGGGGTGGACGAGCTCGGCCTCGACAAGGTGGACCGGGCCATCCTCGACGCCCTGTGCCGTCGGTTCGACGGTCGGCCCGTCGGCCTCGTCACCCTTGCGCACTGCGTGGGGGAGGAGCCCGACACGGTGGAGGACGCCTACGAGCCCTACCTCCTCCAGCAGGGGCTCCTCCAGCGCACACCCCGGGGGCGCATGGCCACCCCCCGTGCTTTCGCACACCTCGGGGAGGTCGCCCCGAGTGCCGAGCTGCAGGGAGTGGCGCCCACGCTGTGGTGATCCGGGGGAGGGGCCGTCAGGGCTGGCAGGGGAGGCCTGGAGTAACATCGGCCGTTCTCAAAACCGGAGCCCGCCATTCCACTCACCATCCTCGCCAGCCACGCCGCCTCGACCGTCCTGGCTGCATCGTCGGGCTCGAAGAGCACCAGCAGTAGCGGGAGCTCGGCGTTCTCGTTCCTGTTCCTGATCGTCATCTTCGGCGTCGGGTACATGTTCTTCATCCGTCCCCGCTCGCAACAGGCCCGACGCCAGCGCGAGACCCTGATGGAGCTCTCTGCCGGTGACGAGGTGCTCACCGGTGCCGGCATCTTCGGCACCGTCCTCGACGTCGAATCCGACCGCGTGACCCTCGAGACGGCACCCGGGACCCGCATCACGGTGCTGCGGTCGACTATCGCCCGCCGTATCACCGATCCAGCGGTGGAGACACCCAGCTGGGACGAGCACGACGAAGACGAGGCGCACGGCGCCTACCACGAGTACGAGCACGACGAGCACGACGAGGAGAACCGAAGCCGCGGACGGGGACTCGGAGCACGACGCAGCCCACGACGAGCACGACGAGGGAACCGAGCCCGACGAGGGCGCGCCGGCGCACGCCGAGCCCGAGTCTGAGCCCGACGCCGACGCCGACGCCGCGCCCGACGCAGATGATGCCGGGGATAAAAAGAAGCAATGAAGCGGTCGCTCGTCGTCAGCCTGGTGGTCACCGTGGCTCTGGCGATCATCGTGTTCGCCTCCACCCTCGGGGCGGGGTGGAGGCCGAAGCTGGGTCTCGACCTGGCCGGAGGTTCTGAGGTCGTCTACAAGCCGGTCCACCCCATCTCGAGCGGTGAGATGGCCACCACGGTCAACATCATCCGCAACCGGGTCGACGGGGCCGGCGTGTCGGGATCGACGGTCGATTCCCAGGGTGGCAATGTCGTCGTGCAGTTCCCGGGTATCAGCGACCCCGGTGCCCTTATCAAGTTGATCGGCACCACGGCCCAGCTCTACTTCAGGCCGGTGCTGTGCGGGGCGCCGGCCTACACGCCCCCCGCCAAGGGCAAGAGCCCGCCCACGGGACCGCTGCCGGCGTGTGGCGAGTACGCCACGACGGCGGCCAGCCTGGCGGTGAACACGAGCACCAGCGAACCCGCCAACAACATCCCGGCCAATCCGGCCTTCGCTCCCTACCCGTCCACCAAGAACGACGACCCGACCAAGACCGTCTTGCTCCCGGCCGATCCGCTGGCCGGGGCGCAGCAGTACCCCCGCTTCGTCCTGGGTCCCTCGCAGCTCAAGGGCAGCGCTGTGGCCTCGGCCTCGGCCGTGTTCGACACGTCGATCAGCCAGTGGGCGGTGAGCTACGTCCTCAAGGCGGTGACGCCGTGGGACACCGTGGCCCAGGAGAATTTCCACCAGTACGTGGCCATCGACCTCGACGGGCTCGTCGAGTCGGCCCCGCTCATCCAGCCCGGACAAGCCTCGTTCACGTCGTTCGACGGCAAGGGCGAGATCAGCGGCAGCTTCACCCAGGCCACGGCCAAGACCCTGGCCCTCGAGCTCAACTACGGCTCCCTGCCCACGAAACTGAGCGTCCTGACCCAGGAAACCGTGACGCCCACGCTGGGGAAGGCGTCGCTCCGGGCGGGGCTGCTGGCGGGCATCGGGGGGCTGCTCCTGGTCCTCATCTACACGATCCTGTACTACCGCGTCCTCGGGATCGTGGTGGTGGCCGGGCTCTTGACCACCGCCGCCTTGCTGTGGGCCATCGTCTCCGCGCTCGGGCACTCGTCGTTGAACCTGACGCTGGACCTGTCGGGTGTCACCGGTGTCATCGTGTCGGTGGGGATCACCGTCGACTCCTACATCGTGTACTTCGAGCGATTAAAGGACGAAGCGAGGTCAGGGAGGTCGGTGCGCACGAGCGTCGACCGGAGCTTCAAAGGCGCCTTCCGAACCGTCCTGGCTGCCGACCTGGTGTCGCTGGCCGCGGCCGTGGTCCTCTACCTCCTGGCGGTGGGCACCGTTCGGGGCTTCGCGTTCTTCCTCGGGCTTTCCACCCTGCTCGACGTGTTCACGACGTTCTTCTTCACCCGGCCCCTCGTCATCCTCCTCGGCCGCAGCACGCGCATCACCGAGGCTCGCGTCATCGGAGTGGCCCGGGGCCTCGCTGTGGGAAGTGAGTCACCGGCATGAGCACAACCGAACTGACCCGGGAAGACCAGCCTTCGAAGCTGCAGCGCCCCAACGCCTTCGTCCGCGTCTATCGGGGCGAGACCAAATTCGACTTCGTGGGACGGCGCCGGTGGTGGTATCTGCTGTCGGGGCTCATCATCGTGGCGGGCCTGGCGTCGTTCGGCGTCAAGGGCTTCAACTGGGGTATCGACTTCAAGGGAGGGACGTCGTGGACGATCCCCGCCAACGGCGCCACGGTGAGCCAGGTCCAGACCGCGGTGTCCAACGCCGGCGTACCCGGCGCCACCGTGCAGGGACTGGGCCAGGGGTCGTCGGCCACCATCCAGGTCCAGGCCGACCTGACCAAGGAGTCGAGCACCGCCCAGGTCCAGAACAAGGCGGCGGTGACCGCGGCGCTGGCCAAGATCGCGAACGTCTCTCCGAACGACGTGTCGCTCACCGATGTGGGGCCGACGTGGGGGAGCCAGATCACCGACAAGGCCATCATCGCCGTCTTCGTCTTCTTCGTGGTGGTCGTGGTCTACATCTCGTTCCGCTTCGAGTGGAAGATGGCCATGGCCGCACTCATCGCGGTCATCCACGACCTGCTCGTCACGGCTGGGGTCTATTCGCTGTTCGGTTTCCAGGTGACCCCGGACACGGTGATCGCCTTACTCACCATCCTGGGGTACTCGCTCTATGACACCGTGGTGGTCTTCGACCGCGTGAAGGAGAACAGCCGGGGCCAGTTCAGCACGGGCCGGATGACCTACACCGACATCGTGAACCTGTCGATGAACCAGACCCTGGCCCGGTCGATCAACACCTCCCTGGTGGCCATCCTGCCGGTCTTGGCGGTGCTCGTCATCGGGGCGCAGCTCCTGGGAGCCACCACGCTGCAGTACTTCGGTCTGGCCCTGGTCATCGGGCTCACATCCGGGGCGTACTCGTCGATCTTCATCGCCTCGCCCGTGCTGGCGGGGTTGAAAGAGCGCGAGCCGCGCTACATCAACATCCGGCGCAAGCTCGACAGCCGGACCGAGGGCGAGCGCCTGCTCACGCCGCGTCAAGCAGCCGTCTTGTCCCAGGCCGGGTCCCCGGGAGGCGGGCGCGTCTCGAGCAGCGCGGGGCGAGACGCGGCGGCGCGACGCCAGACCGGCGTCCTGCGACCCGGCGCCGCCACGCGGCGGCCCGCGCCGGTCGTCGACGATGACGACGAATTCGACGAGGACGAGATCGAGCCCCAGCCCGCCCCGAGAGCCAAGAGCGGGTCGGGCGGGTCGAACAGGTCGGGCGGGCCGAACCGGTCCAACGGGAGCGGAGGCGGCACGCGCAGCGCGGCGTCGAGCCCGCGCCGCCCGCCGCCGCGCCCCCGCAAGGGCAAAGGGTCCAAGAAAGGCGGCAAGCGCCGCTAGCAGATCCGGTCGCGCCGGTGTCGTCAGGGTGCCCTCTGGCGCTGTGGGGCAGGTACGGTGAGTAGGTGGTCACCGTCGAGCGTCTGGCTGCCCCTTTCCGCCGGCCGGGGATGCTCGACGACCTGGTGGGGGGCGTCCTGGGGGCCTACGACGCCCGGCGGCCGAGGTCCAGCGCCACGGACCGCAAGCTGATCGTCAGGGCGGGCAAGGTCGCCGAGGAGTCGCATCTGGGCCAGCTCCGCCAGACGGGGGAGCCCTACATCACCCACCCCGTGGCGGTGGCCACCATCGTGGCCGACCTCGGCCTCGATGCCCGGTCGGTGGCCTCGGCCTTGCTGCACGACGCGGTGGAGGACACCGGCCTCACCCTCGAGCGGGTCACCGAGGAGTTCGGGCCCGAGGTGGGCGCCATCGTCGACGGGGTGACCAAGCTCGACCGCCTGCAGTTCGACTCCAAAGAGGCCCAGCAGGCCGCCACGGTCCGCAAGATGCTCGTGGCCATGGCGACGGACTGGCGGGTGCTCGTCATCAAGCTCGCCGACCGGCTCCACAACATGCGCACGGTGGCGGTGATGCCGGAATGGAAGCAGCGCCGCACCGCGCAGGAGACCCTCGACATCTACGCGCCCTTGGCGCACCGCCTCGGGATCCAGGAGCTCAAGTGGCAACTCGAGGACCTGGCGTTCGCCACCCTCCACCCCAAGCGGTACGCGGAGATCGAGCAGATGGTCGCCACGCGCGCCCCCGAGCGCGACGATTACCTGGCCCGCGTGCTGGTGGCGGTGCGCGACCGTCTGGGTGCCTCGGGGGTGAAGGCGGATGTGACCGGCCGCCCCAAGCACCTGTGGAGCATCTACGAGAAGATGGTGGTGCGGGGCAAGGAGTTCGCCGAGATCCACGATCTCGTCGGGCTGCGCGTCATCGTCGAGTCCGAGAAGGACTGTTGGGCGGCGCTCGGGTCCATTCACGCCATCTGGAGCCCCGTGCAGGGCAGGTTTAAGGACTACATCAACAGCCCGAAGTTCAACCTCTACCAGTCGCTGCACACCACGGTGATCGGCCTCGAGGGCAAGCCCATCGAGGTCCAGATCCGGACCAACGAGATGCACCGCCGGGCCGAGTACGGCATCGCCGCGCACTGGGGGTACAAGGAGCACTCCAAAGACGGCGCGGCCACCACCACAGCCGAGATGGCATGGCTCCAGCGCATCGTGGACTGGCAGCAGGAGACCATCGACCCCCTCGAATTCCTCGAGACCCTGAAGCTCGACCTCGAACAGGACGAGGTCTACGTCTTCACTCCCAAGGGCAAGGTCATCGCCCTGGCGGCGGGGTCGACGCCCATCGACTTCGCCTATTCGATCCACACCGAGGTCGGCCACCGCTGTATCGGCGCCAAGGTCAACGGGCGCCTCGTTCCCTTGGACACGCCCCTGCAGTCGGCGGACACCGTCGAGATCATCACCTCCAAGGTCCCCTCGGCCGGGCCGTCGCGTGACTGGCTCCAGATCGTGGCCTCGCCCCGGGCCCGCAACAAGATCCGGCAGTGGTTCTCACGCGAGCGCCGGGAAGACGCCATGGAGACCGGGCGAGAGGAGCTCGTGAAGGCCTTGCGTCGCGAAGGGCTGCCCGTGCAGAAGCTGGCCGCCTCGAACGCCCTCGAGCGCCTGGCGGCGGCCATGAACTACGTCGACCTCGATTCCTTGCACGCGTCGATCGGCGACGGGCACGTCTCGGCCCGATCGGTGGCGCAACGCCTGGCTCGGGACCTGCGCGGCGGCGGCGGGGAGGAGCAGCTCCCCACCACGGTGGGCCCCGGACTACGCACCCGCACCCGCCGGGGGTCGCCGGTGGGCGTGTATGTCGAGGGGCTCGACGACGTCATGGTGCGGCTGTCGCGGTGCTGCACGCCGGTCCCCGGTGACCAGATCGTGGGCTTCGTGACACGGGGTCGGGGCGTGAGCGTGCACCGAGCCGACTGCGCCAACGCCACCGCGCTGGCTGCCGCGGGCCAGGAGCGCCTCATCGAGGTGGAGTGGGACCGTGAGGGCACCACCGTGTTCGTGGCTTCGATCGAGGTGCTGGCCTTCGACCGTTCGCGCCTGCTGTCCGACGTGACGCGTGTGGTGTCCGAACACCACCTCAACATCGTGTCGTCGTCCTCGCAGACCGCGCCCGACCGCGTGAGCCGCATGAACTTCGACGTCGAGCTGGCCGACCCCGGTCACCTGGAATCGCTCATCAGCTCGCTCAAGCACCTCGACGGCGTGTTCGACGCCTTCCGCACCCTTCCCGGCCGGAAGGGCTGAGTCACAGGTGGGCGAGGAAGCGGCGCCGCTGCGCGCCCCGGCGGGCACCCACGACGTGCTGTGGCCCGAGTCGGCGCGCTGGGAGCGGCTCGTGGCCGAGTTCGCCCGACGGGCGCAGCGGGCGGGCTTCGGCCTCGTGCTCAACCCCATGTTCGAGGACGCCCAGCTCTTCCGTCGGGGCATCGGGGACGAGAGCGACGTCGTGCGAAAAGAGATGTACGAGTTCGAAGATCGGGGCGGGCGCGCCATCGCCCTGCGTCCCGAGGGCACGGCCTCGGTGGTCCGGGCCTTCGTCCAGCACCGTCCGCCCGTGCCGTGGAAGGCGTGGTACGTCACGCCCGCATTCCGCTACGAGCGCGCCCAGGCGGGCCGCTACAAGCAGCACCACCAGCTCGGGGTGGAGGTGCTCGGCACCGACGATCCCGACGTGGACGTCGAGGTTATCACGCTGGCCGCCGATCTCTACCGGTGGTTGGGGCTTCGCCAGGTGGACCTGGCGGTCAACTCCATGGGGTGTGGGCAGTGTCGGTCCGCCTACGTGGCCGCCCTGCTCGCCTACCTCGAGGCGCACGCCGACGCGCTGTGCGACGAGCACCGGGAGCGGTACCGGGCGAACCCTCTGCGGGTACTGGACTGCAAGCGGGCCGAATGTCGAGCCGTCACCGAGGGTGCGCCGCGCATCACCGACTACCTCGACGAGGCGTGCGCCGCGCACCTGACCCGGGTGCGGGCCGGCCTGGACGAGCTCGGCATCGCCTACCGGCTCGAACCGCGACTGGTGCGGGGCCTCGACTACTACACCCGCACCACGTTCGAATTCGCGGCGACATCGCTCACCTCGGCCCAGAACGCCGTCGGCGGCGGCGGGCGCTACGACGGGCTGGCCGAGGCCATCGGGGGCCCTGCCGAGCCCCGGCATCGGCTTCGGCATCGGCATCGAACGGCTCCTGCTGGCCTGCGACGCCGAGGGCGTGTTCCCGGTGGACCCCCTTCGTCCCGACGCCTTCGTCATCGACGTGACCGGCGGCACCGAGGCGCGTGCGTTGTGCGCCGCGTTGCGCCGGGCGGGACTGGGGGCGGTGCGCGCCTACGATGGCCGTTCACTCAAGGCGCAGCTCAAGCAGGCGGACCGCTCCGGTGCCGGGTACGCCCTCATCGTGGGTCCCGAGGAGCTCGCCGATAACGTCGTCACGGCGCGGCCCCTGCGCCGCGACGGGCAGCAGGTTGCCGTGCCCCGGGCGTCGGTGGTCGAGTGGCTCGCAGCGCAGGCGACGACCGAGGACGCGAAGGACGACCAGTGACGGCCACCACCGGGATGCGGACCCATCTGTGCGGCGAGCTCGGGCTCGAGGACGTCGATGGGCGCGTGGCGCTGTGCGGATGGGTCGGCCGGCGCCGCGAGCACGGTGAGCACCTCTCGTTCCTGGACCTGCGCGACCACAGCGGCATCGTCCAGTGCGTGGTCGACGGGTCGGTGGACGTGCGCGGCGAATGGGTCGTTCGGGTGCTCGGCACGGTGCGGCGCCGGCCCGAGGGCACCGTGAACTCCGATCTGCCCACGGGTGAGGTCGAGATCACCGAGTGCGAGGTCGAGGTGCTGTCGCAGGCCGAACCCCCTCCGTTCCCCGTCGACGACCGCGCCGAGGTCGACGAGTCGGTGCGGCTGCGCTACCGCTTCGTCGACCTGCGCCGGCCCCACATGCAGCGCAACCTGCGGCTGCGGGGGCGGGTGCTCGGTGCCATGCGGGCCGCCATGGTGCGCCAGGGATTCTGCGAAGTCGAGACCCCTCTGCTGTGGACGCCGACACCCGAAGGAGCCCGGGAGTTCGCCGTCCCGTCCCGGCTGAACCGGGGCAAGTTCTACGTGCTCCCCCAGAGCCCGCAGATCGCCAAGCAGTTGCTCATGGTGGGCGGGATGGACCGCTACTTCCAGATCGCCCGCTGTCTGCGAGACGAGGACCTGCGCGCCGACCGGCAATTCGAGTTCTCCCAGCTCGACATCGAGGCCTCGTTCGTGACCGAGGGCGACGTCCAGGACGCCGTGACCGTGGCTGTCGTCGAGGCCACCGAGGCGGCCATTGGGCAGACCCCGTCGGCCATCGAGCGCATGACATGGCACGAGGCTATGAATCGCTTCGGCGTGGACAAGCCCGATCTGCGCTTCGGGATGGAACTGCGCGATCTCGGGGATCTCTTCGCCGGCACCACGGTGCGCGCCTTTGCCAGTCCCTGTGTGAAGGCGGTGGTGGTGCCCCAGGGTTCCTCGCTCGGACGCAACCGTCTCGACGCGCTGGTCGACCGGGCCAAGGAGCTCGGCGCCCAGGGTCTGGCGTGGTTCAAGGTCACCTCGACCGAGCCCGTGGCGCTGACGTCGCCGCTCGACAAGGTGCTGTCGGACGCCGAGCGGGCGGGCCTGGTGTCCGGCACCGACGCCCAACCCGGTGACCTCGTGCTCGTCGTCGCGGACGAGTGGCGCACGGCGTGCGACGTGCTCGGACAACTCCGACTCGACCTGGGGCGACCGCCGGTGGGCGAGGGCGACCGGCGGTTCTTGTGGGTGACGGAGTTCCCCCTCTTCGACGGCACCGACGACGAGGGGAACCCCCAAGCCGCGCACCACCCCTTCACCATGCCGCATCCCGACGACATCGAGCTGCTCGGGTCCGACCCCGCCCGGGTGCGATCCCAGGCCTACGACCTCGTACTCAACGGCTCGGAGCTCGGGTCGGGGTCGATCCGAATCCATCGGGAGGACATCCAGCGCCGTGTCTTCGACGCGCTCGGCATCGCGCCCGAGGAAGCCGAAGCCCGCTTCGGGTTCCTGTTGAGCGCCTTTCGCTACGGCGCCCCCCCGCACGGCGGGTTCGCCATCGGCGTTGACCGCTTCGTCGCCATCTTGGCCGGGGAGGACAACCTGCGCGAGGTGATCGCCTTTCCGAAGACCCAGTCCGGAACCGACCCCATGACCGGCGCCCCCAAGACGCTGCCCGAGCGGGTGCTGCGCGACCTGGGCCTGCGCGTCACGCCCGCGGGCGACTGAGCTCGGCCCGGGCGACGGGACGGGGGACACGCCATGGCGAGCCGGGCGCCGCGTCGTCCGGGGGCGGGGCCCCCTGACCTCTTCGCCCAGGCGGCCGACGATCGGCTGCGCCAGCGCGCCCCGCTGGCGGCCCGCCTGCGGCCCCGCACCCTCGACGACATCGTGGGCCAGCGCCACCTGGTGGCGCCCGACGCGCCGCTGCGGGTCCTCATCGAGCAGGACCGTCTGACCTCGG
This sequence comes from uncultured Acidimicrobiales bacterium, assembly GCA_963768255.1. Classification (GTDB taxonomy): domain Bacteria; phylum Actinomycetota; class Acidimicrobiia; order Acidimicrobiales; family UBA8190; genus Chersky-840. The sequence continues at coordinate 957,328 of CAVYGX010000002.1, read as the reverse complement.
CCATCCTGTGGGGACCGGCGGGCACGGGCAAGACGACCCTGGCCCAGGTGGTGGCGACGACGACGGCCAAGACCTTCGTGCCCCTCTCCGCGGTCAACGCCGGGGTCGCGGATGTCCGGGCCGCCCTCGACGAGGCCCGGCGCCTGCTCGGAGAGCAGGGCCGCGGGACCATCCTCTTTGTCGACGAGGTCCACCGGTTCAACAAGTCGCAGCAGGACGCGCTGCTCCCGGCGGTGGAGGAGGGGCTCGTGGTCCTCATCGGCGCCACCACCGAGAACCCCTTCTTCGCGGTGAACTCGCCCCTGCTCAGCCGGGCGACCCTGTGGCGGCTCGAGCCTCTCGCCGACGAGGACGTGGCCGAGGTCATCCGGCGCGGGCTCGAGGCCGAGGACGCCCGGGCCGACGAGGATGCCGTCACGGCCATGGTGTCGGTGGCCGACGGGGACGCCCGCGCCGCGCTCGGGACCCTGGAGGTGGCCGTGGCTCTGGCCGGGGGAGAGCCCATCACCACCCAGGTGGTGGAGCGGGCCCGGGCCGGGCGACTCCTGCACCAGGGGCCCGACGCCCACTACGACCAGGTGAGCGCGCTCATCAAGTCGGTGCGGGGATCGGACCCCGACGCCGCGCTGTACTGGTTCGCCCGCATGCTCGAGGGAGGAGAGGACGCCCGCTTCATCGCCCGGCGCCTCGTCATCCTGGCCAGCGAGGACGTCGGGCTGGCCGATCCCCTGGCGCTGGTGGTGGCGGACGCCGCGGCCCGGGCCGTCGAGTTCGTCGGCCTGCCCGAAGCCCAGCTCAACCTGGCTCAGGCCGTGGTGTACCTGGCCTGCGCGCCCAAGTCGAACCGGGTCACGACCGCCCTCGGCCGGGCCCAGGCCGACGCCCGGGAAGGACCTCGGGGGGATGTCCCCACCCATCTTCGTGATGCCCACTACCGGGGGGCGGGGGAGCTGGGCCACGGGGAGGGGTACCGGTACCCCCACGACGACCCCCGGGGCTGGGTCGAACAGGACTACCGTCCACCCCAGGTGGCGGGCCGTGTCTACTACGAGCCCAGCGAACACGGCGCGGAGGCGGCCCTCGGGGAGCGCATGCGCCGGCGCCGAGGCGTCGTCGACGAGCACCGGGACGGAGAAGACTGAATCCTTGATCCGCTTTGGTGCCGGGCAACGGCGGAGGATCGTCGCCGCCGTGGTGTGCGTGGCGGTGTCGGGCTCCGTGGTCGTCGCCACCGCGGCGCGGGCGCGCGCCGCGGTGAACACGCCGCGCGTTGCGGGCGAGTGGGTGCGCAACTCGAGCAGCGTTCCCGCTCTTCCCAAGGGGAGTCGGGCGCTGCGCCCGGTGGCGCCCGACACGCGTCTGCAAGCCGACGTCGTCCTCAAACCTCGGGACCCCGCCGCCCTGGAGGCGTTCGACACCGCGGTGTCCACACCGGGATCGGCGTCGTTCCGCCACTACCTCGCCCCCGGCGGGTTCGCCCGGGTGTTCGGGCCGAGCGCGACGACGATCTCGTCGGTGCGGGGATGGCTGACCGGGCGGGGTCTGGCGCTGCGCCCCACGTCGGGTGACGGGTTGATCATCCCGTTCTCGGGCACCGCCGCGCAGGTGGACCAGGCGCTGGACGTGGGTCTCGAGCAGTACCGCCTGCCCTCGGGGCGCGTGGTGCGGGTGCCCGACGCCGAGCCCCTCGTGCCGGGCGCGTTGGCCGACGACCTCTACGGCGTGGCCGGCCTCGACGACCTCAGCCGGCCCGTGCCCGAGCTGGTCGCTGCGACCGGTGCGAACGGGGGGTCTCAGAGTCCGTTGTCCGGCGCGGTCCCCGGGCCCCACTCCGGTGGGCCCGTCCCCACGGCAGGGTGTGAGAGCGCGATCCAGTCGAGCGCTCCCAATTCCGGTGCGGTCACCGCCGATCAACTCGCCTCGGCCTACTCGTTCTCGAGCCTGTACCCCGGGACCGAAGGCTCGGGGGTCACCGTGGGCATCTACGAGTTGGAGCCCTTCCTCCCCTCGGACATCACCACGTTCAAGGACTGCTATTCCCCGGCCATCAGCGCATCGGTGAGCGGGGTCGGCGTGGACCATGCGAACCCCAACGCCGGCGCGGGGCAGGGCGAAGCGGCCCTCGACATCGAGATGGTCATCGGCATGGCGCCCGAGGTGAACGCCAAGGTCTACGTCGGCCCCAACGGCGGGTCGGGGCCGCTCGACACCTACGCCGCCATGGTCGACGGCACCACCCCGCCCGCGGTGATCTCCACCAGTTGGGGCGAGTGCGAGGCGCAGTTGTCCCCCGCGTATATCGAGTCCGAGGCGACCATCTTCGAACAGGCGGTCGCCCAGGGCCAGACCGTCGTCGCCGCGTCGGGCGACGAAGGATCCGAGGACTGCTACCTCTTCCCCAGCTCCATCGACACGCGCCTGCAGGTCGACGACCCGGCCAGCCAGCCGTGGGTGACCGGCGTGGGCGGGACGACGCTCAGCGCCCTCGGGCCTGCGCCGACCGAGTCGGTGTGGAACACCGGCCTGTACGCGGGCGCGTCGGGTGGGGGGAGCTCGACGATGTGGACCATGCCGGCGTGGCAGCGCGGCCCCGGCGTCCAGAGCGTGTACACGAAATCGCAGGACGCCTTCACCGGGGCACCGCCCTGCCCGACGAGCTCGGGCACGGGCACGCGGTCGTGTCGGGAAGTGCCCGACGTAGCGTCTGATGCCGACCCCCGCACCGGGTACGCCATCTACTGCTCGTGTGTCAACGGGGGATGGGCGAAGATCGGCGGTACTTCAATGGCTGCTCCGTTGTGGGCGGCGCTGGCGGCGCTGGCGGACCAGGGCCAGTCCTCCCCCGTGGGCTTCTTGAACCCCGCCCTCTACCAGGCGCAATGCGCGGGAAGCCCCGTGTTCAACGACGTCACCGTCGGGAACAACGAGCCGGTGGGCTCCGGGCCCAGCAATCCCCCCCGGGGCGACGGTCAGGGGGCGCCGTTCTACCCGGCCACGGCGGGGTACGACCTGGCCACCGGGCTCGGCACCCCCGTCGCCAGCGCCCTCGTGAGCTGGTTGCGGGCTCCACCCCCGAGCACGTGCCCGGTGGTGACCGGCATCTCGGCGTCCTCGGGCCCCGCCGCCGGTGGCACCACGGTGACGGTGTCGGGATCGAACCTGTCGGGGGTGGGCGAGGTCGACTTCGGCAACGGCAACGCCGGGGTCATCCAGTCGGTGTCGTCGAGCTCGGTCACGGTCAGCACCCCGGCGTCCCCGACGCGCGGCTGGGCGACGACCGACGTCATCGTGAAGGCGGGAGACGACGCGCTCGGATTCGACGGCTCCATGCCTTTCACGTATCTGGGCCCGCGCGGCTACTGGACGGTGGCTTCGGACGGCGGCATCTTCGCCTTCGGGCAGATGGGGTTCTACGGCTCCATGGGGGGCAAGCCCCTGGATCAGCCGATCGTGGGCATGGCGCCCACCCCGTCGTCCCAGGGTTACTGGTTGGTGGCGTCAGACGGCGGGGTCTTCGCCTTCGGCGACGCTGTGTTCCACGGGTCGACGGGAAACATCAAGCTGGACAAGCCCGTCGTGGGCATGGCCGCCACCCCCGACGGCGGGGGCTACTGGTTGGTGGCCTCGGACGGCGGGGTGTTCGCCTTCGGCGACGCCGTCTTCCACGGGTCGACGGGAAACATCAAGCTGGACAAGCCCATCGTGGGCATGGCCGCCACCCCCGACGGCGAGGGCTACTGGCTCGTGGCCTCGGACGGCGGGGTGTTCGCCTTCGGCGATGCCGTGTTCTACGGCTCGACGGGCGACATCAAGCTGGACAAGCCCGTCGTGGGCATGGCCGCCACCCCCGACGGCGGGGGCTACTGGCTCGTGGCCTCGGACGGCGGCATCTTCTCGTTCGGCGACGCCGCCTTCCACGGCTCCACCGGCGACATCAAGCTGGCCAAGCCCGTCGTGGGCATGGCCGCAACCCCCGACGGTGAGGGCTACTGGCTCGTGGCGTCGGACGGCGGCATCTTCTCGTTCGGCGGGACCTACGGCGGGTTCTTCGGGTCGACCGGTGCCATCCGCCTGGCCAAGCCCATGGTGGGGATCGGCGCGCCCTAGTCCGAGTTGCGCCGTAGGATGACGCGGCCATGTCCGCCGACCAAACCGCTGCGTTGGTCACCGCCATCGTCGCCGGTGTCACGTCCATTGTCCTCGTGGCGGTGGTGGTCGTGCTGGGCCGGCGGGTACGTGAGCTGGGCCGGACGGTGGAGGAGTTGCGGCGCGAGACCGTCCCCCTCGTACGTGACGCCCGCGTCGTCGTCGACCAGGCGGCCACGGAGATGGTGCGCGTGGGCGACGTGCTCGACTCGGCCGAGGCCGTGTCGGCCACGGTGGACTCGGCGTCGCGTCTTGCCTATCGCGCCTTCTCGAACCCGGTGGTGAAGGTGCTCGCCTACAGCACGGGTCTCGGGAGCGCGCTGCGGCGGTTCTTCGGGCGACGCCCGGCATCGGACGGGGGTCGAGGCGCGTCGACCAACGGACACGCTGCGCCCCCCGAGGCGCGGCGCGACGACGGGCACTCGGCACCGGTCCGGGCCCGACGGCGGCGATACGCAGGGACACCGCGGTGATCCGCAGACCGCTGTGGCTGGCGGCCGGGGCCGCCCTGGGGGTGGGAGGCACGATGTGGACGCGTCGTCGCCTCGAGCGCTTGTCCCGTCGCGTGCGACCGACCGCGTTGTCGGGCGAGCTCGCCTCGATCGTCGACCGCACCCGGCGCGGTGCCGCCGACCGGGTGCGCGACGCGCTGGACACGGGTCGGACCGAGGCCCTGCGTCGCGAGGACGACTTGTGGCACGATCTCGACTCCCGCCGGGCGCGGTGAGCGGGACCTGAATTCGCTGGCCGCAGGCCCGATCGACCCCCAGCGGCGCCCCAGGCCGGCAAGGGTGGCCGGTAGGATCGTGCGGTGATGGACGCCACCCAGCTCCGCTCGACGTTCACCGGCTTTTACGCGGAGCGCGGCCATGTGGTCGTGCCATCGGCGAGCCTCATCCCCCACGATCCCACCGTGCTGTTCACCATCGCCGGCATGGTTCCCTTCAAGCCGTACTTCACGGGCGAGGAGCCCTCCCCCTGGCCCCGCGCCACGTCGGTGCAGAAATGCTTTCGGACCGTGGACATCGAAGTCATCGGCACCACCGAGCGCCACTGCACGTTCTTCGAGATGCTCGGCAACTTCAGCTTCGGCGACTATTTCAAATCAGACGCCATCCCCCTCGCGTGGGAGCTGCTCACCGAAGTCCTGGGGGTGGACGCCGAGCGGTTATGGGTCACGGTGCACGAGTCCGACGACCAGGCCAAAGAGATCTGGCTCGACGCCGCCGGCGTGTCCGAGCACCGCATCCAAGCCCTGGGCGAGGACAACTTCTGGCAGATGGGCGACGGCGGGCTCGGCCCCTGCGGCCCGTCGTCGGAGCTGTTCTTCGATCGGGGGCCGCGCTACGGCGACGAGGGTGGGCCGGCCCACGGCGGCGCCGAGCGCTTCGTCGAGATCTACAACCTCGTGTTCATGCAGTACAACAGGCTGGCCGACGGCACCCTCGAGGACCTGCCGGGCAAGAGCATCGACACCGGGGCGGGGCTCGAGCGAAACCTCCCCATGCTCCAAGGGGTCGACTCGCTGTTCGAGACCGATGTGTTCCGGCCCATCCTGGCGGTGGCCGAGGAGATCACCGGGGTCCGCTACGGCGCCGACATTCACTCCGACGTGTCGCTGCGCATCCTGGCCGACCACGCCCGGGCCATGGCCATGGTGGTGGCCGACGGGGTGATGCCCGCCAACGAGGGCCGGGGCTATGTGCTGCGCCGCATCATCCGCCGGGCGGTGCGCCGTGCCTTTCAGCTGGGGGTCATCGAGCAGCTCACCCCTCGGCTCGTCGCCGCGGTGGCCGACGTCCTCGGCGGTGCGTACCCCGTGCTCGTCACCGACCTCGACCGCATCTCCGAGACCGTCGAGCGCGAAGAAGGCGCCTTCCGGCGCACCCTCGACGCCGGCTCGGTGATCCTGGAAGAGGCGTTGCACGACGGGACGGGCCGGGTGTCGGGCGAGACGGCCTTCCGTCTCCACGACACCCACGGCTTTCCCATCGAGCTCACGATGGAGATGGCGGCCGAGGCCGGCGTCGAGGTCGACACCGAGGGCTTCGAGCGCGAGATGGCGGTGCAGCGCGAGAAGGCCCGGGCCGACGCCCGGCGCCGGCGCCGGGCCATCGGCGACGAGACGGTGTACCGCGAGTTGCTGGGCCAGTCCGGCCCGACGCGCTTCACCGGGTACGAGCACTACGAGGAGCCCGCCTCGATCGTGGCCGTCCTGGCCGGCGCCGAGCCCGGCACGGCCGAGATCGTCTTGAACCAGACCCCGTTCTACGCCGAGTCCGGCGGGCAGGTGGGCGACACCGGGTTCATCACCACCGAGACGGGGCGCGCCCGGGTGCTCGACACCCAGAACGTGCTCCCCGGGTTGATCGTGCACCGGGCCACCATCGAGGATGAGATCCATCCCGGGCAGGACGCGCTGGCGGTCATCGACGGCGTGCGTCGCGACGCCACCCGCCGGCATCACACCGGCACCCACCTGTTGCACAGCGCGCTGCGCGCCGTCCTCGGGGACCACGTGCGCCAGCAGGGCTCGCTGGTGGCGCCCGACCGGCTGCACTTCGACTTCTCCCACCCCAAGGCCCTGCGTCCCGAGGAACTGACCGAGGTCACCGAGGCCGCCAATTCCGACGTCCTCACCGACGCGCCGGTCGAGGTCATCGAGACGTCGAAGTCCGAAGCCGAGGCGCTCGGGGCCTTGGCCTTCTTCGACGACAAGTACGGGGAGCGTGTGCGGGTGGTGCGCGCCGGGGTGCATTCGCTGGAGTTCTGCGGCGGGACGCATGTCGACGCCCTGGGCATGATCGGACCCATCACCGTGGTGTCGGAGGGGTCGATCGGATCGAACACCAGGCGCATCGAGGCGGTGACGGGCCAGAGCGCCCTAAGCCTCTTGTACGACAGACGGCGAACCGTCGATCAGGCGGCGCACCTGCTGAAGGTGGAGCCCTCGGGTGTGCTCGAGGCGCTGCAGAAGGTGCTTGACCGCCAGCGCCAGGCGGACAAGGAGCTGGCTCGCCTGCGAGGAGCGCGCCTGGAAGAGGCCGCGGCGCGCCTGGCCCAGCAGGCCGAAGGCGGCGTCGTCGTCCACCGTTACGACGGCGTCGGCCCCGACCAGCTGCGGGACCTGGCCCAGGCCGTCCGGCGTCACGGCGCCCGGGTGGTGGTGCTGGCGGGGTCCCTCGACGGGTCGAAGGTGGGCGTGGCGGTGGCCTCGGGCGACGAGTCGGTCGACGCCGGGGTCATGGCCAAGGAACTGGCCCAGCTCGTCGGCGGGGGTGGCGGGGGCTCGTCCGAGGTGGCGACGGCCGGTGGGTCCGACGCCACGAAGATCGACGCCCTGCTGGGCGAGGCCCGGCGCCGGCTCGGCGCCTGACGCAGTGCGGGTGGCTTGAGCGCAGTGCGGGTGGTGGGGATCGACCTGGGCGAGCGCCGCATCGGTGTGGCCGTGTCCGACGGGACGGGCACGTTGGCCTCGCCTCGGACCACGATCGAGCGCAGCGGGGACGACGCCGCTGATTGGGGTGCGGTGGCGGCGGTCGTCGAGGAGGTTGGAGCACGACGCGTCGTGGTGGGGATGCCCCTCAGCCTGAACGGTCGCCGGGGGCCGGCCGCCCGGGCTGCCCAGGCCGACGCCGATGCGCTGGCGCTGACGCTCGCACCCCGGGGGGTCGCGGTCGAGACCTTCGACGAGCGCCTCACCACGGTGAGCGCGGCCCGGTACTTGACCGACGCGGGACGACGGGGGCGGGACCAGCGCGCCAAGATCGACCAGGCCGCCGCGGCGGTGCTGTTGCAGGCGTGGCTCGACACGCATCGGGGACGCGGCGATGCCTGACGCGGCGGGACCCGAGGTGCAAGGCCGGTCGGGGACCGCGGGGCGCGCCGGCGCCCTGCCCGACGGGGCCTCGCCGTCCCGGCCGCCGACCAGCCACAAAAGAGCCAGACCCGAGGTGTACCGGCGCCGCCGGTTGCGGGTGGGATTGGCGGCGCTCGTCGTCCTCGCCCTCCTCGTCGGCGCCGTGCTGTGGTACCAGAGCGAGGCGGGAGGACCCGGTGGGCCCACGACGGTCGTCACGGTGGCGCCCGGGTCGTCGATGGGGACGGTCACGGCTTCGCTCGTCCGCCAGCACGTCGTCGACAGCGAGCTGGCGTTTCGCGTCTACCTGACCATCCACGGCACACCCACCGTGCTGCCCGGCAGCTACCTGCTCCGGCGCCACGATTCGTTCGCGGCTGTCCGGGCGCAGTTGGCGAACGGGCCCGACGTCTTCGCCGTGACCGTCCTGCCCGGCTTCACCGTGAGCGAGGTGGCGACCCGGGTCGGACAGATCTCGGGCCACGACGGCGCCCACTTTCTGTCGCTGGCCACCTCGGGCGCGGTGCGGTCCCCGTACGAGCCGGCCGGCTCGACCAACCTCGACGGCCTCGTCGGCACCGGCACCTATCTCGTGTTGCCGGGGGAGTCGGACCAGACCTTGCTCGGAGACATGATCGCCCGGTTCAACACGCTGGCCGACTCCGTGGGTCTGGCCCGCGGGGCAGCGGCGCTGGGGGAGTCGCCCTACCAGGCGATCACCGTGGCCTCGATCGTGGAGAAGGAAGGGGTGTACCAGGAGAACCTCGGCAAGGTCTCGCGGGTGATCTACAACCGCCTGGCGCGCGGCACGCCGCTGCAGATGGACTCCACCGTCTTGTACTCCGAGCATCGCGACGGCGGCAAGGTGACCCCCGCCGACCTCGCCCTCAACACCCCCTACAACACGTACCTGCACGCCGGGCTCACCCCCACCCCCATCTGCTTCCCGTCCCCGGCGTCACTCCGAGCCGCCCTGGCGCCCACCCCGGGGGACTGGCTGTACTTCGTGTTGGTGTCGAAGGACGGCACCGAGGCATTCTCCGACACGCTCGCGGGCCAAGAGGCAAACGAACGCCTGGCCCAGAGCCGGGGCCTCGGCTAGGACACACCGGTGCCCGCACGAGCAGAACCGTCCCGGTGTTCGCCGACGTGGCCTACCGGGGCCTCGCGCGTGGTGGGGGTGATCGGCGACCCCATCGCCCACTCGCTCTCGCCCCGGTTGCACAATGCCGCGTTCGACGCGCTCGGGCTCGACTGGGTGTCCGTGGCGTTCCCGGTCCGCGCCGGCGACACCGCCGCGGCGCTCTCCGGGATGCGGGCCCTGGGCCTCGGCGGGTTGTCGGTCACCATGCCGCACAAGGAACAGGCCTTCGCCGCTATCGACGACACGAGCGAGGTCGCTCGGAGGCTGGGCGCGGTCAACTGTGTCAGCTGGCGTGAGGGCACGTTGGTGGGCGACTCCACCGACGGGGAGGGGTTGCTGGCCGCACTGGCGCGCGGGGCGGGGTTCGACCCCCGTGCCAAGCGCTGTGTCGTGATCGGGGCGGGTGGGGCTGCACGAGCCGTCATCCTGGCTCTGGCCGAAGCCGGCGCGACCGAGGTGGTGGTGGTGAACCGGACAGCCGCACGGGCCGAGATCGCCGCGGCGTTGGCGGGGGAGGCGGGGCGCGTCGGGTCAAGTGCCGACATCGCGTCGGCCGAGCTCATCGTCCAGGCCACGCCGCTCGGCATGACCGGCGGCCACGGGCCCGGTGGCGACGACCTCCCCCTCGACCCCGACACCCTGCACGCCGGGCAGGTGGTCGCCGACCTCGTCTACTACCCGCTCGAGACGGCGCTCCTGGCCGCGGCGAAGACACGAGGGGCGATGACCGTCGGGGGCCTCGGGATGTTGGTGCACCAGGCGGCGCTGGCCCTCGAACGGTGGACAGGTCTCGACGTGCCGGTCGAGGCCATGTGGAGTGCGGTCCAGGCGGGCCCGGCGCGCTGATCAGCTATCCCAGAGCCGCGTTCCGAGCAGATCGAACAGGTCTTCGTTGTAGGGCGCGAAGTGGTGCCGCAGTTCCTCGATGACGGCGTTCTCCTCGGCACGGGCCCGGGGTGCGTCGTTGGTCGAGGGAAACGGCGTGTCGCGCGGCGACAGGCCCAGCCACGCCAGGACGCGGGCCGGTCCCCGGGGGTCGGTGAAGAGCGCTTCGCTCGGCATCACCAGGAAGCGTTCGCGATCGATGACGGCGAACCACCGTCTGAGCTGCTCGGCGTAATGCCCTCTCGCCTTGTAGGAGAAGTTGCGGTAGGCGAAGCTCTCCCCCCCGGCCCGGACGAGCTCCTCCTGCCCCGCCAGCCGCTCCTCTTCGAGGGCGAGGGCGCGTGGCAGGGGCTCGTTCTCGGCCTGCAACCGCACCGAGTGCCAGTAGTGGGAGACGGCCCGTTGCACCGGATCGCGCAACAACACGACGAAGCGGGTGGATCCAGGGAGATCGGCGGCGATGCGCTCGGGGGCCAAGGGATAGAACAACAGGTACGGCGTGGCCTCCATCGACAGGCCCGGTACGAACTTCAAGGGGAAATGCGAGCGGTACCACCCTTCGCCGTTGGCGTAGTACCGGTCGAAGTAGTGGACCTCCTTGGTCGTCGACGCCGCGACCGAGGGGTGTGCCGCGAGCCAATCGAACAACGAGGTCGTCCCGCCGCGCTGGGCGCCGATGATCACGACATCGGGGAGAGTCCGCAGGGCCGCGGTGGCCCGCCGCCACCTGCCGCGCCAACCGCCCGGAGCCTGTTGGAGCCCCGGGCTCAACGGCACGGGCCGGTGCTCAAGAGGACTCGTCGTCCGAAGACGGGCTCGGCGCCGCGCTGAGCGGGGCCAGGGCGCCCGCCGGCGCGGCGTCGAAGACCCGGGCGGCCTGCAGGCGCGAGGCGATCTCCTGGCGCAGGATCCGCGCCACCCGTTCGCGGTCGGTGGAGGAGGTCCGCACCGAGACCCGGCACGTGAAGGTGTCGGCCGCGCTGGCCACCACTCCCCACACGCGGGGTGGTTCGAGGCACAGCGCTGCGTAGCGAGGATCGGTCGACACCGACTCCGCCGCGGCGCGCATGGTGTCGAGCACGGTGTCCACGCCCGCCGCCACCGGTACGGCGATGTCGACGGTGGCCTGGGCCCACCCACGCGACGAGTTCGCCAACTTCCGGATCTCACCGTTGGGCACGTACCACACGGTGCCGTCGTCGGAACGCAGGCGCGTGACGCGCAGCGTCAGGTCTTCGACCTTCCCGGTTGTATCGCCCACCATGATGGTGTCTCCGATGTCGAACTGGCCCTCGACGGTGAGCAGGACGCCGGCCAAGAGGTCGCGCACCATGCTCTGGGCGCCGAAGCCGAGGGTGGCCCCGATCACCGTCGCCCCGGCCAGCAGGGGCGTGAGGTTGAAGCCGATGGTCCCGAGGACGACGAACAGGGCGATGACCACGATGACGCCGCGCCACACGTTGGCGAGGAGGCTCGTGAGCGTCAGAGCCCGGGCTGAGGCGCGCGGCGAATCGGCGTGGGCCACGGCCTTGTGGGCGGCGGCCCCCACCCAGCGCCGGATGACGCGGCTCCCGAGCCAGGCGATCAACGCCGCCACCAGGAGGACCATGACGACCGTGAGCGGCTTGATGACGACTTCCTGCCAGTGCGCCGCGGTGGGCTGGCTCACCCCGGCCCAGCGCAGGACGTCGTAGAGCCAGCCGTCGTCGACCACGATGGGTGAAGTGGCGGCGAGGGGCATGACCGGTATTCTGGTCCGCCGGAGCCCACCGGTTGAGCACCTCTCTCGCACACCGCCCGGCCACGGGCCGGCCCTTGCCCTTGCGGGTGGACTTCGCGCTCATCTTGACCACGGTCGCCGTGGCCGCCTTCGGCGTCGTCCTGGTCTACTCGGCCACCCGCTCCAAGCTCGCCGCCGCCGGCATCAATCCTCACTACTTCCTCACCCGGCAGGCGGCCTATGTCGTGGTGGGGGGGATCTTCATGATCGTGCTGGCGGCCCTCGACTACCGATGGCTCGAGCACGCCAGCGCCGTGCTGTACGTGGCGATGATCCTGGCCCTGCTGGCCATGTTCACCGGCATCGGGTCGACGGCGTTGGGAGCGACGCGCTGGATCCAGATCGGCGGCGTCCAGATCCAGCCTTCGGCGTTCGCCACGCTCGTGCTCATCATCACCGTCGCCACCTTCTGTGCGAGACGGCCGGAAGGGCTCGGCCGCAACGACCTCTTGAAGGTCCTGGCTCTGTCGGCGGTGCCGATCCTCCTGGTGGTGAAGCAGCCCGACCTCGGGAGCGGCATCGTCATGTCCGTGGTGCTCCTCGTGATGCTGGTCATCGCCGGCATCCCCAACCGCTACCTCTTGTTGCTCTTGCTTCTCGCCGTCACGGGCGGGTTCGCCGTGCTCCACTTGAAGCTTCTGAAGGACTACCAGTTGAACCGGATCACCGCCGTCTTCCATGTGGGCAAGAACCTCCAGAGCACGGGATACAACGTGGGTCAGTCGGTGGCGGCCATCGGCTCGGGCGGGACCACGGGAGCGGGCTTGTTCCATGGATCGCAGACCAACCTGGCCTATGTGCCCGAGCAGCAGACCGACTTCATCTTCTCGGCGTTGGGCGAGCAGCTCGGTTTCGTGGGAGCGGCCGGCGTCTTGGCCTTGTTGGGGCTGCTGTCGTGGCGGCTCTTGCGCAGCGCGCAGCTGGCCCGTGACGCGTTCGGGCGTCTCCTGGCCGCCGGGTGCTTCACGCTGGTGGCGTTCAGCGTGTTCGAGAACGCCGGCATGGCCATGGGGATCATGCCGGTGGCAGGGATCCCCCTTCCCTTCTTGTCCTACGGGGGCTCGGCGACCGTGGCGTTCTTCTCGGCGGTCGGCATCGCGCTCTCGGTCCACCTGCGGGCCCAGCGATGACCGACGTGGGCGCCCAGGACAACCCCGACGACGCCACCGCGCCCGAGGTATCGGTGGACGCCGCCCGGCGCGCCCCCGAGCCCGAGCCGACAGGGGAGGAACCGGTCGCGACCGGACTCGCGCCCACGCCCCTCGAGGTGCTCAGGCTGTCTCCCGAGGAGTGGAGGATCGTGGCTGTGGCCGGCGTCGAGATGACGTTGCCGAACGCCAACCCGATGGTGGTCCTCCACGAGGCCCAGGACCCCTGGCGAGAGCTGTCCATCCCCGTCGGTCTGGCCGAAGGCACCGCCATCGCCTACGCGTTCCGCAGCATCGACACCCCGCGACCCCTGACCCACGAGCTCGTGACCGAGATCTTCGAGCGCCACGGCGTGAGCATCGAGGCGGTGCGCATCACCGTCCGACGCGGCCAGCAATTCTTCGCCGAGATCGACACCATGGGCCCACGTGGTCACCGCGTGTTGCCGTGCCGTCCCTCCGACGCCATCGCCTTGGCGTTGCGCCAGCGGCTCCCCACGCCCATCCTGGTGGGGGAGTGGGTGTTCACCGGTGCCGACGCCCCCACCGAGATCGCCGAGCCCTGACCGCACCAACGGTCGCGGTCATGACGGTCCCCGCGGTCATTCGAGGCGGTGGGCGGTCGCCTGATCCGCGACGATGGCGCGCTCGCCCTCGTCCGAGACGCGCATGAGCAAGGCGATGAGCACGTAGTTGGCCACCAGCGAGGATCCTCCGTAGGCCATGAACGGCAGGGTGATCCCCGTGAGCGGGAGTAACCGGACGATGCCGGCCATGATGAACAGGGCTTGGAACCCGATGATCACGGTCAGTCCTGCCGCCACCATCTGGGCGAATTCCGACCGGGCCGTCTGGGCGGTGCGCAGCCCCGCTCCCACCAGGAGCACGAAGGCGAAGACGATGGCCGTGGTGCCGAGGAGCCCCATCTCGGTGCCGAACGCCGCGAAGATGTAGTCGCTCTGTACTTCGGGGATCGGGTTCACGCACCCCGAACAGACCGGAGCGATATGCCCGAAGCCGAGCCCGGTGCCGAGCAGGCCTCCGGTGCCCATGCCGTAGAGACCGGCCATGATCTGGTTCGTGGGCGCGGGATGGAGCCACTCCGAGACCCGCACATTGACCTGCGAGAAGAGACGGTCTGCCACGAAGGCTCCCCCCGCGAACAGGACCAGGCCCAGCGCCAGGTAGTTCCACCGACCCGAGGTGAGCCACAGCATCGACATGAACAAGACGAAGATGAGGAGCGCGAAGCCGATGTCGTCCTCGCCGCCCAGCACCACCATGGTGAAGGCCCACGCGATCAAGATGGGGACCAGGGGCCGGGGGTCGAGCATGAGGCGGTTGCCGACGCGCAGGGTGGGTACCGACAGCAGTTCGCGTTTTTCGACGAAGTACGAGGCGAAGAAGATGCACAGCGCCAGCTTGGCCAGCTCGATGGGCTGACCGTTGAGGGGCCCGATGCCGACCCACAGCCGGGCACCGTTCTTGTCCTGCCCGAAGTGGGGGATGAGCGGCGACAGCAGCAGCACCACCGCGGCCAGCAGCAACAGGTAGCGGTACCGGTCGAGGTCGCGCGACCGGCGCACGAACGCCAGGGTGAGGATGTAGGCGCCGACCCCGATGGCGGTCCAGCCCGCCTGCGCCTGCGCCCAATGCTGGGCGATCCGGGCCAGCATGACGTAGCCCAGCCCATTGAGCAGGGTGGCGATGGGAAGGATGACGGCACTGGCGTCGGGGGCGTAGATCCGGTTGGCGACGTGGGCGGCCAGGGCCAGGGCCAGGATCACGCCCAGGAAGGGCCCCAGATTGGCGGGGATCTTCGACGTGGTGCCGACCGAGGCGAGCACGTACATGGCCACGATGATCAGAGAGCCGAAGATGAGCAGCCCGAGCTCGGTCCGCCGCTTGGGTTTCGGACGCCGCACCCGCATCCCCTCGGTGGGCGCGAGGCGACGGAGGAGTGCAGGCACCGATCGAGCCTACCGCCGAGCCCCTGGTGGCCCCCGGACCCGGGACCATGCCGGGAGCTCACCGGCGGTACCCTGGACGTTTGATGCGAGCCTCAGACCCGGCGCGTGGCGCCAGCGTGACTGCTCCCTCCGGCTCTTCGGTGGGTGAGACGGCGACGACACTCGCCCCGGTGGGGGTGGAGGACGCCGTCTACGCGCTCGGTCCCGAGCGGTTCTCGAACCGGGAGCTGTCGTGGCTCGAATTCGGGGCCCGCCTTCTCGACCTGGCCGACGACGAGCGTTCGCCGCTGCTCGAACGGGTCAAGTTCCTGGCCATCTTCTCCGAGGGTCTCGACGAGTTCTTCCAGGTGCGCGTGGCTGGGCTCAAGGACCAGGTCGACGCGGGATTGCGGACCCGTTCCGCCGACGGCCTGCGCCCGAGTGAGGCACTGCGCGCCATCGGCGAGCGCGTGACCCAGCTCGTCGATCGGCAGTCGGCCATCTTCGTCGGCTCCGTGGTGCCGGCGTTGGCGGAAGCCGGCGTGCGGGTGGCGGACTGGTCATCGCTCGACGAGGAGGACCGGCTGCACCTGACCGAGGCGTTCAATCATCAGATCTTCCCGGTGCTCACTCCCTTGTCGGTCGACCCCGGGCACCCCTTCCCCTATATCTCCAACCTGTCGCTGAACCTCATCGTGCGGGTGGGCGATCCCATCAGCGGGGTCGAACGCGTCGCCCGGGTGAAGGTCCCTCCTCTCCTGGCCCGCTTTTTCGTCATGCCCGACGGCGAGCGGTTCGTGGCCCTCGAGCAGATCATCGCCGCGCAATTGGGGACGTTGTTCCCGGATATGGTGATCGGTGAGCACTACGCCTTCAGGGTGACGCGCAATGCCGACCTCGTGCTCGACGAGGACGAAGCCGACGACCTGCTGGCTGCGGTCGAGATGGAGCTCCGCCGGCGTCGATTCGGACGGGCCGTGCGCCTCGAGGTGGCCGCGGACATGTCCGCCGACATGAGCGACATGTTGGTGCACGAGCTCGACCTCGGACCCGAGGACCGCTTCGAGATCGCCGCGCCACTGGACCTCGGGGGCCTGTGGGGGGTGTACGAGCTCGACCGCCCCGACCTCCACGAGGAGGCGTGGGCGCCGATGACCCCGCCCCGCCTCGCCAATGCGGGCAACGAGACCGCGGACCTCTTCGCCGTGCTGCGCGAACGCGACGTCCTCGTGCACCATCCCTACGACTCCTTCGCCACGTCGGTCGAGGCCTTCATCGCCCAGGCGGCCGCCGACCCCGACGTGCTCGCCATCAAGCAGACCCTGTACCGGACCTCGGGCGACAGCCCCATCGCCCAGTCGCTCATCCAGGCGCGCCAAGCGGGCAAGGAGGTCGCCGCGGTGGTCGAGCTCAAGGCGCGCTTCGACGAGCAGGCCAACATCTTGTGGGCACGCGCCCTCGAGGAAGCGGGGGTGCACGTCGTCTACGGGCTCGTGGGCCTGAAGACCCACTCCAAGGCCGCCCTGGTGGTGCGGCGCGAGGAGGACGGGATCCGTCGTTACTGCCACATCGGCACTGGCAACTACAACCCCCGCACCGCCCGGCAGTACGAGGACATCGGGCTGCTCTCGGCCGACCCCGATCTCGGCGCGGATGTCGGGGACCTGTTCAATTTCCTGACCGGGTACAGCCGTTACGCGCGGTATCGCAAACTGGTGGTGGCGCCCATGGCGCTGCGCCAGCGGATCACCGAGCTCATCGAGGACGAGACGAAGGCCGGGCCCGACGGTCGCATTGCCATCAAAGTCAACGGCCTGACCGACCCCGACATCATCGATTCGCTCTACCACGCCTCGGTGGCGGGTGTTCCCATCGATCTCGTCGTGCGGGGCGTGTGCAACCTCCGGCCGGGCGTCCCCGGCCTCTCGGACACGATCCGGGTCCGGTCGATCGTGGGCCGTTTTCTCGAGCACTCCCGCATCTACCGCTTCGGGGGCACCGGCGCTCGCCCGCTGACGCTGCTCATGGGTTCGGCCGACCTCATGGAGCGGAACCTCGACCGGCGCATCGAGGTCCTGGCGCCGGTCCTCGACCCCGAGCTCCAGGCCCGGTTGCTCGAAGTCCTCGACCTCAACCTGGCCGACGACACCAACTCCTGGGTCCTCGGCCCCAACGGCACCTGGGACCGCGTGCCCACGGTCGAGGGAGCCAGCGCCCAGCGTCGGCTCCAGGACCTGGCCCGGGACCGGGCCCGGCGCCGGCGCGAGGCCGACACCCTGGGAGCGGCCGGCTAGTCCGCCCCGACCATCTCGGAGCTCGTCCTCGAGGTCAGCCTTCGGGGGAGAGCGCACCCGGGGTGCGCCGCACGGTGTCGTCGTCGAGCGACGCCACCTCCTCGCGCGCGTGGCGCAACCGCTGGCCCCAGCCCTCGCCCGAGAACCGCAGCGACAGGTAGGCGATGCCCCCGACCGGGATGGGCAACCAGAAGTTCACGAGCCGGTAGCCCAGGACCCCGAGGATGGCCGTCTCCCGAGGCACGCCGAAACCGACCAGGGTGGGGATGAGCACCCCTTCGATGACCCCGAGGCCCGACGGGGTGATCGGGATCACCGCCAGCACCTGGGCCAGGCCGTAGGCGACCAGCAGGTCGACAGGGGAGACGATCTTCCCCAGCGCGGCGATGAACACGAACAGCGACGCCGCGTCGAGCAGCCAGAACGCGGCCGCCCACGCGATGGCGCGGGTGAGCAGTTGGGGCTCGGCCAGGAACTGCCCGAGACGCTCGGCCACCCGGTGAGCCTGGACGGCGAGTCTGTCGGGGTCCACGAACGGGATGGGAGCGGCCCACCGGCGGAGGATCTCGATCGACCGGTCGCGGCCGCGTGTGAGCGCCAACACCAGCCCGGCGAACAGACCCATCAGGACCACCCCGGCCCCGGCCGCCACGGCGTACAGCGCGTTGTAGCCGTGGATGAAGACCGACACGAGCAGTGCCAACCACAGGATCGCATTCAGCACGAGGGCGGATCCCACGCCCTGCATGCCGAGGGCGAAGCCGGCATCGGCTCCCGACACCCCGGACTGCATGAGCAGGCGGAAGGCCACGGCCGTTCCCGGCGCGGTGCCCCCCGGCATGATGTGGCTCACCGACAGGCTCGAGAGGTTGATCCGGAGCAGCCGGGAACGATGCGGGCCCTCGTGGTGCAGCACCGTGTGGGTGAGCTGGCTGTAGGCCAGAAGCGAGGCTGCTTCGAGGATCACGCCGGCGATGACGTAGGCGACGTTGATCTTGCCCAGCAGGTTCACGGACTTCCGGGCGCCGGCGAGTTGGGGCAGGACCAGGTATTCGAAGATGAGCACGAGGAAGACCGCGTAGAGCCCCCACTTGACCTGCCTCCGCACCCGCCGCCGCCGGGGGGCGACCTCGATCCCCGCCTCCATCCGGGACATGCTTCCACGTCAGAGGCCCGCGACGGGTCATCTCGGCGTCCCGGGCGATGCCGCGGTCGGCCGGAACCCAGCTGCCATGCTTGGAGCGATGCCGGAGACTCCCTCGGCGCCGGTGACCCGGCGCGCCCGCCTGTGGGAGTGGTCAGACGAGCGCCACGTTCCCTTGCAGGCCATCTTGATCACGGTGGGCGTGGTCGTGGTCACGCTCCTGGCGGGCAAGATCGTCTACAAGCTGCGGGACGTACTCCTGCTGATGGCGGTGGCAGGCTTCATCGCCTTGTTGCTCAACCCCCTGGTCATCTTGCTGCAACGGGCGGGGATCTCGAGGCGGGGCTTCGCCGTGGCCATCGTCACGGTGTTCGCGGTGCTCGTGTTCGCCGGCCTTGCCTACTCCTTCGGAGCCCCCCTCGCCAACGGGTTGACCCACCTCATCGCGAAGCTCCCGAGCTACGTGAAGAGCGCCGAGCACGGCAAGGGCTGGATCGGGAGGATCGTGAAGAAGTACCACGTCCAGCACTGGGTGCAGCAGAACCTGCCCAAGTTCCAGGCCTACGCCAAGAACCTGTCGAAGCCGGCCCTGAAGATCGGGACCGGCGCACGCTCGCCGTCGGCTTCGCCCTGTTCGTCGTGTTCATCCTGGTGCTGCTGCTGCTGCTCGAGGGCTACAAGCTGCGCAACGGGCTCCTTGCGCCTCTTCGCTCCGACGCGCGCCGCTCGGGTGACGACGATCGCGGGAGAGGTCAGCCGCTCGGTCACCGGCTTCATGCTCGGCAACTTCATCACGTCGATCGTCGCCGGAGTCGTCGTCTTCGTGACGCTTGTTGATCCTGGGTGTGCCCTACGCGTTGCTCTGGGCCCTGTGGGTGGCGCTCTTCGACTTCCTGCCCATGGTCGGCGGGGCGCTGGCCGGCATCCCCACCGGGCTGTTCGCACTGTCCCACTCCGTCAGCGCCGCCATCGTCTTCGCCGTGGTGTTCCTCGCCTACACCCAGATCGAGAACCACGTGCTCAACCCCATCGTCATGAGCAGGACGGTGCGCATCAACCCGCTCCTGGTCCTCATCGCCATCCTGGTGGGGGCCAACATCGGCGACCTCGTCGGAGGGTTCTTCGGGGGGTTCGTGGGCACCCTGCTGGCCATCCCGATCGCCGGATCGATCCAGGTGATCGTGCGGGAGATGTGGCAGTCGACCGCCCCCGAAGCCCAGCTGGAGGTCGTGGGAGGCCACCGGTGGCCCCACGGCGGTCCCCTAGGCTGACGCGGTGCGCGTCCTCGTCGTCCTCCCGACGTACAACGAGGCCGAGAACATCGACCACGTCCTGCGCCGGATCCGGACGGCGCTGCCCGACGCCGGGGTGCTGGTGGTCGACGACGGCAGCCCCGACGGCACCGCCGAATCTGGCCGAGAAGCTGGGCGAGCGAGCTCGGCAACATCGAGGTCCTGCGGCGCACGCGTCAAGTCGGGCCTCGGCAGCGCCTACCGGGCCGGTTTCGCCTGGGGCCTCGAACGGGGTTGGGAGGCGTTCGTCGAGATGGACGCCGATCTGTCGCACGACCCGAGGCGCTCCCGACCCTGATCGCTCCGCTCGCGCGAGGGCGTCGACCTCGTGGTCGGGTCGCGCTACGTGCCCGGTGGGTCGATCCCCAACTGGCGCTGGCACCGACGGCTGCTGTCCCAGGGCGGCAACATCTACGCCGCGTTCCTCCTGGGGCTGCACGTCGACCGACTCGACCTCGGGATTCCGGGCCTACCGGGCCGAGGCCCTGCGCCGCATCGACCTCGGTGCCGTGCGGGCCGAGGGGTACGGGTTCCAGATCGAGATGGTCCACCAGGTCCTCGCACCACGGGGGCAGCGTGACCGAGGTCCCCATCCGGTTCGTCGACCGGGTCGAAGGGAAGTCGAAGATGTCGATGCACATCGTGGTCGAGGCTCTGCTGCTCGTGACGTGGTGGGCGTTCAAACGGGTCGTGCGCGTCCTGGTTCGAGGCGGTGGCAGCCGTGCCCGGACCGGGGCGGCGGCGTAGTCCGGACCCCGGTGCCCGCCGGGCACGAGGGCCGTCATCTGCGAACATAGAAGGGTGAGCACACTGACCCGGATCCTGGTGGTCGACGACGAGCCCTACATCACCGACCTGCTCGGCGCCGCCCTGCGGTTCGAGGGCTTCACCGTGGAGACCGCCGCCACCGGCGGCGACGCCATCACCATGGCGGAGCGGGGACGCCATGACCTGGTCCTGCTCGACGTCATGCTGCCCGACGTCGACGGCACCGAGGTGTGCCGGCGCATGCGGGCCCAGGGCAACCGGACGCCGGTGCTGTTCCTGACCGCCCGCGACGCCACCGAGGACAAGGTGGCGGGGCTCACCGCGGGCGGCGACGACTACGTGACCAAGCCCTTCAGCCTCGACGAGCTGGTGGCCCGGATCCACGCCGTGCTGCGTCGGACCGTCAGCCCACCCGAGAGAACGACCGGCTCGCGTTCTCGGACCTCGAGATGGACGACGAGACCCACGAGGTGTGGCGCCAGGGCCTCGCTCATCGAATTGACCGCCACCGAGTTCAACCTGCTGCGGTACATGCTCGAGAACGCCCGCCGGGTGCTGTCCAAGAGCGAGATCCTCGATCACGTCTGGCACTACGACTTCGACGGCGATCCCAACATCGTCGAGACCTACATCAGCTATCTGCGCAAGAAGATCGACCGCTTCGACCCGCCGTTGATCCACACCATCCGCGGGGTGGGCTACAGCCTCCGCCTTCCCCGCGACAAGGAGTAGCGGCTTGTCGAGCCGCTCCCGCAGCCCGGGAGGCGGGGCGTAGGTGTCGCTGAGGCGCCGGCTCGTCGTCGGCATGCTGGTGCTGCTCGTGGCGGGCCTGATCACCACCGACGTGGTCACGTCGTCGTCGCTGCGGTCGTTCCTGCTCGGACGGCTCGACGAGCAGATCGACGCCTCCCAGAACCAGGCCTACACCTACATCGACCCAGGTGTACCACCGTGACCTGAAGGCGGGAGACCGGGCTCCGGCCACCGACCCCGGGGCCTGGCTGGCCGAGTTGGGCACGAAACCCCCCGCCGGTGGGCGCCGCCCCGGGGGCGGCGCGCCCGGGGCGGCGCCGCGCCTCAACCGCACGGTGTTCGCGGCGCCGACTGAGCGCTGACTCCTACGTCGAGGTCATCTCTTCGAACGGCCAGGTCGTCGATCCGGGTCCCCTCGGGCCTGGCCGGGAGCCCCGACCCTGCCCCGGTGCTGCCGGCGGTGCTCCCCGTCCAGCACATCCCCACCCCGCACGTGTTCGGGACCAACCACGGGCCGTACGCGGCCGAGGGCGAGTCGATCGACGTGCCGGCTGCGGGGTCGCGTGGGCTGCAGTACCGGGTGCATGCGGTGGCCGTGCCGGGAGGCACCCTCGTCACCGCCATCTCACTCGACCCCACCGACAAGACCCTGGCCTCGCTGACCCACGTCGAGTGTGATCGTGTCGATCGCGGTCATGCTCGCCCTGTTGCTGCTGGCCCTGTGGATCGTCCGGTTGGGCCTGCGCCCACTCGACGACATGACCGAGACGGCCGGGGCCATCGCGGGCGGGGACCTCACCCGCCGGATCCGGCGTGCCGACGACCGCAGCGAGGTCGGTCGGCTGGGCTCCGCGCTCAACGGCATGCTGAGCCAGATCGAGGCGGCCTTCCGCGAGCGCACGTCGTCGGAGCCACGCCTGCGGCGTTTCGTGGCCGACGCCTCGCACGAGCTGCGGACGCCGTTGACGTCGATCCGGGGCTACGCCGAGCTCTTGCGCAAGGGGGCGTTCGACGACGAGGACGATCGCCGGCGCGCGGCCGAGCGCATCGAGGGCGAAGCGGCGCGCATGAGCGTGCTCGTCGACGACCTCCTCCTCCTGGCGCGCCTCGACCAGGGCCGTCCTCTGGCGCGCGAACCGGTGGACCTGTGCCGGGTCGTCGCCGACGCCGTGGATGCGGCCGCGCACCACCGACCCGGGGCGGCCGATCACCCTCGAGACGGGCGGTCCCGTGGTGGTCGCAGGGCGACGCGGCGCGCCTGCGCCAGGTCGTGGACAACCTGCTGCACAACGCCGTGGTGCACACGCCCGAGGCGACGCCGGTCCACGTGCAGGTGGTGCAGGACGGGCGCAGCGCCGTGATACGGGTGGCCGACGAGGGCCCGGGCCTGGACGCCGAGCAGGCCGCGCATGTCTTCGACCGCTTCTACCGCGGCAGCGAGGCTCGCACCGGCGAAGGGACCGGGCTCGGGCTCTCGATCGTGGCCGCCCTGGTCGGCGCCCACGGTGGGAGCGCCCGGGTGCGACTCGGTTCCCGGTGAGGGGTCGGTGTTCACCGTGGAGATCCCCGCGGCGGGTCCCGAGACCGGGCCGCGCCCGGCGGGGCGAGACGTCATGCAGCCCGAGGGTCCGGGCGAAGCGCCGGCGGTGGACCCCGGCGGAGGACACGAGGATCTTGCGCCGTCCGTTCGTCGATGACCGGGGCCGGGGCGACCCGGTCCTGTTGGTCCACGGTCAGCCCGGCCTGGGGAGCGACTGGGACCCCGTGGCGGAGCGGCTGACCGATCACCGGCTGCTCATCGTGGACCGGCCGGGCTACGGCCGCAGCGGCGACGAGACGCTCACCATCGCGCAGCAACGCCGATCTGCTCGCCGACATCGTGGTCGAGCGCGACGCCGCGCCGGTGACCGTGGTGGGCCACAGCTACGGCGGGGGCGTCGCCATCCTCCTGGCGGCACGTCGGCCCGAGCTCGTCTCGGGTCTGGTCCTGGTGGGCTCCATCGGTCGGGCCGACAGCCTGAACGTGCTCGACCGGCTCCTGGCCGCACCGGCGGTGGGGGAGGTCTTGAGCGCGGCCGGGCTCTTCGCCTTCGGGCAGCTGTTGCCCCGCGTCCTCCAGGCCGTCGGAACGCGACGGCACACCGCACTCGAGTGGTTGCGCGCCAGCCTGCCTGCCGATCGCTACGAACAGATGTCGGGGAAACGGGGTCATCAGGTGTGGCGCAGCTTCGTGGCCGAACAGCGCACCCTGGTGCGCGAGATCGGTGACGTCGAGGCCGCGCTGGACTCGCGTGCGGGCGCCCACCGTCGTCGTCTCCGGGACGTGGGACCTGGTGGTGCCTCCGTCGGTGTCGGCCAGCATCGCGGCGTCGATCTCCGGGAGCGAGTTCGTGAGCGTGGCCCGCAACGGGCATTTCGTCCCCCGCGACGCCCCCGATGTGGTGGCCGCCGCCGTGCGTCGCGTCGAATCCCGAGCCCGAGACCAAAGGGCCCGAGAAGCGGAGTACGACACGCCGACCTGAGGGTTCTGAGGGCCAGCGGGCCCGAGATGGAAGACTGCGGTCCATGGCCATCGACTTCACCTTCGACCCCGACGTCGAGGAGGCCCGACAACGCATGCGGGCCTTCGTCGACGAGGAGGTGCGCCCCACCGAGGAGCGTCTGGCGGCCGAGGGGTCGGGCCGGGGCGACTGGCGCGCCGAGCTCGATCGGCTGCGGGCGCGGTCGCGTGAGGTCCACCTGTGGATGCCGCACATGCCCGAGGCGTGGGGCGGGATGGGCCTCGGGCCCACGGCCCTGGCGGCGGTGTCGGCCGAGTCCGCCAAGACCCGCTGGGCGTCGTACATCGTCAACTGTTACGCCCCCGACGAAGGGAACATGCACACCCTGTTGCACTGGGGGACCGACGACCAGAAGCAGCGGTACCTGGCGCCCATGTGCGAGGGCACCATCCGGTCGTGCTTCGCCATGACCGAGCCCGAGGTGGCGGGTTCGGACCCCACCCTCATGCGCACCCGGGCCGTGCCCGACGGCGACGAGTGGGTGATCAACGGGCACAAGTGGTTCATCAGCGGGGCTCGGGGGGCCCGCTTCGCCATCCTGCTCGCCCGCACCGAGGACGACCCCGAGGTGCCCCAGGCCGCCACCACGGCCTTCATCGTGGACGTGCCCTCCCCGGGGTGGGAGATCGTGCGCGACGTCGAGACCATGGCCGGGAGTCACAACCACTGCGAGATCCGCATCGCCGATCTCCGGGTGCCCGACGCCAACCGGCTGGGAGAGACGGGGCCAGGGCCATCGCCTGGGGCAGTACCGGCTGGGCCCGGCGCGCCTCGCCCACTGCATGCGCTGGCTCGGTCAGATCGAGACCGCGCTGGACCTGATGGTGGCCCGCGCCACGCAGCGCTACTCCCACGGTTCGCTGCTGTCGGAGAAGCAGGGGATCCAGTGGCTGGTGAGCGAATCGGCCATCGAGCTCTACCAGGCCAAGTTGATGGTGCTGCACGCCGCCTACCGGATCGAGCACGGGCTGCCCTTCACCACCGAGGTGTCGATGGCCAAACATCACGTGGCGAACACCCTGTGGCGGGTGGTCGACCGTGCTGTGCAGGTGCACGGTGCGCTCGGGTACTCGAAGGATTCACCGCTCTGCGGACATGCTCCTTCAGGCGCGCTGGAGCCGTTTCGCCGACGGCGCCGACGAGATCCACAAATGGCGGGTGGCCGAAGCGGTCATCGCCGCGTACAACGAGCACGGCACCACGCGGACCGCCACCGGCGATCTCCCCCTGTAGCCCACCCCGGCGCCGCCGCCGACCCCCGCCGGCGGAGCACCTCTACCAGTAGTAGCGGTAGACCACCTGGGCCACGCAGGAAGGCTTGTCCGATCCCTCGGTCTCGACGGTGATGTCGAGCACGACCTGTGCGCTGTCCTCGCCGACACTCTCCACCGAACCGACCGCGGCGCCGAGGCGCACCTTGGACCCCACCTTCACCGGCGACGGGAAACGAACCTTGTTGCAGCCGTAGTTCACCCCGAACTTGAAACCCTCGACCCGGACGACCTCGGCCAGGATGGCGGGGATGATCGACAACGTCAGATATCCGTGCGCGATGGTGGCGCCGAAGGGCCCGGTGGCGGCGCGCTCGGGGTCGACGTGGATCCACTGGTGGTCGCCGGTGGCGTCCGCGAACAGGTTCACCTGCTCCTGGTCGATCTCGTGCCACCCGGAGTACCCGAGGTGCTGGCCCGAGAGCTTGTTGAGCTCCTCGATGCTCGAAACGGTCGTCGTCATGCCACGACAATACGTCGCCCCCCGGACTCCTCGCCCGAGGGACCTCCCCGCTACTTGAACCAGATGCGCTGGTACTCGCGGCTCTGAGGATGCAGGAACAGCGCCACGAGGACCACCATGAAGGCCAGGTTGATGGCGACGGAATAGTCCCTCGAACCGAGAATGAGGAGCAAGAGGATGAGGGCGGACAGGCCGGCCAGCACGACGCCGAGCCAATAGCCCCAGCGGAGCTCGTTGGCCACGCCGTATCCGGCGACCCCGAGGCCGAGGGAGATGATGAGCGGGTACGCCCCGAACAGGATCCAGAGGAGGCTGATGGCGGCCGTGAGATAGCTGAGCATCACGGCGCCCTGCAGGGTCTGGGGCTGGGACGGGTCGAACCAGCGGCGGGGCTCGGCCATGGCGCCATTCTTGCAGGTCCGAGTGGCCGACTGACCTGAGGCCGGTCGGTAGTCTCGTGGTGGTGAAGGCGCCCCGCGAGCTCGGTCGGGCCCGGGTGCCGCGGCTGTTCGGTCGACGGGCGTCAGATGCCCATCCGAGCAGGAGCGGCATCGGCGAGGTCCACCTCTGGGACCACCACCACCGCAACGTGCAAGGTGGTGGGGCTCGCGCCGCGGTGTTCGGGGTGGCCGACGGTCTCGTCACCAACGTGTCGTTGATCCTGGGCATCGCCGGCGCCGATGCGGGGCCGAGCGTGGTGCGCCTGGCCGGGATCGCACTGCTCATCGCCGGTGCCTTCTCCATGGCATCGGGCGAGTGGACGTCGATGTCGGCCCAGCGCGAGCTGCTCGAGCGCGAGCTGGCCATGGAGAAGCACGAGATCCGGCACCGGCCCGAGGGGGAGCGGCGCGAGCTCGTCGGCATCTACGAGAAGCGTGGTGTCGATCCCACCGTGGCCCGCACCCTCGCCAACGAGATGATGCGCACCCCGGAGCTGGCCCTCGAGACCCACGCCCGCGAGGAGCTCGGCATCAACCCCGCTGCGCTGGGCCGGCCCTTGCAGGCGGCCGTGTCATCCTTCGTCACCTTTGCCCTGGGGGCGTTGATCCCGCTGCTCCCGTGGTTCGTGGCGCGGGGCACGGGCGCGGAGGTGGCGTCGATCGTGCTCAGCGCGTTGGCGGCGATCGGCGTGGGCGCGGCGCTCGCCGCCTTCACCCACCGGAGCTGGTGGCGGTCCTCGGGCCGCCAGCTCCTGATGACGGCGCTACCGGCCGCGGTGACCTTCGGCGTGGGCGTCGCCGTCGGGGTCTCGGTGCACTGACGATCCCGTCACCGCCGGAGCGCACCCGTCCGGGCCAGGCGGCGCAGGGCGCGGCGAGGGGCGTCCACCATCGTCAGCAGGACGAAGCCCACGAGCATGAGGGCGCCGCCCACGATGGCCAGCCACTGTGCGATCGACCCGAGGCCGGTGAAGGCCAGGGACCCCGAGCTGGCCTCGACGACGGGATCGGCGCCAGCCGGAGGATCGGACGCGCCGGGGTCCGATGACCCGTCGTTGGCGGCGGTGACCGCGCCTGGTGCCGCCGCGCTGCTGGACGTGGCCGGCGCCGAGGAGGATGGGGCCGCGGTCGGGGTGGTCGAGGCAGCGGGGGCGGCGGCGGGGCTCGGGTCCGTGGTGCCCGATGGCGGCGGATCGATCGTGGTCGGTGGGGTCGAGGACGAGTCGGAGGAGCATCCCGGCGGCGAACCGGTCTGTCCCTCGGCGGAGTAGAACAGCCCGAGCAAGGTGCACGCGGTGTTGGTGGACACGAGCCAGGCGCCGTTGACCGAGACGGCATAGCCGCGGTTGTTGGGAAGAATGGGCGTCCCGTTGGCGCCGAGGATGTCGAAGGTCACGATGGCACACGGACTCGTGAGCCCCACCTGGGTACAGCCCGTGTCATCGGGGAAGGTGATGTCATCCACGCTGGCACCGGTCGCGTTCGAGGCCAACGATGACGACAAGGCGTCGCTGAGCGCCGTCTCGAGCGAGGCGCCGTTCTCGAGGACGGCCACCTTGTCGGACAGAGAAGCCGTCGGATCGAACAGCGTCTGGAACGCCTGGGTGATCTGCCCCGAATCCGTGGACGGCGCCGGAGGAATGGTCGGCGTCGTCGGCGACCCCGGGCTCGTCGTCGTGGGTGACGTCGTCGTGGGTGACGGCGGCCCCCCGGCGTCGCCCGTGCTCGACGCGATGGCGATCACGGGCGAGATCGGCGAGCCGGGCGGCGCCCCCGACACGATGCCGGTGGCAGCGGCGTTGTTCGAGTAGGGCGTGCACGTCAGCGTCAGCGTGCTGCCCGACACGTTCAGCGCAAGGGAAATGACCGGGTCCACCGTCAGCGTGATGGCACCCCCGGTGGCGGTGAAGGGGCCCACGGTCTCCGGTGCCCCCGGGAGGTTGAGCGTGAGGCCGGTGGCCGGCACCGGGCTCGGGATGGGCGCGTTGATGGCGAGCTCGCCGCTCGAGATCGAGGCGGGGGTGGCGCCGACGGCATCGACCCTGGTGACCGCAGTCCCGACGATGGCGGAGTTCCCCAGCGCCGCGGCGGCCGAGACGATCGAGGTGGGCAGTGACACCGTGGAGGTGTAGCCCGTCAGGTTGAACTGCGCCCCCGCGCTCGGTGCGGAGGGGGAGATGGTCCCCTCGGTGGTGACGTTGTTGAGGACGATGTTGCCCACCGGAGTTTCCGGGCAGTACAGCTCGTAGGGGCCCGGCTGCGCCGGGGGGACCGTCCCGCCCGGGCCCGTCGTGGGCGTCGTGGTCGCCCCGGCCGTGACGATCACGGGCGAGATGGGCGACGCGTCGGGCAGAGCGGACACGATGCCACTCGGGGCGCTGTCGTCGGGATAGGCGGTGCAGCTCAGGTTGATGTCGCTGCCCGCGTCCAGGAGGGTCAAGGTCGCATCGGCATTCTGGGCGATCGTGATCGAACTGCTCGTGGCCGTGAACGGGCCGATCGTGGCGGGGGTGACCGGCAGGGTCAGGGTGACGCCCGTGGGGGGCACGGGGTTGGGGATGGGGGTGTCGAAGGTCAGCGGACCGGTCGGGATCGAGGCGGGGGAGGCTCCGGACGGCGTCGATGGTGGCCAGGGCCGTCCCCGAAAGCGAGGAGTTCCCCACCGCGGCCGCGGCCGACGCGATCGAGGCCGGTATGGGCACCTCGGCCTGGAAGTTGGTGACGTTGAACTGCTCACCGGGGGAAGGGTCGGGCGGTGACATCGTCGCCGTGGTCGTGACCTCGTTGAAGACGACGTTGCCGATCGGGGTGCCGGGGCAGTACAGCTCGTAGGGGCCCTCGCCCCCCGGTCCGATGGGCGGCGGCGGGGTGATGGTGGCCGTGCCCGTGGCGATCACGGGCTCGATGGGAGACACCGACGGCGGGTCGGTGGCGAGCCCGGTGGGCTCACTGTCGTTGGGATAGGTGTTGCAGAACAGCCCGAAGTTGTCGCCGAACTCGGTGACGTCGAGGTTGATCCCGTTGACGTCGAACGAGATGGGCCCTCCCTGAGCGGTGAACGGCCCCAGTTCCCCGGGCGGGACGGTGGCGGTGAACTGGACGCCGGTGGAGGGGACCGGGTTGGGGAGCGTGACGTTGAAGGGCGTGTCGAAGACGGCCGAGAACCCTCCCGGGTACTCCGGGAACGGCTCGAGCGAGGTCGGACCGATGCTCGGAACCGTGGTGACCACATCGGAGGTCGTCGCCGTGGTCTCACCGAGGGCCACCGACGACCCACCCGACGACCCAACGACGTAGATGGGTCCCCCGGGATTGATGTACTCGTCGCCGGACCCGACCGCCCCGTTCGTGTCGAGGAACATCGTGGCGTCCCCGGTGATCTGGGAGAGGCCGAGGTTCTCTGCCTCTTGGGCCACGGACTGGGGGATGGAGAACTGGGTCTGGAGGTCGTTCAGGTTGAACTGCTCGCCCTGGGTCAGCGTGGAGGGCGAGATGGTGGCCGTGGTCGTCGTGTCGTTGAGCACGAGATTGCCGACGGGGCTTCCCGGGCAGTACATCTCGTAGGGGCCCGAGGGCGACGTGGGAGGCACGGTGATCGGTGGCGTGGTGGGGGTGGTGGTCGTCCCCGAGGCCGACGCGGTGGCGATCACGGGCCGGATGGGGGGCCCGGTGGGCGCGGTGCCCGTCGACCCCGACGTCGGCACGCTGTCATTGGCGTAGGCCGTGCACGACATGGTGAAGGCCTTGCTCGACAGGGCCGCCACGACCTGGGTGGACTGGTCCTGGGCCACGGTGATGGGCCCGCCCGACGCCGTGAAGGGGCCCACGGTGATGGGGGTCGTGGGGAAGGAGACGGCCAGACCCCCGCTCGGCACCGTGGTGGGGATGGGCACGTCGAAGGGCATCGAACCCGTGCCGGCCTGGTCGGTGGTGGCGCCGTAGGCGTCGACGGCACTGGCGGCCAGCCCGTCGAAGGCGGAGTTGCCGAGGCCCGCGGCCGCGGCCACGAGCCCGGAGGGGAGCGGGATGTTGGTCTGGTAGCCCGTCACCGAGAATTGCTGTCCGGCTGACAGGGTCCCAGGAGAGATGGTGGCGGTGGTGGTGACGTCGTTGAGCACGAGGTCGCCGACCGGCGTGTGCGGGCAGTACAGCTCGTAGGGGCCTGTGAGGGTCGAGGTCGGCGGGGGCGGGCTGCCGGTTCCCGCCGTGGCGATGATCGTCGAGATGGGCAGGCCCGGAGGCGTGTTGTCGGAGAAACCCGACGGCAATGTGTTGTTGGGGTACGAGGAACAGGTCAAGTCGATCTCGCCGATGCCATCGCCGTCGATGTCGGTGGTGTTCGAGACCGGGTCCTCGCTCACGGTGATGTTGGAGCTCGTCGCCGTGAAGGGCCCGACGGTGGCCGGCGTGGACGGGACGTCCAGTGCCACACCGGAGGGCGGGACGGGGTCCGGGAGGGGGATGTCGAATGCCATTGATCCGGTCGAGAGCGACGACGGCGTCGCTCCGGTGGCATCGATGGTGGTCGACAGCGTGCCGGTGAGAGAGGTGAGCCCGGTGGCTTCGGCGTCCTGCACGACCGCGGCGGGAAGCTGCTCTTGCACCTGGAGGCCGGTCACGTTGAACTGTTGACCGGAGCTCGGGCTGGCCGGAGAGAGCGCGCCGGCCACGACGACGTCGTTGAGGACGATGTTGCCCGCCGGGGTGCCCGCACAGAACGTCTCGTAGGGCGCCGTGTCGGCATAGGCGGAGCTCGTAACTGCTTGGGCAATGACGCCCGCTACTAATGAGGATCCGATGACGAGTGCGAGCGCGCCGACGATGCTCAGCCGGTTGGCGAGGTGCTGAAAGCGTCCCACTGTGACCCCCTCTGCCCGCCGGCTGGGAGATCGGGCCCCTCAGTCGGCGACGGGCGAGTGTGTGCCCGCCATGGCAGCACCTGGTAGCGGGGCACGCATCCCCAAGATTGATGAACCTCGCAGAGTGACGGCGCGTGGCATCCGCGTCACGATTGGTCCGATCGGTGAGACGCGGGGACGTCGGTGACGTAGGCCCGATCGGTGTGGTCGACGTCGAATCCCAGCTTCCGGTAGAGGTGCACGGCGGGGACGTTGTCGGCATCGACGTAGAGCATCCCGACGGTGATGCCCTGTGAGGAGAGGTGGTCGAGCCCGGCCAGCGCGAGGGCACGGCCGAGCCCCAGTCCTTGGAAGTCGGGGTCGACCGAGATCACGTAGATCTCTCCCAAGGGCGGCTCCACGTCGTGGTGGACCTTTGTCCAACACGATGCGGCCAGGCGCCCGTCGCGCTCGTGGAGGAGAAAGCCGTCGGGGTCGAACCAGGCTTCGGCTTCGCGCTCGCGGATGGTGTCGAGGCTCCAGCCCCCCTGCTCGGGATGAGAGGCGAAGGCACGATTGTTGACCTCGAGCCACGCCGCCTCGTCCACGCCGGGCCGAAACGGGCGGGTGGTGACGCTGAGCGCGTCGCCTTCGACAGGGAGGGGTCGGCGCATCTGGTAGAGATCGCGCCCGCGCCGCAGACCGCAGGACTCGGCCATGGCGTCGGTGTGCGGCGTGGGTTTGGGGACCCACAGGTGGACGTGGCCCCCGCCCTCGGCGGAGATCTCGCGCAAGGCCGCGCTCAGGAGGCTCACCCCGACTTCGTCCTCGGGCTTGCGGTGGTCGGGGCGGATCACCACCTCGACACCCCAGGTGTCGTGGCCCCGGCTCAGCTGGGCATAGCCGACCAGAGGGCCGTTGGAGGGCTCTCGGGCCACGAACCCGGCGAAGCCCTTGCGGCCCCCGTGGACCAGGTCGAGCCATTTGTGTTCACCGAGGGGATAGTGGCCATCGGCGACGAGGGCCTGTTGGAGCAGTTGCGACACCTCGGCGATGTCGGATTCGCCCATGCGGCGCTTGACTTCGATGGGGTGCACGGGCGCAGGTTATCGGCACCCATCTCGGTACTGTGAGGCCTGTGGCACGACCCCGTTCGTTGCGGGGCCGGGCGCGTGAGGTGACGACGCGCCTGGCCCACGCGTATCCCGGCACCGCATCGGAGCTTTGCGCCCTTCGCCACGACGGGGCGTTCCAACTCCTCGAGGCCACCATCCTCTCGGCCCAGTGCACCGACGAGCGGGTCAACATGGTCACGCCCGGTCTGTTCGCGGCGTACCCGACACCCGGGACCCTCGCCGATGCGCGCCTCGAGGACCTCGAAGACCGCATTCGGTCCACCGGTTTCTTCCACTCCAAGGCCAAGAACCTCGTGGGCATGGCCCGGGGAGTGGCCGAACGCTTCGGCGGGGAGGTGCCGACGTCGATGGAGGACCTCACCAGTCTGCCCGGGGTGGGGCGAAAGACGGCCAACGTGGTGCGGAGCGTGGCCATGGACCTGCCCGGGCTGCCCGTCGACACCCACGTGGGACGCCTCACGCGTCGGTTGGGGTTGACCGAGCAGACCGATCCCGTGAAGGTCGAGAGTGAGATCGGTGCGCTGGTGCCACCGGCGGAGTGGGGAACGTTGAGCCTGCGGCTCATCCTCCATGGCCGCGAGGTGTGCCGGGCCCGCAACCCACGGTGCGGCGAATGCCTCCTGGTCGACATCTGTCCGTCGGCTCTGGTTCCCCTGCGTTGAGCGGGGGCGGCGGGACGAGTTGGGCTGATGTTTTGCCGTCTCCTCTGGAAGCGGCAGAGGCCACGTGGTGTTGTAAGTGAAAGGAACCCGGTTCCCGCCACCTGGTTCCACTGAGCGCCGGCCGGGTCCGCCGCCTGGCCCGCTCGCGCGACGGCGCCCGAGAGGGCGCCGTCGGCGCGTTCAGCGCCGACGGCCCGGAGCGGAGGTGATGCGACCGAGGCGTCGCCCGGCGCCGGTGAGGGCCCGCTCCACCGCGAAGAGCTCCGAGGCGGTGTCGTCGTCGTGTTCGGAGGCCGCTTTGTCCGCGATGGTGGCGACGCGCAGGCGCAGTTCCTCGAGCGCGGTGGTGAGGGAGGACAGTTCGGCGAGCGGAGCGGACACGCCCTGATGATGGCCGATACCCGTCGGTGATGCGAAGCGGGCACGTGCTGCGTGGGCGTCACCGCCGTGTGGCCCGAGCGTTCCGGGCCCCTCACCAGGGCCGGAGGGCGCAGATGCTCGGAGTACGATCGGTTCCCCGTGCCCCTCAAGCGCCTCGACCTGCGTGGTGTGCCCGCCTCGGACCTGGCGGACGCGCTGCCGCGCCCCGACGCGGGGCAGACGTTCCCGAGCGAGGAGGTACGGGCCGTCCTCGACGAGGTTCGCGCCGGGGGTGACGCCGCGCTCCGGGCCCTCACCCGACGTTTCGACGGCGTCGACGTCGACGCCCTGCGGGTGCCGGAGAAGGAGCTCGACGAGGCGCTGGCCGGGATCGATCCCGGTCTCCGAGCCGCCCTCGAGCTGGCGTACGCGCGGATCCTCGCCTACCACGGTCACGAGCCGGGACCGCTCCCGGACTTCGAGAGCGACGGGGTGGTGGTCCAGCACCTGGTGCGGGCGGTGGCACGCGCCGGGTTGTACGCCCCGGGGGGCGGGCGCGCTATCCCTCCACCGTGCTCATGTGCGCGGCACCGGCCCGGGTGGCGGGCGTGGCCGAGCTCGTCCTCTGCGTGCCCCCGGGGCCCGACGGCGCCATCGCGTCCGAGACGCTGGCGGCCGCGGCCATCGCCGGCATCGACGAGGTCTACCGGGTGGGAGGAGCCCAGGCCATCGCCGCCATGGCGTTCGGTACCGAGTCCATCGCGCCCGTCGATGTCATCGCGGGCCCCGGGAACCGCTACGTGGCCGAGGCCAAGCGCCAGGTCTCGGGGATCGTGGGCGTCCCTTCCGCGTTCGCCGGGCCCTCCGAGGTGGTCGTGGTGGCCGACGACGACACCCCGGTGGCATGGGCCGCCATCGACGTGGTCGTCCAGGCCGAACACGGTCCCGACGGCCTCGCCTGGCTCGTGACGTGGTCGCCGGAGGCCGCCGATGCCATCGAAGCCGAGGTCGACCGCCTGGTGGCGGCGTCACCGCGTCGAGCCGACCTCGAAGCCACCCTGGGCACGGGCGGGTACGTGGCCCTGGTGGAGGGACCGGCACAGGCGGTGGCGCTCTCCAACGTCGTGGCGCCCGAGCACCTCGAGCTCCTCGTCGACGGGGCGGCCGCCTTGGTGCCCTTGGTGCGTCGCGCCGGGGCGGTCTTCGTGGGCCCGTACGCCCCCGCCAGTGTGGGCGACTACCTGGCGGGCCCGAACCATGTGCTGCCCACCGCACGCACGGCGCGCTTCGCGTCGGCGCTGCGGGTCGACGACTTCCGCACCCACGTCCACGCCGTGTCGATGGACGCAGAGGCACTGGCCCGCCTAGCACCGCACGTGGTTGCCATCGCGCGAGGCCGAGGGGCTCCCGGCACACGCCCGGTCCGTGGTCGTGCGGGGCGAGTCGTGACGGGAGGCCCCGTCCCCCTGCGGCCCGATCTGACGGTGTTGTCGGGATACCACTCGCGCCAGGTCGATGTGGAGGTTCGCCTCAACACCAACGAGTCACCCTTTCCTCCCCCCCAGGAGTGGCTCGACGAACTGCGCGACGAACTGGGGCGCATCGACTTCAACCGCTATCCCGACCGCTCCGCCATCGAGCTGCGCGCCGCCCTGGCGGAGTTCCACCGCGTCGACCCGGCCCAGGTGTTCTGCGCCAACGGGTCCAACGAGGTGCTCCAGTGCCTGTTGCTGGCCTACGGCGGTGCGGGTCGTGTCGTGGCGCTGTTCGAACCGACCTATGCCCTGCACAGCCACATCGCCGCGCTCACCGCCACGGGTGTGGTGCGCGGTTGGCGCGGCGCGGATCACCGTGTCGACCTCGACGAGGTGGACCGCATCCTCGCGGAGTCGCAACCGGTCGTCACGTTCCTGTGCTCGCCCAACAATCCCACGGGGCGGGCCGAGCCGCCCGAGGTCGTGGCGCACGTGCTCGAGCGCGCCCCGGGTCTCGTGGTCATGGACGAGGCGTATGGGCAGTTCTCCCCGTGGAGCGCGCTCGACCTGGTGACGCGCCGCGCCCCGGGTGTGCAGCGGTTGGTGGTGGTGCGCACCTTCTCCAAGACATGGTCGATGGCGGCGTGTCGCCTCGGCTACCTCGTGGCCGATCCGGCGGTCGTCGCCGCCTGTGACGCCGTGGTCCTGCCCTACCACCTCGACGCCATGACCCAGGCTGCGGGGCGCCTGGCCCTGCGCTACGTC
The DNA here is from genome assembly GCA_963768255.1 of uncultured Acidimicrobiales bacterium. Classification (GTDB taxonomy): domain Bacteria; phylum Actinomycetota; class Acidimicrobiia; order Acidimicrobiales; family UBA8190; genus Chersky-840. Next base: position 922,195 of record CAVYGX010000002.1, on the reverse strand, counting down.
GACGCCATGGAGGCGCGCGTGGCCCTCATCACCGAGGAGCGTGGCCGCCTCGCCGCCGCCCTCGGAGAGCTGGCCGTCGAGTCGTGGCCATCGGACGCCAATTTCATTCTCTTCCGACCCACGAGTCGCATCGCCACCGACGTGTGGCAGGACCTCGTGGACGCATCGGTGCTGGTGCGTGATTGCTCGACGTGGCCGGGGCTCGACAACTGTCTTCGTGTCACGGTGGGCACGCCCGAGGAGAACGACCGCTTCGTGGCCGCCCTTCGCTCGAGCCTGGAGTCCTCCCGCCGCTGACGAGCGGTGCGGCGAGCCCGGTCGGGACGTGTCGTTCGAGCGCGTAACCTGGGCAGTTCTATGACGCCGACCCGCGCCGCGGCGCGCCAACGACGGACCAAGGAGACGGCCATCGACGTCGAGATGGTCCTCGACGGCACCGGATCGGTGGACGTGGAGACGGGGATCCCGTTCTTCGACCACATGCTCTCCCAGCTGGGCCGGCACGGGGGGCTGGACCTGAGCGTCAAGGCCACCGGTGACCTGCACGTCGACACGCACCACACCGTCGAGGACGTGGGCATCGTCCTCGGGGAGGTCCTGGCCGACGCCCTCGGGGACAAAGCCGGCATCCGCCGGTTCGCGTCGATCGCCTTGCCGCTCGACGAAGCGTTGGTGGAGGTGGCCCTCGACCTGTCGGGCCGGCCCTACCTCGCCTACGACGTCGCCCTCGCTCCCGACGTGGCACCGCTCGGGTCGCCACCGTTCGATCCCCAGCTGGCCGAGGAGTTCTGGCGTGCCTTCGTCACTGCGGCGGGTATCACGCTGCACCTGCGCCTGGTGACCGGGAAGAACACCCACCACATCGTCGAGGCGTCGTTCAAGGGGACGGCGCGTTGCCTCCGTGACGCGCTGCGGGTGGAGGGCGGGGGAGTGCCGTCGACCAAGGGCACGTTGGGCAACGCCAGCGGGAATTGACGATGGACGGGGGAATCGCCGTCCTCGACTACGGCATCGGCAACCTGGCGTCGGCCCACAAGGCCTTCGTGCACCTGGGCGCACAGGCCCGACTGGTCACCGAGCGCCACGAGGCCGCCGGGGCGTCCGGGGTGGTGCTGCCCGGCGTGGGCGCGTTCGGACGGTGCGCGCAGGCGTTGCGCAGCAGCGGCCTCGACGGCGCCGTGGCCGACGCGCTCGAACGCGGCGTGCCGTTCCTCGGCATCTGCGTCGGCTTCCAGTTGCTCTACGAGGGATCGGAGGAGTCCCCGGCGGTGTCGGGTCTCGGAGTGTTGCCGGGCAAGGTCAAGGCGCTGTCCCCCGAGGTGAAGCGCCCGCAGATGCAGTGGAATCAGCTCGTGGTGCGTCCGGGCAGCGAGAGCCGGCTTCTGGCCGGGATCGCTCCCGCTTCCTGGGTGTATTTCGTCCATTCCTACGCGCCGGAGATGTCCGACGACGCCGTGGCCACGTGTGACTACGGCGGCACCGTCGTGGCGGCAGCCGAACGGGGCCGGGTATGGGGCGCACAGTTCCACCCCGAGAAGTCGGGTCCGGTGGGCCTTGCCATCCTCGCCAACTTCGTGGCCGCGTGCGGGGACGGGCCGACACCAACGTGAGCATCGCCTTTGATCTCTTCCCCGCCATCGACCTGCACGACCGCGGCGCGGTCCGGCTGGTGCAGGGTGACTTCGGACACGTGCGCGTGCCTACGGCGATCCGGTTGCCCTGGCGCGCTCGTACGTGGCCGGCGGAGCCAGATGGATCCATGTGGTCGACCTCGACGCGGCGCGCACGGGCGATCCCGTGAACCGCGACGTCGTGTTGGAGATCGCCGCCGCCGTCGACATCGCCGTGCAAGCGGGCGGGGGGGTGCGGGCCATCGCCGATGCCGTCGCGCTGCTCGACCAGGGGATCGAGCGCGTGGTGCTCGGGACCGCGGCGCTCGAGGCACCCGAGGTGGTGGAGTCGCTGGCGGCGCGCTTCCCCGGCCGCGTGGCGGTGGGGCTCGATCACCGGGGCGAGGAGCTGGCCGTGCGGGGGTGGGAGCGCCCCAGTGCGACGTCGCTCGGTGCTGCGCTCGATCGCCTGGCCCCCCTGGACCTGGGGGCGGTGGTGGTGACCGCCATCGACCGCGACGGCATGTTGGAAGGCCCCGACCTCGTGGGGTTACGAGCTGTGCTGGATCTCACGGCCCATCCCGTGGTGGCGTCGGGCGGGGTGCGTTCGCCGTCGGACCTGCGCGCCTTGGCGGCCATGGGAGCACCAACCGATGGTCGACACCTCGCCGGCGCCATCGTCGGCACCGCACTGGTGCAGGGCGCCATGACCGTCGAGGAGGCGATCGCCGCGTGCGTGCCGTCCGGGTGATCCCCTGTCTCGACGTCGATGCCGGACGGGTCGTGAAGGGAGTGCGCTTCGTCGATCTTGTCGACGCCGGTGATCCGGTGGCACTGGCGGCGCGCTATGACGCCGAAGGTGCCGACGAGCTCGTCTTCCTCGACATCACGGCTTCAGCACACGAGCGCGACACGATGGTCGACGTGGTGGCGCGCACCGCGGCGGAGGTGTTCATCCCCTTCACCGTGGGGGGAGGGGTGAGGGCCCCCGACGACGCCCGTCGCTTGTTGCGCGCCGGCGCCGACAAGGTGGCGTTGAACACCGCGGCGATCCTCGACCCCGGGCTCATTCACGAATTGGCCGACGAGTTCGGGTCGCAGTGCGTGGTCGTTGCCATCGACGCCCGACGCCGGTCCGCCGAGCCCGGCTGGGAGGTGTTCACCCATGGCGGGCGGCACGGCACCGACAAGGACGCGGTGGCCTGGGCCGAGGAGTGCTCGACGCTCGGTGCGGGTGAGATCCTCGTCACATCGATGGACCGCGACGGCACGCGTCACGGGTTCGACGTCGAGCTGACGCGCGCCATCGTCGACACCGTCGGTGTCCCCGTGGTGGCCTCGGGAGGTGTCGGGAGCCTCGAGCACCTCGTGGAGGGGGCCACGGTGGGGGGTGCCGATGCCGTGCTGGCCGCGTCGATCTTTCACCGCCAGGAGCACACCGTGGGCGAGGCCAAGGCGTATCTCGCCGCGCACGGCGTCACGGTACGACCACCGACACCGCAAAGACGGCGTTGACCGGTTTGCACCCCTCGCGCCACGCGGGATCGGCCATCTTTTCCCTCGGGCGCCATGGACTACGGTGCGGCCGTGGCTCCTGAGGGCAAGGCAGCAAGGTCCACGTCGCCGACTCCGTCACCCAAACAGCCCATCATCATGCTGGCCGACCGGGTCCTGGCCCAGCAGCCCGCGGCCGAAGGTGAGCGCCGGTCTCGTTCGGGCATCCTCATCCCCGCCACGGCTCAGGTGTCGCGCCGTCTCCTGTGGGCCGAGGTCGTGGCCGTGGGACCGCACGTTCGGTCGATCAAGGTGGGCGACAAGGTCCTGTTCAACCCCGAGGACCGGTTCGAGGTCGAGGTGCAGGGGGACGAGTACGTGATCCTGCGCGAACGCGACATCCACGCCGTGGCCTCCGAGCGGATCGACAGCGGCACCGGCCTCTACCTGTAGAGGTCCCGGCCTTCGACGCGTCGCGTCAGTTGGGGCTGGTGTCGTCGAACTGCGGCAACCACAGCGAGGCCGGCGCCGGCGCGGGGGGAACATGCACGCCGGGGGATGCAGGCGCTGTCGTCGTCGCCGCCGGAACCGGTGCCGGCGGCGGTGGCGCCGGCGGGACGGGTACAGGGGGGGCGGAGCGGTCTCCGTCGACGTGCCCGTCGCCGTTCCCGACGACAGAGCCACCCACGGGCGCACCCACGGCCGCACCGACGGCCGCACCGACGGGCGCACCGACCTGTTCGGGGTACCGCTCGTCGATCGTCATGTACGGCGCCGGTGGCGTCTTGAGGAGCCCTCGCGACACCCAGTTGCGTTGGTCGGCCCATACCAAGATGGGCGGAAGGACGATCAGCGCGCTCAGCAGTGCGACCGTGATGTTGATGGCGACGATGACACCGAAGTCGCTCAACAACGGCATCGACGAAAGACCCAAGACCGCCACTCCGGCGATGGCGGTCATGCCCGAGACCATGAACGCCCGCCCGGTGCGCCGCGCCGTGGCGTCCATCGCCTGGCGCGGGGTGAGGCCCCGGGCCCGCTCCTCCACGAATCGCAACAGGATCAGCGACGTGAATTCGGTACAGACCGCCACCACAAGGGGCCCGGCCACCGCCGTCACCGGGCTCAGCTTGAGGTGGAAGGCCACGCCGATGAGCGAGACCGCACCCACGGCGACGAGCACCGGCACGAGCGACAGCAGCGCACGGATCAGGCTGCGCAATCGCAAGGTGAGGAAGGCTCCCACGAAGAGGATGGCCAGGTACGTGAGCTTGATCCGGGACGCTTCGAGGTTCTGGATGAGGCCCACACCGACCGTGGCGATGCCCCCGGGTGCCACTTTGATCCCCGGCGGGGCGTTGATCCCACCCTCGAGGTCCTTGACCACGGGAGAGAGTTGGTCGAGCGTGTCGGTCCGTCCCAGGAAGATGACGTTGAGCGCGGCGCCGTGGTCGGCCACCGTCGTCTTCACGATGCCGGGCGGGGCAATGAGGTAGATGGCCTCCATCTCGGCCCCCGTGGGTGGGACTTCCTTCATGCCCTTGACGGTCACGAACTGGTCGATGGTGTTGATCAGCCCCGCACCGGGGAACAGGGTGTTGGGGTACTTGTTCTGGAGTTCGTGTGAGAAGTTGATGACGTAGTCGACGGTCTGGTTGCTCCAGGGGTGGGTGGTCGAGATCCGCATGGCGATCTCGTTGTTGGACCCCGTAGCCGTCTTCAGCTGCACGATGTCCTTGATCGCTTGGGACTGCGGGTTCACCCACGAGATGGGGTCGGTCTGCAGCGCCAGTTTCCCTTCCACCGCGATTCCCGACAGCAGGATCACCACGCTGACGATGGCCAAGGGGACGGCGCTGCGTTGCGGGAGGCTTCCGAGGAACACCGCCACCCGGCTGAGACGGCCCTGGCTGAAGTCCTTGCCTTTGGTGGGCGACTTGTACTCGCGGATGCCCAGGACGGCCAGGGTGGCGATGATGCTGCACACGCACACGGCGATGATCCCGATCACGAGGAGCGAGCCGAACTCGCGGATGGCGGGTGTCCGGGCGAACCACAGCGCCATGAAGGCGAAGACGGCGTCGAAGGTGACCACGAGGAGCGCAGGGCCCAGGCCGCGGGCCGCGGCCTGGATGGGGTGCGCGGCCCGGTCGAGGATCACCTCCTCCTCGATGCGCGAGTGCATTTGGATCGCATAGTCCATCCCCACCCCGAGCAAGACCGGGAGTGCGGCGATGGTGGCCAGGGTGAGTGGGACATGGAAGTAGCCGACGAGGCCGAACCCCCAGACGAGGCCGAGCGCCACGATGGCGAAGGCGAGCAGTCGCCAGCGCACCGTGAATGACAGGAGCAGGATCGTCATCATGATGGCCCCGGCCAGCAACGCCAGGACGATGATGCCGTGCTTGAGGTAGTTGTTGATGACCTCGAGCAGGGCCGGCACGCCGGTGGTGATGGTGGTGACGTTCTGGAAATGCGCCGCATCGATGATCTTGGTCACCGAGGATGCGGCGGTGGTCTCCTGGTTGATGTTGAGGTCGCCCTTGAGGTACACCGCCAACAAGGCGTGGTGGTTGTCGTGGACGAAGGTCTTCAGCGACTGGCGCACGCTGCCGTCTTGTTCGTGGATGATGAACTGCATCCACTGGGGGTTGGAGAGGACCTGATCGGCCGGGTCCGTCTTGGCCAGCTGGATGCCCTCCTGGGTCAGGTAGTGGGCCCGGATCTGCTTGTCGGCGGGGTCGGTGTCACGGGAGATGGCCGACTGGAGCAGGGAGAAGGCGGGGCTGTCGAGAGGGCTGCCGGTGGGACTGCTCAGAAGCTTCTGCGCGAACTGCAAGGCGTCCATGGGCGTGACCGCACTGAACACCCAGGGGTCCTTGGCCAGCTTGGCCGAGATCGTCTTGAAGGCGGCCTGGTTCTTCGGGGTGAGCAGGTTGTCGACCGTCTTCCCCGGCTTCATGGTGAAGAGGACGGCCATGGGGTCGCCGCCGAAGACGTTCTCGTAGTTGACGTTGTTGATCCAGGCCGGGTCGTTGTTGTTGAGATAGTCGGAGTTGCTGGTCGTGAAACGCAGCGTCGTGATGCCGAATCCCAGGCCGAGGGTGATGAGCAGCCCGCAAATGGCGACAGTCCCGGCGCGCTTGCCCAGGTTGAGGCCGAGCCACTCCCATGTCCGTCTCATGGCGCCCCCCGGCGTTACCCCGTACTTGGTGTGGACGGAGTTACTGCATAGTAGATGCCTCCCGCCTCGAAGGCTCGATCGGGTACGAGCGTTGCTCCATCGACGCCCGCGGGGCTGGTCAGGGCGACTCGATCATGGTCGGAGGCGACCAGGGTGGCCGGTATCGTGAGGGGTTCATGGAGCGAGTGGCGTCCCCTGTCGAATTCACCGAGGAAGAGCTCGACGCCGTGCGTTTCGGTGCCGATGGCCTGGTCCCGGCCATCATCCAGGACGCCGGCGACGGGACCGTCCTCATGCTCGGCTATATGGACGCCGAAGCCCTGCGGCGGACGCTGCGGACAGGCCGATCCTGGTTCTGGAGCCGAAGCCGGGGCGAGTACTGGTGCAAGGGGGAGACCTCGGGGGATCGCCAGTGGGTGCGGTCCGTCCGCTACGACTGCGACGGAGATGCCCTCCTGGTGGTGGTGGACCAGGACGGGAAGGGGGCGTGCCATACCGGGGCGCGGTCGTGCTTCTATCGGGCTTTCGGGACCGACGACCCGAGCGGTGTGGTCGGGGGACCGCCGGCGCCGACATGAGCACCACCGGGTCGCCACCGGACCGGCCCGGGCTCGCCGTCTTCTCGGAGCTGTGCCGGCACCACCGCATCGTGCCGGTCTGGCGCGAGCTCGTCGCCGACACCCTCACGCCGGTGAGCGCCTTCTTGCTCGTGGTGGGGGAGCAGACGGGGTTCCTGCTCGAGTCGGTCGAGGGAGGAGAGCGCTGGGGACGGTATTCCTTCGTCGGCCGCAACCCGCTCGCCACACTGGTGGGCCGGGGGCGATCGGTCACGGCTGAAGGGAGCCTCGACCTGCCCGCCGAGGTGAAGGCGCAGTCGGACGAGGGGGTGCTCGCCACGGTGGACGCCATGTTGAGCGCATACCGGTCTCCGCTTCTCGACGACCTCCCCCCACTGCACGGGGGGTTGGTGGGCTTCCTCGGGTACGACGTCGTCCGCGAGGTCGAGCACCTGCCCAACGTCCCCCCTGACGACGCGGGCATCCCCGACGCGGTCCTGCACGTCATCGGGCAGCTGTGCGCCTTCGACCATTGGCGCCAGCGCGTCATCCTCGTGGAGAACGTGGTGGTCGGGGAGGGCTGGGGCGACGCCGAAGCCGCGGCCGCTTCGACGCGGCCGGCGCGCGCCTCGACGAGCTCGCCGCCGACCTCTCACGTCCGACGGGGGGGCCGCCCTTCGAGGCACCCCGTCCCGACGACGTGATGCCCGAGGTCACCGCGAACATGTCCTCGGAGACGTTCCAAGACGCTGTGCTCAGCGCCAAGGAGCTGATCCGCGCCGGGGACATCTTCCAGGTCGTGCTGTCACAGCGGTTTGACTTCGATCTCGGCGCCGATCCCTTCCTCGTGTACCGGGTGCTGCGACTGGTGAACCCCAGCCCCTATCTGTACTTCCTGCGCACCGAACACTGCACCGTGGTCGGAGCCACGCCCGAACCCCTCGTCCGCCTGCGCGACGGGGTGGTGGTCTCGCGCCCCATCGCGGGGACGCGTCGTCGGGGACAGACCGAGGCCGAGGACGACCGCCTGGCGGGTGAGTTGGTCGAGCACCCCAAGGAGGTGGCCGAGCACGTCATGTTGGTGGACCTGGCCCGCAACGACGTGGGTCGGGTGGTGAGCTTCGGGACCGAGCACGTCGACGAGTTCAAGACGATCGAGCGCTACAGCCACGTGATGCACCTCACGTCGCAGGTGTCAGGTCGCCTGGCTCCGGGCAAGGGGCCCATCGACGTCCTGCGGGCCACGATCCCGGCGGGAACCCTGTCGGGGGCCCCCAAGGTGCGCGCCATGCAGATCATCGACGACCTGGAGCCCACCAAGCGCGGTGTCTACGGGGGGGTGGTGGGGTACGTCGACTTCTCGGGCAACCTCGACACGGCGATTGCCATCCGCACCATGGTCGTGACCCCCGACGGACGCGCCTCGGTGCAGGCGGGGGCGGGGATCGTGGCCGACAGCGATCCCGTCGAAGAGGACGTCGAGTGCCACAACAAGGCCGCGGCGCTGCTGGCGGCCGTGCCGGCGGCGCGCCGGGCCATGGGGCGGTGACCGTGGGCCGCGACGGCAACTCCCCCTCCGACCCGGCCGACCGTGCGACGCTGATCGAGGAGTACGAGCTCCTGCGCAACGCGACGGGAGCGGTGACGCTCCGGCGCGACGTGCTGCGTGTGTCGGGGGCCGATGCCGTGACGTACCTCCAGGGCCAGCTGTCGCAGGATGTCGCCGCCCTCGCGGGCGGCGAGTCGGCGGATTCCCTGATCCTCACCCCGCAGGGCAAGCTCGACGCCCTGGTGCGCGTGTCGCGGACCGGCGACGACGAGGTGATCATCGACGTGGACGCGGGATTCGGCGAGACGGTGGCGGCGCGCCTGGCCCGCTTCAAACTGCGGGTCAAGGTCGACATCGAGGCGCTGCCCTGGGGTGTCGTGGCTCTGCGGGGTCCGGGCTCGGCCGCCGCGGCCGCGAGCGCCGAAGGCCAGGCGGGGACGGCGCTGCGCCCGACGTTCTCGTGGAACGGGGTGTCGGGTGTCGACCTGTTGGGAGAGGCACCGGTCGTCCCTGGTGCCGTGCGCCGGTGCTCCGGGGCGGCGTGGGAGTCGGTGCGCGTCGAGGCGGGCATACCCGTCATGGGGGCGGAGCTCGACGAGCGCACCATCGCGGCGGAGGCCGATCTCCTCGACCGCGCCGTGAGCTTCACCAAGGGCTGTTACACGGGCCAGGAGCTCGTGGCCCGGCTCGATGCCCGGGGAAACCGGGTGGCGCGACACCTCCGGGGCTTGGTGGTCCTCGGTCTGACGTCGGGAGGGACGGAAATGGCGCCGGGATCCGAGGTCGTGGCGCCGGGATCCGAGGTCGTCTTCGAGGGCAAGGTGGTGGGAGCGGTGACGTCGTCGGCCTGGTCGCCGCGATTCAACTGTCCCGTGGCGTTGGCGTACGTCCACCGCTCGGTGGAGCCGCTGAGCACGGTGGAACTGCGCCGGGGAGCCCCCGACGCGCCCGACGCCGGCGCCAGGTCGGTCGTCGACGCCGAAGTGCGCGCCCTTCCCCTGCGCTGATCCGAGAGCGCTGATCCCTCAGCGTCGCAGCGCCTCGAGGATGTCGGTCGAGAACTCGGGCCGGCACACCAGGAGATCGGGAAGCCACGGATCGGGGCGGTTGTACACGAGCGGCGACCCGTCGAGTCGCGTAGCGTGCGCGCCGTAGGCGTGGGCCACGGCCACGGGGGCGGCCGAGTCCCACTCGTACTGCCCACCGGAGTGCACGTAGGCGTCGACAGCTCCGCGCAGCACCGCGGCGGTCTTGGCCCCGGCCGAGCCCATGGGCACGAGCTCGCCGCCGAGGCGCGACGCCACGACCCTCGCTTCGGCCGGAGGCCGGGTGCGGCTCACCACGATGCGCACGGGACCGTCGGCGCGTGGCGCCAGGGCCTCTTTCCCTCGCCCCGCTCCGGTGCTGAGGACGAGACCTTGACCGGGGAGCGACACCGCACCGACGGCGGGCCGCCCGTCGATCACGAGAGCCACGTGGACGGCGAAGTCGTCGCGCCCTTCGGAGTACTCACGCGTGCCGTCGAGCGGGTCGACGATCCACACCCGGCGAGCGTCGGTGCGATCGGGACGACCGGGCCTGTCGTCTCCTTCCTCGGAAAGCACGGCATCGGCGGGGCGGGCGTCGTGGAGGGCCTCCATGATCAGCTGGTTCGACCGACGGTCGCCCTCGTGGCCGAGCGCCCTGGCGTCGTCGAGGCCCAGGGTGCGGCGGAGCTCGACGAGCACGCGCCCGGACTCCTCGGCGATGCGCAGCGGCCAGCTCGTCGTCGTCAGTCGTGGGCAATTTCGCACCTGGAGCGGCATGGGGGCGCTGAGCCTGAGCCCGGGGACCGTATCGGAAAGAGACCAGGCCAAGCTATTCTCGTTGTTCTATGGGGGGACGCGTGGAGCCTGGGCAGTACCAGCTTTCTCATCTGGAGGCCCTCGAGGCCCAGTCGGTCCACATCATGCGGGAGGTGGTGGCCGAATTCGAGCGGCCCGTCCTGTTGTTCTCGGGCGGCAAGGATTCGGTGGTCATGCTCCGGCTGGCCGAGAAGGCGTTCTGGCCGGCCCGTCTGCCCTTCCCCGTGATGCACGTGGACACCGGCCACAACTTCCCCGAGGTGCTCGATTTCCGGGACCGGCGGGTCGCCGAGCTCGACGCCCAGCTCAAGGTGGCGTCGGTGCAGGAGTCGATCGACAACGGACGGGTGGTCGAGGAGCCCGGACCCTATCCGTCGCGCAACCGTCTCCAGACCAGGACGCTGCTCGACGCCATCACCGAGCACCGTTTCGACGCCGTCTTCGGAGGAGCACGACGCGACGAGGAGAAGGCCCGGGCCAAGGAGCGGGTGTACTCCTTCCGCGACGAGTTCGGGCAGTGGGACCCGAAGAACCAACGTCCGGAGCTGTGGGGCCTGTACAACGGCCGCCATCGCACGGGCGAGCACATCCGGGTCTTCCCGCTGTCGGACTGGACCGAGCTCGACATCTGGCAGTACATCGCCCAGGAGTCCATCGAGGTGCCGTCGATCTACTTCTCGCACCGGCGGACGGTGTTCCGCCGTGACGGGATGCTCCTGGCGCTGAACAAGTTCGTCACCGTCGCCGACGACGAGGAGGCCTTCGAGACCAACGTCCGCTACCGCACCGTGGGCGACATGACGTGCACAGGTGCGGTCGAGTCCACCGCCGTCACGCTCGACGAGATCATCGCCGAGACGGTGGTGTCCCGGCTGACCGAGCGCGGCGCCACCCGGGCCGACGACCGCTTCAGCGAGGCCTCGATGGAGGACCGCAAGCGCGAGGGGTACTTCTAGGCATGGAACTCCTCCGTTTCGCCACCGCCGGTTCGGTCGACGACGGCAAGAGCACGCTCATCGGTCGGCTGCTCTACGACTCCAAGGCCATCTTCGAGGACCAGCTCGAGGCGGTGGAGCGGCTCAGCCGCCAACGGGGAGACGAGTACACCGACCTCGCCCTGCTGACCGACGGGCTGCGGGCCGAGCGGGAGCAGGGCATCACCATCGACGTCGCCTACCGCTACTTCGCCACGCCGCTTCGGAAGTTCATCATCGCCGACACCCCCGGCCACATCCAGTACACGCGCAACATGGTGACGGGGAATTCGACCGCCGACCTGACCCTGGTGCTCGTCGACGCCCGCAAGGGGATCGTCGAGCAGACACGGCGCCACGCCTTTCTGGCCTCGCTCTTGCGAGTCCCCCACCTCCTGGTGTGTGTCAACAAGATGGACCTGGTCGACTACGACGAGGCCGTCTTCGACGAGGATCCGCGAGGAGTTCAAGGCCTTTGCCACCCGCCTCGAGGTGACGGACCTGGCCTTCATCCCCATCTCGGCGCTGCACGGCGACAACGTGGTCCAGCGTTCGCTCAACATGTCCTGGTACGAGGGCCCGTCGCTGCTGCACCACCTCGAGCAGGTCTACATCGCCTCGGACCGCAACCTCATCGACCCCCGCCTCCCCGTCCAGTGGGTGGTCCGGCCCACGGCATCCACGGTGCCCGACTTCCGCGGCTACGCCGGACGGGTGGCCGGCGGGGTGTTCCGGCCCGGGGACGAGGTGCTGGTGCTCCCGTCGGGGCTCACCACCACGATCGCGGCGATCGACACCTTCGACGGTCCTGTCGAGGAGGCCTTCGCGCCCATGTCGGTGATGGTCCGCCTGGCCGAGGACCTCGACGTGTCGCGCGGCGACCTCATCTGCCGTCCCCACAACCAGCCGACCATGGGCCAGGACATCGACGCCATGCTGTGCTGGATGGCGGACCGCCCCCTGCGCCGAGGGCGACGTCGTCGCCCTGAAGCACACCGACCCGTTGGGTGCGGGCCCAGGTGCGAAACGTGCACTACGGCTTGAACGTCAACACCCTGCACCGTGACGACTCGGCCGAGCCGGCTGGGGCTGAACGAGGTCGGACGGGTGAGCCTGCGGGTCACCCAGCCCCTGTTCTACGACAGCTACCGCCGAAACCGCTTCACGGGATCGTTCGTCGTGGCCGCCGAGGACACCAACGCCACCGTGGGCGCGGGCATGATCCTCGGGGCCGACTGAGCCATGACCCCGGTGTCGGATCGTGGTGTGGTCGGTCGGTCGTCTGACCCGGACGGACCGGTGGGGCGCGCTCGGGACCCGGGGGGCCACGGTGTGGTTCACGGGGCTGTCGGGGTCGGGGAAGTCGACGTTGGCCGCCGCCGTCGAGGAGCGCCTGGTCGCCGAGCGGCCGGCCGGCCTACCGGCTCGACGGCGACAACATCCGCAGCGGGCTCAACGTGCGACCTCGGCTTCAGCCCCGAGGGCCGCGAGGAGAACGTGCGCCGGGTGGCCGAGGTGGCCCTGCTCTTCGCCGATGCCGGGCTCATCGCCCTGGCCGCGCTCATCAGCCCCTACGCCGAGGGCCGACGCCGGGCCCGGGCGCTGCACGAGGACGGCCGGGGTGCGCGTTCATCGAGGTCTACGTGGCCACGCCCGTCTCGGTGTGCGCCCAGCGCGACCCCAAGGGCCTCTACGCCCGGGCCTCGGAGGGGAAGATCACGTCGTTCACGGGCCTCGACCACCCCTACGAACCACCCACCGCACCGGACTTGGTCGTCGGGCACCATCTCCCCTTGGCCGAAGCCGTCAACCGGGTCCTCGAGGCCCTGGGCTCCGTTCCCCCGCCGTAATCGCACGAGCTGTGAGTCAATTACCACGGAGGGTGGTGACCAGCCTGGGTATATCGCACCATTCCTGCGACGACCGACGTGCCGACGTTGACTTCGCGCGAGGAGTGGTGAGAAGCTTGGTTGTCAGCGGAGTCCCGGGTAGCGGCCGACCTGGGGCGGATGACCGCTGAATGGCAAGGCCGTGGGTGGTTGATCACTGTGAGGCGTGCTCGGGTGGCGGAAGTCGCCGTCCGGCTGCGACCTGAGCTTGTAGGGGGGCTTCGTTGTCTTCGTTCCAACCCAGCGTGCTAGAGGAGTCGGTCCTGGTTGTCGACGACGACCAGGCCACGAGGGAGAGCCTGGCGTCGGTGCTCAAGGGCGCCGGCATCGAGGTGTTCGTGGCATCGGACCCGACCGAGGCGCTGACCTTGCAGGGGTTGCAACGGCCCGCCGCGGTGGTGGTGGACCACCAGCTCGCCGACCACACCGGGGTGGAACTGGCCCGCCGCCTCAAAGAGGAAGACCCCGATACGCCTGTCCTCCTGCTCACGGGTCTGGCCTCGCTCGACAGCGCCCTGGCGGCCTCCGCGCACCTCGACGGGCTCCTGGTGAAGCCGCTGGTCCCGCAGGCCTTCGTCCAGACCGTGCGCAACGCCTTGACCCAACGGGCGCTGACCGTCGAGAACCACCGCCTCGGCCGGGTCATCGAGGAGATGACGACCCAGGCCCAGACGGCCCCGGCGGCGACACCCACCGAGGTCGCTCCGCCGCCGGCCCCGCCGCCCCCTCCCGCCCCCGAGCCGGTCGACGATCTTCGCCGAGCCGCCCAACCGTGCCCTGCTCTCGGACCAGCTCGAGCAGGCGTTGGCAGGGGCCCAGCGGGCCGGGAGCCCACTGGCCGTCTTGTTCGTGGAGCTCGACGGCTGGCAGGAAGTGAACCAACAGTTCGGCGCGGGCGCGGCCGAGCAGGTGGCCCGCGAAGTGGCGAGCCGGTTGTCGGTGGCCCGGAGAAAGACCGACATCGTGTCGCGTGCCGCCAACGACAAATTCGTGGTGGTGTGCGCGGACGTGCACTCCGACGTCGATGCCCTGCGCATCGCCAGCCTCGTCCTCGACGGCGCGGCTCGGCCCGTCGTCGTCCACGGGGTGGAGCACCGGGTCCGCCCCACCGTCGGGATCGTGCTCACCGACCCCGACGTCGCGGGCGAGACCGCCGACAATGTGCTCGAGAACGCCGAGCTGGCGATGTACTGGGCCCGGGACGAGGGTCGGGCGTCGCGCATGTTCGACCCGTCGATGCGCGACCGCGTCGTGTCGCGCTACGAGATCGAGCACGGGCTGCAAAACGCCATGGACAACGGCGAGTTGGCGCTCTTCTACCAGCCGGTGGTGGACCTCCACAGCGGCCAGGTGGTCGGGGCCGAGGCGCTGCTTCGGTGGCAACGGCCCGAGCAGGGTTTGCTCCTTCCCGGTGAGTTCCTCGACGTGGCGGGCGAGGTCGGCATGGCCGAGGCGCTCGGCCGGTGGACCCTCGATCGTGCCCTCACGGAACTGGTCCTGTGGCGCCAGGCGGAGAACCTGCCCGAGCACTTCCGACTGACGCTGAACGTCTCGGCCCTCGAGCTCGGTGACCCGCAATTCGCCCAGAACTTCGAGGAGCTCACCCGCAAGCACGGCGTGGCGCCCACCATGTTGAGCATCGACCTGTCCGACGACGCGGCGCGCGCCGCGGCGGCGTCTCCCGCTGCGGTCAACCAGTTGAGCCAGATGGGTGTCCGGTTCAATCTCGATGACTTCGGCACCGGGGAATGCAATCTCACGTGGCTGCAAGACCTGCCGATCTCGTCGTTGAAGATCGCTCCGGAGTTCGTGGGCGCGCTCGACTCGACCAGTAACCCCCACGGGGCGGTCATGGTGCGGGCGATCATCGCCTTGGGCCACGAGCTGCGGATGTCACTCGTGGCCGAAGGCGTCGAGACCCCGGCCCAGGCGGCCGCGCTGCGAGCCGTCGGTTGCGAATTCGCACAGGGGTACCACCTCGGACACCCGGGGCCCCGCGAGCAGGTCTGGGCGGCGCCCGAGGCGTAGGCGGCCGGTCGCAAGACACCCACCCGAGCTCACGCCACCGTGAGCCGTGTTTTCGCGCGTCCCCAGACGTTTGTGCAGGTCAAGACCCATAAACTGTTGGGCAGGAAATCGTCAATCCTGATGATGTCGGCGAGGCCCCGACTCCGTAACGTTCCTAGGAGGTGTTGTGGGCGAACGCCCTCGCGCGTCATGGTGCCCGCTAGTCGGGCCCATACGGGTGGGGCATCGCAACCGGCCCGGGCGACCGGGGAGGACGCGACGCTGATGGATGTGCATGTGTCACCGAACAGGGGGGGAATGATGGCAAGGTCGAGCCGCAAGGGACGCGCAGTCGCGGCCGTCGTAGTCGGGCTAGCTGGCGCCGGCGGCATGTTCGCGCTGTTCGCCGCGGCAGCACCGTCGGCGTTCGCTGCTTCCTCGCCGTACGAGCTGTACTGCCCGAAGACGCCGGTGGGCAACATCGTGTTGAACAACGTCGTCACGTCGGGGACCATCACGCCCGCCGCTCCCGCCGCAGGGGCGACGTTCAACCTGACCGGGTACCAGTCCATCGTCGCCCTGCCGACGTCCATCGTGTCGGCCGCGGCGGCACTGGGGAACTCCGCCATCGCCGGGACGGCGGTGACCAAGGTCGACGCCACCGGCGCCACCCCGGCCTCGATCTCGAGCGGGAGCCTCGTCATCAACGCCCCGATCCCGAGCCCGGTGCCGGCCACCGGCCTCACGTTGATGTTGCCCTCCACCCCGGCGTCGGTCGGTCCCTTCACCGCCACCGGTGGCGCCATCAACCTCACGGTCGACCCCGCCATCTCCCTGGCGCTGAACGTCTCGGGCAGCACGCTGACGCTGACGTGCACGCCGTACCCGAACAACACTGCGGCCACGGGCATCGTGAGCTCGACCCCGTCGGGTTCGCCGGCATCCCCGGTGATCGCCACCGCCTCGTCGGGGGCTTCCACCCCGGCTCCGACCACGGCCGCCACGACGCCGGCCGCCACGACGCCGGCCTCGACCCCGGCCGCCACGACGCCGGCTCCGGCCACGTCGTCCCTGGCGACGCACGGGCCCCGGCCCCGATCTGTGGCTTGTCGCCGTGATCGGGTTCATCGTGCTGTACCTGGGCTCGGTCGTCATGGCGCTGGTGGAACGGCCCCGTAGCCTCCTGCGACGACTCCTGCGGATGGCACCACCCGCTGTGCCGGTGGCGGCTGCTGTCGCCGCCGAGCCTGTGGTGGCGGTCAGCCCGGAGCCCGACCGAAGCGTGTGGTCGGTGCCTCCGAGCGCGAAGCCCGCCTACCCGAAGGCTGGATCGCCAGGACTGTGGTTCGACGGTTGGGAGCCTCAGGGCCGCAACCGGGGCTGACGCCGCGGGCGCTCCCCCTACATCGGGGGGTGAAGGGGGAGCGCCGGCGTCAGCGACTGACGGGGTCCGTCCCCGTCGCGGCTCTTGTCGCCCTCAGACGTGTCTCTCTCCGTCGCGGTGGCGCGGTGCAACCACAGCACCATGCGAGCGCCGCGCCCCTCGGCCACCGGAGACTGCGCGTCGACCACGCCGCCCATGGCCGAGGCCAGCTCGGCCACGATGGCGAGCCCCAGCCCGACCCCGAGCTTGCGGGCGGGGACGCGGTCCGAGCTGTAGTGGCGCTCGAAGATGTGGGGCAGGTCGTCGGGGCCGACGCCCGGGCCGTCGTCAGCCACCCACAGCGCGATCCACTCGCCCACCCCATCGACGCCGACCTCGACCCGCGTCGTGGCGAATTTGAGTGCGTTCTCGATGAGGTTGGCGATCACCTGTCCCACCCGGTCCGGGTCGGCGTCGGCCCGAAGCGTGGGGGCGGCGCGCGCCGCGCTGGACACGAGTTCGACCCCCACGGTGTCGGCTTCGGGTTGGAAGCCCTCGGCCACCGTCGCCGCCAACGCGCCGCAGTCGATGGGTTGGGGGTGCAGAGAGAACTGGCGAGCCTGGAGCCGGGCCAGATCGAGGAGGTCCTGAACCAGGCGTTCGAGCCGGCGGGCCTCGCTGCCGATGATGCTCACGGCTCCCGGGACGTCCTCGGTGGCGCCGTCGGCGATGGCATCGGCGTAGCCCCGGATCGACGTCAACGGCGTGCGCAGCTCGTGGGAGACCGACAACAGGAACTCCCGCTCGAGGCCCTGGGATCGACTGAGGTTCTCGCCCAGCGTGTTGATGGCTTCAGCCAGCTCCGCCAGCTCGGGGTACTCGTAACTGTTCACCGGAACGGTGGCGGCCAGGTTCCCGCCCGCCATCTGGCGCGTGGCGCTCACCGCTCGGACGATCGGGGCGCTGATGCGGCGGGCCAGTACGGCGGCGACGACGACGCCGGCGAGGAGCACCACTCCGGCCACGAGGATGAAGTAGTCCACGCCGTTGACGGGACTGGACACGTGACGCGTCACCACCAGGAGCGCCACGTCCGATGGGGGCAAGCCGTCGTGGAGGGTCGCCCGTTGGCTTTCGGACAGGTTGAGCGGCTGCACCACGAAGACGACATGGCCCACGTTGCCGGCCACGGTGTCCCCGGCGCGCAGGGCCCGGACGTTCAGGACCGACCGCACCAGGGGTGCCGGTACGCCCTGGAGCGAGCCCCCCGGACCGAGGCCCACCAGAGTCAGCCGGTCGAACGCCCCCACGCGGCGCAAGCCGTCGGTGACCTCGGTGAAGACGGGGTGCGACGACATGATGGCGCCGATGGCTTGGCCTTCTGAGGTGATCTCGTTCTCCGCCGTGGAGATGGCCGCCCGCCGCACCAGGAGCAGGCTGCCGACGACGGTGAGGACGAGGGTGCCGATGACGACGGCGAGGATGGCGACGGTGATGCGGCGGCGCATGAGCAGCGAAACGCGTCAGCCGAGCCGGTAGCCGACCCCCCACACCGTGGTGAGGGGCAGGCCGTCGCCGAGCTTCTTGCGCAGCTGCCTGACGTGGACGTCGACGGTGCGCTCGTCGCCGTACCAACCCTCGCCCCAGACGCCGTCGAGCAGTTGTTGCCGGGACAGCGCCAGGCCGGAGTTGACCGCCAGGTAGGCCAGCAGGTCGAACTCGCGGCTGGTGAGGGCCACCACGGCGTCGCCGAGGCGCACCTCACGTCGCCCCGTGTCGATGACGATGGCTCCCACCTCGAGCACGGAGGGCTCGGTTCGGGCCGGGGACCCGGCGCGCCGCAAGATGGCCCTGACCCGGGCGACGAGCTCGCGGGGCGAGAAGGGTTTCGTGACGTAGTCGTCGGCGCCGAACTCGAGCCCGATCACCCGGTCGACTTCGTCGTCGCGCGCCGTGAGCATCACGACCGGGACATCCCCGGCGGCCCGGAGGCGGCGGCACACGTCGAAGCCGTCCAGATCACCGGGCAGGCCCACGTCCACCACGACCAGCTTCGGTCGTTCCCGGTCCACGTAGGCGAGGCCCTGCTCACCGTCTTGGGCCTGGAGGACCCGGAAGCCTTCGCGACGAAGGTACAGCGCCACCAGGTCGGAGATGTTCTGGTCGTCCTCGATGACGACGATGGTCTCTCCCTCCACTGACACCGGCACCAGCCTGCCACCGCGGGGGGACGGGGCACGGGGACCCTCGGGGCGGGTACGCATCGCGTTCCATCAGACGACGCCGGGATCAACCGCTCGTGACGCGGTGATGAGGAGAGTGTGATGGAGCAGGTCGTGGGGCCACACGCCGGCGTCGGCCGGGCCGATCACCAAGGCACTGACCAGCGGGCACCGACCATTAGGCTGGCGCCGGTGCCGCCCGACACCTACCTCACGGGAATCCTGGCCACCCACCGCGCCCGGGCCGCGGCCGACACCCGACGCCTCGACGACCTGGTGGCGCAGGCCCTGTCGTGCCCCCCGACGCGCCCCTTTGCCCTTCGGCTGTCGATCCCGGAGGGCGGGGAGCTCGCCGTGATCGCCGAGGTGAAGCGGCGCTCGCCCTCCAAAGGGCCCCTCGACCTCGTGCTCGACCCCGCCCAGGTGGCGACCGACTACGAACGCGGCGGCGCGGCGTGCATCTCGGTGCTCACCGACGGGGAGTACTTCGGCGGATCCGCTCAGGATCTGGTGACGGTCCGTTCGGCCTGCACCCTTCCCGTGTTGCGCAAGGACTTCACCGTGTGCGCCGCCGATGTCTGCGACGCCCGGCTCATGGGGGCCGACGCCGTGCTCCTCATCGTGGCCGCCCTGACCGACCCCGAGCTCTCGAGCTTCTTGAGCCTGGCCCAGGAGCTCACCCTGGCCGCCCTGGTCGAGGTGCACGACGAGGCCGAGCTCGACCGGGCTCTCGACGCGGGCGCGGAGGTGGTCGGCGTCAACCAGCGCGACCTCACCACGTTCTCGGTCGATTCGGCGCGCGCGGCGCGTCTGGTGGGACGGATCCCCCCTGAGATCGTGGCCGTGGCCGAATCGGGGATCGAAGGTGCCGACGGCGTGCGGGTCCTGGCCGAGGCCGGGTACCAGGCGGTGTTGGTGGGTGAGTCGTTGATGCGGGCACAGGACCGTCACGTGGCGGTGCGAGCCCTGACCGGACATCGGGTCGGCGCCCGCACCCGAAGCGGCGCACCCGAGGCCGGGGCGAGAGAGAGGTGACCCCGTGCTCGTGAAGATCTGTGGCATCACCTCGGAGGCCGACGCGCTGCTGGCGGTCGGTCTGGGCGCGGACGCCATCGGTTTCGTGTTCGCCCCCTCCCCCCGCCAGGTCGCTCCCCAGGCGGTGCGCCGCATCATTGAGCGGGTGCCGCCCGAGATCCTGACGGTGGGGGTCTTTCGCAACGAAGCCAAGACCCGGGTCGTCGACATCGTGAACGGCATCGGACTTCGGGGCGCGCAGCTGCACGGCGACGAGACGGCCGAGGACACCAGTTGGGTGGCGCAGCGGATCCCGTTCACGATCAAGGCCTTTCCCGTCGGGCATCGCAATATCGGCCGCATCGACGAGTACGGCGTGGAGACGGTCCTCGTGGATGCGCCGTCGCCAGGGTCCGGGGAAGTGTTCGACTGGCGTCTGGCGGAGGGTGTCGTCGATCCGGCCCGGCTCATCGTGTCGGGAGGACTCCATGCCGGCAACGTGGCTGACGCCATCGCCCATCTCCACCCGTTCGGGGTGGACGTGTCGACCGGCGTTGAATCGGAACCGGGCCGCAAGGACCCCCGCAAAGTCCGGGCCTTCGTGAAAGCGGCGCGCGCCGCGGCGGGTGAGGCGATCGGTGACGAGGACGCCGATGCCGAGGACGACGATCCCGACGAGATCGGGCGTCCCTTCGACTGGCGGGAGGAGGGGTGAGCGCGCGCCAGGGTTCGGGCCCGGAGCGGGGCGCCGTGCCGGGGAGCTTGATGGGCGAGCCCTCTGCCGCTGGGCGTTTCGGCGAGTTCGGTGGCCGCTTCGTCCCCGAGTCCCTCATGCCGGCGTGCTTGGAGCTCGAGACGGCCTTTCGTGACGCATGGGCGGACCCCGCCTTTCACGCCGAGTTCACGGCACTGCTGCGCGACTACGGGGGCCGGCCCACGCCCGTGACCGAATGTCACCGCCTGTCGGAGCGGTTGGGGGTGCGAGTGCTCCTCAAGCGCGAGGACCTGGCCCACACCGGGTCGCACAAGCTCAACAACGTGATCGGCCAGGCCCTGTTGGCCCGGCGGATGGGCAAGCCGCGTCTCATCGCCGAGACCGGCGCGGGGCAGCACGGTGTGGCGTCGGCCACCGCCGCCGCGCTGTTCGGCATGGACTGCGTCGTGTACATGGGCGAGGTGGACACGGCGCGCCAGGAGCTCAACGTCTTTCGCATGGAGCTGCTCGGCGCCGAGGTCCGGTCGGTGCGCTCGGGAAGTCGGACGCTCAAAGACGCCGTGAACGAGGCGTTGCGGGACTGGGTGGCGAACGTCGCCGACACCCACTACTGCCTCGGGTCGGTGATGGGCCCGCACCCCTACCCCTGGATGGTGCGAGAGCTCCAGAGGGTGGTCGGAGACGAGGCCCGGGAACAGTGCCGGCTCCTGCTCGACGGGCATGACCCCGATTGGGTGGTGGCGTGCATCGGAGGCGGGTCGAACGCGGCCGGGACCTTCGCAGGGTTCGTCGACACCGCGGCGTCGCTCGTGGGGGTGGAGGCCGCCGGGGGCGCCGCCGTGGGCCGAGGCGTCCCCGGGGTCGTGCACGGGATGAAGTCCTATGTGCTGCAGGACGAAGTGGGCCAGATCGCCGAGGCCTACTCCATCTCGGCCGGCCTCGACTATCCGGGCATCGGGCCCGAGCACGCCCATTTGGCGGCCATCGGGCGAACCCAATACGTGCAGGCCGGCGACGACGAGGTGCTGGACGCGTTCCGGTTGCTGTCGGAGACCGAAGGGATCATCCCCGCCCTCGAGCCCGCGCACGCCCTGGCGTGGCTGGTGCGCGAGGCCGGCGGGCTGGTGCCGTCGGGTGCCACCGTCCTCGTCACGTTGTCGGGGCGGGGCGACAAAGACGTCGCCCAGGTTCGAGAGATGCTGCGATGACCGCCGCGGCGTCGGGGGGCCCGGCCGCGGCCCGCACGGCGCGCACCGGATCGCTCGAGTCGCACCTGCGGTCCCAGCGCGATGCGGGCCGCAAGCTTCTGGTGCCGTACGTCACCGGTGGGATGGGGCCCGAATGGATCGAGGCCGTGCACGCCGTCGCTGACGCCGGTGCCGACGCCGTGGAGATCGGTATTCCGTTCTCCGACCCCATGATCGACGGGCCGACGATCCAAGAGGCCTCTCTGCACGCCCTGCAACGGGGGACCACGCCCGCCGAGGTGCTCGACGCGTTGGCGCGGGCCGACCTGGCCGTGCCCCTGTGCGTGATGACGTACTACAACATCGTGTTCCGCGCCGGCCCGCGCCGCTTCGCCCGGTCGTTGGCCGACGCCGGAGTGGCCGGCGCCATCATCCCCGACCTTCCCCTCGAGGAGGGTGACGAATGGTGCGGCGAAGCTGACGATGCCGGGGTGGCCACCGTGCTCCTCGTCGCTCCCTCCACCCCCCTGGAGCGGGCCCGGGCCATCTGCGAACGTTCTCGAGGCTTCGTCTACGGCGTCGGCATCATGGGGGTGACGGGGGAGCGCATCGCGTTGGCCGAGACGGCGGGTGACGTCGCCAAGAAGGTGCGGGCCGTCACCGATCGTCCGGTGTGCATCGGCATCGGCGTGTCGACACCGGAACAGGCCGCGCAGGCGTGTGCTGATGCCGACGGCGTGGTGGTGGGTTCCGCCATCGTGCGCAGGCTGCTCGACGGCGCCGGGCCCGACGGGGCCGGCGAGTTCGTGGCCTCGCTACGGGCCGGAATTGACGGCGTGACGCGCTAGCCCCCCTGCCCCCGTCGACATCCTCGGGGTGCGGTGGCTCAGCGACCGAGGAGCCATGATCCGGCTCGCGTGGCGTGCGCCAGGGCTCTCCGGGTTGACCGACCCCGGGCTCCCACGACCACGAACATCGAGAGGCTGAGCGCGATCAGGCCCCCACCGACCACCGCCAACCAGAACAACGCCGGTCCGGGACCCGTGAAGGCGAGCGAAGTGGGAGAGCCCGATGCCAGCGCCGACGCGGAGGGAACGGTCGCCGTGGCGCCTGACGACGAGGCGGCCGACGCTGCAGTGGCCGGTGCCACCACGGGGCTCGTCGGTGCGCTCGACGGTGCGGGCGTGGGCGCGGCCGAGGGTGACGGTGCGGGCGCGGCCGTGGGTGTGGGTGTGGGCGGTGGGGTTCCGGCCGTCGTGGGCGTGGGGGTTGTGGGCGTGGGAGTGGTCGGAGCAGCGGTGACCTGGGCGACGAGGAACCCGCCCACGTTGTTCCCGGTGACCTCGCCGGGGCTGGTGTCGCCGACGAAGGTGTAAAGCGGAGAACCGTTGTAGGTCACCTGATCGGTGCCGTCGGCCTGTACCACCGCGGCCACGGTGCCCGTCACGCCCGAGCCTGCGGTGGGCGTCGTCCCCGTCGGCACGGTCACCGCCGGCCACACCGCCAGGCACGATGCGTTGCAGGCGCTCATGCCGTTGTGGTCACTCGGGTAGGTGTACAGGGCGAATCCTTGGGCATTGGTGAGGACCGCGCCGAAGGTGGTCGTCGTGGTGACGTTGACGGTGGAACCGGCGGCAAACGCCGGCGACACCGACGCCACAACAATCACTGCCGCCACGCCCAGCACAGCCAGAAGACCTCGACGGAGGACTCCGGTCCCCGCTTCTGAGGGGGAGGCGGGCACAGTGTTCCCGGGCAGGTGGCTCATCGTCACGGGTACGGCCGAGGACCCGCAGATGTTCAGCGTTGACAGAGGTGTGCCGTCGCCCACCGAATCGGCGACTGATCGCCCGGTGGCTGAACAGAATCCGATCGGTGTCCGTATCCGTCCCTGCGCGCGTTGACGCGCACGACGTGCCGCACAATTTCACACAGGAGGTGGGAGTTGACCAACTCGCGCGACGGTGACCGATCCAGAGCGCTCCGCCCTGGCGGCGCCAGACCTGCTCGATGGACGGCGTGGGCGGGCGCAGTCGTCGGTATCGGCGCCCTTACCGTGGCGTTGGCTCCCGCTCCTGCCGCGCTGGCGTGGGGTGCCAAGAAGGACAAGTCGGTGATGGTGGTGGAGGTCGTGGACCGTGCCCCGTACGGCGCCATGCTGGCGACGGTGGGGGGCGCGAGCCTGTACACCACGGCGGGGAGGTGCACCGGGAGTTGTCTGACCATCTGGCCCCCGCTCGTGCTCCCCAAAGGCAAGAAGATCCCCACGGGCGTGAGCGGTCTCGGCAAGGTGAAGTTGGCTCATCACCGTCCCCAGGTCACGTACGACGGCAAACGGCTCTACACGTTCTACGCCGACAGCGGCGGGGACGTGACGGGCAACGGTGTGGGTGGCTTCGTGGTGGCGACGACGCCCTGAACCGGCTCCGCCGACCCCGCCGCTACCTCCATCCACGGCGGTGAAATTTCCTTGCCACCGGTAGGAATCCACAGTTTGGCCACAGGATGGAGGCGTACCGTCACTCTTTGAGGGCTCTGGGCCCCACGAGACGGAGGCTGAGCGATGGACGACATGCCGGTCACGCCACCTGCACCGCCGGTTCCACCTTGGGCGCCCGCGCCCCACACCGAGCCGACCCGGAGGGGACGGCGCCTGCTGAAGCTGGCCGTGGGTGTCGGTGCCGCGGCCGGCGTCGCGGTGGGAGCCACGGCTCTGGCCCAAGGCGCAACGTCGACGGGAACGGCGCGGGCCGACAATGCCACCGTCACCGCCTCGGGTTCGACGCCGACCACCACGACGGCTCCGGCCCGGTCCCACGGGTTCGGGGGACCGGGACGCTTCAAGGGCGGGCTCGGCGGCGTCGGCGGGTTCGGGGCAGGAGGCGGTCCGGGGCTCGGCGCAGGGCCGTTCATCTACGGCCAGTTCACCATCAAGGGGCCCAACGGCTACGAGACGCTCTCGGAGCGCACCGGCACCGTCTCGAGCGTCAGCGACACGTCGGGAAGCACATGGTCCTTGACGGTGAAGAGCGCGGACGGCACGTCGGGGACCTTTGTCGTCGACTCGAGCACCAGCGTCAACGGGGGCGAGATGGGGATCGGAAGCGTCAAGAACGGTGACACGGTGGAGGTGACGGCGGTGGTCTCGGGCGGGACCTCGACGGCCAAGTCGGTCACCGACCAGAACGTCCTCAAGGCCAACGGCGGCACCTGGCAGCCGATGCGGCCGCAGCCGGGCGCCACCAACGGTGCGGGCACGTCCGCATCGGGGACCGACACGCCTCCCGTCTGATCCTCGCTGATCCAGAGCGGCGGCCCTGCTCGTGCCCGGCGCGCCCCAGCGGCGCTCCTCCAAAGATGGTCAGTGGCGACGCCGGCGTCGACCCCGTTGGTGATGCTCGAGGCGGCGGCGGATCAGTTCGCGCCGCTCTTGGAGCTCCCGGTAGGTGATGGCGTCGACGGCCTCGCCGACGCCGAGTGAGGCGCGGATGCCGGCCACGTCGAGGGCGGGGATGGTGCCGGGCTCCACGCCCATCTCCTTGGCGATGCGATCGCCGTGGCGCTCGTGGAAGTACATGACGACCTTGACGATCTCGCCGATGACATCCACGTTGGGAGCCATCACGGCGAGCGCGCCGTCGAGGAAGAGCATGTCCTTCACGTACAGCATGAGCTCTTTGGGCATGCGGGCGCCGTAGCCGAGCAGTCCCTTGGTGAGGTTGCGGATCTCGGCGGTGAGCTCCTCGGCGGTGAGCGTGGTGGGGTCGATCGGGGGCCGGTCGAGCCCGAGGTCGCGGATCACCGCCTGGATGTCCACGTCGTGGGGGAGGGCCCCGAGGTCGCGCATGGCCGCGATCTGGGCCGGGATGTCGTTGGCCGACGCCGCCATCACGAGTCGGAGGAACGCCAGGCGTCTGGCTTCGTCGAAGCGCCCGGTGATACCGAAGTCGAGCAGGGCCACGCGGCCATCGGACTGCACGAGCAGGTTGCCACCGTGGAGGTCGCCGTGGAACACGCCGTAGAGGAGCGCTCCCTCGAGAAAGGCGATCAAGGCGGCGTGGAGCACGGCCTCGGTATCGATCCCCACGGCGCGCATGGCGTCGGCGTCCCCCCAGGCGAAGCCGTCGAGGCGCTCCATGACCAGGACCCGGCGGGTCACGAGCGACGGATGCGGTCGGGGCACGACGATGGCGCGCTGCCCCGTCTCGGCCAGCACGCGCGCCACATCCAGCATGTTCTGGGCCTCGAGTCGGAAGTCGAGCTCCTCCACGATGGTCTCGCCGAACAACTCCACCAGCGCGGGGGGGTTGGCGAGGGCGGCGACGGGGATGCGACCGACGAGGAGGGGCGCGATCCAACTCATCGCCGCCAGGTCGCGGCGCACCAGCCTGGCGACATCGGGACGTTGCACCTTGACGACGACGTGCTCGCCGCTGCGCAGGCGGGCCGCGTGGACCTGGGCCACCGAGGCCGCCGCGATGGGGGTGCGCTCGAACTCGCTGAACTGTTGTTCGAGCGTCATCCCCAGGTCGGCTTCGACGATGCGCCGCACCATGGCGAAGGGCTCGGCCGGGACATGGTCGCGACACAGCCGGAACTCGGCCACGAGTTCTTCGGGGAAGAGCCCTTCTCCCGATGAGAGGATCTGGCCCAACTTGATGTAGGTGGGTCCGAGACGCTCGAAGGCACGACGCAGACGGCGCGACAAGCCGGCACGCGACCGGTGTTGACCACGTCGGCGGTCGCCGACGTACCAGGCCGCCAGGGCGCGGCCCAGCAACGCTCCCACGCGCACGACGCGCGACCCGGGTGGGAGCCGACGTCGGCGCGTGAGCCGGGGAGCCTCGGCCCGGGTGCGGGCCCGCAGGTCTTCTATCCCCGCGTTCCACGAGAGGCGGTCGAGATCGAGGACCCAGGGTGGGTGCGAGGAGAAAGCGCCCACGGCGAGATCGGCGGGGTCCGCTCCTGCGTTCGACTCGCCACCCAGAATGGTCATCAGCTCGACGGTATCGTGCCCCGCCCCCGTTCCGGTGCGAGGCGCCCCGGGGGGCGCGCAAACGGTCAGCTCGTCACCGCACGGACCGGCGTCGCCCGAGGACGATCACCGCCACCACCACGAAGGCCAGGACCACCGCGGCGGCGACGACCAGCCCGGCGCTGAACAGCGGTGGCCAGTAGTGGAGCTCGATGACGTGGCGACCCGCAGGGACCTGAGCCTCGAGCATGGACCCCGTGGCCCACGAGTGCAGCGTCAAGGGTCGACCGTCGATCGTGGCGCGCCATCCCGGAACGTCGGTCAGGCGCAGGCGGAGCAGCTGAGGTCCCCGGTCATCCACCACGACCCGCCACGAGGCCGCGTCGGGGTGGGTGACCGGAGCGGGAACTCCGAGGGCGAAGAGCGGCGGTTGCGCCGCGCCGGCGGGGAGCGGGATCACGGTGGCGTCCGCCGCGCCGGGAATCGAGAAGAGCCACTCGGCCCCGTCGACGCCGACCGGCACGGAGCCGACGGGCCCGGGATGTCCGGCTGGTTCGAGCACATAGGCGACGCCGTAGAGCTGCGCCTCGTCGACGGTGGTGATGCGCGGGCAGAAGATTCCCAGGCGTGCCAGCGCCTGCGCCGTATGGGTGCCGCTCACCGCGGCCCAGGAGCGCAGGTAGGCCTCGGGCAGGATGGGGTCGTACACGGCCATCTCCCGCAGGCCGTACGCGACATTGGCGTCGGGACGGATGCCCAAGTCCGACGCGGCGGCGTGTAGGCCGTGGGTGGGGCAGACCCCCAACCCCACGAGCGACGAGCCGGCGATGTGCTGGAGATCGGTGACGGCGGGCGTCGGGGCGAAGTAGGTCGAGCTCACCGACCAGTACCCCGCCCCCGTGCTCAAGAGGAAGGCGGCCTCCACCCCGAACAACACCATCGCACCCAGCCGACCGGCGCCGCGCCGCCGGGACGCAGACGCGGGGCGCTCTTGGGTACGCCACCACAGCACGGCGGCCACGCCGAGCCCGACGACCGCCTGGGCCGCCGGCCACACCAGGCTGTTGCGGTGTTGGGCCAGTTGGGAGAGGCCGAGCGCCGAGGCGGCCACGACACCCAGCACCACGACTGCGCCGGCCCCGAAGGCGATACCGACCCACCGGGCCACGGCCCGGGCGGCCCCGGGCCGTGGCCCGGAGTCCGACCGCACGACGAAATCGATGCCGAAGGCGGCGAGCACCGCCACCCCCAGCGCCATGAGCATGACGGCCCGACTCCAGGTGACGGTGCGCCCTCCCGGGACTTGGTGCAACAACTGCGCCAGGGGCGAGAGGAACGTGAGGGCGGCCGTGACGACGGTCATGACCGCCATCGCCCACACCTCGGGACGCCCCCGCCCTCCCCACAGACCGACTCCGGCCAGGGCCAGGGCGATGACCCCCACGTAGGCGGCCGTACGGAAGTCGGTGCCCTGCAGGCCCGCCGCGATCAGGTTGGGGAGATGGGTGAGGGGGAACGTCGCCACCCCCGACCCCTTGTTTCGCACCGAGGTGAGCCCGAGCTGAACCCCGGGGAGCAGGAGTGGCGCGCTCAGGCCGAGCCCGCACACCCCGGCGACACCGAGGTAGGCGACGGGGCCCACGATCGTGCCCTGTCGGGCGTGGGCCCGGAGCACCAACCACACGGCCAGGAACACGATGAGGGCCACGCCCAACACGACGAGGCTCTCGGGATGACCCCCGTACACCGCCAGCGCCACGAACAGCGCCACGAGCGCCATGTGGCGCAGACGATGATTGTCCCGGATCACCAGGACCACCGCGGCGAAGATCCATCCGGACCAACACGTCACGGCGGTGTGGGGCCAACCGGCGTGGTCGATGATGGGGCCCGACAACTCGAAGACGGTCCCACCGAACGCCGCGGCCAGGACCCCGAGCCCGAGCACCCGGCACAGCGCGTAGGCGCCCGTCCCGGCGAAGACGAGCTTGGCCAGGACGATGACCGTGTACGCGTAGCGGACCGGGAAGAGATAGCTCAGCAGCGTGGGCACACTGAAGACGCTCGATTGCCAGTTGAAGGCGAGCGGCATGCCGAGGACGCTGTACGGGTTCCACAGCGGGAGGTGGCCGCTGTGGACCTGGTGCCAGGCCAGGTCCGTCCACGGGATGAACTGGCGGATCTGGTCCGCCTGCACCGCGTTGTTCGCCACCCCACCGAACTGGTGCGTGAGCCCGTATTGGCGGAGAAGGTCGAAGGGGCCCAGCGACACGCCGACTCGCAGTGCGGGCCACAGGACGAGGGCGGCGGCGAGCACGGTCCAGACCACGCCCACGACGTCGGGGAACACTCGCAGGAGAGGCCGTCCCCCCCTCGTCTTCACGGGGTCATCGAGGGACGCGGGGGTCTCGGCCTCGTGCCCTCGCCCCCGTCTTCGCACCGTCGGAGCCTAGGCGTCCGCTGACGCGTGCCCGGGGTTCTGCCACCGGCGAAATCGTCGTGTCCGCGCCCCGGGCCCCACGCGTGCGACGCGGTCGGTGACCCCGACACGCACGGGGTTGGCGACGCTAAGCCGGGGGGGACCGATGACCAAGCAGCCGTTGTGGCCGCCGAAGCCGAACGAGTTCGACAGGGCTGGAGCGGGGTCCCAGGACCGGGCCTGGCCGTGCACCACGTCGAGGTGGATCTCGGGATCGGGCTGCTCGTAGCCGGCGGTGGGCGGGATCAGTCGCCGGTCGATGGTGAGCGTGGTCGCCACCGCCTCGATGGCTCCGGCGCCGCCCAGGGCATGACCCGTGACGCCCTTGATGGAGGTGACCGGAGGCGATGGAGAGCCGAAGACTTTTTCGATGGCCTGTGACTCGGCGAGGTCGTTGAGTGGTGTCGACGTGCCATGGGCGTTGATGTGGCCGATGTCCCGGGGCGACACCCCGGCGTCGGCCAGCGCGAGCTCCATGCAGGCGGCGGCGCCGTTGCCCCCGGGGGCGGGCGCGGTGATGTGGTGCGCGTCGGCGGTAGAACCTGAACCCAGCAGCTCGGCGTAGATGCGGGCGCCGCGCCGCCGGGCGTGGTCGAGATCCTCGAGAACGAGCGCGGCACCACCCTCGGCGCACACGAACCCGTCACGGCGGACGTCGAAGGGCCGCGACTTCCCCTCGCTCGACAGCGCGGTCATGTTGCTGAAGGCGGCCAGGCCGACCCCGACCATGGCGGCCTCGGCTCCTCCCCCGATGGCCACGTCGCACCGACCGGTGGCCACCAACCGGGCCGCGGCGGCGATGGCGTGGGTGCCGGCCGCACAGGCCGTGGCGATGGTCTCGCACGGTCCGTGGAACCCGGCCTGCATCGAGACCTGGGCGGCGCCGGCGTTGACCATCATCATGGGGATGAGGAACGGCGACACCCGGCGCGGGCCCTTCTCGTGGAACACGCCGATCTGTTCCTGGAGCGTCTCGAGTCCTCCCACCCCGGTGGCGAAGATCACGCCGCAACGGTCGGGATCGGCACCGATCTCGCCCGCGTCGGCGAGTGCCATGCCCGCGGCGGCAACCGAGAACTGCGCGAAGCGGTCCACTCGGCGTACTTCTTTCGGGCCGAACCAGGCAGAGGGATCGAAGTCCACGACCCGGCGCTCTCCGTCGGGTGCAGGTTTCTGCAGGCCGTCCCAAAAGCCGTCGAGGCCGATCCCGCAACACGACACGACGCCCATGCCGGTGACGGCGACGCGCCGTCCCGGGACGGGCCCGTCCGGTCCGACCCCGAGGAGCATCAGAGCTTGGCGGAGATCAGCTCGTAGGCCTGGCCCACGGTCTCGATGCCCTCGAGCTCGGCCTCGTCCACGGTGACGTCGAAGGCCTCTTCGAGGGCCATGACGAGCTCGACGAGGTCGAGGCTGTCAGCGTCGAGGTCGTCGCCGAATCGAGCCTCGGGCACGACCTTGTCCGCGGGCACTTGTAACACGTCGATGGCGCACGCCTTGAACTTGTCGAAGCTGGCGTCGTCGGGCACTGCTTCCTCCTCGCTTGTGGGCCCGGGGTCCCGGGCTCTGTCGGTTGCACTGTTCTCGTGCCCCGGTCACACCCGTGGTGCGGCCGGAGCTCCGAGCTCTTCACATACCCATGGCCAGACCTCCGTCGACCGGAAGGACCGCACCGGTGATGTAGGCCGCGTCGTCGGAGGCGAGAAAGGCCACGGCTCCCGCCACGTCGGCGGGACTCGCTCTGCGGCCCAACGGCACCAACGCCAGGAGTTGCTCCACGCGCTGTTCTCCCAGGCTGGCGATCATATCCGTGTCGACCACG
The DNA here is from genome assembly GCA_963768255.1 of uncultured Acidimicrobiales bacterium. GTDB lineage: Bacteria > Actinomycetota > Acidimicrobiia > Acidimicrobiales > UBA8190 > Chersky-840. The sequence continues at coordinate 891,310 of CAVYGX010000002.1, read as the reverse complement.
CCGGGCGCGACGACGTTCACGGTGATGCCCCGGCTGCCCACCTCCCGGGCCAGAGACCGGGCCAGGCCGACGAGGCCGGCTTTGGCCGCGCCGTAATTCACCTGGCCGGGGGAGCCGAAGAAGGCGACCACCGAGGACACGAGGACGATCCGGCCCCGATGGGCCCGCACCATGGGCTTGAGGCCCCGCCGGACCACGCGGTAGACGCCGGTGAGGTTGGTGTCGATGACCTCGTTCCACGCCTCCTCGCCCATGCGCAGGAGCAAGGTGTCCTGGGTCACCCCGGCGTTGGCGACGAGGACGTCGACGGTCCCGAGGGCCTGTTCCACCGCGGCGAAGGCCGACTCGACCTGCGCGGGCTCCCGGACGTCGCACGGCACGGGGAGGAGGTCCACGGTGTCGGGACCGTCCCCGGCCAGGCCAGCGGGTGGGGCGGTTCGGTAGGTGACCGCCACCCGGTCACCGAGCGACTGGAAGTGCCGGGCGCACCCGAGGCCGATCCCGCGCGAGCCACCGGTGACCAACACCACCCGGCCCGCCGCTCCCGGCATGCCCTGCGCCGGGGTGCTCACCGGGCACTCTGCGCCGGGGCGGGCGGGGGAGTCGGGGACGAGGCGTCCGCCCCCCAACGCATGACCGTGCTGGCCCAGGTCATCCCGGCGCCGAACCCCGACATGAGCACGTAGTCGCCGGGCTGCAGCCGGCCGCGATCCGCGGCCTCGGCCAAGGCCAGGGGGATCGATGCGCTGGAGGTGTTCCCCATGCGGTCGACGACCACGGCGACGTGCTCCATGGGGATGTGCAGGCGTGTGGCGACGGCTTCGATGATGCGCAGGTTGGCCTGGTGGGGGATGAACAGGGCGATGTCGTCGGGCGTGAGCTTGGCCCGTTCGAGGGCGTTCGAGGCCGACTCGACCGTGATCCGCACGGCGCGCCGGAAGACCTCCTTTCCCTCCATGGCCATGTAGCCACCGTGGGGGCAGGTGAGGAGATCAAGGGCGCTGCCGTCCACCCCGAAGTCGACGGCGAGCAAGCCGTCCTCGTCGTTCGCCTCCAGCACGACCGCACCGGCGCCGTCGGCGAAGAGCACCGCCGTGGCTCGGTCGTCGGGATCGGTGAGACGCGACACGCAGTCGGCCCCGATGAGCAGGACCCGCCGGGCGGCCCCGGCGTTGATGGCGCCGTGGGCGGCGACCAGCGCGTAGACGAACCCCGAACACGCCGCGTTGACGTCAAACGCGCCGCCCGACAGTCCCAGGGCGTAGTGCACCGCGGCCGAGGTGGCCGGCACGGCCATGTCCGGGGTACACGTGGCCAGGACGAGCAGGTCGACCCGGTCCGGAGCCAGCGCGGCGCGCTCGAGGGCCCGCCCGCCGGCGTCGATGGCCAAGGACGACACCGTGCCCCCGATGCGTCGTTCGTGGATGCCCGAGCGCGACACGATCCACTCGTCGCTGGTATCGAGTCGTGCCTCGAGATCCGCGTTGGTGACCACGTGGTCGGGCAGGGCCGATCCCCACCCGGTGATCACCGCTCCCGTGGGACTCACGCGCCGTCGGCCCGTACCCGCAGCCAGGCGATGGGCTCGCCCGGGGCGACGCGTTCGCCCGGATGGGCCAAGAAGCCCACGACCATGCCGGCGAAGGGAGTGCGGACCTCGACGGCTCCCACCGAGCCGAGCAGGTCGCCCACCGCGACCGGCGTGCCCTCGGTCCCCGGGTTGTCGGTGCCGTCGGGACCGAGTCCGCCCGGGCCCGGCGCGGCGAGGTCGGCGACCGGTTCGAAGACCCCCGCGGCGGGGGAGATCACCACGCGCTCGGAGGTGTAGAGGTGCTCGCCCTGATGCGCAGTGGCATAGGCATTCCACGTCTCGCTGCCGGCGATGGCGTTCACGAGCGTGTCGAGATCGTCGGGCGTGGCCACGGCGCTGGCGAGCGCGTCGGGAAGCGTGCGCCGAGCCAACCCGGTGAGCACCCCACCCGGTCCGACTTCGACGAAGCGGGTGGCGCCCATGGCGGCCAGGGTCTCGAGGCTCTGGCGCCAGCGCACCGGACTGCACAGCTGGGCGGAGAGCAGGCCGGGCCAGTCTTGCGCCTCGGTGTGGGCGCGCCCGTCCACGTTGGCGATCACCGGGATCTCGGGCACGGTGAACGGGGTGGCGGCCAACGACTTGCGGAGCCACGATCGTGCCGGGGCCATGAGCGTGGTGTGGAACGCGCCGGCCACCGGGATCGGGATGACCTTGCGGGCGCCGAGCTCCTTGGCGATGGCGCCGGCGCGCGCCACGGCCTCGGCGGTCCCGGCGATCACGACCTGGCCCGGCGCGTTGTAATTGGCCACCCACACCTCACCCTCGGCCCGCTGACAGGCGGCATCGACCGCGTCGTCGTCGGCCCCCATCACCGCCGCCATCGTTCCGGGGTGCTCCTCCGCCGCGTTGTGCATGGCTTCGCCCCGCTCGACCACCAGCCGCACACCTTCCTCGAAACCGAGGGCGCCACTGGCGGCCAGTGCGGTGTACTCGCCCAGGCTGTGGCCCGCGCACAGCCGGGGCTCGATGCCCACGCGCTCGATGGCGTCGAGGACCACCAGGCTGAGGACGAACGTGGCGAGCTGAGCGTTGGCGCTGAGGGTCAGCTCGTCCTGGTCGACATCGAGGAGCAGCCGGGCGACATCCCTGCCCGCCACGGCCGAGGCCTCTTCGACGACCTCCCACGAGGGGTGCTCCAGCCAGGCGCGGCCCATACCGGGTCGCTGAGATCCCTGACCCGGGAAGGTGAACGCCAGCACTCGGGCTCCTCTTTCTTTCCTTGTCGATCGATCGGGTCGCCTCCAGGGTGACACGATCGGGAGCCCCGGTCACGTTACCGGCAGGTCATGAGGGATCCTGTCGGGAGAATTGCGCTTTCCGAGTGACGGTGGGTGCCCGGAGCGGGACTCGAACCCGCACGCCCCGAAGGACAAAGGCTTTTGAGGCCTTCGCGTCTGCCATTCCGCCATCCGGGCGACGCCGCCGGGAGCCTATCGGCAGCGGATCCCGTTCCCGGGAAGTGTGCGTAGAATTCGCCTGCATGCGCCGGTCCCTGGTGGAACGCAACCTGCGGGATGTCCACAGACGCCTCGTGCTGGTGCGCGAGGAGCTGGCCGTGCTCGACGAACAGCTGGCCGTCCTCACCGATGCCGCCGATGACGCTCGGATCCGGTCGTTGGTCTCCGAGACCCCGCTGGCCGGGCACGAGTACGCCGACGCGCAGCGCTCCGCCGACGCCGCCAACCGGGGCCGGGCCGCGCTGCTGGTCATGATCGGCGACCTGGAGCGTCGCCAGGACGAGCTCCTCGGCAAGCTGGTCGTCGAGCCCCGGTAACCGGAACCAGAACCCATCCAGACAAGGAGAGAGACCCGCCGCATGGGCAAACGCGTCGTCATCGCCGAGGACGAGGCCATCATCCGTCTCGACCTGAAGGAGATCCTCGAGGCCGAGGGCTACGCGGTCGTGGGGGAGACCGGTCGCGGCGACGAGGCCGTGGAGCTCGTGGCGCGCCACGAGCCCGACATCGCCATCCTCGACATCAAGATGCCCGGCATCGACGGCATCGAGGCGGCGCGACGGATCTCGGCCAACCACCGCGTGGCGGTCCTGATCCTCACGGCGTTCAGCCAGCGCAACCTCATCGAGGAAGCACGCGACGCCGGTGTGGCCGCATACCTGGTGAAGCCGTTCCAGCGGGGCGAGCTGGTGCCCGCCATCGCCGTCGCCATGGCCCGCTTCGAGGAGTACCGGGCCATCGAGGACGAGCACACCCGTCTGTCCGAGGAGGTGCCGACGCACGAGGACAAGCTCAAGACCCGCCAGATGGTCGACCGGGCCAAGGCCGTCCTCATGGACGGGCACAACATGACCGAGGACGTGGCCTTTTCGTTCATCCAGCGCACGGCGATGGACCGGCGCGCCCGGATGCAGGTCGTGGCCCAAGAGATCATCGACGGGACGCTGGCTCCCTGAGCGGCCGGTCTTCCCCGGCCCCGGTGGGTGGCACGGGCGGGACGTAGGATCCCCGACGGTGGCAACGACCAAGGCCGACGCCGGCGACCTGTACCTCCTCGACGGCAACTCCCTCGTCTTCCGGGCGTTCTTCGCCCTGCCCATCGACCTGGCCACCAAGGCGGGCCAGGTGACCAACGCCGTGCACGGCTTCACGTCGATGCTGGTGATGCTGCTGCGTGACAACGAGCCGGGCGGCATGGCGGTGGCCTTCGACCGCCCCGAGCCCACGTTTCGCGACGACATTGTGGAGGAGTACAAGGGCAACCGGCCCGACACGCCCGACCTCCTCGTGCCCCAGTTCGCTCTGGTGCGCGACGTGCTGCGGGCCCTGGGCATCGTCATCGTCGAGAAGGCCGGGTACGAAGCCGATGACATCCTCGCCACCTTGGCCACCCGGGCTCGCGATGCGGGGCGCAACGTGGTGGTGGTGAGCGGCGACCGCGACACCTTCCAGCTCGTCGAGGACCCGCACATCAAGGTCATGTACACCCGACGGGGGATCTCCGACACCGTCGTCTACGACGAGGCCGGCATCGTGGAACGCCACGGCGTGCCCCCGAGCCTCTACCCCGTCCTGGCCTCGTTACGCGGGGACTCGTCGGACAACCTGCCGGGCGTGCCCGGGGTGGGGGAGAAGACCGCCGCCAAGCTCGTGAGCACCTACGGCGACCTCGACAACATCTTCGGCCACGTGGCGGAGCAGACCCCGAAGCTCCGCCAGAACCTGACCGACCACGAGGAGCAGGTCCGGCGCAACGCCCAGGTCATCCCGCTGGTGCGCGACGTGGAGCTCGACCTCACCCTCGACGACCTCGCCCTCGGGAAGTGGGACGCGGCCGAGGTCAAGGGGTGTTCGGCGCCCTGGAGCTGCGCTCGGCGTGGCAGCGCCTGGCGCCGATCCTCGGAGGCGACGCCGAGGAGGCCCTCCCACGCGCCGCGGGCACCCGCGCCCCGCCCTCGGTCGACCTGGGGTCGATCACGGCCGCGGTCCCCGCCGATGCGAACGCCGCGGCGGCGGCGATCAACGCGGCGGCGGCGGCCGGGACGGCGGTGGCCCTGGCCCCGGTGTGGTCGGGCGACGCCGGTCGGAGCCCCTTGGTGGGGATGGCCATCGTGGCTGCCCCGTCGGGGCCCGACCCTGAGCACGGCGAGGCGGTGGTCGAGGACGCAGGCCCCGTCCCCGCGCCACCGACGTGGTTGCACGAGGGCCTGCTGGCCGACCGCGCCGTGCTCGGCGCCCTCAGCACCCTGGTGGGTCCGGGCGGTGCACCCCTGGTCGCCCACGGGTGCAAGGAGCTCATGCGCAGCCTGCTTCCGCTGGGGATCGACATCGAGTCGTTGGCGCTCGACAGCGCGGTCGTCGCCTACCTGCTCGACCCCTCCTCGGGGCGCTACCGCCTCGAGGACGTGGTGGAGGTGCAGCTGGGCCTGGCGCTCGACGCCGAAGTCGAGGCGCACGCGGCCGGCCAGTTCGCCTTGGAGGGCCCGGCCGAGGTGGAGGTGTCGACGCTGGCGGCGCGCAACGCCGTGGCACTGGGGTTGCTCTTCGTTCCCATGCGCGAGGCCCTCGTCCGAGCCGGGCTCGAGCGGCTCCATGACGAGGTGGAGCGTCCCCTGGTGCGCGTCCTCGCCCGCATGGAGGTCGCCGGGGTGCGCGTCGACACGGTGGAGCTGCGTCGCATCGCCGACGGGCTCATCGCCGAGTGCGCCCGGCTCGAGGCGCTCATCCACGAGCTGGCGGGAGAGACGTTCAATGTCAACTCGACTCCTCAGCTCCGCGCCGTGCTCTATGACCGCCTCGGGCTCACGCCGGGACGCAAGACCAAGACCGGCTTCTCCACCGACGCGTCGACGCTCGAGAAGCTCCGGGGCCAGCACGACATCATCGATGCCTTGCTCAGCTACCGCGAGGTGGAGAAGTTGCGCTCCACCTACGGCGAGACCCTCCTGGCCGAGGTGGCCGCGGACGGACGCATCCACGCCACCTTCGGCCAGACCGTGGCGCGCACGGGCCGGCTGTCCTCGGACCGCCCCAACCTCCACAACATCCCCGTCCGCAGCGAGGAGGGGAGACGGCTGCGCAAGGCGTTCATCCCCGCGCCGGGTTGCCGGTTGCTCGTGGCCGACTACGACCAGATCGAACTGCGCGTCATCGCCCATCTGTCTCACGACCCCGGGCTCGTGGCCGCCTTCGCCGAGGGGCGTGACATCCATCGCACCACCGCCGCCAGCGTGTTCGCCGTGGCACCCGAAGACGTGAACACCGCCCAACGCAGCAAGGCCAAGATGGTGTCCTACGGCCTCGCCTACGGCATGGAGGCCTACGGCCTCGCCCAACGCCTGTCGATCGAGCCCTCCGAAGCGCAACAGATCCTCGACGCCTACTTCGTGGCCTTCCCGGCCGTGCGGGCCTACATGGAGCGCACCGTGGTCGAGGCGCGCGCCCGGGGCTACACCGAGACCCTGTTCGGCCGGCGCCGTCCTCTCCCCGACCTGCATTCGCCCAACCGCAACCTGCGCATGGCGGCGGAACGCCAGGCCATGAACGCGGGCATCCAGGGCCTCGCCGCCGACCTCTTCAAGGTCGCGCTGGTGCGGCTCGACGCCGCGCTGGAGGAGAAGCAACTGGCATCCCGGGTGGTGCTCCAGGTCCACGACGAAGTCCTCGTCGAGGTCCCGGGGAGCGAGGAGGCGATCACCGGGGACCTCGTCACCACCGTGATGGCCGGTGTGGCCGACGCGGTGCACCTGGCCGTCCCCCTGGAGGTGTCCGCCGCGTGGGGCGACACGTGGGCCGACGCCAAGGGCTAGGGACAGGAGTCGGGACGGTCGGCACGAGGCCAACCTGGTAGGCACGCACAAGACCGGCAGGGCAGCTCAGGGCGGCCCTTTGCTACGCTTGTCGGTTGGCCGTCACCGATGGCCGCCCTGCGTGCTCTCGACACGTGCGGTGCCCCAGTCCCGAAAGCGAGTTCTGAAGTTTATGCCCGACGAAGCAGCCGGTTCCTCCGGCGTAGCTGACCCGGCGGCCAGCCCCGCCGCGGCGGCCGGTGAAGTCCCCGGCGCCATCGCACTTCTGTCCAACGCCCCCATGGGCACCTTCGACGAGACGGGGAAGTACGTCCCCCGTGCCATCGTGGAGGACGACCTCGGTGGTGCATCACTCGAAGAGGCCATCGACGCCACCATCGTCGAGTTCGACGACGGCGACATCGTCGAGGGCAAGGTGGTGAAGATCGACAAGGACGAGGTCCTTCTCGACATCGGATTCAAGTCCGAAGGGGTGATCCCTTCGCGTGAGCTCTCCATCCGCAACGACATCGATCCATCGGAGATCGTGAGCCTCGGGGACCAGATCGAAGCGCTGGTGCTCCAGAAAGAGGACAAAGAGGGCCGCTTGGTCCTGTCCAAGAAGCGGGCCCAGTACGAGCGGGCCTGGGGGACGATCGAGAAGATCAAGGACTCCGACGGCATCGTCAAGGGACCGGTCATCGAAGTCGTGAAGGGCGGCCTCATCGTCGACATCGGGTTGCGGGGGTTCCTTCCCGCTTCTCTGGTCGAGCTCCGTCGCGTCCGGGAGCTGCAGCCCTATGTGGGCCGCAGCATCGAGGCCAAGATCATCGAGCTGGACCGCAACCGCAACAACGTCGTCCTCTCCCGCCGGGCCTGGCTCGAAGAGACCCAGAAGGAGCAGCGCGGCGAGTTCCTCGTCAACCTGAAGCCGGGGGAGCGCCGGCGCGGCGTGGTGTCCTCGGTCGTGAACTTCGGCGCCTTCGTCGACCTCGGTGGCATGGACGGACTGATCCACGTGTCCGAGCTGTCGTGGAAGCACGTCGACCATCCCTCCTCGGTGGTGTCGGTGGGCGACGAGGTCGATGTCGAGGTGCTCGACGTCGACCTCGACAAGGAGCGCATCTCGCCTGTCGCTCAAGGCCACCCAGACCGACCCGTGGCAGGAGTTCGCCAACACCCACCAGGTGGGCGAGCTCGTCTACGGCCGCATCACCAAGCTCGTCCCCTTCGGCTCCTTCGTCCAGGTGGGCGACGGCATCGAGGGCCTCGTCCACATCTCGGAGATGGCCGGCCACCACGTCGACCTTCCCGAGCAGGTGGTCACCCCGGGCGAGGAGCTGTGGGTGAAGATCATCGACATCGACCTCCAGCGCCGCCGCATCAGCCTCTCGATCAAGCAGGCGGCCGAAGGCGGCGAGGTGTCCGAGGAGTACCGCGAAGCCTTCGGCGAGCACGCCTACGACGAGCAGGGCAACTACATCGGCTTCGACTACGGCGGCACCGAGTTCACGCCCGAGACCGAGGCCCAGGCGGCCTGGGCCGAGTACGTGGCCGAGCACGGCACCCCGCCCGAAGGGGCCGAGGGCGGCCCGCCCGGAGCGCCGGCGGCAACGGAAGGCAACGGGCAGACGCCCGAGGCCTCGGTCTCGGCCTCGCCCGAGCCAGAGGCGGCACCGGCCGCGGCGCCGTCGACCGAGGTGGCCGCGGCGGTCGACGGCGCGGGGGAGACCGCAGTGGCTCCCGAACCGGCGGCCCCCTCCGAAGGCTGACCCCCGACCTCGGAGCGACGGCACTGTCGCCCTGGGGTCAGGCGCTCTCGGGGTCAGGCGGTCAATTCGGCGGATCGATCCACAGCGGCGGCCGCTCGGGCTCTATCGGCGGAGGCACCGGCGCGGGCTCCGACGGCGGCGCCTGCACCGGTGGGCTCTGCGCGGGCACCGGGTCAGGGGCCTGCACCGCCCAGGCGGGCGGCCCGTCTCCGTCGGGGACCGGTGGCGGCACCGGTGCGGCCGGCGACACCCGCGCCGCTCGGCCGGCGACCGGATGGGTGCCGAGGGGGAAGTGGCACGCCACGAAGTGGTCGGGGCCGACCGCTCGCATCTGTGGCTCCTCGTCGGCGCACTTCTGTTGCGCGAAGGGGCAGCGGGTCCGGAAGCGGCATCCCGACGGCGGGTTGATGGGCGAGGGGAGATCGCCCGCCAGCGGCGCGTTGCCGTTGTGGGCCGCCCCGGGGTCGGGCTCGGGGATCGATGTCAGAAGGGCTTCGGTGTAGGGGTGCTCGGGGCGGTGGTAGAGGTCGTCGGGCCGCGCCACTTCGCACAGCTTGCCGAGGTACATGACCGCCACACGGTCGCTCACGTTCTTCACCACGGCGAGGTCGTGGGCGATGAACACCATGGTGAGGCCGCGATCGCGCTTGAGGTCGTCGAGAAGGTTCAGGATCTGGGCCTGCACCGACACGTCGAGAGCAGAGACGGGCTCGTCGCAGACGAGCACGGTGGGTTCGAGCATGAGGGCCCGGGCGATGCTCACGCGCTGGCACTGGCCCCCCGACATCTCGATCGGCGTCCGTCCGCCGGCGTCGTCGGGGTCGATCCCCACCGCGTCCAGGGTGGCCCGTGCCTTCTCCCTGCGCTCCGCCTTGGTTCCCAATCCCCACACCGACAGGGGCTCGATCACGGCGTCGAGGACGCGGCGGCGGGGGTTGAGCGACGAGATGGGGTCCTGGAACACCATCTGGATCTTGGTCCGCATCTGTCGCAATTCCCCCCGCGACAGTCCGGTGAGATCGGTGCCCTGGAACGTGACCGATCCCGAGTCGGGGTTGTGGATGAGCGCGATGGCACGCCCCGTCGTCGACTTCCCGCAGCCGGACTCGCCCACGAGGCCCAGGGTCTCGCCTGCGGCCACGTCGAGGCTCACGTCGGACACAGCGCGCACCCGCCGGTGTCCCGAGCCGAACTCGACCACGAGGTGCTCGGCCCGGAGCAGGACGTCCCCGCCCCGCATGTGGGCGGTGCCGCTACCCGCCATCAGGGAACCCTCGTGCCGTTGGGCACCGCCACCGCGGCGTCGGCGTCGCGCACCCGGGTCCCGGTGAAGGCCAGCGCGGCGGGGAGGCGCGCCGCGACGTTGTAGGCGAGCGCCGCGTCGCCCTCGGGGGAGCCCACCGGGTACCAACACCGGAAGAGGTGTCCTTGGCCCGCGGTGCGCAGGGGCGGCTCGTCCTTGCGGCAGTGGTCCTGCACGTAGGGACAACGGGGCGCGAACCGGCACCCCTCGATCTGGGCGGCGAGATCGGGCGGTCGGCCCGGGATGGCCCGAAGGCGTGTATGGGATGCCTCGGTCAGCCGGGGGATGGAGCGCAACAACGCCTCGGTGTAGGGCATGCGGGTGTGGGCGAAGAGCTCGGCGGTGGGCGCCTGCTCGACGACGCGGCCGGCGTACATCACCACGATCTCGTCGGTGCGGTTGGCCACCACGCCGAGGTCGTGGGTGACGAGGATCATGCCCATGTGACGCTCCACCTGCTGGGCGGCCAGGAGGTCGAGGATCTGGGCCTGCACGGTGACGTCGAGACCGGTGGTCGGCTCGTCGGCGAGGAGGAGCTTGGGGCCGCACGCCAAGGCGATGGCGATCATGACCCGCTGGCGCATCCCTCCCGACAACTCGTGGGGATAGTTCTTGAGACGCTGTTCAGGCGCGGGGATGCCCACCGACTTGAGCAGCGCCACCGCCGTCTCGTTGGCGGCGCTGCGGTCGAGCCCGGCGCGCAGGCGCAGGGACTCGGTGATCTGGCGGCCCACCCGCACCACGGGGTTGAGGGCGGTCATGGGGTCCTGGAAGACCAGAGCCACCTGCATTCCCCATACCTCGCGCAGCTCGGCCGGCGACATGGCGGTGAGGTCGTGACCCGAGAACCGCACCGTCCCGGAGCGCTCGACGTTGGACCCCGGCAGCAGCCCCATGATGGAGCGGCTCAGGACGGTCTTGCCCGAGCCCGACTCGCCCACCACGCCGAGGGTGCGGCCCCGGCCCAAGCTGAGCGACACCCCTTCGACGGCGCGCACGAGACCCCGGGCCGTGCGGAACGAGGTGTGGAGGTCGATCACCTCGAGGAGCGGCCCTTCGATCGAGCCGACGTCGGGAAAGCTGAGCTGGACGCGCCGGCCCCAGGGACTCACAGCTTCACCTCCCGCAGGTCGAAGTAGGAGCGCAGGCGATCGGCCATGAGGTTGAGGGCGGTCAGGAGCAAGAAGATGTAAAGCGAGGGCCACAGCGCGATATACGGGTTGAGTTGGAGGTTGTTGCTGTTCACGCCGTCGTTGATGATGTTCCCCAGCGACGAGGTGGGGAGGCCGATCGACAGTCCCAAGAAGGCCAGGGAACCTTCGAGGACGATGAGCAGGGCCACGCCGATGAGGGCGAACGACACCGCCGCGGGCACGATGTTGGGGAGCAGCTCACGGAGCAAGATGCGCGACGTCTTGGCCCCGGTGGCGCGCGCCGCCACCACGAACTCGCGGCTGGCGAACGACAACGTGGTGGCCCGGATGACGCGGAAGAGCAGGGGGGCCGAGACGAAGGCGAACATCAACGTGAGCTTCCACAGCACCACCGGCTTCCAGAACGCCTCGATCACCATCACCGCGAGCAAGGCGGGGAAGGCGAGCAGGACGAACGACACCGCGTTGAGCACGGTGTCGACCGGACCGGCCCGGTACCCGGCGAGGAGCCCCAGCGCCCCTCCCACGATGAGGCCCAGGATGATGGGGACGAAGCCGATGACCAGTGACACGCGCGACCCGAAGATGACCCGGGACAACAGGTCCCGGCCGAGGTCGTCGGTCCCGAGGATGTGATGGGCACTGGGGCCCACGTTCACCGACGAGTAGTCCTGGAAGTTGGGGGCCTTGAGGGGGAGGACCGAGGCCAAGAGGGCCAGCAGGATCATGAGCGCCACCCACGCCGTGCACACCCAGAAGGTGACCCCGAGCCCCTTCTTCTTCGAGAGGAGACCGGTCGGCGGGAGCAGGGCGGCGACGGCTTGGGCCCCGACGCCGGGGGCCGCCAGCGACCCGAAGGACTCTGACTCCAGCGACACCTGCGACGGGAGCTCAGGCACGGCGCACCCTGGGGTCGAGGATGGTGAGGAGGAAGTCGACGGCGAAGTTCACGACCACGAACGCTATGGCGGCCACCAGGGCCATGCCCTGGACCACCAGGTAGTCATTGGCGTAGATGGCCTGGACCAACTGATACCCGATCCCCGGGAGCTGGAAAAGGATCTCCACGACGAAGGCGCCGGTGAAGAGCGTGCCGATGGTGATGCCGGCCCCGGCCAGCAGCGAGAACGACGACGGGCGCATCACGTGGCGCACGAGGATGTAGCGGGTCGACAGCCCCTTGGACCGGGCCATCGTCACGAAGTCCTCTTGCAGCGTGGCGATGAGGTCGGCGCGCAGCAGCCGGTAGTAGACGGTGACCGATCCGATCGCCAGCGCCACCGAGGGCAGGATGACCGACTTGAGGTTGGGCCCGAGCCCCTGGGAGAGCCGGTTGAACCCCGTGGCCGGCACCCATTTGAGGGTGACGGCGAAGAGCAGGACGAGCAGGGGGCCCGCCACGAACGTGGGGAGCGACAACATGCCGAAGGTGGACGTGGTGGCGATGCGGTCGAAGGCCCGGTTGGGGCGCAGCGCGGCGAGCAGCGCCATCGGGATGGCGACGATGAGGGCGAGGACCTGCGAGACGATGGCGAGCTCGAGGTCGATGGGCACCGCCACGCTGAGGGAGCTGGTCACGGTCTCCTTGGTCAGGAACGACGCACCCAGATTGCCGTGGAAGATGTTGACGATCCACGTGCTGTACTGCGACAGCAGGCCTTTGTTCAGTCCCAGCTGCTTCAGGAGTATGGCGTGGTTGGCGGCGGTGTCGTCGGGGCCCAGGATGGTCTTGGCCGGGTCGCCGGGGAGGAGGTGGACGAGAAGGAACGCGAAGACGGAGATGAGGAAGCAGATGACCACCAGTTGCAACAGGCGGTTGGCGACGAACCGGAGCATGGAAGCGTGGGGCTCAGCTCACGCGCCACGTGGACGTGGGGTCATAGACGCCGTTGGCGAACCCCAGGGCGCGTGACCCGTCCGGGAGTGTGAGGTTGTTGAAGTTCATCACGTCGTTGCTCCCCGTCAGTGACCATGTCGCCAGGCTGGCCCACAGGTACGGCAGGTCCGAGGACAGACGTTTGTCGACCTCCTGGTAGGCCTGGATGCGCTCTGTGGGGTCGGACATGGTTCGCCCCTTTTGGAGGGCCGCCTCAAGCGCATCGTCTTTGTTCCGGGAGAAGTTGAGCGCGATGAGCCCGTTGGCGGTGGTGGGGCTCATCCACACGTAGTTGAGATCAGGGTCCGAAGCCCCGAATTGCTCGTCGGTGTAGGCCTGGAACTTCCCGGTGACCAGGTTGTCGATGAACGTGACCTGCTCCACCGTGCTCACCGTGGTCTGGATCCCCGCCAATCCCCACATGCTGGCCAGCGCCTGGATCTCGTTGAGGAGGCGGGGGTCGGTGACCGTGGCCAACGCGAGCTCGATCTTGCCACCGTGGTTCGGCGCCGCCTGGGCCACGAGCTGCTTGGCCTTGGCGAGGTTGTAGGTCGGGTACCCGTTGTCGTCGGCGCGGTAGGGGGACCCGGGCGGGAAGAGACTGAGGTTGGGCTTGGCGATGCCAGCGCCGAAGAGCTTGACGAGCTCGTCGACGTCGGTGGCGTAGGCGAGGGCCTGGCGCACCAGGAGGTCGTTGGTGGGGTCGGCCGCGGTGTTGAGGATGATGAAGTCCATGTCGCCCTGGCCGACCGACGGGTTCAGGACCTGCTGGAAACTCGCGCTGGCGCGCAGGGCCTTGATGGCGTTGGGGTCGTGGCTCACCATCATGTCGATGGTCCGCGACGTGAGGGAGTCCTCCCGGGACTGGTCGACGACGATGGGCTTGTAAGTCACGCTGTCGAGATAGGGAAAGCCCGAGCGCCAATAGTGCGGATTGCGCGTGGCGGTGAAATGGTCGTTGGGAACCCATGACTGCAAGGAGAACGGTCCCGTGCCGATGGGCTTGGTCGAGCTCGCGCTCTCGAGCTGGGCCATCCCGATCACGTAGCCCAGTTGGGTGCTCAGGTAATGGGGGAAGGCCACGATGGGCTCGACGCAGTTCACCGCCACGGCGAGGTCGCTGACCTTGACGAAGTTGGCCACGGCACCGTTGAGGGCCGGGCCCGTGAGGGCCGAGGACTGCAGGGAATCGAAGTTGGCCTTGAGGACGTCCGCATTGAGCGGAGAGCCGTCGTGGAAGGTCACCCCGGGCCGGAGCGTGATGGTCCACACCGTCATGTCGGGGTTGGGGGTCACCGACTGGGCCAGGTAGGGCTTGGCCGAGCCGTCGGCGGCCACCACGGTCAAGGTGTCGAAGATGGTGTTGGCGTAGGTCAGGCCCGAGTTGTCGAAATGGCTCGAGGAGGGCAGGAACCCGTCGATCTCCGAGTTCAGGCCGACGGTGATCGATCCCCCCCGCTTGGGCGTGGCGGTGCTCACGCCCGGGGTCGAGGACAGGCGGGGGGTCGAGGTGGCGCTGGAGCCGCATCCCTCGAGGAGGGCGGGAAGGCCCACCCCCGCCAGCCCCAGCGCCGCGGCACCGGTCGCGCCCCGGGCGAGAAACGCCCGCCGGTCGTATCGATCCGCGGAGTCAGCCATCTGTCCCCCTCGCCCCAGGTTGGACGCGCAGCCCTGGCGCCGTTGGGGCGCCATGGTAGACCGCAGGCCACCAAACGGCCGGGCACCGGGTATTTCGGGAGCGGGGACCGCGCCGGCGGGCAGAGCCCTCCCCGTGTCGGTTCCGGGCGCCGCGAAGGCACATCGTTACCATGACAGCATGCGCGTCCCGATGCGACGACAGGCTGCGGTCAGCCCTTGAACGATTCCCTGGCGTCGGCGGGGTCGTGGCGGGGCGGCCTGGGCAGCTCCGGCGGGACCACCGCACGGGCGCTGCGGGCCGTGTCCTCGCAGGGAGATCTGTCCTGGGGCATTCGCTGCGCCGTGGTGCCGTGGGTGACCGCCCGGGTGATCGTGGCCGGGGCGCTCGCCGCCGCGCATGAATTCGTCACCGAGGCCAAGCCGAGCGCGGCGGTCGCCACCCGCGTCCACGAGGGTCTGTTGGGGTGGGACGCCGGATGGTACGAGAACATCGCCCGCCATGGCTACGGGGGGGTCGGGCACCTGTCGTTACGGTTCTTTCCTCTCGTGCCCCTGCTGACCCGGGCGCTGTCGTACGTACCCGGGGTGGGATTCGGCGCCGCACTGGTGGTGGTGGCGAACGTGTCGGCCTTCGTGGGTGTGGCTCTTCTGGCCGTCCTGGCCCGACGGGAGACCGGTGACGAAGCTCTCGCCCGGCGCGCCGCGTGGCTGATGTGTCTGGCGCCGGCGGCGTTCACGCAGGTGATGGGGTACGCCGAGGGCACCCTCCTGGCCCTGACCGTCGGGACCATGCTCGCCCTGCGCGCCCGGGCGTGGTGGTGGGCGGCGGCACTGGGCCTCGCCGCGGGGGCCACGCGCCCCGTCGGCGTCTTGTTGGCGGTTCCCGCCCTCGTCGAGGTGTGCAGGGGCCTGCGCGGCGCGCCGGCGGACCGGCGGGTGGCGCGCCTGGCGGCCGTCGTGGGCCCCGCCGCCGGCCTGGGGGCGTTCCTGGCCTGGGTGGGGTGGCGCTACGGCGATGTCCTCGCCCCGTTCAAGGTCCAGCAACAAGGATCGCTGCGAGGCGGGGTGGCCGATCCGCTGCGCACGTTGGGACACGACGCGTCGCTCCTCGTCCACGGACAACATCTCGGATCGGCCCTGCACCTCCCCTGGGCGCTTCTGGCCATCGCGCTGCTGTTCGTGACGGTGCGCCGATGGCCGCTCGCCTACGGGGCATTCGCCGCCGCGGTGTTGGTGGTGGCCCTCACGGCTTCCAATCTCGACGGCTTCGAGCGCTACGCGCTGTCGGCGTTCCCGTTGGTGTTGGCCGGGGCGAGTGTGACGGCGGGGCCGCGGGTGGAACGGGTCGTACTCACCCTGGCGGCCGCCGGCCTCGCCACCTACGCCATCTTGGCCTTCACCAATCTCTACGTCCCCTGAGGCGCGTCGGCCATCGGGCGCTGCCCGTGGTGCCGGGTGCCACATTCGGTCCTGAGGGCCCTGACCTGGGCCTCCCCCCGTGAAAAGGCGCCTCAGGGCTGGGGCCAGGGTTGTCCGAGCCGGTAGCCTGAACAAGGGCGCCGGGTGCCGCACAGGGGGAGTTCTGGGAGAGGTGACGCAGACGGCAGCGGCGTGGCGAGACGATCGCCCTGTGGTGGTGATCGGAGCCGGGCCCGCCGGGTTGACCGCAGCGCGCAAACTGTCCCAGGCAGGCCGGGCCGCCATGGTGCTCGAAGCCGACGACGTTGTCGGCGGCATCAGCCGCACCGTGGCGCGTGACGGGTGGCGCTTCGACATCGGCGGCCACCGCTTCTACACGAAGGTGCAGGCCGTCGAAGACCTGTGGCACGAGATCCTCGCCCCGGGGGACTTCCTCCTCCGCCCCCGCATGAGCCGCATCTACTACGAGGGCAAGTTCTACGACTATCCGATCAACGTGGTCAACGCCCTGCGCAACCTGGGTCTGGCCGAAGCCGCCCGGTGCGGGTTGTCGTTCCTCAAGGTGCGGGTGGTCCCGCCCAAGGACCAGAGCTCGCTCGAGGGCTATGTCGTCGCCAACTACGGGTGGCGCCTCTACGAACACTTCTTCAAGGCCTACAGCGAGAAGGTGTGGGGGGTCCCGCCTTCGGAGGTCTCGGCGGACTGGGGGGCGCAGCGCATCAAGGGGATGTCGCTGTTCAAGGCCGTGTGGGAGCCCCTGCGGTCGAGGGTGTGGCGTGGCAGTGGCCGCAGCCGGGCCACCGAGGTGACGAGCCTCATCGAGGAGTTCCAGTATCCCAAGCTCGGGCCCGGGATGATGTGGGAGACGTGCCGGGACCTGGTCGAGAAAGCCGGGGTCGAGGTCCATCTGCAGAGCCCGGTGGTGGCGGTCGAGCGCGACGGCGCCGGGGCCACCGCGGTCGTCTTCGAGCACGACGGCCGGCGGGTGAAGGTCGAGACCGATCACGTCATCAGCTCCATGCCGTTCTCCGCCTTGATCCAGGCGTTGGATCCGGCGCCACCCGAGGACGTCCTGGCCGCGGCGCGGGCCCTGCAGTACCGCGACTTCCTGACCGTGGCGCTGGTGGTGCCCGAGGGGTGCGGGTTTCCCGACAACTGGATCTACATCCACTCACCGCAGGTGAAGGTGGGCCGGATCCAGAACTTCGGGGCGTGGTCCCCGTTCATGGTGCGGGCCGGCACCACCTGCCTCGGGATGGAGTACTTCGTCTTCGAGGGCGACCAGATGTGGGAGAAGAGTGACGAAGAGCTCGTGGCGCTGGCCACCGCCGAGCTCGCCGTCATCGGGCTGGTCGCCCCGGCCCAGGTGCAACGCGGCTACGTGGTGCGCATGCCGAAGGCCTATCCCGTCTACGACGACGCGTATCGTGCCGCGGTGGACACGATGCGGCACTGGCTGTCCGCCGAGGTCCCCAACGTCCACCCCGTGGGACGCAACGGGATGCACAAGTACAACAACCAGGACCATTCGATGTACACGGCCATGCTGACGGTCGAGAACATCGTGCAGGACGCGGGCCACGACATCTGGTCGGTGAACGTCGACAAGATCTATCACGAGGAGCAGTCGGGGCCCCGGGCCGAGACCGGGACGGGTCGCGATGCGCCCATCGTCCCCCGGCGCACCGCGGTGGTCAGCGGTGGGGGGACGTCGTAGTGGAGCGAGACACGGCCCCCGATCGCAGCGGAGAGGACGCGCCCGATGCGCAGCCGACATCGGAGCTCCGTCATGCCGTCCCGCTCGCCATCGCCGCCGCGCTGGTCGGCGTGGTCAGCCTCCTCACCACGGTGTTCGTGGCGCACGTCCTCAACACCGGCCAGTACGGCACCCTGATCGACCTCCTGAGCCTCTTCCTGGTGGTGTCGATGCCGGGGACGGCGTTGCTCGTGGGGGTGGTGCGCCGGGTCTCGGCCTGGCAGACGGCCGGGCTCGGCCAGCGCGTCCGGCCCTGGGTGGCGCGCGTGCACCGCATCGGCGAGGCCTTCGTCGTGGTGCTCGCCGTCGTCATGTTGTTGATCCGGGGCCCGGTGGCCCACGCCCTGTCGCTCCCGTCCCCGAGCGGTGTCACCGAGATCCTGACCGCGGGTGGGGTCTTCGTCCTCGTGTCCATCGACCGCGGCTTGCTGCAGGTGGGCCGCGACTACAAGGACCTGTCGATCAACCTCGTGATCGAGGCGGTGACGCGCTGCGCCCTGACGGTCGGCATGGCGGCCGAGTTCAAGGTGGAGGGAGCCGCCCTGGGCCTGTTGTTCGCGGAGGTGATCACCGCCACCCACGCCCGCATCACCGCCACCCGGGCCGTGGCCCGCCGCACGGCGCTGCTACCGCCAGCCGAACCCGAAGTGGCTATCGAGGAGACCGGTGGTGCGGTGGCGATGACGGTGCACGGCGGGAGGTTCCTCCTCGCCGACGTGCTCACCGCGCTGGGCAGCCTCTTGCTCCTGGCCGTCTTGCAGAACACCGACGTCGTCGTGCTGGGACGCAAGGTGCACGAGATGCACGATCGCTCCGGTTCCTACGCGGCCATCTCGGTTCCGTCCAAGGCGCTCGTGTTCGTGGCGCTCGTGCTCGTCAATTATCTCCTCCCCGAGGCCGCTCTGCGGCACCAACGGGGGTCGCACGCGCTGCGTCAACTCGCCCACACCTTCGCGGTGATGGCCATCCCCTGTGCGGTCCTGCTCGCCATGGCCGGCTTCGCGGCGCATCGGGTTCTCGCCCTCGTGTTCGGGCACAAGTTCACCGCCGCGGCCCCGGCGTTCTCCACGCTCGTGCTCGCCATGGTCTTCCTGTCGGTCACGCTCGCGCTCGGCATCTACCTCCTCGGCATCGGGTGGCGGTGGGTGGTGGTCGTGCTCGCCCTCGGAGCCATCGCCTTGGCCGGGGCCACCGACGCGGCCGGGGGCCAGTACCTGGCGACGGCCCGAGCCGACCTCGCCGTGCAGGTGGGGTTGTGTGCGGTCATGGCGGGCTGTTTCGTCACCGTGCACCGACGGAGTGCCCGGCGCCGCGCCGGCGCCGACGATGCTTCGGCAGCGGCATCGGAGTCGATAGCGTGACGAATCGTGACCGAAGTCCGAGATCGGCATCAGGCGCCGACGACGCCCTCGCTCGACGAGGTGGTGGCTCGTGCCCTCGACGTGGGGCTGCGCCGTGTCCAGATGCTGGCCTGGAGAGATCTCGACGACCCTGAGGCAGGGGGATCGGAGTGCCACGCGCACCAGGTGGCGTCGCGCTGGGCCGATGCCGGTCTCGACGTCACCCTGCGGACGTCGGTGGCCGCGGGCCATCCGGCCCGCGTCGAGCGCAGCGGCTATCACGTGGTGCGCAAGGGGAGGCGACACAGCGTCTTCCCCCGGGTCGCGCTGAGCGGTCTGCTGGGGACGAGCGGAAGTCCCGACGGCCTGGTGGAGATCTGGAACGGCATGCCCTTCTTCTCCCCGCTGTGGGCCCGGTGCCCGCGCATCGTGTTCCTGCATCACGTGCACGCCGAGATGTGGCAGATGGTCCTGCGCCCGTGGCACGCCGAGGTGGGGGAGTTCTTCGAGCGAAAGGTGGCACCGCCGCTGTATCGCGACACGCGTGTCGTCACGCTCTCGGAGTCGTCGCGCCACGAGATCGTGGCCATGCTCAAACTGCGTCCGTCGCGGGTGAGCGTGGTCCGGCCCGGCATCGACCCCCTGTTCTCACCGGGTGGGGCCCGCTCCGGGCATCCGCTCGTCGTCGCCGTCGGCCGTCTGGTCCCGGTGAAGCGGTTCGACCTGCTCATGGACGCCTTGGTCGAGGTGCGGCGCAGGGTCCCCGATCTGCACGTGGTGATCGTGGGGGAGGGATACGAGCGGGCCCGTCTCGAGGCGCATCAACACGCGCTCGGCGCCGTCGGGTGGATCGAGCTCCCGGGCCACGTGGACGACGACGAGCTGCTCTCCCTCTACCGACGGGCCTGGGTGGTGGCGAGCACGTCCCAGCGCGAGGGGTGGGGCATGACCGCGACCGAGGCGGCCGCGTGCGGCACCCCGGCGGTGGTGTCGCGCATCGCCGGTCACGTGGACGCCGTCGAGGACGGGGTGTCGGGCCTCGTGGTGAACGTCGGCGCCGATCACAGCCGGCGCGCCGGCGACCCGGGGCCGATCGCCCCCTTTGCCGACGCCGTGACGGCGGTGCTCACCGACTCGGCCCTCCGGACGCGCCTGGGCGACGGGGCCCGTCGCCGGGCCGAGGAGCTGACGTGGGAGGCCACCGCGGCGGGGACCCTCCAGGCCCTGGTGGACGAGGCCGGGGCCGGGAAGCGCCCCGGCCGGTAGCGGTCGTGCTCGCAGTCGGGCTGACCGGAGGGATCGGTTCGGGCAAGTCGACGGTGGGGGACCTCCTGGTGGGGCGAGGGGCGGTCCTCATCGACGCCGACCGCATCGCCCGCGAGGTGGTCGTTCCCGGCGGTCCGGCCTACGAGCCCCTGGTGACGCGCTTCGGCCCCGGCATCCTGGCCCCGGACGGCACCATCGACCGGGCCGCGCTGGCCGCCCTCGCCTTCGCCGATGCCGAGGCACTGGGCGCCCTCAACGCCATCACCCATCCCGCCATCAGCGCCGTCATGGCGCAGCGCCGGGCCGCGGCGCAAGACCGCGACGGGGTGGTCGTGCTCGACATCCCGCTGCTCAAGCCCGAGCACCGGGGCGTGCTGGCCCTGGACGTGGTGGTGGTGGTCGACTGCCCCGTCGAGATCGCGGTGCAGCGCCTGGTGGGCCAGCGGGGGTTCTCCCGTGCCGATGCCGAGGCGCGTATCGCCGCCCAGGCCAGCCGGGAGGAGCGTCGTGCGGGGGCCGACTTCGTCATCGACAACTCGACGGACCGGGCCCATCTCGAGGTCGAGGTCGACCGGGTGTGGGCCGCCCTGGAGGCGAGGAGCCGGCCCGCGCCCTGACCCCTGCCCCGGACGGGCCGTGACACCCCCCCGGTACGATCGAACGGTGCCCCGCTTCGAGGTTCTGACCCCGTTACGCCCCGCGGGCGACCAGCCGCGCGCCATCGAGTCCCTCACGGCGGGCATCGCCCGGGGCGACCGCTACCAGACGCTGCTGGGTATCACCGGCAGCGGGAAGACCGCCACGATCGCCTGGACCATCGAGCAGGCCCAGCGACCCACCCTGATCATCGAGCCCAACAAGTCCCTGGCGGCCCAGTTGGCGGCCGAGCTGCGAGAGCTCTACCCCAACAACCGGGTCGAGTACTTCGTGTCGTACTACGACTACTACCAGCCCGAGGCGTACCTGCCGACCTCGGACACCTACATCGAGAAAGACTCGTCGATCAACGACGAGATCGACCGGCTCCGCCATGCCACCACCTCGAGCCTGTTGCTGCGGCGCGACGTCATCGTGGTGGCGTCGGTGTCGTGCATCTACGGACTGGGGTCACCCGAGGAGTACCGCCAGCGGATCATGGCGCTGCGGCCCGGCGACACCGTGAACCAGCGGGACCTGCTCCGCAAGCTGGTGGAGCTGCACTACGACCGCAACGACGCCGTGCTCACGCGTGGCCATTTCCGGGTCCGGGGCGACACCGTGGAGCTCCATCCCGTCTACGAGCAGGAGGCGGTGCGCATCGAGCTCTTCGGCGACCAGGTGGAGCGGATACGGCGCTTCGACGCGCTCACCGGGGACACGGGCGAGGACATCGACGAGCTCGTGGTGTTCTCCGCCACCCACTACGGCGCCGGCGACGAGACCATGCGGCGCGCCATCGTGTCGATCCAGACCGAGCTGGGCCAACGCCTCACGGAGCTGCAGTCGGCAGGGAAGCTGCTCGAGGCCCAGCGCCTGCGCATGCGGACGGAGCACGATCTCGAGATGTTGGCCGAGGTGGGGGTGTGCAACGGCATCGAGAATTACAGCCGCCATCTCGACGGGCGCCGCGCCGGCGAACCCAGCCACACCCTTCTCGACTTCTTCCCACCCGACTTCTTGACGGTCATCGACGAGAGCCACGTGGCGGTCCCCCAGATCCACGGCCAGTACGAAGGCGACCGGTCGCGCAAGGAAACCCTTGTCGAGCACGGCTTCCGGCTGCCCTCCGCGCTCGACAACCGCCCGCTGACCTTCGACGAGTTCACCGAGCGGGTGGGCCAGGTGATCTTCTTGTCGGCCACCCCGGGAAGCTACGAGCTCGACGTGTCGAGCCAAGTGGTGGACCAGGTCATCAGGCCCACCGGTCTGGTCGACCCCGAGGTGGTGATCCAACCCACCACGGGCCAGATCGACGACCTCATGGAGCGCATCCACAAGGCGTCAGAGGCGGGAGGGCGGTCCCTCGTCACCACGCTCACCAAGAAGATGGCCGAGGACCTCACCGACTACCTGGTGGAGCTGGGGGTGCGGGTGCGCTATCTCCACTCCGACATCGACACGATCACCCGGATCGAGCTCCTGCGCGACCTGCGGCTGGGCGAGTACGACGTGCTCGTGGGCATCAACCTCCTGCGCGAGGGCCTCGACCTCCCCGAGGTCCGGCTGGTGGCCATCCTCGACGCCGACAAGACGGGGTTCTTGCGCTCGGCCTCGTCACTGATCCAGACCATGGGGCGCGCCGCGCGGAACGTGGACGGCCTCGTGGTGCTCTACGCCGACACCATCACCGACGCCATGCGCGCCGCGATCTCCGAGACGCAGCGCCGGCGCGCCCTGCAGCAGGCCTACAACGCCGAACACGGCATCGACCCCACGACCATCCGCAAGGCCGTCACCGACATCCTGGCCAGCATCCGGCCCGCCGGTGTGGGCACCGGGCCGAGCGTGGGGCGCGCCAGCGGAAGCCGGGGAGGCAGGACCCGGCCGGGCCACCTCCCGGTGCGGGCTCCTCGCCTGCCCCAGAGAGACGGCGTGGGGGGACGGCGCCTGGCCGGTGCACGCCGCGCCGGCGACGACACCACCGCCGTGGACGAGATGGCCGAGCTGAGCGCCCTCCCCATCGACGAGCTGCAACGCCTGGTGGTGCGCCTCGAACAGGAGATGCGCCTGGCGGCCACCGAGCTGCGCTACGAGGAGGCGGCACTGCTGCGCGACGACATCGCCGAGCTCCGGCTGGCCCTGGTCGAGGCGGGCGACACCCCGACCTCACCGGGCGCGGCCGGGCTGGCGGTTCCCGTGCCGACCGCGTGACGTGGCGCGCGCCACCGTCCCCGGCCCCTCGCCCCACCGGTAGCCTCCCTGCGATGGCCGACCGGCTGGTGATCCGCGGGGCACGAGAACACAATTTGCGCGACGTCTCGCTCGAGCTCCCGCGTGACCGCCTCATCGTCTTCACGGGTCTGTCGGGGTCGGGCAAGTCGTCCCTGGCGTTCGACACCATCTACGCCGAGGGCCAGCGCCGCTACGTCGAGTCGCTGTCGTCGTATGCCCGCCAGTTCCTGGGGCAGATGGACAAGCCCGACGTCGACTTCATCGAGGGGTTGTCCCCGGCCATCTCGATCGACCAGAAGTCCTCCAGCCGCAACCCCCGGTCGACGGTGGGCACCGTCACCGAGATCTACGACTACCTCCGGTTGCTCTACGCCCGGGTGGGCCACCCCCACTGTCCGAACTGCGGTCGTCCCGTGGCTCGTCAGACTCCCCAGCAGATCGTGGACCGTATCCTCGACCTGCCCGAGGGGACGCGCTTCCAGGTGCTCGCCCCCGTGGTGCGGGGACGCAAGGGGGAGTACGAGGCGTTCCTCGACGATCTGGCCAAGCAGGGGTTCGCCCGGGCCCGGGTCGACGGCGAGGTCGTCGAGCTCTCCGAGCGGGGCGCGCTCAGCCTGGCCCGCTACGAGCAGCACACCATCGAGGTCGTCGTCGACCGGTTGGTACGACGCGACGACATCCGCCAGCGGTTGACCGAGTCGATGGAGACCGCGCTGCGACTGACCGACGGCATCGCCGAGATCGGCATCATCGGCGAGGACGGGGCCGAGGAGCTGATCACGTTCTCCGAGCACCTGGCGTGCACCTTCTGCGGGCTGTCGTTCGGAGAGCCGGCGCCGCGCAACTTCTCGTTCAACTCGCCCTACGGGGCGTGCCCGGCGTGCGACGGGCTCGGCACCCAGTTCGAGGTCGACCCCGACCTGGTGGTGCCCGATCCCACCCGGACGCTCGAGGAAGGGGCCATCTCGCCCTGGACCGGTGGCCACAGCCGCTGGTTCGACCGCATCGTGGAAGCGGTGGCGGGCGAGTTCGGGTTCTCCACCGACACGCGCTGGGAGAAGCTCCGGGCCAAGGACCGCAAGGTCCTGCTGTACGGCTCGGGCTCGCGCCAGGTGCACGTGCGCTACCGCAACCGCTACGGGCGCCAGCGCTCGTTCACGTCGCAGTTCGAGGGGATCGTGCCCTGGATCAAGCGGCGGCACCGGGACTCGGACTCCGATGCGGTGCGGCAGTGGACCGAGACGTTCATGCGGGAGGTCCCGTGCCCGACGTGTCACGGGGCGCGGCTCAAGCCCGAATCGCTGGCGGTCACGGTGGGTGGGCTCAACATCTTCGAGCTGTGCAGCCTCTCGATCACGCGCGCCGCGGCCGAGGTCGACGCGCTCGAGCTCAGCGAGCGCGAGCACCTCATCGCCGACCGGGTGTTGCGCGAGGTGCGGGCCCGGCTGCGGTTCCTGCTCGACGTGGGGCTCGACTATCTGTCCCTGGCGCGCGGCACCTCCACGTTGTCGGGAGGCGAGGCCCAACGCATCCGGCTGGCCAGCCAGATCGGCTCGGGACTGGTGGGGGTCCTGTACGTGCTGGACGAGCCCTCGATCGGGCTGCACCAGCGCGACAACCGCCGGCTGCTCGACACGCTGGTGCGCCTGCGTGATCTCGGCAACACCGTGATCGTGGTCGAGCACGACGAGGAGACCATCCGTAGCGCCGACCACGTGGTCGACATCGGCCCCGGCGCCGGTGAGCACGGCGGGGAGATCGTCTACAGCGGAGCGGTGCCGGGCCTGTTGAAGGCCAAGGCGTCGGTCACCGGCAGCTATCTCACGGGGGAGCGGTTCATCCCGGTGCCCCACAAGCGCCGTCCGGGATCGGGAGAGCAACTCGTCGTGCGCGGGGCGCGCGAGCACAACCTGCACGGTGTGGACGTGGCCTTCCCCCTCGGATGCCTGGTGGCGGTCACGGGCGTGTCGGGATCGGGCAAGTCCACCCTCGTCAACGACATCCTGCTGCAGTCGATGCTGGCGCAGGTGCACCGGGCCCGGACCACGCCGGGCCAGCACAAGGGCATCGACGGCGTCAAGTACGTCGACAAGGTGGTGGCCATCGACCAGTCGCCCATCGGGCGCACGCCGCGGTCGAACCCCGCCACCTACACCGGGTTGTTCGATCACGTCCGGAAGCTCTTCAGCCAGACCAACGAAGCCAAGGTGCGGGGCTATCTGCCCGGCCGGTTCTCGTTCAACGTGCGGGGCGGGCGCTGCGAGGCGTGCGCGGGCGACGGCACCATCAAGATCGAGATGCACTTCCTCCCCGACGTGTACGTGCCGTGTGAGGTGTGCGGCGGCGCCCGCTACAACCGGGAGACGCTCGAGGTGACGTTCAAGGGCAAGAACATCGGCGACGTCCTCGACATGTCGTGCGAGGAGGCGTTGTCGTTCTTCGCCAACCAGCCCACCATCGCCCGGCACCTCCAGACACTGGTCGACGTGGGACTGGGCTACATCCGGCTCGGACAGCCCGCCCCCACGCTGTCGGGGGGCGAGGCCCAGCGGGTCAAGCTGTCCTCGGAACTGTCACGGCGGTCGACCGGGCACACCTTGTACGTCCTCGACGAGCCGACCACCGGCCTGCACTTCGACGACGTCCGCAAGCTCCTGGAGGTGTTGAGCCGGCTCGTGGACCAGGGCAACACCGTCATCGTCATCGAGCACAACCTCGATGTGATCAAGACCTCGGACTGGATCGTCGACCTCGGTCCCGAAGGGGGCGAGCGGGGCGGGAGGGTCATCGCCGAGGGTACGCCCGAGGATGTGGCCGAGAACGCCGCGAGCTATACCGGCCAGGTGCTCGCACCGGTGCTGGAACGGGCCGGCCGAGACGGTCCGCCGCGCCTCGGGCCTTCGCCCCGCCGGCGCGCCCCGGCGAAAAAGGCCGCGGGGGAGCCCGCGTCCGAGGCGCCAGGCCGGTGAAGAGCACCGGGGCGTCGAAGAGCACCGGGACCGCGGCCCGGGCCGCGGCGGCCAAGCGTCGCAAGGCGGGTTGATGGCCGTCGTCCGGCGTGACCATGTCGCCCGCTGGCTCGAGGGCTACGAAGAGGCCTGGCGCACTCCGGGCTCGGACCGCCTGGCCGAGCTCTTCACCCCCGACGTGAGCTACACGACGTCCCCGTGGGCCGATCCGGTGGTCGGCCTGGACGAGCTGGCGCAATTCTGGGAGGCCGAGCGCGACGGACCCGACGAGGACTTCACCATGTCGAGTGAGGTGATCGCCGTCGACGCCGACACCGCCGTGGTCCGGGTGTGGGTCGAGTACGGCAACGACCCCGACACCCCGTGGCGAGACCTGTGGGTACTGCGGTTCGCGGCGGGAGGCCGGTGCGCGGTCGTTCGAGGAGTGGCCGTTCCGTCCCGATCAGGAGGACGGGCACCCCGACACCGACTGAGCCGCCTCAGGTGATCTCGAGCATCCGCTCGAGCGCGATCCGGGCCCAGTGCGCGGTCTGCGGCTCGACGGTGATCCGGTTCACGACCTCGCCCTCCACCAGGCGCTCGAGCACCCAGCACAGGTGGGCGGCGTCGATGCGGAACATGGTCGAGCACGGACACACCAGCGGGTCGAGCGACACCACGGTCTTGTCGGGGTTCTCGTCGTCGAGGCGCTTCACGAGGTGGATCTCGGTGCCCACTCCGATGACCGAGCCCGCCGGGGCCGCCTCGACGGCCCGGATGATGAAGTCGGTCGACCCCACCTCGTCGGCCATCTCGACGATGTCGTGGGCGCACTCGGGGTGGATGAAGACGAGGCCCCCGGGATGCTCGGCGCGGAAGGCGTCGACGTGTTCGGGCCGGAAACGCTGGTGCACCGAGCAGTGGCCCTTCCACAGCAACAAGGTGGCGCTCTTGACGTCGGTGTCGTCGAGGCCGCCCATGTCGAGGAGGGGGTTCCACACCCGCATGTCGCCGGCGCCCCAGCCGAGCTCGTAGCCGGTGTTACGGCCGAGATGCTGGTCGGGGAAGAACAGGACCTTGTCCCCCTGGGCCACCCCCGTGCCGGCGGGGTCGAGGGCCCAGGTGAGCACGGCCCGGGCGTTGGAAGAGGTGCACACCGCGCCGCCGTGGCGACCCACGAAGGCCTTCAGGGCGGCCGAGGAGTTCATGTAGGTGACGGGCACGACGCGCTCGACGTCGGTCACCGCGGCCAGTGCCTCCCAGGCCTCCTCGACCGAATCGATGTCGGCCATGTCGGCCATGGAGCACCCCGCGTTGAGGTCGGGGAGGATCACCTGCTGGTTCGCGGCGGTCAGGATGTCGGCCGACTCGGCCATGAAGTGCACCCCGCAGAACACGATGTAATCGGCATCGCGTCGATCCGCGGCGGTGCGCGACAGGCCGAAGGAGTCGCCCCGGGCATCGGCCCAGCGCATCACCTCGTCCCGTTGGTAATGGTGGCCGACGATCAGCACCCGGGGACCGAGCTCGGCTTTGGCCTCGGCGATCCACGCCGTCGAGTTGGTCGGACGTCGCGTCGCCATAGCGCTCGGGGAGCGCCCGCTGCAACCGGAACATGGTCAACCCCCTTCGGGGAGCACTCCGATGGTGGCCGGCGGGGACAGCCTGGTCGCCCATCCGCGGGGTTGTCGGCCTCGGAGCGTTATGTACGCCGGGATACCAGGCCGGCGCTTACCCCCAGTCTATGTCGGCCGGCCCCCCGGGCGTGCGGCCCGAGCTCGGTGCACGACCGGGCGCCCTCCGTACGGCACAGTGGAGAGTGTGCGTACCCGCCCGTCCCCGGGGACCATCCCCGACGCCCCCGGCTCGTACCAATTCCTGGACGCCGACGGACGGGTCCTGTACGTGGGCAAGGCCAAATCGCTGCGCAGCCGGCTGAGCAATTACTTCGCCGACCCGGACACCCTGGCGCCCCGCACGGCGCAGATGGTGGCGGCTGGCCGACCACGTGGAGTGGATCCAGGTCGCCAACGAGGTGGAGGCCATCCTCCTCGAGTACGCGCTCATCAAGCGACACCGGCCCCGCTTCAACATCCGGCTGAACGACGACAAGTCCTACCCGTCGATGGCGGTGACCCTCGCCGACGAGTGGCCGAGGGCGGCGGTGGTCCGCGGCCGGCGCCGGCCCGAGGTGCGCTACTTCGGCCCCTACGCGCACGTGGGGGCCATCCGCGACACCCTCGACCTCCTGCTGCGCACGTTCCAGGTGCGGACCTGCTCGGACCGCAAGCTCGACCGCCACACCAAGCTGGGCAAGCCGTGCCTGCTGTTCCACATCGAGCGGTGCTCGGGCCCGTGCATCGGCGCGGTCGACCACGAGCGCTACGACGCCATGGTCGCCGATCTCATGGCGTTTTTGGCCGGGGACACCGACGACGTCGAGCGCCGGCTGGTAGCCGAGATGGAGGAGGCGGCCGACGCCCTCGACTTCGAGCGCGCCGCCCGCCTGCGCGACCGGCTCCACACGCTGCGCATGGCGTGTGAGCGCCAGCAGGTGGTGACCGAGCGCCCCGAGGACCTCGACGTGGTGGGCATCGACGAGGACCCCCTCGAAGCGGCGGTGTGCGTGTTCCACGTGCGCCGGGGCCGCATCGTGGGCCGGCGGGCCTTCGTGGTGGACAAGGTGGAGGAGCTCACCCGGCCCCAGCTCGTGGGGCGCGTCCTCGAGGAGCTCTACGGCGACGCCGAGCCCCTGGCGCCGGCCCCTCGGCAGGTGGCCCGGGTGCGGGGAGGCGACAGCTCGGGCTGGACCTCGGGGGCCGGAGACCCCCGGACGTGGGGGACCGAAGGAGCCGCCGCGCCCGGGGTGCCGCGCCAGGTCCTCGTGCCCGACCTCCCCGAGACGGCCGAGGTGTACGAGGCCTTCCTGGCCGACCGGCGGGGGGCCCCGGTGGCGCTGCGCGTGCCGCAGCGGGGGGCAAGCGCACGCTCTTGCAGACCGTGACGCGCAACGCCGGGGAGGAGCTCGCCCGCCACCGGCTGCGCCGGGCCTCGGACCACGACAGCCGGGCCCGGGCCCTGGAGTCGCTGCGGGAGGTGCTCGGGCTGGCCCAGGCCCCACTGCGGATCGAGTGCTACGACATGAGCCACCTGCAGGGCACCGACTACGTGGGGTCCATGGTGGTGCTCGAGGACGGCCTCCCCCGCAAGTCGGAGTACCGGCGTTTCCGCTTGCGCGACGTGCCCGGCAACGACGACTACGCGGCCATGGAGGAGGTCCTCACCCGGCGCCTGAGCGCCCTGCTCGAGGCCCGGGCCCAGACCCGGGGCGAGGCGGCCACGGCCGGCAGGGCCCGGGCCCGGCGCTTCGCCTACCCGCCCCAGCTGCTCCTGCTGGACGGGGGCAAGGGCCAGCTGGGGGTGGGGGTGCGGGTCCTGGGTCGCCTGGGACTGTCCGAGGAGATCCCCGTGGCCGCCCTGGCCAAGAGCTTCGAGGAGGTCTTCGTCCCGGGGCGGCCCGACCCCGTGCCCATCCCCCGGGGGTCCGAGGCGCTGTTTCTCCTGCAGCGGGTGCGCGACGAGGCGCATCGCTTCGCCATCTCCTATCACCGGGACCTGCGGGGACGGCGCATGACCAGCAGCGCCCTGGAGGGCGTGGCCGGCCTGGGGCCGGCGCGTCGGGCCCGGCTCCTCCGGCACTACCGGAGCCTGCGGGCGCTGCGGGCCGCCTCGCTCGAGGACCTCCTGGCTCTGGCCTGGCTCCCCGAGGCCGTCGCCCGAGCGGTGTACGACCACCTGCACTCGGTGCCCCCCCGGCCACGAATTCCGGGATCGGTCACGCCGTTGGCCCCGACGCTGGGCCAGGATGGGAGTGGGCCGCCTCGAGACGCCGAGGACGCGGCCGAGGGGCCCCGGCGCTGAGGATGGGCCACACGTGAGCGACTACCTGGTGATCACCGGCATGTCGGGGGCGGGGAGGTCCACGGCCGCGGCGGCCCTCGAGGACTCCGGCTGGTACGTGATCGACAACATGCCGCCCTCGCTGCTCAGCGAGGTGGCCGAGGTGGTCAGCCGGCCCGGCTCGACCCAGGACCGGGTGGCGCTGGTGCTGGGCCGGGGTGGAGGGGCCCGGGTCGAAGAGGCCCTCCCCGCCATCGACGCCCTACGGGCCCAGGGCCATCGCGTCCAGCTCGTCTATCTCGACGCCCCCCAGGACGTCCTGGTGCGGCGCTTCGAGGGCACCCGCCGGCGCCACCCCATCCTGGAACGCCAGGTGGCCGAGGCCATCACCGACGAGCGCCGGCTCCTCGAGCCCGTGCGGGCCCGGGCCGACGTCGTGGTCGACACGGCCGAGCTCAACGTCAACCAGCTGCGCCAGCGGGTCACCGACCTCTTCGGCGACGACTCGGAGTCGGGCATGCGCATGTCGGTGGTGTCGTTCGGGTACAAGCACGGCCTGCCCCTCGACGCCGACCTCGTCCTCGACTGCCGGTTCCTGCCCAATCCCCACTGGGTGGAGGAGCTGCGTCCCCTGTCGGGGCTCGACGAGCCCGTGCGGGACTTCGTCATGGGCCAGGAGGCCACCGGGCCCTTCCTCGACCGGGTCGACGACCTGGTGGGGTTGCTCCTGCCCGCCTTCGTCGAGGAGGGCAAGTCGTACCTGACCATCGCCCTGGGCTGCACGGGCGGGCGGCACCGCTCGGTGGCGCTGGCCGAGGAGCTCGGCGCCCGGCTGCGGACGCGGGGAGCCGCGCCCGTCGTCATCCACCGCGGACATCGACCGGTGACCGGTCACCGTCGGCCCCGGGTGGTGGCGGTGGGCGGTGGCCACGGGCTCGCCGCCACGCTGCGCGCGGCACGGCTCTACGCCGGGGAGCTCACCGCCGTGGTCTCGGTGGCCGACGACGGCGGGTCGTCGGGTCGCCTGCGGCGCCAGCTCGACATCATGCCCCCCGGCGACCTGCGCAAGTGCCTGGTGGCCCTGGCCGAGGAGGGTTCGGCCCTGGCTGCCGCCTTCGAACTGCGCTTCGAGGCCCGACGAGCTGGTCGGTCACGCTCTGGGCAACCTCGTCATCGCCGGGCTGATGGAAGCCTGCGGCGACCCCCAGAAGGGTCTGGACGAGGCGGCCCGGCTCCTCGGAGCCGTCGGCCGGGTCGTGCCGGCGGCACCGGAGCCGGTGGTGCTCAAGGCCGAGGCCGCCGGGGGGGAGATCGAGGGGCAGACCGAGGTCGGCCGGGCCGCCCACATCCGGCGGGTGTCGCTCGTGCCCAGCCGACCCGCCCGCATCCCCCGTGGCCCTCGAGGCGCTGGCCCGGGCCGACCAGGTGGTCATGGGACCGGGGTCGTTGTTCACGAGCGTCCTGGCCGCCGTGGCCGTCCCCGGCCTGGCCGAGGGCATCCGGACGTCGCCGGGACGTCGCGTCTACGTGGCCAACCTCCGCCCGGAGGGGCAGGAGACGGCCGGCTACGACGTGGCCGACCACGTGGCCGCCCTGGCCGCGCACGGCATCGAGGTCGACGTCGTGGTGGCCGACCCGGCCTCCATCGCCCTCGGGGATCTCGACGTGGCCGTGGTGGCAGGCCACGCTGGCCAAGGCGAACGGCC
The DNA here is from genome assembly GCA_963768255.1 of uncultured Acidimicrobiales bacterium. Taxonomy (GTDB): domain Bacteria; phylum Actinomycetota; class Acidimicrobiia; order Acidimicrobiales; family UBA8190; genus Chersky-840. The sequence goes on along the minus strand of CAVYGX010000002.1, from coordinate 859,525 downwards.
TGGCCCACGACCCGGCGAGACTGGCGGCCGCCCTCGGCCCGTCTGGTCGGATAGGACCTGATGACGGTACGGGTAGGGATCAACGGCTTCGGGCGCATCGGCAGGAACTTCCTGCGGGCGGCGCGCGCCCAGGGCGCCGACGTCCAGGTGGTGGCGGTCAACGACCTCACCGACGCCCGGACCAACGCCCACCTGCTGCGCTACGACACCACCCACGGCCGGTTCGGCGGCCGAGGTGCACGCCGAGGGCGACCACATCGTGGTGGACGGCCGACCCATCCGGGTGCTGGCCGAGCGAGATCCCAAGGCACTGCCCGTGGGAGGAGCTGGGCGTCGAGGTGGTGGTCGAGTCGACGGGGCGCTTCACCTCACGCAGTGCCGGCGGCCACCCATCTCGAGGGTGGCGCCCAGCGGGTGGTCATCTCGGCCCCCTCGAAGGACGCCGACGCCACCTTCGTCATGGGCGTCAACGACGACGAGTTCGATCCCGCCCGCCATGTCGTGGTGTCCAACGCATCGTGCACCACCAACTGCTTCGTGCCCATGGTCAAGGTCCTCGACGACGCCTTCGGCGTTCGCAACGGCCTCATGACGACCGTGCACGCCTACACCAACGACCAGAACCTGCTCGACCTCCCCCACAACGACCTCCGCCGGGCCCGGGCCGCGGCCCAGAACATCGTGCCGGTCTCGACGGGCGGCGTCCGGCGCCACCGGTCTCGTGCTGCCCGCCATGGAGGGCCGTCTCGACGGCGCCGCCCTGCGGGTGCCGGTGGGCGACGGGTCGATCACCGACTTCACCGCCCTCGTCTCCCGGGCGGTGACCGTCGACGAGGTGAACGCGGCGTTCCGCCAGGCGGCCACCGACCGGCCCGCTGGCCCGCGTGCTCGAGTACACCGAGGACCCCATCGTGTCCTCGGACATCGTGGGCAGCCCCGCCTCGTGCACCTTCGACGCCGGGCTCACCATGGTCATGCCGGTGGACGCCGACACCACGCTCGTCAAGGTGCAGGGCTGGTACGACAACGAGTGGGGCTACGCCAACCGGCTCGTCGACCTGGTCGCGCTGCTCGGTGCGGCCGGCCCTCCACCGTCCTGAGCGCGCACGGGGTACGCCGGGGTGAAGACGATGGCTGAGGTGTCGCGGCCCGACCGCGGGCCCGCTCGCGGGGCTGCCGCTGCTCGAGGACCTTCCCGACGTCGAGGGACGCCGTGTCCTGGTGCGGGTCGACTTCAACGTGCCCCTCGGTCACGGGCCCGGGGGGGAGGTCGTGGTCGAGGACGACTTCCGCATCCGGGCCGCCCTCCCCACGCTGTCGTGGCTGACGACCGGGGCGCGCAGGTCACGGCCTGCACCCACCTGGGCCGGCCCAAAGGTGGCGTCGATCCGCGTTTCGAGCTGGCCCCGGTGCGGGCCCGGCTGGCCGAGCTCGCTCCCGGGGTGGCGCTGCTCGAGAACCTCCGCTTCGACCCCGGAGAAGAGGCCAACGACCACGGCTTCGTCGATCGGCTCGTGGCGGGGTTCGACGCCTACGTGAACGACGCCTTCGGTGCCTCGCACCGGTCCCACGCCTCGATCGTGGGGCCGCCCACCCGCCTGCCGTCGGCGGCCGGTCGCCTCCTGGCGCGGGAGGTGGGGACGCTCGGGGGACTGCTCGTGGGACCGGACCGTCCCTTCGTGGCCGTGGTGGGCGGGGCCAAGGTGGGGGAGAAGCTCGGGGTCCTGCGGGCCCTGTTGGACGGAGTGGACTCCCTGATCGTCGGCGGCGGCATGGCGTTCACGTTCCTGGCCGCCCAGGGCCACAGCGTCGGTGCCTCGTTGCTCGACGCGGGACGCATCGAGGGCTGCGCCAAGCTGCTGGAGGAGGCGGGGGATCGCATCGTCCTTCCCACCGACTTCGTGGCCCTGGCGCCCGGTGGCACGGTGGGCGAAGGGGCCGGTGGGGGCGGTGAGGTGAGGATGATCGGGGTCGACATCCCCCGGGGGTGGCGGGGCCTCGACATCGGGCCCGAGAGCGCGGGCACTTTCGCCGATGTGGTGACGCCGGCCGCCACGGTGTTCTGGAACGGGCCCATGGGGGCGTTCGAGGACGAGCGCTTCGCGGCCGGGACGCGCACGGTGGCGAGGGCGGTCGCCGACGCCAAGGGCTTCAGCATCGTCGGGGGAGGCGATTCGGTGTCCGCCCTCGAGCACCTCGGTCTGGCCGGGCGCGTCGGATTCGTCTCCACCGGGGGTGGCGCCTCGCTGGAGTTGCTCGAGCACGGGGACCTGCCCGGGCTCGAGGCCTTGCGCCACGCGTCGAACGCCCCGGCCCAAGGAGCCTGACGTGGCCAAGAGCGGTGACACGGGGTCGGCGCCCAGACGACGCCCCCTGGTGAGCGGCAACTGGAAGATGCATCACGACCATCTGCAGTCGATACGGACCGTGCAGGACCTCGGACTGCGGTTGGGGGCCGCCGACGTGGCGTCGCTCGACGTGTCGGTGCATCCCTCCTTCACGAGCCTGCGGTCGGTGCAGACGGTGATCGAGGACCGCGCCATCCCGGTCGCACTCGGTGCCCAGCACTGCTACCACGAGGACCAGGGTGCCTTCACGGGCGAGGTCGCTCCTCCCATGCTGGCCCGCCTGGGCGTGTCGTTGGTGATCGTCGGCCACTCCGAGCGACGGCAGTTCTTCGCCCAGACCGACGAGGTCGTGGCGGCCACGTTGCGGGCGGTCCTGCGCCATGCCATGACCCCCATCGTGTGCGTGGGGGAGACCGAGGAGGAACGCGAGGAGGGGGAGACCGAGGCGCGCCTCACGTCGCAGACCACCGCCGCGCTCAAGGGCCTCCCGGCCGAGCAGGTGGTCGGGCTCGTCCTGGCCTACGAGCCCATCTGGGCCATCGGCACCGGACAGACGGCCACGGCCGAGGATGCCCAGTCCGCCTGCGCCCACATCCGAGGGGTGGTCGAGGAGCTGCACGGGGTCCGAGGCGTCGGGGGCGGTGCGGATCCAGTACGGGGGGTCGGTGCGGCCCGACAACACCGCGGAGCTGGTCCGTCAGCCCGACGTCGACGGGCTGCTGGTGGGCGGAGCGAGCCTCGAGGCCGCCACGTTCGCCGCCATCGTCCAGGCGGCGGCCTCGGTGGCCTCCACCACCGGATGAGGGCGCGCCGGACCTTCAGGGGTAGGGCTTTGGTAGCGTTGGCGGGTCCGGACCGCCCCAGGAGGACGCCGTGCTGACCATCGCGATCGTGGTGCTGCACCTTCTGGCGTCGTTCGCGCTCATCTTCCTGATCCTCATGCACTCGGGCAAGGGTGGGGGACTGTCGGACATGTTCGGTGGTTCGGTGGGGCAGGCGGCGGCCGGCTCGACCGTGGTCGAGAAGAACCTCGACCGCATCACGATCACCGTGGCGATCATCTTCACCTTCACCACCGTGACCTTGGCCCTGCGCCTGCAGTGACCGCCGGCGGCGCCGGCACGAGAGAAGGTGTGACGACGCCGGCGACACGGTGGCGACGGCCCCCGGTGGGACGCAGCCGCCCCGGGGGCCTGCTCGGCATGGTCGTGCTCTGTGTGCTCGCTTCGGCCTGCGCCACGACGGCGGGGTCGGGGAGTGGGGCGGCCTCGAGGGCCAAGGCCACCAAGCACAGCGCCCCCCCACTGGTCCCCACCACCGGGGGCACGGTCACGGTGGCTCTCGACCAGGTGCCGACCACGCTCAACGACCACACCGTGGCGGGCGACACCCCGGCGGGGCGCATGGTGGCGAGCATGGTGTGGGCCCAGGTGTTCCGGGTGGGCCCCGGACTGGCCCCCGAGCTCGATACCAACGTCGTCGACAGCGCCGAGGTCATCAGCCTCTCTCCGCAGACCGTCGTCTACAAGATCGATCCCCGGGCGGTGTGGTCCGACGGGGTGCCCATCAGCGAGGCCGATTTTCTCTACGCCTGGGATGCACAGAAGGGGGGCGCCACCGACATCGACGGGACGCCAGATTCGGTGACGTCCACACTGGGGTACCGCGACATCGAATCGCTCACCGGGTCCAACGGCGGGAAGACGGTGACGGTCGTGTTCCGCACGCCCTTCGCCGACTGGGCATCGCTCTTCGATGACCTTCTCCCCGCCCACATCGCGCAGCAGGTGGGGTGGAACCACGGGTTCGACCAGTTCTCCCCGTCCGTGTTGGTGTCGGGCGGCCCCTACGAAGTGGCGTCGTGGCAGCCCGGGACCGACATCGTCCTGACCCGCAATCCGCGCTGGTGGGGGAGCGCGCCGAGCCTGGACCGGATCGTGGTGCGCGCCGTCACCGGCGACGACGCCCTCACCTCTGCCTTGGGACAAGGGAGTGTCCAGGTCGCCTACCCGGGCGGGTTCGACGCATCGTTCATGGCCCAGGCCTCGTCGTCGTCGGTGTTGGAGACCCAGGTGGGCTTGGGCACGACGATGCTCCAACTCGAATTCAACGTGCGACGCACCCCGCTGAACGTGGCCGCGGTCCGTGAAGGCATCGCCCATGCCATCGACCGGGCCGGCATCGTCGAGAGTGTCGGGCAACCCGAGGACCATTCGGTGTGGGAGGACAACAACCACCTTGTCGCCAACGGCGAACCGGGATATGCCGACGACGCCTCTGGCTACGAGCAGGCTGACCCCGCGCTCTCGGCGCGCCTGCTCGAGCAGAGCGGGTTCACGACCGATGCTCGAGACACGTGGTCGAGCCACGGCAAGCCGGTGACACTGAACATCGTGTGGGCGGCAGACGACCCATGGTCCGCCGCGGTGGGGCCCATCGTGGCCGCACAGCTCGTGGCGGCGGGATTCGACGTGGCCGCCACACCGATGTCGAGCGCACAGCTGTACGGCACGGCGCTGCCCGGCGGCGCCTTCGATCTCGCCCTTGTTCCGGTGGAGCAGAGCGCGTACCCCAGTGCGTTGGGCAACGTGTTCTCAACCTCACCGGCGGTCACCGGCGCAGCAGTCTCCGCCGACTGGTCGGGATTCGATGATCCCAAGATCGACGCACTGTTCTCCCAGGCCGTCGAAGACCTGGCGCCACCGAGTGCCCATGCCATCTATCAGCAGATCGACCAGGCGCTCTGGCTCTCCATGCCCACGTTGCCGCTGTTCGCCGAGCCGACGATCCTCGTGTGGTCGTCGTCGCTCGCGGGGGTGGGCGACGATCCCGGGGGGCTCGGTCCGATGTGGGGCGTGCGGCTGTGGGCGCTGCGAGGCGCCGCACACGCCGCTCGCTCCCGGACCGCCGGCGCGGCGCTCGGGCCATTGGCGCGCTCGCGCTAAGGTGCTCGATGCGCTGTGGACGTCCCACGCTCGTCGGAGTGGCGGAATAGGCAGACGCGCTAGCTTGAGGGGCTAGTGCCCGCAAGGGCATGGGGGTTCAAGTCCCCCCTCCGACACGCTTCTTATACGCGGGCCTGGTCCCGCGTTCACGAGCTCGATTCTGCGCTCTGGGTTGTTGGGTCACTTCGACTTCAAGCTCGGCGTAGACCTTCGCCTTCAGCGTCGGGCGGTCTTGAGCAGGGCGGCCATGTCCCGCAGAGTCCGGACTGGGGTGGACGCTGGACACGGAATTGGACTAGACCAGTGATGTCAGGTGGTTGCTTGCGCTCTTCCAGGCGGGGGAGGAAGCGATTTAATGAGTTCCCTTCGGTCGACTCTAAAGTCGACTTTAAATTGGTGCCCGTCAGGGCGCAGGACACGACGAGTGTTCGCGATTGGCTTTATTGTTTCATTGGGATTAGCAGTCCCAACGGTGTCCTTGGCATCGCCAGCGTCTGAAGTTTATAGGTGGGGTGACTACAACGCGGGCACTTACGAGGGAAGACCTATGCCAATCGCACTTCCAAACTCAATAGTCGCTCTTGATGCTTCCAACAGCAGCAGCTACGCATTGCAATGCAGCGGTGGCGTTGGCGCCTGTCCGTCTGACGGAACAGAGTGGGCTTTTGGAGAGAACGATAGGGGGCAACTCGGCAATGGTACAACCGCGGGTTCCACGAAAACGCCTCTAACAGTCCGATTCCCAGGAGGCGTGAACATTGTCTCAATGGGAGAAGCCAACGATAGTGGCTTTGCCGTCGATTCCACTGGTCAGGGGTGGGCGTGGGGAGCGAATCTTGGCCAGTTGTGCGTAGGAGATAGCGCTTCCGTCTATTCCCAGAAGACCCCCGCTCGAGTGGAGGGCATCACGGACGCCACGCAGGTTCAAGGTGGGAACAGCCACGCTCTTTGGCTTCTGTCTAACGGTACCGTCAAGCAGTGTGACAAGGCATCCCCGTCGCCAACACTTGTGCCGGGTCTGGCTGACATTGTTCAAATCTCTGCTGGAAATGAGTCCTCCGGCGCCCTTGACTCCTCAGGGCACGTCTACATGTGGGGATCAAACAACCTGGGCCAGATCGGTATCGATTCAATCGCCAATTACGTCTATCGTCCAGAACTGGTCAACTTGCCTGGGCCGGCGGTTCAGCTATCAGCCGGCGGTGACCACCCAAACAATGGACACGCTCTTGTGCTCCTGGCCAATAACCAGGTATACGCTTGGGGGAAGGGAGGCAGTTGGCAACTCGGCGATGGAAGCCGTTCCAACCAAATTGCACCAGTCTCGGTCAACCTCCCATCTGGAGTCACTTTCACCTATGTAGCCTCCGGCGGGCAACAGTCCTTTGCGATTGACACTAGTGGCAGGCTCTGGCATTGGGGCAACGGAAGCAAGAGACTTCGCGTCGTGGACCAGGGGGTAACCATCGTTTCGGCTACCGCCGGCAACATTCTGGATCGTCATTGAATCAGAGCATGAATTCTGTTGGTACGGATCGGAGCGATTGTCAAGAGCTGTGGATGCGGGATCGCACGCAGGCCGCGACGGACCTGACCCGTCGATGAAGGTGGCACCGGCGCGCACAAGCGACACGAGCTGCGCGCCGCCGCTCTTGCGCCACCGGTCCTGAGAGCCGTCGAGCAGCTTGTAGGCATAGCCAGGGCTGCCGCTTTGTGTGAGCCCGCACCCCCGGGTCCTGCGCCTGACGGTCGAAGATGTCGATTCGATCGGCTTGGTGGTGCGCATATGGACCCAGTGCCCAGCGGAGGGTCCTAGTGGTCCGTCGCTGATATAGCTGAAGTAGTTAGGCTGGCAACATGACCATGCTGCTGGCCGCACCGCCACTTCGCATGACCCGCAAACAACGGGCCGAGCTCGCGCGCATCGCACGTTCTTCGTCCCAGCCGCACCGCTCTGTCATGCAGGCCAAGGCGTTGTTGCTTGCCGCCGATGGCGAGGCCAACTACGAGATCGCACGGCGCTTGGACGTGGCGTCGAACTCGGTGCGCAGCTGGAGACGGCGTTTCGAAGAGAGCGGGACCGACTGGGTCGGCACGATTGCACCAGGACGGGGCCGCCGTTCGTGGTTGCCCGAAGGCACCGTGGCCGAGGTAGTGCGCGTCACGAGGGAGGAACTCCCCGATGATGGCTCTACTCAGTGGTCGACTCGGACGCTCGCCCAGCGACTCGGGATCGGCAAGGACACCGTGGCCCGGATCTGGCGGGACCACAACCTGCGACCTTGGAGCGTCGTGAGCTTCAAAGTCTCGAACGACCCGGACTTCGAAGAGAAGCTCGTCGACGTGGTCGGGCTCTACATGAGCCCGCCCGAACGGGCCATCGTCTTCAGCTTCGACGAGAAGACCCAGGTCCAAGCACTCGACCGCACCCAGCCCTCTCTTCCTCTCAAGCCCGGACGGGCCGGGACCATGACCCATGACTACAAGCGTCACGGCACAACGGATCTCTTTGCCGCCATGAACGTCGCCACCGGCGAGGTCCTCTACGACACCCGCACATCGCACAAAAGCACCGACGTGCTCCAATTCTTCAAGTTGATCGACCTCCATGTCGCCAAAGACCTCGACATCCACGTCGTCCTCGACAACCTGAGTGCTCACAAGGCACCGCCGGTGGCCAAGTGGCTGGCCGATCCCAAGCGGGAGCGCTGGCACCTGCACTTCACGCCGACCAGCTCGTCGTGGCTGAACCTCGTCGAGAGCTGGTTCTCCATCCTCACCGAGCGCCGGCTTCGCCGGGGTGCCTTCACCTCCGTCGACCACCTCATCGTCGAGATCGAGACCTGGGCCGAGCATTGGAACGACGATCCCAAACCTTTCGTCTGGAAGAAGCCGGCAGAGGAGATCATCGCCAAGGTGAAGAGAGGCCGGGCTGCATTGGCTTCAGTCAAATCCGCGACGCACCACTAGAACGCGAGCAGCGCGTCCAGCTCGATGGTGATCTTTTCACCGCCTAGTCGAACGCCGAAAAGCTGGCGGCGATGGCCTTGACCGCTTCGAGGCGCCCCAGAACCCGGGCGCCTCGCCCGGGATGGCGAGCGCCGGCGCGCTGAGACTGCGGTCGGCGAAGAGAGCGAAGCAGCTGCGCCCATGACTCGGTCGACACTCGTAGCCGTCATCCAGCGCCACCAGCTCCTTCAGCACAGCCGGTCCTCCTCGGGCGGACGTTGAAATGCGCTGACCTCGCTGTTGGCCAGACATCTCGAATAGAAGTAGTCATGCCACCGGAGCCTCAAGGGATCCGAGTGCGAATCAGTTCTGGGATTCAGTTGGGTGTGGTTGGCGTCGACAGAGCAATCGCGGGAAACTTGGTGGTGCCCGGACGCCAATTTGTCGCCCTCGTGATCGGAAGGGGTGAAGAACCGTGAAGGCTCAGTCACCTCTTCTTGCCGAATCGAGCAAACCACTCAAGACATCACGTTGGTACGTGTGGCTGACCCTGATCTCGGTCGGGGGGCTGGCTGTCAGCTCCACCTATGTGTTCCTGACCAACCTCCATTCCGTTCCTGTCGGTGATGGCCTCTACTACCATTACCAGGCTGACTTGTTGGCCGAAGGCAAGGGCTGGTTCATAGCGCCTTGGAAATACTTGTGGACCCACAAGGTTGTTCAATCGGCCCAGCATCCGCCCCTGTGGACGTTGGTGCTTGCGGCGGCGGCCTTTATCGGTCTCAAGAGCTACGTTGCGCAGCTCTTTTGGGCGTGTTTGGTCGGTGGCTTCGCCGTCTTCGTCACCGGACTGGCAGCGCGAGAGATAGCGGGAGAAAGGGCAGGGCTCATCGCCGCTGCGATTGCAGCCGTCTACCCGAACTATTGGCTGAACATCGGCAAAGGCCTTTCAGAAATACTGCTCCTTTTGATCGTGGCCGCAGTGGTCCTGGTCTCATTCCAATTCTGGCACCGGCCGAGCTTCCCCAAGGCGGCGCTGTTGGGCATGTTGTGCGCCTTGGCCGCCCTTACCCGCTCGGAACAGGTGATGTTGCTTGTGGTGGTGCTCGTTCCTTTGGCTCTCGTGTTAAGGAACATGACCCTCAGACGGCGGCTCGCTCTCGCTGCTACCGGAGTTCTGGTTGCTCTGCTCGTCATGGCTCCGTGGGTGGGATTCAATCTGTCACGCTTCAACCACCCCGAGTACTTATCCGACGAATCCGGGGTCACCCTCGTCGCGGCCAATTGTCGACAGACCTACTTTGGGGCGAGGCTCGGCTACTGGTCCTTCCCCTGTTCGACGTCTGTCCACGTCTCAGGGGACGAGTCCGATCAGGATGCCCAATATCGTCACGTGGCTTTAATGTACATTTCGCACCACCTGGGCCGCCTCCCTGTTGTCATGGCGGCACGCGTCGGACGCGAGTTCGGAGTATTCGCTCCGCTCAGTCAGCTCGAATACGAGCACAATCTCAGACCGTTAGTGCCGGCCCAGATCGGTCTCATCCTGTACTACTTCATGGTGGTGGCGTCAGTCTTTGGGGCGGTCTTGCTCAAGCGTCGAGGCCTGACGTTAGTACCGTTCGTCGGTCTTTTCGTCGAGGTGTTCCTGACCGCCGCCTTGTTGTTCGGCAAGACGAGGTATCGCGCGCCACTTGAAGTTGGCCTCGTCGTGCTCACGGCAGTGGTGCTGGACCACCTCTTCACCCCCAGGCTCAAAGCTCAACAGAACGGGTAGCTGTTCTAGCCCACCACTGGCGGCGGAACGTTGCATGAGTGCTGTTCCGGTTTCGGGTGGGAATGCCACCAGCGTTGCGATGTCGGGGACAGCTTCGGAAGCTTGGGCATCAGTTACGGGCGACGGTCCCCTCATTTCAGTATGCGCAGAAATGCCGTCGCCTCGTTCGACAAACCGAGTCCCAGTACGTTGGCAACGAGCGTGCCCACGACCTTCTTCTTCTTTCCGTGCCCGCGGGCGATGAAGGACCCCGAGAGCACCGGCGGGGTAAAGGTCCCGTTGTTGTAGCTGGCCGGGGTCACGCTGACGCCGGTCCCCTTCGCCTTGCGCCCGCCGACGTGCACCGTCAGAGGGTATGACGATGGCGCGGTCCCGCCGCTGAGCAGCGCCTCGAGGCTGGCCAGCGTCGCCACCCACCAGTACGTCGCGGCGCCCGGCGCGTCAGTGGCTTTCACGGTTTGGCCCATCGTCACAGTCTGCGGTGAAACGTAGAGCGTAGGCCCGGGTGGAAGGAACGCCCCCGGGTAGTGGAGAACGAACGTCCCCGCCGTCACCGGCTTGAAGTTGCTCAAGTCGATCATGGCCACGGCGCACCCGATCAACCCCGAGTTGAACTCCTCGGTCGACGGCGGGCACGACGCGCTGGGGGCTGTGGGCTGCGTCGACGGCACGGTGTAGTTGACGTTCAGGTCCCCGCTGCTGTTCGAGGACGAGAAGTTCTCCGACAGGGCGTTCAGCTCGGGGGTGATGGCGATCAATGAGAGCAGCCCAGCCTCCGAGGTGACGCTGCCTCCGCTCAACAGCGTCGACGCGCTGGGGTCGATGGCCGCCGTCAGACTGAGTTCGACCTGTAGGAACTCCGTGCTGGCTGGAAGGCCGGTGCACGTGGTGTTGACGACCTCGCCCGCGGACGCGTTGAGGACGACCTGCAACAAGGTGTGCGAGGGAGCCGAGAAGGTGCAGCTCGGACCGCTCGCGGCGGCCGCCGGCGGTGCGGACTCCGCCGCCTGCGCGAACATCGCGACCATCGAGATGAGAGCCACGCTTGCGGTCGTGAGCACCCGCAGAGGGCGGCCCCACCGGCGCGGCGCTGGCCACCCTAGTCGGAGCCTTTCATGTGGTCCGTTGATCGGACTGCCCGCAGCCTTCATGGCAAGCTCCCTCCCGCGTCGGCGCGCCAGTTCATCGGTTCTCCGGTGCGGTCGAAGACCGTCCCAGCGCGTCGGACAGCCCGATCACTGCGCAGCCGCTCCCGCCCCCACAGGACGAACCGGCGTGCTGCACCCCGCCACCCCTTTGTTCCCGCCCCATCTCGTGACCTCCGGGAACCCCTTCTGCCACCGCACCCGGAGCGGGCTGCGGCGCGGTGAAACTCGTTCTCAGTGTTGACCTGAAGTTGGGTCTCGAGTAAGCGGGAGATCACCTAAGGGACCTAAGGGAAACCACCTAGATCTAGGTGCCGGGCTGCTTCGGGCGGATTGGGAAAGAGTCAGGGACCTTTCTCGACGGCCTTCACCCTGCTCGGGGAGACCGTTGCGCCCGGACGCGCAAGAGGGTGGACCGAAGCCCACCCTCTTGCGACACGGCTTGGTGCTCCCCGCAGCGTGCGGAGAACGAGCTTGCAGGTTCTTCTAAATGGCGCCCGAGCTGGTGTTCGGGTCAATCTGCAACGAGGAGATGCTCCCACTGCACGACGCGATTGCGTTCGTGCTCGCCGAAGTCAGGTAGACACCGATATGCCCTGTTCCGGCGTAGGAGCCTTTGACCCCGAAGTCGCCGGTAAAGCCCGCCTCGCCCTCACCGTTGACGGAAACCGAGAGACCATCGACGTTGAACTTCGACGGCTTCTCGCCGTTCCAATTGACCTTGACCTTGACCTTGGCCGACCCCGCCGCGGACTCAAAGCTGGAGCACGTAGCGCCGTTCGCTCCCTTCGCCGTCTTTGTCTTGATCGGCTTGACGGAAACGGATGATGCCGAACCCACCGGCGTCCCTCCCGAGCACGAACCCAGGGTTGCGCTCACCGTCGTGACCTCCTTCTTCACTCCGGGGGTCCCGTTCGCGGTCAGAGGCGGGTTGAAGTTGATCGAGCCTCCGAACTTACACGTGGTCAAACCGGCCCCTGTCACCTTCCCGGCGACCGCTGTGCCCTCGAGCAACGCGATGCTGGCCAGAGGCAGCACCACCGCAGTCAGAACCAACAAGGATTTCTTAAGTCTCACGTTCCCCTCCGTATGGTCGTTGGCGTGTAGCCATTGCCGGGCTGCGCCCGACCTTCGAACGTCATCTTGCCAACTGCGGCGCAAAAACGAGCCCGAGAAACCACCTAAGTGATCTAGGTGATCTCTCGCGGTGCGGTGCTCGCGGCATTCCCCATCACTCACTCGCGCCGTGCGGTCCCTCACCTTGAACGGGATGATTGGTCACCGATGCGGACCGGGCGGTGTCACCCTGATTGATGAGGGCGGGGCGCTGAGCTTCGGGCCCAGCGTCTCGGTCGCGCGGCGGCGCGGCTCTAGAGCACCCGACCGCCTCGTGTGCGATCGCCTCGATCGACGCACCGTGAAGTTGTTGAACGTATCTTGGTGTCGTGGGCGATGACACCTGGGCCGGATTGGCCGACCTATTTGCCGACGAGGCCTATGCCTCGGTGAAGGGGCTCGTGCGCACCTATGTGATGCATCAGCACCTGCTCGAGCATCTGCCCGATCCGCCGGCCACGGTGTTGGATGTCGGTGGTGGTGCGGGCCATCAGTCGTTCCCCCTGGCCCAAGCCGGCTACGAGCTGACACTGCTTGATCCATCGCCGGCGATGCTGGAAAAAGCACAACAGCGACTCCAGGGGCTGCCTGGTGAGGTCCAGCGACGGGTGACGCTCTTGCAGGCCGAGGGTGAGAACGCCGTCGAGGCGGTGAATGGTCGACGCTTCGCCGCGGTGTTGTGCCACGGCGTGCTCGGGTACCTCGAGCAACCGGAGCCGTTGGTCAGCCAGCTGTGCCGGTGCGTCGATGCCGGTGGCCTGGTCTCGATCATGACGGGTAACGCCAAGGCGATGGCGGTGCGCCCGGCCTTGGAACGGCGATGGGACGACGCCCTGGCGGCGTTTGACACCAGAGTCGAGATTGGGGTGCTGGGAGTGCCGGGGCGGGCGGACACGGTGGAGGAACTCAGCGACCTCATACAGAGCCGGGGCGTGGAGCCACTGCGCTGGTACGGGGTATGGCTGTTTGTCGACTGGCTGGAGTTCAGTGGAGCCGAGTTAGATCCCAACGATGCAAAGCAGGTCGCGGCGACGGCCGCGGTCGAGCTCGAAGCCAGCCGACGAGACCCCTACCGCCGACTCAGTCGCGTCTTTCATCTGGTGGGACGCAAAGCGCTGGGCTGACGGGGGCAACGGACGACAGGGACCGGAATGTGCGGGTCGGCTCAACTCAGGGGCGGGAATCAATCTGAAGATCGTGGAAGCCTCTGCTCGGGGGTGCGGAGGGGGAAGAGCCTCAATACAAGGTGCTCTTTGTTCGACAGCATTCCTCGGAACGATGCACCGGTAGGGCCGGCAGATCAGGTCAGTGACCTACCACCGTTTCCGGCGGGTGCTCCTCGTTGAAGGCTTTCAGCGCGGCCCGGGCGGCGGTGAGGCGGTGCTGGGCTTCCCGCTCCGCCTCAGCTAACTGGCGCCGACGCTCTTCGATGTCCTGAGACTCGTCATCAGTCATATCGCGACCCTACGCCTGACGAGGCCAGAAGTCCTTGGGTGCCATTCCGCCAGACCGGGGGAGCCGAACACCGGGCAGCTTCGACAGCCGGAGCCGCCCTGACAGGGGGAGCGGACTGGGTCCTGCGAGAGCATTCGGAGGGTTGGCTTCGCGAGCAAAGCCTCGGCTACTGGTTAGCGGTGAACTCCGTGAGGGCGTAGTCACACACGGGACAGTTTGTCGGCTGACCAGGCTCCCAAATCCCGCCGAGGGGCTCGAGGTACTCCCTCCATCGGTACCCGCCGATGGCCACCTCGAAGGGCTGTCCATCCTCTCGGACCGGCACGGCGTGCAGGTACTTGGTCACCCACCGACCGTCTCGAGCAATGCCGGACCGCCGCTCCCGCTTTTCCCCAATCCACTCCAGCTCGGCGACAGTCCGAATCTCCATGCTCATTCACCGGTCGGTGGCAACGTTGGTCACAGATTCCAGGCTAAGGGCTGCCAGCATTTCTGCAATCCGTAGCGCCGAGCCCTTGCATCCCGGCCGGTCTGCTCATGAGCCCCGCCGCCGGTGGCGCCCCGCCGTGACGGCCCATTGTGGGATATCGATCCCTCGTCCCAGCACGGGAACGTGTTGAGCCGTTGATGGAGATCCTGGGCCGCCGCCCGCCTCAATAGGCGATGGAGCGATGGTGGGCGCAGGTACCACCGTCATTGTCACTGTTGGTCCAGTCGGGGCACACGGTGTCGTCCCAGCGGACTCGGCTCAGGTGGGCGAATGTCAGATCGGCACCCCCGAGGTCTGCACCGGTGAGGTTGGCACCGTTGAGAAGGGCCCTGCGGAGGTAGGCGTTCGTGAGGTTGGCGCCGCTGAGGTTGCTGTCGACGAAATAGTCGTACTTGAGGAACGCGCCACTGAGGTCGATGTCGCTCAGGTTGGCGACGTCGACGTTGGCGCCCAGACCAAAGAGATAGCCGTCGACGATCTGTTCCCCCCAGGCTCTCCCCGGCATCGAAGCGGGGACACCGGTAATCCCACCCGAGAAGACGTCGTACATGTCGGCACCGGCGAGTTGCGTCCCCTGGAGATTCGCGTCCCGCAAGCGGGCACCGGTGAGATTGGCATTCTGCAGGTTGGCACCGGCGAGGTCGGCACCGATGAGCTTGGCAAGCCTGAGGTTGGCGCCGGCGAGGTCGGCGCCGGCGAGGTCGGTATCTTTCAGCCTGGCGCTGGTCAGGTTCATGCCGCTCAGATTCATGCCACTGAGGTTGCATCCCACAAGGTCTGAGTTGCGCCGCACCGAGGCGCAACTCGCGACCCCGCGAGGCGTAGCGCCCGAGAGCGAGGCCGTCGACACGAGGACGAGGCAGACACCGAGGACGCCAAGCGCCACGCGTCGCCACACCCCCCGTTCCCCCACGGATGAGGAGTTTAGCGCGGCCGGGTGCGCGTTCGGAGTGACGCGATGGTGCGAAGAGACAAGACCAGACACCCTTCTCGAAGGTCGATGTCTCCTCTTCGACGGAAGCCGAGCGGGCTTAATAACACGCGGTGCGTTGGTATCCTCCTTGTGTGTCGCAACTGGCCAAATCGAGTCTGTCGGCGTCGATTGAGCCACTGGATGCGTTCGACGAACCAGACCGAGCCGTCTCGGGGCGACACCTCCCTGCGCTCGACGGGCTGCGGGCGTTCGCGGTGCTCGGCGTCATGGCCTACCACCTCGGCTTCGGCTGGGCCTCGGGCGGCTATCTGGGCGTGGACCTGTTCTTCGTCCTGTCGGGCTTCCTGATCACGAGCCTGCTCCTCGAGGAATGGGGTGCGTCGGCTCGCATACGGCTCGGCGCCTTCTGGGGACGTCGGGCCCGGCGCTTGCTGCCCGCGCTCTTTCTCGTGCTCATCGCAGTCGCCCTCTATGCCGTGGTCAACGGTCGCTTCAGCTCACCGACGACCGGTGGGGCCGCCATCGACCTGGAGGGCCTGAGGGGTGACGCGTTGGCGACGCTGCTGTATGTCGCTAATTGGCACGCGATCTTCTCCCACCAGTCGTACTTCGCGCAGTTCTCGACCCCGTCTCCGCTACAGCACACGTGGTCACTGGCGATCGAAGAACAGTTCTACCTGGTATGGCCGCTCGTGATCGTGGGGCTCTTGAAGTGGAGCCCGAAGCGGTGGCGCTCGGTGGGGCTCGGCTTGTGTATCGCGGGCGTGTTGGCGTCGGCCACGGCCATGGCCGTTCTCTACCACCCCGGCGGCGACCCCTCACGGGTGTATTACGGAACCGACACACGGGCCTTCGATCTTCTGGCCGGTGCGGCCGTCGCCTTCCTGGTTGCCAATCGCCCGCAACCCGGACCGAGGGCCCGTGCGTTGTTGCATCGCGCCGCCATTCCGGCCGTGGCGATCTTGGCCGTGTTTTGGTTCACGGCGGGGACGGCAACCGGGATGCCGACAACACTGATGTTCTGGGGGGGCTTCCTGGGTTGTGCGGTGCTCGCCGCCGTCATCATCGCCGACGTGCGGCAGCTCGATCGAGGAGCCCTCGGCACGGTGCTCGCCGTTCGGCCACTCGGTTGGATCGGAACGATCTCGTACGGCCTCTACCTTTGGCACTGGCCGATCTTCGTCTACCTCAACAGTGCCCGGACGGGCCTGTCGGGCGCGGAGCTCGACCTCGCTCGTGTCGGTCTGACGTTCGCGGTGGCGAGCGCCAGCTACTACCTCGTCGAGCGACCGATCCGACGCCGGAAGCTGTCCGGATCCACATGGCGCCTCTTGGCTCCGGCCGCGGCGGTGATGACCGTGGTCGTCGTTATCGCCGGGACGGCCCCGTCGGTGGCCGCACCCACGCAGGCAGCCGCCGCCTCAGGGCGGGGGTGGCAGGGGGGTGGTCTCAACCCGGGACCCATTCCGAATGTGGCCGGCGTGGGAGGTTTCAGCCACGAGGCCTCGATCACCCTTCCGCGTGGTGTGGTGATAAACACCGCCCACCGACTCCGGGTGCTGACCTTCGGTGATTCCATCATGACCTTCGCCCAGTTCGGGATCGACACGGCACTGGACAGTACCGGCGAGGTTCAGGCGGCTTCGGCGGCGTGGCCGGGGTTCGGGTTGACCGTGGCCGGCTCGATGTCGCGTCTCCTGCAGAGCATGCGCGCCTTTCATCCGCAACTCCTCGTCGGGACCTGGTTGTGGGACGCCGAGGCCGCCGAGGCCGAGCCCAGCGCGTACCAGTCGGTCCTGGACACCTCGATTCGCCAACTGTTCAGTGCGGGGGATGATCTGGTGGGGATCGTCCTGCTGCAGATGCCCGACGTGGATAATCCCGCGTTGCAGCCGGGAATCCCCGCCTGGAATCGGGCGGCTGCGGAGTCCGCCAAGGTCTTCCCGGGCAGGGTCATGTACCTGCCCGTGGGCAGTTCACTCGATGTCGATGGGCATTATTCGAACTGGCTACCGCCGCTCGACAACCTGTCGACGCCCCGCAAGGATTGGGTGCGAGTGCGCACGTCCGACGGCGTGCACCTGTGCCCACCGGGGATCACCCGCTATGCGGCTCCGGTCCTCGTGGATCTGACCAAGATCCTCCATCTCGCGCCGGGCAAGCGCGGCTGGTGGAGGGCGGGCCCGATCAAGGTGCAGGCTCTCGCCTGGTTGAGCAAGACAAACGACATCACGTGTCCCACCGATCACCCCCCAGCATGAAGCGATGGCATGTGCGGGGCAGTGCCACCGGAGTCCGCGCCGTTCGTTGGGCCGCTCGGGGTCGGCCCTTCTCGTGATCGATACCCGCAATCGAAGAGAAAGTGAAAGGAGAAAGCAACGAGGCCCCGCCGTGGCGGGGCCTCGTTGCCAGGATCTCGCTAAGAGAACCGACTACAGCCCAAACAGCGTTCCCGCCTTCAGGCTGACGTTGTCGGATTGGTCGACACAGACAGTCGCCTTCACAGGTCCCTTGTAGCCGGTGTCACCGGCGGGAAGGCTCGTGTCACTCTGGACCTTGCCCTTCAGGTCGAACTGAATGAGGTCACCCGCGGGACACGTGAACTTGGGGTTCGCTACCGTTTCGCCCTTCTTGACTTTCGTGGGTTCGACTTCCTTCCCGCCGAAGCTGAAGGTGGTCAGTGCCCCGTCGGACCAGGCGATCGAGGACGAGCCCGAGGCCGCGCCGGACGAGAAGTTGAACAACCCGCCCGAGGAACCCGCCGCGGCCGGCGAGCACCCTGCGATGTGCACGGTCGTGTCGATGTTTCCACTCAAGCTCGTGCAATCACCCTTCACGGCTCCCTTGGGAGTCTTGGCCGATGCCACCCCGGGAAGCAACAAAGCTCCAACCAGCGCCGGCACCGCCAACGCCGATACCAACCGAATCACCTGCGTGGTTCTACTGCGCTTCATGCGGTACCCCCTTGTATGACGTGGTTGTCAGGGTTCAGGCTATACCTCTTCTTCCTGAATCTCTCCTGAAAGTTTTCGGGGATTTGTCGTGACCACACTGCGAGGTGAATACACCACTCACTGTTGTCTGACGACCATAATGAGGGACGGGCACAAAACGGAGTGACGACGACGCCGCGGATCCTCAGCCGCGCAAGGAGCTTCGCCCCATGGCCACGTTCCGGGCCGTGGTGCTGGGTTCCGCTCAGCTCTCGCTACGAATGAAGATCGAGTGCGTTGTTGGCGGTGGCGGAAATACTCGCCACGCCGCTATCGACCTCGAGCGGTACCGCCGATTGGGTGGCGCTGCCCGCACCGAGTTGGCCCCTCTGACCGCCACCCCATGACCACACGTTGCCTTGGGTGTCGAGGGCCAGGGAGAAGTAGCCCCCGGCGGCCACGCTGGCGAAGGTCACCCCGGCGGGGACGTTGACTTGTACCGGTGCATTCTCGTTGACCGTCTGGTCGTCACCGAGTTGCCCATTGGCATCGTCGCCCCAGGCGTAGACGCTGTTGTTATTGAGGACAGCCAGGGAGTGACCATTGCCGATGATGTCGCCACCGGAGGAGACCTGCACCGCCGGAAGCGGAAGCTTGACCTTGGTGGGAGTGGCGATGAGACCCTTGGTCGATCCCACACCGATCTGACCCTTGCGGTTGTACCCCCACATGTAGACATTGCCCGAGCTGTCCAGGGCTCCCGATGTGGTGTTGCCCGCCGTGATCTGCACGATGTTGGACAGATCGATGACGGCTACGGGCGTCATGTGTGACTTGGTTCCACCCGTACCGAGCTGGCCAAAGTTGTTCTCGCCACAGGATACGAGTGTGCCGTTGGCCAGCAGCCACAGGACGTGGTCCTGACCGCCTTGGACCGCGGTGGCCGTGGTGATGCCGGGGATGGCCACGGGGATGGTCTGGTCTTGGTGGTTACCGATACACAGGGAGCCGTGACCGTTGTTGCCCCATCCCCAGCCCTGGCCCGTCGAATCGACGGCAAAGCCTTCGTTCCTGGCTTCACCGATGCTCACGATGTGGATCCCGGCGGGGAAGAGCACTTGGACGACGCGATTCTGAGGGTCGCTCGTTCCCCCGTTACCGAGTTGGCCATTGGCGTCATCACCCCACGCCATGACGATGCCATCGGTCGGGCAACTGGAGATTCCCCCCGCGCACTCCAGCGCGTAGTTGCTGCTGTTGCTGGCGTCGATCGCCACGACATTGGCGAGGCCGCTGACGGCGTGGGGCGTTCTCTCGTCCGAATGGCGTCCGCCGAAGTAGTCACCCCAGCGGGCGACTGACCCCGGTGACAGGGGCGGGGACCCGCTCGATTTCTGTTTCCCACCTTGCACCGACCCCGGCGATGTGCTCGAAGACGATGCGGCACTGGTTGTCCGGGCCTGAGCGGCAAGGGAGGTGGTGCCCACAAAGAGCGCGACGACTGCCACAGCGACAAATGCCTGTCGTCTACCAAGGTGCGTAGCGACCATGACCCCCCACCCCTTCCCGGGCGCAAAGGAAACCCGGCTCCCACCAATCCGTCAACTGTACCCGTTCCCTGCGCCGTGAGCCGTCCCACGGCGTCCCTGGTCACACTGGGAAAACGGCCCTCGGAGCAGGGGGCGGAGTCTGGGTCGCGAGAGATCTGGGGGCTGCGGTCCTCCTCATAAATGAGGATCATTGGCCATTGGATAGGGAGGGAGCCGAGCCCCGAGGCACCGCAAAGCGCGGCCAACCGGCGCACCGGCTCTTACGAGATTCCCACGGCTTCGTTCGACACCGCCGAGATCTGAGTGAAGCCGTGGCCGACCAGCTCCGGTGTGAGCACGGCACCCGAACCCCGAACCCCGTCGCCGAGGTCGCCGTCATTTTGCGTTCCCCACGCCCACAGCCCGCCACCACTGTCGATGGCAAAGCTGTCGCGGCCTCCGGCGGCAACGCTCGTGAAGGTGACACCGGTCGGGATCGACACCTGCTGGGGCGTCGTGAACGACGTGGCGATGACGCCGTTGCCGAGTTGGCCCCACCCGTCGCTGCCCCACTCCATCAGTTCACCATTCGACAACAGCGCCGCCATGTGCCCGTCGTATCCGTAGTCGCCGCCGGCGTAGATCTGCACGGCGGGGGCGGGCAGCGTGACGCGTTGTGGGATGTCTTGATTCGTCTTGGACCCGATACCCAGTTGCCCCAGGTTGTTGCGACCCCATGTCCACACCGACCCGTCTGACTCGAGGGCGGCGGAGAACAGGTTGCCCGAGCTGATCTGAATCACGTTGGTGAGTTTCTGGACCGGAACGGGACGGCCCGACGGCTTCACTCGACCGTCGCCAAGATCTCCGAAGCTGTCTTGACCGCAGGCATCCACCGTGCCGTTCGCCAGGAGAATCAACAGATGGTTGGCACCCCCGGAGACCGCGACCGCATCGATCCCTTGGACCTCCGTCGGAACACTCGTGCTTCGTTTGTGGTTGAAGCAGAGTTGGTGGAAGGGGTTGTGGCCCCACGTCCAGAGGTTCCCCGAGGCATCCACGGCCGCCGCGAACGCCTCGCCCTCACCGATCGACACGACATCGGTCGGACCGATCGCCTCTACGGCGCTCCTCGGCGAGTTCTTCCGTTGGCCCGTGCCCAACTCACCGAATCCGCCGTGGCCCCAGTCCCACACGTTTCCGCTGGCGTCGAGAGCCATGCCTCCCCAGTTCCCGGCCTGCACCGCGGTGATGTCAGCCGGCAGCCCCCGCACCGGGGTCTGCGCAACGAAGTCCTGACCCGAACCGTTTCCCCATTGAGAGACAGTGGTACCGGACGCACCAGCGACGGCTGGCAGACTGACCAGGCCGAACAGCAGCAGAACCCCGCAAATCCACTTCACTGCAACTCCCCCCTCACCAAGTCATTCGAGCCCGGAGGTGACCCCGTACCTCCGGGCGACCGGTGAACCCTAGATCCCGAGAATGCTACTCGCTGAGCCTCGTTTTGCCCCGATTGTCTACCGACCCTGATGACGGTTACCTGGGGTTTCTCCGGTGGCAGCCGGAGGGGCGGGGTTATTGGCCAGCGGGAGCCGAAGAGACGGCGCCCCGTCGCCTTCTCGAGAGCACCAGGGCCACGACCAGGCTTACGGCACTGCATGCGGCCAGCCCCAGGCCGATGGAAAAGGTGTCGGGCCAGTAGGTGAGCTCGACGGTGTGGCGCCCGGCGGACAGGCGCGCCTGGAGCATGGCGCCCGAGAGCCGGCTCAGCGCCAGCGCCCGGCCGTCGACGGTGGCGTGCCAGCCGGGCACGGCGGTCAGATGGAGCCGGAGCACCTGCGGTGTGGCGCTGTCGGTCACGATCTTCCACGACGCCGGGCCGGGATGGGTGACGTTCACCGGTGTCCCGGGTGCCGCGGCGGCGGGAAGCGACCCCCCTTGGATGGGCGTGAGGGTGGCGGCCGATGCCCCGGGGATGCGGTAGAGAGCCTCGTTCCCGACCCGCCGGTCGAAGACCGCGCCTTGAGGACCCGGGTTGCCGGCCGGCTCGAGCACGAAGCCCAGGCCGTAGCGACGGGCTTGGGTGGCGGAGGTGACCGCCGGACAGAACACCGAGACGGGATTCGCCCCTCCCGCGGGCTGCCCGGTGGCGTTCTGCCAGGAGATGAAGAGGTCCTTGGGGATGATCGGGTCGTAGTCGTCGAACTCGTGGACCCCGAAGGCGACGTTGACATCCTGGGGGATCGCCAGCTGGGCCGGGACGATGCACGACCGAACCCCCACACCGACGACAGAGGGGCCGACCGCATCTTCGAGGGCCACCTCCGCCGGTGTGGGGGTCAGGTAGGTCTTGCTCGACGACCACAAGGGCGCTCCGGCGCCGATCAAGGCAGCCGTCTCGCATGCCAGCACACCCAGACACACCCATCGTGCGATACCCGAACGCGGGGGAACGTCGGCGTCGGACCGCGCCCTCGTGCGCCGGCGCAACAACGCCAGAACGCCGAGTAGGGCGAGTCCGACCGCTATTTCGATCGTCGGCCAGAAGAAGCTGTGGGCCCGGATGGCGGCGTCGGCTCGGGGAAGATGGCCGCGGCCGACGAGCCACAAAATCGCCACGATGAACGCCAGCGCGGCCAGAGCCCGGGTGGCCCAACGCTGCACCGAGCGTTCGTGATAGGAGCGGTACAGGACGTCAGCCCCGACGCCGGCCAGGACGGCCAGCGCGAAGGCCAGGACGATCTCGCCCCGGTGCCACCGAATGCCGCCCGGCACCGCGTCCAACAAGGCGGTGATCGGAGTGAAGAAGACGACCACCGTCATGGCGAGGCCCACCGCGCTCATCGCCACCACCGCCGGCCGTCGCCATCGACAGGCGATGGCCAGAACCACCAGGACCATGGCGATGACCCCGACGAAGTTCGCGCCCTGGAGATAGTTGGAGTTTCCCGACAGGTACCCGAACCAGCGGCTGCCCGACACCGGCACGCCGTCGAAGCCCTGCAGGATGACCGAGACCAGGTCATGGGGGGGAAGTGCCGGACTGCCCGAGATCGTGGCTCGGATGGCCCCCGACGTGAGTTGGAGACCCGGAAGGATCAACGGGGCTCCGAGGGCGGCGCCGGCGGCCGTGGCCAGGACCAGGTCAAGGGCGGGGCGGAGGATGGGGCCCGATCCGGTGAACCACGGTCCTCGCAGACCCAGCAGCACGACGACGAACACCACCAGCCCCACCTCGAGCAGGAACAGGGCGTCGGGCTGTCCGGAGTAGACGGCGAAGGCCGTCGCCAGCGCGAAGAAGGCGACGGATCGGACTCGATGGCGCCCCCGCACGATGAGGATGGCCGCGGCGAACAGCCAACCCATCCACGCCATCACCGACGCCACCGGCCACCCCAGCCACCCGAAGAATTCGCCGCTGAGCTCGAAGACCGTCGCCGCCATGACGCAACCGAAGACGCTCAGGCGCAGTACCCGCCCGAGCACGTACACGCCCGTTCCGGCGATCACGAGCGTGGTCAGCATCTGCACGGTGAAGTCCAGGCGCAGCGGGACCAGATAGCCGAGCAAGGCGGGCACACCGAAGGCCGCCGACTGCCAGTTGAATGCCAACGGTGTGCCCAACGCGCTGTAGGGATTCCAGAGCGGGAGGTGTCCCTGGTGCACTTGGGTCCACGCCAAGGCCGTCCAGGGGATCATCTCGGTGATGATGTCGGCGGTCTGGCGATTGTGGACCACTGTCCCGGTATGTTGGGAGAGTCCGTGGCTCGTGATGATGTCGAAGGGGCCGAGCGACGATCCATGGGCGAGCGCGGGAGCCATGACGGCCGCGGCCGCGGCGAGCACCCATGCGATGCCAAGCACGTCTTTTACCCAGGATGCCGGGCGTGTCCGACGCCCTGTCACAGATCTGTTGGGCATCCCTGGGAGTCCGCCTCGCAATCCACGGTCACGGATAAGGGCCAAATGATAACGAGCGGCTCAGGAAGCGGGCTTCGTCCTCGATTTGATCGAGAGACGGTTGTGGAGTTCCCGCCGTACTTTTCGGTACGCCCGGATCGACCAGTCTTCGCGCGCCGTCAACCCGGCGCTGACCCGCACATCGTGCCAATCGTTCCATGCCGACCGGAGTCGACGGCTCCTCGTCACTGGATCCGTGGATGTCGTGGAACGCCTGAGGACGAAGCTGAATTCGATGCCGGCGGGGAACTCGTCGCGCGGCATCGACCCGTCGACGAACTCCCACTCCTCGGCCAGGTTCTCGATTCCCCACAGGATCACCTCGAGGAACTCCGACGCGTCCCAACAGTGGACGTGGATGGACCGCCGTCGGTGGTAGTCGAGGATCTGGAGTTGCTCGGCGCGCGTGGCCCCAAGGGGTTTCCCTTTGTGCTGGAGCCACTCCACCACGTGTGCTTCGCTGAGCTCGTCCACCTTCTCCTCGTACTCGGCCACGAGGTGCGAGAGTGCGGTGGGGTTCCGGCCGCGGTCGTTGGTCCGGTGCCGGTCGGGGAGAAGGATGAGGGCGATGCCGCCGGGACGCAGGACACGGTGGATCTCGGAGATGAACCCGATGGGCTCAGCCAGGTGCTCCAGCACGTGGCTGGCGATCACGAAGTCTTGGCTGGCATCCGCGATGGGTCCCAGTCGATCGGTGTTGAAATCGGCGATCACATCGGGTTCGGTGAAATCGCTCTCGGCCGCGAATTGGGGGAAGAGCTCGCCGCTCTCCACCGGCTTCCAGCGGTCCACGTACCGCACGTCCACGCCCGGGAGCGGAAGCCCGAAGGGGTGATGGCCCGGGCCCACCTCGATGCCGGATCCGACCAGATGTCTCGCCAGCAGTCGCCGGGGTGGCGCACCTCGTTGGCGCCCCCTCGATGTAGCCACCACGTCCACCGCCCCCGCCGTCGTTTGCCCGAAGTTCACCGATTCTACCGGCGACAGGCGAGGGAAACCCTGGTCACACGGCGCCTGATTCGGGGGCGTCGGGCGCTGGGTGGTTCACGCCACGAACAGGGTCTTTCGCAGAACCTGGAGACCGTGCAGTTGGCGGGCGAGTTCGTCCTCGCTCACGTCCTGACGGTTGCGCAGGCGTTCACCCAAGGCGTCGAGCCTCACGACCTCGCGGCTGCGCAGCCCGGCCTGTTCGGTCGGACCGCGCCGTCGCAGGGCGCGGTTGAAGGCGGCGTTGGCGTCGAGCGCGCCGGCGAGATCCAACTCCTGGGCGATCCCGGCGTAGGAGCGGCCCTGATCTCGCAGGAAAAGTGCCTGGTCGTCGCGATGGGCTTCGTCAGGCATGTCGACGAGCCCTGGTTGGGGAACCGGGCCGATCCGGCTGTCCTTAGATCGGTCGAACGCGCTTGGCCTGGAGGCCCTTGGGCCCTTGCTCAGACTCGAAGTCCACTTTTTGGCCCTCGATGAGCTCGCGGTAGCCGGAGCCCTCGATGGACGAGAAGTGGGCGAAGACGTCGGGCGTGCCGTCGTCAGGGGTAATAAAGCCGAAACCCTTGGTGGCGTTGAACCACTTCACGGTGCCTGCTGCCATGATGTTGCCTCTTTTCTCCACGCTCAGGACACTTGCGGGAGACCATGTGGCAACCGGCAAAGACGCACAGCTCGCGTGAAATCCGGCCGTCCGCGTCTCCTACTGTAGTCGCTATGGCTCGGCTTCGCGCCCCGAACCAAACTCGGACCCGGTAGGGTGGCATATCAACCATCCCGACAGTCGCCGAACGGCGCTGCGGGCGCTCAACTTCCAAGACGACCCAGAAGGACGCGCCGGCTCAATCCTGCACATGCCTGCACCGCGCCTGGTGTTGTGGCACGCCTTGCCCGTCGTGTTCGAGAGTGTCGTGGCCCCCTTGGCCGCCTATTACTGCGTGCTCCTGATCGCCGGGTTTCGTGGTGCCCTGATCGGCGCGCTCATCTGGTCGTATCTCATCGTGGCCCGGCGCCTCATACGCCGCGAGCGGGTGTCGACCCTGCTCCTGCTGGGGACGATCCTGCTGACGTTGCGGACCGTCATCTCGTTCGTGACGGGGAGCATCTTTCTCTATTTCATCCAACCCACCGCGAGCACGTTCCTGGCCTCGCTCGTCTTGCTCGCTTCCGCGCTCTTGGGCCGGCCCTTCACTCAGCGCTTTACCCATGACTTCTGTCCCCTCACCCCCGAGCTCCTGGCTCGCCCGACGGTCCACCGGTTCTTCGTCCGCGTCTCGTTCTTGTGGGCGGTGGCCATGTTCGTAAACGGGGGAGTGGTCCTCTGGCTCCTCCTGACCGCTTCGGCCGGGGCCTTTCCCCTCGAGCGCGTCGCCATCACACTGTCGCTCACCGCGGGGGCGATCTTCTTCTCGGTGAACTGGTTCACACGCGCCATGCGACGCGACGGTGTCACGGTGCGGTTCGGGGGGGCAGGGTCACCGCCCGTGGCGGTCGCCGTCACTCCGTAGCGGACAGGGGAGGGCGGCTCGGGGCTGGCCGGACTGGTCGGATGGTCCCTGAGAGACCCCTGTGAGTTCGTGGGGGGCGACCTGGTTCACAGGCACTTGCCAGGTTTGCTTCGTACCATGCGTGCCGTCGTCTGAGCACCGGAGGTGCGATGTTCGCGGTCGGGTACGCGTGGAACGAGCTGCGCCGGCGATGGAGCCGCACGGTGGTCACCGCCATCGGCCTGGCCGCGGGCGTCGGACTCGTGATGGGCATCGTCGGGGTCTCGGACGGGCTCACCCAGGCGCAGAACAAGGTGTTGTCACCGCTGTCGTCGGTCGGCACCGACATCATCGTCACCCGCACCGTCGACGCCACCCCTGCCTCCAGTAGCGGTTCGACGACCACGACGACCACGACGACCACACCGACCGGGGGCGGCTTTGCCGGAGGTGGCCTCGGTGGAGGAGGCGGCGGTGGCGGCGGAGGACGAGGGGGCGGAGGCTTCTTTGCGGCCGGAGCCGGAGGGGTCCGGGGAGGTGCCTCGGGCATCGCAGCGCTGAACGCGGCGGACCAGGCCGCCCTTCTGAACTCCAATTCCTCGGTCCTGACCGACCTTTCCAAGCTCGGTCCGGCCGGGACCCAGTTCACCTATGACTTCTTCGTGCCGGGCACCCTGATCACGTTTCCGAGCGTGGCGGTGTCGGACGTCGCCTCGGTCAAGGGGGTGGCGTCCGCCGTTCCGGGGTTGTCGCTCCAGGCTCTCCATGAGACGGGCACCGTGCCGAGCGTGACCGACACCGTCACCACCGGGGGCCAGACCATCAGCAGCGTGGCCAAGCCGCCTCCGCTGACCGCCGCCCAGGAGGCGTCGGTCCGGGCGTGCATCCAAGCCTCCGGGGCATTCGGGACGCCGAGCACGACGACTCCCGGCGCCACCACCAGTACGACGGGGGCGGGAGGCACCGGGGGTCCCGGAGGCGGTGGAGGAGCAGGTGGCTCCGGAGGGACGCGTGGCACCGGTGGGGGCGGGGGCTTCGGTGGGGCCGCCTTCGGCGCGGTCATCACGAAGTGCCTCCCTGCCTCGTATCAGCAGTACGAAGCGAATGTGGTGGTGCCGGAGCAGACCATCACCCGGGTTCTCAACCCGCCCAGCACCAACACCGAGACCAAGAGCTACACCGTGGCCGGAGTCGACCCCTCTGACACCTCCACCGGACTCATCACCACCGCCCAGGTGGTCTCGGGCAAGTGGTTCGGGACCAAGCCCGTCGACGAGATCCTGGTGAACACGGCCTACGCCAGCACCAACGACATCAAGGTCGGCCAGCAGCTCACCATCGACAAGACCGTGTTCACCGTGGTGGGGCTGGTGAACCCGACGCTCACCGGCGACACCTCGGACATCTACTTCGACCTGCCCACGTTGCAGACCCTGGCCTCCAACACGGGCCGGGTGAACGAAGTCCTCGTCAAGGTGGCCAAGTCCTCTGACGTGAGCGCCGTCGCCGCGGCGATCCACAAGAAGATTCCCGGCGCCCAGATCCTGACCGACAAGCAACTCTCGGGCCAGGTCACCGGCAGCCTCTCCGATGCACACACGCTGGCCACCCACCTCGGAGGTGCGCTGGCGGTCATCGTGTTGCTGGCCGCCTTCCTGATCGCGGCGTTGCTCACGCTGTCGAGCATCGCCAAGCGGGTGCGAGAGATCGGCACGCTGCGGGCCATCGGGTGGTCCCGGGGTCGTGTGATCCGCCAGATCGTGGCCGAGACGGTCGGCATCGGCATCCTGGGAGGCATCCTCGGGGTGGCCGTGGGCATCGGGGTCTGTGCCCTCATCGGCGCCGTCGGACCCGCGTTGACCTCGACCAGCTCGGGCACGGCCGTGGGGGCCTCGGCCGTCGGCACCATCTTCCATCAGGCCACGGCGTCGGCGGCCTCCGCCAAGGTCCACCTGCGCGCTCCCATCGATCTTGCCATCGTGCTGCTCGGCCTCGGCTCTGCCATTGTGGGCGGGCTGGTGGCCGGCATCGCCGGAGGCTGGCGGGCGTCGCGTCTGGCCCCCGCCGTCGCACTGCGGGACCTGGGATGACCACACCACCTGTTGAAGGACCGGGCCCGGCGGAGGGGGCCGAATCGATGAACGAAGACCTCAACCACGAGGCGCCGGCGACCGAAGGCGTCCCGGAGGGCCCGGCGAGATTCGTGCCCAACGGCATCCTCTACGAACTGCGCGGGGTGGAGCGCCGCTACATGCGAGGGAGCACACCCGTCCTGGCCCTCCACGACGTCGACCTCGACATCCAGCCGGGGGAGTTCGTCTCCATGGAGGGGCCGAGCGGCTCGGGCAAGAGCACCCTGCTCCAGCTGCTGGGTGCGCTCGACACCCCCACGAAGGGGACGATCCGCTTCGAGGGCAACGAGATGGGCTCGGCCTCCGACGGCACCCTGACCGATATCCGGAGCCGGGAGATCGGCTTCGTCTTCCAGCAGTTCAATCTCATCCCGACGCTGACCGCGGCGGAGAACGTCGGGATCGCCATGATCCCTCATGGCCATTCGAAGGCCGAGCGACGGCAACGTTCGGCTGAGTTGTTGGAGCGCGTCGGGCTCGGTGGACGTCTGGACCATCTGCCGTCGCGGATGTCGGGTGGGGAGCAACAGCGCGTGGCCATCGCCCGGGCCCTGGCGAACCGTCCCCGGGTGATCATCGCCGACGAGCCGACGGGCAACCTCGATTCGGCCAGCGCCCAGGAAGTCATGTCGCTGTTGAACGAGCTGCAATCAGGAGACGAGGCGGTGACGATCGTCGTGGCCACCCACGACGTCGATGTCGCCAGCCACGCCGGGCGCCGTATCCGCCTGCGTGACGGCGCCGTCGTCTGAACCCCGGGGCTCAACGCCCCGGGCGCCGCTCTCTCTTGGCCAGGCGGAGGCCGATCGGGACGACCGCGAGCCCGAGGACCGCGATCACGGCGAAGACGACACCCACGGTGAACGCGGTGGGAAGGTACGTGAGCTCGACGGTATGCGTCCCGGGTGGGACCCTCGCCTGGAGCATCACGTTCCCGTAGCGCTGCAGCGCCAGTGCCCGCCCGTCGATGGTGGCCCGCCAGCCCGGCACGTCGGTGAGCCGTAGCCGCAGCACGGCTGGGCGGCTCGCATGGGTGACGAGCCTCCACGTGGCGGGGTCGGGATGCGTCACGTCGACCGGCACCCCGGACGCGTCGAGAGAAGGCAGCGCTCCCGACCCCGTCAAGGGGACGATGGTGGCCGCCGCGGCCCCTGGGATGCGGTACAGGTCCTCTGCGCCGACCGTACGCACCAGTCGGGAGCCAGGGGGCCCGGGCGTGCCCCGGGGCTCCAAGACGAAGCCGATCCCGTACCGGCGCGCCTCGCGGAGAGTGGTGACGGCGGGACAGAAGACCGAGAAGGGAACGGTCCTCGGAGGATGTTGGCTGGGTGTGGGGCCCAGCTCGTCGGGCCAACTGGGGCTGTAAGCGTCGGGAATCAGGGGGTCGTACGCGGCGAACTCGTGTATTCCGAGGGCAACGTTGGCGTCGGGGACCGTGCCCAACTGGGCCGAGGTGAAACAGGTGCTCTGGCCGAACCCCACCAGCGCAGTCCCAACCGTGCGCGCCAGCGTCGTTTCGGCCGGCGTGGGCGAGGCCAGCTCGGGGCTCGCCGACCACAACGACGCGCCCGCACTCACGAGGAACGCCGTCTCACAGGCGAGCAGGACGGCCGCGGCCCACGAACCAGCGCCGAACCGCCGACGAGGTGCGTGAGCCCTTCGGCCCGTGCGGGTCCTCGACAGAGCGAGGACGGCGACGACCGCCAGACCGAGCGCCACCTCGACCGCGGGCCACACGAAGCTCCGCGTGCGGATGGCGGCGTCTGTCGGGTTGAGCCCACGTCGGCCGAAGACGAAGAGCGCCGCCACGAGCAATCCCGCTGCTGCGAATCCGATGGCCGTCAAGGACAACGTGGCGCGCTCGGAGTGGGTCCGCACCAGGACATCGGTGCCGATACCGGCCAGCACGGCCAGGGCGAAGTCCAGCGGCAACAGGGCGCGATGCCATTGCACCGCACCGAGGACGACGGGCGGGACCACGACGAGGGCGGCGGTGACCACGACCACAACACCGAGTGCGACCACCTCCGGTCGGCGCTGGCGGCGCGGGATCGATGTCCCCAACGCCACCACGGCGAGCACGACGGCGATCACCCCGACGTAGGCGGCAGATCGGATGTAGAACGACGGGCCGAACCAACGAGTCCCGGCGATGGGTAGGCCGTTGAATCCCTGGAAGAACACATAGGTCAGGTCTTGCAACGGCAGGGCTTGGCTGAACCCCTTGGCGCCCCGCACGGAGGTCTCGAAGAGCTGCGCGCCCGGCAACAACAGCGGCGCGCCCAGCGCGGCGCCGGCTCCGGTGCCGAGCACCAGGTCGACGACGGGGCGACCGATGGCACCGGATCCACCCAGTGCCGGGGTCCGCAACGCCAGCAGGGCAAGGGCGAACACCCCCCCTGCGGTGGCGAGCAACACCAGAGCATCGGGCTGGCCCGCGTAGATGGCCAAGGCGACGACCACCGCGAAGAATCCGGTGGCCCGAGCTCGATGCCGGCCCCGAACCACGAGCAAGGTGGCCGCCAACAACCAGCCCGCCCACGACATCACCGACGCCACCGGCCAGCCGAGCCACGCGAACAACGAGCCACTGAGCTCGTACACCGTGGCGGCCATGGCGCACCCGATGACCCCCAAGCCGAGCAGTCGACCCAACAGGTACGCCCCGGTCCCCGCCACCACCAGGGTCACGACGATCTGGACGGTGTAGACGAGGTGGAGCGGGAACAGATAGCTGATCAGCGCCGGCAGGCTGAACGACGCCGCCTGCCAATTGAAGGCCAATGGGGTGCCGAGCGCGCTGTAGGGGTTCCACAGGGGCAGCTGTCCGTGGTGCACCTGGGTCCACGACAGCGAGGCCCACGGGATCATCTCGGTCGCCTGGTCGAAGGCCTGGTGATCGTGGACGACCACCCCGAGCTGCTTCGACAGACCGAACTGCGAGAGCCAGTCCGAAGACCCCAGAGATGCGCCGTGCGTGAACGCCGGCGCCAGCACCGCACCGGCGGCTGCCAGGACCCAGATGATGCCGAGCACGTCCGGCATGTACCGACCCACACGTGTGCGTGGGCGGGTCGCGGGCGCGTCGGGCATTTGGTAAAGGTACGGGATCGACGAACCCCGAGGGGGACGGCGTCGAGCCGACGAGACGCAGCGCGGCGTTCGCCGATCTCGAGCACGGTCCCACAGGCGGGCGAATCATCTCGAGCAGGTCGTGGACTGCCCCGCGACAGGCAGCAATCGGGCCGGGGTGAAACACCACACAGCGGAACCGTCGTATCCTTTGCCTGTCGCAGTGGCCTGCGTCTGTTCACCGGCGTTGTGTGGACATGGAGCTGACCGGACAAGCGCGAACGAGTGTGCGAAGGGCAGAGGACTTGCGACAGGTTCCCGGCGGCGTAGACCCGGATCCGGCCACCCGGACAACCGCGTCCGCGGCGTCGCCCTGCGCCGCCGACGGGGCCATACCGGTGCGCTTCTCGGTTCGAGACATTCTCGGTGTGCTCTGGGTGCTGGCGACGGCGGGAGTGATCGTGGCACCGGCGCTGGTGCACGGCGCGTCACTCGGCCCCTTTGACTACTTGTCGAGGTTCGGCCTGTCCCAGCAGTCGGGAGTCGTCGTTCACAATTCCTCGACCGCCGACCAGATCAACGAATTCATCCCGTGGTCGACGTTGGTGTGGACCCAGGTCCACAACGGACACCTGCCTCTGTGGAACCCCTTCAGCGCGCTCGGCACACCGCTGGCCTTCGACTGGTCATCGGCGCCGTTCAGTATCCCGGCTCTGCTCGGGTATCTGGTCCCCGTGCGCCTGGCCTTCACCGTCCAGGTGCTCGTGACGTTGGTGATCGGTGGGACGGGCGTGTACTTCCTCGGGCGCGTGCTGCGACTGAGCGTCCTGGGTTGCGTGATGGCCGCCACCGTGTTCGAAGTGAGCGGTTCGTTCATCGGATGGCTCGGTTGGCCTCAGGCCGAAGTGATGTCTTGGGCCGGGTGGCTGTTCGGGGCCGCTCTGCTCCTGGTGCGCGGCCGCCATCGCGTGCGAGACGTGATCTTCCTGGCCCTGGTCTGTGCCTTTGCGATCTACGCGGGTCAGCCCGAGACGCTCCTGCTGCTCATCGTGGCATTGGCCGTGTTCATCGTCGTCCTGTTGGCCCAGCGCTGGTCGAGGCTCGGCGGGGCCGGACCCATCGTGCAACCCGGGTTGGATGTGGCGGTGGCGATGGTCGCCGGAGTGCTCCTGGGGGCACCCCTGTTGCTTCCCGGCTACCAACTCACGGGTCCGTCCATTCGCCACGTGGTGCCCGCCTCTCCCGCCCTTCCGTTCCACGATCTTCTCCACGTCGTCTTTCAGGGCTTCGACGGACTCCCGCTGGCCCATAGCGCCTTGTCGAGCGGTTCCCTCTACTTCGAGACCGCCGCCTACGTGGGCGTGATCGCCTTGGTGCTGGCCGTGATGGCGGTAGCGCTGCGCCGGCAGCACGCGGAAGTGATCGCATTCGGTGCGGTCGTGGTCGTCACCGGCGCGCTCGCCTTTGTCGGGCCCCTGGTGTCGTTGATGAACGCATTGCCCTTCTTCGCCGGTGACCAGTGGAACAAGTCGCTCCAGCCGATGGACTTCGCCCTCGCCGTCCTGGCAGGCGTGGGCACGGACGTACTCGTCCGCTCGCATGCCAACCGAGTCGTGCGGGCCTGGTTGGGCGGAGGTTTCGTGGTGGCCGGCCTCGTGCTGGCGGCAGTGTGGGCCTTTGGCCGCGGCCATCTGCCCCCGGCAGCCGCTCGTTTCCGGGCCGAGACGTTTCTGTGGCCGGTGGGCGCCACGGTGCTCGGCCTGGCCGTCGTGGGCGTCCTCATCGTGGTACACCGGCGCGCCCCCGGCACCAGACCCGGGGGAGATGGTCGTGGATGGGAGCCGGGCGCTGGGTGGCGCTGTGCTTGCTGGCGTGCGAGAGCGCGTTCCTCGTGAGTGCCGGGGCGCCGTTGCTGTCCTCGAGTCCCACGTTTTTCCCTCGCACCCCCGCCGAGGTGACCCTGGCCCGGGCCGTGGGTTCCTCTCTGGTGGGATTCGGCACGCCGTGTACGGAACCGTCGTTGGGGATCCTGCCCAATGCCAACGTTGCCTACGGCGTCCGCGAGTTCAACGTCTATGACCCCATCGTCCCCCGTTCGTACTTCAACACCTGGCGATCCATCACCGGTCAAAATGCCGCCTTCTTCTTCGTGATCTTCTGCCCGGCCGTGAAGACGGCCACCGTGGCCCGTCGCTTCGGCGTCGGCTTCGTGCTCGAGCCCGATGGCAGCCCCGGTCCGACGGGTGCGGTCTTCGACGAGGAGGTGGGTGACCACGAGGCGCTCTACCGGATCCCGGGCGCGGCGGCCGCCACCGTGTCCCCCCTGGGGCAAGGGGGGGCACTCCCGTCGCCCGATGCGCCGGGGAAGGCGGTCGCGGTCACCCATCCCAACCCGGCGTCGTGGAAGCTCGAGACAGACTCCTCTACCCCCCAGGTCCTCCGGCTCCGTCTGACCGACGTGCCGGGCTGGCACGGGACCATCGACGGACGCGCCTTGAAGCTCGAGCGGTTCTCGGGGGTGATGCTCCAGGCGATCGTCCCGGCGGGGCACCACACCATCGAGCTGCACTACTGGCCCGAGGCGTTCACCGTCGGGATCGGGCTGGCCCTGTGCAGCGCCGTGGGACTGATCGTCGCCGTCGTGACCACCGGGGTCCGCCGCCGGAAGAAGCACCTCCCCGGCACGGCGACGACGGGACCCGGCCTGTCATAGCGCGCGTCTACCCGCGTACGAGCTCGCTGATCGACTCCAGAAATGACGTTACGGTCTGCCACCAAGCATCGGGGTTCTCGAATTGCGGGCTGTGGCCCGCATCGGGGATGACTGCCAGCGTTGCTGTGGGAAGAACTGCGGCCATGCGCTGCGCCGATCCAAGGAAGGGAGCGTCCTGCTCACCGACGAGCACCAACGTCGGCGGTTGCGGGTCCATGCCCGAGAGGCTCGCGAGCGAGTCCGGGCAAGATATGAGCTCCATCGCGATGCTCGCGTAGAGATAGGGGGACGTCGAGCGGAGCTTGCCATCCTCGAACTGCGCATATCCCGGACGGTCCTCGAGCAGGCGTCGATGCGCTGCGGTATCGAGGGGCGAGTCGATCTCTGCCATGAGGTCAGCCAGGGTGTCCATGCCTGACTCGACCGCGATCGTCGCCGCCAGACCGACCAGTTCGGGATCGATCGTCTCGACCGGTCCGTGGCCCGTATCCATGAGAACGAGGCCGAGAATCCGCGCTGGATGGGCGAAAGCCATCTTCTGAGCCACGAAGCCGCCCATCGAATGCCCGAGCAACGTATAGGAATCCCACCCGAGTGCGTCGACGAGATCCATGGAGTCCTTGGCCAGAATCGACATCGAATAGGCCTCGGCGCGGGCGGGCTTGGAGCTGTCGCCATGGCCTCGGTGATCGGGGGCGACGGCGTGCCAACCACGCGCGGCGAGAGCATCCAGCCAATCGGTGAAGTCCTCCTTCGCCCCCGTGAATCCGTGCAGGAGCAAGAGAGGCCGCCCGCCCGCGCCAGCTTCGGCGATGGCGAGATCGACGTCTCTCAGTGGAACCGTGCGAGCAATCACTTGACCCATACTCTGCCACCGCTGGGGACGGGATGTCGTTGGAGACACCCGGCCGAAACACCACTTGCGGCGGCGAGGCACAATGCTTTGAGGTCAGCGACCTCTGCTGTTCCTCTTCGATCCAGAGGTGGGAATGGGAAAGGCAGCCACGAGGAGTTTCATCAGCTTCGGGAATGTCGAAGTGAATCGACCCTGTCCCCATTCGAACTCGGGCTCGTTGGCCATGGCCTGGCTGAGCACCCCGACGATGAGAGTCGAGACGAGATACACGGCCTCATCGGAGTTGGCTCCGGACCGAGTTGGCCGGCGGCGACAGCGTCAGCCAAGGCGGCGCGCAACTCCTCGCCGCGGCCGCACGAGCCTACGGGCTGGACATTCTCGAACCGTGAAGCACGACCTGGCACCAAAGAGAGAGATCGTGGTCCGACCCATCACTCCCAGTTGATCTCGAGTGTCGATTGAGGTAGACGACATCCTGGAAGTCACGACACGAGGAGGAGGAAAGGTCATGGCGGGACTGGAGCGCAAGCGGTTCGACAACCCCGATGACACTCGACCGTTTCGAGACAAGGGTCAGGTCAGGATCGTCAACGTCGGTGACGGTGTCGTGGGCCTTGCCACCTTCGAGCCAGGCTGGAAGTGGTCCGACCACGTGAAGCCGATCGCCGGGACAGAGAGCTGCCAAGCGGCGCACGTCGGGTATGTCCTGTCGGGTCGCCAGGTGATCCTCATGGACGACGGCACCCAACTCGAGATCGGCGCCGGTGACGTCGTCTCCATTCCGGCCGGACATGATGGCTGGACCATCGGCGACGAGCCATGTGTGGTCCTGGACTTCGCCGGAATGGCCACCTACGCCAAGCCTCACTGAGCTGCGGCCCAGGTGACCTCAGGCTGAACGAACCGGCGCGTGCGTCGAGCGGCGACCATGCGTCGCGCTCCGAGTGCCGCGCTATGACAGGCCGGGTCCCGTCGTCGCCGTGCCGGGGAGGTGCTTCTTCCGGCGGCGGACCCCGGTGGTCACGACGGCGACGATCAGTCCCACGGCGCTGCACAGGGCCAGCCCGATCCCGACGGTGAACGCCTCGGGCCAGTAGTGCAGCTCGATGGTGTGGTGCCCCGCCGGGACGATCGCCTGGAGCATCACCCCCGAGAACCGCTCGAGCTTCAAGGCGCGTCCGTCGATGGTCCCGTGCCAGCCCGGCACGTCGGTCAGACGGAGCCGGAGGACCTGGGGGGTAGAGGAGTCTGTCTCGAGCTTCCACGACGCCGGGTTGGGATGGGTGACCGCGACCGCCTTCCCCGGCGCATCGGGCGACGGGAGTGCCCCCCCTTGCCCCAGGGGGGACACGGTGGCGGCCGCCGCGCCCGGGATCCGGTAGAGCGCCTCGTGGTCGCCCACCTCCTCGTCGAAGACCGCACCCGTCGGACCGGGGCTGCCATCGGGCTCGAGCACGAAGCCGACGCCGAAGCGACGGGCCACGGTGGCCGTCTTCACCAGGGGCGCAAAGATGTACTGCGCGCCACCACTCTCCCCGGTGGCCGCTCGCCACGCGTCGCTATAGGCATGGGGGACGACGGGGTCATAGATGGCGAGCTCCTGGACCCGATCGATGATGTTGACGTCGGGCACGATCCCCAGGCTCGGAGACACCTTCGACGGGGTGCCGAAACCCACCAGCGAAGACCCCACGGCGCGCTCGAGGGTCACCTCGGCGGGTGTGGGGTGCACCACGCTCGAGCTCGACGACCACAGAGACGCCCCGGCACTCACGAGGAACGCGGTCTCACAGGCCAGCAAGCACAGCCCGGCCCACCGCCCCGCTCCGATCCACGACCATCTCCCTTGGGTCTGGTGCCGGGGGGCGCGCCGGTGCACCACGATCAGGGCCCCGACGACGGCCAGGCCGAGCACCGTGGCGCCCATCGGCCACAGAAAGCTCTTGGCACGAACGTCGGCTTCCACCGGGGGCAGGTGGCCGCGGCCGAAGAACCATATGGCCGCCAGCGCGAGGCCGGCCACCACGAAACCTCCACCCAACCAGGCCCGGACGGCTCGTGTGCCATGGGAGCGGACGAGCACGTCCATTCCCACGCCCGCCAGGATGGCGATGGCGAAGTCCATCGGAAACAGGGCGTAGTGCCACTGCACTTTCCCCACGAAGGGGAGGGTGTCGATGAAGGACAAGACGGGCGTGCCGAATGCCACCACCGCCATGACCACGGCGACGACGCCGAACGCGACCACTGCCGGGCGGCGCCACCGTGACGCGACCGCCGTCACGGCCAAGACGAGGGCGATGATCCCGACGTACGCGGCGGTCTGCACGTAGTTCGCATTCCAATTGCCGAACCACGGGGCTCCGGCCACGGGCACCCCGTCGAACCCCTGGAAGAGGACATAGGTGAGGTCGTGGAGGGGGAGGGGGTAATTGACCTTCACCACGCTGCGGGTGGACATGTCGGTGATCTGGGCCCCCGGCAGGGCGAGCGGTGCAGCCAGCGCCACTCCCGCCACTGCGGCTATCCCGACGTCGAGAGCCGGACGCAGCGTGAGCCGCAAGCGCCCGAGCTGAATGGCCCGCAGCGCCAGCAGGACGATGACGAACACGATGAGAGCCGCCCCGACCACAAGGCCCGTCTCTGGCATGCCGGCATAGATGGCCAGAGCGACGACAACGGCGAGGAAGGTGATATCCCGGGCGCGGCGACGCCCCCGAACCACGAGGATTGTCGCCGCGAACAGCCAGCCGGCCCAGGACATGACCGATGCGTTGGGCCAACCCAGCCACCCCATGAATGACCCGCTCAGCTCGAAGACCGTCGCGGCTGTCACGCAGCCCAAAACTCCCAGCTTCAGCGTTCGGCCGAGCACATAGGCGCCCGTTCCGGCCACGACCTGGGTGACAAGGACCTGGACGGTGTACGCGAGGCGAAGCGGGAACAGGTAGCCGATCAGGCTCGGAAGGCTGAGCGGTGCCGATTGCCAGTTGAAGGCCAGCGGCATTCCCAGGACGCTGTAGGGGTTCCACAGCGGCAGGTGCCCCTGATGGACCTGGGTCCAAACCAACCCGGACCACGGGATCAGCGCCAGCATCTGATCCTCGGTTCCCCAGTTGTGGACCACCTTGACCCCGGCATGTTGCGTCAGACCGAGTTGCGACAAAATGTCAGAAGGCCCGAGATAGATGCCGTGGATCAAGGCCGGTGTCATGACCGCGATGGCCGCCGCCACCACCCAGGCCAGGCCCAGGATGTCACGCCACCAGCGAGCGGGCCGAGCGCCGCCGGGCGGTCGGACCGCTGCCGACGCGGCGCTGCCCTCAGGTGCCGGGGGAGCAGCTGAGTCGCTGGATAACGTTTGCAGGGTCTCTTCCCCTTTGCGGACTCATGATCGGCCGTAATGGGTCAGCTGGCTCACCATGGTGCTGCTCCAATGGCCGTGAGCAGGGCGGGCCCTCCAGCCCAGGATAGGTGGTTCCCCTCTTCTCGGGCTTTCGCACCACGCTCAACGGCGCCCGGGAGACCGACTCCCGGCGCCGCGGTTCCCGCCTCGCGGGGCGATGGAAACCCGTTTCTTGGTGCGCGCAACTATTGACGGTACTACAGGGTCCGGGGCGGAGCACGGGGCGCGACCGCGCACGCGCCGCGGTCAACCCGAAACCGTGGCGACCATGAAGAGGGAAGAGCCCGTTCTCCAATGGCGTCGAAGCGAGAGCGAGGCCGTCCCCAGTCCGTACAGGAGATCGTTCGCCAACCCCGGAAGGTCGGGGAATTCGGCATCCTCGCACGACTCTTCGCTGGCAACCGCGGTCTTGCGCCGTGCCCGCACCATCGCCAATGGGACCATCTCAGGGAAAAGGAAACTGGTCTCGACCACCACCAGGGGAAGCCCCTCCATGCACGCGAGCAACGTCGTCTTGTCGTAGCGCCGAAAGTGTCCGAGGGCCACGTCCCACTGGGACCACAGGCGCTGCAACGCAGGGACGGTCAGCAGCAGTGTGGAACCCGGCGCCATCTTCGCCACCAGGCTCTCCATGAAAGCCCGGTCGTCGCGTTGGTGCTCGAGGACGTCGAGGAGGGTCACGAATTGCGCACCGCCGTAGTCGGCGGCATCCGCCACGTCGGCGCCATCTCCGTAGCGCACGCGGAGGAACTCACTCAGTGAAGCGATCGGCTCGACGAACCGATAGCTCGCCTGGGGACGATCCCTGCTCAGAAACGTGCCGAGGAGCCCGGCACCGGCTCCCACGTCCACCAGTTCGAAGGGTGTGTCGGGCAGATAGCCCCGTACGGCTCGCCACCGCAATCGATGCCAGAAGAATCGGCGGGAGTGCTCAATCTGGCGTCGGAGATGTGCTTCGAGTGCTTCGGTCAAACCGTCCCTCCAATCCAGCCAGCGAGATCCCGCGCGAGTGGGAGAACAATACAAAGAGGACCACGAAGTTTCCCAGAGCGAGGAACGACAGGATCAGGGTACAGACTAGCGTTGCGGTGGCCCATCCCGGTATGGCCGCCGTGGTGAAGAGCCGGACGATCACGACCGCCAACGAGGCGAGGATGCCGGCACCGAAGATCACGGAGAACGCGGCCAGGGCCCGCACCGCGATTCGGTCTGTGAACGGCATGAGCATGCGAAGACCGTGCATGGACAAGCTGAAGAGGTTCATGCGTGAACGTCCGGCGTACCGCTCTCCCCGGGGACACGGGACCGAGGTCACCGGAATGTCCAGGCTGATCAGCGAGGACGAATAGCAAAGATCGAAGTACGGATGCCGCAACATACGGCGGGCGAGCCATCCGCGGTAGGCCGCGTAGTTGCCGCTGCGCACCGTGACCCCGGTCAGGGACCGGAACAGCAGCCGGAAGAAGAAGTACATCGACTTGAACCGAAAGGACTCGCGGCGCTTGGTTCGCCGGGCAACGCACAGCGTCCGACGTTTGTCCGGTTCCTCTCGCAACGGGGCGATCAGAAGAGGCAGGTCCTCGGGCCGATCCTCGCCATCGGCGTCCATCGTGACGATGAGGTCGGTGTCGGCGACGAGAGGCTCGATGGTCCGTAAGCCGTACACGATGGCTCGTTGGTGGCCGAGGTTGAACGGTGGGCTCACCACGGTGACGTCGTCGAAAGCACTCAAACTCTCGACCTCGTCGTCGTTGTCCCCGGTGTCGTCCACGAAGACGAAGCGCACGGTTCGAGCCACCGGCTCGGATGCCTCGAGCACCTCGAGGATCTGCTTGCGTAGCATCGTGAACGCCACGACGTCGGTGTAGCTCGGGCAGACGATCCAGAGACATTCCGGGCTGCTCACCACGAGTGCGCTGCCTCAGACCGCTGGGGCGGATGGAGGTCCCGACAGGCGGTGGTGGACCCAGCGCCGGGCGCCGCACCTCTTCCATCATCGATGACCAACCCCGGCCTCCCCTTAGTTCCTCCAATTCTAACGTGCGGCCAGCAGTTAGGCGGATCGTCGAGGGCGGCAGACGCGAGACGACTTATCGGGGCGCAGCTCCCATGCCTCCGACGGTGGACCGTGTCGTGTTCGCGCCGTGCGACGTTTCGTCGGACGGCGCTTCGACCCCCTTGTGAGGAGAATCGACGCGCCAGCAATGACCGGATCTGGTTGCCGCGTTGATTCGTCGACACCTGGACCCCCAGGCGATAGCTTGCTCACCCATGCCGAGCACCGATCAACCGTGTATCGATGCCGGAACCACACGCCAGGGCTCGGCGCGGAGTCGGTGGCAATTCGAGATCGGCTTTGCCCTCATCACCCTGCTGGCCGTCGCCCTCACCCTGTCTATCGTCGGGCGTCATGCGGGTTGGCCCGACAACGACGAGTTCACGAGCCAGGCTTTCGAGACACAGATCTATGCCGCACACTTTCGGCAGCTCGACTTCTTTCCCATCTGGTCGAGCAGCGATGCGTTCGGGCTCGGCACCCCGCTCCCGCTCTACTACCACAAGGTCTTCTTCGCGGTGTCCGGTCTCGCCTTCCTCGTGCTGGGAAACGTCAAGGCGACACTGGCCCTGAGCCTCGGGTTGTTCATGGTCGTCGGTGTCTACGGGATGCGAGCGGCGCTGGGTGTGATCACCAGGCGAAGGCTGCTCATCACGGTCGGAGCGCTGGGGTTCATCTTTACGAACTACGCGTTCACCGATTGGATCGTCCGAGGGGACTTTGCCGAATTTTCGGCCATGATGATCGTTCCGTGGCTTCTCTGGTGGTGCTTGCGGTTGGTGAAGGTCGGAGCGGCGTCGTTCACGATCATCCCCATCATGTTGTTGCTGGTGCTCGCGCACAATCTGACGGCGCTGTCGTCGATCATCGTGCTGCTGGCCGCCCTGGCCACGTGTCTCGTGGTGGGAGGCCTGTCGAGCCTGAAGAAGGTGGGCAGGCGGCTGGTGATCTCCGTCGTGGCGGTCGCCGTCGTTCTTTCGCCCCTGATCCTTGCCGAGGTGAGGTTCAACCGCTATTACTCTCCCGCATCCAAGGCCACGCAGGGTCCTTTCCGGGCTTCTCGGAACTTCGTGGCTTCCGGCGACTACTTCTGGAACTCCGGCTTTCGATGGCTCACCGACTATGCAAGCCGGACTCCCTCCCGACCGAACACGCTGGCGGTCCAGATCGATTTCGCGATCTGGATCCCGATCGCTCTCGCCCTTCCGATTCTGTTGTTCGTCTTGCTACGGCGACGGCATTCCTTCGCCACGCACATCTCAACACCCGTCATGGTGTTTCTCTTTGGCGCCTTGGCGGTCTACATGTTCTTCCAGTTCCCCGTGTCCCGACCTGTCTATAAGATCATCTCACCCCTCCAGATATTGCAGTTCCCGTGGCGCATGATGGTGTTCATCACCCCGCTCGGCATCCTCGCCGTGGTCATGCTCGCCGATGCGCTATTTCACTGGACCGCACAGAGATCGTCCGCGGTCTCGCCCGTGCTGTCTCTGGCATGGCTGGCCTCACTTCTGGCGTTGTCACCGCTGTTCGCCACCTTCCAGGACTATGGATTTCTCTCCAACGCCATCTTGGTCGCACCTCGGTACCAGACCTTCGGACACCCCCCACTGCTGTACGCCGCCGAGTACCTGCCGCAGATCAACAAGGAGACATCGTTCGCGACGTTGGCGACCTATCAAGGGCTCCTGGCCACCCATCGTCTGACCGAAGCACTACCTGGAGGGAATCGAGCCACCGTGCGGGGGGGCGGACCCGGGACCCGCGGGACGGCGACGTGCACCGTGGTCGAGCCGAAGAAGACGAAATTCGAGGCTCTCAAGATTCAGCTGACCGTCACCTGCGATCGGGCCACAAAGCTCGCGCTGCCGATCAGCTACAACGCCTACACGACGATCACGGCGACAAACGCCCATGGCGGCTCACGGCCTGTTTCCTACCTGCACATACCGAACGATCCCCGCATCATCGTCGAGGTGAGTTCAACCAAGAGTGAACACCTGGTGATCACTTTGCCAAGCTTGCTGAAGGTGCTCTTTTGATCGGCAGTCGTTGATCGATAGTCAGAAATAGCCCCCGAGATCGTGGCGAAGCGCGGCCCCATGAGCGATGATGGCGGGCAACAGGGGACGGCGCACTAGGGGGGCGTGAGAGCCATGGAGAACCTGAGGGGATGGGCCATACCCGTCTTTATCCTCGTGGCGGGCGCAGGCGTCTGGATCTTCACCACGAGCCCCGGCTACGGCCTCGTGGCGCTCTTGGTGGGCCTCCTCTTGTGGGAAGTGGGTCGCCGCTCACGCTATGGCCACCACTTGCGATTCCTCCCCTCGGACCGTTCCCGGCCGCGACAGGGTCCCGTTCGCACCGCGCCAAACGGCGTGGCCCAGGGCACGGGACGGCGAGCGCCTTGGCACCGTCCACCGGGAGCTCCGCCCCGGGTTCGGACGCCCCCGCCCCGCCCGCCGCGCCGGACTCCACCTCCGTCGAAGCCGAGACGACCGTAACGGCGCGGGACCAATCCCCGCTGATCAGCTGATCAATTGCGGCGGCCGGCGACGAAAAGCGATTGTCCACACGGAGGATGGACGATGGACTCGAGTGCCTTTGTGACCGGTATCACCGTGTTGTCGTAGACCGACACCATCCGCGACCCACCCGCGGGAGCGTCGGCACGGAGCAACCGGCCATTGACGAACCAGGCGAAGTACCCGGGAAAGTTCACATAATGCGCTTTCAAGACCGAGAAGCCGGCGTCCTGCATCTTGTTGACCAAGTCCTTGCGACGGTACCGCCGCACGTGGCCCACGCCGCGGTCCATGGCCCCGAAGATTCCGGGGAAGGCCGGCACCAGGACGGCGAGGGTATCTCCCGAGTTGAGCACCGAAGCGACAGACACGAGCGCGGCGGCATCGTCCTCGATGTGCTCGAGGACGTTGAACGTCATCGCCGAATCCACACCGAGGGCCCGGATGGCCTCCGCTGTGTCGGAGGCGGTCAGGTTGCCGTGAATGACGCTCACGTTGGCGAGACCTCCGAATCGATCCTGGAGAACCTGGACGAGCCCGCCGTCGATCTCGAGCGCGACGGCCCGCTCGCGATCGAGAATGCAGCCGAACATCGTGCCACTGCCGGCACCGACCTCGAGGACCCGAGAACCCAAATACGGCTCGGCCAGCGAGAAGATCCAATCCCGATAACGGCGGGCACCCTCGAGAACCTCGAGCACCCGCCCCAGCGTGGGGGAGTCGCGGTCTGTGACGCGGGCGCGATCGTCTTGGGGCGCTGACGTCACTGCACGCGTCCTCGCCGCGCTTCTTACCGGGTGGGCTTCCAGGAGCGGTAGCGAAGAAGCGTCAGGATGGCCTTGAGGCCGTCCATGGCGGTCAGCTTCTTGCCCTCTTCCCGGGATCGCGCCGCATACGTGACGGGGACCTCGAAGATCTTGTGCCCGAGTCTGAGCAGCTTGGCCGTAATCTCGGGCTCGAGCTCGAAACCTCGGGCTTGCAGCTGGAGCGAACGCGCCACCGCGACCGGCATGATCTTGTAGCCGGTCTCCATGTCGGACAAGTAGCAGTTGTAGAGGACGTTCGTCATCAAGGTGACGAACCGGTTGCCCATGACGTACCAGAAGCTGAAGGCGGCGTGGCTCGAGAATCGAGCGCGACCCGTAGACGACGGTGGCACGCTCGGTCTTGAGTGGCTCGAGGAGGACCCCGTAATCGTCGGGGGAGTACTCGAGGTCGGCATCTTGGATCAGCACGATCTGTCCGCGGGCGTGGCCGAGGCCCGTCCGGATGGCCGCACCCTTGCCTGCGTTGACCTCGTGCCGGAATGCTCGAACTCGGTCCCCATCGACCCGGCTCTGCATGACGTGCCAGGTTTCGTCACTCGACCCGTCGTCGATCAGGACGATCTCGAGATGCTCGGGCACCTTGAGGACGGCGTCGATCACATGCTCGAGTGTTTGGCCCTCGTTATAGGCGGGAATCAGTACGGAGAGATACGGTTGTTCCACTCTCATCCCCCCCTCTCCCGGCATCGATTATAGGCAGTGGGAAATCAATTCGATAGAGCCGTGCGTCGCCCGCTGGCATCAGCCCGACGCGGTCACCGCACCCGATAGGAGCCTCGGGCCGGGCTCGTTTCAGCTTTCCGTCGGGGCGGCCGGGGTGGCCGGAGTGGCCGGAGACGACGGCGTGGACGGCGCCGTGGAGCGTCGTCCGACGGCGATGACGATGCCCGCGACGACGAAGAGGACAACTGCGAGGCCGATCGCCGCCTCACCGCGGCGCTTGCGCTTGGCCGGCACCCGGTGCA
This sequence comes from uncultured Acidimicrobiales bacterium, assembly GCA_963768255.1. Taxonomy (GTDB): domain Bacteria; phylum Actinomycetota; class Acidimicrobiia; order Acidimicrobiales; family UBA8190; genus Chersky-840. Next base: position 814,918 of record CAVYGX010000002.1, on the reverse strand, counting down.
GCGGGCCGAGGAACGAAGGCAGCGAGTGCGCAGGCACCGTGAAGTAGATGATGGCAACCACCAAGGCCAAGAGGCCCAGGATGCCGAGCACCACGGTGATCCATTTCATCGGGTTCATTCGGAGCATTCTAGCCAGTAGACCTGGTCTCGTCTGTAATCGGAGTCGGAGATCACTCCGCCAGTGCCTGGTCCGGGAGGGTCCCGAACGCGAGGGCAACGGCAGCGAGCTGTGAGTTGACGTTCAGCTTGCGCAGGATCGATCGTATGTGCGATCGCACTGTGGTCAGAGATACCACGAGAGTGGTGGCGATCTCACTGGCTGATCGCCCCGCCATCATGTGAAAGAGCACCCTGCGCTCGCTGGGGGTGAGGTGGACGAGCGCGTCGTACGGAGCCGGGAGTTGGCCGGGTCCCCGGGGGTCCTCATACCCGTTTTGCGACGGCCCTCCTCCGTTGGTGCTGAGGCGCCGGGAGGCTTGCCGAGTGAGTTCTTGAGAGAGCAGGTCTGTGTGGAGGAGTCCCACGGCGCCCTGCTCGACACAGACGGCGAGCGCCGCGGCACTGGCGCCGACGCTGAGCGCGATGACCGGCGTCCCCACCGCTCGCAAGGCACGGGTGATCCGCGCCGGACGATCCCAGGAGTAGTGCGGTTCTTGCACGGCGTCGTAGCGAGGGACCTCGGGCTGCACCACGATGACGGCGACGTCGGACTTGGTGAGGTACAGGTCGAGCAACACGGCGTCGGTGTCGACACCGAGGGAAAGCACCGGCCGGGCACCGAGTCGGCGCGCCACAGCCGCTACGGCCTCCATCCCGGGGCGCGGGATGTGCTCGGGATTGGCGCCGGGGTCGATCAGGAGCACCCGGAGACCGCTCCCGGCAATCGAGCCGGAGGGCTCCATTGGTTCGAGCTCGTTCCATGCGCTGGGCGTGAGGGCGGTGGGCGTGAAGGGCCCGAGGTCCTCGGACAAAGGAACAAGGACCCGATGATCGAGACGCCTCGGTCGAGACGCACCGTCGTCGGAGCACAACTCGGCGGTCTCGGGATCGAGGGTGTGCATCGGACCGTCGTGGGCCTGCGCCTGGTGATCGGGAACGTAGGTGACCATCAGCAACGGGGAACCTTCTCCGTTCCCGTTCGACGTCGCACGGCCACGCGTGAAGCGGAGCGAGGCCATGGCGGCCGCGGCGAGCGCACTCGGTTCGACTGCGGCTGTCCCGGCGCCGATCCCGATGGCGACGTCCAGATCGAGGCCGGTCGCCCCTACGGCGAGATGGTCGCCGATGGCGCGGGCCAGGCGTTTGCCGAGTGCGCTGGGTGCGAGCCGGTTGGAGCCGTTGCCCAGGACCACGGCGACCCGGGGTCCCCCGAGCATGCACACCTGGTCGTCGGGGCGGATGCACCGCTCCATACGCCGCAGGGCCAGGCGCCACAGGAGCTCGTTGAGCGCGAGCTGGCTGCCCGAGTGCGTCTGTTGGACGTCCAGGCAAGCGACGACGGTGCCGCCGGAACCGGGGGTCTGGGTGCGGCGTTCGGCGATGGTAGAGGTCCGGCGCCCCGTGGCCTCTTTGTCGGTCGACCGCCGATTGTGCCTCGGCCACCCTTGACCCTCGGGCGCGGCCGTGACCCCAGCACCCGCTCGCTGCTGGCCGTTACCTTCTCCCCAACGCTCAGCGAACGCGTTCACCTTGCCATTGCGGACCCCCGCACCCCCCTAGGGCACACCACGGAGCGTGGCCCCCAGAGCTCAAGTTACCCCGTTGTGGGGTCGTTGGCCAAGCGATTGGGCCACTGTTGGCAAAATATGATGAAATTTCGGCCCGGAGAGAAAAAAACCGGCTACGTCAGAAGCTCTGCGGCAACGCCAGGCTGATGTGTTGGAAGCAGAGAAGCAATCCCGCCACCGTGAGCGGGATGCCCATGCCGAACACCACCCACGACCAGGGTCGCCGTCCCCGGCGCCAGCCGATCGCACCCAGAATCGCGGCGATGAGCGTGAGCGCCCCCCACAGCACCGCCTCGTACACCTCGCCCCGGGTGCTCACGCCGCTCAGGCCGCCACCCTCGGCGCCGCCGGCCAGGGTCTTGGGCAGCGTGGCGGGCGGCGACGTCGCGCTCGAGCCGGGCGTGGAGGTGGTGGTGGCCGAGGGGAAGGTCGCCGAGGTGATGCTGGTCTTGAGGGTGGCCACAACCACCAGGCGAGTGGCCGCGCTGTAGCGCGGGTTGCACGTGGTCAGGGTGAGCTCGGGGCCCGGGCTCGAGTCCAGCACGGTCACGTTGGAGGGGGAGACGACGTGGGACGTGACGACCTGGTACTGGAAGATCCCCTGGCCCGTCTGGATGGTGATGGGGTCCCCGGGTTGAAGCTCGTTGAGGTTGTAGAAGGGGGCGCCATACGTCGTGCGGTGGCCGGCGATGGCGGCGTTCCCGGCCTGACCTGGGAGGGAGGTCCCGACGTAGTGCCCTGGTCCCTGTTGGAGCTGGTTCTCTGCCGTCCCCTCGACGATGGCCGCGTCACTCATCCCGATCCGAGGGATGGAAAGCAGACCGATCGGGGTGTTCACCGGGGGGTCGGGTGTCGTGGGGGCCACCTCGTCGGTGTTCGTGGTGGGGGCGGTGGTGGTCGTGGTGGCCCCGGGTGTGGTGGTCGGGGGGGCGGTGGTGGTGGTGCTCGGGGTGTGGAGCTTTCCCGCCAGCTCCTGGCGGAGGTGGGCCTGGGCGTTGTGCTCGTAGAGCGCGGTGCCCCACAGCTGGTAGGCGACGAAAGCGAGGAGCAGCAGGCCCGTCGTGACGAAGGTCGCGGCGACGCGCTTCACCACCCGGCCCCTCCTGCTCCCCGTCACAGTTCCCCAGTTTACGAGCGTGGGAAGACGCGACTAGGGGCGCCCGGCCACGCAAGGTCACTGCCGGACCACAGGCCAGACACGGACTCAGGGCCAATTCAGGAGACAGGCCAGGTCGTCGGGCTGAAATCCTCAATACTGACGATGTCGCTGCCATTGTCTCCCCGTATGGTGAATCGCAGGAAAACAGTTGTGGGGGGTTTCACATCGGTGTTTCTTCGCGCGCGCCCGCGGGTTGGGCGCGACGGATCGTCGGGAAACCCTTGTGGAGATGGGGGAGGGGGTGAGGGTGATCAAGTCGCGGTGAGCGCCTGCTTTCGAGAATCGCCGGCACGCCGAGAAGCACCCCCTTGGCCCCGGCAAAGGCCGAACCGCGCCGACGGGGGGATGCGTGTCAGGAAAGCTTTTGTCAGGAAAGCTGAACGACCAGCACCAAGCAATGCGGGACAGAGATTCAGTCAAAAACAACCAAAGGAGCAGTACATGCGTCGCAGCAAGATCCTGATGGGCGTTCTCGCACTCGCCCTGCCAATCGGCTCCGTGGCCGCCCTTCAAACGGCCGCGTCTGCAAAGCCGGCCCCAGACCCCACCAGCTGCCACGGGCTCTCGGGTTCCATCAACTTCGGGGATGCCGTCAGCAAGGACGGCAACGCCCTGGTCACCGCCAAGAAGGGTGACGCCGGGACGACGACCGTCAGCGTGGGCACCTTCACGTGCTCCGCCGGGGCAGGTTCCAGCCCGACGCTCACCGTTGCCAGCACCGGGAAGAACACCGAAGTCCAAAAGAAGCCGACCAAGGAATACGTGATCGGTACGTGGACGGAGTTCACCGGTAGCAGCGGCTCCATCAAGAAGTCGCTCAAGTCCATTACGTTCACCATCGACGGTTCGCCCAACACCTGGAAGACCAAGGGTGGCGGACTGACCTTCACGGGATGCCCCAGTGAGATCGGCTACGCCCTGACCGGTCAGGTCAAGGGCACGTACGACACCAAGACCGCCAGCATCACGGTGTGCCTTGGGACCACCCACCGGGCGAACGCAACCACCGGCTCGTTCATCACGGACTACAACACCTACAACGGCTCCCCGGCAGGGAACGGGAATCCCGGCTCGGCCACCGGCGGTATCGCTTCGGTGTCCTTCGACCCGAGTGACAGCACGGCCGTTCTGTAACAACGCAGCACCGGCAACACCAGCTACATCACAGTTGAGCAGTACGCAGTATCAGGGAAACCGCGCTGGGGGCGGGGCCACACGGCCCCGCCCCCACCGGTCCGAATGAGGGGGGCAACGTGGGACGCTTGAGGCGAACCTCAAGACTGTTGGCGACCATCGGTGTGTTCGCCATGGTCGGTGGCGGCTTCATGCTCGGTGTCAACATCACCGGTGCGAATGCCGCGGTGTCGACAGCGTCGACCACGTTGTCGCTCGCCACCACCGCGGCGGGGGCGTCGTGCAACGACACCAACCCGACCGCGCCGGTGTGCAGTGGCGTCGCCGCCGGCGACGTCATCAACGTCACCGGCACGGGGTTCGCGCCCGGCGCTCTCGCCTCGATCGTGGAGTGCAACTCCGAACCCACGCAACCGGTGATCTTCTTCTTGGCCAACGACGTCCCTGTGAGCTGCACCATGCTCTCGCTCGTGACCATTCCCTCCTCGGGCAAGACCAAGGGCGATCTGACCGGGACCAAGACCCTGGTGGGGGGAATCACCGGCCCGCCCATCTCGGGGCAGCCGACGACCTGTGACCAGACCGTGCCCAGCACCTCCACCATCACGGGCTGCACGACCTCGACCAACGCCGTGACCGACGCGGCCAACTACCCGTGCCCGCCCACCGCGGCCCAACAGAAGGCGGGAGACACCTGTGTCCTCGCCATCGGCGACGCCAACGGCGACCGGGCCATCGGGACCCTTCTCTTCACCGGCGAGTCCCCGCCCCCGGCGTCCACGACCACCGTCGCCGGCGGCGCGACCACCACATCCGCGGCCTCGGGGACCACCACCACGACAGCATCGGGCTCCACGACCACCGTGGCGCCCACCACCACGACGACCGCATCGGGGTCCACGACCACCGTGGCGCCCACCACCACGACGACCGCATCGGGGTCCACGACCACCGTGGCGCCCACCACCACAACCACGGTGGCCTCCACCACCACCACGACCGCGGCCTCGGGCACGACGACCACCACGGCTCCGCCCACGATGATCACCCCGTCCTACGAGCTGTATTGCCCGGGCACCCCGGTCGGGGACGTGGTCCTCAACGGGGCCACGACCACGGCCACGCTGTCGCCGGCTGACCCGACCTCGGGCTCGAGCTTCAGCCTCGACAACTACCAGACCGTGGTGAACCTGCCGGCTTCGTTGGCCTCGGCCGCCGCCGCGGTCTCCTCCAGCCTGGCGGGCTCGGCCACGGCCCAGGTCGACGCCAGTGGCGCCACCCCGGCCACCACGCCGGTGGGGCCGCTCACCTTCAACCTGCCCTTCCCGAGCCCCATCCCGAGCGCCGGGGTGACGCTGTCGCTGCCCTCGACCCCCCAGATGGTGGGTCCCTTCACGGCCACGAGCAGCGCCATCACCATCCAGGAGGACTCGAGCGCCAGCCTGAGCCTCACCGTGGCCGGGAGCGCCCTCTCCTTGACCTGCACCGCCTACCCCGACAACAGCGTCACACCGTCGGGGATCACCACCTCGGCCCCCACGGTGCCCTCGATCGCCCCGGTGATCGCGGTGGCCGGGGGTGGGTCCTCGACGACCACGGTGCCGGTCACGCCCACCACCAAGGCACCCGCCACCACCCCGTCCAGCGGCGGCGGCGGCGGAGCCACCCCGGTGACGGCGAAGTCGACCTCCCTGGCCTTCACCGGAACGGGACCGGGCATCGGGATCCTGGGAATCGTGGGGGGAATCCTCATTCTCCTCGGCTTCGCCCTGCTCGTCCTGGTCGACTTCCCCCGCTTGGCCATGGCCCAGTTCGCGGCGCTCGGTCCCGCCACCAGGCGCAGGATGCGGACGGTCGACGTGGCGGCGAGATTGACTAGTCTCAACCCGATGCGGTTGCGACGGTCGCACAGCGAAGGCGTTCCCGACACCTCGATCCCGGCGTCACCGGAGATGGTCACGGCGTCACCGGAGATGGTCACGGGGGTACCGGAACAGCCCGAGTCGCAACCGCCCGAGCCGCAACAGCCCGAGCCGGCCGCGACGTGGGCACCACCTCAGGCACATGGGGCCGCTGACCGCTTCTCCCGGGTTCCTGCGGCTGGGCGTGAGCTGGCGCAAACGACGGCTCGCCACGCGGTACGAACCGCCCAGTGGCTCTTGGGCCGCTAGCGACAGCACTCGCCGCGTGCCGCCGTCCCTGACGGCGCCGCCAGATCGGAATGAACCCGGGGCCGTGTAGCGGCCCCGGGTTCGCGTCATGGCGCGGGTGCCCGGTACCCGCGCTGTCAGCGCGCCGACCGTGACACTGCGCCGCCGGCCGGGACTGATCCACCGAAAACCCGTGACGCGAGAAGAAGATCGCGTTGGTCAAGCTTCGCGTCGTCTAGTTGTGGACCCGTTGCTGCTTCGGCCCGGAGACGGTTACCGATACTGGGGCAGAGGGGGGCGTGGTTCGCGTCCCAGGGGCCACGAGGGGGTCAGACGATGCGACGTGCCGATGGCGGGGCCGAAACGGCGGATGGATATCGGCCGCCGGACTTCAGTGGTCTCACCGTCGGGCCCAGGGGCGCGATCTTACGGCCGACCGGCATCGTGGTCTTCGCCACCGTCGACCACGACGGTCCGGTGTCCACACGAGTGTCCTATGGCGATCACACCGTTGCTTCAGGAGCGAGCCCGGCGCAGTGGCGCGACACCGAACCTTCCGGGGCCGACCGGTGGCGTCAGCGGGCACTGCGCCCCATGAGCTGGTTGCTCGGGCGGTAAGGACGGCCGGCCTAGGGCGCCGGCGACCGAGAAATGCACGACCGGGCCCGACATCGATGCCGCATGGCCGTCGTCGAGACGCACCCGTCTCCATAACCCTGTCTGCCATACTCGGGCCTCGGCGAAGAGGGGGTACGCGGTGCGCCTGACGGCACCGAGCGCAGGGGGAGCGGTCCCGCCTGTTCAAAAGAGGGCGGCACGGCTCGAGTACCTGGTCCTCGCCGTGGTTGCCTTCGTGCCCCAGCTGTGGTCGAAGCCCGGGGTCGTGACCTCTGACACCAAGACCTACCTCTACATCAACATCGGTCGATTCCTGCGTCAGTCGGTATCGATGTGGGACCCCTACAACGGGTTGGGCACGGTCACCCATCAGCGGATCGGCTTTCTGTGGCCCATGGGCCCCTTCTTCTGGGCCGCCCAGGGCCTGCACATCCCGGTGTGGGCTGCCCAGCGGCTGTGGGTCGGCGTCCTGCTCTTCGGGGCCGGCGCCGGAGTGCTCTACCTGTGCCGGACCGTGGGGCTCCAGGGTCCGGGGCGCTTTGTGGCCGCCTTCGCCTTCATGTTCTCGCCCTACTTCCTCGAATACGTCGGGCGCATCTCGGTCCTGCTCCTGCCGTGGTCGGGATTGGGTTGGCTGTTGGCCATCGTCATCCGGTCGGTGCGCACGCGGGGTTGGCGCTACCCCGCGTTGTTCGCCCTCGTGTGGGTGACCATCAGCGGCTCCAACGCCAGCGCACCGTTCTATGTCGTCGTCGCGCCGGCCCTGTGGTTGCCCTACGCGGTGTTGGTCACGAAGGAACACACGTGGCGCCAAGTGTGGCGGGCGACGTGGAGGATCGCGGTCCTCAGTGTGTTGGTGTCGTTGTGGTGGGTGGACGGGCTGCTCGTCGAGTCCCATTACGGCCTGAACCTGCTGGCGTACACCGAGCAGGTTCCGCACGTGGCCGCGACCTCCTTGTCGTCCGAGGTCGCGCGCGGGTCTCGGCTACTGGTACTACTACGGCTCGGATCTCTACGGTCGGTTGCAGTGGGCCAACACGTCCATCGGCCTCACCCAGAACCCGCTGTTGTTGGCCTTGACCTTCGCCGTCCCCGTGCTGGCGCTGCTCGCCGCCATCGTGGTCACGTGGCGCCGGCGCGCCTTCTTCGCCCTGCTCGTCATCGTGGGCACGGTGCTGGCCGTGGCGACCCACCCCTACGCCTCGCCGTCTGTCGTCGGGGCCCGGCTCAAGGCGTTCATGACCCACAGCACCATCGGCGCTGCGCTGCGGTCCACCGACCGGGCCACACCCATGGTCGTGCTCGGCCTGGCCATCTTCCTCGGTGCCGGGATCACCGCCCTCACCCGCCGCGCCCGCTACGCCGGAGTGGTGGCGGCCTTGCTGGTCGTGGCGCTCGTGGCCACCGCCAACCCCCCGGTGTGGAACGGCTCCACCGTGCCCACCCGGTTCACCCAACCGTCCCCGCTTCCGCTCTACGTCCGACAGGCAGCCCACGCCCTCAACGCCGAGGACCCGGGCACGCGCGTCCTCGCCATCCCGGGACAGAACTTCGCGGCCTACCGCTACGGCGACACCATCGACCCCATCTGGCCCGGACTCCTCACCCGACCCTTCGTGACCCGGGAGCAGCTGCCCCTGGGATCGCTGCCCGGATACGACCTCCTCCTGGGCCTCGACAACCCCATGCAGATCGGCACGTCCAACCCTGCCGCCATCGCCCCGCTGGCCCGTCTCATGAGCGTGGGGGACGTGCTCGTGCAGAACGACCTCGCCTACGAGCTCTACAACCAGCCCCAACCCCAGCAGTTGTGGAAGACCCTCAGCCCCTCACCTCCGGGGCTCGGGCCTCCCACCGGGTACGGGACACAGAAGCCCAACGTGCCGGCGGTGGCCGACCTCGATCCCGAGGCCCTGGCCGCGGCGCCGGACTCGACGTGGCCGTCCCAGCTCGAGGTCTTGCCCGTCAGTTCCCCCCGAAAGATCGTCCGGGCCGAGTCCACGACGGGGGCGGTGCTCGTGGCCGGTGACGGTGAAGGCCTGGACGCCGCGGCCGGGCTCGGGCTGCTCAACACCACCGCGCCGATCCTGTACTCCGCCGCCCTCGACTCCCACGCCAAGGACCTGGCCACCACGCTGGCCGGCGGCGCCACGCTGGTCGAGACCGACACCAACCGCAAGCAGATCTTCCTGTGGAGCAGGATCCAGGGCAACGCCGGGCTCACGCTTCCCGCCGCGCAACGCCAGCCGAAGTATCCGTTGGACCTCTTCCCCGGCGCTCCCGCCGACGCACAGTCCGTGGCGGAGTACCAGGGCGCGGCGTCGGTGCTCGCCGAGCCTGAGGTGCCCGCGCACGCGCCGGTCATGGCGATCGACGGGAACCCCGATACCTCCTGGCAGACCGCTAACGGGTCCAACACCCTCGGCAAGTTCTGGCAGGTCACCCTGGCGCAACCCGTCACGACGGGCCAGATCACCATCACCCAACCCGATGTGGGGGGCTACGACCACAACCAATGGATCACCAAGGCCATCGTGCAGTTCGACGGGGGAGCGTCGATGGACGTGTCTCTCGGCCCGGCGTCGCGCCGTGCCGGTGGCCAGAAGATCTCCTTCGGGACGCGCACCTTCCGGACGCTGCGGATCACCATCACGGCCACCAACCTCATCGGCAAGCGCTACGCGCTGCGCGCCGGCGCCGCCCCGGTGGGCCTCAGCGAGGTCGGCGTGAGTGGGGTGAAGGTCCAACAGATCCTCGTCATGCCCCGTGACCTTCTGGCTGCCACCAGCACCACGTCGCAGAGTCACCGGCTCGTGCTCGTCATGACCCGAGAACGCGCCCCCGAGGCCTTCGACACGCCGGGATCCGACCCCGAGGCCACCCTGGCCCGGGCCTTCACCTTGCCCACCAAGCGGACCTTCAGGTTGTCAGGGACAGCCCGACTCAGTTCGCTCATCCCCGACACCATGGTCGACTCCCTGGTGGGGCGGCCCGGGGTGGCCCACAACGGCGTGTCGGCCTCCTCCTCGGACCGGCTCCCCGGGGACACCCGCGCCACCGCCTCGGCCGCGCTAGACGGCAACCTGTCCACGATGTGGTCACCGAACCTGGGCAAGAGCGACCAGGTGGGGAGCTGGATCCACGTCGACCTCGCCCACCCGGTGACCTTCGACCACCTCGACCTGCACGTCGTGGCGGACGGCCGCCATTCGGTGCCCACGGCCATCCGGATCACGACGGAGAACGGGTCGCGCCGCGTGGCCCTGCCCCGGATCGTCGACACCCACGTCGATGACGGCACCGTGTCGGTGCCGGTGAGCTTCCCGTCGATCACCGGCCGGCACGTGACGGTGACCTTCACCGGCGTTCGCTTCGAAGAGACCATCGGGTACACCACCAAAGAGCCCGTGGCGCTGCCGCTCGGGATCGCCGAGCTCGGCATCCCCGGGGTGCAGGTCGCCGCCGCGCCCCCGTCGATGCCGACGGCGTGCAAGGCCAACCTCCTCATCATCGATGGGCGTCCGCTGTGGACGGAGGTGACAGGGTCCACGAACGACGCGCTCGGAGGCCAAGGGCTGGCGCTGAAGCCGTGCGGCCCCGACGCCAAGGGGATCACCCTCGGGGCCGGCTCTCACGTCCTGGAGAGTGCGCCGGGCCAGACGACCGGGTTCGACGTCGACCAGCTGGTCCTCGACTCCGCCCCCGGAGGCGGGGCCGAGGCCGCCACGCCCGGCGCCGGGACGGCCCTGACCGCCGACTCGAGCCCTGCGCCCGCCGTCCGGGTGGTGTCGCAGAGCGCCACCAAGATGCGGTTGGCCGTGACCGGGGCGAGCAAGCCGTTCTGGCTCGTGTTGGGCGAGAGCATCAACAAGGGCTGGAAGGCCACCGTCACGGGCGGTCCCACGCTCGGCCCGTCCACCCTCGTCGACGGTTTCGCCAACGGATGGCTCATCGACCCCGGAGGCCGCAGCGCCCTTACCGTCACCTTCACCTGGACACCGCAGGCCGGTGTCGACGTGGCCCTGGTGGTCTCTGTGCTGGCCGTGCTGCTCTGTGTGGCCCTGGCGCTATGGCCCCGGCGCCGCCCCACCCGCGCCGAGCGGCGAAGCCGCGCCGTCGCGCTCGGTGCCACCGGGGTCTCCGAGGCGTCGGAGGCGACGATGGAGCCCGCCTCCGGCGGCGCCCGGGGCGGGGAATCCCTCGAGCCCGCGCTGAGCAACCCCTTCGCCGCCGTGAACGACACCGTGCCGATATGGATCGCCCTGGCCGCGGCGGCGGGAACCGCCCTGGTCTGTGCCGCCATCGTGCCCCCGGCTTCGCTCCTCCCCGCCCCCCTCGTGGGTCTCGGGGTGGGTGCGGCGATCGTGATCGCCCTCATCGTGCCCCAGCTGCGGGGCTTGATCGGACTGGTCACCGTGGGCTTCGCCCTGGGCGCGGCGCTCTATACGATCGTGGCGCAAGCCAACGGCCACTTCCTGGCCTCGTCCTGGCCGTCGCACTTCGAGAGGGCCAACGTGTTGATGTGGACAGCCTTGGCCTTCCTGGCTGCCGACGTCGTGGTGGGACTGGTGCGTCACCGACGACGTTGATCCACCCCTAGTCAAGGGTGCGGAACCACTCCGCCGTGACCCGCAGCCCCTCGGCCAGAGAGACCGGCTCGATGTCGGGGAACAGCGCCCGCAGACGGGTCTGGTCGGCCTGGGAGTCACGGACGTCGCCGGACCGGACGGGGCCATGCGCCATCGCCAGGGGCCGGCCGAGGACCTCCCCGAGGGTGGTGGCGAGGTCCAGGAGCGAGCATCGCCCGCCGAAGGCCAGGTTCACGGGAGTGGGTGCGGTCACGGTGCGGTCGAGGGTCGCGGCGAGGACCCGCACCACGCTCCCGACGAAGGTGAAGTCCCGCGTCTGGCCCCCGTCACCGTGCACGGGGAGCGGCTCGCCGGCGAGCGCCGCGGCCACGAAGGCGGGCACCACGGCGGCATAGGCGTGCCCGGCGCGTTGGAGGGGACCGAACACGTTGAAGAAGCGAAAGACCATGACCGGCAGCCCGAAGGAGCTGGCATAGGAAAGGCTGTATGCCTCGGCCGCCAGTTTGCTCGCCGCATAGGGGCTGCGGGGGAGTGGGGCGAGGTCCTCCCCGGTCGGGCAACGACCGGTTGGCGCCGTAGACCGAGCGACGACGAGGCCACCACCACGTGGGCACCGCCCGCGTCCCGGACGGCGTCGAGCACGCGCAGGGTTCCCGTGGCGTTGACGTCGTGGGTGGCGACGGGGTCGTCGAGCGAGCGCGGCACCGAGGCCCGCGCCGCAAGGTGCACGACGGCGTCGGCACCGTGGAGCACCCGGCGCAGCAGCGCGGTGTCGAGGATCGACCCCTCGACCACCTCGACGGCGTCGAGGCCCGCCAGGTTGTCGGCCCGGCCGGTGGAGAAGTCGTCGAGGACCACGACCCGCTCCACCGACTCGGCGTCACCCAGCGCCCGGCACAGGTTGGCACCGATGAACCCGGCCCCCCCGGTCACCACGATGTGCCTCGGTCCCGTCCGATGGCCCCGGGCCGACTCGGGGCCCGATGCGCCCCGACCTGGCATGGTTCAGAGGAGCTCGACGTTGGGACCCGACAGCCGGTTACGGGTGTCGAGCACGAACCGGGCGTGCTCGCACACGACCGCGTAGTCGAAGGCGTCGTGGTCCGTGACGAGCACGACGGCATCGGCGGCAGCCAGGTCGGCCGCGGTCAGTTCCACCATCACGAAGGGGACATGCTCGGTCGGCACGTGCGGATCGGCGACGTGGACCTCGGCGCCGAGATCGGTGAGGGCCCAGGCGATCGCCATCCCCGGCGCGGTGCGGGCATCGGCGGTGTTGCGCTTGTAGGCCAGCCCGAGGACGAGCACCCGCGAGCCGCGCACGGGCTTGCCCATGCGATTGAGGGCTCGCACCAAGCGCTGGACCACGTAGTCGGGCATGTTGGCGTTGACGTCGTTGGCGAGCTCGACGAAACGAAAGGGCCGGCCCAGGCTGCGCCGCACACTCCACGACAGGTAGCTCGGGTCGATGGGGAGGCAGTGTCCACCGACGCCGGGCCCGGGTGTGAAGCGCATGAAGCCGAACGGCTTGGTGGAAGCGGCCTCGATCGACTCCCAGATGTCGATGCCGAGGTCTCCCGCGAACATGGCGAGCTCGTTCACGAGCGAGATGTTTACATGGCGGAACGTGTTCTCGAGGAGCTTGGTGAGCTCGGCCACCCTGGTCCCCGCTACCGGGAACGGTTCGGTTCACGATGCGGTCGAAGAATCCCTGCACCGCCGCCAGTGAGGCGGCGTCGATACCCGACACCACCTTGGGGATGGTGACCAGGTTCCAGGTGGGGTTGCCGGGGTCGATCCGCTCGGGGCTGTAGCCCAGGTGGAACTCCGCGCCGGCCGACAGACCCGAGCCCTCCTCGAGGAGGGGAGCGACGAGCTCTTCGGTGGTGCCGGGGTAGGTGGTCGACTCGAGCACCACGGTGGCGCCGGGGCGGAGATGCCGGGCCAGGATCCGGGCAGCCTCTTCCACGTGGGAGAGGTTGGGGTTGCCGTCGGCGAGCGGGGTGGGCACGTCGATCACGGCGATGTCGAACGCGGCGCAGTGGGCGGGGTCGTGCGTGGGCCGGTAGCGACCGGTGGCCAGCGCGCCGGCCAGGGTGGCGTCGCTCACGTCCTCGATGTAGGAGCTCCCCGCGGCCAGACGCTTGACGCGGTCCTCGTCCTGGTCGAAGCCCACGACATCGAAGCCGACCTCGACGGCGCGCATGGCCAGTGCCAGTCCGACGTACCCCTGACCGACGACGACCACCTTCTGCGGGGCATGCGTGGTCGTCACGGGAGGGCCATCGCTACCACCCGGGACGAACGCGGCGCCCTCGCCGGGCGCTCACGACGCGGAGACAGGATCCGGATCGGCGTCCACGGCGTCACGGGCGCCGCTCGGCGAGACGATCGGCCCCGGCGTGGCCAGGGAGAAGAGCAGCTCCCGAACGACAGGAGCGTCGCGGCGGAACATCGCCTCGCTCAGGGCTTGCATCCCTTCGGCTACCTCGGCCTCGGGAGCACCGGCGGGGACCAGGCGGCGGATGAAGGGGTGCGACGTGGGGCACACCTCCTCGTCGGGGCTGTGGAGCTCCTCGTGGAGCTTCTCCCCGGGTCGACGCCCGATCATCCGCACCGGGATCTCGGTGCCCTCTTCGTGGCCCGACAGGCGGATCATGCGCTGAGCCAGGTCGAGGATCCGGACGGGCTCGCCCATCTCGAGCATGAAGATCTCGCCCCCCTTGGACAGGACCGAGGCCTGCAGGACGAGCTGGACGGCTTCTTCGACGCTCATGAAGAACCGGGTCATGCGGGGGTCGGTGACCGTGATGGGGCCACCGGCGGCGATCTGGCGGGCGAAGGTGGGGATCACGCTGCCCCGGCTCCCGAGGACGTTTCCGAAGCGCACCACGGAATAGGCGGCGCCGGCGGGGGCATGCGCCAGGACGACCTCTTCGGCCACCCGCTTCGAGGCACCCATGACGCTGATGGGACAGACCGCCTTGTCGGTCGAGATCAGCACGAAGCGCTTCGTCCCCGTGGCCGCAGCCGCCTCCACGATGTTCTCGGTTCCGTACACATTGACGTTGACCGCCTCGATGGCGTGGGACTCGAGGACGGGCACGTGCTTGTGGGCCGCGGCGTGGAACACGACGTCGGGGCGATGGCGCAGGAACGCCTCGAACACCGCGGCTCGGTCGGAGATGTCCAACAGGAGCTGTTCGGACGGGCCGGGGAGGATGACCGCGGCGTCGTGGAGATGCGTCTCGTCGTGGTCGAGGAGCAGCAGCCGGGCGGGATTGAACTCGGCCACCTGCCGGGCGATCTCGGAACCGATCGACCCACCGGCCCCGGTGATCAAGACGCATTGGCCCGTGAGGGACCGCCGGACCGTGTTGAGGTCGGTGCTGACCGTCGTGCGGCCCAACAGGTCCTCGATGCGCGGCTCGCGGGCCTGGCGGATGGGGGCCGTGTGCTCCTTTCCGGCGACGAGGTCGCGCGCCGAAGGGAGGATCTTCATCGTCACTCCGGCGGCCTCCGATGCCCGCAGTGCCCGCTCGACCAGCTCGGGGGCGGGATTCGAGACGGCGAGCAACACCTGCTGGATAGTGAAGCGGTTGGCGGCGGCGGGGATGTCCTCGATGCCGCCCACCACAGGTACCCCGATCAACGACAGCCCGTGCGCATGGCTGTCGTCGTCGAACACCGCCACGGGGACGAGGCCCGCCACGGGGGTGCGCAGCATCTCGCGGATGGCCTCGGCTCCTGCGTCGCGACTGCCGATCACCGCCACGCGCAGTCCCACCCGATGGGTGCCGCGCTGCCAGGCGAACAGTCTCGAATGGAATCGCAGGACACCCATGGCCATGGTGACGAAGGCGCAACCCACGAGGACGACGCGGAGGGGGACGCGCTCGAGGTCGATGTAGCGCCACAGGGGACGGAACGCGGTCAGGACGATCAAAGACGTCACGGCCGACAGGAGGACCTGGCGGGCTTCTTCGATCCCTGCGTATCGCCAGATGCGGCCGTACAGGCCGAACAGCCAGTTGGCCACGAGGTGGACGAACAGGGCCAGGATGAGGAACATGCTGAAGTGCTGCCAGTAGATGGCCGGGGCGCGGTCCCTGAAGTAGGCCACCTCTGAAGCCCCGTAGGCGGCGGCCACGGCGATGACGTCCAGGAGCATGAAGACGAGGCGGGCCCGGACGTGCGATGCCCGGGAGGCCAGGCGGTCGCCCCGGAGAGCCGGCCGGCGCAGGCCTCTGCCCTTTTCCGATTCGTGCCGCTCTCGCCGAACCGCCATGGCCATGCGATCTGCCCCCCTGGTTCGAGTCCGAAGCGCCGCGCGCGAACCCGACCCGATGTCCCCTCTGAGCACGTTATGAGACCGTCCTCACACTCAGCATCGTCAGGATTGACGATTCCGACGGCCGGGAGTTCTCCGTCTGCAAGACGGCTCGGCGCGAATACGCTACCTCAGGACGGCATCAGGGGTTACGTGAGCACGCGAACAGGGGTAATGTGCATTAGCCGGCCCTGACGCCAGAACGACGGTGGGCCGGGGAAAGATGGCAGCGATGGACTTCAGGGGGGCACTGGTTCGCGGCTGGCGCCTGCTCGTCGTGCTGGGGCTCATCGGGGCGGTCGCGGGATTCTTCTCCACACCGGCAGCGCCGGCGAAGGGCGCCGTGGCCGGCACGAAATCGTCGCTCTACCTCGCCACCGCGGTCATCGGACCCACGGGGAAACGCCACACCCTGAGCCTGGGACAGATCTTCCTGGATGTCAGGAACCCGACCGTGCTCGCCGCCGCGGCGGCCAGTGCCGATGTCGGTGTGACCGCGGAAGAGCTGACGAACAGCGTCGGAGTCGAGAACGGCCGCGAAGTGCTCGGGCTCGGGAAGAAGATCCACAACGTCAAGGTGAAGGCTCTGGGGATCTCGGTCACCGGGCTCAATTCCACCGGTCCGGCCATCTTGGTCAACGCGTTGGCCCACGCCGTCGAGGCGTATATCACGCAGGCGGCGCAAGCCCAGTACGCCGTGGCCGTGAAGTCGGTTGCCGCCCGGGTCAAGACGCTCGAGGGCCAGCTCGAGACCATCGACTCGCAGATCGCGGGGAACATTCCTGCCGATGTCTCGGGGGCATTGCTCCTGACCCAGAGGCGGGTGACCCAACAGGCGCTGACCAACTCCGTGCAGGAGCAGCTGAAGCTGACGCTCGACGGGCCGACGGTCCCCGGGTACAAGGTTCTGGTCCCGGCCTCGTTCGCTGCGCCGGAGAACTTCGGCAAGCTGACTGTCGCCTCTGTGGTCAACCACCGTTCGACGCGGATTCTCGGCGGGCTCGTCGTCGGCCTGCTCGTGGCGGTCGCCATCATCCTGCTCGTCGAGGTGCTCGACCGGAGCCTGCGCACGGTGCGTGGTACCGAGGAAGCCTTCGACTTACCCGTGGTGGCCGAGATCCCCGCCCGGGGGGCACGACGGCCGTCGTTGCAACGCGCCTCGGTCGACACGCGCCTCGAGGTGGTCGTGGCACCGGCATCGCCTATCGCCGAGGCCTACCGACGCCTGCACACCGCGGTCCTCCTCGAGCCCCTCGCGGCGGAGATGGCGCTCTACGGGAACGGGACCGGGTTCGGATTCGCCAATGGGTACAACAATGGCAACGGGTACGGCAACGGGAATGGGAACGGCATCGGAAACGGCGTCGGAAACGGGACGCACCAGGGGCAGGCCAACGGGGGAGAGCTTGTCCGCGAGGGGAACGGGGGAGAGGGAAACGGTCGCGCCAGCCGGCGACAGGTCGTTCTCGTCGTCTCTCCCGCCTTCGAGGCCACGCGCTCCTCGGTGGTGGCGAACCTCGCCGCGGTGAGTGCCGAAGGAGGTGCCCGGGCCCTCGTGGTGAGCATGGGCGATCTCAATTGGGCCCGAAACGCGAGCGCGCCACTGCCGGCGTTCGAGCCCAACGGAGAAGTCGATCCCCAAGATCTCGTTCCCCTCTCCACGCCGTCGTCGGTCGAAGGTGTGACCCGTCTGCAATTCGACCAGGTCCTCTCGAGTCGTGGTCAGGTGGTGACCCAGGGACCGGCCATCATCACCGCCGCTCGCCAGGTCGCCGATATGGTGCTCATCGACGCGCCGTCTCTGCTGCGATCCCATGACGCGATGGCGCTGCTGCCCGCCGTCGACGTCGTGCTGTTGGTGGCGCAGTACGCCGTGACGAAGTCCGACGAGGCCCGGGAGGCGGGGGACATGCTCCGCCGTTTCAGGGCCCCGGTGCTCGGCGTAGCCTTCACCAACGTCCCCGGCCGTGTTCCGCGGGTGCGGGAGCCCGACGCACGTCCCGATCAGGTGGCGCTCGAGGCACATCCCGACCGCCGGCCCGAGCCGGTCGCCAGCGGTGGACTCTGGCTGTAGGCCCTATGCGCGCGGCTGCTGCGCCTCGAGCCACGCCTGGAACATGAGGACGTCCCAAAGCTCGAACTGACGGTCGCGACGCCCCGACAGGTGCTCCCCCCAGATCCGACGCACGGCGTCAGGGTCGAGAAAGCCGTCGCGGCGGAGTCGACGGGGGTCGAGGAGGTCCTCCGCCCAGGGACGCAACGGCCCTCGGAGCCAGTGCCCCACCGGCACGCCGAAACCCGCCTTGGGGCGCTCGACCAATGCGGGCGGGACGTAGCGGTGCAAGAGGCGTCGCAATAGCCACTTGCCGGTGCTCCCTTTGATCTTGAGGTCGAGAGGCAACCGCCATGCCAGCTCGGCCACGTCGGGATCGAGGAATGGCATGCGGCCTTCGAGGCTCGACGCCATCGTGGCCCGGTCAACCTTGGTGAGGATGTCGTCGGGCAGGTACGTCACGGTGTCGAGGTACATCATGTGTTCGACGGGATCGTCCAGCACCGGCCACCGGCTCCGGTCGGTAAGCAGGGTCAGGGGCTCGACCGCGCCCCGCACCAGCCGGCCGGGGTGCTCGGTGTGGGAAACGAGGGCCATGTAGGTCTGGTGGAGGTCCGCGGCGGGCAGCACTCGGGCGACCTTTTCGAGCTTGGTGGCCGGCATCCGCACGGCGAGGGAGGCGGGGAGCACGCGCCCCGCCCCGGCGAAGGCGCGGTCCCACCAACCGGGCGGGACGGCGTCGATCATGGTGGCGGCGGCCTTGCGCACGGTCCAGGGAAGGGGCGCGATGCGCTTCCAGAACCGATCGGCCCACGCGTAACGGTTGTAGCCGCCGAACAGCTCGTCGCCGCCATCGCCTGACAACGCCACCGTGACATGCGCGCGCGCCATGTGGGCCAGCACGGCCGTCGGGATCTGTGACGAGTCCGCGAACGGCTCGTCGTAGATGTCGGGAAGCCGGGGAACGACGCCGAGGGCGTCGGCCGCGGTGACAAGGAGCTCGTGGTGTTCGGTCCCCAGGTGCTGCGCCACGGCTCGGGCCTCGGCGGCCTCGTCGAAGGTGGCGTCTTCGAATCCGATGGTGAAGGTCTTCACCTTCGAGGTGTTCTGGGCCTGCATCAACGCCACGACGAGCGACGAGTCGATCCCGCCCGAGAGGAACGCCCCGAGATCGACATCCGCGTGCATCCTTTGCCGTACCGCGCCGCGCAGGACACTGTCGAGCTCGTCCACGGCGTCGCCGACGGACACAGGTTGTCGTGCCGACGCGCCGGCCTGGGCCACGTCCCCCAGGGACCAGTACGCCTCGGGCCCAGGCATCGTGCCCGGAGTGGTGCCCTCCTCGAAGGTCACGACGGAAGCGGGGGCAAGCTTGGCGACGGTCCGGTAGATCGAGTACGGCGCCGGGATGCAGTTGTGGCGGAAGTACAGCGCCAGGGCGCCGCGATCGATCTCGCCATCGAAGTCGGGGTGAGCCCGCAGCGCCTTGAGCTCGGACCCGAAGAGCAGGGCCGTGCCCGACCAGCCGTAGTAGAGAGGCTTCTCACCGAAACGGTCACGGGCCAGGTGCAACCGCCGCTCGCGTCGGTCCCACAGCGACAACGCGAACATCCCGTTGCACCGAACGAGGGTTTCGTGCAGACCCCAGTACTGCGCCGCGGTCAGGACGACCTCGGTGTCGGAGCCGCCCCGGAAGCGATGGCCGGCGGCCTCGAGTTGACGGCGCAGGTCCCGAAAGTTGTAGATCTCGCCGTTGTAGGCCAGGACGAAGCGCCCGTCGGAGGACACCATGGGCTGGTGCCCGTGGCGAGAGAGGTCGACGATGGCGAGGCGTCGTGACCCCAAGGCCACGCCGACATCCTCGTCGAGGAACTCGCCGCTGTCGTCGGGTCCACGGTGGCGCAGGGTGTCGCTCATGGCCACCAAGCGGCGACGCGACTCGTCGGGACGAGACGATGCGCGGTCCCAGAACCCCGTTATCCCGCACATGGTCCCGGGGCGCGTGTCATCGGTCCGTGCACCCCACGCTTGTAGGATAGGCGGCGGAACTCGAGCGCAGACGGGCTCGGGCGGACCGGGAGTGGCCCGGCGTCATGCCCGTCCGGTGGGGGGACGGGTGCAGAGACGAACGGGGGACCCGGTGACCCGGCGGGGATGCCGCGTGGTGACCACCTCCATGACGGCCCGGCTCCTCCTGGGACACCAGCTGCGGGCCCTCGACGAGGTGTCGTGGAGCGTGGTGAGCGGCGACGCCTTCGAGGATGCGCCCGGCACTCTCGAGGTGGAGGTCGTGCCCATCCGGCGCGAGTTCGCCCTCTCGGACGTGGTGGCCTTCGTGCGCTTGTGGCGGTACTTCCGCCGCCAACGCTTCGATTTCGCGCAGACCCACACACCCAAGGCGTCGTTCCTCGGTCTGCCTGCCGCCCGCTTGAGCGGCACCAAAGCCATCTACACGATTCACGGCGCCCTGTACTTCCGCGACAACAGCCGCGCCGCCAACGTCATGGGGTGGCTCTTCGAACGGTGGTGCTGTGCGTGGGCCGACCTCGTCCTCGTCCAAAGCGTCGAGGACGAGCAGGTCCTCCCCCGGGTACACCTGTGTCGAGCCGGAAAGATCCGCTACGTGGGCAACGGCGTCGTGATCGACCGCTTCACCGCACCGGTGACTCCTTTTCGACGCTCGTCGCGGCCGACGGTGTTGATGGTGAGCCGGTTGGTGCGCGAAAAGGGCTGCGCCGACTTCCTCGAGCTGGCCCGCTCTCTTCACCACCGCGCCGATTTCGTCCACGTGGGCCCCGTCGAACACGACCAGCGCGATGCGCTGTCCAGCGCGGCAGATCGAAGCGGCCTCCTCCGACGTCATGTTCGTGGGGGCGGTGGACGACGTCCGGCCCTACCTGGCGGCCGCCGACATCGTCGTCCTTCCGTCGTATCGCGAGGGAGTGCCCCGGGTGGCCATGGAAGCCGCCGCGGTGGGCCGGCCCGTGGTCGCCTACGACGTGCGCGGGGTGCGCGAGGTCGTGGACCCCGCCAGTGGGCTCCTGGTGGCGAGGGGAGACACGATGGCGCTCGCCCGTGTGGTGCAAGAGCTCCTCGATGATCCCGAACGGCGCTGCACTCTTGGTCTGGCCTGTCAGCAGCGCGTGCTGGCTAGCTTCTCCGAGGACGACGTCATCGCCCGGCTGCGCGCCGTCTATGCCGAGCTGGCGGGGGCGGCGTGAGCAACGCCGTGTGTGTCACCGTCGACGTGGAGGACTTCTACGACGGCATGGCCGTCCTCGGCCACGACGTGGCCCGCCCCACCGGCCCTCGCCCGGGCCTCACGTCCTTGCTCGAACGGTTGGACACCCAGCCCACCAAGCCCAAGGTGACCCTCTTCGTCGTGGGCAACTACGCACACGCCGTGCGCGACGACCTGGCCGCGTTCGCGGCCGCCGGCCACGAGGTCGCCAGCCACGGCCCCGACCACGGCCGGCTTCCCCCCGACGGCCTCGTGGCGTGGCTGCGTCGCGGTCGCGAAGTGCTCGAGGACCTCCTCGGCATCTCCGTCACAGGGTTCCGATCGCCTCGCTTCGACATCCCGCTGTCGGGGGGGCTGGCGCGATACCGCGACGACCTGGCCTCGGCGGGATACCGGTACGTCTCCGACGCGTCGATGCTGGGAGCCCGGTCGCCGGTGCGCGAGATGCCGGTGTTGTCGTGGCGCGGCGTCCGGTTGGGTGGGGGGAGCTACCAGCGGTTGCTCCCCTTCTCGGTGGTGGCGGCGGGAGCCCGACGCGGCCCGGGGCCGGCGGTCCTCTATTACCACTCCTACGACTTCGACGGCACCCTGCCCGGCATGGGCGCCCTGCGCTCACCCATGCTGGCCCGGCAACTCCTCGGGCGCGGCCGGATCGCCCCCATCGTCTGGCGCCTCACCGAGCGCTTCGGAAGCGAGACCTGCGCGGATGCCTCCGGCTGAGTTCGAGACGTACTTCCACGATCGGGCCTCTCGCTTCGCGGCCTTCTACCGCAGCGAGCCGGTGGCGCGACTGCTCGGGCGCGGTCCGCTCTTCGACCGGTTGCGTGGGGGGGTCGACATCGTCACGACGCTCGGGGCCACGCGGGTCCTCGACGTGGGGTGTGGGAGCGGCCCGCTGTTCGCCCCCCTGGCGGCGCGGGGTGTGCACGTGACGGGGATCGACCCCGCGCCGGCGATGGTGGCGCTGGCCCGCAGTGAAGCGGCCCGACACCCGGGGTCGGTGGTGGTGGAGGAACGAGGCTGGGAGACCGTCGACGAGCACGACGCCTACGACGCCGCGCTCGCCCTAGGCGTGTTCGACTACGTGGACGATCCGGCCGACCTGCTGCGCCGCATGGGTGGGGCCGCACCGCACGTCGTCGGCTCGTTCCCCGCCCCCGGACTCCGGCTCCGGCTCCGCCAGGTGCGCTACGGCCGGCGCGGCGTGCACGTGCACGGCTACCGGCCCGAAGACCTCGCCCGCCTCGCCTCGGCGTCGGGGCTCGTGCCGGCGGGGATCACCCCCCTCGGCCGGGCCGGCTACCTGGCCCACTTCGCCCGCGCCGGCGCGTGACGCTGCGACGCACGAGCGGGTCGAGGAACGCGGTCCAACACGCGGCGACGGCGTCGAGGCTGAAGCGTTCGCCACAGCGCTGACGGGCCGCGTCACCCAGGACCCGGCGCAGATCGGGCTGCGCCACGAGACGTGCCGTGGCCTGCACCATGGCATCGAGGTCGTCGACCCCGACGACGAAGCCGGTGACCTCGTCCTCCACGATGGTGCGCACGCCGGGCACGGCCGTGGCGACGACGGGCAGCCCGGTCATTCCGGCTTCGATGAGGACACCCGGCATGCCCTCGCCCGTGGGGAGGCTGGGGAACACGAAGACGTCGGCTCCGCGGAGGATCTCGGCCACGTCCGAGCGCGACCCGAGCAGTTCGACGCGGGCGGATCGGGCGGCGTCCGCCAGGGCGGGCCCGAGGGCTCCGTCGCCGCACACCAGGGCGCGCACCTCCACACCCCGGCGCCGCAATTCGGCCACGAGCTCGACGAACCGTTGGGGACGCTTGCCCGACGTGAGGGCACCGACGAAGACGAGCACGGGCACCTCGCGATCGACGGGCCGTTCGGGAGGGTGGAACTCCTCGGGGTCGCGGCCGTTGGGAGCGAGCAGCGACCGGTCCTCGGGGACGTGCAGGAGCACACGACACTGCGCCAGCACCTCGTCACCTTCGGCCGCCACCACGTCGGCGCGCCCGACCAATGCCCGCCACAGGGCCACGCGGGCGGGCCGGCGGGCGTGTTCGAACGTGCCGGTGGCGTAGTACGCCAGGGGCACGCCCGTGCCGATCATGGCGGGGACGAGGTACTTGAGCGGGTCACCGCCGTGCGCCACCACCACGGACGGCCTGGCGCGTGCGAGCAGGGACCGGAGGCGGAGGACCAGGCGGGGGTCGAAACCCACCGCCGCGGTGTCGCCGCCGGGATGATCGAGCGTGAGGTCCACGCCCACCTGGTCCGGGCCGGCGAAGAGGCTGAGGACGCGGTGGTATCGAATGCCGGGCGCATCGAGCCGGGTCGCCAGCGCCCGGGCCTCGCGCTGGGCCCCCCGGGCGACGGCGGTGGGGATGACGTGCAGGACCAGGGGCCCGTCGACGGCCGCCGCCCGGCTCGGCTGGGACGGCACGGTCATCGAGGCCGAGGGCCGTCGAGAAGCTCGGTGTACACCGCCTCGATCGCCGCCGCCGCGCCGCGCACGTCGAACACGGTGCTGCGAGCCAGCGAGCTCTGCGCCAGCCGGGACCGCAGGGCCGCGTCCTGGGCCACGCGCGTCACCGCCTGCGCCAGGAGATCGGCACGCCCCGGTGGAACCAAGAGGCCCTCGACCCCGTCGGTGACGATGTCGGGCACGCCGCCCACGATGGTCGCCACCACGGGGAGACCGGCACTCATCGCTTCCATGAGGGCGACGGGGAGGCCCTCTTGGTGCGAGGGCAGGACGAAGAGATCGGCGCCGATCATGAGGCGCACCGTGTCGGTGCGCGTCTGCAGGAACCGGAGGTGCTCGGCCAGGCCCGCGGCCTCGGCGGCCGCGGCCAGCTCGGCCTCGAGCGGACCGCGCCCGACCGACACGAACCGGACGGGGACCTCCTCCGCCACCACCAGTCGGGCCGCGTCGAGAAGGACGTCGTAGCCCTTCTCGCTGCGGAGGTTGGCGACCGTGAGCGCGAGGATCTCGTGGTCCGCGATCCCGAGCTCGGCGCGCACGGCGTGGCGCACGGCGTCGCGCTCGGCGAGCAGGGCGTCGAATCGCTCGCGATTCACCCCGTGCACCACCACGCGTGCCCTTGATCGCAGCGCCCGGGGAAGCGCATCGCGTGCCGCCACCGAGACCACGATGAGGGCCCGGTCGATCCCGACGGTGACACGGTTGAGCGCTTTGGTCACCACCGCCGCTTTGTTCCACAGACTGTGCTCGGTGTACACGAGCACGGGTCGGTGCCGCCGTGGGAGGCTGAGTGCGACGAGGCGCGCCAACGGCCGCGGTGTAGGGAAGGTGGGCGTGGAGCACGTCGAACCGGCCCTGCACGAGCAGGCGGCGCAGGGCGAGGGTCCACCGCAGGTCCATGCTGGCGGACCCCCCGAGGTCGTGCACGGGCACCCCGGCGGCCTCCATGGCCGGGACGAGAGCATCCTGTCCGGCCAGGACGAAGGCGACCTCGTAGTGAAAGCGCGCCCGGTCCCGGCTGGCCACCACGTCGACGAGCAAGCGCTCCGCGCCCCCGAGGCCGAGACCCTTGATGAGGAGAAGGACCCGGGGTCGGGGGGCGACGGTGCCGGCGCCGCCGGCATCGGGCATTTCCCCTGGTCGCACGGGGCGATGGTAGCGGTGAGTCGGCCCGATCTGTGGCTATTCCACGGCCGTGCGCACTAAGCTGGGTGGACGGGTTGGCGGAGCGTTTGCAAAGCAGTCGTGGAGCGGAACCGGGGGGAATCGCATTGTCAACCACAGTAGAGGCGCCTTCCGAGGACGTCGGCGCGCTCAAGGTCTTCGACGTGTCGCTGGTTCCCGAGGATCCCCCGGACGACCAGCTCTACAAGCACAAGCCCGACATGCTCCGTTCGGCGCGCGAGCTCTTCGGCCGGTGGGACGTCATGTTCACCCTGGCCGAGCGCGACATCAGGGCCCAGTACAAACAGGCCGTGCTGGGGGTGGCCTGGGCCCTGCTCGTCCCTTTGGTGAGCCTGGTGATGCTGGTCATCCTGGCGGGCCACTTGTCGGGGTTCAGCCCCGGCGGTCACATCCCCTTCCCGCTCTGGACCTACACCGGCCTGCTGGCCTGGGGGCTGTTCGGGGGCGCCATCGGCGGTGGCACCAACGCGCTCGTGTCCAACAAGGCACTCATGGCCAAGAGCCACTTCCCCCGGGAGTGCTTCCCGCTGGCACAGGTGCTCGAGTCGGCGTTCTCGTCTTTGATCGCCCTGGTGCCGCTTGTGATCCTTTTCGCCGTCTACGGGTTTCGCTATCCGCCTCAGCTCACCACACTCTGGTCCCCCCTGTACCTGGCGGTGGAGATCCCCTTCATGTTGGGCCTCGTGTTCCTGGTGTCGTCGGTCATCGTGACCATGCGCGACCTGCAGCAGATCGTGCCCATCCTGATGCCGCTGGTCATGCTGATCACGGTGTTGAAGCCGCTGGCGGTGGAGAAGCACCACCACCTGACGTCGGCCTTCATCACCGACCCGGTCTTCCGATTCCTGTACTGCGTCGCCAACCCCATGGCCGCCGTACTCAGTAATTTCCGTGACTCGGTACTGCTCGGGTTCGGACCCCAATGGAACATCCTCATCGCCGGCGCCATCGGGTCGGTGGTGTACCTGGTGGTGGGCTACGTGGTATTCAAGCGGCTCGAGGTGAACTTTGCCGACCTCACCTAAGGCGCTCCCGCCGGGGACGGTCCTGGTTGAGCACGCCTGGAAGCGTTTCCGGGCCGATCGCACGCTGCCCATGTTCCAGGACCAGATCGTGCTGTTCGGGCGGTGGCTCAAAGGGTACCGGCGCCCGTACCGGTGGGTGCTGCGCGACGTCAACCTCCACGTCGAGCCGGGTCGCACCTACGGGCTCATCGGCGTCAACGGCTCGGGCAAGTCGACGCTGCTGAAGATGATCTGCCAGACCACGTTCCCGTCGGCCGGCTCGGTGACCGCCGTGGGTCGGGTGGGGGCGCTGCTCGAGGTGCGTAGCGGCATCCACCCCGACCTGTCGGGACGGCAGAACGTCTACCTCTACGGCAACATCCTGGGGATGTCGCGCGCCGACGTGTCGGCGCGCTTCGACGACATCGTGGACTTCGCCGAGATCGGCGACGCCGTTGACCGGCAGGTGAAGTTCTACTCCACGGGCATGGCCATCCGGCTGGGCTTCGCCATCGCCGCCTTTCTCGAGCCCGACGTCCTCCTGGTGGACGAGGTGCTGGCCGTGGGCGACGCCCGCTTCCAGCAGAAGTGCCTGGAGCGGATCACCCAGGTGGTCGCCAACGGGACCACGCTGTTCTACGTGTCGCACGACCTGCCCACGGTGGAGGCCGTGTGCGAGCGGGCCATGTGGCTGGCCGACAGCCACGTGCGGGCCGACGGCCCGGCACGCGACGTGGTGGCCCTGTACCGGCAGTCGGTAGGGGAGCAGGCCGTGCTGGCCGCGGACAGCGACACGGGCGTGCGCATCCTCAAGATCGAGATCACCGGACCCGACGGCGGGCAGATCCTCTCGGGCGAGGAGGTCAACCTCCGCATCGTGGCGGAGTCCGAAGAAGCCATGTTCGGGGCGTTCCACATCGGCATCTCCCAGGGCACCGCCATGCCGGTGTTCGTGCTTCGCTACGCCAGCTCGTTCCCCGAGGGGCAGTTCGAGCTGCGCTGCAAGATGCAGACCCTGCCTCTGCCCAAGGGCCGCTACTCGGTATGGGGCGCCATGCGGGCCCCGCGCGGCAGCGGGCCGAAGGCGTCGCTGCCGTGGCAGCCCCTGGTCTCGTTCGAGGCCTTCGGCCCCGACACCATCAGAGCCCCCAACGGCGTCATGGTGCTCTCCCCCGTGTACGTGCCGGCCGACTGGGAGCTGTCCTGACCCGAGACACCGCTCCTGGTCTCGAGGGTGTGACCGCCGTCGTCGTGACTCACCTCCGGCCCCGCTTGGCCGGCGCCACGGTACGGTCGCTCATCGACGTGGAGGGCTTCGCCCCCGAGCGCGTCGTGGTGGTCGTCAACGGGCCGGGGGGCCTCGACGACCCCGAGCTCGAACAGGCCGTCCGCATGGTGCGTCTTCCGTCCAACACCGGGCCGGCGGGCGGGTTCCACCGCGGCCTGCTCGAGGCTTTCGCCGACGATGCCACCCAATGGGCCTATCTGTGCGAGGACGACATGGTGCTCCTGCACCTCCCCGCCCCGCGCGTGGCCGGGCTGCTGAGCCGGATCGACGTCCGCGCCCACGCCGCGCCCCAGGCCGGGACGGCGGTGGGCACGGTCGTTCCCTTCGGCCGGACCTTCGTGGCCCGCTCCGGTCACACCCACAACGTCGTCCCCCGCCGCGGCCTCCCGGGGGACCTCGCTCCGGTGGAGGTGACGACGTGGGGCGCCACCCTGGTCTCTCGAGCCGTCGTCGACGCCGGCGTGCTGCCCGACCCTGCCCTGTTCTTCGGGTTCGAGGATTTTGACTTCTACTGTCGCGTCCGGGCCGCAGGGTTCTCCGTCCTCGTCGACGTGCCTTGTGCGCGTGTCGTGGCGCACCGCCAGACGTTGGTGGCGCGCGACGCGGCGCTGCGCGACCACCGTCCCATCGACGCGGACGAGCCGTGGCGGGCCTACTACCTGGCCCGGAACTTCTTCGCCCTGGCTCGGCGCCACGGCCGTCCCAGTTGGTACGCCTGGCACCTCCTCTACTCCGTCCGGCGACTGCAGTTGGCGCCCAGCTGGGCCGAGCGTGTGGCCACCGTGCGCGGCCTGCTGGACGGGGCCCGGGGACGGCTGGGGATCGAGCCCCGCTATCGAGCGCGACGTGGGGGAGCGGGCCCTCCCCATCACCGACCCTGACGCGCCGGATGCGAGCGATCCTCCAGAGCGCGCCCCGGCCGACGCCGCCACGGACCTGCCCACCGTGACAGAACTCAGCCACTCGGTGGTGGCGCTGGTGCTGTCGCACAACGCCCCCTTGGCGTTGGCGAGATGTCTCGACGCCATCGCGGCGCAGACGGTGCCACCCGCGTCGATCATCGTGGTCGACAACGCCAGCGCACCAGCGGTGCGAGCCACGCTCGTCGGCGGGCCTGGCGACGGGGACAACGCCAGCGCCACCTCGCTGGCGGTCTCGGTGGTGCGGTCCGACACCAACCTGGGCCCCGCCGGCGGCTGGGCGCTCGCCTTCGAGGAGCTCCTGGCCGGTTCGTATGAGTTCGCCTGGGTCCTCGACGACGACATCGTGGCTGATCCCGAATGCCTCGAGGCGCTGCTGGGAGCGGCGCGCCACGAGCCGAAGGCGGCGTTCTGCTTCCCCGCGCCGTGCAGCCCGACGGGACGGTCGGGGAGTGGGGATCGTGGTGCGGGTTCGTCATCTCCCGCCACATCGTGGAGGAAGTGGGGGTGCCCCGGGCGGAGCTCTTCTGGTGGGCCGAGGACAACGAGTACAACCACTGGCGCATCCCCCAGGCGGGGTACCCCCGGCGGGTCGTGGACGGCGCCCTGGTCCAGCACGACGCCGTACGCCAAGCGGCGCGCGTGCCCCTGTGGAAGTACTACTACGAGGCTCGGAACATGCTGTACCTCCACCTGCACGTCATGCACCGGGTGGGGTGGTATCCCCGCAACGTGACCAGGCTGGTGGCCCGGGCCGTGCTGCGCGAGCGGGGACGGCGCGTGCTGTGCCTCCGCACCATTCTCCTCGGTCTCTCCGACGGCGCCATGGGAAGGCTGGGCATGCGATTCCCGGTCGAGCCCATGAGCGAACAACCGTGGCGGGCCGCGGCGGGGACGGCCTCACCAGGTCGCGGCTGAGGTGATCGTCGTCACCGGCCCGGGCCGGAGCGGGACGTCGTTCCTGGCCGCGCTGTACCGAGAGCTGGGGTTCGATCCCGGCGGCCGGTGGGAGAGCCACATACGGGCCGGGCTCGAGCACCGCGACGTGGTGGCGCTCAACCTCATTGTGGGCCGGGCGCTCGGCGTCTCGGTCGATCTCCGACGCGGCGGCAGCGTCCTCAAGGGGTTGGGGGCGTTGGAGCACGTGAGCGACGGTCGGGTGTCACCGGAGCTCCGTGAGCCCTTCATCGCCGTGGTGGACGCGCTGCGCTATCGGCACGCCACTCCCGACCTCATGGACTGGAATGCCGTGGACCGCGTCGCCCGGCGCTACGGCGAGGCCATGCGGACCTTGGCCAAGGACCGGTCCGTGGTGAAAGACCCCCGCTTCTGCTGGACCCTGGGGGCCTGGCTGGCCGCCCATGTCCCGGTCGAAGCGGTGGTCCTCGCCATTCGCCCGCTCGACGCCATGACCGACAGTCGCGTCGAGGCAGGCATGTACTCGCCTCGGGCCCGGGACTGGGCCCGGCACAACTACTGCTACGGGCTGGGGCTCCTCATGACGACGGCGGTCGAGTACCGCGTGGCTCTCACGACGTTGCGCTTCCCCGATTTCCTCGATCAGCCCGACGCGCTCTATGACGTGTTGCCGCTGCCCGAGCCCCGGACGCGCCAGGAGTTTCTCCACGCGTTCGCCTCGGTGTTCGACCCCGCCCTCGTCCACGACAACCGCTGAGCCGTGCCCGACGATCGCGCCGTGGCACCAGTCGGGGGGACGCTGCGCCCGCGCCGGTGGCGACGCGGCTCCGTGCCGCGCGGCGTCCTCGTGCTGGGCATGCATCGCAGCGGCACCTCCGCCGCGGCCGGTCTGGTCAACGCGTTGGGTCTCGCCACCTGCGCGCCGGGCGACATGGTGCGCGGCCCGTGGAACCCCAGTGGCCACTTCGAGAGCCGATCGCTCATGCACCTCAACGATGCGCTGTTGGCGCAGATGGGGCTCCGGTGGTGGTACCCGCCGCCGGTGGGACCGCCCTACGCGCAGTGCCTGGCTCGCATCACCACCGCTCCGAGCCAGGCGCGCCGGGTGTTCCGGCGCGTCCACCGCACCACGCCGTGGGTCTGGAAGGATCCCCGCACCTCGGTACTCCTGCCGTTTTGGAGAGGCGTGCTCGGATCGCGCGTGGCAGCGGTGATCGTGGTCCGCAACCCCCTCGAGGTGGCCACGTCACTGCACCGTCGTCACGGCGTACCCATGGCCTTCGGCGTGGCGCTGTGGGAACGCTACAACCGTCTTATCCTCGCCCACAGCGCGGGGATGCCGGTCCTCGTGACCCGCTACACCGACCTCGTCGCCGACCCCGGCGCATGGTCGGCGCGCACCGGCGCCTTTCTCGACGGTCTGGGGATGCGGGTGACCGTCGCACCCGACGACGGCGCGGCGGCACGGGACTTCATCGATCCCGAGTTGCGCCACAGTGCCCATTCTCGGACCGACCTTGTCGGCGTCGGCGACGGGACCCTCGCGGTGTACGACGCCCTGGAGGCTGCGGTCGGCTCGAGTGCGTCGTTCGCGCCTCCGGAGCTCCCGTCCGAGACGGCCGACGTCACCGCTGCGCTCGAGGCCGTCGGACTGCGCACCGAGCTCGCCTGGCACCCTCCCCCGTGGGCGACCGGTAGCGGCGCCCCACCCCGGGCCGGGACCGAGGACAAGACCTGAGGGGTGACGTTTTCTGCGGTCGCCCACTCAGGGCAAACCCAGTAAAACGGTACCGAAAGCGACGAGCTGCCCCCTCAGCGCGTGTGGCCTGTTTCGGGTGTGGAAGAGTAGGTGGAAACACGCAGGTCAGCCCTCAATTGTGATGATGACCTGCGAGACCTACGTCCCCTATGGTTACCCCTGGGGGTAAGTGATGCACGAGGTCGGAATCCGCCGCACCAAGCAGCGGGCGCTTTGCCCCGCGACCGCTTCAGCGCGCCCCCCGTCGGCCTCGTCGACCCGGGCCGACGACGAAGGTGGCGCTCACTCGCACCCCGCGACCGGTGGGCGTTTCAATCTGCATGATGTCCCCCCGATGACTACTGTGACGTTGGATGCGTGTGTCAACACGGCCCCCGGCTCTCGTCACCGTCGGGGTTCGTCGCCGCCTGCAGGCTGGCTGACATGAGAACGCGACGCGGCGCGCTGGCGCTTCTCATCCTGGGAGCCACCGTCCTCACCTTCGTCACCGCCACCGAGACGGTGAGCGCCGCCGAAGCGAACCCGACGTCCACCACCGTCATGATCGTGCCGTCGGTGCCTTGGACCGACGCCGGCGTCAACTTCGTCATGGGCCAGACGCTCAGCATCCATGCCACCGGAAAAGTGTTCTTCGTCGGCTTGCGCTACTACCCGGCTACTCCCAGCGGCACTCTTCGCTGCCTCAGGCTCATGTCGAAGTTCCTTGCTCCGAACCTGCAGTGTTACTCCCTCATCGCCAAGATCGGCATCAACGGCACCCCCTTCGAAGTCGGGACCAGCTTCACCGCTCTTTCGGTCGCCACGTCGGGCGAGCTGTACCTCGGTGTCAACGACAATCACTTCGTCGACAACCGAGGCAGCTGGACCGTCGTGGTGAACGGAGGAACGCTGACGCCGGTGACGACACCGCCCGACACCACGCCCGCCGCCACCGTTCCGCCCGTCACGACACCCTTGGTGACCGCGCCTGCACCCACACCGGCACCGAAGACCGTGAGCCAGACCTCTCCGCCGGCCACCACGGCCCCGGCGACCAAGGGTGGCGGTGGCGTGTTGGCCTTCACCGGGTTCGGGCCCATCGGGCAGCTGGCGACGCTGCTGGGCGCCATCTTGGTACTGCTCGGACTCCTCCTCTACTTCGTCAATGTGCGACGGGTGGTGTCCTGGTTCCTCGGGCGCTGACCGACTCTCCGCCTCATCACTGCTCGTCGAGTGACGACGACGGCCCCCACCAAGCCCACCAGCACCACCAGCGCTACGACGATGCCCACGCTGAACAGGTCGGGCCAGTAGTGCAGCTCCACCACGTGGGACCCGGCAGGCACCTTCGCCTCGAGCATCGTTGCCTGGGCCCAGGGCTCGAGCGCCAGGGGCTTCCCGTCGATCGTCGCGTGCCAGCCCGGAACGTCGGTGAGCCGGAGTCGCAACAGCGCGGGCCCCGACGCGTCGATGTGCAGCCGCCAGGTCGACGCGTCGGGATGGGTGACCGCCACCGGGGTGCCGGCGGCTTCGACCGAACGCGGCCCCGGGGCGGAGCTCGACACCAACGTGGCCGCAGCCGCGCCGGGAATGCGGAAGAGCTGTTCGTTGCCGACCATCCGGTCGAACACCGCACCGGTGGGACCCCGGGTATGGCGAGCTTCGAGCACGAAGCTCACTCCGAACAGCCGGGCCTGAGCCGCGGTGGTGATCTGGGGGCAGAAGACTCCGACCTTTCGCAGCGGCGCCGGTAAGGGCTTGCCGCTGAGCGACGTCCACAATGTGAAGTAGCTGTTGGGGATGGTGGCGTCGTAGACGGCGAACTCGTGGACCCCGTAGCCGATGTTGGCGTCGGGCCGGATCCCCACCTCCTTCGAGTAGGGGAGCGAGAAGGGCGTGGTCCGGCACGGGCCCATGCCGACCGTGGCGTCGCCGACGGCGTGCTCGAGGGTGACGATCGCCGGCGTGGGCGAAAAGTACGACGTGCTCAAGGACCACAACGACACCCCCGTCGTCACGAGGAACGCGCTCTGGACCCCCAACAGCAGTCCGCCCAGGGCGCGTCGGCGCTCGATCCCACCGACCGTCGTGCCCCGCGACCACGCCCGTCCCAGGATCGCCACCACACCCAGGCCGACCACCACCTCGACACCGGGCCACACGAACCGGCCGGATTGGTGAGGGGCCACCCGGTGCAGGCCGAGAGCGATGGCGAGTGCCAACCCCGCCACCACGAGACCGCTGGCACCGAGCCCACCCGCGGCCCAGCGCCGGACGGTCACGAGCGGCGCGGAGCCCATGATGGCCTCCACGCCCGCCGCGCTCAGCACCGCCAGCGCCAAGGCCAAGAGCATCACGTCGCGGTTCCAGGTCTCGGCTCCGATCACGGGGAGGCCCCGGAGGAAGCCGTACAAGGGGCTTTGGAAGCACACCACCACGGCGACGACGGCCACGGCACAAAGGCCCGCCATCTCCGGACGTCGCCAGTAGGCGCGCGCTCCCACGAGGGCGAGGGCGACGGCAAAGACCCCGATATACGGAGGGGGCAGGCGGAAGTCCGTTCCCTGGACGCCGACGAGGATGTCGGTCAGGTGTCCCAGAGGGAACCCCGACGCACCGGAGAAGGCGTTGCGGGCCGATGATCCCAGCAGCTGGCCGCCGGGGAGGAGGAGCGGTGCACCGAGCCCCAGACCACACGCGGCGGCCACGGCGAGATCGACCACGGGCCGGCGCAGCGCGCCGTGGTGCCACAGGGCGCGCGTGCCCAGCATGACGACGAGGAACACGGCCGTCGACAAGGTCAACACGACGACGCTCTCGGGGTGGCCCCCGTAGATGGCGAGAGCAACGGCCGCGGCCAACAAGATGGTGTCCCTGAGACGGTGGGCCCCGCCGATGAGCATGACCGCCGCGGCGAAGATCCATCCGGACCACACGGTGACGCCGGTCATGGCCCACGGGGCGTTGTGGAGGATCGGGGCGGCGAGCTCGAAGCTCGTCGCGCCGAAGGCCGCGCTCAGGGCGCCCAGTCCGAGGATCCGGCACAAGGTGTAGGCCCCGGTCCCGGCGACGACGAGCTTCACCAGGACGATGACGGTGTAGGCGTAGCGGACCGGGACGAGGTAGCTCACGAGGGCCGGAAGACTGAAGGTCTGGGACTGCCAGTTGAACGCCAGCGGGGTGCCGAGCACGTTGTAGGGGTTCCACAGGGGCAGGTGGCCCTGGTGCACCTGGGTCCATGCCAGGTTCGTCCACGGCGCGAACTGCAGCACCTGGTCCGCGGGAAAGACGTCGTGCACGCGCACGCCGGGAGTGTGGGTGAGGCCGATCTGCGCCAGGAGGTCGAACGAGCCCAGCGCCACCTGGGGCCGCAGCAACGGCGCCATCACCACGATGACGGCACCCACGGTCCACGCCAGGCCGAGGCTGTCCGGGGTCCACCGGCTCCGCCGCAGGCGCGGCGCCGAACCGGCCCGGGGCGAGGTCATCGCGCCCCCGCCCCGGATGGCACCCGACGATGCCTCCTCGTGCGCCGACCGGTGACGACGACGGCCCCCACCAAGCCCACCAGCACCACCAGCGCTACGACGATGCCCACGCTGAACAGGTCGGGCCAGTAGTGCAGCTCCACCACGTGGGACCCGGCAGGCACCTTCGCCTCGAGCATCGTTGCCTGGGCCCAGGGCTCGAGCGCCAGGGGCTTCCCGTCGATCGTCGCGTGCCAGCCCGGAACGTCGGTGAGCCGGAGTCGCAACAGCGCGGGCCCCGACGCGTCGATGTGCAGCCGCCAGGTCGACGCGTCGGGATGGGTGACCGCCACCGGGGTGCCGGCGGCTTCGACCGAACGCGGCCCCGGGGCGGAGCTCGACACCAACGTGGCCGCAGCCGCGCCGGGAATGCGGAAGAGCTGTTCGTTGCCGACCATCCGGTCGAACACCGCACCGGTGGGACCCCGGGTATGGCGAGCTTCGAGCACGAAGCTCACGCCGAACAGCCGGGCCTGGGCCGCGGTGGTGATCTGGGGGCAGAAGGTCCCGATGCGATGCAGGCCCGACGGGATCCGCTGTCCACCCAGGCTGCTCCACAGGTCGAAGTAGCTCTCGGGGACCGTGGCGTCGTAGACGGCGAACTCGTGGACCCCGTAGCCGATGTTGGCGTCGGGCCGGATCCCTGTCTCGGTCGAGTACGGCGCGGTGAAGGGAAGCACGCGGCACGCGCTGATGCCGACGGTGGCGTCACCGACGGTGCGCTGCAGCACCGCGACGGCGGGCGTGGGGGAGAAATACGACGAACTCAACGACCACGAGGACACGCCGGTGGTGACGAGGAAGACGCTCGAGACGGCGAGCAGAGCCAGCGCGGCGGACCGGCCCACGGTGAAGACGCGCGCCCGGACTCCCGGGGGACCCTCGCCACCACAGTCCACCCAGCGCCACGAGCCCCACCACCTGGGCCCCCGGCCACAGCAGGCTCGTGTCGTGGTGCGCAGTGACCGCTTCCGCCACGAGCGCCACGACCACGACCGCCAGGGCTCCGACACCGGAGCGCACGACGGCGTCTCGATGCGCGGACCGGGCCACGAGGTCGATGCCGTGCGCCGCCAGCACCGCCAATGCCAAGGCCAGGACCATGACGGCCCTGGTCCAGGTCAGGGAGCGGCCGCCGGGGAGCGCGCCGAGGATGTCGTCGACCGGGCTCACGAAGCTGAGCAGGACCCCGGTCACCGCCACCGCGGCCAGCGCGGCGATCTCGGGACGACGCCAGCTCACCCGCGTCGCCACTACGGCCAACACCACGGCCACGACCCCGATGTAGGCGGAGCTCTTGAGGTTGGTGCCTTGCAGACCGGCGGCCACCACATTGGGCAGATTCGAGAGCGCGAACGCGGGCGAACCGGCCGAGTACCGGTGCGAGGAGGCTTCCAGCAGTTGGATGCCGGGCAGGAGCAGTGCCGCGCCGAGCCCCGCTCCACACCCTCCGGCGATGACGACGTCGCGCACCGGTCGGGCCACGGGGCGCTGCGCCATCCGGGCGCCCATCCCCACATAGACGGCCACGAACACGATGACCAGGAGTCCGAGGACGAACAGGCTCTCGGGGTGGCCCGCGTAGATCGCCCCCGCCACCCCGACGGCGAGCAGGATCGTCGACCGCAGCCGGTGCCGACCCTCCATGAGGACCAGGGCCGCGGCGAAGATCCATCCGGCCCAGCACATGACTCCGGTGTTGGCCCAACCGATGTGGTCGAGGAGAGGTCCCGAGAGCTCGAAGGCGGTCCCCCCGAAGGCGGCGCCGAGGGCGCTGACCCCCAGCACCCGGCACAGGGTGTACGCCCCGGTCCCGGCCACGACCAGCTTGACCAACACCAGGGCGGTGTAGGCGTAGCGAACGGGAAGGATGTACCCGACCAGGGCCGGGAGGCTGAAGACCCCCGACTGCCAGTTGAATGCGAGGGGCACGCCGAGCACGTTGTAGGGATTCCACAGGGGCAGATGACCCTGGTGGACCTGGGTCCAGGCCAGGTCGGTCCAGGGGGCGAACTGGAGGATCTGGTCCGCGGGGAACACACCGTGCGCCGTAGTGCCCGCGCCCCGCGTGAGCCCGATGCGTGAGAGCAGGTCGAAGGGGCCGAACGAGATCCCCGGCCGCAGCGCCGGCGCCATGACCACCACGGCGGCCAGGGCGGTCCACGCCACCCCCAGGGCGTCGGGTGCCCATCTGGGGCGGACCGGGCGACGGGGCACTCCGGGCAGTGTACGGGCCGTGTAATTGTGGCATCGGTGACCCCACGGGCCACGGTGCCACCACAGGCGCGTCAGGCTCGGGGGAAGCGACGGAACCGAACTTTGTCCCCGCGAGCCACATAGGACCTGGTGGATCGCCTAATATGAAACAACTTCATCTTGGGGGGTTCACGTGGGGAAAATTCTGGCCGTCGCGGGATGCTTGACGCTCGGTGTGCTGGCTATCGGCTGTTCGACCTCGCAAACGGTGGTCAACCACCCGAGCGGATCGTCGAGCGTGGCCCACACCGGCGACACGCTCACCCTCCAGAACCCGTCGGGGAGGCATTTCGACATCACCCTGACCCAGGTGGTGGATCCCGCCCAAGGCGTCGGAAAGACCTCCCCCAAGTCCGGGAAGCGGTTCGTGGCCGCCCTCTTCAAGCTGTCGGGCTCCCAGGGACCAGGTTTCACGGTGAACAGCAACCTGGACGCCGATGTGGTGGGGTCCAACGGCCAGATCTATCTCCCTTCTCACGCCTCGCTCACGCAGTGTGAAAAAGATTCGATCCAGTTCCAGCTGTCGAGCGGGCAGTCGGTCTCCACCTGCGTGGCGTTCCAGCTGAAGACAGCGGTCAGCGTGGCTAAGGTGCAGTTCTATCCGGCCGCGGGGTCCGCCAACGACTACGGCGAGTGGCTCGTTCCCTGATTCAGATCAGTTCCCGATAGAACTCGGGGTCCCGCTCGATCCGTCCGTACACCTCGTCGCTCAACCGCTGGGCCACCGCCGCGGTCCGGGCGTGAAAGCGCTGCGCCCTGGCCCGGTTCCTCCGCCGGAGGAGCCGGCCGACGCCCGGCACGTGCCGGGCCCGGGTGGTGAGGCGGGGCGGGTTGACGAGGTCGACCCGCCCGACCGCCCAGCGGAATCCCGCCCCGTGGTGGTAGACGATCCCCCCGTAGACACCGAACCACAGCGGGTGGAGATCGACCCGGTTGCTGCGCAACAACGGGACCCAGTCGTCCCCGTGGCGCTCCAGGGCTCGGAGCAGGTTGCCGCCCACGTCGCTGGTGCGCGTGCCATCGGCGTTCACCCACGAGTACCCCTTCGACCAATCGCCGTGGAGGCGTTCCCAGTCGCGCACCGAGATGGCGCAGAAGCAGGGGTGGGGTTGGGCGTCGGCGAGGTTCTCGTCTCGGCGCACGGCCACCAGGGCGGCGCCCTCGAGACCTTTGCGGACGGTAGGCATCGGGTCGGCGATGGGGAAGGCGTCGCCGTCGAGGAAGAGGATGATGTCATCGGGCTGGGCTTCCGCGACGATCTCTCCGGCCAGGAGGTTCAGCTTGGCGGGGTGTTCGCCCAGGATGGTGAACACCCGGTCGAACTTGTGCTCGTGCCCCTCGGGCACGTTCTGGAGGTTGGCGTAGACCTTGAACGGCTCGGTGATGTTCCGGCGCAGGAACGCCAGCTGGATATCGATCCAACGCGCCGATTCGACGTGCACGGTGGCGACGTAGATCACGTGCGCCCTCTCGCCGCCGGCCCGTCGGGATGCTGCCGACGCGCCCTAGACACCCCACCACCTTAGGCGAGGCCCCCAGGTTGTCGGGAGACAGCCCGGTTGGTTGTCGCAGGACAGCGGCGTGTGGCACCCTGATGCCGTGGCCCTCCGGACGGCGCTGGGCAATGCGCTGTACCGGTCCCCCGACGGGCTGCGCAGGATGCTTCCCCGCACCGTGCGCGACCTCGTTCGCCGGCGCGTGGGACCCTTCGCCCCCTGGGAAGCCGGCTTCGCACACGTGCCGCCGGCGCCGGCACCGGGCGAGGTGGTGGGACCGCCCGACTTCGTCGGCATCGGCGCGCAAAAGGCCGGCACCACATGGTGGTTCGGGTTGATCGTCGCCCATCCCGAGGTCGGCCAGCACGCCAGGGTCCATAAGGAGCGTCACTACTTCGCCCCCTTCGCCACGGGGGCGTTCGGGCCCGAGCAGGTGCGTCGATATGCCGACTCGTTCCCTCGTCCGCCGGGAAAGAAGGCAGGGGAGTGGACCCCCGACTACCTCTACCAGCCGTGGGTGCCCGAACTGTTGGAGCGCGCCGCTCCCCTGGCGCGACTCCTCGTGATGGTCCGAGACCCCGTCGAGCGTTTCGTGTCCGGGCTCACCCACAGCCAACTCGGTCCCGGGGCGCACTACGGCACCGTGCTCGCCGAGGCCGTGGACCGCGGTTTCTACGCGGCCGCGCTGGCACGTTGGGGACGGGCGCTCGAGGCAGGTCGGGTCCTCGTCCAGCAGTACGAGCGGTGCGTGGACCACGCCGAGGAGGAGCTGGCCCGCACGTACCGCTTCCTCGGGCTCGACGACACGTTCCGTCCTCCGGGTGTGCACCATGTCTCGAGCCCTACTCGTCAGGAGAAGGTGGTCCTCGACGACGAGGCCCGGGCGCGGCTGGTCGAGCTCTACGCGCCCGACGTGGCAGCCCTCATGCGGCTCGTTCCCGACCTCGACCTGACGTTGTGGCGGAACTTCGCCCCCCGCTGAGCATTGCCGCCCCGCCTCGGGCCGACCGACGTCATCGTGCCGGGACCGCCCCGGCGCGCCGGGCCACGCGGTCAGGGCCCGTGAGATAGAGGCGGGCCAGGCGGGCGGCGCGCCGCCGCCCCCCACGCGCCACGAGGCGCAGCGCCAGGCCGAAGAGGGTGCCGGCCCGGTACAGCTCCCACCCAGCCGTCCCGTACCACTTGCGGACGAAGCGCTCGATACTGGCATGGAGGCGGAGCTGGAGCCGCGCCCCGTCGCTCTCGGTCCCACCGGCGCCGTGCTCTGCCACCACGTCCGGGCAGAGGCGCACGCGCCAGCCGCGCTCCACGGCGCGGCGTTGCCAATCCTCGTCCTCGCTGTAGAGGAAGAAGCGCTCGTCGAAGGTCCCCACGTCGGCCAGCGCGGCTTTTCGCACGAGCAGCACGGCTCCACCGAGGAAGTAGCGCGACGATGCCAGGCGCCGGCGGCTGAGACCGACGGCCTCGGCCCACGCACCGGCGGGCGTGTGCCAGGGCCAGCGCGCCCGGCTCGGGGACGTCGATCCCGGGACGTGCTGGGCGGGGGCGACACAGGCCACGTCCGGATGAGCCCGGAGCTCCGCCTCCAGACGCTCCAGCTCGGCCGGGCTGATGCGGGCGTCGGGGTTGAGCAACAAGACGTTGCGCCCGGGGTCGGGCAGATGCGCCAGGGCCACGTTGACCGCAGCGGCGAACCCGAGGTTGGCGCCGGCGTCGAGGTACTGCGCTCCCGCCGTCGCGGCGATCGCCGCGTTGGCGGGGGACGACGAGTTGTCGACGACCCAGACGGGGTAGGTGTCTCCCACCGTGGCCAGGGCCTGGGCCAGCGCGTCGGGGGGGCCGTAGGCGACGATGACGACGTCCAGTTCCCCTCCCCGACCTGCCATGGCTACGTCGGACCCCGGGGGCGCCATCTACGCAGGACCACGCCCACCGGAACCGCCCCGACGAGGCCCACGAGCACGACTCCGGCCACGACGAGGCCGGCGCTGAAGGCGACCGGCCAGTAGTGCAGCTCCACCACGTGGGACCCCGCCGGGACACGCGTGCTCGAGCATGAGCCCGTTCGCCCACGGCGTGAGGGCCACGGGGCGGCCGTCGATAGTGGCGCGCCAGCCCGGCACGTTGGTGAGCCGGAGGCGAAGGACGCTCGTCGTCGTGGTGTCGACGGCCACTCGCCACGACGCGGGGTCCGGGTGGGTCACGGGGACCGGCGTCCCCGGCGCGTCCGTGGCCAGCGACGCCATGACGGCCGGGGCCGGG
Source organism: uncultured Acidimicrobiales bacterium (assembly GCA_963768255.1). Classification (GTDB taxonomy): domain Bacteria; phylum Actinomycetota; class Acidimicrobiia; order Acidimicrobiales; family UBA8190; genus Chersky-840. Next base: position 774,834 of record CAVYGX010000002.1, on the reverse strand, counting down.
GTGGTGGTCGCGTCGCCCGCGTCCGGGATCGAGTAGAGCTCCTCGGCGCCCACCGGGCCGACCGGGACGCTGTCGAGTGGCCCGAAGCGATCTGGTGGTTCGAGGACATAGCGGACCCCGAACACCTGGGCTTGTTGGACCGTCTTGATGCGGGCACAGAAGATCCCGAGCTCGGACAGCGACGCGGCGATGTGCCCCTGGCCGATCGCGGCGTAGGCGCGGTAGTAGCTCTCGGGCAGGATGGGGTCGTAGACCTCGAACTCGCGCACACCGTAGGCCACGTTGATGTCGGGCCATAGGCCCAGCTGCGCGGTGGGCCCGGTGACGTAGGTCTTCAGCCCGCAGTCCCCGAAGCCGACGAGGCTCGACCCCACGCTTTTCTGGAGCGCCGTGATCCCCGGGTTCGAAGGCAGGTAGCCCGAGCTCACGGACCAGAACGGCATACCCGCGCTCAAGAGGAACCCGGTCTCGAGTGCGAGCAGCAGCGCCAAGCCCCACGCGGCGAAGGGCCCTGCCCTCCTTCGGCTGTGCGCCCCGCCACCGCCACCCCGCCACCACCACAAGCCGGCCAGCACCAGTCCCGCCGCCGTCTGGACCCCGGGCCAGATCAGGCTGTTGCGATGCGTGAAGATGGTGTCGGCCAGGCGAAGCTCACCCGCCGCGGCCAGGCACAGCAGCACGAAGGCGAGCACGCCGAAGGCGGCCGCCATCCACCCCACCGCGGCGCGGTCTCGTTTGGACGGCGTCAGCGCGTCGATCCCGAAGGCGCCGAGCACCGCCAGCGCCAGCGCCATCAACATGACGGCCCGGTTCCACGTCACGGTGCCGCCCCCGGGGACGAGGTGCAGGAGCTGGTCGGCGGGGGAGAAGAACGTGAGCAACGCCGTGACGACCACCATGGCCACGAAGGCGGGAACCACCGGCCGTCGCCAGGCCACGCCGGCGCCGACGATGGCCAGGGCGAGGACGATGACCCCCACGTAGGCGGTGGTGTCGAAGACCTTGCCCTGGAGTCCCACCAACACGATGTTGGGGATGTTCGACAGCGGGAACGCCGGTACGCCCGTGCCGTAGCGGCGGGCGGACAGCAAAGCCAGTTGGGCGCCGGGGAACAGCAGGGGGGCCCCGAGCCCGAGCCCGCACACCGAGCCCACCACGAGGTCGCGCAGCGGACGGACGACGGGCCCGCCATCGGTGCGGGCCCGCACCACGAGGTACACGATGACGAACACCGCCACGGCGACGGCCATGGCCACGAGGCTTTCGGGGTGACCCCCGTACACCGCCAGCGCCACGGTGACGGCCAGCAATGCGATGTTGCCGAGGCGGTGCCTCCCCCGCACGAGGCCCACCACGGCGAGGAGGACCCACCCCGCCCAACACGTCACCGAGGTGTGGGGCCATGCCGCCTGCACCACCATCGGGCCCGACAATTCGAAGGCGGTCCCCCCGAAGGCGGCGGCCAGTGGGCTAAGCCCCAGGGCGCGACAGAGCGCGTACACCCCGACGCCGGCCACGACGAGCCGGGTGAGCACCATGGCGGTGAAGGCGTGGCTGACAGGGACGAGGTACCCCACGAGGGCAGGGACACTGAACACACCCGACTGCCAGTTGAACGCCAGCGGCATGCCGAGGACGCTGTAGGGGTTCCACAACGGAAGCTGTCCGCTGTGTACCTGGTGCCACGCCAGGTTCATCCACGGCACGAACTGCTGGATCTGGTCCGCCTGGGCGGCATTGTGCACGGTGACCCCGGCCATCCGGGTCAAGCCGTAGCGCGACAAGAGGTCGAACGGTCCCAATGAGACGTCCGGCCGCAGCGCGGGCAGGAGCACCAACACCGCGGCGCCGATGGTCCACAACAATCCCGACCGCGTCACCCGTCCACGAGCGCGTCGAGGTGGTATCGGGCGTCGCCGTCGGCAATTCCCCGGCCTCGGGCTCGTGCACCAGCCCGTCGTGAGCTACCCCCCGCTGGCGCACGTGCGGAGTCTACGCTCGCGAGGAGAGTCGCTCGATGACCGCGACCACCCTTTCGAGATCCGCGTCACTCAGGCTCGAGCCGCTCGGCAGGCACAGACCCCGCTCGAAGATGTACTCCGACACGGCCCCGCCCACCACCGGCGTCTGGGCGAAAAGCGGCTGGAGATGCAGCGGTTTCCACGTCGGTCGGGCCTCGATGTCCTGAGCCTCGAGCGCCACCCGCATGTCTTCGCGGCGTGGCACCGTATTCCCGCGCATCGACCGTGATGCACGTCAGCCAGTCATTGGTCTCGCCGTATCCGGCCAGCGGCATGAACCCGATCCCCGGGACAGCAGCGAGCGCGGCGCGGTACGAGGCGTTGATGGCGTGCCGACGCGCCATGCGCCGGTCCAGGCCGCGCAGCTGTGCCACTCCGAGCGCGGCCAGGAGGTTGCTCATGCGGTAGTTGAAGCCCATGTCCACGTGCTCGTAGTGCACGTACGGCTCGCGTGCCTGGGTGGCCAGATGGCGGGCCCGGTCGGCCAGCTCCTTGTCCCGAGAGACGAGCATCCCTCCCCCGCTCGTCGTGATGATCTTGTTGCCGTTGAACGAGAACACCGCGGCCTGGCCGAAAGATCCCGCCGCCGCTCCCCGATACGTGGCGCCGAGCGCCTCGGCCGCGTCCTCGACCAGCGGGATCCCGTACTCCTCGCACAACGGGAGGAGGCGGTCGTAGTCCGCGCTCTGCCCGTACAGGTCGACAGACACGACCGCCTTGGGCAACGCGCCGCGCCGCGCCCGATCGGCCAGCTCCTGGGCCACCAGGTCCGGTGCCAGCTGCCACGTCTCGGCATCACAGTCCACGAGGACCGGTCGGGCTCCGATGTAGGCGGCCGCATTGGCCGTCGCCACGAAGGTGAAGGTCGGCACGAGCACGTCGTCGCCGGGGCCGACCCCGACCAGGAGTAGGGCCAGGTGCAGCGCGGCGGTGCCGCTCGACATCGCCACGCCGTAGGCCACGCCGACGCGCTGGGCCAACTCAGCCTCGAAGGCGTCGACGTAGGGCCCCAACGGCGCGATCCAGCCGGAGTCGAGGGCGTCGAGCAGCAGCTGGCGCTCTTCGTCGCCGACGTCGGGTGGCGACAGGTAGACGCGGCTCATACCGGCACCGCCGGTCCCGCCGACAGCGCGCCGCACGCGGCCGCGATGAGCACGAGCGCGCCGGCCGTGAGTGCGGCGGCAACCACGGGAAGGGCGAGCGAGTGGGCGCGGGACGTGCCGAGCGCCACCGCACACAGCACGGTCTCTCCCCCCATGTACCCGAGTGCCGCGGCCCCGCGCCGCCATCCCCGCTGCACGGCGAGGTCGTAGGGATGGCGGCGGTCTCCGGTCGTCACCGCTTGCCGGGACCGGACGCGCCGTACCACGGCGAACACCACCTCGGCGACGGGGAGGGCCACGATCACGAGGCTGGCCACGCTGACCGGTCCTCGCGTCCCCGGGGCCCACGCCCAGGCCAGGAGCAGCGCCAAACCCGCCCCCAGGACATAGGCACCGGCATCTCCGAGGTAGACGCGTGCCGGCGGGCGGTTGTACAAGAGGAATCCCACCAGCGCGGCGGCCAGTGCCGCGGCCAGGTCCCTCCCGCTGTGATGCAGCAACACGGCGAAGGTCACACAGCCGAGCATCACGACGCCGGCGGCCAGCGCGTCCAGGCCGTCGAGGAAGTTCACCCCGTTCATCAGGACGACAGCGAGGACGGCGACGAGGACCGCGCCACCGAAGCCCCCCACCTTCGTCGGGACGACGACGGCGACGCCCGCGCCGATGGCCCCCTGCGCCAGCAGGCGCAGGGACGCGGGCACGTCGAGGCGGTCATCGAGAACCCCGAGGACGACGGCGCCGGTCAGGGGCACGATCACGAGGGGATGTCCGAGCACGGCTCCCTCCAGCGCGGCCAGGAACACCGCCACCCCGCCGAGGTACGGCACGGGCTCGGACTGTGGTTTGAGCGGTCCCGGCCGGTCGACGATCCCGGTGCGCCGGGCCACCACCATGGCAACCGGAACAAGGGCGACGGCTGCGGTGAAGGCCACGGCACTCAGGACCCAGACGCGTGTCACAGATCGGGGGGGATGCTCGGGACCGAACTCGGAACGGCGGTCTCCATCAGCACCGACCGGATGCCCCGGTGCATCTCGAAGGTCTCCACCGCGGCGAAGCCGGCCCGGCGGTACATGGCGATGGCGGCGGCATTGTCCGCACCCACGACCACGTGCGCCGAGCGCACGCCGCGACGCTCGAGCTCGCCCAGGAAGGACCCGACGAGCTGGCGGCCCACGTGGTGGTCCCTCCACCCTGGGTCGACGGCGACGGCCAAGAGCTCGGCCCCGCCCGTCCCGACGTCCCCACGACCGTGGCGCAACGTCTCGAGCACACGGGGGAGCGCGGTGAGGAGGCGAACCGGGGCGCTCAACGAACTCGCCACGCCGTCTCGGAGCAGGAACGTCCGGTACAGCCGACCGAGCGCGACGGAACCCGCGATGAACCCGACCGGGGTGCTGTCGGCCTCGGCGATGAACAGGAACGATCCATCGGCACGCGCGATCCGGTTGTAGAGGCGGCCCAGAAAGCGCGGCCCGAGGCTCGACAAGAAGCCTTCGGCGATGAGCTGGGCGTGCAGTGCCGCCGCCGCCGCCGCGTCGGAGGGTCCGCCCACACGCACGGAGGTGGGAATGCGCTCGGACCCACCGAGCGTCGGACCGCTCCCACTGCCACGCATCGTCGCCTCTCTCCTACGATCCGCGGAGCCGGCCGGCGCTCCGTTACCAGGGCGAAGTCTACGTCGACCCCCGCGCCAGGAGGGACGCCATGAGGCGCGCCTGCAGGCCCGGGTCTCCCCGCCTCTGGCCCACGTGGACGGCGACGTAGCTGGACGCGAGCACGAAGCCGACCTTGGCGCTGTCCCGGGCCTTGGCGGTCGCGCCCGGGACCAGGCTGCGCAGCATGCCGGCACGGCCGCCCTCGTATCCGGCCAGCACGGTCTCGTGGAAGAGCCGGCACGAATCGGACATGGTCGGGCCGTGCTTCGCCAGGAAGTTGCGCCGCCCTGTCACCTGTGCCGCCGCAGTCCTGGTGACCCTGTTCCCCCCGTGCTGGGTGTAGCGGTACCCGACATAAGGAACGGTGCGTACGGGACCGTCCTGCGAACACCGCAGCCACAGGTCCCAGTCCTCGCCGGTGGGCAGATCGGGATCGAAGCTCACGTCGAAGGAGAGCGCGGCGCGACGGACCACGGCGAAGGGGAGTGCCACCAGGTTCTGCCACAGCAGCTGATCGTTGTCGTACTCGAGGGGACCCCGAAAGACGGCAGCTCCTCCCGTCGCGGCGTGGAACACGAGGTGCCACGAGGACGCTGCCACCACGTCGCGGTGCGCGTCCAGGAAGTCGACGACAACCTTGCCGATACCGGGAAACCAGGCGTCGTCGTCGTCACAGAACGCCACCAGCTCGCCTTCGGCCACCTCGAGACCCCGATTGCGCGCCACGCAGGGACCGACGGGCCCCTCGACGGTGACCACGCGCACCCGGTGGTCCTCGGACGCCAGATGCTCGAGGACCTGGGCGGTGTCGTCGGTGGAGCTGTCGTTGACGACGACCAACTCGAGGCCATCGATGTCCTGGGAGAGCACCGACGCGGCGGCGCGCACCACCTCGCCGGCACGATCGTGCGTCGGCATGACCACGCTCAGGAGGACCGCCATGACCTGTCGGTACGTCCCGTCAGCGCCGACGTGCCATGCGGGCGCGCAGACCGGCATAGATCTCACGGGCGCGCCAGAACGGGCTCTGCTGCATGGACGCCACCTGCAGGCGCGCCTGCTCGAGCTCGGCGTTGAGGGCGCCTTGCTCGCGCCGCAGTCGTGTCACGAGGGCCGCCACCGTCGGGGGCTGACCCGACTCCACACCGTCATCGGTCCCGGCCACTTCGGAGGTGTCGGAGGTGTCGGAGGTGTCCGAGCCGTCGATCAACCAGGATCCGATCGACGACAGATTGGTATGGATGGGAAGTGCTTTCTCCCACTTGCGCGCCAGGACCCGCTCGCTCTCGCGGTATTTCCACGGGACCCGTCCGGTGAGCGAGTTGTGATGGCACAGCGCATCCAGGACCACGACCCGAAGGTCGCGTTGCTGGGCCTGGAGCGCGAGGTCGGTCCCGTACAGGTGCCACCCCAACGCGGCGTCGACGCGCAACGGCGTGTCTCGGGGCACCACCATGAGCAACTCGTCCAGGCCGTCCACATCCGAGGGCAGGGTGCGGTGCGAGAGCAGGCGGTCTCGGTGCACGACGTGCCCGATGGCGTCGAACGGGACCCGGCGGTCCAGCACCCCGAAGACCCCGGCGATACCGATAGGCCCTCCTTGGGCTTGAGCCAGCCGCCATTGGGCCTCCATCCGTGCCGGCCAACCCTCGGGCACGTAGACATCTTGATGCACGAGGACGACGAGCTCGTTTCGAGCCTGCTCGATCCCGGCGTTCAAGCCTTGCGCCGCGCTGGCGCAGTCTCGGAAGACCAGGAGCTCGTGGGGGCTGTCCTCGTGCAGGCACGGTGAACGCAACAGGTTGGCCGCCAGCTGCTCGTCGTCGTTGACGCACGCCACGAACGTGATGGGAACCTCGTCGGAGGAACCGGGGTCGGGAAGCCGATATCCACGGACGAGCAACCGGGAGGTCCGAAGGTCGCGCTCCGCGTCCGCGGCTCCCACACCCAGCAACTCGAAGAGCGGCGCGCCCGCGCTCACCATGGCCATGGCGTCGTCGTCCTCGATCCGATCGACGGTGTCGGGTGCGTAGCCGGCATCGAGGAGGAGTTGCACGATGCTCGACGATGTGAGGAAGCGGAGGTACGTCGGGTCGAGCAGCGTTCCCGGCACGTAGGGGAACACCCCTCGCAGGAGTCCACCCACGACGCGGTGGTGCTGAAGGTTCGGAACCGAGCACGAGATGGTCCCCGCCGGCGACAGCAGGGGTCCCGTGCGCTCGAGCATGGCCCGAGGATCGACCACCCGGAGCAGGGCGTCGGCGTAGACGATGCTGTCGACCGAGCCCGGCTCCAGGGGCGGGACGTCGTGGTCGAGGTCGACCTCGAAGTAGCCGTCGAGATGCGGCGGTGCTGCCAACCTCCGCCCGGGCGAGTCGGCACCGTAGACGAGCGGTGCCGGATGACGCTTCTTCAACTCGTCGACGAGCCAACCCTGCCCGGAGCCGATCTGCAGCACCGTCCGGGCCGTGGGGGGGACCGTCAGCGCCAGGCGCTCGTTCATCGCGGCGGCATCGATGCGCTCCTGGCCCCCCTGGTGCACCTCCCCGAGGTTAGTGCCCAGACCTCTGATCGGGTCCTATAGGTTTGGATGTCATCGCCGTGGCGCTCGACGCGAGATGACCGGCAAAGCGCCATCGAGAAGCGAGCGCCGAGAGCCTGCGAGGGGCGTTGGCCCGAACCACACAACGAGGACTTCCCCCCGGACCGTGGGTGCTCGTGCTCGGAATGCATCGCAGTGGCACCTCGGCATTGACCGGCGCGCTGGCTCACCTTGGTCTCATGGTGCCCGCCCGGGACGACCTCGTGGTGGGACGCTACGACAACCCTGTCCACTACGAGAGCCGGGCCCTCACCGACATCGATGACGCCGTCTTGCACGCGCTCGGGGGGACCTGGAGCGCGCCCCCTGCCATGGACCCCGGCTGGGAACGATCCCCGGCGGTCCTCGACGTCGTGAGGCACGCCCCCTCCGCCGCCCGGCGGGCCTTTCCGGGAGACGGGCCCGTGGTGTGGAAGGACCCTCGCCACTGTCTTCTCCTTCCGCTGTGGCGCTCGATCCTGCCGGCCCCGGTGGTGACGGTCTTGTTGTGGCGTGCTCCGCTCGCCGTGGCCCGATCGCTGCGCTCGCGGCAGGGCTTCGCCCTCAGCCTCGGCCTCGCCCTGTGGGAGCGCTACACCCGCGCCGCCCTCGCCGCCCTGTCCGGTCATGCCGTGTACGTCATGCGCTACGAGGAGCTCCTGGCCGACCCCTCCGCTTCGATGACATCGATGGCGCGCTGGTTGGATGCGGCGTTGCCGGGCGCCATCGACACCGACGACACCGCCATCGCCCGGGCGGCCTCCTCGGTGTCGGGACCCTTGGCTCGCCACGAGGGCGCCGGCGACCTTCCCGACGTGGTGCGCGACGCGGTGGGAACGCTGACCGAGCTGACCGGTGCCCACGACCAGCTGCCGATGCCGACGCCAGCGGCGCCCCCCGCCTGGATGGCGGACGTGATCGCCCAGCGCCACGACTACGAGGACCTCTACGTCCGGTACATGCGCTACGTGAAATGGAAAAGGCGCATCCCGTTCATTGCGATGCTCGGCGACAGGGGTCGCCGGACCTAGACCTCGGGGTCCACGTCGTGTCCGAGGACCGTCCCCCAGAGCTCCTCGAAGCCAGCGACCATCTCCTGCACCCCATGGCGCTTCGCGGCACGGGTCGCGCCGGCGCCGAGGCGGGCACGTTCCCCGGCGTCCTCGAGCAAACCTCCCACCGCCTCCACCAGTGCATCCACGTTCCCGGGCTCGACGAGCACGCCGCTCACCCCGTCGTCGATGAGCAGCCGGGGCCCGTCGGTGGCGGCGGCCACGACCGCCTTCCCGGCCGCCATGGCCTCGAGCACGGCCAGCCCGAAAGATTCCGCTCGCGAGGGGTGCACGACGACATCGGACGCGGCCACGAGGTCCTCTTTGACCGGCGTCCGCACATCGCCGGGAATGATGAGCCGCTCGCCCAGGCCGTAGTGGCGCGCCAGGTCCTGCAGCCTCCGCCAATAGCCAGACCCCTTGTCGGCCGGACCGCACATCACGCCGTAGAGCCGCGGGTGTCGCGGCGAGAGGCGTCCGAGGCATTCGACGAAGTCCGCTTGGCCTTTCATCACCCCGATGCGGGCGAACATCGACAGCACCTGCGCGTCGGCCGGTATCCCGAAAGCCTCCCGACCCCGGACGGGATCGCCGCTTCGACCCTTCTCGACGTCGACGCCCGGCGTGACCACCGACCACGGCACCCCCGGAAACGCCAGGGTCCTGGCCTGCGCGCCCGACGACGTGAACACGATATGCGCCGGTGGGATCAACCGCAGCACGCGGGCGACGGCGCGTTCGGATCGCGACCGGGGTTGCAAGGGCGAGTGGATGTGCCAGATGACCGGCGTCCCTGTCATGCGACCGGCCAAGCTCGCATACAGCAGCGCCGAGTTCTCGCTGGCGTGAACGAGCTCGATCCGCTCGTGCCGGATCACTCTCCGCAACCCGAGCACGAGCGTCATGAGGTTGCGGGGCGAGCGCAGCCGTGACCTCGGAAAGCTGTAGGCAGCCGTCCCGCCGGCGCGGACGAGCTCGGGCCACCGACCCGGGGACAGGCAGGCGAGCACGGGGACGAAGCGCGTCCGGTCGACCCGTTCGATGATCTCGTTCAATACCGTGGCCGCCCCCCCGAGATCCTCGTACCCCGAGCTGTCCACGAGCAGGACCATGGCAGGCGCCGCCCTCGTCATGGGGCCTCGCCGTCCGACCCCAAACCCGGGACGTCGTGCGCGCGTTCGGGGATCATGCCTTGCTGCCGGGCTGTCCGGGCGGGGCCCCCCAGGTACAGGCGGGCCAGCCTCAGGGACGCTCTGCGTCGGGCGCCGGTGAAGACCGCCGCCCGTCGCAGTGCGGTGACCACAGTGGCTGCCTGGTAGGAGTGCCAGCCGGCCGCACCGTGCCACTTGCGCACGTATGTCTCGACCCCGGCATGAAAGCGGACCTCTCGTCGACCGGGGTCGGAGTCCGTCGCCGCACCGATGTGCAGCGAGGAGATCTCCGGGCGATACGACACGGCCCAGCCGCGCCTGGTGGCGCGCCGCTCCCAATCCGCTTCTTCGGCATAGAGGAAGAACCCTTCGTCGAGCCCTCCCACGTCCACCAGGGCGCTGCCCCGCACCAAGAGGACCGAGGCGATGACGTACCCCCAGCGGCGCGAGAAGCGCCCCAGACCCACTGCTTCGGTCCATGCTCCCAACGGGGTGGGGAAAGGCCAACACACCGGGGCCGGGTTGTCTGATCCCGGTCGGTGCTGGGCCGGGGCGACGCACGCAACCTGCGCCGCGCCGTCGAGCGCGCGGCGCAGTGCCTCGATCCCGTCGGGCCCGATGACGGCATCGGGGTTGAGCAACAGCACGTCGGCACCGGAGAGAGGCAATTGTCGCAACCCCTGGTTCACGGCTTTGGCGAACCCGAGGTTCTCCCCGGGATCGAGGTACGTGGCCCCTGCTCGCGTGGCCACCTCACGTGTAGCCGGAGTCGACGAGTTGTCCACCACGACCACCGGGTACGCGCCGGTCAGGGCCGCGAGGCACGTGGCGAGCGCGCCGGGATCACCGTAGGCCACGACGAGGACGTGCACCGGCCGCGCCGGGGCCGGGGCGACGCCGTCCGCGGGGCTCATCGCTCGGCGCTCATCGCTCGGGGCTCATCGGTAGCGCCGCATGACCGCGGCCAGTTGGGGAGCGATGACGGGGATGGAGAAGGAGCGCAGGGCGAGGTCCCGCCCGTTGCGACCCAGTCGCCGGGACTGGTCGCGGTCGCGATACAGCGTCAGAAGGGCCTCGACCCACTCGTCCTCGGTGGTGGCGGCCAGGCCTACCTCCGCCATGGCGAGCACCTGCGCGTTCATGGCCACGGGTGAGACGACGGTGGGTATCGCGCACGCCAGGTACTGCAGCATCTTGAAGGCACACTTCCCCTTGGCCCATTCACCCGTACCGAGGGGCATGAGGCCCACGTCGAACCCCTGGATCACGGTGGCTTCGGTGCCCGGGGTCCAGGGCACGAGGTCGATGCGGTCGAGGGGGACCCCCGGCAGCTCGATGAAGGCGTCGGCCACGACCGTGAGGCGGGCGTCGGGCGCCTCGGCCAGAAAGCGCGCGATGGCGGGAGACTTGGCGTGCAGGTAGCGAAGGGTGTAGCCCGATCCCGTCCACCCGATCACGAAGGGCCCGTCCTGTTTCGGCGCCGGAACGAACCGGTCGGTGTCGATCGCCGTCCACACCCGCTCGACGGCGGGCGCGACGGACCCGAACCAGTCGGCCAGGAAGTCGTTGCCCGCCACGACGCACGCGGCCCGGCGGGCGACGGAGCGCGTGGCCCGCTCATGTCCTTCGGACAGGAGCCAGATGGCATCGTCCACGTCGAAGAGGACGGGATTGTGCAACAGCGGCTCCAACGTGAGGTGCCCGGGCAGCACCTCTCTCTCGAGCCAGGTCACATCGGCACGCCACGAGCGCGCCGCAGACGGGAGCCGTGCTCCGAGTTTGACCCCCTGCAACGCCAACCCCGCGACCGGGCCCACGAGCGGACGACGCGCCACGCGCCCCGGCACGGAGGCGTATTTCGAGATGCGGGGGGGATGGGCCGAGACCTCGATGCCGAGTCGCCCGAGCGCGGGGACGTGCTGCAGGACGCGGAAGCGACTCGACGCCGCCGACCGGCCCGACAGGATGGCCTCCACGCGGACGTCGGGCCTCACGAGACGGGGCGATCCAACCACGGCGACCGATCTGTGCTCGACGAGGCGATCGATATGCTCTCCCGGTGCAGCTCGGTATCTTGTTCTGGTTCTATCGCGATGTCGCGCTGTGCCAGAACCGGTTGCGCCTGTTGCGACGCCGCAATCCGGGCGTGCCCATCTATGGACTCTACGGAGGGCCCCAGGCGCACCAGCCGCGCTTCGCCGCGGCCCTCGGGCCTCTCCTCGACGATTTCTGGATGTTCCCGGGCGAGCTCGACCAGCAGTGGAAATGGCGCAACGGCGACATCATGCTCAGCCGCTGGTTCATCGAGCGCGGTGAGAGTCTGCAGTGGGACTCCGTCTTCCTGGCGCAGTGGGACCTGGTGGCCGTGTCCCCCCTCGCCCGGGTCCTGCCCCCGCTGCGCGAGGGGGACATGCTCATCTCGGGGTTGCGCCCCATTCGCGAGGTGGACGTGTGGTGGCAGTGGATGCGAGGCGAGGCGAGGGTCGAGTACGACGCCTTTCTGGCACATGTCGCGGCGCGCTTCGGCCCCGTCGAGGATCCCCTGTGCTGCCAGTTCATCGGTCTCGTCGCCCCCCGTTCCTTCCTGGCGCGTTACGCGGCCATCGACGAGCCCGAGCTCGGATTTCTCGAGTACAAGATCCCGATCTACGCCCAGGTCTTTGGCATTGCGCTCGTCCCCGACACCTGTTTCCGGCCGTGGTGGCCCGAGGATCCCGCCACCGCCGGGGCCGGTCGGACCGAAAGCCTCGTCCATGCGTGGCGGACGCCGGTACGGCTGCCGGTGATGATGGTCGAATCGCTGCGCCCCCACGGCCGGCGCCTCTTCCACCCGTATCACGGCATCTACCCGCACGATGTGGCGTCGTTGGCCGATGCGGTTCGTCATCGGCGCGAGGTCCGCTGACCGGAGCGCGACGCCGCTCCGAGTGCGGTCTCGATCGCGTCGATCTCGTCGTCGAGCGACAAGCGGGCTTCGGCCTCGCTCCGGCACAGGGTCCCGAGATCGGGTTGGTCCTGGCGCCACCGGTAGAGCGACGCGACCTTCTGGGCCAGGCCCTCGACGTCATCGGGCTCCACCAGGTACTCCGACAGCCACCCCGTGAGGATCTCGGGATTCCCCCCGACGCGGGTCGCCACCACCGGCACGCCACACGCCAGGGGCTCCATCACCGAGCGCGACAGAGGCTCGGGCCACAGGCTCGGCACCACCGCCACGTCGGCGCTCTGGATGAGCGCGACCACATCATGGCGCGCCGCCAACCACGACACCGACAACCCCTCGGCCAGCTCCCGCAGCTCGCCTTCGTAGCGGGCCGAGTCGACGGGGTCGGCCCCCAGAGAAGGTGACCCCACCACGACGAGGTGGCTGCCGGGTCGTGTCCGAGCCACCTCGGCGAAGGCGCGCACGAGGACGTCGACACCCTTTTCGCGCCCGATGCGTCCCGCATAGAGGACGAGGAAGGCATCTTCGGCGACCCCGAGCTCGCGGCGAGTCACGGCGCGGCGCCGCGGGAGGGGCCGGCACGTACCGCGCCAGGTCGATCCCGGTGAGGACCACACTGCAGCGCTGCGCGTCGAGGCCCGTTCCCTCCCACCGGGTGGCGGTGTCGCGGGACACTGCCAGCGTGCGGCTCACGCGCGCCAGGCACGGTCGAAGCCAGCGCGGCACCACCCTGGGCGGAGGGAGGCACAGGTGGTACACGACCGGAGCGCGCGCCAGCGCGCCCAGCACCACCGCGTAGGGGATGTCCCAATAGCGGTACACGTACAGGACGTCGGGTCCGAGGCGCCGACCGGCCCGTAGCGCACCCAGGACGGCCAGAGCCGACGAGACGGGTCGGCGGCGGCGGGGGAGGGTTCCCGCCGTCTGCACCATGGTCCCGGTGAAGCGTTGCCACTCCGGGGCGAAGTCGCCGGCGCTGACGTAGAGCAGATCGAGTCGGTGCCCTCGGGCGGCGAGCCCCCGGCAGTTCGTCATTTGGGTGCGTTCGAGACCACCGTGTGCCCCCAGGTGGTTGGCGATGGTCAGGATGCGCACACACCGGGACAATACAAGGGCCCCTCTCGGCTCCGTTACTCTGCCGGCGCCGGACGGTTCCCCGAGGGGTGCCGGGACAACAGCTAGCCTGGCGCCCCGTTGTTCGGCGTGTGCGTGCGGAGGGATCTTGTGGTTCAGCGTCGACTGCTCGAGCTCTTCGTCTGTCCCCGGTGCGGCGCCGACTTCCCTGCCGCGCCTGTCCTCGACGAAGCGTCCCCGCCGGCACAGGCCGCCCCCGACGGTGACCTGGTGTGTGCCCGGGGACACCGCTTTCCGACCAGGGGCGGATACCTCGACTTCTCCGTGGGTACCGCGCCCGACACCACGACGGCCCGGACGTTCGAGAGCTTCGGCTACGAATGGAACACCTTCGACGACGTGCGCGACGAGGACGCGGAATTCGCGGCAGGTATATTTCCGCGACCTCGACATGGAGACCCTGCGAGGCAACATCGGTCTCGATGCCGGATGCGGCAAGGGGCGGTATACGCGGTTCCTCGCCCCTCATCTCGACTCGTTGATCGCCCTCGACGGCTCGAGCGCAGTCGAAGCCGCGGCGCGCAATCTGAAGTCGTTCGCCAACGTCGTGGTGATCAAGGCCGATCTCCGCCGTGTGCCGGTGGCGCTGCACAGCGTGGATGTCGTGGTCTGCCTCGGGGTGCTGCACCATCTGGAGGATCCACGCCAGGGGTTCTTGTCCCTCGTTCGGCTACTGGCGCCCAACGGCAGGATCCTCGTCTACCTCTACAGCCGGCCCGCGACCTTCGGTGCCCGTCGACTGGCGCTGTCGGCTGCGGCCCTGATGCGGTCGATCACGGTGCGGACACCGCACCGGTTGCTGCGGATCCTGAGCGTGCCCATTGCTGCGCTGCTGTATGGAGGGGTCGTCCGGCTCGGCGCTTTCGGGGCGCGCAACGGGATCGAACGTCTCTCGCGTCTCCCGATGTCCAGCTACCGCGGCAAGTCGTTCCACAGCCTGGTTCTGGACACCTTCGACCGGCTCAGTGCTCCGGTCGAACACCGCTATGTGTGGGAAGAGTTGGCGCCTTGGTTCGAGGAAGCGGGGCTCGTCGTGGACGCCGCTCGTGAGGAGGCAGGCTGGTTCGTGCTGGCTCACCTGGCCTCGTAGCCTCCCTGGACGCGCCGAGTGCTCCTGGCCCCCGCGCCACCCGCTCGCGCTACTCAATTGTGACGATGCGCAATTCGGTGGCAGGATCCCATACTTGATCTCCGGGGGGCGAAGCGAGCGTTGCCCCGCGTGCAAAAGGGGGTGGGAGCTTTGCGAATCCTCGTGCTGGGGGGCGACGGGTATCTGGGGTGGCCGACGGCGCTGCACCTGTCTCGTCGTGGCCATGACGTGGGTGTGGTCGACAACTTCTGTCGGCGGCAGTACGACTTCGAGATGGGGGTCGACAGCCTGGTCCCCATCACCCATCTCCAGCACCGGGTCAGGCGCTGGGCCGAGGTGTCGGGCCTCACCGTCGAGGCCTATGTGGGAGACCTCACCGACCACCGCTTCTGTGAGACCCTGCTCGAGCGCTTCGAGCCCGAGGCCATCGTCCACTTCGCCGAGCAGCGCAGCGCCCCCTATTCCATGATCGACCGGGCCCATGCGGTGTACACCCAGGTGAACAACGTGGTGGGCACGCTCAACCTGCTCTATGCCATCGCCGAGCGGGACCGGTCGATCCACCTGGTGAAGCTCGGGACCATGGGGGAGTACGGCACCCCCAACATCGACATCGAAGAGGGCTTCATCGAGATCACCCACAAAGGCCGCACCGACGTGCTGCCGTATCCGAAGCAGCCCGGGTCCTTCTACCACCTGTCCAAGGTGCACGACAGCCACAACATGCACTTCGCCTGTCGCATCTGGGGCCTGGCCATGACCGACCTCAACCAGGGCGTGGTCTACGGCCAGGAGACCGACGAGACCACCATGCACGAGGACCTGGCCACGCGCTTTGACTACGACGCCGTGTTCGGGACCGTGCTCAACCGCTTCTGCGTCCAGGCCGTGGTGGGCCATCCCCTGTCGGTGTACGGCTCGGGGGGCCAGACGAGGGGCATGCTCGACATCAGAGACACCCTGGCCTGTGTGGAGCTGGCCCTGCTCAATCCCGCCGGGGCGGGGGAGTACCGGGTCTTCAACCAGTTCACCGAGTCCTTCTCGGTGCTCCAGATGGCCGAGATGGTGGCCGACGCCTACCCCGGCGCCACCCGCATCGAGCACGTGGAGGACCCCCGGGTGGAGAAGCAGGAGCACTACTACCGGGCCGCCCACACCAAGCTGCTCGACCTGGGCCTGGTGCCGCACCTGCTGGAGGAGCCGACGATCAAGGGACTGCTCGGAGTCGTCGAGCGCCACCGTGACCGCGTCGACCTCCAGGCCATCGCCCCCACGGTGCAGTGGCGCCAGACCGCCAGCACGCTGCCGACAGGCGGGAGCTCGCCTGCCTAGTTCGTGGGGCGCCGAAGGTCAGCGTCCCGCGCTGATCATCACTTGACTGGCGGTGATGGCCGCCGGAGCCGTCATCCTTCCGATCGGCGCTTTTCGCGGGCAATACTTTCGAGCACATGACCGGGACCCGAATTTCCACCGGCGCCCGGTCACGTCGCGTGTGGATGGCGGATCTGTTCGGCGTGCTGTGGGTGCTGGCCGCGGCAGGCGCCGTTCTGGCTCCCGCGTTGTCCCACGGCCCGTATCTGGGCACGTTCGACTGGGTGTCGCGCTTCGGCCTGTCCCAGAACCCCGCTGTCGTCGTCCACGATCGCCAGTCGTTCGACCAGATCGCCGAGTTCATCCCCTGGACCAAGCTGGCCTGGACCCAGGTGCACCACGGTCAGCTCCCCCTGTGGAACCCCTTCAGCGTGCTCGGCATGCCCCTGGCCTTCAGCTGGCAGGCAGGCACCTTCAGCATCCCGGTCGTCCTCGGCTATCTCTTCCCGGTCAGCCTCTCGTACACGGTGCAGGTGATCGCCACCCTCGCGATCGCCGGGACGGGGGTGTACGTGCTCGGACGGGTGATGCACCTGAGCGTGCTCGCCTGCACCATGGCCGCCACCATCTACGAATTGAGCGGCGCCTTCTTCGGCTGGCTCGGCTGGCCCATCACGTCGGTGATGTCGTGGATAGGTTGGCTGTGCGCGGCCACCCTGCTCGTCATCCGAGGAGGTCGCCGGGCCCGAGCCGTGGCGTTTCTGGCCGTCATCGTGGCGTGCGCGATCTACGCCGGCCAACCCGACACGTTGGTCCTCTTGGGCACGGCCTTCCTCGTCTTCGTGGTGGCGTTCTTGGGGTCGAGGGCACTGCGTTTCGGGGGCTCGGGCCCGATCCGCCGCCCGGTTCTGGACTCGGTCCTCGGCGTCGTGGCGGGGGCCTGCCTCGGCAGCCCGCTCTTGCTTCCCGGCCTTCAACTGATCTCGGGGTCGGTCCGCTCGGGCAAGAACCTGAGCCAAGCCGTGTCGGCCCAGAGCATCATGCTCACGCTGTTCCAAGGCTTCGACGGACTGCCGGTGACCGGGAGCCGGTTCTTCGGGTCCGGGTATTACACGAAGTCGGTCGCCTACGTGGGAGTGATCGCGGTGGTCTTGGCCGTCCTGGCCGTGGTGAGCGCCGTGAAGCTCCGGCATCGGAGATCGGAGGTCATCGGTTTCGGGGCCGTTGCCATCGCCATGGCCGCAATCGTGTACCTCCCGATCGTGGAGTCGTTCGTGGACGATCTGCCGCTTATCGGCAGCGTGCTGTGGCGCCGGGCCACCATTCCGTTCATGTTCGCCCTGGCCGTGCTGGCCGGCATGGGAACCGACGTTCTCGTCCGCTCGCAGCGGGGTGACGCCGTCCGTCGGTGGATGGGGATCGTCTTCGGGGCGACCGCCGCGGTGCTGTTGGGCCTGTGGCTCTTCTACCGCGGCCATCTGCCGTCGATGGAGGCATCCATCCGCGCCCGGAGTTTCATCTGGCCGGTTGCCGCCACCGCGCTCGGCCTGGCCGTGGCGGGGTGGTTCGCGCTCGGAGCACGACGACGCCGGTCCCAGCCCGCCCACGCCGGCGCGCCCGGAAGTGGGCGGTGGGCGGCCGCGTTGTTCCTCGTATGCGAGACCGTGTTCCTCGTGACCGCCGGGACCCCGTTGTGGACGGCGAAGTCGACCTATCTGGCGCCGACCCCGGCCGAAGCGACACTGGCGCGCGCCGTGGGGTCCTCGGTCGTGGGCCTCGGGGCCAACACCTGCTTCGGCTCGGACCAACTCGGGCTCGTACCCAACTACAACGTTGCCTTCGGCATCAAGGAGTTCGCCATCTACGACCCGCTCATCCCTCGAACCTACGGCGAGTCGTGGTTGGCCGCCACGGGTGAGCCCTCCGCCCCGGTGCAGTTCCCGGGCGTGCCGTTCTCGGTGTTCTGCCCCGCCGTGACCTCCGCCTCGATCGCCCGACGGTACGGGGTGGGCTTTGTCCTCGAGGGAGCCGGGCAGCGTGGGCCGGCCGGTGCGGTCTTCGACCGGACCGTGGGGGATGAAGCCCTCTATCGGATCCCGGGGTCCGGCCTCGCCACTCTCAGCGCGGCGCCGACGTCCGCCCGCCTCCCGGGGCCCGACGCCAAGGGGACCGTGGTGCCGGTCACCCAACCCGACCCGGCGTCATGGACGATCAAGACCCACGGGACCGTGCCGCAGGTGCTGCGGTTGCGGCTCACCGCGGTGCCGGGCTGGCACGCCACCATCGACGGGCGGCCCCTTCCCCTCCAGCGCTTCGAGGGCGTGATGCTCCAGGCTCGCGTGCCGGCGGGTCGACACGTTGTGAAACTCTGGTACTGGCCGCGCACCTTCACGGCGGGCCTCGTCCTGGCCGGCATCAGTGCGGTGGTCCTCTGTGGCGCAATGCTCGCCGAATGGGTGGGGCGTCGCCGTCGGGTCTCGCCCGACGCGGTCCCAACCTGAGTTCCGCCCGGCGCAATTACACTTTGTCGGAACATCGCAGCACCGACGTACCCGTACTCGACGACAACGCAGGCTGAAAGGGGGCACCGATGTCCGATCCGTTCTTCTTCGAACGAGAACGGCTCATGCCCCTCGCGTCACGACTCTCGCCCGGGTTTGCATCGGCGCGGCCCTTCCCGCACGTCGTGATCGACGATTTCCTCCCTTCCGAGGTGATCACGATGCTCGTCGACTCCTTTCCCGACGCCACGGGTGCATGGACCACGTTCAACAGTGTGCTCGAGGTCAAGTTCACCCAACGCGACGAGGAGGCCATGCCCGCTCCCGTGCGTCACGTGGTCCAACAATTCAACAGTCAGACGTTTCTCGAGTTCCTGGAGCGTCTGACCGGGATCGAGGGTCTGCTGGCTGATCCCGGTCTGGCCGGAGGCGGGATGCACCAGATCGCCCCCGGGGGGCTCCTGAAGGTCCACGCCGACTTCAACGAACATCCCCATCTCCACGTGGACCGGCGCCTCAACGCCCTGCTGTACCTCAACCCGGACTGGGAGGACTCCTTCGGTGGCCATCTCGAGCTGTGGAACCGGGACATGAGCGCCGCCGAGGCGCGTATCGCGCCGATCGCCAATCGCCTCGTGGTCTTCGCCACGACACGGACGTCGTTCCACGGCCACCCCGACCCCTTGTCCTGCCCCCCGGGGCGGTACCGGCGCTCGCTGGCCTGGTACTACTACACGGCCCCCCGCCCGATGTTCAAGTGGCACCACTCCACGCTCTTCCAAGCCCGGCCCCATGAGTCCGACGTCGCCGACGTGGTGCGCGCCGGACGCCACCCGGCTCGTGAGATCGCCCTGCGCCTGACGCCGGTCGGGCTCAAGGACCGGTACCAGGCCGCCCGACGGCGGGCCCGCCGGCAGCCCGGCTCACGAGGCGGACGCTGATGAGCAGGGCTCAACGGTGGAAGCGGAAACTGCTCAATTTCGCCCTTGATCCACACCCTCTGCGCACGTGGACGCTGTGGACGATTCAAAAGCGCAAACTCGGCACCTACGAGTGGCGGGTCGACCTGGGCGCGGTCGAGCGACCGGCGTACGCCTACTGCGTGCGCGAGGCGGCCCGCCTGGCCAAGCAGCTGGGCATCCCCCGCATCAGTGTCATCGAGTTCGGGGTGGCCGGAGGCACCGGGCTGCTCGCCCTGGAGCGTCATGCCCGGCGGGTCTCGGAGTCCCTCGACATCCAGATCGACGTCTACGGCTTCGACACCGGGCGCGGCCTGCCGCCCCCAACCGACTATCGCGATCTTCCCTACCATTGGAAGGCGGGGTTCTTCGAGATGGACGCCGAGGCGTTGCGCGCCCGGCTGCACGACGCCACGTTGATCCTGGGTGACGTCGAGGAAACCCTTCGGACCTTCGTCGAGACCTACCATCCCGCACCCGTCGGTGCCGTCATGCACGACATGGACCTGTACTCCTCCACGGCCCAGGGGCTGGCGCTCTTCGACGTCGACCCGGCCCATCGGCTCCCGCGCATCTTCGCGTATTTCGACGACATCATCGGTGACGAGAATTCGCTCTACAACGAGTACACGGGCGAACGACTGGCCATCGCCGAGTTCAACCAGTCCCATCCGCTGCAGAAGATCTGCCCCGCGGTCCATCTGGCGTGGCGCGGCCTGGTCGAATGGCATCACCAGATCTACGTGGTCCACGACTTCGCCCATGCACGCTACGGCGACTTCGTCAGCCACGCCCGGCAACAACTGCCGCTGCAGGGCTGACCCGGGCGCCGCCTACGGTCCGAGGGTGAGGTCCCCGAGGGGCACGGGATCCTCGACGATGTCGCAATTGGGCACCCATGACTCGATGGGCAGGTTCTGCGTCTCGACCAGCTTGTGCCAGGTGGCCCGCAACCGTTCGTCGTCGCGGGCTCCGAGACCGCGCCAGGCGACCCCCATCGTGTCGGTGAGATCAGTGGCGCTCAGCGCGTCGGCACCCTGGCGAAGCTTGCGGACGAACTGCTCCTCGGACCGGTAGGGGAAATGCCGGATCTCCAAACCCGTCACCCGGGTGCCGCGGCGCGACACCCCATGGTTGCCGTAGGCCAGGCGGGCCCGGCGCCGCGCCCGGAAGGCCACTTTGTGCAGCGAGTTGGGCTCGGTCTTGCGCCATCGCAGACGTCGCACCGGGTCGGGCTCGGTCTGGTCGTCGGTGGCGGTCGGCACGTGGTTGAACATGGGGACCTGCACCACCGCGGCACCACAGTCCGAAAGCCACTGCGCCAGGGTCCCGGTGGGCGCCAGCCACACCTCGTCGGCGTCGAAGGGGATCACCCACTCGGCCCCCTGGCGCGCTGCGGTTCGGGCCAGCAGCGTCATCTTCTCGGCCTGATAGTACGCCGGCAACCGGTCCATGAGCACCGTGACGGGATGCGACTGCGCCAGTCGCTCGAGGATCTGGTGGGTGCCGTCGGTCGACAGGTTGTCTGCGATCAGGACCCGGTGGACGCCCTGGTGTAGCAGATGCCGCACCACGGTCTCGATGATGTCGGCCTCGTCACGCACCATCCCCACGGCCCACACATCGCCGCCTCGACCGCCATCGACGTCGGGCATGGCGTCGAGGTGACGCCGGGCTTCCGCGAGGTGACCGGACCACCCGGGCTCGCGCTTGAGCCGCTTGGCCACCTTCGTCACGCTACCGCACCGGTTGGTTCGGATCGGTCGACGAGACTCGGGCCGAATGCGCCAGGTGCCACCACTACGATCCGTGCCGCGATGCCGCTTCCCAACCTATTCGTCATCGGGGCACCCAAGTGCGGGACCACCTCGCTGCACCGGTATCTGGACCAGCACCCCCGGATCTCGATGTCGACGATGAAGGAGCCGAAGTTCTTTCTCACCGACGGGTCGCGTCCGCACCACCGGGGCCCCGAGGACGAGCGGGCGTGTCGCGCCTACGTCGTGGATCGCCCGGCCTACGAGGCCTTGTTCACCTACCCGCCGGGCCCCGGCGGGTACGCGGGGGAGTCCACGCCGTACTACCTGTGGGACCCCGACGCCGCGCCGCGCATCCACGCCCTCGTCCCTGACGCCCGGCTCGTGGCCGTGCTGCGTGAGCCCACCTTGCGGGCCTACTCCAACTGGGCCGACCTGCGCGAGCAAGGGCGGGAGAAGCTCGACTTCGCGTCGGCCATGGCGGCCGAGGAGGAGCGGCGGCGGTTGGACTGGGAGCCGTTCTGGTTCTACCGGGGGCTCGGCCTCTACGGAGCGCAGCTCGCCCGGCTGTTCACCGTCTTCCCCCGGGAGCAGGTGAAGGTCCTGCTGGCCGACGACCTGGCCGAAGCCCCCGACCGCACCGTCGCCACGGTCTTCGCCTTTTTGGGCCTCGAGCCCCTGGCGGGCCCGCTGGCGCAGGTACGACTCAACCAGACCATGTACAAACCGGTGGACCGCACGAGTCGGTTCCTCGAGACGCTGTTCGACCGGGGCCAGCGGGCGAGGCCGGTGGTACCACCGAGGGTCCGCCGCATCGCACGGGAAGTGGTCCGCCGGCGTCTGCGCTCCCAGGCCACCGCCGGCTCCCACGGCTCGCGCCTGCGCCACGAGTACGTCGAGGTCTTCACCGAGGACCGCCGGGTGCTCGAAGGCCTCGGGGTCGACGTGACGAGGTGGGACCACCAACCGGGATGAACACAAAATAGCCCCATATCCTGCGGAAACAGAGCCGACGCGGCGCTATACTCGTGCCGTTCGGGGGACGGGGGGCAGGTGGCCGAGAGCGCAGTGACGGCGGTGTACCCCGAGCACCGCGTCGATCGCGTGTCGCCATGACGACGCGATCGCTCCAGCAGCTCTACGAGGACCCGGCCACCCCGTTGATCTCGGGATCCGGGCGGGCCCGACTCCAGGCCCGGATGCTCGTGGAAGGGGCCTTGGGCGCCCACCGGGCGCTGCGGGCCGTCGACGTGGGGTGCGGCACCGGCACCTGGACGGCGTTGGCGGCCGACGTGGCGACGCGCGCCGGGATCGACCTGACCATCATCGGCCTCGATTGGTCGGTGGCCGCCCTCAGACAGGCGAAGGGGCACGGCTTGGAGGTGGTGCGGGGCTCGGTGGAGCACCCCGGGCTCCCCCTCGGGACGGCCACCGTCGACATCGTCATCATCAGCGAGCTCATCGAGCACCTCGTGGACACCGATACCGCCCTGTCCGAGGTCCGGCGGGTCCTCGTGCCCGGGGGCAGGATCCTCCTCTCCACGCCCAATCTGGCCGCCTGGTACAACCGCGGCCTGCTGTTCTTCGGGGTGCAGCCGATCTTCACGGAGGTGAGCCTCCAGGGCATCTACGGCCGGCCCGGCCACGAGGTCGTGGGCCACCTGCGGGTCTTCACCCGTCGAGCGCTGGCGGCGCTCCTACGCGCCCACGGGTTCGTCGACGTGACGATCACGGGGGCGCCCTACCACGACGTCCCGAAGCCGCTGCGGCCCCTCGACCGCCTCCTGTGCCACGTGCCCAGCCTCTCCTCCATCCTCCTGGCCTCGGCGCAAGCTCCCTGAGTCCTCGGGCGACCCGGCGGGGATGGCAGGGGGCTGAGGGGGAATTCATCAGATGTGACGACGAGAAGCCGGTGTGGGCCTTCATAGAGTCGCAGGAGAAGGGGCATGACGCCCACGGAGCGCGCCTTCGGCGCGCCCGGTGCGCGTCCGGGGTGTCGTCCACCTGGGGGGGGATGGGTTGACCGAGGTCGATCGTCAGTCGGGGGTTCTGGCGGTTCGCTCCGAGGAGGGCATCCTCGTCGAGGACCTGGCTGTCTCGAGCTCGGCGGTGATCTCGGGGCCGGCACCGGCCATCCCCGTCACGGTTCCCCCCGGGGAGCAGAGCGCTCGTACCGTCGAGCTCGCCCTGGCCGACCTCGACGCCGTGGCGGCCCGGGCCCTCGAGATCGGGTTGAAGCGCGTGCAGGTGCTGGCCTGGAGGGACTTCGAGGACCCCGAGGCGGGGGGATCGGAGCTGCACGCCCACCGTGTGGCCTCGGCCTGGGCCCGGGCCGGGATCGACGTGTCCCTGCGCAGTTCCGCCGCACCCGGGCAGCAGTCCGTCACGACACGGGCGGGCTACCAGGTGGTCCGCAAGTCGGGGCGCTACGGGGTGTTCCCGCGCAGCGCCCTCAGTGGCTTGGCCGGACGCCGGGGGCGACCCGACGGCCTCGTCGAGATCTGGAACGGCATGCCGTTCTTCACGCCGTTGTGGGCCCGCTGTCCCCGCATCGTCTTGCTCCACCACGTCCACGCCGCGATGTGGCGGATGGTCCTGTCCCCCCGCCTGGCCCGTCTGGGCGAGATCGTCGAGCTCCGTATCGCGCCACCCCTGTATCGCCGCAGCCGCGTGCTCACGTTGTCCCCGTCCTCGCGTGACGAGATCCTGACCATGTTGAGGTTGGACCCCACACGCGTGAACGTGGTCCCGCCCGGTGTGGACGAGCGGTTCACGCCGGGCGGGGACAAGTCGCCGGTCCCGCTCGTGGTGGCCGTCGGGCGGCTGGTGCCGGTCAAGCGACTCGAGCTGCTCATCGACGCCGCGGCGCGGGCGCGCAAGGAGATCCCCGATCTCCGGCTCCTCGTGATCGGCGAAGGGTACGAGCGTCCCGACCTCGAGGCCAAGATCCGGGCCATCGACGGGACCTCGTGGATCGACATGCCCGGGCACGTGTCCGACGACGAGCTCGCCGACGCGTATCGCCGGGCGTGGGTGGTCGCCTCCACGTCGTTGCGCGAGGGCTGGAACATGACGATCACCGAGGCGGGCGCGGTGAGACACCCGCCGTCGTCTCCGACATCGCCGGACACCGGGACTCGCTGACCGACGGTGTGGGTGGTCTGTTGGTCGACCCCGGCGACGACTTCGCCGACGCCCTGATGGAGGTGCTCAGCTCCGTCGAGCTGCGAGAGCGCCTGGGCCGGGGGGCGGCGGCGCGGGCTCGGAGCCTGACCTGGGAAGCCACCGCGGCCAAGGTCCTGAGCGCTCTGGTCGAGGAGGCCGAAGCGCGCCGGTAGAGCGACACCGACCCCGGCTTCGTGACGGCCCCCACCGGCCTGGCTCGCACGGGTTTGCGACGGCCTCGGGGGTACGCTGGGAGAGGGGAGTGGACCTGGGCAAAGGTCGCACCCGCGTCGTCGGTGCCGAGGCCGACGGCGCCTGGAGAACCGGGGGTCACGACCGATGTCGACGGCGCAGAGCGTGTCGGCACCGCGGTGCGTCTCGAGGACACGGTGCCGTGGCCACGTCTGGTGGGCCCTGGGGCCGACACATGCGCAGAACGCGTGACCGCCTGCTCGTCCTGCTCCTCGTCACGTCCCTGAGCATCGCGGGGTGCGCCGCGTCGAACACCTCGGACCGGCCACCGCCGATGGTGGGTGCGATCGGGAGCACGCTCCAGGCCTCCGATGCGCAGTTCACCCTCGTCCAGGTCATCCCTGATCCCACCAAGAACGTGGTGACCACCGTCCTGACGGCCCTCAACACATCGAGCCGGGCCGTCAACCTCTCGAACCTGTCGGTCATCTCCTTGCTGAGCGACGTTGCCGGGCACACCTACACGCCGGACGCCGGCAGCGGCGTGGTGGTGCCGCAATGCGCGGGACCCGGGTTCGCGGCGCCGATCGCGCCCGGAAAGGCCGTCCAAGGCTGCGAGTACTTCACGGTGCGACCGAGGGCCGCCCCCGCGCAACTCGAACTCCTGGTGAAGCCGACGTTGCGATGGCGCATCGCCAACGAGCCGGCTCCGGGCAGCCAGGGGCTCGGCAACAGCGGGACGGGAACGGGCACCGGGACTGGCAGCGGGACGGGAACGGGCACCGGGACTGGCAGCGGGACGGGAACGGGCACCGGGACTGGCAGCGGGACGGGAACGGGCACCGGGACGGGGCCGGTCGCCAAGCACCCGGCGACGCCGCATCCCAAGAAGAAGAAGACGAAGGTGAAGAAGGTCAAGAAGGTGAAGGTGAAGGTGAAGAAACCAAAGAAGTAGTGCCGAGGACCCCCGCGTATAGGTTTCGGGGGGGCAGGTTCGGTGAGCACGGCGAAAGGGAGCCTCGACACCCATGAGTGAGCCCGTCGTGCCCGCGGCCGACGAAACCACGTCGTCCCGAGTCGGGTCTTGGATCGCGCTGGCGGTGATCGTGGCGTGGGGGTGCGTCAAGTGGCGACCGGAGCTGACCGGCGTGGCCTACGCCGACGACAGCTCGGTCCACGAGCAGATGGTGCGCTTCGCCCAGAGCCGCTTCGAGGCGGGGCACCTGCCCATGACGAGCTGGTTCCCGTATCTGGGCCTGGGGTCACCCCAGTTCCTGCACTACCAGGGCCTCCCCGCCATGGTGACCGGGCTGCTCGGCATGGCGACCGGTGGCGACGCCGCCTTCCGCCTCACCTTGTACCTGCTGCTGGCCCTGTGGCCACTGTCGGTGTACTGCTCCGCCCGGCTCTTCGACCTCGGACGCGTGGCGTCGGTGCTGAGCGCGGCGGCCGCCCCCTTCCTCATGAGCGCGGTGGGCGTGGGGTACGAGCCCAAGGCCTACGTCTGGGTGGGGTACGGCGTGTGGGCCCAGCTGTGGGCCTCGTGGACGCTCCCCCTCGCCTGGGGCTTCACGTGGCGCGCCATGGCGTCGCGTCGTGCCATCGCTCCGGCGGTCGTCTTCGTGGCCCTCACCATGGCCCTGCACTTCGAGACCGGCTACCTCGCCTTCATCCCCATCGTCGATCTTCCCCTTCCTCGCGCCCTCGGCTCTGCGCGCCCGGCTGTGCGCGCGCCGTCGCCGTCGGGGTCGGCGCGCTCCTCGCCTCGGCCTGGGTGACGGTCCCGCTCCTGGCCGAGAGCCGCTGGGCGGCCACCAACGAGGTCCTGGCCCACACCCCCCTCGTGAACGGCTACGGCGCCAAACAGGTGATGTCGTGGCTCCTCACGGGCCAGCTCTTCGACGCCCATCGCTTCCCGATCGTCACGCTGCTCGGAGCGGTAGGGCTCGTGGCGAGCGTGCGGTACTGGCGCACCACCGCCTCGGGGCGCGCCCTGGTGGCCGTGCTGGTGATGAGCCTGCTTCTCTCCTTCGGGCGCACCACGTTCGGCGAGCTCACCGTGATCCTGCCCGGGAGCAAGGACATCTTCATGCGCCGCTTCATGATGGGCGCGCAGCTCGCCGGGCTGTATCTGGCCGGAGTCGGGGGTGCGGCCCTCGTCCGGGCCATAGGTGCCGGTGTGACGCGCTGGCGACCGCGCCTCGCGGCGTGGGACGAGCTCGCCCCGCGTCGCATCGCGGTCATGGTGATGGGTGGTGTCCTCGCCACGGCCGTCCTGGCCCCGGCGTGGTCCGAGATCGACACGTTCGCGGCGGCCAACGCCCAGTGGATCGCCGCCCAGCACGCGGCGGACGACGCTCAGGGGGCCCAGGTCGACCGCCTCGTCGCCTACATCGACCGCCACGGCGGCGGCAGGGTGTACGCCGGGATGCCGTCGAATTGGGGCTCCAACTTCACCGTGGGCGAGGTGCCGGTGTTCAAGTACCTCGAGAGCCTCGACGTCGACGAGGTGGGCTACACGCTACGAACCGCGTCGCTCATGACCGACCCGGAGTACTTCTTCGACGAAGACGTCCCGGGGGACTACGAGCTCTTCGGCATCCATTACCTGATCCTGCCCGATTATCACCGCCCGCCGGTGCCGGCCCGGCTCGTCATGAGCGCGGGCCAATTCCAACTCTGGGTCCTTCCCACCAAGGGCTACGTGCGCGTCGTGGACACCGTCGGGAGCCTGACCGTCAACAAGACCAACGTGGGCATCATGAGCGTCCCCTACCTCCGCTCGAGCCTGCCCGGCTCGGGTCAGTACCTGGCCGTCGCCTACGACGGGTCCGCCCCCGCTCCGCTCACCGCGCCGGGGGTGTCCGACATCGTGGGAGCCGCCGGGACCGTTCGCTCCGAGCGCGACGATCTGGGCGACGGTCAGGTGCGCGCCACCGTCGTCACCCGTCGCCCTGCGGCGGTGGTGTTGAGCGCGTCGTTCGACCCCGGATGGACCGTGCGCGTCGACGGGCAGCCGGCCCCGGTCGAGATACTGGCTCCCGCCCTCCCCGCGGTACGGGTGGGAGCGGGTGTCCACACCATCACCTTCTCGTACCAGGGCTTCGGTCTGTACCCCGAGCTCTTCGGCGTCCTCGTGGTCACGATGGTGGCCCTGGTGTGGGCCGGGCCCTTCGACGGCTGGGGTCGGCTGCGGCGACGCTCCGGTTAACGCCCCGCCTGGCGTCGGCGGCGCTGCTTGGCGCTGTACATGGCATGGTCGGCCTCGGCCAGCAGGTCCGCAGGGATCACATCGGGGTCGGTGGTGAGGGCCAGGCCCACGCTCAGGCCCACGCTCAATTCGACCCCGTCGACGGTCATGGGCACGTCGAAGGCACTCTCCACCCGGCCCGCCACCGCGGCGGCGCCGTCTTCGTCGATGCTCTCGCACAGGACCACGAACTCGTCCCCACCGAGATGGGCGGCGGTGTCGGCGGGCCGGATCACGGCTTCGATGCGTCGGGCCGTCTCCATGAGGACCTGGTCCCCCACGGCGTGGCCGAGCCTGTCGTTGATGCCCTTGAGCCCGTCCACGTCGCAGAACAGCACGCCCAGTGTCCTGGGCTCACGGCGGTCCCGGGCCAGCGCCTGCTTCAATCGGTCGTCCAGCAGGTAACGGTTGGGGAGCCCGGTCACCGGGTCATGGGTGGCCCGGTAGGCCATCTCCGCGTCCGCCATGGACCGTTCGGTGATGTCCCGCATGAGCGCCAGCACGGCGGGCTCGTCGTCCCAGTCGGTGGACAGCACGCGCATGTCGGCCAGGATGGCCTCGTTGTCGGGACGGCGCGCCGTGGTCGACACCACCGGGAAGCTGGCCGGCTTTCCGACCAGCTGGGCGCGGGTCGTTCCGAGCATCACCGCCGCGGCGGTGTTGGCGAAGACCACGATCCCGTCCCGGTTGACGACGATCACCCCGTCGGTGCTGTTGTCGACCGCACCACGGAAATGGCCTTCGACGCTGGTGAGCCGATCGCGCAGTTCCCTGACCTCTTGCCGGAGGTCGTTGCTCTGGTGATCGTCCCGCCGCTCGCCTTCGTCGCTTGCCATCGTCTCTTTCAGGCCGTGCTCAGACGAAGCAACCCAGACGCTCGTTGGCCCGCCCGGCGTACTTCCGCGGCGCACTGGACTAGCAAGCCACTCCTAGTCCCCCGCATGTCACCGATTGTGGGCCACTTGGCCCACTGGGACCCCAACTTACTCACAACCCTGATCCAATTCCGGCTCGTCCGGCCACCCAGCGTCGGAGATCGGAGGGCAGGCGCCCGACGTCGGGCCGGGGCATCCTGGAGGCATGGGACCGCGGGACCTTGCCATGTTCCCCCTCTCGACCGTCCTCTTCCCCCACGCCCGGATCCCGCTGCGCGTCTTCGAGCCCCGCTACCACGCCCTGGTCTCGGACTGCCTGGCCGGGGACGGCCGCTTCGGGGTCGCCCTCGTCACCCGGGGCTCGGAGGTGGGGGGCGGGGACCAGCGCGCCGACGTGGGGACCGTGGCCTCGATCGAGTGGGCCGAACCGCAAGGCGAGGGCCGGTGGCACCTCCTCGTCCGGGGACTGCACCCCCTGCGCGTGACGCGCTGGCTCGATGACGATCCCTACCCCCGGGCGAGGATCGAGGACTGCGCCGCCGAGCCCCCCGCCGACGGCGACGCGCTGCGCCGGGCCGAGGAAGAGGTCCGGCGCGTCCGTGCCCTGCTGTCCGAGCTGGGTGAGGCACCGGCGGTGCCCCCGGCCACGTCGTTGGGAGACACCCCCGAAGTGGTGGCGTGGCGCTTGTGCGCGCTGGCACCGGTCAACGCCTTCGATCGGCAGCGGCTGCTCGAGACGCCCGGTCCCGACCCACGCCTGGCGTTGCTCCTCGATCTCGTACGCGCCGTGGGTGACGACGTTCGTCGCATGCTGGCCGGAGGGTGACGAGGTCCCGGCGAGCGTGGATCAGTCGAGGGCGTTGAGAGCCTGCTGGGCCGCCTGGATGCGAAGCGTCTTGGCTCGTTCCTCTTCGTCGCGACGCCGACGTTCCTCATCGCGTCGCACGAGGAGGAGGCGGTATCCCTCGTTGGCCGCGTCGACGCATGCCCGCACGTACTGCACCGCACCCCGGAGGTCTGCAGCCGGCACGGTCCAATGGATCGACCCTCCGCTGCGGATGTCGGGTGATGGCATGGCCACGAAATCCGGCGAGCCGACCCGTTGCACCGCAGTAGCGCGGAACTCGCGGGCCCAGTCACTGGTCGGGCGGCGATTGAGGGACCACACCACCCGGACCTCGTCACCTTCGACGTCGACGGCATTCTTGCTCGTGATCGCTATCGGCTCCCACGGCAACGCGCTGCGACCCCCTCCACTCGACCTTCCCCGAGGTTATCCGAGCCTCGCGATCCGGGGAGGAGCGTGCCTGGACCCAGGCTGCCTCGGCGTACATCGGGGCTCGGCGACCCCAGACGGCTCCTCGGGTCCCGCCCACCGGGCATCATGTCCGTAGTGCAGATGCTGCTCGTACGTCACGGTCACGCCGGGACGAAAGAGGGTTGGGCCGGCGACGACCGGCTCCGTCCCCTCGATGCCCGCGGCACGCGCCAGGCCGAGCATCTGGTCGGGGTCATCGTCCCCATGCACCCGACCCGCTTGATCTCGAGCCCCTACGCGCGTTGCCTCCAGACGATGGAGCTCCTGGCGGCCAAGACGGGTCTGGCCGTGGACGAGAATGGCGCGCTCACCCCGAGTGCGGGACCGCAGGCATACGACCTCATCCGGGGCCTGTCGGGCGGCGACGCGTCGGGTCGGGTGGTGCTGTGCACGCACGGTGAAGTGATCGGTGACGTCCTGGCCCGACTCGCCCGCGAGGACGGGGTGCGGCTCAGTCGCCGTCCACCGGGTCTCAAAGGGTGCGTGTGGGTCCTCGACTTCCACAAGGGCAAAGTAGGCGGCGCTCGCTACATCACCCCAGGGAGATGAGGGCCGGGACGCTCCGAATCGTTGCGCGTTGCCGGGTCGCTATGACGGCGGGCTAGGCACCGAATTCGCGTGTGGGCGCGTGGTAGACAGGCCGCCGTGACCACGCTCCAAGCTCGGCCGGCCACGCGCGTGGCGACGCCGGTCCCGGTCCGGGCGCGTCGACAGGGATATCACGCCGAGATCCTGCTCGTGAGTTTCGCGGTCCTCCTGATCGAGGTCTGTTACACGCGGGTCATCTCCTTCAAGCTCTTCTACTACTACACGTACCTCGTCATCGGCCTGGCCCTGCTGGGGCTCGGGGCGGGCGGGGTGTTGGTGGCACTGTCCGCGCCGACTGCGCCGGGCGCGCACCGACAGCGTGCTGCTGTGGAGCTTCTTGCTCGGTGGTGTCGCCGTGGTGGCGAGCTACGTCGTCGTGGCCTACACCTCACTCGACTCCTTGGCCATCTGGGACTACGGCACGTCGGCCTCCGCCAAGAGCATGGGAGATCTCCTCGCCATCTGCGCCTTCATCTTCGTCCCGTTCGTCGCGCCGGGAGTGATCATCACGACCCTCTTCGGCCGTCGACCGGCGGGAGTCGGCAGTCTGTATTTCGCCGACCTGGTGGGCGCCGGACTGGCGTGTGCCATCGTGATCTATCTGACCGGCTCCATCGGACCACCCGCCGCGATCATGTTGGCGGCCGGGGTCATGTTCCTGGCTGCCGGCATCGTAGTCGGACGGACCCGACCGTTGGCGTTGCCATTCGTCGTCGTGGCACTGGGGTGCACCGTGGCCCTGACCGTCGACCCCAACCTGCTGCCGGCACAGCGCCTCGACACGTCCAAGGTCAGCTTCGCCGGACACCAGCCGATCTACTCCGCGTGGAGCTCGATCTTCCGCGTGGACGTCATCCCGGTGTCGTCGGACGTCCTGGCGCTCTACCACGACGGGATCATCGGCTCCGCCATCTACAGGTGGAACGGCCGCGTGGCCTCGCTGGCCCACTACGACT
The DNA here is from genome assembly GCA_963768255.1 of uncultured Acidimicrobiales bacterium. Lineage (GTDB taxonomy): Bacteria > Actinomycetota > Acidimicrobiia > Acidimicrobiales > UBA8190 > Chersky-840. The sequence goes on along the minus strand of CAVYGX010000002.1, from coordinate 743,225 downwards.
TCGGCGCCGATCCGCCGCGCCCTCCCCTTCGACGTGACGAAGTCCCCGCCTCGTCAGGAGGCCATCATCGGTGCCGCCGGAGGGCACGAGGTCCTGGCGTCACTGTGGCTCGGAGCCAAGCACGTCGACGCAGTCGAGCTCAATCCGGTCACGTACTCGCTCGTGACCACCAAATTCGCCAACTACGACGGCCACCTCGCCCAGGATCCGGCGGTCACCTACCTGAACGCGGATGGCCGGTCGTTCATGGCCCGGAGCCACCAGGCCTACAACTTGATCTGGTACCCGGCGCCGGACAGCTACGCCGCCACGAACGCCGCCGCGGCAAGCGCCTTCGTGCTGTCCGAAAGCTACCTCTACACCACCAACGCCATCGTGGGCGCTCTGCAGCACCTCACTCCCGACGGCATGTTCGCCGCCCAGTTCGGAGAGATCGACTACAAGGACGCCCCCTACCGCACCACCCGTTTCGTGGCGACGGCGCGCCAGGCACTGGCGCAGCTGGGGATCTCGGACCCCAAGGACCACATCCTGGTGGCGAGCTCTCCCGCCCGCTTCTTCGGATCCTTCACGTTGTCCACGATCCTGGTGAAGCGAACCCCGTTCACGAGCGCGGAGGTACAACGCTTCGTCTCCTCGTTGCCGAGCGTGCCGGGGACGACCCTGCAGTACGCCCCGGGGCACGAGAACCCGTCGGGACCCGTCGACACGGTGGTGACGAGCACCCCGGCGCAACTCAAATCATTCTACAACTCCTACAAGTACAACGTCGTACCCACCACCGACAACGATCCGTACTTCTGGCATTTCGCTCGGTTCGGTACCGTCCTGCGCGACTTCTTCCACCCCATCTCGAGCCAGGATCGCGAGTACGAGGTAGGGGAGCGCGTCCTCGTGCTCCTCTTCGCCCTGGCGGTGGTGATCTCCGCCGTGCTCCTGCTGCTGCCGTTCGTGGCCATCCGCAAGACGTGGAAGCGGCTCCCGCGCAAGTGGCTCTCGGCCCTGTTCTTCGCCTCCATCGGCTTCGGCTTCATGTTCTTCGAGGTCACGCTGATGCAGCTGCTCAACCTCTTCCTGGGATATCCCACCTACGCGTTGACCGTCACCTTGATGGCGCTCTTGGTGTTCACCGGCGTCGGTGCCCTGCTCAGCCCCACGCTGGGCCACCGGCGCCGCACCGTCCCGGTGCTCCTGGTCGGGATCACGGGGCTCACCGCCTTCTACGTGTGGGGCTTGACCCCCCTGACCGACGGGCTTCTGGGCCTTCCCATCGACGCTCGGGTGACGATCGCGTTCTGCCTGCTGGCGCCGCTCGGGATCTGCCTGGGCATGTTCGTCCCCCTCGGGATCCGAGCGGTGTCGACGATGAGCGAGGACGGACGGGAGTACGTGGCTTGGGGCTGGGCCGTGAACGGGTTCTGCTCGGTGGTGGGCGCGGTCTTGGCCACCTTGCTGTCGATGATCTTCGGGTTCCACGTGGTCCTCATGCTCGGGCTGGCCGCCTATCTGCTCGCCCTATTCGCCTGGCGGCGCCTGGCGCGCGCCGCGCCGGGTTAACGGCGTCGGCGCCGTCGGCGGTGACGTGACGTCCGTTCCGACATGCAGGGGCCCGGCCGTTACCATGGCCCGGCATGACGACGTCGCCCAATAGGGCGGCACCGTCCCTCGGCAGTGCGGACAGAGGGGGACTGCGCCGTTCGGTCGACCTGTTCCGCGCCTTTCGCGTCGAGCAGACCGACCCCGACCACTTCTACCGGATACAGGCCGCCGACACCGTCGAGCAACTGCGCCGCTGGGCCCCCGTCGACGGACAGCTCATCGTGGACGTGGGCGGCGGCGCGGGGTACTTCACCGAGGCCCTGGTGGCGGCCGGAGCCCGGTGCATCCTGGTCGAGCCCGAAGCCGGTGCACGGGCCGTCGCCGACGGATCAGCCCACGGGGGCGCCGCAGCGGCGACCCGCGACGACGACGCCGAGCGGGCCCGGCGGGAGCGTCATCGCCTGGCCGTCGTGCCCGGACGCCTGGCGCCGAGGCGCAGCGTGGCGGGCGACGGCAACCGGCTCCCTCTCACCGACGCGGCGGTCGACGTGGCGTTCTCCTCCAACGTGCTCGAGCACATCCCCGACCCGGGGAGGTTCCTCGACGAGATGATCCGGGTCACGCGCCCGGGCGGAACCATCTACCTCTCCTTCACGGCGTGGTACTCCCCCTGGGGCGGTCACGAGACGGCGCCCTGGCACTATCTGGGCGGGTACCGCGCCGCGCGCCGCTACGAGCGAAAACACGGTCGGCCCCCGGGGAACCGGTACGGGTCCTCGCTCTTCGCCTGCCATGTGGGACCCACCCTGCGCATGGCCCGGGCCCATCGGGGCGTTGAGGTCGTCGCCGCGCTGCCCCGGTACTACCCCGATTGGATGCGCTGGCTCATCGAGGTCCCGGCCCTGCGTGAGTTGGTCACGTGGAATCTCCTGCTCGTGCTGCGGCGCACCCCGACCATCGCGTGACTTCCCCGGAGCGCCTCCCTGCGCGCTCCGGGCCCGCACCGGTGGCGGTGGCGACCGTCCCTCGGGGCCGGGTCGAGACCACAGTGGAACCCGTCCTGTCGCGGCGCTCCCGGCGACGCCGCACCCGTCGGTGGTGGTTCTGGCTCGACGCCATCACGCTCTTGGGCTTCGGGATCAGGATCGCCACGGTCCTGGGGCGGCCCAACCGCCGTCCCGGCGGGGACGCGTACTACTACCACTACGCCGCCAACCTCCTCGTGGAGGGCCACGGCTTCATCGACCCGTTCCAATTCCTCAAGAACCACCACCACGTGGTCCAGACCGCAGACTGGCCCCCGCTGTTCGTGTTCGTGCTGGCGGCCACGTCGGTCGTCGGACTGAAGTCTTTCTTCGCGCACCGGGTGTGGTGTTGCATCATCGGGGCGGCGGCGGTGACCGTGTGCGGGGTCACGGGGCGCACCGTGGGCGGGCGGCGGGCGGGGCTGATCGCGGCCTTCCTCGTGGCGGTGTACCCCAACATCTGGATGAGCAACGAGCTGGCGTTGTCCGAGACGATCTCGCCCCTGCTCGTGGCCCTCGTCTTGCTGTGCGCCTACCGCTTCTGGAAGCAACCCGGCCTGCGCCGCATGGTGGTCCTCGGCGTCGTGATGGGCGTGGCCATGCTCGGGCGCGACGAGCTGGCGTTGCTCATCCCGTTCATCGTGGTGCCCCTGGGACTGCTGTCCCGGACGCCGTGGCGCACCCGCTTGACCCTGGCCGGGACGGGCACCCTGGTCGCGCTGGTCGTGATCGCGCCGTGGGTTGGTTACAACATGAGCCGCATGCAGAGACCCACCCTCATCAGCTCCGGGCTCGGCATCACCCTGGCCTCGGCCAACTGCGGCGACACGTGGTCGGGTCCGTTCGAGGGCTACTGGGCCCTCGAATGCGCACCCCATGCGCATGTCGATCGCCACGCCGACGGGTCGGTGCAGTCCGCGCAGGGCCAGGCCTACGCCTTGCGGTACATCTCGGACCACAAGGACCGCTTCTGGCGAGTGGAGCTCGCCCGGCTGGGGCGGGGCTTCGGGTTCTTCCATCCCCTGCAGCAGATCGGGCTCGACACCTTCGTCGAGACGCGCCCGTACCACTGGGCGCTCGTCGGGCTCGGCATGTACTACGCGCTGGCGGCGCTGGCCCTGGGGGGAACCGTCGTGTTGCGCCGACGGGGCGTGCCGGTCTTTCCGTTGTGGGCCGTCGGCCTCGATGTCGTGTTCACCATGCTCGTGAGCTTCGGCGACACCCGGTACCGGACCCCCTTCGAGGTGAGCCTCGTGATCCTGGCCGCGGTGGCGCTCGACGCGTGGTGGGGCCGCCGACGGGCCGGGCCTGACGCCGATGATCTCCCGCGTCGTCCCGTGGCTTATGGAATTCCACCTTCGGCGACAGCGGGCACCCCCGCGTCGGCACCCGCCGGCACCTGAGCGGCGCGGGGCGGGGTGCTCCACCACGCCAGTCGGTCCTTGAGCGTGAGCAGGGGTCGCTCGACCAGCACGTAGCTGGCCGTGGCGGACGCCAGCGCCAGGCCCATCGCCACCCCGAAGAGCGTCGGGAGTGGCACACGGAACAGATCGTGGGTCCATCGCAAGACGTAGAGGTCGATCCACGCCTGGTGCCAGAGGTAGACCCCGTAGGAGACCACGCCGAGCGCGGCCACCGGCTTGCAGCGCAAGACCCATCGGATCGTCCCTCGCTGTTGGGGTCCGAAGACGGCGGGGACGAGCAAGAAGAACGCGAAGAGGCCGTAGCACACTTCCAACGCCAGACCCCGGCCGGGCGAGTTGTGCTCGAGCGGGTCCCGGGACACCCCGAGGTGCGCCGCCGCCCCCAGCATCACGAGCGCAAGCCCCCAGCTGACCCAGGGCGTGGCGCCGTGCCACAACCAGCGCGGCGTGGAGTGGCGATGGGCGAGCCAACTGCTCATGACCGCCAGGAACATTCCCAACGCGAACAGGTCGAAGCACGACGGGAGCCACTCGAGCATCACGTACCCGAGGTGCGAGTGCAGGTGCAGCAGCCAGAACCGAAGGCCCAGTCCCGTCACGAAGAGCCCCGCCACGGCGCGCAGCTCGCGACCGAGCTGATGCCGATCCGAGCGGCGCCCCCGGACCACCACCATGGCGTAGAGGGGCAAGAAGGCATAGAAGGCGATCTCGGTGCACAACGACCACGCCTGGGTGAGCCCGGTGAGCGCGTGCGAGGGGAAGTACAGCTGCAGGAGCCCGAGGTAGATCAGCAACGAATGCCATCCGGGATGGACCTTCGTGTCGATGTGCATGACGTAGTTCGTCACCACGAAGGCCAGCCAGTACGCCGGCATGATCCGGAGGAGTCTTCGCAGCCAGAATCGGCCCGCACCGGGAGAGGCACCGCCGGCGATGTGCGACGCCGCGAACGGCCGGTACAGGAGAAAACCCGAGATCAAGAAGAACACCGACACGCCGACCTCCAGGCGAGCGGTGTAGATGCCCGCGGCGGAACGGACGGTGAACCCCGAGGCGAACGAGGTGTGCACCAGGACCACGAGGATCGCGGCGATGGCTCGCAACCCGTCGAAGCACGGGAAGTGCCGGGGCCGGGTCGACCGTGCGGTCTCGTCGAGGGCTTCGGGCGCGGGAAGAGGCCCGGTGTCGACCATCAACCGAGCGACCGTAGCACGGGTGTCCTCGGCGCCCTCAGACGCGCCGAACGTGCTTCCCTCGTCGCCGGCGGGGCACCGCGACGGCGTCGCCGCTGTCATCAGTGTCGCCCGTGTCGCCGGTGTCGCCCGAGCGGGACCCGCTCGGCTCTTCAACGGCGCGCGCCGCGCCCCGGGCGCGCCGGTCGCGCACCTCCTGTACCAGCGCGTCGGCACCCAGAGCGGCGACGGCGAACCACGCCAACGTGCTCGCCGTTTCGAAGTGGTTGGGCCAGCCGAATTCGGCGAGGTACCGGAACTTGCTCTGTCCCGCGCTCACCATGCGGTCCACCACCACGAGGAGTCCCACCGAGCCCATCGCCAACACGACCCGGCCGTACCCGAGGACGAGGGCGAGGAGGGTGGCGATGCCGACGGGGAGACCCGCCCAGGGCGAGATGACCGCCGAGGTGCACACCCCCACGACGAGGGCCACGACCACGGCGGTGACCGCCTGGGGCCGGGCTCCCGATGACCGCAGCGGCGAGCCCCACGTCGGCGCCCCGTCGTCGAACCCGAGCGCCGCGGACCGGTCGCCCCCCGCCGGCCCCGCCGCCACGATGTTGGACGCCGGGGTCGCCCGCCGCCGCCGGCGGCGGGGCCAGCACGCCAAGGCCACGCACAGGACCATCGTCGCCGCCGATGCGACCAGTGCCACCCACACCAGTCTCTGCGGGGTCCAGTCCAAGGTGATCACCATGTTCTGGCCGGGCTTGTCCGGGACCACCAGCCACCCGTTGGCGTAGCCGTCGATCAGTTCGGGGGCGCCGAGGTCCTTCCCGGTCCCGGTGGTGGCGTGCCACCCCGCGTTGGTGCTCTGGCCCAGCACCATCCAGAACGGGCCTTTGGGATCGTGCACCACGACCTGCGCCGAGGTGGTGGAGGAGTGCACGACGGTGAGCGTCGGCGCCGGGCCCGATTCGGTGGGCGCCACGCGTCCCGACGCGGTGGGCGCCAGCGCGGCCCCACCCGGAGCCGAGTCGAGGACGAGGCTGTCGATGTCGACGTTCACGCCCGGCGGGAAACCCGGCTGGGTCTGGACCACGTGGGGGCCGGGGCCCAGTGCGATGCCGTTGGCGGCCGATCCGCATCCCTGCACGTCGAGGTACCCGAGGGACTCGGCCGACGCCGTGGTGCCGGTGATCCGTACGGGCACCGGCGACCCGTCCACGGTGAGGAGATCGGATCGACACGGAGCGGGCAGCTGGGCCGGCCCCGGGACGGCCCGAGGCATCCCGGGAATGTCCATCTCGGCTACGGCGATCGGCAGGGCCACCTGGCCGTCGGAGTAGTAGTCCAGATCGGTGACCGATCGCACCGAGTCGAACGTCACCCGGATGTTGGTCCCGGTGAGCGCGGCGAAGTGGACGGTCACGTTCTGCGTCGCCCAGGGCGCGGACGTGTCCGCCAGGGGCGGAAGGGCCACGGTACGGCTCTGGCCGCCCGCGCTCACCGTGATCGCCGTCGGCACCGAGTGCTTGCCGTCGGTCACGAGCGACATCGACAGATGGTTGAAGGTGATGGCGTGCACCAGGTCGTAGTCGAGCCAGCTGCCGGCCTGGGGCCCGAGGCCCGGGCTCCACACCGTCGCCAGGTTGCCGTCGAGCGTGGCCGAGGTCCGGTCCTGGACGTCGCCGGGCAACCGGCCCGAGGAGTAGGCGGCCTCGATGCCGGGCACCGTCGTCCCGAGCAGCTTGTCCAGGACGTCGTCGGGAACCAAGGCCGAGAGCTGGGCGGTGCCGCTGACCGAGAACCGGCGCGCCGTGGGGAGCGTGAAGGTGCGGGCGATGTCGATCTCGGGGTCGGTGGCCGGTGGCACGGGAGAGGCGGTCTCTCTGGTCATGATGATGGTGAGCCGGTGTGAGGCCGACGCCGGTCCCGCCGCGCGGAGGAGGTCTTCGGGCATGCGCAGGACCTCGTGGACCTGTTGCCCCGGGATCCGTACCTCGGCGAAGCCGACACCCGCCTTGCCGTCGTAGGACTTCTGGATCCCGGTGTTGGTGGCGTCGATCGTGATCCGCAGGGAAGAGAAGCGCCGCGTCGGGAAGGTCACGGTCTGCCCCGTCGCCGTACGTGACGACGGGCCCAGGTTCACCGTGATGGCGTGGCGCCCGTCGAAGCGGAGCGTGGCGCGCGTGATCCAGCGGTTCCGGGGCCCGTACAGGGGTTGCACCAGGTTCACCTGGTTGGTCGTGATCGGGTGGTCCAGGGCGATCCGCAGGTATTGGCCCACGGGGTTGGCGAAGGCGGCCACCGTCCACGTCGTGCGCAGATTGCCGTCCAGGGCTTGGTCGGGCCGGTCTTCGGGCACATAGGTGATGGGATTGCCGTAGTTGCTGGCCTGCACGCTCTTCACGCCCACCTGCTCCGCCACGGTCTCGCTGCGGGTTCCGGCCGACGCCGGGAAGAGCGGGAGCCGGGCATCGCGGTGGTCGGGGACGAGCGGCTTCTCGTTGGCCTGCTCGGTGTAGCCGTAGTTGTCGCCCACGGTGCCGAACTGCTCGGCCTGATCGCGATTGGTGTCTGTCACCACGAGGTCGGCACCCGCGGCGAGCTCGCGTTGCAGGGCCGAGGGTTGCGACGCGAACGACGGCGAGTAGAAGACCGTGGCCTGACCGTCGAGCAGGCCCGCCCCCGCCGCCGCGATCAACCCCGCGCCGTCGCCGTCGATGAGCATCGGCGTGGTGGCACCCTCGGTGCGAAGGATGGGCCGCGCCCCGGGCACCGGGAACACCGTCACCGGTTGCGGATAGGGGGCGTCGTGGGGGAGCCCGAGCTCGGTCTCGTCGATCAACGGGTACTTGACCGGCGGCTCGGCGGTGACCTTGGGGCTTCCGAAGCCGATGGGGTCTCCCACACCGGGTGGGGGAGGGTCCAACTTCTGCCACAGGGCGCGTGGGCGAGGGGTGTTGTAGTGCTCGTAGGCCAGGTCCGACTGTAAGACGAGATCGCCGGCGCTCATGATGCGGAGCACGGGCGCCAGCGCGCTCGGGTTGAACGTGAGGTCCTGGATGTCGTCGTCGAGGTTCTCGAGGAGGTTGGCCGAACCGGGCGAGCCGTAGGGCACGAGCCCTCGATCGACCTCGGGGCGCGTCATGAGGCCGGGGAGCACGGGCTCGAGGGTGGTGCCCCACCGATAGGTCGAGAAGTCGATCCCCGGCTCGAGGAGCACACGCGTCTTGTCCGCGCCGGACTGTGTGTCGAGATAGTGCGCGGTCTGTCCCCAGTACGACGGGATCTTCGACGGTCGCGACAGGTTGGCGGCCACGAACTGCCCCGTCCACAGCGAGGGAAGGTCCGCGGCGACGAGTCCGGTCGCCGCCACCGCGGCGATCGCGCCCACGATCCTCCACCGTCGCAACAGCGCGGCGATGCCAGCCCCGAGGAGCACGGCGGTGCCGAGCACCACGAGAGGGGTGGCGCGGTTGGTGCTGCGCAGGGCCAGGCCCACGGTCGAGCCCGTGGCGGCCGCTTTCACCAGGCTGCCGAGCGGCGACGGGTTCGAGAGCGGGTGCGCGCCGACGGAGAGGATCGTGCCCACCACCACGAGGACGACGAAGAAGGCGCGCTCGCGCCAGCGCATCAGAACGCGGCCAGAAACGCCACGGCCGGGACGGCGAAACTCACCACGAGCAGCCACACCGACGTCATGTACGGCCCGGCCATGGGCAGGTACAGACCCATCTTGTCCACCCCGTAGAAGAACCAGTAGCCGAGCCCCCGCAGGGTCTCCGACGCCAGGCTGGTGCGGGCCACGGTCGGGATCGATTCGGTGTAGCGCAGGATGTCCATGCCGTAGCCGCCCTCGACCTCGAGGCCGACGGCCCACCACAGCGACACCGCGGCACAGAGCGCGCCGATCTTCACCGCGGTGGAAAGGGCCCGGCGCCATTGCACGCGCCCGGCGACGAGCTCCCACACCACCCACAGCACCGGCCCGACGCCCACGAGGATCAAGGCCACGGCGTTGGTGCTCCCCACCAGGGCCACCACCAGCGCGAAGAGGGCGGGGTACCGCCATCCTCCCTGGCGCAACGCCCGCGCCGTGAGCCCGATCATCCACGGCAACCCCACCCACGGCAGAAGGAGCGCCGATTGGCGCGCCTCGTTCTGCAACACATAGGGAGACAGCATGTAGGCGAGGGCCGCCACCATGGCACCCACGCCGCCGATGGTGGCCGTGTCCAGCGAGCCTCCACCCGTCTTTCCCGTGGAAGGGGAGAGGGTGCGCAGCAAGAACAGGACGCCGGCGCCGGCGAAGAAGAGCAAGCTTCCCGTCCACAACCGCTGGGCCACCCAGGTGGGCACCCCGAGTGCCGCCATGCCCGCGTAGTAGGGCCCCATGGGAAGCAGGTAGCCGATGTACTGGTGGCTCACCGTCCCCATCGAGACGTCGGGGTTCCACATGGAGACGACCTGCGAGATGAAGCGGGCCGGATCGGTGTAGAGGTACTGCTTCGAGTCGTCCTCGACCAAGCCCGGAGCGGTGCGCACCAGGGGGATGTACGCCACCGCCGCCAACACCACGTGGGCGGCCCATCCGGCCGCGGCGCGACGACGAGACCGGGGCGGGGGCGGGTCTGTGGGCGGGCGGGTTGAGGTCACGGTGCGACGTTGACTTCGGCACTCACGGCAAGAGCTCGCCGAGTGTCGGGGTGGCGGGCGCAGCCTACGAGGTGCGCGGAGAGGTTTTCCGGACGGTTCGGACTTCTCGGACCGACCCGAGGGCGAAGTGTCCCTACCCGCACCGGGACCGGCGTGTAGAACGGACCGGGTCGGGGCGACCGGCCGGAGAGCGAGCGGGCACATGAGCGACGGGCACCGAACCGGCGACCTGGGACTGCGCTCGTGGGCCGATCCGGCCATCGTGGCTCTGGCCCTCATGGCCTTTGCCTCAGGGTTCGGCCAGGGTGGTGCGGTGGCCGCGCTGGGCGACGTCGCCAAGCATTTCGGCCACGTGGTGCGCGGGACGACCATCGCCGACGAAGCCGGCCTGTCGGGCACCGTGCTCGGCGTCGGGCTCGCCGTCTTGCGCCTGGCATCGCTGGGTGCCTTGCCCCTGGCCGGACTGGCCGACCGCCTCGGTCGCAGGACCGTGCTCCTGGCCACGTGCTCGGTCGGCCTCGTGTTCACCGTCGCCGCGGCGGCGAGCCCCGGCTATTGGTGGTTCGTCGTCATCTTCGCCCTGGGCCGCCCGTCGCTCAGTGCCACCAACGCCCTGGCCCAGGTCAGTGCGGCGGAGAAGACCGATTCCAAGAATCGCGCCAAGGCCGTCGCCCTCATCGCGGCCGGGTACGGCGTGGGTTCGGGCCTGACGGCGGTGATCCAGGGGCTGGCGAACTCGACGCTCGGATTCCGAGGGCTGTTCGCGCTGGCCGTGGTGCCGCTGGCGGCGATCGTCTTCATCCGACGGCGGCTGGTGGAGCCGGGCCGCTTCTCGGTGGCGGCCGCCGCCACCGAGCACCCGGTGCCGGTGCTCGGAGCCGTGGGGCCCGCCTACCGGTGGCGACTGCTCACGGTCAGCGCGATCGCCTTCGCGGTGGCGGTGGTCACCGGCCCTGCCAACAGCTTCGTCTTCGTCTACGCGCAGAACGTGCTCAAGATGTCGGGCGACGAGCGAGCGGCCATGGTCAGTGTCGCCTCGGTCTTCGGTCTGGTGGGCCTTCTGGTCGGGCGCGTCCTCGCCGACCGTCTCGGCCGACGGCCCACCGGGGCCATGGCCATGGTGGCGATGGCGCTCACCGGCACGCTCGCCTACAGCGGGTCTCGCGGTGCCTTGCTCGTCGGCTACGAGCTGGGCGTGCTGGCCGCTGCGACGTTCGCCCCCGCGGCGGGGGCGCTCGCCACCGAGCTGTTCCCCACGTCGGTCCGGGCGTCGGTGGCCGGGTGGATCGTGGTCGCCAGCGTGGCGGGAGCCACCGTCGGGCTCGTCGCCTTCGGCACCATCGCCGATGTCGGCGACCGGTTCGCCGTGGGTGGTGCGGTGACGTTCCTCCCGGTGGTCCTGGCGGCCGGGCTCTTCGCCCTGCTGCCCGAGACCAAGGGCCGCGAGCCCGAGGATCTCTGGCCCGACACCGCCTAGGCCCGCCCGTCGGGGGCTACCGTCAGCGGGATGGACCTCATCCAGACGCTGCGCACGACCGGAGCGGTGCGCGACTTCCTTCCCGATCCCGTGGACGACGAGGTGCTCTACCGCCTCCTCGATACGGCCCGGTTCGCCCCCAACGGCGGCAACCGCCAGGCGTGGCACGCCGTCGTGGTGCGTGACACGGCGCTCAAGACGACACTGCGCGACCTCTATCTCCCCGGCTGGTACGAGTACCTGGCCCAGGGCGCGGCCGGCCTGGTCCCCTGGGCTCCGGTCACCGACCTCGAGGCCGAGCGACGGGCCCGGGCGGGCGCGGATGCCTTGGCGGCGGCGGCCGGCGCCGGGCCCGGCGGGTTCGCCGAGCACCTCGATGAGGTCCCCGTGCTCATCCTGGTTCTCGCCGACCTGCGCCGGTTGGCCACCGTCGACCGGGACTTCGACCACTACACCCTCGTGGGCGGGGCGTCGGTCTATCCCTTCGTGTGGAGCCTCCTGCTGGCGGCGCGAGCCGAGGGTCTGGCCGGGGTCATGACCACCATGGTGGTCCGGCGCGAGGCCGAGGTGCGCGCCGCGTTCGCCATTCCCGACCACATGGCGGTGGCGGCCCTGGTGGCGCTGGGCCGACCCGTGCACCAGCCGAGCAGGCTCACGGCGCCTCGCCGTCGAGGAGTTCGCCACCATCGACCGCCTCGACGGGCCGGCGCTGCGCGGCCCGAGCTGACGCAAGCGGCCGGGACCTGGTCACGGTGACGCGTCGAGGAACACAGCTCATCGAGTTCCGACTGGAGGACACCTCGGCCGTGGTCGGAGTCATGGACCACCTCGCCGCCGCCCACGACGGATGGATCAACCTGCACCCCCAGGTCCGCCCCGAGGACGAGCCCCCTCCCCGGTCCGGCTTGCGACCCTCCTGGCGGGGCCGGTCCACGACGTGCCGGTGTGCACCTGGGTGGCGGGCAAACGGACGCGCCAGGGCCTGCAACGCGACTCCGTCGGGGTCCAGCACGCCGCGGGCACCAGGGTCCTGGCCCGTCTGGCCTCGGCCGGGTGGGGACTCCCCGAGGGCTGGCGGTCGTCCAGGACCACCCCCGCCGCGGCCTGGTGGTGTCGCCCGCACCGGGAGCCGCCAAGGCCGATGTCGTGTCGTGGCTGCTCGAGGCCGGCCATCGTCCTGAGCGCGGTCCGGTTGACCGGGGAGTGGCAGGCCGAGGTCCACCTCCCACTGTGAGTAGCCTGCAGCGATGCCGCCCATTCGCATCGGTGTGCTCGGGGCCGCCCGGATCGCGCCTGCCGCGCTGATCCGTCCTGCCCGGCACGTGGACGAGGTCGAGGTGGTGGCGGTGGCGGCCCGCGACCGCGGCCGGGCCAGCGCCTTCGCCGCCAAGCACGGCATCGGGCGCGTGGTCGGCTCCTACGAGCGAGCTCGTGGCCGACCCCGACATCGACGCCGTCTACAACCCTCTCCCCAACGGGCTCCACGGCACGCTGGACGATGGCCGCCCTCGCCGCGGGCAAGCACGTGCTGTGCGAGAAGCCCTTCACCGCCAACGCCGCCGAGGCCCGGTCGGTGGCCGCGGCCGTCCCCGGCCGGGGTGGTCGTGATGGAGGCCTTCCACTACCGCTACCACCCGGTCTTCATGCGGGCTCGGGAGCTCTCGACCAAGGGGCGCTGGGCGACGGTCACGCGCATCGAGACCTGGCTCTGCTTCCCGTTGCCGCAGGTTCAAGGACATCCGCTAGCAGCTGGCCCTGGCCGGCGGGGCCACCATGGACGCCGGCTGCTACGCCATCCACATGGCCCGCCACCTGGCCGGCTCCGAGCCCGAGGTGGTCTCGGCCCGTGCCGCGGCTCCGGTCACCGGGAGTGGACCGCGCCATGCAGGCCGATCTCCGCTTCGCCGACGGGCCGACCGGCCGGGTCACGTGCTCGATGTGGTCCGTCGGCGCTCTTGCACGTCGGCTTCCGCGTCACCGGCGACGCCGGGGAGACTCCGGGTCTTCAACCCGTCGGCCCCAACATCTACCACCGCCTCGTCGTCCGGGGCCGAAGCGGGCGCACGGTCGAGCACCTCAGCCGGCGCCCCACCTACGACTTCCAGCTCGAGGCGTTCTGCCGCGCCGTCGAACGGGGCGAGCCGCCCATCACCGACACCGACGACGCCATCGCCAACATGGACGTCATCGACGCCGTCTACCGGGCACGCCGGGCTGGAGCCCCGGCAACCCACCGCCTGAGGCACCGACCGGCTTCAGAAGATCCCTGCCGCCAAGCCCGGCGGCCAGGGTGGCGCCGAGCTCCGCCGCCCGTTCGAGGTCGCTCGGCGCCGTCGCACCCACCACGGTCACCGGCGGGAGCACGGGCCGCCACTTGCAGCCCGGTGGCGATCGTTCGCACGCTGGCCACCGCGCCGTCGACGTCGGTGTCGCCCTTGACGATCAGGGCGTAGGGAGCCCGGCCGTCCGCTCCAGACAGCGGTGGTAGACCCGCTCGAAGAAGTCCTTCAGGGCCCCGGACATGTAGCCGAAGTTCGCCGGCGTGGCGAGGAGGATGCCGTGGGCCCACAACACGTCGTCGGGCTCGGCGGCGAAGGCGCCGAGCACCCGCAGCGCCACCTCGTCGCCGGCGGCCTCGGTGGCGGCCGAGACCGCCGCGTCGCACAGGACCTGGGTCGATCCCGTCCGGGAATGGAAGACGACCAGCAGGTTGCGCACCGCGATTCGCCCGTCGTCGCCACATCCTCGGCCATGGCCTGATCGTAGGGACACCGGCGTCACGAGGCCCGACCGGCCCATGGCATCATCGACAGATGCCGGACGACGCCGAGTCCACGACCGCGGCCGACCCCCGACCCGGGCGCCGCATCTCGTCGGGCATGGTGCTGGCCCTGGTGTGCGTGGGGCAGTTCATGGTGGTCCTCGACCTGTCCATCGTCAACGTGGCGCTGCCCTCGATGCAGCGCGACCTGGGCTTCACCACGCCCGGGTCTGCAATGGGTGGTCAACGCCTACGCCCTGTCCTTCGGCGGCTTCCTGCTCCTCGGGGGCCGGGCCGCGGACCTCTTCGGCCGCCGGCGCATCTTCATGCTCGGCCTGGTGCTGTTCGCCGGCGCCAGCCTGGTGTGCGCCGTGGCCCAGAACCAGTTCATGCTGGTCGGGGCGCGCGCCCTGCAGGGACTGGGCGCGGCCGTGCTTGTCCCCGGCCACCTTGACCATCCTCACCATGACCTTCCGGACGCCGGCGGAACGGTCGCGTGCGCTGGGGATCTGGAGCGCCATGGCGGCGGTGGGGGGCGCCTCGGGGGCGCTGCTCGGCGGCGTCCTCACCGACCTGCTGTCGTGGCGGTGGATCTTCTACATCAACCTCCCCATCGCCGCCGCCGCGCTCGTGGCGGCCCGAATCGTCCTGGTCGAGACCCGGGCCGAGGGAGAGCGCCCGCTCGCTCGACATCCCCGGCGCCATCGCCGTGACGGGCGGGCTGGTGGCCCTCGTCTATGCCGTGGCCGGGCACGAGCACCCACGCGTGGTCCTCGGCCGCCACCGTCGTGCCCCTCGTGATCTCCGGGCGTCTGCCTGACCGTGTTCGTCGTTGATCGAGATCGAAGGTGGCTCGCGCTCCGCTCGTGCCCTTCGGGCTGTTCCGCTCGCGGGGGCTCAGCGCCGTCGAACCTCGCCATGTTGTTCGCGGGGGGGCCATGTTCTCGATGTGGTTCTTCGTCTCGCTCTATCTCCAGGACGTGCTGCGCTTCTCCCCGCTCGTCACCGGGCGTCGGCTTCGTTCCCCAGACCGCGGCCATCGCCATCGGGGCCCAGATCAGCTCACGCGCTCGTGCCCCGCTACGGGCCGCGCCTCCCGCTGGTCGCTCGGGGTGCTCATGAGCGCGTCGGGCCTGGAATGGCTGTCGCGCGCCGGGCCCGACCGGCTCCTACTGGGGATCGGTGTTCGGCGGCGCCGACCTCGCCACCTTCGGCATGGGGCTCGCCATCACCCCGCTCGCCTTTGCCGCCACCGCCGGGGTGGCGCCCACCCAGGCCGGCCTCGCCTCGGGTGTCCTCAACACCAGCCGCCAGGTCGGCGCGTCGATCGCCCTGGCGGCCCTGGCCACCATCGCCGCGGACCGCACCCAGTCCCTGCTCGCCGCGACCGTCCGGGCGGTCGCACCCCGCTCCCGACCGTGCCGTCGCGCTCACCGCGGGGTTCTCCCGCGGCTTCACCGTGGCCGCGCTGATCGCGCTGGGCGGGGTCGGTGGCCGGGGTGTTCATCCCCCGCCAGGCGCGCCCCTCGGCGCCCGTCATGGCCGAGCCCGAAGCCTGCGGTCCCCGCCCCCGTGGCCGTCAACCCCGAGGGGTCGAGACCAGGCATGGGGATCACGCCGATGGGGATCAGTCGAACTGACGCCAGTTGGCCACCGACGGCTCGGTGGACGACGCCGGGCCCGCGCCGAAGAGCGAGAAGACGTTCTCCATCATCCGCCACAGCACCGGCGTGACCCCGGGGATCGGCGGGAAGACGATATTGGGGTCGATGCGCGGCGCGTCGGACAACCGGCACACGAACATCGCCGACCCGGTGGCGAGCACGCCACCGCCTCCGGGTGCGGTGTAGTAGGTCATGTCCGACACGCGCCCCGGACCGCGATTGGCCACGGGCGAGTGGGCCAGGATCCTGACGTTGGCGGGTCCGCTCAGCCCCGGCTCGTAGTAGTCGTACTCGCCCTCGACGACGCGGGCCAGGTGCTGCCCGTCGGCCACGCCCGTGCCCGCGAAGACCCACGAGCCGGCGTCGGCGATGACCATGTCGGCCTTGGCGTCGACATCGGCGTACTGCGACCCCACGAGCTCCTGCTCGGGCCGGGGGACCGGCCCGTCGGGCCAGTTGGAGGTCACCTCGGCCGGGTCGATCCCCCACAGGGGGTCCTCCTTTTCGAGGTCGGTCTTGTAGCACACCTGATGCCGGTCGACGCCGAGCGGCGAAGGCTCCAGGCGGATGTGGCGGTACACGGCGTTGGCGCCCAGGAACGCCAGGTTCACCCCCTGGCGCCACGGCCTCGGCCGCGCCGTCGCGCATGGCGCTCGACCAGTACTCGTCGTGACCCAGGCTGAACAGACAGCGGTGCGCGAGCCAGGCGCGCCGGGGATCTCGTGGAGGTCGATGTCGGTGAAGTAGGTGACGTCGAGCCCGAGGCTCTCGGCCAGGAAGATCAAGAGGGAACTCGTTGCCGGTGAAATCCGGCGCCCCCCACCCCCTCTGGTCATAGGGCCGGTCGAACGACACCACTCGGGAGCGATTGGCGGTCACCGGTCTCGCCGATGCGCACCGTCCCGGGTCCCACGTACAGGCTCCGCCCCCCGTAGGCGTTGTAGGCCTGCCAGGTCGTCACCGAATGCATGATGGCGAAGGCCGCGG
The DNA here is from genome assembly GCA_963768255.1 of uncultured Acidimicrobiales bacterium. Lineage (GTDB taxonomy): Bacteria > Actinomycetota > Acidimicrobiia > Acidimicrobiales > UBA8190 > Chersky-840. The sequence continues at coordinate 726,511 of CAVYGX010000002.1, read as the reverse complement.
TGCTGTCGTCGTCGCGGACGCACAGCGGGATGTATCCCGCCGTCATCCCGTTGTCGTTCCCGGTGAGCTTGAAGAGGTATGCGCCCGGAGGCCACGAGTCGTCGATCCCGACGCTGCAGTCGTCGGCTGCCAATGGCACTCGACCATGTTCGTGCCCGGCGACACCGTGAACGGCGGCTGGCTGGCCCCCGCCGCCGAAAGTCGCCGAGCTCCACACCAGCCGACCGCCGAGCCCGCCGTAGTACCCCATGCGGTACAGCTCGACGTGGTACGGCACCGGCGGCGGGTCGACGAACAGTGTCACCACGTCCCCGGCCACCGCGCTCACGTGGTCGCTGTAGCCGTAGATGCGGCTCGGTGCGCTCATGACCCAGTCGAGGGTCCCCGGTATCTGGTTCTCGGCGACGACCCAGTCCGCCGAGGGCACCGGCACACCGCTGTCGAGCGTGACCGTTCGCACCGTGTCGGAGCGTTGCGCATGCGGCCCGGGTGCTCGGAGCGCGCACCGTCCCGGGCGACGGCCGAGGCTCGAGCGCGACCGGCGCGCGTGCTGTCGTTCGGGCCGACCTGCTCGCCGAGCTCCCACGCCCCGGCGCCGAACGCGGCCAGACCGAGACCGGCCCCGTGGCGCGCAGGAACCGCCGCCGGGTGACGGCCGGCTCGGGGTGGATGTCGGTGGCCTCGACATCACCTGAGCCGTCAGGAGGGAACGGCTCGGGGGGATCGATCCGTCAAGACTAAACGCCGTGGTCAGACCCGATCCACGTCAGCCCTGGGAAACAGCTGGCGCATCCGGTCGGGCCCCCGGCCCGGTGCGATATACGAACGTATGTTCGATACGATCGACCCCGTGGGCGACCCCGTGGCGTTCCGGTGGAAGCAGAGCCGACGACGACGGCGGCCAGCCCATGCTCTTCGCCGAGGAGGAGCTCGTCGACCGTCACGTCGGCATCGGCGAGTACCGGGGACTCGAGTTCCTCCATGTCAACGCCCGGCGGGTCATCAACGAGGTCCCGGCCTCGTCGCACATGCCGTTCCGCTACACCATCAACGCCTACCGCGGGTGCAGCCACGCCTGCACATACTGCTTCGCCCGTCCCACCCACGAGTATCTCGGGCTCGGCATGGGCGAGGACTTCGAGCGCAAGCTGGTGGTGAAGGTGAACGCGGTCGAGCGGGTACGCGCCGAGCTGCGCTCGCCCCGCTGGCACGGCGACCACATCGCCATGGGCACCAACACCGACCCGTACCAACGCGCCGAAGGTCGCTATCACCTCACCCGGGGGATCGTCGACGCGCTGGGCGAAGCTCGCAACCCGTTCTCGATCCTCACCAAGTCGACGCTCATCCTGCGCGACCTCGACCTCCTCGTCGCCGCGTCCAAGCGCACCGACGTGCACTGCAACCTGTCCATCGGGACGCTCGACGACGAGGTGTGGAAGGCCACCGAGCAGGGCACCCCGCATCCCCGGCGCCGGGTCGAAGCGGTGCGCCGGCTCAACGATGCCGGCATCCCCACCGGGGTGCTCATGGCGCCGATCATCCCGGGATGGTCCGATTCTCCCGAGCAGCTCGAAGAGGTCGCCCGCGCCTGTGTCGAGGCCGGCGCCGTCTTCGTGACTCCCATCGCGCTCCACCTGCGCCGGGGGGTGAAGGAGCACTTCCTGGCGTTCCTGAAAGAGCACCATCCCGAGCGGTATCCGGAGCTCGCCCGCCGCTACGCCCGATCGGCCTACCTGTCACGGGCGCAACAGCAGGTCATCGAGGCGCGCGTCCACGAGGTCGTGACCCCGCCGAGACGCCGTCGCACCACGGCGGACACCTTCGGGCACCCCGGACCCTCCGGCGACGCGGGGGCATCGAGCACGCACGGCCGGGCGGCCACCGAGCCGGCCGCGCAGCTGCCGCTCATCCCACCCGCCTGAGGGCGACGCACCTGCCCACGGTGGCGGCGGCCACCGGAGGAGGGTCAGGCCTCGATGAGGCGCCCGTGCAGGTAGTCGTCGTAGGCACCCAGGTCGAGCAGGCCGTGGCCCGAGTACGAGAAGAGGATGACCTCTTCCTTGCCCGCCTCGCGTGCCGCCAGGGCCTCGTCGATCACGGCGCGGACGGCGTGCGCCGTCTCCGGCGCGGGGATGGGGCCCTCGGTCCGGGCGAACTGCACCGCCGCGTCGAACACCTTGCCCTGCGGGTAGGCCGCGGCGCGCATGCGGCCGTTCTTGACCAGGTTGCAGATGATGGGGGCGTCGCCGTGATAGCGCAGCCCCCCGGCGTGGATCGGGGGCGGCACGAAATCGTGCCCGAGCGTGTACATGGCGAGCAGCGGCGTCATCCCCGCGGTGTCTCCGAAGTCGTACTCGAAGCGACCTTCGGTCAGGGTGGGGCACGACGAGGGCTCCACGGCCAGCAGGTCCACGCCCGCGTCGGGGACGAAGGGCAGGGCGATCCCGCCCAGATTCGACCCGCCCCCACAGGACCCGATGATGATGTCGGGACGGTCTTCGCCCGCCAGCGCCAACTGCTCCTTGGCCTCGAGGCCGATCACCGTCTGGTGCAGGAGCACGTGATTCAGCACCGAACCCAACGAGTAGTGCGTGTCGTCACGGCCGACGGCGTCACGGACGGCGTCGCTGATGGCCGTCCCGAGCGAGCCCGGATGTGTGGGGTCGTCGACGGGGGAGGGTTCGACGTCCGCACCCCACACCTCCATCATCACCCGGCGGTAGGGCTTCTGCTCGAACGAGGCCCGCACCATGTACACCTTGCACTCGAGGTCGAAGCGCGCCGTGGCGAACGCCAGCGCGCTGCCCCATTGGCCCGCACCGGTCTCGGTGGCAAGGCGCGTCATGCCCTCGGCCTTGTTGTAGAAGGCTTGTGGCACCGCCGTGTTGGGCTTGTGCGATCCCGCTGGCGACACCGACTCGTCCTTGTAGTAGATGCGGGCCGGTGTCTGGAGCGACTCCTCGAGGCGCCGGGCGCGCACCAGAGGAGTCGGCCGCCACGACCGCAGCACGTCGAGCACCTCGCCCGGGATGTCGATCCACGGATCCGCGCTCACTTCCTGGCCGATGAGTGCCATGGGGAACAGCGGGGCGAGGTCGTCGGGCCCCACCGGTTGCCGGGTCCCGGGGTGCAGCGGAGGTTGGAGCGGCTCGGGCAGGTGGGGAACGACGTTGAACCACGCGGGGGGAAGACGGTCGTCGGTGAGCAGGTAGCGCATGGAAGCCTCCGCGTGTTCCGGGCGTGTTGGTCCACTGGCGTCGACGGCGCCGGTCGCGCGCCCCGACGGGTCGAACTGTACCGTCGTGGTCCGGACGCGTCCCGAGCGTGTCGGAGCACGGCCACCGGGCTCGCCGCCGGTCTCGTCGCCATCTGTCAACATGACCCGATGCACGGGCCCGACGACGCGCCAGGGACCTGGGTCATCGACCTCGACGGGGTGGTGTGGCTGGCAGAGCAACCCATCCCGGGATCGGCCGACGCCGTGGCGCGGCTTCGCCAGGCCGGTCACGGCGTCGTGTTCGCCACCAACAACGCGTCACCGACGATCGCCGAGCTCTCCCAGCGTCTGGCCCAGGCGGGGATCGAGGCCCGTCCCGACGAGATCGTCACCTCGGCCCAGGCAGCCGCGTCGATGCTCGAACCGGGGTCGACTGCGGTGGTGTGCGCCGACGGGGGTGTGCTCGAGGCGCTCGCCGCCCGGGGGGTCTCGGTCGTCGCGCAAGGGCCGGCCGACGCCGTCGTGGTGGGATGGACCCGACGCTTCGATTTCGACCTCCTGGCCACCGCGGCGACGGCGGTACGTCTGGGGGCCCGCTTCATCGGCACCAACGAAGATCCCACCCACCCCACGCCGCAACGCCTCCTTCCGGGCTCGGGGGCGATCCTCGCTGCGGTGGCCACCGCGGCGCAGGCCACGCCCGAAGTGGCCGGGAAGCCCCACGGCCCACTGGTCGCCCTGCTGCGGTCGCGTGCCCCTGACGCCGTCCTCGTGGTGGGGGACCGGCCCTCGACGGACGGCGCCTTGGCGCGGCGCCTCGGTCTCCCCTTCGCGCTGGTACGCACGGGGGTGACGTCCGACGGCCGGGAGCCGATGGTGGTCGAGCCCGACGAGGAGGCCGCCGACCTCGGGTCGCTCGTGGCGCGCCATCTGGATGCCGCGCCCTGACCGGCCAAGAGGGCTTCTCGCCCTTGCTGGCGTGCGAGGGGGGCCGTAGCGTGGCGCCATGACCGAGAACGACGGACTGCGCCGCTACGTCGACGCGGCGACTGCGCTGACCCAGATCACCCGTTCGCGCGCCGAGGAATTGGTACGTGAGCTGATCAAGACGGGGGAGCTCGAGCGCCACCGCGCCCAGGAATGGGTCGAAACGTTGGTGAAGGCGAGCCGAGACCGCTCCGAGGCGCTGGTCGACACGGTTCGGGGCGAGGTGCGACACCAGCTCAAGGAGCTCGGTTTCACCAACGTCGACGATCTCGCCAAGAAGGTGGCCGAGATCCTGGCCCGGTCCTCGGCCGTGGGACGCCAGGCGACGCATCGGCCCGGGGGGAAGGTCAAGAAGACGAGCACGAAGAAGAGCGGCCCCAAGAAGACCAGCACCAAGACCGGCACCAAGACGGCGACGAAGAAGGCCTCGGGGGCGAAGAAGGCCTCGGGGGCGAAGAAGGCGGGCGCCTGACTCCGACACGGGGACGCCGCAGACTCGACTCCGAGCTGGTGCGGCGAGGACTGGCCGTCTCCCGTGAGAGTGCCCGTCTCCTCGTGGAACAAGGTGCGGTGCTGGTGGGCGGGGCGCGTGCCGACAAAACGGCGCGACTGGTGGCCGAGTCCGACCCTGTGGTGGTGATCGACCCGGGCCCTCGCCGCTTCGTGTCGCGCGGCGGCCACAAGCTCGAAGCCGCCCTGGACCGGTTCGCCATCGATGTGGCCGGACGTCGCTGTCTCGACGCCGGCGCATCGACGGGCGGGTTCACCGACTGCCTGCTCGCACGGGGGGCTCGTGCGGTCGTCGCCGTCGACGTCGGTCATGGACAGCTCGACGTCTCACTGCGCGACGATCCCCGCGTCGAGGTGCGGGAACGGACCAACATCCGGTCCCTGGAGCCGGCTGACGCGGGCGACGGTCCCTTCGACCTCCTCGTCGCCGACCTTTCCTTCATCTCGCTCGTCACCGTGGCCCCGGTGCTCACCGGGGACCTGGCCCGCCCGGGTGGCGACATCGTGGTACTGGTGAAACCGCAGTTCGAGGCCGGTCGCGTCGAGGTCAGCCGGGGCAAGGGCGTCATCCGCCTCCCCGAGGTGCGCCTCGGCGCCCTGCACCGGGTGGCCTCCGCCTTCGCGTCACATGGAGCCACCATCATGGGGGCCATGGCGTCCCCCCTCCTCGGCCCGGCCGGCAACGCCGAGTTCCTTCTCCACGCCCGGGCCCATGCCGGCAGCCCGACGCCGATATCCGATGCCGTGGCCGCCGCCCTCGATGCCGCCGTGCGTGAGGCTCCTGACGCGCCGGCCCCCGACGGGACGCCCCCGTCGACGCCCGGGGCGCGGTAACAGCCGTGGCCACGATCGCCTTCGTCGTCCACCCCGAACGTCCCGGTGCTGCGGTCATCGCCCGGCAGGCCAAGGCGTGGCTCGAAGAACGCGGGCACGACGTCTTGGAGGTGTGGGACGCGTCTCCCTCGACGACAGCGAAGCGCCTCTCGACGGCGGGTCGGAGGTGGCGCCGCAGGCGAGCGCTCTTCTCGACAGCAGCGTCGACCTCGCCGTGAGCCTGGGTGGAGACGGCACCATGCTGCGCACGGTGGCGCTGGCGTCCACCCACGGCACCCCGGTGCTCGGTGTGAACCTCGGGCGCCTGGGCTATCTCACCGAGGTCGAACCCGACGGCCTCGAGTACGCCCTGGAACGTTTCCTCGCCGGCGCCTTCAGCCTCGAGGAACGCATCACCCTCGACGTCGCAGTAGAACGGGCCGGAGCCCCAGCCGACCGCGGCGTCGTCGTGCTCAACGAAGCCGTCGTCGAGAAGACGGTGCCCGGCCACACCATCCGGGTGGCGGCGTCGATCGCGGGAAGGCCCTTCGTCACCTACGCCAGCCGACGGCCTGCTCGTCGCCACGCCCACGGGCTCGACGGCGTACAACCTGTCGGCGCGGGGCCCCATCCTGAGCCCGGGCCTGCGCGCCGTGGTGCTCACGCCGGTGTCGCCGCACATGCTCTTCGACCGCCCCCTCGTCCTCGAGCCCGAGCAGTGGGTCCGCCTCGAGCTCTTGAGCCCCCGCGCCGCCGTGCTGGTGCTGGACGGGCAGAGCGCAGACGTCCTCGAGCCCGGCGATGCCGTGGTGTGCCGGGTCGGGCCCTCGCCGGCGCGACTCGTGACCTTCGGGCCTCGCGACTTCTTCTCGATCCTTCGAGCCAGGTTCCACCTGGCCGACCGCTGAGCGGACGCGACGAGCCATGCTGGTCGAGCTGCGGGTCCGTGATCTGGGTGTGATCGAGTCGGTGTCCCTCGACCTCGGGCCGGGCATGACCGCGCTCACGGGTGAGACCGGCGCCGGCAAGACGTTGCTCGTCGACGCCCTCGAGCTGCTCGTCGGCGGCCGGGCCGATCCGAGCCTCGTCCGTCCCGGGGCGGCCGAGGCACTGGTCGAGGGTCGGTTCACCATCGACGACGACGAGGTCATCCTGGCCGCGCGCCGTTCCCGCCCACGGGCGTTCACGAGCCTGGATCGACGGCCGGATGGCCCCGGTCTCCGCCTTGGCCGAGGCGGGGGCCAGACTGCTCGAGCTGCACGGCCAGCACTCCCAGCAGTCGCTGCTGGACGCCGCCGCACAGCGCCGCGCCCTGGACGCGTTCGCGGGGACCGACCTCGGTCCGCTCGCCGCGGCCCGCGCGGCGGCGCGCCCTGCAGGCCGAGCTCGACGCGCTCGGCGGCGACGACCGCACCCGAGCCCGCCAGGCCGACTTGCTGCGCTATCAGCTCGACGAGATCGACGCCGCCACCCTCGACGATCCGGGCGAGGACGACGCGCTGGGCGCGGAGGAAGAACGACTGGCCGAGGCCGCCGCGCACCGAGAAGCAGCCGCCACCGCCCTCGCCGCCCTCGACAGCGGCGAGAGGGGAGGCCCCTCGGTCATCGACCTCCTGGGCGCGGCCCGGGCCGCCCTCGAAGGCAGGGGGCCGTTGTCGGGACTCGCGCAACGCCTGGCGTCGCTCCAAGCCGACGCCGCGGATGTGTCCACCGACCTGCGCCATGTGGTCGAGACCTGGGAGGACGACCCCCAGCGTCTGCAGGAGGTGCAGGCTCGCCGGCAACTCCTGCGAGAGCTGTCACGCAAATACGGAGAGGGGGTGCCCGGCGTCCTCGCCTTCGCCGACGAGGCGCGCCGTCTGTTGGTCGAGCTCGACGCGGCGGAGGAGCGGTCGGGCCGGCTCGGGGTCGAGCTCGACGCCGCCGACGAGGAGGTGGCCGCCGCCGAGGTCGTCGTCGGGGCGGCCCGTCGTCACGCCGCGCCCGAGCTGGCCCTCGCCGTGCAGGCGCGACTGCAGAGCCTGGCCATGCCCCACGCCCGGGTGGAGGTGACCGTGGCCGAGCCCGACCCGGGCGACGACGTCACCTTCCTCCTCGGCGCGAACCCCGGTGAGGCGGTCCTCCCCCTGGCCAAGGTGGCCTCGGGGGGCGAGCTCGCCCGGGCCATGCTGGCCCTGCGCCTCGTCCTCACCGACGCCCCTCCCACCTTGGTCTTCGACGAGGTCGACGCGGGCGTGGGGGGAGAGGCCGCCCAGGCGGTGGGGAGCGCCCTGGCCGAGGTGGCCCAACGCCATCAGGTGCTCGTGGTCACGCACCTGGCCCAGGTGGCCGCGTGCGCCCAGCAGCAGTTGGGGGTGCGCAAGGACGTCGCCGAAGGCAGGACAATGGCGAGCGCGGCGGTGCTCGAGGACGAGAGCCGCGTGGTCGAGGTGGCCCGCATGCTCTCGGGACGGCCCGGATCGGCGACGGCCCGGCGCCACGCCGAGGAGCTCCTCGGGCCCACCGCCCGTCCCGGCGCCGGGAAGCGTCCCCGGGCCCGGTAACGACGCGGCAGGGGCGCGACCTTCCACCGGTAGATTGGACCGGTGGTCTACCGTGGAACGATGCCCGGGAAGCGCCGAGCTTGACCAAGTACGTCTTCGTCACCGGCGGCGTCTCCTCCTCACTCGGTAAGGGACTCACCGCCTCATCGCTCGGTCGCCTCCTCAAATGCCGGGGCCTGCGGGTCACCATGATCAAGCTCGACCCGTACATCAACGTCGACCCCGGGACGATGAACCCCTTCGAGCACGGCGAGGTGTTCGTCACCCACGACGGCGGTGAGACCGACCTCGATCTGGGGCATTACGAGCGGTTCATCGATGTCGAGCTCAAGACGACCTCCAATGCGACCACCGGATCGATCTACTCCGAGGTGATCCGCAAGGAGCGCCACGGCGAGTACCTGGGCAAGACCGTCCAGGTGATCCCGCACATCACCGACGAGATCAAGGCGCGCATCCGCCACCTCTCCTCCGAGGAGATCGATGTGGTGATCGTCGAGGTGGGCGGCACCGTGGGCGACATCGAGATCGTGCCGTTCCTCGAGGCGATCCGGCAGTTCCGCCACGACGTGGGGCGTGACAACGTCTGCTACGTCCATCTCACCCTGGTTCCCTATCTGGCCCCCTCGGGAGAGCAGAAGACCAAGCCCACCCAGCACTCGGTGACCGAACTGCGCAGCCGAGGCATCCAGCCCGACGTCATCGTGTGCCGTTCTGACCAACCCATCTCCGACGGGCTCAAGCGCAAGATCTCGCTGTTGTGCGACGTGCCGGTCGAGGGTGTCATCTCGGCCGTCGACGCGCCCAGCATCTACGAGATCCCTCTCGTGCTCCACGACGAGGGCCTCGACCGCGTCGTGTGCCAGATGCTCGCCGTCGACGGTGAGCAGCATCCCGTGGACCTGTCGGGATGGGAGAAGGTGGTGTCGCAGGTCTCGGCGTCCGAGCGCCCGGTCCGCATCGGCGTCGTCGGCAAGTACGTGAACCTCCCCGATGCCTATCTCTCGGTGGGCGAAGCGCTGCGCCACGCCGGCTTCCACCACGGCGCCAAGGTCGAGGTGGACTGGATCCAGGCCGAGAAGGTCCCCGACCTGCTGGGCACGGACCGCATGCTGCAGCTCGACGGCATGGTCATACCCGGGGGCTTCGGCGAGCGCGGCATCGAAGGGAAGATCGACGCCGTCGAGTTCGCCCGACAGCGCGAGATCCCCTGTCTGGGGTTGTGCCTCGGACTCCAGGTCATGGTGATCGAGGTGGCCCGCCACCTGGCCGGCCTCGAGGGCGCCAACTCGCGCGAGTTCGACACCATCAGTCCCCACCTGGTCATCGACCTCATGGACGACCAGCACAAGGTCGTCGACATGGGCGGCACCATGCGCCTCGGCTCCTACGTGGCGCAGCTGGAACCGGGCTCCATGGTGGCCGACGCCTATGGGACCACGGTGGTGTCCGAACGGCATCGTCACCGCTACGAGGTCAACCCCCGCTACCGCGCCAAGCTCGAGGAAGCCGGCCTGCGCTGCTCGGGCTCCTCGGCCGACGGCGTACTGGTCGAATTCGTGGAGCTCCCCGGCCATCCCTTCTGGGTGGGGACCCAGGCCCATCCCGAGTTCAAGAGTCGGCCCGACCGTCCCCACCCACTCTTCCGGGAACTGCTGGCCGCCGCGCTGCGACGCGCCGACGGACGCCTGCCCCGCCTCATCACCATCGACACCGACGTCGGTGCCGCCTCCTGAACAGGGGTTCCGTCACCTCACTGACGAGGTCCGCCTCGAGGGGTGGAGGATCTCCTTCGTCCGAGGCGAGTTCGAGGCTCCCGACGGGACGCGTTTCACCCGCGATGTGGTCCGTCATCCCGGTGCGGTGTGCGTCGTGGCAGTGACCGAACGCGACACGGTGCTCCTCGTGCGCCAATACCGGGGATCGGTCGACCGCGAGCTCCTCGAGATCCCCGCCGGCACGCGCGACGTCGAAGGTGAGCCTCCCGAGGAGACGGCGAGACGCGAGCTCGAGGAAGAAGCCGGCGTCCGGGCCGGGTCGATGCAGCTTCTCGGCACGATGCTCAACAGCCCCGGGTTTCTGGACCAGGAGACGCTGCTGTATCTGGCCCAGGATCTCGAGCCCGTCAAGCCGGCGCGCCACGGCGAGGAGGAGCGGTACATCGAGGTCGTCGAGGTCGCCTTGGACCGCGTCCCCGCCATGATCGCCTCGGGTGAGCTCGTCGATGCACAGACCCTCTTGGGGCTTCTCCTGGCGCGCCAGGCGCGGCGCGTGGGCAGTCCCGAGTTGCCCGGTGCCCGATCGTGACGCCCATCACGGTCGATGTGTCCGAGGGCGGACCGCTCCTGAGCCGTCAGGCCGAGGAGTACCTGACCTGGCTGGCCATCGAACAGGGGCGCGCCCGCAACACCATCACGTCGTACCGACGCGACTTGGTGAACTACGAGGCATTCCTCGCCCAGCGCGGCCATACCGTGGACGATGCCGATGTCGCCGAAGTCGAAGAGCACCTGGCGCAACGGCGCGCCGCGGGGCTCGGCCCCGCATCGGTGGCGCGGGCCCTTGCCGCGTTCCGCGGTCTGCACCGGTTCCTCCTCGAAGAGGGCGACCGGCGTGGCGACCCCACCGCCGATGTCCGACCCGTCCGCTCGCCGCCGCGGCTACCCAAGGCGATCGACGAGGACGAGGTCGGTCGACTCCTCGACACCACGACCAAGAAGGACCCCGCCTCGATCCGGGACCGGGCCATTCTCGAAGTCCTCTACGGCACCGGGATGCGCGTGTCGGAACTGGCCGGACTGAGCCTGTCGGACCTGGGGTCCGACACCGGCCTCGTGCGCGTGCTGGGCAAGGGGGACAAAGAGCGCCTCGTGCCCGTGGGTCGCTGTGCCCGGCGGGCGATCGACACCTGGCTCGGTCCCCGGGGACGCCCCGAGTTCGAGCCCCGGCGCTGGGCCCGACGGGGCGACGCCGAGGCCGTGTTCCTCAACGCCCGGGGCGGGCGGCTCACCCGGCAGGGCGTGTGGGGGGTGCTCAAGAAACGAGCCCGGGCCGCGGGCATCGAGGACCGGGTACACCCGCACGTGTTGCGACACTCGTGCGCGACCCACATGCTGGCCCACGGAGCCGACATCCGCGTGGTGCAGGAGCTCCTCGGCCACTCCTCGATCGCCACCACCCAGCTCTACACAAAGGTGTCGTTGGAGCACCTCAGAGAGGCGTACGAGCAGGCGCATCCGCGCGCCGACTGGGGTAGGGGGCAGTAATCTCATTGCGTGTCTCCCGACGCCCCGCCCGTCGATCACCGCGCCCTGCTGGAGGAGGAGCGCACCGATCTGCTCGCCAAGCTCGATGAGCTGGGCCTGGGAGGCGCGGGCCTGACCTACGACTCCAACTTCGCGGACTCCAGCCAGGTAACCGCTGAGCGTGGTGAGGCCGAAGCCCTGGGGGCGTCGCTGCGGGAGACCCTCGAGGACGTCGAACGGGCGCTGGCCAAGCTGTCCGACGGCACGCTACGGCGCCTGCGAGGACTGCGGACAGCCGATCGATCCCCTGCGCCTCGAGGCGAAGCCGGCGGCTCGGTACTGCATGAACTGCGCCGCAAAGCACTGATTCGGACGACCCCATGACCGATGCCTGGGGGCACCCCGCCTCGTCGGGGCCGCGTCGCCAAGGGCTGGACCCGCGGACAACAATTTGGATCATCGCCGGAGTGGCACTCCTCGTGGTGCTCATCCGCGTTCACAAGGTCTCAACGTTCGACCTGATGTTCTTCGGCGCGCTGGTCCCTTCGGTGATCTTGCACGAAGTCTCCCACGGGGCGGTAGCACTCGCCTTCGGCGATGACACCGCCAAGCGCGCCGGCCGTTTGACGCTCAACCCGATTAAACACATAGATCCCTTCGGCACGATCATCCTTCCGATCCTTCTTCTCCTCAGTAGTCATGGCGCCTTTATGTATGCCAAGCCGGTGCCGGTGAACGTGTCCCGACTGCGCAATTCGCGCAATACCAGCGTGTTGGTCTCATTGGTTGGGCCAGCAGTGAACATCACGTTGGCTGTCGTGTTGGGCGTCGTTTTCAAGACGTTGGTGGCGGGGCAGATTCCTCGGGAAATCGCCATCAACCTGGAGGGTCCGATTTGGGCTCAGTTTTTATTCGTAGCCGGCTACGCGAACATCATCCTGGCGGCTTTCAACCTCATACCGCTGCCCCCGCTCGATGGCTCGGCTGTGATCGAGCGCCTCTTGCCGACGAACCTGCTCCCCGGCTACTACCGCATCCGACCGTTCACAATATTTCTTCCACTGATCATCATCATCCTTGACCCGTATGCATTCAACAGCCTGTTCGTCTGGGCCTACAACCATTACGCAAACGCGCTCGTGTAATCGCCGTCAGCGGCTGAAACCTCCGGGAGGAGCGAGCAGACCCGCGGCGCGCATGGCCCGGTCGAGCGTCGGCCCCGCCACGGCCCTGGCCTTGGCCGCCCCTTCGGCCAGTACCGATTCCACGTAGGCGCGTTGCGACGCCAGCTCGGCATAGCGCTCGCGGACCGGACGCAACAACTCCGCCAGAGCCTCGGCCACATCAGCCTTCAACGTCCCGTAGTTGGCGTAGCGGGTGGCGAGCTGCGGCCGGATCCCCGCCCGCCGACGCCGCCAGCAGCTCGAGGAGATTGGACACGCCGGGCTTTCTCACCGGGTCGTAGCGAACTTCGGTCTCGGTGTCGGTGACCGCCTTGCGCACCTTGCGGTCGATCTCCTCGGGGGTGTCGAGGACGAGCACCGTGCCCAGAGGGGAGCTGACCGACTTCGACATCTTCCGGGTCGGCTCCTGGAGGTCCATGACCCGGGCCCCCACCTTGGGCACCGCCGATTCGGGCACCACGAAGGTCGGGCCGTAGCGGTTGTTGAAGCGGGCGGCCACGTCCCGGGTGAGCTCGAGGTGCTGGCGCTGGTCGTCGCCCACCGGGACGCGATCGGCGTCGTAGAGCAAGATGTCGGCCGCCATGAGGACGGGATAGGTGAGGAGTCCGGCCCGCACCGCATCCTGCTCGCCGCCCTTGTCCTTGAACTGGGTCATCCGGCGCAGCTCCCCGTAGGTGGCGGTGCACTCGAGCACCCAGGTCAGGCGGGGATGCTCGGGGACGTGGCTCTGGACGAACAGGGTGCACACCGCGGGGTCGAGCCCCACCGCCAGGAGGTTCTGAGCCGTCTGCAGGGTCTGCTCGGCCAGTCGGGCGGGGTCGTAGTCCAGGGTCAGGGCATGCAGGTCGACCACACAGAAGAAGGCGTCGAACTCGTACTGGTCGGCCACCCAGTTACGGAAGGCCCCGAGGTAGTTGCCCAGGTGCAGGTCGCCACTCGGCTGCACACCCGACAGGACCCTGGCCATGGCGTGCCATGGTACGGGACCCATCCCCTGGCGCGGTGCTGGTGGGGGGTGGTCTGGCGCCGCCCCGCGACGAACGTCCTTCCTGCTCACGAGCCATGCACAGAGAACGGCAGGGGAGCCGGTAGGGTCGACAGCGTGGTGGCGCACGTCTCGACGCCCGTCTACGAGGGGCCCTTCGACGTGCTGCTGCAGCTGGTGTCGGACCACAAGGTCGACATCTACGAGATCAGGGTGTCGGACCTGGTCGACGCCTTCATCGCCGAGATGGCCGCCCGTCAGCCCTTCGACGTGCAGACCGCCAGCGAGTTCCTGGTGATCGCCGCCATCCTGGTCGAGCTCAAGTCCCGCAAGCTGCTCCCCGGGCCCGACGACGTCGACGACGACGAGGAGCTCGCCGGCTACGAGGAGCGCGACCGGCTGCTCGCCCGGCTACTCGAGCTCCAGGCCTACGCGGCGGCCGCCGACGCCTTCGCCGTGCTCATCGACCACGCCCGCCGCACCTTGCCCCGCGTGGCCGGACTCGAAGAGCGCTTCCGCGACCTCGCCCCGGACCTCCTGGCCGGCGTCACCCCCGAGAAGCTCGCCGCCGCCTTCATGGTGGGCACCGTGCCCCGGCCCGAGTTTCTGCTCGACCTGTCCCATGTCACCGTGGAAGCGGTCACGGTGTCCGAAGCGGTCTCCGAGCTCGAGGTTCGCCTCCCCGACGCGGGCCGCCTGTCGTTTCGCGAGCTGACCTCACACTGCACCACCCGGATGCAGATCATCGTGCGGTTCCTGGCCCTGCTGGAGTTGTGCAAGCGGGGCTGGATCACCCTCGACCAGGGCGAGACCTTCGGCGACCTGGTGGTCGTGTGGTCCCGAGACTCGTCCGTGCTGTCCACCGTCGGCGGTGGCGACGCGGTCGAGGAGTACGACGGCTGAAGGGCCGGGCGGTGGCACTTCCAGAGGAGTACCGGGCCATCGAGGCCATCTTGCTCTCGGCCATGGAACCGGTACCTCCCAACATGCTGGCCGAGCTTCTCGAGATGCCCATCGAGCGCGTCGAGACCGCCTGCGCCGAATTGGCGGCCGGCTACGAGGACGAAGGTCGCGGCTTCGTGCTCGCCCGCGTGGCGGGGGGATACCGCTACCAGACCCACCCCGATCTCGCACCGTTCGTCGAACGCTTCGCCATGGAGGGCGTGTCCTCGCGTCTGTCCTCGGCCGCACTCGAGACCCTCGCCATCGTCGCCTATCGCCAGCCTGTGTCCCGGGCCCAGATCGCCGCCCTGCGCGGTGTCAACGTCGACGGTGTGGTGCGCCTGTTGGAGCAGCGCGGCTACATCAATGCCGTCGGTCACGCTCCGGGCCCGGGACAGCCCGTGCTCTACGGCACCACGGCCTCCTTCTTGGAGAGGCTGGGCCTGTTCAACCTGGACGAGCTGCCCGCGGTGGAAGAGCTCCTGCCCGGACCGGAGGTCGTCGAACAACTCGAGGAGCGCCTGCGCCCCGGCGCCGATGCCTGAGGAGCGTCGCCCCCCGACTCGCCCGCCCACCCGACACGCGCCGGGCGACGACCCAGGACCCGAGGGGGAACGCCTGCAAAAAGTGCTCGCCCGGATGGGACTGGGAAGCAGGCGGGCCTGTGAAGAGCTGATCGCCGACGGCCGGGTGACCGTGAACGGCGAGCGGGCGGGGCTCGGTCGCCGGGTCGACGTGGGCCGCGACTCGGTGGCGCTCGACGGAGTCGTCCTGGCGGTGCTCCCCGGTCTCGTCCACTACCTCCTGCACAAGCCGGCGGGGATCGTCACCACCGCCCACGACCCCTACGGACGTCCCACGGTGGTGGAGCTGGTGCCCGACTCGCCCCGGGTGTTCCCGGTGGGGAGGCTCGATGCCGACAGCGAGGGACTTCTGGTTCTCACCAACGACGGAGACCTGGCCCAGCACCTCACCCACCCTTCCTTCGGCGTGGACAAGGAGTACCTCGTCGAGACCGAAGGAGTGCCTTCGGCCGGCGCCCTGCGACGCCTGCGCCTGGGAATCGACCTCGACGACGGCAAGACCGCCCCTGCCACCGTGGGTGTGGTCGGGCCGGGCGTGATGCGCATCGTCATCCACGAGGGCCGCAACCGACAGATCCGCCGTATGTGCGATGCCGTCGGTCACCCCGTCCGTCGCCTCGTGCGCACCCGGATCGGGCCGATCTCCGACCCCCACCTGAAACCCGGTGCCTGGAGGGTGCTCGCGCCGGCCGAGGTGCGCGCCCTGGCCCGCGCCGCCGCCGGGCGCGACGGCCCTGGCCAGGGACCCGCCACGCCAGGAGGCCGCAGCCGTCCTAGGTAGCATCAGATCCATGTCCGCCGTCCGCGCCCTCCGGGGTGCCACCACCGTCGATGCCGACACCCCCGAACAGGTGTCGGGGCGGATGCAGGAGCTGCTCACCGACCTCCTCGAGCGCAACGGGCTCGACCACGACGACGTCATCAGCATCGTGTTCACCGCCACCGGCGACGTGGTGTCGATGTTCCCGGCCGCGGCCGCCCGGGCCATGGGGCTCGGAGACGTCCCCCTGCTGTGTGCCCGGGAGCTCGACGTGGTGGGGTCCACCCCCCGTTGCCTGCGGGTGCTCGTGCACGTCACCACCGACCTGACCCGCGCCGAGCTCCACCACGTCTACCTCCACGGGGCCCGGGGGCTGCGCGATGACCTCCCCGAGTGAGGCGCGCCGCGCCGCGGTCGTCGGCACCGGCCTGATCGGCGGGTCCATCGGGCTGGCCCTGCGGGCCCGGGGCTGGTGGGTCACCGGCCGCGACACCGAACCCGCCGCGGCGGACAGGGCCAAGGCCCTCGGCGCCCTCGACGCCGTGGGCGACGACCCCGACGCCGAGGTCACCTTCGTCGCCACCCCCTTGAACGCCGTGGTGGACGAGGTGACGCGCACCCTGCGACAGGCGCGACGCGGGCGACGCCGTGGTGACCGACGTCGCCGGGGTGAAGGCGCCCCTCGCGGCACGACTGCTCCAACCCGGCTTCGTGGGAGGCCACCCCATGGCGGGATCCGAGCAGGTGGGCATCGACGGAGCCGACCCCGACCTCTTCGTGGGGGCCACCTGGGTGCTCACCCCGACAGCCAGTACCGACCCCGGCGCCTACGCCCGGCTCCAGGCGGTGGTGACGAGCTTCGGGGCCGAGGTCCTGGCCCTGTCGCCCGAGCAGCACGACACGCTCGTGGCCATGGTCTCCCACGTCCCGCACCTGACCGCGGCCACCCTCATGAACCTGGCCGACCGCGCCGCGGAAGAGCACGGCGCCCTGCTCCGGCTGGCGGCAGGAGGTTTTCGTGACATGACGCGGATCGCGGCGGGCCAACCCGCCATCTGGCCCGACGTGTGCGCCGAGAACGCGCCCGCCATCGTGGCGACGCCTTCGACGTCGCTGTTGGCCGACCTTTCCGACATGCGCGACAGGGTGGCGGCCGCCGACAAGCCGGGGCTGCTGGCCGAGCTCGAACACGCCGCCACGGCCCGGCGCTCCCTGCCGGCGCGCGCCGTGCGGCCCGAGCGGCTGGCCGAGCTGCGGGTTCCGGTCCCCGACCGCCCCGGGGTGCTGGCCGAGATCACCACCCTGGCCGGGGACCTCGGCGTCAACATCCACGACATCGAGCTCGCCCACAGCGTCGAGGGGGACCGAGGCGTCCTCGTGCTGGTGGTGGACGGCGACGTCGCCGAGCGGTTGCACGACGCCCTCACCGGGCGCGGCTACCGGTCCACGTCGAGGCATCTCGAATGAGCGCATCACCGGGCCCGGCCGGCGCGACCGACAGCGGCACCGTGTTCACCGTGGCCGGTGGCCGCCCCCTGCAGGGCCGGGTCAGGGTCCCGGGCGACAAGTCGATCTCGCACCGGGCCCTGCTCCTCGGCGCGTTGGCCGACGGGGACGTCGGTGCTGCGGGGACTGTCCGACGGCGACGACGTGGCGCGCACCGCCGCGGCCGTCGCCGCCCTCGGGGCGCTCGTCGATGGCCGCGTCGGGGAGCCCGGCTCGGGGACCGGCCTCTCCGGGAGCGTCGTGATCTCCGGGGGCAGCGGCGTGCTGCACGCGCCGGAGGAGGCGCTCGACATGGGCAACTCGGGCACCACCATCCGGCTGCTGGCCGGGGTCGTGGCCGGGCGGCCCTTCACCACGCAGCTCACCGGGGACGCGTCACTGTCGAGCCGGCCCATGGACCGGGTGGCCGTGCCCCTGCGGCTGATGGGGGCCACGGTCGAGGGTCTCGGGGAGCGCTGCCTCCCCCCGCTCACGATCAACGGCGGCGCCCTGCATGGCATCGACTACACCACGCCCATGGCGAGCGCCCAGGTGAAGTCGTGCGTGCTCCTGGCCGGCTTGGGCGCCGACGGCGAGACGGTGGTGCGCGAGCCGGTGCTGACCCGGCGCCACACCGAGGAGATGCTGGCGCGCTGCGGGGCGGACGTCACCGAGCACGACGAGCGACGACGGCGCGCACGTGGTGCGACTCCGGCGCTCGCGCCTGGCGCCGTTCGAGCTCGACGTGCCCGGGCGACCCCTCCCAGGCCGCGTTCTGGGTGGTGGCCGCCTGCGTCGTGCCCGGGAGCGCCATCACCGTGGAGCGGGTCTACGTGGGACGGGGACGGCGCGGCTATCTCGACGTCCTGGCCCGCATGGGCGCCGCCATCGACGAGGTCCCCGCCACCGGGCCGGGCGACCTGGCCGCCACCGCCGACCTGCGTGGTGCGGTTCGGACCGCTGCGGGCCACCGAGGTCGACGCCGTCGGAGATCACCGGCCTCGACGAGGTCCCCGTGCTGGCCGTGGCGGCCGCCTGCGCGTCGGGCGACACCGTGTTCCGGGACGTGGGGGAGCTGCGGGTGAAGGAGTCGGACCGACTGGCCGGCGTGGCCGGCCTGATCCGGGTGTTCGGGGCGCAGGCCGAGGTCGACGGCGACGATCTCGTGGTGCACGGCGCCGGCCGCCTGGTCCCCGCCGCGATCGACGCCGGCGGAGACCACCGCATGGCCATGGCCGCCGCGGTGGCCGGCCTGGCCGCGGGCGCCGAGCGCCACCCACATCGCGGGTTGGGCGGCGGTGGCCACCAGCTACCCGGGCTTCGCCGCCGATCTGGCCCAGCTGACCGGCACCCGGTGAGCGCAGCGCCGTGACCGACACGCCCGAGCACCGGGACACGCCGCGAAGACGGTGGGGGTCCGGGTGGTGGCCATCGACGGCCCGGCCGGAGCCGGAAAGTCCACCCTGGCCCAGGCCGTGGCCGACCACCTCGGGTTCGAGCGGCTCGACACCGGGGCGATGTACCGGGCCGTGGCCTGGTCGGCCCTGAAGCACCGCGTCGACCTCACCGATGCCGAGGCCGTGGCCGACCTGGCCCGCGACCACGACGATCGAGGTGGACGGGAACGGGTCGGTCGACGGCGAGGACGTCACCGACGCCATCCGCTCGGCCGCGGTCGACGCGGCCGTCTCGGCCGTGGCGGCCAACCCGGCGGTGCGGTCGGAGCTGGTGGCGCGCCAGCGGGCCTGGGTGGCCGAGCAAGGGTCAGGGCGTCGTCGAGGGCCGCGACATCGGCACCGTGGTCCTCCCCGACGCCGACCTGAAGATCTACCTGACCGCCGCCACCGAGACCCGCGCCCGGCGCCGGGCCCGCCAGCGGGCCGACGGGCGCAGCGTCGAGGCGGTCCACGACGACCTGGTACGCCGGGACCGGCTCGACTCCACCCGGCTGGCCTCGCCCCTACCATCACCCGAGGACGTCGCCGACGATGCCAAAGTGATCGACTCGACCGGCAAGTCCAGCCAGGCCGTGCTCGAGGAGGTGCTCTGCGTGCCTGTGAAGCCCCACCTGGACGTCCACGACGACGACACGGGCACGACCCGGCGGCGCGCCGGTGTCCGCATCCCCACTTGGGTCTACCGGGCCATCCGGCAGGCTCGTGCACCTGATCAACCGGGCCTACTGGCGGGTCGAGGTCGACGGCGCCGACGCCGTCCCGGCCATCGGGGCCCGGTGATCCTGGCCCCCGTGCACCGCAGCTTCATGGATTTCTTCGTCGTGTCCGAGGTGACCAAGCGCAAGATCTTCTACATGACCAAAGAGGAGATGTGGAAGTCGCCCCTGCTCGGGCTCGTTCCTCGACGCGGTGGGTGCCTTCCCCGTCCATCGCGACGGGGCCGACCGTCTGGCCCTGGAGCGGGCCCAGGACGTGCTCGAACGGGGCGACGTCCTCATCTTGTTCCCCGAGGGCACGCGGCGCGCCGGCCCCGTCATCGACGAGCTGCACGAGGGGGCCGCCTTCCTGGCGGCGCGCACCGGTGCCCCCATCGTGCCCATCGGCATCGGCGGCACGGCCGAGGCCATGCCCAAGGGATCGAAGTTCGTCCGCCCCGTGAAGGTCCACCTCGTGGTGGGCCCGCCCGATTCCCGCCCCCGAGCGATCGGCCCGGGGACGGGTCCCGCGCACTCAGGTCCATGCGCTCACCGAGCAGCTTGTGCGCCGAGCTGCAGACCCTCTACGACGACGCCGAACAACGGTCCACGCCACGAGCCCGATCAGCACGATAGAGCCGAGGGCGGAGGCGACGAAGCCCTCGAGCACGCGGTGCGGCCGGTAGGTGAAGTGCACGAGCGACGTCCCGGCCGGGACGCGCACCGCCTGGATGAGGTCATGTTGGCGCACCTCCGCCGCGTGCCGGCTCTGTCGGGCGCCGGAGCGTGTCGAGGTGATGATCGTGGCCTGCCACCCCGTGGCGTACTGCTCGGAGCGCACCAGGGTGGCGGGGCGTGTCGTGGTGACCCGGATGGTCTGGTCGCCCCACGGTGTGCTCGACACCACGTGTGCCACACCGCTGCTCCCGCCCTGCACCCACGCCTGGCCCTGGGCCGACGGCTCGGTGAACAGGCAGAAGCGGCCGATCATGCCGGCGAAGCGCCACCGATGATTCACGGCGTCGCGTAGCGAGCCGTCGACCCGGTAGGTGCCCTGGCCCGCGGTCCGCACCACCGCCGCGCCGATCTCCATCCGTGCCCGGGTCGCGGTTCCTCCCGGCACCGACTCCAGGACGATGCCGCTGGCAGGGAAGGGTGCCGGGGCGCTGACCACGGCGGTGCCGGGCGTGGTCGAGGTCGACCCGATCCAGGTGGTGCGGCGCCCGTCGGGTGAGACCAGCCCCACCCGCAACGAGCCCGACCCCGATTGCACGGGGACCGTCACCGACGTCACCGAGAGCACCGTGCCCAGGTACTGGGTGCGGGGCCGGCTCGGCCTGAGCGCGACGGACGCGGCCGGCGCCGGCGCGTACTGGTAATCGCTCGGCGACGTGGCCGGTGCCGGGGTGGTGTCGGCGGGGGCGCCCGGCGCCGGCCCCACCGGCGGGATCGGGGTGCTCCCGGCCACGGTGCTGCTCGGCGGGGAACCCGGGGGGGCCACGACCAGATGGACGAAGTACTCCGGCACCGTGACGAGCACACCGAGATCGAGCTGGGCGAAGGTGCCGTCCGCCAATGCGGTCGGGTCCAGGTTGAGCTGCTCATGGGTCTGGGTGGCCTGGTCGTAGGTGGCGTCGACGACCGCCCCGTATCCCTGCACGCTGGGCAGGGTGCGCAGGATGTTGAGGTCGGGCTCCCCCAAGCGCTCGACCTGCACCGAGTAGTAGCGGTCGGGATCGAACATGGCCACCCGATGGATGCCGCCGGCGCGCCCCGGGCCCTGGGCCGCGACGAATGCCGCCAGGGCGTTGGCCGTGGCGCTGTCCTGCGTCGCTCCGGCGGGGTCGGGGGCGCCCTGGATGAAGCCGTTGAAGACCCCGAGGTCGACGACCAACAGGGCCGTCAACAGCAACGGCATGATGTGGGCCAGGCGGTGGCGTCGCAGCACGAGCAGCCCCGCGCCCACGGAGATGGCGCTCGGCAGCGTGAGGAACGCGATGAGGGGCCACAAGCTGGAGCGGGTCACGGGCCCCGGCACGTGCAGGAAGTGCGGGAACCACGGGCCCCCCGCCAGCAGCACGATCTGCAACGCGACGACGGCGAACGGGGGGATGAGGGGGAGCACGATGTCCGAGCGCCACCCCTCGGCCCCCGACAGCCCCGACCACCATCGGCGCCGATCGGAGGCCGGGCCGGCCGCCACCGCCGGAGCGGGGACGTGGTCTGCCGACATCGTGGACGGCCGCGGTGACGGGGTGAGGAACATCTGGTCGACCCACGTCGCGAACAGCACGGCCAGGGCCAGGTCGACCTCCAAGAGGTTGCGCGCCAGCAGCCGCTGGCGGTTGAACAGGGGCAGGTGGAAGAGCACGTGGGCCAGTGGGGTGAAGCCGCCCCAGGTGGTCACGAGCCCCAGCGCCACGATGGCGTACCAGATCCACCAGCGCGGTGCTTCGGTGCTGCGGCGGTGGCGCCGGGCCAAGAGCCCCAGCAGGCCCATGACGGGCATGATGCCGATGTAGCTCGACACCTCGGGGAGGCTGTAGGTGGCGAAGAAGTGCAGCGGGAAGGACCCGCTCGTGCCCAGGAGCAAGGGATCGAGCCCCAGCAGCGTGAGGGACTTGTTCATCGAACCCGACGTGAAGTACGTGAAGTCGTGCAAGGCCCGCTGCGACTGCGCCTGGACGAGGGCTCCGGGCACCAGTTGCGCGCCGGCCAGGGCCAGTCCGAGCGCCACGCCCGCGGCGGTCACGAGCACGAACGACAGACGCCGCGACGGGGTTCGCCACAACAACCACAACGCGTACAGACCGAGTGCGAGCCCCCCGTCGATGATGGGCTCGGCCGCGCCCGACAACCCCATCAGCCCGATGGCCGCACCCAACATGGCCACCCACGGTGCCGCCGAACGACCCTCGGGACGATGGGCCAGACGGTCAAGGGCGGCGAACGCCCAAGGGAGCCACGCTCCTGCCTCCACCAAGTCGATGTGCACGCTCTGGGCCGCCATGAAGCCGCCGTAGGAGAAGGCGATCGCGCCGAGCCCCGACGCCGTCCACGACCGCCCGAGCACCCGGAGCAAGACGACCATCCCCACCGCGGCGACGACCTCTACCAGCGCCTGGTTGACGACCCATGCCAACGCGCCCGGGCAGGACCGTGAACAGCCACGTGACGGGATAGGCGGCCCCGGCGTTGAACCCCGACAACAGTGGTGACCCGCTCCACAGGTACGGGTCCCATACCGGGGCGTGGCCGTGGCGGAGGTCGATGCCCACCAGGACCCGTAAAGGGAAGTTCTGGATGAGATTGTCGCTCACGAGCCAGGTCACGCCGGCCGCGGCGGGAATGCCGAACAGCGCGCAGGGGAACGCCACCAGGGCCGCCACCATCCGGCCACCGGGGCGACGAACGAGACGCGCCGCGCGTGAGATCACCGGGACCGCTCCCCGGCGGGGTCAGTTCACCTGCGATCGCGCAGCCAGGTGCGCACGATCACACGCGCGTACTGCAGGCCGAAGAAGGCGTTGTGGCCCTTCTTGGACTCACCCGAGGCGCGCACGTGCCACACGACGGGGCAGTCGGTGATCCGCCACCCGCGCGTCGCCGCACTGATGATGAGCTCTGCTGTCTGGTACTGGTCCTGCTCGAGCCTCACGTCCTTCAACACCTCGATCCGCAGGGCCCGGAACCCGTTCGACGTGTCCGTGATGTGCTGGCCGGTCAGGGCGTTGATCACGTTGGCGAAGAAGACGACGCCGGCCATGCGAACCTTGTCGGTGGTCTCGTCGGTACCCAGGCGCCGGCTGCCGATGACGAAGTCCGCCGTCCCGGCGAGCAGGGGTGCCAGGACGCCCGGGATCTCGGCGGGATCGTTCTGACCGTCGGCATCGAGGGTGACGACGTACCGCGCGCCGTGGGCGGCGGCGAGGTCGTAGCCGAGACGCAACGCCACCCCCTGGCCCATGTTGACCGGGAGCACGGCGCAGTACGCGCCCTGGGCCCCGACGATGTCCTCGGTGCCGTCTTCTCCACCATCCACCACGACGAGCGTGGAGACCGCCAACCCGTCCACCTCGGAAGGAACGGCCTTGAGCACGTCGCCGATGTTGTCGGCTTCGAGATACGACGCGATGAGCACGAGCACGGGGGAGAACTCGGCGGTACCGTGACGGCGCCGAAAGTCCTGTTGGCCCAGCTCCATGACGAGCCGGCGCACGGAGTCGCGGCGACCCAGCTCACGGGCCCGGGCGCGCGAACGCGGCCGCAGGAGCGAAGACGCCATCAGAAACTGTGAGGTCGGGAGAAGACGTCGCGAACGAGCGGCTCGAAATGCGACAGGGGCTCGGTCGGGTAATCGGGATCGAAGCTCGTCTGGTCCCACTCGTCGGCGAAGCGTTCGCCCAGCGCGAACCATGGTTCGCCCCGGTACTGCTCACGGGCCTCGGGGTCCCCACCGAAGTGGTGGTAGTAGTGCCGGCCCTGGAAGTCCTGATGGGTGACGATCACGTGAAAGATCTCGTCGCGCACATACGGGCGCAGGATCTCTGCCGCGATGCGCGGGTGGTTCGGCACGGAGATGTACTTGCCGATGTCGTGGCACAACGCCGCCACCACCATCTCCGGGTCGGCGCCGGACTCCTCGGCCCGAGTGGCGGTCTGCAGGGAGTGCCGCAGCTGGTCGACGGCGAAGCCATCGGTGATGTCACCGAGGGCCTCGAGCATGGCGAGCACCTGGGTGGCGACGCGGGCCTGACGCTGCGCCGTCTGGGCGCCGATCTCGGCCCACTGCTCGGCTGTGGACTCGTCCATCGAACGGAAGCTGCTCGGGGTGGTGGTCTTCGTGGTCGTGCTCATGGCGCCATTCTCGCACTCCGGGCCCACAGGCGCCGTGAACTGGCCGTTCGGGGGTCATTTCCTCAGATACCTCACAGGTTGGTGCCGACCGCCTCGTGCCCGGCGTGGCCCAGCGGTGTCGCCTCGAGCGGACAGCACACCGCGACCCGACCGGGGGCCCGGACCCGGTCCCCACGGTGCCGCCTGGTGGCCGGGTCGCGCACCAACGCCCCGGCGAGGAGACCCCCGAGGCCGGCGGCCACCCCGGCGATGACCACGGCGTGGCGAAACCCGACCTCGAACGCCACGGGATGCATGTAGCTGTGCCCACTCAGGCCCGACAAGGCCGGCAGTAAGGCCACGGCGATTAGCCCGCCGGCGCGGGCCACATCGTTGTTGACCGCCGACGCCACCCCGGCGTGCTCGACCGGAGCCGAGGACAGCGCGGTGGAGGTGAGCGGCGCCACCGTGATCACGAGGCCTACCCCGAGGACGAGCACTCCGGGCAGCACCTCGGTCAGGTAGTTGCCGCCCGGGCCGATCAGCCGTAGCAACACCATGCCGACACCCACCACCACCGGGCCGACCGCCATCTGCAGGCGGGGACCCAGCCGTACCGCCAGGGCACCGGAGCGGGCCGAGAAGGCGAGCATCAACGCCGTGAGGGGGAGAAGCGAGCTTCCCGCTTCGAGGGGGGAGTAATGCGACACCTCGATGAGCTGCACGGGGAGGAGGAACAACGCGCCACCCAGTGCGGCATAGACCACGAAGGTCACCGCGTTGGTGGCACTGAACTGTTGGGACCGGAAGACGGCCAGCGGGAGCATGGGGAAGCGTTCACGACCCTCCGCCACCACGAAGGCGGCGAAGGCGACGGCAGAACCGCCCAGCATCCCCACCACCAGCGGGGACGACCATCCGTCGTCGGGTGCCTCGATGAGCGCAGTCGCCAACCCCACCAGGCCGAGGGTGACGAGCGTGGCGCCGACCGCGTCGACAGGTCCCGCCGCGTTGGGATCGCGCGTCTCGGGGACGTGGCGCGTGGCGATGGCCACGACCAATACCGCCAGCGGAAGGTTGATGAGGAAGATGAGCCGCCACGACAGGGCGCTGATGAGAAAGCCCCCGGCGAAAGGCCCGATGGCGGTGGCGACGCCACCCAGGCCCGACCAGGCGCCAATGGCGCCGGGCCGATCGTCTGGGGCGAACGAGGCCTGGAGGATGGCGAGTGACCCCGGGGTGAGGAGGGCACCTCCGACACCCTGCAACGCCCGGCCCGCGATCAGTGACCCGGCATCGGGGGCGACGGCGCACACCAATGACGACAGCGCGAACCACACCACGCCCACGACGAAGACCCGACGGCGGCCGTAGCGGTCGCCCAGGGCGCCTCCCACCAACAACAGGCCGGCCAGAGAGATGAGATACGCGGTCACGACCCACTGCAAGCTGGAGACCGACAAGGAGAAATTGCGCCCGATGGCCGGCAGGGCGATGCCGACGACCGTGGAGTCGATGGCCGTCATGGCCGATCCGAGCACCGTGGCCGTCAGCACCCAACGGCCGGGGCCACTCGACAGCCTGAGCTCGACCGGGTCGGCGGATGGGTTCACCCCGCCGGCAACTCGTCGTTCGATGGCGCACGCATGGGCATGGACGCCCAGACTAGGGCGTCATGGTGCACGAGGGTCCCACGATCCGACGTCGGCGCGAGCACTGCTGACCTCTTCTTTCTTCGACGACGCGCCGCCCCGGCATGAACCGCGACGTCTCGGGGAGAGACCTCATCGCGGGCGTAGCGGCCGATAGGGTTTCAAGGCGCCCCGGGGGGCACAGCGTTCGACATCCCGCGCACCGGCGGAACGGGGGCCTTGCCAAGTGAGGAAGCATTGGTAGTCGATCAACGCTTCTTGGACTCCGGTGACGAGGCGGGGACCGCTCCCGACGACCGTCGCTTCCGACCCGACGTCGAGGGACTGCGGGCGGTGGCCGTGCTCCTCGTCGTGCTCTTCCATGCCGGCGTCCCCCACCTCACGGGAGGGTACGTCGGCGTCGACGTCTTCTTCGTGATCTCGGGTTTCGTGATCACCGGGCTGTTGCTCAGAGAGCGCACCGCCACCGGTCGCACGTCGATCCTCGATTTCTACGCCCGGCGACTGCCGGCGCATCCTCCCCGCCGCCACCGTCGTGATCTTCGCCACCGTGGTGGCGGCGCTACGTGGTGCTCGGGGTGGTGACAGGCAACACCATCGCCGATGACGGTCGCTGGGCCGCGGCCTTTCTCGCCAACGTCCATTTCCAGGCGCTCGGAACCAACTACTTCTCGGCCTCCCGTCCGCCCTCGCCGCTTGCAGAACTACTGGTCGTTGTCGGTCGAGGAGCAGTTCTACGTCGTCTACCCGACGCTGTTCCTGGTCGTGGCGGGGGCAAAGGTCGGTCTGTCGCTGCGGGCCCGGATGGCCGTCGTCTTGGCCGTGATCATCGTGGCGTCGTACTGGCTGTCGATCACCATGACCTCCTCGTCTCCGACCTCGGCGTACTTCTCCCCGTTTACCCGGGCGTGGGAGCTGGCGCTCGGCGCCCTGGTGGCCGTGGGCACGTCGTGGTTGAAGCCATTCCCCGCCCCGTGGCGGCCGTGGCCAGCTGGGTGGGACTCGGGGCCATCGCCGTGGCGGCGTGCACCTTCGACTCGACCACGGCCTATCCCGGATCCCTCGTCGCCCTTCCGGTGGTGGGTGCCGCCCTGATCATCGCCGGGGGAGTGGCGATGCCACGACCCGGGGCCGAGTCGCTCCTGGGTCTGGGGCCCTTCCAGTGGTTGGGCCGGCGCTCGTACTCGCTGTACCTGTGGCACTGGCCCATCCTCATCCTCGCGGCCGAGCGGGTGAGAAAGACGAGCCTCCCGGTGGGCGAGAACCTCCTCCTGCTCCTCGTGGCCATGGCCGCCTCGATGGTGAGCTACCGGGTGGTCGAGAACCCGATCCGCCACTGGCGCCTGCCGTCACGGACGACCGTGGCGGCGGGGGTGACCCTGGCACTCACCACGATCGTCGTCCTCTCGCTCGTGATCGGCTCCGAGACCCAGCCGGTGCCGGGCGGCCTCCCCCCGGTCACGGTGGCCCCCAACGCCGAGGCCGTGCTGCACGAAGTGGCGGCCGCCACCCGGATCACCTCGGTCCCCAAGTCCGTCTCTCTCACCCAGGCCGCCAACGACTCGGTGGTCACCGCCCACTTCCTCGGCAAGTACTGCCAGTCATTCGTGCCATGGACGTCCACGCCCATCTGCGTCCGGGGAGATCTGCGGGCCAAACGTCTCATCGTCATATACGGAGACTCCCACGCCCAGATGTGGGCCTCCGCGCTCACCATCATCGCCAGGCGCGACCACTACCGACTGGTGGTCCTCTCCAAGGAATATTGCCCGGCGGAGCTCTTGACCGTCATCAACCCTCCGGGTTGGCACCAGCCCGACGGGCCGTACGCGAACTGCGATCAGTGGCACACATGGGTCGTGCACTGGATCAACACCCACAAACCGAGCATCCTGATCGTCACGCAAGAAAGTGGAGGCTTCTATCAGGCACCCATGGCGGCCGGTGCGCCGGCCCATCACTTCTCCATGGTGCAATGGCAGCAGGGCCTCGAAGCCTTGCTTCAGGCCGTGACCGTGCCCCATATCGAGAAGGTGGTCCTGGGCAACATCCCGACGATGATCCAAAACGTGCCCGACTGCCTGTCTGCGAACCCCCACGATGTCCAAGCCTGTTCATCGCCCCCGGCGACGGCGCTGTCGGCCTACCTCGGCGTGGAGAAGGCCGCGGCCCAACAGTCCGGGGCACGCTATGTGAACACGACACCGTGGTTCTGCTCGACGACGTGCGTCCCCATCGTGGGCAGATACGTGGTCTATTTCGACAACCAACACATGACCGAGACCTACGCGCGCTACCTCCGCCTGGTCCTGGCCCACACCCTCGGACTCGCCTGAAGCCGGCTCACAGGTTCCCGATGTCCCCCGGCGTGAGGTTCAGCAGCGTGAACGGTACGGACCGTCCGGCCCGGGAAGCGACGATCGTCGGCGAGTCGGCCACGGCGAGGCGCAGTGACACGTGCGCCGTGGACCCGCCGGCGACGACGGGGACCTCCAGCACCGGCCCGGTTGGCGCCAGACGGCAGGCGGCTCCGGCACGGCCCGAGCCGGCCTCGATGGTCAACGTCGTGATGGTGCCGTCGTGGACCAGGCAGCGTGCGACCGCCGAACGGGGGTGGGCGAGATCCGAAGCCGGCGCCGAGCGTTGGTCGCTGCCGTCGAGGGGCGTGACCACGAGGAAGTGCGGACCCGTGGGGAAGTCCACGGTGACCTCCCCCTTGCCCGCACCGAGGGTCATGACGAACTCGGTCCGGGCCAGGGGGGCCTTGCGCAGTTGCAACCCGTCCCGGTCGATGCACACCAGACCCCCGGCGCCGCGCAGACGGACCTGCACTCCGGCCCCCCGGGCCTGGTAGGGACCGAAACACCGCGCGAACCAGCCGAGCTGCTTCAACCGGGGGCCGGGGCGGTACGTGACCACGCTCGCGGCGGGGTCCGGCACCGGGACGTAGCCCATCTGGAGCAGGAGGTTGTACTTCCACAGGACAGATCCGTCGTAGCGTCCCGCGTCCGATGTGTAGGTGGTGGTGCGACCAAAAGCATAGAAGGCTCGCACCAATGCGTATTTCCCCGTGAGCAGATTGTCGGTGAACCATCTCGGCGTGTACCCGGCGGCCAAGATGTCGTCAATGTCCCCGGCGGGATACGTGGGCGCGGCCGGGGACACCGAGAGTGACGGATAACTCTGGTCGAAGACCGCCTCACCCTTGTCGACAGCCGCATAGAGGAACGGGTCCATGCTGGGCCACGTGACCTCCTCGTCGTGGATGTTCGGGGCCCCGGGGATGACATGAGCCAGAGGATCGATCCCGACCAGCAGCACGCCGCAGGCGATCGCGGCGGCCGCCAGTTGCCGACCTGAAGGTCGAAGGAGCAGCAGAAGGACGCCGCATCCCAACGCGATCGTCCAGACCGGTCCGGCGAGCTGGTTGACGTCGCCACCCAGCTTTGCTTCGGCCACGATCGCACTGGGTATGGAGCTGAGCGCCACCACAACGGCTGCCACGGCGAGGACGACGTTGCGACGATCACTGCGCTGCGGATCGCTCAGGAACGACCACGCCACGCACAGTACGAGCACCGCCAGGGCGATGAGCGGCACCGTGATGAGCCGGAGGCTCTCGCTGATCTCCCGCCCGAGCGACACGACGCGGGCGTAGCGCAAGGGATCGGTCACCAGGAGGTCGTAGGCCCAGCCGTGGCTCGCCACCTGCAGGACGATCCCGAATATCGCCGATGAGACCACGAAGGTCACCAAGACCGTGGCCGAACGCAATGTCTTGGGCCACGTCCACGTCCGCCGGGGCTCCACCACGAGTGGAACGACCAGTGTGAGCAGGGCGATGAGCACGCAGGGCACGATCGTCGTCTGCTTGGAAAAAACCGAGCCCGTGAGGAGGAGGCCGGTGGCCAACAGCTGTCGACGCGACAGTCCGGTCGGTGACAGAAGTCCCCGGAACGTGATGGCCCCGGCGATGACCAAGAAGCACCACGCCAGCTGGTCGACGCCGTAGTCGTAGAGGCCCGTCAGGGCCGTGAGCCCGCCGAAGGACAGCGCCACTACGAAGCTGGCCGTGACGAGACGGCTCGCCCATCCACGCGTGCCGCTCCACATCATCCGGATGAGCGCCATCATCGACACTGCGATGGCCACCATGGAAATGACCTGCTCCCAGCCCTCCCACCAGTAGATCTTCAACAGTCCCGCCAACAGGAAGGTGAAGAGAGGCGTGTACGAGAAGCCGACGAACTCTGTCGCCGGGTTCCCGTACGGAAAGTGCCCGGTGGCGACGGCCTTGGCGTCGGCCACGATGTTGTCGGGATATCGGACCCACGGGTGCCGCACGAAGCAGATGCCCACCAAGGTGACCACGAGGTCGGCGATGAAGATCGTCGCCGTCACCGCCGCCACCACCATCAACAGTTGATCAAGACGACTTCTTGCCGGTGAAACGACGGGGCGATCATCGGTCGGCTCAGTCGGTCCGACAGTGGTCACCTCGTTCGTTGTCATGGTTGGTCATCCACTCACGAATGCTCTTCGGGACTTCGGCGACGTGGCCCAGAAATGCGGAGACCGACCGAATCGTATCCCGGCGTCGTCCGTCGGTGTCCGCATACGAGATGTCGCTCGAGATTCCGACCACGAGGTGATGGGCTCACGTCCGGGATGACGGTGTGAGAAGCGCTCTTTCCCTCACGTTCCCTTTACCGGCCGGGCGCCGAGTCCGCCGCTGTCGTCGACGCCTCGAGTCTGGCTACCCCGCCAGTTGCGCCAGGACGTCGGCAGCAGAGATCTGCCGGTCGCCGGTCGTCCCACCGTCGAGGGATCCCGATGGTGACGCAGAGGCCCCGGCGCCACCATCGGCGGGAGCCGGCGCAGCCAGCCCGACCGCCACCGCGGCGGCCAGTCCTCGGAGCAGGTCGCGCAGCTCGGGAGGTGGAGGGAAGTACTCGTCCTCGTCGGTGACATGGACCTCTTCGACGCCGTGGACAGGCGCGAGACGGGCCACTACCGCCTCCACCAGCTCGTCGGGGGCCGATGCTCCGGCCGTGACCCCCACCGTGCCCGAGAGATCGTCGGGAAGCTCGGCCGCCTCGTTCACCCGGAGTACGAGCGGACACCCCGAGGCGCGCGCCACTTTCTCGAGTGCCCGGGTGTTGGAGGAGTTCACCGAGCCGATCACCACCACCGCGTCGGACCGTGCCGCGATCACCTTCAAGGCCGCCTGGCGGTTGGTGGTGGCAAAACACAGGTCCGACCGGTTGGGCATCCACAGATCGGGGAACCGCTCCCGGGCCCGGTTCATGATGTCGGACCACTCGTCGTGGCTCAGTGTCGTCTGGGCCAGCAACGCCACGGGGGCGCCTGGCGCGATCTCCGCCGCGGCGTCGTCGACATCGGTCTCGAAACGCACCAGGCGGACCGAGTCGGGGGCCACCGCCATGGTGCCGACTGCCTCCTCGTGGCCTTCGTGCCCGACGTACAAGACGGTGTAGCCCTTGCCGGCGCGCACCTTCAGCTCGTGATGGACCTTGGTCACCAGAGGACAGACCGCATCCACCACGACCCGTCCCCGATCACGCGCCGCGGTCACGACCTCGGGGGCCGAGCCATGGGCAGAGAGCATGAGGGGAGCCCCGTCGGGCACCTGGTCCACGTCATCGACGAAGACCACGCCCCGGCCCCGGAATTGCTCGACCACATGCCGGTTGTGGACGATCTCGTGGTAGCAGTACACCGGCGGCTCGAAGACCCGGACCATCCACGCCAGAGCCTTGATGGCCTTCTCGACCCCCGCGCAGAAGCCGCGGGGCGAAGCCAGTAAGACACGCTCGACCGGCACCATCCCAGGTTATCGGCCCGCCGTGCCCTCTCCGCCGGGGATGGAGGCCGGCGGGAACAGGTAGCCTGAAGCGCATGTCGGCGCCTCGGGTGGTCTCCGTGGCGGTCGCTTCCCCGGCGCAGCGTGCCGGCCTCCGGGTGAATGACGAGCTGCTCGCCGTGGACGGCCGCGTGCCGCGCGACGTGATCGAGTACCGCCTCCTGGTCGACGAGGCCGACCCCGAGCTCGAGGTCCGCCGGGGCCACGAGGAGCTCACCATCACACTGCACAAAGCGGCGGGGGAGGTGCCCGGGATCGAGGTGTCCTCGGCGCTGTTCGACCGGGTGCGCACGTGCGACAACCACTGCGAGTTCTGTTTCATCTACCAGCTGCCCAAGGGGATGCGGCGCAGTCTCTACCTGAAAGACGACGACTACCGGCTGTCGTTCCTCTACGGGAACTTCACCACCTTGACCCGCTTCACCGAGCTCGACCTCGAGCGGGTCCTCACCGAACGGCTGTCACCGCTGTTCGTCTCCATCCACAGCACCGACCCCGCGCTGCGGGCCCGGATGCTGCGCAACCCCCGGGGCGCCACCAGCCTGCGATGGTTGCGGGCCCTGTTGGACGGGGGGATCGAGGTGCACGGACAGGTCGTCGTGTGCCCGGGGATCAACGACGCCGGCGCGCTCGAGACCACGCTCGCCGGTCTGGTCGACGAGTACAGCGATCTCACCACGGTGGCGTGCGTCCCGCTCGGGGTGAGTGACTACACGACCGAACCGTCCATGCGCCCCCACGCCGTGGCCGAGGCCGCCGCGGTGATCGACGTGGTGGAACAGTGGCAGGAGCTGTGCCTGCGATGCCTCGGCCGACGCCTCGTGTACTGCGCGGACGAGTACTACCTCTTGGCCGGCCGGCCCTTCCCGCCGGCCCAGGCCTATGACGGCTTCCCGCAGCACGAGAACGGCATCGGCATGGCCCGCGCCTTCGAGGCCTCCTATCACGGCGACACCTCCGCCGCCTACGGCGCGCAACCCGGGTTCTTCTCCTGGGTCGACGGCGCGCCCGCCGCCGGTTACCGCGCCCCTCGAGCCACCGACAGCCCCCCGCCCCCTCGTGATCGGGCCGTCGCCGCACCTCGCGCCCCGATCGCCATCCTCACCGGAGAGCTCGGGGCGGCGGTGCTCGAGCCCCTCCTGCGCGACCAGGGGCCCCACGTGCGCCTGGTCCCCGTGCCCAACACGTTCTTCGGCGGCAACATCGGCGTCACCGGGTTGATGACCGGGAGCGACGTGGCTCGAGTCCTGCGCCACCAACCAGCCGCTGGGCGCTATCTCCTCCCTGACGTGTGCCTGTCGGAGGGATCCTTCCTCGACGGGATGACCGTGGCAGATCTCCCGCTGGCCGTCGAGGTGATCCCGAGCGACGGCTACTCGCTGCGCCTCGCACTGAAGGGCGCCCGGGCGGCACCCGGCACGCTGCCATCGCCGTCGAGCCCGGCCCCTCCCGGACCGGTCACCGTGGCCCTCGGAGCGTCGCGGTGAGCGGCGCCGCGTCCGTGGGAACTCCCCGACGAGCCCAATCCGGCTCCGATCCGACCGCCCGACGCCCCCTGGTCGTCATCGCCGGTCGCCCCAACGTCGGAAAGTCCACGCTCGTGAACCGGTTCGTGGGACGGCGGGCTGCGGTGGTCCAGGAGAAGCCCGGCGTGACCCGGGACCGGCTCGAGCTCGAATGTGAATGGAACGGACGGCCCTTCACGGTGGTGGACACTGGAGGGTGGCTGGGCAAGGGTGACACCCTCGACGCCAAGGTGACCAAGCAGGCCGAGCGGGCCGTTGCCAGCGCCGATGTCGTGCTCCTGGTGGTGGACGCCGCGGTGGGCATCACCACCGAGGACGACGACGTCGCCAGGGTGCTGACCCGATCGGGACGGCCCGTCCTCCTGGTGGCCAACAAGGTCGACAACGAGCGGCGAGAAGCCGACGCGTGGGAGCTCGTCTCCCTCGGCCTGGGTGATCCGTGGATGGTCAGCGCCCTGCACGGGCGGGGGACCGGGGACCTCCTCGACGAAGTGGTCCGGTTGCTACCCGACCCGTCGAGCTCGGTCGCCGAGGACGACTCGGAGAGCAGCCTCGAGGCCGACCCGGGACGCGCCGCGTCGGAGGGGTCGGCGACCCGGGTCGCCATCGTCGGGCGGCCCAACGTCGGCAAGTCGACGCTGTTCAATCGCATGTTGGGGGAGGAGCGCTCGGTCGTCCACGACCTCCCGGGCACGACACGCGACGCCATCGACACCCAGATCGAGACGGCCGAGGGGCCCGTCCGCTTCATCGACACCGCCGGGATGCGGCGTCGCTCGCGCACCGAGGAGGGCACCGAGTACTACGCCATGGTGCGGGCCCTCCAAGCACTCGACCGGGCCGATGTCGTCCTCCTGGTGATCGACGCCACCGACGGCGTGACCCATCAGGACCAACGCCTGGCGGAACGGATCGGCGCCTCAGGGAGCCCCGTCCTCATCGTCCTGAACAAATGGGAGCTCCTCGGAGCCGAAGCTCGGCGCGACATCGTCGACGCCGCGGAGGACCGCCTCGCCTTTCTGGGGGACTCGCCCATCGTCAAAGTGAGCGCCATGAGCGGGATGGGCGTGCACAAGATCCTCCCGGCGCTGGGGCGGGCCGTGGAGGCCTACCACCACCGGATCCCCACCGGCGAGCTCAACCGCGCCATTCGGTCCATCCAGAGCGCGCACGCCTCTCCCGGAGCGAGGATCAAGTATGCGGTGCAGGGCGCCATCGACCCTCCCACCTTTACTCTCTTCACCACCAGGCGCCTTCCCGCGCCTTACCTTCGCTATGTGGAGCGCAAGCTGCGCGAGCAATTCGGGATCGGGCCTACACCGGTGAAGTTCCGGGTTCGAATCGGGTCGTGAGGCCGGACCGACGTGGCTGAGTCGGAGGGACCGCTCGACGTCGCCACCCCCGGAGCCTGATCGTGCCTTGGTGCGACACCTGCGACCACATGGTCGACGACGACGAGCTCACCGACGAGGGTGAGTGCCCCGAATGCGGCGCGCCATTGGCGCGCCGCAAGATCCCGTGGCACTTCAAGCTGATGATCGCAGCCACGGGCGTCTACCTGGTCTGGCGCGCATACCAGGGCATCGGCTGGCTCGTCCATCACGCCTGACCGACGCGTCTAGACTGCCGACCTGCAGCACGGGCTGTGGCGCAGCTTGGTTAGCGCGCTTGACTGGGGGTCAAGAGGTCGCGAGTTCAAATCTCGCCAGCCCGACCAAGAACACCGAGGTAAGACGCCCTGTACGGTATCCCGAGTCCTCGCAGTTTGAGCAGTGGCACCCACCGTGGTAGCCAAAGCTCACTACATTGAGTGCCAATGACTATTACCGCGGTTCGACGGGGCGATCCGAAAGTGTTCAACGCCAGTGATGGCCGCTGGTAGTGCTCTCTAGCGCAGTTGACAGGAGCATCCCCCAATGCCCGGTGTTGGCGAGCAACATGTCAACACCCCCAGCCAGTTGAGCTTGCATCAATCTCCCAGGTGCCACTTAATCTGGAGATTACCTTTGCATTGAGCGAAATATCCGCATCCATCTGTTCCTGGCCCGGTGCAGCAAAGTTGACACTCTGGTCCCAAGAGTATGGCGCCGAACTCGGGTCCAACGTCCATCTGTGAGCGGCAACCCCGGTGCTCGGTGGAACGTAATACACGAAGTGCGCTTCGACATCGCAGGTGTGCGACTTTGGCTCGGGGTATTGATGGCTCAACAGTCGAGAACGTGAAGGCATGTTCTCGGAGACGGTGCTCACGATTGAACGAAGCACATCGGCCCTTGTAGTCTCCGGTGGACTTATTGATCTCATCTCGGCAAACACAATCAGCAGGACTCCTATCATCACCCCGGCGAGAATGGTAGCGACTACTAACCCATTGAGCGGGCCGAGCCAACGTTGACGAGCCGCATGTTTCGCCATGGCCTCTTCAAGTGGGCCGCGGTCGTTGCCGCCTTCGCTCAGGCGAGCACCCAGAGAGTCGGTTGGGCTTGTCATCGACGATCCCTCCGGTCGCGAGTCTACGGGTGTTAGGTCGCGTGGCCTCAGGACTAGAACGGGACCATGCCTTAGGCGAGGGCTTGGAGTCGCCACTCGGAGTCGGGCGATCAGAGGATCGATCAGACCGGAATGCCGGTGAAAGGGCCGATGTCGATCGTGTGGGGATGACCGTCTTTCCGGGAGGATCTCGAGTCAGTTCGCAACGATCACCGGTAGCGTCTCCCAGCCGCGCACGGTGGAGGTTCGAGCTCGAATGGCGCGCTGCGTGTCAACCTCCCAGACCGGAAATCGCTTCAGCACCTCCTCGAGCGTGATCCGTGCCTCGAGGCGCGCCAGGTATGCCCCGAGACAGAAGTGAAGCCCATAACCAAAGCTGAGGTGACGCCGCATCGTGCGATGGATGTCGAAGCGGTCAGGCTCGGGGAACTGCCGCTCGTCCCGGTTGGCTGACGCGTTGAGAAGCAGTACGACATTCCCGGCCCGGACCACCCCGCCGTGGTGTTCTGTGTCCCGGGTCACGGAGCGTGCCTGCACGGGCGAAGGCGCTTCGTAGCGGAGTAGCTCCTCGATCGCGTTCGGGATCAAGCGCTGGTCCTCCACCAGCTCCCTTCGCTGGTCCGGGTGATCGGCCAGGAGCTGGCCCGCCCAACCGATCAGGCGCGTCGTCGTCTCGTTGCCTGCAGCAGCCAGCAACTCGACGTAGCCGAGTATCTCGCCTCGGGTGAGCGTTCGCACCTGCCCGTTCCCGTCGGTGAACTCCGCTGTCAGGAGCTCGGTCATGAGGTCCTCAGAGGGGTGCTCTGCCCGCCAGTCGATGTACTCGGCGTAGTTGGTGCCTATGCCGGCCCCCTGGAGCGCATAGGGATCAGGCATCACTCCTTCTTCGAGCGTCATGCCCTGGTCGAATCGGCCCCGGAGAGACTCCTGGTCCTCCTCGGGGATGCCCAGCAACATCCCGATCGTGCGCATGGGGATGGGCGCACCGAGGTCGGCGACAAAGTCGAAGCCGCCTTTCCCGACCAGCGGTTCCAGGCTTCGGACGGCAAAGGCCCGGACCTTGGACTCGATCGCCGCCATCCGAGAGGGCGTGAACACCCGACCCAGGACCCCTCGGTGCAGGTTGTGGTCAGGAGGGTCCTCAAAGATGAACAGGCCCGGTGGAACTTCCATACCGGCCTTGATGATCTCGAGCACCGATCCCTTGGCCGAGCTGTAGGTCTGCCAATCGAGGAGACAGCGCTCGACGTCATCGAAGCGGCTGACCGCGTAGAAGTCGTACTTCTCGTTGAAATAGAGCGGCGCTTCGTCGCGCAAGCGCTTCCACACCGGGTACGGGTCGCTGTCGATCTCGAAGTCATACGGGTCGTAGTAGAGGTCCTCTGCCATGTGGCGTCTTTAACGCGCTGAGGGCGAGTCGGAGGACCACGAGCACGGAGACCTCGGTGCGGGCAACTGCACTCGATAAATGTAGACGTTCAACCAGGGATCCCTCTCCTGACCACGATTTCGGCGAGTCGAGGTTCACTGAGAGCGACGCTGCGGGGTTCGCTCTACAGTGCGTGATGCCTCGAAGCGGGATCCGAAGGGGAGCCGCACCATGAGCGACACCTCCCAGGGTCCCGGATGGTGGCAAGCATCGGATGGCAGGTGGTATCCCCCCGAACACCATCCTGGCTACCAGGTCCCCGTACCCCCGCCGTTCGGCGCGCCGAGCCCGTATCCGCCTGTCTCGGTCCTGACCGCACCACCAGCACCCCGAAGCACGAACGGGTTGGCCATCGCCTCCCTGGTGCTGTCCCTGCTCTGGATCGGTGGCCTCGGCTCCCTCCTGGCGGTGGTCTTCGCTTTTGTCTCGCGGCGACAGATCACGCAGTCCCGTGGTACCCAGGGGGGCGACGGTCTGGCCATCGCTGGACTCGTCATCGGGTTGGTCGGCCTCATCTCGACGGTCCTGATCGGTATCGCATTGGCGTTCACCGTCACGTCGTTGAACGGCCTCCACCTCAACCTCAATGCCAGGACCGACATCGTCCAATACGGGCAAACCGTCACGGTTCCAG
Source organism: uncultured Acidimicrobiales bacterium (assembly GCA_963768255.1). Classification (GTDB taxonomy): domain Bacteria; phylum Actinomycetota; class Acidimicrobiia; order Acidimicrobiales; family UBA8190; genus Chersky-840. The sequence continues at coordinate 688,650 of CAVYGX010000002.1, read as the reverse complement.
CCGATGAGTTTCTGGCTCCACCCGGACTGGCCACCATTACCGTCGTCTCTCTTACCGTCCCCGCGACCTCTCGAGTCCAGGGGGTCGAACCTCAATCCGGGACGGAGTTCGCGGTGGCGCAGGTGCGGGTGTGCGCGGGATCTGGTGGCATGCAACAAGCGACACCCGAACTGGCAACGGACTTTGATCTGGCGTTTCCAGGAGGTCAAACCGTCTTTGCCACTGCTGATGCCGCAAAGCCGGGACTCGATGAGATCAACGCACTCGGCGCGGGAAAGTGCGCGAGCGGGTTTATCACGTTCCAAATCGCGGCCGGATCGACACCCAAGGGGGTCCAGTACTCAGCGGGCTTTCCCATCCTGTATCAGTGGATCTCCCCGGCATTGTCTCCAGATTGACGTCCCATGCTCACGCACGACGACGACCGAGGACCCGCCGGGCGGTCGTTTCCAACCGCTGACCCGTGAGCGAGAACCGGAGACCGGACACGACGTCCAGTCGGGTCCAAGCGTCTTCCTCGTCGGCGGCCGTGGAGAGCCCGAGGCCGATCCGCAGCAATCGGCTCAGCAGCATCGGGCTAGCCAGCGTCTCCTCGCGGGTGCGGCTCCGCAGGAAGGGGGCCATGACAGCGTTCCAGAGCACGACCGTGATGGGTCGACCGGCGAGCACGCGCCGGGGAGAGTCCACACGCGACAGGAACCGCCGCCACTGATACCACGGCACGGGGGCGATCCGGTCCATGGGGAACGATTTCCATGGCACGCTCCGGGCGATCGGCCAGCAGACGTCTTGAGCCAGTCCCGAGTAGGGCAATTCGGACCAGTCGGTCCGCCGGGACAACGCGGCGTCCTGGCCCTCCACCCAGGCATCGACGAAGGGCGAGCCCGGTGCGGCCGCACACATGTTGCCGAAGAACCGCCCCAGCTCCTGCCCCCAGCACACGATGCCCGTGCCGTCGATCTCGGAGAGCAGTTCCGACAACGGGGAGAGCGCCACGGTGTCGAAGTCGATCCAGATCCCCCCGTGGCGCTGCAAAAGACGGGAGCGCGCGTAGTCCGACCGGTAGTTGGGAGCCGGAAGCGTTTCCCAGCGCTCGACGTCGAGGTCGGGCAGCCAGTGGGGAACCGTGGTGCGATCGAGCACACGGAGCTCCATGGGCGCGCTGTGTCTCGCAATGGTCTCCAGACACAGGTCCAGGTAGGCCGAGCGCGACGTGCCGGGAAGGTTCTCCCAGTAGGTCCACACCGCGCCCGACGAATCACCGGTCATGGGTCACTGGTGGCCCCGGAGGCCGGAGCGGCGCTGCTCCAGCGACCCAGGTCCCGACCCAGCAGCTCCTCCAGGCGACGGATCTCCGGCGCGAACTCGGCTTCGAGCTCGAGGCGGAGTTTCGGATCTATCGCCGGACGGGGACGCTGTTGGGTGTTCAGGGCGTGCAGGCGCCGGCGCAGCGCGGCCCGCTCGACTTCGTTGCGGACGAAGAGACGACCCAACCGGCGAATACTCGCCGGGGTGCGGCGAAGGAACTCCCTCGTGAAGGTGCTGCGTACGACCTTGTTGGCATTGATGACGGCAAACTCAGGCGTGAAGTCGGGGTCGACCTCCAGGAATTGCAGCACCTGTCGGTAGGTGCCGGGGGTGTCGGTCACGAGGTCGTCGTAGAGGATGACCGACACCCGGTTGCGGCCGAACACGGTGAAGTACCGCTCGACCTGCGCCGCGTACCGTGCGAGATCCTTGTAGAACAACCCGAAGGTCTTGCGGCAGCGGGGAGGGATCTGCCTGCCGTGCTTGCGGTCGTCCTCGGCCGCGAGCGCCTGAGCAAAATCGCGCAGGTTCTCGTCTCCCTGGAAGAGCATCTCGCTGTGTTGGGAATGCATCTGGTCGACCGGGTTCCGGAGCATGATGATGATCCTGCTCTCGGGGTTGAAGTCATGGATCGCATTCGCCGCCTGCTGGGAGTACAGATAGAACACGGAGTGGTCGCCGCGATGGCGCTTGTCGACATGGTCGGAGAACCACGCCAGGTAGGCCTCTTTCGTGACGCGCCACGTCTCGCCCTTCATCGTGCGGAAATCCAGGTCGAAGCTGAAGTAGTTCAGCTCCTTGGCCGCAACGAAGACGTCAGGGTGCTTGGTAAGGTAGGTGGCGAGCGCCGTCGTCCCCGACTTCGGCGCCCCCACCATGAACAGGTTGGGCTCAGCCGACACGGCGCTCGGAATGGACATTCGACATCGCCAGGTGCCACCGGCCACCGCCCCTCGAGATGCAGGCCCCCACGGACTCGTCCATCTTCCGCAATCTAGTGGCGGGACGCGCCATAACTCAGGAGTCGACACCGTGAAGAAGTCGCAGACCCGGACGGTCCTGGATGCGGAACGACAGGCCACACTGGCCCGCATTGAGGCCATGACGGCCGACTTCAACGAGATCGTGGCGGCATCGTCTGATTCCAACATCGATGACGAACACGATCCTGAAGGGTCGACGGTGGCCTTCGAGAGGGCCCAGATCGCCGCCCTACTGGCCCAGGACCGGGCCCACTTGGACGATCTGGATCGAGCGCTCACAAGGCTCGCGCAGGGCACCTACTCGCGGTGTGAATCGTGTGGTGCGTCGATCTCGTCGCAGCGGCTGGTGGCGAGACCCGCCACCCGCACCTGCATGGCCTGTGCCGGCTCTCCCCGGTCGGTCCGACGGTCCGGCCCGGCGGCCGAAGGGAGCGTCAGGCCGGAGGTCCGGTGGTGAGCTGGACCGAGGCGGTGTGGCTGGCCCCCTGGGCGTCCACCCAACCGACGGTCACGGTGTCGCCTGGCTTGTAGTGGACCAGGGCGTTGGTGAGGTCCGAGGCCGACGAGATCGTGGTGTTGTCGATGGACACGATCGTGTCGCCGGTTCCGATGCCGGCGTTGTCGGCCGCGCTGCCAGACTCCACCCCATCGACGTAGGCGCCGGCCACTCCCGAGCTGCTACCCGATCCGCCGAAGAAGCCGTTCCCACCCGCTTGCGACCCGTCGGTCACGTCCACGCCGAGCAGCGCCCGGGGTCCGATCTCGACGGTGGAGCTGGCTTTGCCGCTCTTGATCTGGTCCGCGATGGTCATCGCTTGGTTGATGGTGATCGCATACCCCTGGTTCTCACCACCGTCGGTGCCTTCGGCTGCCGCCGTGTTCATGCCGATGACCTTCCCCGACGTATTGACGAGCGCACCGCCGGAGTCTCCGGGTTGAATGTCGGCATCGGTCTCGAGAAGGCCGCTCAGGGTCTCAGACACCGTGCCCGAGTCACCCGCGGTGATGGTCTGGTTGACAGCGGTGATCGTCCCGCCCACCGCGGTGGGTGTGCCACCCGTGCCCCCGGCGTTGCCGATGGCGACCACTGGCGCCCCGACGCTCACGTTCGAATTGCCGATCGAGACGGTTTTCAACCCCGAGGCGTTCTGAAGCTTGAGCAGAGCGACATCCTGGGTGACCGAATACCCGAGCACCGTGGCCGAGTACGTCTGGTGGCTACCCACGACTTGGACGTTGATGGTCGTGGCGTTCTCGATCACATGATTGTTCGTGAGCACGAGGCCCGACGAGGTGAGGACCATCCCCGTCCCGGCCGCGGCCCCGCCTTGGGCCAGCGTGGTGTCGATGTCCACGAGGGCGGGGTCGACCTGCGACGCGATGGCCGAGGTGTTGACCCCAGCCGGCGAGTTGCCCGATCCCGATCCGGTTCCCGTTCCAGACCCGGAACCCGGCTCCAGACCCGATCCGGAGTTGCTGGGCGGGAAGGTGCCCAGGGACGAGTTGCCGTTGCTCGTCGTGGTGTTGTCGACGGCGTGCTCCACCACGGCGCCGGCCGCGCCCGACACGGCGATGACAGCCACGGCCACGAGGGTGGCGATTCCCCAGTTGCCCAGGGGCTTTCGCTTGGGTGTCTCGCTGTAGAAGGGGGAGGGGCCTCCGTAGGGGTAATGACCGCCGTAAGGGGGGTACGGCGGAGTCCCACCGGGGGGCATCGATCCCGGGACCCAGTACCCCCCGGGCACGTTCGCCCCGGCGGGGGGAGGGCTCCAGGGGGGCGGGGGAGGCGACGACGGGGGCGGCGTGGCACCGGTCGGGGCGGGGTCCGACCCCGGGACCTCGGGCCGGGGCGCACCCGCCACAGGCACCTCGGCGGTGGGCGGTCCCATGGCCGGGATCTCTCCCGTGGGCTGCTCCGGCACCGGCGTGACCTGGGTGAACTCGCGTTCGGTGGGGGACCGATCCCCGTACTCACCCGACTGCCCGTCTTGACCAGTGTCGCTGTTCACAGGTGCTCCCATCTGAATATCCGTCGATCTCTGCCATCGACACACGTGACGACGACATCCACATCTTCGGGTACAAACCTGTACGGCAGCTTGGAGATTCCTTTCAATCGACCGTGAACAAAAAGAAGGACTGTCCGTAGTGACCGAGAGGAGGCTCGGATCGCGGGACTAGGACTAGAACCTGTGCCGCTCCGACGACAGCTCGTCGATGCGGAACCAATGACGGTTACTGACAGCGTTCAACTGACTCCAGCGGAGTCGGCGCGACGGGCATGCCCCGTAGGCTCGCGCGTGCGAGGACGCGCGTCCCGACAGACGAGAAGCGCCCTCGACTTGCTCGAACTGGGGGGTACGAAGCATGGAAGCCATCACGTTCACTGAAACCGCGGCGTCGGTTGCCGCGGTCGCCGCCATAGGCGGCCTCTTGTACGCCAGATCATCGGCACACGCGGCGCGAGATGCCGCGTCCACGACCCGCACGTCCGTCGAGCTTGCCGAGCGGTCACGTCGCGCCGCCGAGCGCGCCCGGCTGCGCGCCCGGCTGGAACGGATCGGGGAGCTCGTGCAGGAGATCGCCACGTCGGCGGGGGCGAGCTCGGACGCGGACGAATTGTCGGAGAGGACGCGGAGCCAGTGCGCCGCGCTGCACCGGGCGGTGATCGGAATCAAGGACCTCGTTCCGAGGGCGGCTGCGCTCTATCTGGTCTCGTCACCCGCCGAGCTCAACGACCGGGCCGCCGATGCTCGAGCCGAGATCGACGCCATGCTCAAGAAGCTGTCGCGACACCGCCCGAACAGCGTCTACCGACCCCGGCGATCGGCGCCTTGGAACCGCCCCTCGACGACACGATCAACGATGGCGACAGGCGCCAGCGGGCCCAGCAGCGTCACGCGTCTGCCGTCGCCCTGACGACCGGGGTCACATCCACCTCCACCTCGAGGTCGTGTGACCCACCGCCTCCTTCCACCGATCCCCGCAGAGGAGACACGTCCCAGTAATCGCGCCCCCATGCGGTGGTGACGTAGGAGTCGGCGACGAGTTGATCGTTGGTTGGATCGACATCGACCCAGCCCCAGCCGGGAAGGTACACCGACGCCCAGGCGTGCGAGGCGTCGGCGCCGACGAGGCGATCCTGGCCCGGGGGTGCCAAGGTCTCGATGTAGCCACTCACGTAGCGAGCCGCCAGCCCCAGTGATCGGATGCACCCGATCATCAGGTGGGCGAAGTCCTGGCACACGCCCCGGCGCTGTTCGAGGACCTCGAGCAGCGGGGTGGAGATCGAGGTGAACCCGGGCTCGTAGATGAACTCCCGGTAGACCCGGTTGGTGAGGTCGAGGACCGCCTCCATGAGGGGCCGGCCGGCCAGGAACGATCCCTCGGCGTACTCGGCCAACGCATTCGAGGTCGGAATGAGACCGCGACGGCGCTCGGCAGCGCCGGGCGTCGCGAGCCGAGGACTGCCGGTCGATCTCGAGCAAGGTACGGACCGACTCCCAGGGTGGTCCCGCCGGTGGTGTGAGGGGCGACGACACCACCACGTCGCTGGTGGCGACCACAGACATTCGGTCGAACCCACCTTGGACCACGAACGTCGCCACGTGGTTCCCGAACGGGTCGACCGACTCGAAGCGCGTGCTGGGCGCCGGGTCGATCTCGAGACTGTGCGCCCGGCACAGCTGGTGGTCCGTGTCGCGGGGTCGAAGATGGGCCTCGTTGTAGGACTGCTCGACCGGTGCCTCGTACGCATACGTCGTGGTGTGCACCACGCGGTAGATCTTCTCTTGGGCCACGGTCCCGATTCTGCCCGGGGGTGCCTCCGGATCGGGGGATCCGACGGAGTGCGAGCGCGTCAGGGGCCGAGCCGCCCAATGGCCGGGCTCGCTGGGTGCGAGCGCAGGGGTGACAGCAGGCGAGAAGAAGGACGCCTCGATGTGGTCATTGAGGTTCTCGATGGCCGGCCTCAGCTCGGCCAGGAACGCTCGCAGACTGGCCGGACTGGGGTGGGCGACCGGCGCATCGGCGACCAACACCACCGTATCGGTGCAGGCCGCCAGGATCCGCTCATTGTGGGGGAGGGCCTTCACCAGGTCGCGCAACTCACTCAGACAGGCGCACACGGCACGGGGGAAGGCTTCGTCTTGGAGCAAGAACTTGAGCGTGGACGCCGCGTCGGGCGGTGCAGGCATGGCGCGCCGGAACGGCTGATATGAGGCCAACGATCGGAGCAGGGCCATCTGGCGCACTTCGTTGTAGACCTCTCGGCCGGGGTCGGGCATGGCGCTGTCGGCCCGGACCGAGAGCACCCGGCACGTGATCTCGGCTCTCTCGAGATGTTGGCCCATCTGAAAGAACGCCAGGGCCTCGTCGCGCCGCATCGTGCCCTGCATCACCCCGTTGATGCGCTGGATCTCCCCGATCACCCGCTGCAGCCACCGAACGCGCCTGTCGCGGGGGCCGACATCGTTGGTCACGGGGCTGAGCGCCACCCACAGCTCGTTGCACAGCTCCCAAACCTCCCGCGGGACGACGGGGCGGGCGCGCCGCAGATTGTCCCGGGCAGCCGAGATCGACGCCAAGATCGAAGAGGGATTGTCGCGGTCAGTGAGGACGTAGGCCACGACCCCGGCTTCGGCCGATCGTTTGGCGTCCGCGGCGGAGGTGCCGGGACCGAGCCGATGGACCGTGTCGCGGTACGAAGCCATGGTCCCGGCGATCTCGACCAGCGGTGCCCACCCGACGTCCTCACCCACCGGCAGGTCGATGTGGGTCTCCCCGTGGACCTGGACGATCCGGGCGGTGTCCTCGGCGCGCTCGAGATAGCGGCCGGCCCAGTAGACCGATTCGGCCATCCGCGCCAACAACATCACACGCTCCTCTCCGAGGGGTCCGGGGACTCCCTCTGTGCCGCGTCCTATTGGGCCAGCTCCCATCCGTCGAGGCGAAGGGGCCGCTCCGATCCGTGCCTGGCAACCTCGGGCGAAGGGGGTGTCGTCGTCGTCACGCCCGGGTCGTCGAAGGCAAGCGGGTCATCGAGATCCGCGAGGGTGGCGTCCACGATCCACGTGTCCTTGCTGCCGCCACCCTGTGAGGAGTTCACGATGAGCGAGCCCGCCGTCCGGGCCACCCGGGTGAGCCCACCCGACGTGACATAGGCCCCGGCCGGGCTCAGAAGAGCAAACGGTCGGAGGTCCACGTGACGGGGGACCACCTCCCCGTCACACAGCGTCGGCATGGTGGACAGCGACAACACGGGCTGCGCGACCCAGTTGGGTGGGAACTGTTCGATTCGCTGGGCGACCCGGGCAAGGGCTTCAGCCCCGGCGGTCGGTCCGATCACAACCCCGTAGCCACCGGATTCGTTGGCCGGCTTCACGACGAGGGCGTCGAGATGGGCGAGCACGAACTGGCAGTCATCGGGGTCACCGCATCTCCACGTGGGCACGTTGGGAAGGATGGGCTCCTCGGAGAGGAAGTACCGGATGATCTCGGGCACAAAGGCATACACGGCCTTGTCGTCGGCGATCCCGGCTCCCGGAGCGCTCACCACCGCCACGTTGCCCTTGCGCCAGGCGCGCATGAGTCCGGGCACCCCGACGTAAGAGTCCCGCCTGAACACCTCGGGATCCAAGAACATCTCGTCGATCCGGCGGTAGATCACGTCCACGCGCTCGAGCCCTCCCACCGTTCGCATGTACACGACGTCGTCGTCGAGGACGACCAGATCAGAGCCTTCGACCAGCTCGATGCCGAGCTGTTGGGCGAGAAAGGCATGCTCGAAGTACGCCGAGTTGTGCACACCCGGAGTCAGGACGGCCATCGTGGGCTCGCCTCGCGCCGGCGACAGGGACGACAACATGGCACTGAGCTGCCCGATATAGGAGTCGACGGGCTCGATGCTGTAGGAACGAAACAGCTCGGGGAAGACGCGCTTGGCCACCATCCGGTTCTCGAGGAGGTACGACACCCCTGAAGGGACCCGCAGATTGTCCTCCAGCACGTAAAACGTCCCGTCCTCGCCCCGCACCAGGTCACTGCCGCAGATATGCGCCCAGATGCCCCCCGGTGGATCGACCCCCATGCACTCGGGTCGGAAGTTCGGCGAGCCCGTGACGAGATCGGAGGGTACGACCCCGGACCGCACCGCCCGCTGGTCGTGGTACACGTCGTCGATGAAGAGATTGAGGGCCCGAAGACGCTGCACGAGCCCCTCGCGCACCCGGGACCACTCCGATGCGGCCAGCACCCGTGGGATCACGTCGAAGGGCCAGGGACGATCGAGCACCGCGTCGCCGTCGTAGGTCTGGAATGTCACGCCGATGCTGCGGATCTCCAGGTCGGCCGCGTGCTGGCGTTCGAGGAGGGCCTCCAAGCCGAGGTTGGTCAGGTGACGCCAGAGCCCTCGAGCCGTGGGCCGAGGCGGACCCCCGGGCTCGACGAGCTCGTCGTAGCCGGGCCCGGGCTGGTAGGAGGACACCATCTGGACCTTCCGACCTTCTTGGCGCGTCACGCCTCGTGGACGGTACACAGTGAGCGTACGAGCCAGGGGTGAACGGGATGGGTCTGTTCGATGACGGCTCTGTTAACGGATCAGCACGAACGCTGGAGGACCAGCGCCTTCAGGAGGGCCCCCCATTCGTAGAGAACGTCGTAGGGGAGATGGGAGACGGGGTCGCTGACCGGGACCATGCGAAGGTGGGCGGTCGTGCACCGCTTGAACAACAGCCGGGCCCGCGTGGACTGGCTCCGTTCCGAGACCACGATCAGGTCGTCCCAATGTCGCCGGCGGGCCAGCGCCGCCACATACTGCGCCTCGCCCCGGGTGTCGAGCGGGTCCGCTCGAAAGCAGATCACCCGGACGCGCCGGGGATGCGACGGACACGCGACGGCCGGCGTGCCCCCCAGGGAGATCACCGCCACGGGCGCGAACCCGGCGCGGACCAAGGCGATCGCCTCGTGTGCTCGCCTTTGCCCCGGGTCCCCGCCCAGGGCCACCACGGCATCGACCCGCGTGGGCGGATCGGTCGGCGGCCACAGGAACAACCGAGCGGTTGCCGCCGAGAAGACCGCGATCAGCAAGATGACGACGGCGAGGACCCGGCCTCGCGCGGTTGAAGGCACTCGGCGCTACGGCCGGACGATGACCTTGCCGGCGTCGGGATCTCGTTCGAGGCGGGCGAAGCGTTCGGGAAGCTGTTCCAGGTTGATGGTCTCGGTGACCATGGGGACGGCGTCGAGGCGGCGGCCGTTCAGGGCATCGATGGTGTCGGTGAAGTCCTCGCGCCCGTAGTAGATGGAGAAGCGAATGTCGATCTCTTTGGACAGGCCCCAGAATGGGAAGATGGCGTCGTTCTGAAGGCAGATGCCGACGACCACCACCCGTCCGTCCACCACGCTCATCTCCAGGGCCTGCTCGATGAGCCCAGGCCGGCCGCTGCACTCGATGACGACGGACGGTCCGCCTCCGGTGGCTTCGAAGACGTCGGCTGCCACCGAGCCCTCGGTGGGGTCGAAGGTCGCCGCGGCACCGAGGCGAGACGCCAAGGTACGGCGGAGGGCCGAGGGTTCGCTGACGACAACCGTCTCGACACCGATCGACACCGCCCACGCCACGGCGGCGAGACCGATGGGGCCGGCACCGAGCACGGCCACCCGGTCCGCTCCGGTCACCTGACCACGCCGGAAGGCGCGGCGCATGATGGCCAGGGGCTCCACCAACGGTTGCTCGTCGACCTGCACCGATGCGGGGAGCGGGAACACTTCATCGGCACGCACCGTCACGAACTCGGCGAAACCCCCCGGTCGTTCGAGGCCGATGAGTTGGAATTGCGCGCAGTGGTCGGGCCGCCCACTTCTACAGAAGGCGCAGCGCCCGCAGCCCGAGAGCGGGCGGGCCACCACGGAGGTGCCCGCCTTCCAGCGCGCCGGGTCGACCCCTTCCCCGACGCCCGCCACGGTGCCGGCGATCTCGTGACCGAGAACCGCGCCGGCGTCGGCCAACTGGCTGGCCAGGTGGAGATCGCTCCCACAGATCCCACACCCCGTCACGCGCAACAACGCCTCTCCCGGTGCAGGTGTCGGAGTGGGGACGTCGGCGAGCTCGAGCCGAGGCCGATCCTCGGTCAGGACCGCGGCTCGCACGTTGTCAGCCTCCGATGACGACGACGGGAGGGTCGGTGATGCCGTGCTGCTCCGCGCACGCGGCCAGATAGAAGGGGAGGATGCCGTGCGCATCGATCACCAGCTCGACATTGCCGTCAGGGCCCAAGTTCAGATTGGCACCGTGAATGGCGAACCAGACGTCGGTGATCCCGTCGTTGGTCGACGGCACGTGCAGCGTATGGACCGAACCAGCCGGCTCATAGAGGTAGGAGCCCGCCGTGTTCACGACATCGGGGTACTCCTTGTAGAACCATGAGCCCTTCTGGGTGAAGGCGTAGACGTGCCCGGTGTGCTTGTGGGTTTGGATCGTGGTGTCAGGGGGAAAGTGGTTCCGCACGATCCACACCCCGTTGGAGAGGTCCACCTGGAGGAGCTGAAGCGTCCCTCCGTCCCCGATGTCGACAAAGGGCAGCTCCTTCTCACCACGGTGGATCGCAGTCGGCGGAAGATCGGTCATCGTCATCGGGCACCCCTTGTTGATCGCGTTCGCACGAACTCAGAGCCATTGAACCTCGCCTACCGCAGGGCGTCCACCCTTGGGCCCAACGCACGCCGAGGAGACCTCACCCTGGCGCCTTGTCGATCCGAGGCGGGATCGTGCCCAGATCGGCCCTGTGACCAGGGCTGGAATATCGCATTCGTTATTATTGACGATGCGGGTTGTCGTCACCCGTGCGTTATCGTGGGGTTGGGAGCGGGGGCTTCGGAGACGCGACGACGTGGGGGTGACGTGGTCTCACCGGCAAGGCGGGTCAACACACTGTCCATGGTCGGTGACGAGGACTCCTCGACCGAGGTCGAGCGCCTCGCGACCGAGCTCGAGCATGCCAGCGCCGACGACGTGGTGGCGTGGGCGGTAGAGCGCTTCGGCCGTCACCTGTCTCTGGTGTGCTCGTTCCAGAACTGCGTCCTGATCGACCTCGTGACTCGTGTCGACCCCAAGGTGGACGTGATCTTCCTCGACACCGGCGCCCATTTCCCCGAGACCATGACGTACGTGGAACGGGTGGAGACCCAGTTTCAGCTGAAGTTGCGAGTCATCACTCCGGGCTCCGATGCCGACGCCTGGCCGTGCGGTTCGGAACGTTGCTGTGAACTGCGCAAGATCGAGCCGCTGGCCCGTGCACTCGAAGGACAAGAGGCCTGGATGTCGGGTGTGAAGCGGGCCGACAGCGAACAGAGGGCCGCCACGCCGGTCGTGGAACAAGACTCCAGGGGACTGGTGAAGATCAATCCCATCGCCACGTGGACCCACGAGGACGTTTCCCACTACGAGGCCGAGCGCAAGCTCCCGATCCACCCCCTCTTCCGCAAGGGCTACCTCTCCATCGGCTGCAGCCCCACGACTCGACCCGTCTCGCTCCTCGAGGACCGGCGCGCCGGCCGCTGGCCCGGTGCCGACAAAACGGAGTGCGGGCTCCACACCTAGCGCAGCGCTCGAAGAGCCAGCGAGCACGGCCGGTTCCCCGAGGCTCGGAAATGCTCAGCGAGCCCACAGCGGGGCATCACCGACCGTTAAGCGACCACGGGCACGATGGGGGAGTACAGCAACCCCCGCCCCCAAGTGACCGTGGCCGCCGCTCCACGCCAGGGCCCGGCCACGGTCGCTTGGCCCCACCGCACACCGTGGCGTCGGTGTCGGCACCGCGCGGCCGGGCGACGGCCTGCGCTCCAGGCGCACTTTGGTCCCGAAACCGGCAACGCCCGGGGCCTGTAGCGTCACCGGCCATGGCCGTCTACGCGCTCGGGGACGTGGTGCCGAGGATCGATCCCGACGCGTATGTCCATCCCGACGCCACGGTGATCGGCGATGTCTCCATCGGACCCGACTCCACGGTGTGGCCCAGCGCCGTGCTGCGCGGGGACTACGGCGCCATCGTCATCGGGGCCCGCACCTCCATCCAGGACGGCACCGTCATCCACGCCGGACCCGGTTTCCCCACCACCGTGGGCGACGGCTGCGTGGTGGGACACCTCGTCCATCTCGAGGGGTGCACGCTCGAGGACGAATGCCTCGTCGGTTCGGGCGCCATCGTCCTCCACCACGCCCGGATCGGCTCGGGCGCCACGGTGGGGGCAGGGGCGGTCGTCCCCCGGCAGATGCACGTACCGCCCCGGGCCCTCGCCGTCGGGATCCCGGCGGCACTGAAGCCCGAGGCCTCTCGGGTCGACGGCATCACCCTGGCTGCGGCCGAATACGTCAAGAACGGCCTCCGGTACCGGGCCGAGCTGCGCCGAGTGGACTGAACCCTCGACGTGAACCTCTAGTCGACGGTGAGGGATCCCCTCTCGCCGCAGGTCAGCCGCAGCTTGCGTGCAGCGATTGCGTCGCCGCGGTCGGGAAAGGTGATGCCGTCGAGACCCGAGTCACCGCAGCCGATTTTTCGTTGTGGCACAAGTGACTCCTGCTCTCGGAACCGATCAGAGCGGTGCGTTTCAACCGGGCCGGCGCGCCCGTGATCTGGGTCCACCTTCGGTGACAAATCCGTAACTACCCTGTTGTGACACGACGGGGTAGGATGAACCTGCACCTGAGGTGGAGGAGGAACCCCGATGGTCGACAGATTGTCGAATGCCGCGCAGTTGCCGGGCATGTCCGAACCGGCGCTCGACACTGAGGGATTTCGTGGACCGCAGGTCTGCGCGCTCATCGGCATCACGTATCGCCAACTCGATTACTGGGCCCGCACCGGACTGTTGCGGCCGTCGATCGCGGATGCACGCGGCAGTGGCACGCAACGTCTGTACTCCTACACCGACGTGGTCGAGCTCAAGGTCATCAAGCAGCTTCTCGACGCGGGGATCTCGCTGCAGCGAGCGCGACGTGCCGTGGAGTGCTTGCGTGACGGTCTCGGTGGCGATCTGGCGTCTTCCAATCTCGTCTTGGTCGGCACCGACTCGGTGCTCGCACACACCCACGGCGAGGTCGTGGACCTGCTCAAGGGCGGACAGGGAGTGCTCAACATCGTCCCGCTCTCGGGCGTGCTCGAAGAGCTCGATGCCGCGATCTTGCAGATCGAACACAAGGGCACGCGCAACGCCTCGCCCGGCGCTCGACCACCGGCGCGTTACGCCGGCGCGGTTCGGGAGGCTCGGGGCTAAACGGTGGGAGCCGCCGAGGTCGCCCGGGAGTCGGCGAAGGTTCACTTCGCCCACGACTCGGAGCGGCACTTTGCGGAGCTCCTCGACTTCTACGGTGTGCGCTGGGAGTACGAGCCGGTCGAGTTCGTATTGGAATGGCACGCCGATGGCTCCCCCCGGGTCGGCTTCCGTCCCGACTTCTACCTCCCCGACCACGCCTGCTTCATCGAGCTCACAACGCTCAGCCAGAAGCTCGTGACCCGCAAGAACGCCAAGGTCCGACGGCTGCGCGAACTGCACCCGGGCATCGAGGTGAAGCTTCTCTACCAGCGCGACTACCTCGCGCTGGTGGCGAAGTACGACCTCACTCGGCGCTCATCTCCCGCCGCCTAACCTGGCGGCGTGGTTTCCTCTGATTCGGCTCCGACCTCGACCGACGCGTCGCGCCGCACGGAATCGAACGAGGACCACGACCTCGCTCATTCACCACTCGAAGACGCCCACCGGGCGCTCGGGGCCAAGCTCGTGGCTTTCGGCGGCTGGCTCATGCCCCTTTCCTATCGGAGTGGCACGCTGGCCGAACACATGGCGTGCCGCACCGATGCCGTGGCTTTCGATGTGAGTCATCTGGGCACCGTTCGTGTCGGAGGACCGGGCAGCACCCGCACCTTGCAGCGGGAGCTGAGTAACGACCTGGGCAAGGTGGCTCCCGGTCGTGCTCAGTACACCCACCTGTTGGATGCGCAAGACGGATCGGTGGTCGACGACATCATCGTGTGGTGGCTCGATGACGATGTCTTCGACGTCATGCCCAACGCGTCGAACACCTCCCGGGTGCGCGACGCTCTCGGGGGAAACGACACCACCCACACCCGCGCCGTGATCGCGGTGCAGGGTCCCGGGGCTCGGCGCCGGCTCGCCTCGGTCGCCCCCGAAGCCGCCGCCGTGGCCCGATTCAGGGTCAGGCACTTCTCGTGGCGCGGGGTGCAGTGCATCGCGGCAGGGACCGGCTACACGGGGGAGGACGGCGTCGAGTGCGCGGTGCCCGCCGAGGTGGCGGCCGGGTTCTGGCAGGCGGTGCTCGACACCGGCGTGGCGCCCGCCGGCCTCGGGGCCCGAGACACGCTGCGCCTCGAAGCAGGGCTGCCCTTGCACGGCCATGAGCTCGGCCCGGGCATCACGCCGCTGCAAGCCGGCTTGGGCTGGGTGGTGGGATGGGACAAGGGCGAGTTCCGAGGACGCCAGGCCCTCGAGCGCGAACGGGCCAGTGGCCCACGCCGGATTCTGCGGGGGCTCGTGACGGCGGGCCGCCAACCGCCGCGCGACGGCGCCGCGGTGCTGACCGGCTCTTCGTCGATCGGCACCGTCACGAGTGGGAACTTCTCTCCCGTGCTCGGTCGGGGGATCGCCATGGCCTTCCTCGCCACCGACCATGACGTGGAAGTCGGGACCGAGCTCACCATCGACGTGCGGGGCCGACCCCTCGCCGCCCATGTAGCCACGCTGCCGTTCGTCCGGGCGGGTCAGGCCAACGACACCGGGGCGGGAACGTCGTGAGCGGGTACACGCCCCACACCGAGGCCGAGGTGGCGTCGATGCTCGGGTTCCTGGGGCTCTCGTCACTCGACGACCTGTTCGCCGTCGTGCCCGAGGCGCTGCGGCTGGCGGGCGGGCTCGACCTCCCAGCGGGTCTGCCCGAGCCCGATGTCTTCGCCCACATGGAGGACCTCGCGGCCGCCAACCGACCCTGCGGGCGAGATCTGGTGTGTTTCGCGGGCGCCGGCGCGTACGACCATGAGGTCCCGCCGGTCACCCGCGCCCTAGCGTCGCGCTCGGAATTCGTCACCTCCTACACGCCCTATCAGCCCGAGGTCGCCCAGGGCGTGCTGCAGGCCGTGTTCGAGTTCCAGACCCTCGTGGCCCGGTTGTCGGGCCTGGCGGTCTCCAACGCTTCGCTCTACGACGGAGCGGCCGCGCTCGTCGAGGCGGTCAACCTCGCCGTGGGCGCCACGGGCCGCCAGGACGTGTGGGTCTCGCACGGCGTCAATCCGTCCTGGCGCGACGTCCTGGCGACGTTCGCGGCGGGCACGGGGCATCGGGTACACGACGTCCCTCTGGTGGAGGGGACGACGGACTGGGCCGCGACGGTGTTCGACGACTCCGACGAGCCCGGCGCCATCGTCGTCGCCTATCCCAACTATCTGGGTTGCCTCGAGGACCTGCGCGAGGCCCGGGTCCGGTGCGACCGCAGCGGCGCCTTGCTGATCGTCGTCTTCGACCCCATCTGTGCCGGGATCCTGCGCGCTCCCGGTGACTGGGGCGCCGACGTGGTGGTGGGGGAGGGCCAAGCGCTGGGGATGCCCCTGAGCTTCGGCGGGCCGTACCTGGGCCTGTTCGCCTGCACCATGGCGCATGTCCGGCGCCTGCCGGGACGACTGGTGGGCGAGACCGTCGACGCCGAGGGGCGGCGCGCCTACGTGACCACGTTGCGGGCCCGCGAGCAGGACATCCGGCGCGAGAAGGCCACGTCCAACGTCTGCACCAACCAGACCCTCATGGCCGTGACGGCCGCCATCCAGCTGGGGTGGCTCGGGACCTCGGGCATGGCCGAAGTGGCCCTGCGCTCGGCGCGCGGGGCTCGGTACTGCCGACGGGGACTCCTGGGTGTGCCGGGCGTCGAGCCGGTGGCCAAGGCCCCGGTGGTGCGCGAGTTCGCGCTGCGACTGCCCATCGACGCCGAGATGGCCGTCGAGCGCCTGGCGGACGAGGGCTTCCTCGCCGGCGTTCCCCTCGATCCCACGTACATGGGGGGTCGCACCGACGGGCTGCTCGTGGCCGTGACCGAGCGCCGCACCCGGGCGGAGATCGACGCCTTCGTGTCGGCCTTCGAGAAGGCGGTGCGGTGATGACCGACGATCTCGTCCCCGCCCCGCCCGCCGGCGGTCGCGCCGCCAGTGCGCCTCTGCTCGGCCGGGACACCGAGCCCACGCTCTTCGAGCTCTCCGAACCCGGACGCAGCGCGTGGCAGCTGCGCACCACGGGCATCCCCGAGATCCCCCTCGAAGAGCTCGTCCCCGAGGTCCATCGCAAGACGGTCCCGGTGGTGCTGGCCGATGTCTCTGAGCGCGACCTGGTCGGGCACTTCACCCGCTTGAGCCACCGCCAGTTCTCCGTCGATCTGGGCGCCTACCCCTTGGGTTCGTGCACCATGAAGTACAACCCCAAGATCTGCGATGCCGTCGCGGTCCTGCCGGGGTTGTCCAACGTCCATCCCGCCGCGCCGGCCAACTGCATCCAGGGTTGGCTCGAGCTCCTCGTCGAGATCGAAGCGGTCCTGTGCGAGATCACCGGTATGGCCGCCGCCACCCTCCAGCCCGCCGCCGGGGCGGCGGGCGAGTTGACGGGCCTCCTGCTCATGCGGGCCTGGCACGCGGCGCGAGGCGACATCCGCCACAAGGTGGTCATCCCCGACTCGGCCCACGGCACGAATCCCGCATCGGTGACCCTGGGAGGGTTCGAGGTGGTGACGGTGCCCAGTGACGAGCGCGGGTGCGTGGACGTGGACGCCCTGCGTTCCGTGCTCGACGAGGACGTCGCCGGAATCATGCTGACCAACCCCAACACCCTGGGGCTCTTCGAAGAGGACATCCAGTCCATCGCGGATGCCATCCACGGAGTCGGCGGGCTCCTGTACTACGACGGCGCCAACCTGAACGCCATCCTGGGCGTGGTGCGCCCGGGCGACATGGGTTTCGACATCGTCCACCTGAACCTGCACAAGACCTTCGCCACCCCGCACGGCGGCGGAGGCCCGGGGGCGGGACCGGTGGCGGTGTCCGAGCGACTGGCACCGTTCCTCCCCGGTCCTCGCCCCACCCGACTGGGCGATTCGTCGGCGCCTCGCTTCGGATGGACCACACCCGAGAAGTCCATCGGTCGCCTGCATTCGTGGCACGGCAACGCCCTGGTCCTCGCCCGGGCCCTCACCTACGTGCTCGTGCACGGCAGTGACGGACTCCGTGACGTCGCACATCTGGCGGTCCTCAATGCCAACTGGCTGCGACAGCGGCTGTCGAGCACGCTCGACGCCCCCTACGACCGCCCCTGCATGCACGAGTGCGTCCTCTCGGCCGCGTCGCTCAAGCGGGCCACGGGGGTGAGGGCCCTCGACGTCGCCAAGCGCCTGCTGGAGGAGGGCTTCCACTCGCCGACGGTGTACTTCCCCCTCATCGTGGACGAGGCGCTCATGATCGAGCCGACAGAGACCGAGAGCCTGCAGACCCTCGAGGCCCTCGCCAGTGCGCTCGAACGCATCGTGGCCGCGGCGGGCACCCCGGAAGGCGCCTTGGAGGCCATGGAAGCTCCCCACCTGACGCCGGTTCGCCGGGTCGACGAAGCGCGGGCCGCTCGCCACCTGGTGCCGACGTTCGACGCCCGCTCCTGATAAGGAGCTACGACTCGGTCGACTTCACCTGCTCTTGCTTGGCTTCGCGCTCGGCGTGATGGTCCGAGATGGCCTGCATGATGGCGCCACCCACGGCCCCGATGAACTCGGGCCGGTTCTCCGCCGCCCAGTCCCGCGAGTCCTCGAGTGAGGACAGGGTGCCTTTGAAGTGCGGAACGACCTCACGGGCGAACAGCTCATAGGACCGCAGCGTCGCCTCGCGGTCGGCCCACTCGTGTGCCATCAAGAGGTAGGTCCCGAACCCGCCGGACTGGGTCACCAGCCGTTCGATCTGGGCGATGGCCATCTCCGGCGTTCCGACGACGGCGAAGCCCGTCTCCATGAGTGCATCCACCATCTTGTCGGGATCGAGTGTGCCCGGCGCCAGGGGAAGGGCGGCCACCCTCTCGAAGTAGTCCACCCACTGGGCCAGGCCGAACTTCACCTCGGCGCGCGCCTGCTCCTCGGTGGGAGCGATGTGCATCGGTCCGACCAGGCGCCATTTGCGCCGATCCACCTCGCCGCCGAACTCGGCGGCTCGCTCCTCCATGACCTGCCAGTGCGACCCGAGCACGTCGAAGCCGCCGGCGGAGGTGGCACCGATGGACAACAGCGACAATCCGAATCGTCCCGCAGCGCGAGGACCGGCGGGGGAGATCTGCGCCGCGACCGCCACCTCGAACCGGGGATGGGTAAAGGGCCGCAGCTGCAATCGCGCGTTGCGCAAGGTGAACCACGAAGCGTCGCGTGTCACGGGTTCGCCGTAATCCAGCAGCGCGAGGATGGCTTCGAGCGACTCTTCCATCATGTCGCGCTGGTTCATGGGGTCGATGCCCATCATGAAGGCGTCCGACGGCAGCGCGCCGGGGCCCACGCCGAACATCACCCTGCCCCGGGTCAGGTGGTCGAGCAGCACCATGCGGTCGGCCAGGATGAAGGGGTGATGGTAGGGGAGTGAGCTCACACCGGTCCCCAGCCGGATGTTCCGGGTCCGCTGGGACACCACGCCGATGAAGACCTCGGGCGAGGCGATGATCTCGTAGCCGGCCGAATGGTGCTCACCGAACCACGCCTCGTCGAAGCCCAACTGGTCGAGGCGAACGACGAGCTCGAGGTCGCGTTCGAGGGCGAGCGTGGGGTTCTGGCCCACGGGGTGGAACGGGGCGAGGAAGATGCCGAATTGCAAGGGCCAGTTCATGGCGTCGCATTGTACGAGAAGCCGTTTCGGACCGTCGGGGGAGTGTCGAGTGGCCGCCAGCCCGAGCGGTCGGTACCGTGACCCCAGGACGACCCCCGGGCCTGCGACATGCCCTCCCGGGGGTCGTCCGCCCCACGCCCGTTGCCGAGCAGTCAGCTCGGGCTTTCGCCGTCGCCGATGGAGTGAGTCGGGTCGCGGGAACGGTGCAAGGCGTTGCCGCGGCGCCCCCGCCTACCGGATCGGGTCGGGTCGGCGCTCCAATTTGGCGAAGTCGCCTTTCTTCACCAACACGCCCCATTCCTGCATCAGTGCGTCCAGCTCCGCGCCGGTCCGGATGGGGCGCCGCTCTCCGTTCGGGAGAATCGCGATGAACTCGCCCGACGCATCAGGGCCGCGCACCTCGATACACCGGGTCGTCATCGCCCACCCACGCTACGGACGGACTTCTCCGAAGGGAGGGGCCGAAGGTCCCTAATCCCGACGATGTGTCGTGCCGTTGTTCTCCTCCGCACATACCCGACATGGGATATGTGTCCGATGACACACCCAGGTACCAGATGTAGGGTCCGAGTCATGCCAGAACCCACCCTGAAACAGCAGATTGCCGACGATTGGGAAGACCTCTTTCGACGGATCAAAGACATGCCCCTGAAGGATCAGATCACCCGTATAGGTGACTACACCAGAGCCGTGACCACCGCCTTAGCCGAAGAAATCGACCATCTCCGCTGCTAGTGGTGCGTCGCGGATTTGACTGAAGCCAATGCAGCCCGGCCTCTCTTCACCTTGGCGATGATCTCCTCTGCCGGCTTCTTCCAGACGAAAGGTTTGGGATCGTCGTTCCAATGCTCGGCCCAGGTCTCGATCTCGACGATGAGGTGGTCGACGGAGGTGAAGGCACCCCGGCGAAGCCGGCGCTCGGTGAGGATGGAGAACCAGCTCTCGACGAGGTTCAGCCACGACGAGCTGGTCGGCGTGAAGTGCAGGTGCCAGCGCTCCCGCTTGGGATCGGCCAGCCACTTGGCCACCGGCGGTGCCTTGTGAGCACTCAGGTTGTCGAGGACGACGTGGATGTCGAGGTCTTTGGCGACATGGAGGTCGATCAACTTGAAGAATTGGAGCACGTCGGTGCTTTTGTGCGATGTGCGGGTGTCGTAGAGGACCTCGCCGGTGGCGACGTTCATGGCGGCAAAGAGATCCGTTGTGCCGTGACGCTTGTAGTCATGGGTCATGGTCCCGGCCCGTCCGGGCTTGAGAGGAAGAGAGGGCTGGGTGCGGTCGAGTGCTTGGACCTGGGTCTTCTCGTCGAAGCTGAAGACGATGGCCCGTTCGGGCGGGCTCATGTAGAGCCCGACCACGTCGACGAGCTTCTCTTCGAAGTCCGGGTCGTTCGAGACTTTGAAGCTCACGACGCTCCAAGGTCGCAGGTTGTGGTCCCGCCAGATCCGGGCCACGGTGTCCTTGCCGATCCCGAGTCGCTGGGCGAGCGTCCGAGTCGACCACTGAGTAGAGCCATCATCGGGGAGTTCCTCCCTCGTGACGCGCACTACCTCGGCCACGGTGCCTTCGGGCAACCACGAACGGCGGCCCCGTCCCGGTGCAATCGTGCCGACCCAGTCGGTCCCGCTCTCTTCGAAACGCCGTCTCCAGCTGCGCACCGAGTTCGACGCCACGTCCAAGCGCCGTGCGATCTCGTAGTTGGCCTCGCCATCGGCGGCAAGCAACAACGCCTTGGCCTGCATGACAGAGCGGTGCGGCTGGGACGAAGAACGTGCGATGCGCGCGAGCTCGGCCCGTTGTTTGCGGGTCATGCGAAGTGGCGGTGCGGCCAGCAGCATGGTCATGTTGCCAGCCTAACTACTTCAGCTATATCAGCGACGGACCACTAGGTAGGGAGCGGTTTCCACCAGAATTCTGCACGCCGAACAGGTTTCGTGGCCAGGGCGCGGCCAGTAAACATTAAGCCACCGCGTCCGAGCATCCCTTGTATCTGGGTGTGTCTGCGAACACATATCCCCGACATGATATAGTTCATCTTTGATATGGCTGGAGCGGCGTCCGGGACACGATCATCCAAGTCGGGGAGTCCCCGCGCCGCGGGTTCGCCCCGCCGTCCTGCTCTCAACCGGGGACCTGAGGCCCTCGCCCGCTACGAGCGGACGCGCACGTCGATCATGGTGGGCAGCGCCGTACGGGCAGCGCGCCGGCAGGCCGGTGTCAGCCAGACCGAGCTGGCCGAGCGAGCGGGGACGAGCCAGCCATCGATCGCGCGTCTGAGAGAGGGGACAGGTCTCGCCCACGGTGATGACGCTCGACCGCATCGCCAGGGCCCTCGGCACCGATCTGGTGATCGATTTCGAACCGCAGGCTGGGAACAGCCTGAGCAGGGGGAGCCGGATCGTGACCGCCAGGGTCCCGAACCCCATGCACTAGCGTTGTTCGATGCGCAGAACCGTTCCTGTGATGCTCGTCGCCCTTGTGGCCCTCATCGCTACGTCCTGCTCATCGGGATCAGGAGGCGCGCAAACAGCCAGCATCGGCTCGCTGTCGGGGAAGACCGCGGCGCAGATCCTGACCGCCGCCACCGCGGCGGCCAAGAAGACGGGCTCCGCTCACTATGTGCTCAGTGCCGTCGAAGGCGCTTCCTCTCAGACCATCACCGGTGACGCGTCGGAAACCGAGGGCCAGCAGACCGTCGCGCAGGGATCGCAGAACATTCAGGTCATCTACGTCGGCGGCATTGCTTACGTACGAGGCGACTCGGGCGGACTGACCTCGGCCATGGGCCTGTCGGCCACGGTGGCGACGACCTACGCCAACAAGTGGATCGCCGTCCACAGCACCGACAGCCTCTTCAAGTCGATCGTGTCGGCGGTCACCTTGGCCGGCACCCTGGCGCAGCTCAACCCGACGGGCAAGCTGACATTGACCGACCCGACGACCGTCGCCGGTCGTGCCGCCGTCGGCGTCAAGGGCGGGCTCCCGGGGACGCCGCAATCGGGTGTGACCGGTACCACCACGCTCTACGTGGCCGCGTCCCAGCCCACGGTGCCGCTCAAGTTCAGCGGGACGGCGCAGGAGGGGTCCCAAAAAGTGAAGGACACGGGCACCTTCACCGATTGGGGCAAGGCCTTGAAGCTGACCGCGCCCACCGGCGCGGTGGCGTTCTCCAGCCTCCCGGCCAAGTAACCACCGCGCGACGGCGCGCCTCTACCCGGCCACCGCCACCGGGGGAGGGAAGGCCAGACCGCGTCGGGGCACAATGATGTCGTCGATGAGTCCGTACTCCATGGCCTCTTGCGCGGTCATGAAGTAGTCGCGGTCGAGATCCCTCTCGACCTGTTCCACCGGCCGTCCGGTGTGATGGGCGATGACCTCGGCCAGACGCCTGGTGGTCGCCAGTACTTCACGCAACTGGATCTCCATGTCGCGCGGCGCACCGCGGGTTCCGGCCGAGCCTTGATGGATCATGATCTTGGCGCTCGGCAGGGCGAGGCGTTTTCCCGCCGCCCCGCCGCACAGGACCATGGCCGCGGCCGACATGCCCATGCCCACGCACACCGTGGACACGTCGGGGCGAATGTGCTGAATCACGTCGTAGATGGCCATGCCGGCATAGGCGAGGCCGCCGGGGGAGTTGATGTACAACGAGATGTCGCGTTCGGGGTCCTCGGCCTCGAGGTACAAGAGCTCCGCGATGATGAGATTGGCGATCTGGTCGTCCACCTCCTGGCCGAGGAAGACGATGCGCTCGCGGAGGAGCAGCGAATAGATGTCAAAAGCCCGGTCGCCCCGGGCCGACTGCTCGAGCACGGTAGGGATCACCGACAGCTGTAGGGACACGACCTTCCTCCTCCTCTTGACACCGCCCCCCGGAGGGACGGTCGCCTCGGCACCGGGATATCTCATTGGTGAGATATCCTATTCGAGGTATATTGGGGTGTCGATCACACCGCCCGATCGAGGAGACCCGTGACCGCGCGCCGACACGAAACGGTGTTCCCCGGGTTCCGGGAGATGGCACGACGACGCAAGGACCTGAGCGCCGAGCTCGTGAGCCGTCGGCTCTCTGTGGGGCTGTCGCAGACCGAGGTCGCGGAGCGCATGGGGACGTCGCAGTCCGCCGTGGCCCGCCTCGAGGCGGGGGACGCCGACATCCGACTGTCCACCTTGGAGCGCTACGCGGCGGCGGTCGGCGTGGAGCTGGACTGGCGGCTGGGGGAGCGCGGCCGATGACCACCACCCCTCCCACGACTCCCCGTCCCTCGCCGCACCGGCCCGAGGAGGGCCCCGGGCGCTCCTCGGCCCGGGACCGCCTCTTCGACCAACGCGTGGTCTTCCTGTGGGGATACCTCGACAACGCCCTGGCCAGCCACCTGGCGGCCGAGCTCATGACCCTCGACGCCACCGGCGACGACCCCGTGCAGCTCCACATCGACAGCTCCGGGGGAACCCTCGAGGCCGCCCTCTGCCTCATCGACGTCATCGACCTCCTGGGCGTGGAGCTGACCGCCACCTGCGTCGGCCAGGCGGCCGGTCCCGCCATCGGGCCCCTGGCGGTGGCCCATCACCGCCGGGCCACCCCTCACGCCCGCTTCCGCCTCTGTGAACCGGTCTTCGAGCTGTCGGGCCCGGCCCGCGACCTCGAGGCCTGGGCGGCTAACAATCGGGCCCAACTGGGCCAATTCTCCGAGCGTGTGGCGGCGGCACTCGGCTCCTCGGCCGAAGCCCTCGAGGAGGACCTCGCGGCGGGCCGTTTCCTCGACGCCACGCAAGCGCTCGAGTACGGGCTCATCGACGAGATCTGCGGCCCCTCGGCCCGCATCTACCCCTTGCCCGGCCCGGGGCTGGGCTTCACGCCCAGGTCCTGACCCATTTCGGCCCAAGGGGAGGGGCACCCAGCAACCTGCCCGCCAGCGTGGCCCAGGCACACCGTTGTCTCTGCTAACTTTACATAAGATACATTATCGGCGGCCTTGGTGGGTTCCCAAGACGCCGTAGGGACCGACCGGGAGCAACCCCTCTCCGGCGCCCCGGCCGGACTCCAGGCACCCCGCCCCGATACCTCTGGCTCGCCTTCCCACGACGCGTCGAGGCGCCGCGGCGGCGGGTGTGTCGGTCCGGCGGGTGCGAACCACCCCGGGTTCGGCCAGTCCACGCGCCCATTCGGGACCGACCGTAGACACCTTGTTCGCATCGGCGTACGGTGGGTGTGGGCCCCACCCACGACCTCGCTGGCGACCTGTCAAGAAGGGTGTCGGTGGGGCGCAGGTCTTGGTCCTCACAGCGTGGTCCGCGCCTCGCCGAGCCCTCGTTTTCCCCTTGCTCGAACGCGAAGCGCCGTCGCTTCGGACGGGCTCTCAGAGGACGGTTCAAGACCTCAGCTCGCCGGCAGGTACTTCTCGAACCAGGCCAGGGCCCGCTTCCAGGCGTCGACGGCAGAGGCCTCGTGGTAGTCGGGGCGCATGTCGCAGTGAAAGCCGTGGCCGGCGCCCGGATACAGCACGATCTCGGTGTCCACCTTGGCGCCCCGGACCGCCTCCCGTAAGGCCTCGACCTGGTCGACGGGGATCCCCTGGTCCTCCTCGCCGTACAGACCCAGCCAGGGAGCCTTGAGCTCCGCGGCCAGATCCACCATGGGTGCCATCCCGAAGCGTCCTTCGGTGACCCCTCCGCCGTAGAAGGTCACGCCGGCGCCCAAGGGTCGCCGCACCGAGGCCAAGAAGGCCACGGTGCCGCCCATGCAGAAGCCCACCACCCCGATGCGCGCCATCGGGAAGCCTTGCCCGTCGAGGTGGGCGATGGCGGCGTCGATGTCGTCCAACACACCCTTTTCGGTGAGCGCGGCCATTTGGGGCATGACCTTCTCGAAGTCGCCGTACTCGATGATCGGAGCGCCGGTGCGGTGGAAGAGGCTGGGAGCGACGGCGCGGTACCCGACGGCGGCGAAGCGCCTGGTGACGTCCTCGATGTGCGGGTTCACCCCGAAGGCCTCCTGGGCCACGATCACCGCCGCCCGGGCCTCCCCCGCCGGCTCGGCGTCGTACAGGTCCATGTCGCCGTCAGGAGTCGTGAGCGTCACCGTCGTGGCCATCGGGCCTCCATCTCTCCGTCTTGATCGGGCGCGTCTGTCGCCCGCGGGGTCGTTGCGCCCACACGATGCCACTCCGGCCGTCACCGGGGCCATCCCGTCGGGGCGACGCGCCGACCGGTCGATATACCGTACATGGCATATATCGTAGATGTCATAGGAAGGTCCGGGCGCGACGAGGCGCGGCGGCGAGAGCCGGGGACGACGTCTGTGAGGCTCGCTCCTCCCCTCCCCGACATCGGCTGCGCAGGCGTGCCGTAGCCTCCAGGCGATGGCCACCGCTGTGTTCTTCCACGCCCATCCCGACGACGAGGCGATCCAGACCGGAGGGACCATGGCCAAGATGGCGGCCGAGGGACACCGCGTCGTGCTCGTCACGGCCACGCGCGGGGAGCTGGGCGAGGTCGCCGACGGACTGCTCGCGCCGGGCGAGACCCTGGCGGAACGACGCGCCGTGGAGTTGGCCGCGGCGTGCGAGGTCCTGGGCGTGGCGCGCCACGAGTATCTCGGGTACAAGGATTCGGGCATGGCCGGTGAGGCCACCAACAACGATCCGGCCTGCTTCTGGCAAGCCGACGTCGACGAGGCGGCGTCGCGCCTGGCGACCATCCTGGACGAGGAACACGCCGAGGTCTTCGCCACCTACGACGAGAACGGCGGGTACGGCCATCCCGACCACATCCAGGTACATCGAGTGGGATTGCGTGGCGCCGAGCGCGCCGCCACGGCGCGGGTGTTCATGGCCACCATGAACCGGGACCACATGTTGTCGCTGGCCGATCGCGCCGACGAGTTCGGTCTGTCCATGCCGCAAGAGCAACGCGCCATGCTCGACACCATGGGCGTGCGCGCCGATCGCATCACCGCGGCGGTGGACGTGAGCGCCTTCCTCCCCCGCAAACGGCGGGCCATGGAGGTGCACGCCAGTCAGATCACCGACACCTCGTTCTTCCTCACCATGCCGCCAGAAGCCTTCGCGGCCGTGTGGGGCACCGAGTGGTACATCCGCGTCGGGGCCGAGAGCGGGCTCGGAGTCGAGGACTCCTTGCTCGGGGGCACATGACGCCGGGGGAAACCGACGACCACAACGTCCCGGCCATCGTCTCGGGAGAGAAAGAGACGATGCTGGCCTTCCTCGGCTACCTGCGGGCCAGCGTCGACCGCAAGCTCGAGCACGTGTCCGATGACGACGCCCGACGCCGGCTCGTGGCGTCGGACACCACCCTCCTCGGGCTCGTCAAGCATCTGACCCTCGTCGAGGTCTACTGGGGACAACGACGCCTGGCCGGCTCCGACGTGGTGTTGCGAGGCGATGGCTTCGAACTGGAGGACACCGACACGGTGGACACGGTGCGTCGTGCCTATGTCGAAGCGGGACAGCGCACCGACGAGAACGTGGCGGCCTGCCCCGACCTCGAACAACCACTCGCCCTCGGGCGCCACGGCCTGACCCTGCGTTGGCTGCTCGCCCATCTCGTCGAAGAGACGGCGCGTCACGCCGGGCACGTCGACATCCTGCGTGAGCTCGTGGACGGGGCCCAGGGTCGCTGATTGCTCCCCGGCCGGATCAGCTCGCCGGCGCCAGGCCCAATGTGGCAGAGAGCGTGATCTTCTCCTGGCCGCGATACAACGTGAGCCGCACGGTCGTCCCCGACGGCAACGCCTGGACATCGTTGGTCAGCCCCTGGGCCGAGGTGACCGCCTTCCCGTTGAAATCGACGATCACATCGCCGGTGCGGATGCCGGCCGAGTCCGCCGGTGACGGGCTCACCACCGATACCACCAACGCCCCCGACGGCGGCACCAGACCGTAGGCCTGCTGTTCCTGTGTGGTCTCGTCGGTGACTTCGACCCCGAGATAGGCCTTGGCCTTGCCCGCCGTGCCGCCGGCGCGCAAGGTGGCGACCAGCCCTTGGATGGTCGAGGAGGGGATGGCGAACCCGATGTTCTGCGCCGGGGCGTTCCCGCTGCTCGACGAGGCCACCGCGGTGTCCATCCCCACCACCTGTCCGGCCGAATCGACGAGGGGCCCACCCGAGTTCCCCGAATTGATGGCCGCGTCGGTCTGGATCATGTTCTGCAGGGTCTCGCCCGCGCCGCCGTCGGCGTCGCCGGCCTGCACCGTCCGGCCCGTGGCCGACACGATGCCGGAGGTGACCGTGGGCGTGCCCGCCGACAGCCCGAGCGCGTTGCCGATGGCGATGACGGCGTCACCCACCTCGAGCTTCGTCGAGTCCCCGAAGGTCACCGGCTGGAGATTGGCCGGAGGGGAATTGATCTTGAGCAGCGCGGTGTCACTGGAGGGGTCGGCGCCCACCAGCGTGGCGGGCAGCGCCGCGGTCTGACCGTAGAGGGTCACGGTGATGGTGGTGGCGCCCGAGATCACGTGGTTGTTGGTGATCACCTCTCCGGTGGTGCCGATGATCATCCCGGTGCCCTGATCCTCGCTCTGTCCCCCGCCGAAGGGACCCTCCCCCGTCCCGGGGCCCTTGGCGTCGATCGACACCACTTCGGGCAGCACGCTCTTCACGATGGTGGGGATCTGCGCGCCACCGGCCAGGGCCGGGCCCGGTGTCTCTGCTCCGACCCTGACCGGGGGGGCCGACGCGTCGGTGTTCCCGGTCCCCACGGCCTCGGCGATCCCCGCTCCCGCCGCGCCGCCGATGAGGGCGGCCACCACGGCCACCACGATCCATCCCCGCACGCCGCGCGGACCCGGTCGAGGTCCTTGCGGCGGGGCACCTCCCCACGCAACGGGCGGCGCCGCCCCATAGGGGCCCGGAGGCGCGTATCCCGGCGGAGGCCATCCGGGCACCACGGGTGGCTCGGCCCCTCTCCATACCGGAGCGCCGGGCGCGGGGGCGGGAGGCGCCACCAAGGGTCCGGCCCCGTAGGGCGGCCACGGCGAGGCGGGGTCGATCCCCGACGGCGTCGCCGGTACCCCGTCCGGCACGTCGCTGCCCTGTGCATCGCCGGGCTCGGTCGAGGCGCCCGGACGTGGCGATGGACCCACAGGCGATGGACCGAGAGAAGAAGGCGTGTCGCCCAAAGGCGGGGGTGGAGGAGGCGTCGACGTCGACTCGGCGTCGTCGGCCACGGGGTCCAGACGCTTCTCGTCCACTGCTCGGGCTCCTGTTCCATCGGGGAGAAAACCACCCACGGGTGTTCCCGACCCCTGTCAGATTAGGGAATGCCCATGGTTCCAGGGCGCGTTCGGTCGTATTCTCAGAACCTCCACAGAAACGCAGCCCCTGGTGCCGGGGGCGGTGAGCGACATGTTCTCGCCGTGTCGGTGCCGACGGTAGCGTGGTCCGACCCCAATGACGCGAAGAATCGACATCGAACTGACCAGCAGCCGCGACGACGGCTCGTGGACGTGGCGGGCCCCTGGCGCCCGCCAACCGCGAGGCTCGCTCGAGGGCACGCTGCTTCCCGACGGCGCCAAGGTCGGAGACGTCCTGCGCGCCGACGCCGAATTCGACCTCGACGGCATCGTCGTCACCTCGGTGCTGGCCCCCAAAGAGGAGGTCCGCACCGAGAAGGTGGCCCGCATCGAGATCATCGGCTCGGGCCGCGACAGCGCTCCCGGCGGCGTGTCGGTGGTCCTCGCCCCCGGAAACCGCCGGCGCGACGAGGACCGCGACGGCGATCGTCCCCGGCGGCGGCGCGCCGGGACGGGGCTCCCCCTCACGACGCAACGGCGCGCCGGGGACACCACCGGGTGCGGAGCGCGCCGGGCCCCGTGCCGCCCGGCCCGGGCGTGAGGCGCGCCCCGAGCGCGACGGTCGTCCGGCTCGCCCCGAGCGCGACGGTCGTCCGACCCGTCCGGAGCGGGGTGCCTCGTCGGAGCGCCCGGAACGAACCGATCGCGGCGGGCCGGGACAGCGCGACCGCGCCGACCCCGGAACGCGGCCGCCCCGGCCCGAACGAACCGAACGTCCTCGCCGCCTGCAGCCCGTGTCCACGCATCGCAACGCGGCCCTCGCCGAGTTGCGTCCCGAGCAGCTTCCCGTGGCCGAACAGCTGCTGCGGGGCGGGATTCCCGCCGTGCGCAACGCCATCGACGAGCAAAATGCACGAGCCCGGGCCGAAGGGCGCGCCGAGGTCTCCCCCGATCCCCTGCTCACCTTGGCCGAGGAGCTCCTGCCTCGCATGAACCTGGCCGGGTGGAAGGACCGCGCCGTGGCGGCGCGCAACGCCGGAAAGGACGCTCCGCTGCGCGAGGTCCGGTCCGTGGTGGCATCCGCCTCCACCGTCAGCCTCGACGACGAGGCGCGCGAGATGCAGAGCACCTTGCGCGACGCGCTGCAGACCCGGGTGACGGCCCTGCGCGACGGATGGCTGGCTCGCATCACCGCCGCCCTCGACGACGGCAGGGTCGCCGACGCGCTGCGCGTGTCGGCCCGACCCCCTGAACCTGCCGCCCGTGTCCCGGCCGAGATGGCCGTCCGCCTGGCCGAGGCGGCCGGAGCCGCCATGGCTCCCGGCTTGGCCGAAGCCGACTGGAAGACATTGCTCGACGCCGTGGTGGACTCGCCCGTGCGCCGGACGGTGAAGCCCGCCGGGCTCCCCGATCCCGCCGGGGAGGAGCTGCGCTCCTCGGTCCGGCGGGCCGCCGGACAGGTCCCCGAACTGGCCAAACTCCTGGGACTGCCCATCCCCCCGCCACCGGGTCCGCGTCGGCCGACCACCTCCGGCGCCCGAGGAGCCTGAGCGTCGCACCCCGGGCTCGGGCGCCCGCCGGAGCTCAGTCGATCACGCCGTGGGCGCGGAGGAACTCCTCGACTCCCTCCACCAGCGACACCCGAGACAGCTCGCCGAGCGGGACCCAGGCCACCGCAACAGCATCGCTTCCGGCGCGTGGGTCAGGAGCGTCATCGGGCACCGCCACGGTGAAGTCGAGAATGACGAAGTGATACCCCGGGCCCATGCGCTCGGCCCAACCGAGCAACGGACCGCAGCGAACCTCGAGCCCGGTCTCCTCGCGCAGCTCACGCTCGACCGCGCTGGCCAGGCCCTCGCCGGGCTCGACATGTCCCCCCGGAATGGTCCACCGTCCGGCCTGGGGCTCGGTGGCCCGCTGCACGAGCAGCAACGCTCCGTCGCGCACCGCCACGCCCCCGACGGCCACCACCGGCGTCACAGGCGGATCGGCCGGGGTCGACGTGGTCATTCCAGGCTGCGATGCATCGTGATCAGGCGTGCCTTGAACCCCGACGCCTCGAGGAGGTTCTTCGTGGCGCGATCCCCGGGGAGGGCGCTGATGTCGACACCCCGGCACCCCGACGGTCGCGAACCACGTCACCAGCCCGTCGAGGAGCGCCCTTCCGACCCCCACGCCCCGGGCGGCGCGCTCCACGTAACACACGTCGATGATCCCGAGGGCGGTCTCCCCCACCGCGTCGAGTCGCCCCGTCGCCATGCCCACCACGGTGTCGTCGACCGTCCCCAGCAGCACCCGCCGCCGGGGATCGGCCAGGAGCCGACTGAGACCGCCCGGTCGCATCAGCGCCTTGGCGATCAATCCGGTCTCGCGGCGGGCGAACAAGGGCCCGCCCCGCGCTTCTTGCAGCTCTTGCAGCGCCTCGCGGCACAGCTCGCCACACCGGTCGCCGTCCTCGCGCCGTGCCGGCCGCATGCCCTCCACGGGCCGGCCTCGATCCTGTTCCGTCGCCCGCTAGGACTGCACGCCGTCGCCACCGGCGAGCAACTGCTCGACGCGGTGGAGGATGGTGCGCCTCTGTCGATGCGCAGCCTCGTGGGCGCGCACCTCTTCGAGCTCGGGCGAGGACAGCCCCTCGAGTCGCTGCACCACCTGCGACGCCGACAAGCTGTCATAGCCGGGGATGGCGAGCGACGCCGGCGACCCGGTGCCGTTGGCCCCCCCGTCTCCGAGCCACGACGGCTGTCGCCACGGTGGCCTCGGATCGTGCCGGGGCGCGTCGGACACGGGCGGTGGCGCCACCCCGACCCCGATCTCGGCTCCGACTGCGGCTCCGACTTCCGAGGCGGGCCGTGGGACCCGGCACCGACACCACCCTCGTCGGCGCGCTGCGCCGGAGCATCGGCATGCGTCTCGGCCGCGTCGGGTTGTCCGCCGAAGTGTGCGATCGTCTGCTCGAGTTGGCGGCGGCCCATCTGGAAGGCGAACTGCCCCACCAGACGTGCGGTGTGCACCTGCCCTTCGATCCGGTGGCGGCCTTTTTCCACAAGCTTGGGGAATTCCTCGATGATGGTGACCGCCAAGCCTGCCGGTCCGAACACCGCGACCTCGAGCAGCCGATCCCCGGGGGACTTGCTTTCGGTCACCTGGCGCCCTCCTTTTGGCGGTGTCTCTCCACGACGGCTCTCACACGCAGTCCCGGCACAGCCCCTTCTCGGGATCGGCGAGCTGGCTGGAGTGCTTGACGAGGAAGCAGGAGCTGCACACGAACTCGTCGGGTTGCTTGGGAAGGACCCGCTCAGAGCCCTCGGACCGGTCGTCGGGCTCGACCACCTCTTCGTCCTCGGCCTCCTCCTCCTCGACGACCAGGCGTTCCTTCAGGATCTGGTCCAGGCTGGCCTCGACGTCCTCGTCGTCGACCTCCTCTTCCTCTTCGTCACCCTCTTCTGCCGTGGCGACAGTGGCGACGGGCACGACCACGACATCGGCCTCGTCCTCCTCGACGACGTCGATTTCGGCGACGACGTCGTCGTCGTCATCGTCGACGAGGGCTACGTCGAGATCCTCTTCGTCGAGGACCTCGTCGAGCATCTCCTCGTCCGCGAGATCCTCGAGGTCCTCGGTGTCGAGCTCCTCGGGTTCTGCCACATCATCCAGGTCGTCGGCCACTTCTGCCCTTCTAGGTCGTCTGACGCCGCGGGAGCATATCGGCTCCGATCCGTCGGTCAGAGCACCGCGACGCGACCACCGGCAGATTCTCGGTGTCACGGGTGCGTCGAGGGCGGCTGGGCCCGGGGACCTTTGGTGCCATCCCCACCAGATCGGCGACACCCGCCGGGCTCATGGTGGGGACGTTCTCTACTCGGTCCCCCGGGCCACCCTCCGCCTCTCACAGTAATCCCCCCCTCGCCACCCGCTCAGCCGGAAGGACCGGAGGAGCAGCTGTAGGGGCGTCTGGGACTGGGGCGCACAATACGCTGCCCGCTCTCGACCACTCAAGCGCTCGTTGTCCGAGCCCGACCAGGAACTTTGCGCATCTCCCCTGGTCAAGACGACGACGGCTTTTCTTGTCCGCCACGCATGCGGACGACAGCACGTCTCTCGGTCAGGTCGGGACGGCCGCCGAGCGACGGGCCTCGGCCGCGTTTCTCGGAACCGAGGCGCTCGAGGTCATATGATGCATGGTCCACAAACGTCATGGCCTCGGCGATGAGCCGGTGCCCGGCGTGCTCGGCGATGAGCCGGTGCATGTCCTGCGCGACGACGCGGTAGGCGGGGTGACCCTGTTCCCCCGACCGCAGCTCCAACATGTGCATCGCTTCGCGGGCGTTCATCTGCATGGCGTAGCGAATTCGGAAGGCCAGCGCCACGGCGTAGGGCGCCTGGGTGGGACACACGCGCGTCATGACCTCGTAGAGGTCGGCCGATCGCGCCATCGAGCGCGCATAGCGATCGGTGAGGCCCGCCTCGGCGACGGTGTCGGGCATCTCGTACCCGAGCCCGGGTCCGAGGTCCTGCCACTCGATGGTGAGCATGCGGTGGCGCTGCAGGTCGCGGAAGGCGCCGTAGTCCGACACCACGTCGAACCGGTACCCGGTGCGCTCGAAGGCCCGGCCCGGACGGTGCCGGCGGTTGGTGCGGTCCCCCACGTACGCCCGCATGATCGACCGCCGGTCCTCGGGGCCCAGGGCCCGGACCCGGCGGAGAACCTCCTGGTCGGACAGGGAGGTGCGGGGGTAGCACATGGCCGCGATGACCTTGTCCTCCCCCTCGGGGTCCCAGTCGACCAACCGGACGGCCGAGGCCTGTTCGGCGGGGCGAACCCTGGGCGTCGGGCCACAGGCGTGCCACGACCTCGTCGGTGCGGGCCGAGGTGTCGGCCAGGTATTCGGTCCACACCCCGCCTCGCTCGGGGATGTCGACCCGCTGCAGGAACGACGGGATGACCTTGCGCAGTTCCTCGAGCATGAGCTGCGCGTAGCGCCGCGCCTCGGGGAGGGGATGGGCGCGCATGCGCAGCAGC
Source organism: uncultured Acidimicrobiales bacterium (assembly GCA_963768255.1). GTDB lineage: Bacteria > Actinomycetota > Acidimicrobiia > Acidimicrobiales > UBA8190 > Chersky-840. Next base: position 655,190 of record CAVYGX010000002.1, on the reverse strand, counting down.
AACATCTCGTAGGACTGCCCGGTGCCGTACACGCCGACGTTCGACAACGAGGCGGCGGGGAGCAAGCCGCGCAGCGCATCGAGTGCCTTGGCCCGGATCGACTGGCGGTACACGAAGTCCGAATCACCGGCGCCCTGGGGGAAGCGCTTGGAGAGCCAGGCCTGGAGCTCGGGGAGCGACGCGCCGTAGGTGTCGAACATGCGGTCCATGTCGCCCACGTAGCGCGCCCCGATGGAGGACTCGAGCACCTCGGGGTCGCGGTGATAGCGGTAGTGACCGGTGCTGAGCCGGCTGTCGTAGGGCACATAGCGCGTGGACTGTTCGAGGTACGCCATGAGTCGGCCCCACTCGAGCACCTTCGTCAGGATGTTCGACGCCTGTTCGCACGCGAGGTGCACGCCGCCGAGTTGGGCCACCGAGTCGTCGCCGTACTCGAGGAACACTCGGTCGTAGAGCTCCTCGGCCCGCCGCAGTCCCACGGTGGCGTCGACCCCGGCGTCGCCGGTCACGTCCAGCTCGCCCACGAACTCGTCGAGGAACAACCGTCGCAGGCTCTTGGCCGAACGTGAATAGCGGGCGAATAGCGCCCCTTTCACGACTTCGGGCAGGTTCACCAGGGCAAATACCGGCCCCTCGACGTTGGTGACATACCGGCGCAGGACCTCGATCTCGTCGGCGGTGAACGTCTCCTCGGCGTAGGGGAACATGGCCCCGGCAACACTACGACCGCCTCGACGCCACGGTGGCGGACCCCCGATTACCTGCCCCGAGACCCGCGCCGCCCCGGCGGTGGCCGAACCCTTCGAGCGCGCCTCGGGGACCGGCGCCTGGACCGCCGCGGCCGGCGGCGGCGTCCGGATCATCGTCGGCCAGGGCCGGTCCCGCCGACGGCCGCCACCACGCCGCGCTGGAGCATGTCCGCGGCGAAACGAGCCGAGGTCGGCGGTGTCGGGTCGGCCCACCACCGCCAACTGGCGCAGCAGGTCGATGAGTTGCTTGACGTTGCGCACGAAGTCCCCCGGCGCGAGCTCGGCCCGCTCGAGCACGTGGTCGAGGCGCTGGCCGCGCGCCCAACGCCAGGCGACGTCTGCGAACCCGTCGTCGGGTGCCCGGGTGCGGGGCAGATGGGTCGCCTCTTCCTCGCTCCCGCAGCGCGTCGCCCAGCGCCGCCAACGAACCCAGGTCGGGCCCGCAGGGCCTTGGGCGGACGACGACACGAGCGGCGCCCGCCCCGGGCGCGACTCGAACGTGCAGGCCGAGACCACTGCGGCCAGCTCCGGGGGGTCGAGCCCGTCGAAGAGCCCTTCGGACAGCGCCTCGGCCACGAGGAGGTCGGACTCGTGGTAGATCCCGGCCAGGACCGCGCCGCGCGCCGTCAGGCGCCACGCGGCTCCGTCCACGTACCCGAAGTGCTCGAGCAGGGCCAGCGCCCGGTCCAGGCGCTGCGACAGGGCGTGATGATGCCGACTGTCGAGGAACTGCGCGAAGGACCGGTCCAAGATGAAGTGCGCCTGATCGACGCGGTAGCGGCGCACCAGGTTCACCGCCAGGTTGTAGGTGGGCCGGAACGACGACCGGAGATCAGGAGGTGGTGATGTGGCCAGCGCGGCGACAGCCGACATCGACACCTGCGGCGACCACACCACAACGGCATGGCCGAGCGAGTCGAGGCCTCGTCGTCCGGCCCGACCGGTCATCTGGGCGTACTCCCCCGAGGACAACCCGCTGCGCCCGTGCTCGCGGATCTTGGTGAGCCGCTCGATCACGACGGTGCGAGCCGGCATGTTGATCCCCAGTGACAGCGTCTCGGTGGCGAACACCACCCGCAACAAGTTGGACGAGAAGCAGTCCTCCACGGCCTCTCGGAAGGCCGGGATCAGCCCGGCGTGGTGCGAGCCGAGGCCCGCCTCGAGCCCGGCGGCCCAGGGCCCGTAGCCGAGGACGCGCAGCTCTTCGTCGGGAAGCCCCTCGGTGTGCTCCTCGCACCGACGCCGGATCTCGGCGCGCTCTTCGGAGCTGGTGAGTCGCATCCCGTCTCGCCAGGCACTGGGCGACGGCATCGTCGCAGGCGGCGCGCGAGAAGATGAAGACGATGGCCGGCAACATGGCGTGGTCGTCGAGCGCTTCGATGAGCTCGCTCCGACGGGGGCTCGTCAGCACGGGAGTGGCGGACGCCACCGGGACGCCGAGCCAGGCGCGCCATGCGCTCGTCGAGTGCCAGCGCCTGGGGATGGACCTTGCGGGCTTGCAGCAACGGCACCAGATCGACACGCCGGCTCCCCTTCTCGGCGATCGCCACGTGGTTCCGCAACTCCACGGGACGATGCGTCTCGACGATGACCTCGGTGGGGCCCCGCACCGCACGCAGCCACGCGCCGAACTCAGCCGCGTTGGACACCGTCGCCGACAGGCACACGAACACCACCTCGGGGTCGGTGCAGGATGATCACCTCTTCCCACACCGACCCGCGGTAGGGGTCTTGGAGGTAGTGCACCTCGTCCAGCACGACGAGGCCGAGCCCGGCCAGTTGCGGGGAGCGGGCGAAGAGCATGTTGCGCAGGACCTCGGTCGTCATGACGACGATCGAGGCGTCGGGACGGTGCGAGACGTCGCCGGTGAGCAATCCCACCGCGTCCGCGCCGTACACCTCGGCCAGCTCGGCGAACTTCTGATTGGACAGCGCCTTGAGCGGCGTCGTGTAGAAGGCTCGCTGGCCCTGGGCCCGCGCCCGGGCCACGGCGTAGTCGGCCACCACGGTCTTGCCCGAGCCCGTGGGGGCGGACACCAGCACCGACCGCCCGTCGTCGAGGGCGTCGCAGGCGGCGCCTTGGAACGGGTCGAGGGGAAACCCGAGCCGCGCCAGCATCGACGCTCGGGTGGTGCCGCTGACTCCCGGACCGGCCGTCACCGGACGTTGGGGCTCAACGATGCAGGAACCTGCCGATCAGGATCGACACCTCGTAGAAGACGTACATGGGCACCGCCAGCGCCAGCATGGAGAACGGATCCCCGCTGGGCGTGATGACCGCCGCGAAGACCACGATGCCCACGATGGCCCAGCGCCGCCACCGACGCCAGTCTGCCGCGGCGTCAGGACGCCGACGAGCTCGAGCGACACCAAGATGACCGGGAACTCGAAGGTGAGCCCGAATACCAACATGAGCGCCACGATCAGGCCCAGATAACTGTTGGGGTTGTAGATCTGCTGGAGCGTGGGGCCCCCGATGTTCTGGAGGAACTGCAGCGCGTGGGGGAAGGCCAAGAACGCCAGGTAGGCGCCGAAGGCGAAGAGCAGCGATGGACGACGCCACGAAGGGGATGGCGTAGCGCTTCTCGTTGCGGTGCAGGCCGGGCGTGATGAACCGCCACAACTCCCACAAGATCACCGGCGAGGAGAAGAACAGCCCCCCGTAGGTCGACAACTTGATGCGCAGCGACAGCCCGTCGAGCGGCGCGGTGACATAGAGCTTGCAGCGTCCGGGGGCCACCCGGCAGTAGGGCGCCTGGAGGAAGTGCAGGATGCTGGGGTAGACGATGAACGCCACCGTGGCGCCGATGGCGAAGGCGAACACCGAGATGACCACACGGCGCCGCAGCTCGGCCAGGTGCTCCCCGAGGGTCATGGCGTCGGCCGACGGGCGCGTCGAGCCGCGCCGGAACGGAATTCGAACGCGGGTGGCCATGGCGGAGATCGGCGGCGCCGGTCAGTTCATGCTGGGGTCGTCGGGCACGGCGGGGAAGGCACCGGAGCGTTCCACCGGGGCCTCCGCCGGCCCCACCGGGGACGACACGCTCGCGCCCGATCCGTTGTGCCCCACCGACCCGTTCGGTGCGACCGACCCGTTCGGTGTGACCGTCCCGTTCGATGTGACCGTCCCGTTCGATGTGACCGTCCCGTTGCCCGACGCCGGCAGGCCCGGGTCCGATTCCCCCGCCGACGTCGTCACGCCATCGTCGGGTGGGCCCGGCCCGACGGCCCCAGCCGCATCCGCAGCCGCGTCCGACGGAGCGGGATGCTCGCTCATGGCTTTTTCGTGCTCGTCGGCCAGGCGGTCGAGGAAGGCCAAGGGGACCGCACGATGGTGGCGACCTCGTGGGTGGGAGGCAGGTCGGGGAACGCCCCCCGCACCTCGCTCTCGATCCGGCTCCGCCACTGGCGCAGGTCGTGCCACGCCGCGCCGATCTGCCGCGCCACCTGGGGGAGCTTCTCGGGCCCCAGCACGATGAGCGCGATGACGAGGATGACCAGCAGTTTCGCCGGGCTGAGCGACAACATTTCGCACGAGTCTACGACCCCTGGCCTCGAGACAACGGCCGGGACCCTCGAGGACGGCTCATCTCGGTGCGGGGCGCCAGGATGGCGCTGATCAATGGATCTGCTCAATAGATGTGGAACGACGTGAGAGGCCAGATCTTGACCACCACGCGACCCACGATGAGCGAACCCTGGATGGGGCCGAAGAACCGGCTGTCTTGGGAGTCCGACCGGTTGTCCCCCATGACGAAGTACTCCCCGGCGGGGATCTTCTGGGTGGTGATCCCGGTGGTCACGACGCCGGGGGCGAGCCAGGGCTCCGGAGGGGCTTGCCGTTGATCACCACCTGGCCCCCGGCGGACGAGATGGTCTCACCCGGCAGGCCGATGACGCGCTTGACCAGGTCCTTCACATTGGGCCCGGCATCCTCGCCCGGCGGCGTGGCGAAGACCACGATGTCGCCCCGATGGACGGCGTGGAGGTGGTAGCTGAGCTTGTCGACCAGGATCCGGTCGCCGACCATGAGGGTGGGCTCCATCGAGGCCGAGGGGATGAAGAAGGTCTGGACGACGAAGGTGCGGATGCCGACGGCCACGAGGACCGCCACGATGAGCACGACCGCCCACTCGATGAGCCACCGGCTCCCCCGACTGCTCCGGTGTGTCGGCGGCCGCGTACCCGGGGGCCTCTCCCACGTGGGCCGCATGTCTTCGCCCGACGGCGCCGGGGCCGGGTCGGGATCGGCCAGCACGGGACCGGGCGGGGAAGGCGTCGCGATCGTCCACGGACTGACCGTGCTCACCGGAGCCGAGCCGCGCAGCCACAGGCCGTCGAGCGAACTCGATGAAGGCGGCGCGTCGGGCCGGTCAGGGGTCACGAAATTACGAGGCTAGTTGACCGCGCCCCGTTATCTGACCTCCACCAGCCTCAAAGGCTGGCGATCAGCTTCTCGACCCGCTCGTCGTGGGACCGGAAGGGGTCCTTCAGCAGCACCGTTCGCTGGGCCTGGTCGTTGAGCTTGAGGTGCACCCAGTCCACGGTGAAGTCCCGACGGCGCTCCTTGGCGCGCCGGATGAACTCGCCCCGCAGCCGGGCCCGGGTGGTCTGGGGCGGACGGTTCATGGCCTCGGTGATGGCGCTGTCCTCCACGAGACGGTCCACGCGGTCGCGCGCCTCCATCCGGTAGTACAGCCCGCGGCTGCGGTTGACGTCGTGGTACTGCAGGTCGAGCAGGGCCACCTTGGGATGGCCGAGAGGCAACCCGTGCCGGTCGCGATAGGCCTCGATCAGTTGATGCTTGGCGACCCAGTCGCACTCACGCCCCAAGGTGAGCGGATCGGACTCGAGGGCCTTGAGACAGTGCTCCCACATGTCGAGGGCTCGATCCTCCTGCGGCGACAGGCCGTGGGTGTCGCGGTATCGAAGCGCCCGGTTGAGGTACTCCGACTGGATGTCGAGGGCACTCACCTCTCGCCCGTTGGCGAGCCGGACCTTGCGTCGACAGGTGAGGTCGTGGCTGATCTCGCGAATGGCCCGGATCGGGTTCTCGAGCGTGAGGTCGCGCAGAACCGTGCCGGGGTCCTCGAGCATGCGCAGCAGGATGCTGGTCGAGCCGACCTTGAGGAAGGTGGCGTACTCGCTCATGTTGGAGTCGCCCACGATGACGTGCAGTCGGCGGAAGCGCTCGGCATCGGCGTGGGGCTCGTCGCGGGTGTTGATGATCGGGCGGCTGCGGGTGGTGGCCGACGACACCCCCTCCCAGATGTGCTCGGCCCGTTGCGACAAGCAGAACACCGCCCCGCGCGCCGTCTGCAGAACCTTGCCGGCGCCGGCGAAGATCTGGCGGCTCACGAGGAACGGGATCAGGATCTCGGTGTAGTGGGCGAAGTCGTCTCGCCGGCTCGTCAGGTAATTCTCGTGACATCCATAGGAATTGCCCGCCGAGTCGGTGTTGTTCTTGAACAGGTAGATGACGCCCCGGATGCCTTCCTCGCGCAGACGCGCTTCGGCGCCGGTGACGAGATGATCGAGGATGCGCTCCCCCGCCTTGTCGTGCGCCACCAGATCCGTGATCGAGTCGCACTCGGGGGTGGCGTATTCGGGATGGCTGCCCACGTCGAGATACAGCCGGGCCCCGTTCTCGAGGAACACGTTCGACGATCGTCCCCAGCTGACGACGCGTCGGAACAGGTACCGGGCGACCTCGTCGGGCGACAAGCGGCGCTGGCCGCGCAGGGTGCAGGTGACGCCGTACTCGTTCTCGAGCCCGAAGATCCGCCTGTCCACTTCACCCACGGTAGTGCCGGGCGCGCGTGTCCCGGCGCCTCCCCGGGCAGGATCGGGCGACGCTGGGTACCCTTTTCGGGTGGCGACGCCGCTGATGGTCCACCTGACGACCGTCGGGTCCATGTTCGAGGCCCGCGTCGTCATGGCCCGACTCGGAGCAGAGGGCATCCTGACCCAGCTGAGCGGAGCCGGTGAAGGTCCCTATCCCCTGCCCGGGCCGGTCGAGGTCCTCGTCGAGGTGGACCACGCCGCCGACGCCCGCGAGCTCATGCTCGCCGACCAGGTCGAGGCGCTGTTCGACGAGATCGAGGAGGGTTCCACGGGCGAGGTGTGACCGCTCGGCCCCGGCGTCACACCCGGCGTCACTCCGAGCGCAGGGGTCCCCCGTCGCTTTCGGTGGGAGGAGCCGACCCCGCCCCCCCGCCCCGCGGGGCCCGGGGGGCTTTGCGGGCGCCGCTCAGCAGCTCGGCGAGCTCCTCGTTGCCCAGCCGGCGAAAGGCACGACGGCCGTTGGCGCGAGACAGGAGGGCCACCTCGAGGTCGCCGGGCTCGAGGGTCCGGTCCGGTCCGGCCAGGGCGGCCACGGTCCCCCGCAGGGCCGCATCGAGCGCCCAGTCGGGCTGGTAGGCCTCGGCCACCCGGTCCGAGATGGTCTCGGTCTCGCCCCCGAGCACGGCGAACCGGTCCTCGTCGGTGATCGTGCCTTCGTAGGCGATGTGGTACAGCTGGTCGGGCTTGCCGTCGACGCCGAGCTCGGCCACGAGGATCTCGACCTCGAGCGGCTTCATCTCGTGGGTGAAGACCTGCCCCAGGAACTGGGCGTAGAGGTTGGCGAGCGAGCGGGCGTCGACGTCCTCGCGGCTGAAGGCGAACCCCTTGGTATCGGCGTGGCGCACCCCCGCCACGCGCAGCTGGTCGAACTCGTTGTACTTGCCCACACCGGCGAAGGCGATCCGGTCGTAGATCTCGCTCACCTTGTGCAGCGAGCGCGACGGGTTCTCGGCCACGACCAGAATCCCGTCGGCGAACACGCACGCCACCAGTGAACGACCCCGGGCGATGCCCTTCTGGGCGTACTCGGCGCGGTCCTTCATGACCTGCTCGGGCGCCACGTAGAAGGGCATGGTCACGAGCCGGCACCTCCCAGGCTGCGTCTCTGCACGAGTGCGGTGAAGCTCTCCGCCACCTCGGCATCGGCGAGGCGGTCATATCCCTGGCTCGTGACGGTGGCCACAACGGGGAAGATCCCCCGCACGAGATCGGGCCCTCCCGTGGCGGAATCCTCGTCGGCCGCCTCGTACAGGGCCCGCACGGCCAGCTCGATGCTGTCGGCTCGTCCGAGATCGGCGCGCCAACCGAGCTTGATGGTGGTCCGGGCGTCGCGGCCCCCCGATCCCGTGGCCGCCGAAGTCGGCCTCTTCGAAATGGCCGCCGGTGACGTCGTAGGTGAAGATGCGTCCCTCCCCCAGGCGGAGGTCGAACCCGCAGAACAAGGGCACGACCACGAGCCCCTGCATGGCCATGGGGAGGTGCTCGCGCACCATCTGGCCGAGCTGGTTGGCCTTCCCCTCGAGGCTCAGGGCGACGCCCTCCACCTTCTCGTAGTGCTCGAGCTGGGTCTGGAAGAGCTTGACCATCTCCACGGCCGGGCCCGCAGCCCCGGCGATGGCCACGGCCGAGTGCCGGTCGGCGGGGAACACCTTCTCCATGGCCCGGTGGGCGATGATGTTGCCCTCGGTGGCGCGGCGGTCTCCCGCCATCACCACACCGTCGGCGAACCGCAGTGCCACCACCGTGGTGCCGTGCGTCACCGCCGGCAGCGCGCCCCCGTTGGCATCGAGAGACGCGGCCCGCGGCTGGTAGTGGTCGCTGTGACGGATGAGGGCGGCGAAGTTGGGCCCCGGGTCGTCCCCCGGGGGAAAGAGCGGCAGACCCACCCGGCTACTCCCCGCCCTTCTGCACGTAGTTGCGGACGAACTCCTCGGCGTTCTCCTCGAGGACCTCGTCGATCTCATCCAGCAGGTCGTCGAGCTCGGCCTTGAGCTTTTCGCCCTGAGGTGACGCCGCGGGGGCCTCGGCCTCCTCGGTCTTCGCCTCCTCCCGCGTCGTCGACGCCGGGCGGCGCTTTTTCTCTTGCTCTGCCATCAACCCACTCCTAGGCGCTCAACCGTGCCAACAGCTCCGCCGGTGACGAGCTTCCATCCAGGAGCTCCTCGACGAATTCAGCCGTTCCACGTAGCGGATCCATCATAGGGACGCGTCGGAGGGGATCGGTACCCAGGTCGAATACCAAGGAATCCCAGTTGGCGCTGGCGACCGACGACGCCCAGCGCTTGAGACACTGGCCTCGGAAGTAGGCCCGGGTGCGCCGGGGGGGCTCGGTCACCGCATCGAGGACGTCCTGCTCGCTCACCAGGTGCTCGGTGTCGAGCCGGGCGAACAGGGACCGCTCGGGCCGCAGGTCGTGGTACTGCAGGTCCACCGCCGCCAGGCGCTGGTCGTCCCAATCGAGCCCGTGCCGCTCGCGGTACGCCTCGAGCAGCTGCAGCTTGGCCGCCCAGTCGACCCGGTCGGCGACGACGCTCGGGTCCGTTTCGAGGCCGTGCAGCACGTCCTCCCAGCGCGTGAGCACCTGTTGGCCCACGGCCTCGTCCCCGAGGCACGCCAACCCCCGGTCCTCGCCGTACTTCCGGGCCAGGCTGTAGAGCTCCCACTGCAGCGCCATCGCCGTCGTGGTGCGGCCGTCGGCGAGGTCGATGGGCTGGGACAGGGTGAGGTCGAGCGAGACCTGGCGGATGGCCTTGACCGGGTTGGCGAGCGTCAGCTCACGCCCGTCGAAGGCGTCGTCCTCGATGAGCGCCAGGACGAGGGCCGTGGTCCCGACCTTCAAGAAGGTGGCCACCTCACACAGGTTGGCGTCCCCCACGATCACGTGCAGCCGCCGGTACCGCTGCGGATCGGCGTGGGGCTCGTCGCGGGTGTTGACGATGGGACGCTTCAGCGTGGTCTCGAGGCCGATCTCCTCCTCGAAGAACTCGGCCCGCTGAGAGAGTCTGGTACGAGATGTCGCGCCCGGCGTTCCCCGCCGTCTCGCTCCCGACCTTCCCCGACCCGGCGAAGACCTGACGGGTGACGAAGTGCGGCGTGATGAGATGGGCGATCCGGGCGAAGGGAACGGCGCGGTCCATGAGATAGTTCTCGTGGGTGCCGTAGGAGTTGCCCTTGCTGTCGGAGTTGTTCTTGTAGATGACGATCGACTGGCCCTCGGGCAGCGTCCGCCGCACGGCCGCCATCGAGCGCCGCAACACCTCCTCCCCCGCTCTGTCGTACAGCACGACTTCGAGGGGGTCGGCACACTCGGGCGTCGAGAACTCGGGGTGGGCGTGGTCGACGTAGTACCGGGCCCCGTTGGTGAGCACGGCGTTGACGAGATGCGTCTCGATCTCGGGAGGCAAGGATCCCTCCCGGGCAAACCCCCGGGCGTCGTTGCCCGGAGACTCGTCCTCGAAGTCCCAGCCGGCGCGGGCCAGATCCGACACGTACGCGTTCACCAGCAGTGAGGACGACGCGACCGGGTTCCCGTCGCCGCCGACGTGGTGAATTCCGTACTCCGTCTCGATCCCGCAGACCTTCGGGACGACCATGAAACCGACCCTAGTGCGTGGAGGCTGGGGCGGCGCGGCCCACCCCCGAAGACCGTGTGGAGGGCTTCAGGCCGCTCACAGGTACTGGCCGGTACCTACCCGCTCGATGGAACGACCACCGCGAGTCTCCTCGGTGTCGGCCAGGAGGGTGCGCACGTACACGATGCGCTCCCCCTTCTTGCCCGAGATGCGGGCCCAGTCGTCGGGGTTGGTGGTGTTGGGCAGGTCCTCGTTCTCCTTGTACTCCCGGCGGATGGACTCCAAGAGGTCCGCGGTCCGAACCCCTCTCCCCTCCTCCGCGATGGCCCGCTTGATGGCGAGCTTCTTGGCCCGCCGGACGATGTTCTCGATCATCGCCCCCGACGCGAAGTCCCGGTAGTAGAGGACTTCTTTGTCCCCGTTCTGGTAGGTCACCTCGAGGAACTTGTTCTCGTCGTCGGCGCGGTACATCTCCGTCACGGTGTCCTCGATCATGGCCTGCACCGACTTGGCGGCGTCACCGCCGCCGAGACGCTCGACCTCCTTGGCGTCGATGGGGAGATCCGACGTCAGGTACCGGGAGAAGATCTGGGCGGCGGCCTCCTCATCAGGCCGCTCGATCTTGATCTTCACGTCGAGGCGTCCGGGCCGGAGGATGGCGGGGTCGATGAGATCCTCCCGGTTCGAGGCGCCGATGACGATGACGTCGCGCAGCGCTTCGACCCCGTCGATCTCGGCCAGCAGCTGGGGCACGATCGTCGACTCCATGTCGGAGCTGATACCGGTGCCCCGGGTGCGGAACAACGAGTCCATCTCGTCGAAGAAGATGATGACCGGCACGCCCTCTTCGGCCTTCTCCCGGGCGCGCTGGAACACGAGCCGGATCTGGCGCTCGGTCTCGCCCACGTACTTGTTCAGCAGCTCGGGTCCCTTGATGTTGAGGAAGTAGCTGCGGATGTTGGAGTTGCCCGTCACCTGGGCCACCTTCTTGGCCAGGGAGTTGGCGACCGCCTTGGCGATGAGCGTCTTGCCGCACCCCGGGGGCCCGTACAGCAGGATCCCCTTGGGCGCGGGCAGCTTGTACTCCTTGAACAGGGCCCGGTGCAGATAGGGAAGCTCGACGGCGTCGGTGATGTCCTCGATCTGGCTGTCGAGGCCACCCACATCCGCGTAGGTGACGTCGGGCACCTCCTCGAGCACGAGCTCTTCGACCTCGGGCCGAGGCAGCTTCTCCACCAGCAGCTGTCGAGCGCGTCTCCATGAGCACGGCGTCGCCGGAGCGCAGGTGCACGCCGAGGAGGTCATGGGAGAGCTCGACGACCCGCTCCTCGTCGGCCCGGGCGTACACGATGGCGCGCCGGCCGTCCTCGAGGAGCTCCTTCAACGTGACGACCTCACCGGAGTCCTCGCCTTCGCGCGCCAGGATCACGTTGAGCGATTCGTTGAGGACGACCTCCTGGCCTCGACGCAGCTCGACCCCGTCGATCTCCGGATGGACCGCCACACGCATCTTGCGACCGCCGGAGAAGACGTCGACGGTCCCGTCGTCATTGGCGTGCAGGAACGTCCCGTACGCGCTGGGCGGCTGGGTGAGCTTGTCGACCTCCTCCCGCAACGCGGCGATGTGCTCCTTCGCCTGCTGCAGGGTGTAGGTCAGCTTCTCGTTCTGCGAGACCGCCTGGGCCAGCTGGCCCTTGGTCTCGAGCAGTCGTTCCTCGAGGGACTGGACGCGCCCGGGCCCCTCCGACAGGCGTCGGCGCAGGACGGCGACTTCCTCGTCGGCCTGACGGCACCGGTCGCGCAGACGGTCCAGCTCTTCGCGCAGCGCCAGCTGTCGTTCCTCTTCCGGCTCGGCCGTCGGAACCACCTCCTGGGCTTGTATCCGGGCGCCTCTTGCGACCATACACCGGCCCCAAGGCCAAATTGACGCTCAAGGACGTCGGGATTCAGGTCGACTCCCCAGTAGACTCTTGGTCCGAGTGGCAACGGGTTTGGATCGGCATGTCCGGTGGCGCTTCGGGTCGCAGCGGTGACCCGGTCAATTGACACCGCGAACCAGGCGTCGTTACCTTCGAAATGCGTCGGCCCCGTGCCGAAGACGAGTGCCGGAGAAGAGGCGAGAGCGAGCTCATGAAGGTGTGGATCGACCAGGATCTGTGCACCGGCGACGGCCTGTGCGAGGAGATCGCGCCGGCCGTCTTCACGCTGCTCGACGACGGCCTCGCCTACGTCAAAGAGGGCGACCAGGTGAAGAACGAGCCCGGAGGCTCCGCTGGCCTCGCCCTCGTCCCCGCCGACCTCGAGGATGCCGTGACCGAGGCGGCCGAAGAGTGCCCCGGGGAGTGCATCTTCATCGAGCAGGGCTGACCGAGCCTCACTCCCCCGGTCCGCCCGGTTCTGTGTCCTCGGGCGCCACCAGCAGTCTCGCCGTGGTGATGAACCCGGTGTGGGCCACCATGCGGTGGTCGGGCCGGACCGAACGCTCCTCCACGTGCCAGGTGCGGCGCAACACCTCGGAGGTCTCCGCCATCCCGAACGATTTCGACGCCAGGGCGGCGCGCAGCGTGGCCACCTGGGTGATCGACGGCAGATACGACAGCAGGATCCCGCCGGGCCGCATCGCCTCGGACGCGGGACCGAGCGCCCGCCACGGCTCGGGGAGGTCGAGCACGACCCGGTCGACGGCGCGCTCCTCGATCCCCCGGTACACGTCGCGCTCTTCCACGCGGTAGGCGGCATCGGGCCCCGCCCACGCCGACACGTTGGCACGCGCCCCGGCGGCGAAGTCGGCCCGGACTTCGTACCCGACAACATCGGCACCGGCCCGCAACAACGCCATCGACAACGCCCCTGATCCGACACCCGCCTCGAGCACCCGCATGCCCGGCCCGATGTCGGCCGCGATCAGGATGGCTCCGAGGTCCTTGGGGTAGATCACCTGGGCCCCGCGCGGCATCTTGAGCACCACGTCGGCCAGCGTGGGCCGCAGCACCAGAAAGCGGCGACCGGTGGTGGCCCCCACCGTCGATCCCTCGACCTGTCCGATCACGTCGTCATGCGCAACGATCCCCGAATGCGTGTGGAACGCCGCGCCGGGGTGCAGCGTGACCAGATAACGCCGCTCCTTGGGGTCGACGAGCAACACACGCTCGCCCGCTGACAGTTGGCCCGAAAGCGGGTCGGTGCGGGACGTCACTCCCCGCCGGTGGTCGACGGGGCCGACGCACCGTCGTCGCCCACGGCGATGACGAGGCGCTGCCCGGGCTCCACGCGCCCACTCCAGACGACCTTGTCGCGGCTCTTGAGGCCTCGCCGCACCAACCACGCCGCGGCGGCGACCGCCAACCAGATCGGCTCACCGGCACGTCCGCGCCGCACGGCTCTCGTCACCAGGACGCGCAGGATGCGGTCCACGGTGCGTGCCTCAGACCTTGCGGATCTCGACGACGGCCGAGCGAGCCCGACCGCCGCGGCGCCCGAGCAGGTACGCGATCAACACCACCAGCAGGAGCCCCGCCGCGGCGGAACCGATCAACTTGGGCCGCGCCGCCTCGACGGTGTCCTCGACCCCGCCCGACATCTCGCGGAGCTTCGCCTCCAGGTCATCGCGGGTGATCCTCACCGTCGTCGCCATCATCAACCCCTCTTCTTGTCGTGGCCGTCGTGGCCGTCGGGGCCGGCGCGTTTGGCCGCCGGTCCCTTGGCGATGCGCCAGGCTGCCAGTCCCATCACCGCGATAGCCGCCACCGCCACGATCATGTAGGGCAGCCAGCTGAGGTGTCCGGTGAACGAGGACCCGGTCTCGGTCTGCAGCGCCCGCAGGCCGGCCAGCAGCAGCAGGACCGCACCGGCGGTGATCGCCAGCGACCCGGCCAGCCCGAAGGCCAGGAAACGGCCCAGGCTCTTGAGGGGCCCGAGCGTCTCCTGTTTGGCGTAGTCGATGACGAGATGGAGGAAGTCGCCACCGGCCGCGGTCAGCCCGCCACCACGTCCCGACTCTCCACCATCACGTGCCAACCGGCCCTCCTCTGAGGGGCGCCATCCTCCCCCGCCCGGGCGACGCACCGCAAGCATCGCGACACCGCTGTCCTTTTCTACCCCCGAGGAGACAGGAGATAGGTCGAGCTCGCCTTGGCCACCAGGCGACCCTCCCCGTCGGTCAGCTCGGCCTCGACGAACGCCACTCGGCTGCCACCCGAGATGACCTTCGACCTACACGTGAGGGTCCCCCCGGGGCGGACCGGCGCCAGGAAGCTCACCTTCATCTCGGCGTTGGCGGAGAAGACCTTGCGACCCCGGGCCCAGGTGACGGTGGCGGCTCCCATGGCCGAATCACAGCACGCGGCGAGGAACCCGCCCTGGAGCACCCCCACCGGGTTGGTGAAGCGCTCGTCCGCGGGCATCTGCCACACCGTCGTCCCCGGCTCGGACTTGTCGATGCAGACCATGCCCAGGGTGAGGTCGCAGTTGGGTGGCACCTGCACCTGGGGATCAGCCACGGCGATACCGTACGACGCTGGTGCGCAGCTCACGAACCGACCCGTCTGCCGCCGGCTCCTCCCCTGACCTGTCGGCGGGCCCCCCGAGCGCCGGCGTCGTCGGGGCTGCCACCGTGATGTCAGCCGCCGGACCGGTGGCCGACGCCGAGGTCGTGATCGAGGACGGGCTGATCGCCGAGGTCCGGCCCGCGGCGGCGCCCGTCCCCGACGTGGTGCTCGTCCCGGGTTTCGTGGACCTCCAGGTCAACGGGATCGGCGCCATCGACGTGGCCGGCGCCACCGGCTCGGACTGGGACGCTCTCGACGCCGCCCTGCTGGCTCAGGGCGTCACGACGTGGTGCCCGACCGTCGTCACCGCGCCCTTCGACGCCCTGGAGACTTCCCTGGCCGGGATCGACGGGGCGGCGCGGCGCCCGGCCCGGGGGCGCCCCCAGATCGCCGGGGCCCATCTCGAAGGCCCCTTCTTGGCGGTTCCCGGGGCCCATCGTCCCGAGTTCGTCCGGGCGGAGCTCGACCGGGGGTGGCTCGACTCCCTCGGCCCGCTGGTGCGCATCCTCACCCTCGCCCCCGAGCTCCCCGGGGCGCTCGACGCCGTCGCCGCCCTCAGCGGACGGGGCGTGCTCGTGGCGCTCGGCCATTCGGCCTGCAGCGCCGAGGTGGCCGCGGCCGCCGCCGACGCCGGGGCCCGACTGGTCACCCACGTGGGCAACGCCATGGGGCCCTTTCACCAGCGCGCCCCGGGGCTGTTGGGGGCGGCCTTCGCCGATGACCGTTTGTCGGTCTCGCTCATCGCGGACCTCGTCCACACCCATCCCGTGTTCCTCCGTATGGCCTTCGCCGCCAAGGGAGCGGCGCGGCGTGGCTCTCGTGACCGACGCCGTCGCCACCCCCGCTGGAGCCGACCCCGCCGCCGCCGGGCCCCCGCGCCTCCCCGACGGCACGTTGGCCGGCTCGACGCTCACGATGGAGCGCGCCGTCTCCAACGCCGTGGACCCCGGCGGTGTCTCTCTCGTCGACGCGCTGGCGGCGGCCAGCGCCACACCGGCCCGACTGCTCGGATTGGACGACCGCGGCGCCATCGCGCCCGGACGGCGCGCCGATCTCGTCGCGCTCGAGGCCGCAGAAGGCGGCGGGTGGCAGGTGGCGTCGGTGTGGGTGGCCGGGGCACCGGCCTGGGCCCGATCGTGAGCGGCGCGGGCCCCAGCGGTAGGGGCCCCGGCGGCGCGGTCCGAGGTGCACGGGCCCGGAAGTAGGGTCGCCACGATGCCCTTCGCGGCCGCCATGAGCGAGCACCCCCTCACCGCCCACGCCGTGGGCGAAGTGACCGGAGCCGTGCTCGAGCGCATGGGCGACCGGCCCGACTTCGCCACCGTGTTCGTGACGCCCCCGCACGCCGGCGCGCTCGAGGACGTCATGCGCACCGTGGAGGAGGTCCTGCACCCCTTGGTGTCTCTCGGATGTGCGGCCGAGTCCGTGCTCGGGCCGCACCGCGAGGTGGAACAGGGCGCGGCGGTGACGCTGTTCGCCGGACACGTCGGCCCCCTCGTGCCGTTGGAGCTCGACGCGGTGCCGTCGGAATCTGGCGACGGCCTGGTCCTGCGGGGCTGGCCCGCCACGATCCCGTTCAATCCCGAGGCGCTCGTCCTCGTGGGCGACCCCTACAGCTTCCCGGCGGAGTCCTTCCTCGACTGGGTGGACACCAACCACCCCGGCTTGCGGGTGGTCGGCGGCATGGCCTCGGCGGCACGCGGTCCGGGCGGGAACCGCCTCGCCCTCGGGACGCGCGTCCGCACCGGGGGCGCGGTGGGCGCCTTCCTCGGTCCCGGAGCCGAGGTCGCCACGCTCGTCTCCCAGGGGTGCCGACCCTTCGGCGACCCGCTGGTGGTGACGAAGGCCGAGCACAATTTCCTCTACGAGCTGGCCGGGAGGCCCGCACTCGAGCAGGTTGTGGCCCAAGCCCGCGACTCCTTGAGCGAGGAGGAGGTGGTCCTGCTCGAGTCGGGTGGGCTGCACTTGGGCCGGGTCATCGACGAGCACCGTGATCACTTCGGCCGGGGCGACTTCCTGGTTCGTAACGTGGTGGGTGCGGACCGCTCCTCGGGCGCCATCGCCGTCGGCGACGCCATGGCCGTGGGCACGACCGTGCAATTCCATCTCCGCGACGCCGCCACCGCGGACGAAGACCTGCACGCGCTGGTGACGGCGCGCCGGGCCGATGCCGCGCTCGTGTTCACCTGCAACGGGCGGGGGACGCGGTTGTTCGGCGAACCGCACCACGACGTGCGCGTGCTGACCGAACACCTGGGCGCGGTTCCCATGGCGGGGTTCTTTGCCGCGGGCGAGCTCGGCCCCGTGGGAGGGCGGAACTTCGTCCACGGGTTCACGGCCTCGGTCGCGCTGCTCTCTGACCCCTCGAGCACCTCCCACCGCGGCCTCGACCATGGGCTGGGGGCGGCCGCGGGGCCCTCCTCCGGGGTCTCGTGAACGGGCCGTGAACGTCCTGTCGGCCTGGTGGGCGCCTCCGACGGAACGGGTACGGTTCTCCCCGTGACCCAAGCGGAGCTGGAACAGCTCGGGATCAACGTCGTCCGCGGCCTCGCCATGGACGCCCCCCAGAAGGCCGACTCGGGCCATCCGGGCACCGCCATGGCGCTGGCGCCCCTGGGGCATGTGCTCTTCACCCGCATCATGCGCCACGACCCGGCCGACCCCCACTGGCCCGACCGCGACCGCTTCGTCTTGTCCAACGGGCACGCCTGCATCCTCTTGTACTCGTTCTTGTTCCTCACCGGCTACGGGCTGACTCTCGACGACATCAAGCAATTCCGCGAGTGGGGCAGCAAGACGCCGGGACACCCCGAGGTCCACCTCACGGCCGGGGTCGAGGTCACCACCGGCCCGCTGGGCCAGGGTTTCGGCAACGGCATCGGCATGGGCATCGCCGAGCGCTGGCTGCGGGCGCGCTTCGGACCCGATCTCGTCGATCATCACACCTTCGTGATCTGCGGCGACGGGGACCTGATGGAGGGGATCAGTCACGAGGCGGCGTCCCTGGCCGGGCATCTCGGGTTGGGCCGCCTCGTCTACATCTACGACGACAACCACATCACCATCGATGGCCCGACCGAGCTCGCCTACAACGACAACGTGGCGGAACGCTTCGACGCCTACGGCTGGCACACCGACGACATCGGTGAGGCAGCCAACGACACCGACGCCATCGAAGCCGCCGTGCGCCGGGCCATGGCCGTCGAGGACAAGCCGTCGTTGATCCTGCTTCGCAGCCACATCGGATGGCCCTCCCCCCACAAGACCGACACCGCGGACGCGCACGGGACCCCACTGGGCGAGGACGAGATACGCGAGACCAAGGCCATCTTGGGCCTGCCCCCCGACGAGCAGTTCTGGGTCCCCGACGAGGTGATCGAGCTCTACCGGCGCTGCATCGCGCGGGGCGAGGCCGAGAAAGGGGCGTGGCAGGCGCGCTTCGACGCCTGGGACGGCGACAAGGCCGTGTGGGAGGCGAGCCAGAACGGACGGGGCCTCGAGGGCTGGGCGAAGAAGCTTCCCACCTTCGAGGTGGGGACGAGCCTCGCCACACGCGTGGCGGTCAACCGCTGCATCACCGCCACGGCCGAGATGATCCCGGGGTTGGTGGCGGGCGCCGCCGATCTCACCGGCAACACGGGCGTGAAATTGCAAGACACCGTCGACCAGTCGGCTGCCGATCCCGAAGGCGACCAGATCCACTACGGGATCAGAGAGCACGCCATGGGGGCCGCCATGACCGGCATGGCGCGTCACGGCGGCGTGCTTCCCGTGGGTGGCACCTTCTTCATCTTCAGCGACTACATGCGACCGGCGGTCCGGCTCGCGGCGCTGTCGGAGAGCCACGTCATCTACTCGTGGACGCACGACTCGGTGGGCCTGGGCCAGGACGGTCCCACCCATCAGCCCGTCGAGCAGCTGGCGTCGCTGCGCGCCCTCCCAGGGCTGCGCGTCATCCGCCCCGCCGACGCCAACGAGACGGCCTACGCGTGGCGCATCGCCGTCGACTCCGACGGGCCCACCGCCCTGGTGCTCTCGCGTCAGTCGGTCCCGGTCCTCCCCGGCACGGCCGATGCCGTCGACGGGGTGACGCGGGGTGGCTATGTCCTGCTCGATGCCGAGAATCCCGAGATCGTCCTCATCGGGACCGGATCGGAGGTCTCGCTCTGTCTCGACGCGGCCGGGGTGCTCGCCGGTCCCGGCGCGGGGAGCGACGCACCGGAGGCCCCGTCGGTGCGGGCCCGGGTGGTGTCGCTGCCGTCGTGGGACCTCTTCGCCCTGCAGTCCAAGTCCTATCGAGACGAGGTCCTGCCCCCGGGGGTCGGCGCGCCTCGCCGTCGAGGCGGCGGCCTCCTTCGGCTGGGAGCGGTACGCGGACGACGTCGTCGCCATCGACCACTTCGGGGCGTCCGCGCCCGGAGACGAAGTGCTCAAGCACTTCGGGTACACACCCAACAACGTGGCGGCCCGAGCCCGGGCCCTTCTGGCCCGACCCGGCCCGTCGGCGCCGCGCTGACCCCAGTTCACCGTCGTTCGGGCCGATGCCGAGGCGTCGGTCCGAGCGAGAAGGGAGCACCATGACCAAGCTCCAGGACCTGTACGAGCAACAAGGCCAGAGCCCGTGGCTCGACAACCTCCGACGCGACTACCTGCGCGGCGGGCGCCTGGCCGAACTGGTGGGCGAGGGCATCCGGGGAGTGACATCGAACCCCACGATCTTCGCCAAGGCGATCGAGGGCGGCAACGACTACGACGAACAGTTCGGCCAGCTGCTGACGTCGCGCACCGTGGAGGAGGCCTACTGGGAGCTCGTGATCACCGACATCCGGGACGCGCTGCACGTGCTCCGACCGGTCCATGACGCATCCGGAGGCATAGACGGCTACGTGTCGTTGGAGGTGGCACCGAGCCTGGCGCACGACACCGACGGCACCATCAAGGCGGCCCGGCACTTCCACCAGCTCATCGACGAGCCCAACCTGTACGTGAAGATCCCGGCCACCGCCGAAGGGGTGCCCGCCATCCGGGCCATGTTCGCCGAGGGCAAAAGCATCAACATCACCCTGCTGTTCAGCCTGGAGCGCTACGACGAGGTGATCGAGGCGTATCTCGGTGGCCTCGAGGACTTCCTGGCTGGCGGCGCCACCGACCTGTCGTCGGTGCGCAGCGTGGCGTCGTTCTTCGTGAGCCGGGTCGACACCGAGGTGGACCGTCGCCTCGAAACCCTCGCCGGCCAGGCGACAGCACCGCGGGCCGCGGAGATCCTGTCGCGACGCGGGACCGCCGCGGTGGCCCAGGCCCGCCGGGCCTACGCCCTGTTCGCGGAGCGCTTCTCGGGGTCGCGCTGGGAGACCCTGGCCGCCCGAGGAGCCAAGGTGCAGCGCCCGCTGTGGGCATCGACGTCCACCAAAAACCCGGCCTATCCGGACCTCGCCTACGTGGACAGCCTCATCGGTCCCGACACCGTCAACACCATGCCCGACGAAACCATCGCCGCCTTCCTCGACCACGGGACGCCGGCGCGCACCGTCGACGCCGATCCCGACGCCGCCCTCAGCGCCCTCGAGGCGATCGGGACCGCCGGTGTGGACATGACGGATGTCGGCCACACCCTCGAGGACGAAGGGGTGGCGAGCTTCGCCAAGTCCTTCGACGAGCTGATCCAGACGCTGTCGGACAAGGCCAACGCCCTCTCCGCGGGCTCCTGAGGCCATGACCCCCGACGCCACCGCCGTCATCGAGGCCACCGACATCGACGACCACCGGCCCGTGGAGGAAATCGCCCACGCGCTCGACGCCGTCTCGCCCCCGCCCCCACTCGCCCTGGTGGTGTTCGGGGCCTCGGGCGACCTGGCATCGCGCAAGCTCCTGCCGGCCATCGCCGCCCTGGCCGAGCACAAGGCGCTTCCCGAAGGGTTCACCGTCGTGGGGGTGGCGCGCACGACGTGGAGCGACGCCCAGTTCCGCCAACACGCCCTCGACGCCGCACCGTCGGCCGGGTCCGAGTGGAAGAAGATCGTCAGCCGGTTCCGGTACGTGTCGGGCGAGTACGCCGAGAAGCCCACCTTCGACAAGCTGAAGGAGGTGCTCGACGAGGCCGATGCCACACTGGGCACCGGGGGCAACCGCGTCTACTACCTGGCCACCATTCCCGCCATGTTCGGCGACGTGGCGAGCGCCCTCGCCCAGCACGGCTGCAACGCCCCCGGCCAAGGGGGGTCCTTCGCCCGGATCGTGGTGGAGAAGCCCTTCGGGCGCGACCTCGAAAGCGCCCGGGCCCTCGACGCCACCCTGCACGGCGCCTTCGCAGAGGATCAGATCTTCCGCATCGACCACTACCTCGGCAAAGAGACCGTGCAGAATGTGTTGGCGCTGCGCTTCGGCAACGCCATCTTCGAGCCCATCTGGAACCGCCGCTATGTGGACCACATTCAGATCACCGTGGCCGAAGAGCTGGGGGTCGAACACCGCGGCGGGTTCTACGAGACCGCCGGGGCCCTGCGCGACATCGTCCAGAACCATGTCATGCAGGTCCTGTCGCTCACCCTCATGGAGCCACCCGCCACCGTCGACGCCCAGGGGATCAGAGACGAGAAGGTCAAGCTCCTGCGGGCGGTCATGATCCCCGACCCCGACGAGGTGGTCATCAACTCGGTACGCGGCCAGTACGCGGCCGGCATCATCAACGGGGACCCCGTCGTCGGGTACCGGCAAGAAGAGGCCGTCGACCCCCACAGCCGCACCGAGACCTTCGTGGCCATGCGGTTGACGGTCGACAACTGGCGGTGGGCCGGCGTGCCGGTCTACATCCGCACGGGCAAGCGGCTCCCCGAGCGCGCCACCGAGGTCGTCTTGCAATTCCAACGGGTCCCGCACCTCGCCTTCGGGAGCCAGCTCACGCGCGACCTGCGCCCCAACATGCTGGTCCTGCGCATCCAACCCGACGAGGGGATATGCCTCTTCTTCGGGGCCAAGGTCCCCGGAGAGGCGTTCCGTCTGCGCTCGGTGGACATGGACTTCAGCTATGCCGAGGCCTTCCCCGGCGCCGAAGGTGGCGGCTACGAGCGACTGCTGCACGACGCCATGATCGGCGACGCCACGCTGTTCATCCGCACCGACGAGGTCGAGCGCGCCTGGCAGATCGTGGATCCTCTCCTCACCGCCTGGGGTGACGACGCCGTGCCCCTGGCGCAGTACGAAGCGGGGACGTGGGGCCCGAGCGCCTCCGATGCGCTCCTGACCCGCGACGGGCGCGTGTGGCACGAGCCGTGAGCGGCCCTCCCGGCACCGTCGACGTGGTCGACGACGTCGCGTCGGCGTTCGCCCAGACGATCATCACCGCCTACGCGGCCGCGACCTGGCCCTCGGTTCGTCCTGGCGCTGTCGGGGGGACCCACGGCCCGCCACTGCTACGAACACCTGGCACGGGCCGGTGCGGGCCACATCGACTGGTCGTTGGTGGACATCTACATGGGTGACGAACGCTGCGTGCCCCCCGACGACGTCGATGCCAACCAACGACTGGTACGCGAGTCCTTGATCGACCCCGTCGGGGGCGTGGGCTCGTTCCACCCCATGTCGTGCGACGAGGGGGCCGAGGCCTATGAGCGCCTCGTCACCCAGGTCGCGGCGTTCGATGTCGTGCACCTCGGCATGGGGCCCGACGGTCACACCGCGTCGCTGTTCCCGGGGTCAGCCGCCCTCGATGCTCCCCCGGGGACGCTCGTGGTGAAGTCGGTCGACCCCAACGATCGCAACCCCCACGAACGCATGACGTTCACCCTGGAGGGCCTGACCCGCGCCCTGTTGCTGGTGTTCACCGTGACGGGCGAGGACAAGCACGAGGCGTTCGCGGCGATCTCGGCCGGCGCCGATCTCCCCGCCGCCCGGGTTCGGGCCCGACAGATCGTCTGGCTCGTCGACCCCGCCGTGGCGGGCCGGATCGGTCCCGCCGGCGGAGACGGCCCGACGTCGACCGGCCCTGCGGAGGGCGACGGGTAAGGTGAGCGCCGTGGCCTCCGACGACCTTCTCGCGGCCACCTCTTCCGACCTGAGAGCCGAGGCGCGCGCCCGGCGGGCACGTGCGCACGGGAACCGGGTCACGTATTCACCCAAGGTCTTCATCCCGCTGACGATGCTGTGTCGCGATCGGTGCGGCTACTGCACCTTCGCCAAGCCGCCCGCCCGAGTGCGGTCCCCCTACATGTCCCCCGACGAAGTGCTGGCCGTAGCCCGAGCCGGCGTCACCGCCGGCTGCCACGAGGCCTTGTTCACGCTGGGCGAGGCGCCCGAGGAGCGCTACCCCGCGGCACGGACCTGGCTCGACGAGCACGGGTACACCTCGACCGTCGACTACCTGGTGGCCATGTGCGCGCTGGTGCGCGACGAGACGGGGCTCCTCCCCCACGCCAACGCGGGCGCACTCGACGCGGAGGAGCTCGCCCGAATACGACCCGTGACAGCCAGCCAGGGAATGATGCTCGAGTCGCTCGACCCGGACCTGGCCTGTCACCGCGGCGCCCCGGACAAGACCCCGCAGCGGCGTCTCGCCACCTTGGAGGCCGCCGGACAGCTCGCCATCCCGTTCACGACGGGTGTGCTGGTGGGGATCGGGGAGTCGCGCGCCGAACGCGTCCGGACGCTGGCGGCCATCGCCGACTCCCATCGCGCCTACGGCCACGTCCAGGAGGTGATCGTCCAGAACTTCCTCCCCAAACCGGGAACGGCCATGCACGATCATCCGCCGTGTCCCCCCCAAGAGCTGTGGTGGACCATCGCCGTGGCCCGGCTCGTGCTCCCCCCGAGGTGCACGTCCAGGCGCCTCCCAACCTCTCCGACGATCTCGGTCCCCTGCTCGACTCCGGGCTCGACGACTGGGGCGGGGTCTCGCCCGTCACCGTCGACCACGTGAACCCCGAACGGGCCTGGCCGGCGCTGCAGCTCCTCCGCGACGCCACCGAGGCCGCCGGGTTCACCTTGGCGGCGCGCCTGACCGTCTACCCCGAGTACGCCTCGGACCCCGAGCGTTGGATCGACCCGGCTATGCGGTTCCCCGTGCTCGATCATGCCGATGCCGATGGCCTGGGGCGCGAGGACCCCTGGGTCTCCGGGGGCGTCGAGCCCCCGCCCGTGCTGGTCGGGAACGGGGTCGAGGCGCGCCGGCACCCCGCCGGTGCCGCCGGTGCCGGCCGTGTGGCGGAGGTGCTGGCCGGGGTCGGCCTCGGCCAGGAGGTCGGCGAGGACGAGATCGTCACCCTGTTCTCGGCCCGGGGCCCCGAGGTCCGAGCCGTGGCCGAGGTGGCGGACCAGCTGCGGCGAGACGAGGTCGGCGACGTCGTCACGTGGGTGGCCAACCGCAACATCAACTACACCAACGTCTGCACCTTCAAATGCAAGTTCTGTGCCTTCTCCAAGGGTCCCCTGTCGCTCAACCTGCGTGGCGCCCCGTATCTGTTGGAGCTGAGTGACATCACCGACGCGCGTCGTCGAGGCCGAGAACGCCGGCGCCACCGAGGTGTGTCTCCAGGGTGGCATCCACCCCAGCTTCGACGGCGACTACTACCTCGAGGTCATCCGAGCCGTGCGCGAGGCCTCGGAGCGGATCCACATCCACGGGTTCACCGCCCTCGAGGTCACCGAAGGGGCCCGGCGCCTCGGCGAGCCCCTCGTCGACTACCTCGGGCGTCTCAAAGATGCAGGCCTGGCGACGCTGCCCGGCACCGCGGCAGAGATCCTCGACGACGAGGTCCGGGCCGTGCTCTGTCCCGACAAGATCAACACCGAGCAATGGCTCGACGCGCACCGCGCCGCCCACAGCATCGGGCTGCGGTCCAACGTCACCATCATGTTCGGCTCCATCGAGCGCCCCCGGTCGTGGGCCCGGCATCTGGTGCGGACCCGTGACCTGCAACGCGAGACCGGTGGATTCACCGAGTTCGTTCCCCTCCCCTTCGTCCACATGGCGTCGCCCATCTACCTCCAACACCGAGCACGGCGCGGCCCCACCTTCCGTGAGACCCTGCTCATGCACGCAGTGGGGCGCATCGCCTACCGGGGCTGGATCTCGAACATCCAGGCGAGCTGGGTGAAGATGGGCGCGGCCGGCGCCGTCCAGGCGCTGCAAGCGGGGGTGAACGACCTCGGCGGCACCCTCATGGACGAGAACATCTCGCGTGCCGCGGGGGCCAGTCACGGGCAAATCATGGACGAGGAAGGGTTCCACTCCCTCGTGGAGCCCTTGGGCCGTCGACTCGAGCAGCGCACAACCCTCTACGGTCGTGTGCCCGCCCCCTGCTGAGGTGCCGGACCGACGCGGCGGAGGTCCGGGCGAAGATGCACCCGACCCCAGCGGTGAACCAGCCGGGGGCATCGGCGTGGGCGGTTCGGACTTCGTGCCGCCTCTCGCCGCCGACACCGCCGGCCTCGAGGACCTCACCCCCGCCGAGCGCCTCGACCCGGGCGAGGAGAACCTCGTCGACCAGCTGCTCGATTCCGTGGGTGTCACCGACGCGACGCGACCTGTACCGCTCGATCATCGGAACCGTCGTCCATCTGGCCGAGGAGCACACCGACGCCCTCGACCTGAAGCTGGCACGGGCGGCGATGGCCGAGATGGCCGAGGCGTTTCGCGTGTTCCGGCCCTTCCGCAACGAGCAGAAGGTCACCTTCTTCGGCTCGGCCCGGACCTTGCCCGAGGATCCGCTCTACCTCCAGGCCCGCCGCCTGGCCGAGCGCATGGCCGAGCACGGGTGGATGGTGGTGACCGGAGCGGGCCCCGGCATCATGGCCGCCGGCATGCAGGGCGCGGGACGAGAACGGTCCCTGGGGGTGAACATCCGGCTCCCCCATGAACAGGGCGCCAACGAGTTCATCGCCCAGGACCCCAAGCTCGTAGAGATGCGCTACTTCTTCACCCGCAAGCTCATGCTCATCAAGGAGTCCGACGGCTACGCCGTGCTCCCCGGCGGGTTCGGCACCCTCGACGAAGCCTTCGAACTGCTCACGCTGCTGCAGACGGGCAAGGCCCAGCCTGCTCCCCTGGTCCTGCTCGACGTCCCCGACGGGCACCTACTGGAAGGGATGGCAGGACTTCCTCGACCACGAGGTCGCCGCGGCGGGGTTGATCTCACCCGAGGACCGCTCGCTCTATGTGATCACCGTCCGACGTCGACGAGGCCGCGGCCGAGCTGCTCGGCTTCTACCGCAACTACCACTCGTGCCGCTGGGTCGGCGACCTCCTCGTCATGCGCATGCGCGTCGCTCCCACCCGAGCCCAGCTGGCGGACCTCAACGAGCGCTTCGCCGACATCGTGACGCACGGGTCCATCCGCCCCACCAAGCCCCTTGGGCCCGAACGCTCGAGCCACGACCACGTGGAGTTGCCGCGCCTGGCGCTGCGCTTCGACCGCATCCACTACGGCCGACTCCGTCAGCTGATCGACGCGCTGAACGCATTTCTCAGTTGAAGCCGTGCATCAGCCGAAGTCGTCCGCGTCCCCGCTCGGTGACGGGGGCCGGCGCAGCACGATCACGGCCTTGTCGACGGCACGACGCGCCCGGGTCAGGCGTTTCTCCTCGGCCACCACGGCGGGATCGGGTGTCCCGTTGCGGCGCGCCCCGCTGGTCGCTTCGCGCAGTCGGTCGAAGGCCAGATCACCGAGCTCCTCGGCGATGGCCGCCAGCCGATCGGCCACATCCTCGAGGTCCACGGCTGACCGTCAGCGCTGGTGCGCCGGCAGGTCGACCTCTTGGACCACGAGGGCACCGTCGGCGACCTGGGTACGGAGGACCTTCTTGTCGAACTTCCCGACCGATGTCTTGGGGATCTCGCCCGACGAAGGCCCACCGCTCGGGGAGCCACCAGCGCGCCACTCGGCCCGAGAGGAAATTCAGGATCTCCGCCGGTTCGGGGTGGGCCCCCTCGGCGGGCACGATCACCACGAGCGGGCGCTCGTCCCAGCGCTCGTCGGGCACGCCGATGACGGCCGCCTCGAACACGCCGGGGTAGGCCATCACCTCGTTCTCGAGCTCGACCGACGAGATCCACTCCCCCCCGGACTTGATGACGTCCTTGGTGCGGTCCGAGATCTGCATGAAGCCCCGGCCGTCGAGACTCCCCACGTCCCCGGTGCGCAGCCATCCGTCGTGGAACCGCTCGGGGCTGGGATCCCCGTAGTACGAGGCCGTGACCCAGGGGCCTCTGACCTCGAACTCGCCCACCGACGGTCCCGTCGTTGGGGAGCACCTCTCCCTCCTCGTCCACGACCCGGAGCTCCACCCCGGCGATGATGCGACCCGTCTTGGCCCGCCAGTCCATCTCCTGCTCGGGAGGAACGCCCTTGGGGGCGCGGCCGAAGGCGCACACCGGGCTTGTCTCGGTCATCCCCCAGCCCTGGATCATGGCGATGCCGAAACGGTCCCGGTACGCCTCCATGAGCGAGCGCGGCACCGCCGAGCCGCCGGCGGTGAGGAGCCGCAGCGACGACAGGTCGACGTCGTGGCTCTGGGAGTAGTGCAAGAGGTCGTTCCAGATGGTGGGAACCCCCAGCGACAGGGTGGGGCGCAGCTCGGCGATGATCCGGGTGAGCGGCTCGGCTTGGAGGAACCGCTCGGGGAAGATGAGGTCGGTCCCGGCGAAGAACGCCGTGTAGGGCATCCCCCAGGCGTTGGCGTGGAACATGGGAACGATGACGAGGACGCGGTCTTGTTCGCTGGCGCCCACGCAATTGGCCGATCATGCCCGGCGAAGGCGTGCAGCCACGTCGAACGGTGGCTGTAGACGACGCCCTTCGGGTTGCCGGTGGTGCCGCTCGTGTAGCACATCGACGCGGCCTGGCGTTCGTCGAGCTCGGGCCAGTCGTAGCCCGGCTCCTCGGCGCCGACGAGCTCGTCGTAGGACAACGTGTCGCCCGAGGCCCGTCGTGTCCCCCTCTCCCACGACGATGATGTGCTCCACCGTCTTGCACTCGTCGCGGACCCGGGCGAACAGCGGGGCGATCGAGGCGTCGACGATGACGACCTTGTCCTCGGCATGGTTGACCACGTAGGCCAGCTGCTCGGGGAAGAGGCGGATGTTGAGCGTGTGCAGCACCGCCCCCATCGAGGGGATCGCCAGGTACGCCTCGAGGTGCTCCTGGTCGTTCCAGGCGAATGTGCCGACCCGGTCGTCCTGGTCGACACCGAGGCGACGCAAGGCTTTCGGCCAGTTGCTCGGCGCGCGCCGCCACCTGGGTGAAGGTGGACTCCCGGTAGCCGTCGGTCTGGACGGTGATCACCGCGCTGTCGCCGTACACCGCCTGGCCCCGACGGAGGATGCCGCTCACCAGGAGAGGCCCGTCTTGCATCGTGCTCAGCATTCCCTGAGCTTATCGGTGCGTCCCGGTGCGGGCCGGGGCCCGGTGCAATAACCTTCGCCCCCATGGACCCTGATTCGGCCCTGGAATTCATCGCCCACAATCACCGGGCCGTGCTGGCTACCTCCCGCGCCGACGGCAACCCCCAGCTCTCTCTCGTGGCCGCGGGGGTGGACGACGACACGGTCGTGGTCTCGACCCGGGAGACCGCCATCAAGACCAAGAACCTGCGGCGCCGACCCCGGGCCTCGCTCATCGTGTTCACCGACAACTTCTACGGGAACTCGGTCCAGGTCGAGGGTCCCGTGGAGGTCGTCTCGCTTCCGCAGGCCATGGACGGTCTCGTCGCCTACTACCGCCAGATCTCGGGCGAGCATCCGAACTGGGACGAGTACCGCTCAGCCATGGAGCAAGAGCGGCGCGTCCTCCTGCGCATCACCGTGGAGCGAGCCGGCCCCGACCGCGCCGGCTGACCGCCCTCGTCGAGCGCTCGGCGCTCGGCGCTCGGCGCTTAGGCATCACTATTTTCGCGTGTGGAGTACGGCCGACCCACCCGTGGTCGGGAACCGAGGGAGGGCCCTATGGGGCAGGTCAACACGGTGCGGGGCCCGATCGATGCCGAGGCGCTCGGCGCCACGCTCATGCACGAGCACGTCTTCGTGCGTTCTCCGGAGGTGGCCACGAACTGGCCCACGGGGTGGGACCGCGCCACCCAGGTGGCACGAGCGGTCGAGCGGCTCCAGGAGCTCAAAGAGGCGGGCATCGACACCATCGTGGACCTCACCGTGGTGGGGCTCGGTCGCGACATCGAGCCGGTGCAGGAGGTGGCCGCGCAGGTGGACCTCAACATCGTGGTCGCCACCGGCCTCTACACCTACAACGAGCTCCCCCACTACTTCGACTACCGCGGTGCGCCGTTTCGTCCCTCGGGCGTGGACATGCTGGACGAGTTCTTCCTCCATGACATCGAGAACGGCATCGCCGGGTTCGGGGGTGCGGCCCGGCATCCTGAAGTGCGCCACCGACAAGCCGGGGCTCACGCCCGGAGTCGAGCGCATCCTTCGTGCCGTGGCCCGCGTCCACCGCCGCAGCGGGCTCCCGATCTCCACCCACACCGACACCCACACGCGCCGAGGGCTCGACCAGCAACGCGTCTTCGCCGATGAAGGCGTGGATCTGTCACGCGTCGTCATCGGGCACAGCGGCGACAGCACCGATCTCGACTACCTCGGCGAACTCCTCCGGGCCGGCTCGACCCTGGGCATGGACCGCTTCGGCGTCGACGCGTACTGCACCACGGAGCAGCGCGTCGAGACGGTGGCGCGACTGTGCGAGGACGACTGGGCCCGGTACATGGTGCTCTCCCACGACGCCGGATGCCACATGGACTGGTTCGACGACGACTTCTTGCATCAGGCCCAACCGAACTGGCACTTCCTCCACATCAGCACCGATGTCCTGCCGGCCATGCGAGAGCGAGGGGTGAGCGAAGAGCACATCCATGCGATGCTGGTCGAGAACCCGCGTCGTATCCTCGATTACGGACCGGGATATTGAGGCCGCCCGCCGCCTGAGGCGTGACGCGCGCCCGACCCGAGTCGGCTCGGCGCCGGCGTGGCACTGTCGACGCCGAGCCCGTGACATCGGGTCGTGTCGTCGCTGAACCGCTCGTTCCGACGACCCCGCGAGTGTGCAGCGCCGGGATCAACCGTCTCCCATCGGAGGGTCAACAACTCGGCAACGAATCGACGCTGCCGCGGGCACTAGGCGCGGGTGCTTCGATACGCTCGATGTGTCACCCCAACCCCGCTCCGAGGAGACGGTCGTGGTCGAATTCCAGTCCTACCTCCCGGGGACACCGTCGTGGGTCGACTTGTCGTCACCCGACCTCGCCGGCGCCAAGGCCTTCTACGGCGCACTGTTCGGGTGGGAGGCGACCGAGGGTAGTCCCGAAGCCGGTGGGTACTGCATGTTCCAGAAGCGCGGCAAGAACGTCGCCGGTCTGGGCCCGGTCATGGATGAACGGCAACCGCCGGCGTGGATGACCTACGTGTCGGTCCAGAGCGTCGACGCCACCCTCGCCAAGGCCACCGCCGCGGGTGGGACGGTCCTCATGGAACCCCTCGACGTCCTCGACGTGGGGCGCATGGCCATCCTCACCGATCCCACCGGCGCGGCCATCGCCCTGTGGCAACCCCGCACCCATCGGGGCGCCGACCTCGCCAACGAGCCCGGCGCCTTCACATGGAACGAGCTGCAGACCCGCGACACCGAGACGGCCAAGTCGTTCTACCAAGCGGTGTTCGACTGGGGCGCCCACACCCGACAGGACGGTCCGTTCGGGTATACCGAGTGGAAGCGCGGTGAGGACAGCGTCGGGGGGATGATGGAGATGCCCGACGAGGTCCCTCCCCAGATCCCCGCCTATTGGCTCGTGTACTTCGCCGTCGACGACTGCGAGGCGACGGTGAGCAAGGCCACCGGGCTGGGCGGGGTGGCGCTGGTCGAGCCCATGGACGTGGCTCCGGGCCGTTTCTCCGTCCTGAGTGACCCGACGGGAGCGGTGTTCTCCGTCATCAAGATGAACAGCGGGTAGTCATCGCGCGCGGGGCCGGCTACGGCCAACGAAGAGCAGGTGGGGGGCAGACGCCGATGAGCCAGGGCCGATCACCGCGGTCGGGTGATCGCCGCGATCGCCGCTGGCGACGCGGCGTCGCGGTCCTGGCCGGCGCGGTCCTGGCCGCGTCGTGCGCGGCGTGCTCCGGAGAGGCGGCGGGCTCGTCCACGCCGATCCCCATGGTGAACGTGGGGTCGGTCCCCTTGGGTGTCTACATGGGCTCGGGCCAACCACGGGCCGTTGCCGATTTCGGCATCCAGACCGGGACCAAGCCCAGCCTGGCCTCGGACTATCTGCCCCGCACCAACGGATGGGCGGGGATGGTGGAGGGCAGATCGCTCAAGCGACTGCTCGGCGCCGTGGAGCTCGACGCCGGTACCGCCTCGTGCTCGGCGTTCCCATGATCCCCACCCGCGACGGGCGTCCGGCGGGGACCCTGGCGGCGGGGGCGGCGGGCCGCTACGACGGCGAGTTCGCCACCTTGGCCCAGACCCTGGTCCACGAGGGCGAGGGCAACGCCATCTTGCGGCTCGGCTGGGAGTTCAACGGGACGTGGTATCCCTGGTCGGTGACGAACGCGACCGATGCCGCCAACTTCGCCGCCTACTTCCGCAACATCGTGACGACGATGCGCGTCGTGCCCGGAGCCGCCTTTCGGTTCGTGTGGAACCCGACGTCGGGCCCCGAGCCCGAAGCCGCGCAGAATGCGTACCCGGGGGACTCCTACGTCGACTACATCGGTCTCGATCTCTACGACCAGGTTTGGGGCATCCCCATGGACCCGAGCCTGGCGTGGCCCCGCTACCTGACCGAGACCAACGGCCTGCAGTGGCTGTCGTCGTTCGCCGCCGCCCACCACAAGCCCGTCGCCATCCCGGAGTGGGGCCTCACCATCCGGTCCGACGGGCACGGGCTCGGGGACGACCCGCTCTACGTGGGGAAGATGGCCCAGTGGATCTCCACCCACGACGTGGCCTTCACGAGCTACTTCAACGTGGACGCACCCGACGGGCAGCACGACATCCTCGACCCCGCCTTCTCCCAGTCCCTGGCGGTCTTCAAGCGGTCCTTCGCCGCGGCCGAGCCCAGCGCCCTGCCCACCACGGACGAACTGACCACACGGACAACGGAAACGCGACCCTCTCCTCGCCGGCCGCCACCCTGGTGCGCGTGGGCCTGGTGATGGAGGTGGGTCTGTTGGGTTGATGTTGACGACTCGTTGGCCGCGACATGAGGTTGCACCGTCACGATGTGCTGGAACCAAGACCCGGCGAGACAGGAGCTGCTCCTATGGGGAGCTACGAGGGCGAGGGCCCGAAGAAATTCAACGTTGGCTTCCGTGGCTACAAGCGCGAGCCTGTGGACCAGTACGTCGAGCGGCTCCACCAGTGGCTCCTCGATTCCGAAGCCAGGGCCGACAACGCGGTCGAAGCGGCCACCATTGCCGTGGGCGAGCGGGCCTCGGAGATCCTCCGGGCCGCACTCGGAGCCGGCGAGAAGGCGCGCCAGGAAGCCGAGTCGGTCAAAGCGGCGGCCATCGAGAACGCCAAGACCGAGGCCGAGGCCGTGATGAAAGACGCGCATCGCCAGATCGACGCGCTGCAGCAGACCATCGACAGCCTGGCCCTCCGCAAGGCCAACGTCTTGAGCGAGCTCGGTCGACTCCAGAAGTACCTGGCCGCCGCAGCTCCCGACGCACCCGCGCCCCGACCTCGACACCGACCCGGGCGCCGACGAAGCCGAACAGACCATCACCGCTCGGCCCGACAACCACGCGTCGTCGAAGAACGGCAACCGTCAGCTGGCCCAGTCCGCCTGACGCAGTCCGCCTGATCAGCGCAACGCCAGCTGGCCGGGCACCAGCGGTGCCGGCAACGACGTGTCACCCATGATCCACCGGTCGACGCTCGACGCGCACGACCGTCCTTCGGCGATGGCCCACACGATCAGGCTCTGCCCGCGGGTCATGTCGCCGCACACGAACACACCCTCGCGACTCGTCTGCCAATTCCCGTCGCACGCCACGCTCCCCCGGGCGTCGAGCTCGAGACCGAGCTCGCCCACCACGCCCCGTCTCTCGGCACCCAGGAAACCCATGGCGAGCAGGACCAGCTCACAGGGCAACTCGAAATCGCTTCCCGGCACCGGCTCGAACCCCGGACGGCCGTCCTCGGTGCGCATCTCGACCCGATGGCCGGCCAGGGCGCGCACCGCCCCCTTCCCGTCATCGATGAACCGCGTGGTGGTGACGCTGTAGATCCGGTCACCACCTTCCTCGTGGGCGGCCGAGGTCCTGAGGATGAGCGGCCAGGTGGGCCAGGGGTTGTCGTCGACGCGACCGTCGGGGGGCCGGGGCAGGATCTCGAGCTGGTGCACCAGCGACGCCCCTTGCCGGTGGACGGTCCCCAAACAGTCCGCCCCGGTGTCGCCACCCCCGATGATCACGACCCGCTTGCCCTGGGCGGTGATCGGCGCGGTGTCGAATGCCCGTTCACGCACCAGGTTGGACGGCTTGAGGTAGTCCATGGCCAGGTGCACCCCAGCGAGATGACGACCCTCGACCGGGAGATCGCGCGGCAACGTGGCTCCCCCCGCCAGCACCACGGCGTCGAACTGCTCCATCAACGAGGCCGCCGACACCACGCGCACGTCGGGTGCCGACGCGGTGCCGAGCCCGCGCTGTTGCCCGGGCTCCTGGTCCTTCTCGGACCCGGCCTCGTCGTCGGCGGGTGATCCCACCGCGGTGGCACAGCGAAACACCACGCCCTCGGCCCGCAGCTGGGCCAGGCGGCGGTCGAGCACCGCCTTCTCCATCTTGAACTCGGGGATCCCGTAGCGCAGCAGACCGCCGGGCCGCTCCGCCCGCTCGTAGACCACCACGTCGTGCCCGGCCCGGGCCAGCTGCTGGGCACACGCCAGGCCGGCGGGGCCCGACCCCACCACCGCCACCGACTTGCCGGTGCGCACCGTGGGGGCCTGGGGGGTCACCCACCCCTCGCCCCAGCCCCGCTCGGCGATCTCGTACTCGATGCGCTCGATGGTGACCGGGTCGGCGTTGATGCCGAGCACACAGGCGCCTTCGCACGGCGCCGGGCACAACCGCCCCGTGAACTCGGGGAAATTGTTGGTGGCGTGGAGCCGCTCGAGGGCCTCGGGCCAGTCGCCTCGGTAGACGAGGTCGTTCCACTCCGGGATCAGGTTCCCGAGGGGGCATCCCTCGTGGCAGAACGGAATGCCGCAGTCCATGCAGCGCGCCCCTTGGCGCATGGCATCGTCGGCGGGGAACGGCTCGTAGACCTCGCGCCAGTCCCTGAGCCTGACCGGGACCGGGCGACGCGCCGGCAATTTCCGGTCGAACTCGAAGAACCCCGTGGGCTTACCCATGGCTAGCCCGCCGCGCCGTGGCCATGACCGCCACGTCCACCGACACGCCCTCCTCGATGGCGCGTCGGGTGGCTTCGAGGACACGGCGGTAGTCGCGCGGCATGACCTTCACGAAGTCGGCCAGCGCCGCGGTCCAGTTACCGAGCAGTCGGGCCGCCACGGCCGAGTCCGTCTCGAGGTGGTGACGGGTCACGGTGTCGAAGAGCCACTGCCGGTCCTCGTCGTCGAGGGGATCGAGGTCGACCATCTCGAGGTTGACCCGCTCGATGAAGTCACGAGCCGGGTCATAGACATAGGCGATCCCACCCGACATCCCCGCCCCGAAGTTCCGGCCCGTCGGCCCGAGGACCACGACCCTCCCGCCCGTCATGTACTCGCAGCCGTGGTCCCCCACGCCCTCCACCACGGCGGTGGCGCCCGAGTTGCGGACGCAGAAACGCTCTCCCACCTGACCACGCACGTAGCACTCGCCCGCGGTCGCCCCGTACAGGATGACGTTGCCGGCGATGATCTGCTCCTCGGCCGCGAACGGGGATGCCTCATCGGGTCGAAGCACCACCCGGCCCCCCGACAACCCCTTGGCGAGGTAGTCGTTGGCGTCGCCGACGAGGCGCAGCGTCACGCCCCGCGGGACGAAGGCACCGAAGCTCTGGCCGGCCGACCCCCTGAAGGTGAGGGTGATGGTCCCGTCGGGAAGCCCCGCGCCGCCGTGGCGCGACGTGATCTCGTAGCCGAGCAGCGTCCCCACCGTCCGGTCCACGTTGGTGATGGGAAACTCGAGATCGACCTTGCTCCCATCGTCGATGGCGGTGCGGCACGCCTCGAGGAAGCGGTGGTCGAGCGCCCGCTCGAGGCCATGGTCCTGATCCCGGCAGTGGTAGCGCTCCGTGGGCGGGCCCGCCTCGGGTTGGGCCAGGATCGGGGTGAGGTCGAGTCCCTTGGCCTTGAAGTGGTCGGTCGCCACCACCGCGTCCAGGAGGTCGACGCGCCCGACGGCGTCCTGGATCGAGCTCAGTCCGAGCGCGGCCAGGTACTCGCGCACCTCCTCGGCGATGAACTCGAAGAAGTTCTCCACGAACTCGGGCTGTCCGGCGAAGCGCTTGCGCAGCTCCGGGTTCTGGGTGGCGATGCCCACCGGGCACGTGTCGAGGTGACAAACGCGCATCATGACGCAACCCGACACCACGAGGGGTGCGGTGGCGAACCCGAACTCCTCGGCCCCGAGCAGGGCGGCGATGACGACGTCGCGGCCCGTCTTGAGCTGCCCGTCCACCTGCACCACGATGCGATCGCGCAGGCCGTTGAGGATCAGGGTCTGCTGGGTCTCGGCCAGGCCGAGCTCCCAGGGGATCCCGGCGTGCTTGATCGAGGTGAGTGGGCTCGCCCCTGTCCCCCCGTCGTGTCCCGAGATGAGGACCACGTCGGACTTGGCCTTGGCCACGCCGGCGGCCACGGTGCCCACCCCCACCTCGGCCACCAGCTTGACGTGGACGCGGGCGGCGGGGTTCGCCGACTTCAGGTCGTGGATGAGCTGGGCGATGTCCTCGATGGAGTAGATGTCGTGGTGCGGAGGCGGCGAGATGAGCTGGACGCCCGGGGTCGAGAACCGGGTCTTGGCGATCCACGGCCACACCTTGTACCCCGCCAGCTGGCCCCCCTCGCCCGGCTTGGCCCCCTGGGCGATCTTGATCTGGAGGTCGTCCGCGTTCACCAGGTACTCGCTCGTGACGCCGAAACGAGCCGAGGCGACCTGCTTGATGGCGCTGCGCCGGAGGTCGCCGTTCTCGTCGGGAACGTAGCGCTCGGCGTCCTCACCGCCTTCCCCCGTGTTGGACTTCCCGCCCAGCCGGTTCATGGCGATGGCCAACGTCTCGTGCGCCTCGGCCGAGATCGACCCGTAGGACATGGCGCCGGTGGAGAATCGCTTCACGATGTCGGACACCGACTCGACCTCGTCCACCGACAACGCCGGGTGCATTCCCTCGCGGAACCGGAGCAGGCCGCGCAGCGTGGCCAAATGCGTGGCCTGGTCGTCGACCAGCTTCGTGTACTCCTTGAAGATGTCGTAGCGCTTGGCCCGCGTGGCGTGTTGGAGCTTGAACACGGTCTTGGGGTTGAAGAGATGGATCTCACCTTCGCGCCGCCACTGGTACTCCCCGCCCACTTCCAACTCGCGATGGGCCCGTTCGCTGGCGCGTTCGAGATGGGCGAGGTGGTGGCGCGCCGCTACCTCTTGCGCCAGGACGTCGAGCCCCACGCCACCGATACGGCTGACGGTGCCGGTGAAGTACTCGTCCACGATCTCGGGAGCGAGGCCCACGGCCTCGAAGATCTGGGCCCCGGTGTACGACGCCACGGTCGACACCCCCATCTTGGACATGATCTTGATGACGCCCTTGCACGCCGCCTTGATGTAGTTCGACCGGGCCTGGCGGGGTGACACCCCCTCCAGCACGTTCTTGTGGGCGATGACGTCGTCGATGGTCTCGAAGGCCAGGTAGGGGTTGACCGCCGAGGCTCCGTACCCGATGAGGAGGGCGATGTGATGCACCTCGCGGGCGTCGCCGGACTCCACCACCAGACCCACGCGGGTGCGCGACTTCTCCCGAACGAGGTGCTCGTGGACCGCCGCGGTGAGCAGCAGCGACGGGATGGGTGCCATGCGGGCGTTGGAGTTGCGGTCGGAAAGGATGATGACGTTCGAGCCCAGGGCGATGGCGATGCTCACCCGCTTCCGGACGTCCTCGATGGCCGCCCTGCAGCGCGTCGCCGCCTCCGGTGGGGTCGAACAACCCGTCGATGGCGAAGGCCTGGTAGCCCGGCGTCTCCCCGTGCTCGTTGACGTAGGCCAGCTTGGCCAGCTCGTCGTTGTCGATGACCGGGATAGGGCAGGATGATCTGGCGACACGAGGCGGCGGTGGGCTCGAGGAGGTTGCCCTCGGGGCCGAGCTTGGAGCGGCTCGAGGTGACGAGCTCCTCCCGGATGGCGTCGAGCGGCGGGTTGGTCACCTGGGCGAACAGCTGGGTGAAGTAGTCGAAGATCAACCGGGGCCGTTCCGACAGCGCGGCGATGGCGGCGTCGTGTCCCATCGACCCCACGGCCTCGGCCCCGCCGTTCGCCATCGGGGCCAGGATGAGCCGGAGCTCCTCGTTGGTGTAGCCGAACAGCTCCTGATGGGTGACGACCGACGCGTGTTGCGGGGTGAGCATCATCCGGGGGGGCAGGTCCCCCAAGGTGACCTGGCCCTCTTCCAGCCACTGGCCGTAGGGGTGCACCGCCGCGAGCTGGCCTTGATCTCGTCGTCGTCGACGATCCGACCCTGGGCGGTGTCGACCAGGAACATGCGTCCCGGCTGGAGCCGGCCCTTGCGCACCACCCGGGCCGGGTCGATGTCGAGCACGCCCACCTCCGACGCCAGCACCACCAGGCCGTCGTCGGTCACCCAGTACGCGCGCCGGACGAAGGCCGTTGCGGTCGAGCACTCCGCCCGCCACCGTCCCGTCGGTGAAGACCACGCCGGCGGGACCGTCCCAGGGTTCCATGAGCGACGCGTGGTAGCGGTAGAAGGCCCGGCGCGCCGGGTCCATGGCGGTGTGGTTCTCCCATGCCTCGGGGATCATCATGAGCACGGCGTGCGGAAGGCTGCGTCCACCGAGGTGCAGCAGCTCGAGCACCTCGTCGAAGGTGGCCGAGTCGCTGCCGTCGGGATCGCAGATGGGGAACAGGCGCTCGAGGTCCCCGGGGATCAGGTCGCTCTTGAGCAGCGCCTCGCGGGCGCGCATCCAGTTGCGGTTGCCGCGCAGCGTGTTGATCTCGCCGTTGTGGGCCAGGTAGCGGTAGGGATGGGCCAGGGGCCACGACGGGAACGTGTTGGTCGAGAAGCGCGAGTGCACGAGCGCCAGGCCGCTGTCGAACGACGGGTCGGAGAGGTCGGGGAAGAACTGCCCGAGCTGAAGCCCGGTGAGCATGCCCTTGTAGACGAGGGTGCGGGCCGACAGCGACGGCACGTAGACGCCGTGCACCTCGTGCTCGACGCGCTTGCGCAGGCAGAAGGCAAGACGGTCGAGCGCCAGCGCGTCCCCGGTCGGTGCCCCGCCCGGTGGGGTCCCGGCTCCGGTCGGCGCCACCACGACCTGGGCCATGCGGGGCATGGCCCGGAGCGCCGACGCTCCCAGACAGCCGAGCTCGACCGGGACGTCGCGCCACCCCAGTACGGCGAGCCCCTCCTCCAGGGCGAGCTCTTCGATCCGGCGTCGTGCCTTGGCCGCGTCGTCCTCGTCCACGGGCAGGAAGACCAGCCCCGTGGCGTAGCCGCCCGCATCGGGAACGTCACACCCCATGGCGCCGGTCAGGAACCGGTGGGGCACCTGCACGAGGATCCCGGCTCCGTCGCCGGTGGCCACCTCGGCGCCGGTGGCGCCCCGGTGCGCCAGGTGCTCCAGGGCCGTGAGCGCCTGACGCACGAGACCCTGGCTCCGCCGGCCGTGGAGGTCGGCGACGAGCGCGATGCCGCAGGCGTCGTGCTCGAAGGACGGGTCGTATAAGGGCGCGCCGGGGTGCGGCGTCAGATGCCCTGATAATGCAGGGTACTTGGCTGTCGTCACTGAGGTCTCTCCGTGATCGGTCACGCGGGAGGTGGCGTGCTGACGCTCGGGACGACACTGGCCCTGCTGCAGCCCCTCTAGGATACCCCGCGTGTACCCGTCACCTGCGCACAGACGCCGGTGACGCACCTCGGCGGGGCCGGTCCGGCCGACGGGGACTATGACGTCGTCGTCATCGGAGGAGGGGTCATCGGCCTCGCCTCGGCCTGGAAGGTCGCCGCCCGGGGAATGACGGTGGCCGTGGTCGATCCCGAACCCGGTCGGGGGGCGTCGTGGGCGGCGGCGGGCATGCTCGCCCCCGTGAGCGAGGTGCACCACGGCGAGGAGTCGCTCCTCGCCCTGGCCCTGGCCTCGGCCCGCCGGTGGCCGGCGTTCGAGGCCGAGCTGACCGCCGCGGTCGGTCGAGAAATCGGCTACCGCACCTCGGGAACGCTCGTGGTCGCCGCCGACGACGGCGACCGGGCGTGGGCGCAAGAGCTCTACGAATTCCAGCGCGAGCTCGGCCTCGGCGTGGAGTGGCTCACGGGCCGTCGGGCCCGGCAGCTCGAGCCGGCCATCGCACCCGGCGTGCGCAGCGCCATCTGGGCGGCGGGCGACCATCAGGTCGACAACCGCCTGCTCGTCGGCGCGCTGCTCGACGTCTCGCTGTCTCTCGGGGTCGCCGTCCACCGTGCACGGGCCGTCGCGCTCGAGTGCTCGGGTGGCGCGGTCTCGGGCGTGGCTCTGGAGACGGGAACGACGTTGCGCGCCCGGGCCGTCGTGTTGGCGGCGGGGAGTTGGTCGGGTCTGCTCGATGGCCTACCCCCCGAGGCGGCGCCGAAGGTGCGACCGGTGAAGGGGCAGATCCTGCGACTGCTGCCGTGCGAGCGCGCCCCGGTGCTCAGCGCGACGGTGCGGGGCATGGTGCAGGGCTCGTCGGTGTACCTCGTCCCCCGCCTCGACGGCACGGTCGTGGTGGGTGCGACTGTCGAGGAACGGGGCTTCGACACCGCCGTCACGGCCGGCGCCACCTACGAGTTGCTGCGCGACGCGCATCGGGTCGTCCCCGGCGTCACCGAGATGGTCCTGGGCGAGATCAGCACGGGCCTTCGTCCCGGCTCGCCCGACAACGCCCCCATCGTGGGACGACCCGAGGCCTCCGGCGTCGACGGCCTGGTGCTGGCGACAGGCCACTTCCGGCAAGGGATCCTCCTGGCCCCGTTGACCGCGACGGCGGTGGCCGCCATCGTGTCCGGCGACGAGCCCCCCGACGAGATGGTGCCGTTCGCACCCCGACGCTTCACCGAGGTGGCGGCGCGCGTCGGGTCGTGACCGAGGTGCCATGCTGGACCGGTGGCTGATCCCGAGGAGCCCGACGCGATCGTGGTGAACGGCGCCCCCAGGGCCGTCGCCGCGGGTGCCACGGTGGCGGATCTCGTGTCCTCGTGGTGCGCGTCGCCCGACGGGATCGCCGTGGCACGCAATCGTGAGGTCGTGCCCCGCAGCGAGTGGGCCACGACCCGGCTGTCGCCGCACGACGTCGTGGAGATCGTGACCGCCGCGGCGGGAGGCTGACATGCACGACGCTCCCGACTTCGTGATCGACGGCCGGACGCTTCGCTCGCGACTCATCCTCGGGACCGGCGGGATCTCGAGCCCCGACGTCCTCGGTGACGTCATCGAGGCCTCGGGCTCGTCGCTGGCCACGGTGGCGGTCCGCCGCCTCGACCCTGCGGCGCGAGGGGGGATCCTCGACGTGCTGCGCGCCCATGACGTGGGCGTGCTCCCCAACACCGCCGGATGCTTCACCGCGGCGGAGGCCGTCCTCACCGCCAAGCTCTCCCGGGAGGCGTTCGACACCGACTGGATCAAGCTCGAGGTCATCGGGGACGAGGACACCCTGCTCCCCGACGCGGTGGAGCTCCTCGACGCGGCCGAGCAACTGTGCGATCAGGGCTTCGTGGTCCTGGCCTACACCAACGACGACCCCGTGCTGGCCCGACGGCTCGAGCAGACCGGATGCGCGGCCGTCATGCCCCTGGGCGCGCCGATCGGGACCGGCCTCGGGATCCGCAACCCGCACAACATCGTCCTCATCGCCGAGCGGTGCTCGGTGCCGGTGGTCCTCGACGCCGGGATCGGGACCGCCTCCGACGCCACACTGGCCATGGAGCTCGGCTGTGGCGCGGTCATGGTGGCCACCGCCATCACGAGGTCCCGCCAACCGGCGCGCATGGCCGCCGCGTTCCGCGCCGCGGTCGAGGCCGGGTACCAGGCGCGCCTCGCCGGCCGCATCCCCCGGCGCTACCTGGCCCAGGCGTCGAGCCCCGTGGAGGGCATGCCCGACCTCTGACCTACTGTGCCGGCATGGAGCCCCGGGTGGCCATGACCATCGCCGGATCGGACTCGGGGGGCGGTGCGGGTGTCCAAGCCGATCTCAAGACCTTCGCCGCCCACGGGGTGTTCGGCACGAGCGTCATCACGGCGGTGACGGCCCAGAACACCGCGGCGGTGAAAGGCGTGCACGCCGTCGACCCGGGGTTCGTCGAGTTGCAGATGGACGCGGTGCTGAGCGACCTCCCCGTCGCCGCGGTAAAGACCGGCATGCTGGCGTCGTCGGCCACCGTGGCCGCCGTGGGCCGGTGGGCGGCGGCGGGGAGGCTTCCCAATCTGGTCGTCGACCCCGTGCTGGTCGCCTCCACCGGCCGTCCCCTGCTCGACGAGGACGGCGTCGAGTCCTACCTGCGGCTCCTGGTCCCGTACGCGTTCGTGCTCACCCCCAACATCCGCGAGGCTGCCCTGCTCACCGACACCGTCGTGCAGAACGTGGACGACATGGTGCGCGCCGCGCATCTCCTCGCCGATGCCGGCGCCGGCGTCGTGGTGGTGAAGGGAGGGCACCTCGCCGGCGACCAGGCATCCGACGTCGTGCTCTTCGACGGTGCGGTCCGCATCCTCGACGCGCACCGGGTCTCGTCGCACAACGACCACGGGACAGGCTGCACGTTGTCGGCGGCCACGGCCGCCCTCCTGGCGCGGCGCGTCGAGGTCATGGACGCGTTGACGCGGGCTAAGACCTTCGTGACCGCCGCGTTGGAAGGCTCGGCCGCGTGGCACCTGGGTGCGGGGCACGGTCCCCTCGACCATTTCGGGTGGGGATCGTCGCCCGGGCCGGGGCCTCGGGCGCCGAGGTAGCCGCGACGGGGTCGCCGCGACGAGGCTCGATTGGGTGGAGACGCGGGGCGACGAGCGGATCTCTCGTCGCCCCGCCCCCCCGTAGCCGCCCAACTGCTGGGCGAGTCACCCCCCGACACGGCGCCACCGGAGAAAACGCCGACTGCGCCACCCCCCCGGGGCCCTTCCGGACCTCGGTGTCCGGGACACCATAGGCTCCGCCCAAATCGCCCGTCAACGCGTTTCGTAGAAGTAGTTTCACTCTGAGGGGTCGGGTCGAGCGATCGAGGCCTACCCGTCGTGGTCGATCGCACACTGTCGTGCCAACCCCGGCCCGACCGTGAAGACAGACCCCTTGTACACTGACCAGGCCACGCTGACCATGCCGAGCCCCGACGACCTCCCCCCCGCCTTCGAACCCACGGCGGGAGCTGCCGCGTCCACCGCCGTGGACCCCCGGAGCAACGGCAACGGCAACGGCTCCCACGGACCCGGACCCGGGGCCGAGGACATCGGGCCCGAGCTCCGGCGCCGGCCTCCCGGTCCGAGCACCAAGCCCGCCCTCATCGTCGTGGGATTGACCGTGATGGTGTTCCTGGTGGGCATCGGGCTCGAGGTCCTGAGCGGGAACCAGAGTCGACCGACGGCGTCTCCGACCAAGATCCCCACCGCTCGAGGCGCCGTGCTCCATGCCATCCCGGCCCGCCCGTCGCTCCGGGCCATCACGTCAGTGGGCGAACCCCCCGACGACCTCCTGAATGCGCTCGCCATTCCGCAGGGCGCGGCGCCGGTGCCGAGCTCAGCGATCAACCGCGGGGTGGAGCTCTACGACCGGTCGTTGCAGTTCGAGGTCCCGGCGTCCCAGCAGGACGTCATCTCGTTCTTCCTGGCCGAGCTGCCCGCCTTGCACTGGTCTCGGCAGAGTCAGGGGCCGACCGGCACCGGCGGCACCGCATACCTGATTCTGGAGCAGCACCCCGCCAGCGACGGCCACGAATGGGACATCGGCGTCACCGTGCAGCCGACGTTCTTCGGCGCCCCCACCTCGGGTGCGACGGGAGCCGGCAGCGGCACCACGTCCTTCACGCTACGGCTGTACTCCGTGTCCGACGACGACTGAGGGCAGGCGGGCCCGGATGGCGGTGAGCACCCGGCTCCTGTCCCTCCCGGCGCCGTCACCCGAAAACGACCCGTCGTGGCCACCGGGGCCGTCGGGGCTCTCTGGGCCCTCTAGGCCG
Source organism: uncultured Acidimicrobiales bacterium (assembly GCA_963768255.1). Classification (GTDB taxonomy): domain Bacteria; phylum Actinomycetota; class Acidimicrobiia; order Acidimicrobiales; family UBA8190; genus Chersky-840. The sequence continues at coordinate 612,129 of CAVYGX010000002.1, read as the reverse complement.
GTCGTGCCGCCCGACTCGTCGGGGTCCGATGTACCGACGAGCACGGGCCGACGGGCACGACCGAGGTCGTCGGGAACGGCGTCGACGGTGTCCTCGCTCCGCAACAGCCACGCCCACACGAAGAAGTCCACCGGGTACAGGAGGTACCCGACCCGCGTGGCCGGGGCCAGCAGGATCGCCACCGTCATCACCCATCCGATGAGGCGCGACAGCGCGGCGGGGGTCTTCGGCCGCCGCTTGACCAGGACGTAGCCGAGCACCAGGAGGCCGACCCCGGCCACCGCCACCGTGAAAACGCGGTGGATGCCCGGGAACAACGACACCACCAGGTGCCCGATGAGGGGGCTGGCGGCCGGTGACTGGATACCGGCCAGGCCGAGCGGGAACCTGACGACGTTCTCCACGAAGGCCGGCAGGTTCTCGAACGCGGTGGGCAATACGGCGGGGATCATCACGCCCACGATGCCGATCACGACGGCCAGCGAGGGTTTGCGACCCCGCGCCCCGTTCTTGTCCCGGGCCACGAGGAACGCCAGGATGGCGAGGGGCCAGGCCGTGATCTTCATCGACGCCGCCACCCCCAGGGCCACTCCGGCCCACAGCGGTTTTCGCCGTTGCAGTAGGACCAAGCCGAGCAAGAGCAACGCCGCCACCGGAACGTCGTCACCCCCGGTGGCCAGGGGCAGCGCCGCCGTGGGCAAGACCGTCATGCTCTGCAGGGCCAGGACGCGTGGACCGGTGGGTCCGCGACACAGGGCCATCGCCACCACCACGATCAGGATGGTGAAGACGGAGAAGGCCACCCGTGCATCGGTCAGGCGGTGCGGTGCGTCGGTGCTGCTCGGCTCGCCGAACACCGACATGAGCGGGAGATAGGGGTTGTAGATGTCGTAAGCGGGTTGCCCCGCGGGAACCTTGACGTGCTCGCCCGGCTTGATGAACTGGTAGGGGTCCTTGCCTTTGGCGAAGGCCTGGCCGGCGCGTTCGACCACGGGCACCTCGGGCTGGACGTGTTCGGCGGACGCGACGCCACCGGTGTCGGTCCGCCACAGCACCTCGAGCGACAGCGGCACCAGGGTGGCCCCCAGCAGGACCACGAGGAAGATGACGGCGCGCGGCGTCGTCCAGTGCCAGTTGGTGGCGGGCTCCGCCCCTGGTGGGTTCCCCGACGCTCGGCCCGAACCGAGACCGGCGGTGGCGCGTGACCTCCGGGGACGCCGGGCCCGCCGGGCCGCGATGGCGGAAGCCACCGCACCGGCCGCATAGGGACCGACCGCCAGCCGCCCCCACTGTTGGTAGAGGCTGATGGAGGCGAGTTGCGCTGTTCCGATGGCGAACAGGGCCGACGCGGCGTAGAGCACGGCGTCTCGCTCCACGGGGCTCCACGACGCCATCTCCCGGGCACCCCGCCCAAGGAGGCCGGTGGACATAACCCCATGGTAGGCGGGTGCCGTCCCCGCGGCGGGAACTGTGGCCGGGCCCTCCACGACGGGAATTCCCCCCCGTGGCCCTCCTTCGTAGGCTACGGCCATGTCGCTCGCCGGCGTCTCGAGGTTCCCGGCCTTCGTGGTCCGGCGCCACGACGACTCCATCTCGAGTGCCGTCGAGGAGCTCGCCCTCGACGACCTGCCCGCCGGCGACGTGCTGATCGAGGTCTCGTGGTCGTCGGTCAACTACAAGGACGGCATGGTGACGGTGCCGGGCAACCGGGTCACGCGCCTGTCGCCGCTCGTGCCCGGCGTCGACCTGGCCGGCGTGGTGGTGGCGAGCGACGACCCGTCCCTGGCGGTGGGGACCGAGGTCCTGGCCCACGGGGGCGATCTCGGCGTGGCCCGGCACGGTGGCTACGCCCGCTATGCGCGGGTCCCGGCGGGATGTGCCATCGCGCTCCCCCACGGGCTCTCGGCCCGCCAGGCCATGGCGATCGGCACCGCCGGCTTCACCGCCGCGCTGTCGGTCGACCAGCTCGAGCAGCGGGGGCTGCGCCCCGGGGACGGGCCCGTCGTGGTGACAGGAGCGTCGGGGGGCGTCGGGTCCTTCGCCGTCGTCCTGCTCGCGGCGCGCGGCTACGAGGTCGTGGCGAGCACGGGCAAGGTCGACGAACACCCGTGGCTCGAGAGCCTCGGTGCGGCGCAGGTCATCGGGCGCGACGATCTCGACGAGGCCGGCGGGCGCGTCCTCGGGCCCGAGCACTGGGCGGGTGCCGTCGACTGCGTGGGAGGCGAAACCCTGGCGCGGGTCATCCAAGCGCTGCGCTACGGAGCGGCGGTGGCCGCCAGCGGTCTCACCGGCGGCACCGCCGTGTCGACCACCGTGTACGCCTTCATCACCCGCGGGGTGGCGCTGCTCGGCGTGGACTCGGTGCGGACGCCGATCGAGCGGCGACGCGAGATCTGGACGCGTCTCGCCACCGATCTCCGACCGGCCCACCTCGACGATCTCGTCGCCGGGGAGGTCTCGCTCCCCGAGGTGGCCGGTGCTCTCGCCGACATCCTGGCCTCGCGGGTGCGGGGCCGTCTGTTGGTGCGCATCGACACCGCTCCCGCTCCCGCGTCATGAGCGCGGCCGCGGCCCCCGGGTCATGAGGGCTGGGGCGGTGCGGTGGTCTGGGACTCGGGCGAGGACTGGCTGAATACGGGCGAGACGGTGAGCGTCCCCGCCGCGCACACCATGATGTGCGTGCTCACGACGTCGTGGTCGACGGCGTGCGGGGGGAACACCTCGATCTGTGCCGCGGTGGGGCACGACGTCTCGGTACCGGTGGGGACGTCGGAGTAGGCGAGGTTGAAGTACGCCGACGCGCCCGGTGCCAGGACGACCGGTGCCGGGGCGAAGTTCGTGAACTGGAGGTTCCCCCCACTCACCACGTGGGTGGGGAGCTCGGTCCCCGACGCGTCGAGGAGTTGGGCGCCGGGGTACCCCTCCATCGGGCACGACGTCGTGGAGGTGTTGTGCAGGGCGAAGGTGAGCTCGAACGTTCCGGCCGCGCCCTGGGACCCGACGACACTGGTGACGAGATCGCGCGCCGCGCAGGCCAGTCCCGCCGGGACCGACGTGGTCGTGGCCGACGAGGTGGACGAGCTCCCCGTCGACGCCGTGGCGCCGGTGCTCGACGTGGAACCGCCGCCGTTGGACGAGCAGGCGGACATGCCCAGCGCTCCCAGCACGGCCGCCAGGACGAGCCCGGGGCGCGACCAGGGTCGCGACCCTGTGGTTCCCCACCGGCGCGACCGGTGCCGCGTCGAGACGTTCAGGAGCTGAAGTCCTCGGGACGCACGGTGTCGAGGAACTGCCGGAACTCCCCCACCAACTCGTCGGGGGTCGAGTCGCCGTCTTCGTCGTCGTCGTCGGAAGGAAGCAGGATCCCTTCGGCATCCATGAGCTCGTCCGACACGAACAACGGGCTTCCGGTGCGCACGGCCAAGGCCACCGCGTCCGACGGTCGGCTCGACACGTTCAGCGTGCCGGTGCCCCGCTTCAGGTGCAGCTCGGCGAAGTACGTGGCGGAACGCAACTCCGTGATGACGACGCGCTCGAGACTGGCACCGAGCGCTTCCACCATGTCTCGCAACAGGTCGTGGGTCATGGGACGCGGAGTCGCCACACCTTGGATGGCGAAAGCGATGGCGGTGGCCTCGGGTGCGCCGATGAAGATCGGGAGCGTGCGACCGAGGCCCTCGGCCTCGGTCAGCAACAGCACAGGCGTGTTGGACTGCAGGTCCACCCTCACCGCGCTCAGCCGCACCTCGACCATGCTTGAAACTTACCGCCCGTAGAGGGCTCCGACATACGCGTCGGGGTCAGATTCGAGTGTCCGAGGGTCTCCCGCGGCGACAAAGGGGAGATTGCGGTAGCGGCCGGCCACGTCGAGCCCGTACCCGAGGAGCAGGTCATCGCCCGCCTCGAAGCCCGAGAAGCGCACCGGGACGGGGACGATCCGGCGCACCTGGCGATCGAACAAGGTGCACACCTCGAGCGACCCCGGGCCGCGCCGACCCAGCTCACCCAGGATGTACGTGCAGGTGAGGCCGGTGTCGACGATGTCCTCGACCAGGACGACGTGACGGCCGTGCACATCGTGGTCGAGGTCCTTCACGATCCTCACCCGGCCCGTGCCCTCGGTGTAGGTCGAGATCCCCAGAAAGTCGATCTCACAGGGGACCGTGACCCGGCGCGACAGGTCGGCGACGAAGGGGAGGCTTCCCTTCAACACCGCCACCAGGAGCACGCCGTCGGGGTAGGCGTCTGACAACTCCCCCCCCAACCGAGCCACCGTCTGCTCCAGCGCCAGACGGTCGTGCAGGATTCGTGCGCCGCCGCGCGAGGTCACCCGCGGTGCTCGGTCACCCGCGGCCCGCGATCACCCGCCGAGCTGGTCGCGCAACGTGGTGCGCAGAAGCACCTCCCGCAGCCTCTGGCCCAGGAGGGTCAGCTCCGACACGATCTCGTGGGCGCGTACACGGGCCTCGGGATTGCGCTGTTTGAGCAGGGGCAGGACGATCTGCTCGATGAACCCGGCCTCACGTTCCGCCATGTGCTTGTGCAGCCGCATGTGCCGGGCCTCCACGCCGTAGTGCGCCAGCCCGGCCGCCACCTGCGCCACAGTGAGGGCATCCTCGTCGTAATACGAGACACCGCCCACCACGCGTCCACACAGGAGCCCGTAGGACTCGAGCTCCTCCACCGACGCGACGTCGAGACCACTCCCCCCGGCCAGCTCCTGCACCGTCATCCTCGGCCCTGACATGGCGTCGACCAGTTCGTCCTCGGTGGCGTCGCCCGCGGCGGGGCGGGCCGGGGGGCGCCGGGACCGCACGTCGGTCGAGCCCATGGCCGCTTCCCCCGACACCTTGGCCGGCGTGGGTGCACCGGGCGCACCGGGCGCACCGGCTCCGGAGCCCGGGACCCGGGCGGTGGCGGGGGCCCCTCGGCCCGGACCGCCGGGCGCCGGGGCGGGGGCCTGTCCCGATGTCGGGGTGGCTCCAGGGGCCCGGACGGCCCCGGCCGCGCCGGGGGGACCCTCGAGCCGCCCGGGCGCGCTCCCGGGGAGCCGGTCGAGCGGGACGCGGTGCCCACCGTGGCCGGCGCCGGGGCGCGCTGCGGGTGCGGGCCGGACCTTGTCCCGGCGCGGGACGGGCCGAGCCGGCGCGCCCGGCCTCGGTGCCGGTCCGGATGGTCTCGGCCGCGTGGGTCTCGAACCCCGGGAGCTCGCGCCCGGCCGCGCGCGGACCGCCCGGGCTCGCGGCGCGCCCCACCAACGCGGGCTCGTGCGGTCCGGACGCCCCGAGGCCGTCGTGACCGTTGTCGTCTGCGTAGTCGGCCACCTCTTGTTCGAGGCGACCCTTGATCACCTTGAGAGGAAGGAAGTGCTCGCGTTGCTGGCGCAGCACCCAGCGCAGCCGTTCGACGTCGTGCTCGTAGAACTTGCGGTATCCCGACGGGGTGCGCTCGGGGTTGACGAGGCCTTGGCTCTCGAGGAAGCGGATCTTGGAGATGGTGACGTCGGGGAATTCCTGGCGCAGCAGAGCGAGCACGTCCCCGATCGACAGGTAGGTCCGTCCGCTCACGGTGTCGTGCCCTCGACGATGCTCATTCGTCCGCCGCCGCCAGGTAGACGAGTTTGAACTTCCCGATCTGCACCTCGTCGCCCGAGGAGAGCACGGCCTCCTCGATCCGCTCGCGGTTCACATAGGTACCGTTGAGCGAACCCACATCACGGACCGTGTAGCCGCCGTGGCTCTTTTGGAACTCGGCGTGGCGACGCGACACGGTGATGTCGTCGAGGAAGATATCGCTCTCGGGATGCCGCCCGGCGCGCGTGACATCGGTCACGAGGTCGAAGCGGGTACCCGCGTTCGGTCCTCGCTTCACCACCAGCAGCCCAGTGCCGCTCGGTCGGTCGGGAAGCGTCACGCTGAGCTCTTCGTCACCGGCTTCGCCCTGGGCGTCGACGGGGTGCAGGGTGATCGTGGTGTCGGGTGATCCCGGGCTGAGCACCGCGCCGCACGAGGAGCAGAAATTCGCGTCCGGCGGGTTGCGATGCCCACAGTTGTGGCAGAACACGCCGTCCACGCTACTCCGTCCCGCCTGCCCGCCCGACGGCCGACTACTCGGAGATCAGCGCCGTGTAACGCGCTGCGTCGAGGAGCGCGTCGAGCGCATCCGCATCTGCGGGAACGATCTCGCTCATCCATCCCGCTCCGTAGGGATCGGAGTTGAGGAGCTCGGGAGAGTCCGCCAGCGCAGTGTTCACCGCCACCACCTCGCCTGCGATCGGCGCGTAGATCTCCGACACGGACTTGGTCGACTCGACCTCGCCCAGCACACCACCGACGTCGACGCGGGCTCCCACCGCGGGCAGGTCGACATAGACCACGTCGCCGAGCGCGTCCTGGGCGTAATCGGTGATGCCCACCTGCACCTTGCCATTGGTGAGCCGCGCCCACTCGTGGTCGGTCGTGTAGCGACGGTCGTCGGGCACCTGCATGGCGGCGACGATACCGGAAAGGCCCTGATGGTGCCCGGGACGCGACGGCTCACCCGCTCGTCATTGCATCAACTGGCGGATGCGGATGGCTTGCTCCTGGGCCCGCCGCGCGCCTCGGCTTCACTGGGCGCCTCGGCCCACACGTGGGTGACCGGTTCCTCGGGGTCGGGCACCACCAGGGTCCAGCCGTCGGGCTCGGGGAGCTTGACGCCGTCGACGAGGATGACCTCTCGTCCCTGGGCCCGCTCCACCGTGGTGCGCATCACGGTGCCCTTCTGCTCCCACGGCGTCACGATCTCCTCGTGGACGATGTGGACCGGCGGCAGCCGGCTCGCCAACTTCGACAGGCGCTCGTCGGTGCGGGCCAACATCCCCAACAAGTGGACCAGGGTGGCCACGCCGTCGAAGGCGGGGAGAAAGCGCGGGAAGATGTAGCCGCCCATCTGGCTGGCGGCGAAGGTGACCCCGCCGGCGCTCGCCACCTCCATGAGGTGCGTCGCCGACAGCTTGGTCCACATGATCTCGGCCCCGGCCGCGGCGCAGATGTGCTCGGCGGCCATGGGCGTCGACACCGGGAGCGCCACCTTGGCATGGCGGACTCTCGAAACCACCAGGTCGAGCAGCAGAAGGAGGGCCTGGTTGTCGCTGAACACCTTGCCCTCGTCGTCCACCAGGGTGATGTTCTCACCGCCGGGGTCGATCACGGCCCCGACGTGGGCCCCCGAGGCTCGGACCAGGTCGGCCACGTGCCCGGCGGCCGCCCGGGGGTCGCTGGCCATGACCGCGGCGGTGGCGGCATAGGGGTTCACCACCAGGACCTCGGCCCCCAGCTTGGCCAGCACGTTGGGCATGACGAAGCTCGAGGTCCCGAAGGAGTAGTCGAGCACCATTTTGAACCCGGCCCGGGCGATGGCATCGACGTCGACGGTCTCGCTCAGCGCCGCGGTGTAGAGCTCGAGGGCGCGCGGCGCATAGCCGATGTCCCCGATCTCCGAGGCCAGGGCCCGCCGGAACTCCTCACGGTGGTAGAGCCGCTCGATCTTGCGTTGCCCGGGCTCGGCGATGTCGATGCCGTCCTGGTCGAAGAAGCGGATCATGACCGATTGGGTGTCCTGCTCGAAGAGACGGACGGTGATGCCCCCGAGGCTGCGACCGGAACGCACCTGGAAGCGTGTCACCGGCACCGTGGCGACCTCGAGGTCCTCCACGTCGACGCCGGCCGCGTTGCAGCCCACGATCATGGCCCGCTTGAGCACGCGCGCCGCCCGGGAGGTGTCGCGCGACGCCGTGATGGTGCTCCCCTTCTCGAGCGTGCTGGCCCACGCCATCGACAACCGCATGACCAGCTCGGGGCTGATGTCGACGTTGGCGAGCCCGGTGATCCCCAGACGCCCGAAGAGGTTGCGCGCCCCCCGGGACTCCCACACGATCGAGGTGTTGACCGTGGCGCCGGCCTCCACCGTCTTGAACGGGTACACCTTGACGCCGGATTTGATCACGGCGTGGGCGCCCACGAAGGACTCGTCGCCGAGGACCACGCCCTCCTCGCACCGCACCCCCTGGCGGAGGTCGCAGGACCGGCCGAGCACGCACCCGTCGAGACGGACGCCCGGGCCGAGGAAAGCGTTGTCGTGGATGACGGTCCGCTCCAGGGACGCGTTGTCGCCGATGCGGGCGTTGGCACCGATCACGCAGTACGAGCCCAGGACCCCACTCGCCCCCATGTGGCAGTTGTCACCGATGATGACCGGGCCCCGGACCTCGGCCGTGGGGTCGAGCTCGGCCCCCTTGCCCAGCCAGACCCCGGGCCGCAGGGCGAACCCGCTCACCTGGACGGCCACGTTCTCGTCGAGGATGTCCTGATGGGCCTTCAGATAGGCGTCGAGGGTCCCGACGTCCTCCCAGTACCCTCCGGCCACGTACCCGAACAGGGGTTTCCCGGCCTCGAGCACGGCCGGGAAGACGTCCTCGGAGAAGTCCACCGCCCGGCCTTCGGCGATGAAGTCGAAGATCTCGGGCTCGAGCACGTAGACGCCGGTGTTGATGGTGTCGCTGAAGACCTGGCCCCAGGTGGGCTTCTCGAGGAACCGCTCGATGGACCCGTCCTCGCGGGTGATGACGATCCCGAACTCGAGGGGGTTGTCGACCTCTTTGAGCGCGATGGTTGCGAGCGCACCCTTCGACTCGTGGTGGTTCACCAGCGTGGTCAGGTCCAGGTCGGTGAGGACGTCTCCGGAGATCACGACGAAACGCTCGTCGAGCTCGTCGCGCGCGTTGCGGACCGAGCCGGCCGTGCCGAGAGGGGTCTCCTCGGTGGCGTAGACCATGCGCACGCCGAACTCCGAGCCGTCTCCGAAGTAGCTCCGGATGGCATTGGCCATGAAGGCCACCGTGACCACGATGTCCTCGAAACCGTGCTGGCGCAGCAGGTTGACGACGTGCTCCATCATGGGCCGGTTGGCCATGGGCAGCATGGGCTTGGGCTGGTTGGAGGTGAGGGGACGAAGACGCGTGCCCTCCCCGCCCGCCATGATCACCGCCTTCATGGGAGCACCATGCGCAGAGGAGCTGTGTGTAGAGCCTTCACAGGAGCACCGTGTTCATGGGCACCGGGGCGACCCTACCCCGCCGCCATACGGTTCGCGCGACCTCGAGACAGCGCGCGCCGCGACAGCGGCACGTAGGCCGCGGCCGCGATCCACGCCAGGGTGAGAGCGGGAACGGCGCTGACCCACGCCACGATCTCGATGGGGTGCTGCCACCCGGCGTGGCCGTGGGCCAGGAGAAATGTTGGGTACGCGAACATGAGCCCGAAGGTCCCCGCCTTGCCGACCCACAAGACGTCGATCCTCTCGGCCCCGAGGCTGGCCAGGAGCAGCACCGCCCCCGACACGAGCGCCTCTCGCACCACGGTGAGCAGACCGAACCACAGCGGCACCGCCCCCGCCACCATGACCGAGATCACCGCCGTCCCGACCAGGATCCGGTCCGCGGTGGGGTCGAGCACCTTGCCCACGGTCGACACCTGGTGCCACCGGCGGGCGACGAACCCGTCCACCCAGTCGGTGGCCCCCAGCACGGCCAGGAGGGCGGCCGCCCAGATCGGTCGGTGGGCGCCGAAGAGCAACCAGACGAACACGGGCACGCACGCCAGGCGGACGGCGGTGATGGCGTTGGGCACCGTGAGGATACGGTCGACCCCCGGGTCGACGTCCTCGGCCGGCGCAGTCACGGCGTGCAGTCTACGAGGCAGGCCGGCTGTCCCCCGGCCTCACCGCGGTGTGATACGCAGAGGCGGTGCCACGATTCCGGCCTTTCCCCGGTCTCCGATACGACAAGTCCCTCCCCCTCGACAAGGTCATCGCCCCTCCCTACGACGTGGTGGGCCCCGAGGAGCGCGCCGTGCTGGCCGCCCGGCACCGGGCCAACGCCATTCACGTCGAGCTCCCGGTGCAAGACAACCGGTCCGGGCTCGACAAGTACCGGGCCGCGGCACAGATCTTCTCCACCTGGCGCGAGGACGGGGTGCTCGTGCCCGAGCCGTCCCCCGTGTTCTACGCCTACCGGATGACCGTCCCCGGCGGCGGGTCCACCACCGGGGTGATCGGGGCGCTCGAGTGCGAGGCGCCGGGGGGCGACATCCTGCCCCACGAGCAGACCATTCCCAAGGACAAGAGCGACCGGCTCGACTTGCTGCGGGCCTGCCGGGCCAACCTCTCCCCCATCTGGGGACTGTCGCTGTCCCGGGGATTGGCCACCGCCTATGAGCCCGAGGGGCCCCCGCGGGCCGAGGCCGTCGACGACGACGGGGTGGTCCATGCCCTGTGGGTGCTCGATGCGCCCGATGTGATCGACGAGATCGCGGCGCGCCGTCGACGGCGCCCCGGTCGTGATCGCCGACGGGCACCATCGGTACGAGACCGCCCTCACCTACCAGGCCGAGAAGCGGGACGCTTCGCACGACGCACCGGGCGACTACGACTCCATCATGGCGTTCGTCGTGGAGCTGTCCGAGGGACAGCTGTCGGTCGGTCCCATCCATCGGACCATCTCCGGTGTCCCCGCCCGTGTGGACCTGGCGGAGTTGTTCGGTCGGTGGTTCGACACCGTGCACGCCGGGCCGGCCGACACCCAGCTCGTCGAAGCGGTGGCGGAGTCCGGCGCCCTCGCCCTGGTCACCCATCACGACGTGTGGTTGCTCACGCCGCGCGAACAGACCTACGCCGAAGCGGGGTCGGACCTCGACTCGAGCCTGGTGGCTCTGGCCATCGACGCCGTCCCCGGCGCGGTGGTGGGCTATGCCCATGACTGGCGGACGGCACTGGCCGCGGTCACCAAGCAGGAGGTCCAGGCGGCCGTGCTGATCCGGCCCGTGACCGTCGACCAGATCTCGGACTGGGCCCATGCCCGTCAGCGGATGCCACCCAAGAGCACGTACTTCTACCCCAAGCCCCGCACCGGGATGGTGTTCCGGACCGTCGAGGGCTGAGTCGGGCCCCTGGCGGCCCGAGCGGCGCTGAGGAACACGGGCGCCGCGACGCTGCCCCCTTCGTCGCAGCGAAACGGCTGCGAACTGCGCCGCAGGCGCCCTGTTCCTGTACCCCCCCGAAGGCACCCGGGCCCCGTCCCGCTCGGCGTGACCCCGTGTGCCACGGGGGGTATCGGCGCCGCGTGCGGCCCAGTTGAGAACGCCCAGGTAGGACCTTGGTCCTGTATTGACCCCTGAGCCGGAAAGAGCCGGCGGCCAGGCAGGCGGCGCCAGGCACGACGGGGCCAGGCAGCCGGCCGGCCCGGGATCAGCCTTCGACGGTCCAGGTCCCGCCCGACGCCAGCAGGGAGGTGAGATCGCCGGGCCCCCGGCGTTCGTTGGCCTCGAGGAGCTGCCTCGCCATCGCGGCGCCGTACTCGGGGCGCTCCACGGCCCGGAAGACCCCGATGGGGGTGGGCTCGAACGGCCCCCGGGCCAGGCGGCTCAACTGGAAGGCCAACCCGGGCTCGTCTCGGCGCTCGTCGTGGACGAGGAGGGCGTCCTCACCCACGTCCGCCACCTCGGCGATGCGGAGTCGCCCGTCGGGCTCCATGACCACGCCGTGCTGGAGCTCGGATCCGAAGCGGATGGGCTCGCCGTGGACGAGGGGGATCATGTTGTCGGCGCGGACGTCGCTGGCCGGTGATCTTCTCGAAGGCGCCGTCGTTGAAGACGTTGCAGTTCTGGTAGATCTCGACGAAGGCGGCGCCGTCGTGGTCATGCGCCCGGCGGAACATCTCCTGCATGTGCTTGCGGTCCATGTCGTGGGTGCGCGCCACGAAGCTGGCCTCGGCGCCAAGGGCCAGGCTGACGGGGTTGAAGGGCGTGTCGAGGGAGCCGAACGGGGTCGACTTGGTGACCTTGCCCTGTTCCGAGGTCGGTGAGTACTGGCCCTTGGTCAAGCCGTAGATCTGGTTGTTGAAGAGCAGGATGGTGATCTTCACGTTTCGACGGAGGGCGTGGATGAGGTGGTTGCCTCCGATTGACAACGAGTCACCGTCGCCGGTGATCACCCACACGTCGAGGTCGGGCCGGGTCACCGCCAACCCGGTGGCGATGGCGGGGGCGCGGCCGTGGATCGAGTGCATGCCGTAGGTGTTCATGTAATAGGGCAGGCGGGCCGCACAGCCGATGCCCGACACGAACACCGTGTTCTCGCGCCGGACCCCGAGGTCGGGCATGAGCATCTGGAGGGCGGCCAGGATGGAGTAGTCCCCGCAGCCCGGGCACCAGCGGACCTCCTGGTCCGAGGTCCAGTCCTTGCGGGTGGTGACCGGGATGGAGGTGGTATCGGTCATCAGCTGGCCACGTCCTCTTCGTCGATGGTGGTGCCGGCGCTGTCCCCGAGCATCTCGAGCACGACCTCTTCTACCTCCGCGGCGCGGAAGGGGACGCCCTGGACCTTGGAGAGCGTCCGGGCGTCGACCAGGAACTCCGCTCGCACCAGCTTGGCCAGCTGGCCCAGGTTGGCCTCGGGGACGAGCACCTTGTCGTAGGCGGCGAGCACCTCCCCCAGGTTGGAGGGGAAGGGGTTGAGGTGCACGAGATGGGCGTGGGCGACCGAGAGCCCGCGCGCCCGGACCCGGCGGACGCCGGCCGCGATGGCCCCGAAGGTGGACCCCCATCCCAGGACGAGCACGGCTGCACCGCCCAGGCCGGCGGGGTCGTCGACCTCGACCCGGGGGATGTCCTTGGCGATGCCGGCGATCTTGGCGGCGCGGAGGTTGACCATGTGCTCGTGGTTCACGGGGTCGTAGGAGACGTTTCCCGAGCCGTCCTGCTTCTCGAGTGCCCCGATCCGGTGCTCGAGCCCCGGGGTGCCGGGCACGGCCCAGGGGCGCGCCAGGGTCTCTTCGTCGCGGATGTAGGGCCAGTACACCGGGGTGCCGTCCTCGTCGGTGTGGTTGGTCTCGGTGGCGAAAGCCACCTGGAGGTCGGGCAGGGTGGCGGGGTCGGGCAGGCGCCACGGCTCGGCGCCGTTGGCGAGGTACCCGTCGGACAGGACGATGACCGGGGTGCGGTACTTGACCGCGATCCGGGCCGCTTCGATCGCCACCTCGAAGCAGTGGGACGGGGTCATGGGAGCGACGATGGGCACGGGGGCCTCGCCGTGGCGGCTGAACATGGCGTGGAGCAGGTCGGACTGCTCGGTCTTGGTGGGCAGGCCCGTCGAGGGGCCGCCGCGCTGGATGTCGATGACGAGGAGCGGGAGCTCGAGGCTCACGGCCATCCCCACGGACTCCGACTTGAGGTCCGCACCGGGACCGCTGGTGGTGGTGACCCCGAGCGCCCCGCCGAAGGCGGCCCCGATGGCGGCGCCGACGCCGGCGATCTCGTCCTCGGCCTGCAAGGTGCGCACCCCGAAGTGCTTGTGTTTGGACAGTTCGTGGAGGATGTCCGATGCCGGGGTGATGGGGTAAGAGCCGAGGAACAAGGGCAGATGGGCCTGATGGGCCGCGGCGATGAGCCCCCACGCCAGGGCCGTGTTGCCGGTGACGTTGGTGTAGACCCCGGGCTCGAGGGCGGCCGGCCGGACCTGGTAGTTGACCTCGAACAGCTCGGCGGTCTCGCCGAAGTTGTAGCCCGCCTTGAACGCCCGGGTGTTGGCGTCGAGGACCATGGGGGCATTGGCGAAGCGCTTCTCGATCCATTCGAGGGTGCCGTCGATGGGCCGGCTGTAGAGCCAGCTCACGAGGCCCAGGGCGAAGAAGTTCTTGGACCGCTCGGCGTCGCGGGGCTTCACCCCGGCCGCCTTGGCGACCTCCATCGTGAGCGAGGTCATGGGGACCTCGTACACCTTGTAGGCGACGAGGCTGCCGTCGGTGAGGGGGTTGGAGGTGTAGTTCGCCTTCTCGAAGGCGCGCTCGTCGAAGGCGTCGACGTTCACGATGAGGGTGCCGCCGGGCGGTACCGCGGCCACGTTGGCCTTGAGGGCGGCGGGGTTCATGGCCACGAGCACCGAGGGCTGGTCGCCAGGGGTGAGGATGTCGTGGTCGGAGATGTGGACCTGGAAGGCGGACACGCCGGCCAGGGTGCCCGCCGGCGCCCGGATCTCGGCCGGGAAGTCAGGAAGAGTGGCGGTGTCGTTCCCGAACGCCGAGCTGACCGAGGTGAATTGGGTACCGGTCAGCTGCATCCCGTCGCCGGAGTCGCCGGCGAACCGGATCACCACCCGGTCGAGCTCGGTGGTCTGGTGGCGTGTCGCGGTGGACACCTTTGGCCCCCTGTCTAGGCGGCGGTCGACGCCCCCGACCGTCTACCTGGTGCGAGGCGCGCGAGCACCGACCCTTCGGGTCCGAGCATACCGCCGTCACCGACGCGCTCCGGGAATCGTGTCCCAAAAGCCAATACGCCTGGGAATGCTTGAAGAAATTCCAGGCGATGGTGACCGAGGCGTCGAGGAAGACGTCCTGGACGGCGTGGATCAACTCGACGCCGTCCGCCATGGGTCGCTGGAACGCCTTGCGGCCCACGATCAGCCCCGTCCCGCCCGCCCGCTTGTTGATGACGGCGGTGCGGACGGCCTGGGCGAGATCGTCCGCGCCCTTGGACTCGCCCCCGGAGTTGATGAGCCCGATGCGGCCCGCGTAGCAGTTGATGACCTGCCAGCGGGTGAGGTCGATGGGGTGGTCCGTGGTGAGCTGCTCGTAGACGAGGGGGTCGGTCTTGCCGAAGTTGAGGGCGGTGTAGCCGCCGTTGTTCTCGGGCTGCTTCTGCTTGATGATGTCGGCCTCGATGGTCACGCCGATGTGGTTGGCCTGGCCGGTGAGATCGGCGGCGAGGTGGTAGTCGGCTTCTTTGGTCTTGAAGGCGGCGTTGCGGAGGTAGCACCACAAGACGGTGAACATCCCGAGGTCGTGCGCCTCGGCGAAGGCGGCCCGGACCTCCTGGATCTGGCGGTCGCTCTGGTCGGAGCCGAAGTAGATCGTGGCCCCCACGCCCACGGCGCCGAGGTCGGCGGCCTGGCGGGCCGAGCCGAACATGACCTGGTCGAACTGGTCGGGATAGTGGAGGAACTCGTTGTGGTTGAGCTTGGCGATGAACGGGATCCGATGGGCGTAGCGCCGGGCCACCGCGCCCAGGCCGCCCAGGGTGGTGGCGATGGCCGAGCAGTCCGCGGCGAGGGCCAGCTCCACGAGATTGGCGGGGTCGAAGTAGGCGGGGTTCTTGGCGAAGCTGGCCGCGGCGGAGTGCTCGATGCCCTGGTCCACGGGGAGGATGGAGAGGTAGCCGGTCCCTCCCAGCCGGCCGGTGTCGTAGACCCAGGCCAGGTTGCGGACCACCGGGATGGGACGGTCGGTCTCGAGGAAGACCCGGTCGATGTAGTCCGGTCCGGGCAGCGTGAGCTCGTCGGCCGTGACGCCCTTGCAGGTATGGGAGAGGAGGCTCTCGGCCTCGCTCCCGAGGAGCGTCTCGATGTTGGTGGCCACGGGTGTCGCCTCCTTGGAAATGGGCTGGGTCCGGCGTCGAGCCTACCGCCCCACCTTCGGGTGTCTCCGGCTCAGGGGGCGCTGGCCAGCGCTTTGATGGCCCGGTCCAGACCGGGGTCGTCGACGTCGTGGTGGGTGACGAGCCGCAGGACGCCGGGCGCGATGGTCCCCGACAGGATGCCCTCGCCCAGGAGGTGCTCGATCACCCGGTCGGGGGTGGGGTGGGTGAAGATGACCATGTTGGTGGGGACGGCGTCGGGGTCGCATCCGGCGTCGGGCCAGCGGTCCGCCACCGCCTGGGCCAGACGGTGCGCCCGGGCGTGGTCCTCGGCCAATCGGTCCACCATGGTGCGGAGGGCCACGAGCCCCGCCGCCGCGATCACCCCGGCCTGGCGCATGGATCCCCCCAGCCGCAGTCGCTCCACGCGGGCCCGCTCGATCACGTCTTCGGGGCCGGCCAGGACCGACCCGACGGGCGCGCAAAGGCCTTTGGAGAGACAGGACATCACGGTGGTGACCGGCGCCGCGAAGCGGGCCGCGTGGACGCCCGTGGCGATCTCGGCGTTGAAGAGGCGGGCGCCGTCCATGTGCACGGGGAGGGTCCCCGCCGCCGCGGACGACTGCTTCGAGGGCGTCGAGGCTCCAGGGCATTCCTCCCGAGGGCATGTGGGTCTGCTCCACACAGACGATCCCGGGTTCGGGGTAGTGGTGTGAGGCGGCCTCGATGGCCCAGGTGATGTCGGCCACGGAGATGGTGCCGTCGGTGTCGTCCACCGGATGGATCTGGATCCCGGCGTTGGCGGCTGCCGCGGCGGCCTCGTAGATCACGACGTGTTGGCGGCGGCCGGCGATGGCGAGGCGCCCGGGCGGACAGAGGGCGCGCAGGGCCGCCTGGTTGGCCATCGTGCCGGAGGGGACGTACAGCGCGGCGGGCTTGCCCACGCGGTGCGGCGTAGGTCTCCTCGAGCTCGTTGACTGTGGGGTCGTCCCCGTAACCGTCGTCGCCCACCTCGGCTTCGGCCATGGCCCGACGCATCTCGGGAGTGGGACGGGTGACGGTGTCGCTGCGGAGGTCGACGAAGCCCGATCCTCCTGCGGGCGCGGTCGCCGGGGACATGGTGTCGATGCTACCGACGGCCGCCCGCGGCTCCTCGTCGTTGGCGTCGGCGGGGGGTCCCGAGGGCGAGCAGCCGCTCGGTGGTGTCGGCCAGGTCGGGATCCACCGCCGCCACGCGGGCGAACAGCTCGCGCGCCCGGGGGACGTCACCGGCCCGCTCGTAGAGATCGGCGAGGACGTACCACTGGCGGAGGTGGCGGTCACCGGGATTGCGCAGGTTGCGGGCTGCACCCGCGGTGGCGAGCACCAAGATGGCCTCGTCCAGCTTGCCCAGCTCGGCCAGGTCCTCGGCCAGGACGAGGCGGCCTTCGACCAGGACGTCGGCCGATGGCGACGAAGCACGGAGTTCCTTCCAGAGGACCTCGACGCGACGGTGATGTCCCTGGGCGCGATGGCAGTCCATGAGGACCGGGACCTGGCTGGGATCGCCACCCGACAGGGAGCGGGCCGCTTCGAGGTGCTTGACGGCCTCGCGCCAGCGGCTCAGGCGGTAACAGACGAGGCCGTGCAGCTCCCGTGCTGCCGCGGACTCGGGCACCTGGTCGACGAGCTCCCGGGTGATGCGCAGCGCCTCGGGGTAGCGGTCGCGTTCGTAGGCGCGGCGCCGCCGCGGCCAGCCGGTCGGCCACCTTGCCGGCCTTGACCCGTCCCACCGCGCCGGCGAGTTCGTCGACGACGTCTGTGGGGAGGACCTCGTCGGATTTTCGTGACGTCGGTGGGGGGCGGTGGTCGGTGGTGCTCGAGGAGGCCGAATCGGCGGCGCGACGGGATCGGGGCGCCCGCGGCTCGCGTCCGGGGGGTCGGTCGCCACCCCGTCGAACACCCAGACCTCCTCGGTCCACTCCGGGCGGGGATGTCCTTTGTCGGAGCGCGCCGCCTCACGGTCGTTGTCGGGACCGTGACTCCCGTCCTCGGCGAGCAGGCGGGCCCCCTTGCGGGCGACACTTCCCCACCCCCGGCCGTCGCCGGGAAGTCGCGGCGCTCGTTGCGCGGCGGGCTTTCGATCCATCGGCCTGCGCTCGGTCGGGCGCGTTCCGGTCTGGCGCGCCGGCGGGCGCGTTCCGGTCTGGCGCGCCGGCGGCGCGTTCCGGTCTGGCGCGCCGGCGGGCGCGTTCCGGTCTGGCGTGCCGGCGGGCGCGTCCGGTCTGGCGCGCCGGCGGGCGCGTGGATCGTCGGTCGTCACCCGCGGCGCGGCGCGGGCGGGGGGACCATTCGGTGTCAGCCACGCCACGACGAGGACGGGGAGCTCCGGCGCGCGGTCCTGCCGGGCTGTCTTGTCCTTGTCTCCCCTGTCTCGGGTTGGACCCTCGTGACGGGCGCGGCGCCGATCGGCCATCGTCCCGGCGCGGACGGGGCGCCCCCGTGCGCGATTCCACCCGACTGTCTCGTCTCGGGCCGGGCCGCCCGGTGCTGCGGGGCGAGCTCCCCCGTTCAACCCGTTCGTTCCTCCGACCAGGCCTTTCGTCCCCTGGGCGACCAGCGGCTCGTGGTCGACCGGCTCCAGGGCGTCCCTCGGTGCGACGCGGAGCGCCCCGCTTCGGGGACGCGCCGCTGCGGTCACGATCTGTCGGCGGGCGCCCACTCCGGGAACCGTCAGGTCGCCGAGGACGCCCCGAAGCTGCGTCCCTGGGCACCGAACGAGTGTACCGATTGATGCGAGGCCTCTTCCCACCCCCTTACGAGGGTTGAGAACAAGGCAATTCGGGCAGTTGTTCTTTCTGTGTTCTTCGCGCTATGGGCAAGAACGGGTATCAGCGCGAAGATCGTCGCAGAAAGTTAACGTTCCTGTCACGTCCATGGGCGAATGCCGATGGCTGCAAAAAGGGAGACGCGATGAGACGTACCAGGGCAATGGTCACCATCGCCGGCATATTGACTGCTTCCGCGCTGCTTCTGGCGGCGTGCTCCTCCTCCCCGACTCCGTCGGCTTCGAGCGGCGCTGCCAAGGGCACGACCGTGCCCACCGGGGGCACCCCCATCAAGGGCGGCACGGCAACCTGGGCCGAGCTCCCTTCTGACACGCCCAACTTCATCTTCCCCTTCGACCCCCCGGGATTGTTCAGCGTGGTGAACATCTCCCAGTTCCAGTACCTCATGTACCGACCCCTGTACTGGTTCGGGGAGGGGACGACACCGGACCTCAACCTGTCCCTGTCGGTAGGCAAGAACCCCGTCTACAGCAACGACTCGAAGACCGTCACCATCGACCTCAACAACTACGTGTGGTCCAACGGTGAGACCGTCACCGCTCAGGACGTCGTGTTCTGGATGAACATGATGCACGCCGAGAAGGACAACTTCGGCGCCTACGTGCCCGGGATCAATGCCATCCCCGACGACGTCACCAACGTCGTCGCTACCAGCCCCACCGAGGTGACCTTCACCCTCAGCGGAGCGGTGAACACCAACTGGTACACCTACAACAACCTGTCGCAGGTGACGCCCATGCCGAAGGCCTGGGACATCACCGCCAAGGGCGCCGCTCCCGGTTCGGGTGGATGCTTCAGCGGGGCCTATGGCACCACGGCCACCGATGCAGCCTGCACCAAGGTGTTCGATTTCCTGGCCACCCAGGCGGGGTTCAACCCCTCGAACCCCAAGGCCGCCAACAACTCGTTCTCCACCTACGCCACCAACCCCATCTGGCAGGTGGTCGACGGTCCGTGGCACCTGACATCGTTCGACGCCACCGGAAACGTCACCATGGCGCCGAACCCCACCTATTCGGGGCCGGTGAAGCCCAAGCTCACCAAGTTCATCGAGGCACCCTTCACCGATGAGCCCACCGAGTACAACGCCCTGCTGGGTGGCAAGCTCCAGGTCGGCTACCTGCCGCTGGCCAACGTCACCAAGGCCACGTCGAATCCGAACGTGGTGGCGGCCCAGGACCCCCGGCTGTCGGGCTTCTACCTCAACGAGTACTACGGCTGGGAGTTCGCCTACTTCCCGGTCAACCTGAACTCCTCGGGCAACAACGGCGCGGCGGGCAAGATCATCTCGCAGCTCTACTTCCGTCAGGCCATGCAGACCCTGGTCGACCAACCCGCCATCATCTCGAAGGTGTTCAAGGGGTACGGCGCACCGGAGTACGGCCCGGTGCCGGTACTCCCGGTGACGAACTTCCTGTCCTCGGGTGAGAAGACGAATCCGTACCCCTACAGCCTTTCCAATGCCGAGAAGCTCCTGAGCTCGCACGGCTGGAAGATCAACCCCGGCGGCACCGACACGTGCACGAAGCCCGGCACGGGTTCCGACGAGTGCGGCGCAGGCATCCCGGCCGGTACTCCCCTGACGTTCAACATGCAGTTCGCCACGGGGATCACCACCCAGACCGAGGCCGTCGATGACGAGATCTCGTCGTGGGAGGCAGCGGGCATCCACGTCAACGAGACGACGTCGACCTTCGACACCGTCATCGGCAACGCCACGGCCTGCACCCCCGGCCCCAGCTGCACGTGGGAGTTCGAGGACTGGGCCGGAAGTTGGGTCTACTCCCCCGACATCTACCCCACCGGTGAGGAGCTCTTCGCCACCGGGGCAGTGGCCAACTACGGGAGTTACTCCAACCCGCAGGCCGACACCTTCATCAAGCAGACCGACTTCACCAATGCGTCGCTCGCCAACTACGAGAACCTCATGGCCAAGGACGTGCCGGTCATCTACCTGCCCGACCAGGTGCAGTCCCTGACCGAGACCCAGAACAACCTGCGCGGCGTCGTGCCCCAGAACCCGTTGTCGACGATCACGCCGGAGAACTGGTACTTCGTGAAATAGCAGTCGGTCGTCGAGAGCGGAATCCGCTGCTCATGGAAACCGCCCCGGTCCCGCGCATGATGCGCTGGCCGGGGCGGTTTCGCGTTAGCGTGCGTCTGCGATGATCGGCTTCCTGGTACGACGGGTGATCCAGGCCATCATCGTCGTCATCGGTGTGATCCTGCTCCTCTTCCTGCTCTCCCACGTGATCCCCGGAGGGGCGGCTCGGGCCGCGCTCGGCCCTCGGGCCACGAAACAGCAGATCCACCAGTTCAACGTGGCCAACAACTACTACAAGGGAATCTTCGTCCAGTTCTGGCTCTATCTCAAGCAACTCGTCTGGCATCACAACCTGGGGTACTCCTACAAGCTCAACGAGAGCGTCCTCACCGCCATTGAGGGACGCCTCCCCAAGACGCTGGTGCTTGTCGGCATCTCGACCGTGTTGGCCTTGATCGTGGCGGTACCGCTCGGGATCCTCCAGGTCATCCGGCGCAACAAGCCCATCGACTACGTGTTGACCGGGCTCTCCTTCGTGTTCTACGCCATGCCTTCGTTCCTGTTGGGGACGCTGCTCATCCTGTACTTCGCCATCGACATCCACCTCTTCTCGGTGTCGGCCCCCCAGGGTCAGACGGTGGCGTCCATCCTGGGTGACCCACGCGGCCTGGTCCTGCCCGAAATCACCTTGGCGGCCATCACCATCGCCTCGTTCAGCCGGTACATGCGGTCGTCGATGATGGAGGCGATGACCGAGGACTACGTGCGCACCGCCCGGGCCAAGGGTGCCGGTCCCCGCCGGGTGTTGTTCGTCCATGCGTTGCGCAACGCCATCATCCCCATCGTGACCCTGCTGGGCCTGTCCATCCCCGCCATCGTGAGCGGTGCCGTGATCACCGAGACCGTGTTCAACTTTCCGGGAATGGGCCTGTTGGCGTACCAGGCCGCCATCAACACCGACGTTCCCCTCCTCCTGGGGACCGCGTTCGTCGCCACCCTGGCGACGGTCGTCGGCTCGCTCCTCGCCGACATCCTCTACGCCGTCGTCGACCCCAGGATCCGCTATGCCTGATGACGACGAGCACGACGCACGGCGGTCGATGTGGTCGGAGGCCGACGCCCCCAGGGTCGACACTGGCCGTCTCCGCGGACGCCGCGGCCGAACAAACGCCGTTGGGCGGGGAAGCCATCTCGACCGGCGGCATGTTGCGTCAGATCGTGTCGGTCTTCACCGAGAACAAGCTGGCCGTCATCGGTCTGGTCGTCATCGTCTTCATGGTGTTGTTCTGCTGGTTGGGCCCGGTCTTCTACCACACCAACCAGACCAACGCCCAAGAGGCGCTGGTCAACTCCACCTCGAACACCGCGCCCAGCGGCCAACACCTGTTGGGCACGGACAACGCCGGATACGACCTCCTCGGTCGGTTGATGTTCGGCGGGAAGAACTCGCTCATCGTGGGGCTCATCGCCGCCATACTGGGCACGACGTGGGGGGCTCTCTACGGTGCCATCTCCGGGTTCTTCGGAGGGTGGGTCGACGCCCTCATGATGCGCATCGTCGACACCTTGCTGTCGATCCCCTTCTTGTTCTTACTGATCGTCCTGGCCGTGGTCTTCCATCCCACCCTGACGGTGCTCATCCTCGTCATCGCCTTCGTCTCCTGGCTCGTTCCGGCCCGGCTCATCCGGGGCGAGACGCTGACCCTGCGCGTCCGGGAGTACGTCCAGGCGGTGCGGGTGATGGGTGGGAGTCGCCGGCGGATCGTGTTGCGCCACATCGTGCCGAACGCCATCGGCACCATCATCGTCAACGCCACCTTCCAGGTGGCCGACGCCATCTTGCTCCTGGCATTCCTCGGTTTCCTGGGTCTCGGGGTCCAGCTGCCCCAGACCGACTGGGGATCGATGCTCTCCAACGGCGTGACCTACGCCATCCAGGGGTACTGGTGGGAGATCTACCCCGCCGGCCTCGCCATCGTGCTCGTGGTCGTGGCCTTCAACTTCATCGGCGACGCGCTGCGGGACTCGCTCGAGGTTCGGCTCCAGACACGCTGACCTCCACGCTTTCGGTTCGAGAAGGCGGCGCCCGCCAGGTCAGCCGACGGCGGCCCGCACCTGATCGGCGGGAGCGGTGCCCGACGGGGTCTGCAACGGGAAGTGACAGGCGGCGAGGTGGCGCGTCCCGAAAGGCCGCAGCGGGGGCTCTTCCTGAGCGCAGATCTCCTGCGCGTAGGGGCAACGAGTCCGGAATCGGCACCCCGAGGGCGGGTTGAGCGCAGAGGGCAACTCGCCTCGGATGTGTCCCACCGGCTTGGCCCGGGCCCGCTCCACATCGGGCTCGGGGATGGCGTCGATCAAGGCCCGGGTGTAGGGGTGCACGGTCTTCTCGTAGACGCTCTGGGCGGGCCCGATCTCGACCATCTTGCCCAGGTACATGACACCCATGGTGTCCGACACGTACTTCACCACGGCGAGATCGTGGGAGATCACGATGTAGGTGAGCTCGTGTCGAAGCTGGAGCTCCTTGAGCAGGTTCAGGATCTGGGCCTGGATGGACACGTCGAGGGCAGAGACGGGCTCGTCGGCGACGATCAGACGCGGCTCGAGGGCGAGGGCCCGGGCCAGGCCGATGCGCTGGCGTTGGCCACCGGAGAACTCGTGGGGGTAGAGCTCGGCCGCCTTGGGGCTGAGGCCCACCTCGTTGAGCAAGGACTTGACCTTCTCGACGCGCTCGGCCGAGTTGCCGATCCCCTGGACGACGAGGGGCTCGCGGAGGATGGTGCCCACCCGCATGCGAGGATCGAGCGAGGCATAGGGGTCCTGGAACATGAGCTGCATTTCGCGGCGCTTGTTGCACAGCGCCTTGCCCCGCAATCGGAGTATGTCCTCGCCGTCGAAGGCGATGCGACCCGAATCAGCGCGCTCGAGGGCCACGGTGAGCCGGCCGATGGTGGTCTTGCCGCAGCCTGATTCGCCCACGAGGCCGAAGGTCTCACCCTTGCGGAGGGAGAAGGACACGTCGGAGACCGCCTTGACGCTCCCCACCTTGCGCTGGAGCACCGCGCCCGCGGTGACCGGGAACTCCTTCACCAGCCGCTCCACCTCCAGGAGCACCGGCTGGCCCTCGAGGCGTTGGGCCCGCGTCCGCTGGTGGGTGAGGACCGAACCGTCGGGCCCGATCTCCGCACCGAGCACCACGTCACCGGCCGCGACCGCGGCCGTGGCCGCCATCGAGGCGTGCTCTTCTCCGGTGCCCACGGGATAGAAGCAGGCGGCCAAATGGGTCGGACTGTTCGCCACGCGCTCCAAGAGCGGCTCGAGAGCCCAGCACTTGTCGTGGGCGAACCGGCATCGGGGTGCGAAGCGACAGTGGTTCATGGGTTTGGAGAGGTCGGGCGGCAGACCTGCGATGCTGCGCAGCGGCACGGAGGCGTCCTGGTCGACCTTGGGGACCGACGCCAGGAGTGCCTCGGAGTAGCGGTGGCGCATGGAGGTGAACATCTCGAGGGTCGATGCCTCCTCGACGATCTTCCCCGCATACATCACGAGGACCCGGTCCGTGCGACCGGCGATGACCCCCATGTCGTGGGTGATGAGCACGACGGCCATCCGGAGCTGCTGGCGGAGGCTGTCGATCAGGTCGAGGATCTGGGCCTGGATGGTGACGTCGAGAGCGGTGGTGGGCTCGTCGGCGATGAGGAGCTTGGGCTCACAGGCGAGCGCCATGGCGATCATGACCCGCTGGCGGAGGCCGCCCGAGAGCTGGTGGGGATAGGAGTCGAGGCGCTCGGTGGGGCGGGGCATGTCCACGAGGGAAAGGACCTCGAGGGCGCGCTCTCGGGCTTGGGCCTTCGACGCCCCCCGGTGCAGGCGGACGGTCTCGGCGATCTGGCGGCCGATCGTCATGGTGGGGTTGAGGGAGGTGAGGGGGTCCTGGAAGATCATCCCGATCTCGTTCCCCCGGACCTCGCACATCTCCTTCTCCGACAGGGGGGCCACGTCCCGGCCCAGGAGGCGGACCGCCCCCGCGGTGATGTGGCCGACGTTGGGAAGAAGCCTCATGACCGACAGTCCGGTCGTGGTCTTGCCACAGCCCGACTCCCCCACGACCCCCACGCACTCGCCCTCGTCGACGTGGAAGGAGACGTCCTCGACGGCCACCACCTTCGAGTGCTTGAGGCGGAACTCGGTGGTGAGGCCCTCGACCTCGAGGACGGGGCTCACCGGTCTCCTCGGTATCGAAGCGGGACTGACCGGTCCTGGTCCATCACAACCCACGCTACCTGCGAAATGAACTGGTTGAAGGGACATGGGAAGCCCGAAATGGAGATGGGCCCCCGCTCGCGAGGGCCCATCTCTGTGGAAGCATCCCGGCGACGTCCTACTCTCCCAGGGAGTCTCCCCCCAAGTACCATCGGCGCTGGTGGGCTTAACTGCCGTGTTCGGAATGGGAACGGGTGTTGCCCCACCGCCATGGTCACCGGAAATCTTGCTCCTCTCGGAGGCCCGTTGACCTCGGAGGTAGAGCGGCCGTCCGGCCACCCCGTGAGCGTTCCATAGCGAGCGCGAGCATAAATGACTCCAAGCCCTCGGCCGATTAGTACCGGTCGGCTGAACACGTTGCCGTGCTTACACCTCCGGCCTATCAACGTGGTGATCTAGCCACGGGCCTTACCAGGTTGTCCTGTGGGAGACCTCATCTTGGAACGAGCTTCGCGCTTAGATGCTTTCAGCGCTTATCCCATCCGTAGGTCGCTAACCAGCCGTGCCCTTGGCAGGACAACTGGCACACGAGAGCTACGTCCGTCCCGGTCCTCTCGTACTAGGGACAGCCTTCCTCAGGTCTCCTGCGGCTGCATCGGATAGGGACCGACACTCTTGTTACCGCCGGTGCGGTGCACCGGGGGCCAGGGCATTTCTGCCTGGCTCTGCATGTCGCCATGCAGGTCGGACCATATCTTCACCACTCTCAATCAGAGGTGGTGCCTGGCGTATGGTCTCTGAGGATTCTGAATGCCGAGCTGCGATGGAGTCGTCGATACCGACCTCCTCCATTCATTTGGGTGGCCTCAGCGACAATCCGCTGGAAGCCTCCCTCTTCAAGATGCGCTCCCTTTGCCATCTGCCGGACAATGCCGGCAAACGTCAGGAACTCATCGTTCTTGCAGCTCAGTAACGGGTTTCGCTCGAAGAAGGGAATGATTCGTTCGAGGAGATCCACACGTTTCCGGACCACGAACACCATCGTGTGGTCGTTGGAACCGCGGTGATTCTCCCGTATTGATCCGCACCCAACCCGTGTTCGAATCAGGTCTAGGACCTGAGCCCGACTCACGTCTTGGCTTACGCGGAACTCCGGCACGAGTTGCCAACCAACCCTGGTACAGGGGTTCCCCTGAATCGCTACGTGAAAGCTTCCTTCTCCATCAACAAAGCCCGCGATGTACGCATCCAGCCTTTCCTGCTGATTTGCCGCACCTGTCGCATTGTCACTGCTCCTGCCATCCATGACTCCCAAACGTACATTTGGGGTGTTTCGGTCATGGCAGTGCAAGAACGAGTAGCGCAGGATTCAACGGCCGTTCCAGCATTTGGCCAAGTTTAAAGACAGCGCGGTTAACCCACTGTCTCGCGCGTGATAATCCCGTATTACTACGGGCACAGACTATACCTTCACCCTATTTCTAGGGGCCGGCGTGTCATGGCGTCCGTGAGTGATCGGACATTCGTTGCTACTTGACGCCATCCCCTCGCTTTTGCGTGCGAGGAAGTCGTTACAGGGGCACAACACGCCCTTGCTACGCAGATGTTGCAAGACATCTGCGGCGGAGATCCGCTTCGATTTCGAATAGTTTAGGGTTGCAAAAGCGTCAACTTCACGTGCTAGTAACAGGAACTTCTCTGGGTCCCTCAGCTTGTCGAGCTGAGGAAGTAAGAGAAGCGCTCGCCGTACATGCTCTTTCTTGAAGATCACATACGGCTCCACGGCGGATAGCAGTTTGAGGAGTAGGGGCCGGCTAGTGATCACAAGGTCACTCATGCCGGTCCCTCGATCTCGCAGATACCCGCCTCCGCCAACCAGGCCCTGGATGGTCTCCAGGCCCCACCGGGCAGAGGTGCTCTGCGAGAAGGACACGCTGGCTCGGATGTAATACCCGAACCTGTACTCCTCCTGCCGAACGAGTTGGAAATGAATACTTCCATCACCGTCGAGGAATCCTGCTACGTAGGACGCGTCCAACGCTCTCAATGTGTGTTGGCCTTCCCTCGGTATTGCCCTGAACATAACGTTCGGTTGTAACGCTCAGGGTTCCACCGATATGAGCCGGTGAGCACCCAGGAATTACTCCCTGGGGACGCAGCATTCTACGTTCTAAACCCAGCTCGCGTACCGCTTTAATGGGCGAACAGCCCAACCCTTGGGACCGGCTTCAGCCCCAGGATGCGACGAGCCGACATCGAGGTGCCAAACCTTCCCGTCGATATGGACTCTTGGGGAAGATGAGCCTGTTATCCCCGGGGTACCTTTTATCCGTTGAGCAACGGCGCTTCCACAAGCCACCGCTGGATCACTATGCCCTGCTTTCGCACCTGCTCGACTTGTAGGTCTCGCAGTCAAGCTCCCTTGTGCCATTGCACTCGACGGCTGATTGCCAACCAGCCTGAGGGAACCTTTGGGCGCCTCCGTTACAATTTAGGAGGCGACCGCCCCAGTCAAACTACCCACCTGACGCTGTTCCCGATCCGGATCACGGACCTGGGTTAGGGCCCCGGCACGAAAAGGGTGGTATTTCAAGGTTGTCTCCACCTCGGCTGGCGCCGAAGCTTCAAAGACTCCCACCTATCCTACACAATCCGTACCAAAGCTCAACATCAAGCTGTAGTAAAGGTCCACGGGGTCTTTCCGTCCTGATGCAGCTAACGAGCATCTTTACTCGTAGTTCAATTTCGCCGGGTCTGTGGTTGAGACAGTAGGAAAGTCGTTACGCCATTCGTGCAGGTCGGAACTTACCCGACAAGGAATTTCGCTGAGCCTGTTACTTGTTGACCAACCGAACAACATCTCCGATTGGCGGACCGGACGTTTCCGCCGGCCTCCCTACGTCGCCGCAGGGCTCGGACCATCTCATCATCTCGCCATTTCAGGCGAGACAGTCGGCGTATGGTCTCTGAGGATTCTAAGGAATACGGATGGTTTTCGATGACTCACCCATCCGCCGTTCCAAAGCCTTTCCTGCTGATTTTCCGCACCCCTCACATTGTCACTGCCATCCATGGTTTGACGGTACAGACAAGCTGTAACGCCGCCTTGAATGACGAGTAGTGGAGGATCCACCGGGTTTTTCAGCATATAGCCGACTGCGCACCACATCGTCACCGATGTGGGGGGCAGCTGCCTCCTGGCGTCGGAGGCGTCCTACCTTAGGCACGTTGTTACTTGCTACGCGGTACGTCAATCGTTTCGACGAATCTCGCGGAGCCGATCAGGTCATTTCTGCCTGATTCCCCATGTCGCCATGGGGGTCGGACTGTACCTTTACGTCGAATAGGCGTAAGTGCCCGTGAAGCTATCGACGCGCCTGGCGTGCAGTCTCTGAGGATCCCTCCTGCGGAGGTTTCCTGCTGATTGTCCGCACCGGACGGATTATCACTGAACACACCAAATTCGAGAAACGAATGTGATGTGAACGAGTACCGCCGGATACTCGGATGTTCCAGCATACAGCCAGGTTTACCTACGGCCGAGTTGAAACTCCACCGTTATAGTTCACGCAAGCCCCCATATCGCTATGGGGCGTGGACCATATCTTCATCCACCTGGCTTCACAGATGGAGCCTTGCGTATGGCCTCTGAGGATTCCTAACTCCTCAATACGTTGAGAATTTCTTCTCGTCGCATCGGCGCTCTTCGTCGCAGTTCATCGGACTCCTCAGGATGAGGTTGTCACCGATTCCCGTTTTCAAACAGCTACCAATCTGACCGGACGAACCCATCGACCTTGCGGAAACACAAGATCGAGAATCGCGCTCTCGACGGATCGGGACGTTGAAGCTTCCCTCTCCATCGACGAATCCGGCAACCCAGTTACCCAGGTCACACGGAATCTGATCCAGCCAGCTCGAGGAACTAGGCCTTTCCTGCTGATTGTCCGCACTGGACGGATTGTCACTACTCACGCCGGCACCCTACGAACAGGGTGTGACGCGAATGAGTACCGCCAGATTCACGGGGTTTCCAGCATATAGCAAGGTTTGTTCCAGTCGGTTACCCAACTGGAGCCGCAACTGGTGTTTACGGCCGCCGTTTACCGGGGCTTAGGTTCAGGGCTTCGCCCGAGGGCTAACCCTTCCCCGTAACCTTCCGGCACCGGGCAGGCGTCAGAGCGTATACATCGTCTTAGGACTTCGCACGCTCCTGTGTTTTTAGTAAACAGTCGCTTTCCCCTGGTTTCTGCGGCCCCCTCAGGCTCAGGACGCGAAGTCCTTTCACCCTATCGAGGCCCTCCTTCTCCCGAAGTTACGGAGGTAATTTGCCGAGTTCCTTAACCACAGTTCTCCCGATCGCCTTGGTATTCTCTACCCGCCCACCTGTGTCGGTTTGGGGTACGGGCACCGTGCCAGCTCGCTAGAGGCTTTTCTCGGCAGCATGGGATTAGTGACTTCGCCTGATCGGCTCGGCATCGCGTCTCAGGATTAACGGGGTCCGGATTTGCCTAGACCCCTCCCTACACGCTTACCCCAGGACAACCAACGCCTGGGCTCACCTACCCTCCTGCGTCCCCTCTTCGCTACCCGCGTCCGGTTCGGTCGGTTCGGCCCGAAGGCCAGCCCCTTAGGAATTCAGATTTGGGTTGGGCGCGGACACGGTGGTGCTGGAATATCAACCAGCTGTGCATCGACTACGCCTTTCGGCCTCGCCTTAGCTCCCGACTCACCCTGGGGGGATTAGCCTTCCCCAGGAACCCTTGGGCTTACGGCGGAGGGGTTTCTCACCCCTCTCTCGCTACTCATACCAGGATTCTCACTCGAACCCGCTCCACGACGGTTCCCACCGCCGCTTCACTGCTGAGTTCGACGCTCCCCTACCACTCCCATCCGTTACTCCCGGAGGGCACCGTTACCGGCGCGCTCCGAGCGGAATGGAAATCCGCGGCTTCGGCTCTTGACTTGAGCCCCGTTACATTGTCCGCGCAGGACCACTCGACCAGTGAGCTATTACGCACTCTTTCAAGGGTGGCTGCTTCTGAGCCAACCTCCTGGCTGTCTTTGCGTTCCCACATCGTTTTCCACTTAGTCAAGAATTTGGGGCCTTAGCCGGCGATCTGGGCTGTTTCCCTTTCGACCAACGAAGCTCATCCCCCGTGGTCTCACTGCCGGGCTCTGGAGCATCGGCATTCGGAGTTTGATTGGGGTCGGTAAGCTTGTAGGCCCCCTAACCCATTCAGTGCTCTACCTCCGATGCTGAACGCCCGACGCTGCACCTAAATGCATTTCGGGGAGAACCAGCTATCACCGAGTTTGATTGGCCTTTCACCCCTATCCACAGGTCATCCCCCCTGTTTTCAACCAGGGTGGGTTCGGCCCTCCACGGGGTCTTACCCCCGCTTCAGCCTGCCCATGGATAGATCACTCGGCTTCGGGTCTACCACATGCGACTGTACGCCCTATTCAGACTCGCTTTCGCTCCGGCTCCCCCTCGCGGGTTAACCTCGCCACACACGGTAACTCCCTGGCTCATTCTTCAAAAGGCACGCCATCACGGCCGGCGTAGGCCCACGTGGCGGTGATGCCTCACCGAAGTGAGACTCCACGCGCGTGAGTGGGCGCCGACGACGCTCTGACTGTTTGTAAGCCAACGGTTTCAGGTACTATTTCACTCCCCTCCCGGGGTACTTTTCACCTTTCCCTCACGGTACTTGTCCGCTATCGGTCGCCTGTGAGTACTTAGCCTTACGAGGTGGTCCTCGCAGATTCACACCGGCTTTCCCGGATCCGGCGCTACTTGGGAAATCCAATCGGAGGTCTCTAACCTTTCGCGTACGGGGCTCTTACCGTCTGTGGCGTGGTGTTCCAAACCACTTCTGCTAGGTCGAGACTTTGTAACTCCGTGAAGGGTCTGGCGCCCCTTCTATTGGCTCCCACAACCCCCAACCGGCAACGCCACCAGGCTTGACACCGGTTCGGTTTGGGCTATTCCCGTTTCGCTCGCCGCTACTAAGGGAGTCGCTGTTGCTTTCTCTTCCTCGGGGTACTGAGATGTTTCGAATTCCCCCGGTTCCCTCTCTCAGTCCTATGCGTTCAGACTGGAGTGACACCCCATGACGGGTGCCGGGTTTCCCCATTCGGACATCCACGGATCGAAGTTTGGTCGGCAACTCCCCGTGGCTTTTCGCAGCCTCCCACGTCCTTCTTAGGCTTCAGGCGCCAAGGCATCCACCGTTGGCTCTTTGTAGCTTGGAGAACAAAGATGCTCGTGCTCGCTATGGAATTCTCAAGGGGCGCGCGCTGCCGTCGTTGTAGATCGACGGCCGGACGAAGTGCGCGAGCGGTCGACGAGCGAAATTGCTGTCGACTTCACGGAAGCAGCGACAAACAGAGTCGCTCCCTCAAAACGGAACAGTGAGGGTCCGACGATCACACAACCTCGGAATACGGGGCCGGCCCGGCTCGCTCCCCCGAAGGAGAACGAATCGGACGCGGACTGCCGCCGAGAATGCATGAGCGCCGAATAACCAGTGATCGACTGGGAGTCCTCGACCGGAATGGTCGAGAAAATGACTCCTTAGAAAGGAGGTGATCCAGCCGCACCTTCCGGTACGGCTACCTTGTTCACGTGTGCCCCCATATCGCTATGGGGCGTGGACTATATCTTCATCCTGGTTTGTCTCTGTGGACGCATCACTGCATGCGAAAGCACTCAGTCCCTCTGCGCCAACAGCCAGGAGCTCGGCGTGTAGTCTCTGAGGGGTCACATCACCACCCGAGGTGGGTAGTGATGGACTTCCCTGCTGATTGTCCGCACCAGACAGATTGTCACTGCGCACGTCGTGGAAACCCTTGCAAATGGGTGTGACGTACACGAGTACCGACTGGATACTCGGGTTTTCCAGCATACAGCCAAGTTTGTGTCGCTCGTTGTTACCAACGAGAGGTCGCAACTTTTACTTACGACTTCACCCCAATCGCCGACCCCACCTTCGACGGCTCCCTCCCCTAAGGGTTGGGCCACCGGCTTCGGGTGTTGCCGACTTTCGTGGTGTGACGGGCGGTGTGTACAAGGCCCGGGAACGTATTCACCCCGGCGTTGCTGATCCGGGATTACTAGCGACTCCGACTTCATGCAGTCGAGTTGCAGACTGCAATCCGAACTGAGACCGGCTTTTGGGATTGGCTCCCCCTCGCGGGATAGCAGCCCGTTGTACCGGCCATTGTAGCATGTGTGCAGCCCTGGACGTAAGGGGCATGATGACTTGACGTCATCCCCACCTTCCTCCGAGTTGACCCCGGCAGTCTCCGACGAGTCCCCGGCATAACCCGCTGGTAACATCGGACAAGGGTTGCGCTCGTTGCGGGACTTAACCCAACATCTCACGACACGAGCTGACGACAGCCATGCACCACCTGTTTAGGACCCCGAAGGACACCGTATCTCTACGGCTTTTCCCTAAATGTCAAGCCCAGGTAAGGTTCTTCGCGTTGCCTCGAATTAAGCCACATGCTCCGCCGCTTGTGCGGGCCCCCGTCAATTCCTTTGAGTTTTAGCCTTGCGGCCGTACTCCCCAGGCGGGGCACTTAATGCGTTAGCTGCGGCACGGAACCCGTCGATAGGGTCCCACACCTAGTGCCCAACGTTTACGGCGTGGACTACCAGGGTATCTACACGACTGTTACTTTCCCCTTCCCGAGGCTCTCACCTCGATCTGGGTACTGACCAAGTTCGTCACTTGGCGGATCACCATTTCTGATGACCTCTCGCTGTTACCAGCGAGGTCGGACTATGTCATATCCCTTGCTCTGGTGGGCAAGGGGTCCAGCGTACAGTCTCTACGGGGTTCGCTCTCTCCTTGGTACGAGCTTGTAACGCAACTCCGGCAGAATGTGAGGTTCGATCACACAGCGAAGCGATCCAACACTGGAAGCCGGAATATAGATAATCCGCCTTCCCTTATTGGCCCTGGTGTTTGCTGTGATCGCAAACCTCTCTGCAAGAGTCGCTACCAGATGCTCTACCTCCTGTGGCCCGAAGTTGTGGGTCTGGAGGTTCAAGCCGGCAAAGTCGGCGCCGCCATCGTCCATGAACCAGATGGCCATGGACAGCGGCGTCAACAGGTCAGCAATGTTCGCGGGAACGATCTTTCGTCGATCCCGATAGAACCGATGGTGCCACTCAGAGAACACTGGATTCGTGCGTGTCACAAATTGCACGCACGGGTACCGGCGGTTCCCGAGTCGTTGGTCGAACTGGTGGAGTTGCATGGTGACGAAGTCACCGAATACATCACGCTTCAGCTCGGCCAATCCTCGCTGGGACAACTGGTGCTTGACGAACAGCCGGTGAAACCGACCATGTTGCGCCAGGCATCCGTCGCCCAAGAGTGTTCCCACCAAAATTTGCTGCTGCCGACTCGTCAGTACGTTTGGAGTTGAGCGAACTTCCCTCGGCGTTATCCGCATCACTTTCCCGATCGTAGGATCGGGTTGTAATACGGACTTTCACCGATACAGCTGGTTTTGTCATCAACGTTACCGTTGAAGAGGACAAGATCTATCCTGTTCGCTCCCCACGCTTTCGCTCCTCAGCGTCAGTACCGGCCCAGACCACCGCCTTCGCCACTGGTGTTCCTCCTGATATCTGCGCATTTCACCGCTACACCAGGAATTCCATGGTCCCCTACCGGACTCAAGCCATAGCAGTATCACGTGGCATCACCAGGTTGAGCCTGGAGATTTCACACGTGACTTGCTAAGCCGCCTACGAGCTCTTTACGCCCAATAATTCCGGACAACGCTCGCCCCCTACGTATTACCGCGGCTGCTGGCACGTAGTTGGCCGGGGCTTCTTCTGCAGGTACCGTCACAATCGTCCCTGCTGAAAGTGGTTTACAACCCAGAAGGCCTTCGTCCCACACGCGGCGTTGCTGCGTCAGGCTTTCGCCCATTGCGCAAGATTCCCCACTGCTGCCTCCCGTAGGAGTCTGGGCCGTGTCTCAGTCCCAGTGTGGCTGATCGTCCTCTCAGACCAGCTACCCGTCGGTGCCATGGTAGGCCGTTACCCCACCATCAAGCTGATAGGCCGCGAGCCCCTCTCAAAGCGGAATCCATTTCCTCACCAGGCCATGCGACCCGGTGGGGGTATCCGGTATTAGCTCCGGTTTCCCGGGGTTATCCCAGTCTTCGAGGCAGGTTGCTCACGTGTTACTCACCCGTTCGCCACTCGGTCTTCACCAGTGTTGCCACCGGTTGGACCTCGTTCGACTTGCATGTGTTAGGCACGCCGCCAGCGTTCGTCCTGAGCCAGGATCAAACTCTCCATCGAGACCTACGGTGTCGCCCGAGGGCTCCACCGCAAATCGGAGAGCCGACTCGGGGCTGACTGCCCCCTAATCGACCCGGCACAGCACGGTTGTTGCTGTCCGTGAAGTGCTTGGTTCTGTTACTTAATTCTGTGTGGATCAACCACGGGACGCGCGAAACGCGCCACGCGGTTGCCCGCACTGGCTTTTGGCTCTCACTGTTCCGTTTTCAAGGAGCGACGCGGCACACACCCGGAGGCGTTGGTGCCAGGTCCCGACGGTCAGTCTCCCGACCGGGGGTTCATCAGGATACCGGCGGACCATCGAGGTGTCAAAGGGGCCAGACGCGCCACTCCCACCACACAAGTCACACAACGAACGAGCCAAATGGCGGCCCGTCGTGCTCTCACCGGTATCTGACCCGGAGACCTTACCGTCCTCGGGCGGCTCCCGGCGTCCGGGCTTTCGACACGTTGGGGTCGCCCGGCACCCACCACCGCCACGGCACCTCGGAGGCGAGGCGGATGCCGACCCGACCTGAGGATGCGGGTTGCGTCGGTGGTGGCACCCCGTCGTCCATCACCCGGAGCCCGTGGCCGCCGGTCACGAGGTCGGCACCGTCCTCGGCCCGGGTGATGTCCATGGCCTGGCACAACTTGGCCGGTCCGTTGGCCAGGTCGATGTCCCTCGAGATCCCGGGTCTCGCAGCGCGCATGAGTTCGAGCCCCTCCACCGGCGCCAGGGCCCGCACCAGCACCGCTTCGGCCGTGCCCGGCGGCATGCACACGACGTTGGCGCAGAAGTGCATCCCGTAGGTGAAGTACACGTACAAGTGCCCGGGGGGGCCGAACATCACTGCATTGCGCCGGGTGAGTCCCCGGTAGGCGTGGGACGCGGGGTCCTGGCTCCCCAGGTACGCCTCCACCTCGACGATGCGGCCCGCCCGCCCGCCGCGCACCAGGAGCTTGTTCAGCAGTTGGGGGGCCACCTCCAACGAGCTGCCGGCGTAGAACCGGCGGGCGAGGTCCCGGGGGCGGGGACGCCGACGCGACGGCGCCGGTGGGCTCACGCCCCGTTCCGGGCGTCGTCCTTGTCGGGGCCCCCCACCATGTGCGCGGCGGCAGCCGCGTGGCTGACCCGCTGCCGATCGAGATCCAGCCGGTGCCGGAACCGGTCCACCTGCACCGCCACCGGCTTGGGCCCCGCACCACCCGGCGACGTCCGGCGGGTGACCGCCACACCGGGCTCGAGCAGCGCCAGCGCGTCGCTTCCCAGATGGGGGTTGGCCTGCACCAGCTCGGCCAGCGGCACGCCCCGCTGCACGGAGTCGCGCACGAGCGACCCCACCACCGAATGGGCTTGGCGAAAGGGCATCCCCCGCACCACGAGCCACTCGGCCAGGTCGACCGCAGCGGCGGCGGGCCCGTCCGCGGCGCTGCGCATCGCGTCGGTGTCGAAGTGCGCGGTGCCGAGCATGCCCATCACGGCGGGCAAGGCCCGCTTGATCTGGTCGAAGGCGTCGAAAAGGGGCTCCTTGTCCTCTTGGAGATCACGGTTGTAAGAGAGGGGCAATCCCTTCAGCGTGGCCAGCATCCCCGCCACGTGCCCGATCAGTCGGCCTGCCTTGGCTCGGGCCAGCTCGGCCACGTCGGGGTTCTTCTTCTGGGGGAGCATCGAGCTCCCGGTGGCGAAGGCGTCGTCGAGGACGAGGAACCCGAACTCCTCGCTCGACCACAACACGAACTCCTCGCCCAGACGCGACAGGTGGACACCCAGCAGCGCCAGGTCGAACAGCGCCTCGGCCACGAAGTCCCGATCGGACACGGCGTCGAGGGAGTTCTCGAAGCGGCTCCCGAACCCGAGGTCGTCGGCCACGCCGTCGGGATCCAGAGGCAGGGACGACCCCGCCAGGGCGCCGGCCCCCAGGGGGCTCACGTCCATGCGCACCACGCTGAGCAGCATGCGGTCGAGGTCGCGCGACAGGGCCCATCCGTGGGCCAGCAGGTGATGGGTGAGGAGCACGGGCTGGGCCCGCTGGAGATGGGTGTACCCGGGCAGATAGGCATCACCCGCCTCGACGGCCCGGTGCAACAGCGTGTCCTGGAGCTCGATCACCGCGGCGGCCACGGCCAGCAACTCCCGGCGCGTGTACAGGCGCAGGTCGGTGGCGACCTGGTCGTTGCGACTCCGTCCGGTATGCAGCTTCGCCCCCACGTCGCCGGCGAGCTCGGTCACCCGTCGCTCGACCGCGGTGTGGATGTCCTCGTCTCCGGGTTGGAAGACGAAGATCCCCGAGTCCAGCTCCTCCTCCACCCGGTTCAGGGCGGTCAGCAAGATGGCGGACTCGCCTCCTTCGAGCACCCCGGCGCGATCGAGGCCCCGCACGTGCGCACGCGAGCCGGCCAGGTCGTCGGCCGCCAGCCGCCGGTCGTAGGGCAGGCTGACGGTGAAGGCCATCACCTCGTCCGCCGTCCCGCCGAGTCGGCCCTCCCACAGCGTCACGGTCGGTCGGTCTCCGACTGCTGCGGTCCCCCCTGGCGCGCCGCCCACGTGGCGAGGCCGAGGCCCCACAGCCGGACGAACCCCTCGGCATCGGCGTGGTCGAAGGTGTCGCTGGCGTCGTAGGTGGCGAGCCCGTGGTCATAGAGCGACACCGGACTGCGCCGGCCGGTGACCATGCAGGCGCCGGGCGACAGCGCCAGGCGCACCTCGCCGGTGACGTGGCGCTGGGTGCTCGTGAAGAAGGCGTCGATCGCCTCTTTGAGGGGCGAGAACCACATCCCGTCGTAGACGAGCTCGGCCCACCGCGGCTCGAGCCGGGCCTTCTCCCGGGCGACGTCACGCTCGAGGGTGAGGTCCTCGAGGTCGGAGTGGGCCAGCAGGAGGGCCAGCGCGGCGGGGCACTCGTAGGTCTCGCGGCTCTTGATCCCCACGCGACGGTTCTCCACCATGTCGATCCGGCCCCAGCCGTAGGACCCGACCACCGACGCCACCTCGGCGATGAGCTCGGGGAGGCCGAGGGACTTCCCGTCGACGCTGACCGGCACCCCGGCCTCGAACCCGAGCACGAGGTCGCGTGGCTCGGTGGCCGTCGGACGCGGTGAGGGTGAAGACGTCCGGCGGTGGTGCCGCCCACGGATCCTCGAGCGCGCCGCACTCGATGGCCCTGCCCCACAGGTTCTCGTCGATGGAGTAGAGCTTCTCCTTGGTGGCCTCGATCGGGATGTCGTAGCGCGCCGCGTACTCGACGCAGTCGGCCCGGGTCATGCCCCAACGTGCG
Organism: uncultured Acidimicrobiales bacterium; assembly: GCA_963768255.1. Classification (GTDB taxonomy): domain Bacteria; phylum Actinomycetota; class Acidimicrobiia; order Acidimicrobiales; family UBA8190; genus Chersky-840. Next base: position 575,020 of record CAVYGX010000002.1, on the reverse strand, counting down.
GGCGGGGGCCAGGATCTCGAGATCGGGGGCCAACGTGCGCGTGCCCACCTCGAACCGAACCTGGTCGTTCCCCTTCCCGGTACATCCGTGGGCCACGGCATCGGCGCCGTGCCGGCGGGCCTCGGCCACCAGATGGCGCACGATCACCGGGCGCGACAAGGCCGACACGAGCGGGTACTTCCCCTCGTACCGGGCGTTGGCGGCGATGGCGGGCACCACGAAGTCCTCGGCCATCTCCGTCCGGGCGTCGACGACCACCGCTTCGACCGCACCCGCGGCGAGGGCCCGGCTGCGCACCACCTCGAAGTCGCCCCCCTGGCCCACGTTCAACGCCACGGCGATGACCTCGACGCCGAGCTCCTCCTGGAGCCACCGCACCGCGACCGACGTGTCCAGGCCTCCGCTGTGGGCCAACACCACTCTCTTCGCCATCACCCAGCTCCGTTCATCTCGGCGCCACCAATACCCGTCCCTGCACCATTCGTACCGGCCAGCTCGGCCAGCCGGGTGGCCACCGCAGCACCCCCGGCATCCTCGGCCGCGACCACGAGGACGGTATCGTCGCCGGCGACCGTGCCGATCATGCCGTCGAACCCGCTCCGATCGAGGGCGGACCCCACCACGTGGGCACAGCCCGGCGGCGTGCGCAGCACGACGAGGTTGGCCGAGTGCGCCACCTCCACCACCCACTCACCCAGCACCCGACGGAGGTGGTCCTCGGGTGCCACCTGGCGCACCGGCAGCTCGGGCAGGGCGTAGACGGTCTCCCCCCCGGGGCCCGCACCTTGATGGCGCCGATCTCCTCGAGGTCGCGCGACACCGTGGTCTGGGTGGCTTCGACCCCTTCGTCGGCGAGGAGCCCCACCAGCTGCGCCTGGTTGGAGACGGCGTGGGTCTCGAGCAGCCTGGCCACCCGGTGCTGGCGTTGGGGCTTGCCCAGCCTCACCGGGGATCACCACCGCCGGGACCGAGCAACCACGCCAGCAGCCCCCGCACGGCGTGCATACGGTTGGCGGCCTGACGCCACACCACGCTTCTCGGACCCTCGAGGACCGCGCCGGTGATCTCCTCGCCTCGGTGGGCGGGCAGGCAATGCAGCACCACGGCGTCGGGCGCGGCGCGGGCCACCATGTCGTCGTCGATGGTGAACCCCGCGAAGGCCTTGCGCCGGAGCTCCTGCTCTTCTTCTTGGCCCATCGACGTCCACACGTCGGTGTAGAGCGCATCGGCTCCGGTGGCCGCCTCCATGGGATCCGACGTCACCTCGACGTCGCCGCCCAGGCGGGCCACGCGTGCCAGGTCGTCGGCGTCGGGCTCGTATCCCTCGGGCGACGCGGTGCGGACCCGGATGCCGGTCATGGCCGCCGCCAACGCCAGCGACCGCCACACGTTGTTGGCGTCCCCGATGTAGGCGACGGTCCGGCCCTCCACGTCGCCGAACACCTGGCGCAGCGTCAGCAGGTCGGCCAGGGCCTGACAGGGATGGGCACGATCGGACAGCAGGTTCACCACCGGCACCGCCACCGGGAACCCGTCACCGTCGTCTTCTCCCGACCTTGACCGGGCCGGCGAGCCGGTGTCCAAGGCGCCGCCATGCGCACGAGCGTGGTGTGGTCGAGCACGCGGGCGCACAGCACGGCGTGGTAGCACGCCAAGGTCCGGGCCACGTCCTCGGCCGTCTCGCGCTCGTCGATGCCGACCTCGGGACCCTGGATGTAGACGGGGTGTCCACCCAGTGCGACCACGGCGAGCTCGGTCGAGCTGCGGGTGCGGGCCGAGGGCTTCTCGAACAGCAGGGCGGCACCCCGGCCGGCCAGCACCTGGGGCGCCTCGGCCACCGGGAGCGCGGCGGTGGCGAGGACGTCGTCGAGCTCCTCACACGACAGGTCGTCCACGTCGAGGAAGTTCCGGGTCATGGCGCGCCTGCGCTCGCCGCCGCGGTCGTGGCGGCCCCGGCCACGTCGGCCAACGCCATGGCCAACAGGGCCACGCCCTCGTCGATCTCGTCGTCGCTGACCAACAGCGACGGGGCCAGGCGGATGGTGTCGGGGCGGGGCGCGTTCACGACCAGGCCTCGCCCGAGCGCGGCTCCCACCACGTCCTTGGCCCGCTCGTGGTCGAGCGCCACACCGAGCAGGAGCCCGGCTCCTCGGACCCCGACGACCCCGTCGAGCACCTCCAGGCCGGCCCGCAGCCGCGCCCCGGCCCGCTGCGCCCGGGCCGGCACGTCCTCTGCCTCCATCACCGCCAGCGTGGCGCGCGCCGCCGCGGCGGCGAGGGGTTGGCCCCCGAAGGTGCTGCCGTGGTCTCCGGGCGAGAACGCCGCGGCCACCTCGGCCCGGGCCCAGCAGGCGCCGATGGGCACGCCGTTGCCGAGCGCCTTCGCCATGGTGACGACGTCGGGCTCGATGCCGCTGTGCTGGAACGCGAACCACCGACCCGTGCGCCCGAGCCCCGTCTGGATCTCGTCCACCATGAGCAGGATCCCCCGCTCGCTGCACAGCTCCCGCACGCCGCCCAGGTAGTCCGAAGACGGCGCGATCACCCCCGACTCACCCTGGATGGGCTCGAGGAGCACCGCCGCGACGGTCCCGGGTCACACGCCGCCTCGAGCGCGGCGAGGTCGTCGTAGGCGACGTGCTCGAAGCCCTCGGGCAACGGCGCGAACGGCGCGTGCTTCTCGGGTTGGCCCGTGGCGTGCAGCGTCGCCAGCGTCCGCCCGTGGAAGGCGTCCCACGTGCTCACCACCACGTGACGCCCGGGGCCCGCCCACTTGCGGGCCAGCTTCAGCGCGCACTCGTTGGCCTCGGCGCCGGAGTTGGTGAAGAACACCTGACCTCCGGCCCGGGTGCCTCCCCCAGCCACGAGGCGGTCGAGCGTGGCCGCCACCTCGGGGCCCACGGTGTTCCCGAACAGGTTCGAGACATGCAGGAGCGTGCGGGCCTGCTCGGCCAGGGCGTCGGCCACCACAGGATGCGCGTGCCCCAGTCCCGTGACCGCCAGACCCGACAGGAAGTCCAGGTACCGCCGGCCCTCGGTGTCCCACAACTCCGAACCCGCCCCCCGCACGAACGTCACGGGCGGCTCCGCATAGGTGTGCATCGAGCGCGCTGCGATCGAGGACATCGCTCACCGGTGCGCACCTCGTCCTTCACGAAAGATCATCGTGCCCACCCCTCGGTCGCTGAACACCTCGAGCAACAACGCGTGCGGCACCCGACCGTCGAGGATGTGGGCCCGCGGCACCCCGGCGCGCACCGCCCGGGCGCACGCCTCGACCTTGGGGATCATGCCCGATGACGCCGCGCCCGAGGCCACCATAGCGTCGAGCTCGTCGACCGAGATCTGGCGCAGCCTCGAGCTGGGATCGTCGGGGTCGGCCCGAAGGCCGGTGACGTCGGTCAGGCACACGAGCTTCTCGGCGTGCAGCGCCGCCGCGATGGCCCCTGCCACGGCGTCGGCGTTGATGTTGTAGGACTGCCCCTTGGTGTCGCCCGCGATGGTCGCCACCACCGGGATGATGCCCTCGGCCAGGAGGCGCTCCAGGATCGACGGGTCGACCACCTCGACGTCGCCCACGAAACCCAGAGCTTCGTCCCGGGCGGTGGCGGTGATCATCTTGGCGTCCTCGCCCGACAGCCCCACGGCCAAGGCGCCGTGCACGTTCATGGCCGACACGATCTCGCGGTTGACCTTGCCGATAAGGACCATGCTGGCGATCTCGAGCGTCTCGGCGTCGGTCACCCGCATCCCGTCGCGGAACTCCGGTACCTTGCCGAGCCTCGCCATGAGCTCGCCGATCTGCGGCCCACCGCCGTGGACGACGACCGGCAGCATCCCGACCGACCGCATGAGCACCACGTCCTCGGCGAACGACGCCAACGCCCCGCCGTCGCCGCTCCCCTCCCCCGCCGGGTCCCCAGGTTCGGTGTGCGGCCCCTCGACGTGGGCGAGCACGTTGCCGCCGTACTTGATGACGACGACCTTGCCCCAGAACCGCAAGATGTAGGGCAGCGCCTCCACCAGCACGGCGGCTCGCTCGGACGGGTCGAGCTCGTCGGTCACGACGTCGTCCTGTTCTCGTCGATGTATCCGTGACCCAGATCGGTGGTGAGCACGGCCCCGCTCCCCGCCCCCAGGCCGAGGTCGCAGCGCATCTCGATGGCCGTCCCTGCAGGTGCCGGCGCACGGCCAACTCGTCGTGCGGGGCGGCGACGCCCTCCCGGCACACCGCCACGCCGCCGTAGGCGACCTCGACCCGGTCGACGTCGAATGCCACCCCGGCCGATCCAAGCTCGCTCACCACCCGGCCCCAGTAGGGGTCCTCCCCGTTGAGCGAGCACTTGACGAGAGCGGACTCCGCCACCTTGCGGGCGGCGCGATGCGCCTCGTCGTCCGACGCCGCCCCCGTGACGATCACGTGCACCACCTTGCTCGCACCCTCGGCGTCGGCCGCCATCATCGCGGCCAGCTCCCCGCACGCCTCTCCCAGCGCGTCGCCCAGGGCGCCGCTGGTCACCGGGGTGTCGCTGGCCCCGCTCGCCAGCACCAGCACGGTGTCGTTGGTCGATGTGCATCCGTCCACGGTCATCCGGTTGAACGTGGCCTCGCACCGCGCGGCGCAAGGCGCCGTCAAGGTCGGAGGAGCCGCACCGGGCGTCGGTCGTGAGCACGGCCAGCATGGTCGCCATGTTGGGAGCGAGCATGGCCGCACCTTTGGCCATGCCGCCCACGGTGAACCCCGCTCCCTCCACCGTCACCTCTTTGCAGATGGTGTCGGTGGTCATGATGGCGAGCGCGGCACGCCGACCCGCGTCATGCCCCGCCGCACGCGCCTCGACCAGGACCGGGATCCCGGTCTCGATCGGCGCCATGGGCAGCGGGATCCCGATGAGCCCGGTCTGGCACACGAGGACCTCGGCCGCGCGCACGCCCAGACCGTCACCCACGAGCGCTGCACATGCGCTGCGCGTCCGCCCGGCCGGGCGCGCCCGTGGCGGCATTGGCGTTCCCGCTCGAGAGCACCACCGCGGCGGCATGGCCCGCCGTGACGGCCAGATGGTCCCGGCTCACCTGCACCGGGGCGGCCGCGGCCAGGTTGGCGGTGAACACCCCGGCGGCGGGAACCGGGCCCGCGGTCGACGCCACCAGGGCCAGGTCGGGCGCGCCCGACGCCTTGATCCCGCACGCCAGTCCCGACGCGACGAACCCTTGCGGCGCGGTGATGCTCACGGGTACACCCCGACGTTGGAGAGCCCCGTCACCTCGGACAGGCCGAGGGCGATGTTGGCACACTGCACCGCCTGGCCCGACGCCCCCTTGACGAGGTTGTCGAGCGCGCACAGGGCGAGCACCCACCCGGTGCGGGGGTCGACGCGCGCCGTCACGTGGGCGGCGTTCGACCCCGACGTCGCCTTGGTCGAAGGAGATGCCTCGCTCACCACCACGAAGGGCTCGCCCGCGTAGGCGTCACGCAGGATCCCGAGGGCGTCCTCGGTGTCGAGCTCTACCGCGGGGCGCGCGTAACAGGTGGCCAGGATGCCCCGGTTCATGGGAGCCAGGTGCGGGGTGAACAGGACCTGGGCACCCGACGCCTGTTCGATCTCGGGGGTGTGGCGGTGGTCCAGCAGTCCGTAGGCGGTGAAGTCCTCGTCGGCGGTGTTGAAGTGCGTGGTGTGCGACAGCTTCCGGCCCGCGCCCGACACGCCGCTGGCGGCGTCGACGATGACACCCGTGGTCTCGATGGCGCCGGCTCGCACCAGGGGCGCCAGCGCCAGGGCCGCCGCGGTCGGGTAGCACCCCGGTGCCGCCACCAACCGGGCCCCGACGAGCTCGGAGCGGAACAGCTCGGGAAGCCCGTACACGAACCGGCCGAGCAATTCGGGGGCGACATGGTCGTGCCCGTACCAGCGCGGGTAGGCCGCCGCGTCATGCAGCCGGAAGTCGGCGGACAGGTCTACGAGGAGCTCGACCCGGCCCACCAGCCCGGGGGCCAGTTCCTGGGACTCGCCGTGCGGGAGCGCCAGGAACACCACGTCGAGCTCGGCGAGCTCGTCCACTCCCACCTTCGAGAACTCGAGCGACGGGTACGCACGCCGCCAGCGACGGGTACAGGGCGGCGACCGACTGCCCCGCCTGGGTGTCGGCCCCGGCCACGACCACGTCCAGGTCCGCGTGGCCGGCGCACAGTCGAAGCAACTCGGCCCCCGCGTAGCCGGAGGCCCCGGCGATCCCGACCTGCATCCGCAAGAAAATACAGGTTCATGCATGGATATGCAACACGCCGAAGGAAGACTGGGAAATACCTGGGTTAGTGCTGTGACACGCCTGGGAGACCGGGGTATCGTTCGCGCCGGGCGAATTCCGGAAACCTCCCCTAGGGGTTCCGCAGGGTCGTCCCGGGGGGAACGGCGGGGCACGGGCACCGACTCTTTACCCCTGTTTGGTGCCTGTGCCCCGCTGACCCCCGTCCTCTCCTCACCCTCTTGACACTGTTCCGTGATCTTTCATAGCTTTTCTTCATGCTGGATACCGAAGTGGCCGTTGTCCTCGAGGCGGCACCCGGGTTCGTCGACCGCTATCTCGACCTGACCGAGGCCGCCGACGGCGATCCGGGGATCGCGGCGACGTTCACCGAGCTGGCCGACTACGTGGCTGGCCTGGTGGCCGAGATCGAGCGGGACACGGGCACCCTGGCCCGCTGCCTCGAGGGTGTGGAGTCCGTGGCGGTGAGCTCCGAGGATGCGGCCGAGCTGGTGGCGTGGGCGTTCCTCGACAGCCTGTCGCCCGAGGACCGGCGACGGCTGGGGGCCTGGCTCGGCCCCCGCACCCGTGCCCTTCTGCAGGAGGTCGATCCCGACCCGAGCACGCGGTCGTGAATCGTGGTCCTGGGCGTCGCTCCTGCCTACCGAGGGGGCTGGAGCGCCGCCCCGAGCACAGGAGGGATCTCGCACTTCCCGGACCCGTCGGTACGGACCGCGACGTACACCGTGGCCGCCTTGACCGCGACGCCCGCCGAAGACGCCACGTCGAAGTCGAGGGTGAACGACGTCCGTCCCATGCGCGCCACGTCGACCTGTACCGACGCCCGGTCACCGAAGCGGAGCGGCCCGTGCCAGTCCAGCTCGGTGTGGACGACCTGGACGTCATAGCCCGCGGCCAGCAGTTCCTCGTAGGGCAGGCCCCGCGCGGCCAGAAAGGCCGTCATGGCGTCGTCGAGGTAGGCCAGGTACCACATGTTGAAGACCACCCCTTGGCGGTCCACCTCGAGATAGCGCACGTTGACGGGATGTACGAACGGCGTCGGGCGCGACATCGACCTCGAGTCTCTCAGGTGCCGCGAGCCCAGGCGCATCTGCTCGCGCTTCGACGCATGGCGGGCGGGGCGACTATAAGTTGCGCATGCCCGGGCCCATCCGCGTCGCCAATCAAGCCGATGCCGCACCCCTGGCCGCCAGCCTGGCGCGCGCGTTCTACGACGATCCCGTCATGAGCTTCCTGATCCCCCACGAGCCCACGCGCCGGCGCCGCATCGCCACCTACTTCGAGGTGGCGCTCTCGGTGCAGCATCTGCCCCACGGGGGTTGCTACACCGACACCGACCGCGCCGGTGGCGCCCTGTGGGATCCACCCAAGCACTGGAAGCTGCGGCTACGGGCAGATCCTGCGGGCCTCGCCCCAGATGATCTCCGCCTTCGGCCTCGGTGTCCCCCGGGCGTTGCGCGTCTTGTCGACCATCGAGCGCCAGCACCCCCGTATCCCCCACTGGTACCTGGCCGTGCTCGGCACCGACCCCATCCATCAGGGGAAGGGCATCGGCTCCGCCCTGCTCGCTCCGATCCTCGACCGATGCGACCGCGACGGCATCGGGGCGTATCTCGAGTCCTCCAAACAGAGCAACATCGCGTTCTACCGGCGGCACCGCTTCGAGGTGACCGGGGAGATCGTCCTACCCGGAGGGCCCACGGTGTGGCCCATGTGGCGCGATCCCCGTCCCCCCGAGGACGCCTGACCCGGCTCAGCCGAGGGCGGGGACGACGGCGTCGAGGAACGCCGACGGCGACTCGAGCATCGGGTAGTGCCCGACGTCGTGCAACCAGGTGAGCGGGGCGTCGGGCCGGACGCCCCGGAGCCGGGTGGCCATGGCGGCGACGGCGATGGGGTCGTCGGTACCCCAGACGATGGTCACCGGTGACCGGTGCGTCTCGATCGCGCCGGTGAACCGAGCCTGGTTCCGCCGCCGCTCCTCGATGTAGCGGATGGTGCGGGGCAGCAGCAGATGGCCGTCGTCGTGGGAGATCAGCTCCCATGCTCCGTGCAGGTCGGACTCCTCGACCCGTGAGCGCGCCGAGAACGTCGCGGCCAGGCTGGCCTCCAGGGCAGGACCGTCGATGCCGGCGGAGTCGGGCAGCCGTTCGTCGGGCAGGCTCAAGAGGAGTTCCTGGCCCACACTGAGCTTCGCCATCTCGATGTAGATGCTGCCGTTGGTGAGCACCCGTCTGGTGATCTCGACCGGCCACCGGCCCTCGGCCTGTCGGGCCAGCAACTCGCCCCCCATCGTGTCACCGACGTCGTGGGTGAGCAGCGCCAGCCTCGACACGCCCACGTCGGCCACGAACGCCTGCGCCACGTCGGCTTGGAGGTCGACGGTGTAGGCGCGATCGGGTTTGGCCGAGAGCCCGTACCCGATCATGTCGAACAGCAGCACCCGGCGGTGCTCGGCCAGCCCGTCGAGCACGTGGAGGAAGTCGAAGGAGCTCGTGGGGAACCCGTGCACGACGAGCAGCGGCTCCAAGGTCTCGGGGCCGGTGGGTTCGACGTCGATGGTGAAGGTCTTGAGACCCGCCAGGGTTCGGTAGGTGCCCCGCCGCTCCCACGCTGCCACCTCGGGCGACCGCCACGCCACGGTCGTCCCTCCGCCCCGTCTAGGAGTCGAGGGGCTGGGCATCGGCCAGTCGATCGGCGCGGATCGCCTCGCGCTCTTCGAACTGCATCCACTGGAAGACGATGATCCCCATGGCCACGAAGGTGGTGATCTCCCCCACGATCCACAAGATGGAACCGCCACGGTGGGTGTCCGCCACGCTGTGGAAGAGCGGGGCCACCGAGACGCTGGCTCCGGTCAGGCTCACTCCGAGGATGGCGGTCACGGGGATGCCGACGGCCAGGATCCCCAGCTTGGCCGGATGCGACAGGCGCCAGCGCGACGGGTCGCGCCCCACCACCAACCACCAGAACAGGCACCCCGACACCAGGAAGTGCAGATGGGTCAGGTCGTGGACGAGGGGATGCTCGAGGGAGAAATTGTAGAACGGCGTCAAGAAGTAGGCGAGCATCGTGCCGTAGCTGACGATCACGACGACCACCGGGTTCGTGACGAACTCCACGACGGGGTGATGCAGCACCTTGAGCAACCGCTGCTGGGTCGGTCGCCCGGACGCTTGGAGCGCCAGGGTCACGGGAGCACTGAGGGCGAAGAGGATGGGGGCGAAGTTCATGAGCAGGAGGTGCTGGACCACGTGGGCGGCGAAGACCTCGTCGTCGTAGGCGGCCAGTCCCGACTGCACGGCGACGATCACGAGGGCGGTCCCACCGAGGAACGACGCCGTCCGCCACCGCGACCACGTGCGGCCTCGCGCCGCCAGCCGCCGCACCGACACCAGGTACCACACGGCCAGGCCGAGCTCGATGGCCAGGGTCACCAGGCTCAAGGAGTCTGTCTGGAATCCGGTGAGCAGCGTGTGCAACCGGATGGGGGGGAGATCACATCGGCGAGCGGCACGTCTCTCCCCTGTCGTCGCACCTGATCCCACGATGGCCCATCGCGCCGCGACGGTAGTGCTCGGTCGCCCCCCGATGCATATCGCCCCGATGCATGTCACCCGGTCGCCGGCGGGTCAGTGCCGGTAGGCCTCCACGCACTCGACACCGTCGTCGCCCACGGTGGCACCGTGCGCGACGCCACCCGGAAGCTCCATGCGGTCCCCCGGGGCTAGCTGCAGATCGCCGGTGCCGGTGTGGAAGACGATGGATCCCCTCACGCACACGAGCACCTTGTGGTACTCGTGCACATGCGACGCATAGGAGTAGCCGGCATCGTTTCCCCAGCCGTGCGGTGCCAGCCCTTCGGCCACGAGCGTCGCCTCGACGTCGCGCCGAGACGGCGCCGGGCCCCGGCTCCTTCGAACCTCGATCCCCGCCGCGTGCACCGCACGGTCTTCGGCCACGACGAACGGCTCAGGCGTCAGCTGCGCAGCCGCGCCCCGTGCGCATGCTCCACCGCCGCGATGCACCGGGCCCGCAACTGAGCGACCTCGTCGTCGGTGAGGGTGCGGTCCGGGGCACAGAACCGGAGGCGGTAGGCGAGGCTGCGGCCTGCCTCGGAGGTGGAGTCGCTGCGGTACACGTCGAACAGGGTCAGTGACTCCAGCAGCTCCCCGCCGGCCTGTCGCAGTGTCTTGTAGAGCTCCGCGGCGGGAACGGCGTCGTCCACCACGAACGCCAGGTCGACGTCGCTGGAGGGGAACCGGCTCACCGTTCGCAACAACGCGGGCCGGCGCGGCGCATCGTTCAGGAGCGCCTCGAGGTCGACCTCGAGCCATCCCACCCGTCGGCGCTTGCCGTCGAGCCCGAACTCCTCGAGGACATCGGGGTCCACTTCGCCGACGACGCCGATGGGCCGGGGGGAATCACCGTCCCCGTCGGCCAGGACGAGCCGGGCCGACCGGGTGGGGTGCAGGCCGGGGGCGACAGCATTCGGAACTGTCATCTCCACCTCCTGGATCCCGAAGGCGTCGGCCAGCACGAGCCAGAGCGCGGCGGCACTGCGCGCGTCGTCGCCGTCCGCCGCCAGCGCCACCCCGAGCACCTCGCGCTCTGCGATCACGGTGTCGCCGGCGCGCGCCAGCGCCCGAGCCACCCTCTCGGGATCAGGTGGGGGAAAGACGTGGCCGACCTCGAAGAGGCGCACGTCTCCTTGGCGGCGATCCGCGTTGAAGGCGAGCGCGCCCAGCATCCCGGGCAGCAGGCTCTGTCGCAGCACGCTTTCGTCCGGAGTGAGCGGGTTCGTCACTCGCACCCCGCCTTCTATCCCGACCCGGGGCTGGACGTCGGGGGCCAACAGCGAGGGCGTCCACGCCTCGTGCGCCCCGAGACCGGCCACCACCTCGCGTGCCAGGCGCCGGTCGCGTTGGTAGGGGGTGAGACGGCCCACCTGCGGTGCGAAAGGGCGTCGCCGGGGCAGGTTGGCGTATCCGTGGTGACGCGCCACCTCCTCGATGACATCGATCTCGCGCTCGGTGTCGGGCCGGAACGTCGGCACCGTCACCGCCACCACGCCTTTCGACTCCCGCTCACACCCGAACCCGATGGGCTCGAGGTAGCCGACCACCTGGTCGTCGTCGAGATCGCTCCCGAGCACGGCGTTCACCCGGGCCGTGCGCACCGTGACCCGGGTCGGCCCCGGTACCGGGCCGCGCACGTCGAGGACACCCTGCCGCGATGCGGTACCGCTCCCCCGCCGTGGCCCCGAGAATCTCGCACAGCCGCAGCGCGGCGCGGTCGATCCCCTCGGGGTCACAGCCGCGCTCGAATCGCGCCGATGCCTCGGAACGGAGGTTCAGCCGCTTGGAGGTCCTGGCGATCGCCATGGGCGTGAAGTACGCCGCCTCCAGCAGGACGCGGCTCGTCGTCGCCGAGATCTCACTGGTGGCTCCGCCCATGACCCCGCCGATGCCGATGGGCGCGTCCCGGGCGTCACAGATGACACAGTCCCGACGATCGTCCCCCATCCCCACAGAGCGCTCGCCCATCGCGCGTTCGATGCCGTCGAGTGTCGTCACGATCTCGCCTGGCCGCGCCGCTCGCACCCGGAGGCCGCCCCCGGCCACGAGATCGAGGTCGTAGGGGTGGGTGGGCTGGCCCAGATCGAGCATGACGTAGTTCGAGGCGTCCACCACGTTGTTGATGGGACGCATGCCGGCGAGCGTCAGACGGCGGGCGATCCAGTCCGGCGACGACGTGACGGTGACGTCGAGCAACACTCGGGCCGTGAAGCGCGGGCACAGGTCGTCGTCGACGACCTCCACCGTCGCCAGCGATCCCACCGCCGTGTTGACGTCCGCGTCCGGCGCGGAGGGCTCGGGCAGCGAGAACGGCAGGTGCAGCGCGGCCGGCCAGGTCCCGGGCGATCCCGGCCACGCACCACGCATCGGGGCGGTTGGCCTCCACTGCGATGTCGAACACCGTGTCTGGGGTGATTCCCAATGCTTCGGTCAGCGGTGTCCCCGGCGCCAGGGCCTCGGGGAGGACGAGGATCCCCTCGTGGTCCTCCGACAGCCCGAGCTCCCGGCCCGAGCAGAGCATCCCGTTGGACACGACACCCTTCATCTTGCGCCGGCTGATCTCGAACCCTCCGGGGAGCACCGACCCCACCGGCGCCAAGGGGACGATGTCGCCCTCGTGGAAGTTCCACGCTCCGCACACCACCTCCACGGGCTCGCCCCCGGCCTCGATCGTGACGCGGCGGATGCGGTCGGCCCCTTCGATGGCGCCGATCTCGAGCACCCGCCCCAGCACGACGTCACCGAGACCTTCCCCCACCCGTTGGACTTCCTCGACCACCAGACCGAGGTCGTCGAGGGCGGCCGCCAGGTCGACGGGGTCACCCGTGAAGGGGGCGAAATCAACCATCCACGACAGAGGGACGCGCATCGGGAGCGGTCAGATCTGGCGCAGGACGCGCACGTCGTTGTCGAAAAAGACCCTCATGTCGGGAATCTCGTGTCGCATCTGGGCACACCGGTCGATGCCGAACCCGAAGGCGAACCCCGTCCACTCGTCCGCATCGATCCCCACGGCGCCGAACACCGCCGGGTCGACCATGCCGCAGCCGCCGAGCTCGACCCAGCCCGTCTGCGAACAGGTCCGGCAGCCCTTGCCTTTGCAGATCGTGCACGTCACCTCGTACTCCGCCGACGGCTCGGTGAAGGGGAAGTACGAGGGCCGGAGTCGGCTGTGGATGTCGGGCCCGAAGTAGGCCGTGGTGAAGGTCTCGATGGTCCCGGCCAGGTCGGCGAAACTGATACCCCGATCCACCACGAGACCCTCGATCTGATGAAAGGTCGGGATGTGGCGCGGCGTCGGGGGTATCGCGGCGATAACACTTCCCCGGCATGACGGCGTAGATCGGTGGGCCCTGGGTCTCCATCAGGTGCACCTGCACGGGGGAGGTGTGGGTCCGCAGCATCACGGTCTCGGGCTCCCCGAGCTCGAGGTACAGCGTGTCCCACATGCCCCGGGCGGGGTGGGCGGGCGGCATGTGCAGCGCCTCGAAGTTGTACCAATCGGTCTCGGCCTCGGGGCCCTCGGCCACCACGAACCCCATCCCCACGAAGACGTCCTCGAGCTCGTCGCGCGTGCGCTGGACCACGTGCAAGCGCCCGCGTGGGCGGGGGGCGACGACCTCGGTCAGGTCCAGACGATCGGCGTCGAGCCGAGCCGCACGCTCGCCCTGCTCGAGCTCGACCCGCTTGTCGGCCAGGTGCGACTCGATCGAGCGGCGGGCCTCGTTGAGACGGCGTCCCGCCTCGGGACGTTCCCCCGGATCGAGGGCGACGAGGCCCTGGTGGGCTCGGGCCAGCGCGGAGCGCTTGCCCAGGAGCTCGGTCTGCAACTCGTCCAGCGCCGCCAACGTGGTGATCGTCGCCAGCTGGCTCAGGGCCAACGACACGAGCACATCGGGATCGGCACCGTGCGACGAAGGTCCCTCGCCCCCCGACGGCGGGGTCATCGGGCCTCCTCCATGGCGTGCAGGTTAGAGCGCCGGCGCGCCGCGTCGAAGCACAAGACGGCCGCCGCGGTCGACACGTTGAGCGACTCGGCCCCACCGCCCATGGGGATGGTCACCCGGGCATCGAGGCGATCCTCGAGTTGCGCCGGGAGGCCGCTCGCCTCGTTGCCGAGCACCAAGGCGAAAGGTGACGTCAGGTCGACCTCGGTATAGGGAGTGCCACCTTTCGACACGGCGGCCAGTCGTCGCAGTCCGTACCCCCCCAGCGTGTCGAGGACCTCTGCCCGCCTCACCGGCCACCACGATCGGAATGTGGAGGACCGAGCCGGCCGACGCCCGCACCGTCTTCGGGTTGAAGGGATCGACCGATCCCTCACAGCACACCACGGCTCCGGCCCCCGCGCCGTGGGCGACACGGATCACCGCGCCCGCGTTTCCCGGGTCGCGCACCTCGACGCACACCACGACGAAGCTCATGCCCACCAACTGGTCGAGGGTCGCCTCGGGCATCCCCACCACGGCCAGCACGGGCTGAGGCGTCACGGTGTCGGCCACCCGCTCGAGGACACCGGGTGCGAGGTCGAAGACCCGGGCCCCGCGTTGCTTCGCTGTGTCGAGAACCGCGGTCACCTCGGGGAGCGAACGAGCCCTGTCGTCGACGAAGACCGCCTCCACCGGCGCGCCCGCCTCGAGCGCGCTGTGCAGAAGCTTCACCCCTTCCACGACGAATGCTCCCTCGGAGCGGCGCGTGCTGCGCCGCGCCAGCAACCGGCGTAGGCGCTGGACCCGCTGGTGCCGGAAGGCGAGCGCCGTGGTCAGGAGCGGTCCCCGGCCTCCGCCGTCACGGGCGTTGTTCGCCCCGTCGGCTCAACGCGGACGTCGCCACCGCCACCAGACGGGAGAACGCCTCGGGGTCCGTGACAGCCAGATCGGCGAGCACCTTGCGGTCCACCACAACCTCGGCCTCGCGCAGCCCGGCGATGAGCCGGCTGTAGCTGGTGCCGTTGGCCCGCGCCGCGGCGTTGATGCGCTGGATCCACAGCCGCCGGAAGTCACCCTTGCGCGCCCGGCGGTCGCGATAGGCGTACTGCAGCGAGTGCATGACCGCCTCGTTGGCGGAACGGAAGCGAGCGGCTCCGGTTGCCGTAGTAGCCCTGGGCCGACTCGAGGACGGCGCGACGGTGCTTCTTACCGTTGATGGCGCGCTTCACCCTGGCCATGACCAGCTCCTTTCTGAACAACGTGGGATCGCGCCCACCGACGACCCGGTGCGGCGATCACGGCGGCGGGCCGACGCCCGCCCTGAGTTATCGACCGAGCAGGCGCCGCACTTCGCGACGGTCGGCGGCTGCGACTTCGACCTCACGCCCCAGCCGACGCGTGCGGACGCTGTTCTTCTTCTCGAGCAGATGGGAACGGTTTGCCTGACGCCGGCGCAACCGCCCGGTGCCCGTGACCTTGAAGCGCTTGGCGGCGCCCCGGTCGGTCTTCATCTTCGGCATGTCACGTTCCTTCCTCGCGGCCGGGCACTGCATCCCCGGTGGCCGCGGCCGGCACCTCGGCCGGCGATCCGCCGTTGCTCCTCACTACCGGCGGGCTCCCGCCCGGGGCGGGTGTCGCCGGCGCCCCGCCCGCGGTGGCCGGGGTCGTCCTCGTGCACAGCGGCCCGGGCCGCCGCCGACTGCTTGGCCCGCTTGTCCGGGGCGAGCACCATCACCATGTTGCGACCGTCGAGCCTCGGATCCGACTCCACCCGGGCCGTCCCGTCGACGTGCTCGGCCACCCGGTCGAGGATCTTCTTCCCGAGCTCCGGATGGAAGACCTCTCGACCCCGGAACATGATCGTGACCTTGACCTTGTGCCCCTCGTCCAGGAACTTGAGCACCTGCCGGGTCTTGGTGTCGAAGTCGCCGGGCCCGATCTTCGGCCGGTACTTCATCTCCTTGATCCCGACGCTGGTCGTCTTGCGCCTGCGACTCCTTGGCCTTCTGCGCCTCGTCGAACTTGAACTTGCCGTAGTCCATGATCCGGCAGACGGGCGGGTTCGCCAGGGGGGCGACCTCGACCAGATCCAGGTCGAGCTGCCGGGCGATGGCCAGGGCCTCCGGCAACGGGCGTGATCCCGAGCTGTTGGCCTTCCGGGTCCACCAGGCGGACGTCACGCGCACGGATGCGGTCGTTGATCCTGGTCTCGTTGGTCGTCATGGGTGTGGCGATGCGGCATCACTCCCGTCGTTGCGGGACTCCGGGTCTCCCCGGAGCCCTTAACGGAAGCGAGGCCGCTGCCTTCGGTGTCCCGTGACGGACCACCATGCGAAACCCGACGCACCCAGTCGCCGGTGGCCGGGTGGGGGTGCGCCGACGGCGTGACCCCGCTTTCCCTGTTGGCTCGAAGTTCTACGCTACCAGGCGTGAGCAGCCTCTGGACACCTGAAGGCGAGCACCGGGTCAAGCCCGCCGGCGACGACCGAAGCGCCTCGGACCCTCGCCCGGACCCGACCGACAGCGGCGGCGCCGACGACGACGGGGCCCGACGACCTCGACCTCGAGGACCTGGGCCCGAGGAACAGGCCGAGCTGGCCGGCCGGCTCGACGAGCTGCGCCGCCAGCTGCTCGGCACCCCGGCCGAGGTCGTCGTGGCCAACCACGCCTACGGCCTGTTCGAGCTGGCCGCCATCCACCTGTCCCAGCAGCCGCCCGACCGCGAGGAGGCCCGTCTGGCCGTCGACGCCATGGCGGCCCTGGTCGAAGGCCTGGCGGGCCGGCTGGGAGAGGCCGAACCGTCCCTCCGGGAGGCGCTGGCACAGATCCGGCTCGCCTTCGTCCAGATCAGCGAGACCGTCGCCGACTCCGACGGGGAGGCCGAGCCCCGGCCCTGAGCACCGGCGCACGGTGTCGAGATCAGGGACCTGCGATGGTCGTCACGGCGCGGGCCTCGTAGTGCCCGAGGTGTCCGGCGACCAACGAGAACACGACGTGCGTGCCGGGGTACACGTGCCGCGTCCCGTCGGCGATGGCGGTGCAGTGGAAGCCGTAGGTGGTGCCGTCTTCGCCGCGCACCACGCCGAGCCCCCGGGGCTCGTCGAATTCGGCGACCACCCCGATCTTGGGAGCCCGGGGACCGGCGCGCGCGTTGGCCATCGTCGGCAGGGCCTTCAGTGCACGATCTTGGAGAGCGGCAGCTCGATGATGTCGGTCGCCCCCCGGTCTTTGAGCGCCGGGATCAACACGTTCACCTCGGACTTGGGCACCACGGTCTCGACCGCGTACCCGGCATCCCCCGACAGCTCCGACACCGTCGGAGACTTGAGCGCCGGAAGGACCGACACGACCGCATCGAGCTTGCTGGTCGCCACGTTGAGCTTGAGCAGGACCTTGCCGCGGGCCTCGAGGGCACCCTGCAGCAACGTCATCAGGTGGTCCATGGCGAGGCGCTTGGCCGGATCCGAGGCCGACACCGGATTGGCGATCAGCTCGGTACGCGACACGAGCAACGTGTCGACGATACGCAGCCTCGCCGCGGCTCAGGGCTCGGCCCGTCTCGGTGATCTCCACCACGGCGTCGGCGATGTCGGGGATCTTCGCCTCCGTGGCGCCGTACGACATGCGGATCTCGGCCTGCACGCCGTGCTTCTCGAGCACCCGCCGGGTGAGCTCGGGGTACTCGGTCGAGACCCGTGCCCCTGACGCGCAGATCCGCGATGGTCTTGACCGGGGAGTCCTGGGCCACCGCCAGCACGACGCGGATGGGGTTGGAGGTGGCCTTCGAATAGGCGAGCTCCCCCAGCGAGACCACCTCGGCCCCGGTCTCCTCGATCCAGTCGCGGCCGGTGATCCCGAGGTCGAAGTTGCCCTCGGCCACGTACCCGGGGATCTCCTGGGGCCGCAGGATGCGGACCTCGTCGATGCGGGGGTCGTCGATGGTGGCCCGGTACTCGACGTCAGAACCACGCACGACGGTCAGGTCGGCCGCCGCGAAGAGGTCCAGGGTCGCCTTTTCCAGTGATCCCTTGGGGAGGACGAGCCTCAGCATGCTCAGTCCTCCCGGGGCCGTCGTCGCGCCGGTGGCGGGGGTGGTGTCGGCAGCTTGCGCAGCAGGTCGGCCATCTCGAGCGCCGTCACCGCCGCTTCGTAGCCCTTGTTGGCTCCCCGGGGGAGCACCGGGCCAGGGCCTGGTCGACGGTGTCGGTGGTGAGTACCCCGAACACGACCGGGACCCCGGTGTCCAGGGCGGCGCGCTGCAGCCCCGTCGCGCACTCGCCCGCGACGAAGTCGAAGTGGGCGGTCTCGCCCCGGATGACCGCGCCCAGGGCCACGACGGCATCGACGGTGCCGGACTGCGGCCAGGCGCAGGGCGGCCAGGGGGAGCTCGAAGGCCCCCGGCACCCACGCCACGGTCACCGTGACCGCCTTGACCCCGTGCGCTTCGAGGCCGGCCAGCGCTCCCTCGAGCAGACGCTCGGTGATCCCGCCGTTGAACTTGGCGCACACCAACGCCACTCGGCCCTCGACCGCGGCGTCCCCCACGTGGGAACGGCCGACCCGACCCGCCACCACGTCGATGGCGTTCGCCGACAGCGCGGTGGCGTCAGAGCTCGTCATCGTCGTCGAGACCTTCCATGAAGTGCCCCATGCGTTCGCGCTTGGTCCGCAGGTAGGCGATGTTCTCGGGGTTCGAGTGCAGCGTGAGCGGGACGCGCTCGACGATGTCGAGCCCGAAGCCCTCGAGGCCGCCGTACTTCATGGGGTTGTTGGTCATCAGCCGCATGGTGGTCACCCCGAGATCGACCAGGATCTGGGCGCCGATGCCGTACTCCCGGTTGTCCACGGGCAAGCCGAGCTCCAGGTTGGCATCGACGGTGTCGTGGCCCTGTTCCTGAAGGTTGTACGCCCGCAGCTTGTGGGCGAGGCCGATGCCGCGGCCCTCGTGGCCCCGGAGGTACACGATGACGCCCGTTCCCTCTTTGGCGATGAGCCGCATCGCCTCGTGCCAGCTGAGGGCCGCAATCGCAGCGCAGCGACCCGAAGGCGTCACCGGTCAGACATTCGGAGTGGACCCGCACGAGGACGTCGCTCTTGCCCCGGACATCGCCCCGCACCACGGCCAGGTGGTGCTCGCCGTCGAGCTCGGACTCGTAGACGTACCCCGCGAAGTCGCCGAATTCGGTGGGGATCCGCGCCGGACCGGCGATGCACTGCACCAGCTTGTCCTTGTGGCGCCGGTACCGGATGAGATCGGCGATGGTGATGAGTTGCAGCCCGTGCGTCTCGGCGAACTGCTCGAGCTCGGGCAGGCGCGCCATGCGGGTCTTGTCGGCCGACACGAGCTCGCACAGCACCCCGGCGGGGTACAGGCCCGCCGCCGCCACGAGATCGATGGTGGCCTCGGTGTGGCCGGCGCGCTTCAACACCCCGCCTCGCTTGTACCGAAGCGGGAAGATGTGACCCGGACGGTTGAGCTCGCTCGGGCGGGTGTGGGGGTCGATGAGCGCGTGGATCGTCGAGGCCCGGTCTTCGGCGGAGATGCCCGTCGTGGTCCCGTGGCCGTAGTCGACGCTGATGGTGAAGGCGGTGCGCTGCGATTCGGTGTTCTCGCTCACCATGAGCGGAAGCTCGAGCGCATCGGCGCGCTCGGGGAGCAGCGGCACGCAGATGACCCCGGAGGTGTGGGCCAGGAAAAAGGCGATCTTCTCGGGCGTGACGGCTTCGGCCGCCATGACCAGGTCTCCCTCGTTCTCGCGGTCCTCGTCGTCGACCACCACGACGATCTCCCCCCGCCCCACGGCCTCGATGGCATCCTCGATGGCGCTGAAGCCGGTCATGGGGCTGCCCCCGGGGTGGAGGTGGAGCTCTGTGAGGGGGCGAGCTCGACGCGTAGGTCGGGACCGAGTTGCGTGACCGACACGATCCGGCCCCGCCACAGGTCTTCGACCCGGGGGGCACCGGGGCCGCTGAACATGGGCACGGCGTCGTCGCCTCCGAACAGGGCCGGGGCGAAGTAGAGCACGTAGCGGTCCACGAGCCCGGCGGCGTGAAAGCCGTGGGCGACACGCGCTCCGCCCTCCACGAGCACCTGGAGCACACCCTTGGCTCCGAGCTCGTCGAGCACCGCGCCGAGATCTCCCGACAGCTCGATGGCGGGGTGGACCCGGGCGCCGTCGGGGGCGTGCCCGAGGACCACGCGCAGGGGTTGGTGCTCGGGGATGGGGTCGACGCGCACGGTGAGCTCGGGGTCGTCGGCGCGAATGGTCCCCGCCCCCACGAGCACGGCGTCGGACATGGCCCGCAATCGGTGCGCGTCGGCGCGCGCCAGGTCTCCGGTGAGCCAGCGCGCCGTCCCGTCGGGAGCGGCGATGCGCCCGTCGAGGGTGGCGGCCAGCTTCAGGACCACCCAAGGCCGACCGGTGACGCCGGTGTTTCAGGTAGGGGGCCAGGAGTTCGGCCGCCTCGTCGGTTCCCACGCCCACGTCGACGCCGACTCCCTGGGCGCGCAGCGCGGCCACACCTCGTCCCGCCACCTGGGGGTCGGGATCCGAGACGCCCACCACCACCCGCGCCACGCCCGCCGCCACGATCGCCCCGGTGCACGGGGGGGTACGGCCGTGATGGGCACAGGGCTCCAAGGTCGTGTACAGCGTCGAACCCCGGGCCCGGTCCCCGGCGGCGCGCGAGGGCGACGACCTCGGCGTGCGGGCCGCCCGGCGGAGCGGTCGCCCCCTCGAACACCTCACCGTCGGGCGTGACCACGACGGCGCCGACCCAGGGATTCGGAGACGTGCGCGTGCGGACCGACGCCGCCAGCGCCAGGGCCCGACGCATGGCGGCGAGATCTTCGTCCCGGGTGGCCGCCCCGGGCCGCTCCTGGGAGGCCGTCATGGGACCACCAGTCTACTTGGCCTCGTCTCCTTGGCCTCCGGGCAGGGCTTTTTCCCCGGCGACACGGATCCGCCGCGCCGCGTCCCACGGGCGCTCGTCGGCGAAGATGGCCGAGCCGGCCACCAGGACGCGCGCCCCGGCTCGAACCACCGACCCGGCCGTGTCCTCGTCGATGCCCCCGTCCACCTCGAGATCGGCTCTGAGACCGCGCCGATCGAGCTCGGCCCGCGTGCGAGCGATCTTGGGCAGCACCTCGGCCATGAACCTCTGACCGCCGAAGCCGGGGTGGACGGTCATGCACAGGATCAGGTCCGCCTCGGCCAGGAAGGGGTCGATGGCCTCGTAGGGCGTCTCGGGGTTGATCGCCAACCCGGCGCGCAGCCCGAGACCCTTGGCTTGCGCCAGCAGGGCTGAGGTGTCTCCCACCTCCACGTGCACCGTGCATCCGTCGGCGCCGGCGTGACGAAACGATTCGAGGAAGTCTCCGGGATTGGTCATCATGAGGTGGCAGTCGAAGAACAGCCCCGAGTGTCTGCGCAACGACTGCACGACGGGCGGACCGATGGTCAGATTGGGCACGAAGTGGCCGTCCATGACGTCCACGTGCAGCCAATCCGCTTCGGGCGCCACCTCGCCGACGGCCTCCGCCAAACTGCCGAAGTCGGCCGACAGCACCGATGGGGCGATCCGGAGCATCCGCGCCGAGCCTACCGGCGTTCCCCTTCGTCCCCGAGCCTCTCGCCCGCCTCCACCCGCACGCCGCGCCACCACGCCGCGGCCGGCATGGGGCGCTTCCCCGCCGGCTGGACGACGAGCAGCTCCATGACCCCGTCTCCGGTGCGGACCATGGTCTCGTGCACCGTGCCCGGAGACGCGGGTACGGCGTCGGGCCCCGCCGACCAGACCGACAGTGGCCTGGCTTCGGCGTCGAGGACGAGAAGGCGTTCGCCCCGGAACGTGGTCCAGGCCCGGTCGAGCCGGACGACGCGCTCGAGCACAGCGGCGGGCTGTGCCCAGTGCAGTCGGAGCTCTTCGGGGAGCACCTTCTCGGCGTAGGTCACTTCACCGTGCTGGGGCGTGCCGTCGCCGAGCGCATCGACGCCGGGAGCGAGGACCTCGACGAGGAGCTGGGCGCCCGTCGAAGCCAGGCGGCCGGTGAGTGACGAGACGTGCTCGCGTTCGCCGATCCCCACGCGGCGCGACGCGAGCACGGGGCCGGTGTCGAGGGTCTCCTCGAGGCGCATGACACAGACGCCGGTCTCGGTGTCACCGGCGAGGACGGCCCGTTCCACCGGCGCAGCACCGCGCCACCGAGGCAGGAGGGAGAAGTGCACGTTCACCATGGGAAGCGACTGCAGGATCCGCCCCGGGATGATCCGGCCGTAGGCCACGACGATGCCGAGCTCGGCACCGGTCGATGTGACGTCATCGAGCCGGTCGGTGACGTCGAGCCCGAGCTCCATGGCCGCGTGCTTGGTGGCACTGGGGGTGCGCGCCGCGCCGCGCCCGCGTCGCGTGTCGGGCCTGCTCACCACCAGCGCCACGTCGTGCCCGGCGCGCACGAGCGCCTCGAGCGCCACGGCCGCAGCCGGAGGTGTTCCCAAGAAGACCAGGCGGGCCACCGGGGCGCCGCGTCGCTACAGGCCGGTGTGCCTGGCAGGCCGCTCGGCGGCGCGGGCGCCCAGTCCATCGGGATCGGCGTCGGGCAGTCCGAGGGCCCGGGTGCGCAGGATGCGCTTGGCCTCTTTGCGCTGGTCGTCGTCGAGCCGTTCCACCAGCAGCACCCCGTCGAGATGATCGACCTCGTGCTGGAACACCCGAGCCAGGAATTCGTCGGCCTCGACGGAGATCTCGTTGCCGTCGAGGTCGTAGCCGGTGAGGTGCACCTCCTTGGGTCGCACGATGGGCCAGGACAGGCCGGGCACCGACAGACACCCCTCGTCGTAGGTCCACTCCCCTCGAGCTTCGGCCAGGACGGGGTTCACAACCGTGACCGGTCCTGTCCCGTCGCCGGTGTCGTAGACGAAGACTCGCTTCTGCACGCCGACTTGGGGCGCGGCGAGACCCACGCCGGGGGCCTCGTACATGGTCTGCACCATGTCGTCGGCGAGCTGCTTGAGCGTCCCGTCGATCCCGTCGACTTCCGGCGCCCGCTGGCGCAATACGGGGTCCCCGTAGAGACGGATGGAGTACCTCGACACGCCGGCCATGGTACCGGGACCACTCCGGGAGGCCGTTTTCAGGCCCGCACGGGGTCGACCTCGACCCGGAGCCGACCGGGGGGACGCGGCACCGACGCCAAGAGGTCGCACAACGTGGCGTGATCGGGAGCGCGCACCGACCACTTGCCGTCGACGGATCCCGACACGGCCACGGTGTCGGGAGCGGCGCGGCGCAGCGCATGGCCGTACGCCTCGCCGGACGGCCCCGACACCACCGCCAACGCGCTGAAGGGCGGAAGGCCCAGGGCGCGACGCACCTCGGCCTCGGCCCCCGCCAGCACCCCGGGATCGGCCGACACGGCCGAGACCAGGGCGGGGTGGCGGGGCTGGCGTGTCTGGACCACCACCCTCCCCGGGGCCCGGTCGCCGGGGCGTGGGACGTCGGCACCCGAGACGAGCCGGGCGGCGCGAGCCAGCAGCCCGAGCGCCTGCTCGGCCGCCCGGAACCGTGGGGCGAGCAATTCGGAGTCGAATTCCAAAAACACCACGGCGTCGGCATGGCGCACCCGGTGCAGTGCAGCTTCGGTGCCCACCACGACCCGGGCGGCCTCGACGCGGTCCTCTTCCTTGTCGTCGAGCTTCGCCGGTCCCCACACCTCGGCCACCGCCACGCCGACGAGAGCCTCGAGGTCTTCTCGCACACGCGACACGCCCAGTCGCAACGCCTTCATGCGCGTGGCGCCACACGCCGCGCACACCACAGGACGCTCCTCGGTGCAGCGTCGGCAGCGCAGGAACGGCGCCGGTGCCGCGTCCGCCGCGCCGCCGTCCCGGCGCGCCGCGGCCCACGAGCTCGAGCGCGGCGCCGCACCTCTCACAGCGCGCCAGCTCGCCACACGCCGCGCACGACAGGAGTCGTACCCGTCCCGTCCGGTTGACGACGCACACCACCCGCCCACCCGGCGTCGCCGTGACGTCGCGCACCACGCGCACGAGGCGCTCGGAGAACAGCCCCGTGCGAGGGTCGTCGCCGCGGCGGTCGATGACCTCGACCGCGGGCCAGCCCCGGCGTTCGACGGTGCGGGGACCGACCACCAGAGGGCCGAGCGCCAGGATCTCGAGTGTCGGGCACGGCGACACCAGCGCGCACGGCGCACCGTCGCGCCGGGCACGCTCGGCCACCACCGCCCACGCCGCCCACGTGGGGGCGCGCTCTTCGTGATACGCCTCGTCATGCGCGTCGAGCACGACCGCGGCGGCGAGCTTCGGCACCGGTGCGAAGGCGGCGGCGCGAGTGCCCACCACCACGCACCCTCCGGCCCGGGCCCGGGCCCAATCGCCCGGTACCAGCGCCACCGGGACGCCCGCCGATCGCAGGCGGCGCGCCACGTCGCCGGCGGCGCGGTGTCCCGGGGCGAGCACGAGCGCACCGGCCTCGACTCCCGCCCCCTGCCGTCGTTGCGCCAAGGCCAGGAGGATCGGCCACCGGTCGCCGGCCGGGGCCACCCGGACCACCGTGGTGCCTCCTTCGAGGCCGACGGCGAGGACGGGCGGGGCCTCAGGGATGGGGCGCGCCCAGACCGGCGGTGGGCTCGCCGGCAGCGTGCGCACCGCCAGGGGCGACGAGGCCGTGCGCAGGAACCCCGGGACGGGGCCCGACCAGCGCCACGCCGCCCATTGGGCCAGGTCGAGCACCTCCGGTGGCGGTCCCCAGCCCCGCACCGCCGCGATGGGCCGCAGCACCACGCCGGGGTCGGGCTCCACATCGTCCTCGACGACCCATCCCCCCACGCGCCGCGGACCCAGGGCGATGCGGACCTGGCTGCCCACGCGCACCGACTCGGCCAGCGCGGCGGGAACCGTGTAGTCGAAGGTCTTGCGCAGGGCGCTCACGTCGGGGAGCACCCGCACGACGCGTTCGGTGTGCTCCGCCGGCATGGCGGCAGTCTGACGCGGCGCTGCGTCGGGCCGGACTCCGGCGCCCGACCCCTAAAGGCCGAGGGCGCGCTTGAGGTCGTCCACCCGGGGCGTCGCCTCCCAGGTGAATTCCTTGTCCGAGCGGCCGAAGTGCCCGTAGGCGGCGGTGCGACGGTAGATCGGCCGCTTCAGGTCCAGGTCGCGGACGATGGCCGCGGGACGCAGGTCGAACACCTCGCGCACGGCGTGCTCGATCTTGTCGGGGTCCACCGTCTCGGTGCCGAAGGTCTCGACCATGAGCGACACCGGACTGGCCACGCCGATGGCGTACGCCACCTGCACCTCGCACCGTTTCGCCGCACCGGCGGCGACCACGTGCTTGGCCACCCAGCGCGCCGCATAGGCGGCGGAGCGGTCGACCTTGGAGGGGTCCTTGCCCGAGAACGCCCCCCCGCCGTGGCGGGCCATACCGCCGTAGGTGTCGACGATGATCTTGCGTCCCGTGAGCCCGGTATCGGCGTGCGGCCCTCCGAGCTCGAAACGACCCGTGGGGTTGGCGAGCACGCGCAGTGCCGAGGTGTCGAGGTCGGGCGGAAGAAGGGGATGGATCACGTGCTCACGGAGGTCCGGCAGCAGCAGCGTCTCGATGTCCACTCCCGGCGCGTGCTGGGTGGAGATGAGCACGGTGTCGATGGCCACGGGCCGGCCGCCCTCGTAGACCACACTCACCTGCGTCTTGCCGTCGGGACGCAGATAGGGAAGGACGCCGACGCGCCGCACCTGGGCAAGACGTTGGGCGAGTCGGTGCGCCATCCAGATGGGAAGCGGCATGAGGTCCGGTGTCTCGTCGCACGCGTACCCGAACATCATCCCCTGGTCGCCCGCACCCTGGGAGTTGAGCTGGTCTTCGCCTCCGGAGCCGGTTCGGAGCTCGTGGGCGGCACTCACGCCCTGGGCGATGTCGGGAGACTGCTCGTCGAGGGCGACCAACACCCCGCAGGTACGGCCGTTGAACCCGTGGGCGTCGTTGTCGTACCCGATGTCACACACGACTTCTCGCACCAGGCTGGCGATGTCGATGTAACACTGCGTGGAGATCTCGCCCGCCACGACGACGAGTCCCGTGGTGAGCAGCGTCTCGCACGCCACCCTCCCGTCGGGATCCGACGTGAGCACCGCGTCGAGGACCGAATCCGAGATCTGGTCCGCCATCTTGTCGGGATGTCCTTCGGTCACCGACTCCGATGTGAAGGTATGGCGCGTGGTCACGAGTCGCTCCTCGATTTGTCGTCCCCCCCGAAGGCTGCGGCGTGCCGCCCGCCCCCGCCCTGGCGTTGTCCGCCCAGGCGATCGATCACACTATCCAAGATGGCGTGGGCCACCTCGATCTTCGAGGTCAGAGCCACGTCGCGGCACGTGCCGTCTGACCCCAGGATGGTCACGGCATTGGTGTCGTGGTCGAATCCCACGCCCCGGGCCGAGACGTCGTTCGCCACCATGAAATCCAGGTTCTTGCCCCGGAGCTTGGCCGCCGCCCGGAGCGACATGTCGTGGGTCTCGGCCGCGAAGCCCACCAGGACCTGTCCCTCACGCCGCCGCTGCCCCAGCTCGGCGAGGATGTCGGGCGTGGGCTCGAGAACGAGTTCGGGCATACCGTCGGACTTCGACAACTTGGCATCGGCGGGAGCCTTCACCCGGAAGTCCGCCACTGCGGCCGCCATCACCACGACATCGGCACTCACACTCCGTTCCAGGACAGCCGCCTCCATCTCGGCCGCGGTCTCGACCGCGACGACCTCGATGCCCGGAGCCGACACCCGGTCCGCCGAGCTCACGAGGACCACATCGGCGCCGCGCGCCGCAGCCGCCTCGGCCACGGCATAGCCCTGTTTGCCCGACGAGCGGTTGGAGATGAACCGCACCGGGTCGATGGGCTCTCGTGTGCCCCCCGCGCTCACCAGCACCCGGCGCCCGGCCAGATCCTGGCCCCGGGCCACGACGCCCAGCACGGCGAGCGCCGCATCGACGATCTCGACCGGCTCGGCCAGGCGTCCGGCTCCGACGTCGCCACCGGCGAGCCGGCCCTCGCCCGGTTCCACCACGTGGACCTGACGCCGGCGCAGGGTCTCCACGTTGTCCTGCACGGCGGGGTGCTCCCACATCTCGGTGTGCATGGCCGGGCACACCATCACCGGGGCGCGGGTGGCGAGGACGGTGGCGGTGAGCAACCCGTCGGAGATGCCGTGGGCGTAGCACCCGAGAAAGCGAGCCGTGGCCGGCACGACGAGCACCAGATCGGCACGCCGACCGAGATCGGTGTGCGGAATGGGGTCTGCCTCGGTCCACAGGGTCTTCTGCACCGGCTCCGACGCCAGCGCGGAGAACGTCACCTCACCCACGAAGCGGGTGGCGTCATCGGTGAGGACGGGGACGACGTGCACGCCGGCGTCGACCAGGCGGCGACACACCTCCACCGCCTTGTAGGCAGCGATGCCACCGGTCACACCCAAGACGACGGTCTTCCCCGTCACGGGGCCTCTCATCATGGTCCGGGCTTCCCGGCAGCGCGGGCGGGCATTCCCGCCTGCTACTCGCCGGCCTCCGGCTGATCGACGGCACCCTCGGCGGTGACTTCCGCCTCCACCTCGCCCAGGAGCGCGGTCAGCTCCGGTGCCGCGCCGGCGCCGTCCTCGACCAGCACGGCATCGACGCCTTCCTCGCCCTCTTCGACGGGGTCGATGCGGTGGTAGGTGGCCTTGCCCGCCGCCACCTCCTCGAAGGCGATGGTGAGCGGCTTGCCCGAGACCGAGGTCACCTGGGGTGGCACGACGAAGCCGAGGCCCTCCCCCAACTGGTTGTAATACGAGTTGATCTGCCGGGCACGCTTGGCCGACAGGGCGACCAGCGTGAACTTCGAGTCGACCTTGTCGAGGAGATCCTCGACGGGCGGGTCCATGAGCGTCGAGCGGCGTTGGGGCAATTCAGGCTCCTCGAGGGTGGCCGGCCGCCGGGTCAGGCGGGTGGTCGCGGTGAATGTCCAGTATACCGGCCACCTCGGACACAGCCCGGTCCACCTCGTCATTGACGACCACGAACGTTGTCAGCTCCCTGCCCAGGCGCATTTCCTCGGCGCCCTTGGCGATACGCCGGTCGACCTCGGCCGCGTCGTCGCCTCGGCGGCGCAGCCGTTCACGCTGGACCTCGGGGGACGGCGGCACCAAGAGGACCACGAGTGCGTCGGGGTGCCTGTCCTTGACCTGACGCGCCCCCTGGAGGTCGATCTCGAGGACCACGTCCTTGCCGGGCGGAGCGTCGGGAAGCGGGGTGCCGTAGAGGTGCCCGAGGAACTCCGCCCACTCGAGGAACCCACCCTGCGCGATCTTCTCCTCGAAGACGTCGCGGTCGACGAAGGTGTACGCGTCTTCGGCTTCGACGGGACGCCGGGGTCGCGTCGTCCACGAGCGGCTGAGCCAGAGCCTCGGGTCGCGTGCGACCAGCCGGGCGACGACGGTGCCTTTCCCCGCCCCACCGGGGCCGGAGATGACGAGGATCAGGACTTCGAGGTATGCGTCAGCAGAGCGTCGCGTTGGTTGGCCCCGAGGCCCTGCAACCGACGACTCTCGCTGATGCCGACCGTCTCCATGAGACGGCGGGCTTTGACCTTGCCCAGTCCGGGTAGTGACTCGAGCACCGAGAGCACCTTCATCTTGCCAACGGTCTCGTCCCCTTCGGCACGAGTGAGGAGCTCCGAAAGGGTGATCGACCCCATCTTGAGCTTCTCTTTCACCTCGGCCCGCTCGCGGCGGACCTTGGCGGCCTTGTCCAGCGCCGCCTGGCGCTGCTCCGGGGTGAGTGCAGGAGGTTGCGGCATGCGGGCCACCATAGCGCCCTCGTGAGCGGGGGTCATCCTGGCCGTTTCGCCATCGACGACGTCACTTCGGAGGCCACGGCGGCCGCCATGGCCTCGGGGTCCTCGGCGCCGGTGACGGCGCGACCGATCACCAGAATGTCCGCACCGGCCGCGATCGCGGCGGCGGGGGTGGCGGCGCGCGCCTGCTCGTCGGTGGAGACGCCCGAGGGTCGGATGCCCGGGACCACGGCTAGGAGCCCGGGAGCGGCACGGCCCGTCACGGCCAGATCCGACGCGGCGCAGACCAGTCCCCCGCAGCCGGCCGCCGCCGCCAACCTCGAGCGCGAGGCCAACGCGTCAGCCGGAGCGTCGACATCACTCGTGAGGACGGTGACTCCGAGCACGCACGGTGCTGGAGCCCCAGCCGCCGACGCCCCCTCGGCCATGCCCGAAACCGCCGCCTTCATCATGGCTTCGCCACCCTGCGTGTGCACCGTGGCGTAGGCGGCACCGAGCCCCCCGAGCACCCGGGCCGCCCGGGACACGGTGGTGGGGATGTCGTGCAGCTTGAGGTCGAGGAACACCTGGTAGTTCTCGTCGAGGAGGGCCGACACGGCCTCGGGGCCCGCCGCGCCGAACAGTTCGAGACCCACCTTGGCCACCCCGAACCAGGGCCGGAGCCGCCGGGCCAGGCGCAGCGCCACCACCAGATCGTCCACGTCCAAGGCGAGCGCCAACCGGGTACGCGGGTCCTCGTCAATCATGATCGTCCCCCGTCCCCGGACGCCGGCGAGGTGGGAGAGGGGGGACGCGCGAGGGGGTGTCCGGCCTCGCCACCACACCGGGGCGTGGACGCACGGGCGGGACGACCGGCGCCGATGCGGGGGTCGGGACGGACTGGGGGTCGGGCTGTGCCGTAAAGGGCGAGGCGAACACGGGGGGCTCAGAGGCGGGCGGGTCCACCGATGGAGCCGATGCCGCGGTGGGGGCGACGGGGGCCGCCGCCGCCGCGGGCACAGCGGGCGCGGGCGCGGGCGAAGCGGGTGCACCGTGCACGGCACCGACCAGACTGCGGACGTCGGCGACGTCGTGTATCCGACACCAACGCCTCAGTCCCGACAACACCCGAGCAGGGGCACGGGGGTCGCGGAACGTCGCAGTGCCGACCTCCACGGCATCTGCACCCGCCAACATCATCTCCACCACGTCGACTCCTCGAGACACCCCTCCGACACCCACGATGCCGACCCGAGGGAACGCGGCGCGACAGTCGTGCACGGCGCGCACCGCCACCGGGCGGATGGCGGGACCCGACAACCCACCGCCTCCCGCGGCGGAGCCGAGGCGGTAGGTGCGGCTCTTGGTGTCGATCGCCATGCCCAGCACCGTGTTCACGAGCACCAGCGTCTCGGCGCCCGCCTCCAGGGCGGCCTCGGCGATGTCGACGATGTCGGGGGTGTTCGGGCTCAACTTCACCCACAAGGGCAACTCGCACGGCGCTGACGCCTCGACCGCTTGTGCAGTGGCGTGCGCGGAGTGGGCGAACATGCGATCGCGGTCCTCGATGTTCGGACAACTCACGTTCACCTCGACGGCGATGACCCCGGGCGCGCCGGCCAGCATCGACGCGGCCCGGGCGTACTCCTGCGCGGTCCTCCCCCAAATGCTCGCCACGACCCGGGCGCCGCGATCGTTGAGGAGCGGGAGCTCGTGCGCGACCCACGCGGCCACGCCCGGTCCCTGCAGCCCGACGGAGTTGAGCATGCCCGCCGGCGTCTCGTGCACCCGGGGCGGCCGGTTGCCGGGCCAGGGGTGCGCCGACAGCGACTTCACCACGACAGCGCCGAGGGTGGAGAGGTCGACGTACGAGGCGAGCTCAGCTCCGTGCCCGGCCGTTCCCGACGCGGTGAGGACCGGCGTGGGCAGCGGCACCGATCCCACAAAGGTGCGCAGGTCCACGTTCGTCCTCACCCGTGCACCTCCTGGAGACACACAACCGACAGCCCGTGGCGTCGCCAATCGGCGATGCCCGTGGCCGCGGCGCGCGCCGCGGCCACCGTGGTCAGACAGGGCACCTGGTTGGCGAGGGCCGCAGAGCGGATGTGCACCCCGTCGGCGCGCGGGCCGCGGCCCCTCGGGGTGTTGACCACGAGCTGGACCCGGCCCGAAGCGATCAGGTCCACCGCATCGAACGCCCCCGTCTCGTCGCCCACCTTGGCCACCACCGTGGCCACCGGGATGCCCTTGGATTCGAGGAAGGCAGCCGTCCCCGACGTGGCGAGCAGCTCGAAGCCGAGCTCGCGAAACGTCCGCGCCGCCTCGAGGCCTCCGGCTTTGTCCCGGTCGGCCAGAGAGAGGAACACCGCGCCCTCAGACGGGAGGCGGGTCCCCGCCGCGATCTGGCTCTTGGCGAAGGCCAGCCCGAACGTGGACCCGATACCCATGACCTCGCCGGTGGAGCGCATCTCGGGGCCGAGCAAGGTGTCGACTCCGGGAAAGCGGTCGAAGGGCAGCACCGCCTCTTTGACGCTCACCCAGGCTCCTCCGGTGGGAGGACGCAGCAAGCCCTCGGCCCGCAGTTCGGTCAACGTCGACCCCGTCATCACTCGGGCGGCCACCATGGCCATCGGCACGCCGGTGGCCTTGGCGACGAACGGCACGGTGCGACTGGCGCGCGGGTTGGCCTCGATCACGTAGACCGATCCCTCTTTCACCGCGTACTGCACGTTGATCGGGCCGATCACCTCGAGCGCCTCGGCGATCGCCCGTGTGTGCGCGTCCAGTGTCTCTCGCACGTCGTCGGACAGCGTCTGGGGTGGGAGCGCGCAGGCCGAGTCCCCCGAGTGCACGCCGGCTTCTTCCACGTGCTCCATGACCCCGGCGATCACGACGTCGCCGGTCCGGTCGCGCACTGCGTCCACGTCGACCTCGATGGCGTCCTCGAGGAAGCGGTCGACCAGCACGGGGCGCTCCGCCGTCGCCGCGCCCTCCCGGGCGAGAGATCCCGCCAGTTCCTCGACGACGCGGGTCAGCCGGTCGTCGTCGTACACGATCTCCATGGCGCGACCACCGAGCACGTAGCTCGGGCGGACGAGCACGGGGTACCCGACCTTTTGCGCCACCACGAGCGCCTCTTGCACCGAGAGGGCGATGCCCCCCGGGGGCTGAGGGATGTGCAGGCCCTCGCACAAGACGTTCCAACGCTCCCGGTCTTCGGCCAGGTCGATCGAGGCCGGGCTCGTGCCCAGGACCAACTCGGGCGGGAGGCTGTGGGCCAGCTTGAGCGGGGTCTGGCCCCCGAGGCTCACGATCACGCCCGCGACCGGTGCTCCTCCGGGTCCCGAACCCGCGGCGATCTCGGCGTCGAGCACGTTGGCCACGTCTTCGGCCGTGACGGGCTCGAAGTACAGACGGTCGGAGGTGTCGTAGTCGGTGGAAACGGTCTCGGGGTTGCAGTTCACCATCACCGTTTCGTAGCCAGCGGCCCGCAGGGCCATCGAGGCGTGGACGCAGCAGTAGTCGAACTCGATCCCCTGGCCGATGCGGTTGGGCCCCGATCCGAGGATCACCACGCGTGGACGGGTGCTCGGCTGGACCTCGTCCTCGTCCTCATAGGTGGCGTAGTGGTACGGGGTACGGGCCTCGAACTCGGCGCCGCAGGTGTCGACGGTCTTGAAGGTGGCGCGCACCCCCGCGGCCAGACGCGCCGCTCGCACCTCGGCCTCGGTGACCACCGCGTTCGGCCCGTCGCCCGCGCCGGGGGCCGAACCCCCCGACAAGAGGTAGGAAATCTGGGCGTCGGAGAACCCCAGTCGCTTGACGGCGCGCCACGTGCGCCGGTCGAGATCGCTTGGCCCCAGGCCCGAACCCGCCATGGCCTCGAGACGTGTGCGGGCCGTGGAAATGAGGGCCAACTGGTCCAAGAACCACGGGTCGACGCCGGTGGCCGCGGCCAGCGTGTCGGGCGTGACGCCCCGGCGCAGCGCCGCCTCGAGCTGGAAGAGGCGCCCGGGCGTGGGGGAACACGCCTGGGCCACGAGCTCGTCGTCGTCGAGGAGGTCGTACGCCACCTCGGCCCGGTCACCGTTGAGCCCGGTCCGTCCCTGCTCGAGCGATCGGATGGCCTTCTGCAACGACTCGGGGAAGGTCCGGCCGATGGCCATGACCTCCCCCACCGACTGCATGCGGGTGCCGAGGCGTTCGACCGCGCCGGGCAACTTCTCGAAGGCCCAACGCGGGATCTTGGTGACGACGTAGTCGATGGTGGGCTCGAAGCTGGCGGGCGTGGCCCCCGTGATGTCGTTGGTGATCTCGTCGAGCGTGTAGCCGACGGCGAGTCGCGCCGCGATCTTGGCGATGGGGAACCCGGTGGCCTTCGAGGCCAGGGCGGAGGAACGCGACACGCGGGGGTTCATCTCGATGACCTTGCGCCTCCCGTCGGTCGGCCTCACCGCGAACTGGATGTTGGACCCACCGGTCTCCACCCCCACGCGTCGGATGCAGGCGAAGGCGTCGTCTCGCATGGCCTGGTACTCGACGTCGGACAGCGTCTGGGCCGGGGCCACGGTGATCGAGTCGCCGGTGTGCACGCCCATGGGATCGAAGTTCTCGATGGAGCACACCACCACGCAGTTGTCGGCGCGGTCCCGCATCACCTCGAGCTCGTACTCCTTCCACCCCGCGATGGACCGTTCGATCAGGATCTGGTGCACCGGGCTCGCCGCCAATCCCTCGGCCGCGGCCTTGGCCAGTTCGACCCGGTCGTCCGCAGTCCCGGTCCCGGCTCCTCCCAGGATGAAACTGGGGCGGATCATGAGGGGAAAGCCGATGCGCTCGCCCAGGGCCATGGCTTCGTCGAGGTGGGTAGCGAATCCCGAATCCGGCACCTCGAGACCGATCTCCTCCATGGCGGTCTTGAACTGGTCCCGGTCCTCGGCGGTGGCGATCGCTTGCGCGTTGGCGCCGATCAACTCCACCCCGAAGGCGTCGAGCACTCCTCGCTCGGAGAGACCGAAGGCCAGGTTCAAGCCGGTCTGCCCCCCCATGGTCGGCAACAGGGCGTCGGGTCGCTCCCGCTCCACCACGGCGGTGAGCACGTCGAGATCGAGGGGCTCGACGTAGGTCCGGTCGGCCACGCTGGGGTCGGTCATGATCGTGGCGGGGTTGGAATTGACGAGCACCACCCGGTAGCCCTCGGCCTGCAGCACCCGGCACGCTTGGGTACCCGAGTAGTCGAACTCACAGGCTTGGCCGATCACGATGGGGCCCGAGCCGATGACGAGGATGGTCTCGAGGTCGCTCCGGCGCGGCATCAGACCCGCACCTCGTCGATCATCTGCCGGAACCGTTCGAAGAGGTAGCGGGCGTCGTGGGGACCGGGTCCGGCTTCGGGGTGGTACTGCACGCTGAAGGCGGGGACGCCCGTGCAACGGAATCCCTCGACGACCCCGTCGTTCAGGTTGACGTGGGTGACCTCCGCCTCGAACGGCCCCGAGGTCGGGAGGGTGGTGCCGTCGACGGCGTAGTTGTGGTTCTGGCTCGTGATCTCGACCTGGCCCGTATCGAGACGCCGCACGGGATGGTTGCCGCCGTGGTGCCCGAAGGGGAGCTTGTAGGTGCGCGCCCCGATGGCCTCGGCCAGCAACTGGTGACCGAGGCAGATGCCGAACACCGGGACCCGACCGAGCAGCTCGGCGACGATCGCGGCGTGGACGGGGAGCGCGGCGGGGTCGCCGGGCCCGTTGGACAGGAAGACGCCGTCGGGCTCCAGGGACAACGTGTCGGAGGCGCGGATGAGCGGCGGGCACCACCGTCACGGTTCCCATGGCGCCCAGGCTGCGCAGCATGGTCTCTTTCACCCCGAAGTCATAGGCGACGATGCGCAGCGGGCCCGAGCCCCGCTCGTAGGGCGCCGACACCGACACCCCGGTCACCAGGTCGCGTCCTGTCGTGCCCGGCTCTGACGCCGCGGCGCGGCGCAGGACCGACTCCGCTGCGGTGCCGAAGGCACATCCCATGGCGCCGTCGGCGCGCAGATGCCGGGTCAGCCGCCGGGTGTCGATCCCCGAGATCCCGGGCAGTCCGCTCTCGATCAGGAAATCCTCGAAGGATCCCGTGGCGCGCCACGACGACGGTCGGGGGGGACGTCGCGCACCACCACTCCCCGACACCACGGGCGGGTCGCCTCGTCATCCTCGAGCGGTGACGCCGTAGTTCCCGATGTGGGGGTACGTGAAGGCCACCACCTGGCCCGCGTAACTCGGGTCGGTGACGACCTCTTGATAGCCACTGAGCACGGTGTTGAAGACGAGCTCGCCCGTGGCCACGCCGTCGGGGGGACCGCACCCACCGCTTCGCCCTCGAACACCTCGCCGTCGGCCAGGACGAGCAGAGCCGGAAGCCGCCCGTCGAACCAGTCCGCGGACTGCGACGGGGCGCGCCCGGTCATCGCTGGGCCTCGGCGTCGATGACGACCGGCTCGCCCCGGAACACGGTGTGACGGACCTGACCGGTCATCGTGCGTCCCGCCCACGGCGTGTTGCGGCTCCGACTGGCAAGGCGAGCGGGGTCGACCTCCCACGTGGCGGCGGGGTCGATCACGCAGATGTTGGCGGGCGCGCCGGGCTCGATGGGCCCACCCTGGGCCCCACCACGCTGGCGGCAGAGCCCGGCGATGCGGGCCGGATGCCATGAGAGAAGCGCCAGGACGTCGCGCGATCGACATGGCCGGGAAACTGTCCGCTCCGAGGCCGTTGCCCGACGAGGCGTCGTCGGGCCCGGAGCCACCTCCTCCTCCGCCCAGGGCGCGCAGTGCCACGGGGAGCGCGGTCTGCAACCCGAGCATCCCGGGCGGGGCGGCGTCGAGGGTGGCGTCCTTGCGCTCGGGGGCGTGCGGGGCGTGGTCCGTGGCGATGGCGTCGATCGTGCCCTGGGCGCACGCCCGGCGCAGGGCCGCCACGTCCGCCTCGTCCCGCAGCGGCGGGTTCACCTTGTATACGGGGTCGTAGCCCACCAGCTCGGCGTGCGTGAGCGCGAGATGGTGCGGCGTCACCTCGGCCGTCACCGCCAGCCCCTCGGCCTTCGCCCCGGCCACCAGCGCGGCGGATCGCGCCGTCGAGATGTGGAGAAAATGCACCCGCCCGCCGGTGAGCCTCGCCAGTGCGATGTCGCGTGCCACCATCATCTCTTCGGCCTCGGCGGGGATTCCCGGAACCCCGAGCCGGCTCGACCACTCCCCCTCGTGCATGTGCCCGCCGCAGGCGAGGGTGTCGTCCTCGCAGTGTTGGGCCAGTGTGACGTCGAAGCCCCGGGCGTACTCGAGGGCCCGGCGCATGACCGCCACGTCCTGGACCCCGGCGCCATCGTCGGTGAAGAGCGTCACCCCCAGCGCCGCGAGCTCACCGATGGGGGCGAGATGCTCGCCGGCCCGCCCGACGGTGATGGCGCCGGCCACCGCCACCTGGCACGCGGCGCCGGCACCGAGCGACAGGATCTCGAGGGCGACCGCTGCGCTGTCGACGGGGGGATCGGTGTTGGGCATGGCCACCACCGCGGTGTACCCGCCCAGCGCGGCAGCCCTCGCCCCTGACTCGACGGTCTCGGCGTCCTCGGCGCCGGGCTGGCGCAGATGGGTGTGCAGGTCCACGAGACCCGGGGTCACCAGACACCCCCCGGCGTCGAGCACCGTCGCCCCTCGGGGGACCGCAACCTCCGGGCCCACCTCGACCACCTCTCCCCCGCGCACCACGACGTCGGCCCGGCGGGTGCCACCATCGTCGACGACGGTGCCCCCCCTGATCACGACGTCGCGCTTAGGCACCGAGGACGGTCCCGACGGTTCCGAGCGTCGGTGCGAGGGCGAGCAGGCCCCCGCCCGCGCCCAACTGTCCCTGTCCGAGCAACATGAAGAGCACCGCCATGCGGACGGCCACGCCGTTGGACACCTGGCGCAACACCATCGACTGTGGGAGGGCGGCAACGTCGTCGGCGATCTCGATGCCCCGGTTCATCGGCCCCGGGTGCATGACGAGCGCCTCGTCGCCCAGGAGCGCGGCCCGGCGCGACGTCAGTCCGTACCACGCGCTGTATTCGCGCACCGACGGCAAGAAGGCGCCCGCGCCCCTCTCGGACTGGAGGCGCAGCAGGTAGCACACGTCGACATGCGGAAGCACGGCATCGAGGTCGTAGGACACCGTGGACAACGGCCAACCCTGGAGTGACGGAGGCAGGAGACTGCCCGGCGCCACCAAGGTGACCTCCGACCCGAGGGCCCCGAGGGCAAGGACCAAGGAGCGTGCCACCCGGCTATGGCGCACGTCGCCCACGATGGCGACACGCAGACCGGCGAAGCAGTCGACGCCGGCATCTTCGAGGGGGCGCCCGGCTCGCTCGGCCAGGACCTGGCGGATCGTGTAGCAGTCGAGCAGGGCCTGGGTCGGGTGCTCGTGCCATCCGTCACCGGCGTTGATCACCGAGGCATCGACCCAGCGCGCCACCGCGGCGGGCGCGCCGGCCGACGTGTGGCGCACGACGAACGCGTCCACCCCCATCGCCGCCACCGTCTCCACCGTGTCTCGCAGGGACTCGCCCTTCTTCACCGACGACGTGTCGACCGAGAACGACAGGACATCCGCAGACAGGCGCTTGGCCGCGGTCTCGAACGAGAGCCGGGTGCGCGTGGACTGCTCCGCGAACAAAGTGACCACCGTGCGACCCCGCAGCGATGGAACCTTGGGGATCGACCGCCTCCCCACCTCGACGAAGGCGTCGGACACCTCGAGGATCTCCTCGATTCCCTCGGCCCCGAGCTCTGCGATCGACAGCAGGTGGCGACGGCCCCCCTTGGACCGATCCACCCCCGCGCTCGTGGTAGGGGCGACGTCGGTCATCGGGGCACCACGTCGCCGAGCACCACGCCGTCGAGACTGACGTCGACCTGCTCGTCGATCCGGGTCGGCATGTTCTTTCCGACGTAGTCGGGGCGGATGGGCAGCTCGCGATGGCCCCGGTCGACCATCACCGCCAACTGCACCGCCCGGGCCCGGCCGTAGTCCCCCAGGGCGTTGAGCGCGGCCCGCACGGTGCGACCCGTGAACAAGACGTCGTCGACCAGCACGACCAACTGGCCGGCCAAGTCACCGGGGATGTCGGTGGCGGCCTCGGGGAGCACGGGACGGATCCCGATGTCGTCGCGGTAGAACGCCACGTCGAGGAGGCCGACGGGCACGGCCGTGCCTTCCATCTCCTCGAGCACGCTGGCGATGCGGAACGAGAGAGGAACCCCGCCGGTCTGGAGCCCGACGAGCATGACGTCCGCGAGACCGTGGTTGCGCTCGATGATCTCGTGCGCGATCCGGGTCAGCGCCCGCTGGACGTCCTGAGCGGTCAGAACCTGGACCCGAGGAACAAAGACCCCACCTCGCGGCGGGGTCAGTCTGCGTTCTCTCTCTGCCAAAGCTCCTCCACGGTCCGTACGAGCCTCTCGGGACCCGCTTCACGGTCGTCACGGCATCGTACCACCGTCGCCTCTCGCCCGGTGGCTTGTTTAGGCGCGCACCTGCCGGGCGATTGTCGACAAGACGCCGTTCACGAACCCACCGGAGAATTCGGTGGAGTACTGCTTGGCCAGCTCAACCGCCTCGTCGATCACCACGGCCACCGGCACGTCGGGCTCGGCGATGAGCTCGTAGGTGGCGAGACGCAGGATGCTGCGGTCGAGCACGGGCATGCGCTCGACCTCCCATCCTTTGGCGGCCGCCGCCATGAGGGCGTCGATGCGCTCCTCATGGGCGCCGACCCCCTCGACCAGGGCCACGGTGAAGGGGTCGGGGACGACCGACAGTGCTCGGAGGACCTCCGCCGTCGCGAGCCGCTTCATCTCCGCCTCGTACAGCAGGGCCAGGGCTCGCTCGCGGGCCTCGTGGCGGGGTCCTTCGCCCGGCCCGGCCGGGACGCGTTCCTCCGGCACGGCCAGTGCCGGGCTAGGCCCGGGTGATGTACTCGCCGGAGCGCGTGTCGACCTTGATGCGCTCACCGGGATTCACGAACAACGGGACCTGCACCACCAACCCTGTCTCGAGTGTGGCCGGCTTGCGGGCCCCCGACACGCGGTCGCCTTGGACGCCGGGCTCGGTCTGTGCCACCGACAGCTCCACCGCGGCAGGCAGGTCGACCCCCACGATCTCCGAGGCGTACATCTGCAGCACGGCGTTGTCGCCCTCCTTGACATACTGGGCGGCGTCACCGAGCGACGCGGGAGACACGTGCATCTGGTCGTAGGACACGATGTCCATGAACACGTAGTCCGAGCCGTCGCGATACAGGAGCTGCATTTCACGCTTGTCCACGATGGCCTGCTCGACCCGTTCATCGGCTCGAAACGTCCGCTCCAGGACGGCACCGGTGCGCACGTTCTTGAGCTTGGTACGGACGAACGCTCCACCTTTGCCCGGCTTCACGTGCTGGAACTCCACGACCGAGAACAGCCCGTCGGGCAGGTCGAGGGTCATGCCGTTGCGCAAGTCGTTGGTGGTGATTGCCATCAGGCCGCGATGTCCTTGGAGAATCGGGTGAGCGTGTGAGACCCGTCCGCGGTGACCACGACGGTGTCCTCGACACGAACACCGCCGATTCCCGCCAGGTACACACCCGGCTCGACGGTCACGACGACGTCGGAGGCGAGGATAGCAGTCGACCCCGGCCCCACCGCCGGGGCTTCGTGGATGTCGAGCCCCACGCCGTGCCCCGTGCCGTGCTCGAATGCCTCTTTCCATCCGGCCTCGGCGATCAGGTCCCGACAGGCCTTGTCGACGTCACCGGCGGCCACACCGGCGCGCACCGCCGCCACCCCGGCCGCCTGGGCCGCGGCCACCACCTCGAAGACCCGGGCCAGAGGCCCCGGCGGGTCTCCCCCGACACAGAACGTGCGCGTCATGTCCGACCGGTATCCCTCGAAGATGGCCCCGAAGTCCACCACCACCGGGTCTCGCGCCTCGATGGTCCGGGTCGTGGGGCGCGCGTGCGGCTTCGCCGCGTTCGGGCCCGACGCCACAATGGTCTCGAACGCACGGTCTTCCGCACCCAGGCGGCGCATGGCGGTGTCGAGGGCCAGCGCCACCTCGTCCTCGCGCCGGGCTTGACCGAGCAGGGCGAGCACCTCGCCCAGGGCGGCGTCGGCGATGGCCGCGGCCCGCGCCATGCGGGCGAGCTCCCCCGCGTCTTTCACCTGCCGCAGCACCTCCACCACTCCCGTGGTGGCAACCGGCGCGGCGGGCGCCAGGTCCTCGGCCCACCGGCGTTTGGCCGACCAGGTCACGTGGTCGGCCTCGAGGCCGACACGGCGCAACGAGGCCCGATCCAGCGCGGCGGCCAGCGCCTGGCGTTGCACCTGGATGCCGCCCACGGTCAGTTCGACCGTCGTGTCGAGACCCGCCGCGTCGAGCTGTTCGGCGGCCTGGGTCCGGTAGCGGCCGTCGGTGACGAGGTGCGCACCACCGGCCCCGGTGACGAGGAGGACGGCAGCCGAGCCCGTGAAGCCGGTGAGGTACCGGATGTTGGGGAGCGCCGTGACGAGCAGCGCGTCCACCCCGGCGGCGTCGAGCCCGGCATCGAGGTTCGCCATCCGGCGGGGGAAGTGCATCGGGGGCAGCGTCCCGAGCGGGGGGAGCGTCATGACGAACCGGATGATCGCGCCGCCAGCAGGCGGGCCACCGCCTGGACCGCCAGGGGGTAGCCGAGGCCGCCGAAGCCGGCGATGGCCCCGTTCGCCACGGGGGCGAGGACCGAGGTGTGGCGGAACGGCTCGCGCGCCGCAGGGTTCGAGAGGTGCAGCTCGACCACCACGCCGTCGAACGCGGCCAGGGCATCGTGCAGCGACCAGGAGTAGTGACTGAGCGCACCGGCGTTGACGATCACCGCCGCAGCCCGTCCCCGGGCTTCGTGGACCAGTTCGACGAGCTCACCTTCGTGGTTGGACTGGTGATGTTCGAGCTCGAGGCCACAGCGCGACGCCTCCTCGGTGGCGGCGGCCACGTGATCGGCGAGCTTGGCGCTGCCGTAGATCTCGGGCTGACGCTCGCCCAGCAGGTCGAGGTTGGGCCCCGACAGGAGCACGACCAGAGGTCGGCCCGGACCGCTCACGGTGCGCACCCCATCTCCGCCAGGGTGGCGAGCACCTCTGCCTCGTCCACGCCACGGACCGGTTCCACGCCGTCGGGCCCGTCGAGCACGAAGGTCAGGTCGTGGCGCGCCTTTTTGTCGCGGGCCATGAACTCCACGAGCTGCGCGGCGGATGCACCCACGGGGATGTCGGCGTACAGGTCGAAACCCCCCACCACGCGGCGGTGCAGTGCCACCCGTTCTTCGTCGATACGGTCGAGGCGCCGGGCCAGGATGGCAGCGAAGACGAGGCCGATGGCCACGGCCTCACCGTGGAGCAGGTCCCACTTCGCATTCGGGCCGAACGAAGACGCCTCGAGGGCATGCGCAAGGGTGTGCCCGTAGTTGAGGACCATGCGACGGCCCGACTCGCGCTCGTCCTCGTTCACCACGGCGGCCTTGATCGCCACGCACTTGGCGACCTGCTCGTCGAGAGGGAGGCTCAGGATCGACGCACCGGGACGACCCTGGTCGAGGAGCCCCTCACCCAAGAAGGCGTACTTGGCCATCTCCCCTCGACCCGACGACCACTCGCGCGCCGGGAGCGAGTTCAGGGTCGAGATGTCACACAGCACCGCAGCGGGCTGCCAGAAGGTGCCGACGAGGTTCTTGCCCTCGGGCAGGTTGACCCCCGTCTTCCCGCCGATCGCCGCGTCGACCTGGGCCAGGAGGGTGGTGGGCACGTTCACGTACGGGATGCCCCGGAGAAAGACCGACGCCGCGAACCCCGCTACGTCGCTCACGACACCACCCCCCAGCGCCACCACCGCGTCCGAGCGCGCCAATCCGACGCGCGTGAAGTCGCGACACAACTTCTCGACGGTCATCATCGTCTTGGCCGACTCGCCGTCCGGGATGACGAAGGTCTCCGAAGGGACCCCGGCATCCACTTCGGCCTCGACGTTGTCCTGCGTGACGATGGCGACGCGCTCCACCCCGGGCGGGAGCACCTCGGGCAGGAGTGCCCGCGCCCCGCCCCCGACCACCACGTCGTAGGAGCGCTCCCCCAGGCCGACCGGCACGGTGATCATCGGCTGCCCTCACCCGACGGTGTGCGCGTGGCCGCGACGATGCGATCGGCCACCGCAGCCGCGCTGAGCTCGTCGACGTCGATGACCACAGCAGCAACCTCCTCGTAGAGCGCCCGACGCTCGGCCTCGATGCGGGTGAGCGCCGCGGCCGGTCCCCCCGGGTCCGCCGCCAGCAGGGGCCGGTCGGCGTTGCGCCCCACCCGCCGGACGAGGGTCTCGGGTCGGGCCCGCAACCACACCACCGTGCCACCGTCGCGCAGCGCCACCCGCTGGGTGGGATCGAGAATCGCACCTCCGCCCACCGACACCACGGCGGGGACATCGTCGGCGAGGACCGCGGCCAACACGCTGGCCTCCCGGGCCCGGAACTCCGCCTCGCCCCGGGAGAAGATCGCTCTCACCGACGAGCCCGCCAGTCGCTCCACCTCCAGATCGGTGTCGAGCCAGGGGCGGTCGAGACGCGCCGAGACCAAGCGCGCCACCGTCGACTTGCCCGCGCCCATCATCCCCACGAGCAGCAGGTGCTCAGCCACGGCCGGCCGCAGCGGCCGACGACGGTGTGTCGTGGAGCGAAGCCAGGTACCCGTCACGGTTGCGCACCACCTCGGCGAGGGAGTCCCCGCCGAACTTGCGCAGCGCCTCGGACGCCAGCACCCACGCCGTCATGGTCTCGGCCACCACCCCCATGGCGGGGACGGCGGTGACATCGGTGCGCTCCTTGAAAGACACCGTCGGCTCTTTGGTCACCACGTCGACGGTCCCGAGCACGGGCCGGTTCAACGTGGCGAGCGGTTTCATCCCGACGCTCGCCGCGATGAGACCGCCTGTCGACATCCCCCCCTCGATGCCGCCGGCGCGGTCCGTCTCGCGCCGGTAGGTGCCCGATGCCTCGTCCCACCCGATGGCGTCATGGGCTTGCGAACCGCGGCGCGACACCACCTCGGAGCCCTCGCCCAGCTCGACGTGCTTGACGGCCTGGATGCTCATGAGCGCCTGGGCCAGAAGTCCGTCGAGGCGGCGGTCCCAGTGCACGTGGCTGCCGAGGCCCACCGGCACTCCGTAGGCGAGGACCTCCACCACCCCGCCGAGCGAGTCCCCGTCCTTGGCGGCGGCCTTGATGGCCTCCACCATGCGCGCTTCGACCTCGGGGTCGAAGCAGCGCACCGCGGAGTCGTCGATCCGCTCGAGGTCGCCCGGGCCCGGGCGCTGCGTCCCCTCGGTGTGCACGGGGCCGAGAGCCACCACGTGGCTCAGCACCGATATGCCGAGCGGGGCCAGGAGCGCCTTGGCCAGGCATCCCGCCGCCACCCGGGCTGCGGTCTCACGGGCCGAGGCCCGCTCGAGCACGTCCCGGGCATCGTCGAATCCGTACTTCTGCATCCCGGCCAGATCGGCGTGCCCCGGGCGCGGCTTGGTCAGGACCTTCGAA
This sequence comes from uncultured Acidimicrobiales bacterium, assembly GCA_963768255.1. Taxonomy (GTDB): domain Bacteria; phylum Actinomycetota; class Acidimicrobiia; order Acidimicrobiales; family UBA8190; genus Chersky-840. The sequence goes on along the minus strand of CAVYGX010000002.1, from coordinate 531,810 downwards.
GGCAGACCCGGATCGGGAGACATCTCCTCGCTCCATTTGGGCCACTCGGTGTTGGCGATCTCGATGACCACCGGCGAGCCCAGGGTGCGCCCGTGGCGGATTCCCCCGATGAGGGTGATCTCGTCGGCCTCGAACCGCATCCGGGGTCCGCGGCCGTACCCGAGGCGCCGCCGGGCCAGCTCGCCGGCGATCTCGGGAGCCGTGATCGGCAACCCGGCCGGCAGGCCCTCGACGATCACCACGAGCGCCTTGCCATGGGACTCTCCGCCGGTGAGGAATCTGAGCACGACGCCAATCTACTTCGGAGCCCTCTGGGCCCCGGGACCGGTGCCGGTCGGGATCACCGTGTGTGTCACACCGTCTGATGGAACAACGCGTGGGCGACAGGGCTGCCCCACAGGATCGTCACGGCGGCCCCGGCGGCGAGGAACGGGCCGAAGGGGATCCTGGTCTTGCGTCCCGCGCCCGACACCACCATGGCCACGATCCCGACGAGGGCGCCCAGCACGAAGGCGGCGAAGAAGCCCACGAACGCGTGGCCGAGCCCCAGCCACCCGGTGGCGAAGCCGATGACGCCGGCCAGGCGCACGTCACCGAACCCCATGCCCCGCGGGACCACCAGGTGGACGATCAGGAACGCCACGAATGCGGCGGCCCCCCCGATGGCGGCGCGCTCGAGAGACACCCAGCGGTCGTCGACGATCGAGGACAGCACGAACAGCGGCACCATGACCACCAGGGTGGAATAGACGAGCCGGTTGGGGATGATCTGCCGCTCGAAGTCCACGGCACTCATCGCCACCATCGACAAGCCGAACACGACGTAGGCGGCCAGCACGATGTCGTCACCGATACGCGCCGCGAAGGCGCCGAGCACGACCGCGCTCACGACCCCGAGCACCGCCGGTCGCCAGGGGTGCGAGACCCGCTCACGACACGACCGGCACCCGCGGCGCAAGAACAAGGAGTTCGCCACCGGCACGAGTCTCCGGCCGCGATAGGGCGAGGCACACGACGGGCAACGCCACCAGGGACGATCGAACGGCCGACGCTCCCCAAGCCGCTCGACGACGATCTCGAGCTCACCGCCGAGGAGGAGTCCGGCCCCCGCGCTGACCCCCGTGACGAGGGCGTGCATGTCGGCAAGATAACCGACGGTGCGCGTACCTCCGCGGATGCGCGCCCGTGGTGCTCGAGTTACTTCTTGGCGGGCTCGTAGAAGGGGTTGGCCCCGCTGGCGTGGTCCGTCACATCGACCACCGACACGATCTCGGGGACCGATTCGCGCAGCGCCACCTCGATGCCCTGCGACAGCGTCACCGAGGCGAGGCCGCAACCCTGACAGCCCCCGCTCAGGCGCACGTACACCACACCCTCCTCGACCGCCACGAGATCGGCGTGACCGCCGTGCATGGCGATGGACGGGTTCACCTGGGCGTCGAGGACGGCAAGGACCCGCTGCGCCAGTTCGCTCGAGAGGTCCACGGCGGGACGATCGGAGAAGACCTCGGGCCGGGGCGGGGTGTTCGGGTTCACGATGACGAGCCCGCCGTCCCCGTCGTCGGACCAGTCGAGGCGGGCTCCGACCAGACGGGCCACGCTCGACTCGGGCACCACCACGGCCAGGCCGTCGTCCTCGGCGACCCGGTCGCCGGCACCGGCATCGGCCGAGGCCTGGAAATAGATGTCGTAGGTGTACGCACCGTCTCGGGCGCCGGTCACCTCCACCCACAGGGCCAGGCGTTCGAAGTCGGCTTCCTGGGAACGGGCCTCGAGGACCACGCCGCGGGCCGCCGGTGTCACGGTCAGCACGGCAGAGACTTCCACTGCGCCAGCCGGCGCCCCGTCCTCGTCCATCAGGTCGACCTCCTCCAGCCATCATAGATGGGTGGCCCGGATACTCCTTCTCGTTCCCTCGGCTTCGTACCGGGCCCGGGACTTCCTCGATGCGGCGCGGGCCCTGGGGGTCGAGGTGGTCGTGGGCACGCAAGAGGCCCACGCCCTCCACGGCATCATGGGCTCACGGGCGCTCGAGATCCCCCTCGGCGACCCCCAGGAGGCGGCCCGCGTGATCGTCGCCCACGACGCCGTCACTCCCCTCGACGCCGTGATCGCCGTCGATGACGTGGGCACCCTGGTGGCGGCGGAGGCGTCCAGCGCTGCTGGGCCTGCGCCACAACCCCGTCGAGGCCGTGGCCGCGGCGCGCGACAAGCTGGCCATGCGCGCCCGTCTCGCCGCCTTCGAGGTGCCCCAGCCGGCCTTCGCTCCCCTGCCCGCTGGCGCCGGCGCCGAGGAGGTGGCGGCCGTGGTCGGGGCCGTCGGGCTCCCCTGTGTGATCAAACCCACCACATTGTCGGGGAGCCAGGGGGTGCTGCGGGCCGACACGCCCGACGAAGCCGTGGCGGTGGCACAGCGGGTGCGGCGGATCGCCGATGCCGCCGGGGTCGACCCCCGAGCCCCCCTTCTCGTCGAACGGTTCGCGCCGGGACCCGAGGTCGCCGTCGAGGGACTGCTCGTCTCGGGCGAGCTGCGGACGCTGGCGGTGTTCGACAAACCCGACCCGCTCGACGGTCCGGCCTTCGAAGAGACCATCTATGTCACGCCCACCCGTCTGGCGCCCGGCGACGTCGCCGCGGTGCAGGGTGCCACCTCGGCGGCCACCGCGGCCCTGGGGCTCGTCGACGGCCCCGTCCACGCCGAGCTTCGGGTGCGCGACGGACGCGCCACGGTGATCGAGGTGGCGGCGCGCACCATCGGCGGCCTCTGCGCGCGCACGCTGTCCTTTTCGACGGGGCGCTCGCTCGAGGAGCTCGTGATCGCCCATGCACTGGGCATGCCGTTGGGCCCGACCGCGGCCCTGGGGGCATCGGGCGTCCTCATGGTGCCGATCCCCCACGCCGGCACGCTCGTCGGCGTAGAGGGCCAGGCCGAGGCGCGTGCGGTGCCGGGTGTGACCGACCTCGAGATCACCATCGCGCCGGGTCGGCCCGTGGCGCCGGTGCCCGAGGGGAACAGGTACCTCGGTTTCGTGTTCGCGCGCGACAGCACACCCGCCCGGGTCGAGCGAGCGTTGCGACGGGCCTGGGCCTGCCTCGACGTCCGCGTGGACACAGACGGCGCACCATCGACGCGGTGCTGACACCAGGCCGTGGGCCGAAGTCCGGCCTCCCGCACAGATACCGCTACCGTGGGGCCGTGCGCGTGGTCCTGGTCTCGACCTACGAACTCGGCCATCAACCGTTGCACGTGGCTTCTCCGGCCGGTGCGTTGCTGCGCGCCGGTCACGAGGTCCGCGCCATGGACCTCGCCGTCGACCCTTTCGACACCGATCTGCTGTCGTGGGCCGACGCCGTGGCCTTCTCGGTGCCCATGCACACCGCCATGCGCCTGGCCCGACCGGTGTGCCGCGAGATCCGGTCACGACGACCCGACCTCGCCCTGTGTCTCTACGGCCTGTACGCCGGACTCGACGGGGCCAACGGCTCGGCGCCGGTCGCAGACCTTGCCATCGCCGGCGAGTACGAGCCGGGGCTCGTCGCCTGGATCGACGCGCTCGCCGCCACCGCCGCGTCCGCCACCGCCGCGTCGACCGGGGCCGCGTCCGCGCCGCACCGCAGCCGTCGTCGAGCTCGGACGGGGCCGCTTCGGGCTGCCCGCCCGCCATCTCCTGCCGGGCCTGGACCGGTACGCCGCTCTGGCCCTGGGCGACGAGCGGCGGCTCGCCGGCTACGTCGAGGCGAGCCATGGGTGCGCCCACCGGTGCCGCCACTGTCCGGTCCCGGTGGTCTACGACGGGCGGACCCGGCTGGTGGGCGAGGACGCGCGTCCTTGCCGATGTCGCCCAACTGGTGGCCCTGGGGGCGCGCCACATCACTTTCGGAGACCCCGACTTCCTGAACGGCCCGCATCATGGCGCCCGGGTCATCGACGCCGTGCACGGATCGTTCCCCGAGCTGACCTTCGACGTCACCGTCAAGGTGGAGCACATCCTGCGCCACCTCGACCTGTGGCCCCGGCTGGGGGCGGCCGGCTGCTTGTTCGCCGTGTCGGCCTTCGAGTCGGCCAGCGACCACATCCTCGAGCAGCTCGACAAGGGCCACAGCGCGCGCGACGAAGCCGACGCCGTCGGCGTGCTGCGGGGCGCAGGGATCGAGCCCCGACCGTCACTGCTCCCCTTCACGCCCTGGACGCGCCCCGAGGACGTGTTCGACCTCTTGGACTTGGTGGCACGCTGCGATCTGGTCGGCAACGTGGACCCGGTGCAGTACGCCATCCGGCTGCTCGTGCCTCCCGGCTCGCTCCTCGTCACCTCCGGGCGCCTCGAGGGGCGACTCGACGACTACGACGACGAGCATCTGGGATGGTCGTGGCGCGCCCCGGATCCGAGGCTCGACCATCTGCAAGAACTGGTGGCCGAGCTGGCGCAACGGTGCGCCGCCGAGGAGTGGTCGGCGTCGGAGTCCTACGACGCCGTCCGGGGCACCGCGGTGGCGGTGCTCGGGGACGCAGGGCGCGCGGCGCGGCGCGGCTCCCGAGCCCGACCCACGACTCCGCTCGCCCATACCGGCCGACGAGCGGCCCCGGCTGACCGAGGCGTGGTTCTGCTGTGCTGAACCGAGCGGTGCCCAGATGGCCGCCGTGGGGGTCCCGCACTGGGCCGCCGCGCCGGCCGTCGTGGGCGGAAAGTGAGCGAGATGGCCACGGGTCGAGCAACCACCCAGGGGAGCACCGCCAAAGCCAAGGACCGCCACGGTCCCTGGCATGGCGCCCCCGAGGGCGCGCACGAATGGGTGAGCTTCCCCGATCCCGAAGAGGAGAGGACGTGGCAGTTCGACGTCACCTTCCTCGAGAGCCGCTGGACGTGCATCTTCGGCAACGGCTGCCAGGGCGTGCTCACGGGACCGGCCCCCGAGTTGGTGCAGGGATGCTGCTCCTATGGGGCGCACTTCACCAGTGCCAAAGACGCCCGGCGGGTGGAAGCCGCTGCGGCCACATTGACACCCGAGCAATGGCAGTTCCGCGCCAAGGCCCGCCCCAAGCGGGGGACGCGACCCAATGTCGTGCTCAAGTCGAAGTCCGGCGAGCTCACCACGCGCCTGGTGAAAGACGCCTGCATCTTCCTCAACCGTCCCGACTTCCCCGGCGGTGCGGGCTGCGCACTGCACCGCGCCGCCATCGAACGAGGCGTCCCCCATCTCGAGCTCAAGCCCGACGTGTGCTGGCAGCTGCCGCTGCGCCGCGACGACGAGGTGGCCGACGACGGTCACGTGACGTCGGTCATCCGGCAGTGGGACCGTCGCGACTGGGGCGAGGGCGGCTTCGAGTTCCATTGGTGGTGCACCGAGTCGCCCGAGGCGTTCGTGGGCACCCGCCCCGTCTTCAAAGAGCTCGAGCCCGAGATCGTCGCCATGGTGGGCAAGAAGATCTACAAGCGCCTGGTGCAGTACCTCGAGGCCCGCGCCGAGGCATTGGGCGAGCCGGCGGTGGCGCCCGCGCCCCGAGGCACCACCGGTGCTCCGGTGGCCGTGCGTCCGACGCGCAACGGGGCAGCCAAGAACACTGGACCGGGGACGACTCCGGTGCCGGTGCGACTGCCGCACCCCGCCATCAGGCGCAACCGCTCCTCTTGAAGCCCGGCGCCGGGGCGCGGGGCGAGGCTCACTCGGCCAGCGGGTCGTCCTCCGCGAACGTGCTCGGCCCGGGGCCGGCACTGGCACCGGGGCCAGGACCCAGAATGTCTTCGTACTCGGTTTCGGCCATGCACCACGAGGCGTGCTCGTCGTCGGGCTCGGCACCGCATTCAGGGCAACTCTTATTAGCGGTCGCGATCGAGCGCTTCAGGCTGCGGGCCTCCTCGAAGCGGCGATGCCGTCCCTTTTTCACGAGCGACTCCTCCGTCGGCCGAGCACATGGATCACGGCGAGGACTCCCCACGAGTGTACCCGCCGAGCAGGCGGTCTCGGTCCCGGCCCCCCTCCCCTGACGGGCAGCTCAGGGACCGACCCGCAGGTCGCCGGTAGAGTCGGGGCGTGCCTGAGGAGTTCGATCCCGCCGCCATGGTGGAGCGCTTCCGCACCCGGGCCGCCGCCGTGCGGTCCCGGGGCCTACCCCCCATCGAAGGCCCCGAGCGCAAGCGCTTCGCGGAGCAGGCCCAGCTCGACTTCATGGACTACGCCATGATCGGAGACGCCGAGGCGGTCCTCGAGGACGGGATCCTCACGCTCCGGGTCGACCTCCGTCCCCAGCCGGCGACGGCGCCCGAGACCCCGGCCGGCTGACGGCCCCGCGGACGGGGAGGTTTCAGCCGCCGTAGTTCATGCGGGTGTCCTCCATGCGCAGCACCTCCGCGTCGGGTTCCACCGACTCGTCGGGCGACTCCCCGCAGTCGACGACCTCGCCCACGAACCAGCTGTGGCTCCCGAGCGCCAGGACGTGGCGTAGCTCGCAGTCCAACCACGACACCGAGACATCCAGGATGGGAGCGCCGGTCGTGGCCGCGTGGACCGGTTCTCCGTGCATCGTCCCGACCCCGGTGGTGTCGTCGACGATCGACTCGGATACGGGTTTGGCGAAGCGGCGCACGATGGCACGCTCCGAGCGGGGAAGGATGCTGAGCGCGAACACCCGACCTTGGACGAGCAGCTCGTGGGTGACCGCACCGGTCTCCACTCCGATGCCGACCAGCTTCGGGCTCATGGCGACCTGGGTGGCCCAGCTGACGGTCATGAGGTTGCGACGCCCCGAGGCGTGCGTTCCCACCACGTAGAGGCCCGAGGGCATGGACCACAGCACGCGACGACGGAGACGGTCATAGACCTCGGGGTCCTTGCCGGTCGGCACCGGACCGACGACGTCGTGGGGCGGGCTCACGATGACGGACCCGGGCCCGTGGCGTCGAGGGCGTCCAGGCGAGCTTGTGCCTTCACGTATCCCGCTTCCGCCGTGGCGAGCTCGGTGGCAGACAGCGCCAGCAGCGCGCTGTTACCGGCGGCGCCGCTGAGGCAGTGCCGCCCTCCGGCCGAGGCGGCCGCGTAGGCGGCGGAAAGAATGCGAGTGAGCACGGGATCAGGGCTGGGAAGGTTCTGATTGGCGCTCAACGCGTCGTTCACGAGCACGTCGCAGTCGGTGCGCACACCCGCGGCGTCATGTCTGGTCTCGAGGAGAGCGACGCGGCGGGCGTCACCGCGCAAGGTGCTCAGGCTCCCGCTGAGCCCGGTCGACGTGACCCACGAATGGACCTGCTGGCCGAGGGTGGCACCGGGGAACGGGCTCCCGCACGACGCCACCACCAGGGCCGCCACCACCAGGGCCGCCCCCCGCCCGATCACCTGTCGCCGGGGCCGGGAAGTCCGGCCGGTGGCCAGGTCGGGTCGAGCTGGCGCAGGAAGAGCGCGCAACGCTCCTCCTCGGCGGTCTCGCCGATCGCGGCGGCCGCGGCCCGCAGTCCGTCGACACAGCGGAGGAACCCCCGGTTGCTCGGGTGCGTCCACCGGACGAAGCCGCTGCCCCTCCACCCCGCTCGTCGCAGGGCGTCGAGCCCGCGGTGATACCCGACCCGGAAACATGCGTACGCCTCGATGTCGTCGCGAGCCACCTCGCCCAGCGCCGCCCAGGCCTCGGACCACTCGGGAAAGGCCCGCACCACGTCGGCCACGGCGTCGCGGCGTGCGGGGACCGGAGCGTCGAGGGCGTTGGCGAGGCGCGTGACGGCCGGCGCCGGCGCCGGTTCGAGGATGGTGTCGGGGGGTGCCGAGCCCAGGTCGATCGGACCGGTCACGGCGACGACTCTCCGGACTCGATTCCACCAGGGTCGCGGCGCGGTGCCACGAACAGGCTCAGGGCTCCCGCTCCGAGGACCACCACGATCACCGCCACGGCGAGGAGCGCGTAGAACATCAGCCCTCGCCCCGGGACCCGGAGATTGCGTCTCGTGTCATTACAGATGGCTCCTCGTCGCTCGGGAGCCCGGGGCGGTCACTCGAAGCAGACGAGATGGTAGTCCCGCCCCTTGCGCAGGACGAGGTAACGGTCGAACAGCAGGTCCGATCGTCCCAACTTGGTGTCGGTCTCCTTCTCCCGGCGGTCGTTGACGTACACCCCTCCTTGGGCTATCAGGGTTCGGGCCTGGCTCTTCGACGTCGCCAGGGCACTGTCGACCAGCGCGTCGACGAGCGAGAGCCCATCGCCGTCGAGCGCGGCTCGCGCCCCGGGTCGAGGTGGGCGTCTCGGCGCACACCTCGAGGAGCGACTGTTCGTCCAGTGTCGCCAGGTGTCCCGAGTACAACGCCTGGCGCCGCGGCCTCGGCACGCGCCGTCTCGTCGCCTCCGTGCACGAGCGTGCACACCGCCCGAGCCAGCGTGCGTCTGCGCTTCGCGGCGGGCGGGCTGCTCTGCCGTGAGGGCATCGAGCGACCGGATGGCGTCGTGATCCAGGAACGTGAAGTAGCGCAGGTAGCTACCCACCACGGCGTCCTCGGTGCGGTAGAAGAATTGGTACAGCTGGTACGGGCTCGTCCGTCGGGCATCGAGCCAGACGGTGCCGGACTCGGTCTTCCCGAACTTCGTCCCGTCCGCCTTGAGGACGAGCGGGGTGGTGAGCCCGTACGCCTCGGCTCGGCGCGCCTTGCGGATGAGCTCGATGCCCATGGTGATGTTGCCCCACTGGTCGCTCGCCCCGAGCTGGAGCGTGCACCCGTGGTCGTCGAACAGACGGAGGAAGTCGTAGGCCTGGAGCAACATGTAGCTGAACTCCGTGAAGGAGATCCCTTGGTCGGGACGTTCCAGCCGGGCCTTCACCGCCTCCCTGCCCATCATCTGGTTGACGCTGAAGTGCTTCCCCACGTCCCGGAGGAACTCGATGGCCCCGAGCCGGTGCAACCACTCGCCGTTGTCGAGCAACAGGGCACGCGACCGCTCGGGGCCGTCGCCGAAGTCGATGAGGCGCTCGAGCTGGGCTCGCATGCCCTCCAGGTTGGTGCGCAGGTCCTCGGGGGTGAGCAGGACGCGCTCCTCGGACTTGCCCCCGGGGTCACCGATCGCTCCGGTGCCGCCCCCGGCCAGGGCGATGGGCCGGTGCCCGGCCCGCTGGAGCCGCCGCAGCATGAGCACCTGGAGCAGGTGCCCGACGTGCAGGCTGTCGGCCGTCGGGTCGAAGCCGATGTACGCCGTCAGGCCGGCCCCGTCGCGAGCGGCGCCGTCGAGGCGTCCGAGCAGGGCCGGGTCGGTGACCTGATGGATGAGGCCCCGGAACTCGAGGTCGGCCGAGAGCGAGGGGCCCGCCGGCTCAGGCGACACGTTCCCAGCCTTGCACGGCGTCACACTCCGCCCGACGGCATGGCGAGTGCGCCCCCGTCGACCACGAGCACGTGCCCGGTGACCCACGAGGCCGCGTCCGAGGCCAGGAAGAGCGCGGCGGTGGCGACGTCGTCGGGCTCGCCCAGTCGCTTCAGAGGCAGGCGCTTGGCCACGGCATCTCCCGAGTGCTCCCACAGCGCCCGGGCGAAGTCGGTGCGCACGAGGCCCGGGGCCAGCGCGTTGACGCGCACGCCGGGTCCGAGCTCGGCCGCGAGCTGTCGCGTGAGGTGCGCCACCGCGGCCTTGGTCACGTTGTACCAGCCGATGCCGTGCTCGACCGACAGACCCCCGATCGACGCCAGGTTGATGACCGAGCCGCCGCGACGTGCCATCGACGCCCGCCACGCGCACTGCGTCCACACCAGGGCGGCCTCCAGGTTGACCTGGACGGTCTTCTCGGCCCGGGCCAGGTCGATCTCCATGAGCGGTCCGTAGTAGGGGTTGGTCGCGGCGTTGTTGACCAGTACGTCGAGCGAACCGAATCGCTCGACCGTGGCGTCCACCGCGCCCTGGGCGGCGTCGGGGTCACCGACGTTGGCGGCGTGCCAGGCCACGTCGCCGGCGAGCGGCTCCATGGACGCCGCCGCGTCGGCCAGCGCCTCGGGCTTGCGCGACGACAGCATCACGTTCGCTCCCGCCTCGGCGAAGCGCGTGGCGATGGCCCGGCCGATCCCGCGCGACCCCCCGGTCACCAACGCCACCTTGCCGTCGAGCCGGAGTTCCATGGCGCCACACCCTACGACGGCCCCACCGGGGCCCCGGCCATCGCCAGCCGTCGCCGCTGCGGACCCGGGCCGCACCGGCGGTGCGCCGTGGATGGGCCGCCCCGCGTGCCGGGGCCGTAGGCTCGCAGGGATGAACCGACTGGCCTCGGAGACGAGCCCCTATCTCCGCCAGCACGCCGACAACCCGGTGGACTGGTACCCGTGGGGCGAGGAGGCCTTCGCCCGGGCCCGGGCCGAGGACCGTCCGGTGCTCTTGTCGGTGGGGTACTCCGCCTGCCACTGGTGTCACGTCATGGCGCATGAGTCCTTCGAGGACGAGGACACCGCCAAGGAGCTCAACGCCCGGTTCGTCTCGATCAAGGTCGACCGCGAAGAACGCCCCGACGTCGACGCCGTCTACATGGACGCCGTCCAGGCCATGACCGGGAGCGGCGGATGGCCCATGACGGTGTTCCTCACCCCCGACGGCCGGCCCTTCTACGGGGGCACGTACTTCCCCCCGGGCGACGCCCACGGGATGCCGAGCTTCCGCCGGGTGCTCGACGCCGTGGACGACGTGTGGACCAACCGTCGCGACGAGGTCGACCGACAGGCGGCCGCCCTGGCCGACGCCATCGGCCGCCACAGCCTTGGTCCCCGAAGACCTCGGCCGGCGGCGTCAGACCCCTCGAACGCGGGCCCGGGCGAACGGGCCGCGGCGTTGTTGGAGTCGGCGGTGGGCGAGCTCGGGCGCGCTTCGACGCCACCTGGGGCGGGTTCGGGCCCGCCCCCAAGTTCCCCCAGACGCACCTGGTGGAGCTGTGCCTGCGCCACCACCGCGTCACCGGCGCGGCGTCGTCGCTCGCCATGGCCACCACGACGCTCGAGGCGATGGCGGCCGGTGGGATCTACGACCACGTCGGCGGCGGTTTCGCCCGGTACTCCACCGACGTCTCGTGGACGGTGCCGCACTTCGAGAAGATGCTCTACGACCAGGCGGGCCTGGTGCGCGCCTACCTGCACGCCTGGCAGGTCACGGGCGAGGCGCGCTGGCTCCAGGTGGTGCGAAGAGACCATCGCCTACGTGCTGCGCGAGCTGGCGCGCGCCCGGCGGCGGGCTGTACTCGGCCCAGGACGCCGACTCCGAAGGCGAGGAGGGTCGCTTCTACGTCTGGACACCGGCCGAGCTGGACGAGCGCGCTCGGTCCCGAACTCGCGTGCCGTCGCCACCGACTGGTACGGGGTCACCGACGCGGGCAACTTCGAAGGCGCGCAACATCCTGCGACGCCCACCCGGTGCGCCGCTGGCGCGGCCGCCCGACGTCGAAGAGGCCCGCCGCCTGTTGTTCGCGGCACGTGAACCACACGGGTCCACCCCGGCCTCGACGACAAGGTGCTCACCGAATGGAACGCCATGTTCGGCTCGTCGCTGGCCGAGGCGGCCGCGGCCACGGGGCGCCAGGACTGGGCCGACGCCGCGGTGGCGGTGGCCGAGTTCCTGCTGGCCGAATTGCGCGCCGGCGACACGGGGCGGTGGCTGCGCTCGTGGCAGGACGGCCGGGCCCGTCATCTGGCCTACGCCGGCGACTACGCCTGGGTCGTCGACCTGTGCACCCGGTTGGCCGAGCTCACCGGTCGGCCCCTGTGGCTCGATCGGGCTCGGGAGACGGCGCGAGCCATGCTCGAGCTCTTCGCCGGTGAGGGGGACCTGCTCTACACCACCGGGAACGACGCCGCGCCCCTGGTGATCCGTCCCCAGGAGATCCTCGACGGCGCCGTTCCCGCCGCCAACGGGGTGGCCGCCGCCGCCCTGCTCCGGCTCGGCGCGCTGGCGCGGCGACGACGAGATGACCGACGGCGGGGGAGCTCCTGCTCCGTGCCCTGAGCGCTGTCGCCGCCGCCCATCCCCTGGCCTGTGCCAACTCCGTGGCCGCCTGTGCGCTGGCGGGCGGGGGCATCACCGAGGTCGTGGTCACCGGCGACCGGCCCGATCTCCTGGACGCGGCGCAGGGCCCGGTTCGAGCCGACCATGGTCCTGGCCTGGGGAGAGCCCACCACCTCACCGCTGTGGGCCGGGCGCGACGGACGGCTACGCCTACGTGTGCCGCCGCTTCGTCTGCCAGGCCCCGGCCACGAGCCCGGCCGAGCTCGGGGAGCGCCTCGACGACGAGCTCGCCACCCGAACGGGCCGGCGCGGCGGCGAGCCAGTGACGACGCACGCCGAGCTCGGCTCCTCGGGACACCTCGAGCCCGAGGACAACGACAGCGGGAGACGACGCCGCCAGGGCCGGCTGCCCCCGCAGGCCCCCGGCACCCGTCGGTGCATGGTGCTCGCCTGCACCGACGAGGACACCACGGCGGTCGACCTGCAAAGTGGGGCGCTGGTACGGCTCCGCATCGAATGGGACGGGGAGACCGGGCCCGACCCTCTCGCCCCTCCAGGTCGTCGACGCCGTGTGGGCGGAGGACCCCGAGCGAGACGACCTGGCCCAACCCGAAGCCGTCACCGTGACCGGGGTGCCCGCCGCCCTGGGCACCGTCAAGGGCCGCCGGGCGCGCCGCGTCCTGCAGGACGTGGCACTTCCCCCGCAACAGCAGCTGCTCGGCTTCCCCGGCTCATCGGCTCCCTATTGGGAGTTCCGGGGCATGCGGCCCTCGGTGGCGGTGGTGGTGCCGAGCCGCGGACCGGTCATCTTCCGCCGGCGCGAGGACGACACGGTGTGGGCGCGCTTCGGCTGGCCCCGGAGCGACAACTGGCTCCCGCTCGAGGATCGTCGGGCCATCGCCGCGCTCGAGGCGGCCCGACGCGACCGCCTGTCGGGCAAGGACCTCGAAGGTGCGCTCGGCTTTCGCCCCCACTTCCTCGTGGCGGTGCTCAGCCGGCCGCGCGACGGGCACTGCTACAAGATCGTGGCGGCGTTGTTACCTCGACCCTGAACCCGGCGCCACCTGCGCGAGGGGCGCGCCCCGGTGCTAGCGCCGGCTGGTCTTGCCTGCGGCGAGGCGGCCCGAAGCCAGGTCCTCGGCCATGGCCCACCCGAAGGCGACCAGACGGTCGTCGCGCTTGAGGTTCAACCCCGCGAACAGCGCGGCGACGTCGTCGGCAGGGACCCGCACCTTGGGACCACCCAAGTCGAGGGCGCCCGCCGTCGACCCGTCTCCCGCCAGGATGAAGGTGCGGTCGTCGATCCGGCCTTCGGCGCCGAAGCGCTTGGCCAGGCGACGGCCCCACGCCCGCTCCTCCCCCGAGGCCTTGTGGCCGGGGCGGGGCACGACGTCGGCCAGGCCGGCGAAGGAGCCGTACCCCTCGCATGACGCCAGGCGGGTGCCGACGAGGACATCCTCGTCCGGGAAGGCCAGGAGGGCCCGCCGGTACTGGTCGCCGAGAAGGAGCCGCATGGCCTGCTCGGCCTTGACCGTCCGGTCGACGGTGGCCACGCCGACGAGCAGCGACGGGGTCCCGCCGATGCGCTCCAGCGTGGAGAATGAATAGCCGCGCAGCTTGTTCCCTTCGCGGACCAGGCTGACCAGGACCCACTCCTCGCACTGCTTGGAGAGGAAGCCGATGTCGAATCCCGGCGCCCGGTCGACGCACAGGTCGGCCATCTCGGCCAGCTCGGCATCGCTCAGTGCTGTGCAGTCCTTGGTCCCGACCTCAAACGGCATGGCCTGCTCCGTGCTCGTCCAGCTGCTCCGACATCCCTTCGAGCAGCTCGGGCGATGGCAACGCCAAGGTCCTCACGGGCTCGGGGGTACCCACCAGGATACGGGACGCGGCGGCCCCTGGCCCACTCGAGATCTCCGGGCCGGACTCGAGCGCAGGTGGCGACCCCTTCCGGCGCCGCCGATCAGGCCACGATGACGCTCGGACCGAGAAGCATGCGGAGCTCGCCGAGGAGCCCCCGCCGGCTGTCCACGTTGAATTCGGCGGGGAGGCGCAGGACCGACTGGCCCACGTGGAGGAAGACCGGCTCGTTGCCGGGGTGCTCCGAGAGCAGCTGCTTGAGGCGATCGACCACCGGGTCGGTGAGCACCCCGAGCGGGAGCTCGACCCGGAGCTCCCCCACGCCGTCGGCGGCCAGCTGGGGGCGGTGTCCCTCCATGCACACGAACTTCACCTGGTCGTCTCGGGTGTCGAGCCGTCCCCGCATCACGAAGACGGCGTCGTCGGCGAGCAGGGCCCCGATCTCGGCCATGATCTTGGGGAACACGAACACCTCGATCGACGCCCGGAGGTCCTCGAGGACGAAGGTGGCCATCAGCTCGCCCCGCTTGGTGTAGCGCCGCACGAGCCCGGTCACCACCCCGCCGATGGTCCGGACCTGGCCGTCCCGCCCCGACCCGTCGCCGGGCCCGTCGTCGATGTCCTTCAGGTCCGCGATGGAGCAGTCCGTGAGTCGCGACACGGCGGATTCGAAGCCGCGCAGCGGGTGGTCGCTCACGTAGAGGCCGAGCATCTCCTTCTCGAACGCCAGACGCTGGGTCTTGGCGAACTCCGTGTCGGGGACCGGGACGCGGGGGTCGCCGTAGCCCGCCGGTGCCGATCCCCCGTCGGGATCCCCGAATCCCTCCAGCGTCGAGAACAGCGTCGAGATGCCGGCCTGCTCCTCGCGCCGGCGCTCGAGGGTCCGGTCCACGATCTCCTCGCACACCAGACACAAGCCTTGGCGGGGGTGGCCGAGTGAGTCGAAGGCGCCCGACTTGATGAGCGAATCCATGGTCCGCTTGTTGAGCACCATCGGATCGACGCGCTGGCAGAAGTCGTAGAAGTCGGTGAAGGGCCCGTTCGCCTCGCGCTCGGCCACGATCCGGTCGACGAGGCTCTCTCCCACGTTGCGCACCGCAGCGAGCCCGAAGACGATGCGGTGCCCGCCGTCCTCGCCCACGAGTGGGGTGAACTCGCCCGCCGAGCGGTTGACGTCGGGGACGAGCACCTCGGTGCCCATCGTCCGGCACTCGCCGAGGTAGATGGCGGTCTTGTCCTTGTCGTCTTTGACCGACGTCAACAGGGCGGCGAAATACTCGACCGGGTAATGGGCCTTGAGCCACGCCGTCTGGTACGCGACGAGCCCGTAGCCGTAGGAGTGAGACTTGTTGAAGGCGTAGTCGGCGAAGGGCTCGATGATGTCGAACAGCTGGGTCCCGAGCACGGCGCCGTAGCCGTTGTGCTCACAGCCGGCGACGAACTTCTCGCGCTCGGCCTGGATCATCTTGCGGATCTTCTTGCCGCACGCCTTGCGGAGGTTGTCGGCCTCCTCCAGGGTGTAGCCGGCGAACCGCTGGGCCACCCGCATGACCGACTCCTGGTACAGCATCAGCCCGTAGGTGTCGCCCAGGATCGCCTCCATGTCGGGGTGGAGGTACGACAGCTGCTTGCGCCCGTTCTTCAGCTCCGGGTAGTCCCGGTGCATGTTGGCGGCCATGGGCCCGGGCCGGTACAGCGCCACCAGGGCGGCCACGTCGTCGAAGGAGGTCGGGGCCAGCGCCCGCATGGTGGACCGCATGGGCCCACCCTCGAGCTGGAAGACGCCGATCGAATCGCCTCGCTGCAGCATGGCGAAGACGGCCGGGTCGTCGAGGGGCGACGGCGTCGATGTCGGGGCGCTGGCCTTCGGTCTTGGCCACGAGGTCGAGGGCCCGTTCGATGACCGAGAGGTTGCGCAGGCCGAGGAAGTCCATCTTGAGCAGCCCCAGCTCCTCCACGCCGTGCATCTCGTACTGCGTGACGATGGGAGCCTCGGCCGGATTCTGGCCGCTCTCGGGCTTGCGCTGGATGGGCAGGTACTCGGTGAGGGGCTCCTTCGTGATCACCACGGCGGCGGCGTGGATGCCGTCCTGGCGGCGCAGGCCCTCGAGGCCCTTGGCCACGTCGATGACCCGGCGGGCCTCCTCGTCGGTGGCGTACATCTCCCGCAGGCCCTGGGCCGTGGCGTACCCGTCGTCGTGTCCCTCGATGCGGTCGAGACACGCCCGCAGCGGTGTGTCGCGGCCCATGATGAGCGGCGGCATGGCTTTGGCGATGCGGTCGCCCACCAGATACGGGTAGCCGAGGACGCGCGCCGCGTCGCGCACCGCGGCCCGCGCCTTGATGGTCGAGAAGGTCACGATCTGCGCCACACGGTCGGCGCCGTAGCGCTCGGTGGCGTAGCGGATCATCTCGCCCCGGTAACGCTCGTCGAAGTCCATGTCGATGTCGGGCATCTGCTTGCGCCCGGGGTTCAAGAACCGCTCGAAGAGCAGGTCGTACTTGATGGGGTCGAGATCGACGATCCCGAGGCAGTACGCCACGCAACACCCCGCCGCCGATCCACGGCCCGGGCCGACCCGGATGCCGCTCTCGCGGGCGTGGCGGATCAGGTCCCAGACCACGAGGAAATAGGCCGAGAACCCCATGCTGGCGATGACCCCGAGCTCGTAGTCGATGCGTTCGATGACCGCAGCAGGCAACGACGGCCCGTACCGGCTCTGCGCCCGCGTCAAGGTCAGGTGGCGGAGATAGGCGTCGGCCCGCTCCTCGTAGGTGGCACCGGTGAACTCGGCGGGCACGGGGAACTCGGGCAGGGCGTTGAGCCCGAACTCGATCTCGACGTCGGCCCGCTCGGCGATGAGGAGCGTGTTGTCACACGCTTCGGGGAGCTCTGCGAACAACGCCCGCATCTCCGCCGCCGACTTCAGGTAGTGCTCCTCCCCTTCGAACTTGAAGCGCTTGGGGTCGTCGATGAGCGCACCGGTCTGGACGCACAGCAGCGCGTCGTGGGCGACGGAGTCCTGGCGATGGGTGTAGTGGCTGTCGTTGGTGGCGAGCAGCGGAGCGCCGAGTTGCCGGGCGATGCGCACGAGCGCGGGGTTGGTGCGCGTCTGCTGGGGCAGGCCGTGGTCCTGGAGCTCGACGAAGAGGCCGTCACGCCCGAAGACGTCCTGGAGCCGGCCCGCCAGCTTGAGGGCGCGCTCTTCGTCGTCGGCCAACAGCGCCTGGAGCACCACGCCGCCGAGGCAACCGGTGGTGGCGATGATGCCCTCGTGGTGACGCTCGAGCAGCTCCCAGTCGACGCGGGGCTTGTAGTAGTAGCCCTCGAGGTAGGCGGCCGACGACAGCTTGAGCAGGTTGCGGTACCCCTGGTTCGTCTCGGCCAGCAGTGTCAGGTGGTAGTAGAGCTTCTCGCCCCCCTCGACGTCCCCCCCGGTGTCGTCGACCTTGCCCCGCCGCACGGGCCGCTCGTGTCGGGACTCGCCCGCCATGTAGGCCTCGGTGCCGATGACGGGGTTGATGCCGGCGTTGCGACACGTCGCGTAGAAGTCGAGGACCCCGTACATGTTCCCGTGGTCGGTGATCCCGAGGGCGGGTTGTCCGTCGGCCACCGCCGCAGCGACGAGGTCGTCGAGCCGAGACGCGCCGTCGAGCATCGAGTACTCGGTGTGGGTGTGCAGATGGGTGAACGATCCGGTGGCGGCCATCGGCCCCGTCCTCCTCGGTGGCCTAGAAGAACACTGTGTGGGCGCCCTGGTCCGCACCACCTCGGCGATCTCCACAGGAAAAGCCACAGCCCTGTGGAGAAATCACACCGGTGTCATTCGACGATAGCAGCCTCTCCACCGACCTCACAGATACGTCCCGGGACGGGCCGGAAGGTTCTCCTGGGCACCCATCCCGGGTGGGAGACCGCGCTGGCGCATCTCCTCGAGCTGGGCTCGGGCCGCCATCTGTTGGGCCAGAAGCGTGGCCTGGATGCCGTGGAAGAGGCCCTCGAGCCAGCCCACGAGTTGGGCCTGGGCCACGCGCAGCTCCGCCTCGGAGGGGATCGACTCGTCGAAGGGCAGCGTCATCCGGTCGAGCTCTGCCGCCAGGTCGGGGCTGAGGGCCCCGGCCAGCTCCCGCACCGACTGCTCGTAGATCTCGCGCAACCGGGTCCGGCTGGCCTCGTCCAAGGGCGCCGCTCTGACCTCGTCGAGCAGCTGCTTCACCATCGACCCGATCCGCATGACCTTGGCCGGCTGTTCGACGGACTCCGTGATGTCGGCCTCCTCGCCCCCGTCCGAGGCCGGGGCGTTCCCGGGCCCTGACGCGCCGATCGGGGGAACGAGGTCCGACGGGCGCTCGCCGGGATCGAGGAGCACGGCTTCGCCGGATTCGGGGGGCTTCGCTTCGGGTTCGTTGTTCATGGGTTCGATCCTCCCAAACGGGTGATTCCGGTGTACCTGGATCAGTCGGCCGAGAAGGCCACGAAGGGAACGGCCATCTCGGCCGAGGTGAGCGACCCGTGCCGGCCCATCAGGCGCGTTTCGCCGGTGTCGGCGGGATCGAGGAAGGCCACCGGCGCGTGCGCCACGAGCGCCACGTCCCCGAGCCGCCGGGCGACCTGCGGTGTCAGCGGTCCTCCGAACCATCCCTCCTCGACCATCTGGTCCCGGGTCACGACCCATGCCTCGTCGCCGTGGGCGTCGTTCGCGACCTCGACGGCGTCGTCGAGTGATCCCGGCCGCACATGCAGCCATCGGAAACGGCCCTCCCCCGAGAACAGCTCGACCATGTCGAACAGGGCAGGATCCGGCAGGCGGGTGGCGCCACCCACCTCGACCTGGCCGTGATCGGAGGTGACGGCCAGCACCGCACCGGCCGGCAGCACGCCTCGGAGGTCCCCCACCAATCGGTCGACGGCCCCGAGCTCCTGGAGGTAATGGTCACCGAGGCCGTGCTCGTGGGCGATCTTGTCGAGCCCGTCGTAGTAGGCGTAGACGAACGTCTCTCCCGACGCCAGCAGTCGTCGCACGTTGACGACCAGCGCCGAGGGGACCGACCAGCCGAAGAGGCGGACGCCGGCCAGGTGGGCGGCGGTGAAGCCGGTGGAACCGAACTCCGAGCGCGTCACGGCGGGCACGGCACGACCACCGAAAGGCGGCACCGGCTGGAATTGCGGCGCCGGGAGCTGGCGGCGCATGTCGCCGCGGCCGGTACGCCAGCGCAGGACGTTCATCACCTCGCCCGGTCCCGGCGCACCGGGTCCGTCGAGGTCGACTCGTAACCGGTACCCGACGACGCCGTGGACAGCGGGGGGCGTGCCGGTCGTGAGCGACGTGAGGGCGGTGGCGGTGGTGGTCGGAGCGACCGACGTGATCGGACCACCGATCGCCGAGGCCAGGGTCGGTGCCGAGGGCCCGAAGGCCTGGAGCTGTTCCCATCCCAGTCCGTCGAGCACCAGGAGGACGGTCTGCCTCGCACCCTGCACCGGGGCGGGGACCCACGCCGGGGGGCCGTCGCCGGTCGGCTCGGCCGGTTCCGACAGCAAGGCGGGGATCACCGAGACCAAGCACCCGCCGGTGTAGTCGGGGAGCACCGGGACGGGGATGGCCCGGTCTGCTCCGGCGGTTTGGCCACTCGCCGGAGCGTCGCTCATCTGCGGCACTGTACCCACGCCGGCGCGGGCCACCGCACCTCTTCTCCGACACCCCTCCGCACCGGCTCGATCAGCCGATGCGGCACAGCCTCACAGGTAGCATCGGACCGTGAAGGTCTCGACCCGTGGCGACTATGCCAGTCGCGCCCTGCTCTCGTTGGCGCTGCATGACGACTCGCAGGGCCCGACATCGGTGCGCGACATCGCGGAGCGCACGGGTCTTCCCCAGCCCTATCTCGAGCAGATCCTTCTCGCCCTCAAAGGCGCGGGACTGGTTCGCTCCAAGCGGGGGGTGGGAGGGGGGTACGTCCTCGCCCGATCCCCCGAGGAAATCACGCTGGGACAGATCGTGAGCGCCGTCGACGGCCCCATCGTGGCCGGCGACTTCGGGCGGCCGCACGAGAACGGCGCCTGTGAGCACGAGGGTCAGTGCATCTTGCTGACCGTGTGGTCCGACGTCGGTGAGCACATGCGAGGGCACCTGGATTCGTTCACCTTGGACGACATGGTGTCGCGCGCCAGGGGGAACCCGGCGCCCGCACGCCCGCTGCACTGACCACCGGCACTGCCGTCGCGCTCAGAGCGGTGCGTCACCTGCTGCGTCGTTCCACCGGGCGAAGACGGCGACATCGCGTTCCCAACCCAGAACACTGAGGGTCCCCGGTGCCAATGTGAACAACGCCCCCTCCTGGGCATCGAGACCCACCCACCGGACTCCCACTACGCGCAGCACGTGCGCATGGGCGAAGGCGAGCACGTCTCCGGTCCGGCTCCGCACCGCGGCGATGACGCGGTCCGCGCGCCGGGCGACGTCCTGCGCACTCTCGCCGCCCGGCACCCCGTCCTCCCACAGCGACCAGCCCGGCCGTTGCGCCCGGATCTCGTCGGTCGTCAGGCCCTCGTACTCGCCGTAGTCCCACTCACGCAGGTCGTCACACACCTGGGCCTCGGCACCGAAGCCGGCGATCTCGCACGTCTGGCGGGCCCGCTCGAGCGGACTGGTGAGGACCAGGGAGAAATCGTGGCCCGCCAACCGGCGCCCGAGCTCGGCCGCCTGGCGTCGACCCTCGTCGAGCAGCGGGAGGTCGGTGCGGCCCGTGTGGCGGCCCGAGCGGCTCCACTCCGTGGCCCCGTGCCGAACCGCCACCAACCGGGCCCGGGATCGGTCCTCCTCCCCGGAGCCTCGAACCGAGGAGGCTACGGGCACACCGCCGGGACCCTCGACCGTGGCGGGAGGGACCGGAGGTGTTTCCGGGGGCATCGGCCCAGCGGAGCACGTCGACCCCGGAGCCGCAACCCGGGGGGCCGGACAGGGGTGGGTTCGGCCCGGGACGGGTAGGGGGTCAGTGGGGCCCGCCCACCCCGGCGCCGTCACAGCCTCGCCCTAGCTTCACAAGTTGACCGACCACCCGGAATGTCGGACACCACCGTGGTGTTCATCCATACGCCAGCATTACGACGAAGAGGAACGATGGCGAACTCGACAAGTACCCACGACGGCATTCGGCTGTTTCTGGATGATCTCGACCGGTACCCCCTGCCCGACCACGAGGAGCAGGTCGAACTGGCCAAGCGCGTTGCGGCCGGTGACGACGAGGCGCGCCGCCAGATGATCGCGTCCAACCTCCGCCTGGTGGTCCACTGGGCGCGCCGGTACCAGGACCGGGGCGTCGACTTCGGCGACCTCGTCCAGGAGGGCACCTTCGGGTTGATGCGGGCCGTCGACAAGTTCGACTGGCAGCGCGGCTTCCGATTCTCGACCTACGCCACGTGGTGGATCCGCCAAGCGCTGCAGCGGGCCGTCCAGCAGCACGGCAACACCATCAGGGTCCCCATGGAAGTGGCCGAGCAAGCCCAACGCGCCGACCGCGTCACGTGGGAGCTCGCCGCCGACCTCCAACGCGACCCGACCCCTGAGGAAGTGGCCGAAGCGAGCGGTGTGGACGGTCGCACCCTGGAGACCGTCCAGAGCGCGGCGCGGGTCGTGGCCAGCCTCGACCAGCCCGCCGGGAGTGACAGCGGCACGGCCCTGGGAGACCTCGTCGGCGCCGATGAGCACACCTTCGAGGACGACGTCGAACGGCAGATCGTCCTCGGTCGGGTGCGCCAGGCGGTCGACACCCTCGGGGAGCTCGAGCGCGACGTCCTGCGCATCCGCTACGGGCTCGACGACGGGACGCCTGCGTCTCTCCAGGCCACGGCGTCTCGACTGGGCATCGGCGTTCGCCGGGCCCGGCAGGCCGAAGCGCGCGCCCTGCAACAGCTGGCGACGCTCGCCGACGTCGAAGCGGCCCACCAGGCCGCCTGAACGTCGCACCTCACGACGACAGGCCGCCGAGCACCCGGACCAGATCGTCGGGGAGGGGCGCCTCCCACGTCATGCGCCCCCCCGACGGGTGGTCGAGCGAAAGCCGGAAGGCGTGGAGGAACATCCGCCCTGATGCCATCTCCGCCATCACCGACGGGGGCCGGGCTAGGGACCGTCCGTAGCGTTCGTCCCCGATGACCGGGTGTCCGATGGCGGCGAGGTGCACACGGACCTGATGGGTACGGCCCGTGTCCAAGCTGGCTTCGAGCAAGGTGGAGGGAACCGGGCCCGAGAAACGCGACACCACCCGGTACCCGGTCCGTGCCTGTCTCCCCCGCACCGTGACGGCCATGCGGGTGCGCTGCCGGGTGGAGCGCCCGATGGGCGCGTCGATGGTCCCCTCGTCGGCCTCCACCGTCCCCGCCGCCAGCACCAGGTACTGGCGGCCCGCGCTGTGGGACCGGAACTGCCCGGCGAGCGACCGGTAGGCGTCGGGGGTGCGAGCCACCACCAACAGCCCCGAGGTGCCCTTGTCCAGGCGGTGCACGATGCCGGGACGATCCCCGTCACCGCCTCCCGCCCCGGCCAGGTCGGCCAGGTCGGGAAAGCGCGCCAGCAGCCCGTCCACCAGGGTTCCGCCCTGGTGCCCGGCGCCGTGATGCACCACGAGGCCGGCCGGCTTGTCCACCACCACCAATTCGGCGTCCTCGTACACGACGCCAAAGTCGACCGACGGATCGGGCACCAGGACATCGATGTCGGGGCGCTGCACCTCGACCTCGAGACGCTGCCCGCTGTGGACGGCCCGGCTGCGGGTCGTGACCGCCACGCCGTCGAGGCGGACTCCCCCCGCGTCGACCAGGTCCGCCACCGTGGCGCGCGCCAACCCGCACAGAAGCGAGACGACGCGGTCCACGCGCGCCCCGGCCAGCGCGGGGGGCACCGTCACGTCCAGCGTCGTCGGCGTCCCGGCGGGGACGGGGGGGCCAGGTGACCCCGGCGGCGCGTTCACGTGGCCCGGTCCGCTCGCCACAACAGGGCCGCGGCCATGATCCCGCCCACGACGATGCACGAGTCGGCGACGTTGAAGGTGGGCCAGAAGTGCAGGGCGATGAAGTCGATGACCGCACCGTGGTTGGAGCGGAACACCCGGTCGGCCAGGTTGCCGAGCGCACCGCCGACGACGAGGCCGAGCGAGACCGCGATCGCCGTCGACTGGACGCGGCGCACGGCGCCCAGCATGACGACCACGGCCACCACGGCCAGACCCCCAAGGACCGGGGCCCACCCCTGGGCGAAGCTGAACGCCGCGCCCGAGTTGTACGTGAGCTGGAGGTCGAGCTTCCACACGACATGGATGGGACCACGCGACAGGCGGTCCACGGCCCAGGTCTTGCTCACCTGGTCGGCCGCCACCACCACGACGGCGACGACCGCGGCGATGAGCAGGCGCCGTAGGGCGTCGCGCCGCGGCCGCTCCCCGTCGCTCAGCGCCGGTGCAGCCCTCCGCTTTTGCATGACACGCACAGCCGGGCGTAGGGCAGCGCCCGGAGCCGTGCCTTGGGGATCGGTTGCCCGCAGCTCTCGCACGCGCCGTACATCTTGGTCTCGATGGTCGCCAACGCCATGTCGATCTCATCGATGGTGGCCATGGCCTGGGCCGACAGCGTCAGGTCGCGCTCGCGATCCACCGCCACGGTCCCACCCTCGCCGGATTCCTCGTCGAATTGGACGTCCCCGGGTTCGCGCTCGAGGGCGAGCGACTCCGCCTCGGCCCGCAGGTCAGCCGCTTGGTTCTTGTAGACCTCGCGCTCTTCGAGCAGGAAGGCGCGTTGCTCCTCGAGGAACTTCGGCTCAGAGGCGAAGGGGCCTCGGGTGGGCTTGGGCGGCGGTTTGGGCGCCGCCCGGGCGGGCGCGGGCGCCTTGACCGGAGCCGCCACCGTCGAGTCCGCTCCCGCCTTCTTGGCCGGCGCTGCCTTCTTGGCCGGTGCTGCCTTCTTGGCCGGTGCTGCCTTCTTGGGCGGGGCCTTCTTGGCGGGGGCTTTCTTGGCCGGCGGGGACGCCTTCTTCGGCCGTGCCGGCTTCTTGAGGGCGGCCGGCTTCTTCTTGGCCGGGACCGCCTTACGGGCCGGCGCGGCCTTCTTCTTCGGGCCCACGGCCTTCTTCTTTGCCGGGACAGCCTTCTTGGCCGAAGCGGACTTCTTCTTCGGCGGTGGCGACTTCTTGACCGCGGCCATCAGCGAGATGCTTTCGGCCGCCGAGCGGTGATCGGGATGGTGATCATCTCCCCAGGCTTTCGTCTGCTCGACGAAGGTGGGCGACCATAGCGTCGCCACCGGAGGCCAGCAACACCATCCCGGCCGGGGGTATTCCGGATCGTCGGTGGGTCGTGACTCCTCCCATACGCTGGGGGCATGCCCATCACGCCCGGCGACGAGGCGCCGTACCCACAGGTCGCCCAGCAGGCCGACTACCCCCGTCTCGAGGAGGAGATCCTCGAGTATTGGGCCCAGGACGGCACGTTTCCGGCTTCCATCGACGCCCGGCCCGGTGGTGGCAACGAGTTCGTCTTCTACGACGGCCCACCCTTCGCCAATGGGCTCCCCCACTACGGCCACATCTTGACCGGCTTCGTGAAAGACGCCGTGCCGCGGTACCAGACCATGCGCGGCAGGCGGGTGGAGCGGCGCTTCGGATGGGACTGCCACGGACTTCCCGCCGAAATGGAGGCGGAGAAGGAGCTCGAGGTGTCGGGTCGCTCCGGCATCGTGGAGTACGGCATCGACAACTTCAACTCCTACTGCCGCGCCCTGGTCCAACGCACCACCGACGCCTGGGAACGGTACGTGACCCGCCAGGCACGGTGGGTCGACTTCGCCAACGACTACAAGACGATGGACCTCTCCTACATGGAGAGCGTGGTGTGGGCCTTCAAGGCGTTGTGGGAGAAGGGGTTGCTCTACGAGGGCGTCCGGGTCCTCCCCTACTGCTGGGAGTGCGAGACCCCGCTTTCGAACTTCGAGACCCGCCAGGACGACGCCTACCGCCCCCGCCAGGATCCGGCCGTCACGGTGCTGTTCACCCTGGACCCCGACGACACCGGGCACACTCCCGCCGCCATCTCGGGACCGGTGCGGGTCCTGGCATGGACGACGACGCCGTGGACACTGCCGTCCAACCTGGCCCTGGCGGTGGGCCCCGACGTCGAGTACGTCGTGTACGAACTCCTCGGTTCTCCCGCCGTGATCGCGGCGGAGCGCGCCGCGGCCTACCCCGAGCTCTTCACCGACGCGGAGCCGCTGGCGCGGTTCCCGGGGTCTGCGCTCGTGGGGCGCACCTACCGACCGCTGTTTCCGTTCTTCTCCGACCAGCCCCGTGCCTTTCGGGTGCTCGGGGCCGACTTCGTCGCCACCGACGAGGGCACCGGGGTCGTGCACCTGGCTCCGGGGTTCGGGGAGGAGGACTTCGACGTCTGCAAAGCGGCCGGTATCGACGTGGTGTGTCCGGTCGACGATCGCGCCCGGTTCACGGCCGAGGTGCCCCCCTACGAGGGCGAGCTCGTGTTCGACGCCAACCGCGCCATCACCGCCGATCTCAAAGCAGCCGGCGCGCTGGTCGAAGCCAAGACCTACACCCACAGTTACCCGCACTGCTGGCGCACCGATACGCCCCTGATCTACAAAGCCGTGGGCTCGTGGTTCGTGGAGGTCACCGCCATCAAGGACCGCATGGTCGAGCTCAACCAGGAGATCGACTGGGTCCCCGCCCACGTCCGCGACGGAGCCTTCGGCAAGTGGCTCGAAGGAGCGCGGGACTGGTCGATCAGCCGCAACCGCTTCTGGGGCTCGCCGATCCCGGTATGGAAGAGCGACGATCCCCGCTACCCCCGCACCGACGTCTACGGCAGCGTCGACGAGCTCGAGCGCGACTTCGGTGTCCGCCTCACGGACCTGCACCGGCCCGCCGTGGACGAGCTCGTCCGGCCCAACCCTGACGACCCCACGGGCCGCTCGACGATGCGGCGGGTCACCGACGTGCTCGACTGCTGGTTCGAGTCGGGGTCGATGCCCTTCGCGCAGGTCCACTACCCCTTCGAGCGGGCCGAATGGTTCGAGTCGCACTTCCCCGCCGATTTCATCGTCGAGTACGTGGCCCAAACCCGAGGCTGGTTCTACACGCTGCACGTCCTGGCCACCGCCCTCTTCGACCGTCCCCCGTTCCGACACTGCGTGGCGCACGGCATCGTGCTCGGCGACGACGGTCGGAAGATGTCGAAGCGGTTGGGGAACTACCCCG
The DNA here is from genome assembly GCA_963768255.1 of uncultured Acidimicrobiales bacterium. Taxonomy (GTDB): domain Bacteria; phylum Actinomycetota; class Acidimicrobiia; order Acidimicrobiales; family UBA8190; genus Chersky-840. The sequence goes on along the minus strand of CAVYGX010000002.1, from coordinate 505,755 downwards.
AGCCCGACATGGTCTTCGACATGTGGGGGGCCGACGCCATGCGCTGGTTCCTCATGTCCTCGCCGATCCTGCGCGGCCAGGACCTCGTGGTCCACGCCAAGGGCATCGAGGAGGTGCGCCGCCAGGTCCTGAACCCGATCTGGAGCGCCTGGTACTTCTTGTCCCTGTACGCCAACGTGGACAGGGTCGGGGGCCGGTTCCGCACCGACGCCAGCGGCGTCCTCGACCGCTACATCCTGGCCAAGACGGCCTCGCTCGTCGACGACGTCACTGCCTCGATGGACGTCTTCGACCTCTTCGCGGCGTGCGCGGCCATCACGCGCTTTCTCGACGCCTTGAACAACTGGTACATCCGGCGCAGCCGCGACCGGTTCTGGCGGGCCCGGGACGGCTCAGCCGAGGTCGAGGCGGACAAAGCCGACGCCTATGACACCCTGTCGACGGTGCTCGTGACACTGTGCAAGGTGTCGGCACCCCTCCTGCCGTTGCTGACCGAAGTCGTCTACCGGGGACTGACGGGAGAGCGCAGCGTCCACCTGGCGGAATGGCCCGCACCGGGCGAGCTGCCCGGCGACCCCGAGCTGGTCGAGGCCATGGACGTCGTGCGTGACGTGTGCTCGGCCGCGCATGCGGTGCGCAAGGCGAGTGGCCGACGCGCCCGGTTGCCATTGCGCCGGCTCACGGTGGCCACGGCGCGTCCCGAACGACTCCAGCCCTTCGTGGCGCTCATCGAGGACGAGGTGAACGTCAAAGAGGTCGTGCTCACCGACGAGGTGGGGGGCGTGGCCGAAGAGGTGCTCACCCTCGTGCACGCGGTGCTCGGCCCCCGACTGGGACCCGACACCCAACGCGTCACCGTCGCGGTGCGCGACGGTGACTGGCAGCGCACCGACGACGGCGTGTTCGCCGGGGGCGTGCGCCTCGAGCCGGGCGAGTACGAGCTCCTCCTCCGGCCCCGCAACGCGATCGAGGGCCGCACCCTCCCCGACAACGTGGGGGTCGTCACCCTCGACACCACCACCGACGACGACCTCGAGTCAGAAGGCCAGGCGCGCGACGTCGTGCGTCTCGTCCAGGCCCAGCGGCGCGACGCCGGCCTGCACGTTTCGGACTGCATCGACCTGGGCATCGTGGCCCCGGCCGCCACGGCGCGGGCCATAGAGCTGCACGGGGCTTACGTCGCCGAACAGACCTTGGCCGTCACGGTCGCCGTCACCGTCGGCCCCGAGCTGGCCATCGAGGTGGCCCGGACTCCCTGCCCGAGCCCCTGAACAGGGACGACGTCGGTGCGGGAAAGGACGCAGAAGGGCGAATTCCCTAGCCCGGTTCTCTAGCCCGGCGCCCCTACCCTGTCGCCGTCGCCGCGCCGCGACACGCGGCGCGACACGAAGGTGGGCGCCTCAGCGAGGCGCGATGACCCGCGGCTGGCTGGTGTCGTCCATGGCCATGACACCCTGGTCGCTCTCGGCTCCGGGCCCGTCCGAATCGACTGCCCGCGCCCCACCGCTCGCCGCGTTGCCCTGCACGGGAACGGCGGTCCGGCCGCTTCCTTCGAGCGTCATGCCCGAAGCCTCGCGCCCCGCGTTGCCGCCGACGGGATCCGGTGCGGCCACGGTCGGGATGTCTTCTCCCGGTCGCGGCGTGCTCATGGTCGGAAGGTCGTCACTGGGGCGAGCGGTCGGCCGCGCGGCGGGACGCTGCGCCAGGATCGAACCGCTGGGCTGCACGTGCTCGTCGACCCACGTCAGCATGTCGCTCAACGCCCCGCGCAGGCGGTTGCGCTCGTTCTCCATGTGGCGCGAGATGGTCTCGACGTCGCCGGCGAGCTGGGCCCGGATCGACTCCAACCGAGTGATCTCCTCACGCAGGTGCCGCTCGGTGTCCTCGGTGACCGACTTGGCCCGCAGCTCGGCCTCACCCAGCACTCGGCGGGCGCGGTCCTCTGCATCCGACACGAGGGCGCGGGCCTGCGCCTCTGCTTCGGCTTGGGTCTGGTCGACGAACTTCTGGGCGAGCAACAGGGTCCGCTGCAGGGTGTCGTCGCTCACCGGGGCGCCCGCCTGCTGGGGCTGGAGCTGGGCCTCTTGCAGCATGCCCTCGAGTTGAGCGATGCGCTCGGCTGCCTGCCTGAGCCGCTCTCCCGCTTGGCGCACCTGTTCCTGCAGCGCCTCTGCATCCACCGCAACGCGCTCGAGATACTCGTCTACGTCGTCGATGTGGTAACCGCGAAGTGTCTGGCGGAATTCGACGGTTCGCAGGCTGTCGAGGCTCGAGCCTTGGCCGGTCGGCTTTCCACTGTCCATACAAGCAATGCTAGCAACGGCCCGCGGGGGCATGCTCGCACCGTCGGCACGGGCACGCTCGGCGCACGACGGCGACCCTGAGGGCCCCCCGCACCCGGGGGACCCCGAAGGCGGGGGCGCTGCGGCGCGGTGCGCTACAGGACGTTCAAGACGATCGGGATGACCACGAACTGGATTCCGAAGAACACGATGATGAACGACAGGTCGATGCCGAAGCCGCCCGCCCGCACCGGGGGCAAGAGCCGGCGCACCGGACCGAGCACGGGCTCGCTCAGCCGGTACAGGACCGAGTTGACGCTCGCCAACGTCGAACCGGGCGGGGCCGGGAACCAGCTGAGGAGGGCCCGGGGGAACAGGACGCCCCACAGATAGATCTCCAGGGCGTAGAAGACGGCGGTGCGGAGCACGACGACGAGGTTACGACGTCACGTAGGAGTCACGGGGGCGGGCTCGAGCCGGCGGCCTTCAGGGCCGCAGGAGCCCGTTCTCCTGGAGGCGCTGGCGCTCTTCCGCCGACACCTTGACGTTCGACGGAGTCACCAGGAACACCTTGTCGGCCACGCGCTCCATCTTCCCGCTCAGCGCGTAGGCGACACCACTGCAAAAGTCGATCATGCGGCGCATGAGCTCGCGATCGGCGACCTGAAGGTTCACGATGACCGGTTGATTGGCCATGAGCCGGTCGGCGATCTGACGGGCGTCACCGAACTGCATGGGCGCCACCACGTGCACGCGGGCGCCGGGCTCGGCCACAACGGGACGCACCACGCTGCGGGGAGTGATGGTGGGCGTCACGGTGGGGAAGTCCTCCCTCGGGAGCGGCCGGATGGTACTCGTGGCGACGGCGGAGGTCGGCTCGTCCTCTTCTTCGGTCGCGAGCGACACCCGCTGGCTCAGCCGTTGGCCCACGCCCGGGCGCGGCTCGTACTCGTCGTACTCGTCGTACTCGTCATCGACCAGGCCCAGATACACCATGGCCCTCTTGAAGAATCCAGACGCCATCGCCAGCCTCCCGTTCGGACAGCGTAGTGCCTCCACCCAGGCACATGGGGATGGCGGGGAGCCGCGGTGGGTGACTCCCTCACCCCGCCCGGAGAGGGCGTTCCCCGAACAACGCGCGCCCCACGCGCACCATCGTGGCGCCCTCGGACAGCGCCACCTCGAGGTCGTCGGTCATGCCCATCGACACCTCGGGAAGCCCGAGGTCGCGGGCCAGTTGCGCCGTGAGGCGGAATGCGGGCCGGGAGTCCTCGGGCCGACCCCGGGGAGCCACGGTCATGAGACCGCGCACGTCGAGGCCCCGTTCCCTCAACGAGGCCACGAGATCGGGGGCCTCCGCCGGTGCGCAGCCGTTGCGGCCCGGGGCGGCGGTGGTGTCGATCTCCACGAGCACCGTGGCGCCCGGCGCGTGCGAGGCGATCGTCTCGCCCTCGGCGGCGCGGCTCAGGGTCTGCCACCACGACACGACGGGAGCCAACATCCGCACGCGACGACGCTGCACCGCGCCGAGGTAGTGCCAGCGCGTCGGGGGCATGCCCGGCGCATCGCCGTCGCCATCGTCGCCGACCTTGGACAACAGTTCGTCCGCGTAGTTCTCTCCGATGTCATAGAAGCCCGCGGCGCGCGCCGCATGCACCGCGCTCAACGTGAAGCCCTTCGTCACGGCGACGACGCGCACGCCGGCGGGGTCTCTTCCCGCATCCTCGATCAGGTGGCGCAACGCCAGCGCGCGCGCCACGACGACGTCGACGGGCGGTGCGGTCGCCAGGACCCGTGGTGAGGCATCGGGCACGACGACCCCCTACCGCTGACGCCACACGAGCAGCGCCTGGCGGGCCTCGTCGCCACGACCGCGATGGGAGAAGTACCCCGGGCTGCACATTGTGCAGACGCCGGCGTCGCACGCGAGCGGCACGCCGGAGCGTGACAGCTGACCACGGACCGCGGCGGGCAGGTCGAGCGAAGGACTCCCCCAGGTCGTGACGCCTCGCGCCTCGGGACCCCACGCCGATGGGTGCGCGTCGAGATCGCTCTCGGAGAACTCGTAGCAACACGGTCCGATGCAAGGTCCGACGCCGGCCACGACCGTGGTGGCGCCCAGGGCGCGCAACGTGTCGACGGTGCGGGGGAGCACTTCTGCCCGCAGGCCCCTCCATCCCACGTGCACGGCACCGTGGACCCCCTCGGCTGACCCGAGCGCGACCGAGGCGCAGTCCGCCGTCAAGATGGCGAGGGCAAACCCGGGGCCCGAGGCCACCACGGCGTCGCCCCGGGGGGGAGCGCCGTCGGACGCGGGCGCCCACGGCACGGCTCCGTCGGGAACAGGACTGTCGACCACCACGATCCCCGCCCCGTGCACCTGGAGCAGCCGGCGGACCACCAGGTCGTCGGGCACGACCGACGGAGCGGGGCCGGCACCGATGGAGCGCTGGTCCCCGTCTGCCACCCCCGTCCACCGAGCGTGGACCGGAGTGCTCCCCAGTCGCGTGGCGCCGGCGCTAGCGCAGGAACGACGGGACGTCGAACTCGTCGTCACCGAGGTCGAGGTCATCGTCGTCGGGGGTGGCGAAGATGTCTTCGTGCACGTTGTCGAACCCGAGCACCTGGCTGCGATCCTCGGGGCGCGGCTCTCCCCCGCCGCCGCGACCTTCCTCCCAGCGTTCGAAGCCCGCCGCGATCACCGTGACCCGAACCGAGTCGGACATGGACTCGTCGATCACGTTGCCGAAGATGATGTTGGCGTCGGGGTGCGCATGGCCGTGAATGATCTCCATGGCCTCGTTCACCTCGAACAGACCGAGGTCCGGACCACCGGCGATGTCCACCAGGATGCCTCGGGCCCCTTCGATCGAGGCCTCGAGCAAGGGACTCGTGATGGCGCCCCGCGCTGCGTTGACGGCGCGGCCGTCACCCGTGGCCTGCCCGATACCCATGATGGCGGTGCCGGCGTTGGCCAGGACCATGCGCACGTCGGCGAAGTCCGTGTTGATCTGTCCCGGCACGGTGATGAGGTCGGTGATGCCCTGAACCCCTTGCAAGAGGACCTCGTCGGCCATCTTGAAGGCGCTCATCATCGACGTCTTCTCCGTGGACACCGTGAGGAGGCGGTCGTTGGGGATGATGATGATGGCGTCGACCTTGTCCTTCAGGTTCTGGATGCCCGTCTCGGCCTGCACCGAGCGGCGGCGGCCCTCGAAGGAGAACGGACGGGTGACCACGCCGATGGTGAGCGCGCCCTCGGCCCGGGCGATCTCGGCCACCACCGGGGCGGCCCCGGTCCCGGTCCCGCCGCCCTTGCCGGCCGTGATGAACACCATGTCGGCGCCCTTGAGCGCCTCTTCGATCTCGACCCGGTGCTCCTCCCCCGCCTGCCGGCCGATCTCGGGGTCACTGCCGGCGCCCAACCCCCGGGTGAGCTGGCGGCCGATGTCGAGCTTCAGATCGGCGTCGCTCATGAGCAGCGCCTGGCTGTCGGTGTTCATGGCGATGAACTCGACACCCTTGAGACCGGCCTCGATCATGCGGTTCACGGCGTTGACCCCACCGCCGCCAACGCCCACCACCTTGATAACAGCGAAGTAGCTACTTTGCGCTGGACCGGTCATCAACCCTCCTCGCCACGACCCGAACCTCGAGCCTCATCGTGGAACCCCGCCCGGGTAGTCGGGCTGCACACACGCCGAGCACCAGGTGACCTCACCCTCGACCACAGCTTCATTGGGATGCGTTCCGGGGCATGCCGAGGTGCACTCACGATACGGCGGCACCGCGAACCGGTCAAGAAGGCTAACGGTCACTCGCGGTGCCCAAACCCAGGTCATGGGCATCTTGGTAACGGTCACCGCCCCGGCGCCGGTGGCCCCACGGTGGGTTCGTCGGGATAGGTCACGTCGATCACCGCCGGTCCCATCACCTGCGCACCGCTCAGCACCGTGGCCAGCGCGGTGAGCTTGGCCTGCACCTCGGTGGCCGGGCCGAGCACGGCACTGACCCCTCCCCCCAGATTCAAACGGACGGTGCCGTGTGCATCCGCACTCACCTCGAGGACACGGGCCGACAGCGACGGCGGGAGTGCCGACGCCACGCGCAGCACCGGACGGGCCGCACCGGCGAGGACGGTGCCCGGGCGCCCCGGCGTCACCGGTGCCACGAGCACGAGCCCGGTGGTCGCGCCTCGCTCCCAGGCGAGGACGCGTCCGGTGTGATCGACCACGGCCACGCCCCCGGGCCGGGGGAAAAAGCCCAGCGGGACTCGCTCGGTGACGGTGATCGTGACCCTGTCGGGCCAGTGCCGAACCACCGTGGCGTGGGCGATCCACGGGAGCTTTTCGACATTGGCGGCCACGGTTTTCGGGTCGACGTCGATGAGGGGCGGGTTGGTGAGGAGCCCCGCCGCGTGCAGCACCGCCTGGGTCCCGGTGTGCTCCGCGCCGCGCACCGTGGCGCCGCGCAAGGCCAGCAAGGGCGTGTGCAGCACCAGCAGGACGACGCACAGCGCGACCAGGACCGCCACCCCTCCGACGACCCATCGCAGGCGACGACGACCTTGTTCTTTGAGAACCGCCATCCGTCGTTCTTTGAGAACCGCCATCCGTTTAAACGCACTCGTTGCCACACCCGGGGATGCACCACGGGATCGGGCCCGGGCTCGCTCGACGGGCCGTCCCCGGCGGCAGCGCCCCCGGCCGACGTCGACGGGTCAGGCCCCGAAGAGCCCGCCGCCACGTGGGGCACCGTCGGCTCCCCCGGCACCGTCGACTCCGGTGGCACCGTGGGCGCCGGCATCGCCCCGACCATCGCCGACTCGACCTCTTCCGACTCGACCTCTTCCGACTCGACCATCGGCACCTCGGTCACCGGCGACTTGGTCATGACCCTCTACCTCCAGTTGAGCTTGAGGTTGAGAGTCCGGAAGAGCCGAACCCGACCATCCGGACCTCCGGCACGAGGGCCACGCCACTGTGCTTGAGCACCTCGGCCCGGACATGCTCCACGAGTCGCCAGACGTCGTCGGCGGACCCGCCCCGGTCCGCCTGGATGAAGTTGGCATGCTTGGTCGACACCTGGGCGGTACCCAGCCGCATCCCTTTCAACCCCGCCGCTTCCACCAGGCGGCCGGCGGAGTCGCCCTCGGGGTTCACGAAGACCGAACCGGCGTTGGATCCCCCGGGCTGGTTCAGCCGCCGCCACCGCACGATGTCGGTCACCGTCTCCTGGGCGAGAGCGCTGTCCCCGCCCTGCAACGAGAATTCCGCCCACACCACGACCTCGGTCGCCGCCAGCGAGGATCTCCGGTACCCCAGGCACAGCGCGCCGGGATGGGCGTCGCGGCCCTCGCCCGTGCCCAGGTCGAAGACGCGATATCGGGACAGGACCGCGGCGATGTCCGAGCCGTGGCCACCGGCGTTCATCCGCAGCGCGCCGCCCACCGATCCCGGCACCCCCACCGCCCACTCCAAGCCGTGCAGACCCGCTCCGGCCGATTTCCGAGCCACGACAGGAAGCTTTGCTGCTCCCCCGGCCCGGAGCGCGGACGATCGGATCTCGACCCAGTCGAAACCCGCCCCCAGGCGCACGACGACGCCGGGAAACCCCCGCGTCGGCCACCAGAAGGTTCGAGCCCTCTCCCAGTACCAGGACGGGGACGGGCGCGCCGGCCGAGACGAGCACGGCATGCACCAGGGCCAGGTCATGTTCGTCGTGGGCCTCGAGGAGCACCCCGGCGTCCCCACCCACCCGGTAGGTGGTGCGGGCGCCCAACGGTGCGTGGCGCGTGGCCCGTTCGCCCAGCGCGTCGGCGATGGCGTCGAGCACGGAGCTCGGCGCCCCCTGCGGCTCGAGCGCGCCCGGGCTCACCACGCGGTGGTCGCCTGGAGCTCGTCGGGTAGGGACGTGAGGTCGCCGGCACCGAGGGTCAGACACAGGTCACCGGGGACGAGGAGCCCCGCCACGTAGATGGCCAGCTCGGCGCGCCCGGGTATGTAGGTGACGTCGAGCGACGGATGGGCGCGCCGCACCGCCTCCGCCACGACGCGCCCCGTCACGCCCGGGAGCGGTGCCTCTCCGGCGGGGAACACGTCGGTGATGACCACCACGTCGGCCCCCGTGAAGGCGTGGGCGAACTGCTCCCCCAGTGCCGCGATGCGGCTGTAGCGATGCGGCTGGAACACCACGACGAGACGGTCGGGGCCCGTATGGCGAGCCGCCTCGATCACCGCGGCCACCTCGGTGGGCAGGTGGGCGTAGTCGTCGACGAAGCGCACGCCCTGTGCTTCGCCCCGAGACTCGAAACGACGGGCCACACCGGCGAAGCGCGCCAGGGCGCGCTGGGCCGCGTCGAAAGGCGCGCCCACGACCAACGCGGCGGCCACGGCGACCGCGGCATTGCTGGCGATGTTGGCACCGGTCACCGGCAGCGCCACGCGCCCCGAGCAACCGCTCCCGCGCCCGCAGCGCGAACGACACCCCGCGTCCGGTTTCCAGGTCCTCGATGCGGTAGGTGGCGTCAGGGCCGCTCCCCACCAGCTCGGCGCCGTGGCGCGCCCCAGACGCGCCGCCACCGGGTCGTCCCCGCCCACGACCGCGCCCCGCGGCCCCTGAGGTCAAGAAGCGAGTCGAACGCATCGACCAGGTGGTCGAAGTCCCCGTAGTAGTCGAGGTGGTCGGCCTCGATGTTGGTGACCACCGCGACCTCCGGGGCGAGATGCAAGAACGTCCCGTCACTCTCGTCGGCCTCGAGCACCATCCATTCGCCCGTGTCCCACACCGCGTTGGTCCCGATCTCGTTGACGTCACCGCCGATGAGAAAGCTCGGTCGCAGCCCGGCTTCGATCAGGATCAGCGCCAACATCGAGGTGGTCGTGGTCTTGCCGTGGGTCCCCGACACCGCCACGCACCGTCGACCGCGCCGCGATGGCCGCCAGCGCCTGGGCCCGGCTCAGCACCGGCAGGCCCCGCCGACGGGCTTCGACGACTTCGGGATTGGAGTCGGGGATGGCGGTGGAGACCGCGACGACTTCGGCGTCGCCGATGTGGGCGGCGTCGTGGCCCACGTGGACCCGCACCCCGCTGGCGGCCAGACGTTCGAGGGTGGCCGAGGTCTTGAGGTCGCTCCCCGTGACGACGTGGCCCATGGCGAAGAGCACCGAGGCGATGGCGCTCATCCCCGCGCCCCCCGCCCCCACCACGTGGATGTGTCGAGGACGGGAGAGATCGAGGGCCGTCTCGTTTTCCGGCCCGCCGTCGGTCCTCTGCCCGGCATCGGCCGGCCCGGACTCAGCGGGCACGGGCCCGGTCCGCTTCGGAGCGCGGCGCCCGGGCGTGGGCCCGGGTCAACTCCACCACCGCGGCGACGGCGTCGGGCCGCCCCACCGCACCGGCGGCGGCGGCCATGGCGGCCAGCCGGCCCGACCGCGATGCCAGGGCGTCGATCTCCCGGGCCAGCCGGGGGCCGTTGCACGCCGGATCGACGATGACCACCGCACCGCCGGCGCGCTCGAGGACTCTGGCGTTGGCGCTCTGGTGGTCACCGGGCGCGCCGGGGAGCGGCACGAGAATGGCGGGCACCCCCACCACGGCCAGCTCGGCCACGGTGACGGCCCCGGCCCGGGAGACCACGATGTCGGCGGCCTGGTAGAAGAGCCCCATCCGTTCCTCGTAGGGGACCTGGATGTAGCACAGCCCGTCATGGTCGGACCCCGGGGCGCTGCCCAGCGCGGCCTGCGCCGCCCACGCCCGGTCGCGCCGGCCCACCACGTGGTACAGCGCCACGTCGGTGCGGTCTCGCCACAACCCGGCCAGCGCGATGACCGCCTCGTTGAGTCGTTTGGATCCCAGCGACCCACCCACGACCGCCACCACCAGACGGTCACGGGGCAGCCCGAGCGCCTCCCGGGCCGCTGACCGGGCGCCCTCGTCGGGATGGGCGCTGTCCACGATGGCTCGCGCCGCACGGGGGCTCCGGTCACCACCGCCCGCGGCAGCGCGGTGCCCTCGAAGGCCACCGCCGCGGCGCCGGGCGAAACGGCCCACCAGGCGATTGGCCGCGCCGGGCACGGCATCCACGTTGACCAGCACCACCGGGATGCCGACGAGGGCGGCGGCCAGCGCAGTCGGCACGCACGCGTAGCCGCCCATGGCCACCACCACCGAAGGCCGGCGTCGGACCACCACGACGAGGGCGCCCACCAGGGCGGCCACCAGACCCAGGACCGCCCCCACGTTGGCGGCAGTGGACCGGGCGTCCAGACGCCGGGCGAAGCCCCGGCCGGGCAGCAGCGTCACCGGCAGTCCCTCCCCGGCCAGGAGCTCGGCGTCCAGTCCGCGGCGGGCGCCCACCAGTTCGACGGCGTCGGGCCCATGTCCCTCGCCCAGGGCACGCGCCACGGCCAGGGCGGGAACGAGATGGCCACCGGTCCCCCCGCCTGCCACCAGCGCATAGCGCCGGGTCCTCACCCGCGGTCGCGGCGACGCAGTGTCTCGATGGCCTGGGGGACGGTCGCGGGCCTCGGGGCCGGTCACCACCCGGGGGTTTCTCGTGCGATGCCACGTTGACCAGCATGCCCGCCGCCACCAGGGTGATGACCAGCGACGATCCCCCGAAGGAGATGAAGGGCAGAGGGATCCCGGTCACGGGAAGGACGCCGATCACGGCCCCGATGTTGATCACCGCCTGACTCGTGATCCAGCACGTGGCGGCCACGGCCAGGAGTGCGCCGAAGCGGTCGGGCGCCCGATCGGCGGCCCGCAGCCCGTACCACGCCAGCGCGCCGAACAGGACCAAGACGATCAGCGTGCCCACCAACCCACCCTCCTCGCCGATCACCGAGAAGATGAAGTCGGTGTGGGCGTTGGGGAGCAGTCCCCACTTCTCCCGGCCTCCCCCCAGACCGAGGCCGTAGAGGTGGCCCGAGCCCAGTCCCACCAGCGACTGGACCACCTGGTAGCCCGACCCCTTGGCGTGGGCGAAGGGATCGAGGAACGACAACAGCCGGGCCCGGCGGTACGGCTCGGCCAACCCCACGATCAGGCCGAGCACCGCCGTCACACCGAGCGCCTTCAAGCACGGGGCGCAGCGGCACCCCTCCGGCGTAGAGCAACGCGAAGGTGATGAAGGCGAGCACCATGGCCGTTCCCATGTCGGGTTGCTTCAACACCAGGAGCCCCGAGACCGCCAGCAGTCCGAGGAGCGGGCACCACCACCGACCGCGTCCTCTGCAGACGGTCGGCACGCCGGGCCAGAAGGTCGGCGGCGAAGACGGCCATGGCCAGCTTCATGAGCTCGGACGGCTGGATCCGCAGCGGCCCGACGCCGATCCACCGGCTCGACCCGCCCGCCACCACCCCGATCCCGGGCACGAGCACGGCCACGAGGAGACCCAGCGTCACGAGGGGCAACACCAGCCGCAGGCGGCGCCAGTAGTCGTAGCGGACCCGGATGGCGCCCAAGAAGGCGATGGCACCGAGCCCCATCCACAGGACCTGGCGCTCGAAGATGGTCCACACCGACCCGTAGTACTGCAGCGACGTGTACGCCGACGCGGAAAGCACCATCACGAGACCGATGCCGCACAGCGCCAGCACGATGCCGAGCACGGCCGTGCGCGTCGAAACCAGGTCGCGGTGTCCGGCCCGCGGCGTCGGGATGCGCAGACGCCCGACGCCACCCTCCACCAGCCTGAGGTGGGCCGAGGGGATGTTCTCCCGCCCCGGCCGCGGGCTCGGAACCGACGTGGCGCCGGGGCTCACCGGGGTCCTCTCCGACTCGCGGACCTGAATCCCGGCACGGCGCGCACGCAGCGGGCGAAGTCGTCGCCCCGCTCCGCGTACGACCCGTACCAGTCGAACGAGGCGCACGCCGGCGACAGCACCACCGAGTCGCCGGGCCCCGCCATCGACACCGCCGCGGTCACGGCGCCGGCCATGGACTGCTCCTGGGTCACCGGGCACGAGCCCCTCGAACGCCGCCACCACCTCGGGTGCGGCCTCCCCGATGGCGACCACGCCCCGCAGACCGGGTGCCGCCGCGCCGCAGCACCGACAGGTCGAGGCCCTTGTTGCGCCCCCCGGCGATGAGCACGGCCGGAGCGAATCCCTCCAACGCGGCCAGCACGGCCCCGGGCGTGGTGGCCTTGGAGTCGTCGTAGAACCGCACCCCGTTAGCCTCGCCTACCAGCTCGACCCGGTGGGGGAGCCCGCGCGAATCCGAGCAGGGCCTGCCGGCATCCCTCGGCGCTGGCCCCCGCCGCCGAGGCGCTCGGCCACGGCGCACAGGGCGTCCACCAGGTCGTGGGGCATGGTCCGGGCCAGCTCGCTCGTGCCGGGCCACGGCGTCCCCCTCGGGACCGACGAGCGCGTCGCCGTGCAGGCGGTAGTCGCCCGTCCTGGAGCCCGAACGTGGCCAGCTCGGCCCCCCGGGCCCGAGGCACGTCCGATGCCGCCAGCACCACCGGGTCCTCGGCGTTGACCACGGCCACGTCGCCGGGCCCGCTGTTGGCCCACACCCGGGCCTTGGCGTCGCGGTAGTCATCGACCGTGGCGTGCCAGTCGAGGTGGTCGGCCGAGAAGTTCACCCACGCCCCCACGGCGGGACGGAACGACGTCGGTGAGCGCCAGCTGGAACGACGACACCTCGGCCACGATCACTTCGGCGTCGCTGCCCGACCGCGTCGAGCAGGGGCCGGCCGATGTTGCCCGCCGCCACGGCGTGGACCCCCGAGGCTTCGAGCATGGCGTGCACCAAGCGTGGTCACCGTGGTCTTGCCGTTGGTGCCGGTGATGGCGACGATCGGACAGCGCGCCCGGCGCCAGGCCAGCTCCACCTCGCCCACGATGGGGACGGTGCCGTCCAAGCGAGAACACGCGGTGGCGGGCGGGCACCCCCGGGCTCACCACGATCTCGTCGACGCTGCGGGCCAGAACGTCGAGCGCGGGCCCGTCCGGCGCCGACACCAGCTCGATGCCGAGCGTCGCGGCGCTGGCACGGGTCCGCGGCCCGGTGTCGTCGTCGGCGGCGACCACGTCCGTCGCCCTCTGCCAGCAGGCGGGCGGCGGTGGCGACCCCGCTCACCCCGAGGCCGTAGACCAGGACGCGATGCGACGGCAAGGCGGGTCTCAGTGCAGTCCCGTGACCGACAGGAAGTCCGCGTAGAACACGCCCGAGACCGAGCGCGGCGAACAGGCCGCCCAGGATCCAGAAGCGCACGATCACCGTGGTCTCGGGCCAGCCCACCAGCTCGAAATGGTGGTGGATCGGCGCCATGCGGAACACGCGCCGACCGAAGACCCGGAAGCTCACCACCTGGATCACCACCGACAACGTCTCGATCACGAAGAGGCCGCCGATGACCGGCAGGAGCAGCTGGAGGTTCATCTGCAGGCACAGCGCGGCCAGGCCCGAGCCGATGGCGAGCGAACCGGTGTCACCCATGAAGATCCGCGCCGGCGCCGCGTTCCACCACAAGAAGCCCAGACAGGCCCCGGCCAGCGCCACCGAAGCCAGGGCCATGTCGAGGGCCGACGCCACGTGGTAGATCGAGTAGTGACGGAACTGCCAGTACCCGATCACGGCCAGGCACGCGAAGCAGAACGTGGCCGAACCCGAGGCCAGCCCGTCGAGGCCGTCGGTGAGGTTCACGGCGTTGGCGGTGCCGACGAGGATCACCACCGCCCACACGATCCACCCCACCTGTCCGAGGTCGACCCCCAGGGAGTCCCACCGGGTGAACGACAGGTGGGTGTTCACCCCCGCCCAGTGCTCGGCCAGCAGAGCGAACGCCACCCCGATGACCACTTGGGCCGCGAGCTTGGCCCGCTTGTTCAGTCCGAGGCTGCGGCGGTGGCGCACCTTGATCCAGTCGTCGGCGAACCCGACCACCGCCGCACAGAGCGTGACCCCGATGACGAGCACACCCGGCCGGCTGAACGCCACGTGGGTGCCGGCGTGGCCCATGAGATACCCCACCGCCACCGCCACGACGAGCGCCAGACCCCCCATGGTCGGCGTACCCGCCTTGGCCAGGTGCATGAAGGGGCCGTCCTCGCGGATCTGCTGCCCGATCCGCTTGCGTTGCCAGCCATCGGATGAGCAGCGGCGTCCCCAGCGCCGCCACCCACAGGGCGATGCCGCCCGAGGCCATCAGGCTGATCACACCCGGTCCTCCGCGCCGGGTCCCCGCCGCCCGACCGCCGCGGCGGCCACGGCGCGATCGTCGAAGGGCAGTCGCTTGGTCCCGATCTCGATCTCTCGTTCGTGGCCCTTGCCCGCCACCACCACCACGTCCCCCGGTCCGGCCAGGTCGATGACGAGCTCGATGGCCTCGGCCCGCTCGCGGCGGGACATGACCTCGGCGCCGGCGGGAACGCCCGCCAGGACCTCGGCGATGATGGCGTCGGGGTCCTCGTGGCGCGGATTGTCGGAGGTGACCACCGCCACATCGGCGCCGCGCGGCGGCCACAGCGCCCATGACGGGGCGCTTCTCGCGGTCCCGGTCCCCACCGCACCCGAAGACGCACAGGACCCGGTGCCCCTGCGCCAGCGCGCGGGCGCTGTCCAATGCCACCTCGAGCCCCTCGGGGGTGTGGGCGTAGTCGACGACGACGGTGAACGGCGCCGCGGTGGCGACGACCTCGAATCGACCGGGCACGGGCGTCGCCCGGCTGAGGCCGGTCACGATGACGTCCTCGGGGATACCCAGCGCCGCCGCGGTGGTGGCGGCAGCCAGAGCGTTGGCCACGTGGAACGAACCCACGAGTTGCAGTTCGACCCGGCGCGAACGCCATGTGAAGGAGGTGTGATCGGCGGTGCTGTGGAGGTCACTCACCTCCGCCATCGAGTACCCGACACTGGGCACCACGGTGCGGGCGAGGACCCGCCGGCCCCAGGTGTCGTCCTCGTTGACCACGGCCAGCGCGGCGCGCTCCGGGGTGAACAGCGAGGCTTTGGCGGCGAAGTAAGCGTCGACGGTGCCGTGGTAGTCGAGATGGTCGTGGGACAGGTTGGTGAACACCGCCGCATCGAAGCGGATCCCGTCGACACGAGCCTGGGCCAGCGCATGCGACGACACCTCCATCGCCACGGCGCGACGGCCGGTGTCGCGTGCTTGGGCCAGCAGGCGCTGGAGCACCGGGGACTCGGGTGTGGTGCGGGCGCCGTCGAGGGTGCCGATGACCGTGGTCGGCCCCAGATGCGTTTCGAGGATCGAGGCCAGCAGGTGCGTGACCGTCGTCTTGCCGTTTGTCCCGGTGACCCCCACCATGAGCAGCGATCGGGCCGGTTGGCCGAAGAACGCGCACGCCACGTGGGCCATGGCGGGGCGAGCCGTGCCCGGCGCCACCACCGCTTGAGTCACGTCCAGGGCCAGGCGACGCTCGACGAGAAGGGCCGTGGCCCCGCGGGCGACGGCTTGCGCGGCGTGATCGTGCCCGTCTCCCGCCACGCCGGGAAGACAACAGAACAGTGCCCCGGGCCCGACCTCTCGGCTGTCGAATTCAATGGCGGTGACCTCGGTGTCGGCAGGGTCCCGATAGGACTCGATGACCTCGACCTCCTCGAGCAGCCGGTCCATGCGCACAGTGAGGGACCGCCGCAGCGGTCACGCCCTTTCCGCGATCTTCCTGGGGGAAGCGACGATCGTAGTCGTCGTGGCGGCGGTGACCGGGGTGCTCTGAGGGACGGTCTTCGGCGCCGAGACCAGGGGAAACGGTACCGCCATCGGAGTCCCGCCGGTCTTTCCGCCCCCGGGGGAGGTGGGGATCCCGTACCGGTGCAGCGCGTAGCGCATGATCTGGGAGAACACCGGTGCGGCCACCGTGCCGCCGTAGATCGGTGACGGGTGCTCGAGCACCACGATGGCCGACAGGGCCGGGTTCTCGGCGGGGGCGAACCCCGCGAAGGTCGCTTCGTACGCACCGGGGATGTACCCGCCGTGGACGAGGTCGGGGATCTGCGCCGTGCCGGTCTTGCCCGCCACGGTGTAGCCCGGCACGCCCGCCAGCACCGCCGTGCCGTCCTGGACCACCGACTCCATCATCGTGGTGAGCTGCGACGCCACCTCTTGAGAGAGTGCCCGGTGCGTGGCCGCCATCGGCGTGGCGGTGACGGACCCGTCCGACGCGACCGTGGCCCGCACCAGCCGGGGTGGGACGAAGACGCCCCCGGTGCCGACCGTGTTCACCATGTCGAGGATCTGCTGGGCGGTGACGGCGTCGTCCTGGCCGATGGGCGTGGAGCCGATGTCCGACACCTGCCACGTCGCGGGATCGCTCTTCACCAACCCCGCCGACTCCGCCGGGAAGCCGAGCCCGGTGGTGCGCCCGAAGCCCAGGGTGGAGATCTGGGCCGCCAGCCGACCCTCGCCGAGCTGCTGGGCGATCTCGATGGTCCCGATGTTGGAGGACTGGGCGAGGATCTGCGTGGCCGTCAGCGTCTCGGTGGGGTGGCTCTCGGCGTCATGGAACACCCAGCCGTCGATGGTGAGGGAGTTGGGGACGGTGAAGACCTCGTCGGGCGAGATGATCCCGTCTTGGAGGGCGGCCGAGAACGTCACCAGCTTGAAGACCGAACCCGGCTCGTACACCTGGGTGAGGGCGAGGTTCTGCGGGGCCTGGACCACGGTGGTGATCGGTGGCGGGAGCGGAGGAACCGTCGTGGTGGTGGTCGGGGTCGAGGCCGCCGGCGACCCCGCGGGAGGAGGAGTCGATGTCGGCGTCACTGCGGGCTTGGGCGCCGGGGGCTGCACCGTCTTGGCGACCAGGTTGGCCATGGACAGGATCTCGCCCGTGCGAGTGTTCATGACGATGGCGATGCCGCTCTTGGCGTGCGAGGCCAGGATCTCTTGCCCGAGGGCCTGCTCGGTCACGTACTGCAGGGGCTCGTCGATGGTGAGCTCGATGCCGGTACCGGGAACGGTGGGCGAGTTTTGCGTCGTCTTGCCTGGGAGCGGGACGCCGTCGGGCGACACCTGCTCTTTGGCGGAACCGGTGTGCCCCGCCAGCAGGGAGTTGTCCTGGTACTCGAGGCCCGACTGCCCGGTGCCCGCCGCGCCCACCGTGCCGATGAGCGGGGACGCGAGCGAGCCGGCGGGGTCGGTGCGCACCGTGACCGGTTGCACGCTGATACCCGGCTCCACGAGCGCGGTCACTTTCGCCGCCACGCTGTCCACGACGTCGTGCGCCAGGAGGATGTATCCCGAGTGCTCGGACAACTCGGCCTTCAACCTCCGCGTCGGCACGCCGAGCACCGATGTCAGCCCCGCCGCCACCAGACCAGGATGGTGGATGAGAAACGCGTCGGCATAGATGTCCGAGCGCGGCACCGACAGGGCCAGCGGCGCGCCGTCGTGGTCGTAGATCCCGCCCCGGACCGCCGGGGTGGTGACCGTCGTGTCGACCTGGCGGGCTCCCATGGCCGAATATCGGCCGCTCGAGAACACCTGCACCCCGATCAGGCGGAGGGCGAGCGCCAGGAACACCAGGACCACCACCACGCGCATGACCCCGACGCGCCGACGTTGGATCCCCCCCGTGACCGCGCTTGAGCGTCGATCACGGGGCGGATTCGGAGCGACCCGCCGTTCGTAGCCCCGGGGACGGGCCCCGGTCTTCGGGGGTGCTGCCTCGGGCCGTGGTGCCTGGCGCGCGTCGCCTGACCGGGCGCCGGCGCCCGACCTCGATCCGGGCAGGGGGCGCCGGGCGTTGGTCTTGCGCGAGGCGTGGGAGCGAGTCCCGGTGACGCTGATCGAGCCCGAGCGCTCGCGCGCCAGGCGTCCCTTGTCCGGACGTGCTCCGGCCACGCGGGGCTTGTCGGGGCGGGCGCGCCGGGGCCGGGGCGCGCCCGATCCCCGGCCCTTCGGGGTGCGGATCACGGGGCGGTGGTGGCCGGGGACGACGTCGAAGGGTTCACCTGGGTCAGGTCCGTCACCTGGCTCGGCGGCACGAGGCCGTGGTGCTGGGACTGCGACACCACCCGGGAGGGATTGGAGAGCTTCGCTAGGCGATCCTCGAGGTCATGGTGCTGCCCGAGGACCGCGGTGAGCTGCCCCTGCAACCGGGTGAGGCGCACCTGTCCCTGGGTCATGTAGGCGCTGGCCGCTGCCACCATGAGCAAGCTGACCAGGACGATGACCCCACACAGTGCGGCCGTGCGCCGCAAGGGCCACCGAGGAGGGCGCAGACCCGGGGCCTCGACCGGACGCCGGGGCTGGGCAGCTGTCCCCGGGACACGAACCGGACCCGGCGCGGCCCTGACGCGTTCGGGCGCGACGACGGGGGCCATCAGCCCTCGCCCCGCTCGAAGGCGCGCAGCAGGGCGCTCTCCGAACGCCGGTTGCGCGCCATCTCCTGTGACGTCGGTCGGCGGGTCCCGCGGAAGACGAGCTTGCCCAGCGACACCGCTCCGCACGTGCAGGGCAGGCGCGGGGGGCACGTGCAGCCGCCCGTCTCGGCTTGGCGGAAGGCCGCTTTGACGATGCGGTCCTCCCCCGAGTGGTAGGCGATGGCCACACAACGGCCGCCCGGGGCGAGTGTCTCGATGGCGACGGGCAGCGCATCAGCCAGCACCTCGAGCTCGTCGTTCACCGCGACCCGCAGCGCTTGGAACACGCGGCGCGCCGGGTGGCCACCTTGTCGGCGCACCGCAGCCGGTAAGGCCGAGCGGACCACCTCGGCGAGAGCGCCGGTGGTGGTGAGAGGCCGCGCCGCCACGACAACGCGGGCGATCCGGCGGGCGAAGCGCCCCTCCCCGTTGGCGGCGAACAGACGAGCGAGGTCGGCCTCGGACCAAGTGTTGACCAGGTCTGCGGCGGTCGGGCCGTCGTCGGGGTCCATGCGCATGTCGAGGGGGGCATCGACGCGGTACGAAAAACCCCGTTCGGGCCGGTCGAGCTGCGGAGAGCTCACGCCCAGGTCGAACAGGACACCGCTGGCGGATCCCCGCCCCACACCGATCTCTTGCGCCACGACGTCGAGGTGGTCGAAGCGGGCCCGGCGCACCGTGGCCCTGTCGCCGAACTCCGCCAGTCGATCGGTCGTCGCGGCGACGGCGTCGGGATCGCGATCGAGACAGAGCACCCGCAGATGCCGATTGGCTCCCAGGAGTGCAGCGGCGTGTCCGCCTCCTCCCGCGGTGGCGTCGATGACCACGCCGGCCGGCACGGGGGCAAAGAGCGCCACCACCTCGTCGACCATGACCGGCTCGTGGGTGAACACCTGGCGCATCCGCAGCCCCTCGACTGGCGGGATGCCGTCGGGAGGGTTACTCCAGCGACTCGGTTGGAAGCGGGCGGAGGAGGAGTCTTCCACCGAACCAGCCGAGGGGCTGCGCATGTTCCTGGTGTTCTTGCATGGCGATCGGCTCGACCGATCGTCCTTCGTGACTCCCCTTTCGTCTTGTGGCCGTTCTCCTTGTACCCGCTGCACTGGCCGGCGTAGACAGCGAGTGGTGCCGAGGCGTGGCGCGCCCTCGCCCGGGCTCAGTCGTCGGCACCCTCGGTGAATCGCAGCTCCTCGGGCCCGATGTTGGTCTGCCAACGCGTCGGGTCCCACAGCTCGACCCGGTCGATCACACCGACAACGGTGACGTCGTTCTCCAGCGCCGCGTATTGCCGCATCCGAGCCGGGAGCACGATTCGCCCCTGACGGTCGACCTCGAGATCGTGTGTGTGCGAGGCCCACATACGAGCCAGGTTCCGGTCGCTCTTCCCGCTGGCGGCCCGCGCCTGCATCTCCTCCATCTGCCGTTCGAACTCGTCCGGCGTCCACAGGGCGAGGCAGCCGTCCCGGTACTCCGTGAGGTACCCGCCGTGCTCGAACGAGGCACGAAATCTCGACGGAAGGATCACCCGACCCTTGGAGTCGAGCGAGTGCTCGTAAGTCCCAAAAAACCGTGCCACCGAATCGAGCTCCCACGACGCTCCCCCCGCAATCTTCGCGGGCTCCTCCCCTTTACTCCACTTTGCGCCACTTTAGCCCCCACTCCCCCACAGGTCAATGCCCTTTCACCCCACCTCTCCCCACCCCGCCACCCGCCACCCCCTCCTCGGGCGCGCCCCTCCCCCAGGGCCCCGAGCCGGGGGCACAGGGATCGCCGAGCGCGCCGGATGACCGGACGCGCGGAGTCGCACCGGTCGGTTCAGGTCAGGCTGTGCAGGTCAGGCTGTGCAGGTCAGGAACAGGTGCGCGGTTTCAGGGCAGCGCAGACAGCAGCGCGTCTTCGACCGCACTGATCACCGCCCCGTCGTCGAGGTCGCCCAGCGGTGGAGGCAGTAGGCGTCGGACGCCAATGGCCAGGTCGTCGAGTGCGTACGACGCACCGGTCAGCCCCGACGCGTCATGGAGCGCCAAGAGCGACAGCACCGACGCGGGATCCCACGTCACCAAGGCCAACGCGCCGAAGCGGGCGCCGTGGCGGGTGCGGCGCTGGGCGATGCCCACCACCTTCGCCGTCCCCAGCGTCACCTCGCCGGGCCCGACACCGGCGAAGCACACCATGTCGGACCATTCGGTGCGCGTGGCCCGGCCGCGATGCACGCGCAGGTTCGAGGCGCCGAGTGCCTCAAGCGCGCGCGCCCACGTCTCACCCAACCACCCCGACGAGACGATGACGTCGTCCTCCCACAGAGGGTCGTGGCGAGGGAGCCACGCCTCCAGCCACACCTGTGCGGAGGGAGCCAGCACCACCGCGCCGCCGCCTGAGCTCCGTCGCACGACGTCCACGCCGTCGCGCGCCACCCGGTGCGCGTCCACCACGTCGGCGTTCTGGGTGCTTCCGAGCACGATGGCCCGAGGTCCGGCCACCGCGCACAACCCCACCACGCGGTGCTCGACCATGGCGCGCTCGGGCCACGGTTGGTGCAAGATGCGTGCGGTCTCGGTCCGACGCTCGATGACCCAGTCGCCGCCGGAGGCGGCGGTCACGCGGTCAGGGACTGCTCACCGAGATACGGCGCCCATTCGTCGCGCGCTCCCCCGCCCATGGCCAGCAGCCATACCCGCTGGCGTGGCGCGCATGGTTGGGAGCGCAGGACGAGGCCGGCCTCGTGCGGCAGCCGGTCCTCCTTACGCGTGTTGCAGCGACGGCAGGCGGCCACCACGTTGTCCCACGCGTGCATACCCCCCCGGCTCCGGGGCATGACGTGGTCGATGCTTTCCGCCGTCAACCCGCAGTACTGGCAACGGTGACTGTCCCGGGCGAAAACCGTGCGCCGGTTCACCGCCACCGTGCGGTCGTGGGGGACCCGCACATAGCGCGACAGGCGCACCACCGATGGCTCGGGAAAGGACCGACGCTCGGATCGAAAGATCTGATCGGTGGCGTGGACGAGCTCAGCCTTGGTAGCCAGGACGAGGATCAGGGCGCGGCGGGTGGAGACGAGCCCCAGTGGCTCGAACGTCGCGTTGAGCACGAGCGCTCGGCTCGTCCCAGTGGCGCCGGCTTCTCTGGCCAACATCACCGACGAGGCTACTCCTGTCGGCAGCGTCCGCTCTGGCAGTTTGATCCCGTCACCGGCGTCACCGGCGGCGCCAACGACCCATGGTGGCGCACCAGCTGATGAAGGTCACGACGTCTGCACGCTCTGGGACCGCCTCGCCCGTCCCCCCATAGGCGGTCTCCATGCGGAACCGCCACAGCGCTTCGTCGGGGAGCGGCAGCAACGGCCATCGGTGCCACCACCCCGGTCGCGCCAGGCGCGCCGTCTCCGCCACCGCCGCGGGCCACAACCATGGGCGCAGAGCGAGGGCCGCCGCGACCGCGGCGACGGTCGGCCCCGATGCCGGCCCCCCTCCCCCAGCGCGGGCACGACGCGCCATCACGAGGTCTGCACCAGACCGCGCCGCAGTGCTCGCCAGCCGAGGGCCCCGGCGCCGACGAGGCCCCCATCCGCGGCGAGACCGCTCGGCACGATCTGCGCGTCGGTGGTGAAGGACAAACGCGCCCGGGCCCCCAACTCGGTATTGGCGGCGGCGAAGAAGGGGGTGCCGAACCCGAGGGCGACAGATCCGCCCACCACGATGAGATCGACGTCGAGCAGGCTCACCACCGACGCGGCGGCTCGCCCCACCAGACGTCCCGTCCGCGCCACGACCTCTGGTGTCGCCTCGGCGGGAGGCTTTCCCGTCACTGCCGCGATGGCGGTCCCCGATGCTTCGGCCTCGAGACAGCCCCGCGCGCCGCACGCGCACAACCGACCGTCGGGTTCGACGATCACGTGCCCGATGTGGCCGGCGTTCCCCGAAGCGCCGTCGAGAAGACGATCGTCGACCACGATGCCTCCGCCCACTCCGGTGGACACCACCACGGCGACGAAGTTGTGGCGGCCCCGTGCCGCGCCGGACCAGCCCTCAGCCAGTGCGAACGCCTTGGCGTCGTTGTCCAGCGCAACGGCGTGGCCGCTGATCTCCTCCACCCGGGCGCGTAAGGGAAAATCCCGCCAGGCGGGGATGTTCAGCGGTGACACCGTCCCCCGGAGCAGGTCCATGGGCCCACCGCAACCCACCCCGCACGCCACGACCTTGGCGTCGGCTCCCGCACCACCGGGGCCGGCCGCAGAGGCGAGCACATCGCCCACCAACCAGGCCAGCACGGCGAAGAGCTCTTCGGGATCCCCGGTCTGCGGCGTCGGGATCCGACGCGCCCCAAGGAGCGTTCCATCGGCGCCGACGAGACCCGCCGCCAGCTTGGTTCCCCCGATATCGATCGCCAGACAGAGGTCGACCACCGTCACCGAGCCGGGTCGACGCGGTCGTCAGCGGTTACGGCGAAAGCGGTCGCGCAACCAGCCGCGCGTGTCGTTGAGGGCGTTTCCGATGCCGTCGGTCCGGAGGGAGTGACCGATCTCCTCCCAACCCGCCTTGCCCATCCGGCGCACGTTGGTCCAGAAGGTGACGAGGGAGGCGAACATGATGAGCACGCCGAGGAACCCGAGCAACACGTTGGTGGTGAAGAAGATGAGCATGACCGCCAAGCCGGCGACGAAGCCGGCGATCGACCATTTGAGGTATCGGCCCGCGTAGCGGTAGACGCTCTCCGATCGCACGCGATCGGCGAACTTCGGGTCCTCCTGATACAGCGCTTGCTCCAACTCGTGCAGCACACGCTGCTCATGCTCGGAGAGCGGCACTCTCACCCCCTTCCAGCTCCGTCGCGAACGTGACGCGCGCCAATCAATCTTAGGCACGGTCGAAGGGCAAGACAACGGCGCCTGGCATTCTCAGCCGGTTCTCTGGGTGGTGCCCATCGACGCTCAAGGCCCTGGTCCACGCCCGGAACCGGGGTCACGACCGGCCGGTGGAACACCAGGGGCCCTCTCCCCGTGGTCATGGGTCGCCGTCTCCTGGCCCCCCGGGAGCGCTCGGCCCCCACTGGGTGTCACCCCGTTCCTTGACGGCCAGTCCCTCGCGCCCCACGAGCGCGGCGGGGCCGACCGAGGCGTTGCCGTAGCGGGCCCTGATGGCAGAGACCGCCGCCTCCACCTCGTGCCAGGCCAGCTCCCGAGTGCCCACCGAGGCCACGCCCGTCTCGACCCCGCCCGAGCCCACGGCGCTCGGGAGGGTCGGATCACGGGGGGACTGCGACCCGGTCGGCCCATCACCGTCGTCGTCGTCGAAGGAGAGTTGGCGGGCGGTGGACAGGGCGCCGACCAGTCCCGACACCGATACGCCCAGGAGACGGACCCCGGGTGTCACGTCGACGGCGTCGAGCAGCGCACCGGCGACGGCCCCGAGCGCGCGGGGGAGTCGACCGGTGCCGCCACGGTGTGCGACCGCGTGATGGTGGCCCGGTCGCCGTACCGGACCTTCACCGTGATCGTCCTCCCCGCCAGTCCCGCCTCGCGCAGGCGAGTCCCGACGGCGTCCGCCATACGGACGACATGGCGGTGCAGGCCGCCGTGGCTTTCGATGTCGGCGGCAAAGGTCTCCTCGTGACCCACGGACTTGACCTCCCGGGTCGCTTCCACCCGTCGAGGGTCCTCGCCCCGGGCCAACTGGGCGAGCTGATGCCCGTTGGCGACGCCCAGAGAACGGCACAGCGTGTCCTCGGGGATGCGCGCCAGTTCGCCGATGGTCGTGACCCCCAGACCGTCGAGGCGCCGGGCGGTAGCGGGTCCCACCCCCCACAGGGCCCGGACGGGCAGGGGGTGGAGGAACGACAACTCCTGTTCGGGCAGGACGACGACAACTCCGGGCCCCGGTCGGGGGCCCTCGGGGGTGACGACCGGCTTGGCCGCACGCGAGGCCAGCTTGGCGAGCAGCTTGGTCCGGGCCACGCCCACGCCGCATTCCATCTGCATGTCGTCGTGGACGGCCCGGTGGATCTCCCGGGCGATCTCCGGCGGTGATCCGAGGAGACGTCGCCCCCCGGCGACGTCGACGAACGCCTCGTCGAGGGCGATGCCCTCCACCACGGGCGAGAATCTGTGGAGCACGGCGTGCAGGCGCTCGCTCATCTCCACGTATCGGGCGAAGCGTCCCGGCAGGAACACGGCATGGGGACACCGACGCCTGGCCTCGACCGAGGGCATGGCGGAGTGGATACCAAAGGCACGTGCTTCATAGGTGCATGACGCCACGACGCCGCGGGCACCGGCACCACCGACGATGACGGGTCGCCCCGCCAGGGACGGGTCGTCGAGGACCTCCACCGATGCGAAGAACGAGTCCATGTCGACGTGCAACACCGTGCAGGCGCCGGCGCCGGTGACGACGCCGGCGTCAGCCACCGAGCCGCAGGCGCCGGAATCCCTCGGCATAGCCGACCCCGGCCCGGCGCCCGTCCTCCTGGGCGCGTTCTCGCACGGCCCGGCGCGCCCACTCGCCGCCGTCGCCGAATTGGCTCCCATGACACGACACCGCCGCCACCTTGTCGTCGATGGTGGCCGTGACGTCCACCCACACACTGGGCTCGAGGGTGCCCGAGAGCAGCGCCGTCTGCACCTGGTAGGCGGCGCCCGTCTCGGGAAAGTACAGCGGGAGCGCGGCGGCGGGTGACAAGGCGTCGAGCAGCGCGAACCCCGTCGTGCGGTGATCGCGATGGTTGAAGTAGTCCTCGCCGAAGAACACCGCGGTGGGGTCGGGCCCGAGGACGGTGAGGGGGCGGAGCTCGCGCACCCAGCGCACCAGGGTGCCGCGCAGGGCGGTGTCGTCCACGAGCTCACCGTCGGGGTACCCGAGAAAGTACTGGCCGGCCACCCCGAGGATCCTCGCCGCCTCGGCCGCTTCTTCAGCCCGTCGGCTCGCCAGCGCGTCGGGGTCCACCTCAGGGTCCGTCGTCCCCTTGTCCCCGTGCGTGCAGATGAGCACATGGACCTCCGCCCCGGCGTTGGCCCAGCGCGCCAGGGTGCCCCCGCACGACACGTCGGGATCGTCGGGATGGGCGTAGACCGCCAGCACCCGCTCGGGGACGTCGTCGAGGAGCTCAGCCAACGGTGTTAGGCCCTGCGCTTGGGCTCTGTGGTCTTGGTGAGCAATCCCACCTCACGCTGGAAGTCCCCCAGGTCCTCGAAACCCTTGTAGACAGAGGCGAAACGCAGGTAGGCCACGTCGTCCACCTCACGGAGGCGTTCCAACACCGCCACGCCGATCTGCTGGCTCGACACCTCGGCCCCCTCGCCCCGCAGCGCTTCTTCGACCCGCTGGGCGATCTCCTCGAGCCTCTCCTCGGTCACCGGTCGGTTCTTCGTCGCCGCCCTCACACCCGACACGACCTTGGCGCGATCGAAGGGCTCGCGTTGCCCGCCGCGCTTGATCACCCACAGCGGTGCCTCCTCGAGGCGTTCATAGGTGGTGAAGCGGCGGTTGCACGACAGGCACTCTCGGCGCCTGCGGATGGCGACACCGTCCTCGGCCAGGCGAGAATCGACGACCTTGTCCTCGAGACTCTGACACCACGGACAGCGCACCGGGCCAACCGTAGTGCCACTCCCAGAACGATCAGGGAAGGACCAGCTGCTCCCCGGGGACGACGCCATCGCCGCCGACCTCGGCTTCGAGCTTCGCCACTGTCGGTCGGGGATCGCCGCTGGGATCGAGCCGAACCGCGATGGACCACAGCGTGTCCCCCGGCTGGACGACGTAGGAGGTATGGGGAGCGACCGTCTCCCCCGCCAGAGCGGGACCGGGGGTGGCGAGGGAGCCCCCGGTACCGCTCCACGGCAGGGCAAGGGCGACGAGCAAGCCCGCCGCCACCATTCCGAGCAGGACCCGTCGGCGCCGCACCGCGGCACTGGGACGGGCCGTCCGGCCGTCGCTGATGCACCCGGCACGCGTGGGACGCGCCTGGTGGCATCGACGGTCGGGCTCGGAGTTGGGAAGGGCCGGCCGGGGTGCGCCGGTGCGCCGGACCGGATAGTCCGGAGCCTCCCGCGTCCCGGGGGCAACCACACGCAGCGAGGGCGTGCGGTTACGGCGTCGGGCCGGGATCGGCGCCAGGGCGACGGCCATCAGTCCGGACCCCCGGTCGGTGAAGTCGAACAGGTGTTCGTCACGCCCTCATCACAGCACGAACAGGTGTTCGTGTCAAGAGAGGTCTGTCCCGTTCGCACCCGTGCCCACGTGGCCATGCCGACACCCTCGCGCCCTGGTGTAACACCGTCTCCCGCCACGGGAGGAGAGCCACATCGAACAGGTGTTTGATCCGAGGTCCGGGAGGGAGTACGGTGTCACGAACTGGTGTTCGCCTTCCGAGACCCCCTCCCCACCCGGGACCGGGCCTCGGGACAAGGGACGGCCGACACCCCCACCGACGGCGGATCGGGACGAGGAGAGCGACATGGCCGAGGCGTTGACCGGGAAACGGCTCCAGATCCTGGAGTTCATCGGAGACAGCTTGCGGGAGCAGGGCTACCCCCCCTCGGTCCGGGAGATCGGCGAGGCGGTGGGGCTCACCTCGTCCTCGACGGTCCATGCCCATCTGGCCGTGCTCCAGCGCGAGGGCTACCTCCGCCGCGACCCGACGAAGCCCCGCGCCATGGAGGTGCGGTTCGATCCCTCCTCCCGGGCGGCCATGGCGGCCAGCCCGGTCCGCCACGTGCCCCTGCTGGGGGACGTGGCCGCCGGCACGGGGGTACTCGCCAGCGAGAACGTGGAGGAACTGCTTCCGCTGCCCGAGGACTTCACCGGCCCCGGGTCGGTGTTCATGCTCCGGGTGCGGGGCGAGTCCATGATCGAAGCAGGCATCTTCGACGGCGACTTCGTGGTCGTGCGCCAGCAGCCCGACGCCGACAACGGCGACATCGTGGTGGCGGGGATCCCCGGGGACGAGGGCACGGTCAAGACCTTCACCCGGCGACGGGGGAAGGTGGTGCTCACCCCCGCCAACGCCTCGCTCTCCCCGATGGAGTTCTCCCCCGACGAAGTGACGATCTACGGCCGGGTCGTCACCGTCCTACGCCGGCTCTGACAGCACGGGCCGACGCGGTCACGACCAAGCCGGAGGCTGCTGCACGGACCACCCGTTGCCGTCAGGATCACTGAAGAAGACGAACGACCCCCACGGGAAGTCCTGGACGTCGCTCACCTCCACGCCACGCGCCGCCAACTCGTCATGGGCGGCGGCGATATCGGAGACCACCAGCTGGAGACCCTGGACCGATCCCGGCGTCGACTTCACGATCCCGCGCCCCAGGGCGATCGAGCACGCCGAGCCGGGCGGGGTCAGCTGGACGAAACGCATCTCGTCGCTCACCGTGTGGTCGTGGTCGGCGATGAAGCCGGCCTTCTCGGTATAGAAGGCCTTGGCCCGGTCCACGTCGCTGACGGGCACTGCCACGAGCTCGAGCTTCCAGTCCACGGCACGGTCCTCCCGATCTTCCCCCGGTGGCGACGATCGCCACGCACGGGAACCGTAACCCCCTGAACTGGCCGTCCTCTGACCACGTTCGGCTACTGGGTGTGGAGCATGGTGGCGAGCACGTCGCGGGCTCGGTCGAGCTCGGGGCGCGACACGTGTTCGTCGGAGGTGTGGGCGAGCAGCGGGTCGCCGGGACCGAAATTCGTGGCCGGAATCCCGATCCGGGCGAACGTGGCCACGTCGGTCCAGCCCAGCTTGGCTCGAGGAGGGGCACCGGTGGCGGCCACGAGAGACGCCAGCACCGGGTGGTGCAACGCGGGCGGGGCCCCGTTGGCGGCGTCGACGATCTCGAACGCGTCACCGCTCCCCCTGTCGAGGGCGCCATCCACCAGGTCCCTGAGGGTCCGTTCGGCCGAGGCCGTGTCGCCTTGGGGCGCGAACCGGTAATTAATTGTGACCGAGGCGCGGTCGGGGACCACGTTGCCCGAGACTCCACCTTCGACAGCCACCGCCTGGAGTTGCTCGGTGTACTCGCAGCCGTCGAGCACGACCCGGCGCGGCTCGTACCGACCGAGCACACCCAGGATCGGGGCCAACCGGTGCACGGCGTTGATCCCCATCCACGGCCGGGCCGTGTGCGCCCGCCGACCTTGCACGGTGAACACCGCCCGCATGGTTCCCTGGCACCCCGCCTCGACGACCCCGGCGGTGGGCTCGCCCAGCACCGCCGCGTCGGCGGCGAGAAGTTCGGGGTGTGTCGCCGCTAGACGGGCGAGGGCATTGTGGCGACTCGCCACCTCCTCGCACGCGTACAACACGTAGGTGACGTCGACCGCGGGATCGCGGATCGTGGCCGCCAGGTCCAGCAGGACCGCCACGCCGCCCTTCATGTCCACCGCGCCCAGGCCCCACAGCGTGTCGCCCTCGAGACGAGGCGGTGCGTCACCGAAGGGGGGCACGGTATCGAGATGGCCCGCCAGCACGACCCGTCGGGCCCGACCGAGCTCGGTGCGCGCCACCACCGTGTCCTCGAATCGGCGGACCTCGAGGTGCCCGGCGACGGCGCAGGTCCGCCTCCACCCGGTCGGCGAGCGCCTGCTCGTGATGGCTGACCGACGGGATGGCGACGAGCTCCGCCGTCAGCGCCAGCAGATCGGTCATGTCGTGAGCACGGGCAAGCTCAGGTGCCGACCTGGTGTTCGCGCAGCACGTGTTCGAGCTGGGCCTTGTCATGACGCTCACCGGGCTCGAGCCGCTTGATGACCAGGGCGCAGGGCAAGAAGAACTCCCCGCCGGGATACTCCTTGCGACGCGAGGCCCCGATGACGACGCTCCAGGGCGGCACCACCCCGCGGCCGAGCTCCTCCCCCGTCGCCGCGTCGATGACGGGGATCCCGGGATTGAGGATCACACCCTCGGCCAGCACGGCCCCCTCGCCCACCCGGGCACCCTGGGTCACCATGCACCGGCTCGAGATGTTGGCGTCGTCGCCCACCATGACGGGCGCGGCGTTGGGCGGCTCGAGCACCCCGCCGATCCCCACGCCCCCCGCCAGGTGCACCCGCGCCCCGATCTGCGCGCACGAGCCCACCGTGGCCCAGGTGTCGACCATGGTGTCGGCCCCTACGCGCGCCCCGATGTTCACGTAGCTCGGCATGAGGATGACGCCGCGGTCGAGAAACGATCCCCACCGCGCCGAGGCGCCGGGCAGGACCCGGACCCCCGCCGCCTCGTAGCCCGTCTTGAGCGGCAGCTTGTCGTGAAACTCGAAGGGCCCGAGCTCGGTCGGTCCGCATGGCCCGCAAGCGGAACAGCAACAAGATGGCGGTCTTGAGCCACGTGTGCACCACGACCTCACCCGTCGTGGCGTCCACCTCGGCCACGCGGGCCTCGCCCCGGTCGAGCAGGTCGATGGCCTGGGTCACGATGCGGTCGGCATCGAGGTCAGCCGGGGTCAACTCGCCCACACGGGACCACAATTCCTCGATCTGGGACGGCAGGTCGGCCATCGTCCGAGGTTACCGGCCCGCTCCGTTGTCCCTTGATGGTCCTCGACCCGGGCCCGGTGCCGCGCCCCCGAGGTGGGGGTGGTCAGAAGACGCCAGGCGCGTCGGCGGCGAGCTCGATGCGATCGTCGGGCTGCACGGCCGCCACCCGCACGAACCCCGCCGCCTGTCGGCCGTAGAACTCGCCCGGGCTCACGAGCATCCCGGCGGCCTCGGCCAACGCGGTGGTGAGCACCCACGCCCCGCCCCGACCCTCGGCGCTGCCCAACTCGTCCGCCCAGGCCGGCACCGGCACCCACAGGTAGAAACCGCCTCCGGGGAGCTCGACGTCGAGCCCCGCTCCCCGGAGGATCTCGGCCAGGCGGGACAGGCGGTGGCCGTACCGGGCGCGCTGGGCGGCGACGTGCGCGTCGTCCTCCAGGGCCACCACGGCGGCGGCCTGCACCGGACCGGGCACCATGAGCCCCACGTGTTTGCGGATCTCGGCCAGGTACTCAACCAGCCCGCCGTCACCGCCGTAGAACCCGACCCGCACTCCCGCCAGGTTCGAGCGCTTCGACAGCGAGTGCACGCGCGACCACGCCGTCGCTCCCGTGCTGGACGACGCTGGCAGGGGGGCCGTCCCAGGTGAACTCGGCGTAGCACTCGTCCGACAGCACCGGCACGGCCCGGCGCCGTCCCCAGGCCACCGCCGCCCCCAGATCGCTCAGGGCCCCGGTCGGGTTGGAGGGGCTGTTCACCCACAGGCACAGGGCCCGTTCGGCGTCGTCGTCGGAAATGGCCGAGAGCTCGAGGCCGCCGTCCGGTGCGGCGGGCACCTCCACCACCCGGCACTGCGCCAGGCGCGCCCCCATGGCGTAGGTCGGATAGGCGAGCGCCGGTGCCAGGACGGTGTCACGACCAGGAGTACGCAATCGCAACAACCACGCCGCGGTGCCGACGAACTCCTTGGTCCCCACGCACGCGGCCACCTGGCCCGGGTCGAGCGACACACCGAAGCGCCGTCGCATCCACCCCGCGGCGGCGCCCCGCAACGCCGCGCTGCCGATCGAGGCGGGGTAGCCGCGCTCGGTTCCCGATGTTCCGAGCGCCTCCACCACGGCTCGGGGAGGCGGGTCACATGGGGTGCCCACCGACAGGTCGACCGCACCACCGGGGTGGGCCGCCGCCACGGCCAGGGCCGACGCCAACCGGTCGTAGGGATAGGGCGGAGGCGAGAACCCCACCGCCGCGTCGGGCTCGGTCATGACGCCACGAATTCCCGGAACCGGGCGCGCCCCGCGTCGTCGAGCACGACGTGGACCACGGTGGCACCTTCGCTGTGGGACTCGTCGACGACCTCGCCCTCGCGGTGCACCGCGGCCAGGATGTCGCCCCGGTCGAAGGGGACGACGAGCTCCACCATCCGATCGGCCACCCGCAGCTGGTCGCCCATGACCCGCAGCAGCTCATCGATCCCCTCGCCGGTGAGGGCGGAGACCACCACGGCCCCCTCGTGCGCATTGGCCATGCGCGCCGCAGCGCGGGGGCGCGGTCGGCCTTGTTGATCACCAGCAGCTCGGGCACGCCCGCCGCGTCGATCTCGCTGAGCACGGTGCGAACGGCCTCGATCTGCATGTCGGGCTCCGGAGCCGAGGCGTCCACCACGTGCACCAGGAGGTCGGCCTCCTTCACGACCTCGAGGGTGGAGCGGAACGCCTCCACCAGCTGGTGCGGCAGCTTGCGGACGAACCCGACGGTGTCCGAGAGCAAGACCGTCTCGCCGCCGGGCAGGGCCAGACGGCGCGTGCGGGAGTCGAGCGTCGAGAACAGGCGGTTCTCGACCAGCACGCCCGCGTCGGTGAGTCGGTTGAGCAGCGTGGACTTGCCGGCGTTGGTGTAGCCCACCAGGCTCACCACCCGTTGGCGCGACCGCAGTCGGGAGCGGCTCTGCGTGCGGCGCGTGGCGGAGACCTGCTTGAGGTCGGCCTCGAGACGCGTCATGCGACGCAGCAGCCGACGCCGGTCCACCTCGAGCTGGGTCTCGCCCGGGCCCCGGGTGCCGATGCCACCGGCCTGCTGGGACAAGGTCGAGCCCCTTACCCCGCAGTCGGGGCAGCCGGTACCGCAACAGGGCCAGCTCCACCTGGGCCTTCCCCTCTTGGGAGCGGGCATTCTGGGCGAAGATGTCGAGGATCACCGCCGTACGGTCGATGGCGGTACGACCCAGGATCTTCTCGAGGTTGCGTTGCTGCGCGGGCGAGAGCTCGTCGTCGAAGACCACGGTGTCGGAGTCGAGGGCGAGCGACAGCTCGTGCAGCTCCTGGGCCTTGCCCCGCCCGATGAAGGTGGCCGGGTCGGGCCGGTCGCGGCGCTGCACGACCCTGTCCACCACGATGGCGCCGGCCGTGTCCACGAGCAGCGCGAGCTCGTCGAGATCGGCGTCGACGGCGTCGGCCGAGGTCCAGGGGAACACCACTCCCACGAGCACGATGCGCTCGCGGAAACTGCGCTCGATGAGCGTCACTGTCGAGTCGCCACCTCGGTCGCCCTCTCGTGGGGTGCTCCGGGGACGATGCCGTCGGCGTCACGGGGCGCGTCCAGGGCGTACGCCAGCGCCGCCAGCACCGCGCCGTCCACGGTGATGTCGGCCACCTTCTGGGTCGGCCCGGCCAGATGGATGCCGGACTCGTCCAGCTCGACGTCGAGGGGACCACCCGGATTGTGCACCCGGACACGGGTGCCGGCCTCGCCGTGCGCGTGGGCGGCGGCGGCCGCGGCGCAGGCGCCCGTGCCGCACGCCAGGGTTTCGCCGACACCGCGCTCCCACACCCGCAGCGTGAGCTCGCCGCCCGCCGGGCCCGGCCACACGAACTCCACGTTGGCCCCACCGGCCACCGACCGCTCCAGGCGGGGCCCCAGGGTCGCCACCGCCTCGTCCCCGGCCGGTGCACCGAACAGCACGACATGCGGATTGCCCATGCCGACGTGCTGACCCCAGCGCGTCCCGGCGGGCATGTCTCGAATCTCGGCGCCGAGCACGGCCTGACCCATGTCCACGCGCCCGTAGCCCGACCCGGGCCCGGGTCCGGACCGGTAGTCCACCGAACGCAGCCCTCCCAGGGTCTGAACGCGGACCGTCCCGGCCCCCACCAGGCCCGCGTCCACCGCCGCCTGCACGAGACAGCGGATCCCGTTGCCGCTCATCTCGGCCACACCACCGTCGGCGTTGCGTAGGTCCATCGACAGTGCGGCGGGCCCCGAGCCCGAGACGGCACGCACCACGCCGTCGGCGCCGATGCCGCGCCGGCGGTCACACAGGGCGCGCGCCTCCGCCGCCGACAGGGGCCGGCGATCGTCGGGGTCGAGCAGGACGAGAAAATCGTTGCCCGCACCGTGGTGCTTCGTCAGGCGCAGGGCGCCTCCACCGTCCATCGGGGTCAGTCTCCCACCTCGCCGCGGGCGCACGCGTCCCACACCTCGAGGAGCTGCACCAGGAGATCGCCGGACGGATCGAGCCACGAGATACGCGGGTCACGACGGAACCAGGCCCACTGACGCCGGGCAAACGCCCGGGTGCGGCGCTTGGCTTCGTCCACGGCCTGATCGAGGGGAACCCCCTGCTCCACATGCGCCAGCAGCTCCCGGTAGCCGAGCGCCTGCCGGGCCGTGCGTGACAGGCCACCGGGTCTGACGGCCAAGGCGCGGACCTCGGCCACGAACCCGGCGTCGAGCAGGTCCTCGAAGCGCTTCTCGATCCGGGCGTCGTGGACAGCCGGATCGAACCGGATGCCCACCAGCGCGAAGGGCGTAGGGGGATAGGCGTCGAGCCCGGGGCCGAACGACGAGAAGGGTCGACCGGCGCCCAGGGTCACCTCGAGGGCCCGCACCACCCGCCGGTGGTTGTTCGGTTCCATCCGGGCCGCGGCCACGGGGTCGAGGGCCCTCAAGCGGGCGTGCAGCCGCGCTGTCCCCCCCGGTGCTTGCGCCTCGACCTCGAGCGCGGCGGCGACCTCGGGGAACCGCCCCGGGACCGACAGCCGATCGATGACGGCCCGCAGGTAGAGCCCGGTCCCCCCGACGAGCAGCGCCCGGTGGCGCCGGCCCTCGATGTCGGCGAGAACCTGGCGCGCCTGCACCTGGAACCGGCTCAGCGTGAACTCCGCCCCGGGATCGACGAGGTCCACCAGGTGGTACGGCACCTCCTCGCGCTCGGCCCGACCGGGCTTGGTCGTCCCGATGTCCATCTCCCGGTACACGCACATCGAGTCGACCGAGACCAGCTCGGCTTCGGACCGCGCCCGGGCCAGTGCCAGCGCCAGCGCGGACTTGCCCGACGCCGTGGGCCCCACCAACGCGACGTGGCCGGGCGCGCCCTGGGGCGCGACGTGGCCGGGCACCACCGGCTCTACCGCGCCGAGACGGGAATGCGGACGCGCTGTCGCGCCGCCGCGGTGACACGCACCAACTCGCCGCGCAGGTGATGGGGGGCGGCGTCGGTGACGCGGACCTCGGCGTAGGTGCCCGGAGAGGGAACGCCGCCATCGGGCGGCGCGAAGTGCACGAGCTTGTTCTGCCGGGTCCGACCGGTCAGCACCTCGTGGTCTCGGGCGCTGCGGCCCTCCACGATGACCTCTTCGACGCGGCCGATACGGGCCCGGTGCCGCGCCAACGCGGAGCGCTCCACCACCACCCGGAGCTTCTCGAAGCGCTCGGCCACCACGTCGTCGGGCACGAAAGACGCCGTCATGCGCCGCGGCCCGGGTCCCGGGACGGGGCGAGAAGATGAACGTGTAGGCGCTGTCGTATTCGGCCTCGGCGGCCACCTCCAGCGTTCGATCGAAGTCGTCGTCGGTCTCCCCGGGGAAGCCCACGATGATGTCGGTGGTGACCGCCAGGTCGGTGATGGCGGCCCGTGCGGCCGCCAGGCGCGTCAGGTACCGCTCGGCGCGTGTATCCCCGGCGCATGGCGCTCAGCACACGGTCGCTCCCCGACTGCAGGGGGAGATGGAGGTGCTCGCACACCGCCGGCGTCTCGGCCATGGCCGCGATCGTCTCGGGTCGGAGATCCTTGGGGTGGGGGCTCGTGTAGCGCACCCGCCGTATGCCCTCGACCGCACCGACGGCCCGCAGGAGCACGCGCGAACAGCGGACGGCGTCGGGTGAGGTCGCGTCCGTAGGAGTTGACGTTCTGCCCGAGCAGCGTCACCTCGGTGACCCCCCGGGCGCTCAGTCCGGTCACCTCGGCCACGATGTCGTCGACGGGCCTGCTCACCTCGGGGCCGCGCACCTGGGGCACGATGCAGAAGGCGCACGAGTTGTCGCACCCCATCTGGATGGTCACCCAGGCCGTGTAGGGGAGCTCGCGGCGGCCGACAGCGCCAGGGGGAGGACCGAAGCGCCCTCGGGCTGCGGGCGCGTCGAGGATCTCGACGACAGGTCCGTCGGTGGCGGCCTGGCGCAGGAGCTCCGGGGCGCGCGTCAGGTTGTGCGTGCCGAAGACCACATCGACATGGCCGGCGCGCCGGCGGACTTCCTCGCGGTCCTTCTGCGCCAGGCAACCGCCCACGGCGATCTGCATCCCGGGCCGACCGTCGCGCAGCGACTTGAGCCAGCCCAGGTAGCCGTAGAGCTTGTTGTCGGCGTTCTCGCGGATGCAGCACGTGTTGAGCAGGACCACGTCGGCCTGCTCGACGTCGTCGGTGGGCTCGAGCCCGTCCGCGATGAGAAGCCCGGCCAGCCTCTCCGAATCGTGGTCGTTCATCTGACACCCGAAGGTTCGGATGTGAAACGTCCGGGTCACAGGGGTGAACCTTCGACGATGAGGCCCTCGATGTCGCTCCGCAGGAGCAGGGCACGGCCCGGCACGCCGATCTCCTCCATGGCCGCTTCCGTCCCGGCCCGCACGCGTTCAGCCTGTTCACCGTCGCAGATGCCCAGGAGCGTGGGCCCCGCTCCGGACCAACACGACGCCAGTGCTCCCGCCTTCACCATGCGGGCCAGAAGCTGCGGGGCCTCGGGGAACAACGGGCTGCGGTAGTCCTGGTGCAGGCGATCCTCGGTCGCCTCTCTGATCATGAGGGCGTGATCGGCCAGGCCGGCGAGGAGCAACGACAGCCGGCCCAGGTTGAAGGTGGCGTCGGTCCGGTTGACCTCCAGGGGCAGGGCCTGGCGCGCCTTGGTGGTCGGCAGGGGCCGGTCGGGCACCATGGCCACGAAGACGAGACCGCCGTCGAGGGGCATCCGCACCGCCCGCACCGCGCCCCGCACCAAGGTGGCGGCCACGAGCCCCCCTACCGTCGAAGCGGCCGCGTTCTCGGGGTGCCCGTCGATGCGAGCCGCCACCCCCAGGGGGTCCTTCGACCCTGCCGCCGCCGCGGCCGCCACCGCCAGCGCAGCCGAGGACCCCAGACCTCGTGCCACCGGGATGTCGGATCGCACCGTCACGGCCAGCCGGTCGTGACCGACGACGTCGATCGCCACACGCGCCGCGAGGTGCATGTCGTCCTCGTCGAGATCGGCCCCTTCGCCCTCGGACCGCACCACCAGGCGGGGCGCCGGCTCCACCTCGACCTCGACGTAGAGGTCGAGCGCCACGGCCAGGACGTCGAAGCCGGGGCCGAGGTTGGCCGCCGACGCGGGGGCTCGGGCGCGCATGGGTGCCAGGGTAGTGCCGTCCCTGCGCCGCCCCGGCGGCTCAGCTCAGGATCGATGCAGGCGCCAGCTCATCGACGGGCCCAGCAGGCTGCCCGCCACGTGCACCGGCACGGTGACCAGTTCGTGCCCGATCGACGCCGACAGCATGCCGACCTCGGAGCCGGCCGGCATGCCGGTGTGCAGCGACCGGTTGGCCATCGTGAGGCGCGGTTCCTGGCCCGGCCACGCCAGCAGGGCGATCGACCCCGTCGTGACCACGGGCACGTGCGCATGCGACCACGGGAGGGTGACGCTGCCCACCCGCACGCCGCTGGGCGCCACGGAGACCTCGCGGAGCCCCGCCGCGGCGGCGTCGAGCAGTCGCTCGTCCACCTGGTTCGCCGTGCTCAGGGGGTCGTCCCCCGGTTGCCCGGTGACCGCCGCCAGGACGAGCACGTTGTGACCGTCCACGGTCCGGTTGGCCGCCAGCACCAGACATCCCATGGCCGCCTGGGTGAAGCCGGACTTCACCCCCACGATGCCGTCGGTCCCCACCGCCGACACGTAGTTCATGAGCAGGCCGATATTGGGAAGGGTGATCGAGGGCTGGGCCACGACGGCGGCAAAGGTCGGAATCGCCATGGCCGCCTGCGTGACGAGCAGTTCGTCGCCGGCGGTCCCCCTCGTCCCGGGATCGAGACCACTGGCGTCCGCGTAGTGCGTGTGCAGCATCCCCAGGGACTGGGCCGCCGCGTTCATCTTGGCCACGAAGGCCGGCACCGAACCCGCGTCCCACTGCGCCAGGACGTCGGCCAGATTGTTGGCCGAATGCACGAGCAGGCCGTTGAGCAGCTGCCGCTCGGTCAACGTCTCCCCCGGCGTGACCGGGACGTTGGTGGCGCCGGCTGCCTCATCGGCGAAGGCGTCGGCCTGGTCGGCGGCCGTCATGGTGAGGACGGGACCCTGAGCGCCGGGGGCCAGGGGGTGGTCGCGCAGCGTCAGGTACCCCGTCATGATCTTCGTCAGACTGGCGATCGGCACGGGCGCCTCGGGCCCGGAATCGACGGTAACGCCGAGTTGGGGGATCGCCACGGCGGCCTCCCCGATCGCCGGCCACGGCAGGGCCGGGATCGGGCCCGCCACGGGAGGCGAGGTGGGAACGGCTCGCGTCAGTGCAAGCGCCGGGAACGGGCGAGCCAGCTGCACCCCCAGGCCGGCGGCGGCGACGACGATGACCACCAGTGCCACCCACGGCCAACGCCTTCGATGCAGGTCGGGCCCGGCCACCACCGACGTCGCCGACGCCGATGTGTCGAGGCTGCGCGTCAGGGGCGGAGACAGCGTCACCGGTTCGGTCCGGGACACCGGTGGCAGCCCCGCATCGGGAAGCAGCTCGGACGCGGGGAGGGACACCGAGACCGCGCCATCGGCATCGGAGTCGGTGTCGGTGTCGGCATCGGTGTCGGTGTCGGTCGAGGTGGGAGCCGCGGGGACGGCGTCGAGGACGGCCGCCACCGTCCCTCCGGACATGCTCCCGGGGGCGACGGAGGTGCGATGCAGGCCGAGTTCGGATACCGGGCCCGATGCGTCGCCGGTCGTGGACGAGGTCTCCGACGCGATGGGGGTGTCGAGCGGTTCGCTCCCGCTCGCGTCGACGAGCGAGCCCGCCCCGCGACTGTGTCGGCCTCGATGTCGGACCACGCCGGACTACCGGTCGGCGAGCTGCTCGAGCTCTTCGGGTGCCATGAGCACGGCGCGCGCCTTGGATCCCTCCGAAGGCCCGACCACCCCCCGGCGCTCGAGAAGGTCCATCAAGCGACCCGCCCTCGAGAAACCCACCCGGAGCTTGCGCTGCAACATCGACGTGGACCCTAGCTGAGATCGCACGACGAGCTCCATGGCGGCAGACAGCAGGTCGTCGTCGTCATCGAGCCCGTCCCCACCGCGCGTCGAGTTCTCGTCACCGGCGATGCCGACGACGTATTCGGCGTTGCGTTGCCGTTGCCAGTGCGCGACGACGGTGCGCACCTCGGCCTCGGCCACCCACGGGCCCTGGATGCGTCGCGCCACCGACGATGACGCCGTGAGCAGCAGCATGTCCCCCTTGCCGATGAGTCGCTCGGCGCCGGGTTGGTCCAGGATGACCCGGCTGTCGGCCAGCGAGGATACCGAGAACGCCAGGCGGGACGGGATGTTCGCCTTGATCACCCCGGTGATCACGTCGACCGAAGGGCGCTGGGTGGCGAGTACGAGGTGGATGCCGACGGCCCGCGCCATCTGGGCGATCCGGCACACCGACTCCTCGACGTCGCGTGCCGCCACCATCATGAGGTCGTTGAGCTCGTCCACCACGATGAGGATGAACGGCAGGCGCTCGCGGTGCACGGTGGGCGTGACCGCCTCTCGCGACTCAGCCATGCGAGCCGCCACCCGATCGTCCACGGCGCCGACGCCGACGTCCTCGGCGTCGATCTCCTCGGCCTCGTCGTCGGGACCTGGGGCCGGGGGGCCGAAGTCGTCGAGCTCCCCTCGATCGACCGCCGCGTTGTACCCCGTGATGTCGCGCATGCCCGCCTCGGCCAGCACGTCGTAGCGCCGCTCCATCTCGGTCACAGCCCACGACAGGGCGTTGGCCGCCTTCTTGGGATCGACGACGACCTGCGTGAGCAGGTGCGGCAGCCCGTTGTACTGGCCGAGCTCGACCCGCTTGGGGTCCACGAGAATGAGACGGAGCTCCTCGGGCGTCGCCCGCATCATGATCGAGGTGATGAGCGAGTTGATGCACGACGACTTCCCGGCCCCGGTCGCTCCCGAGATCAGGATGTGGGGCATGTCGGCGAGGTTCTCGATCACCGGTCGGCCCGCGATGTCGCGCCCCAGGGCCACCTCGAGGGGATGGGTCGCCGTGCGGGCCTCCTCGGAGGAGAGCACGTCACCCAACGTCACGAGCTGGCGCATGCGGTTGGGCACCTCGATGCCGATGGCCGATTTGCCCGGGATGGGGGCCAGGATGCGGACGTCGGCCGAGGCCATGGCGTAGGCGATGTCCTTGGCCAGGCTGGTGACCCGGGCCACCTTCACCCCGGGCCCGAGCTCGAGCTCGAACCGGGTCACCGTGGGCCCGACCGTGTGCCCGAGCAACCGGGTCTCGACCCCGTGGGCCGACAGCGCACTCACCAGGGCGCGCCCGGCGGCACTGATCTCGGCCCGGTCGAGCTCTTGGGGCTTCGAGCGCGACAGCAATTTCATGGGCGGGAGCCGCCACTCGCCTGTCGCCGCCCCGGCGTCGATCGACAGCGGGGCCTCGGGCCGAGAAGCGACCGGCGCGGCGGCGGACAGCGCGACCTCGGCCGGTACATCGACCGGCCGGTCGACATCGACTTCGGGCTCGGGCGGTTCGATGTCGGCTTCGGCGATCGCCGGGGGGTTCGGTGCCGACCACGTCGTCGAGGTCGAACAGCACCGGAGGAGGGAGACGGCGTGTCCGGGCGAGGCGTCCGGCTCCGAATTCCGCGTCTGCACCGGCGTCCACGTCGAGGTCGTCCTCGTCGTGCGCCTCGAGCTCATCGTCGTCGCGCTCGGGAACCGCCGCCTGCCACAACTCGCGGGCGAGCCGCGCCATACCCGCCAGGGCGACCCGCAGCGTCACCCCGGTGAAGAGCACGAGGGCGAGGGTGACGAGCGCGAGGAGCACCACCGACGCTCCCCAGTCACCGAGGCCCGACCGCAGCGGGTTGCCGCACGCTGGCGCCGATGAACCCTCCCGCGCCCGAAAGGCGCCGGGTCGATGCGCTCAACCGCGGCGCACCACCGGCGAGATCGGCGAGGCCCGCCACCGAGGCCAGCGTGAGCGCGAGCCCGACCGCGGCGCGCGCCGGCTCCTGGCGGGGGCGCCCGGCGATGAGCATGACTCCGGCCGCCCCGAACGCCGGGGGAACCAGGAACCGCCCCACCCCGAGCACCATCCCGAGACCGTGGCGCATCGCATGGCCCACCGGGCCCAGGGCGTCGACGTAGAGCGCCGAGCGCGCCGAGAATGCCCAGGGTGACGAGCCCGATCCCCCAGGCGTCCTCGACGTGGCCTTCGAGCACCGACAGGGCCGAGGCGAACCACGTCGGGCGACGGGCCCGACTCGTCGACCGGCGCCGCCGTCGGCTCGGCGGCGGGACGCTTCTGGGGCCGGGCCCCCCGGGCGCGGCCTTTGGATTTGCTCCGGCGTCGGCCGGGAGCCGACCGGGAGGAGGGGCGTGCCCCCGCCGGGCGGCGCTTCGTGGTCACCACAATGGCCCCAACGCTAACAGCCGCCCCACGTCCATCCGAGGATCGGGTTCTGGCCACCTCACCTGGGAGAACGAGGCGAGACGGGGCCCCTGTCAGACGGTGACGACCACCGGCACGATCATGGGCCGGCGCCGGGTCCGCTCCCCCACCAGCTTGCCCAGCGCCTTGCGGGCGTGGCGGCGCAGGGTCTCCTGATCGGTGGCCCCTTCGGCCAGGGCCTTCTCGAGGGCCACCCGCACCACGTCGCTGGCTTCTCCGAGCAGCGCCTCGGCCTCAGGAGCATGGATCCAGCCCCGGGTGACGATCTCGGGCGGGCTCACCACCTCGCCGGCATGGGGGTCGACGGTGGCCACCACCACCACGACCCCCTCCTCGGCCAGCACACGTCGGTCCCGCAGCACCCCGTGGCCGACGTCGCCCACGGTGCCGTCGACGTAGAGGAAGCCGGCGGGAACCGAATCTCCCCGGTGCATCCCGGCGTCGTCGAGCACCACCGAGTCGCCGTCCTCGCACAGCAGGGCCTTGTCGTCGTCCACACCCATGCGGTTGGCCAGCTGCACGTGGTTCACGAGGTGGCGGTACTCGCCGTGGACGGGGATGAACCACTCGGGTCGGGCCACCGACAGCAGGACCTTGAGCTCGCCCTGGCGGGCGTGCCCGCTCACGTGCACCGGCTCGATGCCGGTGTGGATCACCTCGGCCCCGCGCCGGTACAGGCCGTCGATGACCCGGCCCGACGGCCCACTCGTTGCCGGGGATGGGGTGGGCGCTGATCACCACCACGTCGTTGGGGCGAAGATGCAGCCACTTGCTGTCTCCCCCGGCCATGAGACGACAGCGCCGACATGGGCTCACCCTGGGAGCCCGTGGAGATCACGCACACCTTGCCCGGATCCATGTCGTCGACGTGCTCGACGTCGACGACCTGGTCGGGAGGGAGCTCGAGCAGACCCAGACGCCGGGCCAGCTCGACGTTCTTCGCCATCGACCGACCGAGCGTGGCCACCTTCCTCCCCGTGCCGAGGGCGGCGTCGACGACCTGTTGGACGCGATGGATGTGGCTGGCGAAGCAGGTCACGATCAGGCGCCGCCCGGCGCGGGCCTGCGAAGAGCCGCCGCAACGTGGCGCCGACCTGGGTCTCGGACTCGGTGAACCCGGGCTCCTCGGCGTTGGTCGAGTCCGACAGCAGCAGGCGGATGCCCGGTCCCGTCGCCAGGGTTCCGATGCGGGCCAGGTCGGTGAGCCGGCCGTCGACGGGCGTGAGGTCGATCTTGAAGTCGCCCGAGTGCAGGATCACGCCCTGGGGCGTGTGGAAGGCGGTGGCGAACCCGTGGGGCACCGAGTGCGTCACCGGGATGAACTCCACGTCGAAGGGACCGATCTCGCCGCCGCTCGCCGTCGGTGACCTCGACGAAGCGCGCCCGGTTCGCCAGGCCCGCCTCCTCCACCCGGTTGCGGGCCAGGCCGAGGGTCAGCGCCGAGCCGTACACCGGGACCGACAGGTCCCGCAGCAAGAAGGCCAGCCCCCCGGTGTGGTCCTCGTGGCCGTGGGTGAGGACCACCGCTTCGACCGCGTCGGCGTGCTCGCGCAGATACGACAGGTCGGGGAGCACCAGGTCGATGCCCGGCATGTCGGGCTCGGGGAACATGATCCCGCAGTCGAGGACGACGATGCGGCCGTCGAGCTCGAAGCACGCACAGTTCCGGCCGATCTCCCCGAGGCCGCCCAGGAAGATGATGCGGACCGGTTCAGGCAAGCGGCCCGCCCGCGCGTGCGCCGGCGACGGCGTGCACGTCGCGCCCGAGATGGGAGATCACCGGCCGGGCCTGCTCCTCGAGCTCGGCGGGCGCCGGCGCCGAGCGGCAGGCGGCACTGGCCGGCGGGCAGGCCGAGGACCCGGCACGCCGCCTTGGCCGGGAGCGGGTTCGGGAACGTCCTCGCTCGACTCGAAGTCGTAGGACTCGAACAGCCGGGCGTTGGCCATCCGGGCGCCTTCGGTGTCGCCCTTGAACCAGGCCGCCACCATCTCGGCCGATCTCCTCGCCGGCCCAGTGCGACGCCACGCTCACCGCGCCCACGGCACCCACCGCCAGCAGCGGCAGGGTCAGCGCGTCGTCGCCGCTGTAGAGCTCGAAGCCCTCGGGAGCCTCGGCGACCAGCCGGGCCGAGCCGGCCGGGTCGCCGGTGGCGTCCTTCACCCCCACGATGTTGGGCACCGTCGCGGGCCAGGCGCACCAT
Organism: uncultured Acidimicrobiales bacterium; assembly: GCA_963768255.1. Taxonomy (GTDB): domain Bacteria; phylum Actinomycetota; class Acidimicrobiia; order Acidimicrobiales; family UBA8190; genus Chersky-840. The sequence goes on along the minus strand of CAVYGX010000002.1, from coordinate 462,526 downwards.
GGTGTCGTGGGCGATCCTGCGGCCGGTGCGCACCGGGATGTCGTAGAGCATCACCGGGCAGCGTCGTGCTCGCCGGCCACGGCGCGGAAGTGGGCGGCGAGCCCGGCCTGCGAGGGCCGTGAGTAGTACGGCGTCACCACCAGGGCGCCGCCGACGCCGGCGGCTTCGGCCAGCTTCGTGCACTCGATGGAGTGGCGGGTGTCGTTGGAGCCCGTGCCGGCGATGCACCGGGACCGTGACCGCTTCGGACACGGCCCGCCACAGCTCGGCCGAGCTCGGCGTCGGAGAGGACCGGGCCCTCGCCGGTGGTGCCCGCCACCACCAGCCCGTCGCTGCCGTGGCTCGTCAGCCAACGGGCCAGGGTCACCGCACCGTCGACGTCGAGGGCGCCGGCCGTCGTCGAAGGGCGTGACCATGGCGGTGACCACGGCGCCGAATCGGCCGGGCCGGGGTGACGACTTCACGGCGCCAGGCTAGTCCCCCGGCGGCCGCCGCCCGCGGCCGGGGCGGCGGTCAGGCGACCGCGTCGGCGACGGGCGTCGCCTGCAGGCTGTCGTACTCCTCGCCGGTGTCGGCCCAGTCCTCGAACCCGATGACGCCGAGCTCGGTGAACTTCACCCGCAGCCAGCCGTCGGCGGCGTCGAGCAGGCCGAGCTTCTTGCAGTTGGGCACGATCTTGGAGAACAGCAGCGACTGGAAGACCTGGCGGTCGGGCACCTGCATGAGCAGGGGCACGATCTCCTTGGGGTTGACCCCCATGCGGTCCCACACCTCTTGCTGGAGGAACCGGTCGCGCATGCGCACGGCCGCCTCGAAGGCGAACTCCTGGCGCTCGCGGATCTCGGCCGCGGTGAGCTGCTGGTAGTACTCCTGGAGGCTGAGCACGCCGAAGGCGACGTGGCGGGCCTCGTCCGACATGACGTAGCGCAGCAGCTGCTTGAGCAGCGGCTCGGTCGTCATCTGGTGCATGAAGCCGAAGGCGGCCAGGGCCAGGCCCTCGACCATGATCTGCATGCCCAGGTAGGTCATGTCCCACCGCTGGTCGGCGATGATGTCGTCGAGGAGCAGGCGGAGGTGGGCGTTGATCGGGTAGTGGCCCGACAGCTTGTCGTCGAGGTACTTGGCGAAGACCTCGACGTGCCGGGCCTCGTCCATGACCTGGGTGGCGGCGTAGTACTTGGCGTCGATCCACGGGACCGACTCGACGATCTTGGCCGTGCAGACGAGCGCGCCCTGCTCGCCGTGCATGAACTGCGACAGCGTCCAGTTCTGGCTCTCCACGCCGAACTGGATCCACTCCTTGTCGCCCCAGCGTGTCGAGCGAGGTCCCGCTCACGTCGAGGCCCTCGCCGAAGCCCCCGTTGGCCACGGCGTTGGCCACCACGAGCTTCTCCTGGTCGACCTCGGTCTCCCAGGGCAGGTCGGTCTGGCCGTTCCACTGGGTCTTCTTGGCCTTCTCGTAGAGCTTCTCGAGCTTGGGCCGCTGGCCCTTCTCGTAGTCCCAGGTGAAGATGGTGTCGTAGACCGAGTGGACGGCGTGGTGCTCCTCGTCGACGTCGGTGTTCACGACCGAGAGGATCGCCTCGAGGTCGTTGACGTCGTCGCGACCGATGATCTCGATCGTCTTGCGCATCTGCTCAGTCATGATGCTTCCCCCTTGGTGGTGGGCAGTGATCGGTTGGATTGCAGAGACGTCTCGTGCGGCCGTCGATGCGCGACGCCGCGGGGCGTCGCGCAGCGCCCGGATGCCGGGCAGGACGAAGAGGCGGACCAGGCGCCGCACGTCTCGGCCGCGTCGGTGAGGTCGACGCCGTCGGCCGGGCACAGCAGATAGGAGACCACGATGCGCGCCGCCCACTCGGCGACGCGCTTGGACTCGGCCTGGTCGAGCCAGCGCCCGAGGAACGGCGTCGTGAACGCACACGTCACGGCGAGCACTTCGTCCATGCGGGCGAAGGCCAGTTGCGACAGGACCACCTCGGGCTCGTGGGCCAGGAGGTATTCGAGGGCGGGGTGTTCGGTCACCCGGGTGGCGGCCTCGGTCATCCCCGCCACGAGCACGTCCTCGAGGTCGGTGGCCTCCCCCATGCGCACCGCCAGCGCGCTGAAGAACCTCGAGACCTCGGTGTCGACGACGGCGCCGAGCACGGCGTCCTTCCCTCCGGGAAAGACCCGGTAGACCGTGGCCCGGCTGCAGCCCGCGGCGCGGGCCACGTCGTCGAGGGTGGTCTTGGCGACCCCTTGGCGGGCGATGCACGCCAGGGCCCCGTCGACCACCCGGACGCGGGCGGGAGTGGCCGACGCTCCGAAGCCTCGCGGTCACGGCGCTCGTCGGTCGGAGTCCCCCGCACCAGTTCCAGTCGCGCCACTGCCCACAATGAGACATTATTGCTCGAGATGTCTCATTGTCAACGACCCGCCGGCCGGCGAGCGGCCGCGGACCGTGGCCTCAGCGGTCGCGACTATCCTGCGGTCTCGCGCCACCACGCCCGGCCAGCAGCTCGGTGCGGACCAGGGTCGCCACCTGCTCGGGATCCCCCAGGTCCCAGTGCCCGGGAGACGAGATGTAGGAGAGGATCATCCGGGCCAGGAAGTCGGCGGCCTCGTGGATCTCCACCCCCTCGGCCATGCCGTGCTCGTGCAGGTAGGGGACGAGGAAGCCGGCGATGAGCCCGACCGTCCGGTTGGACTCGACCGTGAGCTTGGGCATGAGCACCTCGGGCTCGGTCTCGAGCATCTTCTGCAGCACCTCGTGCTCGAGGAGCGATCGCCGGGCGAAGACCAGACCCCGGTCGAGCACCTCCTCGAGGGAGGTGGCCCCGTGGACCTCTTCGTAGAGCCGGCCGAAGAAGAGAAGGAACTGCCACGACACCACGGCGTCGATGAGCTCGTCCCGGCCGCCGGGGAAGTAGCGGTACACCGTGGCCCGGGACAATCCCGCCTCGCGTGCCGCGTCCTCGACGGTCGTCTTCGACAGACCCCAGCGCGCCACGCAGGCATAGGTGGCCTCGAGGATGCGCTGGCGGGGCCCGTCCATGAGGTCCAGGCTACTGCCGCCGTCTCAGAATCCGAGGAGTGTGTCGAGCCCGACGGTGAGCCCGGGCCGCTCCGCCACCGCCTTCACGGCCAGGAGCATGCCCGGCATGAACGACGTGCGGTCGTAGGCGTCGTGGCGGATGCGTGAGGCTCTGGCCCACGGCGCCGAAGAGCACCTCCTGGTGCGCCACCAGGCCGGGGAGTCGCACCGAGTGGATGCGGATGCCGCCGGGACCCTCGCCCCCGCGCGCCCCGGGCACCACGTCCGACGCCGTACGGTCGGCGGGCCACCGCTCGCCGCCCGCCGCGCGCCGGGCCTGGTCGACGCGATCGGCGGTGCTGCAGCGCGGTGCCCGACGGGGCGTCGAGCTTGCCGTCGTGATGCAGCTCGATGATCTCGACCCCGTCCATGAACGGCGCCGCCAGCTCGGCGAAGCGCATCATGAGCACGGCGCCGATGGCGAAGTTGGCGGCGATGACACAGTTGGCGGCCGAGCTCTCGAAGAGGCTTCGAGCTCGTCGAGCATCAGCGTCGCCGATGCCGGTCGTGCCCACCACGGCGTGGACGCCGTGCGCCGCGCACCAGCGCATGTGCTCCGACCGCGGCGTCGGCCACGGTGAAGTCGACGGCCACCTGGGCGCCCGACCGCTCGCAGGTCCTCGACGTCGCTCGGCCACCTGGAGCCCCGCCGCCGTCGACGCCGGTCACCTGGCGCAGGTCGATCCCGGCCAGGGCGGGGTCCACCGCCGCCACCAGCTCGAGCTCGGGGTCCTCGGCGACGGCCCGACACACCTCGCGGCCCATCCGCCCCCCGGCCCCGAGCACCCCACGCGACACGGCCAGACCCTACCGACGGTCCGACGCAGGGCCGGTCACGGCGTCGAACGTCGACCGACGAGTCGAAGGGGCCCACCACCGACAACGTCCGCGGCTCGCCGGCCAGCGTGCCGGCCACGGCGGCCACGTCCTCGACGGTGACGGCGTCGACCTTGGCCAGGACCTCGTCGACCTCGAGAACCTGACCGTGCAGCAGCAGGCTCGACCCGATCCGGCTCATGCGGGCGCCCGAGTCCTCGAGCGACAGCAGCGTCTCGGCCCGCAGATGTCCCTTGGCCACCGCCAGCTCGCGGGCGGTGATGCCCTCCTCGCCCATGCGGTCGAGCTCGCCGTGCACGAGGGCGAGGACCTCGCGGGCATGCTCGGGCGCGGTGCCCACGCTCACGGTCATGGTCCCGACCTCGTCGTAGTGGGTCCGCTCGGACCAGATCGAGTAGGCGAGACCCCGCCGCTCGCGCACCTCTTGGAACAGCCGGCTGGAGATCCCCCCGCCCAGGACGTGGTTGAGCACGGCCAGGGGCCAGCGGTCGGGCGAGTGCCGGCCCGGGGCAGCGCATGCCCACGACCAGATGGACCTGCTCGGTCGGGCGCTCGTGTGACGGTCAGGGCCTGCGCCGGGACGTCCGGGGGCACCCGCGAGCGGCGACGCTCCCCCGGATCGACCGGCGAAGCGGGCGCTCGACCTCGACCGCCAGTCGCTCGTGGTCGACGTCGCCGGCCGCGGCGACGACGAGGTTCCCGGCGCGGTAGTGGTTGTCGAAGAAGCGCGCGGATCTCGGCTTGGTCGAGTGCCGCGACGCTCGGCGGGGTGCCCGAGGACCTCGCGGCCCGAGGGGATGGTCGGGGAACATCGCCGCCGGTGCACTGCTCGGCGGCGAAGTCGGAGGGCTCGTCGGCGTGCATGAGGATCTCGTCCAGGATCACCTGGCGCTCGGCGTCGATGTCGTCGACGCGCAGGGCGGGGTCGGTCATGATCGCGCCCAGCACGTCGAGGCCGAGGGGAAGGTCCTCGGCGAGCAGGCGGATGTAGAACGCCGTGTACTCCTTGGTGGTGAAGGCGTTCATGTCGCCGCCGATCTCGTCGACCGCCTCGGCGATGTCCGCCGCGCTCCACTTCGGGGTGCCTTTGAACAGCAGGTGCTCGAGGAAGTGCGAGGCGCCGGAGTGGGCGTCGTCCTCGTCGCGCGACCCGGTCCCCACCCACACCCCGACGGTGACCGAGCGTGCGTCGGCCATCGACTCGGTCACCAGGCGTGCCCCGCAGTCGAGCACCTCGGTCCGGATCACCGCCGCATCCCGAGTCGGGCCGACGGCACCGCAGTGCCGCCGGCCCGGTTCGCGACGCGACGTCAGGTGTCAGAGCGCGCCAGCGCCGACGCTCACCGCCGACGAGGTCGCCGAGGACCGCGATCGCCGCCGCGATCTCCGCCGCGATGGCTGCCACGTTCGCCGCGCTCAGCACCGCCGGTGGCGCCGGCCCGGGGCCGAGGTCGCCGAGCTCGCTCGCGAGCTCGGCTTCGAAGGCCGCCTCGAACGACGCCACCGGGGCCGTCGCCGTGCTGGACTGCCGCCCTCCGACGGCACGCGACGATCCCTCCGACGCGACCACCGCCCGACCGGCGCCCGAGCTCGAGCCCGGCACCCGACGAGCAGCTCGAGCCCGAGCCGTTCCCCGGTCGGCGGCGGCGGATCACCGGCGAGCGACAGCGACACCTTGCCCTGGGGGTCGATGTCGTCCACCTTCACCTCGAGGTCCTGGCCCAGAGAGAGCACGTCCTCGACCCGGTCGACGCGCTTTCCTCCACCGACCTTCGAGATGTGCAGGAGCCCGTCTCGTCCGGGGAGGATGTTGACGAACGCCCCGAACTTGGTGATGTTGACCACCTTGCCCGGGTAGATGGCGCCCACCTCGGCCTCGGGGGGATCGACGATCAGGAAGATCCGGCGCTTGGCCTCCGACGACCGCACCGCCGTCCTTGGCCCCGATGGTGACGATGCCGAACATGCCGTCGTCGTCCACGGCGATGTCGGCGCCCGTCTCGGCCTGCAGGGCGTTGATGACCTTGCCCTTGGGACCGATCACCTCGCCGATGCGGTCCACCGGGATCTGGAACGACACGATCTTGGGGGCGTTCTCGGACACCTCGGGTCGTGGCGCCGCGATGGCACCGGCCATGACGTCGAGGATGATCGAGCCGGGCGTCACGGGCCTGGTGCAGCGCCTTGGCCAGCACATCGGCGGGAAGCCCGTCGATCTTGGTGTCGAGCTGCAGGGCGGTGACGGCGTCGCTCGTGCCCGCCACCTTGAAGTCCATGTCACCGAAGGCGTCCTCGGCCCCGAGGATGTCGGTCAGGGTGACGTAGGTGCCCTCGTCGTAGACGAGGCCCATGGCGATCCCGGCCACCGGTGCCTTGATGGGGACACCGGCGTCCATGAGCGACAGCGAGGATCCGCACACCGAGGCCATGGAGGTGGATCCGTTCGACGACAGCACGTCCGACACGAGTCGCAAGGTGTAGGGGAACTCCTCCTGGGAGGGCACCACGGGAAGAAGCGCCCGCTCGGCCAGCAGCCCGTGCCCGATCTCCCGACGCTTCGGGCCCCGCATGAACCCCGTCTCACCGGTGGAGAAGGGCGGGAAGTTGTAGTGGTGCATGTAGCGCTTGTGCTCGTGGATGCCGATGGTGTCGAGCAGCTGGTTCATCCGGGGCATGCCCAGGGTGGTGACGTTCAGCACCTGGGTCTCGCCCCGCTGGAACAGCGCCGAGCCGTGGGTCGTGGGAAGGAGACCGACCTCGGCCGACAGCGGCCGGATGTCGGCGGTGCCCCGGCCGTCGATGCGGATACCCTCCTCCACGATCCGCTTGCGCACGATCTTCTTGGTGAGCGACCGGACCGCCGCCTTGATCTCACGCTCACGCTCGGGGAACTCCGGGCTGAGCTGGGCGATGATCGACGTCGTGGCCTCGTCGAGCGCGGCGTTGCGCTCCGCCTTCTCGGTGATGGTGTTGGCCTTGGCGACGGCGATCGCTCCCCACCGCCACCACGCGCTCGAAGACGTCGTCCTTGTAGTCGGTGAACAGCTCGTAGGGGATCGTGGGCTTCTTGCCCACCTTGGCCACGAGCTCGCGCTGCAGCTCGATCGACTCCCGGATCCAGGTCTTGGCCGACCTCGAGGCCGTCGGCCAGGACCTCCTCGGTGACCCGGGGGGCGCCCGCCTCGTAGTACTTCCACGAGTCCTCGGTGCCGCCGGCCTCGACCATCATGATGGCGATCTCGGTCCCGGCCTCCTCCGACAGGGCCCGCCCGGCCACGACGAGCTCGAAGCACGAGGCGTCACCTTCTTGGTAGGTGGGGTGCGGGATCCACGTCCCCTCGGTCGACCATGCCATGCGGACCGCGCCGACGGGGCCGTCGAAGGGGATCCCCGACAGCATCAGCGCGGCCGAGGCCGCGTTGATGGCGAGGACGTCGTGGGGGTTGACCTGGTCGGCCGCCAAGATCGTCCCCACCACGTGGACCTCGTTGCGGAACCCCTCGGGGAACGACGGCCGCAGGGGACGGTCGATCAGTCGGTCGGTCAGGATGGCCTGGTCGGTGGCCCGTCCTTCCCGGCGGAAGAACGACCCGGGGATCTTGCCGGCCGCGTACATCCGCTCCTCGATGTCCACGGTCAGGGGGAAGAAGTCGGCCCCCTCCCGCACGCCTCGCGACGCGGTGGCGGCGACGAGGACCATGGTGTCGCCGATGCGGCCCAGGACGGCGCCGTCGGCTTGGCAGGGCGAGCTTGCCCGCCTCGAATGAAAGTGTGCGGTCGGTCCCGCTGATCGGGGCCGACACGGTGATGGCTTGCGCCATGTGTCTCCTCATTTCTCGAGGACACCGCGCCAGGCCAGTTCCCAGTGGTCGACCACCTCCCGCGCGTCGCTGGCGTGCCGCCCGATCCGATCGCAACGATCGGCGGTGGCGCAACGCTGGCGCAGGTGACCGGCGACTGGCAGCTGACCGCTGACCAAGTGCCCTTCGGTCTGTCGGGCGGATTGTCCGCCCTCTGCCCGGGCGGGATGTCCCACCCGAGGGTGGCTCCCGTCCCGGCCGGTCGGCCGTCGCGGGAGCCGGACTACGTTAGCGGCGGATGCCGAGCCGGCCGATGATCGACCGGTAACGCTCGACGTCGTTGTTCCGCACATAGTCGAGAAGCCTGCGCCGCCGGCCGATGATCTTCATCAGGCCTCGCCGGGTGTGATGGTCGCCCTTGTGGACCTTCAGGTGCTCGGTGAGAAGTGTGATGCGCTCGGTGAGGAGCGCGATCTGCACCTCGGGCGAGCCCGTGTCGGTCTCGTGCAGGCGATGTTCGGCGATCGTCGCGGACTTTTCGGCCATATGGGGAGAACGACCTCGGAATTACTCAGGGACGGTCGGGCGAAGCCACGTCCGCCCCGACCCGGATCCGACCGGGACGGCGTCCCGGCTGGGTCATGACCTCTAGCAGGGCCGATCGCCAGACGCCCACGACACCGTCGCCCCCGACCACCGGCGGCGGGGTGCGAGAAGGCCAGGTCGGAGCCCGGTCAGAGCGGCGGTGGTCGGAGACCGTCCCCAGCGCGGCGCGCGCGGCGGCCACGTCGTCGGTCATCTGTGCCACAGCTCCTCGGCGGAGTCGAAGCGGCGCTCCTCGCGAAGGTGCGCGACGAACGAGACCCGGGCCGGCTCGCCGTAGAGATCGCCGTCGAAGTCGAGCAGGAACACCTCGAGCAGCGGGCGCCTCGGCCGAGGCGTGGAACGTCGGGCCGGCGGCCCAGGGAGGCCGCCGCGGCGTGGACCGACCCGTCGGGCCGCTCGTACCAGCAGGCGTAGATCCCCTCGCCGGGCATGGCCACGCCGTCGGGGACGGCGACGTTGGCCGTGGGGAACCCGAGCTCGGGACCCCCTCGCCCGTCACCGTGCACGACCACACCCCGGACCTGATGGGGTCGGCCGAGCAGCCGGGCCGCGCCCGAGACGTCGCCGGCGGCCAGCAGCTCACGGATGCGCGTCGACGACACCGCCTCGCGCGGACGCGTCCTGCTCCAAGCGCCAGACCGACCACGTCGAACCCGTGTCGGGCGCCCATCTCGGTGAGCAGCGCCACGTTGCCCGCGCGTCGGTGGCCGAAGTGGAAGTCCTCCCCCACCACCACCAGGCGTGCGTCGAGCGCCCCGACGAGAACCTCGAGGACGAAGTCCTCGGCGGTCTCGTTGGCCCGGGCCTCGGTCGAAGGGCACCACCAGCGTGCGGTCGATGCCCGCGGCCGCCAGGAGCTCGAGCTTCTGCTCGCGGTCGGTGAGGATCGGCGGGTGCCGACTGCGGCCGGACCACCGTCGCCGGATGGCGGTCGAAGGTCACGACGACGCTCGCCAATCGACGCGCCGCGGCCGTGGCGCCGGAGCTCGCTCAGACAGGTGGCGATGGCCGAGGTGGACGCCGTCGTAGGCACCGATGGTGACTGCCGAGCCTCCGGCCGGTGCCACGCAGTGCTCGGGGCCGTCGACAACCTCCACGGCGACGAGGTTACCCGTGCCCGTCTGGCGCCCCCGTGGTCACGTCCCCCTGTGCAACCCGGTCGGGTCGGCCTGACGCCGATGGTCGACGATCATCCGCTGCCGACCAGGACGCACAGCGCCACCATGCGATCGGTCCCGGTGGCTTCGTAGACGGCCAGGAGTGCGCCCCGCCCGTCGAGCAGGGCCCACGGCCCGCTCCCGGCCGCGCCCACCGACACCCTGTCGAGGGCCAGCCCGTGGGAGACCGAGCGCGCCATCTCGGCGTCGAGCTCGACCTGGGGCAGGTCGCGCAGCGCCTGGGCCGGAGTGAGCACGTGCGCGTGGGTGAGCTCGTCGAGGCGTGTGGGCCTCGTCGACGCCGAAGGAGCCGATCCGGGTCCGGCGCAGGTTGCGCAGGTGCGCGCCGCCGCCGAGCGCGTCGCCCAGGTCGGCGGCGAGGACGCGGACGTAGGTGCCCGGTCGAACAGTCCACCTCGATGCGAAAGACCCCGGGCTCGTCGCTCGGGCGACGCCGTGACGTCGAAGCGCTCGACGGTCACGGGCGCGGGCGGCGCGCTCGACCTCGATCCCGGCCCGGGCCAGCTCGTGCAGCCGGCGCCCACCCACCTTGCGCGGCCGAGACCATGGGCGGGACCTGGTCGATGACACCGGTGAGCGATGCTGCCGCCGCGCGCACCTCGGCCGAGCGTGACTCCGGCCATGTCCCACGTCCCGGTGACCTCGCCCGATGCGTCGAGCGTGCTCGTGGCCGTGCCCGAGCACCACCTCGGCCTCGTACGACTTCTGCAGTCCGGTGAGGAACCGCAACATCCGCGTGAACCGACCCAGGCCGACGAGCAGCACCCCGGTGGCATCGGGATCGAGGGTCCCGGCGTGGCCGACGCGTCGCTGCGAGAAGATTCGGCGGCAGCGGGCCACGGCGTCGTGCGACGTCCAGCCCGGCCTCCTTGTCCACCACCACCATGCCCGATGGTCTCGGCGTCGCTCGGCTCGCTACCGGCTCCGGGCATCGTCACCGCCCGGCGTCGTCATCGCCCGGGGCCTCGCGCAAGTTGCGCAGGATCTCCTCGACGCGCAGCCCGTGGGCGACGGCCGGGTCCGACTCGAACTCCAGGAGCGGGGTGCGTTTCATCCGAACCTGGCGCCCGATCGTCCTCTGCAGTTGGACCCGCTGCTCGGCCAGTGCCTCGACCGCGGCGGCGGCAGCGAGCTCAGGTACACCGTGGCCCGGCGACAGGTCGGGCGTGATGTCGACCGAGGTCACGGTGAGCAGCCGGAGCCGGTCGTCGGTGTCGGCCATCCGCTCGAGCGCCTCGGCCACCACTTCGCGCAGGACCTCGTTGACCCGGGCCGTCCGGGGATAGGCGCGAGGGCCCCTTTTCTCGCGTCGGCGTCCGGGCACTGCCCCACCTCCTCTGCGAGCGCGAGCTTCTGCTCTGTCCGAGCCCCGCCACGGTCGGGGCGGCGCCACTGCGGCTCATGACGTGACGGCGGCGACCGCCGGAGCGGCGGCGGCGGACACGGACCCTCAGGTCCGGGGGATCTCGCGCTCCTCGAAGGTCTCGATGATGTCGCCTTCTTTCAGGTCCTGGAAGTCCGACAGCCCGATCCCGCACTCGAACCCGGACTGGACTTCGCGGACGTCGTCCTTGAAGCGGCGCAGCGAGTTGATGGTGCCCTTCCAGATCACGACGCCCTCGCGCAGGAAGCGGACCTTCGAGCCACGGGTGATGACGCCGTCGCGCACGTAGCAGCCGGCGACCGCACCGATGCGCGGGCACGCGGAACACCTCGCGGACCTCGGCCTCACCGGTGACGATCTCTTCGAACTCGGGGGCGAGCATGCCCGACCATGGCGGCTTCGATGTCCTCGAGGAGCTTGTAGATCACCTCGTAGGTCCGGATGCCCGACGCCCCGCTCGACCGCCATCTCCCGGGCCCGCCGGTCGGGCCGCACGTTGAAGCCGATGATGGTGGCGTTGGAGGCCACCGCCAGCTGCACGTCGTACTCGGTGATCCCGCCCACGCCGCGGTGCACGAAGCTCAGCTTCACGTCGGGTCGCTCGAGCTTGCGCAGGCTGTCGGTGATGGCCTCCAGGGTGCCCTGGACGTCGCTCTTGAGGATCAGGTTGAGCGTGGCCGCCTCGCCCCGCTGGATCTGCTCGAAGAGGTCCTCGAGCTTGGCCCCGGGCGCGGTGGGCGACGGTGCGTGCCCGGCCACCCGGTACCGGTGCTCGCGCGTCTCGCCGATGGTCCGGGCCGTGGTCTGGTCGCGAGGTCACGCGGAACTCGTCGCCCGCAGCCGGGGGCTCGGAGAAGCCGAGCACCTGCACCGGCGTCGACGGGGGCGCCTCTTTGACCTGCTCGCCCTGGTCGTCGATGAGCGCCTTCACCTTGCCCCACGCCGCGCCGGCCACGACCGAGTCGCCCACCCGGAGCGTCCCGCTCTGGACGATCACCGTCGCCACCGGTCCGCGGCCCGACTCCAGGTTCGCCTCGAGGACCACGCCGCGGCCACGCGCCTTCGGGACTGGCCTGGAGCTCCTCGAGCTCGGCCACGACCGCCAGCTGCTCGAGGAGGTCGTCGATCCCCTCGCCCTGCAGGGCCGAGACCTGGACCACGATGGTGTCGCCGCCCCACGCCTCGGGCGTGAGGCCCTGCTCGGACAGCTGCTGGAGCACCCGGGTCACATCGGCGTCGGGCCGGTCGATCTTGTTGAGCGCCACGACGATGGGGACGTCGGCGGCCCGGGCATGGTCGATGGCTTCGACGGTCTGGGGCATGACCCCGTCGTCGGCCGCCACCACGAGCACCACGATGTCGGTGACCTCGGCCCCCCGGGCCCGCATGGCGGTGAAGGCCTGGTGGCCCGGGCGTGTCGATGAACGTGATCCGGTGGCCACCGGCCTCGGTCTGGTAGGCGCCGATGTGCTGGGTGATCCCGCCGGCTTCGCCGGCCACCACGTTGGCGTGAGCGGATGCGGTCGAGCAGGAGCGTCTTGCCGTGGTCGACGTGGCCCATGACGGTCACCACCGGCGGGCGGGGACGCAGGTCCTCCTCGCGCTCTTCCTCTTCCTCTTCGAAGTACTTCGCCTGGAGCTCGGCTTCTTGCTCCTCGCCCCGGTCGACCAGGCGGATCTGCGCGCCGATCTCGGCCGCGAACAGCTCGATCATGTCGTCGCTGAGCGACTGGGCGGCGGTGACCACCTCGCCCTGGAGGAACAGGAACCGGATCACGTCCCCGGCCGAACGGTTGAGCTTGGGCCCGAGCTCGCGCGGCGTGGAGCCCCGCTCGACGATCACCTCGAAGTCGGGCACCGGCGCGTTCGACGGCGTGTAGGTGGTCAGCTGGGTCGGCTCGAGCTCCTCGAGGTTCCGACGACGACGGCGCGGTCGGCGCTGGGGAGGACGGCCCCGCCCGCCGGGCCCACCTCGCAGCCCGGGCGGGGGCGGGCCGCCACCACCGGGACGACCGCCGAAGCCGCCGCCACCACCGGGACGACCGCCGAAGCCGCCGCCACCGCCGGGACCGCCGCGGCCCGGGGGTCCGCCGCCGGGACGGCCGCCACCCATCGCCGGGACGGCCGCCGCGCACCGGGAGCCCGCCCGGGCGCGGGGCACCGGCCGGGGCGCGCCGCCCGGGGGCGGCGGGATCGGTCGGCCGTTGGCACGGGGCGGGCCGGGCGGCGGCGGGATCGGTCGGCCCGACGAGCTCATGGGCGGACGGACCCGGGACGCAGGTTGGGAACCGCGGAGCGCGGTCGCGACGGCGGGGCCCCGAGGTCGGGCGGGGCCGCCGGGGCGGACGCGGCCACGGCCGGAGGGGCGGGTCGAGGGGGCGCCGGGGCCGGGCGGGCGGGCGGCGCCGGCGCGGGGCGGCGCCGCCGGGGCCGGGGCGGGGCGGCGCCGGGGGCGGCACCGAGATCTCGCTGGCGGGACGGCTGGTCACGAGCCTCTGGCGGTCGGGGGTGGGCGCGACCGCGGGTGCGGTGGCGGGGACCGGACCGCTCGGCGGCCGGTGCCCCGGCGCGCGGGGGCCGGCGACGCCGGCGCGGGCGCATCGGTCCCGGTCGAGGCGGCGACGGCCTGGTCGGGCGGGACCCGTCCGGGCCGCGTCGTGGTGGCCCGGGCCGGCTTCTGCTCGGCGGGCTCCTCGGGCGACACGGCGCGACGCAGTCCCTCGCTGTCGGCCTTCCGCCGGACGCGGTCGGCTTGGGCGTCCTCGATCGAGGACGAGTGGCTCTTTACCCCGATGCCCAACGACACGCAGAGGTCGAGGGCCTCCTTGTTCGTCAGGCCGAGCTCACGTGCCAGCTCGTAGACGCGTATCTTCTTCGGCAAGGGCTCCTACGGTCCTTCTTGTTCGTTCGGGGGCGAGCCGGCGACCCGGCCCGACCCACCATCCTCGCACACCTGGGCACCGGCCTGGCCCGGCGCCACGCCACTTCCCAGCAGCTCACCGAGGCGTTGCGACCGCTCTCGGGCACGACCTCGGCCCGCAGTGCCCGACCGAACGCCTGACGACGCTCCGCCTGGTCGAGGCATCCCGGCGAGTCCCGGCACAACCAGGCACCGCGTCCCGGGCCCGGGCCGACGACGCAGCGTTCCCGTCGTGTCCCCACCGACAGCCGGACCAGCTCGGCCGGCGTCGCCGTCCGTCGGCAGCCGACGCACGTGCGGCGCGGGCGCTATGCGCCGCTCTCCGGCTCGCCCGACTCCGCCGCGCCGCCGACCGTCTCGTCGGGCTTCGGGCTCCTCGCACCTCGAGGCTCGCCGCTGCGGGCGGCCTCGGCGGCGCTCGGCGGCGGCGTGCCATCGGGCTTCTCCTCGGTGGACTCTCGCCCGATGCGACACGCGACCACTCGGCGGCCGACACGGCCTCGCCGCCCTCGGCCGGCTGCCACACCATCTCGCCCGGCCTCGTTCTCCACCCACTCGCCCTCGGCCCACTCCTCGCCGTAGCCGGCCTCTTCCTCGGCCAGCTGGGTCTCGCTCTTGATGTCGATGCGCCATCCCGTGAGCCGCGCCGCCAGGCGGGCGTTCTGGCCTTCCTTGCCGATGGCGAGCGAGAGCTGGTAGTCGCTCACCACGACCGTGGCGATTCCCGTGTCGTCGTCGAGACGGACCTCGCGCACCCGTGCCGGCTGCAGTGCGGCCTGGATGAACTCGACGGGGTCGTCGGCGAAGGGCACGACGTCGATGCGCTCACCGCGCAGCTCGTTGGTCACCATCCGGACCCGCGACCCTCGAGCTCCCACGCACGCGCCGACCGGGTCGACGTTGGGGTCGTTGGACCACACCGCGATCTTGGTGCGATGGCCCGGCTCGCGGGCCGCGGCCCTGATCTCCACCACGCCCGACGAGATCTCGGGGACCTCCAGCTCGAACAGCCGCTTGACCAGGCCGGGGTGGCTGCGACTGACCACGATCTGGGGGCCCTTGGTGGTCTTGCGCACCTCGACGATGTACGCCTTCAGCCGGGCACCGTGCTCGTAGCGCTCGTAGGGCACCTGCTCGGCCTGGGGCAGCAACGCCTCGACCTTGCCCAGGTCGAGCAGGGTGTAGCGATTGTCGGTCTGCTGCACGATGCCGGTGACGATGTCGCCCTCGCGCCCGGCGTACTCCTCGTACTTGAGGTCGCGCTCGGCCTCGCGGATGCGCTGGAGGATGACCTGCTTGGCCGTCTGGGCGGCGATGCGACCGAAGTCGTCGGGGGTGTCGTCCCACTCCCGGATGACGTTGCCGTCCTCGTCGAGCTCCTGGCCGTAGACGCGGATCTCGCCCGACTCGGGGTCGACGGTGACCACGGCCTCCTCGGCCGCTCCGGGCATGCGCTTGTAGGCGGCCACGAGGGCGTTGGCCAGGGCGTCGAGGAGAGTCTCGACCGAGATTCCCTTGTCACGCGCGATCTGCGCCGAGCGCGTCGAGGAATTCGAAGTTGGCCTTGCTCATGGCGTCGCCACCTTCTTCCTTCCCGCAGGCTTTCGGGCCGCGGCGCGCGGGAGCGGGCGGCCTGGCGCGGCGCCCCACCCCGGCGCGCCGCGGCGGGGGATTTCGATCCCCATTCGAAAACCGTCCGGGCCCGCTCGACCTCGTCGTAGGACAAACGGCGCTCGCCTCCGGGCAGGTCCTCGCCCTCGAGGACGAACCCGTCCGTGTCGGCGGACTGCCAACCGACCGGTCACGCGACGCTCACCCTTGGCGCCCGCCACGGTCCGGACGCTCACCGTCTCACCGACGGCGCGGGCGAAATGCTTCGGCGTCCGCAGTTGTCGCTCCACCCCGGGGCTCGAGACCTCGAGGGTGTAGCGCTGGCCGGGCATGGGGTCGTGCGCGTCGAGCACCAGCCGAGACGGCGCGGGTGGCCGCGGCGATGGCCTCGAGGTCCACTCCCCCGGCGCGGTCCACCACGACTCGGACCGAGGTGGACCTGCGCTCGAGGTCCGCAAGTTCGAGGCCCAGGGGGGCGACGGCGGACGCGAGCAGGTCAGAGAGCTCGTCGTCCACCTGATCGTCCACCTCCCTCGTCCCTCCATGGCCTGGTGCCCTCGACAACGGACCGTCCGGAGAAAGGCAGAAGCGTGGGCTGCTGCCCACGCTTCAACGCACCTTCACCCCCCGGACCAACAGCGCAGCAAGTATATCAGCCGCCCTCCTCGGCCCTTCGGGCGCGGGCGCCGTCCGACGGGGCCTCGCAGCGGTTTTCGGGGCGCCCCCAACGAGCCCGACAGGCGCTCGGCCCGGAGCCGGACCGACTCGGGGCCCGGGACGCGAAACGCCGCGACCGCACCGTGGCCCGGTGCGCAGCCCGTAGCATCCTGGGCGCCATGGCCCGCAAGAGCGTCCTCGCCTCTCAGGCGACCGATTTCCCCCAGTGGTACCAAGACGTCCTCGCCAAGGCCGAGCTGGCCGACAACGGGCCCGTCCGCGGCACCATGGTCATCCGTCCCTACGGCTACTCGATCTGGGAGCGGATGCAGGCCGAGATCGACGCCCGGATCAAGGCGGCGGGAGTGCCCAACGCGTACTTCCCACTGTTCATCCCCGAGAGCTACCTCGACCGCGAGGCGGCCCACGTCGAGGGCTTCAGCCCCGAGCTCGCCGTCGTCACCCACGGCGGCGGCAAGCTGCTCGACGAGCCGGTGGTGGTGCGCCCCACCAGTGAGACCATCATCAACGCCTACTTCGCCAAGTGGATCCAGAGCTACCGGGATCTGCCCTTCCTGATCAACCAGTGGGCCAACGTGGTCCGCTGGGAGCTGCGCCCCCGCCTCTTCCTCCGGACCACGGAGTTCCTCTGGCAAGAGGGACACACCGCCCACGCCACGGAGTCCGAGGCCCGGGAATTCGCGCTCCGCATCCTGCGCGACGTGTACGAGGACTTCATGGTCAACGTCCTGGCCGTCCCCGATCCTCACGGGTCGCAAGACCGAGCGCGAACGGTTCTCGGGTGCCACCACCACCTGGACGTGCGAAGCCATGATGCGCGACGGCAAGGCGCTGCAGATGGGGACCAGCCACGAGCTCGGGCAGAACTTCGCCCGGGTGTTCAACACCACCTTCCTCGACGAGTCCGGCAACGAGACCCTGGTGTGGCAGACGTCGTGGGGTGCGTCGTCGACGGCTCATGGGCGCGTTGGTCATGGCCCACGGCGACGACGACGGGCTGCGCGTCCCCCCGCTCCTCGCCCCCGTCCAGGTGGTCGTTCTGGTGGTGCGGGACGAGGACGGCGCCGGGGACAAGGCGGCGACCATCGCGGCGCGACCTGTCGCGCGCCGGCCTGCGCACGCAGCTCGACGGTCGCACCGAGACGTCGTTCGGGCGCCGGGTCGTGGACTGGGAGCTCAAAGGCGTGCCCGTGCGCGTCGAGGTGGGCCCCGCGAGCTCGACGCCGGTGAGGCCGTGCTGGTGCGCCGGGACTCGGGGACCAAGACGACGGTGCCCCTCGGCGGGCTCGAGACCGTCGGTGCCGCGACGCGCTGGGCGAAGCCCAGGCGGCGCTGTTCGACCGAGGCCGCTCGAACGGCGCCGGGCCGGGACCGTCGAAGTGTCCACCGTCGCCGAGGCCGAAGAGGCCGCTCGAACCGGGTTCGCCGTGCTCGCCCTCCGGGCCCTCGGCGGCCGAGGGCGAGACCCAGCTCAACCAGGCCGGGGTGACGGTGCGCCTCGTCACGAGGCCCGACGGCACGCTGCCCGGACGCGGAGGAGGAGGGCCCGGATGCCGACCTCGTCGCCGTCGTGGCCCGCGCCTACTGAGGTCCGCGCCTGACCCGGCCCGCGCCTACGAGGCGCGGGCCGGGCTCGCTGCGCTCTCGTCGTCGATGGTCTTGCGGATGAGCTCGACCTTCTGCGCCGCTGTGGTTGGCGTCTTCGCCCTTGGCTTCGATGAGCATGCGGCGGTCGGCCTCGGCTTCGGCCTCGGCCCCGGCGTCGGCCGCGGCCAGGCGGGCGTCGATCCCTTCGGCCACGAGCTTCTCGGCTTCCTCCACCAGGGCCGCCACCATCTCGTCCTCGGGCACGACGCGGACGATCTTGCCCTTGATGAAGAGATGGCCGCGACGACGACCGGCGGCGATGCCCAGGTCGGCTTCGCGTGCCTCGCCCGGACCGTTCACCACGCACCCCATGACCGCCACCTGGATGGGAAGCTGGCGCGACTCGAGGGCTTCCTGGGCGGCACGGGCCACCCCGATCACGTCGATCTCGGCCCGTCCGCACGACGGGCAGGCGATGAGGTCCACGGACTTGCGCTCCCGCAGCCCCATGGCCTCGAGCAGCTGCCGCCCGGCCCGGACCTCTTCGACGGGGTCGGCGGTGAGCGAGTAGCGGATGGTGTCGCCGATGCCCTCGGCCAGCAGGGTGCCGATGCCGGCGGTGCCCTTCACGAGCCCGGCGGGCGGAGGGCCCGCCTCGGTCACCCCGAGGTGCAGGGGATGGTCGAAGGTCTCTGACGCCAAGCCGGTACGCCTCGATCATGAGCGGGACCGACGAGGCCTTGACCGAGATCTTCACGTCGTCGAAGTCGACCTCGGCGAAATAGGCCAGTTCCATCCTCGCCGACTCGACGAGCGCCTCGGGCGTGGCCCCCCCGTAGCGCTTGTAGAGCTCGGGGTGCAGCGACCCGGCGTTGACGCCGATGCGGATGGGCACGCCGCGGTCCTTGGCCTCTTGGGCCACCTGCTTGATCTCGGCTTCCTTGCGCAGGTTCCCGGGGTTGAGCCGCAGGCCCTGCACGCCCGCCTCCAGGGCGGCGAGGGCCATCTCGTGATGGAAATGGATGTCGGCGATGATGGGGACCGGCGACCGCGGCACGATGTGGGCCAAACCCTCGGCGGCCTCCTTCTCGTTGCAGGTGCAGCGGACGATGTCGGCCCCGGCCGACGCCAGGGCGTAGATCTGGGCCAGCGTGCCCTCGACATCGGCCGTCTTGGTGATCGTCATCGACTGCACCGAGATCGGTGCGCCGCCCGCCGACGGCGACGGACCCGACGTGGATCTGGCGGGTTACTCGGCGCTGCCGCGGCGAGAGGTGTCGGAACGGGGCGCATCACTGGAACGGGTTGTGCACCGGATGGGTGATGTCGAGGTACAGCGACGACACGACGATGAACCCCAGCAACAGGACGAAGGCCCAGACGACCGGGGTGAGCTTGGTGACGTCCGCGTGGTACGGGCGGCCCCGTCGACTGCGGATGCGCTCGTACACCGCGATGACCACGTGGCCCCCGTCGAGGGGCAGCATGGGGAACAGGTTGAGGATCCCCACGAAGATGATGATGGTGACGAGCACGAGGATCAGCTGGGTCGCCCCGGCCTGGGCCCCCTGGACGGCGATCCGGGCCGCGCCGTAGATCGATTGGGGCCGGTCGCCGGTCTTGGCCGCCTGCGACGCGGCCTTGGCGCTGGTGAGGTCGTGGATGTAGCTCTTGATCCCGCTGGCCGAGAACACCTGGCCCATCCCGGCGAACGAGCCCGTGACCACACGGCCGAAGAGCTGGCCCGCCTGGCCCACCGATTCGATCGGCCCACTGCGGACCGTCGGCGGGCCGATGATGACCCCGATGCGACCGTTCGCCCCCGACAGGGAGGAATCGGCGTGCGGGGTCACCACGATGGTCTGGTCGCGCCCGGCCCGCTCGACCACCAGCGTGACGGGCTGCCCGGCGTGATGCTCGATGACGCTCTGGAGGTCGTCAGCCGAGTGCACCGCGGCGCCGTCGGCCCGGACCACCACATCGCCCGAGCGCAGTCCGGCGGCACGCGCCGGGTCGACCCCGTGGGCGAGCGGCGCGAACCCGCTGATGGCCACGGCATTGTTCTGGGGGGCCCCGACGAACACGAACAGTCCCCACAGCAGCACGAAAGCCATCACGCCGTGCATGGCGGACCCGGCCACGGCCACGATGAGCCGGTTGTGGAAGGGCCGCTGGCGGTAGGTGCGGGGTTCGTCGGCGGGATCGACCTCCTCCAGAGAGGTCATCCCGATGATCTTCACGTACCCGCCCGCAGGAATGGCCTTGATCCCGTACTCGGTCTCCCCCCGCCGGATCGACCACAGCCGGGGCCCGAACCCGAGGAAGTACTCGGTCACCTTCATGCCACCCCACTTGGCGGTGAGAAGATGGCCGAGCTCGTGCAACATGATCATGATCACGAGCGCCACCACGACGATGAGGACCGACGTGGTGTGGGTCACGAACGCAGCGAGGACCACGGCCACCACGACGGCCACCAGGCGCGCCAAGGCGGCGCGCTGTTCGACGGGCGGGCCGGCGGGGGCGGGGCGGGGCCGGGTGGACCGCTCGGGCGCGTCGTGGCCCGGGCCCGTGACGAGCTGGCTCACGCGGCCCGCTCCCGGTGTCGCACGGCGCGCTCGGCTCGCTCCCGGGCGCGCCGGTCCGCTTCGATGACGTCCTCGGCGTCGGTCGCATCGGCGCCGTCGCACGACGACAGGGTGTCGGCCACCACCTCGGCGATCGATCCCCATCCGATGCGACCGTCCAGGAAGGCGGCCACCCCTACCTCGTTCCCGGCGTTGAGCCACGCCGGGGCCAGGCCCCCGGCCCGGCCCGCCTCTTCGGCCAGGTCGAGACAGGCGAAGACCTTGCGGTCGGGGGGCTCGAAGTCGAGGCGGCCGAGCGACGACCAGTCGATGGCTCCGAAGGGGTGCCCGAGGCGACGGGGGTAACCGAGCGCGTACCCGATGGGTAGGCGCATGTCTGGTTGGGAAAGTTGGGCCACCGTCGATCCGTCAATGAACTCCACCATCGAGTGTACGACCGACTGGGGGTGAATAATGACCGCGATCCGGTCATAATCCACGTCGAACAGCTCGTGGGCCTCGATGACCTCGAGGCCTTTGTTCATGAGGGTGGAAGAGTCCACGGTGATCTTCGGTCCCATCTTCCAGGTCGGATGGGCGAGGGCGTCGGCCACCTCGACGCCCTCGAGCTCTTCCAGGGTGCGTCCCCGGAACGGGCCGCCGCTGGCCGTCAGCACCAGCCGGGCCACCTCCTCGGGGCCGTTCCCGGCGCGCAGGCACTGGTGAAGCGCACAGTGCTCGGAGTCCACGGGGACGATCTCGGCCCCCGGGGTCCGCTTGGCCCGGGCCACGACGGGGGCCCCGGCGATGAGGGACTCCTTGTTGGCAAGCGCCAGACGGCGCCCCGCCTCGAGCGCGGCCAGGGTCACGGGCAGCCCGGCGAATCCCACCACGGCGTTGAGCACCACGTCGCCCAGTCGGGCCACCGCGGCGAGACCCTCGAGCCCGGTCAGCACCTCGGTCCCCTTGGGCACCGCCGCGGCCAGCGCCGAGGCCAGCGAGGGGTCGCCGATGGCGACGACCTCGGGCCGCAACGCCTGTGCCTGGGCGCCGAGCAGGTCGACCGACCGCCACGTGGCCAGCCCCACAGCGGTGAAGCGGTCGGGCTCGGTCGTCATCACCTCGACCGCCTGTGTGCCGATCGACCCCGTCGACCCGACCAGGCTGACCCTCATCGGCTGGCTCCGAGGCGCCGGGCGGCGCGGCGTCGGGCCCACGTCCGGTCTCCCCGTCCGCCTCCGCCCCTCACCCGAGGTTGAGCACTCGGACGAGGTAGAACGTCGCCGGAAGGACGAAGAGCAGTGCATCCACGCGGTCGAGCACACCCCCGTGCCCCGGCAGGATCGACCCCATGTCCTTGAGCCCGAGATCACGCTTGATGAGCGACTCGCACAGGTCTCCGATGGGGGCCACCACCGCCACGACGAGGCCGAGCAGGGCGGCCTTCGGCACCGTCCAGGGATGGACCTGCCCGGTGACGGCGGCCGAAAGGGCGATGGCCACGACGGCTCCGCCGATCAGCCCCTCCCAGGTCTTGTTGGGGCTCACCTTGGGCGCCAGATGATGGCGTCCCAGCCAGCTGCCGATGGCGAGGGCGCCCACGTCGGCACCGATGGTCGCCACGATCGCCCCCAGGAAGAAGGCGATGCCGTGGCGATGGGGGAACTCGCCCGGTGCGAGCAAGAGCGCCGCGAACGAGCCCAGGAATCCGACCCACACGAACCCGAGCAACGTGCTCGCCACACCCTCGACGGTCGACCCCCGCTCCACCCCGACCAGGTGCCACACCATGGCGGTCATCACCACGAGCACGAGCACGAGTGGCAGGGCCGGGAGCCCCTTGGCGTAGGCCGACACCATGATGGCGACGGTCGCCACCAGGCCCAGCAACGTGGCCGGCCGCTTGCCGCCCCGGCGCAATGCGGCGTAGCACTCCGCCACCGACAGGACCACCACGATGGTGGCGAGCGCCAATGTCCACACCGTGCCGAGCTTGAAGCAGGCCAGCGCCACCACGACGATGGCGACCCCGGTGGCGATGGCGACGGGGAGGTTCCGACCGGCGCCGTCGCCCGTGGTCCGGGGCGGGATGAGGGTGCGGCGCAGGGCGGGGCCTCGAGCAGCCGACGGCGAACCGGCCGGCTCGCGCGGGACACGCAGCGGAGAGGAGCTGATCGAGGCCACCCCCCGCTCGGCCACGTCGGGCTCCGGGCTGTCCTGGGCCGCGGCGGAGGTGGTGGTCACTACGGGCCGGTCGTCGGCGGCGGGCTCTTCCTCAGCCTCACCATCCTCGCCCCACCAGCCTTCGGTGGTGTCGGCGTCGTGCTCGGCCTCGAATTTGTCCTCATCGGCGGAGGCCGCGCTGAGATCGTCGAACTCCCACGGCCGGCGCTCCTCGACCGGGGTCTCCTCCAGCGCGCCGACCCGCGTTTCGTCGTCGGCGAGGAGCGAGGGGTCGAAGGTGCTGTCGTCCCATTCGTGACTCTGTTCACGCCAGGCGGGTCCGGTGTCGCCCGCCGCGGACCACTGGGCCTCGGTGCTGTCCTCGTCGCTGCGACGGTCGAGCACGGCGGGAACCTGGCCGGTGGGCGGGTCGGTCCAGTGCGGCATGTCGGGGACCACCGCAGTGGGCTCCGATGGGCGCAGGACATCGACGCCCGGCTCCAACGGGTCGCCGCCGTTGCGCCCCGAGGGCGCGGCTCGACCCGCCTCCTCGGGATGGGTCACCACGTGGTCGGGCTCCTCGACGAAAGACTCGGGCTCGGGCTCGTCGCCGAACAGGTCGAAGGTCGGGGCGCTGGGCACTCCGACGGGGTCCGGGACGTAGACGGTGGGCTCGTCCGCGGGCGGCGCCTCGCTCGACCCGGCCTCGTCACCGCTCCCCGCTTGGCCCGCCACGGCTCCGGCCGGCTGCGCGCCGATGATCCGCACGCGCTCGGTGACCGGCTCTATGGGAGCCCCCGCCTCCGGCTCGTATTCGTCTCGATCGTCCACGTCGCCTCCCCACCGGCCCGGGATTGCCGGGCCGGCACCCCTAGATCTCGAGGAGCTCCTGCTCTTTGTGGGCCAGCAGCTTGTCGATTGCGGCCACCATCTCCTGGGTGAGCTTGTCGAGCTCCTTCTCCACCCGCTCGAGCGCGTCCGACGACATGTCGCCGTCGTGCTCGAGCCCCTCGAGCTCGTGCCGGGCGCCGCGCCGCAGGTTGCGCACCGCCACCCGACCCTCTTCCGCCTTGTGTCGCACCACCTTCACGAGCTCCTTGCGCCGCTCCTCGGTGAGCGGCGGAAAGCCCAATCGGATCACGGCGCCGTCGTTGGAAGGGGTGATGCCGAGGTCCGAGGCCTGGATCGCCTTCTCGATGCTGGCCAGCGTCGACTTGTCATAGGGCGAGATGACAAGCAGTCGCGCCTCGGGGACGCTCAGGCCGGCGATGGTGCGGAGCTCTGCCTCCACCCCGTAGACGTCCACCTTGAGATGCTCGACGAGGCTCGACGTCGCCCGCCCCGTCCGGACGCCGCCGAAGTCGGCTTGGGTGTGGCTGACGGCCTTCTCCATGCGCTCACGGGTGTCGCTGAGCACCACCCCGGAGAGCTCGTCGTCCATCACCGGATCAGCGTACCGATCTCCTCGCCGGCCAGCGCACGATGCAGGTTGCCAGGCGCCATCAGGTCGAAGACCAGCACGGGGAGGCGGTTGTCCTTGCAGAAGGTGATCGCCGTGAGGTCCATGACCCGGAGGTCCTGGTTGACCACGTCCATGAAGGCGAGCTCGTCGTAGCGCCGGGCCGAGGGATCGAGCTTGGGATCGGCGTTGTAGACCCCGTCGACGCCCGAGTGCGTCCCTTTCAACAGGATCTCGGCCTCGATCTCCGCCGCACGCAACGCGGCCGACGTGTCGGTCGTGAAATAGGGGTTGCCCATCCCCGCCGCGAAGATCACCACTCGACCCTTCTCGAGATGCCGTACCGCCCGGCGGCGGATGTAGGGCTCGGCCACCTCGGCCATGGAGATGGCCGACAGCACCCGCGTGGGTTGGCCGTGATGCTCGATGGCGTCTTGGAGGGCGAGGGCGTTGATGACCGTGGCGAGCATGCCCATCGTGTCCGACGTGGTGCGGTCGAGGCCTTGGGCCTCGCCGGTGGTGCCCCGCCAGATGTTGCCGCCGCCCACCACGATGGCGAGCTCGAGGTCGAGCTCGGCGCGCGCCACCGCGACCTCCCGGGCGAAACGCTCCACCACTCCCCCGTCGATGGTCTCGTCGGACGCCGATGACGCCAGCGCTTCCCCCGACATCTTCAAGACGACTCGACGCTTGCGCAACGCGTGCCCGGTCGCGGCACCCGCGGATGTCACCGACGCCACCGCGTCGCGCCCGACGACCTCAGCCGCCGACAACGACCTGAGCGAACCGCACGATCTCCGCACTCCCGATGAGGTCGGCGATCGTGCGTTTCTCGTCTTTGGCGTAGGACTGCTCGAGCAGGCACCGCTCCTTGAACCATCCGTTCATCCGGCCGTCGACGATCTTGGGGAGCGCCGCCTCGGGCTTCCCCTCGTTGCGCGACAGATTCTCGACCACGATGCGCTCGGCGTCCACCTCTTCCTTGGGCACGTCCTCGCGACGGAGGTACGTGGGACGGGCGAACGCCACATGGACCGCGACGTCGTGAGCCAGCTCGTCACTCCCGCCCCGCATCTCCACGAGGACGGCGTTCACGCCCCGGCCGGACTGCATGTGGAGGTACGTCCCGACCACCGAGTCCTCGCCCATCTCGAACCGGACGACCTGGCCCACCGAGATGTTCTCTTTGAGGGTGGTCTTGAGCTCGTCGATGTCCTCGCCTCGATCGGCGGCGGCTTGCTCGCCCTTCTCCGCCACGAGTTGGGCGAGCTCATCGGTGAGGTTGACGAAGGTCTCGGCCTTGGCCACGAAGTCGGTCTCACACCGAAGCTCCACGATCGACGCGTTGCGACCCGAGACCGCCAGTGCCACCGCACCTTGGGTCGCGTCGCGATCCGAACGCTTGGCCGCGCCGGCGAGCCCTTGCTCGCGCAGCCATGTCTTGGCCTTGTCCATGTCGCCGCCGGTTTCCTCCAGGGCGCGCTTGCTGTCGAGCATGCCCGCGCCGGTGGCCCGGCGCAGGGTCTGGACGTCCTTGGCGGTGAAGTCAGCCATTGCTCAGCTCTCGTCGACGGGTGGGGCGGCGGCGTCGGGTGCCGCGCCAGGGGCGGTCTCAGCCGGGGCGGTCTCGGCTGACGCGGTCTCGGCTGACGCGGTCTCAGCCGATGCGGCCGCGGCCGGCGCGGCCTCGGGAGAAGGCGCGACAGGGGTGGCGCCAGGGCCGGCGGGAGCCTCGGCCGTGACGCTCCCGGAGGGCTCGGCGGTCGAGCCCGCGCCAGCAGCCGGGGCGCCGGCTGTCGATGGCGGTGCTTCGGCCGGGGTCGGCCGAGGCTCGGGTGTGTCGGATCCCACCGGCGCCCTGGGTCCTCGCGGGGGACGCCGGGTTCCCGACGTCGCCGGTGTGGCCGGAGGTGCGGGGGGCTTGGGCCGGTGCTCGGCCACCCACCGTCCCTCGATGACGGCCTCGGCCATGACCCGGCACATGAGCGCGCCCGAGCGGATGGCATCGTCGTTGCCCGGGATCACGTAGGTGATCACGTCAGGGTCGCAGTTGGTGTCCACGACGGCCACGATCGGCATCACCAGCTTGTTGGCCTCGGTGACGGCGATGTGCTCCTTCTTCGTGTCGATCACGAAGACGGCGTCGGGAAGCCGGTCGAGCTCGCGGATGCCGCCCAGGTTGCGACGCAGCTTCTCGAGCTCGCGCCGGAACCGGAGGCCTTCCTTCTTGGGCATGCCCTCGAAGTCACCGGCCCGCTCCATGGCCTCGTACTCACGCATCTTTCCCACGCGAGACGAGATGGTGGTGAAGTTGGTGAGCATCCCGCCCAACCACCGCTCGTTGACATAGGGCATGCCGCACGCGGCGGCGTAGGTGGCGATGGGTCCTTGGGTCTGCTTCTTGGTGCCGACGAAGAGCAGGATGCCGCCGTTGGCAACCAGGTCGCGCACGTACCCGTAGGCCTCTTCCAGGCCCTCGAGGGTCTTCTTGAGATCGATGATGTAGATCCCGTTGCGCTCGCCCAGGATGAACCGGCGCATCTTCGGGTTCCACCGGCGGGTCTGGTGGCCGAAATGCATGCCGGCCTCCAGCAACTGCCGAGTCGTGACAACTGCCACAGCTGGTCCTCCCATCGGTTGTCCTTCCCCGGCGCTGCGCCCTGCAGGGCGACCGTGGACGCGCCGGGTGCTTCAAAGTGATCTTTGACGTCCCGCCCGACGGGCAGGACCTATCCATGGTATCCGACACCCAAGGACCCGCCAGCCGGAGCCCGGCCCGGTGCGGGCGTTCAGCCGGTGGCGGCGACGCTCGAGCGCGGGCCGCGCCGGCCACCGGGGGGCCGGCCCCGGCGCTGGGTGTCGGTCCCGTCGGGGGACCGATCGTTGAGACGACCCCGCAGCTGCAGGACGGCCTTGGTGTGGATCTGGCACACGCGGCTCTCGGTCACACCCAGGATCTCGCCGATCTCGGCCAGCGTGAGACCTTCGTAGTAATAGAGCGACAGGACCGTCCGCTCCCGCTCACCGAGCTGCATGATCGCCTGGGCCAGGATCTCCTTGGACTCCTTGTCCTCGAACAGCGCCACCGGTCCCGCCGTGGCATCGGGGATGGTGTCGCCGAGCGTGGTCCGGTCGGTGCGGTCGCCCCCCACCATGAACACCTCGTCGAGCGCGGCCACCCCCACGAAGGAGATCTGGCGCAAGATGTCTTGAAGGTCGGGCTCCGACATCTCGAGCTCGGCCGCCACCTCGGCGTCGGTGGGCGTGCGCAACAAGGTCGCCTCGAGCGACGCGTAGGCCTGCTCCACGGCTCGCGCCTTGGCCCTGACCGAGCGCGGCACCCAGTCGATGGCCCGAAGCTCGTCGATGATGGCGCCCCGGATCCGGGGGATGGCGTAGGTCTCGAATTTGACCTGGCGGTCGGGGCTGAACCTGTCGATGGCGTCGATCAGACCGATGATCCCGTAGCTGACCAGGTCGGACCCGTCCACGTGCTGGGGCAGGCCGACCGCCACCCGGGCGGCGACATATTTCACGAGAGGCGAGTACAAGACGATCAGCTGGTCGCGCAGACGACGCTCGCCGCTCTTCTTGTATTCGACCCATAGGCGTGCAGTGCCGCCGTCGTCGTCCGTCGTCACGCCTCCCCCTACGCTCGGGGATGGGTCGCCCCGTACACCGAGAGCAACCGGTCCTTGCTGACATGAGTGTAGACCTGCGTGGTCTGCAGACTGGCGTGTCCCAGGAGTTCCTGGACGACTCGCAGGTCAGCACCCCCGTCGAGCAGATGGGTGGCGAAGCTGTGGCGCAGGGCGTGCGGGTGCGTGGGAACCGGCGATCTGCGGTCGACCACACGACGGACGTCGCGCGTGCCCAGTCGCACCCCACGACGATTGAGAAACATGGCGTGAGGCGGTGACACCTCGGTCACGAGCACCGGACGACCCCTCGCCAGCCAGGCCTCGACGACCTCGGCGCAGCGGTCGTGCATCGGGACACGGCGCTGGCGGCGGCCCTTTCCCATCACCGTGACCGTGCGGGCCCGGAGGTCCACGTCCCCGAGGTCGAGGCCGCACAGCTCGGCCACCCGCAGACCGCACCCGTAGAGGAGCTCGAGCACGGCGTCGTCTCGAGCCTCCCACGCGTCGTGCAGTCCCGACGGCTGTGCTCCGGTGCCTGGTGACGGCTCCGGGCCGGAATCCTCGAGCTCCGAGCTTTCCAGCATGACCTCGAGTTCGCCGCGGTCGAGCACCCGGGGAAGGCGTGATCCTCCTCCCGGCGAAGCCAGTCGCCGAGCCGGGTCGACGTCGATGACTCCCCGGCGGCGTTGCCATGAGAAGTAGCACCGCAGTGCGGCGGCCTTGCGCGCCACGGTGGCCCGGGCGTACCGGCGCGTGGTGAGAAAGGCCAGATACCGGCGAAGCAGCATCCGGTCGACACCGGCGGGCCCCTCGACCTGGGCCCGCTCGGCCCAGGCGGTGAAGGCCTCGAGGTCACCGACGTAGGCGCGCCGGGTGGCCGGGGACTGGCCTCCCAGGGACCGGGAGAACGCCTCGGGATCCCAGGCCATCGCGCCACGCTACCCGCCCAACGGTGCCTGCGACGCTATTGTCCTTCCCGGTGCAGGGCGCAACCAAGCGAGACATTATGAAAGCGCCCCGAAGGGGGTAGGGACCGTGCCCGACCAGATCGACCGCCGTTCTTTCCTTGCTCGAGGAGCCCTCGCGGCCGGGGGTATCGCCGCCGCCGGTGGCGTCGGGGGGCTGTTGAGCGCGTGCGGCTCGGGCTCGGGCGGGTCGGGATCGCTCTCGAGCGGGCCCCGGGACGGGATCGCGACCGGCACCCCGAAGATCGGTGGTTCGCTGACGTTCGGGGTCGAGGCCGAGGAACAGGGGTTCGACCCGGCCACGGCCCGCTTCGACGAGACCGGGGTGCTGTACGCGCGCACCGTCTTCGACCCGCTCACCATCATCGCGGCCGACGGCAGCGTCCAGCCCTACCTGGCCCAGGCCATCACCCCCAACTCCGACTACTCGGTGTGGACGATCACCGCCCGTCCCAACGTGAGGTTCCACGACGGCACCCCGTGTGACGCGGCGGCCATCGCCGGGAGCCTGAACCACTTCAAAGACGCACTGCTGGGGGTGACCTTCACCGCCGTCAGCACCATCGCGGCGACAGATTCGAACACGGTGACCGTCACCCTGAAACAACCCTGGGTGCCGTTCCCTGCCTATCTCGCCGGTGGCATCGGCGGCCAGCCCGGCTACATCGCCGCCCCCGCCATGATCGCCAACCCCAAAGGGTCCGAGCAGCCGATCGGCACGGGGCCGTTCAAGTTCAAGGAATGGGTTCCCAACGACCACTTCACCGCGACCCGCAACACCGATTACTGGCGCAAGGGCCTCCCCTACCTCGACTCGATCACCTACCGGCCCATCACCGACGCCCAACAACGGGCCAACGCGCTGCTCGCCGGCAACATCGACATCATGCACACCGACCTGCCCGAGAGCATCTTGCAATTCAAGAACGACAGCACCTACGGGTTCCTCGACGACACCAAGGGCATCGTGGGCGAGCCCGACATGAACTTCATCATGTGCAACCTGTCGGACCCCGCCATGAGCGATATCCGGGTGCGCCAGGCTATGGCCATGGCCATCAACCCCAAGCAGTACTCGCAGGTCGTCGACAGGAGCGTCAACACCCCGACCAATCAGCCGTTCGTCCCCAACACGCCCTACTACGTGGAAGACGCCGGGTACCCGGCCTACAACCCCAGCAAGGCCAAGGCGCTCGTCAAGCAGTTGGAGACCGAGACCGGCAAGCCGGTGGCGTTCTCACTCCAGTCGACCAACTCCGCCTATTCGGTCCAGGCGGTGCAGTTCCTCCAGAACCAGCTCGCCGCGGTGGGCATGAAGGTCTCGTTGACCCAGGTCCAGCAGGCCGACCAGATCAACGACGCCCTGGACGGGTTGTTCCAAGCCACGTCGTGGCGCCAGTTCGCGGCGGTGGACCCCGACCTCAACTACCTGTGGTGGAGCCCGACCGAAATCTTCGGATCCGGCCAGTCCTCGATCGCGCCGAACTTCGCCCGCAACACCGACCCGCTGATCGAGACCTTTCTCCAGCAGGGACGGACCTCCACCGACCCGTCCGTGCGCGCCACCGCGTACCAGAATGTCGCCAAGCGGCTCAACGTCGATCTGCCCTACATCTGGCAGGACCGGGCGACGTGGGCCATCGTGTCCCGGTCGGACGTCCAGAACTGGAACAACCCCATGACCCCTGAGGGAGCCAAGGCCTACGGCATGATCGTGGGGACCGTCTGGACCCCGCAGATCTGGAAGTCGAGCTGATCGCCCTGCGGCAGGTCCTACGGGCCCCGAGGCCCGGTCCATGCACCTGCCGTGCCCATGTCCAGACGATCACGTCCCCACGGCGCCGAGTCGTTGCACCCGCGCCCGTGAGCCCGCGCCCATGAGCAATCGGATCCTCCTGGTGGAGGACGACGAGCGGATCCGCGCCTCGATGCGGCTCGCGCTCGAGGACGAGGGCTACGAGGTCGACGAGGCCGGGTCCGGTGAGGTCGGGCTCGAGCACTTCGCCGACCAACCCGCCGACGTCGTGCTCATCGACCTCATGCTCCCGGGCATCGACGGCTTCGAGTGCTGCCGACAGCTGCGCCGCATGAGTGCGGTGCCGGTCATCATGGTCACGGCGCGCAACGACACCCACGACGTCGTGGCCGGTCTCGAGGCCGGGGCCGACGACTACGTCACCAAGCCCTTCGTCGCCAAGGAGCTGGCGGCCCGGATCCGCGCCCTGCTGCGCCGGGCTCGAACCGTCGATGCCCCCGACATGCTGTCGTTCGGTGATGTCGAGGTGCTTCCCGATGAGGGCACGGTGCGGCGCTCGGGCGTGGAGATCCACTGCACCCGCACGGAGTTCCGCCTCCTGTGCGAACTCGCCACCAACCCGGGCAAGGTCCTGAGCCGGGAACAGCTCCTCGATCGGGTGTGGGGATACGACTACTTCGGCGACGGACGGCTCGTCGACGTCCACATCCGGCGACTCCGCACCAAGATCGAGGCCGACCCCGCCAATCCCCGTCACATCCTCACCGTGCGAGGGATGGGCTACAAACTGGCCAGCTGAGGCCTGACATGCGCGGATTGCGCACCCGGCGCGTGGAGCCGATCAGGAGATACGCCACCGAACGACACCCCACGACGCACGCGACCGTGGTCCAACCTCGGCCTGCGCTCGCGCGTCACCGTCACCTTCGGGCTCGGTGCCCTGGCCTTGTCGGCCACCATGGCGGGACTCACCTACTTCACGGCCCGGCAGTTCATCCTGAGAGAACGCGAGACGGCCATCTTGCGTCAGGCGTACGTGAACGCGTCGCTGGCGCGGTCCTCGCTGCGATCGGTCAATCCCAACATCACGCAGCTGCTGGCCTCGCTCGACACCGTCCCCGGCTCGCGGTCGGTGCTCGAGCTCAGGGGCCAGTGGTACGCCACGTCGATCTCCGTGGGTGAGAACGCCATCCCGCTGGCGCTGCGCGATCTCGTGGTCTCGGGCACACCCGCCACCCAGCACTTCGTGCTCGCGAACACACCCCAGATGGCGGTGGGCCTGCCCATCCCCAGTGTGAGCGCGTCGTATTTCGAGGTGTTCTCGCTCGACGACCTGAGCCGCACCCTGCGCATCCTGGCGCTGGCGCTCGGCGGCGCGGCCCTCTTGACCACGGTGGCCGGCGCCGTGATCGGTCGGTGGGCCAGCGGGCGGGCCCTGCGGCCCCTGGCCCAGGTGTCGCGCGCCGCGGAGACGGTCGCCGGGGGGAGCCTCGACACCCGCCTCATCGCCGAGGGCGACCCCGAGTTGTCCGCCCTGGCGTCGTCGTTCAACCGGATGACCGACGCGCTGCAAGAACGCATCGACCACGAGGTGCGCTTCACCGCCGATGTGAGCCACGAGCTCCGGTCGCCGCTCACGACCCTGTCGACATCGCTGGGGGTGCTCGAGTCGCACCGCGACGAGCTTCCCCCCCGCAGCCGCCACGCCCTGGACCTCCTCAGTGCCGAGCTCCACCGTTTCCAGCGCATGGTCGACGACCTCCTCGAGATCAGCCGGGTGGACACGGGCTCCGCCGAGCTGTCGCTCGACGAGGTCGAGGTGGGCGAGCTCGCCCGCCAGGCGGCCGCGGCCGGCGGCGCGGGCGACGTTCCCGTGGACGTGGACCCGTCGGTGGCGGGGCTGCGCCTGTGGGTGGACAAGCGGCGCATCGAGCGCGTCGTGACGAACCTGGTCGACAACGCCGTGCAGTACGCGGGTGGCGTCACGCGCCTGGCGGTCGAACCCGGCACCGGGCGCGACGTCCGATTCGTGGTGGCCGACCGCGGCCCAGGCGTGGCCCCGGGCGAGCGCGACCGGATCTTCGAGCGCTTCTACCGCGGCCAGGCCGCGGGTCAGCGAGGGGTGACCAACGGCACGGGTCTGGGACTCTCGCTCGTGGCCGAACACGTGCGACTCCACGGCGGGCGGGTATGGGCGGAGTCCGGTGACGACGGCGAGAACCGCTTCGTCATCGAGCTGCCGACCGGGGACGGCAACGGGACGGTTCGCGTCGCGACTCCTGATTCCGAACCCCGGTCCGAGGGGTTCGGGGCGTGATCCCCCCTTCTCGGACCGTCCACCGGGCCTCGGCGCGACACGCCGTGGGCGTCGCCACGCCATCACGGCCTTCGTGGCGTGCGGTGTCCTGGTCGCTCTGGCCGGCTGTGGCGTGCCGGTGGACAAAGAGCCCTCCGCGCTGTCGCGCCACGCCATCCCCTTCAATCTCCTCGCGCCCACCCAGTCCACGACCACGCTCACCACCGCACCGTCGCCGATCGAGGTTCCCGTCCAGATCTTCCTGATCGGCCCGAACGCGGCATCTGGTGTCGGTCACGCGCGACGTGTCGGTCTCCCCGCCCGACTTGGCCACGGTCTTGCGGGCGCTGCTGGCCGGGCCCACCAACACCGAGTCGGCGGCGGGCCTGCAGAGCGCCCTGACCACCCAGACCACGGTCCTCGGCGCCAACATCGCCGGGGGCACCGCCACGGTGAACCTGGGAGGGACCTTCGGCCAGCTCGTCGGCCCGCCCCAGATCCAGGCGGTGGCGCAGGTCGTGTTCACCGCCTCGGCGCTCCCCGGGGTGACCGGGGTCACCTTCGAGCTCTCGGGCCAACCCGTGGAGGTGCCCGTGGCCAGCGGTGCCCAGGTGCCGGTGGCCACCACGGCCCAGTTCGCCGCCTTGGCCCCGTGACCCGGTCCCCCGTGCGCCAGGTTCAGTCCTCGGCGACCCGCTCTGCAAGAGCCCCGTCGGCGGAGCGACGGGGAGCGTTGCCCCACAGCCGTTCGAGGTCGTAGTAGGCGCGTGCCTCGTCCTGGAAGACGTGGACGAGGAAATCGCCGTAGTCCATGAGCACCCAGGTGAGGTCGCGCAGCCCTTCGGTGGCACGGGGAGAACGCCCCTCGGACTCCTTCACCTGGTGCTCCACCTCTTCGACGATGGTGCGGACCTGGCGGCTGTTGGCGCCACTGGTGATGACAAAGGCGTCGGTCACCCCGAGGAAGTCCCCCATGGCGAGCACGACGGTGTCCTGGCCCAGCTTGGCATCCGCCGCCCGCGCCGCCACCAGGGCAGCCTCCGGCACGTCGAGACGTCCGTTGTCCGCCGATGCCCGCTCGGCGGATGCCGTCATGCGGCGGGAACCGCCACATCCACCTCGATCGAACGCCCCAGGCGCGCCCCCGTGGGGCAGAGGGCGGTTCGAACGGCTTGGGGGCTACGCATCTGGGTTCAAGCGTACAGATTTAGCTGACGGATGCAACGTATGGCGGGCTCGGGAATGAGGAAATCTACCGTCCGGCCCTCGGCCAGACGCCGGCGGAGCTGGCTGCTCGAGATGTCCAGCGCGGGGATGCGAAGCCGCTCGACGCGCCAGCCCGGAGGATCGTCGGTCGACCCCACACCGCCGCGGTCCACGATCACCAGGGTCACCTCCCGGCGCAGCTCGTCCACCCGCTGCCACGTGTCGAGCTCGCCCGCGACATCCGCGCCCACGATCACGTAGGGCCGGGCCGACGGGGTCGCCACCAGGAGCTCGCGCACCGTGTCGGCGGTGTAGCTGGGACCCCCGCGGTCGATCTCCACGCGACAGGCCTCGACCCCCACCACCCCGTCCACCGCGGCCTGCACCATGAGGAACCGGTCCTCGGCCGGGGTCACGGTGCGGGTGCCGGCCTTCTGCCACGGCACGTTGGCCACGACCAGGAGCACCCGGTCGAGCCCGAGCGTCTCCCGGGCCCAGGTGGCTGCCACCAGATGGCCCACGTGGACGGGGTCGAAGGTTCCGCCGAAGATGCCGATCCCGGGGCCGGGCGGCAGCGGTGAACCTTCCGGGGTGGCGTCGGGCCTCGGCA
Source organism: uncultured Acidimicrobiales bacterium (assembly GCA_963768255.1). Taxonomy (GTDB): domain Bacteria; phylum Actinomycetota; class Acidimicrobiia; order Acidimicrobiales; family UBA8190; genus Chersky-840. The sequence goes on along the minus strand of CAVYGX010000002.1, from coordinate 428,186 downwards.
CGTCACGAGCGTAGGCGCCGACCATTTACGCTGTTGACCCATGAGCCCTGCCCAGTGGAGCCCGCAGCGCTGGCGCGAACTCCCTGCCGCGCAACAGCCCGAGTGGCCCGACACCGACCATCTCGAGCGCGTCCTGAAGGAGCTCGCCGCCCTGCCCCCGCTGGTATTTGCCGGTGAAGCTCGCACGCTCATCAGCTCCCTGGCGCAAGTAGCGGCGGGCAAGGCGTTTCTGCTGCAGGCGGGAGACTGTGCCGAGTCCTTCGACGAGTTCTCGGCCGACGACATCCGGGACAAGCTGAAGGTCATCTTGCAGATGGCCGTGGTCCTGACCTACGGAGCCGGCGTGCCCGCATTGAAGGTCGGCCGCATCGCCGGGCAGTTCGCCAAGCCCCGCTCGTCGCCCACCGAGCGGGTGGGCGAGCTCGAGCTTCCCGTGTTCCGCGGCCACATGGTCAACGACGATGCTCCCGACTCAGGCGCCCGGGTTCCCGACCCGCGCCGGTTGATCGCCGCGTACCACCAGTCGGCGTCCACCCTGAACCTGGTGCGCGCCTTCACCAAGGGCGGCTTCGCCGACCTCTCGCAGGTCCATCTGTGGAACCAACAGTTCGTGGCATCGAGCGAGGAGGGTCGTCGCTACGAACAGATCGCGGCGGAGATCGACCGCGCCCTGCGGTTCATGAGCGCCTGTGGCATCGACCTCGCGGCGGAACAGTCGCTGCACCAGGTCGACTTCTACACGAGCCACGACGCGCTGATCCTCGGCTACGAGGAGGCGCTCACCCGCATGGACTCGCTCACCGGCGATTGGTACGACTGCTCGGCCCACATGCTGTGGGTGGGCGAGCGCACCCGCCAGCTCGACGGCGCGCACATCGACTTCCTCTCGGGCGTGCACAATCCCATCGGGTGCAAGATCGGTGCCACGACGACACCGGACGAGGTCGTGGCGCTGTGCGACCGGCTGAACCCCGAGCAGGTCCCGGGCCGCCTGACGCTCATCACCCGTATGGGTGCCACCGCCATCGCCGACGCACTGCCACCGCTCCTCGAGGCGGTACGCGCCGCCGGGCACCCCGTGGTGTGGGCCTGTGACCCCATGCACGGCAACACCTTCGCGAGCGAAGGGGGCCGCAAGACCCGGCGTTTCGACGACATCCTGAGCGAGCTCAAGGGGTTCTTCGCCGCCCACCACGACGCCGGGACGTGGCCCGGAGGTGTCCACCTCGAGCTCACCGGCGACGACGTCACCGAATGTCTCGGTGGCTTCGGCGACATCGTCGAGGAACAGCTCCACGAGCGCTACACCACGACGTGCGATCCCCGTCTCAACGCCCGCCAGGCCATCGACCTGGCGTTCCGGGTGGCAGAGCTCCTCCGGGCCTGACCCTCTCCGTTCCGCCGGGGACCGCGGTCCCGGCTCGCGTCGGCGCAGGTGGGCGCCGGTTCCGGGGGGCGTCGTTGCTTCGGGTCCTCGTCTCCATGAGAATGGAGTGCGAACCGCGGACTCCGCACGCACGCCTATGGAGCCCGCGGCCACGCGCCCCGCGCAGCAAGGACCGCAGCCCCCATTCCATGCACCGTCTTGCACACAACCTGGCGCGTTTCGGACGCGCGCTCGGTGCGTTGTTCGTCGTCGTCGCCGTTGTCTTCGGCGTCTGCACCGCGCCGGCCGCGTCGAGTGCCGCTACACCGCGACAGACCGGTCCGTCGCCGGGGGCGACACAGAGTGTGCCGTCGTACTGGACCGTGGCTTCCGACGGCGGGGTGTTCGCCTTCGGTGGCCTTGCCTTCGACGGGTCGATGGGTGGGGTCAAGCTGGCCGAGCCCATGGTGGGCATCGCGCCGACCATGACCCTGTCGGGTGCCAGTGGCCAGGGGTACTGGACCGTGGCGTCCGACGGCGGGGTGTTCACCTTCGGCAACGCCGGGTTCCACGGGTCGATGGGAGGCGTCAAGCTCAACCAGCCCATGGTGGGCATCGCGGCGGACCCCGCCACGGGCGGCTACTGGACTGTGGCGTCGGACGGCGGCGTGTTCGCCTTCGACGCGCCGTTCTACGGGTCCATGGGCGCGGTCAAGCTCACCAAGCCCGTGGTCGCCATCGTGGCCACCCCCGACGGCCGGGGCTACTGGCTCTTCGCCTCCGACGGCGGGGTCTTCGCCTTCGGCGACGCCGGGTTCGCCGGGTCACTGGGCAAGCTCAAGCTCCAGGCCCCCATCGTGGGGGCGGCCTCCCCCGACGGCGGCGGTTACCTCATGGTGGCGGCCGACGGCGGGGTCTTCGCCTTCGGCGACGCCGGCGTTCTACGGGTCCCTGGGCGGCCACGCCCTGGCCCGCCCGGTGGTCGGGATCGCGTCGGCCGATCCCGGGGGGTACTGGCTGACCGACTCCAACGGCGCCATCACCGCCTTCGGTGACGCCGGGTACTTCGGCTCGGCCCCCCAGCACATCACGAGCCCCGTCGTGGGCATCGCCGACGGACCGGGGACGGGGGTGGCGGCCAACGGCGCCTATCCCTCGGGGAGCTTCGGCTACGACGTCTCGCGGTTCCAGGACAATCCGCCGACCTGCGACAGCACGCTCCCGTCGGGGCACACCGTCGGGATCGTCCAAGCCACCGGGCCAGTCCAACGGGTCCCCCAACCCGTGCCTGGCCCACGAAGCGCAATGGGCCGGAGGGGGGCTCAATCTCTACATCTTCATGACCTACGGGACCGATCCCACCGACCAGCCCGGGTGCAACGGCGACATGGCCTGCAACTGGGGATACGAAGCCGGGGTCTACGCCTACCAGTACGTCCAAGCCCAGGGGGTGAGTCCCTTGGTCACGTGGTGGCTCGACATCGAGGCGGCCAACTGGTCGTCGAACACCGCCGAGAACGACGAGGTCATCACGGGTGCCATCAACGCGCTGCGCGGGGCCGGGGTGAACAACGTCGGCATCTACACGAGCCCGCTCACGTGGAACAGCATCGCCGGGGACTTCCAACCGGCGGTGCCGTTGTGGGTGGCGTGGTACACCAACAACCCCCAGACCAACTGCACCACGGCCGTGTCCTACGCGGCCGAGAACGGGAACTACCTCCCCACCGGCGGGGTCTGGATCACCCAGTACACCAACATGGCCAACGGCGTGAGCCTCGACGGCGACTACGCCTGCTAGGGGCGGGCAGGAGGTTCTCGTCGGTCAGGGGGCGAGGGCCCGCAGGTGCGCGGCGTCGTTGTAGCGCACCAGCCGCCAACCGTCGTCGGCCATCTCCCACTCGGTGAGCGAGGTGTGCTCGGTGGGCAGACCCAGACGCCTCCGGCCCGGTGCCACGGGCAAGAAGGCGAGCACGGTCGACTCGATGACCCCGGCATGGCACACGATCACGACCGCTCGCCGGGATGGCGCCCGAGCCACGCGCGCCACCGCCCCCGAGGCGCGCGCCACGAAGCGAGCTCCAGCTCTCGCCCCCCGGCGCCACCACACCGTCGGGGTCGGCGTCGAAGTCGGGATCGCCGTAGCGGACGCGGAACTCGTCCCAGGTGAGCCCGTCCGCCTCCCCCGGGTGCAGCTCGCACAGGTCGCAGTCCCCCACCGGCGCCGTGCCGTCGCCGATGCCGGGGGACACGATGTTCCGCCGTCTCCAGCGCACGCGTCAACACGCTGGCATACAGCGCGGTGACGTCCGCCAGCTCGCCCGTCTCCATCAGCCGGGCCGCCAACGCCTCGGCCTGGCGCCTCCCGGTGGGCGACAGCCCGGTGCACCCGACATGCCCGCCGACCACACCCGCCACGTTGCAGATGGCCTCGCCGTGGCGGATGAGCACTACCCGGGTGGGGTGCGCGATGGACCGGGGCAGGCTGCTCACGCCCGGCGGCGCACCCTGGAGGGTGTCCCTCGTCGCCGCGCTCACGCCAGCTCGGTCACGAAGTGCTCGAGCTGGCGCAGGTTCCGGCACTCGAAGACGTCGTCGCAGTGCACGGCGTACTCGCCCAGGATGGAGTCGCCCGTTCCCCAGTAGGCGCGGGGCTCGGGGTTGAGCCAGTAGACGTGGCGGGCGCGGTGTCGGATCTCCGGAGACGACCCAGGCCTGGGAGGCGTGGTAGTTGTTGCGGGCGTCGCCGAGCAGCAGCACGCTGGCACGGGGCGTGATCTCCTCCCCCCAGCGCTCCCAGAACACCGACAGGGCGTGCCCGTAGTCCGAGTGCCCGTCCACCCACACCACGTCGGCCTCGGTGTTGATGCGGTGCACGGCGTCGGCCACGTCGTCGACGTTCTCGAAGAACCGGGTGACCTCGTCGATGCCGTCGATGAAGACGAAGCTGCGCACCTTGGAGAACTGTGAGCTGATGGCGTGCACGAGGTGCAGCGTGAACCGGGCGAACGATGCCACCGACCCCGAGATGTCGGCGATGACGATGATCTCGGGCTTGGCCGGTCGCGGGTACCGGAACTTGGGGTCCACCGGCACCCCGCCCGTCGAGAGCGAGTGACGCATGGTGGAGCGGAAGTCGAGGGGCCCTTTGCGGCCGTGGCGACGCTTGCGGGCCAGGCGCACCGCCAGCTTGCGGGCCAAGGGGTGGATGGCCCGGCGCAGCGACGCCAGCTCGTCGCGCGTGGCGTGCATGAAGTCGATCTCCTCGGGCAGGGGCTTGCGCAGGGACCGGGCCAGCGCCTCGATGCCGCGGTCGGCCACCAGCCGACGTCGGATCTCGTCCTCGAGCTCGTGCCGCAGGCGATCGAGGCGGCTCTTGAACTCGTCGCGGGCCAGCCGCTCCTCGAGAGGCGTGAGCGTTCCCTCCGGCGCCGCGGCGCGGGCGGTGTCCATGAGCCGTTCCAGCACGCGCGTCGAGATCGAGGTTCCGCAGCGTCCGGTACAGGTAGTAGGTGCCCCCCACGGGGCGGCCCGGCTCCATGCCCGCGTAACGGCTCACGGCCTGGCGGGCCAGGGCCGCGACCTGCGCGTCGTTGGCAGACAGCAGGGCCCGGAACAACATCTCGGCCAGCTCCTCGGGCGACAGCCCCTCGCCGCCCCCACCCCCCTGCCCCCGGCCCTGGCCGCGACCCCGCTCCTCGCCGTCGGCGTCGGAGTCGAGGTCCCCGGCCTCCGACATCTCGCCGTCGATGTCGTATTGCGGGCCCCGCATGGAGAAGTACACCTCGAAGGCCGTCTCGAACGCCTTCCAGTGGGTGGAGCTCTTGACCAGCGTGGCCGCCAGCGCGTACTTGAGCGCGTCGCGGTCCTCGAGGGGGATGTGGTGCACGGCCTCGGCCGCGTCGATGGACTCGGTGAGCGACACGGGCAGGCCCGCGGCCCGCAGCTCTCCTACGAACCCGGTGAGGACGTCGAGCACGACGACGCCTCAGGTCCGGTCCTCCCCGGCCACGGCCAGTTCCTTGGCGGCGCGCTCGAGGTCGCTGCGGTACTTGAGCAGCACGTGCAGGGTGGCCTTGGCCTGCTCGGCGTCGATCGACTCGACGCCGAGCACCACGAGCGTGCGGGCCCAGTCGAGGGTCTCGGAGACCGACGGGTACTTCTTGAGCTCCAGGGTCCGCAGCGACCGGACGATCCGGGCGATCTGGTCGGCGAGCTCCTCGCTGACCCCGGGCACGCGGGCCAGCACGATGTCGCGCTCGCGCTCGAGCGAGGGGTAGTCGAGATGCAGGTACAGGCACCGGCGCTTGAGCGCCTCGGACAGCTCGCGGGTGTTGTTCGACGTCAGGAACACGAGGGGGATCTGCTCGGCCCGGATCGTGCCGAGCTCGGGGATCGACACCTGGTACTCCGACAGGACCTCGAGCAACAGCGCCTCGGTCTCGAGCTCGACCCGGTCCACCTCGTCGACGAGCAGGACCACCGGGTCCGGGGACCGGATGGCCTCGAGCAGCGGCCGGGTCAGGAGGAACTCCTCGGAGAAGATGTCCTCTTCGAGGTCGCGCCACGACGTCGTCGGTACGCCCCCCGCCTCGTCCGCGCCCGGGTCCGCACCCGACGACGCCGTCGTCGTCGACGACGCGCTGGGCCTGGATGCGCAGCAGCTGCTTCTTGTAGTTCCACTCGTACAGGGCCTTGGACTCGTCGAGCCCCTCGTAGCACTGCAGGCGGATGAGCCGGCTGCCGGTGACGCGGGCCACCGACTTGGCCAGCTCGGTCTTGCCCGTGCCGGCCGGCCCCTCCACCAGCACCGGCTTGGCCAAGCGGTCGGCCAGGTGGACCACACCGGCGATGCCGTCGTCGGCGAGATATCCGACCGCGGCCAGGCGTTCGCGCACCTCGGTCACCGAGGAGAACAGAGGCGGGCCGGGATCGGGGAACCCGAGGATCCCGGCCGTGCCGATCTGTCCGTCGGCGGCGTCCGTGTCGCCCGGGGGGCTCACCGCCGCACCTGCCCGTCACCGTGCACGACGTACTTCACACAGGTCAGCTCGTGCAGTCCCATGGGCCCCCGGGCGTGGAGCTTCTGGGTGGAGATCCCGATCTCGGAGCCGAGCCCGAGCTCGCCCCCGTCGACGAACCGGGTCGAGGCGTTCACGACGACCGCGGCGGCGTCGACCTCGCGACAGAACCGCTCGGCGGCATGGAGGTCGCCGGTGACGATGGCCTCGGAGTGGCCCGACCCGTAGCGGGCGATGTGGTCGATGGCGCCGTCGAGATCGGCAACGACCGCCACCGACAAGATCAGGGCCCAGGAACTCCGCTGGCGAAGTCCTCCTCGGCCGCGACGGCGATGGTCGGGGAGGATGGCGCGGCTGGCTGCGTCGCCGCCGCAGCTCGACACCGGACAGGGCCTGGCGGGCGCGGGGCAGGAACTCGGCTGCCACGGCGTCGTGGACGATGAGGGACTCCGCCGCGTTGCACACCCCGGGCCGCTGGGTCTTGGCATTGACGACGATCGACAGCGCCATGTCGAGATCGGCGCCGGCGTCGACGTAGACGTGGCAGTTGCCGTCCCCGTCGATCACATACGGCACCGTGGCGTGCTCTCGCACCGACGCGATGAGGGAGTGCCCCCCGCGGGGATCAGGCAGTCGATCACGCCCTCGAGCTGCATGAACTCCACGGCGGCGGCGCGGCTGGTGTCCGCCACGTTCACCACGCCGTCCTCGGGCAGGCCCACCTTGGCGAGCGCGTCGCGCAGGCACGCCACGATGGCGGCGTTGGAGTGGGCCGCGCTGGACGAGCCCCGCAGCATGGTGGCGTTGCCCGCCTTCAGACAGAGCCCCGCCGCGTCGCTCGTGACGTTGGGCCGGTTCTCGTAGATGACCCCCACCACGCCGAGCGGCACCCGGACCCGCTCGACGCGCAGGCCGTTGGGGCGCACCCACCCTTCGACCACCTCGCCCACGGGGTCGGGGAGGCCCGCCACCTGGCGCAGGCTGTCGGCCATGGCCCCCACCCGCTCGCCGGTGAGGCGCAGCCGGTCGATCTGGACGTCGGTGGCCCCTTCGGCGCGGGCATGGTCGAGATCGGTGGCGTTGTGCTCGAGCAGCTCGGCCCGGCGCTCTTCGACCAGGTCGGCGGCCACGCGCAGGGCACCGTCCTTGGCCAGGCCGGGCGCCACGGCGAGGGCCCGGGCCGCCGTCTTGGCGCGCCGACCGAGATCGACGATGTCCTCCCGGGCCATGCTCCAGGTTACCCGCACCACACCGCCGGCCTGGCCGCCGTCCAGGGGGCGAGGCCTTCAGACCAGCACGACGAGATCGTCGCGGTGGACGACCTCGGGCCCGGCGCCGTCGGGCAACTCGCTCGTGCGCAGACCGGCCCAAGACGCCACCGTCGTGGCGGAGTGGCGGGCGAGGCCTTTGGCGAAGACCACGCCGTCGGGCCCGGCGATCTCCACGGCGTCATCCGCGTCGAAGCGGCCCGACACCGAGACCACCCCGGCCGGGAGCAACGACGCTTCTCTCTCGACCAGTGCCCGGCGGGCCCCGTCGTCGACGACGAGCGTTCCCGCCGCGGCGACGGCGAACGCGATCCACAACTTTCGGGCCGGGAGTCGACGGGCCCGCGGCCTGAACACGGTGCCCACACCGGCCCGGCCTTCGAGGGCCCCGACGAGCACCCCGTTGCGGGCGGCGTCGGCGATGACGGTCTCGACGCCCGACCACGCCGCGATCTTGGCTGCGGCCAGCTTCGAGGCCATGCCCCCGCTGCCCACCGCGCTACCCGCTCCCCCCGCCACACCCTCGAGCTCGTGGTCCACCTCGACGACCTCTTCGATGAGCGACGCCTCGGCGGTGACGCGGGGGTCGGCGGTCAACAGTCCGGCGGTGTCGGTGAGCAGGACCAGGAGATCGGCGGCGACGAGGTGGGCGACCAGGGCCGCCAGGCGGTCGTTGTCCCCGAAGCGGATCTCGTCGTCGGAGGTGGCGTCGTTCTCGTTCACCACCGGCACCACGCCCAGCTCGAGCAGTCGCGACAACGTCTGGCGGGCGTGGAGGTACTGCTGACGGTGGATGAAGTCGAGCGGGGCCAGCAGGACCTGGCCCACCGCGATGCTCGCGCGTGGCGAAGGCTTCGTCGTAGACGCGCATCAACTTCGACTGGCCCACGGCCGACACCGCCTGCAGCGTGGCCGGATCGGTCGGTCGGGGCCCGCCGCCCAGGGCGGACCACCCCGCCGCGATGGCCCCCGAGCTGACCAGCACGACGCTGTGGCCCAGGGCGCGGACCTCGGCCACCTGCGCGCACAGCCTGTCGACGGCGACGGGGTCCACACCGCCGGCGTCGCTCGTGATCGACGAGGACCCGATCTTGGCCACCACGGTGCGTGCCGCCGCGTCGGTCATCTCGCCGCGCCGCGATCTCTGCGGCCGCCCCGCCTCGTCTCGGGGAGGAGGAGCCGGCGACACCGCCGCCTCGATCCCGTCCTCGCGCTGGTAGGTGAAGCTCAGCTGGCCCAGGTGCACGACATCGCCGTCGCGCACCCCGGCGCGCACCAGGGCGCGCTCCACCCCGAGACGCCGCAGGCGGCCCTGGACGTAGTCCACCGCGTCGGGGTCGTTGAGGTCCGACAACGCCACGGCCCGAAGGGCGAGCCGGCCCAGCACCACGAACGACCCGTCGTCGGCGCGTGTCACCTCGACCTCCTCCGAGAGCGGCCGGTGGATCACGACCGACCGGTTGCGGCACCGCCTCGGCCGTCCGGGCCTCGACCACCATGGCGGCCAGCCGGACCAGCGAGCTCGGGGATCCCCGCCCCGTGACCGCCGAGATGGTGAACTCGGGGCCGTCCTCGGCCGCGGTCCGTCGGCCACGTCGGCCTTCGATCCCAACACCACCCGGGGCCGCTCGAGCAGCTCGGGCCGATACCGGCCCAGCTCGGCGAGGAGGATCCGCTCCTGCTCCGCGGCCGGCATGCCGTCGGCGGGGGCCAGGTCGAGCAGCACCACCAGGACCCGGGCCCGCTCCACGTGGCGCAGGAACCGGTGCCCGAGGCCTCGGCCCTCCGCCGCGCCCTCCACCAGCCCGGGCACGTCGGCCACCACGAACTCGGTCTCGTCGCCGGGCCGACCCACCCGCACCACGCCGAGATGGGGCTCGAGGGTCGTGAACGGATAGTCGGCCACCTTGGGACGGGCGGCGGAGATGCGCGAGATCAGCGTGCTCTTGCCGGAGTTCGGGCAGCCCCACCAGGGCCACGTCGGCCAGCAGCTTGAGCTCGAGGTCGAGCCAGCGCTCCTCGCCCTTCTCGCCCTGCTCGGCGAAGCCCGGCGCCCGGCGGCGATTGGAGAGGAAGCGGGCGTTGCCCCGCCCACCCCGGCCGCCGCCGGCCGCCAGCCAGCGGTCCCCCGCGCCGGCCAGGTCGGCGAGGACGGTGCCGTCGGGCCCCCGCACCATGGTCCCCACCGGCACGGGCACCTCGAGGGGCTGGCCCCGGGAGCCGTGACGCTTCTTGCCCTGCCCGTGCTTGCCGTCGGTGGCGGCGCGATGGGGGTGGTCGCGGAACCCGAGCAGGGACGCCTGGTTGGTGGACGCCACCAGCCACACGTCGCCCCCGTTGCCCCCGTCGCCCCCGTCGGGGCCGCCCCGCGACACGTGGGCCTCTCGACGAAACGACACCGAGCCCGCACCGCCGTCGCCCGCTTTCACATGGACTTGGGCCTCGTCGGCGAACCCCGACACAGCTCCGATCCTACGAGGCACCGTGGCGCCCTCCTGGGGAGACGAGGGGCGGGCCGGGGCGACTCAGGACTCGGCGCGGACGCTCACCAGACGACGACCCTTGCGGGTGCCGAAGCTCACCACGCCCTCCGCGGTCGCGAACAACGTGTCGTCGCCGCCCCGCCCGACGTTCTCGCCCGGATGGAATTTGGTGCCGCGCTGGCGCAGGATGATGGCGCCGGCGGGAACGACCGTGCCGTCGTACACCTTCACGCCGAGCCGCTTGGACTTCGAATCACGGCCGTTGCGGGTGGAACCCCCACCCTTGGTCTTGGACACGAGAACCTCCTCGGTTACGCCGGTGTCAGCGGCCCGTGGGGACCGTGATCGACAAGATCTCGACGGTGTCGTACTGCTGGCGGTGACCCCACCGCCGCCGACGCCGCGCCTTGGCCTGGTACGTGAACCCCCGGATCTTGGGACCGAGTTCCTCGCCCACGACCCGGGCGGCCACCACCGTCCCGGCCAGCTCCGCGGGCGTGGCCAGCATGCGGTCGTCGTCGACGACCAGCACCGGGGCCAGCTCGACCTCGCTCCCCTCGGGTACCCCGAGGAGCTCGACGCGCAGCTGCTGGCCCTGTGCCACGCGCTCCTGCTTGCCTCCGCTCTGGATCACCGCGTACATAGCCGGGCGATCTTACAGCAGGGACTCATCGAGCACGATCCCGCGTCCGCCGCACACCGTGCAGACGGTCGAGAGCGACTCCACCAAGCCCTCGGAGACCCGCTTGCGGGTCATTTCGACCAGGCCGAGCTCCGAGATGTCGAAAACCTGGGTCCGCGTCTTGTCCCGGGCCAGCGCCGAGCGCAGGGCGGCGGACACCCGGTCCCGGTTGTCCCTGATCTCCATGTCGATGAAGTCGATGACGATGATCCCCCCGATGTCGCGCAGGCGCAGCTGTCGGGCGATCTCCTCGGCGGCCTCGAGATTGTTGCGGTAGACGGTCTCCTCGAGGTTCGACTTGCCCACGTTCTTGCCGGTGTTCACGTCGATGACGGTGAGGGCCTCGGTCCGCTCGATGATGATCGACCCTCCCGACGGCAGCCACACCTTGCGGTCGAGGGCCTTGTGCAACTGCTCGTGCACGTGGAACCGTTCGAAGATCGGCAGGTTCTCGACGACCGGGTCGTAGTACTCGACGCGGTCGACGAGCTCGGGGTTCACCTGCTCGATGTAGTCCCGCACCTGTGCGTACAGAGTCCTCGTCGTCGATGACGACGTTGCGGTACTCGCGGTTGAATTCCTCCCGCACGATACGCACCGCCAGATCGGGCTCCTGGTACAGCAGCCCCGGCGCGTTCGACCGGTTGGCCTCGCTCTCGATCGCCGCCCACAGCGCCACGAGCCGCTCCACGTCGTGACGGAGCTCATCTTGGCTGGCCCCTTCGGCCGCGGTGCGCACGATCAGGCCGTGCCCGGAGGGCCGGACCTCGTCGACGAACCGGCGCAGGCGCTTGCGCTCGTTGTCGTCGAGCCGCTTGGAGATGCCGAAGGCCGAGGAGTTCGGGACCATGACCACGAAACGGCCCGGCAGCGACACCTCCTGGGTGAGGCGGGCCCCTTTGGCCCCGATGGGGTTCTTCGTGACCTGGCACAGGATCACCTGGCCCGGCCGCAGCATCTCCTCGATGCGGGGCGATGCACTCTTCGCCGTTTCGACGTCCTCGACGTCGTAGCGGACGTCGCCCCGGTACAGCACGGCGTTCTTCGGGGTGCCGATGTCGATGAATGCCGCTTCCATGCCCGGCAGGACGTTCTGGACCCGGCCGCGGTAGATGTTGCCGTCGATCTGGGTGGCGTCGTCGGCCGACCGTGACACGTAGTGCTCGACCAGGGTCCGGCCCTCGAGCACGGCGATCTGGGTGGCGTGCGGGCGGACGTGCACGCACATGAGATACCGGCCGACGGGACGCCCCCGACGCTCCCGGCCGCTGCGCCGGCGCGACTGCCCCCCTGGCCCCTTGGTCTCGACGGTCTCCTCGTCGTCTTGGTCCTCGGTCGCCGCCTCCGCCGCCGGGGGGATGCGGGGCGGCCTCGGAGCCTTGACGGGCTTCGGGGCGATCGGCGTCACGGGCACCGGCACCACCGGCGCCACCACCGGCCGGGCCGGCCGGGTGTCGCCGATCCGGGGGGGTTCCGCGAGCCGTTTGCGGTCGCCCACCTTCGGCGTCGGGTCGGCGGCCGCCGCCGCCGGAGGTGATCCCGCTTCGGGGGCTACAGGCTGATCGTCACCCGCGGCGACGGCGTCGGGGCGGGGCGAGCGCCGCGGCGGCGTCCGTCGGGACATCGGAGTCCGTCGGCCCATCACCGCCCCCGTTCCCGCCGGTCGCGTCCCGGCGGGGCGCCTCCGGCGTCGGCGCGCGTTCGAGGAGGGCGGACGCGCCGGCGAGGAGCCGTCCGCCTGACCCCCCGTCGTCGGACGCGCCGTCGCCGGGCCTGGTGTTCTCCGAGGCAGTTACGTCAGAGACGGCGGCGTCGGACGCGTTGTTGTCAGAGACGGTGTCGTCAGAGACGGTGCGGCGCGTCGGCGCAACCGGGTCGCCCGCGCTGGTGGCGAGCGGGGACGAGTCGACCCCTTCGGGGGCGTTCGCCGCTCCGGGGTCGGTGGGCGGGTGTGCAGCAGCGGGCGGGCCGGCTGGCTCCGCCGTCGGCTGCCCGGCGGTTGTATCGGACATGGGGACGATCCCTTCTCGTACTGCTCACGAGGCGCGCTCCCACAGGACGGCGGTACCCGCGGGGTCCACCATGAGAGGCTCCCAGCGGGAGCCGTCGCGCTCGATCCATTGACAGGTTCTGCGGGCAAGCCCGAGCTCGACGCCCAGGGCCTGGGCCAGCTCGGAAGGTCGAACACCGCGCGGTCGGGTACCCAGCTCCGCTAGGAGCCGGGCGCCGCCCGCGTCGGGACCGGCACATGACAGCGCCAACACCGAAGGACGCAGGTCGTCGACCACGTCACGTCCCTTGCGCTCGCGCCGGATGGGGAGGGTCTCGGCGTCGAGGGCGCGCTCGATCGCCACGTCGAGGTCCTCGGGGGCGACGCCGGGGACATGGATCTCCCACAGGCACGAGGACACGTCTTCCTGGAGTGAGTTCGTGCCGGTCTCGCAGCACTCCGGCCGCTACGACGTCGACGCCGTCGGGCAACATGGCGCCGACCTCACGCGCCAGGTCGGCCGGATCGAGGGCCAGGTCCAGCGCGATGTCGAGGTACTCGGCCACCGACTCGCACCCGGTGGGAAGGGCCAGACCGAAGCTCAGCTGGGGGCGGGGGGTGAAACCCTCGGTGTAGGCCACCGGCACCCGGCCCCGGCGCAGCGCCCGCTCCCACATGCGGGCCACGTCGCGGTGACTCGTCCACCGGACCCTGCCCAGCTTGGTGAAGCGGACGCGGATCTTCATCGGACCGGCTCACCCGTCGCAGCCGCGGCACCGAGCGACCCGACCGTCTCGAGGAAGCGGACCGGCACCGTCCCGCCCGAGGCCAGGTCCTGGCCCGTGCCCTGGCTCCCGCCCGCAGGCGGGACGGCCGACGCCACCATGTGCTCGACCCCGAGCCCGGTGCAGGCGCCGCAGTCGTAGCACGGGGTCCAGCGGCAGTCCTCGAGGCCGTGCTCGGCCAGGGCCTCTTGGAAGTCCTGCCACAGGAAGTCCCGGTGCAGCCCGGCCGAGACGTGGTCCCAGGGCAGCACCTCGTCCTCGGCGCGGTGGCGGTACACGGTGTCGTCGAAGTCGAGTCCCGCCGCCTCGAGGCCCTTGGTCCACAGATCCAGGTCGAAGTGCTCGGACCACTCCTGGAACGTGCCACCGCCGCGCCAGACGTGCTCGATGACCGCGCCCATGCGGCGGTCGCCCCGGCTCACGAGCCCCTCCACCGCGGTGGCCTCGGGATCGTGCCAGCGCAGCGTCAGGCCCCGCGTGCGCCGTGCGGCGTCCTTCAACAACCCCACCTTGCGCCGGAGCTCGTCCATGGTGTTCTGGCCGAACCACTGGAAGGGCGTGTGGGCCTTGGGGACGAACCCCCCCACCGAGGCGGTGACGGTCACGTTGTGGTGATAGCGCCGACCGATCTCCGCACAGGCCCCGGCGAGCCGGGCGATGCCCAGCACGTCCTCGTCGGTCTCGGTGGGCAGGCCGATGAGGAAGTACAGCTTGACCCGCCGCCAACCCTGGGAGAAGGCGGCGTCGACCGCGGCGTAGAGGTCCTCTTCACGGATGAGCTTGTTGATGACCTGGCGCATCCGCCACGTCCCGCCCTCGGGGGCGAAGGTGAGCCCGGTGCGGCGCACCTTCTGGATCTCGGCCGCCAGACCCACGGTGAAGGCGTCCACGCGCAGGCTGGGAAGGCTGACCGACACCTGGCCCGAGCACTCGGGGTCGTTGATGACCTTGGACACCACGTCACCGATGCCCGAGAAGTCCGCGCTCGACAGCGACGTGAGCGTCACCTCGTCGTAGCCGGTGCGGTCGAGGCCGTCTCGCACCATCTGGTCGACCTGCGCGGCCGGGCGCTCGCGCACGGGCCGGGTGATCATGCCCGCCTGGCAGAACCGGCACCCGCGGGTGCATCCCCGGAACACCTCGACGTTGAGCCGGTCGTGGACGACCTCGATGAGCGGGACGAGCTGCTGCTTGGGATAGGGCCACTGCCCCAGATCGGCGATGGTCCGCTTCTCCACCCGCTCGGGGACACCGGCCCCCCGGGGGTCACGCCGGTGAGACGACCCGCCGTCGTAGTGCGCTTCGTAGCACGAGGGCACGTACACCCCGGGCACCCAGGCCAGGCGGCCGAGCAGGTCCTGGCGTGGGCCCCCGGACCGCTTCCACGTCCCGATCACCTCGGTGAGGTCCCCCACCGCCTCCTCGCCGTCGCCGAGGACGAAGGCGTCGACGAAGTCGGCCAGGGGCTCGGGGTTGAAGGCGCAGTGGCCGCCCGCCACCACCAGGGGGTGTGATGCGTCGCGCTCGGCGCCTCGCACGGGCACGCCGGCCAGGTCGACCAGGTTGAGGACGTTGGTGTAGGTGAGCTCGGCCGACAGGTTGAACGCCAGGACGTCGAACTCGCCCGCCGGCCAGCTCCCTTCCAGCGAGAACAGCGGCACCGAGGCGGCCCGCATGGCCGCCTCCATGTCCGTCCACGGCGCGTAGGCCCGCTCGGCCACGGCGTCGCCGCGCTCGTTCAGGATCTCGTACAGGATCTGGAGGCCCTGGTTGGGCAGCCCGATCTCGTAGGTGTCGGGGTACAGCAGCAGCCAGGCCACCCGCTCGGGCCCGTGCACGGGCTGGTGCGCCCCCAGCTCACCACCGATGTAGCGGGCGGGCTTCGTGACCTGGGCCAGGAGAGGCTCGATCCGTGGCCACAGAGAAGTCATGTGCCCGCCGAGTCTAGAGCCCTGCCCGTCCCGGTCGGCGCCGTGGCGGAGGCGAGGGCTCTCTCCGTGGAGGGAGTGGTCGTGCCGGCGGTGCTCCGGCCCCGGTGACGTGGTGGTGGTTGTGGTCGGTGGGGGCAACGGGGTCGCCGGGGTCGTGGCCGGGGCGACCGGGTGGGGGTCTCGGGGTGCGCCACCAGGTAGTCGAAGCCCGCCCGCACCACCGGGGCGGCGGCCGCGACCCCAACCCACCCCCCTGGATCACCACGGCGATCAGGTACTGGGGGTCGGGCACCGGGCCCCAGGCCACGAACCACGAGTTGGGCTGCTGCTCGTTGGTGGTGGCCGTCCCCGTCTTGCCCGCCAGGGGGAAGCTGGACAGGGGGAAGCCGGTGAAGTCGCCGGCGGCGGTGCCCTTGGGGTTCTGCACGGCTCCCTCGAAGCCCGCCAGCATGGCCTGGTAGTCGGCCGGCGAGATGCTGATGTGCCCGGCCACCTTGGGGGCGATGGTCTTCACCACCTTGCCGTGCGCGTTGACGAGTCCCGGCGGCCACCTCGGGGACATAGCGGGTCCCGCCGTTGGCGAAGGTGGCATAGGCGACGGCCTGCTCGATGGGGGTGATGACCGTGCCGCCCTGGCCGAAGGCCAGCTCGAGGTTGTTTCCCGTGCACCAGCGCCGTTCGGGTAGTCCTTGGGGTCCTGGGCGTGCTCTCGGTCCACCACCTTGGGCGAGTCCACCCGGGCGTAGTGGGTCTCGTCGGGGAGGTCGATGCCCGTCACGTCCCCGTAGCCGTACTGCGCGGCGGTGTCCTGGATCGGGTACTCGCCGTACTGGCCGTCGCCCTTGTAGTCGTCCCAGAACTGGACGCCGAGGTTGTAGAAGAAGATGTCGCTCGACACCGTGAGCGCCTGGGAGACGTTGACCCTGCCGCCGACCTCGCCTTCGTTGTCGTGGTAGGTGGTGCATCCCACCCCGCCGGTGGCGCACCCGGGGATGGTGTAGGCCCCGGTGTCGTTGTAGGTGTAGCTCGGTGTGATGAGCCCGGTCTGCAGCGCGGCGGTGGCCGTGGCCAGCTTGAACGTCGACCCCGGCGTGTAGAGGCCCTGGATGGCGTTGTCGTTCTGGGCGCCCGTGGCCTCGATCTCGTGGAAGTGGGCCGGTGGAGATCCCGTTGGTCCACCACGTGGGGTCGTAGGTCGGGGACGAGACGAGCGCCAGGACCGCCCCGGTCTGCGGGTCGAGGGCCACGGCGGCGCCTTCGGTGGACTTGCCCTGGAGCGAGGCGATCTCGGCGTCGAGAGCCTGCTGCAGCGTCTGCTCCAGCCCGGAGTCGATGTTGGTGACGACGTCGTCCCCGGCGGTGGGCGGTGTCTCGCCCAGGCTGCCCACCACCTGTCCGTGCGCGTCCACCTCGACGTTGTCCACGCCGGGACGGCCCCGCAGCTCCGCCTGGTACTGGCTCTCGAGCCCGCTCTGTCCGAAGAGGTCGCCGAGCTGGTACCCCTGGGACGCGTTGGCCTGGAGCTGGCCGCTGGTGATCTGGCCCACGTACCCGAGCATCTGCACGCCGGTCTGGCCGAGGGGATAGGTGCGGTTGGTGTCGGCCACGGTGGACACCCCGGGGAACATCGAGGCGTGCTCGCCGATGTAGAGGACGTCGGACAGCGGGGCGTTCTCGAGGATGGGCACGGGCTTGTACAAGCTGTACTGGACGTTGGCGAGGTCGGCCTCGATCTGGGCCGCGGAGATCCCCAGCAGCGCGGCCAGCTGGCCCACCACGGCGGGGTGCTCCTGGGCCGACACCCGGGACAAGCGTGATGTCCTGGGTCACCTGGTCGCCCACGATGATGTTGTCGTTGCGGTCCGTGATGAGCCCGCGCGGCGCGGGCACCTCGACCTTGCGGACCTGGTTGGCGGTCACCGTCTTGGAGTAGGCCGAGGTGTCGAGGACCTGGAGGTACCACAAGCGGATGAACATGAGCGAGAACAGCGCGGCCACCACCACCCCGAGCACGCGCAGACGGATCACCGTGCGCGGCGCCGAGGGCTCGCTCACCGCCATCACCCGGTCGACCACCGTGCGACGCGGTCGCATGCGCGGCCCGGTGGGCTCCGGGCTCCGAGCCGGGCGCGGCGCCTTGGGCTTCGGATAGAAGTGGCGCCGCGCAGAGGGTGCCGGAGCCGGACCCCGCGGCGCGCGACGGGCGGGGCGGGCGCCGGGGCGTGTCGGCGCTGCGCAGCTCCAGGGCGAAGCGCCGGCGTCGGAACTTCACCGCAGGCCCCCACCCGAGGGCACTCCACGGCCCGGGCCCGGGTCGGGCACCGCCCACGCCACGAAGCGCAGCACCGGCACGGCGAGCAGCGCGGCCGACGGTGTCCCCACCACCAGGGCGGGCACCAGATACGTCCTGAGCATGGCGGGATCGCCGAGCACGGCCCCCAGGATCGCGTACGCCCCCATGCCCGCGGCGGTCGCCGCCGCGGCGACGACCGGCGGCAGCCACCACGAGCTGCGCACCAGTCCCCGGGTGGCCGTCCCGGTGGCGAAGCCGAGCAGGCAGCCCACCAGGGCCGACAGGCCGAACGGGGTGGGGAGGAACAGATCGGCGACGAGGCCGGTGATGAACCCGAAGACCGCCCCCCGGTCGGGACCCGCCGCGTACCCGGCCGCCACGGGCAGGAGCAGCATCACATCGGGATGCGCCCCGCCCACCCGCACCAGGTCGAGGAGGGTGTGCTGGACCAGGAGCACCACCACGATCACGATCGTGGCCCGAGCCACGTCCGCGGTGGTGAGGGCGCCCCCGAGGCGCGAGGTGGCGGCCGGGCCGGTCATGGCGAGGACTGCCACTGCAGGACGTCGACGTACTGCAAGACGCCCAGGTCGGCCAGGGGTCGCGCCGACACCGTCTCCTGGGTGGCCGACGGGGTCGACGAGAACGACGTGATGCTGGCCACGGGGAGATCGGCGGGGTACTGGGCGTTCTGCAGCCCGCTGGTGGTGAGGATCTCCCCCTTGCGCAGCGGGGTCCCCGGGGCGATCAGGTTCACGGCCAGCTTTCTCCCCAGGCCCGAACCCTGGACGAGGGCGAGGTTGGCCCCCGAGCCGAAGCGAACGCCGACCGACGAGCCCGCGTCGGTGATGAGGCGCACCGTGCGATCCCGACGCCCACACTTCGATGACCTGTCCGACGAGCCCGGCTCCGCCCACCACCGGCATGCCCACGGCGACGCCGCTGGTGCTGCCCTTGTTGAGCTGCACGGTGGCGGCGAAGTCCGACGGGCCCAGCGCGGTGACCTGTGCCGTCACCGTCGGTATCGAGCCGACCCAGGGCAGATGGTCGAGTTGCTCGAGGGCGCGCAGTGCGTTGCGGGTTGCCTGGGTCTCGAGCGTCTGCCGCTGCAGCGCCCCGATCTCGGCGCGCAGCTTGGCGTTCTGGGACTCGAGGTCACCACCGTGCACGGCTCCCGACAAGAAGCTGCCCACCGGTCGCACCAGCGCGTCGACCCCGCGCTGCAGGGGCGCGAAGGCGTCGTGGGCGCCGCGCTTGGCCCCCGAGATGACGCCATGGGCCTGGCCCCGGTAGTCGAGGGTGATGATGGCGATCGAAGCCAGGACGAGCAGCCCGATCGTCATCCCCCGCCGAGCCCGCCGAGCGCGCCGTGTCCTCCTCGGCATGCCGGAAGCCTCTCAGGAAGGGGTGCCGGCTCCGCCGGGGCGCGACCGCCGGGACCGGCAGTCCCGGTCTGCGATGGCGATGCGGGGACCGCGCCGGGCGCGGGCGCCCATCACCCGGCAGAAGACGTGATGAGGACCTGCTTGAGCGCTTCGAACTCCTCGAGGCACTGGCCACTCCCGATCGCCACGCAGTTGAGGGGATCCCGGGCGACCACGATGGGCATGCCCGTCTCCTCCTGCAGTCGGGCGTCGAGGCCGTGCAGCAGGGCGCCGCCACCGGTGAGCACGATCCCCTGCTCCATGATGTCGGCGGCGAGCTCGGGCGGGGTCTTGTCGAGCGTCACCTTGACGGCGTCGATGATGGCCGACACCGGCTCGTCGATGGCCTTGCGGATCTCCTCGGTCGACACGACCACCGTCTTCGGGAGCCCCGTCACCAGGTCGCGGCCGCGGATCTCGGCGTGCAGTTCCTCTTCGAGCGCGAAGGCCGATCCCAGAGCGATCTTGATCTCCTCGGCGGTACGTTCGCCCAGGGCGAGGCTGTACTCCTTCTTGATGTAGGAGATGATCGCCTCGTCGAGCTCGTCCCCGCCGATCCGCACCGATTGGCTCGTGACGATCCCACCCAGGGAGATGACGGCCACCTCGGTGGTACCGCCCCCGATGTCGACGACCATGTTGCCGGTGGGCTCGTGGACCGGCAGGCCGGCACCGATGGCCGCGGCCATGGGCTCCTCGATGATGTAGGCCTTGCGGGCACCGGCGTACTCGGCGGCCTCCATGACGGCCCGCTGCTCCACACCGGTGATGCCCGAGGGAACGCAGATCACCATGCGTGGCTTGGCGAAGCGGCGCTGGTGGACGCGCTGGATGAAGTAGCGCAGCATCTTCTCGCAGATCTCGAAGTCGGCGATCACGCCGTCCTTCAGAGGCCGGATGGCCTGGATGTGACTGGGCGTGCGGCCGATCATGCGCTTGGCCTCGGCGCCCACCGCCAGAGGACGACCGTCCTTGACGTTCACCGCCACGACCGACGGCTCGTTCAAGATGATGCCGCGACCGCGCACGTACACGAGCGTGTTCGCGGTGCCGAGGTCGACGGCCATGTCGCGGCCGAGCAAGAAGAACCGGTTGTCCCGCATGGCGTCGATCTACCTCGTGATGGAGCGGGGACCGTCGCCGAAGCCGGGCGGCCTCCCGCCTCTGTACTGGGGGGTCTGCGCCCAGGCTACGGGACCCTGCCGTAGCACACAAGGCGAGGTCGGAGGCGGTGCATCAGGTGACATCAGCCTGTCACCGAAGGCCTTCGCGGCGTCAGGCCAACGCCGGGAAGAAGATCTCGATCTCGCGCGCCGCCGACTCGGCCGAGTCCGACCCGTGGACGAGGTTCTCGGTGAGCAATGTCCCCAGATCGCCGCGAATCGTGCCCGGAGGCGCCTCGGCCGGGTTCGTCGGCCCCATCATGGTGCGGACGATGCGCCAGGTGTCCTCGGGGCCCTCCACCACGAGCACCATCGACGGCGACCGCGTGATGAACCGCGCCAGCTCGCCGTAGAAGGGCTTGTCACGGTGCTCCTCGTAGTGCCGAGCAGCGGTCTCCTCGTCGATGCGGCGCAACTCGGCCGCCACCAGCCGCAGTCCCTTGCGCTCGAGCCGGCCGACGATCTCACCCACCAGCCCACGCTCGACGGCGTCGGGCTTGCAGATCACCAGGGTGCGGTTCATGGCTCGGTGAGGCTATCGGGATCGGCGAATTCAGTCGATCCGACGAGCACGGCGCGGGCCTCGGCCACCACGTACAGCGAGCCTGTCACCACCAGGGTCCCGCTGGGCGACAGCCGCGCCCGGGCCAGGTTGCAGCGCGTCGGCCACGGTATCGGCAGCCAAGGCGGCAAGACCCAGGGCCCGGGCCGCCTCGGCGATCGACGCGGCCGGCAGCGCCCGCGGCGACGGCGCCGTGCACGCCACCACGGTCGCCAGCCCGGCCGGACGCAGCGCTTCGAGCATGGCACTCGGATCGCGACCCTGGAGCATCCCGATCACGACCACCGTGTCGTCGCCGAGGGCGAGCTCGGCCCGCAGCGCCCTCGCCAGGGCGTGGGCGCCCGCCACGTTGTGGGCGCCGTCGAGGACGACGACCGGCGACCGTCCCACGATCTCGAAACGCCCCGGGACGCGCACCGTGCCCAGCGCATGCTCGACCACCTCGGGGGCGAGCGGCAGACCGAAGAACGCCTCGGCCGCGGCCACCGCGACAGGCGGCGTTGTCGCCTTGATGGGCTCCGTGCAGCGGCAGGTAGACCTCGGGGTACTGCGCCCCCGGCGTGCGCAGGTCGAGGAGGCGTCCGCCCACCGCCACCTGGCTCGAGACGCAGTCGAACTCCACCCCGCGCACCCACGTCTCGGCCGCGCCGCATTCCTCGGCGCGGGCCAGGAAGACGCCGAGCAGTTCGGGGTCGGTCTCGCCCACCACGACCCGGCACCCGGGCTTGATGATGCCCGCCTTCTCGGTGGCGATGTCGACGAGGGTGGGACCGAGGATCTCGACGTGGTCGTAGCTCACGTTGGTGACCACGGCCACGTCGGGCTCGACCACGTTGGTGGCGTCCCACCGCCCCCCCAGGCCGACCTCGACGACGGCGACGTCCACGGGACTGTCGGCGAACCACCGGAAGGCGGCCGCCGTCAGGAGCTCGAACCGGGTCGACCGCTCGCTCAGCATCGGCTCGATCAGCCGCCAGTGCGCCCAGCACCTCGGCCAGCTCGTCGTCGTCGATGGGCTCGCCGTTGCGCATGAGCCGTTCGTTGACCCGGGCCAGATTGGGGCTCGTATAGGTGCCGACGCTGAGCCCGTCGGCCATGAGCAGCTCGGTCAGGATCCTGGCCGTCGACCCCTTGCCGTTGGTGCCCGTGATGTGCACCACGGGGCAGGACCGTTCGGGGTCGCCGAGCACAGCGCACCAGGCCCGTGATGCGGTCGAGGGTGGGTGCCCCCACCCGCGTGGGCATGGCCAGCTCGTAGTCGGTGTGACTGTCGAGCCACGCCACCATGGCGTCACGATCGGGGCGCGACGCGTCGTCATCGGTGCGGGTGGACACCGCCAGGGAAAGGCTGCGTCAGGAAGCGGCCCGGCGCGTGCGCACCTTGCTTGGCCGGCTCACTCTGGGGAACGAGCGTCGGGTGGACGCGGTCGAGCACCACGGCGCGGTCGATGACGCACTGCCCGACGTCGGTACGGCTCGGGAGGTCGTACATGACCTCGAGAAGGACCTCTTCGAGAATGGCCCGAAGTCCGCGGGCGCCGGTGCCGCGCAGCAGCGCCTGTTCGGCCACGGCCTCCAGGGCGTCTTCGCCGAACTCGAGCTCCACACCGTCGAGCTCGAACACCCGCCGGTACTGCTTCACCAGCGCGTTCTTCGGCTCGACCAGGATCCGGATCAGCGCGTCCTTGTCGAGACTCGAGACCGCACCCACGACCGGGAGCCGGCCGATGAACTCGGGGATCAGCCCGAACTTGATGAGGTCCTCGGGCAGGACGTGTCGGAGGACCTCGCTGTCACGGGCTTCGGTGCTGCGGCGGACCTCGGCGCGGAATCCGATGCCCTTGCGGCCGATCCGGCTCTCGATGATCTTGTCGAGCCCGGCGAACGCCCCACCGCAGATGAACAGGATGTTGGTCGTGTCGATCTGGATGAATTCCTGATGGGGATGCTTGCGGCCCCCTTGGGGCGGCACCGACGCCGTGGTTCCCTCGAGGATCTTGAGCAGCGCCTGCTGCACCCCCTCCCCCGACACGTCACGGGTGATCGACGGGTTCTCGCTCTTGCGGGCGATCTTGTCGATCTCGTCGATGTAGATGATCCCCGTCTCGGCCCGCTTGACGTCGTAGTCGGCCGCCTGGATCAACTTGAGGAGGATGTTCTCGACGTCCTCGCCCACGTACCCCGCCTCGGTGAGCGCCGTGGCGTCGGCGATGGCGAAGGGCACGTTGAGCATCCGGGCCAGGGTCTGGGCCAGAAGCGTCTTGCCGCAACCGGTGGGGCCCAGCAGCAAGATGTTGGACTTCGCCAGCTCGACCTCGGACGCCTGCGCCGTCCCCGCCTGCACCCGCTTGTAGTGGTTGTACACGGCGACGGACAGGATCTTCTTGGCGTACTCCTGGCCGATCACGTAGTCGTTCAGGAAATCGAAGATCTCACGGGGCTTGGGCAGCTCCTCGAACGAGAACTCCGGCGTCTCGGCCAGCTCCTCGGCGATGATGTCGTTGCAGAGGTCGATGCACTCGTCGCAGATGTAGACGCCCGGGCCGGCGATGAGCTTCTTGACCTGCTTCTGGGACTTGCCACAGAAGCTGCATTTCACGAGGTCCCCGCCGTCCCCGAACTTCGCCACCGTCTCCCCCTTCGTCCCTGTACGAGCCTACGCCGCGCCGACGGCTTCGGCGGCACCCACGGCATCACGGGTCGTGATCACCTCGTCGATCAGCCCGTATCCGACTGCCTCATCGGCAGTGATCACGAAGTCACGGTCGGTGTCCCGGGCGATCTTGTCGACGGCCTGCCCGGTGTCGTCCGAGATCATCGAGTTGAGCAGGTCCCGCATCCGGATGATCTCCTTGGCCTGCAGCTCGATGTCACTCGCCTGGCCGGCTGCACCACCCCAGGGCTGATGCAGGAGGATGCGGGCATGGGGCAGTGCGAATCGCTTGCCCTTGGCCCCCGCCGCCAGCAGCACGGCCGCGGCCGAGGCGGCCTGGCCGAAGCAGAAGGTCGACACGTCGGGCTTCACGAACTTCATGGTGTCGTAGATGGCGAACAGCGCGGTGATGTCGCCACCGGGCGAATTCACGTAGAGGTGGATGTCCTTGTCCGGCTCCTCGTACTCGAGGAAGAGCATCTGGGCGCAGATGAGGTTGGCCACGGTGTCGTCGATCGGCGTCCCCAGGATGATGATGCGCTCCTTGAGCAACCGCGAGTACAGGTCGTAGCCCCGCTCGCCCCGGCTCGTCTGCTCGATGACGGTGGGCACCAGATACCCGCTGGCGGCGCCGGCGACGCTCACGACTGCGGCCTCCTCGGTGGATCGTCTCCTCAGCCTGCACGTCCTCGCTCCCTCGCTCGCCTGGCTCAGCCCTGTCGGCGGTGCCTCCTGCGCCGGCCGGTTCGGCGTCACCTGTTTCTTGTGCCGCGACGTCCACGCGCAAGTCGTCCCTGGACAGGGGTTTTCCGTCCTCGTCGACCAGTTCCACGTGGTCGAAGAGCCAGGTCAGTGCCTTCGCCTTCCTCCTGTCGGAGCGTACCGCGGGGAGCCTGCCTGCGCGGTCGAGTCGGCGCCGGAGATCGGCCGCACGTCGTGCCCGCCTGCTGCGCCATCTCCGCCACCGCTTCGTCGAGCTCCTCGTCGGTGACCTCGATGTCCTCGGCGTCGGCCAGCGCCCGCAGGGCCAGGTCCGAGCAGCACCGCACGAGCGGCGTCGGCCCGGATCTCGGCCAGCAAGTCCGCCTCGGCCCGCCCCGACGCCTGGAGGAACTGCTCGACGGTCAGCCGGCGTTGCTCGAGCCGGTGCCCGAGGTCGTGCAGGCGCTCGCGTACCTCTTCCTCGACCAGCGACTCGGGCGGGTCCTCGGCCACGAGGCCGACGAGCGCCTCGACGGTGCGCTCGCGCAGAGCGAGCTGGGCCTGGACCACCTTGAACTGGCGGAGCCGGCCCCGCAGATCGTCGCTGGAGTGCAACGAGTGTGTCGAACTCCGACGCCTCGGACGCCCATTCGTCGGTGGGCTCGGGAAGGATCTTCTCCTTGACGTCTTTCACGAGCACCCGGATGTCGGCCTCCTCGGTGGCGTCCCCGCTCGGCACCGGAGCGGAGAACTGCAGGATGTCTCCGGTCTTCGCACCGCGCAGTTGCTCGTCGAGGCCCTCGACCGCTGCGCCGCTTCCGACCTCGTAGAGGTAGTCCTCGACGTGCAGGTCTTCGCCGCTTGCGTCGCGTCCCGTGAAGGTCGATCGACACGTGGTCGCCGTCGCGCGCCGCTCGGCTCACCGAGGACGAGCTCGCCGGACTGGTCTCGCAAACGGTCGACCTGGGCGGCCAACTCCTCGTCGCTGACCTCGATGCCCGGCAGCGTCACCTGCAGGCCGCCGTAGCCGGCGATCGACACCGTGGGTCGTATCTCGACCACGGCGTCGAAGGTCACCGGGCCCCCGTCCTCCCCGGATTTGATGTCGATCTCGGGGGCGGCGATGGGATCCACTTCCGTGTCCACCACGGCACGCGCGTAGAGGTCGGGCAACGCGTCGCTCAGCGCCTGCTGGCGCAGCGCGCTCGGCGCCACCCATTCGGGCTTCGAGGACCTGACGCGGCACCTTGCCGGGACGGAACCCGGGCACGCGCACTTGGCGTGGACAGACGCCGAACGGTTTCGTCGAGCGCTTTGTCCACCTCGGACTCGTCGACTTCGACCGACAGACGAACCCGGTTGCCCTCGACCGGCTCTGCTGTGGCGCGCATAAGGAAGGCAGAGTCTACAAGCCCCCGTGCTGCGCCCGTCGCACGCCGGCAATCGGCCACGGACGGTGGGGCTTTCAGATCATGAACGCCATCGCGTCGAGCACGCGGAAAGCCAGCTCCGTCGTCCCCGTCGACCTCGACGAGCCCGGCCAGGCGAGCGGCCTTCCCGTCCACGCGGCCGCACGCCAGGCGCCAGAAGACCTCCATGTCCATGTCGAGGCCCGCCGTCGGGCTGACCGTCGAGCGACGACGACAGTCCGCGCCCGGCCGTCTCGCACCACGACGTCGATGCGCCGCGGCAACGACCCGCGCAGGTCGAAGCGGACCGAGGCTCCCTCGGGTGCGCCGGCCTGCTTGCCCACGACGAAGGGCATGGCCGAGCACAGTCGGTCCATCGAGAGCTCGGCCGCGGGCCCCGCGTCGTGACCGGGGCGGGCCGTGGCCACGCGGATGTCCTGCTCGTGCACCCAGCGAGTCCATCACCCGCACCTTCATGAACTCGCGGTACGGGACCTCGCCCACGGGGCTGGGCCCGGTCTCCTCGAAGCGAGACGCGGATACGACCGCAGGTCCGCCAGGCGCCGCGCCGCGACGAGTCGGAACTCCTCGAGGACGTCGCGCCCCGGCCGCGACCGACGAGGCGCCACCCACGCCTCGTTCCGGGCCCCCACCTCGTTGGCGACGTGGGGGGGCAGCTGCGCCAGGGGCGGGGGCGCCTCGTCGCCCAGCAGGGCGCGCTCGATACCGATCAAGTGCGAGAGCACGTCGCGCACCGTCCACCCCGGACACTCGGACGGGAGGTCCCACTCGCCCTCGCCGAGGTCCCGCCCCAAGGTCTCGATGGCTTCCCACTCCTCCGCCAGGATCGCGATGACCGGTTCTTGGTCTCCCGTCGTCACGACAACCTCCCTTTCTGCTCGGAGTGCACCCCCACCGCCTCGCGGCCCGGGGACCAGTGTGGCAATCCCTCGCCACCTCGGCCAGCGCCCGGGCGTGACCGGGTGGGGCGTGACGCCGGCCCCGTGCCTACCATCCGCGTGTGGCCCAGGGACCGGGGATAGCTTCGACCCGACATCTGGCGGGGCGCACAGTGAGGAGAACGAGCGTGGCTTCGTACGAGGGTTACTGTGTGAAATGCCGTGAAAAGCGGCAGTTTGAGGGTCAGGAAGTCGAGCTGGCCAATGGTCGGCGGGCTGCGCAGGGAACGTGTCCCACGTGTGGCACCAAGATGAACAGGATCTTGGGCAAAAAGGCGACGACCTAGGCCGCACCGGCTTGGCATCGCACCTGGTGGGGCCGCAGAACGCCCGGAAGGGTCCCGGTATCCACAGGGTCCCACGGCGAGGAGCCGCTCTGGTCAGCGCTGGTGGAGGGCGTCGAGGATCGCTCCCTCGCGCAGTCCCCACTCGCTCACCACGAACCGTCCCACCCCGAGCTCCGACGCCACGGTGGCCAGGACGGCCGCGCCCACCGGCAGCAGTGGCGCCCGGCGGGCCTGCATGCCCGGAAGCGCCAGACGGCTCCGGAGGTCGAGCCCCGCCAACTGGTCGGCCAGCTCGAGGACCTGATGAGCCGGCAGCTCGACCTGATTGACCTCGCCCGGACCCGCTGACGGCCGGCGCCGGGCGTGTGCCGTGGCCAGGCGGGCCAGGGCGCGCACCGTGCCCCCGCTCACCACCGTCCGATCGGTGACCCCGGGGTAGTCCGAGACCGCCCCGACGATCGGCGCCATCGTCTCCGCGGTGCGGGCCGCCAGCGCCATCTGATCGGCCACCGAGAGCGGGTCGCCGGTGCCGAGCTCACCCCGGAGACGGGCAGGGCCGACCGCGACGCTCGTGGCCAGGGCCAGGTGGCGTGCATCCCCGACGGCCG
This sequence comes from uncultured Acidimicrobiales bacterium, assembly GCA_963768255.1. Classification (GTDB taxonomy): domain Bacteria; phylum Actinomycetota; class Acidimicrobiia; order Acidimicrobiales; family UBA8190; genus Chersky-840. The sequence continues at coordinate 400,600 of CAVYGX010000002.1, read as the reverse complement.
CTTCGAGGCTCCCGCCCCCGAGGTCCAGGCCGAGAGTGGCACCATCACCCGTCCACACCCCGGCGCGCTGCCCGATGAAGCACAGCCGCGCCTCCTCCTCCCCCCGAGGACGACGACCTTGGTCCCGACCACCCGTTCCAGACGTTCGACGACCTCGGCGCCGTTGACGGCGTCGCGCAGGGCGGCGGTCGCCAGCGCCACCACGATCTCCGCCCGTGACTCGGCCAACCCCGCCCGGAGGCGTTTGGCGGCCGCCACCGACGCCGCCACCCGGTCCCGAGGGATGTCCCCGCTGGCGCCCACGCTCAACCCGAGGTTGAGAAGCGCCTGGCGGTGCAGGACGGGGGTCGAGCGCGTTGTCGGGCCCCGCCTCACAGACAAGGAGATGAAAGGAGCTGCTCCCGAGGTCCCACACCGCGGCCCGAACCCCCACGGCGAGAACGTAGCCGCGCCAGCAGCATGCGGCGTCAGCCCGGCCAGCACCAGTCGGTGATCTCGGGGGCGTCCTCGCCGTGCTCGCGGGTGTAACGACGGGCGTCGAGGCGGGCGTCGACCATCTGCTGGCGAAGTGCGGCGGAGGGCACCTCGAGGTCCGGGACCCGGTCGAGCACGTCGATCACGAGATGGAATCGATCGAGATCGTTGAGCATGACCATGTCGAACGGCGTGGTGGTCGTGCCCCGTTCCTTGTAGCCGCGCACGTGCAGGTTGTCGTGGTTGGCGCGGCGGTAGGTGAGCCGGTGGATGAGGGTCGGATAGCCGTGGTAGGCAAAGATCACCGGGCGGTCCACCGTGAAGATGGTGTCAAACTCCCGGTCGGTCATCCCATGGGGATGCTCGGAGTCGGGCTGGAGCCGCATGAGGTCGACGACGTTGACCACCCGCACCTTCAGCGTGGGCAGCTGCCGGCGGAGCATGTCCACCGCGGCCAAGGTCTCGAGGGTGGGCACGTCGCCGCAGCACGCCATGACGACGTCGGGGACCGATCCGGCGTCATTCGACGCGAAGTCCCACACCCCCAGACCTCTGGTGCAGTGCACCAGAGCTTCCTCGGGCGACAACCAGTCGTGTTGCGGTTGCTTGCCGGCCACGATGACGTTGATGTAGTCGCGGCTCCGCAGGCAGTGGTCGGCGACTGACAACAGAGAGTTCGCATCCGGAGGCAGGTAGACGCGGATCACCGACGCCTGCTTGTTGACGACGACATCGATGAAACCGGGGTCCTGGTGGGAGAACCCGTTGTGGTCCTGGCGCCACACGTGGCTCGACAACAGATAGGTGAGCGAAGCCACCGAGCGACGCCACGGGATGGCGTGCGCCGACTCGAGCCATTTGGCGTGTTGATTGAACATCGAGTCGACGATGTGGATGAACGCCTCGTAGCAATTGAAAAGGCCATGCCGCCCCGTCAACAGGTATCCCTCGAGCCACCCCTGGCACAGATGCTCCGAGAGCACCTCCATGACCCTGCCCCCCGGGGCCAGGTGATCGTCTCCGGGCACCGTCCGGGCGTCCCAGGCCCGGTCGGTCACCTCGAAGACGTCTTGGAGGCGGTTCGATGCCGTTTCGTCGGGGCCGAAGAGGCGGAAGTTCGACGGGTTGTCCCGGATCACGTCGCGCAGGAACGAGCCGAGCACCCGCGTCGCCTCGCGTCGCGTCGTGCCCGGCGCCGGGACTTCGACGGTGTACGCCCTCCAGTCGGGCAGCTCGAGATCCCGCAGCAGCGTGCCCCCGTTGGCGTGGGGCGAGGCGCTCATGCGGCGGTCCCCGACCGGCGCCAGGGCGGCGACCCAGGGCACGGGGCGCCCGTCGGCGTCGAAGAGCTCCTCGGGCCGGTAGCTGCGCATCCACTCTTCGAGCTGGGCGAGGTGCGCCGGGTTGGTGCGGACCTCTCCGAGCGGTACCTGATGGGCCCGCCACGTCCCCTCGACGGGGACGCCGTCGACGAACCGGGGGCCCGTCCACCCTTTGGGGGTGCGCAGGATGATCATGGGCCACGCCGGCCTGTCAGAGAACCCGCCCGAACGCGCTCGCGCCCAGATCGAGGCGATGTCGTCGAAGGCGGCGTCGAGCGCCACGGCCATGCGCTCGTGCACGCGCATGGGGTCCTCACCGTCGAATCCGCCCTCGACCACCAACGGGCGGTAGCCGTACCCGGTGAACAGTGCCGCCAGCTCGGAGGCGGGGATCCGGGCGAGCACCGTGGGATTGGCGATCTTGTAGCCGTTGAGGTGCAGGATCGGAAGCACCGCCCCGTCGCCCACGGGGTCGAGGAATTTGTTGGCGTGCCAACTGGTGGCCAGGGCCCCGGTCTCGGCCTCCCCGTCGCCGACCACGCAGGCCACCACGAGGTCGGGGTTGTCGAAGGCCGCCCCGTAGGCATGGGCGAGCCCGTAGCCGAGCTCGCCGCCCTCGTTGATCGAACCCGGGGTCTCGGGGGCGGCGTGGCTGGGGATCCCGCCCGGGAACGAGAACTGTCGGAACAGCCGGGCCATGCCCCGGCCGTCTCTCGACACGTGGGAGTACAGCTCGCTGTAGGTCCCCTCCAGCCAGGCATTGGCCACCATGGCCGGTCCGCCGTGGCCGGGCCCACACACGTACAAGAGGCTGGCCGCGCGGCGGTTGATCACGCGGTTGAGATGGGCATAGACGAAATTGAGTCCGGGGCTCGTCCCCCAATGGCCCAAGAGGCGCGGCTTGATGTGCTCGGGCCGCAGCGGTTCTCGTAACAGCGGGTTGTCGAGCAGGTAGATCTGGCCGACCGCCAGATAGTTGGCGGCCCGCCAGTAGGCGTGCAGCTCTATCAGCTCCTCAGCGGTGGCAGGAGCGGCCGTGGCGGCGAACGGAGGTTCGGGCGGGGGGACCCGGTCGTGCATGTGCGTTTCCTCCTTGGCATGGTGGGGACGTGCGAGTGCTCGTGGTCAACGCCGGGTCGAGCAGCCTCAAGCTCAGTGTCCTCGCCGACGACGATGCGTCGCTCATGGACTCGGAGCTGGCCATGCCGGCGTCGGACGCGCTGGGCACGGTGTTGCGCCAGGCGTTGGCGGAGACTCCCCCCGTTGACGCCGTCGGGCATCGGGTCGTGCACGGGGGGCTCGAGTTCACCGGTCCGCTGCTGCTCGAGCCGGGCGTGGAAGGTCGGCTGGAGCGGCTGGGCGATCTGGCCCCGCTCCACAATCCTCCCGCCATCGCCGCCATCCTCAGCCTGCAATCCCTGTGGCCCGATCTCCCCCAAGTGGCGTGCTTCGACACCGCCTTCCACGTCACCATGCCACCCGAGGCTTCAACCTACGCCCTGCCCGATGCCTGGCGGACCTTCGGGCTGCGTCGCTTCGGGTTCCACGGCCTGAGCCACGCGTGGGCCAGCCGCCGGGCGACCGAGCTCCTGGCCCGCCCGGCCGAGTCGTTGCGCCTCGTCACCGCCCATCTCGGGTCGGGAGCGTCACTGGCGGCGGTAACGGCGGGACGTTCGGTCGACACCACCATGGGTTTCACCCCGCTCGAGGGCCTGGTCATGGCCACGCGCGCGGGGAGCGTCGACCCGGGTGTGTTGCTGTGGGTCCTGCGCCACCTGCACCTGACCGTCGATCAGGTCGAAGACGCCCTGGACCGCCGGGCCGGACTGTTGGGCCTGTCCGGGGTCTCGGCCGACCTCCGCCAGGTCCTGGCGGCGGCGGACCGAGGTGACGAGCGATCGCAACTGGCGTTCGACGTGTACGTCCACCGGCTCCGGGCCGAGGTGGCGGCGATGGCCGCGGCGATGGACGGGCTCGACGCGTTGGTGTTCACCGGGGGCGCGGGAGAAGGGTCGGCCCGCTTGCGGCACCAGGCCTGTGCGGGCCTCGGGTTCCTGGGCATCGAGCTCGATGAGCAACGGCACGAGCGTGAGGACGGCGACCGGGTGGTGTCGCGCCGCTGGGCGACCCCCGCCGTGCTCGTCGTCCATGCCCGAGAGGACCTCGAGATCGCCCGCCAGGTCAGATCGGTCCTCGATCGTCCCCGCTGAGGCCCTGTCGTCGGGCTCGGCGTCGCGCCGGGGCGGCGCGCGACCATGGACCATGCGCGCCTGGGAGGTCGACGTGCCCGGTCCCGTGGCCGGCCACCCCCTGCACCTGGTGGAGCGGGCCCTTCCCGCACCGGGCCCCGGTCAGGTCCGGGTGCGGGTGTCGACGTGCGGCGTGTGTCGCACCGACCTCCACGTCGCCGAAGGAGACCTCCCCGTGCACCGCGCCAACGTCGTCCCGGGCCACGAAGTCGTCGGGATCGTCGACGCCCTCGGTCCCGATTCCTCTCGCTTCGCCGTCGGCGACAGGATCGGCATCGCCTGGCTGGCGCGGACGTGCGGACGGTGTCAGTTCTGTCGGCGCGGGGACGAAAACCTGTGCGCCCTGGCGACGTTCACGGGATGGGACCACGACGGTGGGTACGCGGAGGCCGTCGTCGTCGACGAACGCTACGCGTACCGTCTGCCGCCGGGCCTGTCCGACGACCAGGCCGCGCCGCTGCTGTGCGCGGGCATCATCGGGTACCGCGCCCTGCGGCGGACGGGCATGCGCCCCGGAGGACGTCTCGGGATCTACGGGTTCGGCGGCTCCGCCCATCTCACGGCCCAGGTGGCGCTGCACGAGGGCGCCGAGATCCACGTCATGACCCGCTCCGCCGACGCCCGGCAGCTGGCGCTCGACCTCGGGGCGGCCTCGGTGGGACCGGCCGACGCCGCCCCCCCGGTACCGCTCGACGCGGCCATCATCTTCGCTCCGGCGGGAGAGATCGTTCCCGTGGCGTTGGCGGCCCTGGAGCGAGGCGGCGCCCTCGTGATCGCGGGGATTCACCTGACCGACGTCCCCGCCCTTCGGTATGAGGACCATCTCTTCTACGAGCGCGAGATGCGCAGCGTAACCGCCAACACCCGGCGCGACGGCGAGGAGTTCCTGCGACTGGCCACCCGCATGGGACTGGTGGCGACGACGACGCCCTACCCGCTCGAAGAGGCCGACCGAGCCCTGGCCGATCTGGCCGGCGACCGGCTCACCGGTGCCGCGGTCCTGCACGTGGCGTCGGCGTGATCAGAGCAGTTGCTCGGTGAAGAAGCGGAGCATGCGACTCCAGGCGTCGCGGGCCGCGGGCTCGTTGTAGCTCTTGGACCCGTCCCGCATGAAGCCGTGCCCCGCGTCGGGGTACACCACCGTCTCGGGGTGTCGTAGGCGCACCACCTCGATGTCGGCGGGGGTGATGTACTCGTCCTCGCCTCCGAACAGCAACAGGGTGGGACACCTGGGCTCGCCGAGCTCGGTCGATATCCCCGCTCCGTAGAACCCGACGGCGGCATCGAAGCCGTCGCCGGCCAGGGCGGTGCGGTAGGTGAGGAGCCCACCCAGGCAGAACCCCGTCACGCCGACCGATGACGCCCCTTCAGCCCGTAGACGGTCGGACGCCGCCACGATGTCGGTCTGGGTCCGGTCGCGCTCGAGTGAACCCATGAGCAGGGCGAAGTCGCCGGCCTCGGTGCCTCCGGCCCGGAAGAACAGGTCGGGCGCGATGGCCCCGTACCCCTCTCCGGCCAAACGCTGACAGACGCGCAAGAGCTGAGCGCTGATGCCGTTGCCCTCGTGCAGGACCACGACACCGGGCCACGGGGGCGCGGCGGCGGGGAGGGCGAGGAAATAGGGAAGGGTGATCTCGCTCATGAGGTGCTCCGACGCTGGACGGGCGTCAGGGGATGAGCAGGACGCGACCGAACGAACGGCGGCTTTCGATGTAGGCGTGGGCCTCCTCCGCGTCGGACAGCGGGAAGCGACGGTCGATGACCACCTTCAGCTCGCCCTCGGCGATCTCGGTGAGGTGGCGGGCGATCATGGCGTGCGGTCGGGGGCTCAAGAACAACTCAGCGCCGAGGAAGTACCCCGTCAGGCTCTGGTTGTTGGGGCGCAAGGTCGAGACATCGAGATTCTCCGCCGCGTGTCGACCGGCGTCCCCGACGGTGACGCACCGGCCGCGGTAGGCCAGGCAGCGCAGGCTCCCTTGCAAGGTCGGACCACCGACGGAGTCCACGATGACGTCCGCGCCGCGTCCGTCGGTGAGTCTGCGCACCTCCTCCACGAAATCGGTGGTGGCGTAATTGATCCCCTCGTCCAGACCCAACGCGGCGAGCCGCTTCAACTTCTCGTCACTGGACGCTGTCGCCAACACTCGGGCACCGGCACGACTCGCCAACTGGATGGCGGCGATGCCGACACCGCTTCCCCCGCGTGCACGAGCGCGCACTCCCCGGCTTGCAGTCGTCCGAACTCGAAGAGACAGTCGTCGGCCGTGCCGAACGGCACGGGGACACACGCGGCTTCCTCGGTGGAGAGCCCCGGCGGCACCAACCAGCAAAACGGCGTGGAGACGGCCCGGAGCTCGGCGTGAGAGCCGTCGAGGCCCACGGTCACCACCCGGTCCCCTACGGAGAAGCCGTCTACCTCGGAGCCGATGGCCACGACCGTCCCGGCGCACTGGTAGCCCACGATGTGCGGAACCGAACCGATCTCCCCCATGGCCCGACCCAGGGTGTCGCCCCCCTCGATGCTGATGGCCTCCACTTTCACCAACAGCTCGTGGTCGCCGGGGACGGGGTCCGGGACCTCCTCGTAGCGAAAGACCTCGGGACCACCGGTCTCGTAGTAGACGGCCGCCTTCATGTCGTCACCTGCTCCTCTCGTGGTTTACGACGCCCGGCTCGCGGCATCGATGCACGACCGCATGAGCCGGAAGCTTCGGAGATCGCCCGTGGTCCCGATCTGCATCCGGTTCATCACGTATCCCATGCCGAGTTGCAGGTCGGGGTCTGCCCATCCGGCCGATCCTCCCATGCCGAAGTGCCCGAACGCCTTGGGACCCCCGAGCCCGGCCGCGCCGATGAGGCCGCTGTTCACGTTGAACCCGAGGCCCCATTGCAGGTCCAGGCCCATGAGCACCACGTCGGGGCCTTGGGTTTCCTGCGTCACGGCGCGCTCGACTTGTTCGGGAGTCAGGACACGGAAGGTGTCGCCCGTCACGGTGGTGACGTCGTGCACACATGCCCCGTAGAGAAGCGCGAGCGAGCGGGCGTCGGTGATGCCGCCGGCAGCGGGGATCTCCGCTGCGTGCAACTGGGGGCTGTGCCACACCTGCTCGTCTGCCAGGGCGCCGCCGGGAGCCATCAACGCCTTGAACAGAGGGCCGTCGGGGGCAAGATAGGACTCGGCCAGCGTCGCCAGCTCGGACAGGTCCGGCCCGGTGTTCGTCGGATCACCGCTCCGGGGAGCCGACTCGGCGGGCAGGCCCGCCTTGAGGCCCTCGATGAACGACACGAGTCGTGCCACCCGAGGCTCCTCCGAGGCGGGCAGCCCGATGAAGAAGTCGGCCCCGAGAGGTCCGGCGATCTCGGTGCGCAGGTAGGTCCCGACGCTCATCCCGGTGACACGGCGCACCACTTCGCCCACCAACCATCCATAGGTGGTGGCGTGATAGCCGTGGGCCGTGCCCGGGGGCCATGACGGCACCTGACGCTCCAGGGCCTCGACCACGGCGTCCCACCGGAGCATGTCCTCGAACGACATCGTCCCGTCGACCCACGCCAGACCGGCACGGTGAGAAAGGAGGTCGGCCACCGTGATGCTTTCTTTCCCGCCTTGTGCGAACTCGGGCCAGTACTTGGCCACGGGGGCTTCGACGTCGATCGCTCCCTGCTGGGCCAGCCGGTTGGCACACATGGCGACGACGCCCTTGGTGGTCGAGTACACGAGGACGAGGCTGTCCTCTTCCCACGGCTTCTCGGTCCTGGCGTCGGAGATCCCGCCCCAGAGGTCCACCACCTTCTGGCCACGGTGGTACGCGCCGAAGGCCGCGCCGACTTCGATGCCGGCGTCGAAGTTGGCCTGGAAGGCGGCACGGACCTCCTCGAATCCTGGGGCCACCCATCCACTGATCGTCGTCACAGGTCGTCTCCCCCTCGGTCCGGCTCGAAGCGCCGCAAGCCGAGGTTATGGTCTTCTCATCTCGGTCCGCATACCGGGCCCGGTCTTCCGCGCAGCCCGGCAGCGCACCTGCTTTGGGACTCGCAAGACGTGAGCGTTGTCCTGGCCTGCGATTCTCCCGGTTGGACCGCTCCAACGGTGCGCCGTTATCCGCTGAGGTCAAGGCTACGACAACGTGCTGAGACTGGCCCCTCTATCGGAGCGGTACTGCGGAAGCTCCGAGAGTGCTTTCGCCACAGGAATCTTGGCAAAATAGCCCGCACCGAACCAGATACACATCAGCACGTACCAGAAGTGCTCGGCGCTCGTCATCTCGGTCAGACCGAAGTCGTGTAGTGCCTTCTTTGCAGGAATCTTGGCAAAGTAGCCCCGCCGAACCAGATACACATCAGCACGTACCAGATGCCCTCCCACGTGGTCAGTGCAGTCTTATGGACCACCCGAGCCACCGCACCTGCTGGTGAAGGAGAGGGCGCTTGGACCGGCTGGACAAACGCCGCAGGCGATGGGGCAGGTATCGGAGCCGGCACATACGAAGGTGACAGATCGGGCACTGTGGTTGGCTCAACGGCAGGTGCCCCAGTTGGCGGCGCGGTAGGCGGTGGTGGGCTGGGTTTGTAATCAGGATGAAGCTCGGGCGTATACCACTTCCCGTCGGACGCCTGCCACCACCCAGGACCTTGACTGAAATCAGACATTGCCTCCCCCTCGCCCATCTCGGGACCCCCATCTGGTCCAGGCGGAACGCTATCCCGATCGCAGATTCCCAGCACGGGTGTCTGGGTGCCGAAGAAGCGTTCGACCCCGTTGGTACACCGGCACCGACGGCCTCCGCGTGAAAGCGCCGATTGGGATCTCTGGGAGACCTAATGAGCGTACGCCGAAGGGCTCAGGAGCCCACGCAATAGGAGCGTTCCCGCGCCCGCCAATGCGAAGATCATCCGCCGAGGGAGTGTTGTTCAATCGTCACAAGGCGGATGATCGCGAATGCCCTAGTAGTACGATGTTTTCACCGGGGAGTAGCGCAGCCTGGCAGCGCACCTGCTTTGGGAGCAGGAGGTCGGGGGTTCAAATCCCCCCTCCCCGACTCGATCGGTGACGGCATACTCGCCACACCAGCGGAGTGTCCAGATGGTCGAGTCCGCCACGCCTTCGCTCAAGCGGTCCCCTCCTCGCGACGACAGGTAACCTTGGTCCGTCCGCGGGCGTAGCTCAATGGCAGAGTCCCAGCCTTCCAAGCTGGTCATGCGGGTTCGATTCCCGTCGCCCGCTCCAATGTGACTCCGAAGTCCCGACGTTAAGCCTTTGCATCAGGCGATACCGAGGACGTGGTGCTCGTGGCGGCCAGCCCGGGCAGGAGAATGGTTACCAAACCCTCAGCGTGCGCGTCGATCCATTGTGGGTTACTCGGATCCCGGCCGGTGAGCAGGCGGACTTCAGGGGCATTCACGTAGGGCAAAGAGGCCGCACCGACGAGGACGTAGTAGAGGACGTCACTGTCGATGGGCGCAGCAATGCCGGCGTCACGAAGCAGGTTCCAAGCCGGCCCGATGGCGTCGAAGAACGGCTTCACGTGTGTCTCTGTCATCCACAGCAATCGGTCGCTTTGAGCCGTACCCTCATGCACCATGATCTGGTTGAGCTCAGGGTGCTCCGCTGCGAATCCCACGAACCGACGGATCCCATCGGCGAACGCCGCCGCCAGTAGCGATATGTCGACGCCCCGCAGTTCCGCAGGCAACGCGCCTTCCAACGCCTCCCCCAAGAGCCCGAAGAGGTAGTCCACCGCTGCGGACCACAGGGCCGTCTTGGAGTCGAAGTGGTAGTTGATCTGCGGCTGGTGCGCCTCGACGCGGCGTGCGATCGCACGCGTCGAGGCACCGTCGAAACCCTTGGCTCCGAACTCGACCAGAGCCGACTCGAGCAGGGCCTCCCGGATATCCGTCCGCGCCCGTCGAGGCCGGACCGTCTTCGGCGCTGGGGCCTTGCGTGGCATCGGGCCGAAGTGTAGCGTATTATCATCCGATAATAGTGAGCGGGGAAGCATGGGCGCCGCAGAGAAGGTCACGAGCCAGGCCGGAGATCAGGCGTCGACACGTCTGATGGCGATGTCGAGGGATCCGTTCCAAGCGCCGACCGATCGGGACATGCTGCCTTCAGAGCGGCGGCTGTTCGTCGCCACCCACCGGACCTGCATCTTCGGCTACCGGCGTCAGTCGGACGGCCCGGCCATGTCGGTCGTCTATTACATCCCGGCCGAGAACGGCGACCTGTTCGTGGCGACGATGGCTGATCGGGCCAAGGCCAAAGCGGTGGCCCGCGACGGCAAGGTCAGCCTCTGCATCCTCGACGAGACGTGGCCCTTCGCCTACCTGCAGGTCTACTGCGACGCCGTGATCGACGCCGACGGCGAGACCCTGGTCGACGTCATGATGGCGGTGGCCGAACGCATGTCGGGTGAACCGTTGGGCCCAGAACTTCGCCCGATCGTCAAGGCCATGGGAGAAGAAGAGGGCCGGGTGCTGGTGCGCTGCCGGCCCTACGCGACGTTCGTGACCCCGCCGCGTCATCTGCACCGCAACGATCAGGAGGAACCGCTGACCCACTGGGTCTCGGCGTCGATGCCCTGGGACGCCCCCGACGCCCCGGAGCACGGGTGATGCCTGGTCCCTGCCAGGGCATGTCGATGACTCTCGACGGCCGGTCTGGCCGGCCGTCGAGCTGAGGAGGAAGTCGTGGCTCTGCACCGACTGGAATCGATCACGATCGGCGTTCCCAACGTCGAAGAGACGTGTCAGTACTACGCCGAGTTCGGGTTGACTCGTGACCGTGCCTCCTTCTCGACCCGCGACGGCGGTGAGCAACTTCGCATCGTCGGGAGCCCCGCTCGCCGACTGATCGAGATGAGCATCGGCGCCGACGACCCCGACGACCTGGACCGTGTTGCCGACCAACTGTCCAGAATCGGCGTCACCAGCCGGCGCGACCCTGCTGGTGTCAGTGCAGTCGAGACGCACAGCGGGGCTCGCGTCGATGGTCAAGGTCCTCCCCCGGATCTCACAGGATCCAGCCGACATCGTGCCTTACAACGGGCCCGGCCATGCCGAGAGAAAGAACCTTCGTTCACCGGCCGTTCTACGCGACCACCCGATCCGACCCCGCAAGCTGGGTCACGTGGTCATCGGCACCCCCGACGCCGAAGCCTCACAGCGCTTTTTCCAAGACGGGGTCGGATTCAAGGTGAGCGACTCTGTCCGGGGTGTCGCCGCTTTCATGCGGTGCTCCACCGACCATCACAACCTGCTGCTCCAACCTTCCCCGGTGGCGTTCCTGCACCACACATCCTGGCAGGTCGAAGATGTCGACGAAGTTGGCCGCGGCGCGCTGCGCATGCTCGAGGGTCACCCCGAGCGTCACATCTGGGGCTTGGGCCGTCACTTCATCGGCTCCAACTTCTTCTGGTACCTGCGAGACCCGGCCGGCAATTTCTCCGAGTACTACTCCGACATGGACACGATCGCCGACGACCAACTGTGGACACCGGGAATGTGGGAACCGTCGCTGCGCGCCCTGTACGCGTGGGGGCCCGACGTGCCACCCTCCATGCTGGCACCCGACGACCTCGTCGACCTCATGGCGGCCTCGCGTCAGACTTGAGGGCAGACGTCGAGTGTGTCCGATGTCGACCACTGGACGAGCCTTCGGACAACGTGGGAGGGGGGTCCGGAACAGACACAGTCCGTCCACAGGTGGCGGGCAGGGGCCCTACATGAACGACTGGCACTCTCTGGGTAGTTGCGTGAATAAAGGAGCGCCATCATGAATGAACTCGACCCAACAAACCCCGACGAGCCACTTCCTCCAGCACGCCGGCACCGGGTACGGCGATTGCTGTCGAACAGAAAGAGTCGATGGATCGTGGCCGCTGCGCTCGTGTGCGGGGTGATCGGACTCTCCGTTGGTCTCGCCGCGTCTCCCTCGGCAACGGCCACGTCCTCCTCGACGACAGCGGCGCAACCCGTGTCCGCGAGCGGCTCCGCCGGCGGTCCCGCATCGGGCGGAGGGGGATCCAACGCCCGGTCTGGACCGGCCTCAGGGGGAGCAGCCGGCACCGTCGGTAGCGTGTCCACGTCGAGCTTCACGATGACGACATCAGCGGGTCAGGAGGTGACCGTCGACGAGACGTCCTCCACCAAGTACCACAGGGGGACGAGCTCGATCTCCGCCAATGCCATTACCAAGGGCGAGCCGGTCCTCGTACTCGGGATCACCAACGGAACGACCATCACAGCCGCGCAGGTCATCGTGCAAACGACCGGCGGTGGATCTTTGCCTTCCTCAGCGGCAGAGGTGGTCCCGTTCCAGCGAGGTGCGCCGACCACGTCAAAGCAGGTCGGTCAGATCCCCGCGAATTTGGAGTCAGGGGTCAGGGACGATCATCAGCGGAACGGCAGCGAATGAGGCGACGGAAGCGGCACTGGCCGCCTACCCGGGGGGTGTCGTCGACCGTGTCGTGAAGCTGAGCAACGGCGAGTACAACGTCCACTACATCGGTGTCAACTGGCCGCACCACGTCTTTGTCAACCAGGACTTCAAGGTCGTCGGGGCCGAGTAGCGGCCGAGGAACCATGTCTGCCCAGGTCGGTGTCACCGACCCCGAGCGATCCAGTTCCGTCCCCGTCATAGGCCCCCGATCGTCCTGGGCCTGGCGGGCCACGGCGAGAAGACTCTTGGGATTGCCGGTGTTGATACGGGCATGACCGACGTATTGCAGAGGACCGTTAAGGACCACACATCACCTCTCGATGAGGACGTGATCCGACTGGCCAAGGGGCAGAATTTGGCCACTGTGGTGACGTTGATGCCTGACGGCCAACCCCAGGCCCTGCTCACCTGGATCGACACCGACGGCGAGGTGCTCCTCGTCAACACCGAGCCTCAACGGCAGCGGGCTCGGAACGTGGCTCGCGATCCGCGGGTTACCGTGCTTATCCACTCGTCTGACAACCCCTATGACTGGGCCGAGGTGCGGGGCCATGTCGTGGGTACCATATCGGGCGACGTCGCTCGCGCCCACGTCGACGAGCTGTCGAATCGTTACGTAGGTCGCGATTACCGCAATCCCATAGGACCGGAGGGTCGGGTAATCCTGCGTATCGCGGCCGACAAGGTGAACACCCCCGCGAGGCGCTTCCGCTAAGCAAGGTGGCCCTCAGGGGATTTACCCATCGGCATCCTCGCCGGTCGTTGCAGAGCCGAATGTTGCGGACAGAGCCTCGGCGCAGAGCGTCAAAGTGTCCATGCGGTCGACATAGAGCGTGCCATTGAGATGGTCCACTTCGTGCTGCAAGATGCGGGCGTGCCAGCCTCGGACCCGTTCTCTTTTCACCTGCCCGGTGACGTCGACAAATCGCACTTCGACCTCGCGAAACCGCTCCACCGCTGCTACGTAGCCTTCGACACTCAGACAACCCTCATAGAAGGCTCGAGTCTCACTACCAATGACCGTCAGTTCAGGATTGATGAGAACATACGGCTCGATCGGTACTCGCTCGCGCTCGGCTTGCTGGGACGGTGACAGGCGCCCGACAAACTCCGGTGGGTCCTTCACCACGACCACCCGCCGCGAGTCACCGATTTGCGGAGCCGCCAGGCCGACGCCAGGCACTACTTCCAACGTGTCCCACATCCGGGCGATAAGTTCCTTGATGTCGTCACCAGCGACCTCGGTCGCAGGGACCTCAATCGCTCGTTGCCGTAATACAGGAGTGCCGACCTGAACGACTCGATGCTCGGTGGTGTGGCCATCGGGCGCCATGCGGTCCAATGGTAACTTGCCGGGCGCGAGCGCTGCCCGGGAACTGCCCCCTCTCTGTTTCGATGAATCCACACCGCGGGGTATCGGCGTGGGTCGACAGCTGAAACTCGTAGCGGATCAACAGCTGAGCGCCATAGCACTCTCAGACTTCGGGTTGATAATCAGAGATGAAAGATCAAGAGGTCCTGTGGAAGCAGTGACAACGGAAGGGAGGCTCCCATGACTTAGCCAACATTCACCCCCGGTTGTCTGCTCGACGAGACATGCGACCTCGACCAGTTGTGGCCGAGGTCGCATGCGCGCCAAGTGTCATTCGGAGTCCTCACCCGCTTACCACAGCCTCCTGCTCATCTGCTGCATCGTTGGGAGTCACATTCGGCTGCACAACAGGCAGCACGACGCGCACGGAGGTGCCCGTCGTCGGATCGGTAGTCATCGCGACTTGGCCCGTGTGAGCCGCCACGATGGCAGCCACGATGGGCAGACCAAGTCCAGAGCCTGGCCGGCCCCGGCTGCCATCCGCCCGCCAGAACCGGTCGAACGCGTGGGCGGCGGCCGCCGGATCCATCCCTGGACCACGATCGGCCACCTCGATACACACGTTGTCGCCGGAGCGCAGTGCCCGTACCGTGATCGGAGAACTGGACAGCGTATGGACCAGGGCATTGTTGACGAGGTTTCCGACCACCTGCCTGATCCCCTCGGAGTCTCCTTCTATTGAGCACGGTCCGGTGACCTCCACATCGAGCCGGCGGGTAGGGTTCGTCGCTCCCGCATCAAGGACTACCTGGCGCATCAAACCAGCCACGTCGATGTGTTGGGGTTGAAGGGGTAGGTGCGAGTCGAGGCGGGCAAGCAAGAGGAGCTTCTCAACCAGCTCGGCCATCCGCGCTCCTTCCCGACCGATGCGTCGCATGGCGTCGTCCAGCTCATCGCCCTCACGCAGGTGCCCGGCCCTCCAGAGATCGGCAACGCCCCGGATCGCCGTCACGGGCGTACGAAGCTCGTGCGAGGCGTCCGCCACGAACCGACGAAGATGACCTTCGATCGTACGCTGCTCGTCGAGCATGACGTTGAACGCCCTGACGAGGTGCGCGGCCTCTGTGCCCGGGGCGACTTCTGCCACCCGTCGATCACGGTCGCCCGCCACGATCGCGTCGGCCGCCTCCGCCACTTTCGCAACCGGACGAATGCCGAGGCGCTCCACCCAGAAGGCGGCGGCGGCGAGAACCAGCAGGACGAGAGCTCCCGCGGCGAGTACCGCCAGCCGGAGTCGAGCGGTTGTCGCATCCACCTGCGCGAGAGACACGGCCACGAGCACGCGGTCAGAGGACCCGGGGACCGAGGTAACGACGGCGCGCCAATTCGTCGACCCGGAGACAGAGCCGACGGTCTCGGGCACCAACTTGCCCCGCACCCGGGTAGTCAGAGTCGGAGGGACTCGAGGCTCCTGACCGGCCGCGAGCGTGGGAGACAGCACGGCGGTCCGACGACCGTTCGATATCACCGCCACGTAGACGTCGGTGACCGCTTTGTCTTGTCCGGTGTACGGGCGGGGCCGATCGGCTGGAGATCTCGGGGGCCGACCGTAGCCCGAGGCGACAGGGAAGGCCGTGGTCAGTCGCTGATCGATCTGCTGCACCTCCGACGTCTCTACCGTTCTCACCAGCAGAAACCCGGCCACGGCGATCACCGCCAACAGGATGCCGCCTGCTACGGCAAGCCGCGTGCGCAACGTCATGTCTGGCTCAGGGGCTCGTTCATCCTGTAGCCCACTCCACGCACGGTGTGGACGAGTCGAGGGCCGGGGGTGTCGATCTTCTTTCGAAGCGACGACACGAAGGTCTCCACCACGGTGGACTCGCCCTCGAAATCATAGGACCAGACGTGGTCGAGAATCTGAGCGCGGCTCACGACCCGCCCCCTGTTCGTGAGGAGATACCGCAACAGCTTGTACTCGGTCGGGGACAGGTCGATCACCGCACCGCCACGTGTGACGACATGAGCGTCGTCGTCGAGGTGGACGTCCCCACACCGGAGCGCCCTTGTCTCGACGAGCTTTCCCGACCGACGCAGAATGACTCGAACGCGGGCAACGAGCTCCTCGACGCTGAATGGTTTGGGAAGGTAGTCGTCTCCTCCCAGGGTCAGGCCGCGTATCCGGTCACCCACGCCGTCCCGGGCGGTGAGGAACATGACCGGCAGCTTTGGCACCACTACCTGCAAACGTCTGCAGATCTCGAACCCGTCGAGGTCCGGGAGCATCACATCCAACACGACGAGGTCTGGAGTCGGGCCCTCCTCAACGGCACTCAGGGCCTCGCGGCCATTGGGCACCGCCACCGCTTCGAAGCCGGCCAGGCGCAGCGCAGCCACGATCACAAAAGAGACGTTCTCCTCGTCCTCAACGACGAGGAGCGTGGCCTTGTCCACTCGGCCATCGTGGGCTTCGAACCTTGACGTTGGCCCAATGTTTCCTGGCGACTTCCTGTGGATCGGTGCCGAGAAGTCACTGAGCCTGAGATTCACAGGATGTCCTGAAGTTTCCCACATCGTCTTCGAAGCTGGCCGTCCTTCAATGCCATCGATGACGCAATCCGAAACAGTCACCCGGCCTGAAACCCAACCCCAGGCTTCCTTCACGCTGTCCTTCGACGCACCCGAAAAGGGCTCGCGCCGTCGTCGCACGAAGCGTCGACTCGTCTACCTCGCTGCGGTCGTGCTCGCTGCCGGGGGAGGTCTCGGCGGGTGGCTGGCCACTCGTGGCGCCGCCTCTGGGACCACACAGCGCGTCGTCACCGTGGGGTACGGCACGATCGAGCAGACGGCCTCGGCCAGCGGCACCATCGAGGCTGCGGAGACCGCCGACCTGAACTTCGCAGTATCCGGGCAGGTGACCGCTGTCGACGTGTCGGTGGGAGAGAAAGTCGCCGCGGGACAGGCACTCGCGACGGTGAATGCGACGTCGCTCACCGCTCAGGTCGACGAGGCCCAGGCGACGTTGGACTCCGACGAGTCCCGGCTGAGTTCCGACGAAGCCTCCGCCGCGTCCGCGGCACAACTGACGGCGGACCAGGCCGCGGTCACCGCCGCACAATCCTCTCTCACTTCAGAGCAGGACTCTCTCGGTGACGCCACGTTGACATCGACGATATCCGGCACCGTGGCTTCAGTGAGCGTGACGGTCGGCCAACAGGTCTCAGGGTCAGGTGGCTCGGGCAGTTCGGGGAGTTCGTCTTCGGCGGCATCCTCAGCCGGCACTGTTCAAACGAGCTCCGCATCTAGCGGGACAGCAGGCGCCGGCACCGCCGGAGCGGCTTCCAGCGCAGCAGGCACCTCGACCTCAGCGACCGGATCTAGTACCTCTGGCACTTCGAGCTCTCAGATCGTGGTCGTCGGAACCGGTTCGTACGTGGTGGACGCATCGGTGGACGACACGGAGATAGCCCAGATCGCGACCGGAGACCAGGCCACCATCACCCCTGAGGGGTCGACCACTCCCGTCTACGGTCAGGTTGCTTCGGTCGGCATCATGGCCACCCAGAGCTCCGGGGTGGCGAGCTTCCCGATCGTCATCGACGTGACCGGTTCACCGACCGGCTTGTATGCGGGGGCCACGGCCACCGTCGCCATCGTCGTCAAGGAGACGCCGAACGCCCTGGAGGTGCCCACCGCAGCCATCCGGTACTCGAACGGCAACGCCACCGTGCTCCTGGACAGCAACGGGAAACAATCCACCCGTGACGTGACCCTCGGGACCGCGTCGGGTGCCTACACCCAGGTGCTCAGCGGGCTGCAGGCCGGAGACAAGGTGGTCGAGCGCATCGTCACCTCGACCGGAACCGGGACCGCACGAGGAACCGCCGGCGGGTTCGGTGGAGCGGGCGGGTTCGGTGGAGCGGGCGGGTTCGGGGGAGCCGGCGGCTTCGGACGAGGTGGAGGATGACGATGCAGCGACGCGCGTCTCTCCTGCTTTCCGACACAGAAGAGCTTCGAGTGCACGACACCGCCGAGATGCTGCGTTCGTCGCCGGTCATCGAGCTGCAGGACGTCCACAAGATCTACAGGAGCGGAATCCTCGAGGTGGAGGCGGTGCGGGGCGTCACCACGACCATCGAAGAGGGCGAGTTCGTCGCCATCACCGGTCCTTCGGGATCGGGCAAGTCGACCCTCATGCACATCATCGGCTGCCTGGACGTCCCGAGCTCGGGTTCTTATCGTCTCGCCGGCAACGACGTCGGCCACATGAGCGAGGTAGAACTCGCCCGGTTGCGCAATCGGCGGATCGGATTCGTGTTCCAGCAGTACAACCTGCTTCCCACGATGACCGCGTGGCGCAACGTCGAGCTGCCACTTACCTATGCCGGGGTGGACAGAGCCGAGCGACGCCGGCGTGCATTGGCGTCGCTCGAGCGAGTTGGGATCGCCGGACACGCCGAGCACCGCCCCGGGGAGATGTCCGGTGGCCAGCAGCAACGGGTGGCGGTGGCCCGGGCGCTTGTGGCGGACCCTGACCTGATCCTGTGCGACGAGCCCACCGGCGCCCTCGACACGGCCTCTGCGGCGGAGGTCCTGTCACTGCTGAGGAGCTTCATGCCTCGGGACGGACGGTGGTCGTCATTACCCACGAGTCCGAGGTGGCGGCCCGAGCCCAACGGATCCTGCGCATACGTGACGGCCTGTTCGTCGACGACGAACGAAACCAACCGGACACTCTCAAATGAGCTGGCTCGAGACGCTGCGGACCGGCTTCGATGCGGTGCGGTCCCACCGCCTGCGGTCAGGGCTTACGGTCCTCGGCATCCTGATCGGCATCGCGGCGGTGATCCTCACCGTCGGCCTGGGCGAGGGGGCTCAGGCGCAAGTGACGTCGGAGATCTCGGCCCTCGGCACCAACCTCCTGACGGTCACCCCGGGGAGCTCCACCTCCAGTACCGGTATCCGCGGCGGACAGGGGTCGGCCTCCACGCTCACCATGGCAGACGCCAACGCCCTGTCCTCGCCGACCGTCGCTCCGGACATCAAGGCGGTGGCTCCCACCACCTCGTCCTCTGAGACCCTGACCGCAGGCACGACCAACTGGACGACGAGCGTCGTGGGCACCACCGTCGACTGGCTCTCGGTTCGAGACCGGACCCTGGCCGAGGGTCGGTTCCTGGATGACCAGGATGTCACCGACGCCGCGGCAGTCACCGTTCTCGCCCCCACCACCGCCCAGGAGCTCTTCGGGGCGGCCGACCCCGTCGGTCAAAGCGTCAATATCGGAGGCGTTCCGATGACGGTTATCGGCGTCCTGACCTCGGCCGGTTCCTCGTCGTCGTCGTCGACGACGAGTCAAGACGATCAGGCCATTGTCCCCATCACCACGGCCGAAGAACGCCTCTTCGGCGGCTCCTCGCGGACCTCGGTGCAATCGATCCTCCTCGAGTCGACATCGTCGAGCACGCTCTCGGCGGCCTATCAAGAGGCCGACGCCGAGCTGCTGTCGCTCCACCACATCACCAGCCCGGCCAACGCCGATTTCTCCATCACCACCGAGCAGTCCCTCTTGTCCACCGCCACATCGGTGGACAAGACGCTGACCGTGTTGCTGGCGGGCATCGCGGCGATCTCGCTTCTTGTGGGGGGATCGGCGTGATGAACATCATGTTGGTGTCCGTGACCGAGCGGATCAGAGAGATCGGGCTTCGAAAGGCGCTGGGGGCGGCACCCCGCATCATCCACCGACAGTTCCTCGTTGAAGCCTCGGTGCTGGGACTGACCGGCGGGGTGCTCGGAGCACTGCTGGGTTTGTTGGGAGCGACCGTCCTTCCGCATTTCATCTCGAATCACATCTCGGTCTCACCGGCCGCCACCGTGGGAGCCGTTGTCGTGGCGATCGCGATCGGAGTGGGTTTCGGGGTGTACCCGGCGAGCAGAGCGGCACGCCTTGCTCCCATCGACGCGCTGAGAACCGAATGACTTTCGACCCGTTTCCCAAAGGAGTAGCCGTGACACAGTCCGACTCGACCCAGTCGCCCCATCACCGCGCCGGGCCCCGCGCCCGCCGATTGCCCCGCCCGGCGGCGATCGCCTTGCTCTGCGTTGTCGCGCTCGTGGCGGCCGCCTGTTCCTCGGCGGCGGCCGGGACCGGCTCGGGCAGTTCTGCCACTTCCACCCCCGCGACCACCCCCACTGCCCCGGGCGCGACGGGGACGGTCGCCGCCGTCTCGGGGACCTCCATGGAGGTGCAGAACCCCCAAAGTGGTCAGGTCACCGTGAGCTGGACCACGACGACGGCCTTCACACAGACCCTGGCGGCGGACGCCTCCGCACTGTCGGTCGGCGACTGCGTGGAGGCCAGCGGTACACCGGGAGCCGGTAGTGCAGATTCTGTGTCTGCCACCACCGTGACCATCAGCCAGCCCGATGCCTCGGGCGATTGTACGGCGGGCGCCGCTTTCGGTTCTTCGGGACAGGGGGGCGGCGGCTTCCATCCGAACGGGGGGACCCGGCCCACCGGTTCCACGCCTCCTGCGAACGGCGCTGGTGCTGCAAATCTCGCGGCCGCCTCGGGGAAGGTGACCCAGGTCTCTGCCAACGGCTTCACCATCGAAGGGACCGTGCGGAAATTCGCACGACCGTCGACCACGTCAAGTTCGACGACGACCACGGTTCCGGCATCGACCTCGATCGACATCACCACGAGCTCCTCGACGACCTACAGCCAGACCTCCACCACCGACTCCTCGAGCCTCGCGGTAGGCAAGTGCGTCACCGCGCGCGGTGCCGCCGATCAGACCGGTGCCATCACCGCCACCTCCATCAGCATCCGCACCCCGGGTGCCAACGGCTGCACGTCAGGTTTCGGTCGGTTCGGCGGCGGCTCCGCCCCTCCCGGTGGTGCCGCAAATGGATAAGCCCGCCCGTAGGCGTTCCGGGGGCCGTCCTGCGGTCACCGTGCGATCGATGATCATCGTCGCCGTCTCCGTCGCAGTTCTTGCCGGAGGAGGCGCTTCTGCCTGGGCGCTGACCAACGGCACCGGATCCGACTACCGAACGGCCACGGCAGAGCTCGGGAACGTCGCGGACACTCTTGCAACCACCGGCACACTCCAAAGCACGACCAGCGCCCAGTTGGACTTCCAGGTGTCGGGGCAGGTGGCAAGCGTCTCGGTGGCTGTCGGGCAGCAGGTGAGCGAGGGCGAGGTACTCGCCGCACTCGACACCTCGGCCCTCGCTGCCTCGGTCACTGCCGCCGAGTCGTCCGAGACTTCCGCCCAAGAGAAGCTTCAGACGGACGAGGTCAGCGAGTCCTCCACAGCGAGCTCCAGCACACCTCAGACGACCGCCCCGAGCTCCACGAAATCCTCAGAAACCGCTCAGACCGACAGCGCAGCGATAAGCACCGCGCAAGCGGCGCTCACGTCCGACCAAAAGACAACCGACGCCGACAGCACCCAGGCGAAATCGGATCTTTCGAACGCCTCTTCGGTGTGCGCAGACACCACATCCACTGCCGCCCCGAGCTCCGGGGGAGGAAACTCCTCGACCACGACCACCTCGACCACTGCGGTTAGCACTTCGACCACCGTTGGTTCGGGAGCCTCGACCACCACGTCGTGCACGAGTGCCCTACAGCAGGTGCTCGCCGACCAAACTGCGGTTGCACGCGACGAGCAGGCTGTCTCCCAGGACGAGGCACAGCTCGCCAAGCTCGTAGACGCTGGAGCTTCGAGTGCAACGTCAGGACAAGGGGCCTCGGTCACACCGAGCAGCATCCCCGCCTCCACCTCGTCGAGCGCGGCCACCCCCGATCAGATTGCGGCCGACCAGGCGACGCTCGATGCCACCGAGGCCCAGCTGAGCGTGGCACAGACCTCGCTCGACGAGGGCCAGCTCTCATCGCCGATTGCAGGCACCGTTGAATCGGTGGCCCTGACCCCCGGCCAAAGCGTCAGTGCCAGCTCCACCAGCGCTCAGATCGTGGTGGTCGGCCCCGAGAGCTTCGACGTGTCGGCTCCGGTCAGCGTCACCGACTTGAACTCCGTGAGCATCGGTGACAAGGCAGATGTGACTCCGGACGGTCGCACGAACCCGTTGGTCGGAGAGGTGACAGAGATCTCCCCCGTGCCGTCGAGTTCATCCTCGAGCGACTACACCGTCACCGTGTCGCTTCCCGCGGGAGCTGTCGGTCTCTATGACGGCGCCTCGGCCACCGTATCGATCGTGGAAGGACAAGCATCGAACGTCGTAACGGTGCCGACCTCCGCCGTGCATCACCTCGGGGGTATCGCCTACGTCAGCGAACTGCAGAATGGAAAGCTTCAGAACAACGACGTCACACTCGGCATCATGGGTGACGACCTGACTCAGGTGAAGTCCGGTGTGACGCCCGGAGACACGGTGGTGCTCGCCGATCTTTCCGAGCCCGTGCCGACTTCCAACTCGACGAGCGGATTCGCCGGAGTGGGTGCACTCACCGGCGGCGGCCCCGGGTTCACCCGAAATGGTGCGACAGCTCCAGGCGGATGAAAGAGCGTCATGACCAGCCCGTCACCTACGCGACCACTCTCTTCGGATCCGCCAGGTCGAGATCATTGGCGTCGTCGAACAGGGCGAGCTCCTCGGTCCCCACCTCGGCCAGGGCCGGCGCAGGGGCGGAGCGGGTCGTGGCCGTGCGGGGGAGGAACAGCGTCATGACGAGGGCGAAGGCCACCAGGGCGATGTCGGCGTAGAGCCCGGACTGCAGGGCGGAGACGATGCCGGCGCTCGCCTCGCGGGCGAAGAAGAGCGTGCCCACGGCGGCGATGCCGAGCACCATGGAGAACTGCTGGGTCGTCGTCAGCATGCCCGACGCCGCCCCGGTGCGGTGCGAGGGCACGCTCAGCAGCACCCCCTGGACGATGAGCGGGATGACCAGGCCGTTGCCGATGCCGATCATGGCGAGCACCGGGGAGAGCTCGAGCGAGTTGGCGGAGAGACCCGAGACCGTCACCACGACGGCCAGGCCGATCACGCCGATCAGTGCTGTCGCCGCGCCGACCGAGATGATGTCCCTGCCGTACCTGGCGTGCAGGCTGCGGCCCTTGAGCGAGGAGAGGGCGAAGGCCACGCCGAGGGGGGCGAAGGTGAGCCCGGCCCGCATGGGTGAGTAGCGCAGTCCTTCCTGGAGGAAGAGCGTGAGGGTGAGCAGCACGCTGCCGAAGAAGCTGAAGAAGCCCAGGTTCACCAGCAGCCCGCTGTTGAAGGCCCGGTGCTCGAAGAGGCTCAGGGGGAGCAGCGGGTGGCCGCCCCGGGCACCGAGGCGACTCTCCCACCGCAGGAACGTGGCAATCAGGGCGGAGCCGCCTGCGAAGGAGATCCAGGTCCACAGCGGCCAGTGCTCGGCCTGCCCGAGGACGAGCGGGGCGGTGATGGCGCCCACGCCGGCCGTGAGGAGCACCACGCCGAGCGGGTCGAGGCGGTCGGCCTTGTCGGGGCGGGACTCGGGGATGAGCCGGCGGGCGAGGATGATGGCGGTGATGCCGATGGGGACGTTCACCAGGAAGATCGGCCGCCAGCCCCAGCCCAGGATGTCCAGGTGGAGGAGGACGCCGCCGAGGATCTGGCCGGCGACCGTGCCCAGGCCGACCGTCACGCCGAAGAGCGAGAACACCCTCGGGCGCTCCTCGGGCGAGAAGTTGGCGGTCAGGAGGGCGAGGACCTGGGGGATCATGGCGGCGGCGCCGAAGCCCTGGGCCAGGCGGGCGGCCACCAGCACCGCGCTGTCGGGCGAGATGCCGGCGATCAGGGAGGCGACGGCGAAGATGCCGAGCCCGATGGTGAACATCCGGCGGCGCCCGACCAGGTCGCCCAGGCGGGCACCGGTGACGAGGCCGGCGGCGTAGCTGAACGAGTATCCGGCGACGACCATCTCGAGGATGGAGGAGGACGCGTGGAGATCGTGCTGGATGCTGGGGGCGGCGACGTTGACCACGAAGATGTCGAAGAGCGACATGAATGTGGCCGATAGGACCACCGGGAGCGCCTTCCAGCGGCGGGGGTCGTAGGCAGGCGCCGCTGAGCTGGCGCTTTGGGTGGGGGCCGGGGGCGATGTGGTGAGCGTCATTGTGGTTCGCACCTTTCACCGGGCGGGAATCCGGCGAGATAGTTCGACGTTGATAGAACTATCGAACGAAGGAGTCCGGGCAGGTATTCCCCGGATCGGAGAAAATCAGTTGGATTTCGCCGAGACCGGCAGAGGAGGTGAGCAATGCGTGAACGACCCGAACTCCCTACCGACGAGCTCGACCTGGCGTCGGTGATGCACGCCCTGGCCGACCCCTCCCGGTTACGGATGGTGGCCGCTCTGGACGGCGGCACGGAGCTGGCCTGCGCCGTGCTCGGCGAGCAGGCCGGTGTCGGGATGGCCAAGTCGACGACCACGCACCACCTCTCGGTCTTGCGCGATGCCGGGCTCATCCGGACCCGCCACGAAGGTCAGCGCAAGCTGGCGACCCTCCGGCGCGCCGAGCTCGACGAGAAGTTCCCTGGACTGCTGGACGCGGTGATCAGGGGGATGGACAACTCGCTCTGAACGTCGCGCCAGGTTTGTCGGGACGGTGCGCTGGGTATCGTGAATTTTGGTCGTACCTCCCGCGAGGGGCGACCATCCTGGGGGGCGGCAGGGGCGTTCGAGGACAACCCGCCAACGTCCTCACGCTCTTGCCGCGTCCTCACGGAGTTCCTGCTCCGACGCTCGGGACTCAGACCTCAGCGGCCGGCGAGCGCGTGGAAGGCGACGGCGGCGGCTGTCGCGACGTTCAGCGAGTCGACCCCGTCCGCCATCGGGATGGGGATCACCACGTCGGATCCTGCCAGGGCCCTATCCGTCAGGCCCGGCCCCTCCGCCCCGAGGAGCAGGGCCACACCGACGGGGCCACCCGAGCCCGACGTCCGGGCCTTCAGCTGGGCGAGACTCATGACAGGGACCGCGCCGTCGGCAGGCGGACGCGGTGCCAACGCGGCGACGACGAAGCCGGCGGCCCGCACCTGGTCCGAGCCCGGTCGGCCACGGCACCAGCCGGGCGAAGGGCACGTGGAGGACATGGCCCACGGAGACCCGGACCGACCGGCGGTAGAGCGGGTCGGCGCACGTGGGGTCGAGGAGGACGCCTGCCACCCCGAAGGCGGCAGCGTTGCGGAACAGGGCCCCGATGTTCTCGTGGTCGTTGAGGCCTTCGAGGACGGCGACCAGCGGAGGAGTTCCGTCCGGAGCGGATGTGCCAGCGGCGTCGAGCAGGAGCCGTCCCGGATCGGCGGGAGACGGGCGGTGCGCGACGGCGACCACACCCCGGTGCAGGGCGAAGCCGACCGTGCTGGCCACCAAGGCGCGAGACCCCACGAACACCGGCGCTCCCCGGGCCCGGACCGTCGCCACCAGGTCACTGGCCGTCTCGCCTGGTGATCGTCGACGAGCAGCGAACCCACCATGTAGTCGGACGTGAGGAGCCGGTCGACGGCGAGCCTCCCCTCGACCACGAAGACCGACTGATCGGCGTCCAGCTGGATCCGGCCGGCCGGGTCGTTGAGGTCCCGGTAGACGTCGAGTCGCGGGTCGTCGGGATCCTCTACCTCGACGAGTAGGCCGGGAGCCACGACAGAACGGTCCTGGGGCGCGTCCGACACGCCGTCAGCCTCGCGTACCTCGCATGGGGATCCGGCGGCGTCCCTTTCCTTCAGGGCTGACTTCTCATGCCGAGGCGGTGATGAGCACCGCCGACCCGCCCGAGAGGCCGGCGGGGCTCTGTTTGGCGATGGGTTGCACCGCACCGGACACGTTGGTGTCGTAGGCCGTCACGTCCGCGCTGGAGGTGGTGGCGTAGTGGAACCCCGACGTGGTTCCCGCCGAGCCGGTGTTGGCCGCCGCGGCGTAGCCGAAGTACAGCTCACCGGTCCCGCTCGGCGTGAGGGCGGGGAAGGTCACCGTCGTGGAAGAGGGATTGGAGATCCCACCCCCGGTATCGATGCCCCACACCGTGGCCGCCCCCGACGAGGCCGAGAACTCCTGGGCCGCCAACCCCGTATAGATCGACTTCACGCTGGACGCGAAGGTCACGGTGATGGTGGAGGACCCCGACGCGGTCACGGTGCCGGTGAACAACTGCACCTCGAAACCGCTGTAGACGGCGAAGGGAGTCCGGGCCTGGGTCCAGGTGGTCACTCCCCCACCCGACACCGCCGATGCCACCACGGTCGCGGAACGGACCTTGACCGCCAGCACCATCACGTCACCGACGTGCTGAGGAGACACCGACAAGGTGGTGGTGTCGGTCGCGGCCTTGTTGGCCAGCGTGCCCACCGCGCTGATGGTGGGTGGCGGTGGGGGTGGTGGTGGCGGGGGGGGCGGAAGGGCCGCCGTCACCAGCGCGCCCACAGCCATTGCGGTTCCCGCCACGTTCTGCGCTGCGGTCGGGGCCGACGTCGCCGAGACGTCGCCGTCGAAGCAGAAGATGCCGCTCCCGGTGGGTGTGATGTCGTAGGTGAACCCGGGAGTCGAGCCGGCCACGCCGGTGTTGTCGGTGCGAGCCCATCCCACGTAGAGCTCGTTCGATCCGGTCGGGGTGAGGCTCGGGTAGTCGACCGTGGTCGACGAGACGGTGTTGTCCAAAGAGCCGCCCACGTCCTTGGACCACAGAGATGACGACCCCAGGCCCGAGGAGTACTCCTGGGCCATCAGCTCGACCCCGACGGCGGTCACGGAGCCCGAGTAGGCCACGGTGATGGTCTGCGAACCGGCCGAGGTGATGGTCCCCAGCCACAACTCGGTGTCGCGGCTGCCGTCAGAACCGGTCGAGAGGTTGGTCCAGGTACCGACGCCACCGCCCGAGACCGAGGACACCGTGACCGTCGGCGACAGGACGGTGACCCCCAACACGAACGAATCGCCCACGGTGGCGGCGGTCACCGGCAGCGTCGCCTGGCCCGTCCCGTTGGCGTCGTCGGGCGTCCCGACCGCGGTGATGGTCGGGGTTCCCGGAGTGCCCGTCGCCGGGGTCGAGGTCGGCCCCGGCCCGTCGATGTTGGTGGCCGAAACCGTGCAGGAATACAGGGTCCCGTTGCTGAGCCCCGGCACCGTGGCGGAGGTGGCCGATGCGCTCGCCGCGACGCTGATCCCGCCACAGGTAACGGTAAACGAGGTGATGGGGCTGCCTCCGGTCGATCCGGGGACGAAGTTCACCGTCAATTGGCCGTTCCCGGGCGCCACGAAGGTGATGCTCGGGGCCCCGGGGGCCGTCGTCCCCAAAGTCGATGAGGCGGTGATGAGCACCGCCGACCCGCCCGAGAGGCCGGCGGGGCTCTGTTTGGCGATGGGTTGCACCGCACCGGACACGTTGGTGTCGTAGGCCGTCACGTCCGCGCTGGAGGTGGTGGCGTAGTGGAACCCCGACGTGGTTCCCGCCGAGCCGGTGTTGGCCGCCGCGGCGTAGCCGAAGTACAGCTCACCGGTCCCGCTCGGCGTGAGGGCGGGGAAGGTCACCGTCGTGGAAGAGGGATTGGAGATCCCACCCCCGGTATCGATGCCCCACACCGTGGCCGCCCCCGACGAGGCCGAGAACTCCTGGGCCGCCAACCCCGTATAGATCGACTTCACGCTGGACGCGAAGGTCACGGTGATGGTGGAGGACCCCGACGCGGTCACGGTGCCGGTGAACAACTGCACCTCGAAACCGCTGTAGACGGCGAAGGGAGTCCGGGCCTGGGTCCAGGTGGTCACTCCCCCACCCGACACCGCCGATGCCACCACGGTCGCGGAACGGACCTTGACCGCCAGCACCATCACGTCACCGACGTGCTGAGGAGACACCGACAAGGTGGTGGTGTCGGTCGCGGCCTTGTTGGCCAGCGTGCCGGCCGCGCTGATGCCCGAAGAATTGACATAGGTGAAGTGGTCGGCGTTGGTCGTGGGGCTCGTGCCCCCCAGGGTCGTGACAGTGACGTCCGCGGTGTTCGAACCGGCCGGCGCGGTGGCTGTGAGCTGGGTGGCATTCATGACCTGGACGTTGGTGGCGGCCGTCGAGCCGAAATTCACACCCGTGACCCCGCTGAAATTGGTGCCGGTGACGGTGACCGAGGTTCCCCCGAGGGCAGATCCGGAGGTGGGCGAGACGGCGGTGACCGCGGGGGTGATCAACGGATCGAAGAGCGTCTCGAATTCGGCCAACGCGTTGGGAAAGGCTCCGTCGGAGAGCGAATGATCACCGTCGCCGGCTTCGTCGTCGGAGAAGTAGATGAAATATCCGACCCGGTTCGACGGATTCGTGACGAAGTTGAAGATGTTCTCGATATAGGTGGGATCGTCACCGAGCCCGTGGTCGTCGGTCCTGAACCAGCATCCCCACTCGGGCAGGCTCACCTGTTTGTCGTTCGCGGTGGCAAAGGCCACGATGGCCTGCAGGCTGTCGTAGGTGTAGGCGGCATTGCCCGACGTTCCCAGGATGTTGCTCCAGGTGGTTTCGGTGTCCGTGGGCAGGTTGTTGGGCGTGTAGCTGTAGTCCTCGTCGTAGGGGTCCACACCGATGTAGTCGACGTAGCTGTTCCCTGGATAGGCGGCCGCGATGTTCCAGCTCTGGCCCTGTGCGACTCCCCAGTCGAATTTGAAGTTGGCGCCGGCGACGGCGCGCATCTGGGTCACCCAAATCTGGAAGGCGTTGGCGTAGGCGGCCGGATTCTTCTCCGCTGCCCACACGTACCAATCCCCGTTGAACTCCCACCCCAGGCGGATGATGGCGGAGCCGAAGCCGAAGCTGACCAGGGCCTGCGCCACGGACGTCGCCGTGGTCTCGAGACTCGTGAGGGTCTTGCCCGACACATCCCCCGAGGACGGGAACGACGTCCCGGTGGGGAGGATGCCGACGCCGAGGACCAAGGGCGAGTCGTACGAAGCCCACTGCGCCCCATTGGCCTGAATGCTCGACGCCATGCTGGACCAGCTGCTGTACGAGGCGTACTGCTCCTGAAGCGACGCGTCGGGGTCGCCGTAGGCTGCCGTGCTCTCGTAGTTCGCCGTGCCGAAGACGAAGCTGAAGGGCGGATACGACGGAGCCGTGGCGGCTCCGATGGTGGACAATCCCGCTCCAATGCCGGCCGAAGTCACAAGGACCAGCGCCACCACGAGCCATCGGACACGCGTCCGCGTGAGGAACCTGGCCACACGTGCGCGGTGATCCTGGAGCATGAGCGGGTACCCCATCTGACTGTTGCGTGATTCTTAGCCGCCCGGATCATGGCGCGCATGCTTTGTGCTCTCCTCGGCTCCCGTCACCGACCTCTTCACGTTTGGAGACCGGAAAAACCGGAAATACCTTCTCCCCAGGAGGAAAATGCGTGCACGCCGACGCCGGGCGCGCTAGACGTCAAACCTGGAAGATCTGAGAGCCACGGCGGAAAATCCCTGCCTGTTGCCGTACGGCCGCACGCAGTGACGGTAGTGGTGGAGACATCCCTCCGATGCGCATGCAGGCACCCTTGGTCGGAGCTTCGCATGCCCGTAGCTTTCGACCTGAGTATCGGGAGGTTGCGATGAAATTCAGGACCGTTCGACGTGCCGTGTTCGCATCGGCGCTCGCCGCCGGGATCCTTGGGGCCACTGCGGCGCCCGCGGTGGCATCACCGGGTGGGAACGGGTCGGGAGACCACGGAAGCGGTGGTCTGTTCGGTCGCCACCATTTCAATCACGGCGGTCCTGGCGACCACGGTGTTGTTGGTGTTCAGGTTGTGGCCAGTGGGCTGAACGAGCCCAAGAAGATCACCGTCTCACCTCGAGGCAATCTGATCGTGGCGTTGTCCGGCGACGGGAACGCCCCCGCCACGTGCACGGACGGCAACGAGCCGTCGTGCATCGACAGCTCCGGTGCCATCGATCGCGTGACCCCTTGGGGTCAGGTGACGACGCTCGAGGGTGACCTGCCCTCGGTAGCCGGCGGTGGCGGCCCGGGGTCAGAGGCAACGGGGCCCGCCGAGGGCGCCTTCTTCGACGGATCTCTGCACGTTCTGTTCCAGAACACGGACATCGATCCCACGACGGGTGACGAGGCCTACGGCACGGCCGGCGCCCTCCTTGGCGATCTGGTGAACTTTCCGCACTTCGGCGCGACCCCCCAGATCGAAGCGAGCTTCGGGCCCTTCGAAGCGGCGAACAACCCCGATGGTGGTGAAGGCACGGCCGTCCAGCTCGGCGTCGAATCGGCGATCGACAGCGACCCGTATTCCTTCGTTCCCTACCACGGCGGGATCGCCGTCGCCGACGCAGCCGGCAACGACCTGCTCTTCGTGTCACGCACCGGCAAGATCTCGGTGCTGGCGGTGTTCCCGACGATCTCCGAGGTCGCCGCGCCGTTGTCACTCGCACCCACCCAGACCACAGCGATCCCGTTCGAGGCTCAGCCCGTGCCCGATTCCGTGACGGTCGGCCCCGACGGAGCGCTCTACGTCGGCGAGCTCGGGGGGGCACCCTTCGATGTCGGGACCTCCAGCGTGTACCGCGTGGTGCCGGGGCACGCCCCCACCGTCTACGCCAGTGGGTTCACGGCCATCGGGGACATCGCCTTCGACCACTGGGGTCGGCTGCTCGTCCTCGAGATCGACCAGGCCGGCCTCAACGACCCGGCTCTGGCGGGAGGGGGCCTACCGACGCCCGGAGCCATCATCCGGGTCGGCCACAACGGGTCTCAGACTACGGTGAACTCGACCGGGCTGGAGTTCCCCACGGGCATGGCCGTCGCGCCGGACGGCACGGTGTACGTCTCGAACTACGGCGTCTTGCCGGCCACCGGCGGTCCAGGCGGATCGAGTGGCGAAGTGGTCAAGGTCGGCCTGTCCCCGAGCTGATCGTCTTGAACCACTGAAGCGTTCACGGGGATCGATCCCCATCACCGGCGTCGTCGGGACCACCCCACGACGTCAGTGATGTGGTCATCCCCCCAGCGGTGGCGTCGTGTCGTTTCTGTCGGGCTCAAAGCGAAATCCGACACCTCGGACCGTCAGCAGGTACGTCGGCGTCGTCGGGTCCACTTCCAACTTCACCCGTAGTCTGCGGATGTGGGTGTCGAGCGTTCGGGTATCGGCAAGATCTCGACCTGACCACAGTCTGTCGATGAGCTCGTCACGAGTCCGGACTCGTCCGGGAGGAGACAACAAGAGGGCGAGGAGATCGAACTCCCGGCGCGACAGATGGACCTGTGCGCCGTGCGCGGTGACGACCCGCCGTGAGAAGTCGATCCGGAACGGGCCCACCGTTACGGCTTGCATGGGTTCTCGTCCGACTCCGATGTCTCGCTCCGGGATGTGCGGGGGAGGCGAGACTCGCCGAAGCACCGCGCGAATACGAGCCACCAGTTCTCGCAGCCGATAGGGCTTGGCGATGTAGTCCTCGGCCCCGAGCTCGAGTCCGAGCACGATGTCGGTCTCCGTACTCAACGCCGAGACGATGATGACCGGAACAGGAGCGATGGCCCGCATCCGCCTGAACACGTCGATGCCCGAGAGGCGCGGCAAGAGCAGGTCGAGGAGCACAAGATCGGGTGGGTGATCGGCAAATCGTTCGAGAGCGTCCGCGCCGTCCGAGGCCAATTCGACGTCAAAGCCCTCCCTCGTCAACCCGGCCAGCAACGCCTCTTGGTACGACTCCTCGTCCTCGACGACGAGGATCGAGGCCGCTCCCGAACGCGTCCCGGCGCGGTCGTGGCACCGCAGTGGAGCCGACCGCCGTGCTCGGCGTGGAGCGGTCGAGGGCCGACCTCCTGCCGACAGTACCGCCGTCCTCTGCCGTCAGGTGACCCGCGCGGCTTCAGAGGCCGTATCGGAGGTCCGGATTCCATCAGCGCCATGGTCAACCGCGAGCGGAACCCGATGCCTCGCGCAACATGCCGACCTCTATCGCGCGATCACCGCGCGTACCCCCTGACACCGTGGACGGTAGCGAGGCGCAAGTAAACGCGCCGCAACGGATGCGTCACGACTCGGTGAACGATGCCCGAAAACCCGGCGACCCGGCCACGCGTCGGCCGAGGTCTGCTCGGCAGACCAAGCACGGCCGGCGGCGGCGGCGGAGCCTGTCCCCGTCCGGCGTGGCCTGAGCCGGCAGACACCCCGAGCCGGCTCTGGGTTGCCGACTGAGGCCGCCATGGCGGCGTCTACGAACGAGCGCCGCCCGCCCCCGCGGGTGTCTCTCAGACCGAAGGTAACGCGGGCGCGAACGTTACGCGAACGATCGGGACAAGCCACGCTCGCACACCCGTGCCCGACCACCCCTCGAGCAGGCCCGGGCGCCGATTTTCACGAAGAGGTCACCCAAGAGTCACCTTGGCGGGGTGAATTCACCCTTTCGGCACTGAAAATCGGAAAGTACGAGAGGTAGTGTGGTGACCACAACCACGAGCAATTCCCAACGGAACGTGCCGAAGATGTCTTGTCCGACGCCGATTCTTCGCTCCACTTCCCCGGAGGCGTAGATGTCCAACCTTCCAGTCGGCCCCACGTCTCCCGGGGCCTTCGAGGCGCCGGTTCCCCGCCCGACGACGGGCATCGACGCCGGCCGCCTTCGAGACCGTCGGACAGACCGTCCGCCATGCCGCAGGGGCTCTCGAGGGCTTGAGGGACATCCTTGAGCGCCTCGATGACTCCATTGCCCGGGCGGTCGACCATCGCCAGACCGAAGAGCAGTTCGGGCACCTGTTCCTGCAGGGCGCAGGCGTTCGTCGACGCATCGATCGCCGAAGCACAGGAGCGCGCCCGGCGCGCTGGTGGCCGATTCCGAGCGCGAGGCTTCTCGGATCGTGTCTGCCGCTAGGGACGAGGCGAGGCGCATTCTCGAGGAAGGCCACCGGTCGTCGCGCCTGCCCGTCGAGGCGGCCCACCAGCTCCAGACCACGGTCGAACACTTCGGAGAGGTGAATCGAGAGCTTCTCCAAGAGTTGACGGCCCTGGGACAGCTCTTGACGGGCCGCCCGCCCACGACACCGACGCCACAGCCCACGCTGCCCGAGCAGTTCCTGGCACCCCGCGCCGGGTCAGCCCCAGGAATCGCTCACACCGCAAAACGGACAGCAATCGGCTCCCGTCATCTCCCCCACCGTCCTCCACCGGCTACTGGGACACGCCTCGCCACGCCGCGACAACCTCGCCGCATGTGCAGACGAACCGACGCGGCTCGTCCTCTCGCACGGGGCGGTGGAGGCGCGACCCCGGACGGTAGCGTGCGCCCGGTTACAGCGTGGCCGGGAGCAAGCTCGTCAGAAGGGTGAAGAGCAGATAGATCGCCGCCACCCAGATCGGGGCGAGGATGAGCCAGCGAGTGCGCCGGCCGAAATACCTTGCAGTGCGCTTGTTGGCCAAGCCCAGCAACCCCATGGCACCCAGGATGGCCAGCACCGGCAGCAGATAGAGCATGTTCCATCCCACGGTCCCTCCCCCCGATACGTGCTCGAGGCCGGCCTGCGTTCCCGGTCGCCGGGGTGGGCGGAATCTCGACCGGCTCGTGCAGGAGCGCCACGACGATGAGCCGCTGCGACGACGAGAACCTCGGGTTGCACGTGGTCAGCGTCAGACGGTTGTCGCCGAAGTAGTTGAGAACGGCCACGTCATTGGGGGAAACCGCCACCGGGGCCTGAGAGACGGCGTATTCGAGCTTCATCCCTGAGTCCGAGGTCAGGAAGATCGGGTCTCCCGGTGCCAGGCTGTTGAGGTCGTTGAAGGGTGCGCCGTAGGTCGTCCGGTGCCCCGCGATGGCGACGTTGCCCGCCTGACCGGGCATGGCCGTGCCCACGTAGTGGCCGGGCCCCATGGCGAGATCACCTTCCGCCGTTCCCTGGACCACGTACTCGTCGACGCCGATGGCGGGGATTTGCAGGCGCGCCACCAAGGATCCCGCTTTGGGCTGAGGCACTGCCACGTTGGCGGCGATCAGACGCGGCTCCGATCCTGCCCCGGCCGGGGTGTGGAGCTGCGCGTGGAATTGCCCCCGCAGCGACTGCTGCGCTTGATGCTGGGAGATGCTCGTGCCCCACACCTGCCAGGCGGCGAAGAGGATCACGACGATGCCGATGTTGCGCATCCACCCGAAGGCCGTCGCCAGCTTCTCCCGGCGGTGCAGGCGTTGCCACCCCCGGGGCTGGCGGTGCCCGAGGGTCCGGCCGGCGAGCGGCGGCGACGTCGTGCTGGGAAATGGGACCTGGACCGGGGGTGGCGCCGGCACCAGCCGCGTGTGTGGACTCGGGCGGCGGCCCGATCGGAGGCGGGCGGATCGGAGTCGGGCTCGGCTCGAGCAGTGCCGTGGCCGTCGGTTGAGCACCGGCCCCGATCGGCGGGGGCGGGGAAAACCCCGAGATGTGCCGGAAGGCCTCGAGCACGAGACGTCCCTCGGCTTGCTCAGGGGTCTGCGCGCCATGCGCGGCGGCCCGCCACGCGCGACCAGTCCACCGCATGGCGATCTCCAGAGACGGCTCCGGAAGGACCCGGGACGCCTCGCATGCTCCGAACGAGGTGCTCGACGAACGCCCGACCCAGAGGGGTGGCTTCGGTCGTAGCCTCCCCGGCGACGTCCCAGCCCCCAGCGTGCCCGGCGTCCACACCTGCCGCGGCACCCCCCGCTGGATCGTCCTGTGTCGCTATGCCGAAGCCGTCGGCCAATACGTCAATGACGTCCACGATAGCCATGGGTCAGCCCTTATTTCGGCGCCGCGCCGGGACAACGCTTCGGCGCATCGGGACCGCCATTCAGTTCGAGCTCAGAGAGACCGAGGGGCTCACGACGGGGCGGGTGGGCGCGGTGGTGGAAGGTGTCGTCGCCGTGAGAGCCGGGACCCCCGCTGCTGTGGCGGCCGAGGAGCGGCCCGCCTCGGACTGGATGAGCTCGCGGGCGAAGGCCACCAGGAAGTCCCGATTCTGGATCAGGGTGAGGTCCGACGGTCCGAGGGACCCGGCCACACTCTTGATGCCCGAGATGTTGGCGGTGGCCGGGACCACGACGCCGCGTTGGTCGTTCTGGACGTACAGGACGACGCGCTCGTAGGTGGTCTGGGTCCCGAGCTTGACGGGGATGATCCAGTACACGATGGACCAGCTCCCGTAGGCCTGCGACGTGTACGACATAGCCTGGCCGGTGATCCCGCCCCCCACGTTCACCTCGGCGACGTCTGCGAGAGCGTAGCCATGGAACTGGTAGCAGGCTTCGACCCCGTAGGCGGAGAAGCGTGTCGAGCTCGGGGGTGACGATCACGTCGGCGACGACGGGCACCGACGTGTGGAGGTCGCCGCCTTCGGTGGCAGTGAGCAGGTAGCGGTCCCAGACCGACGTGTCGCCGAAGAGCGGTTTGGCCCAGTTGAAGACGTCGATTCGGCGCGTGCGCCAACCCACCGGCGCCGTCGGTGCCGCGATGTAGGCCGTCAGTTTGGGCTGTCCCGACGCGTCGGCGACCAGGTTGTAGGTCTTCAGGCCCACGTTGCTGATCCCAAGGATGATGGCGATCACCGTCACGACGATCACCGCCGCGTACACCTTGGGGACCGCCGGGGATCCCTTGGCCTCGGTCGGACCTCGGGAGGGGCGGATCGAATGCGAACCGGTCGGCGGCGCCTTGCCGACGTGCATGCCGAGGGGTTGGATGAGCAGGACGAGGAACAGCACTCCGAGGCTGAAGGTCACGAGGCCGATGAAGGGGTGCAGGATGTCGATGGCGACGTGCTCGCCCCACGTCTTGCCGGCCCAGAAGATGAAGGTGATCCGGCCCAGGTTGATCGCCCAGAGCAGAAGCATCCCCCCGATCAGCCACAGCACCTTACGCACGATCGGCCCGTGGACCACCGCCGCGAAGGCAGATCCGATGAGGAGGAACCCCACGACACTGTTGACCCCCGAGCAGGCCGACACCACACTCAGGGGGAACGACACCCCGTGGTGCACGACGACGAACAGCGTGCCGTCGGGAGAGGTCACCGACTTCGCCACCGGGAAGACCCTGACGATCTCGCGTGATGCCCACCAGCGTGGCCGCGGTGAAGGCGTCGAGGACCTTGAGCAGCACGGTCGAGTACGGGTAGGGCCACCCGAGGAAGAGGTACCCGACGGCGAGCTTCTGGCGCCACAGCACCCGCACGCCGAAGATGATGGCCACGGCCCCGGCGACGAAGACCGGCAAGGTGAGGAGGTCGATCCTCCACACCCAGAACATGGCCGACATCTTGCCGGGCAGCAGCAGGTTGGCGGCCAGGGCGCCACCGACCAGCGGCAGGCCGACGATGTAGTCGACCTGCCGGTCGTGGATGGCCGGCTCGGGACGTATCGGACGGGCCCGCACCGCCGCCAAGGC
Source organism: uncultured Acidimicrobiales bacterium (assembly GCA_963768255.1). GTDB lineage: Bacteria > Actinomycetota > Acidimicrobiia > Acidimicrobiales > UBA8190 > Chersky-840. The sequence continues at coordinate 364,457 of CAVYGX010000002.1, read as the reverse complement.
CAAGGCGATCGCCGGCACCAGGCTGACGTAGGCGAGAGGCGTCTCGAGGCCGGCGTTCTGGATCGAGCGTCGAGAGCGAGTAGTTGTAGGCCACCCCCACCACGACCAGCAGCACCGCCATCTGGATGGTCGTCCGCACCCGCGCCGGTGCTTCGTGCCAACGGTGCTGCGCCTGGCTCCTCCACCGACTCGCGGTGGAGCGCCAGGGTCTGGGTGCCGACCGGGTCGAAGCGGACGACCTGGGTCATCCGAACCGACCGTGGACGTAGTCGGCGGTACGAGGGTCCCGGGGGTCGCCGAAGACGCTGCTCGGTGGGACCGGCCTCGACGATGTGCCCGGGTTGGCCCTCACCGTCGAGGAGGAAGAGCGCGCACTGGTCGGAGACGCGCTGGGCTTGTTGCATGTTGTGGGTCACGATGACGATGGTCACGTCCCGACGGAGCTCCTTGATCGTCTCCTCGATGACGCCGGTGGATATCGGGTCGAGGGCCGAGCACGGCTCGTCCATGAGCAGGACGCGGGGTCGAACGGCCAGGGCTCGGGCGATGCACAGGCGCTGCTGCTGACCACCCGACAACGACACGCCCGACGTCGTTGAGCCGGTTGCGGGTCTCACGCCACAGCCCGGCCGCGCTCGAGACACTCCTGGACCAGGGCGTCGCGGTTGGCAACCTTGATCCCCGACAGTCGCAGGCCGGCCAGCACGTTCTGGGCGATGGTCATCGAAGGGAAGGGATTGGGCTTCTGGAACACCATCCCGATCCGGAGCCGTGTCTCGGTGACCTGCGACGTGGGGCTGTAGATGTCCATGCCGTCGAGCTCCACCGAACCCGACAAGCGCCGCGCCGGGAATGAGCTCGTGCATCCGGTTCAGGATCCGCAGGAACGTGGACTTCCCGCATCCCGACGGCCCGATCAGCGCCGTCACCTCGCCGGGGTTCATGGCGAGCGACACCTTTTCGAGGACCTTCTGACGGCCGAACCACGCACTCACGTCGTTGGCTCGCATGGACGCCTGGACCGACACCGGAGCTGGCGCGTACCCCGGCGGTGGGGGCGGCGCAGGCGCGTACCCGGGCGGCGGGGGTGGCGGGGGCGGTGGGGGTGACGCAGGCGCCCATCCCTGGGGCGGCGGAGGAGGCGGAGGTGGCCAACCCTGGTTGGGGTACTGGGCGACCGTCATGTCCTCATCCTTCGTCGTAGACGCCATCGCCCGATGACGGCAAAGCCGATCGCACCCGAGCCCAACAGCACGATGGGAATAGGATCGGCACCGGTGGAGGCGAGTGCCGGTGCCGAGGTCCCGCCCGATGACGCGGCTCGGTCGAGGGATCACCCGGTGTTCCCGGTCGGACTGGAGCTCGTGCCAGGGACCGTTGTCGCCGTGGCGCCGGTGGCGCCGGACTGTGCGGACGACGAGGTCGAGCCCGACGACGCCGTCGAGATGGCCTCGGCGTCGAGCTCGGAGGCGACCTTCAGGCCGGCGGTCACCTCGGCCGGCGTCGCCGGGGCGGCCCCGAGGACGCAGATCGTCGGACTGCCCGGTGGGACCGAGGACGTACCGGATGAACTGGGCGAGCTTGGTCGCCTGTGTCGACGGCCAGGCCCGACGTCGGGACCACCAGATAGCTCTCGACCATCAGGTAGTTGTTGTACGGCGGCCGCGTTGGTCGGCTGGGGGTTGAACGTCACCAGGTTGGTGCTCGGGTCGAGGGTGATGCCGCTCCCTGTCTCGGCCGCGGCGGCGGCCTTCTCGGTGGGGCCGACGAAGGTCGGTGGGCCGTATCCGCATTCTCGATGGCCGCGGTGGGGACGTTCCACGGGGTGCCCTCAGGGTGACCCGGCCCACACCGCCGACAGCGGGAAGGCGTCGTGCGCCCCCCCTTCGCTGGGCGACAGCGCCCCCCAGGTGTTGAGGTAGCTGGGCGCGTTGGTGGTGGACTCGATGGTGAGCTCGTGGCCGAGCAGCGCCTCGTCGCCGCCCGGATATGCGTGCTCCGGGGAAGGGCCAGAACTCGTCAGGTGTGTCGCTCGGTCGTCCTCGGCGTGTTTGTGGGGTTGTTCAGGGCATTATCGAGGTCGGCCTTGGCCGACGGGTCGCTGTCCATGCAGCGCCATGAGGGCGGTGTTCTCGGCCGAGGGTCGACAGGTCGGCGGCATGGCCGATGCCATTGGGGTCGGGGATGGCGCTGTCCGTTGGCCTGGGTGAGCGAGCGGGTCGTTCCACCCGCTCACGGTCGGACGCTGGCCCTCGGCACCGTGAGCCGTGGGTGACGATCTCGCCCACCAGCGCCGGGGTCAGCGGCATGTTGTTGCAAAACGTCGTAGGGGTGAGGGTGTTGTTGGCCAGATCGGTGGGGCTGCAGATGGCGAACACGGCGAGGGCCACGGGTGTGGCGGCGAAAGGCACGTAGGCGAAAGACCGGCCGTTGGCTGCGGCCGTGGCCGCCTCGGTGGAGGTGAGAGGGCGCTCGGACACCACGAAGTCGGCGTCGAACTCGCCCGGCCCGGTGCCGGTGAAGTCGGCGATGGCGGTGTCGAGGTTGGTGTCTGAGTACTGCGGGTTGAGAGGCGCCAGCCCGGTGTCGGTGTTGAGAAGAGGTTGACCACCGGCGTGAGGAACGACCCCCCCTCGCCCACCAGGGCGGTCGGGTCGGTCTGCGCCGCCGGCGGACCGACGGAGGCACCAGGACGGCGACGAACAGCGTCCCCGCCAGCGCCGCCAGCCGCCAGGGTCCGCGTCGCAGACGCCGCACGGGCGTCACTCCACCCTCCGCACCCGCCGAGCGACGAGGAGACGGCGCCGGGCGAACCAGCCCACGAGCACGAGCACGCCGCCGAGCACGATGGTGGGCACCGGGTCCCCGCCGGTGAAGGCCATCGAAGGGGTGCCGCCGGTGAGCGCCACCGACGGATCGGCACCCGCACCTCCGGAGCCGGCCGCGGTGCTGACTCCGCCGGCCGCGGACGTCACCGTGCCCTTGGTGTTGGCCTTGGTGGCTGCGCTCGTCTTGGCGGTGCTCTTGCTTGCGGTGTTGCCGTTGGTGAGGGCGGTGGTGGGGCGCCGGGCGGGGCAGGTGGAGCCGCCCCGTTGGTGACCCCGCAGGTGGGCGTGGTCTGACCCGCCTGGACCTCGGTGGGCGTCAGGTCACCGCACGAGTAGCCCTGGTCTTCGGAGGACGTCGGTGCGACCGCGCCGGGGACGTTGGCGATGACGTTGTCGATGCCGTAGCGCTCCAGCGACAGGCCAAGGCTGGCGAAGTCCATCTTCGGCGCCACCTGCTGGCCCAGAGTGAGCGACGTAGTTGACCTAAGCGCTGACCGTCGCCCCCTTGGCGGCGGCCCATCCCGTGGTGGGCGTGAGCAGATAGCTGTAGGTGGAGGGGTTGTAGACGTTGGGGCCCAGGCCGTTGAAGTCGAGCACGTGGGTGCCGTCTGACTGCTGGGTGGCATAGGCCAGCGCCGAGGCCACGTCCACCGGACTGGGGGTGGTGAAGTCGCCGCTGGCGTTCTGCACCTTGGCCACCGAATGGGCCGGGTTGCACTCCCGGTGAAGCCCGCGTCGATGGCGTAGTTCTCCTGGACCGGGCCGATGGCCCCCGCCGTGTTGGCGATGGTCGAGGCCACGGCCGAGGTCTCCTGCTCGTCGTAGCCGTTGCCGGGAGCCTCCCAGTTCGACCCGGGGGTGGTGGCCGAGATGGCCACGCCGCTGGGGGGGGAGTGCCCGCCATGTTCTTGGCGTACTGGGCCCATACCGCGGGCTGCTCGTCGATGCAGTACTCCTCGAGTACGTAGTTGGTCCCTGCGGGGTCGCTCTCGGTCACGGGCTTGACCGGCAGGTTCGGCAGCGTCACGCCGGAGTTGGCGCCATTGAGCTTGAGAGCCGGGTCGTCCCAGTTGGTGATCTGCCCGGTCAGGAGCAGGCAGGCCGTGTAGCTCGTCAGCTCGAGGGTCTGGGTGAGGCCCGGGACGTTGTACATGAAGGCGACGCCGGCCGCGGTGATGGGGATGAATTCGTAGGGAAACGAGGGCGGCGTCGTCCCGACGCTCGAGTTGACGTAGCCGGTGTCGGTCACGGCGAAGTCGACGGTCCGGTTGGTGAAGTAGTAGCGCCCGTAGCCCGAGGAGCTCGTCGTGTAGTTCACGCTCAACGAGTATGGGGACTTGGCCCACATTGGCGTCCCACTCGTGATGGCAGGCGCCGCGAACGACGATCCACCACCGTTGATCGGCGTGCCGCTGCGACCGCCGGGATAGCGGGGACGACCACGCCGGCGAACGACAACGTAGCGCCACGGCCACGCCGCCCCCGAGGCGCAATCGCCTGGCCCGCAGCGCTTCGGCGCTGGATGCGTCGGTTCGAGCACGGTCATGAGGGTGTCTCCTTTGGTCATGAGGTCGGAGAAGCTTGGCTTGCCTTGCGTTGGCGCAGGCGCCGGGACAGGCCACCCGACCCCGCTCTGCCCGCGGCGCGGGCCGCGACGAACAACCCGAGGACCACGGCAACCAGTACGAAGGCGACTCCCCATGCCACACGGATGGCATTGACGGAGGGCTGGTTGATGAGGGAGAAGATCTCGAGCGGCAGGTCGGCCTGATACGGGGCCACGGGGCTGAAGTTGTAATGGACGTTGCCGCCCGCAGTGAACAGAACCTCGGCTGTCTCCCCTGCGGTACGGGCGACACCCAGGATGGCGGCGGTGATGAGGCCGGCCCGTGCGGTGGGGAGGACGACCTTGAGGATCACCCGCCATTGCGGCGCGCCGAGCGCCAGAGCCGCCTCGCGGAGCGCGCCGGCACGATGATGATCACCTCGACGGCGGCCCGCGTGACGAGCGGGAGCATGAGCACGCTCAGCGCCAGCCCCGCCGCCAGGCCGTCGAGCCCGTTGGTGCCGCGTGGCTTCACCAGGATGATGTAGATGAAAATTCCGGCGATGATCGATGGTGTCCCGGTCATGGCGTCGATGACATTGCGCACCACGCGGGACAAAAGCTGCTCGAGTTCACCAGGTAGGTGGCGGTCAGGATGGCGAGGGGATCGCTGATCAAGGTGGCGATGCCCACCTGCTCGAGAGACCCCACGATGGCGGCACCCACCCCGGCGTCGGTCACGGGCGACTCGCCGCCGAAATTGGACATGTCGGACACGAGGAAATGGGGGAAGTCGAGCGAACACCACCGGCGCGCCCTTGAACACCACGAACCCGATGACGGCCACCAAGCGCGACCAGGGCGGTGAGCGACCCGCTCCACACCGCCACGGTGGCCAGTCGGTCCTTCATGACCAGCGTCCCATGCAGGTTGTGGCACACCACGCCGTAGATCACCAGGAACAGCAGGAACGAGGCACAGGAACAAGTCCAAAGGGGCCGACAGCCCGGCGATGGTGAAGATCACCCAGACGGTCGCCACCGCCGCCACCGCGCTGCCGATCAGCTCGACGGCGGGGCCACGGGCACGGCGCGCACCGGAGCTCGGCCGCTCGCCCGCGGGTGGCATACCCCCCGCCGGGGGCGGGTTGGCGGCGTTGACGTCGAGGCCCGTGACGGTCATGGCACCGACGGGGCTCGTGGCCAAGAAATGCTCGAGCTCATTGTCGTGGTCCCGTTCCACGCTGGACGATGATTCGACCCCCCAGGCTGAAGAGCAGAGTTGTGGCGAAGAGCGTGAGCCCGGCCAGCACCAGCTCGCTCTGGCCCTGCGTGCTCGAGATGGTGAAGTCCGAGCCGATCTGCTTGGCCACGGTCGAGCCTTCGGGACCCATGATGTGCCCGGTAAGTCCGTTGATGTTGCTCGACAGGATGAGCAGGATGGCGATGGTCTCGCCCATGGCCCGACTCATGCCCAGCAGCGTGGCCCCCACCATGCCGCTGCGGGAGAAGGGCAGGATGACGTCGGTGATCATGCCCCATCGGGTCCCGCCCAGGGCCAAGGCACCCTCGCAGGCGTCTCGTGGCGCCTGGGCCATCACCTCACGCGTGATGGACGTGATCACGGGAACGATCATGATGGAGACGACGATTCCGCAGATGAAGATGGAGTGCTCGTAGCTCCCGACGTAGTCGGTCCGGAAGATCGGGATGAAGCCGAAGTGCTTCACGATAAATCCCGATGTGCCGTTGAGCCACGGGCTCAGCGCCTCGAGGCCCCAGAACCCGTACACGATGCTGGGAACGGTGGCGAGGAGATCGATCAGGGCGGTCAGCCACTTTGCGCAAGCGAGCCGGGGCGAATTCATTGATCATGAGGGCGGTGGTGATAGAAACTGGCAACGCGAACACCAGGGCGACCAGCGCGATCTCGACAGAGCCGCCGATAAGGGCCAGCACACCGGGGGTGGCGGGTGCCGACCAGGTGGTGCCGATGAAGAATCTCCACTTGAAATGCGTCAGTGCCCACCAGCCGTGATAGGCGAGGAAGACCATGATCGAAACGAGCAGCATGAACATGATGGCCCCACTGCTCGCCAGCAGGACGAAGAACCGCCGGTCGGCCGGTGTGTGCGCCGACTCCAGAACGATGGGCGTCTCGTCGAGCGCGGGGTCGACGATCAAATCGTGTACGGCCGTCATGGCGTCTCGACAGGCCGCAGCCTGCGCCGGCCGACGGTACCCACCAGGGTCAGGGCCAACCCGAAGACGACGAGCAAGGGCGTGGCCGGAAACGGTCCGGTGAAGGCGAGGGTGCCTCCGCCCGAAGCCCCCGCCGAGCCTGTGCCGGCGGCCGGTCCCGACGACGCCGCGATGCTGACGGAGGCCGCAGCGGTCCCCGTGGTCGAGGCCGCCCCGATGGCAGTGGGCTTGTCGGTGCTGTTGCTCGTGACCAGGAACGGCGCCGAGAAGAGGTGGGGCTTCGCGAAATCGAGTTGGTTCGGTCCGATGTACAGGACACAGTAGTTCGGGGCGGTTCCGCACTTCGGCACTCCGCCGGCCGACTCCCCCAGTGTGACGCTGTCGGGGAGGGCGTAAATCGTGTAGTTCTTGAGCAGGAAGCTCCCGTCCTTGTTGATGTAGGACGTGGACAGGATGGTCGACCCGTCACAGTGGAACATGGGCACCGTGGGCAGCTTGGCCACCGACCCGTCGGGGTCGTCACATTCCTCCACCTTCATGGAGGGTTCTCCGGTGAGGCCACCCTGACTTTCGAGATTCGACAGACTCAGGGTGGAGTTGGGGGCCACAATCAGCTCGATGACCTGCCCGCTCCCCCACGGCGTTGTGGCGTTGGCCGGACTCGTGGCCGTCAGGGTGACTGCTCCGCTGACCAACGTCGACGCTCCGGCGTGATTCGAGCACGCCGCAGCCAACACCCCGCCCGTCACCAGGGCCAGCCCGAGCATACGAACCCTGCGCATCGGCGGCCGCCGCCTCCTCATGACTCGTCACCCCCGCGGCCCGCCGGGACCGGCCGCTTCCGGATGAGCCGACTCCGGCCGATGGTCCCCAACACGAGGAGGATTCCGCCCATGGCGACCAGCCATGGGAGGAGGTCGGACACACCGGTGAGGGCGAGTGTGCCCCCGGAGCTGGCTGACGCCGGGGTCGCCGAAGCGCTCGACGAACCCGAGCCGCTTCCGGTGTTGCCGCTGGCGGAGGTGGCGGCCCCCGAAGTCGTGGCCGTGGTCGATGCCGTCGTCGCAGCAGCCGCTGTCGTCGTGGTGGTTGTGCTCGTCCCCGTGCTACCGCTCCCGGAACTCGCCGATGACCCGGTGGGCGTGGTGAAGGTGACGGTCACGCTCTGGCCCGTGATCGGCAAGGCGTCGGTGACGTCGGTGGCGTCAAAGGTGACAGCCTCGGCCGCCTTGTCCGTCACGGTGAACGTCGCCTCGCCGTCACTGTCGGTAGTGCCCTGCACCGTGGTCACCGACGAGCTGCCACCCTGAGGGTTGAGCGCTACGGTCTTGCCCGACAAGGCATCCCCGTCGGCATCGGACAACACGACCGTGATGGTGGCGCTGGTCGATCCGTCCGCCGGCACCTGGGTGGGGGCGGCCACGATGGTGGAGTCCGCCACCACCGGCGCCACGGGGGCGGAGTTCCGAAGGTGACGGTCACCGCCTGACCCGCCAGCACGAGGCTGTCAGTCGTATCGGTCGCCGTGTACATCACCGTCTCGCTCGTACTGTCGGTGACGTCGAAGGTCGCCTGCCCATTGCTACCGGTGGTGGCCTGAACGGCGGCGATGTGCGAACTGCCTCCGGAGGCGGCCAACGAGATCGCCTTGCCCGGCACGGGATTGTCGTTGTGATCCTCGAGCGTCACCGTCACCGTCGACGCCGTGGTGCCGTCGGCCGCCACGCTGGGCGGTACGGCGGCCACCGTCGAGTTGTCGGACTGGGGAGCCGTGGCGTCGTACGTCACGTTCACCGTCTCGGTCAACGTGACGTCGTCGGTCGTGTCCTCGGCCGTGTAGGTGACCGTCTCGGCCGTGGTGTCATACGCGTAGAAGGTAGCCACCCCGTTGTTGTTGGTCGTGCCCGCCGGTAGCGTCCCCTCGGGCTGGGGAGCGACCTCGTTGGTGCCGGCCGGAGAGCCCATGACGCTCACCGACACACCCGACACCGGATCACCGAATTGGTCGTACATCGTGACCGTGATGGTCACGGGGGTCACGCCGTCGGCGGTCTGCGTGGAGGCCGACGCCGTCATGGTCGAGGTCGAGGCCGACGGAGCCGGGCTCTCGAAGTCAACGACCGCCGGAGTCGATGTGATCGGGATGCCGTCCGTGGTGTCGTCGGCGGTGAAGGTGACATCCTCGACCGTGGCGTCGGCCACGGTGAATGTTGCCTTTCCATTGCTGTCGGTCATGGCCCCTCCGCTGGCCGTCGAGGGGGTGATCACAGCGTTGCTCGAGGATCCCGACAAGGTGACCGTCTTCCCGCTCACGGGGCTCACCCCGTCCGAGGCGAGCAGCGTGACGGTGACCGTTGCCGTCGGGAGCACACCGCCGCTGCTGGGTTCCACCGAGACCGCCGAGGGACTGGCCGTGATCTTCGACTCGGTCGGCGACACGCTCAGATTGCCGAACACCACGACCGCCGCTGGGCTCCCCGAGATGGCGACGCTGGGGGAATCAGACGTGTCGGTGGCGGTGAACGTCACCGCCTCGGACGAAGCGTCGCTGGCCGTGAAGGTTGCCTGGCCCTGCGCATTGGTGGAGACCGCCGTCGTGGGCGAGATGACGGCATGGCCACTCTGGGACAGGGTGACCATCTTTCCCTCCACGGGAACGGGTGGGACCGCCTGGTCGTCGAGGGTGACGGTGATGGTCGTGCTGCCCGTCGGGACCGTGGTGGGCGAGGCCGAGATGTTCGAATTGGCCGCCGCGACTTTCGGCGCCACGAACTGCACTTGCGGCTCCTGGGTGAGGGCGAGGTCGGAGTCGGTGTCGTCGGTGGCGGTGAAGGTGACAGTTTGGACGGTGGTATCGGTGACCGTGAAGCTGACCGCCCCCGTCGTGGCATCGGTCATCCCGACGTCTCCCGCCGTCCCGTTGTAGAAGACGGTGGCGCCACCGGACGCGTCGAGCGTCACCTGCTTGGCCGTGGTGACCGGGGTGTCGTTGGTGTCCTCGAGGGTCACGGTGACTTTGGCGATGTCCTTGCCGTCGGCCACCACAGGTGTCGTCGGCGTCGCCACCACGGTGGAGTTCGAGGCGGACGTGGGCGTCTGGGCCAAGACAGACCCGTCCCCGGGGCTTTCTCCCCGTCGTCGCCGTTGTTGGTCACCGAGAACGGCGCCGAGAAGAGGTGTGGCTTGGCGAAGTTGGTCTGGTCGGGCCCGAGATAGAGCACGCAGTAATTCGGGGCGGTGCCGCAGGTCGGCACGTTGGTGGAGGACTCACCGAAGGTGGCGTTGTCGGGCAGCCAATAGACCGTGTACGGGTTAGGCGTCGTGTTCGAGTTCGAGAACTGGAAGCTGCCGTCCGCGTTCACCGCCGTTGTCGACAGGATCGTCTCGCTGTCACAGTTGTTGGTTGGTGTGGTGGGGAGGCCGGCGGTTGAGCCGCCCGGGTCGTCACACTCCTCCGCCACCATATGAGGCTCGCCCGTGTACCCGTTGGCTTCGAGGTTGGTTAGGCTCAGCGTCGGGTTAGCCGACACTGCGACGTTGATCTGCTGACCGCTCGAATAGGGCGTGCCCGTGGTCACCGTCCCGATCGTGCTCAGGGCGGTATAACCGTCACCGCTCGTCAGGGTGTTGGCGTTGGCGGTCCCTGACAGCAGGGCTAGGGGCACGCTCAGCACCAGGATGGCGGCACCGACCAGCTGGGCCCGGCGCAGCCACCAGGCAGTGTCGCGGATTCGGTTGACCCGGTGTGTCGCTCGCACTCGGACGCCGCTCCTGTCGTTCGGGGTGCTGACCACGATCTGTCTCGCCCTACCACCACCGGTGGGAACTTTTCGCTTCTTATCTCAGGACGCCCGAAAGCCCAGGGGCCCGTCGATCACTCGGCGAGCCCCTGGGCTGGGGCACTGGCTGCAGGGACGTCATGTCAGATGGACGACCCTTGTTTTGTGATCACTCAGGTGTTCGGGGCGGTCACCGAAAGCACGGGGGCCATACCGGGGAAGTAGACGGTGGTCGCCCCGCTGGCAATGGCGTTGTTGAAGGTGATCGTGTCCCCGCTGACCGACTGCACCGTCGTGCTGGCGGGTACCACCCCCGTCGTGTCGTCCAGCACCTTCTGACCGGTGACGAACGCCTGTGGTGACGGGACCGGGTTCCCCGACGTCATGGTCACCGTGTCGGTGCCGTTCCCCGTGACGGCCAGGGAGGCGTCACACGTGGAGTTCGGCGCCGTCACTCCGTCTAACGGCGTGAGTTTGCTGGCCGCCAACTCGGTGGTGTTGTCGTTCAGCCGGCTGTAGTCGAAGTTGTCGTTGATGATGTTGGTGATCTCGCCGTCGAAGCTCTGGCCCGAGGTCAGGTCGGTCCCCTTCTGGACCGCGCTGTTCGAGTCGCAGATCCAGTTGAGGAAGCCGCCCACCGACGCCCGGATCTTGCTGGCGTTGTAAATGTTGAACAATGTCCGGGCCGTCGGGTAGGTGTTGGTCCGCTCGTTGGCGATCGTCGGGGATTCTTCGTCCTCGTTCAGGAGCGACACCGTGTACGACGTCGGCACGCCCGAGGGGATCGTTCCCGTCCCGGGTGTCAGGCTGGCCTGCCCGGCGTTCGGGTTCGACAGGTTCACCCCGTAGGACTCGAAGTACAGCGAGGTCGCCAGCACCACGGCCTGGTCGGCCGGGTCGTTCGGGAAGTCCGACGCCGCGAACGTGCCGATCTCCGAAGCGTTGTTCTCCACGGCGATCTCGAGATTGTTGGTGAGCCCGTCGTTGGCGAGCGGGTTCTGACTCGCAGCGGCGTTGCCGTCAGTCACCGGCGGGTTCGTCCCGCACAGGCCGCCCGACACGCCCGAGTTGGCGTACGAGGCGAAGGTGGCCACCGTGCCGGAACCCGTGTTGATGCCGATGATGCGGATGGGGACGCCGATGGGCGTGCCGTTCCCGACGGTTTCACTGCCGGACAAGTTGGTCAGCTGACCCCAGTCGGTGATCCGGGTCGAACCGGTGGCACACCACAGACGGTAGGCGACGCTGTTTGCACCACCGGTGTTGTCGACGTCGGTGAACGGTGTACCCGAGCAGGGCGTTCCCTCGAGGCCTTCGCCGGCGGGGACGCAGTTGTACGGGTTACCAGGTTCCCACCCTGCGGCCACCGGACCGATGCCGCCCGAGGGGAACGGAATGTTCGTGGGGTTGCCGGCTCCGCCGAAGGCCGTGCCGTCGTAGTAGGTCGCTGACCCCACAGCTTCAGGGCTGATGCTCTGGAAGTCGACGGCCGGGACGCTGTCCTTGGCGTAGCCGAGCTCGACCATCGTGCATCCGGAGATGGTTCCGGCCGGCTTGGACGAGCGGGCCCAGTCAACACCAAGAGTGCTCCCGTTGGGCTGGGTCCCGCACAGCTGGGCCTGACCGTTACCCGACCCGATGTTGTTGATGCCCATGAGCGTCTCGGTCCGGTCCCAGTTGTCGCTGGAGTCCGAGGTGGAGACGTTCGAGTAGTTCGGGAAGGTGCCGCTCACGTTGTCGCAGTCGGCATTTTGCCCGGAACCAGAGCCGATCAGCTGACATCCGTACAGACCCGCCTGGTTGTAGAGGTCGCCGATCTGCTGCATCATGAACAGGGTCGTGTCCGAGCCGGCGCTGCGGTCGACGTTGGACAGGGTCTCCGTTCCCGGAATGGTGAACGTCAGGTTCTCCGTGGTGACACTGCTCACCGTGGCCGCCGTCGTCAGCGTCAGGTCTGTGCCGCTGTTCACCGACGACACCGTGTCACCGGCAGGAATGCCCGTACCACCGGAGTTGCTCTGGGTGGTGTTCGGACCGCTCACGTAGTAGCCGGCCAGTACCGCCGGCGGCCCGTTGAAGTTGGTGGTCGCGGTCGTGGTGACGTCGGTCGACCCTGGGCTGATCGTCGACGATATCGTGATCGTCGTTCCCGAGGTCAGCCAGTTCGGGTAGATGCCCACCGTCGGGTACGCCGGGACGCTGATCCCCGCTTGCGCCACCCCCGTGGTTAGGGTCAACATCCCTATCAGGACGGCCCCCGCAATGGAGGCCCCTCCCGCAAGGCGCTTGCCCAGCTTCCTGGATCTCATAACGTTTCTGCTCCTTTTGGTTTCAAGGTCGGGACGGATTCGTGTTGAGAACGGGTTGTCGTTCCCACGTCAGGCGGCGTGCGACCGCCGACGGCGGCGGAGGTACAGCGTGCTCCCACCCACGGCCAAGCCGAGGAGCGGAAGTCCGATGGCGAGCGGTGCCTCCGGCGTGCCGTCACCGGGGTCCTCACCCCCGTCGTCACCGTTGTTGGTCACCAGGAAAGGCGCCGACCAGAGGTGTGGCTTGGCGAAGTTGGTCTGGTCCGGCCCGAGATAGAGCACGCAGAAATTCGGCGCGGTGCCGCAGGTCGGCAGGTTGGTGGAAGGCTCACCGAAGGTGGCGTTGTCGGGGAGCCAATAGACCGTGTACGGGTTAGGAGTGGTGTTCGTGCTCGAGAACTGGAAGCTGCCGTCCGAGTTCACCGCCGTTGTCGACAGGATCGTCTGGCTGTCACAGTTGTTGGTGGGAATGGCTGGCAAGCCAGCGGTTGTGCCACCCGGGTCGTCACACTCTTCCGCCACCATATGAGGCTCACCCGTGTACCCGTTGGCTTCGAGGTTGGTGAGATTCAGCGTCGGGTTTTCCGATACCACGACGTTGATCTGCTGACCGCTCGAGTAGGGCGTGCCCGTGGTCACCGTCCCCATCGTGCTCAGGGCGGTATAACCGTCACTGCTCGTCAAGGTGTTGGCGTTGGCCGGGCCCGAGAGCACAAAGGCAAGCGGAAGGGCTGCTACCAGCCCCACCGTTACGGCCGTGAGCAGGCGTCGCGTGATGTTGCGCATGAACATGGGCTCCTTTGGATGCTGATCTCGGGCTTGGAGGGGGGGCTTTGACGTGGATGTCGGTGGGACATTCGAGCCTCTTGCGCCTTCGGGGGCGCCCGTCGAGGCCCATCTGCCCGTCCGCACGAGGGCATCAGAACAAGTACAGGAGCCCAGTACAAGGGCTAAATCCAGGTGTATCCAAGAGTTCATTTCGAGTTCGCGAGTGGCATACCTCCCCGTCGTGTTGCCGTCGCGGGAGTCCCTCTAGACGGTTGGTCGACCACGGGCCGTGGTGAGAGAACCTCGGGTCTGATACACGCTCAGCAGCTCTGAGACCACCCGTCCAGACGTCTACGCGACCTTCCCTTCACGTAGTGGACCCGCGCGCGCCTTCGTTGAGCTCATCTCGGGAGAACAGCTTCCTGCGGCCAACTGAAGTGCTGTCGCGTCTCGATTCGGGGCCCACTCCCATGAGCCATCGACAGGTGGCTCTAAGCCGACCCGGTATGACCGATGACCCTGAACAGTTTCATGTCGGGACATGACCCGGCGGCTGAGAAATGGTGGACCTGCTTGGCAAAGCCGCTCCCATTGCTCCACAGCTGTGGATAGGCAATGGCCGTTGTCGCCGTGGCGTTGTAACCGTGAGGATCTGCCTCGAGAATGTAATGCGTGTGGAAGGCCAACGGATCTGCCAGCGTGCGTTGAAAATCACGGTCGTTGGGAATAACGAAGATCTTCGGATTCGGGCTGGCCACATATACGAAAGGGATGCAGTCACTCGTATTGTCCACCAGGATCTGCCCGTCACTGAGGTGCATTTTGGCGAGGTAGTCCGAGATCGCCAGAATGGCGGGGTATTGCTCTCGGATGAGTTGATCTGTGTGATTGAAATGCTTGTGGAACACAACCCCGAGGGAATCCGCTTCTTCCGGACCGATGTTCGGGTTGAACATGGCCTTGGCCGTGGTCACCCACGATGGGGCCAACAGGACGATCGCCAGGAGAGCCGCAACCGCGCCCATCAAGCGCCTCTGAGTGAGGCCCTTTTTCGTGGACCAGGCGCTCCGATGGGGTGCCCCCACCACAGCAGGTGCCGTAGCAAAAAGGCTCCCGGCGACCAAAACCTCCAACGGCACGGAGGCGATGTAATAGCGAAGGTAGTCCGGGCTGAGGCCGTCTGCGAACGAGAACAGGCTGAAGAGGAGACCCCCGCCGACCACGGCGATTGGGGCCAACAACCCTGTATCGCGCCTTCGGAGGGCCACGATCGCTGCCACCGCGATCAGGACGCCGAGGGTGGGTGCCAGCCAAAGGACATCGTGCACATCGATGGTGATCCGTTGCCGGAATGGGGGCAGCTGGTTCAGCTGTTGGATCGCTGTCGGGACATTGGTGGCGATGGAGATCCTCTGGAATGGCTGACCGACGATCACATCGCTGACCACGGCCCAGCCGACGAAGGTTGTCACGAAGGGGACCTCGAAGATGGTCGCATCCAGCAGCGCTCCCCACACGCGCGTCGAGCGGGGTGACTGTCTCCGGATGAATCCGACGACAAGAACGACCGCTCCCGCCAGCGCGGCCGGGAACGAGGCCTCGTTCCGGACTAGGTAGCAGAACCCGAGGGATACCCCGGCATACACGAGGGACGCCAGATCATCGTCACGTAACCATCTGAGCAGATACCCACAGGTTGCCACGAGGGTGAAGAGGTAAAGCGCCTCGCTCATGCCGTTCGCGCCGTAGTAGAGGATCATCCCGTTGAGGGCGAGAATGACCACGATCACCAACCGGGGCGCCCGCGTCACTCCCCACTCTTTGAGGGTGCACCACACCTGGTAGACCATGCCCGCCATGGCCACCGAGCTGACCAGCGTCGCCGCGGAAATGTGCGTCGCCAATGGTGTCCACAGATGGTAAAAGAGCAGCGGGATGTCGTCGGCGATCGAGCTCCCTGGGTTCCACACAAAGCCCACAGCCGCCAGGTGGGGATCGCCCGAGTAGAGGACGTAGAAGCCGTTGGCCAGCCGCGACACGGCATCGAGCGCGAACGTCTGGTAGCGGAAGTCGAGTAGGGCGCCGCTCACCAAGTAGAAGGTCAGCGGAAGCAGCATCACCATTCCGCCCTCGGATACAACTCGTCGTACCAATCTCCTCAATCTCGGGTGTGAGCCGGGGCGGCGGCCACGAGGCGAGACCCCCGAACTTCTATGCGAATGCAGTGGCGGGCCGGCGACGCCCGCACGATCGGCAGTGAAGGTCATCGGTGCCCGAGATCAGAGCCAGGACTGGCCCATGTGCTCGCGGTGGAGGCCGTCCTCAACACGAAGCGAGTGCTGACTGCTGGCACGAGACGAGTCACGTTGTGGAGGGCTCTCGGGATCATGAGTAGTCCGACATTGCACCCGATGAACCGGATATGCCGACTGGGATCGATGGCGTGCGCGTGGACTGCCCACACTATCGCGTCGAAACTAGGGGCCAGTGCAGCGAGTGAGAGATTTCCAACCCGTTGGGCAACCTCTCCGACGTCCGGCGTTGTTCATGACCGGTGCCCCCTGATCCGGCAATGATCCCGCACTTCCTCGCCGAAAGCACGCCGTGGGCGAGCCAGGCGGGGTCTTCGAAGATCCCCGCGGTGCCTGCCGATGCACCCACGATGGGGCTGAACAGGTGGCGACGTGTTGGGGACGCTCCCCCGGTAACCCCTTTGCCGCTGCCCGAGCCAGGCAAAGCGAGCTCTCTCTGGGGCCGCCACCTCGCGTCGCTCTGATCGCAAAGACCGCACTCATTGGCCTCGTGATTGTGGTCGGCGTTGCCGCTTCAGCAGTCGCGGTATTGAATTTCACTCCCCTCACGGCATGCGTCCGACTCGTCATCCAAAACCCAACGCGTCGGCGACTGTCTCGTTGCCACCGGCGACAACCACCACGTCCACCAGCGAGACGATCCCCCCGACCACCACTTCGATCCCCCCGATTCGTCCGGCGAAATCAGTTCGCGCCCGCGCCCGTGCAGCCAACTCCGACGGCATCGAATGTCATCACAGTCTCTGACGGCCACCTAGAGCTCAACGGCCAGACGTATCGGTTCACCGGTGTCGATGCCTACGAGATCGCCACTGCGTGGGGAACCAACTCCGGATGTGGAGGCATGGAGACCACGGCCCAGCTCGATCAGCTGTTTTCCTCCTACCTCCCAACTCGTTAGTGAGGTTCTGGGCCTTTCAGGGCACAATGGCGATCAACCCCTCGACAGATCAAATCGACTGGGGGCCGATCGACCAGGTTTTCGCCGCCGCAGCTGCCTATCACCAACGACTCATTCCTGTCATCACGGACCAGGGTGGGACATGCGACGGAGGACACTGGCAGGACCCCTCTGGTATGACGGGGGATCAAAGACGTCTTCGATAGTCCGTCGACGGGCGACGGAACGGACCACACGCCTCTTTCGTACTGGACCTACCTCCAGGACATCGTGAACCGCTATAAGAACTCTCCGCACTAGGTATGTGGGAGCCGATCTCCGAGGCAGAGGCATCCACGCGCCCACCGCAGTTCGAGCCGTCGAACTGCGGGACAGGGCAATGTCGCCTGCCCCAATGAAACAGCCGCGGCTTCGGCACTCAGGTACTTCTTCGATACGGTCGGTGAGGAGATCCACCTCCTCGACCCGACGCATCTCGTCGAGAACGGCCTCCTCGGAGGTGGACAGTGCGGCATCGTGAATGGGGACTACGCGTACGTGTCGGCGAGCCCGGGCATCGATGTCCTCTCCTACCACGACTACTACCAGACATCGCCCCTAGGAAGCGCCAATTGGCAGTCAATCGACTATCGGCTCCAGCAGGCAGCAGCCTTGCACAAGCCGATCATCGCCGGAGAAGTGGGCATCCAAGCGGGACCCGGGCCCGGGTGCATGACCCTGGCCCAACGCAACGCAGACATCGTCTCAAAGGAACAGGCGCAACTCCAAGCGGGAGGCAGCGGTTCGCTCGTCTGGGACTGGGTGCCAGACGGAGCGACCTCTTGTAGCTACGACGTCGAGCCCCAGGATCCGCTGTTGCAGCCCGGGGGAGGAATCAGCTGAGGGAACGTTGTCGCCAGACAGTTTCAGAAAGCGCTTCACCCGATCATTAGTGCTTGAACAATCGTCCAGCTAAGACCCAATCAGACCCAGGCGTGTTCCACCGGGCTGAGATTACGCGGCGGTGCTCTCGGCAGGCTCCTGTTGAAGCCCGTGCACCGTCTTCTCCCAGAACGTCGGGTCGATCGACCAATTGCCAGCATCGCCTTCACGGCCGCCATGGACATCATGACCCAGTACAGGGGCACGAGCAGTGCTGCCCACAGCAACTCGCCTGCGACGGGTGATCCGACAGCTGATCAGTGTCAAGTACCCGAGCAGGAAAGTTGCCGAAGACCCAACACGCCAGGCCGAGGTAGTAGACGGGAGCCGGGAAGATCCTCTCGATGAACGCGGGATGGCCGACGAACCACAGCGCCGTCAACAGCCAGAAGACGGGGTTCAGCATGGCCAGGACCGGCGTCCCGCCCGACGAAGATCGCAGAAGTGAGCCACACCTCTCCAACCCATCTCTCTGGACGAGTTCACGAGGCGATCGCATGTGGACGAAGAACGTCTGGAGATACCCCTTGTACCACCGCGAACGCTGCTTGACCCAGTTGACGAAGTCGCTGTTCGCCTCCTCGAGGGTCACGGACTCGAGGACCCTGACCGTGTACCCCTCGCGGAACATCCGGATCCCGAGGTCGGCGTCCTCGGTGACGTTGTAGGGATCCCACCCACCCAACGACCGAAGAGCCAACCTGCCGGAAGTGGTTCGAGGTGCCACCGAGCGGGATCGGCGCGTTCATCGATGCCAGGCCGGGAAGGAAGAACGAGAACCACATGGCGTACTCGATGGTGAACCACCTCGTGATGAGGTTCTGCTCGGGATTGCTGTACGAGAGCTTGGCTTGAACGCAACCGACCTCGGGACCAAGCCTCTGCAGCGCGACCGCTGCCCGTCGGAGTTGCAGTGGATCGGGCTCGTCCTCGACGTCGTAGACCGCCACCAGCTCACCCCGTGCGAGAGTCAGTCCGAAATTCAGGGCCTTGGGCTTGGTACGGGGTTCAGCCGGCGGGACGAGGACCAACTTGAATTGCCGACCGGGGTCGGCATCGCGAACTGCGTCGATCGTCTCGTCGTCGTCAGCCTCGACGAGAACGAGCACCTCGAGGCGATTCACCGGGTAGTCCATCCGGGCGATGCTCGACTATCGAGATGGTTGATGACCTCAGGCTCTCGGTATGCGGGCACCAGCACGGTGTAGGTGGGCAGAGCCGAGTCCGGGACGGCCCTGGCCTCCTCGTCGGTCACGACCTCCGAAACATCCTCCCGGGTGGACCTCATGAACAAATACACCCGGTAGGCCATGCAGACCACATATACGAGGGTCACGACCCCAACGATCGCGATGAACGTGTCGACCGCAGAAACGGCGAGACCGAGGACGGTTAAGACGGCGAGGCCAATCAGATACCGACGCTGCCCCGGAGTCAGGAGCCGGCGAACCGAGACTCCGGGCACACGGTCAGCGAGCCCTGAGATGCTCGCTTCGAGGCGCAGGTCGGCCTCCGCTTCTGGCATAACGGCACGGCGCACCGTGACAAATGCTAGCAATGCCTGTCGTACTGACCCAACGGCTGGCTATCATGAGTTCGGTCGCTATGGCACAGACTTCAGTCTCAGACCCGCTGGTCGACCTCGTGGAAGCCATCGAGGAGCACACGCATCGGCAGCAGGAGCTGATCGAGTGTGTCCGAGCCCTACGGGCGTTCCTGATTCCGGCTTGGCCTGCCAATGGCACCGATCAGTGGGACTCCCGGCTCATTGCCAGTCCTCCGCCACTCCTTCAGGCACCGCCGTCGGTTCAGGCGCCACCGCCGCCTCCACCGCCGCTCCTTCAGGCGCCCCCGCCGGTTCGGGCGCCACCGCCGCCTCCACCACCCCGCCTTGTGGCCCCGACGCCGGTTCAGGCGCCACCACCGCCTCCTCCGCCGCTCCTTCAGGCACCCCAGCCTGTTCAGACGGCGCCAGAGTCCGAGACTCTGGGTGACTCAACGGATTCACCGCCACAGCTCTTGTTACGCGCGCTTAAGCGTGACTACGACTATTTCACTGAGCTCGACGAAAAGCTGGCTCGGCTCAGCGTCGATCTCACCACCAAAGATGTAGATGATGTCGACGGATGGCCGGGGGCCACGGGCAACTAGCTCGAGCCAGTCACCTTCACCGCCCAGATGCAATTGCTCGGTGCCCGCACCATCAATTCCTGACTGCCGGTGCTCGTCTGAGCGGTCACCGACTGACCCGAGCCTCCGCTCTGGCTCACCGCAGGTGTGGAGCCAGGCGAGCCCCCCGTCGGTACGACGAACACCTGAAAGGCATCTCCCGCGGCAGTCGCAGGAGTACACCGAAAGGCCCAGCCGATGTTCCACGGGCCACTCGTGACCGTGAATGGCGTGCTCGTCCAGGCGCCCTGGGACTGCTTCGGTCCGAGCAGCACCGTCAGGGGTCCCGAGCCAGCCGCAGTGGCGGGCGCGGTGGTGGCCGTGCTGCCCGCGGCGGGCGTTGACGTCTGTGTCGAAGGAGCAGACGTCGCCGTCGAACCGGCGCCGGTCGTTGCGGAGGAGGTGCCCCCTGCTGTCCCAGACTCAGCCGGCAAGGGCCTTGACCCTCCGCCCTCAGAGGCCGTCTTCGGGGTTGAGCCCCCGGATGGGAAGCAACTTCCCAGAAGCATCCCGATGATCAGCGTTCCCACCGCCGCCAGCACCAGTTGCCAGGTGCTCCACGACACCCGCTCCTTGATCTTCAGCTGGCCCGGAGCGAGGGTTTCGCCAGAGATTTCCGATGCCGACCAGCCTCCACCCGACTGATCGGCAGTCGTCGCCGGAGGTGCGGCGGGAGTGGTCCACTGGACTTGCGGCGGCGCATTTACCACTCGCGAAGCGTGAGTCACATCGGTACTCTTCGTCAAGTTCCTGACCAGCTTTTGTGCCTTCTCGGGGACCTCGTCCGCTTCGACTGCGCCTCGGTCCGCCGGTCGTCACACCATCGTCACGCACAGTTCATCTTTGCCGACCAACGCAAGAGGTGCCTTCAGCTGTCACGCCAACCCCGGTAGTTGCCTGCGACCAGGGCGAAAAGCCGGAGACGAATCGTGTCGCAAGGACCCGTCGCGCCGAGTTCGCGGTCGAGACACCAAGTGTTCATTCGCCGGTCCTTGCGATCCATGACCAGGTCCTTAACGATGCACCCATGCGGGTAAAGGTTGGCGTTCCGACGCTGATGACTGCCGTCGGAGCGGCCGGATTGGTGGGCAGCGCCCTGTGGATCACGACCCCACCGGCGGCTGCCGCATACCCCGGGGCCAATGGCGACATCGCGTTCGTGTCCACCCGCAACAACAATGTGGCGATCTACCAGGTGAACCCGCAGGGGTCGGGTGTCGGCACAACCACCGGCGACGAGGCCAATACCACCGAGCTCACCGGTGGCTCTGTCGACGCCGAGCCCTTCTACTCACCTGACGGCACCACGGTGTACTTCTCGAGCAACCGGTCGGGGTACTGGACGATCTACTCGATCGCGCAGTCGGCCGAAGAACCGCCCACCGCTGCGACCGAACTGTCTCAGGTGTCTGGATCAGAATCGCAGGACGACTACTCCCCGTCGGTTGCCCCCAACGGTGAAACGGTGGTGTTCAACCGCAACAACACGTCGCTGTACACGCTGTACGCCTCGGCCGGAGCGAGCTCGGTGTGCCTGCTCTACACCCCGCCGGAAGGACTTGCACCGGCATCCTCCGACAACGGTTCGGGGAGTAGGGCCGTGTTCGACCCGGACGACCCCACCAAGCTGATCTATGTCGGCGGCGACAATCACCTCCACCTGCTGAGCGGCATCCCAAATCCCGCCGGTACCAACCCCTGTGGCGTATCGCCGTCCTCACTCACCGACACCGATTTGTCAGCTGAGGCAACGGCGCCGGTCGGCGACTCGATTGCCGGAGCCGCCGACGCCAACCCCGATTGGAACCCGGCCGGATTGGGCACGACATCGGTGCAGATCGGCGGCCACAACACCAACGTGATCTTCGATTCCACCCGAGGGGGTGGGCACACGCTGTGGACGATGGACCTGACCACGGCTACCCCAACCGTGACGCCGATCTGGTCTGGCCTCGTGGGAGCAGGAAACAAGTCCGACACCCAACCGGCCTTTTCCCCGATGGGAACTACATCACCTACACTGAGCCCGTCGTCCAAGACGGCACCCAGGTCCAGGACTACGAGCTCGACAAACTCGGACAGTCGAACAACAACGAGACCGACCTCACCATGGCGACCGGAACACCCGCCAACAGCCAACCCGACTGGCAGCCCACGCTTTCCGCCGAAACTCCCGAGGCTCCGATAGCCGTGCTGCTACCGGCGTCAGGACTGGTGATCCTCGGAGGTGCGCTGGGATTCCGGCGGCGGCGTGTCCGTCGTTTGACCTCTTCCTCACGGCGCCTGACAGCTACACCGACGAGGTTGAAGAGACCTCCGCGGTGCTGGTCAACCACGTAGGGAGCTGCGCAGGTAGGTCCAGAGCGCCGAATCTTCAGCCCCTGGCTATCGCAGCCCCTGCCGCCAGGTCGGGCGCACTCCTGCGAGCGTGGACGGTGCCCACACACTCCCTTCCCGGACGCGTGCCCGGTCGTGGCAGACGCTCTCGACGCCGATGCGGTCTCCATGCGGTAGCGTCCGCCCGGCCCGAGGTGATCGTCCGTCAGCTCACCGAGCTACCCGGGAAGATGTCCGCGAGGGACATACGGCACCCTGAGCGCACCCCCTTTGCGACCATGACCAGCCGACTGCCCACGCAGGCGACGGACTCATCTCCCGGCGCCGGCCGCGCCGGGTGGCAAGGACGGTCATCGCATGCCTGCGCACCGCCACCCGCGTCAGCGCCCTCACCTTGCTCCGCGTGGAGGTCAACGGCCAACCGGGTGCCCTGTTCTTCGACCGCGAGGGCAGGGCGGCCGGCGGGACGATCCTCGACGTCGCCAACGGCCAGATCCAGGGCGTGGGTGCCGATCGTCAACCCCGACGAGCTGCGCCACCGGTGGCGGACCTGCGAGCGCTGCTGCGGGAGCGACGCTAGTGGTCCGTCGCGGATTTGACTGAAGCCAGTGCGGCCCGGGCTCGGCGCACCTTGGCGATGATTTCTTCGGCCGTCTTGGTCCAGACGAAGGGCTTTGGGTCGTCGTTCCAATGCTCGGCCCAGGTCTCGATCGCTTCGATGAGGTGGTCGACCGAGCTGAAGACGCCCCGCTGGAGTCGCCGCTTGGTGAGCAACGAGAACCAGCCCTCGACGAGGTTGAGCCAGCGCGAGCTGGTCGGCGTGAAGTGCAGGTGCCAGCGGGCGCGCTTGGATCGGCGAGCCACTTGGCCACCGGCGGCGCCTTGTGAGCGGAGAGGTTGTCGAGCACGACGTGGATGTCGAGGTCCTTTGCGACGTGCAGGTCGATCAGCTTGAAGAAGGCCAGCACGTCTTTGGCGGTGTGGCGCTTGCGGTGTCGTAGAGCACCTCGCCGGTGGCCACGTTCATCGCGGCGAACAGGTCGGTCGTGCCGTGGCGCTTGTAGTCGTGAGTCATGGTGCCGGCCCGGCCCGTGCTTCATCGGCAAGCGACGGCTGGGTGCGGTCGAGCGCCTGGACCTGGGTCTTCTCGTCGAAGCTGAACACGACGGCCCGTTCGGGCGGGTCCAGGTACAGCCCGACGACGTCGACGAGCTTCTCTTCGAAGTCGCGGGTCGTTCGAGACCTTGAACGTGTCGATCCTCCAGGGCTTGAGCCCGTGCTCCCGCCAGATGCGGGCCACGGTGTCCTTGCCGATGCCGTGGCGCTCGGCCATCGTCGCGCGTCGTCCAGTGCGTCGAGCCGTCGTCGGGGCGGGCCTGCAAGGTGTCGTGCACGACTGCGTCTTCAACGTTCCTGCTGCCACCCACGACCTTCGCCCCCGGCCCTTGGCGATCGTGCCCACGCCGCCAACCCCTCGGCCTCGAAACGTCGGCGCCACGCCCGCACCGAGTTCGAGGCCACCCCAAGCTGACGGGCGGTCTCGTATATCGACATCTCCTCCGCCGCCAACAGCAACGCCTTCGCCTGAATCACCTTGCGATGCGGCAGCGACGACGAGCGCGCCATGCGCTCCAAGTCCCCACGCTGCTCGTCGGACACCACCAATGGCGGGGCTGCCAGCATCGATGCCATGCTGCCAGTCTAACTACTTCATCTATATCAGCGACGGACCACTAGTTCGCGGTCGCCGGCGCCCTTCGTGGAGCTTGACCGCGGTGAGTCCTAGCACTGGGTCAACCGAGATAGCGTCGACGACGGCTCCACCATCCGGACAAGCCGTATCCCGTCAAGGCGACTCCGACAACTCCTAACGGAATGGCGAAGTTGATCGACCCACCAGGCTGATCGTGTCGAGCCGACAGGGCGATCCTCGTGCTTTCAGCATTGACACTCGGAGTGCTGGCGTCCGTTTGGGTCGATGTTCCGACGCTCCCGTTCGAGCACCGACGCCAGACGACGAATTCTGACCCACGATGCCGCCTGGACTGTCGGCTGAGCCGGAGTCGACAACGTGGTGATGATGAACCCCGTTCGGTCCATGACTACCTTGGGCTGCCGTGACGTGAGCGACGACCGGCAGGTGGGCGGAATCGCCTTCGAACGTGGCGGTCACACCAGTCGACAACAGGGCCGCGTCGAGCTCCCTCCGTCAACGTTGCACGAGATCTGCCCCGATGCATCAGTCGTCCCCTGGCACAGCTCACTTCCCTCGACCGCAAACCACACCACGCCACCCGAGACCGGGGCGCCCTCGCTCGTAAGCGTTGCCTGCAACACGAAACTGTCTCCGACTTGAGCGGGCGACGACACCACCATCGATGTGGGGGCCTGACTCACCGAGAACGTCATCCACTCTCGACTCGCAGCAAACGAAGCGTCACCCGAGAACCTCGCACTGACACTGTGAGTCCCCACAGGCATGGCGAACTCGACCGACGCCGTCCCGTCAGAGGTCGACACGGGCTGCGTACCGACAACCTGTCGATCGACGGAGAACCACACGGTCCCGCCATCGGGGACGGGAGTGATCGATGCCGTAATCACTTCGGCCGATGTCGCTGGATCGGGAACGATCTGCAATGCCGTGACCGTCGGCACGAGATCGGACTCTGCCGACGGAAGACCCGTCATGGTCGTAGTCGTGCTGGGTGCCGGGGCCGTCGTGGTTGTAGTCGTAGTCGTGGTGGGTGCCGGGGCCGTCGTGGTTGTAGTCGTAGTCGTGGTGGGTGCCGGATCGGTCGTGGTTGTAGTCGTAGTCGTGGTCGGTGCCGGGGCCGTCGCGGTCGTGGTGGGCGACGGGATACTGTCCCCAGCTCCCTGGAAGTCGGCCTCATACGCCGCCTCGGACTGAGGGAACTGGGTGATGTCCGAGTCGATGGAGCCTGGGTAGCTGAAGTACGCCTGGAGCACGACGTCGTTGGCGGGGTTGTTCACAATGGCGGCCACGCCGTTGATGTAGGACGGGTCGTCAGACCCGTTCAGCCCCCACTCCGGGATCGCCGCCGGGAGCCCCTGGGATTGCGCGAACGACACCACCGCTTGAATGTTGGCGGCATAGCCGGAGTAGTCGTACTGGTCGACCCCCACCATGTTGACATAGGCACTCCCCGGCCAAGTGTCCTGCCACGTACGGCCGCCCGCTTCGTTACCCGTCCCGCCGCTGGGGTTCCACATGAAGCTGAACGCCTCGCCCGGCACAGTCCGCATGGTCGTCACGACGCTCTGGAACTCGGCGATGTAGCTCGACGCCGTCGGGTAGGTCAGCTGATTCCACCCCTGGAACCACCCGTCGACATCCTGGTTCTGCTCCCACATGACCCGGATGATGGCGTGGCTCTGTCCACCAGCCACCAGGTTGTCGCCGATGGACGTGGCCTGCGATGGTGTGAGCGCCCCGACGCCGAGCATGAGCGTCATCCCCGCGGGGATTCCTGAGGGAGGCGAGTAGCTGTTGTAGTCGCTTCCGCCCGCGTACACGGTGTCGATCGTGGGAGTCACGTCGAGTTGCTGGCCGAGTGCAAGTACATCGGCTGGGGACTGCGAGCCGACGAACAGGCCCAGCGCCGGCTCCAGCGCGCCCTCAGAGGAGTTCTGCGGACCCGAGTCGAGGAGGGAAGCAGTCGTGGCCAGGCCGAACACGGCCAACACGGCCGCGAGTTCCACCCTCCGTCGCCACCGGCGGCGCTGCGGCCGTGGCCGAGAGAACCAACGCGTAGCGTGTGCACCCCGACGCCCCACAGGCCCGACGATAGGCACACGAGGTGAACGGCCCGCAAACGTCGGGTGAAACTACGGCCAACAGCGAGTAATCGGACCTGGCGGAGCTCCAGTACTGCGGATTGCGGTCCCATTCGCGCTGCTCGTGCAGGCCTTTTCGACTGGAGCCGCTCGAATCCACCCAGACCTCCCCGTTGTCACACAAGCGTCGCGAACAGTTCATCTCCATGTCACCCGAAAGGATGGTCGAAGGGTGAACGACCCGACAACATGCGGGTATGGCGACCGTCGGCGAGGGCAAAACCGTCTTGCCCTCGCGACCCATTGTGCCGAATCAGTGGTCTTCGTGGGCAAGTGCAAGCATCACCCACAGGGTTGGCCGAGTGGCTCTGGCCCTGAGTCTGGCGACAGCTGCTGCGGCCGTGGTCGCCCCGACCGCGGCAGATGCCGCCTTTCCCGGCGCCAACGGCCTCATCGTCTTTGCCAGCAGCAGAGTCGGTGCTGCCCGATGGTGCCACGCCCGATACCAAGGGAGTCAGCTATTCGAGGTGCAGCCCGGCGAATCAGACGCCGTCCAATTGACGTGCACTCCGGGAAGCAACCTCCATCCCTTCGTGTCCCCCGATGGGTCCGAAGTCGTGTTCTCGAACGTCGTCAGGGGAGGACCCTCGCGACTCTTCACACTCCCGCTCCCACCGGGTCCGCTGTCCCGACCGACGCGCCCTACCCCCGTGTCCGACACGTCCAACGCGAGCGACGATTACCCGTCGTGGTCTCCAACGGGCAACACGATCGTGTTCCAGCGAACTACTCCCGGTGACAACTCCCAGCTCTATCTCGAGAACGTGTCCAACCCTGCCTCCACCGCACCGCTGTTCCCTTCACCAACCGGGTTCAACGACAGCGAGCCCGTCTTCGACCCCTCCGATCCGGATGTGGTGACGTTCGTCCGGAAAGTCGGCCACCACACGCATATCTTCAGCTACAACCTCAAATCGCAGGTGCTCATCGATCTTTCGGCCCAGGGTGGCGGTGGTGTCCCAGATAACGATTCCAAGCCTGACTATGCCGCCACCGGCACCGGTGGGCGCATCGTGTTCCAGTCGGATCGGCAGTGCGGCCACACGCGGCTCTACACGATGACATCGCAAGGCACGGACCAGGTTCCCGTCTTCCCGCCAGTGAAGCGCCACTTCCGTGTCATTTCTCCGCGATGCAATGGTGCATCCTCAGACCCCGTGTACTCACCCGAGGGTGACGCGCTCGCCTACGACGGGCAAGCCAAAGGTGGCGCGACGGAGTTGTTCACCGTTCCTGTCAACTCCTCCGGTACGGCGACCGGAAACCCCACCGGCATCACGAACCATTGCGCACTGAGCGAGCAGCCCAACTGGGGCCCGGCTGCCGACCCCCCCGCCCAGACGCCGGAAGCAGGTCTGCCGGTGGTCTTCCCGGTCATCGGGGCAGGCATCATCGTCGCGTTCCTCGCTATCTATCGACGAAGACGAGACCGTCTGTCACCGACGCGGCCAAACCCTGGCGCCGACGATGATGAAATTTCCTGATGGGGACTCAATATTTGGCCGGTCCGACGCCCATGGCGTTGCAGGTATCGCCCAGGGCTGTCAGCTCCTGTTCAACGCCGGATTGATTCGCATCGGTCACATCGACCTGTAGCGTCCGGGCCTCGTTCCGGAGGTCGTCGCTCTGTGCCGATTCGCCGGATGTCACGACACGCTGCGCGATAGCGGCGGGGACCGTCTTGTGGTCCTTGATCAGGGTGAAATCGGCGTCGACGGCGGCACACGCCAACAGATCGCTTCGCGCATAGGTCGGCGGCGGGGCCGATGCCGGCTTTCGCCGGCGACGAGCATCCAACCAGCGCCACTGTTGCGACCCCAAACGCCATCACCGTCAAGACGCATCGCATCCCCCGGCCCCCCATGTCCCGATCGTATCCCTGGCTCCAGATCAAGGCGGTTGGCCATGTGGACGTTCATCTGGGACAACTGTTGTTTAACCAAGGATTTGCTCGAGCGTGACCGATCCGTCACGCCGTGTTCACCTTTCACCGGTATGGTGAAGGAACGTGCAGCCTGACGTGAACGAGGAAGAACGGCCGGGTCTCCGCCTCCTCGAGCCGCCGGCATCGTCGGGATCCTCGTTCGTCCGAGGTCGCCGATGGCACCCCTCCTCCAGGACCCGGGGCGACGGTCCCCTCCTCTACATCTGTGGCGAAGCCGAAGGCCGCATCATCTTCATTCGCATCGCCCGCCGCTGGGAAAGCATGCGGCTGGTGGTCGCAGACGGGTGGCCCTTGGGCTTACAGCTGGCGGCGAGGCGTCGACCCCGGATGGTCGTGCTCGACGCCTCTCTCCCCGGCGTCGACGGGGCAGACCTCGTGAAGCACCTCCGCCAACGGGTACTCCCGATCGAGACGCCGATCATCGTCCTCGGCGACGACCACGCGCCCAGTGAGCGGGCCCGATTCGTATGGGCGGGGGCGAGCGCCTACCACGCCAAGCCCCTCAACGTGGCCGAGGTCGACGATTCGGTTGCGACCTTGCTGGAGATCACCGCCCTGGGTTGAGGGCCAGCACCGCCGGTGCGCTCGATCAGCGGTACTGCGCGGGTGGGCTCGGGACTTCAGCGGTCGGTGGGTCTGTGTATCGGACGTCGCCCCATTGTGATCCATCCCACCACCGGACCATCTCCGGCGCCCCCTGGACCGGATACCAGCCGGGGCTGGGCACGGGGTCGGGGACGACTACGGGAGTTTGCACGGGAGCAGAGATCGCGACGGTGCCGTTGGCCTCATTCGTTTCTCGTCCCATCGTCTGCCAGGGATGATCGACCTGCGCCACGTAGGAATCGTGCCCGTTCGTGGGCACCTTCGAGGGACTCGGTGAGTACGAATCTCCGCCCGTTTGGGACCTGGTGCCGTTTCGAGACTGATCCCCCACTTTGGCCTCTTCGCCTAAGGCCGACCCGCAGTGGACACAAAACCGGGGCGCGGCACCCGGGGCGCCGCTGGAATCAGAAGACGGCCCCTGCACTGGACCAGTCGGCCCGGGTTCTAGGCCGCCGGCTTGCACCGATCTGAGCTGTGTCTGCTCGGTCCACTGCGTCCCGTCCCACACTCGCTGATAGTTGCTATCGAGTGGATCGGGGTACCAACCAGGCGGAGGGCTCCCTGCCACGTTCGAGTCGCCCGCCGAGGACCCTCGGGATGCCTCCTCCTCGCTCGCGTAGCTCACCGTCGTGGGAAAGCCGGCGCGGTCGTCATAGCCTTCGGTATTCCCGTCTCTGAAGAGATGCGTGGGCACCCCTTGTGAGAAGTACCGCTCTTGGTGGCGGCCGGTGGGATCGGGATGCCAGCCCTGGAGGCGTTCCATGCTCACCCCATCGTCTCTGTGCCCGATAGACACCCCCATTGTCGCAGGGTTTTCCCGAGCTTGCGAGAGTGCGGTCCCCCGTTTCACTTCCCACGAGGGGCAGATCGAGCTCGATCTGCCGAATCGCTCCCATCACGATTCGATGCGCTCTCCGAGGAAGCGGCGCCGGGCTCGCCCTCCTCCGATGGCGAGAATCGCGCCGACGACCAACAAACCCACGACTCCGGTGCCGACACCCGTAAAGGCCAAGCCTGAAGACCCACCGGTAGGCGTCGACGTTCCGTCCGACGAACTGCCCGACGCCGCCGCGGTGGCCGCGGCGGCCGTCGTCGAGGTGGTTGACGATGTCGAAGACTCCGGCGTGACTGCGATGGTCGTCGTCGTGGTCGGTGAGGTCGTCGTGGTCGACGAGGTCGTCGTCGATGTGGTCGAGGACGTGGTCGTGGTTGACGAGGTCGACGTCGTGGTCGTAGTGGGATCCTCTGTTGCGTTGCTCCTGATGCCGTTACCGTCAGCCGCGGACGCCACGGCGGCAGAAAGAGTCATCACCGCGCCAAGTGCGAGCAACGCTGCTCCGAAGATCACGAACACCGCTCGGGTCCTTCTCACTATCAGTCTTCCTGTCAGCACGGTCTTGGCGACGTTTGGCCTCCAGCAACGTATGCCAACGTGTTCGACAAGCAAAGTGAACGTTTTGTGAACGATTACGCCACTCACGGAAAGACGCCCCGGTTACGTGACGAGAACGCGAACTCCTCGTCTCGTGAGAAGAGGCACCACCCTCGTCAGGGAGCGGTCATCTCAATGAGTAGCACCGGGGTATGCGCTAAGGCCGACGAGGGCGCACGCTCATCTGATCTCGACCCCGGCGTCGAGCGTCCGCGGGCGGGTGCCGGCGACGAACTGCGCCGTCTCTTGTGCTTCGGAGATGAGAGTCGACGCTCCAGCGACGCAGGCGTGGCCAATCCGGCTAGGCAGAGCGCGGACAAGGCGGAGATCACAAGGGCGAGCGCGGCTGCCCCCACTCCGGTGAGAACGATGTCGTCAACCGGCGAAGTCCGGGGTCCCGAGAATCGGGTGGCGACATCGGCCATGGACTGGTCCAGGGCGGTCGTGGTCGTCGTCGCCGGCTGAGTCGTGGTAGTGGTCGTCGTTGTCGTAGTCGTCGTCGTCATGGTGGTGGTCGTCGTCGTCATGGTGGTCGTCGTCGCCGGCTGAGTCGTGGTGGTCGGCGGTGGGCTCGTGGCGGTCGGTGTCGGATCCGTGCCTCCCGCGTTCGGAGCCGTGGTCGTGGGAGTGGGACTGGTCGTTCGGGTGGGACCGGTCGAGGTCGGGCTTGCGGGAGTGGTTGCCGAGGGCGATCCGCCCGCCGCACCCGAACTCGCCTTGACAGTCGGTGGGGTCGTGGTTGGAGGCGATCCCCCTGGGACGACGGCGCCGGTCGGTGGAGACGAACCATCCTGGGCTGCAGTCTGAGCACTCGTCGACGCACCTGTCGTGGACGGTGACGACGCCGCAACGGCTGGCACCGGCGACAGTTCGACCGACGCGTTGGGAGTGGTGACCGACGACGAGGCCGGGGCGCCCGCACGGGTGGACGGGGAGTGCCCGAAGGCCATGGCAAGTCCTAGACCGATCAGGAACAGGGTCACGATGGCGGCAACGGCGATGCCCGCCTGTGCCCGCCCTTGGACGTGAAACCCAG
The DNA here is from genome assembly GCA_963768255.1 of uncultured Acidimicrobiales bacterium. Lineage (GTDB taxonomy): Bacteria > Actinomycetota > Acidimicrobiia > Acidimicrobiales > UBA8190 > Chersky-840. Next base: position 333,509 of record CAVYGX010000002.1, on the reverse strand, counting down.
ATGTCAGAAACCCGGCTTTCCTTGCCACCGGTGGGAGCGGCGGGTGGTCGGGAGAAGACGGCGTTGGCGCTAGTGGTCGCACCGTCCCCATGGGAGGCGGCGATGCGAGGTAGGAGGCGCTCGGTGCGGACCACGCCGCTGCGTTCCCCACGGGTGGCGGCGGGGCCAGAAAGGCATCCTGTGTCTCACGTGGCGGCGACCACGTGGGGACTCGGGGCGCTGGCTGCGCATACCCGGCGGGCTCCGGTTCCAGGGCGTCGATTTGGTCGTATCCAACAACCTCGCCGCGCATGACCAGAGACGTGGGCTGATCGAGAAAGAATCGACGCCATTCGTAGCGTCCATAGGGATCGGGGCGCCACTCGGCGGTGGGCCCGTCATGGGTCTCGGACATATGGTCGTCAGTCCCCGCTGGCACCCTTCCCGACATCGAATCCGAGAATGGGTTCCAAGATCTCGATGAGCGGTGTATTCACGGTATCGATGAGGACTCTCCATTTCGCAAGGAAGAACGGGCCTCGATTGAAAAAGCGAAACGAGCGACGGGGTCGATCGCAGGTTTACCGGGAGTTCGCGCAATCGTGACGCGGAGGCCATTATCGGTCTATTGAAATTTGCCGACACGTCACCCTGGTGACAGGCGTGGCTCCCCCATTGGGGCGCTCGGCCGAGCCGGCGCCACCACCGCCGTCCGAGGCTGCCGGTCGAGAAAGGAGCGAACGATGCCTGAGGGCCGTATCCGACGCTGCTTGCCAGATGCTGGCCTCAGGCCGAGGGCACTGTCGCCCCCAAACGCCCAGCCTGCGGCGTTCGTTTGTCTGTCGGCCTTGTGCCCGCGGTCGATCGAGGTCGCGAACCGAGCGGCCTCCACCCTCGATATTTTATTAATACTATCGATATAGTCGCTATGAAGGCCAGGGGAGGAGGCCGGACGTGCACATCCCAGCGAAGGTCGACTACGGCCTGCGCGCCCTGCTCGTACTCGCCGCGAGTGACGAACCGATGACGTCTCGGGCGTTGGCACAGCACCAGGATCTCCCGGCGGGGTTTCTCAGTGCGATCCTGAACGATCTGCGCCGGGCCGGGCTCGTCACCAACCGGCGAGGCCACGACGGTGGCTACGGACTCGCTCTGTCGCCCGACAAGATCACCGTGGCCGACGTCATGCGTATCCTCGACGGACCCCTGGCACGTGTGCGCGGGCAACATCCTGAAGCGACCGACTACCGAGGGTCGGCCAAGCACCTGCAGGAGGTCTGGATTGCCGTCCGGGCCAATCTCCGCAGCGTCCTCGAACACGTCACGCTTCTCGACGTCATCGTCGGGCGGCTTCCCACCATGGCGAGCGACGTCCCCGAAGAGTCAACCCCGCGGGTACTGCCGGGGTGACCTGGGGCACGTGCCCGTGACGCGCGTCTACTTCAACGTGAAGGAGCAGGCGACCTCCTACGAGGCAGTGGTCCGAACCCTCCAGCCGGTGAGCTACGTCATGGGCGAGCTGCTCGACTCCTCGGACTCGCGCCACATCTCTGTCGCCGCCTACAACAAGCGGGTCAAGGCGTATGTGTCCCTACTTCGCAACTCGGTCGACGTGTGGGAGATCGGAAACGGGGTCAACGGCAACTGGACGGGCCGGTACTCCAAGGTCGAGGCCAAGCTCACCGACGCCCACGACGACGTGGCGGCGGCCGGCAAGCGCTCCACCCTCACTTTGTATTGCAACATCGGCTCCGGCCACGGCCCGGCCGAGCTCGACCCGATCGCCTTCACCGACAGGTACGTCCCGGCCTCGCTGCACGACGGGGCTCGACTACGCCTACTCTCTTATTACGAGGACGACTGCAACGACATCCGGCCCAGCGCCGCCACCTGGACGGCTTGTTTCGCCGAGCTCAACAGCCTCTATCCGAACGCCCACCTCGGGTTCGGCGAGATCGGCATTGACGTCGGCGGCTACTTCTGGTGGTACTACGACGAGGACTGCCTGCCGTTGGGGACCTAGCCGCACGGAGCCACCCCGCCGAAGACCTTTGCGTCGGAGGCAGCCGCGCTGTCGTCCTGAAACGCCCAGTAACCTCGGCGCCGTGACCGATGCCATCGCGCAACCGCAACGCAAGCTGACCCTGACGGGGTGCGTCAACTTCCGCGACCTCGGGGGATACCCCGCCGCCGACGGGCGCACCATCCGTTGGCGGCGGCTCTTCCGCGCCGACGGCCTGACCCGTCTCGACGAGGACGACTGCGCCCAGTTGGAGGGTTTCGGCCTGCGGACGGTCATCGATCTCCGCACCAAAGGGGAGGTCGACGAGCGCGGCCGCTTTCCCGAGGACGCCTTCGAGGTCGACTACCACCACCTCCCCCTCACCGACGTGTTGCCGCCCACCGAGGACCTCAGTCGATACGACGAGCCGGCGTTCGTGACGTCGCGGTACCGGCAATTGTTCGCCGAGGGGTCGAGCTCGCTGGCACGGGCCGTGCAGGTCCTGGCCGAGCCCGGGGCACTCCCGGCGGTGTTCCACTGCAGCGCCGGAAAGGACCGCACCGGCATCCTGTCCGCCCTCGTGCTCGGGTTCCTGGGCGTGCCCCGCGACGTCATCGTGGAGGACTACGCCTTGAGCGCCGAGGGGATGATCGCGCTCCTGGAGCGCCTCAAGCTGGAGTACGCCGACGCGGTGGCCGAGGTCGAGCGCTACGCCCCGGCGGTCATCTCGGTCTCACCGGAGACCATGGCGGCGTTCCTGGACACCCTGGAGCGCGAGCACGGCTCCTTCGACGACCTGGCCCGGTCACTGGGCGTCAGTGACGCCGTGACCCGGCTGCGCCGGACACTGCTCGAAACGCCGTAGTCGCCGGACCGTCCCTCGTCGTTCGAGCCGACGCGCCGGGCCGAGCGAGGCTCAGTCGGCGGGCCGCCTGAACACGAGAAGGTCTGTCCCGTCGCGTTCGGTGACGGCGTTGACGAGCTCCCACCCGTTCTCCGAACGTGTGCGCAGTACCTCGTCCACCTTGCCTTCGTCGCGCTCGTCGTCTGGTCTCGACGCCCCAGGCAACAGCGTGACCCCATACCGCCATGACCCCACGGCGCAGACCCTATACAACGCGGCGCCCCCGGGCCCAAGGCACCATCGGGAGCGTCGTCCCCGATCCCTGTCGACCCCAGATAGGTGAACGTGGAGCAAACAGAAAGTAAACGGGGCGCGAACTCCAGGCACGAAGGAACGGAACGGGCAGTCGCCGGGGCGAGCTCCAGGCCCGGCCGGCCGCGGCACGGGGACGAGGTCGAGCGGTCGGTTGTCGCGCCAACGGAGCCGCCTGAGACCGACCACGTTGTGTGAACGAAGTTCACGGCGGTGATGGACGGAGCGTAGGGACTGAGTGATCTTCATGTGACGGAGGCGCGAACTGTTTCAAGAAACCGTCGGCCCACTCCGACTGGTTCTCTATGTCCAGCACGCCCTCGGTCCGGACGTCGCCGTCTTTCCCGACGTCGCGCACGAGGCACTGGGCCTACCGCGAGACACGCTTTGCGGCGGTGCTCCGAGGGAGCCTCGTCGCAGTGCTCGTCGAGCACGACGATCGAACCTGCACCGTGTTGCGGGTCGGCGTGTGGCACACCTTCATGGGAGAGCCGGAGGAGTGGGCGAATCGCCACCAAGCCATGAAGGCGGTCGAAATGGCCTCGGGCGAAGCGGTGTCCTGGAGTGAGATGGCACACACCAGAGGGCGAACCGAACGGCGCAAGCACGGGTTGTACGGCGGCTGAGCGTAGGTGGGAACAGTTCACGTGGCCGTCGCTGAGAGTTCACCGCACGTTGGTTGCATCGGAGGAGCCAACAGGACGATGCTGACCGTGTCGACGGTGGTGCGTGCCTTCTCTCCACGCAATCACCTGTCGCCGGGGGGGTAGCGCCACATCGGCGGCGTTGCGTTTGAACCTCTCTCCCCGGCGAGGTTTGAACGCGTCCCGCCCGAGGACCAGGTCCTGGACGGTTCACGGACGCCGGGGAGCGCCGGCCGGGCGACCGCGGGGCAGGATCACCCATTTTCGACGCTGCCATCTCTACGCTTGTGCGATGCCAACGATCCAAATCGCGCCAGACCTCGCCGCGAGACCAATCGCGTTTCAAGGCCGATGGGCCGTCCGGTGCCTGTCCTGCAGCCCGAACGGGATCGACACCGTGGGACTCGGACTGGAGAACATCAGCCTCAGCTTTGACCTCGCCCAGCGGGTCGCAGACTTGCACAACAAGGTCTTCCACGGCATCGCCTGAACAAGTAAGGCCGACCGCCGGCGTCGTCACTCAGGTGGCGATGGGCATGACCTCGATGACGGTCTCGACCCGCACCGTCGCCGCGAGGGTGGCGAGCACCGGACAATTCTTCTCGGCCAGCTCGAGAGATCGGCGGGCCGCGCCGGGATCGACGGCGCCGGTGACCTCGAACCGCAACACCATGCGGAGAAAACGCCACGGCGACGCCTCCTCCTGCTCGCAGTCCACCACCACATCCAACCGGTGCAGGTCCTGGCGTTTCTTGCGGAGCACCTCGACCACGTCGTAGGACAGGCACGCCGCCAGCGACAGCGGGAGGAGGTCCGACGGCTTCGCACCCTCGTGCGACGCGTCGCCACTGATGGCGACACGGTGGCCCCAGGAGTCCTCGCCCTCGAACGACAGCCCACCGAGCCAGACGAGTCGCTGGGTGCTCGCCCCTCTCGACATCAGGTCCGGTCGGCCGGCAGCTTCTCCACGTCGGCCCCACCGGGCGGCCGCGGCGGTGAACCGGAGGGACGCGCCGCCAGACTCGCCTGCTCGGCCCGCATGGCCCGGAACCGGTGGACGATCGTGAACACCAGGGCCACCACGACGAGCGCGGCGACCACGTACGTCGCGTCCCCGAACGCCTTGACCATCGAGTGGTAGCTGCTGCCCAGCGCGTAGCCGATCCCTGCCACCACACCGATCCACACCGTGACCCCGATGGCCGTGAACACGCCGAAGGCGACCACGGGCATCTCGGCCACGCCGGCCGGGAAGGAGATGAAGGTGCGGACCACCGGCACCACGCGACCGATGAGGACGGCCGAGTCTCCCCGGCGCTCGAACCAGGCCTCGGCCCGGTCGAGGTCCTTGTGCGTGAGCAGCAGGTACTTCCCCCACCGGTCCACGAAGGTCCGGCCCCCGGTCCGTCCCACGACGTAGGCGATGAACGAGCCGATCAGCTCCCCCGCCACGCCGATCACGATGACCAGGACGAGGTTGAGCTTGTGCTGGGGATCGACCGCCCCGCTGGCGAGGGCGCCGGCCAGGCCCAGGGTCAGCTCGGAGGGGATGGGAATACACGCCGCCTCGACCACCGTGAGCAGGAACACGGCCAGGTAGCCGTAGGTCGCGATGAAGTGCGTCACACACCATGTTTAGTCGCCGTCCACGACTTAGGCCTACCTCCGGAGCGAGGCCAACCAGGGAACGGAGCCGCACCGGCGCCCACTAGCGTCGCCCCGGATGCCCGAGACCGGACACCCCGCCGTCCCCGAGGAGCCGCTGCACCCCCTTATCCCGTCGGGCCGGGTGACGACGCCCGACGGGGTCGCCGTCGCGTACTACGACCTCGGGGGGAACGGGCCGCCCTTGCTCCTGGCGCATGCCACCGGGTTCTGCGGGGCGGTGCTCGCCCCAATTGCCGCCCACCTGCGCGGCCAATTTCATTGCATCGCCCTCGACGAGCGCGCCCACGGAGCCTCGGACCCGCCGCCCGACGACGACTTCGACTGGCACGGTTTCGCCACCGACGTCCTTACCGTGGTGGACCACCTCGGGCTCGACCGTCCCTTCGCCTTCGGCCATTCGTGCGGGGGTGCGGCCCTCCTCCTGGCCGAAGAGGCCCGACCCGGCACCTTCGCCGCGCTATACTGCTTCGAGCCCGTCGTCTACCCCGGCGACGTCCCCTTGGCGCCGACCATTGAGGGGAACCCGCTCGCCCTCGGGGCGCTGCGCCGGCGCGAGGAGTTCAGCTCCCGGCGCGCCGCCTTGGAGAACTTCGCAGGCAAGGCGCCCTTCGACCGCCTCGATCCCGATGCCCTGGCCGCCTACGTCGACAACGGCTTCGCGCCCGTCGACGGCGGCGGCATCCGCTTGCGTTGCCGGCGCGAGCACGAATCCCAGGTGTTCGCCCACGCCCTCTCCCACGACGCCTACGCCCACCTGGCCGAGGTGCGGTGCCCGGTCACCCTGGCGTGCGGGGCCGACACCGACGGGTTCGGGCCCGAGGCCCTGGGACGGTTCGCCCAGCGTCTGGGGCGATCGACCGTGGAGGTGTTCCCGGCCATGGGGCATTTCGGGCCGCTCGAGGACCCCGCTGCCGTGGCGGCCTCGGTGCGCAGGTGCCTGGTCCCCGTGACCGATACACCCGAGGCGTAGCCTTCGCCGCAATGGCCCTCGCGCTCCCCCGATCCCTGTCCCCCTCCAAGCTGAGCGCCTTCAAGGACTGCCCGCTCGCCTTCCGCTTCTCCGCCATCGACCGCCTCCCCGAGGCGCCCGCGCCCCACATGGTCAAGGGCACCCTCGTGCACAGCGCGCTCGAGCGCCTCTTCTGGGACCACCCCCGCGGCGAGCGCAGCCCCGCCGCCGCCCATGACGCGCTGGACCGGGCGTGGCAGGCGTTGCAGGACAACCCCGACCTCACCGGCCTGGAGCTGACCGAGTCCGAACGCGACAAGTTCGTCGCCGACGCCACCTCCCTCGTGGACGGATACCTCCGACTCGAGGACCCCGATGCCGTCGACGCCGTCGGCGTGGAGCTGACCCTCGAGGCCGACGTGGCCGGCCTGCGACTGCGGGGCATCATCGACCGCCTCGACGTCACCGCCGAGGGCGAGCTCGAGGTGGTCGACTACAAGACGGGCCGTGTCCCGTCGGTCAACCAGGAGCAGCAGCGCCTCGGCGGGGTGCAGTTCTATGCGCTTCTGTGCGAGCAGGTCCTCGGGCGCAGGCCGAGCCGGGTCCGGCTGATGTACCTGAGCGAGCCCCTCGTCATCGAGGCCGAACCCTCCGAGCAGGCGGTGCGCGGCACGCGCCAGCGGACCTCGGCCGTGTGGTCGGCCATCGAGCGGGCCTGTGAGCACGAGGACTTCCGACCCCGGCCGTCCGCACTGTGTAATTGGTGCAGCTTCCGGTCCCTGTGCCCGGTCTACGGGGGCGACCCGAGCAGGACGTCGGAGTTCACCGCCGTGACCGCCGTCTCGCCCCCCGTGGCCCGAGCCGGCTGACATCGCGGTAGTGCAACCCCGGGCTTGTCGCCCCCGGTAGCCTGCGGCGGTGTTGCGAGACCGCGTCGACGATTTCGACAGATACATCGACGGGGTCGTGGCGCCGCTGCGCGGCCGTCGAGCCGCCGACACCGCGGCCTCCGCCGCGTCGTTCCTCGGCGACCACGGTCTCATCTGGTTCCTCGTCGGTGTCGCCCGCGGCCGGCGCCCCGGACCCGAGCGTGCCGCCGCCATCCGCGCCGTGGTGTTCTCGGGCGTCGTCACCCCCGTGGTCAACGCCGGGCTCAAGTCGCTCGTCGGCCGAACCCGCCCACACCACGAGTCGACGCCGCGGTTGCCCGTCCGGATCCCCACCACGGCCAGCTTCCCCTCGGGTCACACCCTCGCCGCCTGGTGCGCCGCCACGCTCCTGGCCGAGGACGACCCCTGGGCGCCGGCCTACTACGCCATGGCCGGGGCGATCTCCTTGAGCCGCCTGCACGTCGGGCTCCACCACGCCACCGACGTGGTGGCGGGATCGATCATCGGCATCGCGCTGGGCAGGCTGGGCCGGATCCTCCTGCCTCGGGGCGGAGCGGCGATGCACCGCCTGGAATGCCTGGGTCCCGAAAGGCGTTGACCCCACCGTGAGCAGGCCTGGCTTCAGCGTGACCTACGACTACCGCTGCCCCTTTGCCCGAAACGCCCACGAACACCTGGTGGTGGCCCTGCGCGCCGAGGCGGAGTGGGACGTCGAGTTGACCCCCTTCTCGTTGTCCCAGGCCCATGTCGAAGAGGGTGGTGTCCCGGTGTGGGACGACCCCGCCAAGGCTCCCGACCTCCTGGCCATCGAGGCCAGCCTGGTGGTGCGAGACGAGTTCCCCGACAACTTCTACGACGTCCACATCGGGCTGTTCAGCGCCCGTCACGACCGCAGCCTCGATCTGCGCGACGAGTCCGTCGTCCGCGACGTCCTCCGCGCGGCCGGGGTCGACGCCGATGGGGTGTTGCGCATCGTGGCCGACGGCGGTCCCCATGAGACCTTCCGCAAGGAGCACGAGGCGGCAGTGAACAACCACCAGGTCTTCGGCGTCCCCACGTTCGTGGTCGACGACAAGGCGGCCTTCGTACGCATCATGACCCGGCCCGGCGACGACTCCTCGGAAGCCCGATCGACCATCGATGCCGTCCTGGCGCTCTTCGACGAGCACCCCGAGCTCAACGAGTTCAAGCACACCAGCCTCAGCCGCTGACCGTCGGTCGTCGCCGACGTCGAGGCGGGTGCGACGGCGTCCGCGTCACCCCTTAGCGCGACACCGCTTTCGCCAAAGAGCCCAGAAGGGCCTGCGACCGCTCGACTTCTTCCCGGGTTCCGTACACGGCCCCCGAGAACTCCGTGGCACCGCCCTCGGCGAACCGGCGGATCTGGGCCGTGACTTCCTCTTCACTGCCCACGACGGCGACATCGGCGGGCCCTGCCACTCCTTCGCGATCCAACATGGCGCGATACGACGGAAGGTGGCCGTACATGGAGAAGATCCGGTCGGCCTTGGCTCGAGCGGCGTCGGGGTCATTGGTGACACACACCGGCAGGGTGACGACCACCTGGGGCGAGGGGCGTCCGGCCGCGGACGCGGCGGCGGTGATGGCGGGCACGATGTGGTCCGCCACCGTGGCGGGGCCGACCATCCACGTCACGGTGCCGTCGGCCTGGGTCCCGGCGTGACGCAGCATGGTCGGACCCAGCGCGGCCACGAGCACGGGCGGAGGAGGCGTCGGCGCCACGTCCAGGGGCGCGAAGGTGTTGGTCTTGATCACCTCTCCGTTGAACGACACCTTCTCCCCGTGCAGCAACGGGACGAGCACGGACAGGTACTCGTGCATGTAGCGGGCGGGCTTGTCGAAGGAGTAACCCCACACTCCTTCCACCACCACCTGGTGCGACAGGCCGATCCCCAGCACGAGGCGCCCGCCGCTGGCGGCTTGGACGGTGAGCGCCTGCTGGGCCAGCATCATGGGGTGACGGGGGTGGACCGGGATCACCGCCGTCCCGAGGTCGACGCCCGGCACCTCCCGACCGACGAGCGCCAGCACCGTCAGCGTGTCCCATCCGAAGATCTGGGACGACCACAGCGACGCCACTCCCGTCGACGCCAGGACCCTGGCCCTCGCCACGATCTCGTCCATCGTCCCGTTCATCTCCAGGCCCAAGCCGATGCGCATACCGTTCTCCCGGTGTCGTGCTGCCGCCGCCGTCACAGGACGAGCGGCTGGTGTGCACCCATGGTGGCAGTACCGTTCGTGGGGTGCCTCTTCGCGGTGACGAGTATGACGCCCGCTTCGCCCGCTTCGGGGCGGAGGGGCACTATCTCCACGGGGAGGCCGACCTCGTGGCCGGGCTCCTCGGCGACCCCCCGGCCACGGTGCTCGACGCCGGCTGCGGCACGGGCCGGGTGGCCATCGAGCTCGCCCGTCGCGGCTATGTGACGGTCGGGATCGACGTCGAAGCGTCCATGCTCGACGCCGCCCGGGCCAAGGCGCCCGAGCTGGAGTGGATCCTCGGTGATCTGTCGAGCGCGGCCGCTTCCCGCCGGCCACTTCGACCTCGTCGTGGCGGCGGGGAACGTCATGATCTTCCTCGAGCTCGGCACCGAGGCGGCCGTGGTGTCGAACCTGGCCCGCACCGTCTCGCCCGGAGGGCTCGTCGTGGCCGGGTTCCAGGTAGGGCGCCAGCTCACCCTGGCCCGCTACGACGCCCTGAGCGCCTCGGCCGGGCTCGAGCTCGTGGAGCGCTGGGCCACGTGGGACCGAGCTCCGTACGGGGGCGGCGACTACGCCGTCTCGGTGCACCGCCGCCCGAGCGGGACCGATTCGAGACCGTGAACGGAGTGTCGATCCTCGTGGCCCCACGCCGGAGGTGAGGCGCGCCTCGTGCACGGGGCAGAATGGCCACGATGGCCGGGACCGGCCATCTCGAACTGCGAGAAGGACGACGGGAGCCCGATGAGATCGGTTGGCATCGTGATGGGGAGCGCGTCCGACGTGTCGGTCATGGAGGGTGCCGTCGAGGCACTGCGCGAGTTCGGCGTGCCGGTCGAGGTGCGCGTGCTCTCGGCCCATCGCACTCCCGACGACGCGTTGGCAGTTCGCCCGCGACGCCGAGGGTCGAGGCTTCGGCGTCCTGATCGCCGGAGCCGGGAAGGCGGCGCACCTCGCCGGCGTCCTGGCCGCGGTCACCTCGTTGCCCGTGATCGGCGTGCCCATCGAGTCGGGCGGGCTCGGTGGGCTCGACGCACTCCTTGCCATGGCGCAGATGCCACCGGGTGTCCCCGTCGCCACCGTGGCGGTGGACGGGGCCCGCAACGCCGGGCTTCTCGCCGTCCGGATCCTGGCCCTGTCCGACAAAGGACTCACCGACGCCTACCAGCAGTTCCGTGACTCCATGGCGGCGAAGGTACGCGCCGCCGACGAAGGGATCAGAGCGCGCTACGCCGAGGGCGACGGTTCCTGACCCCACAGGTCTTCGGCCGACCCATCGGGTCCACCCGGTGCGCTGCTCCCGGCTGATCCAACGGGTCCTGCTTGAGAGACCGGCGCCGGGGGCCTCGGGGGCGGGGGCGGGATGACCGCCACCGGCGGCACCGAATCACCGGCGGCCCGGCCGTGGTTGATGAATCCCCCCAGCAGCTCGATGGGGATCGGAAAGACGAGCGTCGAGTTGTGCTCGCTCGCCACCTCCGCCAACGTCTGCAGCGCGCGCAGCTGCAAGGCGCCGGGCGACTCGTAGAGCTTGGCGGCCGCTTCGGACAACTCCTGGCTCGCCTCGAGCTCACCGGTGGCGGCGATGACCTTGGCCCGGCGCTCGCGCTCGGCCTCGGCTTGGCGAGCCATGGCCCGCAGCAGCTCGGGCGGCAGCGTGATGTCGCGCGTCTCGACCTGGCGCACCTCCACCCCCCAGTGCTGGGTGGACGCCGCGATCACGGTGCGCAGCTCGTTGTTCACGTCCTCGCGATGCGCCAGCAGGTTGTCGAGCTCGTGGCGGCCGATGATCGACCGCAGGCTGGTCATGGCGATCCGTTGGCTCGCGAACCGGAAGTTGTCAACACCGAGTACGGCTTGCACCGGATCCACGACTTGGAAGTACACCACCGCGTCGACCTGGATCGTGACGTTGTCCTTGGTGATCACCGCCTGGGGTGGGATGTCCACCACCTCGACCCGCAAGGTGACCTTCACGAGGCGGTCGACGATCGGGAAGCGGAAGATGACGCCGGGGCCCTTCGCCTCGGGGCGCACGTGGCCGAGGCGGAAGAACACCGACCGCTCGTACTCGGTCACCACCTTGATGGCGGAGGAGAGGAAGACGATGATCACGAACAGGGCGGCGATCACGCCCACGATGACGCCCGCTTCCGCTCCCGACGACGCCACCACCGGACCGACAAGTGACTCCATACCCGCATTCTCGCGCCTCGCTCTCTGGCGCGCTCGGCGACACATAACCTGAGGCGGGCGAGGCCGCCCGAGGGTCGGGAGCCTCGGTCGCGAGGGCAGCGGCACCGGGAACGGAGAGCGGATATGCGCGTGGTGGTCTCGGGCTCGAGCGGGCTCATCGGTCAGGCGGTCGTCTCCGCCCTGCGAGCCCGTGGAGACGAGGTGACCCCCTTGGTCCGCCGAACCCCGCGCCCCGACGAGGCGGCATGGGACCCCCCGGCGGGCTCCATCGACGCCGGCGCCATCGACGGAGCCGACGCTGTCGTCCATCTGGCCGGCGCCGGCATCGGCGACAAACGGTGGTCAGCGGCGCGGCGCCACGAGATCGTGTCGAGCCGCGTGCAGTCGACGGCGTTGCTGGCCCGGACGCTGGGAGGACTCAACCGGCCCCCCACCGTGCTCGTCAGCGCCTCCGCCGTCGGCTACTACGGGGACCGCGGCGACGAGGAACTGACCGAGGACAGCGACCCGGGGAGCGGGTTCTTGGCGGAGGTGTGCCGGGCCTGGGAAGACGCGACGCAACCCGCCTCCCACGCCGGGGTGCGGGTCGTCACCCTGCGCTCCGGGGTCGTGCTGTCGGCCCACGGCGGCGCCCTGGCGCGTCAGCTTCCCCTCTTTCGAGCCGGGGTCGGAGGCAGGTTGGGAACCGGGCGGCAGTGGCTGAGCTGGATCTCGCTTGCCGACGAGGTCACCGTCGTCCTGCGCGCCCTCGACGACCCCTCGTTGGAAGGCCCCGTCAACGCCACCGCGCCGGTGCCGGTGACGAACCGGGAATTCACCCGCGCCCTGGGTCGAGCCCTGCATCGCCCGTCGGTGCTGACGGTTCCGGCCTTCGCGCTGCGGGTCGCGCTCGGCGCTGACTTTGCCTCGGAGATGGTGCTGGCCGGCCAACGTGTGCTCCCGGCCACGCTGATCGCGAACGGGTTCACCTTCGCGCACGCCGACGTCGAGAGCGCTCTCGCCGCGATCGTCGGTCCCTCGACGTAGCCGATCGAATACAGCTACCCGATCGCAGAGCGAGAGACGACCCGGCAGGGGACCTCGGCTTTCTCATCGACGTGGTAACTGGCACAAACCCGGTGGTAACCATCGGCGATCCACAGTGGATCTCCCTGCACGAGCAGGACCGGGGAGAGCTTCACTCCGCGTTGGATCTTGGCCAGGTCGGTCAATACCTCTGAGTCATCCGAGCTCAGCAGCGGCAGTTGGGCCGCCCGGAGGAGATCCTTGGCGGCATGGCGCACCACGTCGTCCTGCTTTCGCATCGCCTTGACCAGTTTGCCCGCGGCGTCAACACCCACGAGCAACGACAGGTACGACTTTGCCGCGGGATAGTCCTGCTCATCGGGCTCGGTCTTCCAGTGCTCAACGGCCATCGTTCCCTCATCTCGGTGACGCTGGTCAGTCCAGCCCACGCATCTGGCGCCGAGGCTAAGGCCCGACACGACCCTTTGCCACTTCCACATGAGGAGGACACCACCGCTCATGCCATGCTTCTAAGCTGAGCCTCGGATCCCGAGGACCGGATGGGGTGACCATGCAACCAACGCCACCTCGAAACCAGATCGAACCCGGTGCATTCATCGAGCGGCCCGGTCTCGAGACGCCCTGGACTCGAGATTTCGATGACCTCACCTACGAGTGGCGTCGACTCTTCTCTGAGACCTTTGGCACGTTCCTTCTCGTGCTCGTCGCCGCCGGAGGAGCGGTGGTGGACGCTCAGAGCCGTGGGGCGGTTCCTCTCGATGCCCGCGTCGTGGCTCCGGGCCTCATGGTCATGGCGATCATCTATTTCATGGGAACGATCAGTGGTGCACATCTCAATCCGGCCGTCACCCTCGGCTTCGCGTTGCGACGGAATTTCCCCTGGAAGCGGGTACCCGGATATCTCTTCGCTCAGGTCATTGGCAGCATCCTCGCCGCGGGCTTCTTGCGCCTCATGTTCTCCAACATCGGCCACCTCGGTGCAACGTCGCCCGGTCCCGACATCAGCGCCTGGAAAGCAACGCTCATCGAAGTGGTCCTGACCGCCGGTCTCGTGAGCGTGATCCTCGGAACGGCCTCCGGGGCTCGCAACGTCGGCCCCAACGCCGCTCTCGCGGTGGGCGGCTATGTCGTGCTGGCCGGCCTCTGGGCTGCGCCCATCAGCGGGGCGTCGATGAATCCCGCTCGCTCACTGGGCCCCGCGCTCGTCGGCGGTCATTGGACAGCCTGGTGGGCCTACGTGCTCGGCCCCGTCGTCGGGGCCGTGATCGCCGTGGGCATCGCACAGATCCTGCGGGGGCCCCCATCGCAAGCGGCCAGCGCGGCCGCTCAGGGATCAAGTCCCCCACCCGTTGAGGGTTGACGCGCAGTCGGATACAAGGCGTGGGCGCAGCCGATCGAGTCGTCCGCGGCTCAGGCTCCCTGCGGAGCGAGATTCTCGACCACCTTGGCGAGGTCGTCTCCTCCGGGCAGTAGCGCCAGGACCGGGATGGTGACGCCGTTGTCGACGTAGCGCTGCACATGGGCGCGGCACTCCTGCGGTGATCCGTGTACCACCGAGCGCGTCGACCACCTCGTCGGGTATGGCGGCCAGCGCGCCCTTGCGATCCCCGGCGCGCCACGCTGCCCACATGGCCTCGAGCAGCGGCCCTCTCCCCAGCCATTGGTGGAAGGCGGCGTACACCGCCACGTTGAGATAGGCGGCGATCCCGATGCGGCCCACGTAGCGGGCCCGCTCGGCGTCCTCGGTCGGGCACACGAAGATGCGCGCCACGACGGCCTTGCCCTCCCCCACCTCGGAGACGGCCTTCTTCACGTCCTCCGCCGAGAGCCAGTTGAGGATGGCACCGTCGGCTTCGCGACCGGCCAGGCGCAGCATCCCGGGGCGCAGCGCGGCGACGTAGATGGGAGGGGGTTGCTCGAGTCGCCTTCCCAGGCGGAACCCGCGCACGGCGAAGGTCTCGTACTCGGCGTCCACCTTCTCTCCCGTGAGCGCGGCGCGCAGGAACCGCACCGTGTCTCGCACGCGCTTGTAGGGCTTCAGGAACGGTGTGGCGTTCCAGCGCTCCACGATGACGTCGGACGACGAGCCCACCCCGAGAGCGAACCGTCCCGGCGCCAGCTCGGCCAGGGTGGCGGCTTGCATGGCGAGGAGTCCCGGCCCGCGCGTGTACACCGGCACCACCGCCGTCCCCAGCTGGAGCCGCTCGCTCGCCACCGCCGCCAACGCCAGGGGCGTGAAGCCGTCGGCGCTGTTGGCCTCACCGGTCCACACGTCGGTGTAGCCGAGCTCGTCCAGGCGTTGGTACCAGGCCCCGTGCTCGGCCAGGGGCACGTCGTCGAAGGGGACGGTGATGCCGTATCGATCCACGGGCGAAACCTACAGGGTTCGCCCCCGCCGTCGCCCCGCCGAGGCTGCCGCGCTACTCGTCCGGCCCGCACTGGGTCGGAGCGGTCGGGAGTCGGCCGCTAAATGGATCGCAGTACTCCCTCGGCGCCGGCAGCCCCAGGGCGACGGCGAGCTGGTCCCAGAAGCTCGAGGCGGCCCAGCGCGTCGGGCCCAGTCCCGTGAGGGTGGGGCAACCGGTGGGATCGGCGGTGACGGTCCCGACCACGACGGTTCCCCTCTTGAAGACCAGCGCGTAGCTGACGCCGTAGTCCAGAGGGCACGAATAGCCACCGGGCGGGAAGTCGCCCAACCCGCACGCGGCTTCGGCGACGGCCGCAATGGCCGCCGCGTCCGTGGACGTGACGAAGGGGGGAAAGACGAAGGAGACGTGATTCTGCGGGAACGCGTCCGTCCTCGTGACCGACAGCTCGGTGACCGTACCCGGGGCGCGGCACAGTGGGGGCGAGGCCGTGGGCCCGGGCGCGGTGGTCGATGCGGGGGCCGTGGCCGTGGTCACGATCGGCCCGGGCGGCGGAGGGTCGGACGCCGAGGTGCATCCGGCCATCACGACTGCCATCAGCATCACGCTCGACCCCCATCTCGGCACGCGGCTGCGACGCACGACGACCCGCCCTTCTTGTCGTTCTCGTCTGTCTTCGACGAACGGGACGGGCGGCCGGTTCCCCGCCGCGCCATATGGCGCCGTCCTCGAGCCGGAGGTCAGCCGCCGGGAACCGGTGTTACACCTCGGCGCGATGCTGGGACCTGTGGAAAACCAACTGCAGCTTCCCCTGGTTGGCGACATCGCCCGACGTCCGGCCCGTCCGACCGGCGACAGCGACTGGCGGATCGACGAGCCCACCCGCCAGGTCGGCCGCCGCGGCCTGGCTGCCGCCCGGGCCGCGCTGGCGCGGGCCGCAGCCCTCGAGGACACCCGGGCCACCGCGGCCTGAACCGTCGTGGTCCGGTGACATGGGACCGACAGGGGTGGCCAGGGCGCTACCGTCGGGTGCGTGCCATCGCTCGCCCAACGACTCGGGTACGCCGAGGACGCCAAGCTCCTCATTCTCAACTGTGACGATCTCGGCTTTTGCCACGCCGCCAACGTGGGCGTCTACCAGGCGCTGCGCGAGGGTCTGGCCTCGAGCGCCAGCTTGATGGTGCCCTGTCCGTGGTCCCGCGGGGCCGCCGCGGGCTATCGGGGCGACGACGTGGGTGTCCATCTCACCGTGAACGCCGAATTCGACCTGTACCGGTGGGGCCCCATCACCCACGCCCCGTCCCTGCTCGACGGCGACGGTGGGTTCCCCCGCACCGTCGAGGACGTGTGGGATCACGCCGATCTCGACGAGGTGCGCCGGGAGTGCCGGGCCCAGATCGAGCGGGCCATCCTGTGGGGCTTCGACGTGAGCCATCTCGACGCCCACATGGGCACGATGCAGATCAAGTCGGAGTTCTTCGACGTCTACCTGGACCTCGCCGTGGAGTTCAAGCTCCCCCTGCGGCTCTCGGGCGCCGACACCGAGGGGCTCATCGGGTTCCCGTTCCGTGCCCTGGCGGCCGAGGAGGGCGTGGTGTTCCCCGACGACTTCGTCTATGTGCCGGGCGTCGGCAGTCGCCAGATCCTGCTCGACGCCATCCCCGGCCTGAAGCCGGGAGTGACCGAGGCCTATCTCCATCCCGCCGTGGACAGCCCCGAGCTCGAGGCCATGGCCACTGATTGGGAGGCCCGCGTCGACGACCACCGGATGCTCGTCCACGACCCCGACCTGCGTGTGGCGCTCGAGGACGCCGACATCACGGTGATCGGCTACCGACCCTTGCGCGACCTCATGCGGTCCGGGTCCTGACCCGCACCACCTTCAACCAACCACGGCACCCTCACCCGAGGCCCGCGCCGGGAACGGTCGACGTCTAGAACTCGGTGATGGCGGAGATCTCGGCCTGGAGCTGCTTGTACTCGGGTGAGTTGGTGATGGGCAGCAGCGCCATGACCTTGGCCATGTTCCCGGTCACCTTGACCTTGCCCTGCATGAACGCGGCGTTGGCGTCGAGCTCGCCCTTCTGGATCTTGAGGGCATCGGCGTAGGCGGTGGTGAGCGTCACCTCGGCGTCGGGGAGACGGCCGAGCTGGCTCTCGCTGATCTTGCCGTTCTCGAGGACCCAGTAGTAGTCGATGTCCCCGTCGGGAGCCCCCGTGACCACGTACTGCATGCGAGCCGAGGCGCCGGCCCGCTCGGGCTGGCCCTCAGCCATCTTCCTCGTCTCGTCGAGCCACTCCTGGCTGAGCCACTTCGACATCTCGTCCTCCCTGGGTCGTCGGCGTCAGATACGGGTGCGCGCCGAGGAGCAGGCCTTTCGCACCGTCGGGGCATGTTACCGAGCGGCGAGGTCCCGCACACCGGCGAAGAGGTCGTCCTCGGTGACGTCGTCCCCCGTCGGGCCCACCCGACTGCGAGCCAGGATGTACTCGTCGACCGGATGGATGGTCCGGGCCACCTCGGGGGGAAGCCCGAACCAGAACGGGGAGGTCGGGTCGACCTGGGTGGCGTGGGCCAGCAGGGCCTGACGGCGGACGTCGGCATAGTCCGAGATGTCCACGGCCGTGGTGTAGTTGCGGACCATCTTGGCGGCCCGCTCGCGCCAGGCCTCGTCGAAGGGCGACTCCAGGCCCAGCTCGACGAACTTCTCGTGCATCGCCATCACCCGGGCCGCCGACCATCCCACGTAATAGAGCTTCAGCGGCGCAAAGGCCTCGCCCGCCTCGGGGAACGCGGTGGGATCGCCCGCGGCGTCGAATGCCGCCACCGAGATCTCGTGGTCGCGCAGGTGATCGGGATGGGGATAGCCCTGTTGGTCGTCCTCGTAGGTCACGATCACCTGGGGACGCACCCGTCGGATCACCGCCACGAGCCTGCCCACGGCCTCGTGCAGCGGTGCCTGGGCGAAGGAGTCGGGTCGGGAATTGGCGGGCGAGTCCTTCATGCCCGAGTCGCGGTAGCCGAGCATGACCAGCTCGTCGTACCCGATGACCGCGGCGGAGGCCTCTAGCTCGCGGCGCCGGACCGCCCCGATGTCGGCCCGCACTTCGGGCGTGTCCATGGCCGGGTTGAGGATGTCGCCTTCCTCACCGCCCGTACAGCACACGAGCACGGTGTGGACGCCCTCGGCGTGGTAGCGCGCCACGCTGGCGGGCCCCTTCGACGCCTCGTCGTCGGGGTGGGCGTGGACGGTCAGCAGACACAGACGGGTGCTCATCGTTCTCACGGTACCCCGCAGGTGTGGCCACCCGGACCGGCCCGGCGTCCGGCCCATGGAGGCCGCCTCGACGTGAGCTCGGCGGCGCCGGGCCCGAGGGAACCCGGGACCGACGTCACCGGGCGCCGGAACGGTCCCGGGCCCGTCCCGACCATGTGCAGCGGGCCCCCACCAGGCGCTTCGCGCGGCGACTGGGCCATGACCCTCCCCTATGATCTTTGATGACATGGGCGTTCTCCAGCGATTTCTGAACATCTTCCGGGCCAAGACCAACAAGGTGCTCGACCGCCTCGAGGACCCCCGCGACACCCTGGACCTGTCCTACGAGAAGCAGCTCGAGAACATCCAGAAGATGCGGCGCAGCATCGCCGAGGTGGCCACGGCCAAGAAGCGGATCGAGATCCAGGCCAATCAGCTCCAGCAGCAGGCGACCAAGCTCCAAGAACAGGCCCGCATGGCCCTCGGGCAGAATCGCGAGGACCTGGCCCGTGAGGCCCTCAGCCGGCGGGCGGCCATCGCGGCCGAGCTCACCGATCTCGAGAGCCAGCACACCCAGATCGCCGCGCAGCAGGACAAGCTCGTCGAGACCTCCGAGCGCCTCCAGGCTCAGGTCGCCGCGTTCCGGACCCGCAAGGAGACGTTGAAGGCGACCTACAGCGCCGCCCAGGCCCAGACCCAGATCGGCGAGGCCGTGGCCGGCATCTCGGGATCCATGAGCGACGCCGGCGCCACCATGCAGCGCGCCGAGGAGAAGATCTCCCAGATGCAGGCTCGTGCCGGCGCCATCGACGAGCTCCTGGAGTCCGGCGCCCTCACCGACCTGAGCTCGAGCACCGACGACATCCAGGCCAAGTTGAACAAGGTCAGCGCCACGTCCCAGGTCGAACGCGAGCTCGCCGCCTTGAAGACCGAGCTGGCGGTGGCCCCCGCGCCCGTCCTGCCCCCGGCCGCCAAGACGGGCGACGAAGCGCTCGCAGCCCCCGCCGCGCCGGCCGAGACGCTCGCGTCCCCGGCCACCCAACCCGAAACACGACCCGAGGTGAACCCCTGATGGCGATCAACCGCCGCATCCCCGCCGATCACGGCCTGACAGTCCGCATGTTCATCACCGGACTGCTGATGGTCGTGCTCTATGCCGTCGTCATCGGCGTCCTCATCGCCGTCGGGATCAGCCTCGCCGTGGTCCTGGTGATCGCGGCGGTCTTCTTGTTCTGTCAGTACTGGTTCTCCGACAAGATCGCCCTCTTCGGCATGCACGGGCACATCGTGACTCCCGAGCAGGAGCCCGAGCTCCACGGCATCATCGACCGCCTGTGTGCCCTGGCCGACATGCCCAAACCACGCGTGGCCGTCGCGGATGTCGACATGCCCAACGCCTTCGCCACCGGGCGCAACCCCTCGAACGCGGTGGTGTGTGCCACCCGGGGCATCATGCGCCGGCTGGACGAGCCCGAGCTCGAAGCCGTCCTGGCCCACGAGATCTCCCACGTGGCGCACCGCGACGTGGCCATCATGACCATTGCCAGCTTCCTCGGGATGGTGGCCGGGCTCATCACGCGCTTCACCATCTACGCCGGGCTCTTCGGCGGGTTCGGGGGAGGCGGGAACAACCGCAACGGCGGGGCCGGGCAGGCCGCCATGATCGAGCTGGCCGTCATCGTCGTCTCGGCCATCATCTACGCCATCAGCTTCCTCCTCACCATGGCGCTGTCGCGCTATCGCGAGCTGGCCGCCGACCGTTCCGGCGCCATCCTGATCGGGCGACCGTCGCTGCTGGCCTCGGCCCTGGTCAAGGTCACCGGGGAGATGTCACGCATCCCCACCCGTGACCTGCGCTCGGCCGAGCACTTCAACGCCTTCTTCTTCACCCCCGCCCTGGCTCAGGGAACGAGCCTCTCCTCGCTCTTCTCCACCCACCCGCCGCTGCAGAAGCGCCTTGACCAACTGGCCAAGCTCGAAGCCGAGATGAACCAGCCCGGATGAGGCCCACCGCGAGCGAGCGATTCCGACGCTCGCCGACGGCGGCACGCTGATGGGCCTGTTCGACACCCTGCTGGGCCGGACCAAGCCCGTGCGGGCCAACCTGGACGCCCTGTTCAACCTGCCCAATGCCGCCATCACCTTGCAGGTGACCTCTGGCCTCCTGCCCACCGGTCGCGCCGGGGTGTGCTTCAAGCCGCCGTCGGGTCAGCCCTTCGCCCAGATGCAGGCCGAGCTCGAGCAGCTCCTGACGACGCCCGACGACAACGGCCCCGGCGCCCCGGCCGCGCCTACGGCTCCGGGCGCCGAACCCACCAGCGGCACCGCCGTGCCGGGTGCGACCAAGTCCGGCCTGCCCGCGCCGACCGCTCCGGGTGCTCCGGCCACGCCGACCGTGCGCCACGTCGGCGACAAATTCGGGTACCGGTGGATCATCGTCGAGGCGAGCGCGGTCGACGACCTGGTCACCCGCGTGCACATGGTGCACTCCTCGCTCCAGGACGCGGGGTGGAGCACGCAGCTGCTGTGCTCGGTCTTCGGCTTCGCCCCCGGTCCCGCCCAGGGGGCCGACAGCGCGACGAGCGACATGGGGGCTCCCGAGGCCACCGGGTCCGATGCCGACGCCATCACCCGGCCCCTGTACATCGTGTACCTGGCCAAGCAGGGGACCTTCTACCCCTTCGCGCCCACGGGCAACGAGCAGCGCGACAACGAGCTCGAGCTCCGGCTCAAGTCCATGCTCGCCGACGACCTTCCTATGGAGCCCGACCTGTCGCGGTGGTTTCCCATGTGGGACCTCCCCATCGCGTGAGCGTCAGACCTGAACCTCAGCCGCTTCGCACCGGCACGGCGTAGGGGTCCCACGCCGGTGGTCCGGCGTCGAGCACTTCGAGCGCCCGACCCACCTCGTCCACGACGTGCTCGGGATCGAGCGTGGTTCGAGTGCCCGGGGCGAGGTGCAACGCCCCGGTGATGGCGCCGGCACCGTCGAAGACCCAGCACCCCCCCGAGGCCTCGGACCGCGTCAGCTCGGCCGCCACGGCGGAGAGGTCGACGCGCCGCCGGGGCCGTCGACTCTGCAGCCGGACCCACGACTCGTAGCGGTAGCGCACCTCGACACCACCCCCGGCGATGGTGGCCACCCGCAGTCTCGGCGTGGCGGAATGCAGCGCGGCCCGGTGCAGGGGCGCACCCCCCCACGCCGCCTTGGGAGCATCGGGATGGGTGACGTCGACGCGCACGATGGCCAGGTCGTGTTCGGGACGCTCCTCGATGCTCGCCCACCCCTCGGACACCGCGCCACACGAGGCGTCGAAGGCGGCGGCCTCGTCCGCCCACAGGGCCCGGTAGCGCTCGGGGTCATCGACGAGACCGGGCAGGATCCGCAACGCCTCGGTGGCGGCCCACGCCGTGGCGTCGGCGACCTCCGCATCGGGGCGATCCACCCCCAGCACCACCGCGGCGCGTTCCACGTCGCCCAGGGCCTGCACCGCGAACGCCACCACCGCCGCGTCGCGACGTGTCACCACGTCGAAGTCGCCCACCTGGGCCGCCTCGACGAGGAACGACCCGTGGTCCGCGGCCAGGCCCTCCACGCACAGCAGCGCCAGCGCCACCACGCCGTCCGCGTCGTAGTGGTCGACAGACACCGCCTCGACGTCAGCGGGGAGCTCATGACGCGCCAACGCGGCCATGACGATCCCGGCCGAGACGTCGTGCCACAGCGCCTCGGAGGTGGGGGTGCCGGGCCAGTGCGACAGCGTGCACATCGTGCCCGGGCGTGGTGCACCGTCCACGATGATGTGGGGCCGGCCGTCGAGGGCCGCGGCCGGGACGTAGCGACGTCGTGGCTCCCCCGCCCGCGCCCTAGCCACCCGGTGCGGACAGGGCGTCGATGCGACGGGCGAGGTCGAGGTCGAGCTGGGTGAGGCCCCCCTCGGAGTGCGTCGTCAGGCGCATGGTGACGGCGTTCCAGCGGATGTCGATGTCGGGGTGGTGGTTCATCGCCTCGGCCAACGCCCCCACGGCGTTCACGTAGGCGAGGGAGTCGGCGAAGTCCTTGCCCCGACGCGTCTTCACGAGCATGTCGCCCTGGCGCTCCCAGGCCATACCCTCCGCGAGGGCAGCATCGACGACACCGGAGTCGAGAACGGGCATGCGCATCGCCTAGGGGCGGAGGAGCGCGGTCACGGGTGGGTCATGTCCTCGGGCCGCACCGCCTGGTCGAACTCCTCACCGGTGAGGTGCCCGAGGGCGACCGCCGCCTCGCGCAGGGTGCCTCCATCCGCGTGGGCCTTCTTCGCCACCTCGGCCGCCTTGTCGTAGCCGATGAGGGGGTTGAGGGCGGTGACGAGCATGAGCGAGTTCTCGAGATGCCGGCGGATCTGGGCCCGGTTGGGCTCGAGGCCCTCCACTGCGAACTCTCGGAAGGCTACGCAGGAGTCCGAGAGCAACGTGATCGAATGCAGGACGTTGCGGATGATGACGGGCTTGCACACGTTGAGCTCGAGATTGCCCCGACTGCCGGCCACGGCCACCGCGGTGTCGTTGCCCATCACCTGGATGCAGACCATGATCAGCGCCTCGCACTGGGTCGGGTTCACCTTGCCCGGCATGATCGACGAGCCGGGCTCGTTGGGCGGCAGCACGAGCTCACCCAACCCGCTGCGCGGGCCGGACCCGAGCCAGCGGATGTCGTCGGCGATCTTGGTGAGCGACACCGACAGGGTGCGCAGCGTGGCGCTGGCCTGCACGAGGCCGTCGTGGGCGGCGAGCGCCGCGAACTTGTTGGGCGCGGTGACGAACGGCAGTCCGGTGATCGCGGCGATCTGGGCCGCCACCCGGGGCCCGAACTCGACATGGGCATTGAGCCCCGTCCCCACCGCCGTGCCACCCAGGGCCAGTTCGTAGAGATCGGGCAGGCACGTCTCGATCCTCGTGATGTCGGCGTCGAGCTGGGCCACGTATCCCGAGAACTCCTGGCCCAGGGTCAGCGGCACGGCATCCATGAGGTGGGTGCGACCGATCTTCACGATGTCGGAGAAGGCGTCGGCCTTGTCGGCCAGCGCATCACGCAACGCCCGCACCGACGGCAACAGGTCGTGGGTGATCTGTTCGACCGCGGCGATGTGCATGGCGGTGGGAAAGGTGTCGTTGGACGACTGCGACATGTTGACGTGATCGTTCGGGTGCACCGGGGTCTTCGACCCCAGCACCCCGCCCGCCAATTCGATGGCCCGGTTGGAGATGACCTCGTTGGCGTTCATGTTGGTCTGGGTGCCGCTGCCTGTCTGCCACACGCGCAGTGGGAACTGCTCGTCGAGCGCGCCCGACGCGACCTCATCGGCGGCTTCCGAGATGAGCAGGGCCAGCTTCGGCTCGAGCAGGCCCAACTCGGCGTTGGTGCGGGCCGCCGCGTCCTTCAGGATCCCGAAGGCACGGATCACGGCTCGCGGCATGACGTCGTCGCCGATGGAGAAATGCACGAGCGACCGGGCCGTCTGGGCGCCCCAGTAACGGTCGGCGGGCACCTCGATGGGGCCCATCGAGTCGGTCTCGGTTCTGGTGGTCGTCACCTGATCACCTCCAACCCGAAACTACTCCCACTCGACATGGGCCCGGATCGATGCGCCGTCCTCGCTCAACCAGCCCTTGGAACCCGCATAGCGGAGCATGGCGGCGAAGTCGTCGTCCCAGGTGTCGCCGACCGAGCCTGCCGCCAGCCGACGGACCGCGTCGACGAGCACCAGCGCCTCCCCGTCGCCGTCGAGACTCCCCACCGCGTCGGATCGCAGCGCGCGGTCGAGCGCCACGGCGTCACCGGCGGCGCCCGCCATGGCGTCAGCGGCGCCGCGCACCGCGACGTGGAACCGTCCGCAGTCAGCGGGATCCTCGAGCACAACGGCCGCGGGCTCGGCTCTCAAGTCGACGACGACCTGCACGGGCGCTCCTCTCCGACTGTGTCGCTCACCATCGTGTCGCTCACCATCGTGTCGCTCACCATCGTGTCGCTCACCACGGCATCGCCACGCCGCCGTTGGGGCGGACGATCTGTCCGGTCACGAAGCGAGAGGCGTCCGAACACAAGTAGAGCACGGCATAGGCGATGTCCTCGGGCCGCCCCACCGTGCGCAGCGGCGTGGACCGGGACACGGCGTCGAGGACGGCCTGGCGATGGGGCTCGTCGACGGTGCCGTCGCTGGCGACGAAACGCCGGCTCGTCATGGCCGTCTCCACGAACCCGGGCGCCACCGCGTTCACCCGTACTCCGAGGGGGCCCATCTCGGTGGCGAGCACCCGGGTGAGCTGCACCACGGCCGCCTTGGCCATGCCGTAGCCGGCCAGGCCCGGAGAGGGGGTGTCGATGGCGGCCGACGCCATGTTCACGATCGAGCCCGAGCTCTGTGCACCCATGACGCGGGCCGCGGCGCGACAGCCGTGGAACACGCCCTTGAGGTTGACGGCCAGGATGCGGTCGAGGGCGTCGTCGTCGAAGTCCACGACCGGCGACTGCACGATGATCCCGGCGATGTTGGCCATGACGTCGAGTCGGCCGAGCTCCGCCACGGCCTGGTGCACCAGCGCGTCCACCTCGGCCGACACCGTCACGTCGACCTGGCGGGCCAGGGCGCGGCCCCCCGCCTCCTCGAGCTGCGCGGCCGTGGTGAGAGCGCCGGCGCCGTCGAGGTCCGCGCACAGCACCGCCGCGCCCGCCGCCCCCAGCAGCGCGGCCGAGGCCCGGCCGATGCCCGAGGCCGCGCCGGTGACCACCGCCACGCGCCCGGAGAGGTCGAAGGCGGCCAGCGCGTCGGGGTTCACTGGGGCGCGCTCCCGTGGATGGAGTGCGTCACGCGCCGGGCCGCGGCCACGAGCGCGTCGCCGAAACGGGGGATCTCCTCCCCCGTGAGCTTCTCGGGCAGGCCCACGACGGTGAGGGCCAGCGCCACGGCACCGTCGGACCCGAAGACGGGAGCCGAGATCTGGCTGAGGTGGTAGGTGGCGCCTTCCTCCAGCTCTTGGAGGAGGTACTCCTCATGGGCGAAGTCCTCCACCGCCACCGCCAGCGCCCGGCGGCGGCTGTCACGGCCCGACAGGGCTCGGCTCAGCTTCAGGTTGGCGACGGCCTCGAGATTGAGCGCGTAGCCCCGCCCCCGGATGACCGCCAGCGCCGAGCGCAACCGCTCCTTGTCGTCGAGCGTCGCCCCCGGCCCCAGGCGGTCCAGCCATTGCTCGACGGCGTCGGGCCCGGCCCAGGCCAGGAAAACGGTCCCGAGGGGCGGCGCCAGGGGGACGCGTTGGCCCACGGTGAAGGCGAGCCACATCGGCCCGGGGCGCCCCGCCGTGGCGAGCAGCACCATCTCGTCCCCCACGGTGCTCGAGGCCACCACCTGGGCGGCGAGGTGGGCGGCGAGCTCCTCCATCACGGGCCGGGCGTGGTCGACGAGGTCGAGCTGGCGCGCCCCCGCGGCGTGCCCCGCCGCGATGAGGGCGGGGCCCAGGGTGTAGGTCTTGTCGACGGGGTGGCGCAAGAGCCAACCCGACTCGGTCAACGTCGTGCACACCCCGTGGGCCGTCGCCTTGGACAGACCGAGCGTGCGCGCCAGTTCGGAGAGTCCGAAGGACTCCCCCGGTCGCGACGCCAGGAAGTCGATCACGCTCACCACCCGCTCCACCGACGGCGACCCCGACACCGGTCAGCCCCCCCGCTCGGCGGGGACGCCCACGGCACTCGCCAGGGCGGAACCGAAGACCTCGGCCAGGCGCTCGTGCCCGGCGTCGTCGGGATGGATGCCGTCCGCCAGCAGCGCGGCCGTGATCACCGGCGCGCCGGGGACGAGCACGAGATTGTGGTCACCGGCGTCGAGCCGGTCGCGCACCGCCTCTTCCATGGCGCCGCGCAGGTCGGCCAGGGTGGCACCCAGCCGGTTGGGTGTGGTCTCGGCATCGGGGCGGAGCACGGGACTCGCCACCACCAGGGGCGTGTCGGGATGCCCCTGGCGCACGATGGCGAGGAAGGCGCGCGTGGTCTCGAGCATCATGCCCGCGCTGTGGGGTGTGCGGGTCCAGCAATTGGTCCCGTGGGAGATCGAGATCACGTCGGCCGCCAGCCCGGCCATCGCCTCGGCGCAGGGGATCTCCCCGCGGGCCGAGCCCGCATAGCCCAGGTTCACGAGGTCGAGGCCATGGCGACGGGCCGCCACGGCTCCCCACGCCCGGGCCGGCGCGCTCGCCACCCACCCCTCGAGGAGGGAGTCGCCGTAGGCGATCCAGCGCGGTTGGGCCGGTGCGGGCCCGAGCGCTCCCCCGACGGCGCGCAGGGCCAGGACCTCGGGACGCATGCCCTCGGGGAGATACACGACCGCCGGTGCATCGGCGTCCCCGGCCAGAGCGAGGGTCACCGTCCCCGGGCCCAGCCGCGCCGGTTGCTCGTCGATCTGCTCGTCGCCGCGCCACAGGGCGAAGGTCGTGCCCGCCCCCGAGCCGCGGTAGCCGAGATCGTCGGTGGCCGTGGTGTAGTCGAGCTCGAGCGCCGACGCGTCACCGACCATCTCGAGTCGCACCCCGGCCGGGATCTGGGCGCACTGCCAGGTGTCGGCGGGCAGGCGCGCCGCGTCGCGGGGATCGAAGCGCGGGTAGGGCACACCGGGCACGGCTCGCCACGCGCAGCCCCGGAGGAACGGCTCGACGTCGGGGGACCGTCCCACACCACTCACAGGTTGTCGGGCACCGGGTAGGGGAACTTCACCCCCACCCCGCCGTCGACCGAGAGCACCTGCCCGTTCACGTAGGCGGAGAGGTCCGAGGCGAGAAAGACGATCGCCGCCGCGATGTCCTGGGGGAGCGCGACGCGGTCGAGGGGGGAGTTCGCCGCGTTGACGGCCTTGCCCTTGTCGCCCAGGTAGCCCGACACGCGCGGCGTCCACACGATCCCCGGCGCCACGGCGTTGACGCGGATGCCGACGGGACCGAGCTCCACCGCGGCCGAGCGGACCAGGCCGATGAGCCCCGCTTTGGCGGCGCCGTAGGCGGCGTGACGCGGCGCCGCGGTAAGCCCCGAGGCGGACGCCACGAACACCATGACCCCGCCCCCGGCGTCGCGCAGCGCCCGGCCACCGACCGAGACGGCCAGATAGGCGTGGCGCAGCACGATGTCGTGGTGCCAGTCCCACAACTCGTCGTCCATCTCCAGCAGGCCCCGGTACTGGGCCATGCCCACGATGTCCACGATGCCGGCCAGGCCGCTGGCACCGATCTCGGCCAGGAGGGCGGGAGCCTCGGCGAAGAGTCGCTCGGCGTCGGCGCGCACCGTGGCGTTGCCGACCCAGGCCACTCCCCCGACCTCGACCGCGATGTCCGCCGCGAGGTCCTGGTCGAGGTCGACACAGAGCACCTTGGCCCCGGCCTGGCCCAGGGCGTGGCAGGCCTGGCGCCCGATCCCCTGTCCCGCCCCGATCACGACCACGCCCCGCCCGTCCATGCGGAGCATGGCGGGGTAGTCAGGGACGGCGGTGTCGTCCGAACGGGTCATCGGTCCTCCGTCGCACTCGGGGCCCGGTCCTGCGCCCCGCTCGTCGGGTCGGAAACGTAGGCAGGTGGGTCAGCTGGTGACGGCGGCCGTGACCTGGATGTCGCGCTTCTCGAGTTCGGGCATGACCTTGGTGCCGAGCAGCTCGATGGTGCGCATCACCGACTCGTGGGAGAGGTAGCCGAACTGCACGTAGCAGATGAGCTGGTCCACGCCGAGCTCGGCGTACTTCACCATCTTCTCGACACAGGTCTCGGGGTCGCCGACGATGATCATGTCGGCCTCGGAGAACCACTTGGGGTCGAACTTGCCTTCGATCTGGCGCTTGAGGAGAGGGAACATCTTCTCCTTCTCCGCGTCGGAGAGATGGGGCACCTCCCACTCCAAGATGAACTCGGCCAGGTTCTTGTACCACCACCACACCGAGTCCCAGATGCCGTTGGCCTCGGCCTGCTCCATGGAGTCTGCACAGTGCACGAGGGTGTAGGCGGCCACCTTGTTGGTGGTGACCTCGGTGAGCGGTGTGGGGTTCTTGGCGCCCTCTCGGTACTGGCGGATGTGCTCGGCCATCTTGGTGATGGGCTGCATGATCGAGAACGACAGCAGCCCCATGCCCAACTTGCCCGCCACCGCGGCGGATCCGTCGGAGGTCGCCGCCATCCAGGCGGGCGGGTGGGGAACCTGCACCGGCTTGGGCGTGACCATGCGGCGGGGGAAGTCGAGGTACTTGCCGTGGAACTCGAAGTACTCCTCGCGCCACGCCTGGACGGTGGCCTCGATGGCTTCTTGCCACTCGGCCCGGCTCTCCTCCACCGGCACGTGGAAGGCGGTCTGCTCCATGGGGGTGGACCGGCCCGTCCCCCACTCGACCCGGCCCCCCGACAGGACATCGGCGGTGGCGACCTTCTCGGCCACGTGGACGGGGTGGCAGAACTGGTGCGGCATGAGCACCACGCCGAACCCGAGGCGGAGGTTCTTGGTCGCCTGGCTCAGCGCGCCGATGATGACCTCGGGCGCGGGCGAGTGCGAGCGGCCCTCCCGGAAGTGGTGCTCGACGTGCCACACGGTGTGGAAGCCGAGGGTGTCGGCCAGCTTGATCTGCTCGAGCGCCTCGGCGTAGGCCTCTTGCTCGGCCTTGCGCTGGCCCCAGGGGTGCTCCCCCGGCCACGGCTTGGGCACGTCGATCTCGTACAGCAGGTCGAGCTTCACACCGATCCCCCATGTCCCACGTGGTGTTCGATATACCGAACACCAGATCCGGATACTGAACAGCCCTTCACCCGAAAGATAGGGACGGGGGCCTCGCCCGTCAAGGGTCGGGTCGGTGTGGGTGCCCACGGGGGTGGGTCTCGTCGTCGGGGAGGCGGCCCCGGAAGGCCTTCACGCCCTCGACCGCCACCCCGGCCCGGCGCACGGCGTCGGCCAGGGCGCCGTCGGAGGTCACCACGGTGATCCGGTCGGGGTCACCGAACGACTCCAGCAGAGCGACGATGGCGTGATCGGCGGCGTCGGGTCCTCCCGGGGCGAACCGGGCCGTGACGCCGAGGGCGGCCGCCGCCTCCACCTCCCCCGCCCCGGGTCGGCCGTCGAAGACCACGGTGACCTCGACTGCGGGCCCGACCACGGTGGCCAGCTCGGAAACGAGCCGGCGCCGGGCGCCGGGACGGTCACGCCACCACCCGTCGGGACGGGACCCGATGAGGTTCATGCCGTCGACGACCCAGTGCACAGAAATTCCTCTTCCACCCGTCGGAGAACGGCACCCCCGGACGACAATACGGGTGTGGACGAGCAGGCGGCCTCGACGGGTCACTCCGGTGGCGGTGCGGAGCTCCTGGCGCTCTACGACGGCGCCGTCCCCCACGTCTACGGCTACCTGCTGTCGCGCTGCGGACGAGTGGCGCTGGCCGAGGACCTCACGGCCGAGACGTTGCTCGCCGCGGTGGACGCCGTCCGCCGCCACGACGACGCACCGGTGTCGGTGCCGTGGCTGGTCGGGGTGGCCCGCCACAAGCTCGTCGACCACTGGCGGCGCCAGGCCCGCGAGGAGCGGGGCCTGCGCGCCGTGGGGAACGACGCGGACACCCGCAGGAGCGAGGGCGAGAACGACGTCTGGGACATCCGCCTCGACGCGCTGCAGGCCCGGGCCACCCTGGCGGTGTTGTCGCCGCTGCACCGGGCCGTGTTGACGCTCCGGTATATCGACGATCTGCCCGTCTCCGACGTCGCCGTGCTCGTCGACCGCAGCGTGCACGCGGCGGAGGGACTGCTGGTGCGGGCCCGGGCCGCCTTCCGCCGCGCCTATGGAGAAGAGGAGGCCAGCGGTGCCTGACCCCTTCGAGGCCCTGCGCTCGCCCCTGTCACCGGTCGAGCCCGATCCCGACTTCGTCACCGCACTGCGCGCCCGGGTCGAGCGCGCCCTGTCCCGCCCGGAAGGAGGTGCGCGGGGCCTGACTCCCTATCTGATCGTGGCCGACTCCCGGCGGGCCATGGACTGGTACGTCGAGGTCTTCGGCGCCCGCCGGCGGGGCGAGCCCATGGTGATGGCCGACGGACGCATCGGCCACGCCGAGCTCGAGCTCGGCGTGGCCGAGCTCTACCTGGCCGACGAGGCACCGCAGAGCGGCGGGTCACAGGAGAGCAGGGTGGCCGCGCCGCGCCCCGGAGCCGATGCCACGGTGAGCTTCGTGATCGAGATGCCCGACGTCGACGTCGCCCTGCACCGCGCCACCGAGGCCGGCGCCACGGTGGAGCGGGCCGCGGCGGACAATCCCTACGGTCGCAACGCCGTGGTGCGCGATCCCTTCGGCCACCGCTGGATCATCTCCGTGGTGTCGGAGCGCACAGACACCGCCGCTTCCGGGGCGCAGCGGATGCAACCCGGGGACATCGGGTACGTGTCACTGTGGGTCCCCGACGTGGCCCGGGCCCAGGCCTTCTTCGGCACCGTGCTGAGGTGGTCCTTCGCGCCGGGCAGTGGCGACCAGGGACGACAGGTGGCCGACCGGGCGCTGCACCACGGGCTGTGGGGTGGGGTCGAGCCCGGCACGCTGTTTCTGTGTTACCTGGTCGACGACGTCGACGCGGCCGTGGTCCGGGTGCGCGCTGCGGGCGGTGAGGCGCAAGCCCCCACCGAAGCGCCGTTCGGACGCGTGGCCGAGTGCGTCGACGACCAGGGCACGCCCTTCGCCGTCTTCCGTCCACCCTCGGGCGATCCCGGGCCTCGGCTCGCCCAGCACGGGACGCGCCAGGGCGATGTCGCCTACATCTCCTTGGAGGTGGCCGACTCGGCGAAGACGCGCGCCTTCTACGGTGCGGTGCTGGGGTGGCAGGTCACGCCCGGCCGCGTCGAGGACGGCTGGCAGGTGGAGGACGTGCGCCCCGGAACGGGCATCTCCGGCGGTCACGCGGTGGCGACGGCGGTGCCCCTGTACCTCGTCGACGACATCGACGCGGCGGTCGAGCGGGTCAGGGCGGCGGGGGGCACGGCGTCAGACCCCGAGCGACAGCCCTACGGGGTGACCTCGGACTGCGCGGATGACCAGGGCACCCGCTTCTCCCTCGGGGAGCTGTGACGGCTGCTATGACATCGCAAACAGGCGCATTAGCCTCGCGAATCCGTGGGCGCGAATAGCGGGGCACGGGACCCGTTGCGAAAGGCCGGTCACGCCGACGTTGGAGTGGTTTCTCAGATGTTGGCCCGGGCCTTCGATGACGACCCGTTGACGAACTGGATGTTCCCCGACGCGAGGACTCGTCGACAGCGGCTTCCAGCTTTCTTCGGAGCCCTTCTACGCCCTGCCTTGGAAGTCGACGAGGTGTACACCACCGAGAGCCTCCAAGGGCTGGCTTTCTGGTATCCACCTGGGACGTTCCCGTACGCCTGGAAGCACAACGCGACGGTGGGCTTGGCGATGGTCCAGCTCCTTCGGGGTCGGTTCGTCTCGCAGCTTCGGGGGCTCCTGTGCCTCGACCGCCACCACCCGAGAGAACCCCACTGGTACCTGGGGATGCTCGGAACCGATCCCCAATGGCAAGGCAAGGGGATCGGCTCGGCCCTTCTCTCTGCGGGGCTCGAACGGTGTGATCAAACTGGCGTTCGCATCTACCTGGAGGCGACCAAGGAGAGCAACGTCCCTTTCTATGCTCGCCACGGCTTCGTTGTCACAGAGGAGATGCATGTGCCGAAGGGTCCCATGATGTGGGCGATGTGGCGCGAGCCGCGCGCAAACGTTGCCTGACAGGGCACTGGTGGGCGAAGAACCGTTGCAGTTCTTCCGCGACGACTTCAGGCTTACCTGCGGCGATCTGCGCTCCCCGCTGACGCGGCGGCGAGCGAGCGTCCACCTCGAGCTGTCGATCGCTAGAGGGAGTCGTGGTCAGTGCCGATATGCCGGCAGGTGCTCGATCCAAGGCACCACCGTCTGCAGGAACGCGTTCTTTGACGGAGTGGCCAACAACGGATCGAGGTGACTGTAGGTCGAGTAGCGGTTCACGATGGTCACGCTCGGGATCTTCGACTCATGTTGGTAGGCGTGGGCGGCGTCGGCCACGGAATTATCGGTGCCGCCCAGCGAGGTCTGGATCACGTAGAGGGGCACATCGACCTGACTGAGGTGGTAAAGCCGAAGCCCAAGCACGTCCGCGGCTGGTGTCTGGGTCAGTGAGCTGGCGACCCCGGCGTCGATGGTGAGACGTTCGGGGTAGTACCAGTCAACCGGGCCGAGTGGTTCTTGCGAGAACGCAAAGGCGATGTCTTGTATTGGGGTTGGCCCATCGTTCACCCACCTGCGGGGCGAGCCGGTGGCCGCCAGGTGACCCGAGTGCACGTGGATGAGCGCCAAGGCGGCAGGTGAGGTCGACGCGTCGAAGGCATATCCAAGCTGCGCCTGGTTGGTGGCGGGCACGGGGGGCTTGAGTTCCGAGGGCAGGAGGGCAAACTTCTGGCCGATCGAGGCGGCGTAGGGCTCCTTCAGGGCTCCCAAGGCCCCAAGCTCGGCGAACGGCCCGGTGATCCAGGGCAGACCGAAGCCGAGAAGATCGAGCCACGGGCTTCCGGCTTGCAACTTTGTCAACGCCGCAGTGGCCTCGGCCGAGGTGGTAACCGGGGCGGAACCGAAGCCACCGGGGAGGCCGGCATCTCCGTCGATCCCGACGATGCCGGCGATGTCCTGATATCCGCCTCGGCCGCTGAAGTCCCACACCGGATAGATCGACGCCTCGGCCCCGCCCAACGAATGCCCACCCAGGATTACCGTTCGTTTGCCACCGTCGCGAGCCAGTTCGATGACGTTGTGAAGGTCACCCATGGCCACCGCCAGTCCCCATTGGTCCACGAAGCCGTACTGCGATGCCTTGAGCGGCTGGTAGTGGGACGTGATCTTGGGATTGGCAAGCCAGCCGACGTAGTAGTTAAAAGCCTGTTGGACCGTCGCTGTGCCATGGAGGACCTTGAGGAGCATGGTGTTGTCCTCCAGTGCCCCCTCACGTCGCATCTCAGCCCACACCTGGAGATTCGGGACGTGTTCGGCCAGGTACGGTCCGACGATGTCGAAGTCGGCCGCTCCGGCGAGGGTGCCAGGCACCAGGACCAAAACATTGGTCGCCGACGGTGAGCCGAACCGACGAACCATGACCTTGTCGTACACGGTGGGGGTGCCCGGTACCGACACCCCCGGGACGCTGAACGTAGAGGTCTCGCCGAGCGACAGCGCTGAGGCGACGGTCGAGGAGGGATGAGCTGACGGCGTCGCGCCGCAGCCCGCCGCCAGAACGGCCACCACCACCAGCGAACGGATCAGGAGGCTTCTCGGCACTCGCATCACGGCACCCCCTTGGAGCTCGCACCGGGGCTCGGCGGCACGACCGTATACCGCGAGACCTTCGATACGCCGGAGTTGCCTGTTCCGGCTGGACGTCCTGAAAGTGCCAATCCTTCTCGCCTCGACCCGGAGGCAGCCCAACCAGTCTTCGGGCCGCATAATGGAGTCGTGACCGACCTACGGCTGGCTCTGTGTCAATCCGCTTCCAGTGGCGATCCACAGGCCAACCTCGAAAAGGGATTGGCCGCATGTTCCAGGGCCGCCCAAGAGGGGGCGGACATCGCAATCCTGCCAGAGATGTGGCAAATCGGTTACGCCCCTTGCCCTGATGACGAGGCTGGACGGACGAGGTGGCAGGAGATGGCAATCGGACGTCACGATCCATGGGTGACCGCATTCAGAAAGGCTGCGTCCGACCTCAATGTGGCGATTTTGGCGACATTTTTGGAGCAGTGGCCTGGTTCGCCTCGGAACACCGCCCTCCTGATCGACCGGCATGGTCAAGATGTTCTTTGCTACGCCAAGGTTCATACGTGTGACTGGGGAATGGAGAAAGCCCTGACGCCTGGAGGATCCTTTGAGGTCGCTCGGCTCGACATTGAGGGCGGGTTCGTCGACGTCGGCGTCATGATCTGTGCTGACCGAGAGTTCCCCGAGTCAGCGCGTGAACTGATGCTTGGCGGCGCTGAACTCATTGTGGTGCCAAACGCTTGTCCCATGGCTGGCGAGCGGACCTATCAGCTTCGGTCCCGAGCCTTCGAGAATATGACCGCGATCGCAACGGTGAACTATTCGGCTCCCGATCAAGATGGCCATTCCAGCGTCTTTGACGGAATGGTGTTCGAACAGAATGGTCAACCTAATGGTCAACCTCGTGACCAGCTCATTTTCGAGGCCGGCGATGGCGAAGACGTCTACCTCGCCACTCTCAATCTGGACGCACTCAGGGAATACCGGGGGCGTGAGACGATGGGAGACGCATACCGGAAACCCAGTGCGTACAGACGCTTGATGTCCGACGATCAAGGCGTGCCGGTCTTCGATCGGTCCGATTCGCGCCGAGGATCTGTGATCACAGAGCCCTACGGGGTGACAAGGTCTGCTTCGTCCGCGGCACCGAGGACACGGCGCTGGTTGCCAACCTCCTTCGCAAGGACTGAGGCCTGACGATCGCCGTAGGCCCGCCGGTCCAAAGCGGGCGCCGGCATATCGCGGCACGGTCCTCTACGGGTTCGACCCGATTCCCGATGCCAGGGCTTGGGCCTGGTCG
The DNA here is from genome assembly GCA_963768255.1 of uncultured Acidimicrobiales bacterium. GTDB lineage: Bacteria > Actinomycetota > Acidimicrobiia > Acidimicrobiales > UBA8190 > Chersky-840. The sequence continues at coordinate 298,541 of CAVYGX010000002.1, read as the reverse complement.
CCATCGGCGGCCCCGGTTGGCGAGCCGGCTGGGGGCGGCGAAGCCGCGGTCGAACCGGACGTGGCGATTGCCGCAGCCCGGCTGGACTCGGACGCGTCGAGGAGGAAGGCCTCGATGGCCTCGGGCTCGATGGGCCTGGAGAACAGGAATCCTTGTCCCCGGTCGCAGTGCTCCTCTTGGAGTTTGAGAAGCTGGGCATTGTCCTCGATCCCCTCGGCCAGGGTCTCGAGCCCAAGGGTGCGGCCCAGCTCCACCAGGGTGTGGATGAGCGCGCCGGATTCAGGGGAGTCGGCCATGGCCGAGATGAACGAACGGTCGATCTTGAGCGCGTCCACCGGGAACTGGCGGAGATACGCCAGCGACGAATAGCCGGTGCCGAAGTCGTCGATGGCGACGTGCACCCCGAGGTCTTTGATCTCGCGCAGGCGGCGGACCGTGGCATCGGCGTCGCGCATCAGGGTGCTCTCGGTGATCTCGATCACCAGAGTGGTGGGGTCGAGTCCCGTGACGGCCAGCGCCTCTTTGATGTGGTCGACGAAGGCGTGGATCTCGAGCTGCCGCATCGAGACGTTGACCGACATCGACAGGTTGAACCCGCGCCGGTGCCACTGGGCGGCCTGCCGGCAGGCTTCGAAGAGCACCCAGCGACCCACCTCCACGATCAGCCCCGAGTCTTCGAGCATGGGGATGAATTGATCGGGGGGGACGACGCCGCGCACCGGGTGGCGCCACCGGACCAGCGCTTCGACCCCCGAAACGCTCACGTGGTCGAGGTCGAACACGGGCTGGTAGAGGAGGAAGAACTGCTCTTCGGCCAAGGCGTTGCGGAGATCGGCGTCGAGCTCGATGCGGTCGAGCACCGCGGTCTGCATCTCGGGCTGGAACAGCGCCGAGCGATTCTTGCCCAGCGCTTTGGCCCGGTACAGGGCGATGTCGGCGTCGCGCAGCAGCTCGGACGCCGAGTGGCGCTGGCCACCGGCGATCCCGATGCTGGCGGTCACCGTCAGCGAGACCGACGCGTAGCCCTCGATACGGAACGGTTCGCGCAGGGCGTCGTGGAGCCGTTCGGCCACCATCTCCGGGCCCGCTCCCAACGACGCGCCTTCGGCCAGGACGACGAACTCGTCTCCCCCGAGCCTCCCGACGGTATCGCTGTCGCGCAGGATACCGACGAATCGATGCGCCACGGCCTGGAGCACCTTGTCGCCGGCGTCATGGCCCAGGGAGTCGTTGATGTCCTTGAAGTTGTCGAGGTCGATGAACAGGGCGGCCACGGGACGGTACTCCCGCCGGGACCGGACGAGCATCTGGTCGGCCCGGTCCAGGATCAGGGTGCGGTTGGGGAGCCCGGTGAGCGGATCGTGCAGGGCCACGTGAAGGAGCTGGGACTCGGCTTCCTTGCGCTCGGTGATGTCGCGCAGGTTACCTACGTACCCGGCGACCGAGGGGTTGTCCCGCAGGTTGCTCACCACCGCTTCTGCGAACCGGTAGGTGCCGTCGGAGTGCTCGACCCGGAACTGGATGGGCTCGGTGACGCTCACGGTGTTGATGAGCGCGGCCAGCTGGGCCTCGACGCGGGGGCGATCCTCGGGATGGACGAGTTCGGTGGCCCGCCTGCCGATGAGCTCCTCGGGCTCCCGGCCGAACAGTGAGGTCGTAGCCGGACTGGCGTACATGATCCGCCCTTCGGCCCCCATCACGAAGGTGGTGTCGGTCGAGTTCTGGACGAGCGACCGGAAGCGTTCCTCGCTGACGCGCATCGAGGCCTGTGCATCCTCTTTCTGCTCGATGGTCGCGCCCGCCATGCGGATGACGAACAGGAGCACGAACGCGCCCATGAGCCCGAGCGCTTCGCTCTTCCCCACCGACAGGAACGACGGAGCCCACCCCTGCCAGATGGCCACTTGGCCGACGGTGATGCCGAGAAGGCTCCAAAAGGCCGTGCGCCGCCAGGTGCGCGACCCGTCGTGGGAGACGTTCTCGAGCGCCACGAACGCGAACGCCCCGACGAGCTCGGGCCCCCATCCGCTCAGGTAGATGACCATGGTCACCGCGGTGGCGTGCCACGCCACCCGGGCGTTGAGCCACAAGGTGCTCGGGTTCCGGCGACACAGGACCTCGAGCCCCACACTGCCCGCCGGGATGGCGGCGAACACCGCCAACCACAGCCACACCGACACGTGGGCCACGACCCCGAAGTGCCGCAGGATCAACAGGGTCACCAGGGCGGCGGGGCCCATGGCATAGCCCAGGATGTAGGGGTTCAATTGGGCAGCGTTTGGACGACGGGTGCCCCGCCTCGAGCTCCGTCGGTTGGCCGCTCCAGGAGAAGGCGTCGGTGGCCTCAGGCCCGGCCGATTCCCCAGCGAACATGCGTCACCCCTCTCGAGCGCCCATGACCAGCTAGTTCGCGCCTGTTCGTATCGACGGACCCGCGGAGGTCCTTGAGGGTTTCGCCCCCTTGGACCCCCGGTGACGCCCACCGTCTGTGCCTGGCCCGGGTCCGGGTTCCGCCCACCCCCCCGGGCCGCTCATCGGACCGAGCGCCGCCACCAACCCCGCTCGTCGACGGCGTAGCCCGCCTCGGCCAACTGCTCCAGGGCGAGAGCCACGTCTCGAAGCGCAAGTCCACTGCGGCGGACGACGGATTCGAGCGTGGCCGGGTCCTGGTCGAGCGCCTCCCGCACCCGAGCCGCCACGGGCCCCAACCGGGGCTCCGCCTGGGCTCGCACCTGGGGACGAGCCGTCACCGGGGTCGGGCCCGGAGGGGCGACGTCGGGGCGGGCGATGACGGCCAGCTCGACCGCGGTCAGGACATCGTCCACGTCACGGACGGGAACCGCACCTTCCACCAACAGGCGGTTGGTCCCCACCGAGGCCGGACTTCGAACCGAGCCCGGGACAGCCGTGACGGTCACGCCCCGGGCCAGGGCGGCCGACACGGTGTGCAGCGACGCACCGCGGTGGTGGCACTCCACCACCACCACGACATGGGCCAGCGCGGCGATCACCCGGTGGCGCACCGCGAACCGCCAACGCGCACTGTGGACCCCGGGAGCGGTCTCGGACAGCACCGCACCGCGCACAGCCAGCGCATGGCCCAACGCCATCTCGGCGCGAGATGTCACCGCATCGAGCGCCGTGCCCAGGACCCCCACGGTGGGGGCACCGTCCTCGAGGGCGAGCGCTCCGGCGTGGGCGGCCGAGTCGATGCCGGGGGCGGCCCCTGAGACCACCACCACGCCGGCCCGGGCCAGGCCGCGGCCGAGCTCCGCCGCGAGGCCCAGCCCATAGCGGGTGGCCGAACGCGTGCCCACCACCGCCACTCGGGGCCTGCCCTCCAGCACCGCCGCGTCGCCGGTCGAGAACAACACGGCCGGAGCCTGCCGGTCGTGCGTCAGGGCGGGGGGAAAGCCGGGACAGCCCATGACCATGACCGACAGGCCCGACGCCACACACGCCGCGGCGACGCCTTCGAGGGTCTCGGGCACGGCGTGGGAGCGATAACGGCGATCGGGGTCGGCACGGTGGCGACCTGCCGCGAGGGCCTCCCACGCCTCGGCCGCGCTGCTCCCGTCGAGGAACCGTCGGAGCAGGCCCGGCGAAGCCCCCAACGCGGCGAGAGCGGCGCCGTAGCGCTGGTCGTCGGTCAGCGTCGGCGATGTGGTCATCGTTGTTCCCCCGCCACCAGCACAGAACGCGCCGCCCGGAGTTGGAGCGCTTCGGCCACCTGGCGCTCGTCCACGCCGGGCGCGCCGTCGAGGTCCGCGATGGTCTGTGCCACCCGACGCACACGGTGCAGCCCGCGAGCAGAAAGGGTGCCCGATCGGAGCCGCCGCTCGAGCAGGGCGGCAGCGTCGGCGGAGAGCGCCGACACACCGTCGACGTTGTCGAACTGAAGCTCGGAGTTACACCGCACGCCTCTGTCGTGGGCCCGGGCCCGCGCCCGTCGGACCCGGGACGCCACCACCGCCGACGAGTCACCGGGTGGGCCACCCAGAAGATCCTCGACGTCGGGTCGACCGAGCGCGATGGCCAGATCGAAACGGTCGAGCAGGGGTGCGGAGAGGCGGCGAAGGTAGCGGCGACGCATGGTGTCGGTGCAACGACAGGCCCCCGGCCACCCTCCTTCGCCACACGGACAAGGGTTCATCGCCCCCACCAACAAGAACCGGGCCGGGAAGTCGATCGCACCACGGGCCCGCCGGACCCGGATCACCCGCTCTTCGAGTGGCTGACGCAGCGCGTCGAGCACCGTCGCCGGAAACTCGCCGAGCTCGTCGAGAAAAAGGACTCCACCGTGGGCCAAGGAGATCTCCCCGGGACGCAGCGATGCCGTCCCACCTCCGACCATGGCGACCTCGGTCGACCCGTGATGCGGCGCCCGCAGCGGCGGCCGCGACGGGAAGCCACCACCACCCGCCGGGGCACCGGCGGCGGAATGTATACGAAGCACCTCGAGCGACTCGTCCCGGGTGAGGTCGGGCATGATCCCCGGAAGGCGGGTCGCCAGCATCGTCTTGCCCGAGCCGGGAGCGCCCACCAGCAGCATGTGGTGCTCGCCCGCCGCGGCGATCTCGAGAGCCCGGCGTGCGACCAGTTGCCCCCGAACGTCGAGAAGGTCGGGCTCTCGGGGACCGGTCGGAGACGCTCCCGCACAAGGGGCGATGGCCGGCCACGGGCCCCGCCCCCGCAACGCGGCGACGACTTCAGCGACGGTGCACCCAGAGCGGACCCGCCCACCCGCGACCAGCGCGGCCTCCGCCGCGGCTCCGGCCGGCACCACGATCTGGTCGCCGTCGATGGCCGCCACCAGGGACGCGATTCCCGGCACGGGACGGACCGATCCATCGAGTCCCAGCTCGCCCACGAAGCCCGTGCCACCGACGCAGGCGCGAGGCAGCACCTCCGAGGCCACGAGCAAACCGATGGCAATAGGAAGATCGAGCCCGCTACCAGTTTTTCGAATGCCTGATGGAGCAAGATTGACGGTCACCCGACGTGACGGCCACGACAGATGACTCGACAGCAAGGCGGCTCGGACCCGGTCTCGCGACTCGCGCACTGCCGCGTCGGGGAGTCCGACGACGGTGAAACCAGGTAGACCCGCGGACACATGGACCTCGACCGACACGGCGCGGCCGTCGATCCCGTGAAGGGTGGCGGAAGGGATGGAGGCGAGCACAAACAGCTCCCACTGAGATCGGTACCGAATTGGAATTCGGACTACATCCATGTGAGGGCCGAACCGTCTGGCGCCGGCCGCACGAGGCGCTCGTCACACCGTACGGCAGGGGTGTATCACCATCCCGGGCGCCTCGTCACTCCTCTTGTTTTGAAGAGTGGGTCAGATCTTCCGTATCGAGATACGAGGGTCTAGCTACTTCGACCTGAAAAAGTCGATCTGAAAATCGCAGCTGACCAGCGCGTTCATAATCGCGCGGTGCTCGCGTTCGGGCTCAAATGCAACAACGATGGTCCCCAGTCCCCTGGAAAGGATTGGAGGCCATCGCTGTGCTGCGCACCAAAGTAGACGCGCAGGTCACGTTGTGGGAGACATTGCTCCCGCCCGAGGTCCTGCGTTTGCCACCTGGACTTATGCAGATTGACGCCCTGCTCGACGACCCGCTGTTCTTCGAGCCCTTCGAGGAGTTCTTCGATCCCGAGATCGGACGGCCCTCGATCCCGATGGAGACGTACCTGCGCATGATGTTCCTGCGCTTCCGCTATCGCCTGGGCTTCGAGACCCTGTGCGCCGAGGTGGCCGACTCGTGGGCCTGGCGGCGGTTCTGTCACATCGGGCTGACCGACGCCGTCCCGCACCCGACCACGCTCATGAAGATCACCACACGCTGTGGGGCCAAGGTCGTGGCCCAGTTGAACGAGGCGCTGCTCGCCAAGGCCGACGGCGCCAAGGTGGTCAAGCTCGACAAGGTGCGCGCCGACACCACCGTCGTCGAGGCGAACGTCTCCTATCCGTCGGACGCCGGGCTCCTGGCCAAAGGTGTGGATCGGCTGACCAAGCTGGTCGAGAAGCTCAAAGCCGCCGGCTACGCGTCACGCACCGGGTTTCGGGACCGCACCCGCTCGGTCCGCCGCCGCACCCACGCCATCGGCGCCTGGCTGCGCCGACGCAGTGACGAGGCCAAAGACGAGGTGCTCACCATCACCGGCGAGCTGGTCGCCATCGCCCGGGCTTCGGTGAAAGAGGCCCTGGTCGTGGGGCACAACACCCGGCGCTCCCTGCGCCGCCCCGGCATCGAGGCCTCGGGGCGAGCCAAGGCCCTCGTCGACGACCTCGAAGAGACGGTCGCCATCCTCGAGCAGGTGATCGCCCAGACCAAGGTTCGGCTCTCGGGATCGGTGCCCGATGGATCGAAGAGGGTGGTCTCCCTGCACGACACCGATGCCCGGCCCATCAGAAAGGGGCGGCTCGGCCGTCCGGTCGAATTCGGCTACAAGGCCCAGGTACTCGACAACGTCGATGGCGTCGTGCTCGACCACGAGGTCATGATCGGCAACCCCTCCGACGCGCCCCTGCTCGCGCCGGCCATCGGGCGCGTCATCGAGTTGTTCGGCCGCATCCCGAGGGCTGTCACCGCCGATCGCGGCTATGGCGAGGCCAGCGTGGAAGAAGAGCTCTCTGACCTCGGCGTCAAGAGGGTCGTCATTCCCCGAAAGGGCCGGGCGAACGCCGAGCGCCGCAAGCTCCAAAGCTCCAAGCGTTTCGTGAAACTGGTCAAGTGGCGCACCGGTTCCGAAGGACGCATCGCCCATCTGAAGCACTCCTGGGGCTGGAACCGCACCCACATCGACGGCATCGACGGTGCGCGCACGTGGTGTGGATGGGGCGTGCTCGCGCACAACGCGACGAAGGTGGCCGCGCTCATCGACGAACGAGGGGATACGCGAAAGACTCCCTGTCCGACCGCCCGTGGACCATGCCGACCAACACCGACCACGAAGACCTCCGCCGCCTGATCCCCGTTCCGCTCTCTCCGGTCGCGCCCCGAATGCCGGAAACGGCAGAAATCCGAGGCGAAAACGACCGGGGACGTCCGGAGCGGGGCACAGGCGAGCGCATGGACACCCTCAGGACGAGCTGAGCTTCGTGCCTACACCGACTTTTTCAGGTCGAAGTAGCTAGTGGTGCGTCGCGGATTTGACTGAAGCCAATGCAGCCCGGCCTCTCTTCACCTTGGCGATGATCTCCTCTGCCGGCTTCTTCCAGACGAAAGGTTTGGGATCGTCGTTCCAATGCTCGGCCCAGGTCTCGATCTCGACGATGAGGTGGTCGACGGAGGTGAAGGCACCCCGGCGAAGCCGGCGCTCGGTGAGGATGGAGAACCAGCTCTCGACGAGGTTCAGCCACGACGAGCTGGTCGGCGTGAAGTGCAGGTGCCAGCGCTCCCGCTTGGGATCGGCCAGCCACTTGGCCACCGGCGGTGCCTTGTGAGCACTCAGGTTGTCGAGGACGACGTGGATGTCGAGGTCTTTGGCGACATGGAGGTCGATCAACTTGAAGAATTGGAGCACGTCGGTGCTTTTGTGCGATGTGCGGGTGTCGTAGAGGACCTCGCCGGTGGCGACGTTCATGGCGGCAAAGAGATCCGTTGTGCCGTGACGCTTGTAGTCATGGGTCATGGTCCCGGCCCGTCCGGGCTTGAGAGGAAGAGAGGGCTGGGTGCGGTCGAGTGCTTGGACCTGGGTCTTCTCGTCGAAGCTGAAGACGATGGCCCGTTCGGGCGGGCTCATGTAGAGCCCGACCACGTCGACGAGCTTCTCTTCGAAGTCCGGGTCGTTCGAGACTTTGAAGCTCACGACGCTCCAAGGTCGCAGGTTGTGGTCCCGCCAGATCCGGGCCACGGTGTCCTTGCCGATCCCGAGTCGCTGGGCGAGCGTCCGAGTCGACCACTGAGTAGAGCCATCATCGGGGAGTTCCTCCCTCGTGACGCGCACTACCTCGGCCACGGTGCCTTCGGGCAACCACGAACGGCGGCCCCGTCCCGGTGCAATCGTGCCGACCCAGTCGGTCCCGCTCTCTTCGAAACGCCGTCTCCAGCTGCGCACCGAGTTCGACGCCACGTCCAAGCGCCGTGCGATCTCGTAGTTGGCCTCGCCATCGGCGGCAAGCAACAACGCCTTGGCCTGCATGACAGAGCGGTGCGGCTGGGACGAAGAACGTGCGATGCGCGCGAGCTCGGCCCGTTGTTTGCGGGTCATGCGAAGTGGCGGTGCGGCCAGCAGCATGGTCATGTTGCCAGCCTAACTACTTCAGCTATATCAGCGACGGACCACTAGTCTGACGCTCAGTGGACGGGCTGGCCCGCGTCGTTCACCGCGTACCACAGTCCCCCGGCGTTGGTGATCCCCTCGCCGGTCGCCTCCCCCGCCGAGGTGTCCCCGATCCAGCGATACAACGGCCATCCGTTGTAGGTGACCTGCAGCGTGGTCCCCCGTCGCGTCGTGCCGACCAGGGCCCGCTCGACCCCGCCCCCGATGACCGGCGTCGTGACCCCGGTGGGGAGGGTGGCGGGGGGCCACTCCGTGGCGCAGTACCCGAAACAGGTCGACCGTCCCGATCCGTTATCGGGGACGAAGAGGTACAACGTGAGCCCGTAGCCGTTGACGAGCACGGTGCCGAGGCCTTTGACCACGTCCGACTGCACCATGTACCCCGGGCCCTCGGGGCCCGTGGTCGGAGCGCCGTTGGTGGGGACCCCCACCACGTGCCCGTCGGACTGCCCGCACGCTCCCACCAGAGCGGCAAGCACGGCGAGCAGCACCACTCGCATTCTCAACGACCCGTGAACCTCGGCTCTCGCTTCTCTGCGAACGCCCGCATGGCTTCGCCCGTGTCCTCGCTGTAGAAGTTGATGGTCTGGCACCGGGCCTCGTTCTCGAGGGCCTGGGCCATGGACACCGCCATGGAGCTGTCGAGCAGGCTCTTGGTCATGGCCAGCGCCAGCGGCGGGCCCTGGGCCAAGCGCTGGGCCCAATCGTCGACGAATGCGTCGAGTTCGTCGTCGGCCACCACGCGATTGAGCAGCCCGTAGGAGGCGGCCTCGTGGGCGGAGAGGATGTCGGCGAAGTAGGCCAGCTCCTTCGCTTTGTGCAAACCCACGAGCCTCGGCAACAACCACGACGAACCCCCGTCGACCGAAAGGCCGCGGCGGGTGAAGATCTCCGAGAACCGGGCGTTGTCCGACGCCACGGTGAGATCACACCCGAGCGCCAGGCTCATGCCCGCTCCCGCCGCGATGCCGCGGATCTTGGCGATGGTGGGCTTGGGCAGGTCGTGCAGCGCCAACATCACCTGCCCGAAGAACTGCATGCGCACGATGTGCGGGTCGGAAGGGTCACCGCTCACACCCTTCGGATCGGCGATGTCGGCGCCGGAGCAAAACGCCCCCCCGGCTCCGGTGATCACCACGACGCGGTCGTCGCGCCGGCGCCTCACCTCGGCGAAGGTGTCGTGCATCTCCTGCCACATGAGGCCGTTGCCGGCGTTCTTGCGCTCGGGGCGGTTCAGCGTGACGGTCACGACCCCGCCGTCGCGTTCCACGATGATGGTCTGGTTGCTCACGCCGACACCCTACCCAGCGTTCACCCTCGGTCCCCAGGTCGCCTGGCGCGGGCGAGGCGGTGGCGGTTGGCGCCGAGTCAGAAGGCGTCTTCGAGCACCTCGACCTCCAAGAGCCCACCGGCCCCGCTCGTCACCGCCGCCACGTCGAAACCGGATGCGCTCGTAGCGTGTCGCACCTCGGCGGGCGCTTCGCAGCCACAAGGCGGCGAGCGTGCGCAGCCGTCGTTGTTTGGCCGGGGTCACGGCGTCGAAGGGTGAGCCGAAGGTCCCCGAGCTCCGGGTCTTCACCTCGCAGATGACGAGGACACCACCGTCCGCGCTGCGTGCCACGACATCGATCTCGCCCTCGGCACAGCGCCAATTGCGGTCGAGCACCTCGTAGGAGGCTGCCGCGTACCACGCCACCGCGGCCTCCTCACCCCGCACGCCCAACGCGGCGCGGCGGGGATCGGCTATCTCAGCCGTCGCGGTCGGGGAGTCGCTCCACGTTCACGTCCCGGAACGTGAGCACACGGACATGGGGCACGAAACGCGCCGGTCGGTACATGTCCCATACCCAGGCGTCGTCCAGTTCGATCTCGATGCACGTGGGGGACGACGCATCGCGCACTGTGACCTTCACCTCGTTGGCGAGATAGAACCGACGCTCGCTCTCGACCACGTAATGAAACAGGGGGAGCACCGTCCGGTACTCCTGGACGAGCGCCAGCTCGATCTCGGCCTCGTATCGTTCGAGGTCTTCCTCGCTCATCCGTCGGCTACTTCCGCCTCGATCCGACCGTGACGAAGCGGCGCACTAGGTGCGCGCAGCCCGCTTCTCTTTGATCTTCGCCGCCTTCCCCACGCGACCACGCAGGTAGTAGAGCTTGGCCCGCCGCACGTCGCCCCGGGTGACGACCTCGATCTTGGCCAGGATGGGCGAATGGACGGGGAACGTCCGCTCCACGCCGACACCAAAGCTGAGCTTGCGCACAGTGAAGGTCTCCCGGGCGCCGGTGCCCTGGCGACGGATCACGGCTCCCTGGAACACCTGGGTGCGCTCGCGGTTGCCCTCGACCACCCGCACGTGCACCTTCAAGGTGTCGCCCGGCCTGAAATCGGGGATGTCGTCTCTCAGGTTCTCGCGATCGACGATGTCGGTGGGGTTCATGACGCGCGTCCCTTCACAGGTCCAGCTCGAGCGGCTCGGGCAGCGCCTCCGGGGGCCACCGCGGCGACGGGGCGGCCGGGCGGTGCAGAGCGTGCCGAACCCACCACGATAGCCGCACCCAGGGCTCTCGCGCACTACGGGTGGGTCGCTCCCGGGCTCGAGGACGGTTCGTCGGAGAGCTCCTCGAGCAGAGCGAGGTCCTCGTCGTCGAGATCGCCCGCCGCCTCGAGCAGGTCCGGACGCCGTTCCAGCGTCCGGCGCAGGCGCGTCGCCCGCCGCCATCGAGCGATACGGCCGTGATCGCCGCTCAACAGGACCTCAGGCACGGCCCACTCGCGAAACACCGCCGGGCGGGTGTACTGCGGGTACTCGAGCAAGCCCGAGCTGAAGCTCTCGTCCACGGCCGAGGCCTCGTTGCCCATGACGCCGGGAACGAGGCGGGCCACCGCTTCGACGACCACGAGGGCCGGCACCTCCCCCCCGCCCAGGACGTAGTCGCCGATGGACAGCTCCCCGTCGACGAGGTGGTCGGTGACCCGCTGGTCCACCCCTTCGTAGCGCCCGCACAGGAGGGAGAACCCTCCCGAGGGCGAGTCACCCGTGGCGGCCAGCTCCTCCACCACCCGCTGGTCGAGGCGCCGTCCTCCGGGGGCGAGCAGGTACAGGGGTCGGGGCGGGTCGGCCGCCTCGACCGCAGCGAAGATCGGGCCCGGGGCGAGCACCATCCCTGCGCCTCCACCGAAGGGGGCGTCGTCCACGGATCGTCTCGCATCCTCCGCTCCGGCGCGCAGGTCGTGGACCCGCACATCGAGGAGGCCTTGCTGGCGGGCTCGACCCAACAGCGACCCCTCGCAGTAATGCTCGACGAGGTCGGGGAAGATCGTAAAGACGTCGACGCGCACCGAGGCCGCCTCTAGTGCCCGGGCAGATCGAGGAGCCCCGCCGGGGCATCGACCACGACGCGGCCCGTGGACCGCTCGACCACGAACCGCAGCGGGACGAGGGCTCCGCCGTCGAGCTCGAGGAGATCGCTGGCCGGGTTGGCAAGGACGCCGGTCACCGTTCCGAGAAGCGTCCCGTCGGTGTCTGTGACCTCGGACCCGATGAGCTCGTGCACCCACCACGCCTCCTCGTCTTCGAGGGGGAGGCCCCGGAGCACGGTGCCTCGCAGCGCTTCGGCTCGCTCGCGGCTGTCCACGCCCGAGAACGTCATGAGCCAGTTGTCCACGAAGGGGCGGGCCGCTTCGATGCGAAGCTCGCCCGCGTCGGTGAGGAACACCGAGCCCACCACCACCCGCTCGGGGCGGTTGCTGATCAGGGAAACCACGACCTCGCCCGCCAGTCCGTGCGCCTTGCCGACACGGCCGACCTCGAGCAACCCCTCGGCGCCCTCCGGCGAAGGAGCGTCGCGTCCGGGTTCGTCAGTCGTCGACGAAGTCGACGTTGGTGTCAACCCCTTCGCGTGAACCCGCCACGCGCACGAGCGTGCGGATCGCCTGGGCCACTCGGCCGCGCCGACCAATCATGCGGCCCATGTCGCCGGGGGCGACGTGGATGCGGAAGCGCAGACCGCGGCTCGACTCATCGGTCTCGACCACGACGGCGTCGGGCTCACCGGCGAGCGAACGGGCGATGTAGTCGAGCACGGCCCGGGCGCTGCCACCTTCCACCCGGTTGCCGGCCATGTCGTCGAGGCGGTTGCCGGCCATGTCGTCGAGGTCGTCCCCGACGGTGTTCCCGACATCCGCGTTCCCGACTTCGTCGACATCATCATCGTCGTCGTCGTCGTCGCTGTTGACGTTGCCCACGTCCCCGAGACCCGCCTCGGTCACTTCGAACCCGGCTTGAACTCGTCCCAGGCGCCCGAGGTACGCAGGAGCTTCTCGACCCGTTCGGTTGCCTGTGCTCCTTGGCGCAGCCACTTCAGGGCCTTGTCGTTGTCGATGTTGACGATGGCGTCGGGCTCGGCCGTGGACCGACCCCGTGGTGCGTAGGTCCCCACGATCTCGATGAACCGGCCGTCGCGCGGCGATCTCGCGTCGGCCGCGACGACCCGATAGGTCGGCTGCTTCTTCTTCCCCATCCGCATGAGGCGGAGCTTCACTGCCACCGTCTGATTCCCTGCCTTCCTGGCCGTGCCGGCCTCGGACCCCGAGGTGCACGGACCTCCTATTGTGGCCCGCCGTCGGCACGGGGGTCGAAACCCGGGCTCGGTACCACTCGACCAGGCGGAGAAGACCACCCCGGGACTCCCCTAGCGACCGCCCCGGCCCCCTTCGCCCTTCGGGGTCACCCGCCCGCCTTTCTTCTTCTTCGACCCGGGGCGGCCCCGGCCCGAACCGCCTCCGGCCCCGCCACGCCCGCCCAGCGGGGGCCCCCCGCCCAGCCCTGCCCCACCCAACCCACCGGATCCGAGGCCGCCTGCGCTGAGGGACTCGAGTCCGGGCGATCCGGCGCCGTCGCCCATGCGCTGGGCCAATGTCTCGGCCATCTTGGCCCGGCCTCCCCCACCGAGCATCCCGCTCAGCATTCCCGGTGACCGCATGAGTTGCTGCGCGTCTTTGAACTGACGCAGCAGCTGGTTCACGTCCTGGGTCGTCGTCCCGCTCCCCCGGGCGATCCGGGACCGGCGGGCGCCGTCGATGACGGCGGGGTCGCCCCGCTCCCGACGGGTCATGGATCGGATGATGGCTTCGACCTGGGCCACCTGTCCGTCGTCGATGGCGGCGCTGTTCTTGATCTCCTTGGGGACGCCGGGCATGAGCGAAAGCAGCCCACCGAGAGATCCGAGCTTCTTCACCTGTTGGAGCTGCGACAAGAAGTCCTCGAGGGTGAAACGACCCTCGAGAAGCCGGCTGGCGCCCTCGACCGCCACGTCGTGGTCGAACTCGCGCTCGGCCTGCTCGATGAGCGTGAGCACGTCACCCATGCCCAGGATGCGGCTCGCCATGCGGTCGGGATGGAAGAGGTCGAAGTCCGCCAGCCGCTCACCTGTGGACGCGAAGGCGATGGGTCGGCCCACGACGTCCTTGACGCTCAGCGCGGCACCGCCCCGGGCGTCGCCGTCGAGCTTGGTCAGGATCACCCCGTCGAGCGCGAGCACGTCGTGGAAGGCTCGTGCCGTCGACACCGCGTCCTGGCCGGTCATGGCGTCGATGACCAGGAACGTGTACCGGGGAGACACGGCATCGGAGACCTGACGCACCTCGTCCATGAGGGCCTCGTCGATGGCGAGACGACCGGCGGTGTCCACGATGAGCACGTCGCGTCCGAGGCGTCGCGCTTCTCTGAGACCGCCGGCGGCCACGGCCACGGGATCGGTGGGCTCGCTGAAGACGGGCACCCCGGCCTGCTCACCGAGGATCCGCAACTGCTCCACCGCAGCAGGTCGCTGCAGGTCGGCTCCCACGAGGAGTGGATTGCGTCCCTGCTGACGGAACCAGCGGGCGAGCTTGGCCGACGCGGTGGTCTTGCCCGAACCCTGCAATCCGGCCAGGAGCACGACCGTGGGCGGCGCCGAGGAGTAGGTGAGCCGCAACGTCTCACCACCGAGCACCTCGACGAGCTGATCGTGGACCGCCTTCACCACCTGTTGGCCCGGGCTCAGGCTCTTCGACAGCTCCTCGCCGACGACGCGGGCGCGCACCCCGTCCACCAGGGAACGGGCCACCCCCACGTCGACATCGGCTTCGAGCAGGGCGGTGCGGATCTCGCGCAGGGCGTCATCGACATCGGCGTCGCTCAGTCGACCGCGGCTGCGGAGGCGGCCGAGAATCCCCTCTAAGCGGTCGGACAGGGCGTCGAACATGCGGGTTCAGGCTACCGGCCCCGGGGCCGAGCCCCGGACCCGCCGCGGTTACTCGAACAGGGCGGCAACGAACTCGTCGGGGTCGAAGGGCACGAGGTCGTCAGGGCCCTCGCCCAGCCCGACGAGCTTGACGGGCAGGCCCAGCTCCCGCTGGATGGCGATGACGATGCCGCCTTTGGCCGAGCCGTCGAGCTTGGTGAGCACCACACCGGTGACGCCCACCGCATCGAGGAACTGCCGAGCCTGGGTGAGCCCGTTCTGCCCCGTGGTGGCGTCGAGCACGAGCAGCACCTCGGCCACGTGTCCGGGCGGCCGATCGGCGACGCGACGGATCTTCTTCAGCTCCTCCACCAGATTGACCTTGGTGTGGAGCCGACCGGCGGTGTCGGCGAGGACCAGGTCGTTGCCGCGCGCCTGCGCCCGCTGCACGGCGTCGAAGACCACGGCGCTCGGGTCGCCCCCTTCGGCGCCCCGCACGATCTCGACCCCGGTGCGCTGCGCCCACTGGTCGAGTTGCTCGGCCGCCGCCGCCCGGAAGGTGTCGCCCGCCGCCAGCAGCACCGAGCGGCCCGCGGCCTTCTCGCGCCGTGCCACCTTGCCGATGGTCGTGGTCTTTCCGACGCCGTTCACGCCGACGAAGAGCCAGACACAGACGCCCTCGCCGTCGAGCGAGAGCCCGGTGCGCTCGGTGGTGTCGAGCGAGCGACGGAGGTCCTCGCGCAGCGCCGCGACGACCGCCTCCGCGCCCCGAAGCTCGCCATCGTGCACGCGGGCGCGCAGATCCTCGAGGAGGGCCGTCGTCGTGGCGACGCCGACGTCGGCCCGCAGCAGCGCCTCTTCGAGGTCGTCCCAAGCCTGGTCGTCGACAGAAGAACGACTGCGCAGGGCCCGCACGTAGCCCGAGAGGAGGCCGCGGGTCTTGCCCATGCGCTCCCGCAGCTCGGGAACCGGGGCCTCTTCGGGCTCGAGCTCGAGCTCCGCCACCCCGGGTGCTGGGACATCGGGTACCGGGACCTCGGTGACCGGAGCCTGTCGAGTGGGAGTCTCAGGCGGTTCGGGAGGAGCGGTGACGGGTGCGGGGGGGCGGCCCGGGGTTTGTCGACGGTGACCGTGGACGCTGCGGCGGACCCAGAGCCACGTCGGGCTCGGCCCCGGCGGGGGACGACGACCACCAGACCGACGACGAGCACCGCCAGCACGACGGCGAGGACGATCCAGAGGGCGAGCATGGCGTGGCAGCCTAACGGGGTGGATGCCGGGCGAGGTTGCCCTCCGCCCGGTCAATCCGTCGTCGTTGTCTAAGCGGGCGTAGGGGCCGGCTCCGCGTCGGAGTTCTCGTGTCGCACCTTCTGGCTGATCACCTTGGACGAGCCTCCCGGGGTCATGGTCACGCCGTACAGCGCGTCGGCGGCTTCCATGGTCCTCTTCTGATGGCTCACGATGATGAGCTGGGCCTCTCCCCGGAATTCGTGGAGGAGGTCGAGGAAGCGGTGCAGGTTGACGTCGTCGAGCGCGGCCTCGACCTCGTCCAGGAGATAGAAGGGGGACGGTCGGCTCCGGAACACGGCGAACAGAAACGCCAGCGCCACCAGGGAGCGCTCGCCCCCGGACAGCAGCGACAGCTTGCGCACGTTCTTGCCGGCCGGACGGGCCTCGACCTCCACGCCCGTGTCGAGCAGGTCCGAGGCGTCGGTGAGGGTGAGCCGACCCGTCCCTCCCGGGAACAGCGTGCCCACCAGGACCTGGAAGTGCTCGTTGACGTCGGCGAAGGCCTGGGCGAACACCCGCATGATCTCGTCGTCGACGGCCCTGATCACCTGGTGCAGCTCACGCCGGGCCCGGCGCACGTCCTCGACCTGCTCCTCGAGGAAACGGTGACGCTCCTCGAGCGCCCCGAGCTCTTCGAGGGCAAGGGGGTTCACGGGCCCCAACGAGGCCAACTCCCGCTCCACGACGGCGGCGCGTTGAGCCGGGTCCACTCCCTCGGGAAGCTCCGGGCACGGCGTGCTGATGGCCTCTTCGGGCTCGCACCCCAGCTCTCGCCGCAGCGCCTCGGCCGCGGTGTCCCGACGGACCTTGGCCTCGGCCATCTGGAGCTCGAGACGCTGCGAGCGCTGGCGGGCGTCGGCCAGGCGGCCATCGGCCTCGGCCCGCTGCTTGCGCAACGACTCCAGACGAGCCCCGCCGGCCCGGACGTCGTCGAGCTGACGACTCCGGCGCACGCGCAAGCCTTCGAGCAGCTCCCCCAGACGCGCCGCGTGCCCTTCGACGACCGCGGCCAGCCGCCCGGTGGCGAGTGCACCCGCTTCGAGCCGACGACGACGCTCACCGGCGCGCTCGCGTGCTTCGACGTTCCCCGCCAGGCGGCGCTCGGTGTCCTCGAGTCGCGAGCTCAGCACCGACCGCCTCTCGGCCAACCCTGCCACCTTGACCTCGAGGTCCCGGCGCAGCACGGCGACGTGCGACCGTCGTTCCTCGAGACGCCGGCGGGCCTCGTCGGCCGTCGACAACCGACCGCCTGCCGCGGTGGCGGCGGCCTCGAGCTCCGGCAGCGCTTCGGTCAACGAGGAAAGTTGCTCGCCCTCGCTCTCGAGGCGGTCGACCAGACCGTCGCGGTGCCGCGCCGCTTCGCTGCGCTCCAACTCCACGAGCTCGAGGTCCGACTCCACTCGGCTCCGGGTGACTTCCAGTCCCTGGCGACGATCCTCGGCCCGCTCGGCCTGGCGCGCGACGTCGTTGGCTTCTGCCACCGCGGCGACGGCGCGCTGGCGCGCCTCGTCCACGAAACGCGACGCCCGCTCGGCGGCATCCACGGCCATCTCGGCCTCGGCCCCGGCCTGGCTGGCCAAGGTGGCTAGTGCGTGCGCACCGGCCCGCACCACCCATCCGGCCGAAGAGAAGCGATCGCCGTCGGTGCTCACCACGGTGACGTCGGGCTGTTCGAGAGCCACTTCCACGGCCCGGGCCCAATCGCCGCGCACCGCCACCACCCCGTCGAGCAGACGATCGAGCACACCCGTCACCGCCGAGACCCGCGGGTGCACGTGGGCGCGCAGGATCTCGCCGCCGGAGGAGGACACGCTCGATGACCCCCCGCCCGACGACCGCGCGCCCCGGGCGTGGCGGCGAGAACGGTGCCCACCACCTCACGATCGTGCAGGGTGGCGAGCACGGCGCGTGCTTCGGCGCTCCCCTCGACCACGACCGCACCCAGAGCCGCACCGACGGCGGCTTCGAACGCCGCGGTCCAGCCGTCGTCGATGTCCACCAGGTCCTTGAGAACGCCGAGGACACCGGAGGCCCCGCCGAGGACCTCCGCGCCGGGTCCGGTCCGCTCGTCGGCCACCTGGCGCGCCAACGCCTCGGCCCGGGCCTCGAGCCGGTGACGCTGGCGCTCGGCGCTGCGCAGCGCCTCTTCGGAGTCGCGCAGAGCCCGCTCGGCATCGTCGGCCACACGACGACGTTCCGCCGCGCGTCGCGCCAATCCGGGATGCTCGGCCGACAGTTGTCGGAGCTGATGCGCCACGTCGGTGACCTCGGTCTCCAGAGCCTGGCGACGGAGGTCGATCGCCTGCAGGCGCTCTTCGGCGCGCACGAGCGCACCCTGCTCACGCTCGAGCGCGCTGCGCAGAGGCTCGATACGGCCCCGAGCCATGGCGAAGGCCTCCTCCGCCGCGTGCTGGCCGGCGAGGTCGGCGAAGCTGTCCTCGTGGGCGGCGACGTCACTGGCCAAGGCGTGCTCGGCGCGACGAACCTCCTCGGCTTGGGGCGCCAGGGCCTCGTCCTCGTGGGTGGTGGCCTCAAGCTCGGCCGCCAGACGCGCCGCGTCGGCTTCGAGCGTGGACACCACGTCGGTGTCGGCCGACGCTTCGAGGGCGCGCGCGATGGAGCGACGCCGTTCCGCCACCACGCCGAGCAGTCCCCGGCAACGCTCCGAGAGTCCCTGCACGCGGGTGAGCGCCACGACGAGGTCTTCTTCGCGCTGGGTGGCGAGCTCGGCCGCGGTGGCCTCGGCCGCCGCGTCGAGCTCGGTGATCGAGGCGACGAGCGCGGCCTCGGTCTCGGCCAGCCGGCCGCGCTCGACGGTCGCCGACTCCTGGCGGGCGTCCAGCCCGGTCAGCTCTTTCCCGATGAGGTGGAGCCGCAGGGCGCGCAACTCGTCGGCCAGCGAGGCGTGGGAGCGGGCCGAGGCGGCTTGGCGTTCGAGGGGACGGATCTGGCGACGCACCTCGCGCAACAGGTCCCCGAGACGGTCGAGGTTCTCCTCGGTGGCCGCCAGGCGGCGCTCGGCCCGCTCGCGCCGGCGCCGGTGCTTCAAGACCCCGGCGGCCTCCTCGATGACGGCGCGGCGGTCCTCGGGACGAGAATCGAGGATGGCGCCCAGCTGGCCCTGGCTCACGATCACGTGCTGCTGACGCCCCACCCCAGAGTCCGACAGCATCTCCTGGATGTCGAGGAGGCGGCAGGGCTGGCCGTTGATGGCGTACTCACTCTCGCCCGAACGGAACAGCGTGCGGGTGATCGTGATCTCGGCCAGCCCGCCCGGGAGCCGACCCGTGCGGTTGTCGATGGTGAGCGACACCTCGGCCCGACCCAGCTGAGGCCGGTCGGCGGAGCCGGCGAAGATGACGTCCTCCATCTTCGTCGAGCGCACGGTGCGCGGTCCCTGCGCGCCCAGCACCCAGGCCACGGCGTCGACCACGTTGGACTTCCCACTGCCGTTCGGTCCCACCACCACCGTCACGCCGGGCTCCAAGAGCAGCGTGGACGGATCCGCGAAGGACTTGAAACCCTTGAGGGTGAGCGACTTCAGGAACACCGGTCGCCACCCTACCCGTCGGTCTCGTGGAAACGGTGATACCGGCGCCGCATTGCGGTAGGGGACAGCAACGCCTCGAACCTGCAGGTCAACGGGGGGGCGGGCCCGTCATGACGCGGGACCCGCGATCAGATCTGGCAGTGCTCGCAGAGGAACGCGGAGCGGCCGTTCACCTTCACCTTCACCACCGCATTCCGGCAGCGGCGACACGCTTCGCCCTCGCGGTCGTAGACCTGGTGCTGACCCTGATAGTCGCCGATGGCGCCGTAGAGATCCCGGTACTGCTGGTCGGCGAGAGACGAGCCCCGGTGCTTGACCGCCTCGGTCAAGGTCTCCACCATCGCCCGGTACAGCCGCCGGATCTCCTGGGCGCTGAGCGAGTTCGACTGCCGGTCGTAGCGCAGCCCCGCCGCGAACAGGATCTCGTCGGAGTAGATGTTGCCGATGCCCGCCACGAACTTCTGGTCCATGAGCAGCGTCTTGAGCGCCGTGGGCCGATCGGCGAGCAGCTGCCCGAAATGCGACCAGCTCATGACCTCTTCGAGAGGGTCGAACCCCAGGTGGGCGAGCTCGGGCACCTCGGAGGTGAGCTCGTCGGCGGTGGTGACGAACATCTCCCCGAAGGTGCGGGGGTCGACGAACCGGAGCTGCCCGCCCTGGGTGAAGGTGATGATCACGTGGGTGTGCTTGTCGAGCGGGTCCTTGGGCCCCTTGGCCCGCAGCAGCTGGCCGCTCATGCCGAGATGGACCACGAGCACGTCGTCACCGTCGAGGCCCACCAACAGGTACTTGCCCGCGCGTCGGACCGACGCCACCCGCTTTCCCTCCAGCCGGGCTTTGAACTCCGGGCCGCTCTTGTGTCGACGAATCGAGCGCTTGCCCTTTACCTCGACCGTCTTGATCCGCCGCGTCACGACCTCTTTGTCGAGGTCCCGCCGGATCGTCTCGACCTCGGGAAGCTCAGGCACTCCCCCGCACCCTTCGCTCGGCTTCGGGCAGCAGGGTTTCCTCGTCGTCGCTGTCGATGAGCACGGCCCAGGCACCGCGTGCGGCGGCCTGCTCGGCGTCCTTCTTGGACCGACCCTCACCCACGCCGCGCTCGGTGTCGGCGACCAGCACCCGGGCGCGGTAGCGGCGGGCGTGGTCGGGGCCCGTGCCCTCGACCTCGTAGCGGGGCAGCTCGCCGATGCGACGCAACACGACCTCTTGGAGCCGGGTCTTGAAGTCCTCCGCCCCGGGACCCGCCGCGGCCAGCCCGATCCGGTCGTCGAGGATGTGCAGGACGACGCGCGAGGCCACGGCCCAACCGCCGTCGAGGTACACGGCCCCGATGACGGCTTCGACGGCATTGGCGAGGATCGACGCCTTGTCCCGCCCTCCCGACACGTCCTCACCCCGCCCGAGGAGGAGGGCGGCGCCGAGAGAGAGCTCCAGCGCCACCTCGGCCAGCACGACGGTGTTCACCGTTGCGGCGCGCACCTTGGCCAGGGCGCCCTCGGGCATGTCGGGATACGCCCGGTAGCAGTGCTCGGCCACGACCAACCCCAGCACGGCGTCGCCGAGGAACTCGAGCCGTTCGTTCGAGGGGATGCCCCCGGCCTCGGCGCACCACGAACGATGCGACAGCGCTTGGACCAGCAGACCCGGGTTCTCGAACTCCCAACCGAGGCGTGCGGTCAACGCCTGGATAGCGGCGGCACGGGTCTGTTCCCCACCGGGGGTCTGTTCCCCACCGGGGCGGTCGCCGGCCTCGCTGCGGTCCGGTGCCGCGTCCGAGGTCCCCGAACCGGGGTGAGCGCCGCTGGCGCCCGGAGCGCCGTTCGCGGCGCCACCCAGACCGGCGGGTTCTTCGCCCGTCTCAGCCGGTCCCCAATTTGGCCACGACGTAGTCGACAGCGTCACGGACGGTGCGAAGATCCTCGAGATCCTCGTCCTCGATCCGAAAGCCCACGGTCCGCTCGCCCAGCTCTTCCTCGAGCCCTTCGACCAGCTCGATGAGGGCCAGGGAGTCGGCGTCGAGGTCCTCGGCGAACGACGAGGACTCGCTGATCGAGCCCGGCTCGATCTCCAAGATGTCAGCGAGTTGGTCGCGGACCAGCTCGAACACCTCGTGGCGTCCGAGTGGACCCTTCTCCACGTGGGTTTCTGCGGGCACGGCGTCTCCCAGGGTCGGATTTTGCACGACATCTTACCCGGTCGCGCCCACAGGAACGATAAAGGCCCTGTTCAGAGGTCGTATTTGACCCGATCAGACCGGGGCGACGGCACGGGCCAAGCGCTCCACGAGCCCGGCCGCGGCCACGTCGTGGGCCACACCCACCGCGGAGACGATGGCCGTGGCGGTGGAAGACCCGTGGCTGATCACGCACACCCCGTCCACGCCCAGCAGCATCGCCCCCCCGATGCCGTCGGGATCGAACTCTGCGGCCAGGGGAGCCAGGCGGGGCAACATGACCTCGGCGGCGCGCTTGGCCTCGTCGTCGGCGGCGAACACCTCGAGCAGCGTGTCCATGAAGAACCGCAGTGACCCCTCGAGGGTCTTGAGCGCGACGTTCCCGGTGAATCCGTCGGTCACGAACACATCCGCGGGGGCATGGAGGAGGTCGCGCCCCTCGACGTTGCCGACGAACGCGATGTCGGGGGCCGCCTCCAACAGCGCGTGGGTCTCTTTGACCAGCGGGGTTCCCTTGGACTTCTCCTCACCGATGGAGAGGAGTCCCACCGTGGGCGACTCCACCCCGTAGCGGGCCGAGGCGTAGGCCGCCCCCATCTGCGCGAACTGCAAGAGCATGGCCGGCGTGCACTCGGCGTTCGCCCCGGCGTCGAGCAGCACGGCCGGATGCGACCCGAGCTGCGGGATGGGGGTCACGATGGCGGGACGCACGACGCCCTTGAGCCGCCCCATGCGCAGCAGAGCGCTCGCCATGGCCGCGCCCGTGTTGCCCGCGCTCACCATGGCCGAGGCCTTGCCGTCCCGCACGGCTTCCGCGGCCCGAACGAGAGAGGAGTCCTTTTTCCGGCGCACCGACGAACCGGGATCGTCGTCCATGGCGATGATCTCAGACGCGGGAAGGACCTCGAGACCACCCGTGTCACCGATCTGCTCGGGAGGCCCGACGAGGACCACCGCGATGCCGAGCTCTTCAGCGGCGCGCCGGGCCCCCGCCACGATCTCGTGGGGGGCATTGTCGCCGCCCATGGCGTCCACCGCCACGGGGAGGACGCGAGCCGAGGATGCCTCGGGCCGAGGCCGAGGCGGGACCACTAGTCGATCTCGATGGCCTGCCGGCCCTTGTACCACCCGCACGTCGGGCACACCCGGTGGGGGACCTTGGCGTGGCGGCACTGGGGACACTCACTGCGCGCCGGCTGGCCCAGGACCCAGTTCGAGGCTCGCCTGCTCCGGCTCTTCGCCTTGGAGGTCTTCTTCTTGGGGACGGCCATCGATGCTCACCTCGGGTCAGGAACGGTACAGGTTACCCGGTCGACCGGCGCTGCCGTCCAAAGCGAGCGCTCGTCGGCGGGGATGGCCGGGAGCTGCGCCGAACGAGGGCGAGGTGCCTTACCCGGACCCCGGCGAGTGCGACGACTCGCTCTGGACCTTGCCCTCGGGCATCCGCAGGACGTCGAGGGCACTCCAGCGCGGATCGCCGGGCGCCTCGCACGAGCAGTGCTCCTCGTTGCGATTGGCGCCGCAGTAGGGGCACAACCCCTGACAGTCGGGAGTACACACCGGTGCCTGGGGCAGCTCGAGCAGCACGGCGTCGTGCACGAGCGGTTCGAGATCGACCTCGTCGTTGACCAGGCGGTAGGTCTCTTCGCCGTCGCCGTCCTCGGTGTAGAGCTCACGCACCGGCACCCTGAGCACCCCCGAGGCCGGCGCCAGGCAGCGCCGACAGGCCCCGGCCCACGGCGCGCTCACGAGGCCGGTGACCGACACACCGCCGAGCACCGACTCGAGCACGACGTCGGCCTCCGGTTCGGCGCCGGGCGGTACGGCACTCCCCGAACAGTCGAGACCTTCGATCGGTCCCTGACGCCGTTCGTGCCAGCGCGTTCCCCGGCGCGGCGGAGCTTGGCCACGTGCACGACGAAGGGGTGGCCGGGCATGCTCAGCCGTCGTCCTGGTCGAAGAAGCCCGCCTGGGCAATGTCAGAGACCCCGTCGGCCCCGACACGCAGCGACTCACCGTCATGGAGCGGGGGCGGCACCGCCTGCAGCTTCTCGCGCCCGGACTGCACGGTCTTGAGCGTGCGCTCCAGCACGATCTCGAACGACGCCAGGCGCTGGTCGCAATAGTCCTCGGCCTCGTGGCGGAGCCGCCGCGCCTCCTCGCGGGCGTCGTCGAGGACCCGTTGGGCGACCTGATTGGCCTGGCGGACGATCTCGGTCCGCTGCACCATGCGCTCGGCCTGGGCCCGCACGTCGTCGAGCAACATGTCCGCTTCGCGTTGGCGTGTGGCCAGGAATTCATCGCGCTCACGCAGCAGCCACCGGGCCCGGCGCAACTCGTCGGGGAGGCGGTCGAGGGCCGCTTCGAGGAGGTCCAGGAGATCCTGACGATCGACGAGCACCGACGCCGAGAGCGGCATGGTCCGCGCCGTGGACACGGCGTCGATCGCCCGCTGCAGGCACCCCTCGGCGTCGTCGCCGGGAGCGGCGGGCTCCTCCTCCAGGGGGTCGTGGTCGACCGAATCGTTGCTCACGCCACTCACGCGCCGAATTTCTTCTCGAGCCGGACCGCCACCGCCTTGGGGACGAAGGCGGAAACGTCGCCGCCGTAGCGGGCGACCTCCCGCAGCAGACGCGACGCCACGAACGACGTGGTGGAGCTGGTCGGGATGAACAGCGTGTCGATGCCCGACAGCTGGCGGTTCATCTGCGCCATCTGCAGTTCGTTCTCGAAGTCCGACACCGCCCGCAGGCCC
Source organism: uncultured Acidimicrobiales bacterium (assembly GCA_963768255.1). GTDB lineage: Bacteria > Actinomycetota > Acidimicrobiia > Acidimicrobiales > UBA8190 > Chersky-840. Next base: position 274,250 of record CAVYGX010000002.1, on the reverse strand, counting down.
CGGATGATCGCCGTCGCCCCGATGTCACGAGCCACGTTCACCACGAGGGTGGCCACCGACACCATGCGCACGTTGTCCAGGTGCCCGAGCGAGTCGCGCAGCATCTCTTCGCGCTCTTCCAGGCTGAACAGGGGCTCGGCCTTCTGGGGGTTGCGCAGGGTGGCCACGACCACCTCGTCGAAGAGCTTTCCTGCTCGTTCCACCACCTCGAGGTGGCCGTTGTGGAACGGGTCGAACGAACCAGGGAAGAGGGCGACGCTCACCGGGTGCCTTTCTCATGGGCTCCGAGGGATCGGACCACGGTCACGAGCGTACCGCCGTACCGCTTGTGCTTGATGACCTCCCAGCCCACCGGCACCTCGACGGGACGGCGGGACTCGAGAACCGCCAGCGTGGCACGGAGCCCGCCGAGCAGGGCGTCCCACGCCTCGAACTCGTAGGGCGGGTCGCACAGCGCGAGGTCGAAGTCCCGGGCCCGGCCGATGAAGCGCAGCACGTCCTCCCGGACCACCCGGCCCTGGTCCTCGATCCCAAGCTGGGCGAGGTTGTCCCGGACCGCCCGCAGCGCGGCGGGAGCGTCGTCGACGAATACCACCGAGTCCGCCCCCCGCGAGATGGCCTCGATCCCCATGGCCCCGCTGCCGGCGAACAGGTCGGCGACCACCATCCCCTCCAGGTCGACCAGGCTCCCGAGGACGTCGAAGATGGCCTCGCGCACCCGGTCGGAGGTGGGGCGCGTGACCGTGCCGGCCGGGGCAGCCAGGAGCCGGCCGCGGCAGCTGCCGGCGATCACACGCACGGCGGCAGGTTACCGGCGCGACCGGCGCGCCCCGGTGGGGTGTCTCGACCGGGATCAGCTCTTGAGCAGGTTGGCCGCTTCGGCCTCGCCCAGGAAGAGGCGGACCTCGTCGGCGAGATGGGGGGTGTGCTCGAGGGAGGGATCCTCGGCGAGCAGGTCCTCGGCCACGCGCCGGGCCGCCTCGACCAGAGGGCGGTCACCGCGACGCAGCGACGCCAGTTTCAAGTCACTCCGACCCTTCTGACGTGTCCCCAGGATGGCCCCCTCCCCCCGCAGCTCGAGGTCGACCTCGGCCAGTTCGAACCCGTCGTTGCTGCGCTCGAGGGCCTCGAGGCGTTGGGCCGCTTCGGGGGTCGAGGCGCCGGAGAACAAGTAGCACCACGACGGCCGGTCCGAACGACCGACCCGGCCCCGCAGCTGGTGCAGTTGCGCGATCCCGAAGCGATCGGCGTCCTCGACGACCATGACCGTGGCCTCGGGGACGTCGACCCCGACCTCGATCACGGTGGTCGCCACGAGCACCTGCACCTCCCCCCGTCGGAAGCTCTCCATGACGCCCTCTTTGTCGGACGCCTTCAGCTGGCCGTGCAGCAGCCCGATGCGCAGCCCCGACAACACCGTCGACTCGAGCCGGCCCCGCTCCTCGGTCGCCGATTTGGCCTGGACGCGTTCGGACCCTTCGACGAGGGGGCAGACGACGTAGACCCGGTTCCCGGCCGCGACCTCGTCGCGCACCCGCGACCAGGCAGCCTTCTCGTCCGCCTCGGTGCGCGCCCACTCCGTGTGCACGGGCGAGCGACCGGCGGGAAGCTCGTCGAGCTCGGTGACGTCGAGGTCGCCGAAGAAGACCATGGCGGCCGTCCGGGGTATGGGTGTCGCCGTCATCACGAGCAGGTCGGGATCCGCACCCTCGCCCTCCGAGGCGTCTCGTCCCTTGGCCCGCAGCGTGTTGCGTTGCTCGACACCGAAGCGGTGCTGCTCGTCGATGACCACCACCCCGAGGCTCGAGAACCGCACCTCCTCGGTGAGCAGCGCGTGGGTTCCCGCCACCAGATCGATCGATCCCGCCCGCAGACCGGCGTGCAGCTTGGCCCGCTCGCTCGCCGGGGTCCGGTTGGTGAGCAGCGACACCGCCAGCGGGCGCGACCCACCGAGACGATCGGGGTCCGGCACCACGAGGTCGGCCAGGAGCTCGCGCACCCCGAGGAAATGCTGCTCCGCCAACACCTCGGTGGGGGCCATGAGCGCGCCCTGGTGACCGCCTTGGACCGCCACCAGCAACGCGCACAGCGCCACCACGGTCTTGCCCGACCCGACGTCACCTTGCAGCAGGCGGTGCATCGGCACCGCCTGGGCCAGATCTGTGCTGATGGCGTCGATGGCGCGGCGCTGCGCCGCGGTCAGCGGGAACGGCAGCTGCGCCACGAAGTCGTCGACGAGGGCGGGTGCCCCGGCGCCCGGCACCACCGCATGACGGATGCCCCGGGAGTCGCGCTCGAGCACGTGTCGCCGCATGACCACTTCGAGCTGCAGGCGCAGGAGCTCGTCGAAGGCCAGGCGCTGGCGAGCCTGCTCCTTCTCGGCGAAGGACTCGGGCGCATGGATGGCGCGAAACGCCGTGGTGCGGTCCATGAGCTCGAGCTCGGTGCGCCATCGGGGAGGCAAGGGGTCATAGAGCGCACCGGCCCGATGCAGCGCCTCTTGCACCCACTCGCCGAACTCCCAGCCCGCGATCCCGGTCTTCTCCGAGGTCGGATAGATGGGCACGATCCGCCCCGTCCTGTTCCCGACCAGGTCGACCACGGGGTTCGTGAACTGGCGCTTGCCCTTGTAGGAGTCGAGCTTCCCGAAGAACAGTGCCTCGGTGCCCACCGGCAGCTGACGCGCCCGCCACGCCTGGTTGAAGAACGTCACCCGCAACGCACCGGTGCCGTCGTCGACGTCGAGCTCGACCAGTGCCCGGCCTTGCCGGGTACGGCGCGACCGCACGGCATCGACGCGGGCCATCACGAGGGACTCCTCTCCCATCCGCATGCCCGCCACGTCGGCTTGCCGGGTCCGGTCGATGTACCGGCGGGGATAGTGCGTGATGAGGTCGAGCACGGTCCTGATGTCGATGGCCGCCAGGGCCTCGGCCCGCTTCTCGCCGACCTTGCGCACCTCGCTCACGGGGATCTCGTCGAGGCGGGTCAGGACGCGCCCCTCGGGTTGAGCACCGTCGGGCGCGCTCGTGGTCGGGCTCACTCGATACTGATCAGGAACGGGTACAGCGGCTGGCCGCCGTGGTGCACCTCCACCGCCACGTCGGGGCGGTGCTCGGCCAGCCATTGGGTCACCCGCCGGGTCTCGCCCGCGCCGATCCCCTCCCCCTCGATGAGCGTCACGAGCTCGTGGTCGTCGTGCAGGAGCTTTCCGAGCAGCCCACAGGTCGCTTCGGTCACCGACTCCCCGACGACCTCGACCCCGTCGCGTGACAGACCCATCCAGTCACCGGTGTGGATCGGCCCCGCCGGCCCCGCGGCGTCGCGCACGGCCCGGGTGACCTCGCCCGCGACCACGCGTCGCGCCGACTCCGCCATGGCCGCGGCGTTCTCCGGCGCGCCCGTCTCGGGGTCGTACTCGAGCAGCGCCGCGAACCCCTCGACGATCCCGCTCGTGGGCACGACGCGCACGGTCTTGGTGGCCAACTCGCACACCTGCATGGCCACAGGCTGGATGTTGTCGTTGTTGGGCAGCAACACCACCTCGGCCGAAGGGACCGACTCGACCACCTCGAGGATCTGCGCCGTCGACGGGTTCATCGACTGGCCGCCGGCCACGAGATAGTGCACGCCGAGGGACCTGAAGATCCGGCCGATGCCCTCGCCGTTGGCCACCGCCACCACCGCGGTGCGGGGAGGGGGTTCGGCATCGGCGCTGATCGCGCCCGGCACGCCGGCGCCCTCTCGGACCCAGCGCTCCTCTTCGACCTGTTCGGCGAGATCGGTGACCCTGATGTCGCGGGGCCGGCCTGCGTCGAGGGCGGCCTCGATGGAGGCTCCGACGTCGTTGGTGTGGATGTGGCAGTTCCACAGTCCCTCGCCTCCCACCACGACGATGGAGTCCCCGAGACCGGCCCACACCTCCTTGAAGGCCCGCATGGTGTGATCGGGCGCCTCGAGGAAGTACATGACCTCGTAGCGCAGGTCGCTCCCGGCCTCGCTCTCCTCGGTGTCGATGCCCCTCGGGAGGGCGTCGGCGGCCAGCGAGTACGCCGGTGCGGTGACCTTCGGGGCTGGCGGCAGCGGCCGACCGTCGATCACGCTCAGCAAGGAGTCGAGCAGTAGCAGGTAGCCCGAACCGCCGGCGTCGACCACCCCCGCCTGCGCCAGCACGGGCAGCTGCTCGGGGGTGCGCGCCAGCGCTTCGGCCGCAGCCCGGCGCGACGCCTCGACCACGGCCACGAGCGAGTCGCCCGCGAGGGCCGAGGGCTCGGCCCCCTCTGCCGCGGCGCGTGCCACGGTCAGGATCGTCCCCTCGACCGGTCGCAGCACCGCCTGGCGCGCCGCGTCACTGGCGGCCGCCAACCCGCGCGCCACACGGGTCCCGTCGACGTCCCCGTCGCCCTCGGCCAGCACTCCGGTGAGACCCCGCAACAACTGGGACAGGATCACTCCCGAGTTCCCCCGGGCGCCCATCAGGGACCCGTGGGCGACGGCCTTGCACACCGCCGCCATCGACAGGCCGGGGGCCCCGGCGCCGTCGGGGCCGAGCGGGATCGGTGGCGGCCCCGATTCGAGGTCCCCGAGCCCCTCGAGGCCGGCGAGCTCCGACACCACGAACTCGAGGGTGAGCGCCATGTTCGTCCCCGTGTCGCCGTCAGGCACCGGGTACACGTTGAGGGCGTTGAGGGCCTCCTGGTGGAGTCGCAGCGCATACCCATAGGTCGCCATCGTCGCTGCGAGGTGGGTCGCCCCCAGGCCGCTTACTGACTCCATGGCCGTGGATGCTAATCTTTGCGCCCGTCCGAATTACCTCTTGAGGAGCGTCCGCGTCGTGGCTGCCGTTTGCGAAGTGTGTGGCAAGCACCCGTCGTTCGGGATGAACCTCAGCCACTCCCACCGCCGCACCAAGCGGCGCTGGGACCCCAACATCCAGCGGGTGCGAGCCCTCGTGAACGGCTCACCCCGTCGACTGCACGTCTGCACGTCCTGCATCCGCGCCGGCAAGGTCACCAAGCCTCCCCGCCGGGCCGGCGCCCAGCCCTCCTGAGGGCCCATTAGGGGAATTCGCCCCTGGAGCGGCCTGCGCACGCCGTTGATGCTGGTTGGATGCGTGGTGACCCCCTGGCCGTCGATCCCGGGCCCGACCCCGTCCCCGCTCCGCACCCGTACCCGACGGCGCCGGGCCAGACGGTCCTCCTGGGCGACCGAACCACGGTGCAGGTGCGGCAGATCGAGGCCGACGACGAGGACGCGCTGCGGGCCTTTCATCTCCGGCTGAGCCCCGAGAGCATCGTGCTGCGCTTCTTCGGCCCCACCCGAGATTGTCGGACGCCGAGGTGCAGCGCTTCACCCATGTGGACGGCGTCGACCGCTTCGCCCTGGTGGCCGAGCGGGCTTCGGAGATCGTGGCGGTCGCCCGCTACGACCGGGCCCCGGGGAGCGACGAGGCGGAAGTGGCCTTCGTGGTGGACGACGCCCATCAGGGGCGAGGACTCGGCCCCATCCTCCTCCAGCACCTGGCCCAGGCGGCTCGGTGCCAGGACATCCGGTGGTTCGCGGCCGACACGCTGTCGGAGAATTTCCGGATGATCAACGTCTTTCGCGACGCCCGCTTCCCCCGCACCTTCACCCGGGACTCCGAGGTCATGCACGTCGTCATGGACATCTCGCCCCCGGCCTGAGCCGGGCGAGGGCCGGGGCCCGCTCCCCGCTCGGAGTGGTTCCAATCGGCGTCACCTGGGACTTTCGGGTCCTTCGCAAGGTCCTTCGGCCCTGTCTGACCCCGGGCTCGCCCGGTCATGGTGGAGGCAGCGGCTCGGCACTTCGTTCGAGCCCGTTGCACACAGCAACTAATCCCAGACTTGGAGCTCAACAATGCGCCGCAAATCCCTCGACATGCTCATGACGGCGGGCGGTGCGGTCCTCATTGTCGTGCTTCTGGCCGCCGGCACCCTCGGAATGTGGGGTTACAACTTCGCCAACTCGAACGTGCACAATCAGCTCGCCCAGCAAGCGATCACCTTCCCCCCCAAGGCGGCCTTCGCCCACCCCAAGGTCGGGACCGAGATCACGCCCTCGATGGTCGGGACGGTCAGCAAGTACGCGGGACAGCCGCTGGTCACCGGTCAGCAGGCCGAGGTGTACGCCAATGACTTCATCGCCGTCCACCTGCAAGAGATCGGCGGAGGCAAGACCTACGCGGGGCTGAGCGCGGAAGCCCAAGCCGACCCGACCAACACGGTGCTGGCCGGCCAGGTGGCCACGGTGTTCAAGGGCACGACGCTGCGTGGTCTGCTCCTCGAGGCCTACGCCTTCTCGACCTTCGGTCAGATCGCCCTGGTGGCTTCGATCATCTCCTTCGTGTTGGCCGGCGTCATGCTCCTGCTCGTCCTGTTCGGGCTGGTCCACATCCGCCGTGTCCCCGAGGACCAGGAGTTCCCCAAGGTCCACGTACCCGAGAAGGTGCTCGAGACGGAGTAGCTCCCGGCTCAAGGATTCGCCACAGACCGACGGGGCGCCCGCGGCGCCCCGTCGGTTTCGTTCCGGGAGGCTTATCGGATCAGGATCCGGGTGGCTCGTCGGGTCAGGACTTGTGTTTGCGCTCCGCCAACACCGCGGCGTAGACCGCCGCCTCGGTACGACGCGAGAAACCCATCTTCGAGAGCAGGTTGGACACGTAGTTCTTGACGGTCTTCTCCGCCAGGTACAGCTCGTCGGCGATCTGTCGGTTCGTCTTGCCATCGGCGATGAGCTCGAGGATGTTGCGCTCCTGGGAGGTGAGCCGGGCCAGGCGCTCGTCCTCGACGGTCTCCCCCCGCAGTCGTTCCATGACCTGTCGAGTGAGCGACGGGTCGAGCAGTGACTCGCCCGCGGCGACCCGTCGCACGGCCGAGACGAGGTCGCTGCCCCTGATCTGTTTGAGGACGTACCCGCTGGCGCCGGCCATGATGGCCGAGAACAGCGCTTCGTCGTCGGCGTACGACGTGAGCATGAGACACTTCAGCTCGGGCATGGCCGAGCGCAGGTCCCGGCACACCTCGACGCCGTCACCGTCGGGAAGCCGGACATCGAGCACCGCCACGTCGGGCAGGCTCGACGGGACGCGGGCCAATGCTTCCGCCGCGGTGGAGCCCTCACCCACCACGGTGAGATCGTCCTCGGACTCGAAGAGCTCGCGCAGCCCTCGCCGGACCACCTCGTGGTCGTCGAGAAGGAACACTCTCGTGGTCATCGCAGCTCAACCTCCCCGGTGCCGCAGGCTGGACCTGCAACGACCGATTCATGCCGACAAGCGCTCGGGGACCAGGAGGCGGTGTCGCGACACCCTCGAGCCTAGGGCGAGCTAGGGGAAAGAACCCCTGTCATCCCAGGGGTGCTCCCATCCGAGCGCCCCCGTCGGCTCCCCCCGGAAGGTGCGCTCGGCCGGGTCGGAGGTGCACGACCCGATTCGGATCGGCGGTCGAAGTCCCGCCGTGGCGAAGGCGGCCTCCACCAGGGCGGGATCGGGGGTGGCCACGATGAGCTCGTAATCCTCCCCGCCACCGAGGGCGTCTTCGATGGTGGCCCCCTGGGCCACGGGGACCACGTCCAGGCGGAATCCCACCCCCGACAGCTCGGCCACGTGCCCGAGATCGATCAGAAGCCCGTCGGAGATATCGATCATGGCCGTGGCCCCGGCCAGGCGGGCCGCCTCACCCTCGGCCAGCCGGGCCCGAGGCCGGCGGTGGGCCATCTCCGCCGAGGTGTCTCGGCCTGGCTCGCCCGCCCCGGCTCGAAGGGCGCGAAGCCCGGCCGCGCCCGCTCCCAGGGGACCGGTGACGAGGAGCTGGTCGCCGGGAGAGGCACCGCGGCGCAGCACCGGGCCCGGCTCCCCGTCCACGTGGCCCGTCACGGCCACGGCCACCACCAGCGCACTCGACGTGGAGAGGTCGCCTCCCACCACGGGACACCCATGGGCGAGCGACGACGCGGCCACGCCCTGGTAGAGCAGGTCGAGGTCCGTGCTCGGCGGACCGGCCACGGCGACCACCGCACCGTCGGGTCGACCGCCCATGGCGGCCACGTCGCTCACGGCGGAGGCCAGGGCACGCCAGCCCAGGTCGTCGAGACCGATGACCCCCAGATCGGCGTGGACACCGGCGACCGACAGATCGGTGGTCAGGACCAGCCGGCCTGGCCTCGGCCCGAGCACGGCGGCATCGTCGCCGATCCACACCTCTCCGGCCGGCGGTCCCGGGAGCAAGCGCCGCAGGCGTTCGATGGCGGCGAACTCGCCACCTTTTCCGCCGCCCGTCTCCGATTGGTCACGAGGCGTGGCCCGAGACTTGGGAGAGCCCATCGCCAATGCCTACCATTGGAGGTGCTCTAAAAACCGCGGGGGTCCTGTCCGCCGCGCCCCGAGGCCCTTGGGCCCGAGTCGCGTCGTTGCAGAGATCGCCCGCCCGCCGAGCCAGAGAGGACACCTCCCGACCATGCCGCCCACCGCCAACCGAAAGCTCCTCGCCTGGGTCGAGGAAGCGGCCGCCCTCACCGGGGCCGACCAGGTCGAGTGGTGTGACGGGAGCGAGGCCGAGTACGAGCGGCTGTGCCAGCTGCTCGTCGACAACGGCACCTTCACCCGGCTGTCGCAAGCCAAGCGGCCCAACAGCTACTGGGCACGTTCTGATCCGGGAGACGTAGCGCGCGTCGAGGACCGCACCTTCATCTGTTCGAAGAACGAAGACGACGCCGGTCCCACCAACAACTGGCGCGACCCCGACGAGATGCGGGCCACCCTCAACGAGCTGTTCAAGGGATCCATGCGGGGACGCACGATGTACGTCGTGCCCTTCTCGATGGGTCCTCTGGGCTCGCCCATCGCCCACATCGGTGTCGAGATCACCGACTCCGCCTATGTGGCGGTGTCCATGCGGATCATGACCCGGATGGGGACGCCTGCGCTCGAGGTGCTCGGGGACGACGGAGAATTCGTGCCGTGCCTGCATTCGGTCGGGCATCCCCTGGAGCCCGGCCAGGCTGACGTGCCGTGGCCGTGCGACGCGGAGCACAAGTACATCGTGCACTTCCCCGAGACACGCGAGATCTGGTCCTACGGGTCAGGCTACGGCGGCAACGCCCTCCTCGGGAAGAAGTGCTTCGCCTTGCGCATCGCCTCGGCCATGGCGCGCGACGACCATTGGCTCGCCGAGCACATGCTCATCCTCAAGCTCACCTCGCCCGAGGGCGACGTCCGCTACGTGACCGGCGCCTTCCCTTCGGCGTGCGGCAAGACCAACCTGGCCATGCTCGTCCCCACCATCCCGGGCTGGAAGGTGGAGACCATCGGGGACGACATCTGCTGGATGAAGTTCGGCGACGACGGCCGCCTCTACGCCATCAACCCCGAAGCCGGGTTCTTCGGGGTGGCGCCGGGGACGGGCATGAAGACCAACCCCAACGCCATGGAGACGATGCGCTGCAACGGCATCTTCACCAACACCGCCCTCACCGACGACGGCGACGTGTGGTGGGAGGGCATGACCGACACGCCCCCCGCCCATCTCACCGACTGGCGGGGCAACGACTGGACACCGGAGTCGAAGACTCCCGCCGCCCATCCCAACGCCCGCTTCACCGTGCCCGCCCAGCAGAACCCGGCGTGCGCCCCGGAGTGGGAGGACCCTCGGGGCGTTCCCATCTCCGCCGTCCTCTTCGGGGGCCGGCGCGGCTCGGTGGTCCCCCTCGTGACCGAGTCCTTCGACTGGGCCCATGGGGTGTTCCTGGGATCGATCCTGTCGTCGGAGACGACCGCGGCGGCGGCCGGCGCGGTCGGCAACCTGCGCCGTGACCCCTTCGCCATGCTGCCGTTCTGCGGATACAACATGGCCGACTACTTCGCCCACTGGCTTCGCATCGGCAAGTCCACCGAGGCCGCCAAACTCCCCCGCCTCTACTACGTGAACTGGTTCCGCAAGGACGCCGAGGGGCACTTCCTGTGGCCGGGCTTCGGGGAGAACTCGCGCGTGCTCGCCTGGATCGTGGAGCGAACGGCGGGAAGGGCCGAGGCGACGGCCACTCCCATCGGCAACGTCCCCGCCCCCGGTGCGCTCGACGTTGACGGGCTCGGCGTGTCGGAACAGGACATGGCAGAGCTGCTCCGGGTGGACGCCGACGAATGGCGTCACGAGGTCCCTCTCATCGCGGCGTTCTATGCCCTCTTCGCAGAACGGCTCCCGGTGGAGCTCGGCGAGCAGCTCGACGCCCTGGAGCACCGCCTGTCCTGATCGTCAGGGCGCCACCCAGCGGTGGCGCAGGGCTCGCCGGCTCGTGAGGTAGGACAACCCCGTCACCGCCGCCACCGCCGCGATCACGACGTCGCCGGAGATGAGCGGCAAGCTGACCACCACGGGCAAAAAGGCCCCGAGCACCCACACCAGCTGCAACCTCGTCTCGAAGCGCGCGAAGGCCCGGCCTTGCGCCGCGGTCGGGACATAGCGCTGCACCAGGGCGTCGAAGGCCGGTTTGCTCGCCGCGCTGGCGACGCCGATGACGAACGCCAAGAGCGCCTGGATGGCGATGCCGCCCACCGCGGCCACGAGAACCGCCGCGAGGGCGACCGACCAGATCGACACGGCCAACATGGCGGGTTCGCTCAAGACCTTCCGCACCCGGGGGACGATCACCACGCCGAGAAGAGCGCCCGCCACCGACGACACCAACATGAATCCGTACCAACCGGGGGCGTTCCCGTTCTTGTGGAGCGAGAAGGCGAGCAGGAACGTCAAGAAGCCCACCAGCCCCCGCAGGATCGACATGGCCGACAAGGCCAGGAGGACCTCGGGATGGGTGTTGGCGCGCGGGCCGAGGGCCCCGATCGGGGTCTCCTCGTCCCAGGTGTCGGCGGCGGTATCGGCCACCACCGGGGCGGGGTCGGAGGCCGGCTGCTCGTGCCGGGCCCGGCGCCGTGCGCGGCCCACGGGCAGCCGCAGGGCGACGATGGTGCCGACGACGAACACCACCATGTCCAGACGCAACACCCAGGACCCACCCAACAGCTCGTACACCCCGATGGCGGGGATCGACGCCACCAGGCTGGTCAGCGACGCCAGCAGGCCCAGACGGGCGTTGGCCGTGGCCAGCTCGTCGCCGTCGGGCCGCTCCGACGCTCCGACGACCAGCGGCACGAGCGAGCCCTTGGTGACGAGATACACCTTGGACAGCACGAGCATGATGAAGGCGAGCGGGTACAGCAAGGGGCCTTGCAGATCGTTCGCCAGGACCAGGCTCACCCCGGCGCGACACGCGCTCGAGACCACGACCGTGGCCCGCCGCGCGCCGCGGCTGCGGTCGATGATCGGGCCCAGCAGCGGCGCCACCACTGCGAAGGGGGCCATGGTGAGCAGCAGGTAGAGGATCACCTTGCTCCGGGCCTCACCCGTCGACACCTTGAAGAAGATCGACCCTGCCAGCGACACCGTGAGCAGGGCGTCCCCGGCGGTGAGCACCACGTGGGTCAGGGCCAGCCGGCCGAACGGGGTCTTCTGGTCGAGAAGGGCTGCGAAGGCATCGCGCACCTGGCGCGCGATGCGGGTAGACGCCTCACGCCCTCGACCTACCACGGGGCCACACTACGACCAGGTAGCGGCGGTCCGGTCACCACTACCATGACGACAGACCCGGAAACGCCCGGCGGGTCGGCTCGAGGGAGGGACGACGATGGCGGTAACCGCATACGTGCTGATCCAGACCGAGGTCGGCAAAGCGGCACACGTTGCACAGCAGGTACGTGGCATTGACGGGGTGGTCTCGGCCGAGGACGTCACCGGTCCCTACGACGTGATCGTACGCACCGAGGCCGCGTCCGTCGACGATCTCGGTCGGATGGTGGTGAGCCACATTCAGCTCATCGAAGGCATCACCCGCACCGTGACCTGCCCCGTCGTCAACCTCTGAGTTCCGGGGTCGCGCCTCTAGATCGGAGGGGCCGAGTCGCCGCGGCCGGCGCCGCCGGCGACCTCAGTCGACGGCGCCGCTCTCGCGCAACGCCTCGACCCGGCCCGCGTCGATCCCCCACGACGTCAGTGCCTCGACCGCGTCGATGCCGGCGACCGAAGGCGGCTTCTGCACGGCCGCCGGGGTGCGGCTGAACCGGGGCACGGGACCGGGCTGGACGACGCCCTCGACGTCGACGAACGTGGCGCGGCGGGCGTTGTGGGGGTGGGTGTGGGCCTCCCACGGTGACAGCACGGGGGCGCCACAGCCGTCGGTCCCGGCAAAGGCGTCGGCCCACTCGTCGCGCGTCCGGGTGCGGAAGATCGCCGCGAAGCGCTCCTTGGTCGCCGGCCAGTGCTCGCGGTCGTTCTGGGCCGGAAGGTCCTCACCCTCGAGGCCGAGGACCTTCAGCAACTCGGCGTAGAACTGCGGTTCGATGGCGCCCACCGAGAACCATTTGCCGTCGCTCGTGTCGTACACCTCGTAGAACGGGGCGCCGGTGTCGAGGATGTTCACGCCTCGACCCTCGCCCCACAGCCCGAGTTGGCGGAAGGCGAAGGTCATGGTCATGAGCGAGGCCGCCCCGTCGATCATCGCCGCGTCGACGACCTGACCGCGACCGGACCGTTGCGCCTCGAGCATCGCCGCGCACATGCCGAAGGCGAGCACCATCCCACCACCGCCGAAGTCCCCCACCAGGTTGAGCGGCGGCACGGGCCGTTCCCCCGCTCTGCCGATGGGCCACAGCGCACCGGCCAACGCGATGTAGTTGATGTCGTGCCCCGCGGCGGAAGCCAGCGGCCCGTCTTGTCCCCATCCCGTCATGCGCCCGTACACGAGCCGGGGGTTGCGTTCCATGCAAGGCTCGGGTCCGACGCCGAGGCGCTCGGCCACGCCCGGGCGCCATCCCTCGACCAGGCCGTCGGCCTGTTCGACGAGGTCGAGGACCAGAGCGACTCCGTCGGCGTGCTTGAGGTCGACGGCGACCGAGGGGCGGCTCCGATTGAGCAGGTCCCAGTGTGGACCGGCCATGGGCGAGGGCGGGCTCCCCGTCGCCCGGTCCACGCGAATCACGTCCGCTCCGGCGTCGGCCAGGAGCATGCAGGTGTAGGGACCCGGCCCGATCCCGGCCAGCTCGACGACCCGGATGCCCTCCAGGGGCCCGGTCACCGGGGCCCCGCCGGGGCCGAGCTCGGCTGCCCGTCGGTTGCTCGACGCGCGTTGGCGACGATGGCGGCCACCACCTCGGGCTGCGCCGCGGGAGGGATCTCGTGGCCCATGTCCGGGATCACGAGCATCTGCGCGCCGGGGATGGCCCGGACCGTGGCCTCGCCCCCGTCCAGGGGAACCAGGGTGTCGACGTCGCCGTGGATGACGACGGTCGGTGCGCGCACCCCCGCCAGCGCGGCGGTGCGGCTTCCCGACGCCACCATCGCCATGATCTGGCGCCCCGTCCCCGCAGGGTGGATGCCGCGGTCGAAGAACCGTTCGAAGCGGTCCCGGCGCCAGTCCTCGTCGACCAGCGCTCCACGGGACCCGATGACCCGACAGTTGGCGAGCTCGAAGGAGACGTACGCATCGCGTTGCGCCGGGGGTCGGTCCATGATGACCGCCACGGCCTCGGGCTTGGGCCGACCGACGTCGTCGGCACCCGTCGTCGACATGATCGAGCACAGGCTCTGCACCCGAGCGGGGTGTCTGATGGCGAGGGCTTGGGCGATCATGCCCCCCATGGACGTTCCCACCATGTGCGCCCGCTCGATCTCCAGCGCGTCAAGGAGCGCGACGGTGTCGTCGGCCATGTCGTCGAGCGTGTAGGCCACGGCCGCGGCCCCGCCCCGTCGGGCCACGGCGAGATCGAAGGGTGGTGCGTCCTCGACCTGCGTCGACAACCCGGCGTCACGGTTGTCGAAGCGAAGCACCCTGAAGCCCTGCGCCACCAGCAGCTCGCAGAAGGCGTCGTCCCACCCGATGAGCTGGCGGCCGAGGCCGGCGATCAGGACGACGACGGGGTCCCCGGGCTCGCCGAGCAGCTCGTAACACAACTCGACGCCCGTCGCTACCTTGGCGTGCTCCATGCCGGGATGCTGGTCGCAGGGGCCCGTGGGGGTCAAACCGGTCGTGCCATGCTGTGCCGGCGATGACCGGTCCCACCCCACCAGGGCCAGGCGCCCCGATCCGCGCCCACAGTCCGGGGCGGGTCAATCTCATCGGCGACCACACCGACTACAACGAGGGCGTCGCCCTGCCCATGGCCGTCGACCTCGGCACCACGGTGACCTTCACCGCCGACGGAGGCACCCGCGTGGTGCTGCGCTCCTCGCATGACCCCGACCCTGCCGACGTCGACATGCACCTCTCCTTGGATCCCCGTCTGCTCGAAGCCCTCGAGCCGCGCTGGGCCCGCTACGTGGCCGCCGTGGCATCGGTCGTCCGTCCCCCCTCGGGCGGGCACGGCACGGTGGTGACCACCCTCCCCGTCGGGGCGGGACTGTCCTCGAGCGCGGCGCTCGAGGTGGCCCTGGCCCTGGTACTCGGGTGCGAGGCCGAGCCCGTGGCCCTGGCGCGCGCCTGCCAGCACGCCGAGCAGGCCGCCACCGGGGTGCCGACGGGGATCATGGACCAACTGGTGGTGAGCGCGGCGCAAGAGGGTTGCGCCCTGTTGATCGACTTCGCCGACCTGTCGATGGAGCCGGTGGTCGTGCCCGAAGACGTCGAGATCGTGGTGGTGCATTCGGGCGAGACCCGATCGCTTGACCGTTCCGCCTACGCCCAGCGCCGGGCGGAGTGCGAGGCGGCCGCCCATCGGCTCGGGCCGCTCGGGCACCTCGACCACCACGTCGCCGGGGCGATCCCCGACGCCCTGTTGCGTCGCCGGGCCCGCCACGTGGTGAGCGAATGCGACCGGGTGCGGGCGTTCGCGGCGGCTCTGGTCGACGGCGACCTGCCCGAAGCGGGACGGCTCATGACCGCCAGCCACGACAGCCTGGCGCGGGACTTCGAGGTGTCGACCCCCGGCCTCGACGCCTTGGTGAGCAGCCTCGTCGGACGACCCGGCGTCTACGGGGCCCGGCTGACCGGGGCCGGGTTCGGCGGATGCGTGGTGGCCCTCGCCGCTCCCGGGGGCATCGACATCGACGGCTTCTCCACCCCGGCTTGGCGGGTGCGCGCCGCCCGGGGCGCACATCTCGTTGCCGCGTCGTGATCCGGACCGCAAGGCGGTCGGTCACAAACGGTCGAGCAGCTCGGCTTTCTTGGTGCTGAACTCCTCGTCGGTGACGATGCCCCGGCGCCGCAACTCGTCCAGTTGCATGAGGCGATCGGCCACGCTGTCGTCGCCGTGGGCGGCTCGGGTCGTACGGGCGATACCCGAAGGCGGCGTGTCGTCGCTGATCCCGAGCCTCGGTCCCCGGGGCCCGGCCGGTCCCACCTCGTCCCACAGGGCGTCGACGGGGCCGGCCGCGACCGGCACGACCGACCGGTGACGAAGGGCGTCGATCTGCTCGGTGATGATGCTCTGCACCGCTCCGGGGCGAGGGACACGGTCGAAGACCACCACACCGGTCTCGCCCCCCATCTCGACGTGCAGCTCACCGGTGCGCAGCATCCGGTCGAGGATGGACTGGTGGTAGGAGAGCTGGTTGACGCGCTCGAGTCGGAGCTCGAGCCCGGTGCGACCGAAGACTCCCGAGCGCTGCACGATGCGGGTGGTGGTGATCACCAGACTGGTGGCGAACCACCGGATGAGCCGCCCCGCCAGCCACAGCGCCGCGCACCCCACCAGGACGAGGAGCACGTACAAGACGGCGGGCGGCGCGTCGGAGAAGGCCACCATCACCGCGATCGCCAACGTGACGACCGCCACCGCCGTGACGAGCGGCCTTCCGAGGAACGCCCAGTGCGGGCGGATCTCGACGACGACTTCTTCGTCTTCGGTGAGCAACCGGCGGGGAAAAGGCATACCGGACAAGCGTATCCCCGGGCCTCGGGCGCCAGGCGCCATCCGCGCCGGCCGGGCGGCCGGAGCGGGACCTGATCAGGCGAGCTTGCCGGCGATGCCTCCCGCGCTGCGCAGCACGGTCCCGTCCGCGCCGGTGGCGTTGTGCCGGACCGTGGGTCGGGACAACGCCTCGTCGATCATTCCGTCGAGCAGCTCGATGAACGAGACGGCCGGTACCACCCACAGATAGCGCGCCAGGGAGCCCGGGACGGTGTTGACCTCGTTGACGAAAAGGGCCTTCCCGTCGGAGAGGAAGTCGATGCGCGCCACCCCTCGCACGTCCGCGAGCGTGGCCACGGTGCGCGCCGCGTCCCGCACGGCCTCGGCCACAGAGGCGTCGAGCTCGGCCGGGAGCTCGCGCGGCGCGCTGGCCATCCCCTCTCCACCCACGTACTTGTCCGCGTAGCCGAGGATCTCGCCGAGGCGGTCGAGCGCAGCGGGCGTTCGATGGCCGACAGCTCCACGTCGGGCCAGGTCCGAACGGCCACGTTCAGGTCGAAGAGATCCGGGCGGTAGGGCTCGACGACCGCACCGTGGCGCAGATGGGCGTTGGCATCGAGGCGGGCCCGCGCCGTCACCGCATCGGCGACCACCTCGACCCCGATGGACGAGCCACCGAAACGAGGCTTCACGATGTAGGGCCCCGGGAACCCGATCCCGTCGCCGCCGCCCCGCTCGTCACCGTCGATGTCGAGGTCCTTGCGGAGCAACACCCGCGCCAGCAACGGCAGTCCCGCCGCGTGCACCACCCCGGCGAACGCCAGCTTGTCCATGCCCAACGCGGCCGCCGCCACGCCGGGCCCGGTGTAGGCCACGCCCACGAGGTCGAGCGCGGCCTGGAGGGTGCCGTCCTCTCCGGGACCGCCGTGACAGCAATTCACCACCACGTCCACCGGGAGCGGGCGGGCGCGGCCGAGGCGCCCTGCACCGGCCACGAAGCCCGACCCATCGCCGCCGGTGACGAGTTGCAGCGGCTGGGCGCCGCGTGGGACGCCGTCGATGAAGTCGACGGCTTCGAGCGAGGCGTCGACCCGGTACCACTCCCCCGTCTTGGTCCAGTACAGACCGATGACGTCGCGCTGGGCGCGGGCCAGTTCGCGCGCCGCCTGCAGTCCCGTCAGGATGCTCACGTCGTGTTCCGGAGACGGTCCCCCGAAGACGACGGCGACCTTGGCGGTGTCGCGGTTCAAAGGCTGCGCTCCTGAGCTCGGTGGGTGGACCGGCCGTGGTCACGCCACAGTCCGGCGGCGCTCAAGGGTAGTGGTCGGGCAGGTCGTTCTCGTACAGCACGACGTCACCGCGCTGCAGATGCTGGCGGACCCACTCGGTGGCCTTCGGGCGCGTGCCGCACCACCACGACCCGGGGGGGCCCGTGGGCGCGTCGGCCCTCCGGGCTCCTCGCACCAGGGCGCGGCGGTTGGTGCGTCCCACCACGACGAGATCGGTGGCCACGGCGGCGACGTCGGACGCGAAGCCGGCGTTCTCCTTGTTCTGGCGAGGTCCGAGCTCGACCATGCCCGGCGTGACCACCACCCGCCGCGCCCCGTCGACCCCCAGCCGGCCCAGCGTGGCCAGGGCGGCACGGGCGCCCGCCGGGTTGGCGTTGTAGGTGTCGTCGAGCACGACGACTCCAGCGGAGCCCACCGACTGTTCGAGGCGGTGGGGAGCCACCGGCAAGGTGGGGAGCCGATCGGCCACCTCGGCCGCGCTCACGCCGAGCTCGAGCGCCACCGCGATGGCGGCGGCCACGTTGCCCGGTCGGCCCTCCACGGCCACGGCGTGCGCGACCGAGTTCGCCCCGCACGTACACGGCGCTCACGCCGCCCTCGTCGATCACGCACACCTCCGCGCCGGTGTCGCGCGCCGAGACCCGCCACACCCGCGTCCCCGTCCGCGCCGCGGATCTCGGCCAGCGCCGCCAGGCGGTGGTCGTCGACCACGAGCACCGCGCACCGGACGTCCCTCGAGGATCTCGGCCTTGGCCTCCAGGATGCGGTCTTCGGAGCGGAATCGCTCCAGGTGCACGGGACCGACGGCGGTGATCACGGCCACGTCGGGACAGATCCACGAGCACAGCTCGGCGATCTCCCCCCGGCCGTAGGTGCCCATCTCGGCCACGAAGACCTCGGTGCCGTCCGCCAGGTGCTCGTTGACGGCGCGGGCCAGCCCGGCCCGGTTGTTGAAGCTGGCGGGGCTGGCCACCACGGCGCGCGCGCCCCCGACGAGGTGGGCGACGTAGCCCTTGGTGCTCGTCTTTCCGAACGAGCCGGTGATGGCGACCACGGTGGGTGCCACTCGAGCCAGGCGCGCCGTGGCCCGCGCCACGTGGGCCGCGAGCCAGGCGCCGTTCGAAGGGGCGCCGTGCACCAGCAGGCCAGGTCGACGAGGGCGGGCGCCGCCAGCGCGGCCGCCGCCGCCGGCGACCGGTCCCTCGCCGGCGATCGCCCCGCCCACCACGGCTGCGGCTTCGAGAGCGGCCCACACCGACGGCCAACGTGCGCAGCCGTCGGGTCCACGCCAAGCGGTGAGGTCCGGCCCCGCAGCGACAGCCCGATCGGTCCCATCGCCACCACCGCCGCGGTGGCCAGCGCGGATCCCGGCCAACGCGCCGACAGCAGCAGACCGGCGACAGCGACCACAAGCCCCGGCCAGCATTGACCGGCACCGGCGTCCACCACCGCAGGGCGAAGCGCGACGCGGCGTCGACGAGGTAGTGCTCGCGCTGGGCCACCCGCAGCCATCGAACCCGGCGACCGCGATCGACAACGCGCACGCGGCCACGCGCCACCGAACGAAGGATCACGAGCTGCGCGGCCAACGCTCGTTCGACCGCGGCACGCAGCTCGGCGGGTCGCGTCAGAGGCAGGAGGTGGCCGGCACCGGGGCACAGCGTCAGGTGGGCCTGAGGGATCGCCGTGGCCAGGGCGCGGGCGCACTCGACCGGCGCTTCGGTGTCGTCGTCACCCCAGACGAGCTCGACCGGGCAGCGCAGCGCGGACAGGGCGTCGTCGTAGCGTTCGTTCACCAGGCGCACGAGCACGTCGCGCATGACGCCCTGCGCGGCGCGGTAGTCGGCCGAGCCGTGACGCTGGCGCGCCCGTTCCATACGCGCCTCGCCCACCACATGGGCCCGGTGCAGCGGCCGCGCCGCGCGGAAGGCCAACGGCGGCCGACGGGAGCGGCCCCGGGCCGAGGCACGAGCGGCGCCCCGGTCAGGACCAGGGCGCGCACGAGCTCGGGGCGAGCCGCCGCCAGGCGCACCGCGATGCGACCCCCGAGGGAATGCCCGACCACGACGAGCCCGGGTCCCGGCCCGGGGCCCGTCGGTGTCCTCGAGCAGACGGGCCATCGCCGCCGCGTACTCCGCCGATCCCCACGCGCACCGGCGGCGCCGGGGTGGCACCGAACCCGGGGAGATCGGGGGCCAGGGTGGCCAGGGGGCCGCCGGGGGCCGACGGGCCCAGGGAGGCGGCGAAGTCGGCGTGAGTGCGCCGCCACCCGTGCAGCGCCAGGACCGCAGGGGGCCCTTGTCCCCACGTCTCGCCGTACAACGTCCCACCGGCGAGCGACCGCAGCACCCCGGGGAGGCTACCCCCGAGGTGCGGGACCGCCACCCATCCCCCGGGCCGTCACACCCCGCCGATACGGTCGGCTCGGTGCCCAGCCCCACCTCCCGCGTCGCTCGGCTCGACGGAGCTGCTGCACGGCCTGACCCAGGCCCAACAGGCCGCCGTGATGTCCCCCGACTCCCCTTTGTGCGTGCTGGCCGCGGCGGGCTCGGGCAAGACGACCGTCCTGGCCCGCCGGGTGGCAAGGCGCATTCTCGACGGCTCGGCCCGGGCCGAGCACACCCTGGTCGTGACCTTCACCCGCAAGGCGTCCCGGGAGTTGCGCCAACGCCTGGCCCGGCTGGGGGTCCCCGGCGGGATGTCGGCCGGGACCTTCCACGCCATGGCCTTCGCCCAACTTCGCCGCCACTGGGCGGACCGGGGCGTGCGTCCTCCCGTGGTCGTGGACGATCCGGCGCGCCTGGTCCGGGCCGTCGCTCGGCTCCGGCACCTCGGTCAAGCCCTCGCAGGTCGCGGCGGTGCTCGGGGAGCTCCACTGGGCCCAGGTGAGCATGGTGCCGGCCCGACGACTACCCCGCGGCCGCGCTCGCCGCCGAGCCGCGACACCCCGGTGGGCGTCTCTCGCGACGACATCGCCGAGGTCTACGCCGCGTACGGCGGCCGAGAAGGCTCGGCGCAACCTGCTCGACCTTGACGATCTCGTGACGCGGTGCGCCGCGCTGCTCGAACAGGACGACGTCCGCCGCGGCGGCCCAGCGGTGGCGCATCCGCCACGTCTTCGTCGACGAGTTCCAGGACGTGAACCCGGCCCAGTGGCGCCTGCTCCAGGCCTGGCTCGGAGAGGGCCACGACCTCTTCGTGGTCGGCGACCCCCGACAGGCCATCTACGGGTGGAACGGCGCCGACCCCACCCTGCTCGATCGCCTGCCCGAGCTCCTCCCGGGCACCATCGGTCCTGCGGCTCGACGACAACCACCGGTCCACACCCCAGGTCGTCGGGGCCGCCAGTGCGGTGCTCGGGTCCGACCCGAGCCAGGCGTCGCGCCCCGACGGGCCGAGCCCCGTGGTCGACGGTTTCGACGACGACGACGACGAGGCCGCCGCCGTGGCGCGGTGGCTGCGCCGGGCGCACCGACCCGGACGACCCTGGTCCCATCTGGCCGTTCTGGCCCGCACCAACGCGCGCCTCGACCCCGTCGCCCGGGCTCTGTCTCAGGCGGGGATCCCCCACCGCATGAGCGGCGGGGCCAAGGAGGCGGCCGACGCCCGCAGCGCGCTGGCCGAGCTGCGCCGAGCCCCGAAGACAGCGTCATCTCCGCAGCGCCCTGGCCGAGCTCGTCATGGCCCGCCAGAGCCGCGTCTGCGACGATGACGACGGCAATCCGACGTCGGAGACGGAACGAGCCCCGGCGGACGCCGATCTTCCCCGCGCCCTGGCGCAGCTGGCCGACGAGCACGCCCTCGAGTTCCCCGACGCCACCGTGGGCGAGTTCCTCGACTGGGTCGTCGCCGGCGGAGACGGGGCGATGGAGCTCGACGCCGAGGACGGCGTGGAGCTGTCCACCTTCCACCGCGCCAAGGGACTGGAGTGGCCGGCGGTGGCCGTCGTCGGGCTCGAGGACGGGCATGGTGCCCATCGCCTACGCGACGACGCCCGAGGCCGTGGCCGAAGAGCGACCGTCTCCTGTACGTGGCGCTCACCCGGGCCGAGGACGAGCTGTGGTGCTCGTGGGCGCGCACGCGCCGGGTCGGCGGAGCGGACCTGGCGTTGCGACCCGTCGCCGCTGCTGGCCGCGGTGCGAGAGGCGAGTCGCGACCGACGACCCCGGGCCCGACGCCCGCCAGCTCTCTCGCGGATCGCGTCACTGCGGACCATGCTGCCCGCACCCCGGCCGATCGCGCCAGCTGACGCGGCGTCTACACGTCGATGTCGATGAGCACCGGCGCGTGGTCCGAGGGCTGCTTCCCCTTGCGGGCGTTGCGGTCGACGAGCGCGTAGGTGACGTGGTCGGCCAGGGGACGGCTCAGCAGGACGAGGTCGATCCGCAGGCCCATGTGCTTGTGGAAGTTGCCGGCCCGGTAGTCCCACCACGTGAAGAGCTTGTCCTCGCTGCGTAACAGAGCCGGAAGGCGTCGACGAGGCCCCAGTCCTCCAGGGCCCGCAGGCTGGCGCGCTCGGGAGCGGTCACGTGCGTGGATCCCACCATGGCGGCCGGGTCCCAGACGTCGCGGTCCTCGGGGGCGACGTTGAAGTCCCCGCACACCGCCACGCTGTCGCCGGGCTTGTAGGTCCGCTCCAGATAGGCGAGGAGCTCGGCGTACCAGGCCAGCTTGGCCTCGTAGTGCTCGCTCGCCACCTCGCGCCCGTTGGGCACGTAGACGCTGTGCACCCGCACCCCGCCACACGTGGCGGCCACGAGGCGTGCCCCCTGGTCGTCGCCGGGGCCACCGAACCCCGCTGCCACGTCGTCGAGACCGACCCGGCTCGCGATGGCCACGCCGTTCCACCGCCCGTCGCCGTGGGAGGCCGACTCGTAGCCGAGGGCGGAGAACGCCATGGTGGGGAAGGCGGCGTCGGCGACCTTGGTCTCCTGCATGCACAGCACGTCGGGCTCGGCGTAGTCGAGCCACTCCTCGACACGCGGGCAGCCGGGCGTTGAGCGAGTTGACGTTCCAGGTGGCGATGCGCACGTCGGCTCCCCTCGCTCAGCTGTCCACGATGACGAAGAGGAGGTCGGCCTCACACGCCAGCTGGCCGTCCACCGAGGCCCGGCCCCGGCCCGTGCCGGCCCGGGCCGACAGCCGTCCGAGCGTGACCTCGAGGTCCAGGATCTCTCCGGGGACGACCTGGCGGCGGAAGCGGGCCTTGTCGATCCCGCCGAAGAGGGGGAGCCTGCCCGCTGAAGCGCTCGTCGGTGAGCACGGCGATCCCGCCCAGCTGGGCCAGGGACTCGACCATGAGCACTCCGGGCAGGGTGGGACGCCCCGGGAAGTGCCCGGCGAAGAAGGCCTCGTCGCCGCGCAGGTGCCAGCGACCCCGGGCGCGTTGCCCGGGTCGAGCTCGGTGACCTCGTCCACGAACAGGAACGGTGGCCGGTGGGGCAGGACGTCCTCGGGTCGCACCACGGCCGCCGAGGTTACCGGCCCGGGGCCGGCGCTCGAGGGAGGACCGGCTTACGGGTAGCCGGTGCAGGCCGAGGTGTTGGGTGACCCCGTCGCCAGCGTGCAGCTGCCCGCCTCACGGTGAACGACGCGAAGCCCCACTGCGAGGTGCCGGGGTTCAGGTAGTACGGCGGCGACAGGTACACGAGCCGCGTGTCGTACTGGAAGTTCTTGGCGTAGCCCGATCGAGATCGTCGCCGCCGTTGAACGTCCCCACCGGGCCGCGCCAGTCCTGGTCGATGGTGCCGTACATGTTCAGCGTGCCGAGCGAAGCTCCCGCTCGTGTAGTTGTTGACCAGGAAGGAGTGGTTGAGCGCCAGGATCACGGCATCGATGTATGGGCTGTTCAGAGTCGCAGGTCACCGCGCCCGCAGCCCAGGGTGGCCGAGCAGGTGCTGGCGTTGTTGCCTGCTGCTCGACGGGGTGGTTGATCTCGACGTAGTTGTCCGCCACCAGGCCCAGCACGTCGGTGGAGGGGGCCGCCGGCGCCGGTCGTGCACGTGCCACCCGACACGTCGTCGGCGTAACAGATGTTGCCGTCGATGATGATGTTGTTCGCCGATCCGATCGTCATGGGCGAGTTCACGGTGCCCTGAACGATGGCGTCACCGACGGTGTCCCCGCCCGTGCCCGTCTCCCCCGCAGCCGACAGCGGGTTGTAGGTCTGGCCGTTGCACTTGGTCGTCCCACCCGAGGTCGTCACGTAGTTGACCGGCGTCGTCTGGCAGCCTTCGACGTACACCACGCCGTTGGCGGGCACCGCCACCGTGCCCGGCCATGACGACGGCACGCACACGTTGGCGGTGTTGGCCGCGGCGTTGAGGGGGTCGTTCGAGAGCGACGTCCCCGGCGCACCGGTGGGCGTGCCCGTGGGGGTGCCGGGGCTGTTCACGGTCATGGTGTTGGCGGAGCCGTTCAGCGTGATCGTGGTGGGCCCCTGATAGACACAGCCGTTGGTCGAGGCATCGGTGTCGAGCAGGCTGTTGTCGGTCGGCACCGGCTCGATCGGCACCCCACTCGGTCCAGGTGCCGGTGGCGTTGTCGTTGACCGGTGTGCCCGACGCATAGGCGGTGTTGGCGGTGAAGCTGGTCACGGGGATCGAGGTGGCGCTCGCCGCCGCCCCCGGAGATGCGACGGTGACGGTCTGGGTCGTCGGTCCCGAGCCCGATCGTGAGCGTGTCCCCCGTGGCCTGGGCCTGGCCGAAACCTGACACCGCTAACGCGGTATAGGAGTGCCCGCTCACGAGAGCCGTGGTGAGGGTGGCGTCCCCCTTGGGAGTGCCCGAGCAACCGCTCCCGTCCTCGTACCAGTTCTCGCTGGGATCGGCCGTCTCCACGTTCAGGAACGAGGGGCTCCCGCACACGAAGACCGTGTCGTTCACGAACAGGTTGCCGGTCAGCGGTGTCGCTGCTGATGAAGTCGAGGCTCTCGCAGTTGGGCTGCAGGGCGTTGGGGTTCGGTTGCCAGTAGTACTCGTACGAGCCACCGGTGGTGGGCACCGTCTGACAGGTGCCGCCCCCGTACTGGGAGACCACGGCCGGGTCGATCTGGTCGTAGTTGATCCACACCACGTTCAGGAGGAACCCGTTGAGGGGCTGCAGGGTCACCACCGCCGTCTGGTAGTTGTACTCGTTCTTGTACCCCGCCGCACCCACGATGTTGACGCTCAGGTTGCCCGTCGAGGTGTTGATCACGGGGTTGTCGACGAGGAACCACCCGGGGGGACCGTTGGCGGCCCCGCTCCCGGGCACCGAGATCCACGTCCCGAAGCTGAGGGCGCTGCACACCGTCGACGACGAGGTGAGGGCGGAGTTGGCGTAGGTCGACGGTGGGGTGAAGAACCGGGCGCTACAGGCGGCGAAGTCGGCGTTGGCGTTCACGGCGTACTGGTACTCGTCGAGCCCCGACACCATGGCCCGATAGGCCTCGTGCTGGACCATGTCCTTGCTCACGATGGGGAACTGCTGGAAGGTGTTCTGGACGAGCACCACCGTGCCGAGCGACAGCACCAGGATGATGCCGAGCACGAGCGGCATCGTCTGGCCCCCCTCGCCCCGGCGCGACCGCATGCGCAGGCGCCGACCGGTGGCGGACGCTGCCCCGGTGATGCGCGGGAACCGGTGCTCGGTCATCCGACCGTCGTGGCGTAGTTCGGCGAGAGCAGGTACGCCAGTGTCTGGTACCCCGTGGACTGACCGCCGGGGTTCTTGGTGGCATCCAGGCTCAACGCGACCGCCTCGATCTCTCCCATCTGCGTGGCGGAGCACGAGCTGTCGAAGGCGAAGGTGTTGACCGGGTAGTTGGCGTTGGCCTTGAAGCTCGTCACCGGGATCGAGGTGGCGTTGGCCGCCGCCCCGGGGGACGCGACGGTCACGGTCTGGGTGGTCGACCCTGTCCCGATGATGATCTGGTCCCCCGTGGCCACCGCGCCGGGAAGGCTCGACACGGAGAGGCTCGTGTAGCTCGGGCTGCCGGTCGTGGTGAGCGCGGAGGTCAACTTCGGGCTCCCCGACGACGGAGGCGGGCCACCACAGGTCGAGCCCCCTTGGAGGGTGTAGGTGAAGACCGGGCTCCCGCCGGTGCCGTTGGTCAGGTAGTTGATGAGCAGGTACGACTGCGTCGACGAGCCGTAGGTGCACGACGTGGTGCTGCTCAGCGTGAAGGGGCATTGCGTCGGGGTCAGCGGGTCGTACAGGTTGACCTGGAACGTTCGGTCGTCCCCGACGTCGCCACCTGCATCACCACCTCCTCCGGACCGTTGGCGTTGCCCGTGTTGGCGTAGAAGGTGACGGCGTTGGAGCTGGCGCTCAGGAAGGGGTTCGCCGTCTCCGAGGGCGACACCGCTTCATGGACGTAGCGGGTGGCCACTTCCGAGGCCAGCACCAACTGGTCGACCGACGCTAGGTGTTCTGCACGATGTTGCTCTCGCGGAAGAACACCGGCAGCACGGGGAAGGCGGCGGCCAGCACGATGCCCATCACCAGGACGGTGATGAGCGTCTCCACCAGGGTGAACCCGGCGTCGCTGGTGGCCCGGCGGGGGCTCATGACACGACCACGGGGACGGCGGTCCCGTACGCGTAGTTGTTGCCGCCGTAGCTGACGTTCGAGGCGCCCACCACCATGGCGAACGCGGTGTTGGAGTTGTTGGTGGGATCGTGCACCGTCACGGTGTAGGTCTGGTACATGATCGCGGTCTGGGTCGTGTAGCTGGTCGTGGAGCCCGTGGTCGTGGGGGCCGCGCCGGCCAGGGTGAAGACCTCGCCTCCGGTCTTGTCCACCGACGGACAGCCGTCGCCGGGGGCAGCGGTGTCATTGACCGTCGCCGTCGCGGTGGGCAGGCCCGTGAAGGCCGCACCCCCGGTACGTGTGATCGTGATGGCCAGGGTGGGCAGGCCGGTGACCAACACCGATGTGGTCCCCTTGGGCGACAGGGAGAACGTGGCGGGCCCGGCCGGCTGCTCCTGGGTGACCGTCGCCTGGGTGGTGCAGTCGCCGTACCACACCGAGTATCCGGTGGTGTAGGGGAAGAGCTGCACCGAGCTGGTGCTGCTGCCCAGGGGCACGATGACGGCCGTGTCGGAGGGGAGCAGGCTCTGATTGCCGACCGAGACGGGCATGCCCGACGCCAACGGGGCCCCGGCCGAGGGGCTCAGGGTCACGGTGCCGGCCTCGTCGTAGTGGAACACGACGGGGACCGCCTCGAGCCCGGCGGTGGAGACCGAGACCGTTGGTCACGCTCGGGGTGGGGTTCTCCTGCCAGTCGATGAACGACGGCCCCCCCGCCGGGCTGGCCAGGCTCACGTTGTACTTGCCCAGAGGCTCCTGCAGATAGACGCAGCCGTTCTGGTCGGGGTTGTAGGTCGTGGTGGTGCTGGTGGACTGGGCGGTGACATTCACGGCCACGTTGATGAGGTTGGTCGTGTCGGCGGGAGCGCTGGGGGCGTTGGCGCCGTAGATCTGGATGGAGAGGAACCCGTCACCGGGGATGACCGTGCCGTAGGGCGGGTCGATGATCGACGTCTCCCCCAACGACTGCCCCGTTCCCCCACTTGACGGTCATGGTGGCCCGGACCACCTGGGGCGGGTTGCCCGAGGAGCACAGACTCGGTGCTGTCCCGGTGCCGGCCCACTCGAGATGGGACCACACCGAATAGCCGATGCCTCCCACGATCACCGGCGTCGTGGTCAACAGCACGTCCTTGGAGATGTCGGCCTGCAGGGAGGTGAGCGTCGCGTTGGAGGTGGTCTCGAGGTACTGCTCGGCGAGCTCGGCTGCGGCCACCCTCTCGCGGTTGACCGCAGCTTGTTGGACGACGTTGTCCACGAGATACGAGCTCGCCACCAGCACGAGCATCAACACCACGAGCGAGATCATGACTTCGAGGAGCCCGAACCCATCGTCGTCGTGTCGGGGCTGTCCGCCCACCCTTGCCATTCCTCGTCCTCCCTGTCCCCTCGCCTCGGCGCGGGGGGTGCAACGCTCTCGCCAACGAGGAGACGCGGCTGGCCCTGGTCGCGACCAGCAGTCCGGCGTCGCAGTCGCCTGGATGGCGTCGTCGAACCCGGCGCCGCTCGCGCCTGGCCCCGGACTCCGGAGTCCTCTGTCGTGGCCCTCTCTCGCCACCACCCCAAGATCGACAGAGTTGCTGCCAATCTTGATGAGACGTTGCGAAAAAGTGCCCGATCTCCGGTGCCCGGGACCGGGGCGTCCCTGCCTAGGCCCGGGTGGGCCAGGGGTCGTCGTAGCCGGAGCTGGTCCAGCGCGCCTGGGAGCTCTTCCACGACTCGCCCGCACCGATGCGGGGCGCTTCCATGATCAAGACCCCCTTGCCGCTGTGGCGGGGCCGGTGCAGGCCGATACGGCCGAACGTGTGCTTCAGTTGCATGGCGGGTTCCTCGTGTCCTCTGTCGAATCCTCCGGGTCCAGGAGGTGGTCCACTGGGCCTTCCCGGCCGGAGGCTTCTCGTCCGCTGCTTTCCCGGCACGAAGATGTCGGCACTGTGAGTGACATCTTGAGATGGACGACCACGTATTGTGGCAATGGAGGGCGCCTGCCCTACCGCGCCGAGACGTTGGTCGGCGACCTCGGGCAGCGCGAGCTCCGCCCCCCGGCGGGCCGGGTCCAAGGCCACCAGGACGAACCGCCGCTGTTCGCCCCGCTCGACGACCTCGCGGGCCCGGCGTGGCGGGGGGGAGGCCAGTCCGGCGAGGGGCACGTAGCACTGCATGCCGCCCACGTCGACCATGGCCCCGTGGGACACGAACGACGACACCATCCCCGTCGACGGTCGCGCCGATGGGGTGTTCGGAGACGAACGTGAGGAACGTCAGGGGATCGTTGACCGCGGGGGAGGCCCGGCGCGACGGCGGCGACTCGGCTCGGGGGCCTGCACATCGGCATCCGCGCTCGGATCGACGGCTTCGACCGTGGCCACGTCGATGGCGGCGCGCACGTCGGGTGCGGTCGCTCTTCTCCCCCGGCCCCGTCGAGTCGCGCGAAGCCGACGGCGCACCGGGCACGCCTGCGCCGTCGTCGGAGCCCGTGGGGCCGGTCGTCTGGGCCGCTGTCAGACTTGCGCGCCTTCTGCGTCTTCTGTGCCTTCTGTCGCCTTGTCGGCTTTCGACGCCTTCTGCGACTTCTGGGCCTTTTGCGCCTTCTCCGTCTGCCCCGATTTGGCTCCCGGCTCCGTTGCCCTCTTCGCCTTTTTGGCCGCCGTGGCGGTCTTGGAAGATTTTTCTGCCTTGGCCGTCTTCTCCGCCTTCATTGCTTTTCCGGCCGGGGACGACTTCTGCGCCTTCTTGGTGACGACGTCGACCCCGGCCGCAGCCACCGCCGCATCGATGGTGGACCGGTCGGCCGGCTCCGCCGCGGCGTCGGTCGACACGCGTCTCGTCGACTTGGCCGTTCTCGTCGCCTTCGCCGCCTTGGTCGATCCGATCGCCAGGGCGGCGCGGCTGCGTACCCCGCGGACGGGGCTGCGGGGCGTGAAGATCCAACCCACGCCGGGCACGGGCTTTCCGCCGATCAGCCGATCCTCGTCGAAGAGCCAGGGGTGCTCGGCGTGGAACTCCTGGAACGAGTCGTTCGACAACACCTGGGCGCCCACCCGCTCCGCCACGCGGAGCAGGAAGGCGTCCCCACGACCCACGGCCCCGGCCGGGGGGGACACGAGCTCGGCGTGGGCGACAGCCTCGTCGAACGCCTTGCGCTCAGAGTGGTCGATCCGGTGGCCGAAGGTGGCGTCGACCACGACGATGACCTCGTTTTCGGGGAACTCGGCCTGGAATTGCCGGACGGCCTCGTCCAGTTGAGCCAGGCTCGGGACGGAGCGGCCCTCGGTCGCGATGTTCGATCCGTCGACGACGGCATAGGAGGGGGCCATGTGAGTCCAGTCAACCATCCCACCGACGCGATCTGTCCGACCCTCATCGTGGGGCACCCCACCGGACCGGCCCTCACCGTAGGATGCGGCCATGGCCGAGGACCGGGGCGGGGAGGTAGCCGAACTCCTCCAGCGATGATCCGCAACGCCTGTGTCAACGACGGGTCACCGGAGTCGGGGCACGAGCACCGCAATGCCGACGTCCTGCGCGACCTCCTCGACGGGCGGGGGCTCGACATGGAGGTCTACGAGCCCCTCCCGGGCCGTAGCTCCCTGGTGGCCAGGTTCGAGGGACGGGACCCCGACGCTCCCGCCCTCGCCCTTCTCGGCCACACCGACGTCGTGCCCGCCAACGGCGAGGACTGGCGCCACGACCCCTTCGGGGGGGAGATCATCGACGGCGAGGTGTGGGGTCGGGGCGCGGTGGACATGCTCAACCTCACGGCCTCGATGGCCGTGGCCGTGCGCCATCTCGCCGACGAGGGATTCCGGCCCGAGGGTGACCTCCTGTTCATCGGCGTGGCCGACGAGGAGGCGCTCGGCAGCCACGGCGCCCAGTGGCTGACCGAGCACATCGCCGAGGAGGTGGGCTGCGACTACCTCATCACCGAGGCGGGCGGGTTCCCCATGGGGAGCCCCGACGGCGTGCGTCTCCCGGTCATCACCGGGGAGAAGGGCGCGTTCTGGTGCACCATGACCGTGCGGGGCACACCCGGGCACGCCTCGCAACCGCTTCGCACCGACAACGCGCTGGTGAAGGCGGCCGAGGTCGTCCGCCGCCTGGCCGAGCACGACACGCCGGCCGACATCCACGACGCGTGGCGGCGCTTCGTCGAGGGCATCGGCCTTCCCGCCGAGTTCACCGTCGCCCTGCTCGATCCCGACCGCATCGGTGAATTCTGCAGACACGCTTCCGTTGCTCGGCCTCGCCCGCCAGGCGCACGCCTGCACCCACACGACCATGGCCCCCACGATCATGCACGGCGGGACCAAGGTCAACGTGATCCCCGACCGGGTGGAGCTGCAGGTCGACATCCGCACCCTGCCGGGGTGGGACCAGGCCGACGTCGAGGCCATGCTCGCCGACGCCCTCGGGCGACCTGGCCGGCGACGTCGAGGTGAGCTGGGAGTCCACCGACACCGCCACGTCGTCCCCGGCCGACACCCCGTTGTGGGACGCGCTCGAGCGGGTGGCCCGCGTCTCGTACCCCGACGCCCGCTGCGTGCCGTTCCTCACCGTGGGCGCCACCGACGCCCGCTTCTTCCGGCGGCTCGGCACCGTCGCCTACGGCTTCGGCCTCTTCAGCGAGCGACTGACCTTCGAGCAGTACGCCGCGATGTTCCACGGCATCGACGAGCGGGTCGACGTGGCCTCGCTCGGACTCTCCGCCGACGCTCTGGGACGGGCTGGCCCGGCAGTCACTGCGGTGAGCGGGCCGGGCGCGGCCGCGCCCCGGCGCATCACGGCGGTGCTCTTCGACTTCGGCGGCGTCATCACCGACAGTCCCTTCGACGCCTTCGCGCGCTACGAACGCCAACACGGGCTTCCCGACGGGTTCATCCGCTCGCGTGAACGCCACCAACCACCTCGACAACGCCTGGGCCCGCCTCGAGCGCAACGAGCTCGGGTTCGACGCCTTCTGCGACGCCTTCGAAGCCGAGACCGTGGCGGCGGGGGGCCGGATCGATGCACGCGACCTGTTCGCCATGTTCTCGGGACAGCTCCGTCCCGACATGGTCGAGGCCGTCCGGCGCTGCGGGCAACACTTCAAGACCGGACTCCTCACCAACAACTTCGTCACGCCCATCTCGGACTCGGGCTCTTCGGCTCTGGCCGAGGTCCTGGCCCTGTTCGACGTCGTGGTCGAGTCCTCGGTCGTGGGGGTGCGCAAGCCCGACGAGCGCTTCTATCTCCTGGCCTGCGACGCCCTCGACATCACTCCGGTCCAGGCCGTGTTCCTCGACGACCTCGGGGTCAACCTGAAGCCGGCCCGAGCCCTCGGGCATGGCCACCATCAAGGTGACCGACACCGCCACCGCGCTCATCGAGCTCGAAGCGATCGTCGGATTGCCCCTGCGCTGATCGGCCCCCGGTCGACCGATGACACGGGTCGACCGATGACACGGGTCGACCGATGATCCGGGTCGACCGACGATCCGGGTCGACCGACGACAGCCTCAGGAGAATGCCCGCCGGAGAGGTCCTCGTGCTCGAGGAGGTGCAGAGCGGCGCTCCCTGTCGCCGGGCTGGCCGACTCGGTCCGGCTCACGTGGATCGAGGGTGAACCGATCCCGGAACAGCCGGTGCAGGCGGCCGTGGGCGAAGGACCACGCCCCCATGTTCTCGGGCTCCTCCTGGACCCACACCACCTGGTCGGCGCGCGGGTAATGGCCGAGCACCGCGGCCAGGGCCTCTTCGGGCCAGGGGTAGAGCTGCTCGACGCGGACCACGGCCACCGCGGCCGGGTCGACCCCGGGGTCAGGAAGGCCGGCCTCGCCGCCGAGCAGCGCGTCGCGGCGGGCCATGGCGTCGAAGGCCACCTTGCCCGAGCACAAGCAGCACCCGACGCACGGCGGCAGGTTCGATCGTCGGTGGGGTCCCGTGCTCGACGACGCCCGACGCCCCGGCTGCGGTGGCGGGATCGTCGAGTACCTCGGCGAACGATCCGACGGTGAGATCGTCGAGCGGCGAGCGCGACTGGCGTGCCCGCAGGAGGGACTTGGGGGTGAAGACCACCAGGGGTTGGCGGTGCACGGCGCGCACCTGGGACCGCAGGAGGTGGAAGTACTGTGCCGCCGTCGTGGGCTGGGCGAGACGCATGTTGTCGCGGGCCGACAGCGTGAGGAACCGCTCGATGCGGGCCGAGGAGTGCTCGGGGCCCTGGCCCTCGTAGCCGTGGGGCAGCAGCAGGACCAGGCCGGACCGCTGTCCCCATTTGTCGTCGGCCGACACGAAGAAGTTGTCGATGATGATCTGGGCGCCGTTGGCGAAGTCGCCGAACTGTGCCTCCCACGCCACCAGGGCGTCGGGGGACTCCACCGAGTAGCCGTACTCGAAGCCCAGGGCCGCGTACTCCGACAACAGTGAGTCGTGCACGCCGAAACGCCCGTGTCTTCCCCCCCAGATGGGCGAGCGGGACCCACTCCTCTCCCGTCGGGTAGTCGACGAGGACGGCATGGCGTTGGCTGAAGGTCCCCCGCCGGGTGTCCTGCCCCGACAGGCGGACGTCGGTGCCCTCGAGCAGCATCGATCCGAGCGCCAGGGCCTCGCCCAGCGCCCAGTCCACCTCGCCGTCGGCCACCATCTGGGCCCGCTGCTCGAACTGCCGGAGCAGTTTCGGATGCACGGTGAAGCCCTCGGGCACCGCGGTGGCCTCCGCCGCCAACCGCTCGAGCTCGTCGCGTGCCACGCCGGTGGGCACCGCCGGACGAGACGGGGGTGCGAGGGGAGGCGCCGGCAACGCCGTGGGACGCGGCGGGGCGCTCTGGCGGGTCTCGTCCAGCGCCACCTGCAGGCGGGCCTGGAAGTCCTCGAGGGCCCGCTCGGCCTCCTCCACGGTGATGTCGCCCCGACGGACCAGTGCCTCGGTGTAGAGCTTGCGCACCGAGCGCTTCCCTTCGATGATGGCGTACATGCGGGGCTGGGTGTAGCTCGGGTCGTCTCCCTCGTTGTGGCCGTAGCGCCGGTAGCACACGAGGTCGATCACGACGTCCTTGTGGAAGGCCTGGCGGAACCCGAACGCCAGGCGCGCGGCGCGCACACACGCTTCGGGGTCGTCGCCGTTCACGTGGAAGACCGGGGCCTGGACCATCTTGGCCACGTCGGTCGGGTACACCGACGATCGGGCCGACTCGGGCGCGGTGGTGAACCCCAACTGGTTGTTCACCACCACGTGGACCGTCCCCCCGGTGCGGTATCCGGCAAGCTGCGAGAGCTCGAGGGTCTCGGCCACCACGCCCTGGCCGGCGAAGGCGGCGTCGCCGTGGATGAGCACCGACAGCACGTCGAAGCACCGGTCTGCGCTCAGCATGTCCTGCTTGGCCCGCACCATCCCCTCGACCACGGGGTCGACCGCCTCGAGATGCGAGGGGTTCGACGCCAACGTGACCGCGAGCTCGGCCCCGGACCGGGCCACGAACTTGCCCGTCGCCCCCTTGTGGTACTTGACGTCCCCCGAGCCCTGGACCGACTCGGGATCGAGATCGCCCTCGAACTCCCGGAAGATCTCGCCGTAGGACTTGCCCACGATGTTGGCCAGGACGTTCAGCCGGCCCCGGTGGGCCATGCCGAGCACGGCCTCGGTCGTCCCGGCGCCGGCGCCTTCGTCGAGGATGGCGTCGAGGAGCACGATGGTCGACTCGGCCCCTTCGAGGCCGAACCGCTTCTGCCCCACGTAGCGGGTGTGGAGGAAGCGCTCGAACGCCTCGGCCGCGTTGAGGCGGTCGAGGATGTGGCGCTGCTCGACGGGGTCGAGGGTGGCGGGCACGCCCTCGACGTGCTGCTGGATCCACCGCTTCTGCTCGGGGTCCTGGATGTGCATGTACTCGATGCCCAAGGTGCGGCAGTAGGCGTCGCGCAGGATGTCGAGCGCCTCGCCCAAGCGTGAGCGTGTCGCGCCCCGCCAGCCCGTCGACGACGAACTCCCGGTCGAGGTCCCACAGCGTCAGGCCGTAGGTGGTGGGGTCGAGCTCGGCGTGCAGCGGCCGGGGCTCGGCCGACAGCGGGTCGAGATCGGCGATGAGATGGCCGCGCACCCGGTACATGTTGATCAGGCTCTGGACGTGGACCTGCTTCACCAGCCGCTGGTGCTCGCTGTCGACGGCGTTGACGTCGGCCTGCCAGCGCACCGGCTCGATACGGCACGTCCATGGCGGCGAAGACCGTCTCGTAGAAGCCGTGCTGCCCGGTGAGGCACTCGGCCATGTACGTGAGGAACAGCCCGGACTCGGCCCCCTGGATGATGCGGTGGTCGTAGGTCGACGTCAGCGTGACCACGGGGCCCACGCCGATGGCGGCCAGGCTGCGCCGATCGGCGGCCTGGAACTCGGCCGGGTAGCCGAGCGCGCCCACCCCGATGATGGCCCCCTGGCCCGGCATGAGCCGGGGCACCGACTGCACCGTGCCGAGCGTGCCCGGGTTGGTGAGCGTCACCGTGGCGCCGGCGAAGTCGTCGGGCGTGACCTTGCGGGTGTGGACCTTGCGCACCAGGTCCTCGTAGGCGACCACGAAGGCCCGGAAGTCGAGGGTCTCGGCGTGGCGCGGACCACGGGGACCAGCAGGGTGCGGGTGCCGTCGGACTTCTCGACGTCGACGGCCAGGCCCAGACCGACGTGGTCGTGGCGGATCACGCCGGGCGTGCCCTTGCCCTCGACGTCGGGCACGAAGGTGGCGTTGAGCGCGGGCACCGCCTGGAGCGCCTGCACCACGGCGAAGCCGATGAGATGGGTGAAGCTCACCTTGGCGCCCGAAGTCCGGGCCAGGTGCTGGTTCAGCATCGCCCGGTTGACCTCGAGCAGCTTGGCCGGCACCGTCCGCACGCTGGTGGCCGTGGGAACCGACAGCGACGCCTCCATGTTCTGCGCGATGCGGGCGGCCGCGCCCCGCAACGGTGTCGCCTCCGGGACGGCGCGAGGCGTCGTCGCTCCGTCCACCGCCACGGGCCGGTCGGCGCCGTCTACATGCACACCCGAGACCGCGCCGGGAGCCGCGGCGGCGGACTGCGCCGGCGGGTTGCAGTGGCCGCACGAGCATCGGACGCGGTCGGATCGGCCGCGCCGTCGGCTGCCGGCGGGCGGGGCCGCGGCGGGCACCGCCACGGTGGCCATCCCGCCGGGGACGTAGTCGGCGAAGAACTCGCGCCAGCTCTCGCTCACCGACGAGGGATCGTTGCGGTACTCCTCGAACATGTCGTCGACCAGCCACGCGTTGGGTCCGAAGGCGCCGCCGGCGGGCGGGCTCGTCACTCTGGCCTGGTCTTTGACATCACATCGATCCTACTGGCCGCACCTCGCCGCCAAGCCCATGTGCACCAGCCGTTAGCCTTGCCCACGATGCACGTGACCACCCCCATGATCGGAGCAGTGATCGGCGCAGTGACCGGAGCGGGCCCGGCACCGTCCCACCGGCGGTGAGCGCGCTCCCCGACGGCCTGCACGTCGTCGACCATCGAGGTAGCGGGGTGACCCCGACGGCGCGTCTCTCACCCCGCGGTGGTGCTGGTCCACGGATCGCTCGACCGGGGGCATCGTTCGCCCGCACCGTGCGGCGCCTGGACGACCTCCACGTCGTCACCTACGACCGGCGGGGATACCACCACTCGCGCCGCCATGCCCCTCGCGCGCTCGCTGGAAGACCACGTCGCCGACCTCGTGGCCGTCGTGGGCGACGGGCCCGCGGTCGTGGTCGGCCACTCCTACGGCGGCGACGTGGCCCTGGGCGCGGCGGTGGAGCCCCCGAGGTCATCGGCGCCGTCGGCGTCTACGAGCCACCCTGCCGTGGACCGAGTGGTGGCCCCGGCGCAGCGCGTCGAGCATCGCCGACGAGGACCCGGCCACTTCGCCGAGGGCTTCTTCCGCCGTGTGGTGGGCGACGAGGCCTGGGACCGACTCCCGGACCAGGCCCGCGCCGATCGCCGGGCCGACGGGCCGGCCCTGGTGGCCGAGCTCGCCGATCTGCGTCGGAAGGTTGCACCCTTCGACTTGACCGCGCTCGCGCGTTCCCCTGGTGCTCGGACGCGGCGGCACTCGGTCTGGCACCACCGGCGGGCCATCGACGCGCTGGTCGAGCTCGTCCCCGAGGCCGAGGTCATCGAGTTCCCGGGCTCCGCCCACGGCGCCCATCTCTCCCATCCCGACGCCTTCGCCGCCTTCGTCCGGCGCGTCGTGGAACGCGCCATGGGCGCGCCCTTCAAGCAGTCGGCGACCCCGTTCAGGACTGAGGGGGCGGTTCAGGACTGCGGGGCGCGGGACTGCGCCCACGGCCGGGCGCCCTCGACGTCGACGTCGTGCGGGAGCCCGAGCACCCGCTCGGCGATGATGTTGCGCTGCACCTCGGCCGTGCCCCCACCGATGGTGAGCGCCCGGGAGAAGAGATACCCCTTGGCCCACATCGACGCCGGCCAGGCGACGCCGGGTGCGGCGTCGGCCGAGGCCTCGGTCCCGTTGGTGCCTCCCGCGCCGGCGTACGCCCGGCCCTCGGCGGGCCCGGCGTCGGCCAGCAGGCCGTAGGCCCCGGCCAGGGCCTTGGCCACCTCCATGACGTGCTGACCGTGGTCGTCGGCCAGTGCCTTGCGCACCGACGCCTCGGGGCCCGGCGCCCGGCCCGCCACCGCGGCGCTCACGGTGCGCAGCCGGATGAGCCGCAGGATCTCACCCTCGATCCACACCCGTGCCAGCGCCTGGCGCAGCGCCGCGTCGCGCACGCCGCCCCGCTCGCGCACGATGTCGACCAGGTCACCGGCCGTCGGGCCCTGGCCCCACAGCGCGCCCTCCCCCGACAGCGACACCCGCTCGTTCCCGAGCGTCACCTTGGCCAGCGCCCACCCCCCGTTGACCTCTCCGACGAGATTGTCCGCCGGCAGGCGGACCTCGTCGAGGAACACCTCGTTGAAGGCGTGGTCACCGGTCATGTCGACGATGGGACGGATGGTGACCCCGGGGGCGTCCATGGGGCACATGAAGTACGAGATCCCCCGGTGCTTCGCCACATCGGGATCGGTGCGGGCCAGCAGGATCCCGAAGGCGGCGACATGGGCGAAGCTCGTCCACACCTTCTGGCCGGTCACCACCCACTCGTCGCCGTCGCGCACGGCCCGGGTGGAGAGCGCGGCGAGGTCCGAGCCGGCCCCGGGCTCGGAGAACAGCTGGCACCAGATCTCCTCGCCCGCCAGCAGCGGCAGCAGGTAGCGCTCCTTCTGGGCCTCGGTCCCGGCGTGGACCAGGGTGGGGCCGGCCCATCCGATGCCGATCTGGTTGAAGGGGCGGCGCACGCCGGCTCGTCGCATCTCGTCGTCGATGACGAGCTGCGCGACGGGATCGGCGTCGAGACCCCAGGGGCGGGGCCAGTGCGGGGCGACATAGCCGGCGTCGGCGAGCTGGCGCGGGGTGGGATCGGGGTTGTCCGCCAGCCATGCCCGGAACTCGGCTCGAGCCGGATGGTCTTCTCCGGGCAAGGCGAGGTCCACGACGAAGCAGCGTAGGCTGCCGCCGTGACCGACTGGAACTTCGCCGACGTCTGGGAAACCGTGGCCGACACCGTGCCCGAGGGGCTGTCGCGCCATCCACGGCGACCGCCGCCTCACCTGGGCCGACACCGAGCGCCGCGCCAACGGCGTGGCCCAGTTCCTGCTCGACCTCGGGGTCGCCCACCAGGACAAGGTGGCCCACTACCTCTACAACTGCCCCGAGTACATGGAGTCGACCTTCGCCATCTTGAAAGCCGGCCTCGTCCCGGTGAACACCAACTACCGCTACACCGACGACGAGCTCGTCTACCTGTGGGACAACGCCGATGCCGTGGCGGTCATCTTCCACGGCGCGTTCTCCGAGCGCATCGCCGGGCTCCGATCGCGCGTGCCCCGGGTGCGGGCCTGGCTGTGGGTCGACGACGGCACCGACCAGTGCCCGCCGTGGGCCACCCCCTACGAGGGGGCGGCCGAGAGCGGGGCGCGAGCGCGTGCGCGCCGCCGTGGCCGCGCACGGGCGACGACCTCTACTTCCTGTACACCGGCGGGACCACGGGGATGCCCAAGGGCGTCATGTGGCGCCAGGACGACCTCTTCGCCGAGCTCAACGCCGGCAACCTCCTGCGCGTACCCGAGGACGGCGGTCTCGACGGCGTGCGCAAGACGATCGTGGGCACCGGCCCCCTGCACCTTCCCGCCTGCCCCCTCATGCACGGCACGGGCGGGTTCACCGCCATGGCGGCCATGACCGTGGGCGGCTGCGTCGTCACGCTCACCGAGCGACGCTTCGACCCCGTCGAGCTGCTCGACACCGTCGACCGCGACAACGTCAACACGGTCGCCATCGTGGGTGACGCCTTCGCCAAGCCCATCCTCCGCACCCTCGACGAGCACCCGGGCCGGTGGCGGCTGTCGACGCTGCTCGCCCTCGTGTCGTCCGGGGTCATGTGGAGCGAGGAGACCAAGCGGGGCCTGCTGCACCATCACCCCAACCTGATGCTCATCGACGCCTTCTCGTCGTCGGAGGCGATCGGGATGGGGACCTCGGTGTCGAGCGGGACCGCGGCCGAGCACACGGCTCGCTTCACCTTGAGCCCCGAGGTGCGGGTGCTCGACCCCGAGTCGGACAAGGACGTGACCCCGGGGTCCGACGAGGTCGGCGTGCTCGCCCTCGGAGGGCGCAACCCCGTCGGCTACTACAAGGACCCCGACAAGTCCTCGAGCACCTTCAAGGAGATCGACGGCGTCCGCTACTCGGTGCCCGGCGACTTCGCCACCGTGGACGCCGACGGGGCCATCCACCTGCTCGGCCGGGGCTCGGTCGTCATCAACACCGGAGGCGAGAAGGTGTTCCCCGAAGAGGTGGAGGAGGTCCTGAAGCTCCACCCCGCCGTGGCCGACGCCGTGGCGGTGGCGGTCCCCGACGAGCGCTTCGGCCAGGTGGTGGCGGCCGCCGTCGAGTTGCGCCCCGGCGCCTCGGCCACCGAAGCCGAGCTCGTCGAGCACGTCCGGGGACGCCTGGCGGCCTACAAGGCTCCCAGCCGCGTGCATTTCGTCGAGACCATCGGGCGCTCCCCGGCCGGCAAGGTGGACTACGCCCGCCACCGGGCCGAGACGACCGAGTGGACCGCGAGCACCACCTGAACGACAGCTCCCAACCGCGGTCTCCCGCTCTCGAGACCGTGGGACAGTGGCCGGTCGGGCACGCCGCCGGTGGGCGTCGGCGCGCCCGACGTCGGGCCCGGCGCGACGTCGAGGTGGTCGAGCAGACCGGCGACGCCGATGCGTCGTTCCCGTGGGCGTCGGTGACCAAGTTGCTCGTGGCCATGGCGGTGCTCGTGGCCAGCGAAGAGGGCACGCTCGCACTCGACGACCCGGCGGGACCGCCGGGATCGACGGTGCGTCACCTCCTGGCCCACGCCTCGGGACTCGGGCCCGACTCGGTGGAGCCCCTCACCGCGCCGGGACGTCGGCGCATCTACTCGAACATCGGCTACGAGCTGCTCGCCGACCTGGTGTCGCAACGTTCGGGCATGCCCTTCTCCGACTATCTCCGCACCGGCGTGGTCCTCCCCCTGGAGATGACCGGCACCGAGCTGCCTCCCGGGGCATCCCCGGCGTCGGGGGCGCGAGGCCCGCTGCGGGACCTCCTCGCCTTGGCCCGAGAGCTCCTGGCGCCGCGCCTGGTGTCACCGTCGACCTTGGCGGGCGCCACGTCGGTGGCCTTCGGCGGCCTGGCCGGCGTGCTCCCGGGATTCGGACGGTTCGACCCCTGCGACTGGGGCCTCGGCTTCGAGATCCGCGACGCCAAGGTTCCCCACTGGACGGGCACGCGCAACTCCCCCGCCACCTTCGGCCACTTCGGGCAGTCGGGCAGCTTCCTCTGGGTCGACCCCGAAGCCCGGCTGTCGTGCGCGGCGCTGTGCGACCGGGCCTTCGGCCCGTGGGCCATCGAGGCATGGCCGGTCCTCGCCGACGCCGTGGTGGCGCGCTGGGGCGCCTAGGCTCCGCCCCCGTGAAGGGCGTCATTCTGGCGGGAGGGAGCGGGACCCGGCTGCACCCGCTGACCCGCATCACCAACAAGCACCTGCTGCCCATCTACGACCGGCCCATGATCAGCTACGCCATCGAGGCGCTGGTGCTGGCCGGGATCAACGAGATGATGCTGGTGACCGGAGGCACCCACGCCGGGGAGTTCCTGCGCCTCCTCGGCAACGGCCACGAGCACGGCATCGACCGGCTCAGCTACGCCTATCAGGACCGTCCCGGGGGGATCGCCGAAGCGCTGGGCCTGGCGGAGCGCTTCGTCGGGGGCGACTCGGTGCTCGTCATGCTGGGGGACAACATCGTCGAGTCCACCTTCCGGCCCACCGTCGAGCACTTCGCCCAGCAAGGCGGGGGGGCCCGCATCGTCCTCACCGAAGCCGACGACCCGGCCCACCTGCGCCACCTGGGCGTCCCCGAGTTCGACGCCGAGCGCCGGATCACCCACATCGTCGAGAAGCCCGACGACCCGCCGAGCAACTACGCCGTCACCGGCATCTACTGCTACGACCCGTCGGTGTTCGAGGTGATCGGCACCCTCGAGCCGTCTGGTCGGGGCGAGCTCGAGATCACCGACGTGAACAACTACTTCGTGGACCAGCACACCATGGCCTACGACGTCCTCGAAGGGTTCTGGGGGGACGCCGGTGAGTCGATCGACGCGTACTACGCCGTCAACGACTTCGTCCGGGAGCACGGCGCCAACAAGGGCTGAGCACCGCCGGCGCGATCTCTCGCCGCGACGATCAGGCGTCGAGGAACCTTCGGAT
Organism: uncultured Acidimicrobiales bacterium; assembly: GCA_963768255.1. Taxonomy (GTDB): domain Bacteria; phylum Actinomycetota; class Acidimicrobiia; order Acidimicrobiales; family UBA8190; genus Chersky-840. Next base: position 233,662 of record CAVYGX010000002.1, on the reverse strand, counting down.
CCCGAGGTAGGAGCCGAAGGAGCCGATGACCACACCGATGAGGATGACCACGAGGCTGGTCACGATCACCTCACCGGTGGGCATCCGCATCTGGTACCAGATGTTCCCCGTCTGGGTGTTGGAGAAGCTGTCGAGCAGGAAGTGCAGCGAGAACACCGTGAGCGACGCGAACAACGCCCCGAAGAGGCCCTGGGCCACGCCCTCGAACATGAACGGCACGCGGATGAACCAGTTGGTGGCCCCGACGAGCTTCATCACCGACACCTCTCGTCGCCGGGCGAAGATGGCCAGCCGGATGGTGTTGATGATGAGCACGGACGCCGACAACAGCAAGATGACCGCCAGCACGAAGAAGACCAATTGCAAGATCCTGCTCACCGTCTGGATGTTGTGGATGGTCTTGGTGGGCACCGCCACGCTCTTCACCCCCGGGTACCGGCCGAACTGCCGGGCGATGGCCAGGGCTTCGTTGGGGTTGTCGAGCTGGATGCGCAGGGACGCCGGCATGGTGGGGACGGTCAGCACCTGGTACTCCGGCGGCGTGAGCAGGCGCTTGGCCTCGGCCAGGTCATAGGCCTGGGAGCGGTAGGTGGTGGTACGGACGAAGGGCAGCTGGTGCACCTGCTGCTCCACCGAGTCCCGCTGGGCGGTCGAGATGTTGGGCTTGAGCCACACGATGGCGTCGACGCCGTGCGCCCACTGGGTGGTGGCATGGGCCACGCCCTGGCGCAGGAGCAGTGACGCCCCCACGAGCGACAGCGACACCCCGACGGTGAGCACCGCCGCGATGGTCATCAGCCGGTTGCGCCACAGGTTCGACGCCGTCTCGCGCGCCACGTAGTCCAGAGAAACCGGCATGTCAGAGCGTTCCTCCCCGCGACAAGCCGTCGGGCTCCATGCCGTACACGCCCCGGGCCTGGTCGCGCACGAGTGTCCCGTGGTCGAGCTCGATGACGCGTCGGCGCATCTGGTCGACGATGCCGGCGTCGTGGGTGGCCACCACCACGGTGGTGCCGGTGCGGTTGATCCGGTCGAGCAGGCGCATGATCCCCTGACTGGTGGCGGGGTCGAGGTTCCCGGTGGGCTCGTCGGCGAGGACCACCAGGGGCCGGTTCACGAAGGCACGGGCCACCGCCACGCGCTGCTGCTCACCGCCCGAGAGCTCGCCGGGCAGGCTCTCATGCTTCTTCGACAATCCCACCAGGTCGAGCACCTGGGGGACCTGCAGGGCGATCACGTGCTTGGGTCGCCCGATCACCTCGAGCGCGAAGGCCACGTTCTCGAACACCGACTTGTTGGGGAGCAGTCGGAAGTCCTGGAACACGCACCCGATGTTGCGCCGGAGATAGGGGATCCGCCACTGGCTGAGGTGGCAGATGTCCCGCCCCGCCACCCAGATGCGTCCCTCGCCGGGGTCCTCCTCGCGCAGGAGCAACCGGATGAAAGTCGTCTTGCCCGAACCCGACGGGCCCACGAGGAAGACGAACTCGCCCTTGTCGATGTCGATCGACACGTCGCGCAACGCGACGGAGCCGCTCTTGTATGTTTTGGTGACGTTCTCGAAACGGATCATCGAGCAAGTCCTCGGCGGCATGCCCCAACCGCCATCGGCCGTTGTGGCACATGAGGGCAGCGTGACCTTACCAGCCTCGCTCCACCCCACACAGGACGGGCCACGACCGGCCCTCAGCCGCCCACGGGGCGGCGGCGGCGAAGCTCGGCTTCGATGAAGGCGTCGATGTCGCCGTCGAGCACGGCGTCGACGTTGCCGGTCTCGTATCCCGTGCGGTGGTCCTTCACCATCTGGTACGGCGCCATGACGTAGGACCGGATCTGGCTCCCCCAGGCCTTGTCGGCCTTGGGGCCCGACAGCTCGTCCAGTTCGGCCCGGCGCTCGGCCCGCTGCAACTCGACGAGCTTGGCCGCGAGGATCTGCATGGCCCGCGCCTTGTTCTGGTGCTGGGACCGCTCGTTCTGGCACGACACCACGATCCCGGTGGGCAGGTGGGTGAGGCGCACCGCCGAGTCGGTCTTGTTGACGTGCTGGCCCCCCGCGCCCGACGACCGGTAGGTGTCGATGCGGAGGTCCTTGTCGTCGATGTCGATCTCGGCGCTGGCGTCCTCGAGGAACGGGATCACGTCCACCGAGGCGAAGCTGGTCTGGCGGCGGTGCTGGGAGTCGAAGGGCGACATCCGCACCAGCCGGTGCACGCCCCGCTCGGCCGACAACAGCCCGTAGGCGAACCGGCCCTTGACGATGAACGTCGCCGACAGCAGCCCGGCCTCCTGGCCCTCGGTGACCTCGTCGACCTCGAAGGCGAACCCCCGACGTTCGGCCCAGCGGAGGTACATCCGCAGCAGCATCTCGCACCAGTCCTGGGCGTCGGTCCCCCCCGCGCCGGCGTGCACCTCGCCGATGGCGTCGCGCTCGTCGTACTCGCCGGAGAACAGCGCGCGCAGCTCGAGGTCCGACAGTCTCTTGGTGAGGTCGTCGACGGCCTCGGTGAGCTCGGTCCCGAAGGAGTCGTCGGTGTCCTCGAGCATGAGGTCGTAGAGGACCTCGGTGTCGGACAACTTGGCGTCGAGCTCCTCGAGCATGGTCGATGTCGGCGTTCACCGATCTGAACTCCGCCGTCACGCGCCGGGCTTGGTCGGGGTCGTCCCACAGGTCCGGGCGCGACACCTCGGTCTCGAGCTCGGCCCGCCGGGCTCGCAGGCGCTCCACCCCGAGATAGCCCTCGGCCTCCTCCAGGCGTTTGCGCAGCGCCGCCAGCTCGCCCCGGAGGTCGCGCTGCTCGCCCGCGCCGGTCGGCTCAGGCCGCGCCATGGCAGAGCTTGAACTTCTTACCGCTCCCGCACCAGCACGGCTCGTTGCGCCCCAGCTTCTCGGTGGGCGCCTTCACGATCGGTGCCTGGGTCTCGTCGTCGGCCTGATGGCGCGGCGACACCTGGGCCCCGGGGGCGAGCATCCCTCCCGCGTCGAGCCCGGTGGGCACGCCCTCGCCCGCCGCGGCCACGTCGGGAGGGGGGATGGACGACCGCATGGCCTCGAGGAGGCTCGCCCCCTGCACGGGGTCGTCGGCCGCCTGGTAGCTGGCGTGGCTGAGGTCGGGCTCGGGGGCGGGCTCGGTCACCACCTGCACGTGCATCACGTAGCGCAGGTAGTCGTCGTCGATGGCGTCCATCATCTGGCCGAAGATCGAGAATCCCTCTCGCTGCCACGCCACCAGCGGGTCCTGCTGGCCCATGGCGCGGAGGTTGATCCCCTCGCGCAGGTAGTCCATCTCGGCCAGGTGGTCGCGCCAGCGCTGGTCGATGATCTGCATCATCACCTCGCGCTCGACGCCGCGTGCCTCGTCCTCGCCCCCCGGGAACACGGCGTCGCGCTCGTGGTAGGCGTCGAGCGCCTCGGCCAGAAGGCTCTCGGCGATCTGCGACGGCGTGGTCGCCTCGGTCAGGTCCTCGACGGTGAATCCCGTCGGGTAGTACTGCGTCACCTCGGCCAGCAGGTGCTCGAGCTCCCATTCCTCGGGGAACTCCCCCGGGCAGGCCGAGCGCACCAGCTCGTCCATGGTCTCCTCCAGCAGCTCCTCGGTGTGCTCGCGCAGGTCCTCGCCGTCGATGATCTGCAGCCGGCGGGCGTAGATGACCTTGCGCTGCTCGTTCAGGACCTCGTCGTACTTGAGGACGTCCTTGCGGATCTCGGCGTTGCGTCCCTCGACGGTGTGCTGGGCCCGCTCGATGGCCTTGGTCACCATCTTGGCCTCGATGGGCACGTCGTCGGGGAGGGTCCGGCCCATGACCCACTGCATGGCGCCGGTGGCGAAGAGGCGCATGAGCTCGTCTTCGAGCGACAAGAAGAACCGGCTCTCGCCCGGGTCGCCCTGGCGGCCCGACCGGCCCCGGAGCTGGTTGTCGATGCGCCGGGACTCGTGGCGCTCGCTGCCGAGGACGTACAGCCCGCCGAGCTCGCGGATCTGGTCGCCCTCCTCCCCGCACTCCTTCTCGAACTTGGCGAGGAGCTTCTCGTACTCCGCCGCGCCCTCCTCGGTGTCGAGGTCGAGTCCCTGGCCGATGGCCTCGTGGCGGGCCAGGCCCTCGGGGTTGCCCCCGAGCAGGATGTCGACGCCTCGGCCGGCCATGTTGGTGGCCACCGTCACGGCGTGGAGCCGGCCGGCCTGGATCACGATCTCGGCTTCCCGGGTGTGCTGCTTGGCGTTGAGGACCTCGTGCGGGATGCCCCGGCGCTCGAGCAGACGCGACAGCTGCTCGGACTTGGCCACCGAGGCCGTGCCCACCAGGACGGGCTGGCCCGTCTCGTAGCGCTCGACGATGTCGTCGACCACCGCCGCGAACTTGGCGTCCTCGGACTTGTAGATGAGGTCGGGCTGGTCGGCGCGGACCATGGGCACGTTGGTGGGGATGGGCACCACCGGGATGCCGTAGGTGGTGGCGAACTCGGCCGCCTCGGTCTCCGCCGTCCCGGTCATGCCCGACAGCTTCTCGTAGAGCCGGAAGTAGTTCTGGAGGGTGACCGTGGCCCAGGTGTGGTTCTCCTCTTTGATCCGGACCCGCTCCTTGGCCTCGACCGCCTGGTGCAGCCCGTCGGACCACCGCCGCCCCTCGAGGGTGCGGCCCGTGAACTCGTCGACGATCTTCACCTCGCCCTCCGAGACCAGGTAGTCCTTGTCCCGCTGGTAGAGCTCCTTGGCCCGCAGGGCCTGGGTGAGGTGGTGCACGTAGTTGACCGACACCAGGTCGTACATGTTGTCGACGCCGACCTGGCTCTCGACCTTGGCGATGCCCGCCTCGGTCGGGTACGGCGATGCGCTTCTCCTCGTCGACCTCGTAGTCCTCGTCGCGCTTGAGGGTGCGGGCCAGGCCGGCGAACTGGTAGTAGAGCTTGGCCGACTCCGACGCGGGCCCCGAGATGATGAGCGGCGTCCGGGCCTCGTCGATGAGGATCGAGTCGACCTCGTCGACGATGGCGTAGACGTGGCCACGCTGCACCATGTGCTCGCGCGAGCGTGCCATGTTGTCGCGCAGGTAGTCGAAGCCGAACTCGGTGTTGGTGCCGTAGGTGACGTCGCACGCGTAGGCGTCGCGCTTGTCGTCGAAGTCGGGGAGCTCGGGGCTCACCCGGCCCACGGTGAGCCCGAGGAACCGGTGGACCTGGCCCATCCACTCCGCGTCGCGGCGGGCCAGGTAGTCGTTCACCGTGATCACGTGCATGCCCCGCCCCGACAAGGCGTTCAGGTACACCGGCAGGGTCGAGACCAGTGTCTTTCCCTCGCCGGTCTTCATCTCGGCGATCCACCCGAAGTGCAGGGCCATGCCGCCCATGAGCTGCACGTCGAAGTGGCGCTGGCCGAGCACCCGCCATGCCGCCTCGCGCACCGTGGCGAAGGCGTCGACGAGGAGGTCGTCGAGCGTCTCGCCGTTGTCGTAGCGCTCCTTGAACTCGACGGTCCGGTGGGCCAGGTCGTCGTCGGACAGGGCCTCCATCTCGGGCTCGAGCTCGTTGACGAGGGGAACGAGCTCGGCCAGCCGGCGGACCTTCTTTCCCTCGCCGGCCTTCAGGACGCGCGTAAAGACACTGCATGACGCGTGGAGTCTACCGCCGGACCGTGCCTGCTCAGCAGCCACCGCTCCGTCTACCGGGGCGCGCCGCAGCGGCTACGACGTCGGTGCCGAGCCGCCGCCGCGGCCCGAGGGCGCCCCCGGCGCGGCGCCCGAGCTAGGAAATGGCGTGAGACCGGCGGGGGTGCGAGCGCCCCACCAGCTTTCCCTTCAACCGCTCCACCTGGTGCTCGAGCTTGTCGACGACCTTGTCCACGGCCACCGGCACGTCGTGCGCAGCCGCCTTGGCCCGCAGGGTGTGGCCGTGGCCGGTGATGGTGACCTCACACACCTTGCGCCCCGAGCCCGGGGCGTCCCGGTCCTCGGACAGCCGCACCTCGGCCCGCTCGAGCACGGGGGTCAACCGGCCCGAGCTTGGCCACCTTCGCTCGTGCGAGCTCCCGGATCTCCTCGGGCGCGGTCTGCTTGCGTCCGAGAACGGCGACGTCCACCGCTGCACCTCCTTCAGGCCGTGGATCGGGTGCGAGGTGCTCCCTTCCGTTTCGGCTGACATGTTCGATGCATGTGGATCGCGTCCGGCTGACCTGGTCTTTGTCCCCACACTCGCCTGCAGAGGAGTTGGCGGCCCGGTTGCCGGCGACGGCGCGGTGAACCCGCACCGCCCGACGACACCCACGACGGCCGGCTTCGCTCCTTCTCCGTCGGGCACCGAGAGTCGGCGCTCCGACGGGCAGGGCTTACCTCTAAGTCGCACCATGCTCAGCAACCATGAGTTGCCTTACGTGGGTCGTTTCGCCTGCGACTGGCTTCGACTTGCAACCACAGACCCGGACGCGATCCACGGTGACAGCGTACGCCTCGACGCCCGCATTGTCTCGGGTGCGATCTTGGTCCTGTTGGCGTGGGGTATCCGTTGTGGCGCCGCGTGGGGCTCGGGCTCAGGTGCCGGTCTGCCAGGAGCCCGAGGTACTCCTCCTGCGCCGGGGTCAGGCGGTCGATGGCGACGCCCATCGTCTCGAGCTTGAGCCGGGCGATCTCGGCGTCGATGGCGCGGGGGACGTCGTAGACGCGGTTCTCGAGCGTGGCCGCGTTGGCCATCACCCATTCGGCCGCCAGCGCCTGGTTGGCGAAGCTCATGTCCATGACCGCGGCGGGATGGCCCTCGGCCGCGCTCAGGTTGACGAGCCGCCCCTCGGCGATGACGAGGATGCGCTTGCCCCGCACCGAGAACTCCTCGACCATGGGGCGCACGTGCCGGCGCTGGCCTTCGGACATCTCGGCCAGGCTGATCGAGGTCGATCTCGATGTCGAAGTGGCCGGAGTTGGCCACGATGGCACCGTCCTGCATCCGCTCGAAGTGCTCGGCCCGCAGGACGTCGCGGTTGCCGGTCACGGTGATGAAGATGTCCCCCTCGGCCGCGGCGACCTCCATGGGCTCGACCCGGAACCCGTCCATGACCGCTTCGAGGGCCCGCAGCGGGTTGATCTCGGTCACGATGACCTGGGCCCCGTGTCCACGGGCCCGGCTGGCCACGCCCTTGCCGCAGTAGCCGTAGCCGGCGACCACGATGCGCTTGCCCGCCAGCAGCACGTTGGTGGCACGGATGATGCCGTCGAGGGTGGACTGCCCCGTGCCGTAGCGGTTGTCGAACATGTGCTTGGTGTCGGCGTCGTTGACCGCCACGATCGGGTACTTGAGCGCTCCCTCGGCCTCCATGGCCCGCAGCCGGATGACCCCGGTCGTCGTCTCCTCGGTGCCGGCCAGGATCTCCGGACACCTGGTTCGGGCCGGGTCTGGTGGATGCGGGACACCATGTCGCAGCCGTCGTCCATGGTCATGGTGGGGTGGCGGTCGAGCACGGCGTCGATGTGCGCGTAGTACAGCTCGGAGTCCTCGCCCTTGACGGCGAAGGTGGGGATGCCCTCGTCCCGGACGAGGGAGGCGGCCACGTCGTCCTGGGTCGACAGCGGGTTGGACGCGCAGATCAGGACCTCGGCCCCGCCTGCCTTGAGCGTGCGCAGGAGGTTGGCGGTCTCGGTGGTGACGTGCAGGCACGCGGCCACCACGGCTCCGTCGAGGGGGCGCTCCTTGGCGAACCGCTCCCGGATCGACGTCAGCACCGGCATGTTGGAGTCGGCCCAGGCGATGCGCTGGTGCCCGAGGTCGGCGAGGCCGAGGTCGGCGACGTCGTGGTCAGTGGCGGACGTGGACATGTATGTGCTCCTCGTGTGATGGACAGGCTGTTATTGACTCGGACGTATTGGTGATGCCTGTCTGATGGTCACGCCTCGAGCAGACGGCGCTTCAACTCATCGAGGACCGGCACCGGCCCCGGGTCGATGCCTTCGCGGGCAGCGAGATGGAGCGAGACGAAGTCCCCCACGAGCATGAGGTCGAGGAGCTGGGCCAGGTCCCCCTCACCCTGGGCGCGCACCTCGATGATGTCAGCTACGACCTCCCGAAGCACATCCGCCACGAATGCGAAGCGCCGTGCCAGCTGGGGATGCTCGGCGTCGTGGCGGAGATTGATCAGGGTGATGACCTGGCGGGTGACGTCCCCGTGCTGGCCCCAGCCGGCGATCTCGTTGTGGCAGAGCTCGGGGTAGACCGCGGCGAAGGCGGGCGCCTTGGCGTTCTCGTTGACCTGGGCCTTCCACCGGGTGACCGCGGCGGCCCCCACGGCCTGGGCCCCGTGGATCAAGGGGATGGTCCGGCCGATGCGGCGGGCCACCTCCTCGGCCGTGCTTCCCGGGCTCGATCAGCCGGTCGCGGCGGTACTTGAGCTGGTCGACGGCCAGCGCCACCCAGGTGGCCGCCCCGGGGAAGAGGCCGATGTCCTCGAGGACCACCAGGGGCGGGATGGCCATGGCCCCGAGCGCCGGCACGCGGTTGGGGGATGGTCGTCGGGCACCGGCACCACCGGGGCCCCCCACTCCTCGGCCAGCCGGCCGAGCTCGCCGCCGGAGGTGACCGCCACCAGGCTCGCCCCGGCGTTGGCGGCCTCCCCCGCCGCCTCCACCGTCTCCTCGGTGTTGCCCGAGAAGGAGATGGCGAACACGAGCGAGCCCCGGCCCACGAAGTCGGGCAGGTCGTAGGACTTGACCACCGTCATGGGCACGGGGACGAAGGGCCCCGCCACCGCCACCATGACGTCGCCGGCCAGTCCGCTCCCGCCCATGCCGAGCACGACGACGTTCTCCACGTACTCCCGTTCGGGCAGGCCGTCGAGACCCTGGGCGGCACCGACCGCCGCGGCCACCTGCTCGGGGAGTCCGGCCGTGACCTCCCACATGTCGAGGGTGTCGAGCGCGCCCGGCCGCCGCAGGGACGTCGCTCATGGCCTGTTGCCGGCGTTCAAGGTGCTGATGACGTCTTGCGCCTTCGCTTTGGCCATGAGCCGCTCGTGTTCGGCGTCGTCGGCCGGGGTGGCCTCGTCGACGAGCATGACGGGGATCCCGTCGCGCACCGCGTAGCTGCGATGGAGACGAGGGTTGTAGAGCATGTCCTCGTCCTCGAAGTACAGGAGGGGGCCCTTGTCCTCGGGACAAGCCAGCACCTCAAGTAGCAGGGGGTCCAGTGCCATCGGTTGTCGTGCTCCCAACTTCAGTCGTGAGTGCGTGTCGTGAGTGCGTGTGTCGTGAGTGCGTGTCGGGGGTGCTCGTCAGCGCCCGCCCGGAGAGGCGCCACCGGGTACCTTGGCCACGAGCTCCAGGATCTCGTGGCTATGGCGATCGCACTCGGCGGGCGTGTTGGCCTCGACGTTGAGGCGCAAGAGCGGCTCGGTGTTCGACGGGCGGACGTTGAACCACCAGTCGTCGAAATCGACGCTCAGGCCGTCGGTGCGGTCGCAGACCAGTCCCTGCGCCGCGAAATGGTCGGCCAGCGCCTCGACCGCGACGGCGGGGTCCTCCACCTCGGTGTTGATCTCCCCCGAATCGGCGTACTTGCGATAGGGGGCGAGCAGCTCCGAGAGCGGGACGCCTGCTTCGGACAGCTCCTCGAGCACGACCATGGCGGCGATGAGCCCGGAGTCCGCCCGGTAGTTGTCCCTGAAGTAGTAGTGCCCGGAGTGCTCACCCCCGAAGACGGCACCGGTGTCCGCCATCACCTGCTTGATGAAGGAGTGGCCGACCCGGGTGCGCACCGGCGTCCCGCCGTAGCGCTCGATGGTCTCGGGAACCACCTTGGAGCAGATGAGGTTGTACAGCACCGTGGCCCCGGGGTGCTTCTCGAGCATGGCGCGGGCCACGAGTGCGGTGGTGAGCGAGCCCGACACCGGCTGCGCCTTCTCGTCGACGAGGAAGACCCGGTCGGCGTCCCCGTCGAAGGCGAGCCCGATATCCGCGTGCGAGGCGAGGACGGCGTTCTTCAGGTCCCGGAGGTTCTCATCCTGGATGGGGTCGGCGGGATGGTTGGGGAAGGTCCCGTCGAGCTCGCCGAACAGGATCTCGATCTCGACCGGGAGACCCTCGAAGGCCTTGGGGACGACGAGGCCGCCCATGCCGTTGGCGGTGTCGGCCACGACCTTGAGGGGGCGGAGGGCCGCCGGGTCGATGAAGGATCGGACGTGCTCGGCGTACTCCTCGAGCAGTTGGCGTTGTTCGTAGCCCCCGGTCTCGGGACCGCCGTCGGCACCGGAGTCGATCGCCTCCTGCGCCTCGTCGCGGATCACGCCCAGCCCGGTGTCCTGGCCCACGGGCTTTGCTCCCGCCAGACACATCTTGATCCCGTTGTAGCCGGCCGGGTTGTGCGAGGCCGTGAACATCGCGCCGGGGGCGTCGAGTCGACCCGAGGCGAAGTACAGCATGTCGGTGGACGCCAGCCCGAGGTCGATCACCGTGGCTCCGGCCCGGCGGGCCCCGCGGGCGAATGCCCCCGAGAGCTCCACGCCCGACTCCCGCATGTCGCGCGCCACCAAGATGCGATTGGTGCCCGCGAAGCGCGCGAAGGCCCATCCGATGGCACGACAACTTCGGCCGTCGAGCTGGTCGGGAACCGTCCCGCGCACGTCGTAGGCCTTGAACACGGCATCGAGTGCGGTCATGGCGACCGAAGCCTACCTGCTCTCCTGCCCACAGCCCGGTGCCGCGGCGGGCGCAGTGGCCGGGCCGCGGCCCCGGGGGTGGCGGATGTCGGTGGGGTGTCGGCGGGGTCCTCGGCGGGGTCTCGGTGCGCCCAGTCCCGACCCCTACTGCAGGTCGGTCCTGATCTTCTCGGCGTCGGCGTAGGCCGCGTGCAGGTCAGTGTGTGCGTTGGTGAGGTTGGTGCGTGCACCCAGGAACACCTGCCAGTTCCCGGGGTAGCCGGGAGGCGTCTGGGCCAGGAGCAGAGCGGACTGCCCCGTCGTCTCGGTTTGCGCCGCGGACACCTGGCTCTTGAGGTCGGTGAAGGCGGCCTGCGCCGCGGTCACGTCCTTGCCGCTGTTCTGCGCGTTCTGGATGGCGGTGGTGATGGTGGGTTCGAGGTTGGTGAAGACGCCCTCGATGTAGGTCTCGTCGTCGGTGACGATGGTGAGGTGGGTCTGTGGCGTCATGACCACGTACACGCGGTAGTTGTAGACCATCGAGTGGGCCACGGCGCGCAGGGCTTTGCACGTGGAGACCTGCTGCACCTGGGTCTGCAGCGTCTGGATGCCGGGGAGCTCGACGGTGGTGATGTCGTGCACCAGTGTCTGGCGGTCACCGGTGGTCAGGTGGTTGGCGCTGTTGTTGGCCGCGGTCGACAACGCGTTCAGCTGGGTGACGCGGCCCGCCAGGGCCGCCTCGACCGCCTGTTGCGCTTGGCTGAACAGCCCCGGTGTGCAAAACGGGTTCGAGGCTTGCGTGGTGGTCGTGGTGCCACCGGCGCTCGTCCCGGCCGTGGCGTTGGCCGGCGTGGCAGCGAACGCCGCCCCGGGGACCGAGGCCACCAATCCGGCGGCCGCCCCTGCGCTGAGCGCGCCGAGCGCGATTCGTCGTGCGAGGTTGTGCTTCATCTCAAGAATCTCCTTGGGGATGGTTCAGGTCGGAGTTCGCCGTGTTGAGGTTGTTGTCCAGGGTTCCCAAGTCGGCCGCGACCTGATCAAGTGTCTGTGGGTTGAGCGCGTCCGAGGGAGCCGACGTTGCGGCACCGGGGGTGGAGACCGGTGTCGATCCCGCCACGGTGCCGGGAACCGGCGTCGTGGTGGTGGACGTGGCCGCTCCCGACGTCGTCGGTGTGAGTCGCGCCACGACGTGCGAAGCGTTCCCCACACCGCACGCCGCCAGGGTCACGGCGAAGCCGGCCAGCAGCGATGCGATGGTGAGCTTCGGTCTCGTCATGCCCTTCCCTCCTCGTGCTCCGAGGTCCTCGAGAGTTCCCCCTGTCATCGGTCGTCTGGCCTGACCTCTGAAGTGGCGTTCCCTGTTGGGCCTGGTTGCATGATCGGCCCCGGGCATGTGGCAGCCATGTGCCACAAGTTAGGGAATCGTGATCCTCGCCCGGCACGACGAGCGTCGGTGAGGGTCTCTCGTCGCTCAGGTGTAGGAGTAGCGGCGCCAGATGAGCACGCCGAGCACGACGAGCCCGATCACGCTCAGCAGCATGCCCAGCTTGTCCGGTCCGCTCGCCCCGTAGGTGAGGGTGACGTTGTGCGACGTCGGGACGACCACCATGAGGTTCGGTTCCGAGCGCCACGGACCCAGAGCACCCGTGGCGTGCCATGACGGGAAGTAGGACACCTTCACCAACACCGGCACCCCCACCTTGGAGACGTGGAAGCTCACCTGCGAATCGGTCGAACGGATGTCGGAAACCGTCGTGGCGGGCACGGCACGAGGGGTCGACGCGGGCACGCCCCCGGGGGCCTTGCCCCACGACATGAGCCCACCGACCACCATCTGCTGCGCCCACGACGCCGGGTCGGCGTACCACCGCTGGGCGACCGGGAGCCATGCGGGCTGGGCGGCCCCGACTCCGGTGAGCACGTCGGGGGTCTCTTTGAGCGGGGTCACGAGCGACGAGTCGTGGACCACGTAGATCTTCCACGTCGTGGTGATCGTCGATCCCTGATAGGGGGTGTCCCACGGCCCCGTGGTGGCGACGAGGGTCAGGTTGGGATTGGTATCGGCCTGGTCCTGGATGACCGGCGACGCGGCCAGGAAGTACTTGACCCCGAGGAGCTGCAGGTGCTCGACCCCGAGCGCCACGTTGACAGGCCCGTACACGATCCCCGTCGTGGCCGGCACCATCGCTTCGGACGGCCCGACCGAGAGCTCGGCCTGGTTGATGAAGTGATACGGCGTGGTGGTCGCCGACTCGAACAAGAGCCCCTCCAACGAGTCGACGCATCCGCCGGTGTAGTTGGGGAGGAGCATCAACGCCTCGGGCGTGCCGAAGCGGTTCTCGTTGGCGTTGTACTCCCACATGGCACGGCCGCAGCCGTACTTCTTGGTCACGCGGTCCAAGGTGTCGACGATGCCGTCGTGCAGTTCGGGCCACCCGCCCTTGCGCTCCACGCCGGCGTAGTTCCACGCGGCCCAGGCCGGCACGTTGCTCGTGACGACCTTCACCGGTCCGAGCTTGTAGATGGTCCCCGGCGTCACGAGCAGCGGAGGGAGCACCACCAGGAACGAGAGGGCCAGCGCCACGAACGGCACCACCAGGGCCCCCGGTGCCCAGGGCATGCGCCGGGGAGGCGGAGGCCCGGGCGGCGGAGCAACGCCGGCAGGTGGCTGCCACCACGACTCGCCCCCGACACGGTCACGGGGGTCGGGGGGCCCCGGAGCGGTCTCGGTCCCGACCCCGATATCGGTCGCGGTGGAGATCTCCGACCTGGGTTCGTCGGTCATGGCCCGGGGTGCACCGGGAACGACGTGGGGCGCGAACGGTGGCAGGGGACCGCCCGTGGCGAACGCCGGGGTCGGCCCAGCCGCCGCCACGGGGAAGTCCGGCGGCGCCCACCGCAGGGCGTCGCGGAGCTTGCGCCACCCCCCGCGCCGCCATGATCAGCACCTCCGCCACTCCGTAGCCGGCGATGAGGTACACACACAGCCACCAGATGGGGAGCACGCGGGTGTTGTAGAGGGCGCTCTGCGGTGCGAAACGGACGAACAGGGCGGCCACCACCCCCGACGCGACCAGGGCGAGCACGGCCCGGTTGAACCGGACGGCGGCGATGACGAACCCGACGAACGCGACCACGAGCGCCCAGATGTCCGCGTTGGGTGCCAGCAGGGCGCGGAAGGTCGTGACGTTCTGCCACCCCATGGTGGTGCTGTAGGCCTGCTCCATGATGAAGGGGACGGCCCACCACGCCGCGAGTAGGAAGCCCGATCCCACCACCGAGACGAGCCACCACACGCGCCGTCGGGTGGGGCCGAACAAGAGGAGGGCGGCCCCGGCGCCCACGAAGCAGAACAGCGTGGGCACCAGGTGGCACAACGTGCAGGTGGCCAGGAGCAGCGCGCCCGGGATCCGGGAGCGATTGGTGCGCATCCCCCGGATCACGACGCCCAGGAACACCAGGGACACCGACAACCCGAGCGAGAAGGCGTACTCGCCCGCCATGGTCGAAAAGAGGTTCCCGCCATAGATGGTGAAGGTCTGGTCGAACAGGAAGGGCAGGGTGAAGACGGCGAGAACGGCGGGCCGGGGCCGTTCCATCCCCGCCAGCCGCCCGAACGCCCACGCCGCGATGGGCAGGGTGATCGAGCCGAGAATGGTGACGAACTTGAAGGCGATGTCGAAGGGGATGACATAGCCGAGGAGGGCGGCGAGGGTGTCGGGGAGGGGGAAATAGAAGGTGTTCAGGGGCATGCCGTCGTAGGCGCCCGGGAACCAGCCCGTCAGCTTGAAGTGCGGCAGGAGGTCCGTCTTCAAGAACTGCGCCAGGCCGAAGTGCGCTCCGGTGTCTCCCCCCGTGGTCATGGTGTTGGCCAGGAGCAAGGCGGGGTCACACGCCCACAGGACGACGACGATGACGGCGACCACCGCCGCCAGGGTGGCGAGAGCAGGAAGAGACGGCCGCCGCATCTGATCCATGGTGCCCGAAACCAGGGGCGAAGCGGGTGCGCTCTCCCCCCCTTCCGGACACACGCGGGGGTGGCGGGGCCTCAGGGGCTCCTCCGGCGGTCGCCGGTTCAGTGCAAGATGCCCGCCACCGACAGGATCGCCAACAGGTTGAACATGCCGTGGGCGAAGATCCCCGGCCCCAGGCGCTTGAGCTTGTAGGCCATGAACGCCAGGACCGCACCGAAGGCCGAGAGCCCGAGCAGTTCGAGGAGCTCGAAGTGGGCCAGGCCGAAGATCACCCCGTCCGCCACCGCGGCGATGGCGACACCCACGACCGGGCCCGCACCTTTGAAGACCCGGAGCAGGGCGCGCAGCACCAGGCCCCGGAAGAAGGTCTCCTCGACCACCGGCACCACGACCACGGTCAGCACCGCGATGACGGCGAGGTCCGAACCGGGGAACCCACCCGTGAGGTGCTGCGCCGGCACCTTCAGCTTTTGGTTGAGGTTCGGGACGACGTGCTCCAGGGGGAGATAGAGCACGGGAAGCAGAAGGACCTGGCCCGCGAAGCCGACGGCGGACCCGAGGAGCGCGTCCCACGGGCGCACCTTCAAGCCCATGTCGCGCCAGACGTTTCCCGTGCCGCGCCACCGACTGGCGAAGAACACGGCACCGACGAAGCCGAACCACAGGCCCGCCAGCCCGCTCACCTCCACCCAGGCCGGCGGCACGGGACGTGACGCCAACTGCGCCACCTCCGACCCGTGGCCCGTGATGACGGCGACGATTTCGAGCAGGACGGCGCTCGCGACCTGACCGACCACGAACCCGAGTCCGGCGCACATGAGCCAGGCGCCGGCGTCACGCCGGGTGCGGGGCGGGGTCTCCTGCGCCGCGTCCCCACCGACATCGCTGAACGTGGACCCCCGAGACGCCGGGCTCCCCGCAGTCAGGGGGTTTCCCGAGGCCGGGACCGGCCCCGACGACCCAGGTGGCGGCGGGTCTGCCACCGATGACGCGGGCGGTGGTGCAGGCGCCACCGGCACCGCGCCGTGCTTCGGCTCCCTGTCACTCGAGCCGGGCGCGCTGCTCGCCATCAGGCGAAGGTTATCGATCGCCTGCGTCGGAACGATCTCACCCATGCGTGCATGGCCGGGTGCCTGGGCGCGTACCATGGAGAAATGAGTCCCCCCTCTCTTCCCGACCGCCGTTCGGGACGTCCCACCCCTGGTGGGACGGGTGGTCCCGCTTCAGGCGGGACGGGCGGGCCGGCTCCGGCCGGGGGTGACCAGAGCTGGAAGTGGGTGTTCATCCTCCTAGCCGTGGCGGTTGTCGCCGTCCTCATCATCCCGCCTCTGGTGTCGCATCCGGCGGTGAAGAAGATCCAGTACAAGAGCTTCATGCAGCAGTACGTCGAAAAGGGCCTGGTCAAGTCGGCCACGATCGACAACAACACCGGCGTCATCACCGGACAGCTGAAGCTCAACAATCAGAGCTACTCGGTGCCCGGGCCCGACCCCTCCCTCGAGAACGACGTCAACATCATGAGGAAGGACATCAGCACCGTCAATTTCAACACGCCCCAGGAGAGCGCCCTGGGCCAGTGGCTCCCGACCATCCTCATCCTGGTGGTGTTCGTCGGCATCTTCCTGTGGATAAGCAGGCGGGCGCAGGGCCAGATGTCGGGGATCATGTCCATCGGGCGATCTCGGGCCCGCCTCTATACGACCGAGCGGCCCCGGACGACGTTCTCGGACGTCGCGGGCTATCAGGGGGTGAAGGTCGAGATCAGCGAGGTGGTCGACTTCTTGAAGTCGCCGCACCGCTTCCGTGACATCGGCGCCAAGATCCCCAAGGGCATCCTGCTCGTGGGCCCACCCGGGACCGGCAAGACCCTCCTGGCCCGGGCCGTGGCGGGCGAGGCCGGCGTGCCCTTCCTCTCGGTCAGTGGGTCGGACTTCATGGAGATGTTCGTGGGCGTCGGTGCCAGCCGCGTCCGCGACCTCTTCCAGACCGCCCGCAAGCAGGCTCCCGCCATCATCTTCGTGGACGAGATCGACTCCATCGGCCGCAAGCGGGGCGCTGGTCTCGGGGGCGGACACGACGAGCGGGAGCAGACGCTCAACCAGATGCTCTCGGAGATGGACGGCTTCGACCCCGCCGAAGGTGTGGTCATCATGGCCGCCACCAACCGGCCCGACATCCTCGACCCCGCCCTGCTGCGGCCGGGTCGATTCGACCGCCAGATCGTCGTCCCCCTGCCCGACCTCGAAGAGCGCCTGCCGATCCTGAAGGTCCACTGCAAGGACAAGCGCATCGGCGACAGCGTCGACCTCGAGCTCGTGGCGCGTGGCACGCCGGGCATGAGCGGGGCCGATCTCGCCAACCTGGTGAACGAGGCCGCCCTCCACGCGGTGCGCCGGGGTTCGCACCAGGTGGACCAGCAGGACTTCGAAGCCGCCCGCGACCGGGTGCTCATGGGGCAGCGACGCGAGAGCCTGGTGCTCTCGGAGCCAGAGAAGGAGCGCGTCGCCTTCCACGAGGGCGGACACGCCGTGCTCGCCTACGTGCTCGAGCACGCGCGATCCCGTCCACAAGGTCACCATCCTGCCGACGGGGCTGGCTCTGGGCGTGACCCAGCAGCTGCCCATCGAGGAGCGTCACATCTACCCGCGCGACGTGATCGAGGACTCGCTCGCCGTGCGCATGGGCGGCCGGGCCGCCGAGCTGCTCGTGTACGGCGACCTCTCCACCGGTGCCAGCAACGACCTCGTCGGCAACACCGAGCTGGCCCGCAAGATGGTGCGCGAATGGGGCATGAGTGAGGAGCTCGGCCCCATGGCCTGGGGCTCACAGGGAATGGTCTTCCTGGGCGAAGACCTTCTCCATTCCCGTGACTACTCAGAAGACACCGCCCGTGTGGTCGACGCGGAGATCGCCCGCATCCTGCGCCAACAAGAGGAAAGAGCCATCGAGCTGTTGAGTCGCCACCGCGGTGGCCTCGACGCGGTGGCAAGAGCCCTGCTCGAGCGCGAGACGCTCGACGGGAGCGAGGTCAGCACGCTCGTCGACACCGCCTACGGGAAACCCGTGCACGAGGCCGCGGTCATGGCATCGCACTTCACCACCGCCAACGGGGCCGCCGCCCCGGCCGAGGTTGGCGCATCGGGGAACGGCGCCCCGGCCGAGGTTGGCGCATCGGGGAACGGCGCCGAGTCCGACGTTCCGGTGGCGGAGCCCGAGCCCACCGGCTCGACCACGGCCAAACCCGACTGACGGCCAGAGCTCTCCGCCGGCCCTAGGCCGGAGCGAAGGCCGGCACCACGACCACGCCGGGTTCCGCCACGGGCAGCACGTCGAGCTCCACCGCCACCGGCTGGTCCGACACCACGTCGAAGGGGACCGCCGCGAACGGCGGTCCCGCATTCGGCCCGATCACGAGGGGAGAGTCCGGCTCGACCCGCCGCACGGGTTGGCCCCGGTAGCGACGTCCGCTCGGGGTGGTGATCGTGATCGTGGCGGGCCGAGAGCCGAGATCGACGACGGCCAACGCCCATGCCTCGGTGCCGGGCGCCACCACGGCAGGCAGGAGCCAGCGCGTGCTTCCCTCCGGGCACACCCGACGTGTCGCCGACCTCGGGGATGCCCGCGGGCGAGCCCGACGGTGCGCTCACCTCCCGGCTCACCACGATGCCGGTCCCGGTGCTCGTGAAGGTGAGCGAGTAGGGCACGCCGGTGGGGATCCGGGTCTGTCCCTCCGCGCTGAGGGTGACCAGGGACTGCGCCGGAATGTGCATGGCCAGCGGTTCGGCCCCGGCACCCTGGGACAACCCGATGACGACCGATACCTCCGCCGGGGTCGGGGTCGGGTTGAAGATGTGGAAGGCGACGGTGCCGCCGGGAATCCCGGTGCTCTGGGGAAAGACCCATCGAGACGCGGTGGCCGGAGCGCCGAGGGTGAGTGACACTCCGCCGTCCCCCGGCGTCCCCACCGACTGCAGCTCGGTCGCCACGACGGCCCCCGACAGGGTCGAAACCTCGGTGGCGACCGCGCCGTCGGAGGGGTCGTGGTCACCGATGTTCTCGGTCACCACCGACCCCGGCGCGATATCGATGCCCTGATACGCGGCGGGAGCCAGGTAGCCCGCGGTGGAGGACACCAGCGAGATGTTCACGACGGCGTCGGTGGCGTCCGGATTGAACAGCGACAGGACGAGCCCGCCCCCTTCCGACGTGGCCCCGTGCGCGAAGTACCAATTGGTGGCGGTCGATGACGCACACGGCGCCATGCTCCATCCGAGGGGGCTCTGCACCGACTCCGACACCGCCACGCCGCCGCCGTCGAGGACGACCGCCGCGGCCACCCAGCCCGTGGTTCCGAGCTGCTGCGCGCCCAACGCCACCTGCCCGTCGGAGGGCACCGTCACCGCCACCGACCGGGCCCCGGCCCAGGGGGACGGCTCCGACGCACCCGGTCCGGTCGCCGACACCGCCGTCAGCGTGCCGTGCACGCGACGGCCGCCGCTGTTGGTGAGCACGATGGTGGCCGGCGCGCCGCCCTGCGCGCCGGTTCCGCCCGCGCAGAACCAGGCCGAGGACTCGGTGTGCGCGCTGCGCGCCAGGCGAAGGGCGGAGAACGCGTCGGAGCTCGGCGCGGCCACCGGCGTCGCCGTGCGCGCCACGAGCCGGTCGGTGATCCCGACGGCGACCAGGAACGCCACCAGGAGGGCGATCATCGAGCGCGCGCCGCAGCGCGCCGGTCACGGCACCACCTCGCGCAGCGCGTCGGAAGACGGCGCGCTCGGCCCGGGGGAAGGTTCGGACACGACGGCCGTTGCCGTGGTCCGCCCCCGACGGCGGCGCCTCGCCCCGCCTCGGCCCAACGGCCCCCACCACCAGTCGAGCCACCAGGCCCGTCCCGCCAGCGCCGCGGCCAGGATGACCCAGGCCGCCGTCTCCAGCACGATCTCGACTCCGTGGGACCACGACCCTTCGAACGCCACGGTCACTGTCCCCGGTCGAGCCACGTGGAACGTGGCCGCGTACCCGAAGGAGGTCGAGGCCCGCACGGCAGCACCGTGGGGACCGGTCAGCTGCCAGCTCGTGGCCGGAGCCACGGCGTCGAGGACCGTCCCCGCCGGCACTCGACCCGTGACCGCGGTGGCGTCCGACGCGCCCAGAAGAGCAGGGCGCCACCCCGTCAGCTCCGGAGCCGCTCCGGTGACCGACAGCGCGGGGGGCGACGGCTGGGCCAGGGTGGGTCGCGTGGCCCGCAGGGGCAGCGCGACGGAATCGACGAAGACCTCGAACCCACCTTGGGAGATGATCTGGCGCAGGTCGACCTGCGATGACAACGCTCCCAGCAGG
The DNA here is from genome assembly GCA_963768255.1 of uncultured Acidimicrobiales bacterium. Classification (GTDB taxonomy): domain Bacteria; phylum Actinomycetota; class Acidimicrobiia; order Acidimicrobiales; family UBA8190; genus Chersky-840. Next base: position 213,744 of record CAVYGX010000002.1, on the reverse strand, counting down.
TCGCCGGGGGGCGGATGGGATATAGGGGTCTGGAGCCCGGGGATCGAGGGCGCAAGCGTGTCCACCACGACGATGTAGCGCACGGCATAGGGCGCCAAGAGCCGACCCAGGCGCACCGTGTCGTGACGACGGGCGAGCTGTATCCCGTCGGCGAGTGCGGCGGCCTTCCCCGGCGACGATCCGGGCCACAGTCCGGTGATGTCGGGGAGCCCGTCCTCGCTCACGGTGTAGGCCAGTCCGGGCGCGACCTCCCACCCTTTGCCCGGCAGCACGCGCGGATCTCCGAGCCACAGCACGCGGAAGTCGCCCTGGGCCTTGCTGGGCGCCATCCAGGTCGTGGCCTGCGCGTAGCCGGACGGGGGGAGGTCCCATCGCCCGCCCAGGGCGCCGGCCAGCACCGGCAACATTCCCACCACCGCGGCCGCCGCCGCGGTCACGGCCGCCACCTGGCGCCACCCGAACCGGTAGCCGGGGAGGTCCAGCTGGAATGCGGCCACGCCGAGGCCCACCGACAGGGCGAGCCCCACTCCGGCCGGCACGACCAGCACCTGAGGCGCGATCGCCAACGGGCCGAGGTCGCCCCGCCCGGCCAGCCAGGCGACGAACCACGCCACCACGGCGATGGACCACGCCCGTCCGGCCCAGGCGAGGCGAGACCGGGCCGCGATCAGGAGCGGCAGCGCGGCGGCGGCCAGAAAGGCCCACGCCAGCGGGGTGTCGCCGATGGGGCCGACCGCCAGCCGCAGGAGCTGGCCCCACGTGGCGCCCGTCGCCGACGACACCGGGAGCCCGGCCAGCGTCTGCCAACGCGCCGGGCCTCCCAGCACGGCGAATGACCACGGTTCCAAGAGCACCAGGGCGACCACCGTGGCGCCGAGGGCGCAACCCATGACCCGTCCGGCGGCGCGCCGCCCGGCCGAGCCCTGGGTCACGACGTTGCCGAGGGCCAGGCCCAGTGCCACCACGAGCGTGACCAGCGCGGCCGGCGGCGCCACCGACGTCGCCAACGCGTCCACGAGGCCGAGGGCGAGGCTCCATCCCACCAAAGAGTGTCGCCACGCCCGGTCGCCATGGGACGCGCCATGGCGCGCGGGGCGCGCCGCGAGCGGCGCCTCGGGTTCCACCAGCGCAACCTCGACCTCTGACGCCGGTGCGTCGTCGCCCGGCTCGACGGTCTCGCCGTAGGGAACCACGCGCGATGCCTGTCCGAGCAGGTGGAGGATCCACGGACACGCCGCGTACAGCACCAACGCGTCCCAGTGGGCCGTCGCCAGGGCGTCGTAGGGGACGGGAATGGCGAGGTAGATGACCGTGGACGTCACCCGCGCCCACGCCGTGCCCAGAGGCCGGCTCAGCCGGGCCATCCCCATCGCCCCCACCGGGATGCACCCGAGCACCACGATCTTGTCCAACAACCCCACGCTTCCGAACAGCACCATCCCGCCCAGGCCGAGGATCCCCGTCGCCGGGGTGGTCGGGTCCGTTGTGCCCACTCCGGTGGGCTGCCACCCCGACAAGAAGTGGTGCATCAGATTCGTCCAGGACGGCATGGGGAGGAGTTGGCCCAGGACGGGGAAACCCGGCCCGAACAACTGCCGCGTCCCGAACACGACGACCAGCGCCGCAGCCAGCCACACCATCCAGCGCGTCGACGTCGCTGGGCCCGCCGCCATGCCCGCGGTGACTTCGGGCAACGTCGTCCGCCCTTCGGGCGCCGACTCGACGTCGGTGACGGGATCGGAGACCGCACCGGCTACCTCATGATGCGCGCCACCGAGGTTGGCGGCCTCGAGGCCGTGGGTGACGGCCCGTCGCACATAGGCGTTGAGGCGAGCGCTGCCGTGCAATTGGAGCCGGCGCACGGTCGTGTCGTCGAGCCGGCGCAGCGCCGCGAGTGCGGCCCGTCCGGTGCGGAGGGTCCGGCGATGGGCGAAGTTCCATCTCCAGGCGTGGGCGACGGCGTCGGCACGGTCGCGATGACCCGCCACGCGGGCGATGACGAACTCCGCGAGGGAGAGCAACGCGATCTGGGGGACCACGCGCACCAGATGGAACGGTCCGTAGGCCTTCAACGCGGCGTGCAACTCGTGGCGGCGTTGCAACGACTGCAGCGTCACCCGGGGCTGGCGTCCATGGGCACCCCGGGCCGCCCGGCGTCTCCCCCACCCCGCCTTGGCCCGTCGGGTCGCGTTGCCGAGAGCGGCAGCGGCGGGGGCGGGGGCGGTGGCAGCGGCCGCCGCCGCTGCCACCGAATCCGTTCCCGCGCCTGCACTTTCAGCCCCGACCGAGTTCCCCTCGGCCTCGCCCCGATCCTCCCCGTCGTCGAGCGCGACTCCCCCTTGGTCCCCGCCGGCACCTTCGCGCTCTTGCACCTCACCGCCCACTTCGCTCCCGTCGGCACCAGCCCAGGTCTCGAGGAGGAACGAGACGGCGTCGGCGCCTCGGGGCGGTTCGGGGTCGAGACGGGCGGGCAGGGGGCGCTGCCCGCTGGCCAGCATCTCCCGATGCCGGACGCGAGCCCCGGGCGCCACGACCACCCGCGCTCCCAGGACCTGGGCCCGCCAGCACAGATCGAGGTCCTCACCCATGGCGAAGACCTCGGGATCGAACCCGCCGAGCTCGGTGAACAGATCGGCACGCACCAACGTGCAACCGCCGGGAGCGAGAAAGATGTCGCGCACGGCATCGTGCTGCCCGTGGTCGATCTCGCCCGGCTCCATCCGGTCGACGACCGCACCCCCCTTGTCGACCGCCATGCCGACATGCAGCAGCCTCGTGGGGTCGTCCCACGTCACCAGCTTGGGGGCCACGATGCCGGCGTTGGACCGGAAGGACTCCTCGACCAAGATATGAATGGCATCGGGGTCGGGCGCGACGTCGTCATGACAAAATAGAAAGAGGGACGCGCCCTCCACCATCGTGAGGACCTCGTTGGCGGTGGCGCCGAAACCCTCGTTCGTCGGCATTAACCGAACAAAAGCCCCAGGAAGCACACTCGCCACGCGCGGCGTGGGATCGACCGTGCTGGCCGCGTCGAGAACCAGGATCGACAACTCCGGGTAGTCCTGGGAAGCGAATGCCCGCAGGGTGTCCTCGAACCACTCGCCCGGGTTGGAGGTGACGATGACGGCCACTACCGGCGGAGCGATGGTCTCCATCAGGGCCAAGAGGCTACCCGGCACTCCCGAGCCTCCCCAGGCCCTTTTACCCCCTCACCCCAGGCTGCCGGGGCCAGAAAAAGTGCTTGCAACTGTTAGCAGGCCCCTGTACAATAGTTAGCAAGACACCCCCCCCCGATTTCGACAGGAAGGACTCACCAGATGCCCGAATTCAAAGACGTGACCAACGAGATCACCAAGACCGCCCGGGACGCCGCCTACGTGGTGGTCGGCCTCGGGGTCCTCGGGTTCCAGCGTGCCCAGGTCCGGCGCCAGGAGCTCCAGAAGCGGCTCACCGACGCCAGCATGGTCCAGGCCCACATCGGAGACGTCCGGGTCGAGGTCACCAAGCGAGTAAAGGACGTCGACGAGGCCGTGGAGCAGGTCATCGGCCGCATCGAGGCGACCTTGGTCCCCATCGAGGACCGGCTCCCGGTTCCCGCCCGTGACCTGGTCAAGCAGGCCCACGTCCAAGCACGCGAGGTCCGCCAGCAGCTGCGCAAGCTGATTCATCAGGCCGCCTGACCCCGAAATCTTCAGATCGACCGCGGCCGGGCGCCCTGCGTTGTGCGGGGCGCCCGTTGCGCGTGTGGCGTGAGGGGCTAACCGACGCGGTCGCTGGCCTGTTCCAGGACGTCCCGGAGGGTGCGTTCGAGGCTCAGGTGCGGCTCCCACCCTGTCGCCTCTCGGAGCTTGGTGAAATCCCCGCGCACGACGGGCACGTCGACGGGCCGGGCCAGCGCCGGGTCCAGCTCGAACTCCAGCTCGACGCCGGCCAGGGCCTGTAACTGCTTGGCGACCTCCGCGATGGCGATGTCTCGGCCGCTGCACACGTTGTAGACCTCGCCCGCGACGCCGAGCTCGGCCAGGAGTCGGTAGGCGCGCACCACATCGCGCACATCGGTGAGGTCGCGCCGGGCCGTCAAGTTTCCCGTCACGATGCTGTCGGCGCCGCTGCGACGTGCTTCGACGATGCGCTTCGCCAAGGCCGAGACGACGAACGCCGGCGACTGACCCGGCCCCACGTGGTTGAACGGGCGCATGCGGAGCACGGGCAATCCGTAGGCGAGATGGGCCTGGACCCCGAGATACTCGGCCGCAACCTTGGACGCCGCGTAGGGGGTCACCGGTGCCAGCGGCGCGTCCTCGGTGACGGGCAGGAGCTCCTCGGGAACGGCGCCGTAGACCTCGGCGGAGCTGGTCACCAGGACCCGCGGCGGGTGGGGGCACGCCCGGGCCGCCTCCAGCACGTAGAGGGTCCCGATGGCGTTGACCTGGAGCACCTCGGACGGATCGATCCATGATCGGCCCACGCTGGTGAGCGCGGCCAGGTGGTACACGACGTCGGGGGCGGCCTCCATGACCGCACTGCGCACAGCGTCACCGTCGGTGATCTCCACCTCGTGGTCGATGCCGACCACATCATCTCCACTCTCGGCCAGATGAGCGGTCAACCACGAGCCGACGAAGCCTCTCGCTCCGGTCACCAGGGCACGCACTGGCCGAACCTTACCGGGGACCGGCGTGCCCGCCCCGGGGTGGCGATCCTGTACGCGCGGCCGCCCAGCGATAGGCGGAGACGTGGTCCGCCGCGCTCGCCGCCCAGGTGTGACCGGCGGCCATCTCGAAGCCGAGGCGACGCCGTGCTTGGACCTCGGCCCCGCCGCCCAGGACCTCGCCGAGGACGTCGGCGAGCTCGGGAACCGACCCCGGCGACACCAGGACGGCGGCTCCGGCGGAGACCTCCGCCATGGCCGTGCCCGCCGTGGTGACGAGGGGCGCGCCGCACGCCAGGGCTTCGAGGGCGGGAAGCCCGAACCCCTCCTCGAGGGCGGGATACGCCACCACCGCGGCCCGCCGAAGCAGCGCCGGCACCGCGGCGTCGGGGACGTAGCCGGTGGTGATGATGCGGTCCCCGAAGCGCGCCCGGCCGATCGCGTGACGTACCGCCGCGATGCCCCACCCGGGTTGCCCGGCGAGGACGAGCGACAGATCGCCGTGGTGGGCGGCCACCCGGTCGAACGCGGCGATGAGGTCGGGCACGGCCTTGCGAGGCTCGAGCGTTCCCACGAACAACACGTAGGGACCGTGCACCCCGACCGCACCGAGGAGGTCGTCGTCGGTCACGGGCCCGTGCTCCCCCGAGCCGTCTTGGTGCGCCGGCTGAGGGCGGAAGCGATCGTGGTCGACGCCGTGGGGCACGACGAACACCCGACCTGTGGGCGCGCAGAGCTCGCCCAGGCGCTGGGCGGTGCGACGGCTCACGCACACGATGGCGTCGGCGCGGCGCACCGCCACGCGGATTGCGCGGCGGAACACGACGACCTTGCTCCGCTCGTGCCACTCCGGGTGATCGAGGAAGGTGAGGTCGTGGACCGTCACGACGGCGGGCACCCGGGCGCGTTCGGGCATGGTGTAGTGCGGCGCGTGATGCACGTCCACGCCCTGCGCCCCGAGCAGGGCCGGGAACCGGACCTGCTCCCATACGAGGCGCGTGGGCCGGCGCGACGGCGCCACGTCCCGCACCGTGGTCGGCAGCGACCGTGTCGCCGGACCCGGTGCGCCGCCGTGCGAACCGAGGGCACGCCAGCGGGCGCCGTCGCTGCGACGGGACCACAACGTGAGCGCGACGTCGTCTCTCGCCCACAGGGCCGTGGCCAGATCGATGGTGTAGCGGCCCGCGCCCACCGGTTGGGCGGGGACCGCACTCACATCGAGCGAGAGCTCCAGCACGCTCATACGAGCGAGCTCCACAACGCCACGTGGGCACGTGCGGCCGACTCCCACGTGAGCGTGCCGGCGCGCGCCGCACCGGCCGCGGCCAGTCGGGATCGCAGCCCGTCGTCGGTGGCCACCTCCACCAGGCCGTGGGCGATCTCGTCGACCCGGAGCGGGTCGACCTCGAACGCGGCGCCACGTGTGGTGGGGAGCGGGCTTGCCACCACGGGCGTGCCATAGCGCATGGCCTCCACCGGAGGCAGCCCGAATCCTTCTTCGAAGGGCACGTAGGCGAGCAGCCGGGCCCGGGCGTACAACGACGCCAGGGTCCCGTCGCCGACGCGCCCGGTGAACACGATGCCCTCCCCCCGCTCGAGCGCCGGTCCCCACCCCGGCGGTCCCACGACCACGAGCGGCCAGGGCTCGGGAAGCGAACGCCGGGCGGCGCCGTAGGCCTCGAACAGGCGAGGCAGGTTCTTGCGCGGCTCCAGGGTGCCGACCGACAGGAGGAACTCGCCCCGGACACCGAGACGCTCGAGCAGCGCGGTCGCCTCCGCATCGTCGCGGTCGCGCAGGAAGTCCGAGCCGAGCGGGATGACCGACACCGCCCCCTCGGGTGCGCCCGCTTCTCTGAGGTCGCCGGCGACGGCCTCGGAAGGCACCACGAAGTGCGTGGCGTGCCGCAGGGCGCGTCGCAGCGAGACCTCGTGCCACCGCCGGCCCCGACGGGGGTAGTCCTCGGGGCGATGCCGCCACGCCACGTCGTGGATGGCGACGACCTGCACGCAGGGCGTCCGCGAGCCGCGGCGCGCCAGAGGCGGGACCGCCACCGACACCGCGTGCACGACGTCGAATCCGGGCGGGGCGTGGACCAGGGCGTGGTCCCACATGCGGGTCAGCGCCGGCCCCGGCAGACGCGACGCGATGAGCGGGTGGCCGAAGCCCTCGAGGGGGTCGGGCGCACCGCCACCGCGGCTCGCGTACAGCGTCACCCGGGGAAGCGACACCTGCGCGCCGTCCAACGTCGCCAAGCCGCCCAACAGCCCGCGCACGTAGGTGCCGATCCCCCCCGGCACCCGGCGCCGCAGCTGTTCGGCCACGAGCAGCACACCGGCGCGATCGCGCCACACGTCGTCCACGCCCCGCTCCTAGCGCGCGCCGGCGGCGGCGGTGCTGTCGGTGCTGTCGGCGGCGTCGGCATACAACGCGGCCAGGCCCGCCCCGCACGCCTCCCACGTGAACTGGGCCGCCCGGCACCGTCCCTTGTCGACGAGCGCGGCGCGGACATCGGCGTCGTCCAACACCGAGCCGAGCGCGCCCGCCAGGGCGTCGATGTCGCGGGGGGCGACCACCACGGCCCCGTCGCCCACGATCTCGGGCACCGCACCCGCCGCGCTCGCCACCACGGGGACGCCGGCGGCCATCGCCTCCAGGGGCGGGAACCCGAATCCCTCGTACACCGACGGGAACGCCAGCAATGCGGCGCCGCGCCGCCACCGCGCCAGTTCGTCGTCGGGGACGTAGCCGAGCGCCACGATGCGTTCCCGATGCGGCGACGCCTCGACCGCGTCGTGGAACGCGGCCGCTCCCCACCCGTCCACGCCGGCGATGACGAGGGCGACGTCGCGTCGCGCCTCGGCCACGAGGTCAAAGGCGTGCACGAGTCCGGGATAGTCCTTGCGCGGCTCGATCGTCCCTACAGCCAGGACGTAGCGCGCCGTTCCCGGTGGCAGCGGTGATCTCCCCCTGTCGGCCTCGGCCAGAGGCACCTCGCCACGTGGCACGTCATCACGGGGCAGATCGCCAGAGGGCACGCCGTGGTACACGACGCGCACACGACCGGGATCGGCGCCGAACTCGGCCACCACCTCGTCGGCCACGAACCGCGAGGGGGTGTGGACCCAGGCGCCCCCCGCGATGGCCCTGCGGACCATGGACGGAAAGCCGAGGGTGGCTCGATCGCAGAGCTCGGGAAAGCGCACGGTGGTGAGGTCGTGCACGGTGACGACCCGCGCCGCGCGTCGTGTGGGAGGAACGATGAAGTTGGTGCCGTGGACGACATCGGCGGGTCCTACGAACCATTCGACGGACGGGCCCTGCAGATGCGCCCATGCCAGGTGCAGGGGGCGAGCCGGCATGGCCCGCTGGCGGACGCGGACGCCGTTGGGTACCAGAGGGGGCAGCCGATGGCGCCGGCGCCAGGTGACGGCGAAGGCGTCCACGTCGAGCTCGGGGAGCGGGGCCAGCGCGCCCAGGGCGCCCTCGCAGAAGCGGCCCACACCCGTTCTCGTGCCGAGCAGCGGCGTGGCATCGATGGCCACCCGCAGGCGCTCGTCCTTCGGTCGCGCTCTCGCCGGCACCGGTCGAGCCTTTCACACGGGGAGCCGGGGGTATGTGCTCGGCCATTAGCCTGGCGCCGTGATCACCGCCCTCGCAGGAGGCGTAGGAGCCGCCCGATTCCTGCGGGGCCTGGTACGCGTCGTCGAACCGGGCGAGATCACGGCCGTCGTCAACACCGGGGACGACACCGAGCTCCACGGCCTGCACATCAGTCCCGATCTTGACACCGTGACCTACACCCTGGCGGGGTTGAACGACGACGAGCGCGGCTGGGGGCTCGCGGGCGAGTCGTGGAAGGTCATGGACAGCCTCGACCGGCTGGGTGGCCAGACCTGGTTCCGCCTCGGGGACCACGACCTCGCCACGCACCTCTACCGCACCCAGCGATTGTCCGAGGGTGCGACCTTGTCCCAGGTGACGTCGGAGATCACCGAGTCCCTCGCCGTGGCGGTCGGGCTCGTCCCCATGTCCGACGACGCGGTCCGCACCCGGCTGACGCTTCTCGACGGCCCCGAGGTCTCGTTCCAGGAGTACTTCGTGGGTCACCGGCACGACGTGGCCGTGACAGCAGTCCGATTCGTGGGCGCCGAGAAGGCCTTGGCCGCCCCCGGGGTGCTCGACGCTGTCGCCCGGGCCGAGGTGGTCGTGGTGTGTCCGTCGAACCCCATCGTGTCGATCGGTCCGGTGCTGGCCGTGCCCGGGATCGCCGACGCCCTGCGGGCGCGTCGTGACCGGGTGGTGGCGGTCTCCCCCATCATCGCCGGCGCGGCGTTGAAGGGCCCCGCCGACCGGCTCATGTCCGAGTTGGGCCACGAACCGACCGTGGTGGGTGTGGCGCGCCTGTATGGAGATTTCGTGGGCACCCTCGTGATCGACGACGCGGATGCCGCCTTGGCCGGGGATGTCGAGGCGTGTGGGGTGCGTTGCGTCGTGGCCCCCACGGTCATGCACACGCCGGAGCATGCCGCCGCGCTGGCCGCGCTCCTCCTCGATGCGGTCCGCCCGTCGGGCGCGGCCCGAGGCAGCCGGCGGTGACGGGGGCGCTGACCGTGCTCCCGGTCACAGGTCTGGGCGAGATCCGGCAAGGCGACGACCTCGCCACCCTCATCGCCGCGCTCGTCGACCTCCTCGACGGCGACGTGGTCGTCGTCACCCAGAAGATCGTGTCCAAGTCCGAGGGCGCCATGGTGCCGATCGACCCCGACGACCCCGCGGACCGGCTCCGCATCATCGAGTCGGAGTCGGTGCGCGTCCTGCGGCGCCGCGGGGACCTCGTGATCTCCGAGACGCGCCATGGGTTCGTCTGCGCCAACGCCGGCGTCGATCTCTCCAACGTCGAACGCGGGTGGGCGGCTCTGCTCCCCGAGGACTCCGACCGCTCGGCCCGGCGCATTCGCGACGGCCTGCGCGCCGCTACGGGGCGTGAGGTGGCGGTCGTGGTGTCGGACACGTTCGGGCGGGCCTGGCGCAAAGGCGTCGTCGACGTCGCCATCGGGTGCGCGGGACTGGCCGCGGTCGTCGACCTCCGGGGCACCGCCGACGCCATGGGACGCGACCTGATGGCGACCGAGGTGTGCGTGGCCGACGAGGTGGCGTCGGCGGCGGAGCTGGTCATGGGCAAGGCCCGCTCCGTCCCGGTGGCGGTCGTGCGGGGCATCGATCCCGCCTGGTTGCGGCGGGGGTCGGTGACCGAGGAGATCCTGCGGCCACCGGCCGAAGACCTCTTCCGCTGATGGTCGCCCGCTTCGGCCTCAGGAGCCCGCTCGGCGCCTCGTGAACTCGAGCACCCCGTCCACACCGGCTTCGAGCCCGGTCCACGCGTTCCATCCCAGGTGGATGCCGGCACGCTCGGGATCGAGGGCGCTGCGCTGGAGCTCGCCGGTCCGGGGTGGGGCATGGACCGGTGCGACCGTGGAACCGGAGCGTTCGCCCATGACGCGTGCGAGCTCGTTCACCGACACTTCCTTCCCGGTGCCGATGTTGAGCACGAGACCACCGCCGCGCGTGCCGGCCCGCACAAAGGCGTCCACGACATCGTCGACGTAGACGAAGTCGCGCGTCTGCTCACCGTCGCCGAAGATCGTCATCGGCTCGTCCCGGAGCACCTTGTCCGAGAAGATCGCCACCACGCCCGCCTCGCCGTGGGGGTCCTGGCGAGGCCCGTACACGTTGGCGAGCGCCAGCGCGCAGAACTCGACGGCGTGCAGCTCCCGGTACGCCACGAGGTAGTCGATGGCCGCCATCTTGGACACGCCGTAGGGCGAGAGAGGCCGGCGGGGGTGCGACTCCTTCACGGGAAGCTCCGAAGGATCGCATTCCCCGTAGAGCGTGCCACCGCTGGCGGCGAATGCCACTCGCGCCGTGCCGGCGGCCCGAGCACCTTCGAGCACCCGCAGCGTGCCCAGGATGTTGACATCGGCGTCGAACACGGGGCGCTGCACCGACACCCGCACGTCGGCCTGCGCGGCCAGGTGGAACACGACTTCGGGTCGGCGTCTCGCCATCACTTCGACGAGCTCGTCGGAACGGATGTCGAGCTGGTGGAAGGTGAGGGCATGGCCGGCCGACGCACGGGCCTCGGACAAGTTGCCGAGCGATCCCGTGGACAGGTCGTCGACCACGTCGACGTGGTGCCCCTCGGCCAGCAGGCGGTCCACGAGGTTGGAGCCGATGAACCCGGCGCCGCCGGTCACCATCACCTGCACGTCGGCCTCCGCCCCGTCAGCCCGTGCATCACGAGGGCATCTCCACCGGCACCCGGGCGTTGGTGAGCTGTGTTCCCGCCACCACGACGACCTCGTCACCCACGACGGTCACCGGTGCGAGCTCGCATCCCTCGGCCACGACGCAGTGATGGCCCAGGATCGAGCCCGACACCCGGGCCACCGCTCCCACCCGGGCGCCGGGCAGGAGCACCGAATTCTCGACGTGCGCGCCCCGCTCGACCACGCTGCGGGCACCCAGCACGCTGTTGATCACGGTGGCGTCGTGCGCGACCTCTGCGCCCGGGCCGAGCAGGCTCGAGGGTTCCACGTGGCCGCGGACGATGGGTGCGCCGAGCATCCACACCCCTACCGATACCTGCAGGGCGCCGGGCGCGGGCGGCCATCCCCGGGAGCCGTCCACCAGGTCGGCGTTGGCCTGGAGGTAGGCCTCGGGAGTCCCGGTGTCGAGCCAGTAGGCGTCGCTGGCCAAGGCGAAGACCGCACCTTGCGCCGCGAGCTCAGGAAAGGTCTCGCGCTCCACCGAGACACGACGGTTGGCGGGGATGGAGTCGAGCACGTCGGGCTCGAGGACATAGGTCCCGGCGTTGATCAGGTTGGTGGGCACAAGGTCGGGCGGCGGCTTCTCGACGAACTCGATGACGCGGCCCTCGGCGTCGGTGGGGACCACGCCGAACCTCGACGGGTCGTCCACCGCCTTCAGGTGGATCGTAGCGAGGGCCCCGTGGGAGCGGTGGAAGGCGACGAGCGCGGAGGTGTCGACATCGGTGAGCACGTCACCGTTCACGACGATGAAGGTCTCGTCGATGCCGGCGTGGCCCGCCGCGAAGGCGATGGCACCGGCGGTGTCGAGCGGTTCGGGCTCCACCGCGTAGTCGAGGCGCACCCCGGCCGCGAGGTGCTGCGGATAGGCGGCGATGAAGGCGTCGGGTCGGTACCCCAGAGACAGGACGGCCTCGTCCACACCGTGCGCGCACAGATGGGCCAGGACCCGTTCCAGCATGGGGACCTCCGCCACCGGCAGCAGCTGTTTCGGCGTCGTGTAGGTGAGCGGACGCAGTCTCGTCCCCTGGCCCCCCAGGAGGACTATGGCCTTCACTTGGTGGTGGTCGACGTCACTGTCGTCGTCGCCGTGGTCGACGGCTTGGTGGTGACCGTCGTCGCCGTGGGCGGAGCCGTGGTGACGGTGGTCGCCGTGGGCGGAGCGGTGACGGTGGACGGCGCCGTGGTCGTCGTCGATCCGGCCCGGTCGGTCAGCATGGCCGTGATCGAGCTCGGCTTGGGCACCGACGCCCCCGACGGGACGAAGGCCACGGTGATCAGCTGGCCGTCGGCGAGCTTGATGGCACTGGGGTCGTGGAAAACCGAGGGCTCGTTCGAGCCCGGGGGCGTGAAGCTCGGCCACACCTTGATCTGCAGCTGGCCCGTCTTGCCCGCGTCCGGCGAACCGGCCGGGCACTTCTCGCCGTTGGTGTACTTCGGTTTGCCCGGGATCTGCAAGGTGTCGGTCGTGAGCGTCAGCTTGGGGTACGTCGCCACGAACCGAGCCAGGGTGGCGTTGTTGCCCGCGTCCTTGGCCGTGGTGGGGGCCACCTGGATCACGCCGTCACCGTCGGTACGGATCCCGGGGATGGGAGAGGTCGATTCGTTCGGATTGGCGGCGAGGTTCGGCTCTATGTCGCCGCAGACGTCGAACCCGAGCGCCTGGTACCAGTGGACGCCGATGGCGGGCTGTGCCGCCGGGGCGGGGTGCTGGCGTTCGTAGCGGCTGTAGACGATCAGGGCCACGCCGAGGAGACAGATCATCGCCAGGCTGGCGTACCACTTCATGGGCCTCTGCCCGCGGTAGCTCCGCCCTCCTCCGGTGGCGCCGGCGCGCGCCACCCACTTTCCTGTATCTCCCCTGGCCATGGTCGGGCGCCAACCCTACTCGGCCCGGCCCGAGGCACTGTGCCGCGCCGTCCAGGGCCTGCCTGGCGCACTTCACGCCCAGACGCAGCGCCAGGAGCACCGCCGCGGCCGGCAGGGCCAGCCGGCGCCACCCCTGCTCGGTCCGGGTGGCGAAGCGGAACACCGACCGGTGATGGGCGACGAGCATGCGGTAGGGCCGGCGGGCGGTCGAGATCCCCTGGAGCGTGGGTGACGACGGCGGCCGGGCACGTACACCACTCCCCAGCCGGCGCGCGCGGGCCCTCCAGCACAGATCGGTGTCCTCGGCGTACATGAAGTACGACTCGTCGAACCCGCCCAGCTCCTCGAGGGCGCGCCGGCGGGCCAGGAAACATGCGCCCGAGACCCAGTCGACCTCGGTCACCTCCTCGGCGTCGAGGTATCCCATCCGGTAGCGGCGGGTGAAGGGGTTGCCGGGAACGAGATCACCGAGCAGGGCGTGGCCCGCCGCGTCCACGAGGGAGGGAAAGCGGCGCGCCGAGGGGTAGCGGCTGCCGTCTGGTTCGAGGATCTCGGGCCCGGCGATGGCGAGGTTGGGATCGGCGTCGAACACCTCGACCAGCGCCGCCACCGCCCCGGGGTGCACCGCCACGTCGGGGTTCGAGATGAGCACGAGCTCGCACGCGCTGACCTCGACGCCGCGGTTGGCGGCCGCCCCGTAGCCGAGGTTGGTCCCGGTCTGGACCAGCCGGACCTTGCCGTCGACCGAGACGAGGGCTTCGGCGGACCCGTCCGACGAGGCGTTGTCCACCACCGTCACGTCCTTCACCCCTTCGGCCCGCAGCGATGCCACGCACTGGAGCAGGACGTCTCCCGCCTCGTGGTTCACGACCACCGCCGACACCCGGGCGGCCGGCCTCGGATCCGGGCGGCCGGGTGACACCTCAGGTGCGGACGCGGCCGGTACCGGGGTCCTCGGTGGCGCCACGTGGAGTCAGATTTGGCGGACGAACCGGTACCGAACGAGGGCGCTGAGCGCTCGCACCCCGTCGTGCCACTCGAACTTGGTCCCTTCCGACTGATCGCGCCCGGTGTAGGAGATGGGCACCTCGTAGATCCGGTAGCCCCGCCGGAGGACCTTGGCCGTGATCTCGGGCTCGAAGTCGAACCCGTCGGATTCGATGGTGATGGCGTCGAGGACGGTGCGGTCGAAGAGCTTGTAGCAGGTCTCCATGTCCGACAGCGTCGAGCGGTAGAGGACGTTGGCGGTCAGGGTCAAGAGGCGGTTCCCCAACCACTGCGTCGGTCGCATGGCGCGCCGCTCACCGGTGAAGCGGCTGCCGTAGACGACTTGGGCCTTGCCCTTCATCACGGGGTCGAGCAGCTTGGGCCAGTCGTCGGGGTCGTATTCGAGGTCGCCGTCCTGGATGAGCACGAGCTCCCCCCGAGCGGTCTCGACCCCGGTGCGCACCGCGGCACCCTTGCCCTGATTGGTGCGGTGGGTGACGATGCGCACCGTCGAGTCCTGCAGCGCGGACAGCACCTTGTCGGTCCCGTCGGTCGATCCGTCGTCGACCACGACCACCTCGAGCTGCATGGGGAGGTCCACGGCGCGAATGCGGCGGAGGATCTCGGCCACGGTGTTGCGCTCGTTGTAGACCGGGACGATGACCGACAGCGTCCGGTAGCGGTCGAACGCCTCGGCCACCGCGTCCCCGACGACGGTGGCGTCGAGCGTGGTGACCGCGGCGGTCTTCGCGGGCGCTTTCTTCACGGCCGCGGTCTTCGCCGGCGCTTTCTTCACGGCTGCCTTCTTCACGGCCGCTTTCTTGGTGGTGCCCGCCGCCTTGGTGGCGGTGCTCTTCACCTCGCCGTCGACGCCCTCGCTGGCATGCACATCGTCCATCATGGCCGACCCCCGGCCCCTTGCGGGGTGCCTGAGGTGAAGAATTCGACGGTCCGGCGCAGGCCGTCCTCCAGAGCCACGACCGGCTCCCACCCGAGCTCGCGGCGGGCCACGGCGATGTCGGGGCGACGACGGGTGGGGTCGTCGGTGGGCAACGGTTCGTGCACGATCGTCGACGACGACCCCGTGAGTGTCAGGACGGCATGGGCCAGCTCGAGCACGGTCAGCTCGTTGGGGTTGCCGATGTTCACCGGTCCGGTGAGCCCGGAGTCGAGCAGGGCCAGGATCCCCGCCACTTCGTCGGCCACGAAACACAGGCTCCGGGTCTGCGAGCCGTCGCCGTAGACGGTGAGCGGGCGACCGTCGATGGCCTGGACCAAGAAGTTGGACACCACCCGTCCGTCACCGGGCCGCAGTCTCGGTCCGTAGGTGTTGAAGATCCGGACGATGCCGACGTCAACGCCCTTGGTTCGATGCGTCGCCATGGTGAGCGCCTCGGCGAAGCGCTTGGCCTCGTCGTAGACGCTGCGCGGCCCCACGGGGTTGACGTTGCCCCAGTAGGTCTCGGGCTGCGGGTGCACCACGGGGTCGCCGTACACCTCGCTGGTCGACGCCAGGAGAAAGCGAGCCCCGTGTGCCGCGGCGAGGGCCAGCGCGTGGCGCGTCCCCTCGCTCCCCACCGCCAGTGTCTCGAGCGGCCGGGCCAGGTAGTCGGGAGGCGACGCCGCGCTGGCGAAGTGCATCACGGCGTCGACGGCCCCCTCGACAGGGATCCCCTCGCTCACGTTGGCGATCACGAGCTCGAAGGCGGGGTTCTCCGCCAGCGCGGCCACGTTGGACACCTCGCCGCTCGACAGGTCGTCCACCGCCACCACGTGGTCGCCCCGGGCCACCAGGGCCTCGCACAGATGCGACCCGAGAAATCCCGCCCCGCCCGTGACGACGCGCACCGGCGCCCGCTCACGGGCGGCCCATGGCGACGTAGGAGAAGCCCATACGCCGCATGGCGGCCGGGTCGAGGAGGTTGCGGGCGTCGACGACATTGGCCTCGGCCAGCAGGTCGCGCACCTTGGTGAAGTCGAGCCAGCGCAGTTCCTCCCACTCCGTCAGCACGACCACGCAGGCGGCGCCCTCGCACACGGCATAGGCGTCGGGGAGGACCTCCACGTTGGTGGGGAACTCGGGGATGGGCCCGTTCACGGTGGGGTCGAACACCCGGACGGTGGCACCCTCGGTGACGAGCCGGCGCACGATCTCGATGGCCGGAGAGTCGCGCCGGTCGTCGGTGAGGGCCTTGAACGTGAGCCCCCATGCCGCGACACTGACGCCCTCGAGCGAGCCTCCCACCGCGTCGCGGATCTTGGTCGTCACCGAGGCCAACTGGGCCTCGTTGGTCTCGATGGCACCGCGCAGGAGGGAGAAGTCGTAGCCCGACTGTTCGCCGATGTAGATCAGCGCCCGCGTGTCCTTGGGAAGGCACGAGCCTCCCCACCCCGGCCCCGGACGCAGGTAGTCGAACCCGATGCGGTGGTCGTAGGCCATGCCGAGCAGGACGTCGCGCACATCGGCGCCCACCGCCTCGCACAGGTTGGACACGGCGTTGACGAAGCTCAGCTTGGTGGCGAGGAAGGCGTTCGACGCGTACTTGATGGTCTCCGCCGTGGCCGCGTCGGTGACGATGAGCGGCGCCTGGGTCGACGCGAACAACGCACCGACCCGAGCGGCCGCGGCCCGGTCCTCGGCGCCGACCACGATCCGGTCGGGGTGCAGGGCGTCGTGGATGGCGGTGCCTTCGCGCAGGAACTCGGGGTTCGACACCACCGCCACGTCGGGGCGGTCGAGAAGCTTCTCCACCAGCAGCGTGGAGCCGACCGGCACCGTGGACTTGTTCACGACGATGGCGCCGTGCTCGAGATGCGGCGCGATCTCGATGGCGACGGCCTCGAGGAAGCTCACATCGGCGGCGCCGTCGGCGCCCTGGGGGGTGGGCACGCACAGGAACACGAAGTCCGCCCCCCGCACCGCCTCGGTGGCACCGAGCACGAACTTCAGTCGCCCCGACTCGAGGCCCCCCACCAGGATGTCACCCAGGCCCGTCCTCCACGATGGTGGGCTCGCCCCGCGACAGCTGTTGCACCTTGGCCGGGTTCGACTCGCCGCACGCCACCTGGTAGCCGAGGTGGGTGAGGACCGACAGCGGTGGTGAGACCGACGTAGCCGGCGCCGATCACCGCCGTCGTCACCTCGTGGGGCTCGGTCCGGGACAGGGTCACCGTGCCTCCTTGGCCGACGCCGGGACGGGTTCGCTCGCCGCCAACAGTCGCTCCAGCGCGTCGCTGCCAGTCGGGGAGGAGCGCCATCCCCATGAGCCGGAGGGCCGCGTTGTCGAGGACCGAGTTGGCGGGCGCGGGGCGGGCCGGGGCGGGTCGAGCTCGGCGGTGGCGATGGGCTCGACCCGTTCAGGGTCGTGTCCCGGCGCCTTGCAGGACGGCCCGGGCGAAGCCGTACCACGACGTCACGCCCGAGTTGGTCACGTGGAACGTGCCGGGCAGGCGCTCGGTGCCGAGGACGGCGAGGACCCCGGCCAGATCGGCGGTGAAGGTGGGGCTCCCCCGCTGGTCGTCGACGAAGCGCAGCGGTCCGGGCGCGTCGGCGAGGCGCAGCACGGTGCGCACCATGTTGGCGCCGTGCGCGCCGCACACCCACGACGTCCGCACCACGGTGGAGCCGGGATCGAGCTCGCGCTCGCCCCCGAGCTTGCTGGCGCCCGTACACCGACATCGGGTTGGGCGTGTCCCACTCGAGGTAGGGACGGGGCGAGGTGCCGTCGAAGACGTAGTCGGTCGACACGTAGACCAGGTGCGCCCCGACGCGGCGCGCCGCCTCGGCCACGTGGCGGGTCCCGAGGGCGTTGACGCATAGGCCCGGTCGGGATCGCCCTCACAGGCGTCGACCGCGGTCCACGCCGCGGCGTGGACCACGACGTGGGGGCGGACACCCTCGAAGATCGTGCTGCACGGCCGCCCGGTCGGTGACGTCGAGGAGCGGCGTGGTCGGCCCCGGTCACCTCGCACGGTGACCGCAGCCCCAGGCGACCGGTGGAGGGATCGTCGGCCCGGCCCCCCGTCGGCACCCGCCCCGACGAGGGCATCGACGAGATCGGTGCCGAGCTGACCGCCTGCGCCGGTGACGAGCACCCTCATGACGTCGGTCCGCGCCCGCGCTAGCGCGGGGTCGGGACGCGCCCGGAGAGGCGTCGCCCCACGAGGTCTCGACCACCGGGGCGCGGTCCATGAGCGGCTCCCACCAGGCGCGGTGTCGGCGTACCACCGCACCGTGTCGGCCAGGCCCGTCGTCGAAGCCGACCGTCGGCGCCCAGCCGAGCTCCTTGGTGATCTTCGTGCAGTCGAGCAGGTAGCGGCGGTCGTGGCCGGGGCGGTCGGGGACGATCTTCTTGAGCGACTGCGGCTTGCCCGAGCGCGTCGAGCACGGCGTCGGCGATCTCCTCGATGCTCGCCTCGACGCCGCAGCCGACGTGGTAGGTCTCGCCGATCCGCGCCCCGCTCGAGGACGGCCTCGATGGCCCGGCAGTGGTCGATCACGTGCAGCCACTCCCGCTGGTTCCTGGTCGACTCGTACAGGGGCAGGGGCCGGTCGTCGAGGGCGTGCGCGGCGAACAGCGGGATGACCTTCTCGGGGAACTGGTAGGGGCCGTAGTTGTTGGAGCAGTTGGTGATGGTGGCGGCCAGTCCGAAGGTCTCGACGTAGGCCCGCACGGCGTGGTCGGCGCCCGCCTTCGAGGCGTTGTAGGGGGTGCGGGGGCGGTAGGGGTGCTCCTCGGTGAAGGCGTCGTCGGAGTCGAGGGGGAGGTCGCCGTAGACCTCGCACGTCGAGATGTGGTGGAACCGCGCCACCCCGGCGTGGCGGGCCGCCTCGAGCATGGCCTGGGTCCCGAGCACGTTGGTGCGGAAGAACCGGCCCGGGTCGAGCACGGCCAGGCTGTTGTGGGACTCGGCCGCGAAGTGGACGATCGTGTCGATGTCGTGGTCCTTCAAGGTGGCCAGGGCCACCTCGCCGTCGCACACGTCGCCGTGGACGAAGCTGATCCGGTCCTCGACGTCGGCCAGGTTGGGCCGGTTCCCGGCGTAGGTGAGGGCGTCGTAGGCCACCACCGTGTCGTCGGGGTGCTGCTCCACCCAGTAACGGACGAAATTCGAGCCGATGAAGCCGGCACCGCCGGTGACGAGCACGTTCATGGTGGGCCAATCGTAGACGGGCGCCACCTGCCACCTGGTGAAACCAGCGGGATTCCTCTGTCGTCAGGGTCGGGGCGCACGCCGTGCCGAGCCGAGGGCGCCATTGCGTGGGCAAGAGCGCAGGTCAGCGCAGGTGCACCACGTCACCGGCCGCGACGGTCCTGAAGCACGCCCCCACGTCCACGATCAGATGGCCCTCGGCGGTGATGTCGGCGGCCGTGCCCGTGAACACCTCGTCGGCGAGCGAGACCTGCACTGCTCTTCCCACCGTGGTGCACCGTCGGCGGTACTGCGCCGTCAACCGTCGGCGTCCCTCGGCGTCGGCCAGGTCGACCAGCCGTCCTTCGAGCTCCTCGAGCAGGAGCCCGAGCACGACGAGCGGCTCGAGCTCCGTCGCGGTCTCGCGCCGGATGGACGTGGCCCCGAGACGGGCGGCGTCGAGCCCGGTCGTCGGGGTCGATATCGAGGCCGGCGTCGAGCCCGGTGTCGGGAGGGGGCCAACCCACGTTCAGCCCCAGCCCCACCACCACCGCCGGGGAAACCTCCCGCCCTTCGGCGGGGGTCGATGCAGGCGCGCTCGGCAGCGCCTCGGCCAGGATCCCGCCGAGCTTGCGCCCCCCGACCATGAGGTCGTTCGGCCACTTGAGGTCGGGCGTCGAGCCCCGGCACCCCGCGCACGCCGCCGCGCGCGGCGAGCGCCACCGCCACCGTGCACAGGTGGAGCTCCTCGACGGCCAGCGCCGGCCGCAGCAGCACCGACACCAGCAGGTTCGATCCCGGCGGCGCCTCCCAGCGGCGCCCCAGCCGGCCCCGCCCCGCGCTCTGGTAGTCGGCGACCGCCACCGCACCCTCGCGCAGCGCCGGCGCGCGCCTCGTCGAGCAGGTACCGGTTGGTGGAGTCGATCTCGGCGAAGTGCCGAATGGGTCCGAAACGGGTGTCGGCCGGAGGGGGCACGAGCCGTGTGCCCTCGGCGCACATGGCACCCACCCTACGGGCCGTGCCAGTGTGGTGGCTCCACATCTGAAAGGCGCTGCGTGTTCCATAAGGTCCTGATCGCCAACCGTGGCGAGATCGCCGTACGGGTCATCCGCACCTGCCGCGAGCTGGGCATCGCCACCGTGGCGGTGTACTCCGAGCTCGACCGCGACGCCATGCACGTCCGCATGGCCGACGAGGCCTACCCCCTCGGAGGCCAGAGCGCGGCCGAGAGCTACCTCAACACCGAAGCGATCCTCGACGCCATCGCCCGCAGCGGCGCCGATGCCGTGCACCCCGGCTACGGCTTCTTCTCCGAGAACACCGACTTCGCCCGGGCCATCACCGCCACCGGGGTGACCTTCATCGGGCCGCCCCCCGAGGCCATCGAGATCATGGGCGACAAGATCAGCTCCCGCCTGGCGGCCGAAGCGGTCGGGGTGTCGGGCGTGCCCGGCCGGACCGAGCCCATCACCGACCCCTCGCAGGTGGTCGAGTTCGGTGCCGCGGTGGGGTGGCCCGTGGCCATCAAGGCCGCCTACGGCGGAGGCGGTCGGGGCATGAAGGTGGTGTCGTCGCCCGACGAGGTCGCCGAGGCCGTCGAATCGGCCCAGCGCGAGGCGCAGGCGTACTTCGGCCGGCCCGAGATCTACGTGGAGCGATACCTCGAGTGGCCCCGCCACATCGAGATGCAGGTCCTCGCCGACACCCACGGCAACACGCTGTGGCTGGGCGAGCGCGACTGCTCACCTCAGCGCCGCCACCAGAAGCTGGTCGAGGAGAGCCCGGCCGCGGAGTTCCCCGACGAGGTCCGCCGGGCCATGGGCGAGGCCGCGGTCACCGTGGCCAAGGCGTGCGGCTACGTCAACGCCGGGACCGTCGAGTTCCTCTACGAGGGGGGCGAGTTCTACTTCTTGGAGATGAACACCCGGCTCCAGGTGGAGCACCCCGTCACCGAGCTGGTCACGGGGCTCGACCTGGTCGAGTGGCAGCTGCGCGTGGCCGTCGGGCGAGCCGCTCGGGTTCACCCAGGACGACGTCGCAGCGCAACGGGCACGCCATCGAGGTCCGGATCAACGCCGAGGACCCCGCCGGCGGCCGGTTCGTCCCCTCGCCCGGCACCATCACCACGTTCCACGCCCCCGCAGGGCCCGGGGTGCGCCTCGACGCCGGCTACGAAGCGGGCGACACCGTCAGCCAGTACTACGACAATCTCGTGGCCAAGCTGATCGTGTGGGGCGCGGACCGCGAGTCGGCCCGGCGCCGCATGCTGCGTGCCCTGGACGAGACCGTGATCACCGGTGTCGCCACCACCATCCCCGCCGACGTCGTGATCCTGTCGCACCCCGACTTCATCGCCGGTCGCCATTCGACCCGGTGGGTCGAGGACCGCCTCGATCTCGCCGCGCTTACCCCGACCCCGGTCGACCCGGGCGCCGCGGGTACCTCGGGCGCCTCGGGCGCCGACGACGGCGCGCCCCGGGTGCTGCGCGAGGTGACGGCGGAGGTCGACGGCCGCCGCTACGAGGTGCGGCTGTGGGTGCCCGACGTGGCCGCGGGCGGCGGTGGCGCCCGGGGCGGCGCCCGACCGCACAAGCCCAGGGCGACCGTAGCGGGCTCGGGCTCGGGATCGGTCACCGCCCCCATGCAGGGCACCATCGTGAAGATCCTGGTCGCCGCGGGCGACACCATCGAGGTGGGCGAGACCGTCTGCCTCCTCGAGGCCATGAAGATGGAGAACGCCATCACCGCCGAGAAGGCGGGCACGGTCAAAGAGGTGAAGGTGGCCGCGGGCGACTCGGTGGGGCCCGGCGACGTGATCGCCGTGATCGAATGACAGACTTGCGCGGGTGACAGGCGTGACCAGGTGACCGGCGTGACCGGGTGACCGGCGTCGACACCGCCGCAGCCAAGCGGGCCGTCCGTCAGGCCACCGAGGACCTGCAACCCGAGCTGGTCGACCTCAGCCGCGCCATCCACGACGAGCCCGAGCTGTGCTTCGAAGAGGTCCGTGCCGCTCGTCGCGTGGGCGAGATGCTCGAACAAGCCGGCTTCGACGTCGAACGCGGCGCCTACGGGCTCGACACCGCGGTGCGCGGCCCGGGTGGGGTCGGGCCCGTTGTCCATCGTCATCTGCGCCGAGTACGACGCGCTCCCGGCGGTGGGACACGCCTGTGGGCACAACCTCATCGCGGCGGCCTCGCTCGGCGCGGGGATGGCCCTGGCCGGCGTGGCCGACGATCTCGGCCTGACGGTGACGGTGCTCGGGACACCGGCCGAGGAGGGCGGCGGAGGCAAGGTCCTCCTCCTGGCAGCGCGGCGCGTTCCAGGGCGCCCACGCCGCCATGATGGTCCACCCCTGGCCCGAGGACCGGCTGGCGGCCACCTGCCTGGCCGTCGACCACATCGAGGTGCACTACACCGGCCGAGCCGCCCATGCCTCGGCGTCGCCGGAACAGGGGATCAACGCGGCGGACGCCATGGTCGTGGCCCAGGTGGCCATCGGCCTCATCCGCCAGCACCTCGAGCGCGGTGACCAGGTGCACGGCATCGTGACCAAAGGCGGCGACGCCCCCAACATCGTTCCCGAAGAGACCACGCGGCCGGTTCATGGTGCGGGCCCGCAGTCTCGAGGACCTGGCCGTGCTGCGACCGCGCATCGAGCACTGCTTCGAGGCAGGCCGTGTGGCCACGGGGTGTTCACTCAAGATCCGCGACCTGGCGCCCACCTACTCCCACTTCATCACCGACGACCTCCTGTTGGAGGCCTGGCGGCACAACGCCGAGGAGCTCGGCCGGCGCTACACCGCCGACGAACGCCACGAGGCGCTCCCCACGATCTCCACCGACATGGCCAACGTCTCCCTGGCGGTGCCATCGATCCACCCCATGATCGGCATCGAGACCAACGGGGCCGTCAACCACCAGGCCGAGTTCGCGGCGGCGTGTTTGGGGCCCTCGGCCGAACAGGCCGTGTTCGACGGGGCGCTCGGCCTGGCCTGGACGGCCGTCGACGCCGCCACCGATGTCGAACTGCGTGAGCACCTGCTGGCCCACGTCAGCTGACGGTCTCGTCAGGTGGGCTGGTAGACGCCGAACACCTCGCGCAGGACGTCGGACACCTCGCCCAACGTCCCCATGCGCCGCAACGCCTCGCGCATGGGGACGAGCAGGTTCTGTGTGCCCCGTGCCGCCGCCGCGACATCGGCCAGGGCAGCGTCGACGGCCCGCTGGTCGCGCTCGGCCCGCACCCGCTGCGTCCGCTCGATCTGGGCCCGCTGCTGGGCCGGGTCGATCGGGAACACCTCGGTCGTCTCGGGCGCCTCGTCGGTGAACTTGTTCACGCCCACCACGATCTTCTCGCCGTCGTCGACGGCCTTGGCGAACGCGTAGGCGGCCATCTCGATCTCGCCCTGCATGAACCGGGCCTCGATGGCGGCCACGGCCCCGCCCAGGGCGTCGATGCGCTCGAGGTAGTCCCACGCCCCCTTCTCGACCTCGTCGGTGAGCTCCTCCACGAAGTACGACCCCGCCAACGGGTCGACGGTGTCGACCACGCCCGACTCGTAGCCGATCACCTGTTGGGTCCGCAGCGCGATCTTCGCCGCGTTGGTGGTAGGCAGCCCGAGCGCCTCGTCGAAACCGTTGGTGTGCAGGCTCTGGGTCCCCCCGAGCACCGCGGCGAGCGCCTGAAGGGTGACCCGCACGATGTTGTTCTCGGGTTGCTGCGCGGTGAGTGTGGACCCGCCGGTCTGGGTGTGGAACCGCAGCAGCTTGGACCGCTCGTCCTTGGCGCCGAACCGCTCGGTCATGATCTTGGCCCACATCCGCCTCGAGGCCCGGTACTTCGCCACCTCCTCGAAGAGGTTGTTGTGCGCGTTCCAGAAGAACGACAACCGCGGCGCGAAGGTGTCCACGTCGAGCCCCGCCGCCAGCGCCGCTTCCACGTAGGCGATGCCGTCGGCGAGGGTGAAGGCGATCTCCTGCACCGCGGTGGAGCCGGCCTCGCGGATGTGGTAGCCCGAGATGGAGATGCTGTTCCAGTTGGGCAGCCGCTGCGCGCAGTACGCGAAGGTGTCGGTGATGAGCCGCATGGACGACCGGGGCGGGTAGATGTAGGTGCCCCGCGCCACGTACTCCTTGAGGATGTCGTTCTGGACGGTGCCGCCCAGCGTCTCGGGCGCCACCCCCTGCTCGTCGGCCACGAGCTCGTAGAACAGCAACAGGATCGCGGCGGTGGCGTTGATCGTCATCGACGTGGTGACCTTGTCGAGGGGCAGTCCTGCCAGCAGCAGCCGCATGTCGGCCAGCGAGTCGATGGCCACCCCCACCTTGCCGACCTCGCCCTCGGCCCGCACGTGGTCGGAGTCGAGCCCCATCTGGGTCGGCAGGTCGAACGCACATGACAGCCCGGTCTGGCCCGCCCCCAGCAGGAATTTGAACCGTTCGTTGGTGGCCTCGGCCGTCCCGAACCCTGCGTACTGCCGCATGGTCCACAACCGGCCCCGGTACATGCTGGGGTAGATGCCCCGGGTGTACGGGACCTGGCCGGGCTCGCCCAGCCGGCTCTCGGGATCCCACCCCTCGAGATCTCCGGGGCCGTACACGGGTCGGACCTCGATACCGGAATCGGTCCGCCGTACCCCGTCGCTCACCCGTCCCAGGTTAGGGACTGACGCCGTCCTACGACAGTCTCAGCTTGCTTCTTCGCTCAGGCTCCCGCCGGTGCCACGGCGTGGGGCATGCACAGATCGTCGTACTCGGCGATCACGATGGGGGCGGCATTGTCGCCGCACGCCGCGCACTGCGGGTCACGCCGCACCTTGAAGGTCCGGAACGACTCCTCCAACGCGTCGTAGGCCAGCAGCCGGCCTACGAGCGGGTCACCGATCCCGAGCAACATCTTGATGGCCTCGACCGCCTGGATAGACCCGATGATGCCGGGCAGCACGCCCAGCACCCCCGCCTCCGCGCACGACGGTGCCAGCTCGGCGGGCGGCGGCTCGGGGATCATGCACCGGTAGCACGGCCCCTTGTAGGGATCGAAGATGGTGGCCTGCCCCTCGAACCGGAAGATCGACCCGTGGACCACGGGGATCCGCTTCAGCAGTGATGCGTCGTTCACCAGGTACCGCGTGGGGAAGTTGTCGGTGCCGTCCACGATGATGTCGTACCCGTCGATGATGTCCAGGATGTTGTCCGCACCCAACCGCACGTCGTAGGTGACCACGTCCACATCTGGATTCAGCGCGGTGAGCGTCTTCTTGGCCGAGTCGACCTTGCGCTCGCCGATCCGGTCCATCGAGTGCAGGATCTGCCGCTGCAGGTTCGAGGCGTCGACCACGTCCATGTCGATGATGCCGATCGTGCCCACACCGGCCGCGGCGAGGTACAGCGCGGCGGGCGAGCCCAGTCCGCCGGCCCCGAGGAGCAGCACCCGCGAGTCGAGCAGCTTGAGCTGACCCTCCTCCCCCACCTCGTTGACGAGCAGGTGACGCTGGTAGCGGTTGCGCTGCTCGGGCGTCAACGTGCGCGGCGTCTTCCAGGGACGGCCCTCGTCCTTCCACCGGTTGAATCCCCCGACGAGCGACACCACGTCGGTGTAGCCGAGGTCGCTCATGGTCTTGGCTGCGAAGGCCGATCGCACCCCACCGGCGCAGTACACGACGACCGGGGCGGACTTGTCGGGCACCCTGCCTTCCACCTGGAACTCGAGTTGGCCCCGCGGCAGGTGCACCGCTCCGGGGATGGCACCCTGCTCGTACTCGTCGGGCTCCCGCACGTCGAGGAACACCACGCCGTCCTCGTCCAGGCGCGGCTGGACCTCGTCGGCCTGGGCCTCGCGAATGGCCGACTTGGCCTCGCTCAACAGCTCTCTGGCAGTGGCCACGAACATCACGACCTTCCGGTTTCCGGCTCGTCGGGCAGGGCCCCGAGCCGTCCTGCGTGCAGGTAAACCCTACTACCGGGGTCAACATTCCCGCCCCCTCGCCGTCGTCGGATCGGTAGCTTTCTCTTCCATGGAGCTGGCCGACGCCGTGCGCCGGCGGAGGATGGTGCGCAGCTTCTCGGGCCGGCCGCCGGCCGCCTCGGTCCTCGACGGGGTGCTCGAGCTGGCGTGCTCGGCTCCGTCGGCGGGCAACACCGGGGGTTGGGACGCGGTGGTCATGGCCGGCCCCGACGAGACGGCCCCGTTCTGGGACGCCACCACCACCGCCGACTGGCGGGCCCGTTCCCGGCGTTGGCCCGGACTGGCCCGCGCCCCGGTGGTCGTGGCCCTCTTCGTCGACCCCGACGCCTACCCCGCCCGCTACCGGGAGCCCGACAAGGCTGACAGCGGGCTCGGGGGCGGGACCGACAGCTGGCCGGTGCCCTATTGGTTCGTCGACAGTGGCTTCGCCGCCATGGTCATGTTGCTGGCGGCCACCGACGCCGGGCTCGGCGCCTGCTTCCTCGGCAACTTCCGGGGCGAGACCCCCCTGCGCGCCGCGCTCGGGTGTCCCCGAGGACCGCCGCTACATCGGAGCCGTGCTCATGGGCGAGCCGGGCGGAGACGACCTGCCCTCGGCCTCGGTGGCCAGAGGGGGACGCCAGGCTTCCGACGTTTTTCATCGGGGAACGTGGTGACCCGGTTGCCGGCGCAACCGGGGACCGAGCCGTCCCGCCACGAGCACGCCTTCGACGAAGGCCAGGATCGCGATGTACAGGGGGAAGGTGACGACGTAGGCGGAGATGTGCTTCACCGTGAGCAGCGTGATCACGGCGTTGATGCATGACCCGATGTAGACCGCCGAGCTCTCGGACTCCGGGGCCCGCCACGACTTGACGACGGTGGGCACCCCCGCCAAGGCGTCGGCCACCACCGCCGCGGCCAGGGCGACCAGACCCTGACGCGTGACGAGCCAGCCGATGGTGCCGCCGATCGACAACGCGCCGCATATGTAGTCGAGCCGGCTGAGCTTCCACACCGACTTCGGGTTGACGAACGAAGCCCCGAACACCAGCAGGGGGCCGAACCCCACCGTGAAGGTCAACACGGCCTGCAGACCCACGCCCTTGTCGACCTCGACCGCGAACGCCAGCAACGGCGCGATGGCCCACAACAGCCACGTGACGCGATTGGGCTGTGTCTTTCCTCGGATCGTGTCCACCGCGTATGACGCCGCCCCGGCGATGCCGATGGCAGCGCCCAGGAACACGAAGTGGACGTTCAGCACGGGCTCTCACTCTGCCCCAGCCAGGACCGGCGCGGGTGCGAGGCCCGATTCGCGCCTCAGGACTGCTGGGCCGAGCTCCCCGGGAGCTCGAACTCGGTGGTCAGGGTTCCCGGCGCCCACAACGACTCGGATTCGGGCGCCGAGCCGCCGTCGCCCGTGACATCGGAGGAGGGATCGCTCTCGCCGCCGGGTGCGCCGGGTGCGCTGTTCGAGTCGCCCGCGTCGCCCGCGTCGCCCGCGTCGTCTGGGCGCAGATCGTCACCCGGGCGCACCGGGTCGTCACGAAGGAGGTAGGACCCCTGGACGTACCGGCATCCCAGGGCGCGCAGCTCCGTCGCCTGGTCCTGTGACTCGACACCCTGAGCCACGACCGTGAGCTCGAGGGCCCGGCCGAGCTCGATCAAACCGCGCACCAGGGCGGCGGCTTCCCGGCTCAGGGCACGGGCGCGCTCGGCGGAGTCCGCCGTAGCCGTAGCCGTAGCCGTAGCCGTAGCCGTAGCCGTAGCCGTGGCCAGGTGCGACGGAGGAGCCGGATCGGACCCGCCGGCGGCAGCGGGCTGCTCGGCGTCACCGTCACCGGGTTCGTCGCCCAGCGCGGCCACCAGGTCGGGGGCCAGCTTGAGCCCGCTGATCGGCAACCGCTGCACCAACGCCAGATTCGACGGACCCGCCCCGAAGTCGTCGAGGGCCACGAGGACGTCTCGTTCCTCGAGGGCGCGCAGGATGGTCTCGGTCGACCCCAAGGCCGCCGCCGAGGGCTCGCGTATGTCGAGCCCCAGCACCGACGGTGAGACACCGTGCTGGGCCGTGAGCTCGTCGACGATCTCGACCAGGACCGGGTCCGCCACCAAGGACGGCGCCACCTTGACCCACATTCGGAAAGGTTCGGCCTGGCCCGGGGCGGCGCGCCGCGCGCTCGACCTCGGCCAGCGCGGTGTCGAGCACCCACCGTCCGATCGGCACGGCCAGCCCGGCCTCGTCGACGAGATCGAGAGGCGCCTGGGGCTGGTCCACGTCGGGTCCGGGTTGGCGCCACCCCAAGATGGCGGCCTCACCGACCGGCACGCCAGTCTCGAGGTCGACGATGGCCTCGTACTCGAGCACGAGGTCGTCCTCCTCGAGCGCGGTGCGCAGGTCCCGTCGGCTCTGGGAACGAACTTCGACGTGTTCGCGCATGGAAGCATCGAACAGCTTCCACGACGCACCGCCCTCGTCCTTGGCGCGCCGCATGGCCAGCGAGGCATCGCCCAGAAGCGTCTCGAACGACGCGGTCCCGGAGGGCGCGTCACGAGGCGAGACCACGACCACCCCGATGCTCGCCGACAGCTGGTGCTCGACCCCCTCCACCGATGTGGGGCGGCTCAACTCCTCGAGGATCCGGGTCGCCATCTGCGAGGCCAGGGCGGTGGACGCCACATAGGGGCACACCACGACGAACTCGTCGCCGGCGAACCGCGCCACGGTGTCGGACCTCCGGCGCGCCGCCGACAGGCGCGCCGCGGCGTCGTGCAGCAGCTCGTCACCGACGTTGTGCCCGTACAGCTCGTTCACGTCGCCGAATCCATCGAGCGCCACGACGAGCACCGCCAACGCGGCGCCGTCCTCGCGACACCTCGCCATCGCCTCTTCGAACCGCTCTTCGAGCACCGAGCGGTCGGGCAGACCGGTGAGCTGGTCGCGCCGGGCCTGCTCCTCGCCGGCTCGGTCCCGGGACGGGAGGATCGCACCGAGACCCTTGCCGAGCCCGCGCCGACGAGACACGACGGGCCGCTTCGGCTCGTCCGGCCCCCCCGTGACGTCGTCGATCAACTCGATGCTCCGTTCCCGGCGAGGCCACGTCGACCCCGCTGCGCCCCCAGGCCGGTGACTCCGTCGCCGACCCCGGGCCAGGTGCGCACGTCTCGATGTGCGGCCTCACCCGCAGGCTCACCTGCAGACACAAGGTTCACAAGATTCGCGTGCCTCTTTTCGTCACGTCCGCAGGCACATCACTCACGATCCTAGGCGTGCCGCCTGGCCTAGTCAGATGCGATCCACCGGTTCCATCGACTTGCACAGTTGGGTTCGTTGTGCCACCGACCCGTGCAATTTCGCCCATCACCGCGATCCAGGATCTCCAGGAAGATCCGTCCCAGACGGCGGTCCGTCTATGGTTTCCGGGTCGCCCGAGTCGTTCCGGGCGCAGCCCTGATGGGGCAAGGGGAACACACTGACGTCGGCCCGGACCCTGCCGAAGTTCCCCTGACGGTGGAAACCGCAGCCCGCACACCACCCTCGGTGACGTTGTAAAGCGGCTCACGACCGATGCCGACAACCAAGGTGTGTCGAGCTTGGAGACGCGCCTGCGCGTCCTGCTCCGCCGCATGCCCCTCGCGGGCACGTCCGCCCTGGTCGGGATGGTCACGCTGGTGGCCCTGACCCTGGTGATCCTGACCGCGATCGGTCCTGCGTCGGCCCGATCTGCCACCCTGTCGGCGTCCTCGCTGGCGGGTTCGGCTGGACCGCGGCCCTGGGTCGCCTTCCTGCACCCCCAGGCGACCGTTCCGACCACGACGACCGCACCCTTGCCTGTCACCACGATCCCGGCGCCGACCTCGACCGCCCCCTCCACGCTCACCGCCACCCGCGCCACCCCTCCCCCCGCCCCGGCGACCACCCGTCCTGCCGCACCGAAACCGCCGGCCCCGAAGCCGGCACCGACGGCTTCACACGGGATCGTCCCGCCCGACAACCCGTCGGCGAACATCGCGGAGTCGCCGAACTTCGCGTCCATCTGCCGCCAGGACGGCGTGACATCGGCGCCGTGCATCTCCGCTGCCACCCAGGCGAACGACGCGGCGCGCGCCCAGGAGGGTCTGGGCGCCATGGTGCTTCCCTCCAACTTCTCGTCGCTCACCCCGGGCGAGCAGCTCTTCGTGCTCATCGACATCGAGCGCGTCGACCGCGGCCTCCCGGCCGTGGTCGGAATGGTGGCGCAGTTGGACACCGACGCGCAGAATGCGGCGGCGGCCAACACCGACCCGACCCCTTCGTCGGTACCGCCCGGGTCGACGGTGCTGCGTTTCGCGTCGAACTGGTCGGAGGGCTCGGGCCCGCTGGGCTCCAACTACAACTGGATGTACGACGACGGCCCGGGGTCGACCAACGTCGACTGCAGCGCGACCACCCCCGCCGCGTGCTGGGGACATCGCGACAACGAGCTCGGCTTCAACGCCTCCACGCTGGCGGCGTCGCACGGGGTCCTCGTCATGGGAGCCGCCGAGGCGACGATCCCCGGTGACAGCCCGTGGACGAGCGATGCCGTGTTGCTGGCGATCATCACGGGGAGCCCCTCCTACACCTACACCTGGGCGCAGGCCCAGGCGGCGGGCGCCCGCTGACGCGGCAAGGACACGGGGCGGTCGTCGGCGAGGTCGGCGGAGAGGATGGTGCCAGGTCGGGGCGCGAAGGTGCGCCTGTCCCCGTCGCCGTCGCCCTCTGGCGCCCGTCGACCCCGCCAACGTGAGCTGGAGCCGAGATGTCCGTCGTCCCTGTCGTGCCCGTGCCGGTGCCCGAGCCCGCGGCCGTGCCCAACTGCGATCCCGATAGCGACGCCGCACCGAAGGTCGAGGTCCTGCGCGTCGTGGCCTGGCCCGACCCCGTGATCGACCGCCTCGGGTACGACCCTCGCTCGATCTATGTGGAGACCTTCTGGCTCGGGATCCTCGGCCCGACCTGCACGTGGTTGATGCGCCGACTGGCCACCGGGCTCGACGACAATCCCGACGGCTTCGACCTCGACCTGGCCGACACGGCCCGCGCGCTCGGGTTGGGTGACCGCTCCGGCCGCCAGTCCCCCTTCCGTCGGGCCCTGGCCCGCTGCATCACCTTCGAGATGGCGAGGCGCGAAGGACCCACCACGCTGGCCGTCAGGCGCCGCATCCCGCCCATGTCGCGCCGTCACCTGCAGCGACTGCCCGCCTCGCTCCAGGAGAGGCACGCGCACTGGTTGGTCCCGGCCCGCTCCTCGCCCGTCCTCGAAGAGACACGTCGAAACGCCCGGCGACTGGCGCTCGCCCTCCTGGCCTCGGACAAGGAGCGGCCCGAGGTCGAGCTTCAGCTCGTCCGCTGGCACGTCCACCCCGCCATCGCCCACGAGGCCACCCAGTGGGCGTGGGCCTATCGGTCCCACGGGCCCCACGGTGCCCGCCCGGTCGCGCACTCCAAGTAGCGATACCGACGGGCACGGCGCACGGCCCCGGGGGCGGTTCACAGCTGCGTTGCACGTCCGAAACGGAGCGTTCACATGGCAGACCTAATCTGTGACGGTGGCGACGTTCCTGCTCCGAGTGGAACTGCCCGACAGGCCGGGAGCCCTCGGGGCGGTCGCCAGCCGGATCGGGGCCGTGCACGGCGACCTGGTCGCGGTCGAGGTCGTCGAGCACAGAGAGAGCAAGGCCGTCGACGAGTTCGTGGTCGAGCTGGCCGACGGAGACCACCTGTCGCTCCTCTTGAGCGAGATCGCCGAGGTCGACGGGGTTGCCCTCCAAGACGTCCGGCCCGTGTCGGGGCGCCGCCACGACCGCCGCCTCGAGGCCTACACCACCGCGCTCCTCATCTTGAAGGAACGCACCCCCCAGGGTGTCCTCGCCGCGCTGGCTTCGCGCGTCTGTGCCGAGCTCGACGCCACCTGGAGCGCGGTCCTCGATGTCGAAGGCGCGTCGGTCATCGCGTCCCAGGGCCGACCACCCGCCACGACCTGGCTCCTGGCGTCCCTCGTCGACGCCCGAGCTGCGACCGCCGACTCCGACGTCACCGACGCCGGTCTCCCACCGGCGGGGGCCGACGCCGGCGACGTGGGGTTCGTGGATCTCACCGCCTGGGATCTCGTGCTTGCCGCGGGACGCCCCGGCTGGCGCTTCGGCCAACGCGAGCGTGCCCATCTGACCGCACTGGCTCAGCTCGCGGATGCCCGCTGGGCGGAGATGACCGAGCGTGATGCCCGGGTCTCACCCCCCACCCGCCCCATGCGCGCCGGCTGACACCAGCTGACACCGGGCCGGCTGACAGGGGGACCTTTCAGCCCTCGGCGCCGTACGCCTCGAGCAACTCGAGCAGCGTACGCACCCCGAACCCGGTTCCCCCTTTGACCAGGATCCCGCTGTCCTCGTCCGAACGCGCCGGTCCGGCAATGTCCATGTGGACCCACGGCACCTCGCCCACGAACCGGGCCAGCAGGAGCGCGGCGGCGATGGCGCCGGCCTGGCCGCCGCCCTTGCCCACGTTCTTCATGTCGGCCACTTCGGAGTCGATGTGCGACCGGTACTCCTCGGGAAGCGGCAGGGTCCAGGTGCCCTCGCCCGCCCGCTCCGACGCGGCCCGCACGCGACCGATGAGGTCGTCGTCGGAACCGAACACCCCGGCGATCGACATGCCCAGCGCCGTCACGCACGCGCCGGTGAGCGTGGCCAGGTCGAGGATGGCGTCGGGCTCGAGCTCCGCCGCCAGCGCCAGCGCGTCGGCAAGCACGAGCCGCCCCTCGGCGTCGGTGTTCAACACCTCGATGGTGCTTCCGTTGCGGGTGGTGAGGACGTCGCCGGGCTTGGTGGCCCGTCC
Organism: uncultured Acidimicrobiales bacterium; assembly: GCA_963768255.1. Taxonomy (GTDB): domain Bacteria; phylum Actinomycetota; class Acidimicrobiia; order Acidimicrobiales; family UBA8190; genus Chersky-840. The sequence goes on along the minus strand of CAVYGX010000002.1, from coordinate 180,965 downwards.
CCCCGGCATGTTCTCCGTCGTCGGCGCGATGGCGGTGACGTGCACCCGCACTCCGAGCTCGCCACACGCGCAGATCGCCGCCAGCACCGCCGCGGCTCCGCTCATGTCGGTCTTCATGGTGATCATGCCGTCCGGCGACTTGAGCGAGAGCCCACCGGAGTCGAAGGTGATGCCCTTGCCCACCAGGACCACGTGCGGCACCCGGCCGTCCACCGTCACGGGGTCGGCGGGCTCGTAGGTGACCTTCAGCAACCGGGGATGCTCGGCCGAGCCCCGGGCCACGCCCAGGAGACCGCCCAGCCGTTCGTCGGCGATGCGCTGCTCGTCCCAGATCTCCACCTCCAGGCCGGCATGCCCCCGGGCAGAATCCACCGCCGCTTGCGCGAACCGGGTGGGGGTGAGCGAGCTGGGCGGCTCGTTCACCAGGTCCCGGGCCAGGCACACGGCGTCGGCGACCGCCCCGCCCCGCCGGGTCCCCTCGGACAGCTCCCCCACGTCCAAGCCGAATCCGGCCACCACGAACCGCTCGATCCCGGCCGACTCGTGGTCGCTCTTGTGCGACACGAACCGGTACCCCGCCAACACGGCACCTTCGACGACCGCCTGCACCGCGGCGCGCTGTGTCCCGACGGCGTCGGCGACCGCGGCCGGGAGCACGAAGACCGCGGCCCCCGACTTGCCAGCCGCCCGGACCAGCGCCGCGGCCCCCCGCCGCAGGACATCGACACCGCTGCTGGAAGGCACAGAGCCGCCGTCGACCTTCCCGAGCCCCACGAACACGACGCCGGGGACCTGGGCCCCCACCACGGCCATGGTCTGGCCCACCTTGCCCGTGAACCCCCGCTGGGCAGCGCGGGCCGCGTCGAGAGCGGTGTCGACCCCGAGCCCGACGCGCAGCACGACCGCGGCGGGCACGCCGGGCGCCACCACCGGGCCGTCGGCCGTCTCGTACACGGGAACACCCACGACCGCCACCGCCACCCCCGCCGCGTCGGCCAGCGCGCCGGCTTCGCCGCCGTCGGCGCCGGCCACCGCGAGCAGCACGGACCGGGCCGTCACCGGGGCGGGGCTCACGCCGCCCCCGACGCCCCGGGCGCGTGGCCGAGCGAGCGCGTCCCCACGTGCTCGCCCTCCTGCCACCGCGCCATCGTCCACAACAGATCGGAGAGCCGGTTGAGATAGGGCCCGACGAACGATCCCGGTGCCGGCGATGCGCCGGTGTAGCCCCGCTCGGCCCGTCGCACCACGGTGCGCGCCACGTCCAGCGCGGCGGACACGCGGTTCTGTCCCGGCACCACGAACTCGGTCGGCATCTCGAAGCGCTCGTTCAGCGCGTCGATGCGGACCTCGAGGGCGCCCACCATGGCGTCGGTGACGAGCGTGGTCCCCTCCACCAGCTTGTGCCGGTTCTCCGCCGCGGTGGCCACCTCGGCCATGAGGACCCACAGGTCGCGTTCGAGGTCGAGAAGCATGGTGTCGAGCTCCGATCCCGCCTCGGCCTCGGCCCGGGCCACGCCCAGGGCGGCCTGCGCCTCGTCGACGTCCCCGTTGACCTCGATGGCGGCCGAGTGCTTGGCGACCCGTCCTCCGTAGTAGAGGCCGGTCGTGCCGTCATCGCCCTTGCGCGTGTAGATCTTCACGGCGCGGCATGCTACCGGCCGGCCTTGCGCCCACCGTCGCCTCCACGCAGGGTCCCCCCACTCACCCCGGCCCTTCGGGCCCGCTCCTCCCTCCCAAAGAATCCCGCCCCGGAACCCAAAGACGCCGTGGTCAGGAGAGAGAACCCGACCCCCGGCCGTAGACTGTACGGATCGTGGACCGCACCCTCGACCGTACCGTGGCCCCCCATCAGGCACCTCCTCCCGTGCTGGCGCACGGCGCGCTGCCCATGGACGAGCGCGGCGCCGCCTACCTCGAGGCCGTCCGCCAACGGGTCGTCATCTTCGACGGCGCCATGGGCACGAGCCTGCAGCTCGCCGATCTCAGCGCCGACGACTACGGCGGGCCCGCCCTCGAGGGCTGCAGCGAAGCCGTCGTCCTGCACCGCCCCGACGTGGTCAAGGCCATCCACCGCTCCTTCCTCGACGTCGGGGTGGACGTCGTCGAGGCCAACGCCTTCGGAGGGTTCGGGGTGGTGCTGGCCGAGTACGGCCTCCAGGACCGGGTGGAGGAGATCAACCTCACCGCGGCCCGCCTGGCCCACGAGGCGGTCGACGAGGCCGCCGCGGCCATGGACGACGGACGGCTCCGCTGGGTGGCGGGCAATCTCGGCCCCGGCACCAAGTTCCCCACCCTGGGCCAGATCCCCTACCTCACCTTGCGCGACGCCTATCAGGAACAGGCCGCCGCCCTCATCGCCGGGGGCGTCGACCTCATCCTGGTCGAGACCGTCTACGACCTCCTCCAGGCCAAGGCGGCCATCAACGCGGCCAAGCGCGCCATGGTGGAGGCGGGCCGCCGCATCCCCATCCAGGTCCAGGTGACCATCGAGCTCACCGGGCGCATGCTCCCGGGCACCGAGATCGGCGCCGCGCTCACCGCCCTCGACCCCATGCGGCCCGACATCATCGGGCTCAACTGCGCCACGGGCCCGGCCGAGATGGGCGAGGCCATCCGCTACCTGTCCCAGCACTCGCGCCTCCCCGTCTCGGCCCAGCCCAACGCGGGCCTGCCCTCGGTGGTGGACGGCAAGATGCACTACGACCTCACGCCGGACCAGCTCGCCGACCATCTCGAGCGGTTCATCACCGAGCTGGGTGTGAGCGTGGTGGGCGGCTGCTGCGGCACCACCCCCGAGCACCTCCGGGCCGTGGTGGAACGGTGCCGCGACCTCGTGCCCGCGCCTCGACCGCGTCGGCGATCGAGCACGAACCGGGCGCGTCGTCGATCTACAGCAACGTGGGGTTCCATCAGGACACCTCCTTCCTGGTGGTGGGCGAGCGCACCAACGCCAACGGGTCCAAGAAGTTCCGCGAGGCCATGCTCGAGGCCGACTGGGACACCACCGTGGCCATCGGGCGCGACCAGGTGAAAGAAGGCGCCCATGTCCTCGACCTGTGCGTGGACTACACCGGCGCCGACGGCGTGGCCGACATGACCGAGGTCGCCAGCCGCCTCGCCACCCAGGCCAGTGTCCCCCTCATGGTGGACTCGACCGAGGCGCCCGTGGTCGAGGCCGCCCTCATGTGGATCGGCGGCCGGCCCATCCTCAACTCCGTCAACCTCGAAGAAGGCGACGAGCCCGGCACCCGGCTCGACAAGTTCCTCACCCTGGCCCGCGAGTACGGCGCCGCGGTGGTCTGCACCTGCATCGACACCGAGGGCCAGGCCCGCACGGCGGAGTGGAAGGTGCGCGCCGCCACCGCCATCCACGACATCGCCGTGCACCGCTACGGGCTCGAGTCCTCCGACCTCATCTTCGACCCCCTCGTCCTGCCGCTGTCGACGGGCATGGAGGAGAGCCGCCGCGACGGGATCGAGACCCTCGAGGGCACCACCCGGATCAAATCCGAGCTGCCCGGCGTGTTCACCATCGTCGGCCTCTCCAACGTGTCCTTCGGCCTCAACCCCGCGGCCCGCCATGTCCTCAACTCCATGTTCCTCCACGAGCTCGTGGCGGCCGGCCTCGACGCCGCGATCGTCCACGCGGCGCGCATCATCCCGCTGTCCAAGATCGACGAGCGCGCCCGCGAGGTCTGCCTCGACCTCATCTACGACCGCCGCCGCCCGGCCGACAGCGAGGGCGGCGGCTACGACCCGCTCCAGGAGCTGCTCGGCATCTTCGAGGGCGTGTCGGCAACGGCGGCGGTGGCCGAGGACCGCACGGGATGGACGGTCGAGCACCGCCTCGAGCAGCGCATCATCGACGGCGACCGCAACGGGCTCGAGGACGACCTGGCCGAAGCGCTGGCGGGCGGGCACGCCGCGCTCACCATCGTCAACGACTTCCTCCTGGCCGGCATGAAGACGGTGGGAGAGCTCTTCGCCTCGGGCGAGATGCAGCTGCCCTTCGTCCTGCAGTCGGCCGAGACCATGAAGGCGGCCGTCTCCTATCTCGAGCCCCACATGGAGAAGGCCGACCAGGGGGGCAAGGGGACCGTCGTGCTCGCCACGGTCAAGGGCGACGTGCACGACATCGGCAAGAACCTCGTCGACATCATCCTCACCAACAACGGCTACGAGATCGTGAACCTCGGCATCAAGGTCAACATCAACGAGATGCTCCAGGCGGCCGAGGACCACAAGGCCGACGCCATCGGCATGAGCGGCCTCCTCGTCAAGTCGACGCTCATCATGCGCGAGAACCTCGAGGAGATGAACGCCCGCAAGCTGGCCCACATCCCCGTGCTCCTGGGGGGCGCGGCCCTGACCCGCAACTACGTCGAGCGCGACCTGCGCGACGTCTACGAAGGCCGCCTCTTCTACGGCAAGGACGCCTTCGAGGGGCTTCGCACCATGGACCGTCTCGTCGAGATGAAGAAGACGGGCGAGGAGGACCCCGCCTTCGGGCGCGAGCAGGGCGGCCGCAAGCTGCCGCCCCGGAAGTCCCAGATGGTGGTGGAAGACGTCGAGATCCCGCGGCGCGCCCCCTCGGTGGCGGCCGACAACCCCGTCTTCACTCCCCCCTTCCTCGGGTCGCGCGTGGCCAAGGGCATTCCGCTCGACGACATCGCTTCGTTCCTGAACCAGACGGCGTTGTTCCGAAACCAGTGGGGGTACCGGCCTCTCAAAGGCGACGACGGGCAGCCCGCCGAGTCCGACGCCGACTTCAAAGAGCGCGTCAGCGCCGAGCTGCGCGAAGAGCTCGACAAGGCCAAGGCCAAGGACCTGCTCGTGCCCCAGGTCGCCTACGGCTACTACGCCGCCAACGCCGAGGGCGACGACGTCGTGTTGTGGACCGACGAGACGCGCGCCACGGAGCTGACCCGCTTCGCCTTCCCCCGCCAGAAGAAGGACCCCTTCCTCTGCATCGCCGACTTCTTCCGCTCGGTGGAATCCGGGCGAGCCCGACTACGCCGCTTTCCAGGTCGTCACGATGGGGTCCGAGGTCTCCCGGGAGGCCGAGCGCATCCGTCTCGAGGACCACTACCTCGACTACCTCAAGCTCCACGGTCTCGGGGTCGAGATGGCCGAGGCCCTGGCCGAGTACTGGCACCACCGCGTCCGCGAGGAATGGGGCTTCGTCGACGAGGACGGGCCGACCTTGACAGGGCTCTTCCGCCAGCAGTACCGGGGCGGCCGCTACTCCTGGGGCTATCCCGCCTGTCCCGACCTCGAGGACAACGCCAAGGTGGTCGAGCTCCTCGGTGCCGACCGCATCGGTGTCGTGGTGAGTGACGGGTTCCAGATGCACCCCGAGCAGACCACCGACGCCATCATCTGCCACCATCCGCAGTCCAAGTACTTCGTGGCCTAGCCGGACTCACTCCTGGCCTAGCCGGACTCAGCGCCTCACCGGTCACGTTGTCGGACCACATTGCCGGACCACATTTCCGGACCGGATACCGTTGTGCGATGGCGACAATAAAGCGAGCAGCACCGATTCTCCCGGTCCGCGACCTCGACGCGTCACTGTCGTATTACCAACGACTCGGATTCAGGGTGAGGGCGTACGAAGGGGGTGACTACGGGTTTGCGAAACGCGACAGAGCCGAGATCCATCTCGGGGTCGCTCCGGATCTTCCCCCATCGGATGCGAAGCATTCGGCCTACCTGTGGGTCGACGATGCCGATGAGCTCGCCCAATCATGGTTGACGGCGGGAGTCGAGGTTCACATGTCCGAGGACACGGAATGGGGCCAACACGAAGGCGCCGTCGTCGACCCCGATGGCAATGTCCTCCGCTTTGGCTCGCCCATCAAGTGAGCAGCGGTATCCCCGACTGCTGAAGCGTTCGAATTGTCAACCCGTGAATGTGGAGCCGTTCACTTCGGAAGGGGGCACCGGCTTCTGCGGGACGACGGCGTCAAGGACACCCGCGTGAATCGTTCGGAAGGGAACATGGAGGCGTTTCAGCGCGGAGATGAAGGCCGTCTCGGATTCGCCACCTGGATCGGCGATCCTCATCGCCGGTCCGAACTGCACTGCTCCGATCGCGAGCTGTGGAGGGGGCACGAACAGCCACGCTTGGCGTGGGGAACGCCGCACGACCGCGTCGATGAGACGCGAGCGGTCCGCCTCACCCCCGGCTGGGCCCCCTGCCTTGGTAAAGGTCAGTCTTCCACCACTGAGGAAGTCGACCTTGTAGGCGACCCAGTAGTCCGCATAGCCGTCCCGCACGCCCCTGGCCTCGAGGATCGATATGGCTCCGAGCGTGGGAGCATCTGGATCGGTCCAGCCCTTTGCGAAGGAAGCCGGGGTCGCCCCCGTGACCGCGATGAAGGACGCGATGGACAAGGCGATGGACGCCGTCGCCGCCAGGGCGAACAAGACGGTGCCCGATGACCGGTTCGATGGTTGGCGTATGCGGGAACGAGTCATCCGGTACCGGGCGCCCGTCCACTCATGACAGGCGACGGCGACGCAAAGGACGAGAAGCGGCCCACCCAGAGCGACGTAGCGCCCGTCCTGCCAGTACCACGTCACCGGAGATGCGGCGTAGATCAGCGGGAACGCCAAGAGCCCGAAACCGATGGACCGGATCGGATTCGGGCGCTTCAAACACATCACTATCGAGCCCGCGACGACCCCGAACACGACAACGCACAGCACGATGAGTAGTAGTCGAGATATGGGCGAGTCACCGGCGTTGCCGAAGAGCCATGCTCCTGACGCGACCCGTCGGAGGCCCACTTCCATGGGGAGAGACAACCTGAAGAAGATGCTCAGGTTGCCCAGAATGCTCGAATTGAAGGAGGCGTGGAATCCCCTCCCTGTCAACGACGCCAGTCCCGAGTCGGCGTTCGCCCACAACCACGGCAGCGCGCCGACGGCTGCTCCAGCCAACCCGCCGATGGCTCGACGCGTCCACATCGCCCGTCCAGGATCGTGCCGCGCGGTAGAGACGAGCAGGAGCGCACAGGGAACGATGAAATACAGGATCTCGGGCGAGGACCACCAGCCCACGCCCGCGACGACTCCGAGCCCGATGAACTCCCATACGCCCCTCCGTCCTTGGAAGATCCGAAGGGCAAAGAGAACGGCCGCCAATCCGCAGACCATGGTGACGCCCCGAAACCCCAATTCCATCGTGGAGTTCCACACGAAGACCTCAGGCGCCGCGAACACCACCACGCCTGCCAGCACACCGATCTTGCTGGCTCCCACCAGGCGACGCGCCACGCGCCAGGTGAGCACCCCAGATACCGCGCTCAAGAAGATGACTGCCGCTTGCAGTTGCCCGTTTCCCGGACCGAAGATCGCAAAGAAGAGTGCGACAAGATACGGCTCTCCACCGCCATAGTTCTGGCCCCAATAGAAAGCGGAGAAGTTTCCGTGGATGATCGCTCGCGCCATTAGTCCGACGACGGCTTCGTCGGAGTTCATTGGCTGATGAAAGACGAACCACAGACGAATGGCGGCACCGGTTCCAAGGCCCACAACCACGAGTACGACGACAAGCCACTGGACGAGACTCGAGTTCCTGGGGAGTCCCTGTGGCGTGGCCGCGGCCCCGGCCGCTCGGAGACCATTACGGCGATCAGCTTTCAATTCGCCGCTGTCTCTGCCTTCGATCGCATCGTCCCAAGGTGATCCAGGCGCGGGACGACGATCGACACGCTCTCTCTCATCCACCCCGCCACGGGCAAGACCACCCGTGGGACCTGTGTGGGTGCGAAGACGCCGAGGCCAGGGCTCGCCATCTGTGACCACAGGTTGGTATCGACGCTTATCCGAGGTGGCTGAAGGGTGGCTAAAGAGTGGCTAGATATCGGTGCTAACTGCCTGGTGCAAGCCGCCCTGGAATGCCGGGTCCGTGCCTGACCCTCCCACGTACGGGGAGGAACCTGCGAGGAACCTGCCAGGACGACCGACCCCACCGATCGGGATCACCCCGATCGGGGCGGACCGATCTGGTTCAGACGCCCAAGACGCCGCTTCTTCCAGCGCATGTTGGTCCACGTGGTGATCACCGTCGCCACGATGAAGCCGCCCAGCGCCGCGGTGACAACGGCGTACCTGACGGGTGTGCAAAAGACCAGTTGCATCCCCGTGCCGCCGAGAAGGCAGAGCGCGATGGCAGTGCCCCACCACAGGGCCATACCGAAGTCCCGAATGTCGGCTTCCACAGGATGCTCGACCTCGAGCTCGACATGGGCGGGGGTCCATTGGGGCCTGGCTGCCAACAACTCGGCTTCGGTGTCATACGCCTCGACGGCGAAGGCCAGCCCTGCGAGATCACAAATTCGGCGCAAGCTGTCGGTGCGAAGCTCCCACGACGAGGAGAAGTCGAGCCGGGCCATTTCGGTGCCGGCGGAGTTCAGCACCACGAGAAACCGATCGGGATCGTTGATGTGCCCTGTTGCCCGGTGCCGGGGCGATGATAACCACCATCTTGTGGGCAACGGATTCCGGGGGTACCCCATCGGCATGCGCCGGGACCGCCAGGATCCGGCGACCATGGGGCTCGTCCAGCATGAGCCGACGCCTGGGTCCCCCGAACAGGACGACCGGCTGGTTGTGTTGATGCCGGGGAAGTTCCGCGACTTCGTCTAGTGGCTCACCGGGGCGCAACCGCCAGCAACACCCCGGATCCAGGACACTGGGCTCGGCCGCCTCGGGGGCGGCAAAGGGTGCGATATCCGGGTCGTCCAATGAGGCCGACGTGACATCCCAGGGCTCTTTCCCGGAGCTTTCCATTGGCTTACCAACATCCCATCGGCTCTACCCGGAGCTCGTCGAAGCCGTGCGCACCATGAAAGCCGTCGTGATGTGAAAAGCCTATCGAACCTATACATCCACGGCGTAGAGCCGCGTCCAAACTTTGTCATAGTCAGCAGCGGTCATGGTCCTACCCCGCTGTTGTGCCACGAGGGCCAACGGCAGTCGGTCTGGGTCGTGCCCGCGGACCGCTTCGAATCTCTCAGGTCCTTCGATGATTTCCCGATTCACAAAGGCACCGAGAGCTCGAAGCCGTTCTTCTACCCGATCAAGTTCCGCGAAGGACCCGACGTCGCAGGAAAGAGCCCGGACCCCAAGAGCCTGCTGTCCCTGATGAACCGCGGCGCGGTACGCCCGCCGCAGGTACAACAACATCGACCCGGGCAAGCCATTGGCGAGTACCGCGAGCTGATCTTCGCGGTGCACCTCCTGCAGATTCATTACATCCTGGTAGAACGCCGACGAGCGGTCGAGGTCTTTGACACTGATCAGAAGGGACCGGATTGACCACGCGGGACCGTCATTCGTCACCTCGACATCACGTCCTCTCAAGAACACGCGGGTCCACGGTCGCGCCAGCACCCTCGGCTCTCTGGAAGTTACCCCCTGTCCGAGGTACGGGCCACCCCCAAGGGGCCATCACGGTTGCGGTCGTGGGGAGGGTAAACCGGACCCATTCGTCTACGTCTGCCGAAACAACAAACTGCGAGCTGCGAGTTACTAGCTGCAGCGGTCTCCGAGCCACGGACGCTCGCCGTCGAGGGAATACAGCACGACCGCAAGCGTGTCCTGTTCGGCCTTGGTGGCCCGGTTGGGAGGCACATTGACCAGGATCGAGAGGGCCGCCGCCAGCGCCGCCAGGTTCCACGTCGACTGGCTGAACTGGAACGCGCCCATGTAGAGCCCGTTGGGTGACACCGCTTGATAATTGCCTCGCGACTCCGCCTGGACGACGCACTGGAGGAACGGGTTGAGGGCGGGGTCGGGAATCGAGATGACGGGAATTGCGCCGAGATCCGATCCGGCGCCGGACGCAGTGCCCGATCCGGACTTGGCGATCTTCTGGGCCTTCGCCACCGCCGCGGCGGCAGCCTCGTCTTGCGCCGCATCCTGCGCCACGACAGCCGTGGACAACTGCCCTGTCACTTGCGCTTGTTCCAACTCCATGGCGTGTTGGGTGGCGTTTGCTTGGCTGAGGGCGTCGGCCTGTTGCGTCTCGTTCGACTGGTCCTGAGTCTGCTGCTGGCGCAGCGTCGCCTGATTGGCCTGCAGCGTCTGTTGTGCGTCTTGGAGTTGATCAAGTGCCGCGTCGATGTTCCCGGTGGCGATGGAGGCGTACTCCTTGGCCGACTGCACCTCTTCGGTGTTCCCCGAGAACAACGAGGCGTCGGCACCGGTCAAGACACCCCCGTCCATATATGACGTGATCGCCAGTTGCCGGACTTCCAGTGTGTCCTTGTTGAACTGCGCTTCGTCCACGTCGATCTGCTGTCCGAGTTGGGCGATGGCTTGGGCGTCGGCCGCGACCTTGGCCGAGATCACCGAGTACTGCTGCTGGTAGGCGTCGATCTGCAGTTGGTCCTGCACCAATTTCTGAGAGATCGCCCGCGCCTGGGCCTTCAGATCACCGATCTGATCAGCCGCGGCGGGTCGCTGCGCAATGACAACCGTCAATGAACTCGTCGCGACGAAAATCGAAACAAGAGCAGCCCCGACGACACCTCGCCCTCGCCCTCTTGCGTTCGGCCTCCTCGTCGCGGTGGACCAGGCGCGAGACACAATGGAACAGCAACGTAGCGGTCGGTCCTAGTTATGACAAACCAAAACTGCCTTTACGCTGGAGATAAACGTGATGCGCTCCGTGGCGGTGCGCTCGAAAGGCCTGTTCGAACAGGATGTTCGGCGCGAATTCTCGCGCCAAGTGGAATCACGTACTCATGCCGGTGAGTGAGCGGATGTCTCGGTGAGTGAGCCTCGTTCGCCTCTGGGTCGACATGGCCCACCTCGTGGTCGGCACGGCCCACCTCGTGGTGAGGATGGACGAGCCCTCGTCAACATCGCGACAAACCGGCGACAATTACGACACGAGATGCTGCAGCGGCCGTGACGTTGGGTGTCTGTCGTGACGCCGCGCCGCACCGGCTGGGTAGGGTCATAAGGAGCGCCCCGTGCCGAGTTACACGCTGGGTGCCGGGTGCCTCACCCCAAAAGAGCGGAGGCCGACTGATGGATATGGACCTGCAGCAGCATCCCTACGATTGGCGGAAGACGGCACTGCATCTGGCGTTTCAGTTGGAACGTGCCCACTCCGCCATGGAGGATCTGGGCGCCGCGCTGGAGCAAGGCGACGACGCGTCCGCTCGCCTCAACGCGAGATCGGCACACGAGGCAGTGGGGTCCGTCGGCCATGCCGTCAAGACTCTGCACACCCAGCTGCCGCCCGCCGAGCTCCTGGACGAGCCCGACGCCATCGGGTCGACGCTGGCCATCGGCGGCTCGGGAGTCGCCACCATCGCCCTCGACGTGATGGTCGGCGCCATGTTGGCTCTGGCCGCCACCGACGACGGGGACGAGACCGACTTCCTGATCGGTGCGTGCCTGGACGCCGAGAACGCCTACGAGATGAGCACCGCCGTCGTGCAGGACGCGCCGCGCCGGGACACCCCGGCCATGATGGACCTGCAACGAGCGTTCGACACCGATGGCTCGGTTGCCCTCAGGCAGAGGGTGATCACGACGAGGTCACACGTGCCGCGAGATCAACGAGCGGCTCAAAAGAGAACGCCTGGCTTCCTGAGGTGCGGAAGGTGACGGGTATCGTCGGTCGGTGACCGCTGTGTGGCGTTCAACGCCGAGTGTCCCGGCGACTCGCAGCTCGTCGAGCGCTGGTAGGTCATCGGACGCCTGTCTCTCCTAGCCGTCGCGGCCGGGCGCGCCCAACAGCGTGTCGAGGACGACGTCGACGGTGGGGGCGGCCGCGATCTCCGACGCGATGCCCCGGGCTCGGTCGAGGTAGGAAGGCTCGCTCAGCACATCTTGGATGGCCCGGGTGATGCGAGGTGCGTCCCCGGCCCCGATGACACGGCGCGAGCCGTCGGGACTCCCCGACTCCGCCTCGACGACCAGCCCGGCTCCGGCCTCGGCGATACGCCGACCGTTCTCGAACTGGTCGGCGAACAGGGGCACCACCACCACCGGAACGCCGGCCGCCAGGGCGCCGAAGGCCGTTCCCGACCCTCCGTGGCACACGACCGCGTCGGCGTGGTGCAGCACGTCGACCTGATCGACCCAGGCTTCGAGGCGGACATTGGCCGGGATCGGGCCCAGGAGTGAGGGCTCGAACTGCCGACCCACGGTGAGCAGCACCCGCACGTCGAGGTGCCCGACCGCCTGCAATGCGGTCCGATAGACCTCGGCCGCGATGGACATGTGACCGAGCACCGTTCCGAAGGTCATGTAGAGAAACGGCGCCGAGGAGTCTCCTCCATCGGGCCGCGGCGTGCCGAGCGGCGGAGTGGGCTCTCGGAAGCGCATGGTGGTCGTGAACGGGGATGGATCGAGCACGGCCGGGAAGCGGGTCAGGTAGGGCGAGGCGAGGAGCTCCCCGACCAGCCCGGGGCGGTGCGCTTCGAGGGCCGGTGCGGCTACCGCGATCGACGCAGCCTCGGCTTGGGCCAGTGAGACCGCCACCTGCGCCACCGGGATGTGCAGCCGGCCGGCGACGACGGCTGACGCGTACTCACAGGGATCCCGCAGCACGAGGTCGGGAGCCCACCGGCGACAGACCTCCTCCATGCCGGGCAGCATGGCGCGCGTCGCCAATCGCCCGAAGAGCTCGCGATTGCCGAGCACCGACGCGTCTTGGGGCGGGGCGACGGGGAGGCGTTCGCGTATGGGCGCGACTTGCTCCTCGGGGGGCTCTGCCCCGGCCCTGAACCGGTAGCCGGCCAGCTCGACCATCTCCTGCAGGGCCGGGGGCCCCGTCACGAGGGTCTCCTCGCCCCGCCTTCGCGCCGCATCGAGGAAAGGAAGCAGCGGGCCGAGGTGCCCGGTACCACCGAGAGAACACGCCGCCAGCACCCGCATGGCGCGCAGCCTAGAAGAGCCTAGAAGGAAGCCCGCGTCCGAAAGAGTTTCAGAGCGCCAGCGTGGCGCCGCCGTCCACCACGATGGTGGCGCCGTTCACGAAGGCGGCGTGGGTCGAGCAGATGAAGGCGACCACGTGGCCGAAGTCGGCGGGATCACCCATGGGCCGGTCCGGGGTGCGCCGCCCGTCAGCTGGCGCATGCGATCGGTGGCGTGGGGGCCCGGGCACACGAGATTGAGCGTGATGTCGCCGTCCTCGGCGCCGAGATCATGTGCCGCCGTCTTGGCCCACGCCCGCAGGCCGGAGCGCGCCGCGTTGGACAGGGCCAGGCCCGGCAGGGGCTGGACGACCGAGTACGACGCGATGCAGCACAACCGGCCCCACCCCTCGGCCCGCATGGGGGCAGGGCGGCCCGCACCAGCCGCACCGACGAGAGCAGGCTCGACTCGATGGCGGCGCGGATGGCGTCGTCGTCGACCTCGAGGGCGCGTCCGGGCGGCGGTCCCCCGGCGTTGGCCACCACGATGTCGATGCGGCCGAACCGTTCCATCGCCGCCGCCACGAGCCGATCGGGGGTGGCCGGGTCGGCGATGTCGGCCACGACGGCGAGGACGTCGGCCCCCTGGGCGGCCAGGGCCTGCTCGGCCTCGTGCAGCGAGGCCTCGTCCCGGGCACACACCACGACGCTGGCCCCGTCGGCCGCCAGTGCCTCGGCACTGGCCCGGCCGAGACCCCGCGACGCCGCGGTCACCAGCGCCACCTTTCCGCTGGATGCCGAGGTCCATCGCCTACCGCCCGGTGCCCAATCAGATCACCACGACGTCAGATCCGCACCACGAGTCAGATCACCACGAGCGAGTGGTCGACGGTGTTGAGAGGGATGGCGCCGTCCTCGCCCACCACCACGATGTCCTCGAGCCGCATGCCGAAGCGGCCCGGGAAGTAGATGCCCGGCTCGATGGAGAAGGCGTGGCCCACGGCCAGGACGGTCTCGTTGCCCGCCACGAGATAGGGGTCCTCGTGTTCCTCGATCCCGATCCCGTGGCCGGTGCGGTGGATGAAGTACTCGCCCAGGCCGGCCTCGGCGATGGTGCGACGCGCCACGGCGTCGACGTGCTCGGCGGTGACCCCGGGGCGCCACCGCGTCCACCGCGGCCTGTTGCGCGGCCAGGAGCACCGCATAGCAGTCGCGCACCTCGGCCCCGGGCTCGCCCACGGCCACGGTACGGGTGATGTCGGAGCAGTACGCCGACGTCGTCGTGCAGCGCGTACTCGCCGCCGAAGTCGCACACCACGGTGTCGCCCGTGCCGATGACGCGCTCGCCGGCGTCGTGATGCGGGCTGGCGCCGTTGGGCCCGCTGCCCACGATGGCGAAGTTGACCCGCCGATGCCCCGCCGCCAGCAAGCCCGGCGCCGAGGGCTTCCGACACCTGGATCTCGCTGCGCCCCACCAGCGGGATCTCGCCTTCCTGGAGCACCGCCGCCACGCTGTCGGCCGCGTGCGCCGCGGCCCGCAACGCCGCGATCTCGCTGGCGTCCTTCACGGCGCGCAGCGGCGAGGTCACCCTCGAGGCCGCCTCGAAGCGAGCGTCGGGCAGCACCGCCTGCAGCGCCAGCAGCGACTGCGGCCCAGGCCCGGTCGCGAGATCGCCGTAGGTGGCACCGCGGGCGGGGCCGAGCAGCGCGGCGGCCAGCGCGCACGGGGTCCTCGGTCTCCGCCCAGGGGCGCAGCGTGATGTACCCGCCGATCTCGGGCACCCGGGGGGCCTCGAGGGCGGGGACGACGAGCACGGCCTCGCCGTCGCGGGGCAACACGAGAAGGGTGAGTCGCTCGAGCGGCATGGCCCGGTAGCCCGTGAGCCAGGGCAGATCCGCGCCGTGCGAGAGCAGCAGCGCGTCCACCCCGAGCTCGCCCATGCGGGCCCGCACCCGCTGGAGCCGCTCCTGGCGGATCGACTGTTGGTCGGTCAGATCGGTCATGTCCGCATTCGCCGCCGACGGCCGACGCTGACGACGCGGCCGAGGCGACCGACGCGGCTCGAGGCGACCGACGCGACCGACGCGACCGACGCGGCCGAGGCGGCCGAGGCGGCCCTCGGGCGTGATAGCTCGAGCGCGTCAACGGCGACGCCTCGACGTGGGCGAAGCCCATCTCCTCGCCGATGGCGCGCAGGGCGTCGAACTCCTCGGGCGCCCACCACCGCGCCACCGGAAGGTGGGCGGCCGTGGGTCGCAGGTACTGGCCGAGCGTGACGATGTCGACGCCCACGGCCCGGAGATCGGCCAGGGCACCGACCACCTCGTCGTGTCGCTCGCCCATGCCGAGGATCATCCCCGACTTGGTGACCAGCCCGGCGTCCTTGGCCCGGGCCAGCACGGCCAGGCTGCGGGCGTAGCCGGCCGAGGGCCGCACGGCGCGCTGCAGGCGGGCCACCGTCTCGAGGTTGTGGTTGAGCACGTCGGGCCGCGCCGCGAAGATCGTCGCCAGGGACGCCGGCGTCGCCCTTGCAGTCGGGGATGAGCACCTCGACCGCCGTCGCCGGGCACCGCCCGCCGGATGGCCGCGATGGTGCCGCGAAGCCGGCCGCCCCCCCGTCGGCCAGATCGTCGCGAGCCACGGCGGTGACCACGGCGTAGGCCAGGCCGAGGCGCGCCACCGCGGCCGCCACCCGGTCGGGCTCGTCGGCGTCGAGGCGGCACGGGGTGGCGGGTGTCGACCAGGCAGAACCCGCACGCCCGGGTGCAGCGCTCGCCGTTGATCATGAACGTGGCCGTGCCGTCGGCCCAGCACTCGAAGATGTTGGGGCAGCCGGCCTCCTCGCACACGGTCACCAGGCCGAGGTCGCGCATCGTGCGACGCAGGCCCAGGAATTCGTCGCCCATCCGGGCCGGGACTCGCAGCCACGGGGGCTTGCGGGCCTGCGGGGCAGCCCCGAGTCGGGCTCGACGCCCGCCTGGCGCAGCCGGATGCGGAGCCGCTCGCCCGGCGATCCGCTCGGCCAGCGCATCGGGGGCGGACGGCGCCGGCGCGGTCGCGGAGTCGGCACGCGACCACGCCACGTCCTGGCGCTCGAAGAGCGCCGTCGGGAGCCCACGCGTCGCACGGCGTGGCGCACGAGTATGTCGACGACCTCGCTGCATGGACACGTCCACGCCCTCGGCCGCGAGCGACGTCACCGCCTTGTCCGGTCGCGATGCCGCACGGCACGATGCGGTCGAACCACGCCATGTCGGGGTCGACGTTGAGCGCGAGCCCGTGCATGGACCGGCCCCGCGCCACCCGCACGCCGATGGCACAGATCTTGCGGGGCACCGGACCCTCGGGCGTCGACCCACACGCCGGGATAGCCGGCCAGTCGTCCCGCCCGCCACCCCCAGCTCGGCCAGCGTGTCGATCACCACCTGCTTCGATCCCGTGCACGTGGCGACGGCACCGAGCGCGGCGCGGTGGGGACGTTCACCATCGGATAGGCCACGAGCTGGCCCGGGCCGTGATAGGTGACGTCCCCACCCCGGTCGGTGCGCACCAGATCGGCTCCCACCGCGGCCGGGTCGACGAGCACGTGGGTCCGGTCGCCGTGCACCCCCAGGGTGAACACGTGGGGGTGCTCGAGCAGGAGCAGGTGGTCGTCATGTCCGGTGTCGTGCAGGGCCCGCTGCAAGGCGTGCGCCTCCTCGATACGGGACCCGACCGAGCCAGCGAACCCGGAACATGCTGACTCTTCTCTCATCTCGCCGTCTTACTGGATCTCGTGCCGGCTCAGAGCTCGGCGGCCCAGTCGTGGGTGGCCAGCAGCTCCGTGACCCGCGCCACGAACGCAGCCGCGTAGGCCCCGTCCACGGCCCGGTGGTCCCACGCCAGGCACAGCAGCCCGAGCGAGTGGATGGCGATGGCCTCGGTCCCGTCGGGCTGGACCACGACGGTGGGGCGCCGCTTCACCCCGTCGGTGGACAGGATGGCCACCTGGGGCTGGTTGATGATCGGCGCGGTGAGGAAGGTGCCGAAGGGCCCGGCGTTGGTGATCGAGAACGTCCCGCCCGAGATGTCGTCCGCACTCAGCTTCTTGGTCCGGGCCCGGTCGGCCAGCTCGCGGATCCGACGCGCCATGCCCCGCAGCGTGAGCTCCTCGGCGTGCTTGACCACCGGCACGATCAGCCCGTTGTGGTCGAGGTCGACGGCGAAGCCCATGTTGAACTGGTGGTGCACGATCAGCGAGTCGTCACCCACCGAGGCGTTGAGATGGGGCCACTCGTGCAGCGCCTCGACCGTGGCCCGGGCCACGAAGGGGAGGTAGGTGAGCGCGAAGCCCTCCTCGGCCTTGAACTGGGCCCCGTGCGCACGCCGCACCCGCTCCACCTGCTCGTAGTCCGCCTCCAGCACCACCAGGGTGTGGGGGCTGGTCGCCTTGGACCGGACCATGTGCTCGGCGGTGCGCCGCCGGATGTTGGTGAAGGGGATGATCTCGTCGGTCCCGGCCGTGGGCGTCGGCGTCGACGGGGCGGACGCGGCCGCGCTGGGTGCAGGAGCCGCGGGCGCTGCCGGGCGACGTCACCGCGGTCGGGGCGGCGGCCGATGCGGACGCCGATGCGGCGGCCGATGCAGGTGCACCTCCGGCGCGCCGACTGTCGATGAAGTCGAGCACGTCCGAACGGGTGATCCGGCCGCCCAGACCGGTGCCGGTGATCTCCGACGGGGTCGATGCCGTTGTCGTCGAGCAGCCGACGCACCACCGGCGACAGGATCCGGTCGCCCCACGTGCCGGCTCCGTCGCCCTCGCTGCGCCCGGTGCGGGCGTCGGCGGCTGGTGCCGCAGCGGGCAGGTGCGGGTGCGGGGCAGCGGCGGGAGGTGCGGCAGCCGGAGCCGGAGCGCGGCGGATGCGGGAGGCGGCCGCGGCGGAGGTGCAGGAGCGGGCAGCGGCGACCGGAGCGGGAGCGGCGGAGGTGCGGGAGCCGGCGCGGCGGCGGCACCGTCGCGCACTGACGACAGCCAGCACGGTGCCGACGTCGACCGTCTCGCCCTCTTGCACCCGGATCTCGGCCAACGTCCCTGCCGCGGGCGACGGGCACCTCCGAGTCGACCTTGTCGGTCGAGACCTCGAAGAGCGGCTCGTCGCGCGCCACGGCCTCCCCCACCGCCTTGAGCCACTTGGTGACCGTGCCCTCGGTGACGGTCTCGCCGAGCTGGGGCATGGTGACGTCAGCCAACGTGCAACCCCCTTCCGGTCAGCGCCAGCACCGTCTCACCGAAGGCCTCCGACAGCGTGGGATGCGGCTGGATGAACTGCCCGACCTCGTCCGGAGTGGCCTCCCAGTTCACCGCCATGTAGCCCTGGCCCAGCTGCTCGGTCACCCAGGGGCCGACCATGTGCACGCCCGAGGATCCGCCCCGCCCGGCCGTCGGGGAGGCGCTCGCGCCACCACCTTGACCAGCCCGTCGGTCTCCCCCACGATCCGGGCCCGGCTGTTTCCGCCGATAGGGGTCCTTCTTCACCACCACGTCGATGCCGGCCTCGTTGGCCTGGGCCTCGGTCAGCCCGGCGAAGGCCACCTCGGGATGGCAGTAGATGGCACCACGGCACACGGGAGTACTCGACGGGGAACGCCGCCTCACCCAGGATGCCCTTGATGGCCAGGATCCCCTCGGCGAAGCCGACGTGGGCCAGCTGCGGAGTGTTCGACCACGTCGCCCACGGCCCACACCCCTTCGCGCCGCGGTGCGCTGGTACTCGTCGACGACCACGAAGCCCCGCTCGTCGAGCGTCACCCCCGTGCCCTCGGCCAGCAGACCCTCGGTGAGCGGTCGCCGGCCGACCGACACCACCACGGCGTCGACGGTGACCGACTCCCCGTCGCCGAAGTTGACCGTGGTGCCGGCGCCGTTGGGCGAGTGCCCGGTCACCTTCACGCCGGTGTGGACGTTGATGCCCCGCTTGCGAAACGACCGCGCCACGACGCTCACCACGTCGCTGTCGCAACCCGTCAGCAACGACGGGCAGCGCCTCGAGCACGGTGACCTGGCTCCCGAGGTCGGAGAACATCGAGGCGAACTCGCAGCCGATGGCACCCCCGCCGATCACCGCCACCGACGCCGGCAGGGCGTCGAGGGCCAGGACCTCGTCCGAGGTCGAGCACCACCCGTCCGTCCACGTCGAAGCCGGGGATGGTGCGGGGCACCGACCCGGAGGCGAGGACGACGTTGCGACCCGTGATCTCGATGACCCGGCGCCGGTGAGCACACCGTCAGAATCGGTGGGCTCGACCCGCACCCGGCGGCCGGGAAGCAGGGTGCCGATGCCGTCGAAGGTGACGATGCCCCGGCCCTTCATGAGCCCGGCGAGGCCCTTGAAGAGCTGGTCCACCACCTTCTGCTTGCGGCCCTGGCTCACGGCGAAGTCCACCACGGGCTGGCCGGCCTGGACGCCGAACTCCTTGGCCCCCGCCACGGTCCGCACCACGCTGGCGGTCTCGAGGAATTCCTTGGCCGGGACGCAGCCGCGGTGCAGGCACGTCCCGCCCACCTTGTCCGTCTCGACGACGGCCACGCGCAGGCCGGCGGCCGCCCCGTACAGGGCGGTGGCGTAGCCGCCGGGGCCACCACCGATCACCACGACATCGAATTCGGTCGCGTCAGGCCGTCGTGATCACCTCCGTCTCGGTCGTTCGAGGAACAGTCCCTGGTTCAGCCTAACGGGGACCACCCCACGCCTGGAGCTGGGCCGCAGGCACCTTCCGGGCGATGAAACGTGGGAAGGGGAGCTGATCTCCCCGTCGTCGAGTGAGTGGAGAACGTCGGTTGCGGGGATCAGAGCTCGGGGGGAAGCGGCAGGGGTCGCCGGCCCGGCGAAGCCGTCCTCGGGGAGGTGCCACCACGCCAGTTCCTCCTCGCCCAGCTGCCAACACAGCAGGACCTCGCGCCCGTTGTGCAGGGCCGTGAAGTCGATCAGGCCCCGGTCGGGGTCGCGCAGCACGATCCCCTGTTCCTCGAGCTCGGCCAGCGCCTCTTTCACATCGAAGGCCACCGCCGGTTCGGACCCCGGCGTTGCCGGCGCGGGGGATCCCGGGGACTCCGGAGACGCGGGGCCGGCCGGCAGGGGAGCGCCGGGAAGGACGGCGTGGCCGTTGCCCCGGGCCGACACGGTGAGATGCGCGGCGCGCCGGATCACCCCCAGCAAGAGCCGGAGCCGGGGGAGAAAGGCCTGGGCCTCTTCGACCGTCCAGTACCGCACCGGTCGCTCCCGATCGCCTAGGAAGATCCCGAGCCGCCGCCGCCGAAGCCGCTCATCCGATCGAGGAAACCCGAAAGCCTCTCCCGGATCAGGTCGGGCAGCACCGAGGTCGCACCCAGCGGATCGAAGGCGTCCGACACCGACACCAGCGCCGCGTCCTCGGCGTCGCTGAGCTCGATGTCAGCCGCCGCCGCGTTCACCTCGACCTGCGCGGCGGAGCTGGCGCCGGGGATCACGACCACGTTGGGCCGCCTGATCAACCACGCCAGCGCGATCTGCGACGGCGTGGCGTGATGGCTCTCGGCCACGTCCCGCAGCACGCCCAGCAGCGGCGCGGCGCGGCGGAGGTTCTCGGGATGAAACCCGGGCGAGGCGGCGCGCACCATGCCGGTCGGCCGGTTCTCGGCGCTGTACCTCGCCGACAACAGTCCCTGCGCCAGCGGGCTGTAGGCGATGATCAACCGGTCGTTCGCCTGGGCCCACGGCAAGAGGTCTTTCTCGGGACGCCGGTCCACGAGGTTGTAGCGCACCTGGTTCGACAGCACCGGCCGCCCGAGCGCCTCCTCGCGCCGCCTCCCAGCCGCGCCAGGGAGTAGTTCGAGACGCCGGCGTGGCGGATGACCCCTTCGTCGAGCAGCTGGGCGAAGGCGGGCATGGTCGACGACAACGGCACCACCGGGTTGGGCTGGTGCAGTTGGTAGAGGTCGAGGGTGTCGATCCCCAGTCGCCGCACGCTGGCCCGGGCCCGCTGCAGCACCACCGGACCGAGGGGCAGGACCGGGAAGATCTTCGACGCGACGAAGGCCTCGTCGCGCCGGCCGCCGAGCGCTTTGCCCAGGATCCGCTCGGACCGGCCGAAGCCGTAGATCTCGGCGGTGTCGAAGAGGGTGATGCCGACGTCGAGAGCCCGCTGCACGATGGCTTCGGCCTCGCGGTCGGAGTAGTCGGCCCCGTATCCCCACTCGGTCGAGCCGAACTGCCACGTCCCGAGCCCTATGGCTGAGACCCTGGCCCCGGCGACGTCGACGTATTTCACGGGCGTGCGATTCTCGGGGCGCCGGGCTACTTGGGGGGCATGCGGATGCCGCCGTCGAGGCGGATCACCTCGCCGTTGAGGTAGCTGTTCTGGGCGATGTGGGCCACGAGCTCGCCGTACTGGATGGGCTGGCCCAACCTCTTGGGGAACAGCACGGACTGGCCCAGCGCGTTGCGCTGTTCCTCGGGGAGCATCCCGAGCAGCGGGGTGTCGAACAGACCGGGGGCGATGGTCACCACGCGCACCCCGATCGACGCCAGGTCCCGCGCGGCGGGGAGGGTCATGCCCACCACCGCGCCCTTCGAGGCCGAGTAGGCCAGCTGCCCGACCTGGCCGTCGAAGGCCGCCACCGACGCGGTGTTGACGATGACGCCCCGCTCGCCGTCCTGCAGCGGCTCGGTCACGGCCATGGCCGAAGCGGCCCGGGTCATGACGTTGAAGGTGCCCACCACGTTGAGCTCCTGGATGAACTTGAATGCGCTCAGGTCGTGGGGCGAGTTGTCCCGGTTGATGACCCGGCCCACCCACCCGGTGCCGGCACAGTTCACCGCGATGCGGAGGTTGCCGCCCTCAGCCGCCTGGTCGACGGCGCGCTGGCAGTCGTCGGGGTTGGTCACGTCGCCGGCGACGTAGTTGGCGCCGAGCTCCGCCGCCACCTTCTTGGCGCCATCTTCGTTGCGGTCGAAGACCGTGCACCGCACGCCCAGGGAGCTGAGCTTGCGGGCCGTGCCCTCGCCCAGCCCTGACGCGCCGCCGGTGATGACTGCGGAGATGCCGTTGAGGTCCATGCGGCGCATGCTACGACGCGCGGCACTCAGGACACGAAGCGCTCCCCCGACACGCCCTGCTGGGCCGAAGCGGCCTCGAGGGCGAGGACGTCCACCCGGTCGTTCATCGCGTCGCCCGAATGGCCCTTGACCCAGGAGAAGGTCACGGGTCTGTCGGGGTCGAGCGCCAACTCGAGGAGCGGCTCCCACAGGTCCTGGTTGGCAACGGGCTTTCCCGCCGTGTTGCGCCACCCCCGACGCTTCCACCCCTCCCACCAGCGGTCCCGGAAGCAATTGACCACGTAGGTCGAGTCGCTCACGACGTGCACCGGGCCTTCGATGGCCTCGAGGGCCCGGATCACCGCCGTGACCTCCATGCGCTGGTTGGTCGACCGGGCTTCGGCCCCACTGGCGAAGGGCCCGTCGGGAATCGCCCAGGCCCACCCTCCGGGCCCGGGGTTCCTCAGGCAGGAGCCGTCGGTGTACACGACGGTCCCGTCGCCTGGAATGCCCATGAGATCCCCAGCATGCATCGCGGCCCCCGGCCGGGGGTGGACGGCACCCGGGTGAGCGAGCTCCCCAAGGTTATCTAAGGGTGAACGAAAAGTGAACTTCAGGTAAACTGGAGGCATGGGAGCCGAGATGGGAGCCGACGCCGAGATGGGAGCCGACTCGGTGCACACGTGGGGATGGTTCGAAGACCCCTACCGCGAGCACGACTACCGCTACCTCTCCGAGGGTGCCCCCACCAAGCTCGTCCGGGACTCGGGTCACGAGTCCTTCGACCCGCCCCCGGACTACCCCATGCCCTTTGCCCTCGTCCCCGTCGCCGTCGATGTGGACCGTCGGTCCTACGGATCCGACCTGCGCCGGGCCGACGACGCCGAGCGCCAGGCCCCCTACGACCGCCGGGCCGCCTGCAACCGGGCGATGAGCGCCATCGCCGGCTTCCGCTCCCCGGGCTGACGGGCTGACCTTGGCTGACGGGCTGACCTCAGCTGACCGGCACGCGAACCCGGAATGGGGTTAGCGGCGCCGCAGGCGCTTGTCCGCGATGGCGGGATGGGTGGCGAAGTAGTTGTCGCCCGCGTTGAGCTCGGTCCCCGGCGCCACGATCTCGTCGATCCGGTCCAGCACGTCGTCGCTCAACACCACCTCCACACCGGCCAGGAGATCCTCGAGCTGCTCCGGTGTCCGGGGTCCGATGATCACGGCGCTGACCGCGGGGTGGGCCCGCACGAAGGCGGTCGCCATGTGCGTGAGCCGCATCCCCGCCTCGGCCGCCAGCTCGCTGAGTCGTCCCAGGGCTTCGAGCTTCGCCTGGTTCCCCGGTAGCGCCAGGTCGAAGTTCCGCGCCGACACCGTGGCCCGGTGGCCCTTGGTGGGATCGGCCCGTCCCGACAACCAGCCACTGCTCAGGGGCCCGTAGGTCAACACGCCCATGCCGTAACGCTGGGCGGTCGGGAGCACGGCCGCTTCGATCGTCCTGGAGAAGATCGAGTAGCGCGGCTGCTCGGTCCGGAACCGGTGGTGGCCCCGCCGGTCGGCAGCCCACTGCGCCTCGACGATCAGCTCGGCCGGGAACGTAGAGGAGCCGATGGCCCGCACCTTCCCGGCCCGCACCAGATCGGACAGCGCCGAGAGGGTCTCGTCGATGTCGGTGTTCCGATCAGGCCTGTGCATCTGGTAGAGGTCGATGTGATCGGTGCCCAGCCGCCGCAGGCTGTCCTCGACCGCTCGCGCGATCCACCGCGGCGAACCCCCGCTCTGATTGGCCTCGCTCCCCATCGGTAAGGCGAACTTCGTCGCCAACACGATGTCGTCGCGCCGGCCCTTGATGGCCTGGCCGACGATCTCCTCGCACTCCCCCCTCGAGTACACGTCGGCGGTGTCCACGAAGTTGATGCCGGCGTCCAGTACGCGGTGGATCATGCGCGCCGATTCGTCGTGATCGGGGTTGCCCATGGCGCCGAACATCATCGTGCCGAGGGCGACCTCGCTGACCGACATCCCTGTCCCACCGAGAATCCTGCGCTCCATGGGTCTCTCTCTAACACGACTTCAGCTCGTGTCGAGCACCAGGGCTGTACCGGTTTCGAACCGGTCGCCGCCCGGCGGGGCCCGCATCTCCCACGACCCGGGCTCGCCTTCGAGCTCGTAGCCCCCGAAGGTGAGCAGTCCGTGGTGCCAGTGACACACCCGGGCCAACCCGGTCAGGCTGGTGTTCTTGCACACGGCGTAGTCCACGTCCCAGTGGTGGTTCTCGAGCCCCTGGGCCACGTCGCACCGAGGGACCACGCACACCGGGTCGCGTGCTTCCAGCGCGCTCTGGACATGCGCCGTGACGGTTCTGCCCACGTGGCACACGGTGGTCACGTCGGCTCCCTTGTGCACCAGGATCTTCACGAACGCCTCGGGGAGCTGGCTCCTGACCGCGGCAACCGGGACCGGGCCCACCCCGGGGATGTCACACAGCTCGCCCTCTTTCGCGTGTCCCCGCACCAGGGCTCTCCCGTCGACCCTGATGCACACCGTGCTCCGTGACTTCGAGCCAGGCAGAGACCTCGAGATCGCCTCCCCGGTGACCAGCGCCACCAGGGCGTCGGCCCCATAGGCAGCCGCAGGTTCCTGGTCCCCCGCCTTGCGGGCCGCGTCGAACCGGGCATCGGCCTCGACGCCCAGGGCGCTGAGGAACTTCGCTCCCTCCACCGGGGTGAGCTTGGCGTCGAGCCGAAACGCCCCGTCGGGATCGGCCCAGTGCCGCACGTACCGCGCCCGATGGATGGCGAGGTACCGGGCGTTCTCCTCCTCGGCCGACGTCGCTCTCGCCCGCACCTGGGCGGCCCGATCCTTTAGTCCCTTGAGGCTGTGGCTGGCCGCGGCCTCGAGCAGCGCTCTCTCCGAGGCAGGATGAGAACCCGCCGCGCCGGCGATGACCTTCAACTGCGCGCCGGACAGCGCTCCCCGACGCAGCGCGTCGGCGGTCTCGGGCAAGGACTGCAACGCCTCGGCTGTTTCCAGCGTGGACAGGGCTTCGCCCAGGCCCGTCCCGGTCTTCTCCGCCATCCACGACGCGGCGGACCGGTGCCCCTCGTCCCGCCACGCCGTGCCCTGGGTGGCCCGGCCGGAGTAGAGCACCTTGCCCGCCACCACCAACCGCTCCAGCTCCGCGAAGACCTCGAACACCTCCACGGCCTGAGCGGTGCTGACCCGGTCGGGATCGGCCTCGGCCAGATGGGCCACGATGCGCCGTCGGGCGTCGAGGAGGTCGGCGAGCACATAGTCACTCTGTCATGGGGGTGTATCAGTGCCCCTGGGACAACATGAGTGACATAAGTGCTACATGAGGTGCACGTTGCCGATGAGGTGACAGATGAGGTGACCGATGAGGTTGAACAGTGCACCGATGCGGGCACCCCCACCGACGTCCCCCCGCCTCCCCGAGGCCCCCATGGGCGTCGGCCTTTCCCCAGCAAGGCGCCCGTAACATGGAGTCGTGCTCTTCGACGGAATGTCGCATCAACTCCCCGACATCGACCCCGAGGAGACCTCTGAATGGATCGACTCCTTCGACGCCGTGGTCAACGCCCAGGGACGCCCCCGGGCCCGCTTCCTCCTCATGAAGCTCCTCGAGCGGGCCCGGACCATGCAGGTCGACTTCCCGGCCACGGTCTCCACCCCCTATGTGAACACCATCCCCCGCGACGAGGAGCCCTGGTTCCCCGGCGACGAATACGTCGAGCGCCGCATCCGGGCCTACATCCGCTGGAACGCGGCGGCCATGGTGAGCCGCGCCAACTACCGCTCCGAGGGCATCGGCGGCCATCTGGCCACCTACGCCAGCTCGGCCTCGCTCTACGAGGTCGGCTTCAACCATTTCTTCCGGGGCAAGTCCGACGGCGGCTTCGGCGACCTCGTCTACTTCCAGGGCCACGGCTCGCCCGGCATCTACGCCCGCGCCTTCGTCGAGGGCCGCCTCACCGAGGACCAGCTCGACCACTTCCGCCAGGAGGTCTCGGGGCGCGGCCTTCCGAGCTACCCCCACCCCCGCCTCCTCCCCGACTTCTGGGAGTACCCCACCGTCTCCATGGGCCTCGGCGCCCTCTGCGCCATCTACCAGGCCCACGCGGCCCGCTATCTCCTCCAACGCGAGCTCGTCGACACCTCCGCCAGCCGCATCTGGGCCTTCCTCGGCGACGGCGAGCTCGACGAGGTCGAGTCCATCGGCGCCCTCGGCGTGGCCGGGCGCGAACACCTCGACAACCTCATCTTCGTCGTCAACTGCAACCTCCAGCGCCTCGACGGCCCCGTCCGCGGCAACGGCAAGATCATCCAGGAAGCCGAAGCCATGTTCCGCGGCGCGGGCTGGAACGTCATCAAGGTCATCTGGGGATCCAAGTGGGACGACCTCCTGGCCCGCGACATCGACGGCGTCCTCCTCGACAAGATGAACACCACCCCCGACGGCGAGTTCCAGAAGTACGCCACCGAGACCGGCGCCTACATCCGGGAGCACTTCTTCGGCCCCGACCCCCGTCTCCGCCGACTCGTCGAGCACCTCTCCGACGCCGATCTCCAAGCCCTGCCGCGCGGCGGCCACGACTACCGCAAGCTCTACGCCGCCTACAAGCTCGCCACCGAGCAGGTGGGCCAGCCCACCGTCATCCTCGCCAAGACGGTCAAGGGATGGACCCTCGGGCCCGAGATCGAGGCCCGCAACGCCACCCACCAGATCAAGAAGATGACCAAGTCCCAGTTGTTGGCGCTCCGTGACCGCCTCTATCTCCAAGAGGAGATCCCCGACGAGGCCCTCGACGCCGAGCAGCCCCCCTACTACCGACCCCCCGAGGGATCGCCCGCGCACGAATACCTCTCGGGCCGCCGCAAGGTGCTGGCCGGCCCCCTGCCCTCGCGCCTGGTCCGTCCCGTCACGCCCTATGCCGTCCCCGACGCCACCGCCTTCTCCGACATGTTCGCCGGATCGGGCAAGCAGGCCGCCTCGACGACCATGGCCTTCGCCCGCCTCCTCCGCAACCTCGTCCGCGACCCCGCCCTCGGGCGATTCGTCGCCCCCATCGTCCCCGACGAAGCCCGCACCTTCGGCCTCGAGCCCCTCATCGCCGAGTCCAAGATCTACGCCCCCGAGGGCCAGCGCTACACCCCCGTCGACTCCGACCTCATCCTCCGCTACGCCGAGGACCGCAAGGGCCAGGTCCTCCAAGAAGGCATCACCGAGGCCGGGGCCATGGCTTCGTTCATCGCCCTCTCCACGTCCTACGCCACCTGGGGCCGGCCCATGCTGCCCATCTACCTCTTCTATTCCATGTTCGGCTTCCAGCGCATCGGCGACCTGGCCTGGCTGCTCGGCGACATCCGGGGCCGCGGGCATCCTGGCCGGCTGCACCGCGGGCCGCACCACCCTCCAGGGCGAGGGCCTCCAGCACGACGACGGCCACTCCCCCCTCTTGGCCTCGGTCAACCCCGCCGCGCACATCTACGACCCCGCCTTCGCCTACGAGATCGGCGTCATCATGCGAGACGCCGTCACCAAGATCATGGGGCCCGAGCCCGAGGACCGCTTCTGGTACCTCACCCTCTACAACGAGAACTACCCCATGCCCCCCCTGCCGGACGGTGCTGCCGGTGACGCCGTCCAGGCCGGGCATCCTGCGCGGCATGTACCGCTTCGCCCAGCCGGCCGACGTCGGCCGGCCGGGACGGCGGATCGGGGTCGCCGAGACGGGCCACGCTGCTGTTCTCGGGACCGATGTGGCAGGCGGCCATGGAGGCGCGCGACATGCTCGCCTCGGACTGGGGGGTCTCGGCCGACGCCTGGTCGGTGACGTCGTACACCGAGCTCCGCGAGGACGCCCTGTCGGTGGAGCGGGCCAACCGCCTCCACCCCCACGGCCCCGCACCGTGCCCTATGTGACCGAATCACTCGAGGTCGGCGCCGGGCCGGTCGTGGCGGTGACCGACTACATGCGGGCGGTCCCGGACCAGGTGGCGCGGTGGGTGCCCCGTCCCTTCCTCTCGCTCGGGACCGACGGCTTCGGCCGTTCCGACACCCGCGCCGCCCTGCGCCGCTTCTTCGAGGTCGACGCCGCCCACCTCGTGGTGGCGGTGCTCGGCGCGCTGGCCGACGCCGGCGACGCCAAGTCCGACGAGGTGGCCGAGGCCATCAGTCGCTACGACATCGACCCCGACGCCGCCGATCCCTGGGCCGACTGACCCACCTCTCGCGTTCCGGAGTCAGCGGGTCCGGCAGCCATCACCGCCCTGCGGGCCCGGTGTGACATGGCCGACCACCGCGACATTGACGACAACACCGAGCCCACCGAGAACGCCGATCCGATCGAGAACGCCGACAAGAACGACCCGACCGAACCGATCGAGAGGGCGGAACCGATCGAGCCGATGGACAGGACCGAACCCTTGGACCCGATCGACAAGACCGAATCCTCGGACCACAAGGACCATCGGGGATTAGAAAGCGGGGCGCGAGTCATGGCGCCATCATCCTGCACGAACGGGGTCGTCCAGGCCGTCGTCCTCGTCGACGACCTCGATGCGGCGGCTCGTCGCCTGGAGTCGATCGGTTTGACCGTCTCGGACGGCGGGCGTCATCCCGGGCGAGGCACCGCCAACCGCATCGTGGCCTTCGCCGGGCAGTACCTCGAGCTGCTGGCCGTGGTCGACGAGTCCGAGGCCGCCGCCTCGCCCCACGGACGACCGGTCATGGCCGCCTGGGCGCGCCGCGGCCCCGGCCTCGCCCGCTGGTCGCTGCAACCCCGTGATCTCGAGGCGACAGCCCGGCGCGTGGGCCATCCGGTCGAGTCGCGCCACCGTGTCCTTCCCGACGGGACGACGATCCGCTGGCGCTGTGTGGCGGTGGACGCGGCGTGGGACGAGCCTTGGCGTTGTGCCTTCATGGTGTGGGACGACCCCGACCACCACCCCGGACGCCCCGGGACCGTCCATCGCAACGGCGCCACGGGCTTCGCCCGGCTCGAGGTGCACGTGCCCGACCGAGGGCAGCTGCTGGCGTGGTTGGGCGACGACGTGCCGGAGGAGCTCACCATCTCGCTGGGTGCCGAGGCCGGGCCCCGGGCGCTCTTCCTGGCCTCCCCGGAGGGCGAGATACCGATCATCTGATCGGCCTGGTCGTGGGTGACGACTGCCGACCAGTGACTCAGAGGGGGGCGCGTGCCACCAGGATCAGGTGGGCGCTCAACCCGAGAAGTGTCGGCTCGGTCTCGACGGCTCGGGCCGCGGACAGGATGGCGTCACGGTGTTGGTCGGAATCGAACAACGCTTCGAGATGGGGAAGCCATCCCGCCAGCCCTTCCACGCCGACGATCTCGACGACCTCGAGCCCGGCGACCTCTGCTTCTCGACGCAGCTCATCGGGGTGATGGAAGTAGGCGGTGGTGAACCACTCGGGCCGGCCCGTCGGATTGCGGTGCTGCCCCTCCCGCAGGTCCCGCTCCACGATGTCGCCGAACCCGGGCTCGAACAGCCGTCCTCGCGCCAGGCCGTCGAACAGCGATGCGAAGCGCGAGATCGCCGCCGCGAAGATCACCCCACCGGGACGCACCACCCGACGGGCCTCGCTCAGCGCCCGGACACGGTCGGCACCGTGGGTGAGGTGGTAGAGCGGCCCGAGCACGAGCACGGCGTCAACGCTGGCGTCCGACGCCGACAGGCGACGCGCATCGCCCACCTCGGCGGTGACCGCGGCCTGCGCGGCCTGCGCCACGTGGGCGGGGACCGGGTCCACGACGTGCACCTCGTACCCGTCGGCCGCCAACCACTGTGCATGCACCCCGGTGCCACCCCCCACGTCGAGAATCCGAGCGGGGGCCTCGGGAAGGTGCCGCCGCAGGATCTCGCGGGTGCGGAGCAACTCCAGGCGGCCCAGGCCCTCGGTGATCCGACCACCTTCGTCGATCTGCCCGTAGTGCTCGAGGACTTCGGCCGGGACCTCGTCGGGACGCTCCTGCATGGGTCAGAAGCCTACGAGCAGTTCCTTCGCCGCCATGAAGCCGGCCCGGTACGAAACTGACGCACTCCATCCGCGACCTGGCGGCCCTGCCCAAGGCACATCTGCATCTCCATCTCGACGGTGCCCTGCGCGAGGACACCCTGCGCGACCTGTCCGCGGTGCGCGGCGTCGAGGCGCCGGAGCTCCCCCTCGGCCAGACCTACCCGTCCTTCGCGGTCTTCATGGATGCCATCACGGCGTGCCATGACGTGCTGTCGGTCCCCGCCAACCTGGTCAGGATCGTCGGCGAGGTCGTGCAAGACGCGGCAACCGACGGCGCGCTGTGGGTGGAGGTGTCCCTCTGGCCCGGGCTCTTCGGCGGCCGGTTGGGCACCGAACGCGACGCGCTGGAGCTCGTGCTCGAGGCGGGGCACGCCACGGCGGCCCGCGTCGGCATCGGATTCGGGCTCATGGTGGCCGCCAACCGACACGAAGGGCCCGACGCGGCGACGGCACTGGCCCGCCTGGCGGTCGACCTGGCCGGCCAGGGCGTGGTGAGCTTCGGGCTCGACGGCGACGAAGCCGCCTTCCCGCCTGCTCCCTTCGCCCCTGCCTTCGAGATCGCCCGGAACGGAGGATTGCTCTGCACCCCGCACGCGGGCGAGCTCCTCGGGCCCGAGAGCGTGGCCGATGCGCTGGCCCTGCTGCACGCCGACCGGATCCTCCACGGCGTCCGAGCCGTCGAGGACGAGATACTCGTCGCCCGATTGGCGTCCTCGCCGGTGTGCTTGGACGTGTGCCCGACCAGCAACGTCAAGCTCGGGGTGTTCACGGCCGAGACCCATCCCCTCCCCGTCCTCCTCGGGGCCGGCGTCCGCTGCACCGTCAACGCCGACGACCCCCTGTTGTTCGGGAGCGGCCTCCTCCAGGAGTACGAGCTCTGTCGCACCCGCTTCGCCCTGTCGGACCACGACCTGGCGACGATGGCGGCCAGCTCGATCGAATCGTCGGGAGCTCCCCCCGAGTTGAAGGCCGCCGGTGCGCGCCGTCTTGCCCGATGGCTCGAGAACGACGGTTGAGCCGGCCTCTCAGCGTGGATCGCGCCACATGGCCCAGACGATGGGCCCGCGCGGCACCTGGATCTCCTGGGTGACCGTGAACCCGTGTCGACCGTAGAACGCGATGTTCCGCTCTTTGGAGGACTCCAGGTAGACCCGCTCACCCTCCCGATCGCAGCGATCGAGGATGGGAGTCATCATGGCCGAGCCCAGGCCCTTGCTCTGCCACTGCGGCTCGGTCCCGAGTATCTGCAGGTACCAGTGACGCTCTTTAGGATGATGGCTGGCGAAGTACATGAGGCCCCGCGGCGCACATCGTGATGCGGGGCCCGACCAGCCGCGTGGTGGTGAGCCCCACCTTGGCGTCTTTGTACCAACCCAGGGGGAAGGTACCGGGCGGGTTCCAGATCGCCGCGCACTGGGTCTCGTCGGTCGTATAGACCTCGCCGAAGGGAAGTGACGCCCGCAGCAACGAACGGAAAAAGGTCGGGAGCTTGCGACGACGTGCCTGTTCGTTCGGAAAGAGCCACACCGTCAAGGGGTCGTCGTCGAACGCCAGCGACAGCGTCCTCGCCAGTGCCTCGACGTCCCCGAGGTTCGCCTTGCGAGTGGCGGGAGCTGGAGGGCCGGGCACGGCGCCACGATATCCGTCGGCCCGGGAGGTCAACTCGAGCAGTACCCGTGCTGGGCGAGGAAGGTCCTGAGCTGAGTCACGTAGGCGGCGCCGGTCGGCCACCCGGCAGGTCCCGAGAGCTCGCCCTGGGTCTGCAGCTGATCGACCGTCGTCCACGCGAACGTGCCCTGGCCCAGGACGCATTCGTCGGCGACCCAGGCTGCCAACACCCCGAGCCCGTTGCCGGGATTGGTGGAAAACGACGACCACCAGGTCGAGATGTCCTTTCTCACCAGGTCGAGGTGCTGCTTCGTGACGTCGACGAAGCTCCCGTGGCTTAACGTCAGCACCTTGACCGGCATGCCCGAAGCCGCGTACGAGGCGAAGGCGTAGGCGAAGGCATTGTCAGCGGTCACGATCACGGCATCGCCACCGTCGGCGCTCAGAGCGGCACCGGGATTGCCCACGTCATCGTCCACGACGGGACCGAGCCCTGTGCCCGACACGGTGATGGCCCGGACAACGCTGCAGCAGTGTGCTCCCCCGGTATCGAGTCCCAGGAGGAGTGTCGGCAGGCTGTAACCGGGGAAGTAAGCGAGACACAGGGCGTCCGAATTCGGCATCGTCGGGGTTGAGGCGGCGTCGGCGGGGACCGGCGCGATCGACCACGGGATCACCTCGTTGGCCTGCACCGCCGTGCCGACCTGCACCGGTGGGACCACCGGTTCATAGAACGTGGCTCCGTTCGAAACTGCGATCGTCAGTTCGGGTTTCGACAGCGCGGGTTCCTGGCTCGGTGTCGTCACCGTCGTCCCCGCCAGCGTGGCGGTCACCGGGCCCAGGGTCGCCGAGCTGGACACCACCGTCCCCGCCGGGGTGCTCCAGAGATCGAGAGTGTTGCACGACAGGGGTGTCTCCCCGGCGGGCGGCGTCGTCGTCGAGGGAGACGAGGGCGTCGTCGACGAGGTGGGAGCCGTCGGTGTCGTCACCGGCGTGATCCGGCCTCCGAGGGGTGCAGAACGAAGCGACGACAGGGGGACGGCCACCGCCGCCACGACGGCCGCGACCGCCATCACGACGAGGGTCACCCGAACGCGTTGGCGGCGACGCACCAGCGCGCCCACCTTGGCGGGGAGCGATGTCCCCACGTCGAACTGCGGCGCCTGGGCCAGGAGCTCCCGGCGAAGCTGCTCGGCCATGTCCTCGGGATCAGGCGTCTCGGAATCAGGCATCGTCGCCTCCTGCCACGTGCGCCCGCATCGTGTCGAGGGCCCGAGCCAACCTGGACTTGACCGTCCCCGGCGACACACCCAGCAGGGCCGCCATGTCGGTCTCGGCCAGGTCCTCGAGATAGCGCAGCGCCACCACGACACGCTGGTCGGCGGGAAGCGCGGCCAGAAGCCGAGCCAGGTCGACGCGGGCCCAGAGACTTTGGTCGGCTCCCGGGGAAGGCGCCGGCGGCGCGCTGCGCTCGTCATGGCGCAAGACGACCAGCCGGTGACGACGTTCCTTCGCAGCCAGGTTGACCACGGCCCGCCGCAGATAGGCGACGAGGTTGTCGACACGACCCGACGACCATTTCGGCCACGGGGCGGCGAAGGCCTCGGCCACGATGTCCTCGGCCCGGGCCCGGTCCCCGCACAGGTAGTAGGCGAGGCGGGTCAAGCGCTGACCCTGTTCGACCATGGCGGTCTCGAAGGCGTCTTCGGACCCCGCCCCGGGCCGAGAGCCCACATCCCCCGGCTTCGCTCGCACCCCCTCAACCCTCCCCGACGGGTCGGTGACCGTCCTCACATCTGATGTTGACCCCCCGGCCCGCGCATTGGTCCCCCCTCGGTCCCTTCGGTTCTTTCGCTCCCTTCCGTCACCGACGGGAGCAGACCTCGGTGAAGATCGCTTCGAACGTGGCGCGCTCCCCGGCATAGGGCTGCTCGGGACGCGGCCAATGCACCACGAAGTCGGTGACGCCCGCCTCGGCGTAGCGTCCGGCCGTCTCGTCGAAGGCGTCGAGCGACGACAAGCCTGGGTCGAGCCGGGGCCCGGTCAACACGAGGCGTTCGATCGAGGCGGGGTCGCGACCCACCGCCACGCAGGCCTCGTCGAGGCGCGCCATCTGCTCGGCTACCACGCGCACACCCCGTCCCCCATCGAGGAGATCACCCTCGGGGCCGAGGTCGCCCGTGGTCACCCACGTCTGGCCGTAGGTGACGGCCAGTCGGATCCCCCGACTCCCGGTGGCGGCGACCGCGAACGGGATGCGCGGGGTCTGCACGCACCCGGGATACGTGCGGGCGTCGACCGCGGCGTAGAACCGACGTTCGAAGGTCGTCTCGGGCTCGCGCAGCAGCCGGTCGAGCAGGTCGAGGAATTCGGCGAACCGATCGGCACGCTCGACCCGAGACCACGGGTCCTGTCCGAGCACGACCGCATCCCAGCCGTCGGCCCCCGCGCCGATGCCCAGGGTCAGCCGACCGTGGGAGAGGTCGTCGAGCGTCACGAGCTCGCGTGCGAAGGGCACCGGGTGGCGGAAATTCGGCGACGCCACGAGCGTGCCGAGCCGGATCCGTTCGGTGACCACCGCACCGGCGGCGAGGAAGGGGACGGCGCCGAACCACGTCGAATCCCGCAGCGACCGCCAGGCCAGGTGGTCGTAGGTCCAGGCATGGTCGAAGCCGAGCTCTTCCACCCGGCGCCACATGGCCCGGGCTGTCGACCATCGGAACTCCGGAAGGAGAAGGACCCCGAGACGCATGGGACCGAACCCTATGCACCCGAGGCGACCAACGAGCGTTTGAGCGCACGCCTGTCGGGCTGCCAAGCTGCCCGCATGCCCGTCGTCCTCGTCCACGGTGTCCCCGAGACCTCCGCCGTCTGGGACCACCTGCGATCCGAGCTGACCCGCAGTGACATCGTGACGCCGCGGTTCCCGGGTTTCGGCTGCGAGCGACCCGCCGGGTTCGGCGCCACCAAGGAGGAGTACGTGCAGTGGCTGATCGCCGAGCTCGAGACGCTCGCCGGTCAAGGCCCCATCGACCTCGTCGGCCACGACTGGGGCGGGGGACTCGTCGTGCGCGTCGTCAGCATCCGACCCGACCTGGTCCGCTCGTGGGTGACCGACGTCGCCGGGCTCGGTCACGTCGACTTCGAGTGGCATGACGTCGCCAAGATCTGGCAGACCCCGGGGGAAGGCGAACAGTTCTTCGAACAGCAGGCGTCTGCTTCGCCCGAGGAGCGCGGATCGGTCTTCGAGATGTTCGGCGTGCCCGCTGATCGGGCGGTGACCCTGGCGAGCTGGAGTGACGAGGTCATGGCCCAGTGCATCCTCGATCTCTACCGTTCGGCCGTCGACGTGGGGCGCGAATGGGGACCCGACTTCAAAGACATCCCCAAGCCCGGGCTCGTGCTCATCCCCACCGAAGACCCCTTCCTCTCCGCCCCGGTCTCCACCGCCGGGGCCCGCCGGGCCGGGGCGAAGGTGGAGACACTCGAGGGCATCGGCCACTGGTGGATCCTCCAGGACCCTGCTCGGGGAGCCGAAGTCCTCGAGTCGTTCTGGTCGTCGCTCGCCTAGAACCACAGACCCGCGGCGCGGGTAGGAAGTGAAGATCGTCGTGGAATTCGATGACTGGACCAAGAGGTTGAAGACCGCACTCGGTGCCAATGCCACCGTGCGCCTGCGCGAGTTGTTCGCGTCGGACGGGGTCTTCTCCGACCCCGTCACTCCATCGACGACCGACATCAAGTCGGTGGAGGACATCACCGACGCCTCCTTCCCCGACTGGAGCCAGGAGGTCACCGCTGCGCACGGGGACAGCGGCGGAGGTGCCTTCGAGTGGATCGGACGCGGCACCATCGGGGGCACCATCCCCATCGAGATCCACGGCTGCACGATGGTCGAGCTCGATACCGACGGGCAGGTGACGCGGTGGCGCGACTATTTCGACCTCAAGGAGATCGAGACACAGATGGGCGCCACCATCGAGGACTTCCAGGACAAGAGCGGCGCCTGACCCCCGAAGGGCTGAAGAAACGGGCTGACGGCGGGTTTCGACTCAGCCGGGAGCTCGCCAATCGGGGTGCAGGCCACGCTGGCGGGCGAAGCGCTGCGCCGAGACCGTCGTGCCGTTGAAGCTCGGTGCGCTCCTCGGCGGTGATGCCCCGGGGACCCCCGGCCAACCACGCCACCACCGGCGCCGGGAACCGACGGCGGAGCGCCCGGGAAGCGACCGGCGAGCCCCAGCCGTTGCTGGGCGAGCACCATCCGCTCGGTCAACACGTACCCGGGCTCGACGTTCACGACGAAGATCCCCTGCGGCCCGAGCTCGACGGCCAGGATGCCTGCCACCCGATGGAACGCCCCCTTGGTCACCGCGTACCCGAGGCCCCATCCCCCTTCACCCGTGGGTGCGGGAGGATCGCTCGTCGCCACCGCGGACGTGATGTCGATGATGGTGCCCTCGCCCCGCTCGAGCATCCCGGGAAGAACGGACTTGATCATCACCAACTGCGCCACCACGTTCGCCTCGAGCTTGGCCGCCACCATGTCGATGTCGAGATCGAGGAAGCGCTCCATGCTGCCCGGGCCGGTGTGCACGGCGTTGTTGACGAGCACGTCCACCCTGCCCCACTCGGCCAGGACACGCTCGGTGGCGGCCACGAGCGAGGTCCGGTCGAGAAGATCGGCCCGTATGGGCAGGGCGCGGCCGCCGGCTCCCTCGATCTCGAGCGCGGTGGTCTCGAGACTCCCGGGAATGGCCGCGTCCCGGGTCGACCCGGACTCGTCGAACGCCTCACCCTCGCGCATGGTGCGGGCCGTGATGGCGACGTCCAGCCCGGCCGCGGCGAGGGCGATCGCGGATGCTCTACCGATGCCGCGGCTCGCTCCGGTCACGAGCGCGATGCGTCGGTCCGGAGGCATCACCGGGACAGTACTTCTCGACGATCGGCACTTCTCGACCGGTCACCGCCAGGGTGACCCGGACCCGATCAGATCAGATCAGATCAGATCAGATCCGATCGGATCAGGCGGACGCCTTCTCGCGACGGCTGGCGGCGCGCAGCTTGCGCCGCTCCCGCTCGTTCGTCCCGGCCCAGTAGCCCACCAGATCGGGGACGGCGAGCGCATAGCGCAGGCACTCGGCCCGCACCGTGCAGCGCGCGCACAACTGCTTGGCACGCGCCGTAGGGCCACCGCGGTCGGGAATGAACATCTCGACGCGTTCTCCGCGACATGCACCCACGGTCTGCCAACGGGGGCGCCGGAGCAGTTGGACGACCACCGACGAGACGCTGTCGACGTCGGTCTCGTCCGTCGTCTGGGTGCCGGACTCGGCTGACATTGCGAGGCTGGTCATGTCCAGACCTTCGACACTCCCGCTCAGAGCCTTTAGCAAGCAGGCACGGAACGACCACGCTGCGTGAGCATGCCGGGACGACAGGCCGTGCCCGACCACGTTCAGCGGTTTCCCCCGATCGACGGTCGACAGGCCCGGTCACCAGGTGAAATAACCACCGCATGCCGATTCAGGGGGATTAGCCTCGAGGTATGCGGGCCGAGAACGAAGAATGGGTCGCACTGGTGAGGAACAGCATCCTCGCGGCGATGGTGAAGGAAGCCAGTGTCAAGGGTTTCTTCGGGCCGTTCTCGCTCGACGACATCCTCCACGCCTGGCTGGAACATGAAGCCGACACGGTCGCCAAGCTTCCCGACCCCCCGGGAACGGTGGACGCCTCGACCACCCAGCGTCGCAACTACTGGTTCTACGAGGGATGCCGGGCGCTCGAGGAAGGCGCGTGGATCGCCGAGGTCGGCGGAGGCAAGTTCGCCATCGCTTCGCTCAAGGCATTGATGTCGCAGATGCTCGATTCGGAGCCCACGCCCCGGGACTGACCCACCACCGCACGGCTCGGTACGCTCGCGAGCCGTGGACCTTCATCTCAGCCAGGACCCCGAGGCGGACGCGCTGCTGTCGAAGAACCCCTTCGCCCTTGTCGTCGGCATGGTGCTCGACCAGCAGGTTCCGCTGGAGTGGGCGTTCGCGAGCCCATTGGAGCTGCAGCGACGGCTGGGCAAAGCGCTCGATCCCAAGCGCATCGCCCAGATGGACCCCGAAGCACTGGCGACGGCGTTCTCGTCTCGGCCCGCGCTGCACCGCTATCCCGGATCGATGGCGACGCGCGTCCAGGAAGTCGCCAAGCTCGTCGTCGAGCGCTACGGCGGGAACACCGAAGAGATCTGGACGGGCGCGACCTCGGGCGCCGAGCTCCTGGGCGCGTCAAGGAGCTCCCGGGATTCGGTGAGCAGAAAGCCAAGATCTTCGTCGCCTTGCTGGGCAAGCAGCTCGGCGTCCGGCCCGAGGGGTGGGAGGCGGTGAGCTCCCCTTTCAGCGACCCCGGCACGTTCCGCTCGGTGGCCGATATCACCGACACCGACACGCTCGACAAGGTACGCGCCTTCAAACAGGCCCTGAAAGCGGCGAACAAAGCCAAGAGCCCGCCGGACAAGGCCAAGGCCCCGGGATCGATCAAGAAGGCGGCCGCATCGAAGCGCTGAACGCTCCCGAGAGGGGACGGCTCGCCGAGCGACACCTCTACCTCTGCACGGCCGACCGCCCCGATCTCGCCCTCTTCCTGGAGGCGTGCATCGCGGGAGGCGTGGACACTGTGCAGCTGCGGGACAAGCACCTCGAGGCGCGTCACGTCGTCGCCCGCGGCTGGCTGGCAGCACGCGTCTGTGCCGAGCACGGTGTTCCGTTCATCCTCAACGATCGCCCCGACCTCGCGCTCGAGATCGGGGCGGACGGCGTCCACGTGGGCCAGGACGATGCCTCACCCGCCCTGGCCCGCCGCATCCTGGGCGCTTCGGCCATCGTCGGCCTCTCCACCCACGCTCCCGAGGAGCTCGAATCGAGCCGAGGTGAGCCCGTCGACTACGTCTCGGCCGGACCGGTGCTCCCCACGCCGACGAAACCGGGACGACCGGGAACGGGCTCGCACTACGTCACCTTCGCAACGGCCAACACCTCCCGGCCCGTCTTCGTCACCGGCGGGGTCACGCCCGAGACGGTGCCGTCACTGGTGGCCGCCGGCGCGCGGCACTTCGTCGTCGTCCGCTACCTGACCGAGTCCGACGACCCCCGACGCGCCGCGGCGCAGCTCCGAGCATCGATCGATCGGCACCTCCCCGGCGCGGGAGCGTCGTGAACCGTCGGGCCCGACCCCCAGCCTGACCCGGGCGCGACCGTCCCCGCCCGTCGGTCCCGCCCCTCAGGGTCCCTGGCGCTCGAGCCACCCCGCCAGCAGGGCCACGGCGCGAGGGTCGGCGCGCAGCCGGTGCCCGGCTCCGGCCAGGACCCGGAGCTCCGCCCGGGCGCCGGCCAACTCGGCGAGACGGCGGGCATCGGCGATCGGTACTTCCTCGTCTTCGGCTCCGTGCACGACGAGCAGCGGCCGCGGGGCCAGCTTGGCGGCGGCTTCGTCGGGGCGGAGCACGGAAAAGGCCGCTCCCCACTCCCGCCGGTCAGGAGGAAAGCCCGACGAGCGGATAGCCCCGACGCGCCGGGCGTACTCGATCATCCCGACGCCTTCGTTGGCCCAGTCGGAGAACGTGGCCGGTGATCCGAAACACGCCACCCCTCGCACCCGGGTGTCCTCGCCCGCCACGCACAGACCGAGAGCGCCCCCGGTGCCGAATCCCACGATCCACACACCGCCGCCGTGACCGATCTCGACCGCATGGTCGACGAGGAACCCGAGGTCGTCGTACCAACCGCCGAGCGAGAAGTCGCCCGCAGACCCGCCCACGCCCCGCAGGCATCCGACGACGACCGGATACCCGTTCTCGGCCGCGATGCGGTCCGCCAGCATGGGCAGGGTGTCCGCGACGCGAGAGGCCGAATCGCTCTCCACCGGGAAGCCGTGACACAAGACGAGCACATTGGCCTGATCTCCGCGCGTGGGCGACCCCGCTGCCACGTGCAACGCGAGGGGACCCGCCGGACCGTCGATCTCCGACCACTTCGTCGGCACCCTCGTCCTCCCCGTCGCTCCGCGCCCGTGGGCCGAGTGCCGAATGCTCAGGGTCGCCAGAAACGCCACGCATGGCGCCTGCGGCCCTGAGGGCTGTGGGGGACGTCGACGGCAGGGGGATCGGGGAGGTCCGCGCTCAACGCGTACAACTCGACCAGGGTCCGGGCGGCCAGAACCCGATCCATCCGGTCCGAGAACTCCTCTTCACTGAGCCGCCCCTCGGCGTAATGGCGCTCGATCATGTGCGCGAAGCGATTTCGATCCGCGTCCGAGGCGCGGGGACCGGGCATCGGGGCGTCCGCTGGCATGTCCGGCCCGTCCTCCACGCCCTCAGTATCTCCCAGGAACCCCGTCGTGCACTCCCACACCGCACCACGGGGGGAAACGACGCCGCGCAACGCGGCGGCGGAGGTCAGATCCCGATGCGCTGGGCGAGGAGCTCGCGGTGGTAACTGGGGTCCCCGAGCATGAGCTCGGAGGACTTGGCCCGCTTGAAGTAGAGGTGGGCGTCGTGCTCCCAGGTGAAGCCGATGCCGCCGTGGATCTGGATGTTCTCCGCCGCGGCGTGGAAATACGCCTCCGAGCAGTAGGACTTGGCCAGGCTGGCGACGACGGGGAGCTCCTCGGAGTCCTCGGCCGCGGCCCACCCCGCGTAGTACGCGGCCGACTTGGCCGACTCCACCTCGAGCAGCATGTCGGCGCACTTGTGCTTGATGGCCTGGAAGGATCCGATCGGTCGACCGAACTGGATGCGGGTCTTGGCGTAGTCGACCGCCATGTCCAGACAACGCTGGGCGCCGCCCACCTGTTCGGCGGCCAGCGCCACCGCGGCGAGGTCGAGTGTGCGCGAGAGCACGGGGCCGGCACCACCCTCGTCCCCCACCAGCCGGGCCGGCGTGGACGCGAATTCGAGCCTCGCCTGCTTGCGGGTCTGGTCCATGGTGGCCAAGGGGGTCGCGGTCATTCCGGCCGCGCCACCTTCGACGGCAAAGAGGCTCACACCCTTGTCGGTCTTGGCCGCGGCGAGCACGAGGTCGGCGGTGTGGCCGTCGACCACGAACATCTTGTGGCCATCGAGCTTCCAGTCGTCACCGGTGCGGGTGGCCGCCAGCGTGATGCCGTCGGTGTCCCAACGCCCGCTGTCCTCGGTGAGCGCCAGCGTGGCGATCGTCTCGCCCGAGGCGATCCCGGGCAACAGGTCCTTCTTGGCCGCCTCGTCACCACTCGACAGGAGCGCGTTGGCGGCAAGGGCCACCGTCGAGAAGAACGGAGCGCACAGCAACGCCGCGCCCATCTCCTCGAAGATGACGATGAGCTCGACGTAGCCGAAGCCCGCACCGCCGTACTCCTCGGGGATCGCCAGCGCCTGCAGCCCGAGCTGGTTGGCCATCTGCTCCCACACCGCCCGGTCGAAACCCTCGGTCGTCTCCATGAGGCGTCGCACTTCTGAGATCGGCGACTTGTCCTCGAGGAAGCGGCGAACCGATCGGCGCAGCTCCTCCTGCTCCTCGCTGAAGGCGAAGTTCATGACCCTGGGTCCCCCTCGTCGGGTACTCGAGATGCTCTCGCGGCTCCTCACCGCGTTGTCTACCAGACACCGACTTTGTTGACCAATGTGTCAATAGGGGTCAATGAGGGTGGCAATGAGCGTCAACAGGAGCGAGCGCCGACGAGACGGGCCCTCGTCACGGGCCCAGGCGCTGCCAATTCCTCCCGTCGGTGGTGCGCCACAATCCGGTCCCGGTCACACAGACCCAGCCGTGGGTCGCATCGGCGAACACCACGTTTCCGGATCCCCCGTTCACGACACCGGCTTTGGCCAACCCCGGCACGAGGCCCCAGGTCCGTCCGCCGTCGGTCGTCTCGAACACGCCCGACCGGTCGGGAAAGAGCCATGCGGTGGTCGGTGTGAGGACGGCCAGGTTCTCGTGACCGAGCGAGTAGGGGGTGACGTAGCCGGCCGATGGAAGCCCGCCGGCCGCTCCCAGGACGATGCCGCCGGTCAACACGGGCGCGTTGGCCGCCGCCGCCAGCGCCCACTGCACGCCCCCGTCGGTCGAACGGTAGAGCGCCTTCGCCTGTGATCCCGCGCTCGCCTGCGAGGCGCAGATCAACCACAGGTCACTGGTACCGGACGCGGCGATCTGCTGGCCGAAGTCGAAATAGGGCGGGCACGGGTCGCGACGAGCGGCCCATGTCTGTCCCCCGTCGGCGGTGTAGGTGAGAGAACCAGGCACGCCCAATGTTCCCGTCTGCGACGCGAACGTCAGGACGTAAGCCCTGGTGCGCGTGATGCGGGCCAGCTCGATGTTCTCGTCGCTGACCGATACCTCGGCGTTCTCCGACAACGGAGAGGTCGGGCCGGCGGCCGACCACGTCCGCCCGTTGTCGGTCGACACCTCGACCACCACCGGGCACAACGGGGCTCCCGTGGATCGGATGGCGCACGTCCCCACCACGGCCCACACATCGGGGCCGATCGCGCTGACGTCGGATACCACCGGTCCGATCCCGGCGCGCCCCCAGGTCCGCCCCCCATTGGACGTGACCCACAACGCCACGGTCCCCGCCGACGAGGGAGGCCCTCCCCACAGATAGCCGTGCGCGGTGTCGGAGAACTCGAACTGGGCCGGGAAGCCCACCGGCAGGCTGGGATCGGTGACGGTCCAGGTGTCGCCGCCGTCGCCGGACTCGGCCAAGAGCGTCTGTTCGCCGTGCACGACCAGCGCGAACCCGTGCAGGTCGCCCACGAACACGACAGAGGCGAGATCCGACGGCGGCACCGGGGTCCCCGCCGGCAACAGGCCGGTCTGCGAATCGAACGCGGCGAAGGTCTGGGACGGGATCGGGCCCGAGACGGCCACCCCGATCACGATGCCCAGAGACAGTGCAGCCACCATGACCACACCCAGGACCGCCGTGACCCGGCGACGCCGGAGTCGCGCCGCGCGCGCAGCACGCCCCCCAGGGTTCGGTGGGTCGGGTCGGGCGGCTCCGGATCATCCAGATGCTCGAACATCGTCACCTCCTCCCAGGCCTCGTTCCTCGAGGTCATGACGCAGATGGGCGAGTCCCCGCGAGGCGTGGCTCTTCACCGTGCCGGGCGAACACCCCAGAGCCCCGGCCACCTCGAGCTCGGGCCAGTCCGCCAGGTAGCGCAGCACCACCACCTCGCGCTGGCGCCGGGGCAGGCGTCGAAGCGCACGGGCCAGGTCGATGCGCTCCGAGAGGTGCACCTCGACGAGGGCGACGGGTTCGCTCCCGCTGCTCGTGGTGCGGCTGCGCCTCCGGAGCCGATCGATGGCGAGGTTGGTGGCCACCGTCACCACCCAGCCGTGGGGGCGGTCGCGCAGCCGCACCCAGCGCACATGCGCACGGGCCAGGGCCTCCTGGGCGACATCCTCGGCGTCGCCCCGGTCCCCGAGCACGCGGAACGAGACTCGGTACGCGAGCCGGTACAAGTCGGCGAAGACGTCCTCGAATCGCACCGCCTCGGCCACGGCCCGCTCCCTCCTCGCCTGGTGCACGGGTCTACCAGCTCTCACGGTGGACGACCCGGGGAGGTTGTCACCGAGATCAGAGCCCTCACCTCCAACACGCAGGCGGTGGGGTGAAGGACCGCACACCGCTGCCGTCCGTCGCGAACAGTCGACCGGACGCCGCGTCGATCCCCAGAAGTTGGAAACTTGTCCCCTCGGCGTTCGTCAGATACTCCTGGGCGCGCACCGCGCCGGTGGACGGGTCGACACAGGCCAACACGCCGTTCTCGTTGACCACGAACAGGGCGTCGCCCCCGTAGAAGGTGGAGGCATACATCATCCAGTTGAACACGCTGTCGGGAAACGGCATGTCAATGGCGGCGCGGGGCGGTCCGATCATGGCCAGATCGGACTGGCGGAGAAGGATCGTCTCCCCCCGCATCCCGGCCCGGAACGACGTCCACACTCCCCCGGGCACGGCGCTGAGCGCCCCCGGCCCCGCCGATTCGGTCACCGGACTGTTCGCCGACGTCTCGACCAGGGTGCGCCCGGTGCGGGCGTCGAGCTCGTCGACAGCAGCATCGACCGGCTGGCCCGAGATGGTGAGGTTCCCGACCGAGACGTATAGATAGTCCCCACCGGGGTCGACGGACAGGCTGCCGATCGTCCCCGAGCCGAGCAGAACCGTCGACAGGATCGCTCGGTCATCGACATCGATGTGCACGAGTGTCTGGTCGTACCCGACCCACACCGTGTCCCCGGGTCCACCGGTGACGAGCTGGTCGTACCCCTCCGACAGTGGGTCGTGCGGTGCCGGCAGCGAAACCTGGCCCACGACGGCCAGCGAGGCGGGATCGACCTGGCACAGCTGAGGACTGGAGAGATCGTCCACCGTCTGGCTACACGAGATCCAGAGGTATCCGTCCGCGACGGCGAGCGTCCCGTTGTCGAAGGTGGGCCCACTCTCGGTCGTGGCCCGGTCGATGTCGATCCGCTCCAATTGCCAGGGACCTTGCTGGCCAGTGGTCTGTGAGTCCAACGAGAACGCGGCGCCTGCCGCGAGATCGAGGACCTGGGGGCAGGTTCCCGCCACGACGCTGTGCTCGACCCACGTGGTCGTGACCGGGATGGTGGTCGGTGCGCTCGAAGGACCCAAGCCGGTCGCCAATGGTTGGCACTCATCGGATGCCACCGGAGTGGTCGTGGAAGGCGTCGTCGTCGGAGGGGCGGTCGTCGGAGGGGCGGTCGCGGCGCCAACGGTGTCACCCAGAGACGACATGCTCGTGGGGGTGGCCTGACCCGAACCGGTGCAGCCCCCCAACACGAAGCAGGTAGCCGCGCCCACGACGGCGATATGCACCGGGGAGACCAGAGTCCGGGCCCTGCGCATGCGGCTGGTAAGGACGAGGTGCATCAGGAGTTCCACGTCTCGGGGGCCGCTTCCGTTCACATCACGGGCGTCACGGGCGTGGGTTCAGGGGTCCCGGCATAAGGTACGGACATGCCCCACTACGAAGACAGCCTGGTCGAGGTCCACAAGGTCGTCGTCGGCCCCATGGACAACAACGTCTACGTCATCCGCAGCAAGGGGACGGGGGACGCCGTGCTCATCGACGCCGCCAACGAGCACGAGCTGCTACTCCAGATGTGCCGGGACCTCGGGGTTCGCAAGGTCCTCGAGACTCACGGCCACTGGGACCACATCCAAGCCGTCCCCGCGGTGCGCGACGCGGGCTTCGAGGTGTCGGTCACGGCCGCCGACGCCGGGATGCTCCCCTCCTACGA
Organism: uncultured Acidimicrobiales bacterium; assembly: GCA_963768255.1. GTDB lineage: Bacteria > Actinomycetota > Acidimicrobiia > Acidimicrobiales > UBA8190 > Chersky-840. Next base: position 136,080 of record CAVYGX010000002.1, on the reverse strand, counting down.
CCTGCTCCTCGAGGACGACACCGTCATCGAGGTCGGCGACATGCGGCTGCGCACCATCGCCACACCCGGGCACACGCGGGGGTCTATGTGCTTCGCCGTCGAGGGGACGCCCCTGCTCTTCAGCGGAGACACCCTCTTCCCGGGCGGGCCCGGGAACACCAAGTTCGAGGGCGGGGACTTTCCCACCATCATCAGGTCCATCGAGGACCGGCTGTACTCCCGGTTCGGGCCCGACACCGTCGTGCTCCCCGGCCACGGTCTCGATACGACGATCGGGGCCGAGATGCCCCATCTCCAGGAGTGGGTCGACCGCGGCTGGTGATCAGGGTGATCCGGGCGATCCCGGTGGTCAGGGAAACAGACCCCGCGCCGTGATCGCGGCAGCCAGTCGCTCGACGCCGACCACCCCGGCGGCACGGCGCATGGTCACCCCGAGGTCCTGCGCACGTGCCCACACATCCGCGAAGGCGTCGTCCATCGTGCGCGCCAGGCGGGTCGCCACCAGCTCTTCGTCCCAGGCGTAACCCTGGCGCGACTGCGCCCACTCGAAGTACGAGGCCGTCACGCCGCCGGCGTTGGCGAGAATGTCGGGGACGACGGTGATCCCCCGCTCGGCCAGGACGCGGTCGCCGCCCGGGGTCGTCGGGCCGTTGGCCGCTTCCACCACGACGCGGGCGGTCATCCGGCTCGCACCCACCTCGTCGATGGCCCCCTCCAGCGCGGCGGGCACCGCCAGGTCGGCCTCCACCGCCCACAGGTCGGAGGAACGGATCTCCTGTCCCCCGGCGAACCCCGCCACCGTTCCGACCGCAGAGACATGGTCCGACAACAAGCCGACGTCGAGGCCGCCCGGGTTGTGCACCGCACCTCCCACGTCGGCCACCGCCACCACCCGCATACCCGCCGAGGAGAGGAGGAAGGCGAGGGGTCCGCCGACTTTGCCGAATCCCTGGACCACCGCCCTCGCCCCGGCCACGGGGATGTCGAGGGCGGCGAAGACGGCCCGCACACAACGCACGACACCCGAGGCGGTGGCGCCGGTGTGCAGTCGCATGCCCCCGACCGAAAGCGGCTTGCCCGTGACGACCTCGGGCATGGATCGTCCCTGGAGCATGTCGAGCGTGTCGAGCAGCCACGCCATGACCCTCTCGTCGGTATTGACGTCGGGTGCGGGGATGTCGCGGTCGGGACCGAGCAGCGGTGCGATCTCGAACGTGTAGCGACGGGTGAGCCGCTCGAGCTCGCCCACCGACAGCAGGCGCGGGTCACAGCGCACGCCACCTTTCCCCCCGCCGAAGGGAATGTCGACGACGGCGGTCTTGAGCGTCATGTCGGCCGCGAGCGCGGCGACCTCGGCCGCGTGGAGGTTCGGGTGGAAGCGGATCCCTCCCTTGGCCGGCCCCCGCGCCGTGTTGTGGTGGATCCGCCAGCCCAGGAACACCTCGACGTGCCCGTCGTCCATGCGGATGGGGACGGCCACCTCGAGCACCCGGTCGGGCAACTGGAGGAGTCGATGGACGTCGGGGTCGAGTCCCGCCAGCGTGGCGGCGTCCTCGATGCGCTCGAGGACCGTGGCCCAGGGGTCGTACTTACCCGGCGCCAACGACGCGCCCGGTGTCATCGCCGACTGCGCGACCGGAGCTACGACGGATGTGACCGGAGCAACATCGACCGGGGCGACGGCGGCGCCAGGTGCGGATCTGCGCCTTTCCCAGCGCCGGGGGCCTTTGGGCGGCGTCGCCTCGGTGCTCACCCGGCCTCCAATGCCGGACCCGGCCCACCGCGCCGGCGGGAGCCACCGAGGACCGCGGTGTCGTCCCCGCTCTCAGACTTCACGTGCACCACGAGCGGGGACCGGGTGAGCGAGAAGACGCCGGCGGACAAGACCATCATGGCCAGGATCTCACCGATGAGCCTCCCTCCCGCGGTCTGGACATGGTCGCCGAACAGACCGACCCCGATGGCGATCGATACGAGGGGGTCGACGATCACGAGCGCGGACTGCGAGGCGGTCACCGGTCCGACATGGAAGGCGTTCTGGGCCAGGAAGACACCCGCCAGTCCTGCGGCGGCCAGCGCGTAGGGCGGCCAGCTGAGAAAGACATGGCTCCAACCCCTCGTGATCTCGTCGTTCATGGTCTTGATGAGCGCGGCGGTGAAGGCGAAGGCGATGGCGCCGGCGGTGCCGAACCAAGCCGCCTTCCACGGTGGTGAGCCCATCCGGGTCATGAGGACGGCCACCGAGCACGCCGCGATCACGGCGAACGACACGATGCCCCAGTCCTCGAGGTCGGGAGTCTCGTTGCCCCCGCTGGGGGCCGACAGTGCCAGGAAGGCCGCCAACCCGCCGGCCGCCGCGCTGGCCCCCACCCACTCCCTCCAACTGAGCGGCAGGCGGAACCAGATCCCCAGGATGGCGATCAGGAATGGCAGCTCCAACGTCAGGATGGGCTGCACCGTGCTGAGGCGCCCGAAGTGCAGGGCCAGGAACTGCAAGAGAAAGGCGGCGACCAGCACCACGAAGCCCGCCAGCCACACCGTCCGACGCAGCGCGTACGTGATGAGGCTCAACTTCAGGTTGGTATCGGCAGGGGCGGTCTCCACCCCCATCCGTTGCAGGACGCTGGTCAGCGCATTAGCGAATGCCGCCATGACGGCGAGCACGTAGGCCATTGCGGTCTTTCTACCGCACCAGCCCCCTCGTCATGCCGGTTTGACCCGGTCCGCCCCGGTGTGGGCGCGGCGGCGTTCCTGCGTGGATGCGGTTTGGCGGCCCTTCCGAGCCCGTCGGTACGCTGGGAAACCCACCTGAGGCCACTCCCACCACCATGTGGCCCCAGCATGAGGACCGACGGAAAGATCGACGGGAGAGAGAGCCCCATGGCCGACACGATCACCGAAGAGGAGTTCGAGCGGGCCGCGCTGGAATTCCTCGAGGCGAATTCCGAGCTGCGTGTCGAAGCGGAGCAGAGTTGGGGCGAGGGGTCCGACCAGGTGGCGCTCCTACCAGAGCGCACCCTCGAAGAGGAGCTCGCCGAGCTCGAAGCGGCCCGGGCCTGGGCCCAGAAGCGGTTCGACGCCGGCTTCGGGTGGATCAGTGGGCCCGTCGCCTACGGGGGTCGAGGCCTCACCCGCGACCACCAGCGGCTCTACGACGGCATCGAAGCCCGCTTCGACACCCCCCCGATGACCGGCTACGGGATCGGCCTCGGCATGGTGGCCCCGACGATCCTCGCCCACGCCACCGACGAGGTGAAGGACCTCTACCTGAGATCGATGTGGCGGGGCGACATCGTGGCGTGCCAGTTGTTCAGCGAGCCCGGTGCCGGCAGCGACCTGGCGGGCCTGCAGACCAAGGCGGTGCGCGACGGCGACGAGTGGTTGGTGACCGGGCAGAAGGTGTGGACCTCGGGGGCGCATCTCTCCGACATCGGCGAGATCATCTGCCGGACCGATCCCGACGCGCCGAAGCACAAGGGCCTCACCGGTTTCGTGGTGGACATGCGGGCACCGGGCGTCGAGATCCGGCCCCTGCGTCAGATGACCGGGGGCGCGTCGTTCAACGAGGTGTTCTTCACCGAGGTGCGCGTGCCGGACTCCCACCGGCTGGGCGACGTCAACGGGGGTTGGTCGGTCGCCCTCACGACGCTCATGAACGAGCGGGCCGCCATCGGCGGCGGAAGCATGTCGTCGGGGAACGGCAACCTGAGCACCCCTCGCCTGATCGAGCTGGTCAGGCACCACGGGAAGTCGGACGATCCCCTGATCCGCCAACAGCTGGCCGACATCTACATCCACGGGCGCGTCGCCAGCTACACCAACCTGCGGGCCATGGCCAAGATCGCCACGGGCCAGCTCCCCGGGCCCGAGATGTCGATCGCCAAGCTCTCGCTCACCATGAACATGCGTCGCATGACCGACCTGCTGTCGTCGGTCCTCGGCCCCAAGCTCATCGCCGACTCGGGCGAGTGGGGCACCTTCGCGTGGTCTCAGTTCCTGCTGGGGCTACCGGGCATGCGCATCGCGGGGGGGACCGATGAGGTCCTCCACAACATCATCGGCGAGCGGGTGCTCGGGCTCCCGAAGGAGCCCGCCGTCAAGGCGTGAGTTCCGGGCCCGGTAGTCGCCGGGCCACGAGGTGAGCTCCCAGGGCAGGTAGTCGACGAACGCCCACGACCGCCGGTGCACCGCGCTCAGGCCGTACCCGCACAGGGCGCGCTGGTGCGCGGGTGACGGGTACCCCTTGTTCCGTTCGAAGTCGAAGGCGGGATAGGAGTCGGCGGTGGCGCGCATGATGCGATCACGCGTCACCTTGGCCAGCACCGATGCGGCGGCCACCGACGCACAGCGGGCATCGCCGCCGATGACCGTCTCGACCGATGCGGTCCACTCCGGGCTCAACGACCCGTCCCACCCGCCTGGGCCGTCCAGCGCACCCGGTCCGTCGGACCCGCCCGGCCCGCCCGGGGCAACACAACGTGCCCCGGGCTCGACGGCGCCGTCGGCGTCGAAGAGTTGGGGAGCCTGCGGCGGGCTCACGAAGTCGAAGGTCCCGTCGAGGACCACGGCGTCGGGGACGAGATCGGGAGAGAGCTGCTGCACCGCTCGGCGCGTGGCCAGGCGGAGGGCGGCCGTCATGCCGAGGCGGTCGCACTCCTCGGGACCGGCGTGGCCGACGGCCCACGCCGCGCACCACGCCGCCACCCGGTCGAAGATCTTCTCTCGCGTGTCCTCGGTGAGCTGCTTGGAGTCACGCAGGCCCTTGGGGATCCGCAACGGTGACTCGCACAGCACCGCCACCCCCACGCTCAGGGGCCCGGCCCAGGCGCCCCGTCCCACCTCGTCGATACCCGCCACCACCCGGTGTCCGGCACTCCACAAGCTGCGCTCGTGGGAGAGGCCGGGCCGGGCCGGTGCGGCACGGCCACGTGGTTTCACTCGCACCGATGCTCGAGGAGAAACCGCTGCCGGCGTCATGTCCTCACGCGGCGCGCGATGACGTTGGCCGCATGTTGTCCAACCCGCCCTTGTAGTGAGCGGTCGCAGCGCCCATCATGGATGCCGTTCGGGGGCGTGACAGGAGGTCACCGGTATGACCAACGGCCTGATCGACATGGGCACCTGGTCCGACACGCAACTTCCCGAGGGCACCCCCGTCGACGTGCGCAATCGGTTCGTCGGTTCGTGGAGCCACGGGTTCGCAGTGGCCGAACGTGTGCCGGGCGGGTATCGCGTGCGGCGGCTCTCCGATAACAGCATCCTGCCCGATGTGTTTCCCATCGAGGACGTACGGTCCGAACGTCGCAAGCAGGGCCTTTGGTGGTATTGACCACCGTATTGACCACCGTATTGACCACGGGGTAGGTCGACGGACGTGGTCGACTGCGACCGCGTCGGTGCTCCCATGACCTAGGTCGTGCCGACCGCTTCGATGAAGTCATCGATGGGCACGGCGGTGAGTGTCTTGGTCTTCAGCGTGCCGCGCGCACCGAGCGCCACCGCCACACGGGTGACGACTTTTTCATCCGGCGCCTCGAGGATGGTGGCGAAGTCGTACTGACCGAGCAGCGCCCACTGAGCCACCACGTGCGCGCCCATGGCCTCGACCTCGGTGTTGACCTCTTTCAGGCGTTGCGGGTTCTGCCGCAGCGTCGCCATGCCCTCGGGCCCGAGGGTCGACAGCATGAGGAACGTCGTCATGGGGGCACGCTACCCCACCGGTCCCCGGGCACGGGAGATGACGAGATCTCCCCACTGACCTGGCGGCGCCCCATTTTCGCCCCGGGGATCCGTTCGCGCCCCGAGGATTAGCGTGACGACCGACCCGGCTTCGGCGGGGAGGACCGGGGCGAGAGAACGAGGAGGAACCGTGATCTTCGGTGCGCACGTGATCGTCTATTCCAAGGATGCGGACGCCGATCGCGCCTTCTTCGCGGATGTCCTCGGATTCTCGTCGGTGGACGCCGGCCACGGCTGGCTGATCTTCGCGCTGCCCCCGGCCGAACTGGCCCTGCATCCCGCCGAGGAGGACAGCCACGAGCTCTACTTCATGTGCGACGACCTGAGCGCGGAGATGCGCGCCCTGCAGAGCAAGGGTGTGCAGTGTGCAGACATCGAAGAAGCGCGCTGGGGCTCGGTGACCAGGATCCGGCTTCCCGGCGGGGGCGAGGTCGGTCTCTACCAGCCCAAGCATCCGTCGCCCCTGGTCGACACCACGCCCTGACCCACCATGGCAGCGCACTACCAAGTCACCACGACCACCTCCACCCGGGACGACGCCACGGCGCTGGCGCACCTGACCGTGCAACGCCGACTGGCGGCGTGCGCGCAGGTGTCGGGGCCGATCACCTCGGTGTACTGGTGGGACGGTCAGCTCCAGAGCGCCGACGAGTGGCGCTGCACCCTCAAGACCTCGGCCCACGCGCTCGGACCGCTCCAGGCGGCGCTGCGTGAGGCCCATGGCTACGCGACACCGGAGATCGTGGCCACCCTCATCGCGGACGGCGACGCCGACTACCTGGCGTGGATCGACGCCGAGACCTCGGATCCGGCACCCGGCGACCCGTAGCCGCCGTCCCGGCAGGTGGTCGGATGCGCCAGGGTTGAGACTGCGTTGGTTTGACGTTGCTGAGGCGTGGACCGTGGTGCCTCAGAGTGGTGCTCATGACTCGCAGAGAGAGCGGCGAGAGCCCCATGAGCCCCAGCAGGCTCCGGTGGCCTCACCGGTGGACCAAGCAGGTGGTCGTGGCCGCCCTCGCCGTCATCTCCACCGCCGCCCTCGGGATGACCGCTCCGGCCACAGCCCGCACGCCCGTGACGACCAAGGGTCTGGCGCCGATGACCGCGTGCATGACGGCCCATCAGGCGTGGGTGTGGGAAAAGGCGGTCGTGAGTGTTCCCGCCGTCGTCCTCGTCCCGCCCCACATCTGTCCCTAGTCGTCTCCGCACCGCAACCCGCAGCCCGTCTCCGCAGTCCGTAGCCGGAGTCATCGCAGTTCGGAGCGCCGGACCTTCCCCATGGAGTTGCGCGGCAGTGCGTCGACGAGGTGGAGGCGACGGGGGCGCTTGTAGGGGGCGAGGCGCTGCGCCGCGTAGGCGAGCACGGCATCGACATCGAGATGCGAGGCGCCGTCGGGAACCACCCAGGCGCAGACGATCTCCCCCCACTCGTCGGAGGGCGCGCCGGTGACGGCGACCTCGGCCACCGAGGGGTGGCCGAGCAGGACATCCTCCACCTCGGCCGGATAGACGTTGTAGCCGCCGGAGATGATGAGATCGGTCGAGCGGCCCAGGAGCCGGACATAGCCGTCCTCGACGACCCCGAGATCGCCGGTGCGGAACCATCCGTCGGTGAAGCTCTCCGCCGTGGCCGCCGGGCGTTCCCAGTATCCCGAGAAGACCGTGGGACCGCGCACCACAAGCGCGCCGTCGTCCTCGACGCGGGCGTCGACGCCGGGGAAGGGGAATCCCACCGTGCCCGGCCGGCGCTCCCCCTCGTAGGGGTTGGAGAGGGTCATGAGCGTCTCGGTCATCCCGTACCGTTCGAGCACCTGGGTTCCGCCCGATGCTGCGATCGAACCGTGCAGCTCGGCGCTCAGCGGGGCCGACCCCGAGACCGCCAGGCGCAGGCGCGCCAGTTGCCCCACCCGGCTCGACGCGGCGAGTCGGTGGTACATGGTGGGGACGCCGAAGAACAAGGTGGCTTCGTGGCGGGCGCAGGCGTCGAGCACGGCGTCGACGTCGAAGCGCGGCAGGAGCACCACCGACGAGCCGGTCAGCAGCGACGTGTAGAGCGCCACACACAACCCGTGACCGTGGAAGATGGGAAGGGCGTGGACGAGGCGGTCAGCGGGGTCCCAGCGCCACGTGAGCGCGATCGACTCGCTGTTGGCGAGGAGGTTCCCGTGGGTGAGCACGGCTCCCTTGGGGGCGCCCGTGGTCCCCGAGGTGTAGGCGATCAGCGCCACGTCGGTCGGTCGGGCCGCGTCGAGCACCACGTCACCCGACCCGCCGGACCCACCCGACCCGCCGGACCCACCCTGGAGCACCTCGAGATCGGGGGTGGTCACCACGATGTCGGTCGCGATGCGCGCCAGTGCCGCGGCCCGGGCGGGGTCGTCGAGGATCGCGGCCGCGGGCCGCACGTCGCCGAGAACGTGGGCCAGCTCGCGCTCGGTGTAGGCCGGGTTCACCGGCACCACCACGAGGCCGGCCCGCAGGGCTGCGATGTTCACGATGACGGCGGGCAGCGACGATGCCGTGCTCCACAGCACTTTGTCGCCGGGCCGCAGCCCCAGACTTACCAGCTCCTCGGCGCGCCGGCGGGTCAGCTCTTCGAGCTCGTCGGCCCGGCACCACCGGGCGGCGGCGTCGCTGGCGGCGGCGGACAGGTCGAGCAGGACCGGGGCCTCGGGGTGGGCCGCCCAGGTCCGGGCCCACGCGTGGGGGAGGCTGGCGCGGGCGGTCAGGTCCCCGACGTCCAGGTCCGACCCCGCCGGCAGGTGCGCGCGCCAGGAGAGGGGGTGCACGGCGGCCAAGGTAGCCCTTGGGGCGACGACGGCAGTCCCGACGCGGTGCCCGGTCAGTAATCTCGGTTCGTGGCCCACCGACCGAGACACATCGCCATCGTCCCGCACACGCACTGGGACCGGGAGTGGTACGAGCCGTACCAGAGCTTCCGGTTGCGGCTGGTGAAGATGCTCGACCAGCTCATTCCCCTGCTCGAGGGCGACCCCTCCTACGCACGGTTCCTGCTCGACGGGCAGATGGCCGTGGTGGACGACTACCTCGAGGTGCGGCCGCACAACGAGGACCGGATCCGCGCCCTGGCTGCGGCGGGGCGGCTGTCGATGGGCCCGTGGTACATCCTCATGGACGAGTTCCTCGTCTCGGGCGAGACCATCGTGCGGGATCTGCAGAGCGGCCTGCTGCGGGGGGCGGCCTTCGGCGGGGCCATGGAGGTCGGCTACCTGCCCGACATGTTCGGGCACATCGCGCAGATGCCCCAGATCCTGGCGCTGGCCGGGTTCGGGCACGCCGTGGTGTGGAGGGGCGTGCCATCGGCCGTCACTCGCACCGGGTTCGTGTGGGAGGCGCCCGACGGATCCTCGGTGCGGGCCGAGTACCTCCCCACGGGCTACGGCAACGGCGCGTCGATCCCCGACGACGCCAAGGCCCTGGTGCGACGGGTGGCGGACCACGAGCAGGAGATCGGCGACTTCCTGCTCGACGGCATGCTCTTCATGAACGGCACCGACCACCAGGAGCCCCAGCCGTGGCTGGGACGGCGTCGTGGCCGAGGCCAACGAGCTCCAGGACGACTACGTGCTCGAGGTGACCACGCTGCCGGCGTACCTGGCGGGCGCCCCCACCGAGGGTCTCGAGACCTGGAAGGGCGAGTTGCGGTCGGGGGCGAGGGCGAACGTCCTCATGGGGGTGGCGTCGAACCGGGTGGACGTGAAGCGCGCTGCGGCGCGGGCCGAGCGGGCCCTGGAGCGCTTGGCCGAGCCGCTGTGCGCCCTGTACATGGCGCCCGGGGAGTTCCCGGACCGGTTGCTGGAGCTGGCGTGGCGGGAGATGGTGCGCAACGCCGCGCACGACTCCAGCTGTGCGTGCTCGGTGGACGAGGTCGTCGACGCCGTGCTCGTGCGCTACGCCGAGGCCTACCGGATCGCCGACGGTCTCGCCCATCAGGCGCTCGGGGCCCTCACCCGGTCGCTGGCCGAGGCGGGGCCGACCGTGGTCAACGTGGCGGCCCGGGCCCGGGGCGGGATGGTGGAGTTCGTGGTGGCGGGCGAGGACGTGCCCGAGCGGCGCCCAGGCGCTGCCCGACACCCCCGGGGCCTTCGGCATCCCCCGGGGGCTGGGCCCGCTCACCCTCGACGCCAACACGGTGCGGACCATCCTCGGCATGCTCCCCAACGGCAGCCAGATCGACACCAATACCTGGATCCAGGGCGTCCACGTCGACGAGGACGCGTCGGGGATCGACATCACCATCGCCTTCGGGAACGAGGAGACCTTCGACGTCCCCATCGGGTCGATCAAGCAGGACCTCTACACGCGCCTCGGGGCCCGGCCCGACGCGATCGTGCGCATCCAGATCGACCAGCCCCCCGTGCGCCGTGTCCTGGTCCGGGTGGAGGACGTGGCGGGGTTCGGCCACCGCCGGCTCGAGCCGGTGGTGCCGCGCCACCCGGTGACGGTGGAGGAGCCGACCGACGCCACCGGGGCTCTGGTCATGGGCAACGGGCTCGTGACCGTGGCCTTCGACGGCAACGACGGCACCTTCGCCATCGACGGGGTGGCCGGGTTCGGCCGGCTGGTCGACGGCGGGGACCACGGCGACTCCTACAACTACTCGCCCCCGGCCGGCGATCGCATCGTCGACACCCCCGACGCCGTGACGCTCACGGTGAAGGAGCGGGGGCCGGTGCAGGCCGTGATCAGCATGGTGGCGCGCTACACCTGGCCCGACTACGTCGACGGCAGGACGAGGTCGCGCACGGGCGAGGTGACGGTGGAGGTGACCACCGACGTCGAGGTGCGCGCCGACGAGCGCATCGTGCGAGTCACGACGCGCTTCGTCAACCCCGCCTCCGACCACCGCCTGCGCGTCCACCTGCCCCTGCCCCAGCCGGCGCAAGGATCGGACGCCGAGTGCGCCTTCGGCGTGGTGCACCGGGGGCTCGAGGCCGAGGGCAGGGTGGACGAGTTCGGGCTCCCCACCTTCCCGTCCCGGCGGTTCGTGTCCGCCGGCGGGCTCACCGTCGCCCACGAAGGTCTGCTCGAGTACGAGCTGGTGGACATCGAGGGGGAGCCGAGCGAGCGCCGGGCCGCCACGTTGGCACTCACGCTGCTGCGCTCGACGGGGATGCTGTCTCGGCTCGGCATGGCCTATCGGCCGCTGCCGGCGGGGCCCCTCACGCCCGTCGAAGGCTTGCAGCTGAGAGGGCGACGGATCGAGGCGCGCTACGCACTGTGCCTCGGGTGCGACGACCCCTACGCCATGGTGGACGACGTCTTTGTGCCCCTCGACGTGGTCTACGCCCCGGGCGGAGGGTGGCGGCCGGCGTCGGGGAGCGCGCTCGAGATCGAGGGGGCCGAGGTCTCCGCCGTGCGGCGTCAGGCCGGGATGCTCGAGGTGCGCGTCTTCAACCCGACCGACCGCGCCAGCACTGTCAGTCTGGGGGCGCGCTCGGGATGGCTCGTCGACCTGCGGGGCCGCACCCTCGAGCCCGTGGACGGCTCATTCGAGCTCCGGCCCTTCGGCATCGCCACCTTCCGGTCCCCCGGTTGACGACGCGCCCCGGCGATAAGGCGCTCGCCCTTCTCGCGCAGCACGTCGAGGTCCTCGAGCACCTCGGCCAGCCGCTCCCAGCGCCCGCCGAGCCGGCGGTCGAGCGCCACGGGCTCGGTGCCGGGGCGGTGCAGCACCCAGAGCTGGATGCGGCCCAGGTCCTTGATGCGCCGCGGCCGCAGCAGTCCGAACTCGAACTCGTCGCCGGGCGCTTCGCCACCGTCCGGCGTCGCTCCGCCGTTGGGCGCGCCTGGCGTCGGTCCGCCGTTGGGCGCGCCTGGCGTCACGACGGCGCGGTGGAACTCGTCGGTGACGATCACCGCCCCCGGGGCCGCCATGTTGACCATGCGGCTGGCGAGGTTCACCACCGGTCCGTAGAAGTCCCCGTCCTGGACGAGGACGGGGCCCACCGCCAGCGCCACCCGGACGTCGGAGAGGAGCTCGTCGTCCCCGTAGGCCTCGGCCAGCGCCAACCCGATGCGCGCCGCGGAGAGGGCCGACTCGGTCACGAACATGGCTTCGTCACCGATCATCTTCACCACCCGTCCCCCGCCGGCGGTCACCGTGTCATGGGCCACGTCCTCGAAGCGCGCCACCACGGCGGCGAGCTCCTCTTCGGAGAGCTGCTGGCTGAGCGTGGTGAAGCCCACCATGTCGGCGAAGCCCACCGCCAGGACGGGGAGGGCGCCGCTGTCGGCGCGGGTGCGCAGCAACATGGCGCGGCGCACCGCCGCCTGCACGTGGCGCCGCCACACGAACTCGAGCAGTCGGGCCATGGCGGGCAGGGAGTGCTCCGCCAGCAGCGCGAACCGGTCGGCCGCCTCCACGGTGTCACCGGACCCCGATCCCGCCCCCAGTGCCATCCCCCGCACCGTCGGGGACACCTCGGCCTCGGCGATGCGCGCCATGGAGGACCCGATGACCCGGGCGAACTGCAGGCTCGTGTCCACGTCGGTGACGCCGAGGTCCATCATCGAGCGCAGGATGACGAGCGCCTCGATGTCGAGGTCGGTGAACATGGCTTCGTCGGGCTCGACGTCGGGGAAGCCCAGGGCCCTCCAGAACCGCCGGGCCAGGTCGAGCTCCATCCCCGTCAGGTTGGACACCTCGGCCTGGGTGTAGCGGTGCTCGGTGGGGACGAGGAGGCGGTCGGCCACGAGGAGGTCGAGGACGTCGCGGGACTCGGCCTCGGCGATCTCGTCTTCGGGCGTGCCATGGGCGCGCAGGAAAGCGCGCACGCGGGCCAGGGCCTCCTCGCGTGACGTGGAGGTGGTCTCGGAGCTCACTCGCCGAGACCGTCGAACTCGGGCTTGGCCGAGCGCGACATGAGGGTGAGGATGGCTTGGGCCGGGGAGGTGATCCCCTCGAGCACCGACGCCACCTGCTCACCGATGGGCATCTCCACCCCGTGGGCGGCCGCCAGCTCGAGCAGTGGGCGCGCCGTCTTCACCCCTTCGGCCACCATGCGCATGTCCGCCATGATCTCCTCGAGCGAGCTCCCCTGGCCCAACCGCTCGCCCACCATGCGGTTCCGGCTGAGCGAGCTCGTACAGGTCGCCACGAGATCGCCCACGCCCGCCAACCCGGCGATCGTGATCCGCTCGCCCCCCATCGCCACCCCGAGGCGTCCCAGCTCGGCCAGGCCGCGGGTGATGAGGGCGGCCAGGGAGGAGTCGCCCAGGCCGAGGCCCTGCAGGATGCCCGCCGCGATGGCGAGGACGTTCTTGGTGGCGCCCGCCATCTCGCACCCCACCACGTCGGGGTTGGTGTAGACGCGGAACGTCTGGGTGCGCAGCACCTCCTGAATGGAGCGGGCCAGGGACTCGTCGGTCATGGCCACCACGGTGGCGGCCGGCTGTCCCGCCGCGATCTCGCGGGCCAGGTTCGGTCCCGTGAGCACGCCCGCGGGGTGGCCCGGGGCCACCTCGGCGATGACTTCGGTCATGCGCAGATGGGTTCCCTGCTCGAGGCCCTTGGCCAACGACAGCACGGGGGTGCCGGCCGGAATGTGCGGCTCGAGTTCGGCCAGCACGGTGCGAAACCCGTGGGAGGGAACGGCCATCACCACCAGCGCGCTGCCCGACGACGGCGTCTTGCAGAGAGGACGTGGCCCGCAGCGTCGTCGGGCAGGACGACACCGGGGAGGTAGTCGGGGTTCTCGTGGGTCTGCTCGAGCGTGAGAGCCAGCGCCGGTCGGCGCGCCCACAACACTGTCGGCGCCGAGCACGCCGCCACCGCGGCAACGGTCGTTCCCCACGAGCCCGCGCCGATGACGGCGACCTTGTCGAGCATGCACCAACCCTACGTTACGCGAGGCCGTACACTGACAGCGTGACCGCAGCGCCCGTGCGCCTGCCCTCCCTGACAGGCGGCGTGGTGCTCGTCCCCGTGAAGGCCTTCGGCGAGGCCAAGGCCCGCCTCGCCCCCACCCTCGATGCCGCCGGGCGCGACGCCCTGGCCCGGGTCATGGCGGCGCGGGTCCTCGCCGCCGCGGCCCCGCTCCCGGTGGCGGTGGTGTGCGACGACGCCGAGGTGGCGCAGTGGGCGCAGCGCCACGGCGCCATGGTGCTCCCCGAACCGGGGCGGGGGCTCAACGGAGCGGTGGAGGCCGGCGTCGATCGACTCGGCGCCGCCGGGGCGTCCGAGGTCCTGGTGGTGCACGCCGATCTGCCCTTCGCCCACGAGGTGGCGCAGCTGGGCGGGTTCGACGGCGTGACCCTGGTCCCCGACCGCCGCGACGACGGCACCAATGTGGTGTGCATCCCGGCCGGGGCCGGGTTCCGGTTCCACTACGGCCCGGGCTCCTTCACCCGCCACCGGGCCGAGGCCCGGCGCCTCGGGCTGTCCTGCCGGGTGGTGCGCGACCCCGAGCTCACCTGGGACGTGGACGTTCCCGAGGACATCCCCGCCGGGCTCGGGCCCCCCGTCGCCGGCTGAGGCACCTCACCGCACCGGTCCCGGTCTCCTCCCTGGGACGAGACGCAGAAAGGGGGCCCCGCAGGGCCCCCTTTCTGTATATCTATGTCGTGTCCCGGTCCGGGCCAAGCCCGGGGGGACCGATCCGACCGCCGGGGAACCCGGCCGGACGGTGTTCGTCTACCTGGCGGTCCGCCGGCGAGCCGGGGCCCGACGCGTCACCCGGCGAGCAGCGGTCCGCTTGGGAGACGCTGCCACCTTCTTGGTGCGACGCTTGGCGGCCTTACGAGCCGGAGCCCGCTTCTTGGCAGCCTTGCGAGCCGGAGCCCGCTTCTTGGCAGCCTTGCGAGCCGGAGCCCGCTTCTTGGCAACCTTCTTGACGGCCCGCTTCTTGGTGGTCCGCTTGGCGGCCTTACGTGCCGGAGCCCGCTTCTTGGCAGCCTTGCGAGCCGGAGCGCGCTTCTTGGCAGCCTTACGGGCGGGTGCCCGCTTCTTGGCGGCCTTACGAGCCGGAGCCCGCTTCTTGGCAACCCGCTTCTTGGTGGTCCGCTTGACGGCTTTCCGTGCCGGAGCCCGCTTCACGGCCTTGCGTGCCGTGGTGCGCTTGGCGGCTTTCCGTGCCGGAGCCCGCTTTGCGGTCTTTCTTGCCCGCTTGACTGCCATGCTTTACGCCCTCCTAACGGCCTTCTTGGCCGATCGCTTTATTGCTTTCCTCGCCGGAGCTCGTCCGGCGGCCTTTCTGGCCGATTGCTTTGCTGCTTTCCTCGCCGGAGCGCGCGTCGTCTTTCTGACCGGGGCGCGCCCGACGACCTTTTTCGAGGCCCGTCCGGCGGTTCTCTTGACCGCCTTCTGGGTCGAGTTCTTGGTGGCCTTGGTGGCGACTCTCTTCGTGGTCTTGGTCGTGGCCTTCTTGGCTGCGATCCTCGGCGACTTCTTCGCTGCCGCCTTCTTCACCGTGGTCCTGGACGATTTCTTCGCCGGCGGTGAGGACAGTTTCAGTGCCGGTGGTGCCGCCTTGCCGTTCAGGATGTCCTTGAGCATCCCACTGGCCGCAAAGCGCACACCGCGGGACGCCGAGATGCTCACCGGCGCTCCTGTTCGTGGATTGCGCCCCATGCGAGCACCACGGTGCGTGGGATTGAAGCTGCCGAAACCTGCAACCACCACACGACGACCCGATCGAACCTCTTTCGAGACCACATGGACGACCGCGTTGACCGCCTCCTCGGCATCGCGTTTCGCCAACGACGTCGTCTTCGTGACCGCGTCGATCAGTCCCGACTTATTCACCGCACCTCCTCCGGGAAATGCAATCTCACTAATCAAAGAAGGTTTTCGCGACAAAAGCAAGCATTTGCGTGACAGCGCGCCACGCGCAGCGCGCAGACGCGCGAGGTCGCGCGCAAGGATTCCGGCGAGGAAACCGCGCGTCGCGTGCCACTCGGCGCGACGTCACCGTGCGCACGCGGGCCTCGAGCCGGCGCCGTCCGCACATTGCCTATGGACGAGAAACGCCCTATTTGCAAGGATTTTTGGTCATGGCACCGTTACCTGACGACACGTACGACGTCATCGTCGTCGACGCCGAAGTCGGTGACGACGGCGAGCTGCGACTCGAGGTGACGATCACGCTGGGTCCCCATATCGGCCAGATCGTGGCGCTCAGAAACTTCAACGTGGAAACCCGTCGGGGAGTGCTTGACACCGCGGATCCGTACTCGTTGCTCGGAATCCCCGGGACACTGCGGGTCCACCATGGCGTGCTCAGCTTTCGTCCGGAGATAGTGTGAACATGGATTCGCGTGCCAACGTTTCGCGACGCGAAGCGTTCTTTTTCCACAGCGGCACGGGACGATGACACCCCCGCCGACGCCGGTCGCACCAGGCACGGCGGCGGCGATTTCGATCACGACGGCGGGCCGTTGGCGGCGATCCGCGCCACTGTCGGTGCTGCCGACGCCGGTGTGTACCTGGGTGCGGGATCGGTCGGCCCGGCGTGGGCGGGAATCGAGCAGGCCGTGCTCGTCCTCGGACCGCCGCGGTCGGGCAAGACGTCGTCAATCGTGATTCCCACAATTCTCGGCGCACCGGGCGCGGTGGTGTCGACGTCCACGAAACCCGACGTGCTGCGGGCCACCGCGTCGGCGCGCGCCACGGTCGGACCGTGCCTGCTCTACGACCCGAGCGGCACCGTCGAGACACCGCGCGGCGTGGAGCGCGTGCGCTGGTCACCGGTGCAGAGCTGTCACACGTGGGACGACGCCGTGCTCGTTGCCAGGAGCCTGGTGGGCGCGGCGCGGCCGGGAGCCGGTGCCAATCACGGCGTGAGTGGCGACCATTGGACCGAGCGGGCCGAAGCGCTCCTGGCTCCTGCTTTGCACGCCGCCGCGCTCGACGGTGCGGACCTCGCGACGGTGTTGTCGTGGGTCGATCGGCGCAACGCGGCGACGCCGCTCGGGATCCTCGACCGCAACGGGGCCACACGCCCCGGTGACCTGCTGGCGGGGATCGCGGCGACCGACCCTCGGGAGCAGAGCGGCATCTGGTCGACGGCGTCGGGGGTCCTCGCCGCCTACCGCAGCGAGGCCGCTCTGGCCACGACCGTGGCGCCCGGACTTCGACGCCCGGGCCTTCTGCGACTCGTCCGCCACGCTCTATATCTGTGCCACGGGCCGGCACCAGGCCGTGGCCGCGCCCCTGGTCGTGGGGCTGCTCACCGATATCCGCAGCGCCGCCTATGCCCGGTCGGGCACTCCCGCCCCGGACCGGTCCGCCCCCACCAGGCGCCCCGCACCGGTCGTCCTCGCCCTGGACGAGGTGGCCAACATCGCCCCCATCCCCGACCTCCCCAGCATGGTGAGTGAGGGCGCTGGCCAGGGACTTCTCACCCTGGCGTGCCTCCAGGACCTCTCCCAGGCCCGGGCCCGGTGGGGCGGCGCGGCCGAGGGCTTCTTCTCGCTGTTCGGCACCACCGTGGTGCTCCCGGGGATCGGGGACGTGCGCACGCTCGAGGCCCTGTCGGCCCTGGCCGGTGAGGAAGAGGTGCGCACGCGCTCGGTGAGCGCCCCGGTGCCGAGCCCCGGGGGGGTGGGCGCGGTGGTGTCCCGGCTGGTGCTCGGGCCCCGGGCGCAGCGCGGCTGAGCAGGGACCGACGGTGACGACGTCGACGGTCATGCGGCGCCGGCTCCCGGTGGACGTGGTGGCCCGGGGGGAGCCGGGGATGGCGCTCGTGGTCGACGAGCGCAACCGCATGGGATGGGTGCCGCTCACCCCCTGGTTCGCCACCGAGCCGTGGCGGTCCGCCGCCCTCGGGCCCGAGCGGCGCTCGAGCGCCACCCGGCCGGCAGGCCGGTCCGCCACCCCCGGACCCGCGCCCCGCAGGTCGGGGCGCGACGTGGGGTTCGGAGGTCTCTGACCGGCGCGGGAAACTCCCGGTGGAATATCGAACATATGTTCGATAGTGTCCGATCATGGGCCTCTCCACCTCCGCCGTCCCGGTCCCGGCCCAGCCGCCACAGCAGGGAAAACGTCCTCTCGGATCGGGCCACATCAGCACCACGATGGCCGCCCGGGCCCGGCCCACCTCCTCCAGCCGGGACCAGCTCCTGCCGGTGGTCCCCGCCCTCGTTCCCCTCTTTCCCCGCGGCGGCCTGCAACGGGGTGGCGTCGTCACCGTCGGGACCGGTGAGGGCACCTCCGGCGCCGCGGGCGGCGGAGGGGGTGGCACCACGCTCGGGTTCGCTCTCCTCGCCGCCGCCTCGACGACCTCGTGGTGCGCGGCGGTGGGCACGGCCGACCCGGGGATCGTGGCCTTGGCCGAGCTCGGGGTGGACCTCGACCGACTCGTGCTCGTCCCCCGTCCCGGGCCCCTCTGGGCCGAGGTGGCCGCCACCCTTCTCGACGGCGTGGACGTCGTGCTCCTCCGACCGCCCGGGTCGGTGCCGTCGCAGGTGGCCCGGCGCCTGGCGGCCCGCGCCCGCGAGCGTCGGGGCGTGCTGGTGGTGCTCGGGTCCCGGGGGTGGCCCGAGGGAGCCGACGTCTCCCTGACCGTGGAAGCCGGGGCATGGCAGGGGGTCGAGGCCGGCCATGGCCACCTGCAGGGCCGTCACCTGGAGGTACTGGCCTCGGGCCGGCGTGCCGCCGCCCGGCCGGTCCGAGTCGGTCTCTGGCTCCCGACCCCCTCGGGCCAGGTGGCGAGCGACGGCAGAAGCGGCAATGGCAGCAGCAAGAGAAGCAGTGGAGAAGTGGAGGCGGAAGGTGCAGCGGCTGCTCGTCATCTGGTGCCCCGGCATCCTTGAGCCCCAGGAGCACGGCCGCGAGGCGCGGGTGTTCGGCGCGGTGGTGGCGGCCTTGGAGTCCTTCGCCACGCGCGTCGACCCGGTGCGTCCCGGGGTGTGCGCCGTGCCCACCCGGGGCCCGTCCCGCTACTTCGGGGGGGACGGGGTGCTGGCCCGCATGGCCGCCGAGGCCGCGGCCCGGGAGATGGCCACCGACCCGGTCGCGGGGGAACCAGCCGGAGTGGGGGTGGCCGACGGTCTGTTCGCGGCGGTCCTGGCCGCCCGCGCCGCCCTCGGGGGTGACCCGGTGATCGTCCCTCGGGGCCGAGACCCCCTCCTTCCTGGCCCCGTGGCCGGTGGCCACCCTCGACCGGCCCGACCTCGTCGACCTGCTCGTCCGGCTGGGGGTCCGCACCCTGGGCGGGTTCGCGGCGCTGCCCGGCCCCCATGTCCTGGCCCGGTTCGGAGAGGAAGGTGCCCTGTGCCAGCGGGTGGCCCGGGGGACCGAGGGGGAGCTGCCCGGCTTCCGTCTGTTCTTCCCCCCCGTCGGTCCCGGAGCGACCTCGGCCGGAACCGCCGGGGCGGGATCGGCTCCCGGGGTGGCGACACGCCAGGTGGGGTTCTGGGGGGACTCGGCCGATGCGGATGCCCGGGCCGCCCGGGCCGTGGCCGGAGTCCAGGAGCTGCTCGGGCCCGAGGCCGTGGTCCGGGGCCGACTGGTCAGGGGGCGGGGGCCGGCGGAGCGGGCCCGGCTCCTCCCCTGGACCGGGCCCGACGAGGAGGGCGGAGATCCGGGGAGGGGCCGCGACCGTCGTGGCCCGGACAGACCGGTCCGGAACGGGCCGACCTCCGGAGGGCCGTGGCCGGGACAGGTCCCCCCACCTGCCCCCGTCGTGGTCCTCAGCCCACCGCGGCCCGCCCAGCTCACCGACGCCGGCGGCACGCCCCGTGGGCGTCAGCGGCGACGGGACGGCCACCGCCGTCCCCGCCCGCCTGTCGGTGGCGGGAGGACCGTGGGTGGCGGTCACCGGGTGGGCCGGACCCTGGCCCTCCGATGAGCGGTGGTGGTCGGTCCGGGGGCGGCGCCGCCAAGCCCGCATGCAGGTCGTCACCGCCCACACCGCCCACCTGCTCACGCGGCGAGCGCGGGAGCTGGTGGCTCGAAGCGACCTACGACTGACCGCGGGTGCACCGTGACCACCCCGTATGCGGAGCTCCACTGCCATTCCAACTTCAGCTTCCTCGACGGCGCCTCGCACCCCGAGGAGCTCGTCGCCGAGGCCGCCCGGCTCGGTCTCGACGCCCTCGCCCTCACCGACCACGACGGCCTGTACGGGGTGGTCCGTTTCGCCGAGACGGCTCGGGCCCTCGAGGTGCCGGCGGTGTTCGGTTCCGAGCTCACCCTGGTGGAGGGCGGACGGTCCCAGGGGCGCACGGGCGACCCCGACCCCCTCGGCACGCACCTCGTGGTGCTGGCACGCGACCCCGAGGGGTATGCCCGCCTGAGCAGGGCCATCACCGAGGCCCACCTGGCCGGCGGGGAGAAGGGCCGACCCACCTGCACCCTCGAGGACCTGGCCCGGCACCACCACGGGAAGGGGCACGGCGGGCACTGGGTCGTCCTGACCGGATGTCGCAAGGGGGCGGTCCCCGCCGCGCTCACGAGCGCCGGGCCGAGCGCGGCGACCCGCCAGCTCGACCGGCTCGTCGAGGCCTTCGGTCCCGACGACGTGGCCGTGGAGCTGTGGGACCACGGCGACCCCCTCGACACCGCCCGCAACGACGCCCTGGCGCAGCTGGCCGTCACCCGGAACCTGGACATGGTCGCCACCAACAACGTGCACTACGCCACCCCGGCCCGGCGCCCGCTGGCCACCACCCTGGCCGCGATCCGGGCCCGGCAGCCGCTGGCCGAGCTCGACGGCTGGCTCCCCTCCGCCGCCGCCGCCCATCTCCGCTCGGGCGTCGAGCAGGAGCGCCGCTTCGCCCGGTGGCCCGGCGCGGTGGCCCGGGCGGCGGAGATCGGCCGGGCGTGCGCCTTCGACCTCCACCTGGTGGCGCCGGGCCTCCCCGACTGCCAGGTGCCCGCCGGGCACACCGAGCACAGCTGGCTCGTGGAGCTGGTGCGGCGCGGCGCCACCGATCGCTACCACGCGCGGACGCGGGAGCGGGTGCCCGGTGCATGGGCCCAGATCGACCATGAGCTCGAGGTGATCGACACCCTCGGCTACGCCGGGTACTTCCTCATCGTCTGGGACATCGTGGAGTTCTGTCGCCGTCAGGACATCTACTGCCAGGGTCGGGGCTCGGCCGCCAACTCCGCCGTCTGCTTCGCGCTCGGCATCACCCGTGCCGATCCCGTGGCCCTGGGGCTGCTGTTCGAGCGGTTCCTGTCTCCTGAGCGCGACGGACCGCCCGACATCGACATCGACATCGAGTCGGGTCGACGCGAGGAGGTCATCGCCTACGTCTACGAGCGCTACGGCCGGCACTGCGCGGCACAGGTCGCCAACGTCATCACCTATCGCGCCCGGTCGGCCATCCGCGACGTGGGCAAAGCCCTGGGCCACAGTCCCGAGGAGGTGGACGCGTGGGCGAAAGCCGTCGATCGCGGTGAGCCGCTCGATCGCGGCGGCCCTCTGCCCCCGCTCGTCGGCCAGCTCGCCCGTGCCGTCCTCGACTTCCCCCGCCACCTCGGCCTGCACTCGGGAGGGATGGTGCTGTGCGACCGACCCGTCATCGAGGTGTGCCCGGTGGAGTGGGCGCGCCATCCGGGGCGCAGCGCCCTGCAATGGGACAAGGACGACTGCGCCGCGGCCGGGCTCGTCAAGTTCGACCTGCTCGGGCTCGGCATGCTCGAAGCGGTCCACCTCACCGTCGACCTGATCCGCGCCGCGCACGGCACGCACGTCGACCTGGCCATGATCGACCAGGAAGACGCCGTCTACGACATGTTGGGCCGGGCCGACACCGTGGGGGTGTTCCAGGTGGAGAGCCGGGCCCAGATGGCCACGCTCCCCCGCATCAAGCCCCGCACGTTCTCCGATCTCGTGATCGAGGTGGCGATCATCCGGCCCGGCCCCATCCAGGGAGGGTCGGTGCACCCCTACATCCGCCGGCGCCAGGGTCTCGAAGCCCCCGACCCCCCGCACCCGCTGCTCGAGCGGGCCCTCCACAAGACGCTCGGGGTGCCGCTGTTCCAGGAACAGCTCATGCACATCGCCATCGACGCGGCGGGGTTCACCCCCGCCGAGGCCGACGAGCTACGCCAGGCCATGAGCGCCAAGCGCTCCGGGGCACGCATGGCCCGCCTGTCGGAGCGCCTCTTCGCCGGCATGGCCGAGCGGGGCATCACCGGCGCGGTGGCACAGGAGATCGTGGGCAAGTTGGCTGCCTTCGCCAACTTCGGCTTTCCCGAGAGCCACGCCGTCTCTTTCGCCTACCTCGTGTACTCGAGTGCGTGGCTGAAGCTGCATTACCCCGCGGCGTTTTGCGCCGGACTGCTCAACGCCCAGCCCATGGGGTTCTGGTCACCGCAGTCGCTCGTGGCCGACGCCCGTCGCCACGGTGTGACGGTGCGCCGGGCCCACGTCGACGTGTCGGGGGTGGGAGCCACCTTGGAGTGGGGTCCCGACGAGTCGGACCCCGTCTCGTCGGGCAACGCCGTGCCGCCGGGCAACGCCGTGCCGCCGGGCAACGCTGTCTCGCCGGGCAACGCCGTGCCGCCGGGGGGCTCCGGTTGCCAACCCGCCGTCCGGTTGGGGCTCACCTCGGTGCGCGGGATCGGCGAGGCCGTGGCGCAACGCATCGGCGAGAGCGGCCCCTACTCGTCGGTAGAAGATCTGGTGCGCCGGACGGGGACGGGGCGGCCCCAGCTCGAAGCACTCGCCACCGCCGGCGCGCTCGAAGGGTCTGGCACCGCGTGACGGTGCCGTCGAGATGCGTGGAAGGCGGCGGACGTTGTGGGCGGCCGGCGCGCTCGCGTACGGCACCGCCGAGCGGTTGCCGGGGCTCGTGTCGGGAGCCGAAGCACCACCGCTTCCCGAGCTCACACCGCTCGAGGAGATCGAAGCCGACATGTGGGCCACCGGCCTCACCGTCGGGATGACCGCGGTGGAGCTCGCCCGCCCCCGCCTCGACGCCATGGGGGTGATCCCCGCCGGCCGGCTGGTGGGCGCCGAGACCGACGGGAAGGTGTTCGTGGGCGGGGTGGTCACCCATCGCCAGCGTCCCGAGAGCGCCAAGGGCACCGTGTTCCTCAACCTCGAGGACGAGACCGGCATGGTCAACGTCATCTGCTCCCCCGGTGCCTGGGAGCGGTGGCGCCCCGTGGCCCGGGGATCACCGGCCCTCCTGGTCCGGGGCCGTCTCGAGCGGGTCGACGGGGTGGTGAGCGTGGTGGCCGAGAAGATCGTCCCCCTGGACCTCGGACCGGCACCGGTCGTCCAGGGCTCCCGGGACTTCCGGTAGTTGGGGAAGCGTTGCGAAATCCTCAAGACGCCCACGCACGGCGCCGATATTCGCAAGAGACGTTCCCGCCGAGCGTGGTGCCGGAGTTGGGGGGCCGTCACCGACGCCTGCGTCTGTGACGACATGGAGGAGACACACGACGATGAGGAGTTGCCCCGGTCAACTGGTGGTCCACCGCGACGGGACGGTGGCCCACTGCACCGAGAACATCGCCGGGCGCCGGTGCGCCGGGGAGGACCGCCCCCACCGGGGTGGCTTTCTCGCGTGTCGCGTCGTCGATGGCGACAACTGCTCGTACTGCGCCGCCACGCCCGTCACGGTGCCTCCCGTGACCCTGGCGCAACACTGAGCGAACCCGTCAGGGCGCCGGCACCGGCTCGAGCTGCGCTCGACCATCCCCGCGGCTCGACCTGCGGTCGAAAGTCTGAACACCGCCCTCGTTCCGTACGTACTGCACGGCAGACCACCACGCGCCGTGGGCGTCCGTTGTGCATCACTTGTTCGACCCGGACCGGGCCCCGGCCGATTCCATAGCTAGCTGAGAGATGGGCATTGTTCGGCGCCGTTGATGGGCGCACCAGACAGGCGAAGCGAGGTGGGGGGCACGGTGTTGATCTGTGACGGTTGCCTCGTGCTGCATCGCGACGGCGAGATCGCCTACTGCTCCGAGGAGCTCGACGGGAAGACCTGCGCCGGCTACGACATGCCGCATCTGGCCGGGCTGATGGCGTGTCGCATCACCCCCCGCGGCACACGCTGCCGGCACTGCGACGAGGTCATGCGCATCAGGCTGATCATGGCCCCGGACTTCATCCCCGACGAGCTCCACACCATCAGCAACTGACCCGCCCCTTGACCGGCCGGGCCCGACGATCTCAGGTCACGTACAGACCGCCGTCGGAACCCTCTTGCACCGGGATCCGCCCCAGACCCCTGGTCGCCGGTCCGTGGATCAAGGCGCCGGTCTTGCCGTTGAACTCCGACCCGTGGCACGGGCAGATGAACTTGTCCTGGGAAGGCGTGAACGCCACGATGCACCCTTCGTGGGGACATATCGCGTCGAAGGCCGCGAACGTCCCGGCCTCGGGCTGCACCACGATGGAGGGATCGCCTGATCGCGGGTCTTGGAACGACGCCGAGCCCCCCACCGGCACGGCGCTCGCCGCCAGGACGCGCGTGCCCGAGGGCTTCTTGACTGCGGTGGTGGTGGGTGAGGATGCCCCCGATCCCGCCGCCCCCGTGGTCGGCGCCGAGGTCGTCGCGCTCGCCACGGGCGTGTCGGACGGACTCGACTTCGAACCCAGCCGGCCGAGCCCCGCCGCCAGGCCTGCGCTCGCCAACCCCACGCCCGCCACCGCCGCGGCGCACATGCCTTGGAGCGTAAAGGTCCTCCGGTCGATGTCACCGGGCGCGGGCGGCGAGGTCGTGTTCAGGTCCCCGTGGAGATACGGGCAGGGAGCGGGCTCGCACGGCGCACCCGACATGGCCCGACAGGCACCGGCGTCGTAGGAACCGCACACCTTCTGCACGACGTCGAACGAGACAGGCACCATCGTGGCCGGCCCGACGCCGGCTCGAGCTCGAGCCACGTCGCGCAAGATGGCATCGGCGGACAACACTCCCCCCGCGCCCGCCACGATCAGCGGTGTCCAGGCGAAGACGAAGACGATGTCGGATCCCGTGTAGTACGGGCTCGAGTGGAAGCTGACCGTCAGGAACAGGCTGAACGAGAGCAACAGCCCGCCGACGGCCGCCACGCGTGACCACAACCCGACGAGCGTGGCGATACCGACGGCGAGCTCGCCCAGCGCGATCACGACGCCGATCGGCACCGCCGCATGCTGGAGATGGGCCACCAGCGCGTGGATGGGGCTGATACGCGCGGCCGAGGCCATCTGGTTCTGGATCGACGTCGGGTTCGAGGCGTCGAAGAACCCGGGGTTGGCGAGCTTCTGCAGGCCGGCGAAGACGAAGGTGCCGCCGAGAAACGCCCGCAGAGGCAACAGCGCCCAGCCCGCCATGGAGGTCGCCCGGGCGGGAGGCCCCCACCGGGCCCACGCGGCGCGCCACCGGCCCCCCCCGGGGCGCGTGGCACCGGCCGGCGACGGCGTACGGATGTCATCGGTACGTGACAAGACTCATCATCCTCTCGCAGCGAGGCCTTCCCAGGGCGTCGCCCCGGACGATCCTCGCCCCAGCACCTGGCGGCCAGGGGCACCCGGGACGACGAGTCGACCCCTGGTGAGGACTACGGCTGAGACGTTCCGCCTGCTCAGTGCGTCACCTCGCGACACGGACCGCAGACGCTCCCAGGTGGCGCGCTTCGACGCTTGGCTGGCGGGGGAGGGCTCGAACCTCCAACATCCGGCTCCAAAGGCCGGCGTTCTGCCGATTGAACTACCCGCCAAGGGGCACGACATCTGTTGCTCCGTAGGATGTCACGCCTCGATCAACTCGAGTCGATTGCCGAAAGGGTCGTCCACGTAGCAACGTCGGACACCGGGGACCTCGTCGTCGAACCGCACCTCGTGACCGGCGGCCTCGAGCGACCCACACAGGGCTTCGAGATCTTGGACCACGAGGGCGGGATGCGCCTTGCGGGCCGCCCGGAAATCATCTTCCACCCCGAGATGGAGCGCCACCCGACCGTTCGAGAACCAACACCCGCCCCGGGCCGCCAGCACCGGAGGCTTGGGTTTCTCCTCGAGTCCCAGGACGGATTGGTAAAAGGCACGCGCCTCGGCCTCCCGCCCCCGGGGCATCGCCAGCTGGACGTGGTCGATGGCGACGAGCTGGTACCCCAAAGATCTACCTCCGATGCGACCGGGTCCTACCCGGCGAGAGGCTACTTGGCGGCTGTCACCAAAAGGCCGCTAACCTGCGAATCAGACATGGGATCGCTGATCAAGAAGCGCCGCAAGCGCATGCGGAAGAAGAAGCACAAGAAGATGCTGAAGGCCACCCGCTGGCAACGGCGGGCCGCCGGGAAGTAACCGGCAGAACCCACTCCCGCCCCGATGGGCGGGAGTGCTGCGTGAAGGCGCCGTCGAAGGTCACCGGCCGCCGGAGTCCGAAGGCACCGTCCGCACCGCCACCAAAGGCGCCCGTTCGTCGTCCATGACGAGGAAGTCGCGTCCGGCGAGACCCAGTCCGTCGGGCTCGCCCTCCACGAACCACGCCGAGCCACTGCCGGCGAGCCGCGGCCTGTGGCCGGTCACCTCGGCCAGGCGGTCGCGCCAGCGCCCGAGCGCCGGTGCCACGTCGATGGCGGCACCTTCCAGATCGTTGCCACCCGGCCCGTCGTCGCGTCGGCCACCGGGCGCGGCGCGTCGGTCGTCCCACTGCTTGTACACCGCGGCGGTGTCGATCGACAACGGCGGCAAAACCAGAACGAACCGTCGGTCCTCGAACGGGAGGGGCTCGACCCGCTCCCCCACGCCGGTGACCCGGGCCCGTCCCCCTGCCACACAGAACGGGACGTCCGCGCCGAGCGCGACGGCGAGCGCGACGTCGGTGACACCGGCCCAGCGCAGCACCGCAGCGGCGTCGGCCGACCCGCCCCCGAGCCCGGCTCCGGCCGGGATGCGCTTCACGATCCGCACCGCCGCGTCACGGTGCAGGAGGACCAGCGCACGAGCTACCAGGTTGTCGGGCCCCGTCGGAACCCCGGCCACACCGAGCCCGCCGCGAACCTCGTCGACCACCGAGATCCCCGATCCCGACTGGAAGTTGAGCGTGTCGGCGAGGTCGATCGACACCATCTCGGCGTCGAGGAGGTGAAATCCGTCTTCCCGGACCCCGGTGACGCGCAGCGAGAGCGTGAGCTTGCCGGGGGCGGTGACGTTCATGCGCCACGCACCGGCGTCGGTGCCGGCTTCGGTGTCGGCGTCGTCACAGGGGCTCCCCGGGGGCGCATGCGGCCAGTCTCCCCCACTCCTGTACCCCCAGGTTCTCGGCGCGCGCCTCGGGGTCGACCCCGGCCGCGGTGAACGCGTCGGGGGGGACGATCCCGGCCAGTGATTGTCGGAGCATCTTCCGGCGTTGGCCGAAGCCCGCTCGTACCAGCTCGAAAAACCGAGCGGCAGGGACGACGTCGGGGTCGACGGCCACGACGGGCCGGCGCTCGATACGGATGAGGGCCGACTCCACCGCCGGACGGGGAACGAACACCGAGGCGGGCACGCGTCCCACCACCCGGGCGGTGGCGTGGTACGCGACCTTCACCGACACCGCTCCGTACGCCTTGTCCCCGGGCTCTGCCGCCAACCGCTCGCCCACTTCGCGCTGCACCATCACGAACATGGACACGACGTTGGGAGCCTCGTCGAGGGCCCGCAGGACCACGGGGACCGCCACGTTGTACGGGAGGTTCGCCACCATCGCCCACGACGGCTCGCTCGGTGTCGACGCGGACGAGCCGAGGAGCTCGCGCCAGTCGAGCGTCAGGGCGTCGGCCTCGACCACGCGCACGCCGTGCGGCTCGACCTGGGCCCGCAGCAGCGGCACGAGACCGCGATCGACCTCGACCGCAGTGATGTGCGCGCCGGTCTCGGCCAGCGCCAGGGTGAGCGCACCCAGACCGGCGCCGATCTCGACCACCGACGTGTCGGGCCCGACCCCCGACAACCGGGCGATGCGCCGGACCGTGTTGGGGTCGACGACGAAGTTCTGGCCCAGCGCCCGGCTGGGCGCCAGGCCGTGCTCGTCGAGGAGGAGACGGAGCTGGCGGCGAGAGAGTGTCACGCCACGAATGGTGCCGCCGCCCGCGGGCGCGCGCTCACCAGGTGAGGCGGACCTCGACGACACCGACGTGCAGCGCCGCCAGCTGCGAGAACGTGGCCGGGGAGAGATCGACCACCCGGCCGGGATTCCGGGCCTCGCGGTCGTCCACCCGGCACCGCACCGTCCCCCCGGTAGAGAGGTCGGTCACCGTCACCATCGTCCCGAAGACGAGCGTGGGACTGGCACAGGTGCCGGCCGGCGATCCGTACCACGTGGCCAGTCCGATGACGGCGTTCTGGGGAGCGGGCGGTGTCGGGGGCGGTGTCGGCTTCACCGCCGCGACCTCGGCGCCGGAGACGACCGGGGACGCCGTGACCGAAGAGGCGGGGGGCGGCGGCGTGGTGGTGGTGGTGGTGGTGGTGGTCGACAGCGCCATCCGGAACGACGTGTTCACCATGCCGCGTCAACGATCCGTCGGTCGTCGAGAGCGGGGCCGTCCACGGCGTGGACAGTCCCAGGCGCATCTCGACGGCGCGGTCGCGACGAGCACCGGCGTGGTGCTCGAGACCGTGCAACGTCGCGCGCTGCGGTGTGGCCAACAGGAGGAGCGGCACCAGCACCAGGGCGAGACAACACCCCAGCTGTACAGCGGGCCGCAACCCCCCGGCGCTGCGGGTCCTCAGATCTCCACCCTTCCTCTGCGGACTCAATGTCAACTGCGTCGGGATCACACATGACGCTAGGTGACGTCGCGCGCCCGCAGCAATTCGCCGGACGTGTGGCACATCGCAACGCTGCATACGCGGTGCATCGTCAATTTTCGCCGCCATCACCAGAAGCGACAGAGCGTGGCAACAGGACTACCTGTCACGAATAACTGCTGATGGAGACCTGTGGAAAACCACGCTTTTCCGGCCAAATTTCGTCACAGAGCGCAACATCGCGGCCACATGAACTTTTTTTGAACACACCCGATGTGGTGGACATCACAGCGAGTGCAAACGCGGTACGGGTGGCGGCGGTAGAGCTCTCGGCGAGCGATGCGGGAGAGACACCCTTGATCTCCGCCAGCGCTTCTCCCACCGCCACGACCCACGCGGGCCGGTTCTGCTTTCCCCGGTGCGGAACGGGTGCCAGAAAGGGCGAGTCGGTCTCGACCATCAGTCGATCGAGCGGGCACAGCACCGCCGCGTCGCGCACGTCCTGCGCACCTTTGAACGTGACGATGCCGCTGAACGACAAGAACGCACCGATATCGAGACATCGTCGAGCTTCTTCTGGCCCTCCCGTGAAGCAGTGCAGCACCATGCGCGACGGTGGGTTCTCGGCGCGCAACACGTCGAGCGTGTCGTCCCAGGCCTGGCGCGAGTGCACCACCAGTGTCAGGTCATGGCGACGCGCCAGCGCGACCTGTGCTGCGAACGCATCGCGCTGCTGTGCCCGGGGCGAATGCTCGTAGTGGTAGTCGAACCCGCATTCCCCCACCGCCACGACGAGCTCGCGGTCGGTTGCCAGGGCGGCCTCCAGGGCGAGCTCGAGCTCCTCGACCCCGGCCGACGCCTCGTGGGGGTGAAGCCCCATGGTGGCCCACATGCCGAAATCGTCGGGCAGCGCCGCGCCGGGACCGCCGCCACCGGCGGAGACCTCGGTGCGCACCTTCCTGACCAAGTCCACCGCCTGTGTCGAGGTTGCCGCGTCGGTGCCGACACACACCACGCCGCCGACCCCGGCCGCGGCGGCTTCGGACAGGGTCGACGCCAACTCGTCTTCTTCGGGCCGGTACCGGTCCTGGAGATGACAGTGTGAGTCCATCCACCGGGCGTGCCCCGGGCCAGGAACACCCACGGGGCCACCCGCGGCGTCAGTCACGGCGCCGGGGGAACAACGGCGGCGCCTTCTCCACCGCCACGCCGCCGGGATACCCACCCCAGGTCGCGTCGGCGGGCAGGCGGCGATCGTCGGGCCGGCCCTCAAGGCCGAGACGGCGCCAGATCTCGGCGCTCGTGTCGGGCATGGCCGGCGACGCCAACAGCGCCACGATCCGCAACGCCTCGAGCGCGCTGCCGAGGACCTTGTCAACGGCGGGGCCGGGCTCGGCCTTCCAGGGCTCGGTCGCCTCGAGCTCGGCGTTGGTCTCGCGTATGAGCCGCCATGTCGCCTCCAGCGCCACATGGGGCTGTGCTTCTCCCCACGCCGCGGTGGCGTCCTCGACGACCGCCGCGCTCACGGCCCTGAGCCGACTGTCGGGATCGGCGCTCGGTCCCACGCCATCGCACTTCGAGCCCACCACTGTCGCCACGCGGGCCATCAGGTTCCCAAGATTGTTGGCCAGATCGGCGTTGTACCGGGCGGTGATGCCCTCGTAGGAGAAGTCGCCGTCGCTCCCGAACGGTGTGTCGCGCAGGAGGAAGTAGCGAACGGCATCGACACCGAAGTCGTCGGTCAACTCCCGGGGCGAGATCTGGTTGGCCCTGGACTTCGACATCTTCTCGCCCGACACGAGCAACCACCCGTGTACGAGCAACTGGGCGGGCGGATCGATGCCGGCCGCCATGCACATGGCCGGCCACCACACGCAATGGAACCTGATGATGTCCTTGCCCAGGAGATGGTGCACGACCGGCCACCACTCCTCGAAGCGGACGGGATCATCGCCGTACCCGACCGCGGTGAGGTAGTTGACGAGCGCGTCGTACCAGACATAGAAGACATGCGCGGAGTCCCACGGAACCTCGACCCCCCAGCGGGTCGAGGTGCGGGTAATCGAGATGTCCTCGAGCCCCCCTTTGATGATGCCCAGCGCTTCGTTTCGCTTCGACTGGGGTTGAACGGCGTCGGGGTTGGCCTCGTACCACTCGAGGAGACGTCCTTCGAAGGCGCTCAACTTGAAGAAATAGTTCTCCTCCTCGAGCAGCTCCACCGGCGTGCCGTGGATCGCGGCAATTGCCGTCGACGAGCTCGGACTCCTTCTTGTAGTCCTCACACTGCACGCAGTACAGCCCGCGGTAGACGTCCAGCTCGGTGAAGCCGTTGTCGTGGATCTTCTGCAGGAATTTCTGGACGGCGAGGTGATGGCGGGGCTCTGTGGTCCGGATGAAGTCATCGTTGGAGATCCCGAGCCCTTCCCACGCCTCGATGAAGCGTCCCGCCATGGAGTCGACCCATTCACTGGGCGACACGCCATGCGCCAGCGCGGCGCGGGCGATCTTGTCACCGTGCTCGTCGGTGCCGGTGAGGAAGAAGACGTCATCGCCCTGGAGCCGGTGCCAGCGGGCCAGAGCGTCGGCGATCACCATTGTGTAGGCGTGCCCGATATGGGGCACGTCGTTGACGTAGTAGATCGGTGTCGTCACGTAGAAGCGGGGCACCGACGTAGCGTACCGACCGCACACCGAGCCCCGGTCCGGGCTCAGTCAGCCCACCACGAGTCGTGACGCGGTCGGGCCCGCTACCAGTTGGCCACGTGGCACGCCCCGTGTCCGGTCTTCTCCACGTAGCGCTGGTGGTACTCCTCGGCCGGCCAGAACGTCGTGGCGGGCACGACCTCGGTGACGATCGGGCGCCGGAACCGGTGCTGGAACTGCTCGAGCGACTCCTTGGCCAGACGCTCCTGCTCGGCATCGTGGACGAAGACCGCCGAGCGGTACTGCGTCCCGACGTCGGGGCCCTGACGGTTGGGGGTGGTGGGGTCGTGATGGCGCCAGAACTCCTCGAGCAGGTGCTCGTAGGAGACCTTGGTGGGGTCGAAGGTGACGAGCACGGCCTCGGCGTGGCCCGTCGCTCCCGAGCACACCTGCTCGTACGTCGGCTGGGGTCGGGCACCGCCGGTGTAGCCCGAGACGGCGTCGACCACCCCGGGGATGGCGCGGAAGAACTCCTCGACGCCCCAGAAGCACCCGGCCGCCGAACGTCGCCAGGGCCAGGCCCTCGGGGGCATCGCCCGGCTCCACCGCCGGCGCCTGGGTCTTGTCCAGTCCGAATCTCGCCACCGTCACGTTCCTCCTGTTCTTGTCCGGGCTGTTCTGGTCCGGCCCCACTGCCGAGCCCGCAAATCCTTAGCAGTTAACCGCCGCTCACGGCTTCACATTCCGGCGAAGCTCCAGCGCCAGGTCATAGGCGCGCCGGCGCGAGACGGCGAGCTCTGCGGCCACCGCCGTCGCCGCGTCGCGCAGCGTGTCTCCCGCCTCGAGCCGCCGTGCCAGCGCGTGGGACAGCTCGTCGTCGTCCGGCGCACGGCCCGCGGTCGGGGTCCCCGGCCAGCACCACCACGACCTCACCTCGCACCTCGCGTTCAGAGAAGGTGACCGAGGACTGCGCCAGGGTCCCCCGCCACACCTCCTCGTGGAGCTTGGTGAGCTCGCGGGCCACGACCACGAGCCGGTCCGGGCCGCACACCTCCAGCAGATCGCCCAGGGTGGCCGCCAGCCGGCCGGGAGCCTCGAAGAGGATGCTGGTGCGCGCATCGCGGGCGACGGCTTCGATCCGGCGTCGCCGGTCCCCCCCGCGTCGGGGCAGGAATCCCTCGAAGCAGAAACGGTCGGTGGGGAGCCCGCTCACCACCAAGGCCGCCAGGGCTGCGCTGGGGCCCGGGACCGA
Organism: uncultured Acidimicrobiales bacterium; assembly: GCA_963768255.1. Taxonomy (GTDB): domain Bacteria; phylum Actinomycetota; class Acidimicrobiia; order Acidimicrobiales; family UBA8190; genus Chersky-840. The sequence continues at coordinate 103,800 of CAVYGX010000002.1, read as the reverse complement.
TGTGACCGTGGCGCCGGCCTCCGCCGCGGCGCGGCACCAGACGGCCACCGGGATCAGACACCGCCGGGGTGCCCGGCATCACTCACCACGGCGACGGTGCGACCCTTGCGCCAGATGGGCGAGGACGGCGTCGACACGCGCCATCTCGTTGTGGTCGTGCAACGACATCAGCCTGATGCCCTTCAGGCCCGCGTGGGTCAGCAAGCCGCGGGTGCGACGAGTGTCCTCACAACACACGATGTCGGCGTGCGCCAACGTCTCGAGGGCTCGGGGCGAGAGATCACCCAGGTTCCCGATAGGCGTGGACACGAGGACCAGCGTGCCCGCGCCGTGGTCAGCGGCCACTGGGATCGTGAAGCTCGAGCTTGTCGCCCACCTGAAGACCCCACCGCTCGAAGGCCCCCGCCTCGGCTTCGAGCACCATGCGGGAGCGCCAACGCGGCAGGCACATGCGCCACGGCGCCAGTCCGATCACGTCGACGACACAGAGCTGACGATCGAGGAAGGCCACGTCGATGGCGAAGCGCATGCCCAAGCTGTGGACCGACCTGGTCCTGGGCAGGATGAACGCCCCTTCGTAGCCCGTCCGTCCCAACAGCCCGCGTAGCCGCTCGGAATACGTTGCCGCGATCTCGGCATTGGCCAGCACGCTCCCGTCACGCAACACCCACGTCGTCGAGGTCACCGGGGCTCCGTGGCCTCACACGTTGAAGCGGATCTCGAGCACGTCACCGTCGGCGACCTCGTAGTCCTTGCCCTCGAGGCGGATCTTGCCCGCCGACTTGGCCGCCGCCCACGAACCGAGTTCGAGAAGTTCGTCCCAGTGGATGACCTCGGCGCGGATGAACCCCCGTTGCAGGTCCGAGTGGATCACCCCCGCGCACTCCGCCGCGTTGGCACCGGCGCGAAAGCTCCACGCCCGTGATTCCTTGTCGCCGGTCGTGAGGAAGACGCGCCGGCCCAGGAGCAGATAGGCGCTCTGGGCCACCCGGGTCAGCGCACCGGCCCCGAGACCGAGCCCTTCGAGGAGCTCGGCGCGCTCCTCGGGCGCTAGCCGAGCGGTTTCGGCCTCGAGTTGCACACACACTCCCAGTGCCTCGCCGTGCCCCTCCAGCGCGGCGGTCACTGCGCCGGCGAGCTCGTCGGCCAGCTCGAGCTGGTCCTCACCCACGTTCACCACGGCGAGCACGGGCTTGTCGGTCAGCAGGAACAGGCTCTTGAGGGCACCGCGGTCGGCCGGGTCGAGCCCGGCCCGGTACAACGGGACACCATCGGACAGGGGTTTCAGGGCCAACTCCATGGCCGTGACCTCGCCCGCCAGGCTCTTGTCGGACTTGGCGGAACGGCGTCGCTTGTCGAGTTGGGTCTCGACCGTCGCCATGTCGGCGAGGACCAGCTCGAGCTCGAGCGTGGCCAGGGCCTCGACCGGGCTCGTGTCGCCCGGTACCTCGGGATCCTCGAAGGCCCGCAGGACCACACACAGCGCATCGACCTCGCGGATGCCCGCCAGGAACCGGTTGCCCAGGCCCTCGCCGGTCGACGAGCCCGAGACCAGCCCCGCGATGTCCACCACTTCCATGCCGGCCCGCACCACTTTGCGGCTGGCGCTCATGTGCGCCAGGGCATCGAGACGCGCGTCGGGCAGGGGGGCGGCGGCCACGGCTGTCTCGGTGGTGGTGAACGGATGCGACGCCACCGGCGCCTGGGCTCCGGTGAGAGCGTTGAACAACGAGGTCTTACCCGAGTTGGGCAATCCGAGCAGACCCAGCCGTTCCATTGCTCGAGACGCTATCGGTTGGTCGGCGGAGCATCGTCGGGCCGTGCGGTGGGTCGCTCGGAGACCCCGAGGGCCCGCTCCCGCTCCCCGGGGGTGGAGGCCTCTCGGGAACAGGTAGCGTGGGTCGTTATGTCCAAGCGCACGGTCAAACGCAAGATCCGAAGCAAGAAGAAGGCGAACCACGGCAAACGACCCAATTGCGGTCGGGGCTGAGCCTCGGGTCCCGTGCGTCGAGGCCGGCGTCGCGTTCAGGGGCGATAGGCCAGGCCCTGTTCCTCCACCAGTGCGACGAGGGGTGTCGGCAGGTCCGAGATGATGCCGTCGACGCCCAAGTCGAGCAGACGGGCCATCTCGGGCTCGTCGTTGATCGTCCACACGTGGACGGCCATCCCGTGCTCGTGGGCTGCGGTCACGAAGCGCTCGTCCACGACCACGAGGTCTCCTTGGGTGGCGGGTACCTGCAGCGCCACGTGTGACGTGGGCGGGGGCTCCTCCCCTTCGTGCACCGCCCGCCAGAACAGGGCGGTGGTGAGCGTTCCCGCCGAGATGGCGATGTCGGGGGCGAACGTGGCAAAGGCGTCCGTGGCGATGTCGAGGAACGACGCCACGATGATGCGGTCCCGGAAACGCCGACCGGCCAACGCACGGGCCAGGAGCTCCTCGTAGGGCTCCACCGTGGGCGCGGTCTGTTTGATGTCGAGGTTGAGCGCGACATGGGGGTGGTCGTCGAGGACGTCGAGCACCTCGGCCAGCGTGGCCACCCCGAACTCCGGTTCTGCGGGGGCCCGTCCCCGATAGGGGTAGGCCTCGGGTGCGAGCCCTTGGGTCTCGTCACCTCCGGGAACGAACCAGTACGCGTTGTCGAGGGCGCGCGCCTGCGCCAGGGTCATGGAGTGCAAGGGGCCACTGCCGTTGGTGGTCCGATCGACGGTGCCGTCGTGACAGACCACCAGATGGCGATCCGCGGTGGCATGGACGTCGAGCTCGATCCCCGTCACACCGAGATCGAGCGCACGTCGCAGGGCAAAGAGCGTCGACGAGGGCGCCTCCCAGGCACCGCACTGGTGCGCGTAGGCGAGCACGCGACGTCCGAGCCAGGGATTCACCGAAGCGCGGTCCACAGCGCCAACGGTAACCTCTCGCCAGCCATGCTCGACCACATCCTCGTCGACCTCATCACCCAAACTCGCGCCGCGCTCGAAGACGCCCTCTTACAACGACAGGCGGTCGAAGAACGGTTTCAGGTCGACGTGTTCCTGGGGGACGTGTCGTGGGAGACGTCGTACTCGCTCCCCGGGGAGGAGAAACCTCCTCGCGTCCGGGCCGACCTGTCGCTCGACTGGCCGACGTGGAGCCAGAGCGCGTACCGGTCGTGGTCCATCGGCGAACCACCCGACGACCTCCCCGAGGTGGTCCTCGAGATCACGCTACGCGTGCAGCGCCTCGCGGCGATGCCCGACCTCTCCGCCGTCGTGGCGTGTCTTCCCGAGGAGAGCCCTGCCATCGGCGCCGACACCCTGGTGCGTGCCGCGCCCGTGGTCGAGCAGGTGCACGAACCCGGCAGCGGCCCGCGCTTCGCGGTGGAGACCACCTACCAGGGAACCCTTCGTCTCGACGAGGCGGCCTTGAACGACGCCTCGACCCTGGCCGGGCCGGTGGGGGCATTGGGCCGATGGGTGGCGTCGGTGCTCGTGCGCCTCGGAGACCTCGACCTCGCCTATCTCCCGCCCGACACGGCCAGCGACGCCGAGAGCCACTGACCCCATCGGGCTTCCCCGTTGCGCGCGGCCTCGGATTCAGAGTCGCGTGCGGACTCGGATTCAGAGCAGTCCGGCGTCGGCGGCCAGGCGGCGCAAGTCGGCCCGGGGTCGGGCCCCGATGTGGGAGATGACCTCGGCTGCGCACAGGCCACCGAGCCGGGCACAGGTCTCGGGGTCCTTGCCGTGGGTGAGCCCGTAGAGAAAGCCCGCGGCGAAGAGGTCTCCGGCGCCGGTGGTATCGGCCACGCGAGCCACCGGGTCGGCGGGAATGGGGATCGCCCCCGAGGCGGCGACCACCACCGACCCCGCCGCGCCTCTGGTGAGGGCGGCCAGAATGCCGGTCTCCTCGACAGCCGCCAGGGCGTCGTCGAAGGTGGGCGTGCCGAACAGCAACATGATCTCGTCCTCGTTGGCGAACAGGACATCGACGTCGCCGTGCAGCAGCTCGAGGAACTCGCTCTGGTGCCGTTGCACGCAGAACGAGTCGGACAGGCTGAGGGCCACGAGCGAGTCCGCTTCGTGCGCCACCTGCATGGCCCGGCGCAGGGCGGCCTTGGCCGGCCCGAGGTCCCAGAGATAGCCCTCGAGGTACACGACCTGCGCCCCGGCCACGAAGGCCTCGTCGAGGTCCCCCGGATCCAACGTCGACGCCACGCCCAGGTGCGTCGCCATCGTCCGCTCACCGTCTTCGGTCACATACACCAGACACCGCCCCGTGGCCCGGTCATCGCCCGGGTCGTGTGACGGTTCGACCCGCCCGGTGCGGCCCAACACCACCCCCGCCTTGGTGATGTCGTGGAGGAACACCTCTCCCAGCTCGTCGGCGGCCACCTTTCCCACGAAGCCCACGGTGCCCCCCGAGCGCGGCGACCCCCACGGCGGTGTTCGCGGCCGAGCCGCCCGAGACCTCGATGGCCGGCCCCATGGCCTCGTAGAGCGTGGCGGCGCGAGCCAGGTCGACGAGGGTCATCGACCCCTTGACCATGTCGAACCGCTGCAGGTCCTCGATGGTGGCGTCGGCCAGCACGTCGACCAGGGCGGAGCCGATGGCGACGACGTCGAAGGATGCAGGGTTCACATCTGGACCTGGAGTCGTGGTGTTCACAGTCCGGCAAGCTACCCCGCCGGGTAGCCTCGGCCCAATGACCGAGACGACCGTTACCGGAGGCGACGATCCCTCCGCGCGCCATCGCCTGCCCTACACCGTCGAGCCGCGTCGATACGCGCTCCGCCTGACCCCCGACCTCGACAAGGCCAGCTTCACGGGGGAGGTCCACATCGAGGTGCTGATCCACGAGGACGTGCGCCAGATCGTCCTGCACGGCGCGGAGCTCACCGTCGACAGCGCGCATCTCGAACCCGGAGGCGGCGAGCGCCAAGCCCTGGCGGTGCGCCTCGATGAAGAGGTCGAACGGGTGGTCCTCACGCCCGAGGCAACGCTGCCCCCCGGTCCGGCGGTGATCTCCCTCGAGTTCACCGGCGTCCTCAACGACAAGCTGCACGGTTTCTACCGTTCGGAGTTCACCGACGACGACGGCGTGACCCACACCATCGCCACCACACAGTTCGAGGCGACCGACGCCCGCCGCGCCTTTCCCTGCTTCGACGAGCCCGACCGCAAAGCGGTGTTCTCGGTCACCCTCGACGTGCCGGATGGCCTGGCGGGGTACTCCAACGGCCCCGAGATCGACGACGCACCGCTTCCCGACGGCGGTCGGAGGATCCGCTTCGGCGACACGATCCCCATGTCGACCTACCTCGTGGCCTTCGTCATCGGCCCGCTGGTGGCCACCGAGCCCGTGGACGTCCGGGGGACGCCGGTGCGCATCGTGCATGTCCCGGGCAAGGCCGACCTCACCGCCTTCGCTCTCGAGGCCGCGGCGCACTCCCTGGAGTTCTTCGGGGACTGGTTCGGTATCGCCTACCCGGCCGAGAAGCTCGACCTGCTCGCCATCCCCGACTTCGCCTTCGGGGCGATGGAGAACCTCGGCTGCGTCACATTTCGCGAGGCCGTGCTGCTGGTGGACCCGGCCCGGGCGTCGCGGCTCGAGCTCGAGCGCGTGGCGGACGTCATCTCCCACGAGATCGCCCACATGTGGTTCGGCGATCTCGTCACGATGCGGTGGTGGAACGGCATCTGGCTCAACGAGGCCTTCGCCACGTTGATGGAGCTGCTCTGTGTCGACCACTTCAGACCGCAGTGGGAGCGGTGGGTGTCGTTCGGCATGGAGCGCGACGCAGCCATGGCCACCGACGGCCTGCACTCGACCCGGCCCGTGGAGTACCCGGTGGGACCGCCCGAAGAGGCCCAGGGGATGTTCGACGTGCTGACGTACCAGAAGGGTGCGGGCGTGCTGCGCATGCTGGAGCGCTATCTGGGCCCCGAACGCTTCCGTGACGGAGTGCGGAAGTACCTCGACACACACCGTTTCGGCAACACCGAGACCGAGGATCTGTGGGACGCCATCGAAGAAGCGAGCGGTGAGCCCGTGCGCGACATCATGAACAGCTGGATCCTCCAAGGTGGCTTCCCGCTCGTGACGGTCCGCAGCCCCGATGCCGACGGCGGCAGCGCACCCACCGGTGGCGTGGTGTTGAGCCAAGAGCCCTTTCAGTACTCGAGCGCAGGTGGGCCCGGTGCCATTGGCTCCACCTGGACGGTCCCGGTCATCAGCCGGTCGATCGACGGCGAGGAAGCCCGGACCCTGCTCGGCGCGGAGCCCGGCCGGCTCGACTTGGCCCGAGCCACCCCGGGGACCGCCGTCGTGGTGAACGCGGGCGGCTCGGGCTACTACCGCGTCCGCTACGCCCCCGAGCACCACGTGGCGCTGGCGAGCCGGCTGGACGCGCTCGACGTCCTGGAACGCTTCAACCTCCTCGGTGACACCTGGGCGGTCGTCGTCGGTCAGTTGGCCGAGCCGACCGACTTCCTCCAACTGGCCGAGGCGCTGGGAGACGAGGACGACCCCGACATCTGGGCTCAGGTCACCGGGGCGCTCTCCCTGCTCGACCGGGTCGTGCCAGACGACGCCCGGACGCTCGTCGCCTCGTACGGGCGCGCCCTCCTGGCCCCGGTCATGGCGCGCCTGGGATGGAACAGCCGAAGCGGCGAAGGGCCCCGCACGCCGACATTGCGGGCCCAGGTCGTGGCCACCCTGGGGACGATCGGACGAGACCCCGAGGTCCAAGCCGAAGCCCATCGACTCCACGACGCCGCCCAGCAGGGCGCGGCGGTGCTCGACCCTGATCTCGCCTCGGCCATCATCAGTGTGGTGGCCGACTCGGGAGGGCCCGAGGACTACGAGGTGTTCTTGGAGCACTACCGGCACCCCACCACGCCCCAGGAAGAGATCCGCTACCTCTACGCCTTGGCGGGGTTCAAGGACCCGTCGCTGGCCGCCCGCACCTTCGAGTTCGCCCTCACCGAGGTGCGATCGCAGAACGCACCGTTCCTCATCCAGCTTTTGCTGTCGAACCGCGACAACGGTCCGTCGATCTGGCCTCTTGTCGAGGAGCACTGGGACGAGCTGGTGAAGCGCCTCCCGGCCAACATCCTCCCGCGCATGCTCGGCGGGGTGACATCGTTGTGCCGCGACCGGGAGCTCGCCGGCCGGATCACCACATTCGTCCGGGCCCACCCTCTGTCGATCGGCCAGCGCACCGTGGACCAGAACCTGGAGCGTCTGGGCATCAACGTGTCCTTCGCCAGATCCTTGCGCGACACGGCCGTTCCCGTGCTGAACGCCGGGCTCCAACGCCTGGAGACGCACTGAACCCGAGTGTGGTCCTGACCCGGGCCGCATCGGCGGGTCGTGGCCGGCACGGCGCCACCGGGGCGATCGACCGATGAACTTCACGATCGTCGCCATCACCTTCGGGCTCATCTTCGTGGCCGAGCTGCCCGACAAGACGATGATCGCCACCATCGTGATGTCGAGCCGGTCCCGACCGCTGCCGGTATGGATCGGCGCCGCGCTGGCCATGCTCGTCAACTCGGCGGTGGCCGTCCTGGCGGGCCGGCTCCTCGAGCTCCTTCCCCACCGTTGGGTGGAGGTCGTCGTGGCCGCGCTCTTCGCCGCCGGTTCGCTCTACCTGATCCTCGTCAAGGAGTCCGCCGAGACCCACGAAGCGGAGCAGGAGGCAGACAGGCTCCGCTCGGGCCGCAAGGTGGCTCTGGGGGCCTTCACCGTCATCATCGTGGCCGAGCTCGGCGACCTGACCCAGATCCTCACCGCCAACCTGGCGGCCAAGTATCACGACCCATTGTCGGTCTTCGTCGGATCGGCCACCGCACTCGTCACCGTGATGGGGATCGGTGTGATCGGCGGCCGGGTCCTGCTCCGGGTCCTGCCCCTCGCCACCATCCGCAGGGTGGCGGGCGTCATTCTGGCCGGCTTCGCTATCTTCACCGCGGTGCAGGCGGCGAGAGGGTGAACGTGGAGCACGACAACGGAGGTGGCGTGCTCCAACGCACGCAGCAACTCTTCGCCCACGCCCGTGGCGCCAAGGGCTTCATGCCCGACGACGAGGGCATCGCCCTGTTCGATGCCGCGCAACGCGCCGGGCGCCAAGAGCCCGGGGCCGGCACCTTCGTCGAGATCGGCGCGTGGTGCGGGAAGTCCACCGTCTACCTCGGCGCCGCGGCCGAAGCCACAGGCGCCGCGCTGTTCAGCATCGACCACCACCACGGCTCGGAGGAGAACCAGCCGGGATGGGACCACCACGACGACGAGGTCGTCGACACCGCCACGGGACGCATCGACACCCTGCCGTTCTGGCGACGCACCATCGACGACGCCGGGCTCGGAGCGTCGGTGATCGGTGTCGTCGGGATCTCGAGCGTGATCGCCTCCCACTGGCGCACCCCGCTCGACCTGTGCTTCATCGACGGTGGCCACGGCGTCGAGCCGGCGTGGGCGGACTTCGGAGGCTGGTCCCCGCACGTGGCCGTGGGGCGGTGGCTCGCCATCCACGACGTGTTCCCCGACCCCGCCGACGGGGGTCGGCCCCCCTACGAGCTGTGGTGCGCGGCGCTCGAGTCCGGAGAGTTCGTGGAGGACGGCGAGTGCGGGTCGCTGCGCGTGCTCAGGCGGGTGGCGCCTCCCACCGGGGCTCGGTGAGGTCGAGCCAGTCCGGCAGCGACTCGCCCCGGAACAGGCCGGCCGCCGGGGTGCCGTCGGAAAGCGCGTCGGCCGCCAGCACGATGGCGCCGGCGGTGTAGGTCGTCTGTTCGGCGAAGGGGAACGTCTCCATCTCGGGATAGACGATCCCCGTCGTGTAGGAACCGTCGCCGTGGCGATGGGCCCGCGTCCAGGTGAGCAGGTCCAGCGCATCACTCCGGCGCCCGACGGCGTCGAGAGCCAGCGCACACTCCGCCGTCTCGGCCGCGGTGACCCAGGGACCCGTCGACACACACCGCACGCCCCGCCCGTCCATCACGAAGGTGTCCCACCACGCGTCGATGCGGGCCGCGGCGGCCTCGCCCGAAAGCGCGCCGGAGAGCACCGGGTAATACCAGTCCATGGCGAACTCGTGCTTGGGCTCGAACACCTCGGGCGCATGGGCGATGGTGTGGGCCAGACGGCCCGCGGCGAGCTCCCAGTCGGGGCGCTCGTCGCCGAGCGTCTCCGCGCATGCCACCCCGCAGCGCAGCGCGTGGTAGATCGACGATGACCCCGTGAGCAGCGGATAGCGCCCGGGGTGCCCGTCGGGATCGACCGACCACAAGATGGCGCCGTCGTCGCGCTGGAACCGCAGCACGAATTCGAGCGCCTTGTCGAGGACGGGCCACATGGACCGGAGCACCGAGATATCCCCCGTGACCCGGAAGTTGTGCCACGCGCCGGTGGCGACATAGGCGCACACGTTCGTGTCCAGGCGGGGGTCCTTCACGCCGCTGGCGGCCAGGTAGTAGTTGAACCACGAGCCGTCGGGAAGCTGTGCGTCGGCCAGCCACTGGTAGGCGAGCGTCGCCTCTTTGTGAAAACCGGCCACGCTGAGCGCCATGGCCGACTCCACGTGATTCCACGGGTCGCAGTGGCCGCCCTCGAACCACGGGATCATCCCGTCGTGCCGCTGCACCGCGGCGATCGACGCGGCCGTGTCCACCACGTCTTTGGCACTGAGGACCCCGGGGACCTCGGGGACCTGCGCCACCACGGGGCGGTCGACGAACACGGGGTCCACCTCGCTCACAGGGCCCGCCAGGGGGAACGTTCCTTCGGTACGGGTCATGCGGGCTTCTCCAGGTAGACGACGAGGCTCTTGCCGAGCACGGGGTTGAGCACGCGTTCGGTGACCCGCGTGAGACGCGGGGCGCGCATGATGTCCCAGACAAGGAGCCGGTGATAAGCGCGCACGGCCGGGTGGTCGTCGCGTCGTGGTCCCACCCAGCAGCGCAGCCACCAGTAGGGCGAGTGCAACGCGTGGGCGTGGTGGCTGGCGACGGGACGCAGTCCCGCCCGCCGAAGGCGGTCCACCAAGGTGGATCGCCGGTAGATGCGAACGTGGCCCCCGGGGATGTCGTGGTAATCGTTCGACAGGGCCCAGTTCACCGCTTCGGGGCCGAACCGGGGCACCGTGACGGCCATGGTGCCCCCGGGTCGCAGGACCCGGGACAGCTCGGCCATGGCCGAACTGTCCTCGGGGATGTGCTCGAGCACCTCCGAGGCGATGACACGGTCGAAGCTGGCGTCGGCGAACGGGAGATGCAGGGCGTCGCCCTGGACCACCCCCGCCTCGTCGTCGGACCGCACCTCTCCCGCGTCGAGCATGGCGCCGATGGTGTCTCTGACCTGGGCCACCTCGGTGGCCTGGGCGTCGAGCGCCACCACCCGCGCCCCCAGTCGCACCGCCTGGAAGGCGTGACGGCCACCGCCGCACCCGAGGTCGAGGAGCCGTTCCCCGCGTCCCACCCCGAGGCGTTGGTAGTCGACGGTCAGCACGGCGAGCCCGCCTTCGAGACCTCCGGCCCCGAGGCCGTCGTGGCCGGGGCGCCACGGTGGTCGTCGAGCAGGAGCCGGTACTGCTCGGCCGTGCCCCGGGCGGTGGCCTCCCAGGTGAAACGCCCCAGCACCCGCTCGGCGCCCCCCTTCTCCGAGCCGAGCCGCCAGGTCGTCGTCGTCGAGGATGCGGCGGATGCCCGTGGCCAGAGCCTCGGGATCGTCGGGCGTGACCAGCAGCGCGGTCTCGCCGTCGCTGCCCACCACCTCGGGCAGCGCCCCACCGGTGGTCGCCACCAGCGGGACACCGCACGCCATGGCTTCGATGGCGGGCAGGGAGAAGCCCTCGTACAGCGAGGGGACCACGGCCACCTGGGCCTCGGCGTACATGCACGCCAGCTCGTCGTCGGAGATCCCGCTCACGCAGTGCACGGCGCGCGCGAGCCCGAGGCGGTCGATGGTGCGCGCCACCCGCCCGCCCTCGGTCGGCCGGCCGATGACGACCAGCTCGACGTCGCGCTCGGTGCGCAGCTTGGCCACCGCCTCGAGCAGCGGGACGAGACCCTTCATGGGCACGTCGCTCGAGGACGTCACCATGAGGCGTCCCGGGATGCGGGGCCGCTCCGGGCGGGGTCGGAACACGGTGTGGTCGACCCCCACGGGGACGACGGTCATGCGCGAGAGGTCCACCCCCATCTGCGCCGCGATGTCGATCTTGGAGGACTCCGACACCGTGACGATGCGAGGCAGTTGTCGGGCGACCCGCATCTGCATGCCGAGGAACCCGAACCACCGTCGCTGGGTGAAGCGCCGATAGGCGTTCTCGGCGTGGGAGAGCGCCAGCACGCGGTCCACGGTGATGGGGTGATGCAGGGTGGCGAGCAGCGGCCACCCGTCCGCCATCATCCCGAGCAGCCCCGATCCCAGGCATTGATTGTCGTGCACCAGGTCGAAGTCGTGGCGTCGTGCCGCCAGCAGACGCCGGGCCCGGAGCGAGAAGGTGCGCGGCTCGGGGAACCCGGCGCTGCACATGACCCCGAACTCGAGCAGGTCCACCGACGAGTGGAACTCACGCGGATGGGGCACGCGGAAGGGGTCGGGATCGCGGTACAGGTCGAGACCGGGAACGGGGGTGAACCCCACGCCGTCGTCGAGCACAGGCCAGGGCTGGCCCGCGAACACCTCCACCGAGTGGCCCAGAGCCACCAGCTCGCGCGCCAGGTGGCGCGTGTAGACGCCTTGGCCGCCACAGCGGGGGTTCCCCCGGTAGACGAGGTAGGCGATGCGCAGGCCTCCCGGCTGGGGTGGGGCCGCCGCTCGGGCCGGGGGGACCTCGATGTGGGTGCTGCGCTCCCACGATTCCCGGATTTCCGTCCAGCGCTGCCAGGGGCTTTTAGGCACACGCGTGGCCAGCGTGGGAGATCATGGCCGATCAGCCTCCCAAGGATCCCTCCCCGGGCGCAAACGACCCCCCGGCCTGAGCACGGCGTCCCACGCACCGGCCCAGGCGCCCCACCAGGGCCGAACTCGTCGGCCCGCCGGCGCCATCCGGTAGGTTAGGGACCGCTTTACGCACCGCGTCGCTCGAGGAGCGCCAAGGATGGCCATCGAGATCCTGCACCTGTCCAGCGTGGTCAGGGGCGCGCTCGTAGACCAGGACGGGGACCGGCTCGGTCGGGTCGAAGACCTCATCGCCCAGCTGGGCTTTGCCCCGCACCCCCCCGTCACCGGTGTGGTGGTCCGCATCGCCCGGCGCCAGCTCTTCGTCCCCATCGCCCGCATCCCCGACCTCCAACCCGGTCGGGTGCAGTTCGTGGGCGACACCGTGAGCCTCAAGCGCTTCGAGCGGCGACCGGGCGAGGTGCTGCTGTCGGAGGACCTGCGGGCCCGCCATCTCATCAACCTGCAAGGGGCACGGCTCATCCGGGCCAACGAGATCGAGCTGGCCCGCGTGGACGGACGCTGGGAGGTCGTCGCCGTCGACCCCAGCCCGCCGCGTGGCGCTGCGGCGTCTGCTGCCGCGCGGCATCGGCCGACGCATCCCGGCCGGCAAGGTCGTGGACTGGGCCAGCATCGAGCCCTTCGTGGCGCACGTCCCCACGGCGCGACTGCGCATCCCCTACCGCAAGCTGGCGCGCCTGCATCCGGCCCAGATCGCCGACCTGGTCGAGGCGGCGTCGCACGAAGAGGGCGAGGAGATCATCGAGGCGGTGGGCCAGGACCGCGAGCTCGAAGCCGACGTCTTCGAGGAGCTCGACACCGAGCACCAGATCGAGTTCGTGCGCAGCCGCACCGACGCAGAGGCGGCCCGACTCCTCGCCACCATGGCCCCCGACGACGCCGCCGACCTCATCATGGAGCTCGACCAGGAACACCGGCTGCCCGTGCTGCAGCTCCTCCCCATGGCCCAGCAGCGCAAGATCCGGTCGCTGCTGAACTACAACCCCGAGACCGCGGGCGGGCTCATGAGCCCCGACTTCCTGTGCCTCTCGGAGTCGACCCCGGTCAGCAACGTGCTCGAGGCCGTGCGGTCCAGCACGGCACCCCCCGAGGCCCTCGCCGTGGTGTTCGCGCGGGGCGACGACGGCCGGGTCACCGGCTCGGCGTCGGTGGTGAGGCTGATCCAGGCGCAACCCACCGCGACGCTGGGCTCGGTGGTCCGCCCCAATCCCGCTCACGTGCACCCCGACTGGGACCTCCACAGCGTCACCCGCAAGATGACGGACTTCAACCTGACCGTGGCCCCGGTCATGGACGACCAGCACCGCATGGTGGGGGTCATCACCGTCGACGATGTCCTCGAGATGCTCCTTCCCACCGGTTGGCGACGTGACTTCGGGATGACCACGGTCGAGGAATGAGCCGTCGGGCTCGGCCCGATCAGCTTCCGGAGACGAGGCTGACAAGGTAGGCTCTTTTTCGAAGAAGCCGCACCTCAGCCGGGTTTCCGGCGAGAGAGGGTGCACCGTAAGCAAAGTTGGCGGCGAGTCCGGCGCCCTACCGGATGTCACCGCTTTCTCGGTGCGGCTCCGAGGGCCCGAAAAAGGAGCAGCGCTGCACGCTGACCCGTCACCAAGACGATTCACGCGCGCACGCCGCCAGGCAGGGTTGACGCCGCTGGGCTAACCGGAGGCCGACCGACGCCATGGCGTGCGCGCGATCCCTGCACGCCCACGACGCCGGCACCGTCGGGAGGTCCCTCATGGCCCAAAAAGCCTTGCGCCCCGAAAAGCCCATGCCCTCTGACGAGGGTATCCAGGGCGCGCTCGGGACCATCCACGACGAGGGGCCCCGCCGCTCGTGGCGGGGCCGGGCCCTCACCTTGCTGGCCATCATCGGGCCCGGGACTCATCGTCATGGTGGGCGACAACGACGCCGGCGGGGTGGCCACCTACGCGCAGGCCGGCCAGAACTTCGGGCTCAGCCTGCTGTGGACCCTCCCGCTCCTCATCCCCGTGCTCATCGTCAACCAGGAGATGGTGGTCCGCCTCGGCGCCGTGTGCGGCGTCGGCCACGCCCGACTGATCAACGAGCGCTTCGGGAAGTTCTGGGGAGCGTTCTCGGTCGGCGACCTGTTCGTCTTGAACTTCCTCACCATCGTCACCGAGTTCATCGGCGTGAGCCTGGCGCTCGGCTTCTTCGGCGTGAGCCCCTACATCTCGGTCCCGCTCGCCGCGCTGGGCCTGGTGGCCATGACCGCCAGCGGGCAGCTTCCGGCGCTGGGAGCGGTTCATGCTCGTGTTCATCGTGGCGAACTTCCTCGTGATCCCGCTGGCGGTCTACGCCCATCCCCACGCCGGGCCGGTGCTCAAGCACTTCGTGATCCCGGGGGTGGCGGGCGGGTTCAACTCCACCTCGGTCCTGCTCATCATCGCCATCGTGGGCACCACGGTGGCGCCGTGGCAATTGTTCTTCCAGCAGTCGAACATCGTCGACAAGCGCATCACCCCGCGCTGGATCAACTACGAGCGCGTCGACACCGTGCTGGGGTCGTTCATCACGGTCCTGGCCGCCAGCCTGATCATCATCACCGTGGCCTTCGCCTTCGCCCACACCCCTGCGGCCGGGCAGGTTCACCAACGCCGCGGGCGTGGCCCATGGGCTCGACCACTACCTCGGAAACGCCACCGGCACGCTGTTCGCCATCATCCTGCTGAACGCCTCGATCATCGGGGCCGCGGCGGTGACCCTGGCGACGTCGTACGCCTTCGGTGACATCTTCGGCACCCGGCACTCGCTCAACCGCCGCGTGCGCGACGCCAAGTTCTTCTACGCCACCTTCACCGGGATCGTCGCCCTGGCGGCCACCATCGTGCTGATCCCCGGCGCACCGCTCGGCGTCATCACCACCGCCGTCCAGGCGCTGGCCGGGATCCTCCTCCCCAGCGCCACGGTGTTCCTGCTCCTGCTGTGCAACGACAAGGCGGTGCTCGGTCCGTGGGTCAACCGTCCCTGGCTCAACGTCCGTGGCCACGTTCATCGTCTCGGTCCTGTTCGTGCTGTCGCTCATCTTGATGACCACGACGGTGTTCCCCCACATCGACGTGCCCGCGCTGCTCGCCACCCTGTCGGCGCCTGCTGGGGGTGATCCTGATCGTGGCGGGGGCGCTGTACCTGCGGGCGCTGCGCCGGCGCCCCGGCCCCGACCCCGTCGAGCGGGAGCGGCGTCTGACCTGGCGCATGCCCCCGCTCGCCCTGATCGAGCGGCCCAAATGGACGCGGGGGCGGACCATGACGATGTACCTCATGTACGGATATCTCTTCGTGGCCGTGGCCCTGCTGTTCGTGAAGGCGGTGCAGCTCGGCTGAGACCGCCCCGTGCCGTTGTCCCGAGGCCGCGGTCCAGCGATACCTTCGGCCCTATGGACCTGACCTATCCCCCCGAAGCCGAGGCGCTGCGCAAGGAGGTCAGGGGCTGGCTCGAGGACAACCTCCCCGAGGGGTGGTTCGACCCGGGGTTCACCCTCACCGGGCCCGAGCGCGAGGCATTCAACGCCGACTGGGTCCGAAAGCTCCGCCAGGGGGGATGGATCTGTGCGTCGTGGCCGAAGGAATACGGCGGCAAGGGCCTGTCGCTCATCGAGCAGGTCGTCCTCAACGAGGAGTTCGCCCGGGCAGTGGCGCCCATGCGCGCCGACTTCTTCGGCGACACCCTGGTCGGGCCGACCATCTTGCAGTGGGGAACCGAGGACCAGAAGCGACAGTTCATCCCGAAGATCCTCGACGGCACCATCTCGTGGTGCCAGGGGTTCTCCGAGCCCGATGCCGGGAGCGACCTGGCCTCGCTATCGACGAGAGCCGATCTCGACGGGGACGAATGGGTGGTGCACGGCCAGAAGGTCTGGACCACCCAGGCGCAATTCGCCGACTACATCTTCCTGCTCGCCCGGACCGACCCCGAGGCTCCCAAGCACCAGGGCATCTCCTACCTCCTCGTCCCGATGAAACAGTCGGGGGTCGAGGTGCGCCCCATACGACAGATCGACGGCTCGTCGGAATTCAACGAGGTGTTCTTCACCGGCGCCCGCTGTCCACGGGAGAACGTGGTCGGCGGGGAGAACAACGGGTGGAAGGTGGCCATGACCACCTTGGGCTTCGAACGGGGCGCCTCCTCGACCACCGGGCACCGGCGCTTCACCCGAGAGCTCGACCACATCATCGAGGACGCCCGACGCACGGGCCGCGCCGGCGACCCCGAGATCCGTCAGGGACTGGCCCGCGCCTGGTCCAAGGTGAAGATCATGCAGATCAACGGCTACCGGTCGCTCACCGACGCCCTCAACGGCACCCACCATGCCGCCGCGCTGGGCGCCACCCACAAGATGTTCTGGTCCGAGTACCACCGCGACGTCATGAACCTGGCCATCGACATCCTCGGCCTCGAGGGACAGGTCCTCGGGGGCGGCGCGGGCCACGAGGAGGACGCCATGCGCCCGCGCCGGGGCGCGGCGGACTATCCGGTGAGCGCCCTCCAGGCGTCGTTCTTCTTCAGCCGCTCCGAGACCATCTGGGGCGGCACGGCCGAGATCCAGCGCAACATCGTGGGCGAGCGGGTGCTCGGGCTCCCCAAAGAACCCAGACCCTCGACCGCCTAGCCCCCTTCGCGAATGCGGCTGCCGAAGCGGATCACGTTTCCGTCGGGGTCGCTGACCGAGCCCTCCCGTTTCCCGTAGTCCTCGTCCCGCGGGCCGTGCACTTCGATCCCGGCCTGTCGCCACTCCTCAGCCACCCGGTCGGCGTCGTGGCAATGGATGTAGAGCACGCCGTGACCCGGAACTTCGTCTGCTGCCGCTCGAGCAAGGTGGATCGTGAGGTCCCGATCCCGATGCGCGAAGGCGTAGGTGTCGTCGTGCGATGACACCTCAAAGGCCGCTCGTTCGAACCACGCGACCGAGCGAGTCACATTTGCGACCTTGAAAATCGGCTCGAACCCTGTGACCGACCACTTCCCCGTCATGAGCCGCATTTGGCCGTCTCGCTGTCCATTCAGCCCGGCCAGGCAGTTGTGACAGATGGGCAGGTCGGGGTGCGAGCGTAATCGGACCCACCAATCCACGGACATCGAGCAGCAGGCGCACACCGCGGCCATGGCCGACAATGTAGGTGGCCCCGCATCTGCCGTACTCAGGCCACGCCCAGCTCGGTGCCGGGCTCCGCCTCGTCCACCACCCGCGCCGGGGCGAGTACCCGCCGGCGATGCTCGTTGCGGTGCCGGAGCAGCGTTACCGTCGACGCCACCAGCGTCGCCGTGGCGCCCACCACCAAGGCCACGCGCGGGCTCGAGGTCTGAGAGATCCACCCCACCAACGGCGCACCGATGGGGGTGGTGCCCAAGAAGCCCATGGCGTACAACGCCATGACCCGGCCCCGCATGGTCGGCTCGACCTGGAGCTGAATGGTGGAGTTGGCCGTGGCGATGAACGCGATGGACAGCCCGCCCATGAATACCAGTGCCACACACGCCACCACCAGTGTCGGTGACAGCGCCACGGCCGCGATCATGACGCTGAAGGCGATGCCGACACCGGTCAGCCGGTGGATGTTGGGCTTGCCCCGGTTCGCCACGATGAGCCCCCCCACGACGGCCCCGCCCGCCATGAGCGAGGTGAGCAGGGCGAAGGTCCCGGCCCCTCCGTGAAACGTGTCCTGGGCGAGCAGCGGGAGGATCACCGTGAAGTTGTAGGCGAGAAGGCCGACCACGAAGACGAGCATCAAGGGGTCACGCAGGTTCGGGGTCCGCCACGCGTAGCGCAGGCCCTCACGGAGCTGGCCCTTGGCCCGGGCCACGCGCTGGGCGACGTGCAGTTCCGACCGACGCATGAGCATCAACGCCACGATGACGGCCACATAACTCGCCGAGTTCGCGAGGAAGCACACCCCGAGGCCGACCGTGGCGATCAGGATGCCCCCGATGGCGGGCCCGATGACCCGGGCCCCGTTCATGACGATGCTGTTCAGGCTCACGGCGTTGGTGAGGTCGGCCTTGCCCACCATCTCGATGACGAATGTCTGGCGGGCGGGGTTGTCGAACATGTTTACGACCCCGAGGAGCAGCGAGAGCAGGTACACCTCCCACAGGTGCGCAGAGCCCGCCGGGCCGTGGCCGATGAGCACCAGGAGCCCCAGCGCCAGCGCCAGCGCGCCGGCGGAGGACTGGGTCATGACCAGGAGGCGCCGCTTGTCGACGCGATCGGCGATGAGCCCGCCCCAGGCCCCGAAGAGCAGCATGGGCAGGAACTGCAGGGCCAGGGTGATCCCGATGTCGACGCCGCGTTCGTTCTTGGGCGCGAGGTAGTGGACCACGAGCCACGCCAGGGCCACGCTCTGCATCCATGTGCCGCTCACCGAGATGATCTGCCCGGTGAAGTACAGGCGGTAGTTGCGCGTGTGCAGCGACTGGAATGTCGTCCCCGCGATTCGCTTCAGGCGGGTCATGGTTGCTCCACGAGATGCTCGAGCAACCCGACGACGTCCTCGAGCGCGGCCCGCTCATCCGCCGACAACACGCGCAGCCGGCGCACGAGGTATGCGTTGCGCAACGACCGGCTGCGCTGCAACGTGCGCCGACCCTCGGCGGTGAGCTTCACCCGCACGATGCGGCCGTCGCTGTCGTCCTCCTGACGCGCCACGAGCCCGGCTGCCTCGAGCCCCACCACGATCTTGGTCATGCTGGGCGGCTGCACCTGCTCCGAGGACGCGAGCTCGCCCAGGGTGGGGGTCCCGAGGCGCTCGACGGTGGCCAGCGCGGAGACCTGGGACGAGGTCACCCCGCCCGCGACCTGCTGACGGAGCCGGCGCGACAGGCGCAGGATCGCCAACCGCAGCCGCGCCGCCATCTCGGCGTTCGAGCCCTGCGGGACGCGCCAGGCCGGGTCGGGTCGGGTCCCCTCGTCCGGAACAGGCTCGCCCGGGTCGGGCACGGCCGCGCCCTCGGCGCTGGGGGGGTTGGCGATCGTGGTCATCGTTCACCATTCTAATTAGTTTTCCTAAGTGATCGGCCCGCGCCGGAATCGGGCTCGCAGCGGCGCCCCCGGCCGTAGCATCGGAGGATGCTTCCTGACTACGCCGAGTACGACCAGGCCGCCGGATTGGACTGGTACTCCCTGGACCCCAATCTGGGCGCCCTCCTGGACCGCCACCTCCCCGACCCGGACGACCGCTCCCTGGCCGAGGAACACGTGGGCCGCTTCGGGGCCCTGGTGGGCCGGGTCATCGCCCCTCGAGCCGAGCTGACCGACAAGCACGGGCCGGTGCTGCACACCTACGACCGCTGGGGGGAAGAGGTGGACGAGGTCGTCCACCACCCCACCTGGACCCAGAACAAGGCGGACCTGGTGCGCAACGGGTTCGTCAGCCTCGAGGCCCTGGCCGGACGCCCGGTGCCCGGCGTCGTGACGGCATCGGTGTCCTACCTGGTGTCACAGGCAGAGACGGCGGTCTACTGCGGTCTCGGCATGACGTCGGGAGCCGCCGACATCGTGGAGCGCTACGCCCCCGCCGCCGCCCGGGACGACCTGTTGGGCCGGCTGCGGAACCTCGACCCCGACGAGGCCTGGGAAGGCGGCATGTTCCTCACCGAACGGCAAGGAGGAAGCGACGTCGGGGCCAACACCACCCGCGCCGTGCAGGACGGCGACGAGTGGCTGCTGTCGGGGGAGAAACACTTCTGCTCCAACGTCGACGCCGAGGTGTTCATCGTCCTGGCCCGCCCCGAGGGCGCGCCGGGAGGGAGCCGGGGCCTCGCCACCTACATCGTTCCCCGCATCCTCCCCGACGGGAGCGCCAACGGCTTCAGGATCAAACGGCTCAAGCCCAAGCTCGGCACCGTCGGCGTGCCCACCGGCGAGGTGTCGCTCGACGGGGCCAGGGCATGGTTGGCGGGCGGCTCGGGCGCACTCGACGCCGGGGACGGCCCGGCGGACGCGGCCCGCGACGGGCGGGGCATCAACCGCATGATGGAGATGGTCAACGGGAGCCGGTTCGGCGTGGCGCTCATGGGGCTCGGCATCCACCGTCGTTCGTTCCTCGAGGCCGCGATCTACGCGGCCCGGCGCTCGCAGTTCGGGCACCGCATCGACAGCTATCCGCTCGTGCGCGAGACGCTGGTGGACATGCTCGTCGACCTCGAAGCGGGCATGGCGGCGACCTATGAGTGTGCGGCTGCGGCCCGGGGCGCCCAGGACGCCGAGTCGGGCCGCCTGGTGCGCCGCATCCTGGTGCCATTGGCCAAGATGCGCTGCACCCGTCGGGCGCTGGGGGCGGCTTCTACGGGTCTCGAAGTGCTCGGTGGGAACGGGTACATGGAGGACTGGCCCATGGCCCGCCAACTTCGCGACGCCCAGTGCCACACGATCTGGGAAGGCACCGAGAACATCTTGTGCATCGACGTCCGGCGGGCCATGCGGGGCGAACAGGCGCATGTCGCCCTGCTGGCACGGGCGGAGCAGGCCCTCGAGACGGGCTCGGGACACAAGGTGCTGGCGGGAGCGATCGACACCGTCGCCGCATCCCTGCGCGACACCAGGGTGGCGATCTCCTATCTCGAGGGCGCGCCCGACGAGATCGCTCTGCTGCAGAGCCGGAGGTTCGCGGAGCTTCTCGCCGACACCGTGGAAGGGGCCCTGCTGGTCGAAGAAGCGGCCTGGGCGCTCGACCGCAACGGCGACGCCCGCAAGGCGGCGGTGGCCCGACGCTTCGTCGGTCGCCGGTTGACGACCCCGGCACTGCGCGGGATCACCGACCCCGACCGCGCCGTCCTCGACCTCTTCGAGCCGATCGTGCGCTACGGGTCGATCGACGAGTCCGACCTCGCCGCCTAGGACTCAGCCCCGCCGCGGCGGGCTGCGCCTGAGAAGCTCAGGCCCGGGGGACGTATCCGCCCCGACCCAGGGCGGCGCTGTCGAAGGGATCGGCGCTCTCGTCGACACCACCCACGACCTCGGTGACCCAGTCGAGGCGACCCCGCAGGATGCGGTCCACCCCGCCCTGGAGCGTCGCGGACGAGATCGCGCAGGAGCTGCACGCCCCCTGCAGCTGCACCTCCACCACGCCGGAGTCGACGTCGAACGACACGAGCTCCAGATCGCCTCCGTCGGACTGCACCGCAGGGCGCATCAACTCGATCAATGACCGCAGATCGGCCTCACGCTGGGCGCGGACCTCGTCGCCCACCCCGATCGTGGGGGGCTCGGGCGCGCCCGCGTCGGACTCGCCCTGGTCGGGGAGCGCCACGTCGGGTTGGCTGAGATCGGGCACCACTCCATTGTGCCGTGGCTCGATCCCTACCGTGCCATCGTGGGGGCCCCGCGCCCCGTGGGCAGGCTCCGGGAGGCCTTTTTCCTGCTCACGGCGCCACGCTCGACCGCCCCGGAAGAAATCTGACGGACCGTCACAATTGACCCCGGGTACGATGCGCTCGTGCCCCCCGACACGATGGCTGCGCCAGCACACCGTGTACCGGGCGCGGACGCGGGAAGGCTCGGGCTCATCCTTCCGACGTTTCCCCAGGACCACGACGAGCTCCCCCGGGCGGCGGCCCTGTCGGAGCTGTGCCGGCGAGCCGAAGCGGGAGGCGCCACGGCCTTGTGGGCCTGTGACCACCTCTTCTGGCACGGGCCGGCGCTCGAGGCGCTGAGCGCGCTCGGGGTGGCGGCCGCGGCGACGAGCCATGCCGCAGTCGGGCACGTGCATCTTGCAGCTCCCGCTCCGCCACGCCCCGTCGGTGGCCAAAGAGGCGGCCGCCCTCGACCACCTGTCCGGAGGCCGCCTGGTGCTGGGTGTGGGCGTCGGGACCCACCCGGGCGAGTTCGCCGCGGCGGGGGTCGCCTTCGGCGCCCGGGGTCGCCTCCTCGACGACGGCATCGACACGCTGCACCGAGCATGGGCGCAGTCCGCCGGGGCGCGCTATGCGCAACTGCCCGCGCCCGGCCCGATCCCGGTCTGGGTCGGCGGTTCAAGCGAAGCGGCCCTGCGGCGCGCGGCGTGCCGCGGCGACGGATGGATCCCGTTGTTCGTCCCCGCCGCGGAGTACCGCGCCGCGCTGGGCCGGCTCGACAAGGAGGCCGAGAGAGCAGGACGCGACCCCGGCGCCGTGGCCCGCGCCACCGTGGTCTTCGTGTCGGTGGGGAGCGCGGGGGCCGACGAGCGAGGGCTCGCCTGGATGTCCTCGCTCTACGGACTTCCGGCGCGCTCGTTCCAGCGCCATCTCGTGACCGGCAGTGCCCGCAGCTGCGCGTCGGCCCTGGCACGCTTCGCCGAAGCAGGGGCACAACACATCGCGGTCTTCGTCACCACCGACGACCCGCTGGTGCAATTCGAGGACCTGGCCGGCGAGTTCGCCGGCCTCATCGCGTCCCCCTCATGGCGCCGAGAGCGGCGGGTGCGGTTGTATCGGCCGCTCACGGCACGCGGATCCCGGAACAGGCTTGGAGGTGACGTCGTCGTGCGACAAGACGTAAGCATCGTCGGGATTGGGATGACGCCGATGGACCGGCGCGACCTGACCCCGGCCGACATGGCGGGACAGGCGGTGCGGGCAGCCCTGGCCGACGCCGGGCTCTCCCCGGGCGACGTGGGCCTCGTGATCTCGGCCAATGCCCTGGGCGGTCGTCTGTGCGATCAAGGGTGCATCCGCGGCCAGAGCTGGCTCCGCGACGTCGATCTCGGCACGACCGGAGTCGTCAACGTGGACAACTCCTGTGCGGGCGGATCGTCGGCCATGCACCTCGGCTGGCTGGCCGCGCAGGCGGGCCAATCGCCGGTGCTCGTCGTGGGCGTCGAGAAGATGTGGACGGGCCAACGGGGCGAGACCATCGCGGGCATCGAGGACGGCCTGCCCTCCGACGAGCGGGCCGAGATACGCGTTCGCCTCGACAACGATGCCGGCAGCGTGCTCATGGCGCTCAACGCCGGGTGGGTCCGTCATCAGATCGACGAACGGGGGACCACGCCCGAGCAGATCGCGGCGGCGGCGGCCAAGGCCCGCCGGGCCGGGTCGCGCAACCCGCTGGCCCAGTTCCGGACGCCGGTCACCGTGGAGGAGGTTCTCGCCTCACCGGTCGTGGTCGCACCCTTGACCCGCCTCATGTGCTCGTCGTTCACCGACGGGGCCGCGGCGGCGGTGCTGTCGGCCGGCACCGCGCCGGGCGCGCCCCGCATTCGCGCCAGCGTGCTGCGATCGGGCAACGGTGAGCTCGACTACCACGACAGGTTGCGCGAGACGGCCGAAGAAGCCTGGAAGGCGGCGGGTGCGGGTCCCGAGGACATCGACGTGGTCGAGCTCCACGACGCCACCAGCGCCGAGGAGCTCTACGCCCTGGAATCGTTGGGGTTCTTCCCCGCCGGCGACGCGGGCCTGGCCACGCTGGCGGGTGACACCGACGTGGGTGGTCGGGGCGTGTGCGTCAACCCCAGTGGCGGTCTCGTCGCCCGGGGGCACCCCCTGGGCGCCACCGGCATCTGCCAGATCGCCGAGCTCGTGGCCCAGCTGCGAGGGACGGCCACGGGTCGCCAGGTCCACCAACCGCGTCTGGCGGCCGCGGTCAACACCGGCGGGATCATGTCGGGCCAGCGACACCGCCCTCGTCGCCGTGCACGTCCTCGAGCGCACCTGACCCCCGGTGCCTGGAGCAGTCGTCACCGGGTGGGGCATCGCCGTACCCGACAAGGTCGTCACCAACGAGGACCTCTCGGCGCGGCTCGACACCAGTGACGAGTGGATCACCGAGCGCACCGGGATCCGCGAGCGCCGCATCGGCGGCACCACCGCCGAGCTGGCCATCGCGGCGGGCGCCCAGGCACTGGCACGGGCCGGACGCACCGGTGACGACGTCGACGTGCTCGTGCTCGCCACCTCCACTCCCGACGCGCTGGTGCCGGGGACCTCGGCCACGGTGCAGGAGGGACTGGGCGTGCGCGGCGGGGCCTTCGACGTCAACGCGGCGTGCTCGGGATTCGTCTACGCGCTCGTCGCCGCCCATGGCCTCGTGCTCGCCGGTGCGCAGCGCGTGCTCGTCATCGGGAGCGAGACGCTGTCGCAGATCACGGACTGGGACGACCGCAGCATCGCCGTGCTCGTGGGCGACGGGGCCGGTGCGGTGCTCCTCGAGGCCACCGACGGCCCCGGCCAGCTGTTGGCGTGGGACCTCGGTGCCGACGGATCGCTGCGCCACCTCCTGAAGTGCGACCACGGCGGGTACCTCTACATGAACGGCAAGGAGATCTTCCGCCACGCCGTGCGCGTGATCGTCGATTCGTCGACGAAGGCGCTCAGCCAGGCGGGGTTCACGCCGGCCGACGTGGACCTCTTCGTCCCGCACCAGGCCAATGCCCGCATCATCACCGCCGCCAGCCAGCGCCTGGGGATACCCGACGACCGGTGCGTGGTGACCATCGACCGCTACGGCAACACCTCGTCGGCGTCGATCCCCCTGGCGCTCGCCGACGCGCTCGAGACCGACCGCCTCCGCCCCGGCGCTCTGGTCCTCCTGTCGGGCTTCGGGGGCGGGATGACCTGGGCGAGCGCCGTCCTACGATGGGGCGGATGACGACACGGAGCTCCGGCAACCGGCCCGTCCTGGTGGTCCTGGCCGCGGGCATGGCCAAGCGCTACGGCGGCTGCAAACCCCTGGCGCCCGTGGGCCTGCACGGCGAAGCGGTGATCGATCTCATCGCCGGAGACGCCGTGTCGGCCGGCTTCGGGGACATCGTCCTCGTCCTCGGTCCCGAGACCGGTCCTGCCATCCGGTACCACGTGGGTCGGTGCTTTCCCGCCCCCGTCGAGGTCTCCTTCGCCGAGCAGCCCGTGCCCCTGGGCACCGCCCACGCGGTGCTGTGTGCACGCAAGCACGTGGGCGACGGCCCCTTCGCCGTGGTGAACGCCGACGACGTGTACGGGGCTCCGGCCCTGGCGCTGCTCGCCGGTCGACTGGCCGACGGCGACGAGCACGCCATCGTGGCCTACCGGCTGCGAGACACGATCGTGGCCGACGCCCCCGTGACCCGGGGGACCTGTCAGGTGCGACCCGACGGGCATCTCCTGCGGCTGGTGGAACGCCGAGGGGTGGCCCGGCGCGCCGACGGGGCCTTCGACGTCGGCGACGGGATCGACCCCGCCGTGCTGCCGGGCGACACCCCGGTGTCGATGAACCTGTGGGGGTTCCAGCCCTCGATCTGGCCCGTGCTCGAGAGCGCGGTGCTCGGGGCGCATCCCTCGGTGTCACCCGACGGCACCGTGCCCGATCCCTCGGCCCTCGACGGTCATGCCGAGGTCCTCCTGCCCGAGGTGGTGGGCGACCTGATCGCGGGGCGCATCGACGGGGTCGAGGCCGGCCGCGGTGCGGGTGCTCGACGGACCCGGGCGCTGCATCGGCGTGACCCACGCCGATGACCTTCCCGTGGTGCGCAACGAGCTCGCCCTCATGGTCGCCCAGGGACTGCGACCCGAGGGGCCCTGGGACGCGGCGGCCTGAGGCCGGCTCGGCCCCGCCCGACGCCATGACGCCTCCACCGATCCTGCTCCCTCGACCCCGCTCGTATGTGAGCCGCGTCCGATGGCCGGCGCGTCCCGGACCGCGTGGCCGAAGAGTCCCTCGACGCCACGCTCGCCCCGCAGGGGTACCGGCTCGAGGTGGGCGAGGACGCCGTGCGCCTCGTCGGCGCCGACGAGGCCGGCCTGCGGCACGGGCGCGCCACCTTGTCGCAGCTGCGGCACCCGGCCAACGCGCCCGGCGGTGTCGGTGACGGCACCCTGCCGGCGTGCCAGATCGAGGACTGGCCCGACTTCGCGGTGCGAGGGGTCATGCTGGACGTGTCGCGCGACCGCGTCCCCAGCATGGACACCCTGCGCGACCTCGTCGACCGGTTGGCGGGGTGGAAGATCAACCAGCTCCAGCTGTACATGGAGCACACCTTCGCCTACGCCGGTCACGAGGACGTGTGGCGCCACGCCGACCCCTACACCGTGCCGGACATGCACGACCTCGACGCGCACTGTGCCGGGCGCGGCGTGGAGCTGGTCGCCAACCAGAACACCCTGGGGCACTTCGAGCGGTGGCTCAGGCTGGACCGGTACCGGCCGCTCGCCATCGCCCCCGATGGCTTTGACTGGATGTTCGGGATCCACCGGCCCCCGCTCACGCTGGACCCGGCCAATCCCGAGGCGTTCGCGCTCGTCTCGGACCTCCTCGCCCAGCTCGTCCCCCAGGTGAAGAGCGACCGGGTCCACATCGGGATGGACGAGCCGTGGGAGCTGAGCCCCCAACGGCGGGGGGAGTGGGGCCAGTGGCTGCGTGCGCTGCGCGACGAGAAGGTCCTCGACGGACGCGAGCTGCTCGTGTGGGGCGACATCCCCGCCGCGCATCCCGACCTCCTGGCCGATCTCCCCGACGACGTCACGGTGTGCGAGTGGGGGTACGAGGCCAACCATCCCTTCGAAGAACGCGCCGCCCGCCTCGAAGCATGCCGGGGTGCCCTTCTGGGTGTGCCCGGGCACCTCGAGCTGGATGTCGATCTCGGGACGCGTGGACAACATGATCGAGAACATCCACAGCGCGGCGCGGCCGGGAGCCGCCCACGGCGCCCGCGGACTCCTCGTCACCGACTGGGGTGACATGGGCCACCACCAACAACCCTGTGTGAGCGACCCCGGCTTCGCCACCGCCGCCGCCTTCGGCTGGTGCGTCGATGCGCACGACGGGCTCGACGCGGATGAGCTCGCGGCGGTGTTGGACGTGCACTGCTACGACGATCCCGCCGGCGTCACGGGCCACGCCGTCGTGGGACTGGGCCAGGCCTACCAAATGGTCGTGCCCCGCCCTCCGAACATGTCGGCTCTGGCGCTGCCCTACTTCCTGCCCCAGTGGCGGATGGGCAAGGCGGTCACGGCCGGGCTCAGCCCAACCGACCTCGAAGCCGTGCAGGCGCTCGTCGACGACACCGCCGCTCGCGCTCGACGCGGGCCCGGCCGAAACGACCCGACGGGGAGCTCGTCCTGGACGAGATCCTCGCCACCGGGGCCCTCCTGCGCCTGGCCTGTCGCGACGTGGTGTTGCGGCTGGAGGGAGACGGCAGCCTGGCCTCGGTGGCCGACGGCCGACCGGGCCACCCTGGCCACCGAGCTCGAAGCCCGCATCGGGGAGTACCGCCGGCTGTGGCTCGAGCGCTTTCGACCCGGCGGGCTCACCGACAGCACGGCGTGGTTCGAGCACCTGCTCGGCTGCTACCGCACCGGGAGCGCGCCGAGCGGTCGTGGTTCGGCCCCTTCGGACTGAGGCGAGGGTTTGCCGAAAGGCCCCCGGTAGGCTGGACGAACCGACACCGATCGAGGAGCCACATCGTCGATGGACCGCGCCACCAGTCGCACCCGACGCCTCGTGGTCGCCCTGGGCCTCAACATCGCCCTGGCCGCGGCCCAGGTGGTCGGCGGTCTGGTGGCCCACTCCGTCGGCCTGCTCTCCGACGCCGGGCACAACGTCACCGACGTGGCCGGGGTGGCGATGTCGCTCCTGGCCGTGCGGTGGGCGACGCGACCTCGCAACCCGTCGCACTCCTTCGGCTACCACCGCGGGCCCATCCTGGCCGCGCTCGGCAACGCGGCGGTGATCGCCGTGATCACCGTCGCCATCGTGGTCGAGAGCGTCGCTCCGCCTCCTGCATCCCCACGCGGTGCACGGGGGTCTCGTCGTGGTCGTCGCCGCCGTGGCCTTCGTGGCCAACGGCTTCGCCGCGCTCGATGCTGCGCGAGCGCGGCCGCGACCTCAACATGCGCTCCGCCGCGCTGCACATGGGCGGGGACGCGCTGGGCTCGCTCGCCGTGCTGGGCGCCGGGGCGGTGCTCGTGGCCGTACCCCTCGCTCGAGTGGGCCGACCCCACCGCGTCGCTGGTCGTGGCCGCCATCATCGTGGTCGAGGCCTACCGGCTGCTGCGGGCCAGCGTCGACGTCCTGCTGGAGTCGTCCCCCGCCGATGTCGACCTGGCCGAGCTGACCGCCGTCATGGGACAGGTCCCGGGTGTGGCGGAGGTCCACGACCTTCACGTCTGGAGCCTGTCGAGCGATGTCCGAGCGCTCTCGGCCCACGTCGTGTTGACCGGGTCATCCGACGCCTCGAGCAGGCCCAGGTCGTCGGCGACAAGGTGAAGTCCGCCATCGGCGGGCCCTTCACCATCGCCCACAGCACGTTGGAGCTCGAATGCGAACGGTGCACCGACGGAGAGGTCGACCCCTGCCTGATGGACAGGTCGCCGACGCCAGGGGCGCCTCCTCGAGGTGACAGCGCCCGACGGGGAGACGAACACCGTCCGGCGCCGGGTCTTGATCCACGGCCAGGTCCAGGCCGTGGGCTTCCGGGCGTCGTGTCGGGCCCGGGCGCGCCGACGCGCGACCTCGGCGGTTGGGTGCGCAACACCGAGCACGGCGACGTGGAGGCCGTCTTCGAGGGCTCGCCCCTCGCGGTCGAGGCGCTGGTGGCGTGGTGCCGCCAGGGCCCTCTGGGCGCGCGTCGATGGCGTCGAGGTCACCGACGAAGATCCCCGCCACGGAGACGACCTTCACGATCCGCTGACGACGCGTCAGGAGTTGTCGACGCGCCAGCGTGGCGAGCGTGCCACGAGAACGTGTCAGACCCCAGACGCGGCGAGACCCCGAGTAGCCGGTTCGACCGAAGTCGCCCGCACTCCTCGGGGCCGCGCCCTCGGCTGAGCAGCTCGCCCTTTCCATGGGTCGGACGACCCCCGGTCCGGGCGTTGTAACGGTCGATCCCAGGGAACCTTCCGCTACTTCACCATCCGCCTCGCCGGCGAACTCGTCGCCCTCCGTTCCCCCGGTGATCCCGCCTTGCGGCGCTCTCTCCGGCTTCCAGAGGGTCGTTGTTCGTTCGGCTGTTGACCACTCTGCGCCTGCGCCCATCGAAGGTCAATAGGGCGACGCGAAATCCCGATGTTCTCCAGAGAATTCTCTCCGCCATCCCCAATTGCGAGGGACATTTCCCCAGGATCGTGCAGGATCTTCCCCAGGTCATCCCCAAGTGGGATGGACGGAGCCGCGCGTGGCACGCGCCGACCGCATGCGACCGCGCGGTGACCGATACTGGTGGCATGGACGAGCGTCGACCGACCCGACCCCGCGGGCGCCGATGCCGGCGGTGTCGGCATCGGGCTGGCCGTCGAGGACTGGACCGGCGACGCCCGCTTCCACGAGTACAGCGCGGCGGTCGACCCCATCGGGTCCGGCCACACGACGCACGGTCCCGATCCGCCGCTTCCCCGCCCGTGCCACGACGCCGGGACCGACGCGGGTCGTCGCCCTGGACCTGTCGGACGTGCTCGGGACCGCCGTACCCGGCCACGGGCCCGTCGCTGCTGGCCCAGTTCCTGTGCATCGCCGCGGGCGACGTCCTGCGACCTCGCCCCCAACGCCACCAGCGCGCTCTTCTACTGCCTGGAGGGACGCGGCTACACCGACGTCGAGGGACCGGGAGGCGCGGGTCGGATCGCCTGGCAGGCCGGCGACGTCGTCACCTTGCCGGGCCGCTCGCCGGCTCGGCACGCGCGCCGAGGCGGGTGCCGTCCTGTACCACGTCGACGACTCCCCGCTGCTCGCCTATCTCGGCGTCGAGGCGACCGAGCCCCGATTCGCCCCGACCCGTCTTCGACGGCGAGCGTGGCCCGGGCCCGGCTGGCCGAGGTGGCCGCCGACCCCGACGCCGCCCGGCGCAGCCGTGTGGCGGTACTCCTCGGCAACGCCCGCAACGACCAGACCCTGACCGCCACCCACACCCTGTGGGCCATGCTCGGCGTCCTGCCCGACGGCCACGTGCAGCGCCCGCACCGCCACCAGAGCATCGCCCTCGACCTCATCGTCGCACTGCGATCCCGGGTGCTACACGCTGGTCGGCCCCGACATCCGGCCCGACGGCACCATCGTCGACCCGGTACGGGTGGACTGGGAGCCCGGCGGCGCGTTCGTCACCCCGCCCGGGCTGTGGCACAGCCACCACAACGAGTCGGGGTCCCCGGCCAACCTGCTGCCGGTCCAGGACGCCGGCCTCCACACCTACCTGCGCACGCTCGACATCCGCTTCACCGGCCCCTGACGCGACCGGCGACGTCGCCGCGGCGACGACCGCTCACGGACGCCTCGGCGTGGTCGGGCCCTCGACCGCGCTCGCCCGACTCGAGCAGGCGGGCGATCTCGGCCACCTCGCGCGGTGACCGAACGCGCGAACCACGAGCGGGCCACGGCGTCGTGGAGCAGCCCCAGGGGCCCGTGCCCGAGGTCGAGCTCCTCGACGTGGCGCACGCGTGTCCCCCCGTCGACCGCCTCGATCTCGAACCAGGCGTGCAGGGACCGGGGCACCCCGTGCTCGAGGGTCACGTCGATGCTCGTCGGGCGCGTCCACCGGTAGCGGGTCACGACCGACCCCTTGAACAGGCCCAGGAACTTGCCGTCCTCGCGGGCCAGCATCCCGTCGGGGACATCGGCGAGCTTCGTGACCCACACCATCTTGGTGTCGGCCTTGGTGTACTGGGCCGGGTCGAGAACGAAGTCGAAGACCTCGTCGGGAGTCACGCCCTTCACGACGGCGGTCCCTTCACCACGGATCATGACGCCACCTCCGGGGGGTTCTGGGAGTCCCGGGGACGATCCGTCCGGGATCTCCCCCGTCCCCCCAGACTGGACGCTGGGTCCGCTGTTGGGCAAATGTTGGGGGCCGATAGTGCAGCCGGTGAGGCTCGGGGCTCACGGTTGGCGCAGACGACAGGGGCAACCCAACCCGGGCTGGGGGCTCGGCGAGGACGGTCGTGAGGGGGGGAAGGGTCCATGGGTCATCGGTGCCGCGACTACTGCTTCCGGTGCGACCTGCTGCGGTTCCTTCGGGACGTCCTGGTCCACACCGCCCCCAAGCCTCCTTCCCCCGCCTCTCCCTCCTGAGGAGCCGAGACGTCCTCAGCCGCCGAGGTGGTCTGAGAGGAAGGCCAGCGACGGGGGTTCCTGGGCCACGAAGAACGGGCCCGAGTGACACCCCTTGGAGAAGTCCACCGTGGCGTGCCCGAGCGAGGCCGCCAACGCCCGCACCCCCGGATGGAACGGGTCGTCGAGGCCCGACGCAAGCCGAACGGGGATCCCCGCCAGCGCCGACGCGTGGGTGACGGCGTCGTAGGCGGCGAAATCCTGGGCTGAGGAGTACGCGCCGGGGTTGGCCCCGTGCGCCTCGGCGTACGTCGTCCACACCGCCGGACTGATGGCGGCCACCGCCTTCACCAGGGCGGGATACCGCTCGGCCACCACGAGCGCCCCGTAGCCGCCCATGGAGATCCCCATCGTGGCGAGGCCCTGGGCGGGCCGACCGAGCCCCCGGGCCCGACACATGGGGATCAGTTCGTCCACCAGCATCCCCAGCGGGTCGTCGCCGGGGTGCGGGTGCCAGTAGCCGCCTCCCCCGTCCACCGTGACCATCGCCATGGGGATCAGCCGCCGACCATCCACCTTGATCGCCACCGCCTGTGCCGGCGACATCCCCGACAGGGCATCGGTGTGGTTGGCCCCGTACCCGTGGAGCATCACCACCAGAGGGAGGACGCTTCCCGGGCCGTGCCCGGGCGGAAAGGCGATCGTGTACCCGACGACCCGGCGACGGGCCCGGGAGAAGAACCGGCCCGAGGTGGCCGGGCCCAGGGCCGAGAACTCGAGCCCGGGGGAGGACACGGCACACGCCCCTTCCACCGTGAGCAGCATCTGGTGCCCCGGGAGCACCCCCCGGTCCACGAGCTCGACTCCGGTGACCCCGGCCGCCGCCACCGCGGCGGTCCCGAGACCCCAGGCGAGGAAGCGGCGCCGGGTGGACCGCCGGTCGGGATCGGATCCCTGACGCGGCCCCGTCGGCATCCCGGCACTATATATCGGCTCCCGATATACCGTCAACCGGTAGATCGCGCCAGCACAGCCCGCCCGACGCGGCGGAAAGGTGACCAAAGTCCCAAGTTCGCCCCACCGGGCGATGTCCCCTCACCCACGAACGCATCCCGGTCGATGAATTCGCCAGGAGTGGTGGTTCTGCGGGTGCGGTACCGGCCCGTCGGCGCGACGTCGTCGCAACGCCAAGGGGCGCAATGGCATTCACCAATCGAACGTGCGATGAGTCTGGCGTGTGGACAGGGCGCTGTGGACACGGGCAGGTCGTCGTGACCAAGGGCGAGCGGTTCCCCGAATGCCCGGGGTGCCGCCGCGGCATCGACTGGCTTCGGATCGGCAGCGTCGGCGAGGCCCTGCACAAGAACCCCCGCCAGCAGTTCGCCGACACGGCCGACGAAGGCTGGTGGCCGGGAAAGACATGAGACCGCCACGTCCCCGATGAAGATCGTCGACGAACTGGCCACGAACTCGCCCAGGCGATAATCCCGCTAGCGCGTGGAGATCGCCGACTCGAGCGTGCGCCCCGCCGCCAACAGCCTTTCCTCACTGTGCATGGGCCCGATGAGCTGAAGGCTGGCCGGCAGCGCACCCGAGGTCGGCACCGGAAGAGCGAGGGCGGGAACGCCGGCGAGGTTGACCGGGAGCGTGCAGCGCGCCATCAGCAGCTCCTCGCCCCCGGCGAGCGGCGGCGGGAACACGGTCAGCGTGGGGGTGGCGATGAAGTCGACGCGCGAGAAGATCTCCTCGAGGCACCCACCCCACGCTTCTTTGACCGTCCGGGCCGACTCGATGCCCCGCGCATCGATCGAGCCGCCGAGGCGCAAGCGGCCGAGGACGTCGGCCCCCACCTCGCCCGGTCGACGCGCCACGAGCTCTTTGTTGGTCTCCCACGCCTCGGTGACGAGCAAGAGCCCCGCCGCGGCGGTGGCGTCGTGCCATCGAGCCAGCGCGATCTCGCTCACCTCCCATTCGACCCGGGCCAGGGCGTCGTCGATCGCCGCGTCGATCAGTGGATCCGCCTCCACCCGGAGACGCCCGACCCGGACCGGCGCGGGTTGTGCGACGGCGAATCCCGGCTCGAGAAGCTCCATGCCGAGCACTAGGCCGGCCACGTCGCGGGCCATGGGGCCCACGGTGTCGTAACTGGGAGCCAAGGGCCACACCCCGCCGAGGGGGATGCGACCCCACGAGGTCTTGAGACCCGCGGTGCCGCAGCACGCGGCGGGGATCCGCACCGACCCACCGGTGTCGCTGCCGTAGGCGACGTCGGCTTCGAACGTGGCCACGGCCACGGCCGATCCGCTCGACGAGCCACCCGGAACCAGCGCGGGGTCGAGGGGGTTCACGGGCGTTCCGTACCACGGGTTCACTCCGGTCACACCCAGCGCCAACTCATGGAGGTTCGTCCGGCCCACGATCCGGGCCCCCGCCGCCCTGGCTCCCGCCAGGCACGTCGCATCGGCCCCGGCCGGGACGGCCTCGTTGGCCACCGCCCGGCACCCCGCCGTGGTGGGAACGCCTTCCATGTCGATGAGGTCCTTCACCGCCAACCGCACACCCGAACCCGAAGTTTCGAAACGCGTAATGAACGTCGACATCGGCCGTCCCTTTCTCCGGTCCCCGGGGCTCTCACTGTTGCACGCCGGATCGGGGTCGAAGCAGCTGCTCCCGCTCAGGGGCTATAAACAGTGGGCCAGCCATCGGGGGAGGAGACTCGCACCTCTGCCCGGCACGCGCGCTGACACCATTGCAAGGGGGAGTGACATGGCCATGTTGAGCGCGCTCGAGATCTCGAGACGGGCCACGCTCGAGCCCGTCACCAAGATCGCGGCCGATGCCGGCATCCCCGAGAGCCTCCTCGAACCGCTACGGCGAGTACGTGGCCAAGGTGAACCTGGATGCGATCGAGGCGCTTTCTGATCGCCCCCGCGCCCGGTACGTGGTCGTGACGGCCATCACCCCGACCCCGCTCGGCGAAGGCAAGACGACCACGACGCTCGGTCTGGGCCAAGCCATGCGCCATATCTCCAAACGCGCCACCATCGCCATCCGCCAGGCGTCGATGGGCCCGACCTTCGGCATCAAAGGGGGGGCCGCGGGCGGGGGGTACAGCCAAGCGGTGCCCTTCGAGGCGCTCAACCTTCATCTCACCGGCGACATGCACGCCGTGACCGCCGCCCACGACCTCTTGGCGGCCATGGTCGACAACCACCTCCACCACGGCAACGAGCTGGGCCTCGACATCCACAACATCACGTGGCGTCGTGTGCTCGACGTCAACGACCGTGCCTTGCGCAACCTCGTGATCGGACTGGGCACGGCCGAGGACGGGGTCCCCCGGCAGTCGGGTTTCGACATCACCGCCGCGTCCGAGGTGATGGCGGTGCTCGCCCTGTCTCGCTCCCTGCGGGACATGCGCGACCGACTCGGGCGCATCGTCATCGGCTACACCAACGGGGGCACGCCGGTGACGGCCGAAGAGCTGCGCGCCGCGGGCGCCATGACCGTGATGATGCGCGACGCCATCAAGCCCAACCTGCTCCAGACGCTCGAGAACACACCCGTGCTGGTGCACGCCGGGCCGTTCGGCAACATCGCCCACGGGAACTCGTCGGTGATCGCCGACCTCATCGGGATCCACACCGGCGACTTCCTGATCACCGAGGCCGGCTTCGGTGCCGACATGGGCGCGGAACGCTTCTTCAACATCAAGTGCCGGACGTCGGGGCTCGCTCCCGACGCGGCGGTGATGGTGGCCACCGTGCGGGCGCTCAAGGTGCATGCCGGCGGTCATCACGTGGTGGCGGGGAGGCCGCTGCCGCCGGACCTCCTCGAGGAACGGCCCGACGAGGTGCATGCCGGGGGCGCCAACCTGCGCAAGCAACTCGAGAACGTGCGCATGCACGGCGTGACACCGGTCGTGGCGATCAACTCGTTTCCCGAGGACTTCGCATCCGAGCACGCCGCCATCCGGGAGATCGCCGACGAGATGGGAGTCCGCTGCGCCGTGTGCACGCACTTCGTCGACGGCGGCCGGGGTGCGGTGGAGCTGGCCGAAGCCGTCGTCGAGGCGGCCGACGAGCCGTCGGAATTCCGACTCCTGTACCCGAGCGAGGCACCCCTGCGGGAAAAGATCGAGACCATTGCCACCATGGTCTACGGCGCGGACGGTGTCGACTACTCGCCCACCGCGGCGCGTCAGCTCGACACCTACGAACGCAACGGGTTCGGCGACACTCCCGATCTGCATCGCCAAGACCCACCTTTCGATCTCCTCGGATCCGAACCTGCGAGGGGCGCCGACGGGCTGGCGCCTCCCGGTGCGAGAGGTGCGAGCCTCGGTGGGAGCGGGATTCGTCTACCCCATCTGCGGCGACATGCGCACCATGCCCGGTCTTCCCTCCCATCCGGCGGCCGAGCGCATCGACATCGACGAGAACGGCGAAGTCGTCGGACTCTCGTGAGCCCGGCTCCATGACCGGTTCAGAAAGGGTCAGAAAGGGCTCGGCACCGCCGTGAGTGAGCACGGGCCACAAGGCGCGGGTCATTCGTTCCTGTCGATGCCGTTCGACGAGCTTCTCGAGGCCTTCTCCAGTGGGGAACCGGCGCCGGGCGGAGGTGGTGCGACGGTCATGGCGGTGGCACTCTCGGCCTCTCTGTGCGCCATGGCCGCTCGCCTCTCGGCTCGGCACATGCCACGTGCACACGACATCGTCGACGAGGCCCTGTCGCTTCGCGACGGCTTGGCCCCGTTGTGCGATCAAGACGCCGAGGCCTACAGCCGGGTCATCGCCGCCCACCGCTTGCCGGCAGGACCGGATCCCGACGAGCGCCGGCGCAGAGTCGTGGAAGCGCTGTCGCAAGCCAACGACGTGCCCCTGGCGACGATGAAGGCGGCCGCCGCCCTAGCGCGTTGGGCCGCCCTACTAGCCGAGGAGGGGAATCCGAACCTTCGTGGTGACGCCGTGGTGGCCGCGGTTCTGGCCGGGGCGGGAGCCGAGGCCTCAGCCGCACTGGTGCGCATCAACCTGGTCGATCTTCCCCACGACCATCGACACGTCGAGGTGCGATCGCTTCTCGACGAGACCGTGGCATCGGTGGAGCGGGCCCGGCGGGCCGCAGAGCCTACGAAGCCTCGAAGCGCCCGGCGTCGATGACGGTCTCCCCCCGCTGATTATCGGTGCGGAAGCGCACGAGGTCGTCGTCGACCCAGATCGAGACGGTGAGCGTGTCGCCGGGATACGTCGGGCGCGTAAACCGTCCGGCCATGGACCGAAAACGCCTCGGGTCAGACCCGCACACGCTATGGAGCAATGCCCGGCCCGTGAACCCGTAGGTGCACAACCCGTGCAGGATGGGCCGGTCGAACCCGGCCCGCTTGGCGAACACGGGATCGGAGTGCAAGGGGTTGCGATCACCCGAGAGCCGGTACAGCAAGGCCTGGTCGGATCGCGTCGTGTAGGTCACCACTTCGTCGGGCTCGCGCCCCGGCACCACGGCGGCACCCGATGACGGACCGCGATCGCCCCCGAAGCCCCCCTCACCCCGGACGAACAGCGACGTGGTGGCGGCGAAGCGGGGTTCGCCGCTCTGCGCGTCGACGGAGGTGGACCTCGACACCACCAACGCCCCCGAGCCCTTGTCGTAGATCCCGGTGACCTCGCTCGTGGTGCGCACGGTCCCTTCCGTGGGGATCGGCCCGAACAGCTCGATCGACTGCTCGCCATGGACCAACATCGCCAGGTCGAACGAGCCCAGGGTGGCGCGGGGCGGGCCACCTCCTCCCAGGACGGCGGCAAAGGTGGGCAGGACGCGCTGGGCCCGGTCGGTCGAGTTCTCCGTCGTGTACTCGAGCTCGAACTCGACGGCGTCGAGCGAGCCCGCGCCGACGCCGAGCGCGTACAGCAGGCAGTCCTGCGACGACCAGGATCGTTCGACGGGGTCCGAGGTCGTGCCGACTGCCTCGAGATTGATGGGCATGGTGGTCCCTCCGTGCACTGCCGGCCGGGTGCCTTCCCGGAATGTAGAGATATGTAACACAGAAACATGTTACAATCAACCATGACTTTGAATCGGAGTCCGAAGGTGGGGGCCGACCCCGACGAACCCCGTCGATCGGGCCGCCTGACCGTCGACGAGCTCGCCCGGGCCGCGGGGACGACCACCCGCCAGGTCCGCGCCCTGCAGACCCAGGGGTTGCTCGCCCACCCGGATCTGGTGGGACGCACGGGCTACTACGACGCCCAGCATCTCGAGCGGCTCCGGGCCATCTTGCGCCTCCAGGCCGACGGCTTCTCGTTGGCCGCGCTGAGCACGCTCCTGCGGGCATGGGAAGCAGGCATGTCCCTGGCCCAGGTCCTCGGACTGGGCTCGCCCCCCGACACCGTGGTCGAGGACGAGCCCGACGTCTTCGGCGCCTTGGCGGGCCCGTCGCGCCGGTCCTCGGCACGCGGGGGAAGGCTCCTGTCGCTCGTCCCGTCGACCATCCTGGACCAAGCCGCCGCGTCGTAGCCGCTCCGTCCCGCGTCGGCGCCACCGCGCCCGCCCAAGAAGCGCGCCCCGACCTGCAAGCATGACCACTCGTGCACACGCGTGAGGCGTTCGGGCAGGTCGGCCTCCCCGCCCCGATCTCCGAGCTCGCCGCTCGACGCTGGGACGTGGTCGTGGTGGGAGGTGGGCACAACGGGCTGACCGCGGCCGCCTATCTGGCTCGCCAGGGGCACGGCGTGCTCGTCCTCGAGCGGCGCGCCCGCCTCGGAGGTGCCTGCACCCTCGAGCAACCGTTCCCCGACCCGGCCTGGCTGGTGAGCCCGTGCGCGTACTCGGTCGGGCTCCTGCACCCCCTCGTCGTCGATGAGCTCGGATTACGCGACCGTGGCTATCGCGTGCAGCTCGTCGACCCCCACATGTGGTGCCCGTTCGAAGACGGCACGTCGATCGCGCTGTGGGACGACCCGGCGCGCAGTGCCGCGGCGGTGGCCGAGCTCTCCCCCGGCGATGTGGAGGGCTACGAGGCCTACGACGCACTGTTCGGCCGGATCCGCCACGCCCTGCGCCAGGGGCGACGCGACACCTGGGTGGGCGACGCCCCCGACCGGGCCGAGATCGAGGAGCTCCTGGGCGGGGACAGCGAGGCCATCGACGTCGTCTTCGAGGCGTCCATCGCCGATGTGGTCGAGCACTACGTCCGCGACGAACGGCTCCGGACCGCGCTGCACGGGCAGGGGATCATCGGCACGTGGGCGGGACCCAGAGACCGGGGCACAGCCGGGGTCCATCTCATGCACGCGTCGGGCACCATCGAAGGCCGGCCCGGGGCGTGGGGCTACGTGGACGGTGGGATGGGGCAGGTGTCGTTCGCGCTGGCTGATGCCGCCCTCGACGAGGGCGCGGTGATCGCGGCCGGCGTGCCGGTGGCGGCGGTGATTCCCGGCGAGGGGGTGCGGCTCGAAGGCGGGGAGATCATCCGGGCCAGGGCCGTCGTGTCCAACGCCGACCCGAAGCGCACCGTCGCCCTGTGCGAGCACGGCGTCCCCGACCCCTTCCGCCGACGCGTCGCCGAGTGGCAGTGCGAAAGCCCCGTGCTGAAGGTCAATTGCGCGCTGAGCCGGCTCCCGCACTTCCCCTCGGCCGGCCCCGGCATCGACCCGCATCGCGCCATGGTCACGATCAGCACCGGCATCGATGCCACGCAGTCCGCCTACGACATGAGCAGACGCGGCGTGCCGGCCCCGGCGTGGTGCGAGCTCTACTTCCAGAGCGCCTACGACGCATCTGTCGTCCCCGAGGGGTGTCACGTGATGAGCGTCTTCGCCCAATACGTGCCGTTCACCCTGGCCACGGGGACCTGGGAGCGGCGGCGCCAGGAGATCGGGGACAGCGCCATCGCCGCGGTCGGCCGTTTCGCCCCCGACGTGGCCGACACGATCGTGCATCGCGAGGTTCTCGGCCCCCCCGATGTGCAAGAGCGCATCGGCCTGACCGGGGGCCACATCTTCCAAGGCGAATGCCTCCCCGACCAGATGTGGCACAACCGTTTCGGGCCTCGGACGCCGGTCCCGGGCCTGTACCTGTGTGGGGCGTCCACGCATCCGGGGGGAAGTGTGATGGCCATCAACGGTCGCAACGCGGCCATGGCGGTCGACCACGACCTCACCGTCCGAGCGTGATGCCTCCACGCCCGGGCACCGACACGACTCGTGACGCCGCGTCGTCGACGCCGGGCACGAGTCTCAACGGTCGTCGCGTCCCCAGGGCGGTCATGGTGGTGGTGTACCTCGCCGCACTGGGTGCGTTCGTGGGGATCGTGGCCGCCCGGGGTGGTCCGTCGGTGGGAGACGCCTACGGCGTGACGAAACCCGCCACCGCGCTGGCCGACGGCGACCTGTCGGCCGCGGCGCACGATGCCGTCCTCCCCCAGCCTTCGGGGTATGCGCTGCTCACCTCGCCCTTCATCGTGGTCTTTCGACCCCTGATCGGGAACTCCGAATGGTGCGACGCACGCGTGGCCCCGGTGACGCGCTACTTCTTGCCCTGGTGTGCACCTGCGCAACTTGCCACCCACCGGTGGTACAGGTCCCAGGCCGTGCTCGGGATCCTGGCGTGGATCGTGCTGGTCTTGGGCTGCGTCCGGCTCCTCCGCGCCGCCGGCGCGGGCGGAGGGCCGGGCGAGCTGGTCCTGGTCATCGTGCTCGCCGCCATCCCGGCCGCCAGCGACGGCATCGTCGAGACGTTTCATCCCCAGGATCTCGTGTGCGTCGGACTCGGCTGCGCCGGGGTGGCCGAGGCGCTGCGCCGACGATGGGTCGCCACCGGCGTCCTGTTCGGTATCGCCTTTCTCTGCAAGCAGTTCGCGTTGCTGCCCCTGGTGGCGGTGTTGGCTGCCGCTCCGGGGTGGCGCCGGCGCGCCGCGGTCGCGTTTCCGGCCCTGGCGGTGGTGGGATGCGGGATCATCCCCTTCGCCCTCGCGGATCCGTCGGCCACGTGGAGCACCTTGAGCGCGGTCAGCTCGGGGGGCGTGGTGAAGCTCTCGACCGGGACCGTGGTGGGCATGACCAACCTGTCGGAGAAGACCAAGCTCGTGATCGCCCGCGACGGCCCTGTGGTCCTGGCCCTGGCGATGGCGCTGTGGGCCCGGTGGCGGGCGGGCGACCGCCTGCTGTCGCCCCTGGCCCTCATCGGCCTTTCCACCGCCTGTCTCGCCGGCCGGCTCGTGGCCGAAGTGTGGTTCGCGAGCTACTACCTGTTGGCGGTCAGCGCCGGCCTTCTCGTCCTGGACTTCGCCTCGAGGCGACCTCCGGTGGCGTCGTTCTTGTGGATCGGGGCGACCGGGGTCTTGGTCGAACAGTCCGGGGGCCTTCCCACCACCGCACTGGCGGCATTCCTGGCCTTCGGGGCCTCGCTCGCCGCCATCGTGATCGCGCTGTACTCGGTCCCGACCCGCGCCGGCGCGACATAACCCAAGCAGGCCTTCCCCCGCCGGTAGCGTGACGGTTGGATTCCGAACGAGCGAGGCGGGGTCTGGGGGGTTATGTCCCAACATCGGTACTGGCCGTCGCTCGACGGCGTTCGGGGTGTTGCGATCGCGCTGGTGATCGCCTTCCACCTCGGGTACCTCGGGGGCGGCTGGGTGGGCGTGGACGTCTTCTTCGTCCTGTCGGGGTTCCTCATCACGAGCCTCCTGCTCTCCGAGCAGGCCGCTTCCGGCCACATTCGCCTGCGAGCCTTCTGGGCGCGCCGGGCCCGGCGCCTGCTCCCTGCGCTCGGCCTCCTTCTCGTGGTGCTCGCCGTGTACGCACTGGCCGGAGGACCGGGAGTGGTGCCCTCGCAATTGCGCTCCCCCGCCGTGGCGACGCTGCTCTATTTCGCCAACTGGCAGCAGGTCGCCGCGGGCCACAGCTACTTCGCGCCGTTCCAGGCGGTCAACCCGCTGGCCCATACCTGGTCCCTGGCCGTCGAGGAGCAGTACTACCTCGTGTGGCCACTGGTCTTCCTTGGGCTCGTGTGGCTCGGACGGCGCCGGTCGTTCCGTGCCCTGGTGATCGGGACGACCCTGTTAGCGGCCGGTTCGGCCCTGTGGATGGGCGTCGCCGCGCACGTCTTCGGCCCCAATCGCGCCTACCTGGGCACCGACACCCGCGTGTGGGAGTTGCTGCTGGGAGGCCTCGGCGCCATGGCGCTGCGATCGGCGGGACCGACGCGGCGCGGCGCGCGGTGGAGCACCGCGACGGTGCTCGCGGTGGGGGGCGTCGCACTCGGTACGGCGTTGGGAACGGGTCCCCCGGGGTGGATGTGGGACGGCGGGCTCGTCGCCATCGCCGGGGGTGTGCTCGTCGTGGTGGTGGGATCGGTCCGCCATCCCGACGGCCCCGTGGCGCGCATCCTCGCCCTCGCGCCGCTGCGGTGGCTCGGTCGCATCAGCTATTCGCTCTATCTCTGGCACTGGCCCGTCATCGTCCTCATGACCACGGCGAGCACGGGACTGTCGGGCGCCCCGCTGCTCGTGTGCCGACTGGTCGCCATGACCGGCGCCGCCTGTCTCAGCTACTTCGTCGTCGAGCAGCCTCTGCGGCGCGCCGATTGGAACATGTGGTGGCGCCGCGCCCTCGTCCCTGTCGCGGTGGCCGGCGTCGTGAGCGTGGTGCTCATCGCCACCGTCCCCCCGGTGGAGGCCTCGACCGCGGCGGTGCCTCCCGTGGCGGCCGGCCTGGGTCCGAGCGCTCCTCGCATCTCGCTCCCGCCCGGGAGGGTGCTCAGCGCCGCCGATCCCCTCCGGACCTGGATCCTCGGTGACAGCGTCATGCAGGACAGCTCGCCCGGGGTCACCGCCGCGCTCGAGGCCACCGGGGACGTGCGCGTCGTGGCCAACAGCTCGTTCGGCGGGTGGGGCCTCAGCACCGACCACACGTGGGAGAGGGACCTGCCCCAGATCATCAGCACCTGGCATCCCGAGCTCGTGATCGGGACGTGGTCATGGGACGCCCCCCTGGCCCAGGCCCACCCGCACGCCTACCTGCTGGAGCTGATCCAGGCCCTGCGCACGATCCTGGCCCCCGGGGACGGCGTCGACCTCGTGGTGCTCCTGCAGTTCCCCCAGGTCGGACCGAACACCTACGTGATCGACCCCTTGGAACAAGCGGCGGACTGGAAGGCGACCAACGCCCGCCAGATCGCCTGGAACCAGATCGCGAGCGAGGCGGTGCAGTTCTTCCCCGGCCGGGCGCTGTACCTGCGCACCGACCAGCTCTTCGCGCCGGGCGACCGCTACTTCGCCTGGAACCGGACCCCATCGGGCTCGTGGATCAGAGCAAGAAAGCTCGACAACACCCACGTGTGCCCGTACGGCGCGGCGGAGCTCGGTGCCCTCGTGGACAGAGACCTCACGCCCGTGCTCGGGCTCCCGGCCATGGCCCCGGGTTGGGAGGAAGGCAGTTGGGTACACGACGCCAACTTCAACGACCCCCCCGGCGCCTGCCCCGACGACCAACCGCCGGCCGGGTACGACGGGGTGCCCGTGCCGGGCCCGCCGTCGTAGACCCCGTCGCACGCCATCGAGACTGGAGCAGCACATGGACGTCGTCATGCAACCGATCGGCGTCGTGAGAGGTGGCCGCGGTGAGGCCGACGACGACCACTGGGGCGATGTCCTGGCATCGATCGAGCTCGACGGGGCCCTCCTGGGGCCCGATGCCACGGCGGGGCTCGAGGAGTTCTCCCACATCGAGGTGGTGTTCCTCTTCGACCGCGTGGGCGATGACGACATCACCCGGGGCGCCCGGCACCCGCGGGGGCGCACCGACTGGCCCGCGGTGGGGATCCTCGCCCAGCGGGCCAAGAACCGCCCCAACCGCATCGGGGTGACCCTGTGCGAGCTCGTCTCGGTCGACGGCCTCGTCCTGCGCGTCAGGGGGCTCGACGCCATCGACGGCTCCCCGGTGCTCGACGTGAAGCCCTACCTCTCCGCCTTCGGCCCCCGGGGACGCGTGCGCGAGCCCGCCTGGGTCGGCGAGCTGATGCGCGACTACTGGTGAGTCGTCAGATACTCACCGGTGGACGGCGCTGCGCCCACGGTGCGGCTTCTTCCACCTGGGCGGCCACGCGTAACAAGACGTCCTCGCGTCCGTACGGCGCCACCAGCTGTACGCCGATGGGAAGTCCCTCCTCGTTCCAGTGCAGGGGAAGCGAGATCGCCGGTTGTCCCGACACGTTGAACGGCGGCGTGAACGGGACCAGCGCGGCGGCACGCAACAGGCCGTGCAGCGGGTTCTCGGGGGGCGAGTCGAACTCACCCAGCAACGGGGGCGGCTCGGCCAGCGTCGGCGTGAGCAGGAGATCGAAGCCACCCTCGTACCACTGTGCCACCCGGCGCGAGATCGCCTGCAGCTTGCGGTGCGCGTCGAGGAAGTCCGACGCGTTGGCGGCTCGGGCCGCTTCGACGAGCGTCCAGGTGAGGGGCTCGACCTCGTCCTGACCGATGGGACGGCCGAGTTTCTCGGCCCAGTAGTGGTCGACGTCGGCCCCGATGCCCGCCGCCCACACCAACAGGAAGGCCTCGACGAATTCGGGGGCGTCGAGCGCGTCGACGTGGGTCGACTCCACGACGTGGCCCAGCGACTCGAGCAACGCGGCGGCCGCCTCGGTGGCGACCACGCAATCGGGGTGGGTCACCACCGTCGTGCCGAACGCCTCGCTCTGCACCCCGATGCGGAGCCGCCCGGGGTCGGCCCCGACCTCCTCGGAAAAAGGGCGGGCGGGCGTCGGTGCCGCGTAGGGGTCCCCGGGCGCAGGCCCCGCCACGGCGTCGAGCACCGCCGCGGTGTCGCGCACGGTGCGGGTCACCGCCAATTCGCACACCAGCCCGGCAAAGACATCGCCCCACTCGGGCCCGCTCGGCACTCGGGCGCGCGAGGGCTTCAACCCCACCAGTCCGCACGCGCTCGCCGGGATACGGATGGACCCACCCCCGTCACCGGCATGGCCGACCGATACCATGCCCGATGCGACCGCGGCGGCCGAGCCGCCACTGGAACCACCGGTGGAACGGGTGGTATCCCACGGGTTGCGCGTGGGCCCGTAGGCGGCAGGCTCGGTGGTGGGCACGATGCCGAGCTCAGGGGTGTTGGTGCGACCGACCACGACAAACCCCGCGGCGAGCAACCGTCGGGCGAGCTCCTGGTCGTGCGGGGCGACGTAGTGCGCCTCCTTGAGCACCCGCATGCCTTCGTGGATCGGCTCGCCCGCCATGTAACACATCAGGTCCTTGAGCACGATCGGCACGCCGCGCATGGGTCCGTCGGGCAGCACCCCCGCGGCTTCGCGTCGCGCCGCGTCGAAACGAGGACGGATGACGGCGTTCAGCTCGGGGTTGATCTTCTCGATCCGTTCGATGGCCTCATCCACGAGCTCCGTGGGTGAAGCCTTACCGTCCCGGACCAACTCGGCGAGAGCGCAGGCGTCGAGGAAAGGTTGAGGCATGACGCCAACCTAGTGGTGACGTCGACGGATCGTCGGACTGAACCGTGGACGTAGGGTGAGGGCGTGGCGTTCCCCGGTTCGGATCACGAGGGCCTCGGCGTGATGCCGGCCGCGTTCATCGGCCACGGGAACCCGATGAACGCCTTGGACCACAACCGCTACACCGAGGCGTGGCGGGCCTTCGGCGAGGAGGTCCCCCGACCCCGGGCGATCCTGGTGGTGTCGGCCCATTGGTATATCAATGCGTCGGCGGTGACCGCCATGACCCACCCCCGGACCATCCACGACTTCTACGGGTTCCCCGACGAGCTCTTCGCCGTGACGTACCCCGCCGCCGGCGACCCCGCCCTGGCCCGGCAGGTGGCCGACGTGGCGGAGCCGGTGTGGGTGGGACTCGACTACGACAGCTGGGGCATCGATCACGGCACCTGGTCCGTGTTGGTCCACGCCTTCCCCGACGCCGACGTTCCCGTCGTGCAATTGGCGATCGACGCCACCAAACCCTTCGAGTACCACTTCGAGCTCGGGGCGCGCCTGGCGCC
Organism: uncultured Acidimicrobiales bacterium; assembly: GCA_963768255.1. Lineage (GTDB taxonomy): Bacteria > Actinomycetota > Acidimicrobiia > Acidimicrobiales > UBA8190 > Chersky-840. Next base: position 58,896 of record CAVYGX010000002.1, on the reverse strand, counting down.
CTTGCGCCACGACGGTGTGCTCGTCATCGCCAGCGGCAACGTGGTCCACAATCTCGGGCTCATGGATCCGGGCCATCCCGACTCGGGTACCGACTGGGCCCATCGCTTCGACGACCACGCCCGAGCCACCATGACCTCGAACCCCGCCGCCATTGTCGGGGCCGCCCGCCAGGGCGACTTCGACCTGGCCGTCCCGACGCCGGACCATTTCATCCCGCTCCTCTATCTGGCCGGACTGGCCGACGCCGAGGGCGGCGTCGCCGATGTGCTCATCGACGGGTACGCATACGGCTCGCTGTCGATGACCTCGTACACACTCGACTTCCCACGCAACACCACCGCCACCCTCTGAGCGTGCGGCGGGGCACGACGCTGAAGCAGGCGCAGTTCCCCGGATCGGGCCCGGGTGGCTGGGTATTGGCCGGGGCCGGCGTCGTGGGGGCGGTGCTGGCCAGCGCGTTGGCGGCACTTTCGAGCGTGCTGTGCAACAACCTCCCCGCCGCGTCGCTTCTCGCCGCCCGGGTCCCGCACCGGCCGTTCGCGCTCCTGGTGGGCCTCGACATCGGGCCCAATCTGTGCGTGACGGGATCTCTGGCCTGGTTTCTGTGGCTCCGGGCTGCGGGGACCGCCGGGGCGGCGCCGTCGATCGCCAGAGCGACCCGGCTCGGCCTGGTGGCGGCGCCGCTGGCCATGGTCGGGGCCCTCGCCGTCTTCTCCCTCACGGGGACGCACTGAGAATCCCCAAGTTTTCCGCTTGTTGTCCCCAGGCCCGAGCGACGAAGGTGGTGGCGGTGGGGGATCGCCTGGTTCCCAGTGCGAGCGCGTTTGAGCACCCCACTGGCAGGGCTGGGTAAGGCGAACGAATGGCGGGGAGTGCGGTCCGGAAATGCGGTCCGTGCACGCCGGCTGACATCGCCGGTTTCCGGCTCGGTGGGCTGCCGCACCGTGTGGCCTCCGGCCCCCCCGGGGTTGCACGTGGGCGGCGCCCCCGTTCGCCGACATGGTCGCGGCGTGGCGCGATGCAACGTGCCGGTGAGCATCGAAGGCATGGCGACGCCGTCGGTAACATCCGAGAGTGCTCGACCATCTGTCGATCCAATGTGCGGATGTGGCGTTGAGTGCGCAGTTCTATGATGCCGTGCTCCTCGGTCTCGGCGCGGGGCGCGTCATGGACTTCGGTTCGGTGATCGGGTACGGCGCCGAGGGAACGGCGTCGTTCTGGTTGAGCCCTCTGGCGGGAGGTGCTCCCAATCGGGAGCTCCACATCGCCTTCCGAGCCGAGGATCGGGCCGCGGTGCGGACCTTCTTCGACGCCGCGGTGCGGGCCGGGGCCGAGGTCCTGCACGAGCCCCGGCTGTGGCCCGAGTACGACCCGGACTACTACGGGGCCTTCGTGCGAGACCCCGACGGCAACAACGTCGAAGCGGTGTGCCGCACCCCGACGTAGGGCCGGCCCAGGGGGGCCGTCGCCCGTCGGTCCGGGCCGGGTCGCTCGGGAAGGGGGGTACCGTGAGGTCGTGAACCTGTGCCTGGCGTGCGAGGCGCCCAACCCCAAGGGATACCTGTTCTGTGGCCAATGCGGAGCCGCACTCCCCGTGGCCGGGTGCCCGTCGTGTGGGGCCGCCGTCACCGACGGGCAGCAATTCTGTGGGCAGTGCGGGACGACCCTGCAAGGCACCTCGTCCCCCCGCACTCCCCCGGTCGTTGCCGGCCCGGTCGCCACCGCCACGGTCACCACCGCGGCGGTGGAAGAGCGCAAGCTGGCGACCGTCCTGTTCGCCGATGTCGTGGGCTTCACGTCTCTGGCCGAGCGCACCGATGCCGAGCTCGTGGCCCGCCTGGTGGACACCGCGTTTCGCGAGTTGGGCGACATCGTGGCGGAGCACGGCGGCACGATCGACAAGTACATGGGTGACTCGGTGATGGCGGTGTTCGGTGTCCCGGTCGCGCACGACGACGACGCCGAGCGCGCCGTCGCCGCGGCGATGGCCATGCGGCATCTCGGCGGGGACCTCGTCTTCTCGATCGGCGTGAACTCCGGCGAGGTGATGGCGACGGCGGTGGGAGCCGGCGGGGGGATGACCGTCATCGGCGACACCGTCAACGTGGCGGCGCGTCTGGAGAAGGCGGCCGGTCCCGGAGAAGTGTTGTGCGGTCGGCTGACCACCGAGCTGACCGCAGGGCGGATCGCGTACCGCGCCCGCCAACCCATCCTGCTCAAGGGCAAGCAGGAGCCGGTCGAGGTGTGGGAGGCCGTGTCCCTCCAACCCGTCGACCTGCAGCCGAGCGCGCCGTCCCCGCCCCTCGTGGGTCGCAACGACGAGCTCGCCTTCCTCGAGGCGCAGTGGAGGCGGGTCCGTCGTGACCGCCAGCCCCAGGTCGTCGTGGTGTGCGGTGAGTCCGGCTCGGGAAAGACCAGGGTGACCGCCGAGCTGGCCCGAGCGGCCGAGGTGGACGGCACCGTCATCCGCGCCGCCTACCCCGCCTACGGCGCCATGAGCGGCGCCCGGGTGGCCGCCGAGGTCATCCGCCAGCTGGGTCCCGTGCCCGACGGCGACGTGACCGCCCGCGTCAACTCCTTGGCGGGTGAGTGGGACAAATCCCTGCAGTCGATCGATCCCGCCGGGATGCACCAGGAACAGCTGTGGGCGCTGGGCCGACTCCTCCAGGAGAAGGGCACCGATCGGCCCCTGCTGATCCTGATCGACGACATGCACCGCAGTGGTGACCAGATGCTGAAGGTATTGGGCGAGCTGTCGGGGCGCCTCAACAACGTGGCGCTGCTCACGGTGCTGGTCGGTCGCACCGAGCCCGGGGAATGGCTCACCGCCTTCTCGGCCGCCACCACGGTCCGCCTGGGCCCGCTCAGCCGGCCCGACGCCGCGGCCTTGGCCGACGGGTTCGCGTGCGAGAAGCCGCTCTCGGCCGACGCGGCGGACTTCCTGGTCGAACGGGCCAACGGGAACCCCCTGTACCTACGCGAGCTGGTCTCGATGGCCCGGGCCCAGGGGCTGCTGGTCGACGACGGCGACCAGTATCAACTCAGCGCGCACGGGGCCATCCCGGCCACGCTGCAGGCGCTGCTGGCGGCCCGGCTCGACGCGCTCGAGCCCGATCAGAAGCTGGTCCTGCAGCACGCCGCGGTCATGGGCGGGGCGACGGCCGCACACCTGAGCGCCCTGGGGTCACCCAACGCGGCGGTCGTGCTGCAGTCCCTCGTCGAGAACGGGCTCATGCGGCATGGCGCCGACGGTCGCTACGACACCGTGGACGCCCTCTTGCGCGAGGTCGCCTACGAGACGCTGCCTCGCAACATCCGGGGCGAGCTCCACCGCCGCGCCGCCACCATCGTGGAAGAGCCCGAGGAACGGGCCCGACACCTCGATCGCGCCGCGGGGTACCTCACCGACGATGGCGCCGTCGCGGCCGAGGCGGCCGAGGCCCTGGCGCACGCCGGACAGGATCTCTTCGCCGCGGCTCGCTACACCGAGGCACTGCGCATGCTCGAGCGCGCCGTGACGCTCGGGTGCCGGCGGTCGACCGTGCTCCTTGACCTGGCCAAGGTCCAGGCCCTGTGCAGCCAGGAAGACCAAGCCCTCGAGACCCTGGCCATGGTGGAGGACGACCCCGACGACCCCACCGTCGCCGTCGAGCGGGACCACACCGCGGCCAACGCCAAGACGTTCTCGGACCCGGCCTGGGCCATCCCGCGCCTCGACGCCGTCACGGCCCGCTGGCACGAGCTCGGGATGATCGACAAAGAAGCGTGGGCCCACGCCAACCTGGGCGTCTCCTACTTCAACTTGAGCCAGATGGAGGATTCGGCCCGGGAGCTCGAGCTCGGGCTCCACCTCTTCGAGCGCATCGAGGACCGGGTGGGCGTGGTCGCGCGCGTCGTCGTTTCTGTGCCTGGCCCGACCCACCGACCGCCGCGTCCCGGACTGGCTCGCACAGGCGCTCGCCTTCGCCGATGAGTCCGGGGACCGTTCGAGGCAGCTGGGAGTCCTCACCACCCTGGCATGGCACCACTTCATCCGGTCGTTGTGGGGCACCTCGCAGGACACGGGCGAGGCCGAAGGCTTCGCCCGACGCCTGGCGCAGCTCGCCGAAGAGCTCGGCGCCCTCGACCTGGTCGTCCACGGACGGAGCCTGCTCGCCATCATGGCCCGGTTCACGGGACGGCTGGACGAGGCCGCTCGACACGCCGAGGTGGTCTCGCGCCTCAGCGGCATCGTCGACGACGAGCACTTCCCCTGGCTCGGCTGGGCGGCCACCTTCGCGGTGACCGTGGCCCGCGGCGCCACCGGGGTGACGCCGCCACTCCCCCCCGAGGCCTCGCTCGACCCTGTCGTGGGGATGGCGCTCCTCGTCATCGAAGCCGAGCTCACCGTGGGCGGACGGGTGCCGGAGGCGTTGGCGAGATTCGACCTGGTCGATCGGCCCGGCCTGGGGCCTTTCGGAGATCTGGCCGGACTGCTGAAGGGCCTTGCCCTCGTCCTGGCCGGTCGGTCCGCCGAGGCCCTCCCCTGGGTCGAGCGTGCCGATCGGGCCGCGGCACGCGCTCCGGGCACCTCCCACGGTGACCGCCGCCGCGGCCCTGCGGTCCGAGATCACGGCGCAGACCCCGGACCTGGCGCCTGCCCCGGCTTCGGCCGCGAGCATCAGCCAGGCGCTCGTCCTGCGGTCCTACGCGGCGCGTGGCGATGCCTCGGCCCTCGACGCCCTGCACCGGTGCGCGCAGGAACTCGCCATGCCGGGCCTGCTCCTCGGGCTGTAGAGGATCCTCCCGGTCTCCGGGAGGGAGTTCGTCAGCCTGCCGACGCCTCGTGCCAGGGGAAGGTCGCGACATCGCTGTGGCGGATCGGGAACGAACCCATGCAGTGCGGGCAACGGACATAGACGTGCTGCTCTGTCGCCTCGACGTACTCGGGTTCGAGGACCACCGTCCTCCAGCAGAGCCTGCATTCGGGCGTCAGGGACGACCCCGCGACCCTGAACCGCCGCTCAAGCAGACCGGAATTGGCCATATGCCCCCCTCGTGTGCACCCACCAATGATTCTCAACTACCCCAACTACCTCAATGATGCCTATGTGCAACCGATTGGGCATCGTCAAAATTTGGGACTTTTCGCCATAAGCTCCGCTCGTGGTGTGGGGCAAGTCGTTACCCGGCACGCCGGCCGTGGAGCGTGCCCCTCCCGAGCCCCCCGAGGTGTCGCCGGTCCGGATACTGGCCGGGCTGGTCCTGGTGGGGGCGTTGACCTGGATCCTGTCGTCACTCGTGGGCCTGGGGCCCGGTCTGGACGTGGTCCTGGTGGCCGCCCTCGGATCGGCGGGAGCGATCCGCTTCGGGCGGGGTGGGGGCCGGGTGGCGGTGGTCACGCTCCTCGTCGTCGCCCTGATCGGGCTCGGATGGATCGAGCTCATCAACAAGGCGCAGTACGGAACGCTGTCGTTGACCGGCGCTCCTCCCCTCGTCCGCTGGTGCGGCACCACCTATACCCCGAGCGGGGTCGTCACGGCGGAGCCCTCCGCCGGGGCGGGCCCCAAGTACTCCAAGATCCTGGAGACGCCGTCGGGCTACGGCGTGTTCGGCGTCGCCCTGGGCGGGCACCGGTCGTGCGGCACGGGCGCGACGATCGGCCCGCTCTTCGTGGCCATCGGGAGGGCGCGCTACGCGGCCTACGACCCCGTCACCACGGGGCAGGTAGCCCCCGGGCCCATGCCGCTCACGAGCGCTTAGACACCGCGGCGGTCTCCGTGTCGTCGCGCCGGGACCGACTGCGCTGACGACCACGGATGGCCTGGTCGAGGACGACCTTGCGCAGCCGGACCGAATGGGGTGAGACCTCGACGCACTCGTCCTCGCCGATGAATTCGAGAGCTTGCTCCAACGAGAGCTGCAGGTGCGGCGTCAGGCGCTCGAGCTCTTCGGCCGTGGAGGACCGGACATTGGTGAGCTTCTTCTCCTTGGCCGGATTGACGTCCATCTCGTCGACCCGGGAGTTCTCGCCCACGATCATCCCCTCGTAGACCTCGGTCCCCGGCGGCACGAGCAACGTGCCCCGCTGCTCCAGTGACATGAGGGCGTAGGTGGTCGTCACCCCTCGTCGGTCCGCCACCATCGAGCCGTTGCGCCTGACCCGCAGATCACCGTGCCACGGTTCCCACCCGTCAAAGACATGGTGGAGGATGCCCGTCCCCCGGGTCTCGATCACGAACTCGGTGCGGAACCCCACCAGGCCGCGCGCCGGCACCCTGTAGTCCATGCGCACCCAGCCCGTGCCGTGGTTGACCATCTCTTCGAGACGGCCGAAGCGCAGGGCCAGGAGCTGGGTGACCACACCCAGGTAGTCGGTCGGGACGTCGACAGCCAGACGCTCCATCGGCTCGTGGAGCTTGCCATCGACGATGCGGGTGACGACCTGCGGCTTGCCCACCGTCAGCTCGAAGCCCTCGCGCCGCATGGTCTCGACCAGCACGGCCAGCTGGAGCTCACCGCGACCCTGGACCTCCCAGGCATCGGGACGGTCGGTGGGCAGGACCCGCAACGACACATTCCCGACCAGCTCCTGATCGAGCCGGGATTTGATGAGCCGGGCCGTCACCTTGGTGCCGTCGGACCCCGACAGCGGGGACGTGTTGATCCCGATGGTCATGGCCAGGCTGGGCTCGTCGACGAGGATGGCCGGCAGCGGGCGGGGATCGTCGGCATCGGCCAGGGTCTCGCCGATGGTCACCTCCGCGAAGCCCGCCACGGCCACGATCTCGCCCGGCCCCGCCTCTTCGGTCTCGACCCGCTCGAGGGCCTTGGACGAGAACAGCTCGGTGACCTTGCCCCGTTGCACCGAGCCGTCGAGGCGGCACCACGCCACGGGCTCGCCCCGGCGCAACGTCCCGTTGTAGACGCGGCAGATCGCCAGGCGGCCGAGGTAGGGAGAAGCATCGAGATTGGTGACGAGCGCCTGGAGGGGCGTCTCGGGGTCGTAGTGCGGAGGCGGCACGCTCTCGACGATGGCTTCGAACAGCGGGACGAGGTCGGGCCCGATGTCATCGGGCGAGGTCCCGACTCGCCCGGCGCGGGCGTTGGCGTAGAGCACGGGGAAGCCGACCTGATCCTCGTCGGCATCGAGGTCGAGGAAGAGCTCTTCGATCTCGTGCACGACCTCGGTCACCCGGGCATCGGCCCGGTCGACCTTGTTCACGACCACCACCACCGGCAGACGGGCCTCGAGGGTCTTGCGCAAGACGAAGCGCGTCTGCGGCAACGGGCCCTCTGACGCGTCCACCAGCAACAGGACGCCGTCGACCATGGCCAGGGCGCGCTCCACCTCACCACCGAAATCGGCGTGGCCGGGGGTGTCGACGATGGTGATCTTCACCGCGCCGTAGGGCACCGCGGTGTGCTTGGCGAGAATGGTGATGCCCTTCTCGCGCTCGAGGTCGCCGGAGTCGAGCACCCGGTCGGTCAGCTCCTGGTTGGCCCGGAAGGCCCCCGTCTGGCGGAGCATCGCGTCCACCAGCGTCGTCTTGCCGTGGTCGACGTGCGCCACGATTGCGACATTTCGGAGGTCATTTCGTACAGACATGAGCCCACCAGGCTACTTGCCCGGGTGGACGCCCCAGTTCAGCAGACGCTAGAATGGGATGGATTGGGTTTGCCGCTCGCGCCGACCCTGATCCTCGGTTTCCGATTTCCCGGTACGTCGGACTCCTGAAGTCATGTGCGCGACGTTCCAGGAGAACCGCACATGCCATCTTCCCGCAAGCAACGGTCCCGCCCGCGGCCGACCGATTCCAAGAGCCGCATCCGCCGCGGCCGGCCCAAGGTCTGCATGCTGTGCAAGGACAGGGTCACGCACGTCGACTACAAGGACAGCAGCCTCCTGCGCCGCTTCATGAGTGAGCGCGGCAAGATCAAGTCGCGCAGCAGCACCGGCACCTGCACCCAGCACCAAGCCGCCGTGGCGCTCGCCATCAAGAACGCCCGCGAGATGGCGCTGCTCCCGTACGTGGTGCGGACCCTGGCCGGCGACAAGGGTGGTCGTCGTGGTCGGGGCGGTCCCGGTGGCGGTCGTCCTGATCGTGACGGTCCTCGCCCTGACGGGCCCCGTCCCGAGCGCGCCGCACCGGCGGCCGAGGGTAGCGCGGCCCCCGCCGAGGCGTCCTCGCCCGACGTCGGGGACTCGACCGAGGATGCCGTCGTGAGCGTCGGGGCAACCGACGACGTCGCCATCGCCGAACCGGCGGTATAGCCCATGGCCGCCCAACGCAGCAGCGCGTCCAAGCGCCAGCGCGACATCGACAAGCGTTCTCGAGCGGCCGAAAAGCGGGACCGTCGTCAGCGCAAGAGCGATCCGTCCGACGAAGCCGGCGCCATCGATGGAGCCGAAGAGGACGCCGTGGCCCCCGCCGACAGCGGCGCCATCCTCGAACAGATGGAGCAGCTCCAGCGCGAATTCGACGCCGACATCATCGATTTCGAGACCTACGACGCCCGCAAGGCCGAGCTGCTCAGCCACATCCAGATCTGACCGCCCGGCACACCCGAGCTACAAGGCGCCCAGCACAGACTCGGCCGAGCTCACGTTCAGACCGCGTTCGGGCTCGACGAAGAGCGCAGTGACGGTGCCGTCCTCGATCACCGCGGCATAGCGCTGAGAGCGCGGCCCGAGCCCGGCCCCGCTCATATCGGCCTCGAGGCCCATGGCCTTCGTGAACTCGCCGTTGCCGTCCGCCAGCATGAGGACCCGATCCCCCACCTTCTGGTCGCGGCCCCACGCGCCCATGACGAAGGGGTCGTTGACCGAGATACACGCCACCGTGTCGACCCCCTTGGCGAGGAACTCATCGGCGCGGTGCACGAAGCCGGGCAGGTGGTAGTCCGAGCACGTCGGAGTGAACGCGCCGGGCACGGCGAACAGCACGACCTTGCCCTTCCCCAGAACGTCGCGGCTCCGAACCGCCTCGGGGCTCTTGCCGGCCATCGTGCGCAACTCGACGTCAGGGATGGTGTCACCGACAGCGACCGTCATCGTGTTTCCTTTCGAACCACTCGAGCGAAGCAGTTCCGGCACTCTAGCGCCGCCCTGGTGCGCATCTCCGGCGCCCGGCGCGTCTCGCTCGCCGGTTCAGGCCCGGGAGCGACGCCGTCGGCGCGCGCTGTAGCCCACCGCGCTCCCGCACAGGAGCAGTGCGGCCAGGGGGAGCAGGATGGCGGCCGGTACCTCGGGTGCGTCGGCCCCGGGCTCCGACGGCGTGAGCGACACCGTCAGGATGCTGCGGTACAACGCCGGGTCGTCGGGCTGCACCGTCCAGGTCGGCGCACCCCCTTGGCCGTCGCCCAGCACGGCGCCGGCGAGGGGGATCGGCTTGGGGGTGCTGTAGCCGGAGAAGACCATGGTGAGCGTGCCGTCGGCGTTCTGGACCACCGTGGGCGAATAGGCCCGGCCCGCGAAGTAGGCGCTGATGCCGAGCGCGTCGTCATGGCCACCGGCCAGGGCCGCGTCTTGTTGCTGGCGGGCCGAGAACGTGTAGTCGGTGCTCTCGATCACCACCGGTGGGGTCCAGTGCACACCGTCGGTCGACGACGTGTAGAAGATCTGGTCGAAGGCGTCGCTGTCACCGTCGGACTGCCATGCACCGGAATCGAACATGCCGATGCTGCCGTCGGGATTCAAGATGATGGTGCCGCGTGTCCCGACGAAGCGGAGCTCCGGATCGTCGGTGGCGCCTTGGGGGAGGTTGATCGTCGACGGGTACGCCTGGCCCGACGGGTTGTTGATGTCGGTGAGGTGGCTGGGGTCGGTGCCGCTGATCGGTCCGAGGTCGGTGAAGTTCAACCCGTCGGTGGTGTACGCGGCGCGCAGGACGGTGAGGTCCTCGTTGTTCTTGTACAACGTCTTGGGCTTGGTGCTGCCTTCCCCGATGGCGGTGAGCGTGGCCGAGGAGGCGATGGCCGCGCCGGGTCCCCCCACGTCGTTCCCCGCCGCCACGGTGCCCGTGCCCCCCGAACAGCCCGAGAAGGTGTTCGACGCGAATCCGGTGCAGGTCACCTGCTGGATGCTTCCCGCCGTCGATCCCAGGTAGATCGAGAACGTCCCGCTCGGGATGGGCTCGGCGTCGCTCGTCGACGGGGTCATCGTGATCGTGCTGGCCGGGAGCGACACCGCGCTGGCGACGGTGCCTTCGATGAAGTAGTTGAGGATCTTCTCGCCGTAGATGATCACGGTGGAGCCCGACGGGGCCCCGGGGTAAGAGATAGTGCTCGGGATCGTGCCCACGATGCCGTCGGGGGCGATGAGCCCCGTGGTCTGTTGGGCGCCGCCCGGCTGGCCGGTGTCGCTGGGCAGGATGGGGTCGGTGGTCACCGGGTCGCCGACCGAGACCGACACGCCGCCGCTCTGGGTCGTCGTGCAGTTCTCGAGCTCGGCCGGGCTGTTGTTGTTGACGCAGTAGATCGTGGCTCCGTCGACGTAGAACCGTCCCGGCACGTTGGCCGCGGCGATGGTGCTGAGCGGAGCGTTGAGGTCCAGGCTGTCCCCACCGTTCTCGAGGGGGCTGTTGGGTCCCTGGGCGATGTCCACCGCCGCGCTGGCATCTCCGAGGACCTGGACGAGCGGATCACCCGAGGCGACCGCCAGTCCGGCACCGTTGGCCGTGGTGCACCCGGTGAGGGTGTCGGCGCCGGTGCCGGTGCAGGTGATGACCGAGCCCGCCGGCGAGGTGGCATTCAGGTCCTCGAACTGCCCTGCGCCGACCTGCTCCGCGCCCGTCCCCAGGGTGGTCACCGCGATGGGGACCGCCATGCCCCCCGTGGGCGGCACCGAGGCCGAGGCGGCGGCGAAGGTGTCGGGGTCGGTGCCGACCGACTCGACCGGGGAAAGGCCGGCCACGGGGTTGATGGCCGACGGGCTCACGGCGTGGACGAGCAGGCCCACGCCCAGGTTGTCGCCGGCCGGGCGGTTCACCGTGTAGAGGTAGGAGTTGGCCCCCACGGTCATGACGAAGGTGTGACCCTGCCCGTTGTCGTTGGTGTCACCGGTCGGGCAGTAATTCTCGGGGTTCTGCTCCAGGGCCTTGCCGGCGAAGCTCCAGCTGTTCCCGCCGTCGGTGGACCGGGCGACGACGACCTCCTCCTCGGTGTCCTTGGGCCGGTAGTCGAAGTAGCCGGTGAGGTGCCCGGGCGCGGAGTCCCCCGGCGTCTGGGTGACGAAGGGGAAGTAGTACGGCGACATGGGCAAGGCGGTGTCGGCCGGTTCGGCCGCCTGGATGCCGGTCTCGGGGGCGCCCCCTCCGCCGGTGCAGTAGGCGTCGACCGGCCCGGGCGTGCCCGCCACACCACTGGCGTAGGGGGTTCCGGAGGGCGAGCCCGAGTCGGGATACACCGCCAGGTTCGGATAACCCCCCGCTTGGGTGGGCGTCCCGCCCGGCGTGTAGGCGGGCCAGCTCTCGTTGTAGGGCGCACCGGCACCGGGGTCACCTTGGGACAAGGTCCACGGGCCGTTGGTGACGGTGTCGAGCACCGGGGTGCCGGGCGTGTAGGTGGTGTTGCCGCTGGCCCGCGCCGTCGACGTGCCGGACAGCTCCACCAGGGGCGTCACCACCAGGGCCAGCCCGAGGCCGAGGCGCACAAGGGGTCTATGACGCAACATCTCGGAGTCCCCTTCTCGACTCGGGGAAGATCTGTCGATCAGGCGGAGGTGTCTGTGGCCCGGGAGCGGCGCCGCAGGGCCGCGTAGCCGCCGAACAACAAGGTCCCCAGGATGGGCAGGGCGAGGACGAACGGGGTCTCCGGAAGCCCCTCGCCCCCGGTCGCGATGGGTGCGAACGCCAGGCCCTTGAAGTCGGTGCCGCTGGGTGCGGTGGCGAGCAGGCTGGCCGAGCCCGACAGCGTGCCGTCGTAGCCGGAGCTGTCGGTGATGCCGTCGAGGATGGTGTTGTTCGACGCCGACGTGGCGGTGGCACCGGTCACGTAGATATGCGCCACACCGCTGGTGACGCTGGCAGTCAGCCCGACCACCAGGGGCACGCTGATGGACCCGGTCGCCTTCCACACCCCGGACACGAGGGAGTACTTCTCGACGGCACTCGGGTCGCCGCTGGTGGCCCCGTTGGACCCGTCCGCCACGTACAAGGTGTCGGGGCCGGGGCCCGCCCCCAGGGTGACGAAGGCGAACTGGTCGGGCCCGAAGTGCGCGGGCAGGTTGGCGCCGGTGATGAGCGGGGTGACGGTCGGTGTGCCGCTGGTGGGCAGTCCGGTGCCCACCGAGTCGATGTTCGACGACGTCGATTCGTACAGCTGGCCATTGACCACCTGGACCTCGTGGGTCTTGCTGGCGTCGAGGTAGGTGGCACTCGAGGCCCCGTCCGTCGTGATTCCTGTCCCTCCCCCGCTCCCCACGTAGATGTTCCCGCCTGTCACGGCCGTCGTCGCCGAGCGGAAGTTGTTCCCCTCGGCCGTTCCATCACTCAACGCCGTGGAGGTGTCCACCGTGCCCGTCGGCGAGACTAGAGCCACGGTGCGCGGCACCGTCGAGTTGGTGATGCTCGACACAGCAGTCGCGGCGTCGTAGCCGGTGGCGATCAGGGACTGGCCGTCGGCCGAGAGCGTGAGCTCGCCGTCGTTGAGGGCCGACCCGCTCTCGGTCAGCATCTGGTTCGAGCCGCTGTCGGAGGTGGGCAGGGCCACCGAGAACCCGCTCGGTACCCCGGCGGTGCTGTAGTCGACGAGATCGACCGCAGCCGAGGAGCTCGACGTCCCCTGGACCTCGTACACGACCAGATCGCCCGCAGTGAACGATCCGGCGGCAAACGACGGGGACTCGAGGGCCAGCACCGAGCCCCCGACAACGAAGAGCGCGGTGGAAATTCGCATCCACCTGCGGGAATGACGGGGACGGGGCACCGGACTCCTCTTTATGTAGGTCTCGTCGCGCCGCGCAGCTTAAAAATGGTTGGTGAACCGCTCGCGAACGTTCTTTGAATGTCGGGCAATTTCTCGGTGCCCGTTGGGCGAACACCTTCCCCCGCACCCCAGCCCCGGAGTCGGGCCCGGTCGAGGGAGGCGGGGGAGGTCAAAGGTGCACCCGCGACCCCCGACGCCGGCGCCAGAACACCACCAGGGCTCCCCCGCCGAGGATGACCCCCGCGCCGATGGGGAGGAGCAGCGGGGTGCTCGTCTCGGGTAGGACCGGATTGGGAAGGGTTGTCTGTTGGAAGGTGGCGGTGTCGAGGAAGTAGGGCGTGGGCCCGGCCACATCGGTGGCACCGGGCGAAAAGTCGAACATGTTGGCCAGGTCGAACGTCGTCGACGGGTTGGTGAGGAGGTGGTCGGCCGATCCCGGGATCGACGGCAGCCCCCAGTTGTACTCGATGAAGTTGGGGATCGACGCCTGGTCGCTCAGCGTGTGGTCCACGAAGTTGGCCTTGGCGTAGGGAGAGACCACCAAGAGCGGGAGCCGGGGGCCGAAGCCACAGCGCCCGTTCTCGGGCTGGCCCGCCGCGTTGGTCACCGTGGGGCTGGCCGGACTGGAAGATGAGGCCGGGGTGAGTCCGAGCGATGTCAGGGCATCACCGCTGTTGACCGTCAGGGACGTGAGCCCGTTGTCGGTGAGGATCAACTGATTGGTCGAGCTCACCTCGGCCGTGATGGCGCCCCCCGAGGCCGTCGAGATCGCGCTGGCCAACGCCGAGGGCGTATAGCTCTTGGCGGGGATCGTCAAGGTCTGAGGAGAGCCGGCGCCGATGGTGTAGCTGAAGGTGTCGTTGGTGCCGGTGGTGATCACCGTCGACGACCCCAACGCCGTGCCGGTGATGGGCGTGCCCCCGCACACTGACGGGTTCTCGGCGTCCCCGAGGGAGGGGGAGCCGCCCGCCGACGACTGGTTCTGCGCGCCGCTCTGGCCGGCCTCGTTCCCGGCGTAGACGTGGTCGTACCAGCCGTCGGAGTCGTCGTAGGCGACGACCACGGCGGTATTGGCCCAGTCCGGTGTCTGCATGAGCGAATTGATCTCCGAGGTGACGAAGTGCTGGCCGTCGATGGGGTCGGAGTTCGACGGGTGCTCATCCTCGTAGGCCGGAGCCTTCAGGTAGCTGACCGCGGGCAGCGAGGAGGCGGGCATCGTGCCCTGGGCGATCGCCGCCACCAGCTGGTTGAAGTACGACATGTCGTACTGGTGGTTGGCGGTGTTGAACTCCGGCGTGCCGGTGCCGTAGCTGCCCCCCGTGAAGCTCTGGGTGTCGGTCCCGATGGCCGAGAGTGACGTCGGCAGGATGTGCCGCGGGTTGGCGGTCGTGGCGTAGTACTGGAACGGCTCGTGGTGCTGGACGTAGTCCGCGGTGGTGCCGTAGGGCTGCGCACCGGTCGACCCGGTCCCGCCCAGGGCGGCGCCCTTGTTGTGGGCCGCACCGCACACCGCCTTGCCCGACTGCGCCGCGGGTCCTCCCGTGTACCCGGTGGTGGGCGCGCCGGTGGCGGCCACGGTGGGGGTGAAGCCGCCCTGGAACCAGCCCCAGCTGAGCCCGGCCTCGTTCAGGAGGTCACCGATGTTGGGATCGGTGACCCCGGAGGCGCTCGTGTTGTTGATCCCGATGTTGCTCGTGGTCGAGGAGCAGTCGTCGTAGAAGGGATCGGCGTCGTTGATGTCGGAGAAGCCACCCTGACCGTCTGCCACCAGCGAGCTGTTGGGCGAGGTCAGGGCGTTGGGCGTCACCGGGTTGTTGTTGACCAGGTTGATGTTCCCCGTGTCACCGGAGATCACATTGATGGCACCCGGGGTGGACGGGCCGAAGGTGGTGCCGAAGGAGTTGTCGCTGAGGGCGTAGTGCTGGGCGTAGTTCCAATATGCCGTGACGGTATTGCCGTCGTAGTAGTCGAGGTCCTGGTTGGCGGTACACGCCGGCTCCCCTGGTTCGGGAGCGCTGCTCGTACTGCCCACACTGCCGGGGAACTTGTCCATCTTGCCCCCGTCGAAGGCCTCCTGCTCGGGTTGGTAATTGTGGTTCTGGCTGCAGGTCAACACGTTGTCGATGCCGGCATTGCTGCCATGGGAATCGAGCGAGCTGTTGTAGACGCCGCTGGCGTTGGGACCAGGATCGAGACGTTGCGGATTGGCGCCGTTGGGATTGCCCGAGAGCAGGTTGGTGTTGCCGTTGAGACTGTCGGCCACGAGCCCGTTGACCGAGGGGGTACCCGGCAGCGCGGTGAACGCGTCCTCACCGGCGGGGTTGGTGGCAACCGGGTAGGTGCCGAAGTAATGGTCGAAGGACTCGTTCTCCTGGAAGATGATCACCACGTGCTGGATCGGGGTCCGCGCTGAGGGCGCCGCCACCGCATTGGTGGTCGTGAAGAGGAAGGAAGCGCCACCACAGATCATGGACACGGCCAGCCCTGCGGCCCCCAACCTGACCACGCGCTGGCACGTTCGGCTTCCTTGTCATTCGGGCGATCCTCCTGTGAGGGCGTCGATCAGCACCGTGGGAACGCTCGGAACGTAACAAGCACAAGTAAACGCCGATCAACCACCGGATGACGTCGCGTGGAAGAGGAGGTGAACTGTCTGTGTGCAAAAGGTGACAACATGGCGAACTGCCGCGTGACGCGGCGCGCCAATCGGGATGACGCGACGGGGCGCTCTTGACGGAGTCGCGGCGCCCGTTGATACTCACCTCATCGGCGCCAGATACCAGCTGTCACCGCGCAAGCATCTCCCTGTGGTCGTCGTGTGTGCCGTGCTCGCCGGATGCCTGGCGGGGTGCGCAACCTCGGCGTCGACGACGATCGCCGACACGGCGAGAGGGTGCGCCGTGGGCTGGCAGCCCCCGCGGTCGGGCCCGATGAGATTCCAGGTGACCAACGACACCGCCACGACCGTGGACATCCAGCTGCTGGCGACGGGAACGCAGCGGGTCTTCGCCGAGATTCCCACGCTCGGTCCGGGGACGACGAGGCCGCTCAGCGTCACACTCGGTCCCGGTCGCTACACCTGGCAGTGCGCCAGCCTGACCAACGAGATCGACACTTCGGATCCCGGCAGGGTCACCGGTCCCCCCGTGCATGCGACGCCGAGCTATGTGCCGGTCAACCCCGATGACCTCGGAGCCGCCGTGGATACCTACCGGGTCTCGGTCACCCAAGGCCTGGCGACGCTGGTCGCCGACACAGACACGCTGCGCTCCCTGGTCGACACGGACCAGATCGCGGCGGCCAAACGACAGTGGCTCGTGGCCCACCTGGACTACGAGCGGCTCGGTGCCGCCTACGACACTTTCGGTGTCTACGACACCGAGATCGACGGTCGGGCCGACGGCCTTCCTCAGGGTGTGAACGACCCGAAGTTCACGGGTTTCCTCCGACTCGAATACGGCCTGTGGAACGGCCAACCACCCTCGGAACTGGCCACGGTGGCAGATCAGCTCGACCAGTTCGTGCACGGCTTGCAGTCGGCATTCCCACATCAGCTCATGCTCGACACCGATCTCCCTCTGCGTGCGCATGAGATCCTCGAGAACGCCCTGCAGTTCGAGCTGACCGCGGACACCGACGAAGGGAGCCACACCAACCTCGCCACGGTACGTGCCAACGTCGACGGCACGGTGACCACGCTCAACGCACTGGCACCACTGCTGGTGACCCGAGACCCGACGCTGCTGTCGTCGGTCCAACGCGGACTGACCCAATTGGCCTCGATGCTCGACAGCTACGACGGCCCGGACGGGTGGACCCCGGTCCAATCACTCAGCACGACACAACGCGAGCAGCTCGACGGCGCCGTGAGCGAACTGTTGGAGCAGCTCTCACTCATACCGGGCTCCCTGCGCCTCTTCTCGGTCGGCGCCGACTGATGGCCATCTCCCGTCGAGCACTGCTCAAGGGCACCGTGGCGGTCGGGGCCGGAGGCGTCATCGCCGTCGGGGTGGGGCCCGGGGGCTCGCAGGGTCAAGCCGCCGCGGCGGCGGCGCGCACCGGTCCCTTCCATGGCGTCCATCAGTCCGGGGTGCTGCAGAGCGAGTCGGCGGCAGCCGCGTTCGCGTCCTTCGACGTGATAGCCCAATCACGCGGTGAGCTCGTCGATCTGATGCGCACTATCACAGACCGGGCCAGGATCCTGACCGCGGGCGGGACACCTCTCAACCTCGGTCCGGCCGCGCCCCCCGACGACAACGGCATTCTCGGTCCGGTCATCCCGCCCCATGAGCTCGTCGTGACCCTCGGCATGGGGGCGTCGCTCTTCGACCACCGGTTCGGGTTGGCAAACCAAAAGCCGGCTCGGCTCAAACTGATGACGACCTTTCCCAACGACCACCTGAACCCCGCCGAGACACACGGAGACCTCAGCGTGCAACTGCGCGCCGCCGACACCGACACTGTCGTCCACGCATTGCGAGACCTGACCAAGCACACCCGCGGTGGCATGCAGCTTCGGTGGCGGATCGACGGGCTGCACGGACCGCCCCGACCCTCGGGCACCCCGCGGAACTATCTCGGCTTCAAAGACGGGATCGCCCACCCCGAGGTCTCAGAGGCGGCGGTGGCCAACAGCCTCATCTGGGTCCAGCCCGGGGCACCCGAGCCGGGCTGGACCGAGGGCGGGACGTACCAGGTGATCAGGGTCATCCGCATGCTCGTCGAGTTCTGGGACCGCGTCTCGCTCCAGGAACAAGAGACGATGATCGGTCGCCGCAAGGACAGTGGTGCGCCGCTCGACGGCAACCAGGAGCAGGACATCCCCGATTACAAGGCGGACCCGGCGGGAACGGTCATCCCGCTGACCGCCCACATCCGGTTGGCGAACCCGCGGACGCCCTCCACCGCACCCTCGCAGATCCTGCGGCGGGGGTTCAACTACGACCGTGGGATCGACAGCAACGGGAACCTCGATCAGGGACTGGTGTTCACCTGTTACCAGCAGGACATCGAGCGCCAATTCGAGACGACACAGACACGGTTGATCGACGAACCTCTTGTCGACTACATAAGCCCCACCGGAGGCGGCTACTTCTTCGTCCCCCCGGGCGTACGCGACAGCGCCGACTTCTACGGCAGCGGATTGTTCCGATCCGCCTGACCACGGGCAAGATGGCGCACGTGGCACCAGACGGCGCCAGGCCCGAGGCCCTGGACGACATCCGACAACGACTCGATGATGTCGATCGACGTCTGGTCCGACTCCTCACCGAGCGTGGAGACCTCATACGCCAGGTGATCGACTTCAAACGGGCGCGAGGCATGGGGGTCGTGGACCGCGGACGAGAGGATGCGATGCTGGCGCGGGCCGAGGCCATCGCGTCCGACGAAGGACTCGACCCCCGGATCGCCCGACAGGTTCTGCGGTCCGTGATCGACGCCTTCACGCTCATGGAGGTGGAGCAGCTCGGAGGCGAATGAACCGCTAACGCTCCTCGGGCGGCTCGTCGTCCATGGCCTCGAGGTGCCGGTCCAGCGCGTCGAGGCGCGCCGACCACAGGGCTCGATAGGGCGACAACCACTCGTCTACGTCACGCAGAGGACCGGGACGGACCCGATAGATACGGCGCTGGGCGTCGGTCCTGTACTCGACCAGCCCCGCCTGTCGCAGCACCCGCAGGTGTTTGGAGACCGAGGGCTGGCTCGCCCCCATGGCGGCCACGAGGTCGCCCACGGGACGCTCCTGGGCCAGCAGGAGATCCAGAATCCATCGGCGGCTGGGTTCGCACAGCACGTCGAACGTCGTTGCCACCCACCTAATATGTTCTACGACGTATATAACTGTCAAGTTATTGACCGAGGCCGAGACGACACCGCCGGCCCCGAGACAACACCACCGGCGCCGCGGTATCGTGCCGGTCGAAGCCCGTCGTCTGGGGCCAATGGGGGGAAATGAGGGTGGTGAACCTCGGCCCGGTCCCTGCCGAGGACGCCCTTGCGTGTCACGACACCGCTCCCACCGGGATGGCGCGTCCCCGACCGCCGGGCTCGGTGCCCCACGGTGGCGTCTCGTGGTGAATCGTCCATCTCCGGCCGCGGCGAAATATCGACCGATTCGACAATTACGCTGGTCATGTGCATCCCGGCCCCCAGGAACCCCGATCGACTGACTCTGCGGCGGCGGGCGGCTCCACCGAGGTCGAGTTGGCGGTGAGCGGCATGCACTGCCAGTCCTGTGTGGCCCTCATCGAAGAGACCCTGGGGCGCGACCCCGCCGTCCACCGGATCACGGTCGACCTCGATGCCGCTCGGGCATCGGTGAGCTTCGACGGTTCCGCCCTCTCGGTCGACGACCTGTGCACGGCGGTGGCGGGCGTCGGCTACCGCGCCATTCCCCTGTCGTCGGGTTCCCTGCCATTGGGTTCGGCGGACTCCGAATGCTGACCGCCCCTTCTGATCCTGCTGCTCTTGATACCCAGGACGTCGATGCCGTCACCACGGTGGAGCTCACCCTGGAGGGCATGCACTGCAACGCCTGTGCCACGCGCATCGAGCGGGCGCTCGCCGACCGAGAGGCGGTGCTGAGCGCGTCGGTGAACCTGGCCACCAACCGGGCCTTCGTGACCTACGACGCCACCGAGGCCACGACCGACGACCTGTGCGCCACGGTGCAGGGTGCGGGCTACTCGGCCGCGGCGTTTCGTGACGACGCGGTGGCGCGCCCGCGGGGCGACCCCGACCACTGG
This sequence comes from uncultured Acidimicrobiales bacterium, assembly GCA_963768255.1. Lineage (GTDB taxonomy): Bacteria > Actinomycetota > Acidimicrobiia > Acidimicrobiales > UBA8190 > Chersky-840. The sequence continues at coordinate 39,243 of CAVYGX010000002.1, read as the reverse complement.
GCCCTGCGAGCCGCGATCTCCTGGCCGACGGCGCTCATTGCCTTCGGGGTCGCGGTCCTCGGTCCCGAGAACTCCGTGTCGGGATGGATCGTGCTGGCCCTGGCCATCGTGGTCGAGCTGGCGGGAGGCTGGCCCTTCCTGCGGGCCAGCGCCCGCCTTCTGCGCCACGGCGCCACGAGCATGGACACGTTGATCGCCGTCGGCACGTTGGCGGCCCTGGCCGTGAGCGCGGTGGAGGCGATCGCCCTGGGTGGCCGGCACGTCCACATCGGCGGCGGCGGCGAGTTCGCGGCTCGGCTGCACGGTGTCATGGCTCCGCTCATCATCGCCATCCTCGTCACCGGACGAGCCGTCGAGGCGCGGGCGCGGGGGTTGGCGGCGCGCGCCATGCACTCGCTGATGGCGCTCCGGCCTCCCACGGCCCGGGTCGTGGGAGGCCTCGACGACGTCGAGGGCCGACTGGTGGCTCCCGAGAGCGTGCCCGTGGGCGCGCTGGTGCGGGTCCGCCCCAACGAGGCCATCCCCCTCGACGGCACTGGTCGTGAGCGGCTGGTCGGCGGTGGACGAGTCGATGCTCACGGGCGAGCCGCTGCCCGTGGACCGCGGTCCCGACAGCCAGGTCACCGGAGGCACCCGCAACGGCGCCGGGGCGCTGGTCGTGCGAGTGGGGACGATCGCGGCACAGTCGGTCCTGGCGCGCATGCAGCGTCTGGTCGAGGATGCCCAGCGCGACAAGCCTCCGACGCAGAAGCTCGCCGACCGGATCAGCGGGGTCTTCGTGCCGGTCGTGCTCGTCGGCGCCGCGATCACCTTCCTCGCCTGGTGGCTGCTGGACGGGAACTTCGGGACAGCGGTGCTGAGCGGGGTGGCGGTGCTGCTGGTGGCGTGCCCGTGCGCCATGGGCCTGGCGACACCGGTCGCCATGATGGTCGGCACCGGCCGGGCCTCGGCCCTGGGCATCCTGGTCCGCAGCGGGGACGCCCTCGAGCGATTGGCCCGGGCCGACACCGTGGTGTTCGACAAGACCGGCACCCTGACCGAGCGATTCGCCCGCGTCACCGGCGTGGCGTCGGTCACCGACGTGTCCGACGACCGGATGCTGGCCCTGGCCTCCGCGGTCGAGGTCGAGAACGAACATCCCATCGCGGTGGCGATCCGGGGCGCGGCGGCGCCCATCGGGCCGGCGTCGGACGTCGAGGTGCTCCCGGGATCAGGGGTGCGGGGCACGGTGCAGGGTCATTCGGTGGTGGTGGGTCGCCTGGACGGGGGACCGCTTCCTCCACCGCTGCAGGCGGCGCTCTCGGCCTACGAAGATCGGGGTGACACCGTCGTGTCGGTGACGTGTGACGACCGCGTCATCGGCATCATCGCCGTGGCCACGCCGATCCGGCCCGACGCCGCGCCGGCCATCGCCTCGCTGCACCGCATGGGGCTGAAGACCGCCATCCTGAGCGGCGACGCCGCACCCGCCGTCACCGCCGTGGCGGCCACCCTCGGCATCGACTCGGTCCGCAGCGGCTTGAGCCCGGCGCAGAAGTTGGAAGCACTCCAGGCCATGCAGGCCGACAACCATCGCGTCGTGATGGTGGGTGACGGGGTCAACGACGCGCCGGCGTTGGCCGCCGCCGACATCGGGTGCGCGGTGGGGAGCGGTTCCGAAGCGGCCCTGGCCAACAGCGACGTCGCCCTGCTCGGCAGTGACCTCGAGGGAGTCCCCGGCGCGGTGGGGATCGCCACCTCCACCTCGGCCGTCATCGTCCAGAACTTCGGCTGGGCCATGGGGTACAACCTCTCGGCCCTCCCCCTGGCCGCGGCGGGGCTCCTCGATCCGCTCATCGCCGCCGTCGCCATGGGACTGTCCAGTTTGATCGTGGTGCTCAACAGCCTGCGCCTGGCCCGCCTGGGACGCACGGGCATCGAGCGCATCCGCCCCCCTGCCGTCATGCGGGGGCTGCGGGGGTTCGTGTTGGCGGTGGCGGTGCCGGTGATGCTGTTCGCGGGAGCCACCGTGGCGGGACAAGCGGTGTCGCCGAGCCGGGGTCAACCGCTTCTGCCGAGCCTGCCGAGCATCTCCGAGGTGTCCCTGACCCACGGGGTGGGGGCAGAGGTCTATCTGCAGTCTTCGCGAGCGGGCGTGAACCAGTTCCACCTGATCTTCACATCCTCGGGTACGCCGTCGGATGTGCGCAGCGCTCCCCACGTGGTGGCCACGCGCCGGGGCAGTCCCCCCATGGCCCTGCGGATCGTGAAGCTGAGCCCTGGGCACTACACCGCCGTCGCAGTCTTCGACGCCGGCACGTGGCGCTTCAGGGCGGTGGAAGTCATCGACGGTCGACCACAGTCGTTCTCTATCGAGCGCGTCCTGTCCTGACCGGCGCGACCGGAGTGCGACGAACACCGTCCGTTACGCTTGCATCCATGCGCAACCGGAGTCCGGTGGTGGTCGTGGGGCTCGCCCTGACCATGGCGTTGGTGGCCGCCGCATGCGGTTCGTCTCCGCCGAAGACGGGACAATCAGGGCAATATTCGACCGTCACCACGTCGAGGGTGCCGCTGCCGGCGGGAAAGTACCCGTCGGAGATCTCCAAGGAGGTCTGTCACGCCGAGGCCCAGCACGACATTTTCGAAGCCCTCGGCCTGAAGCCGGTGAGGATCTCGACGCCGACGTGGGTGAACCACCTCTATTCGTGTACGTACGAGTACCCCAACGGTTCCTTCACGCTCTCGGTGAAGGAACTGTCCAGCTGGGCCCAGACGCTCGACTACTTCCACGGGTTGGGACGGCAGTTCGGTCTAGCCCGTTCGCTGGGGAACCTGGGACAGGGCGCCTTCAGCGAGACCGATGGCTCGGTGGTGGTCCGCAAGGACTGGAAGGTGCTGACCGTCGACATCTCGGGTCTGCCCGATCAATTCGGCGTGCCACCGACCAAGGCGAGCGACGTCGCCGTCACGGTTGCGGACGTGATCCTGGGGTGCTGGGCCGGGGATTGAACAGAAATGCCGCAACTGGTGCCGTCCACGATCAGGCTCTCCGACGGTATGCCCCGGCACTCAGGCAAACCACAGGCTGAGACGTCACAGTGCCAGGAGCCAGGTTCGCCCGAGCCCGGATCGTGCCCACAACCGTCGCTCGCACCACGATTGGAGATGGGCTGTCACATCGCCATGTGCATCACGTTGAGGGACATGCTGATCCTCGTGCGGTAGCGCGCGCCGAACCGGACGCGGCGAAGGCCGGAGCATCCGACGTCGCGCCCAGAAAGCCTGGTTGTATGGTGCCGTGTCTTCGTCAGGCGCGGCGGGCGCGTCGGGCCTCGCCGCTCCCGTGACGATCGATCTCGACCGCAGGCCTCGGCGCCACAGCCCTCTGCACCTCCACCATCCCGAGTCCGGACGGCCTTGGCCTCGGCGACTTGGGGTGGCGACGGCTTCGCTGGCGGGATTCGCTGCACTCGTCACCTTCTTCACCGTGGTCTCGCTCCACGTCGTTGTCGGCAACTCCGATGGCGCCACGGTCGTCCTCGAAGGGCATGCCATGAGCACGGGAAACCTGTTGCTCAACCACTGGTCGTTGTCCTTCGATTCCTTCTGGAGCGTCGACGCACTCTTCTACACGGTGGCCGTGCTCATCGCCGGTGTCCGGCCGCTCCTCCTCCACCTCGTCCCCGCCGTGATCGCGGCCTTGGTCGTGGTCACCGCTTCGGTCCTGGCCCGCGACCGTCGGAGGGGAGGCGCGGCCCTGGCCGGCATGGCAACGGTATTCGCCCTCCTCGCCCTGCCCGGGTTCGTGCTGGCCGACTTCTTCCTTCAAGGGCCGTTGCACGTCGGGACGATCCTGTTCTGTCTGCTCGCCTTCGCCGGGCTCCGGTCCGGTCGTCTCGGGTGGGGCTGGGCCTTGGCCGTCGTGGTGTTGGCGGCGGGAGCGCTCGGGGATTTCCAGACCGTGGCGCTCGGGATGGTTCCTGCCTTCGTCGCCGGCATCGTGGCCATGGTGCGCACCCGGAACTGGCGCCACGGCGTCACCACGGCGGCTGCGCCGGTGGTGGCGCTGGCCGTCACCGGTGCGGTGCGGGTCGTGACGCGCATGCTCGGGACGTTCCACATCGCCAGCGCCAATCCCACGGCACCGCCCTCGCGGTTTGCGGCCAACATCGGCCTCATCGGGGTATATGGCGTCCACATGTTGGGCATCGGAGGCGGCGACTTGGGGCCTGGAGGCGTCCCGGGACCTCTCCAGGCGGTGCACGTCCTGGGCGTGGTGGCCGTCGCCATCGGCGTGATCGCGGCGGGGTTGGGGCTGACCCGCGGCATGCGGCATGCGCATGGCGCCTCGGTCGATCCCACCGAAAGCTGGCGCCTCGACGACCTCCTCGTCATCGCCTTCGTGGCGGATCTCGCCGTCTTCGTCCTTTTCACCACGACGAGCACCGATCAGACGTTCTCGCGCTACCTGACGGGAGCGGTCGTCTTCGGCGCCGTCCTAGCCGGGCGCGCCGTCGCGGGCGCGGTCCACGCCTCTCGATCGTCGTGGATCCGACGAGGTGGCGCACTGCTCGGCGTCGCTGTCCTCGCCGCCTTTGGCGCGGGGACCGCCTTCACGCTGACGACGGCTGGGCCGGGTCGCCCCTACCAACAACTCGGCGCCTTCCTCGAGGCGCATCATCTCGACCAGGGGATCGGCGACTACTGGAGTGCGTCGGTCACCACGGTGCAGACCGGCCAGACTGTCACGATCCGCCCCGTGATCGCCGATGCGACGGACCGGATCGTGAGCTACGACCGACAGTCATCCAGCTCGTGGTACCGCGGGCAGTCGTTCCAGTTCCTCGTCTACGACACCGCCCACCTGTGGGGGAACGTCAACCTCGTATCGGCGTCGAAGACCTTCGGGCCGACGGCCCGCACCTACGTCGTGGGCACGTACCGCGTCCTCGTCTGGAACCATCCCGTGTCGGTGCCGAGACCCCTCGACCTGACGATGATCACGTCGTCGCCTGTCTTCGACGAGATATTCTGCCCATCCTCTCCAGGATCAGCGCCCCGCCCAGGCCTACCGCACTGCACGCAGCCAGGACGAGGCCGAGCGTAAAGGTGTCCGGCCAGTAGTGCAGGGTCACGGTGTGGCGGCCCGGAGGGATCTTCGCTTGAAGCATGATTCCGGCATAATCGTCGAGCCGAAGGGGTCGCCCATCAATGCTGGCGTGCCATCCGGGAACATCGGTGAGCCGCAGGCGCAGCACTTGCGGTTTGGATGTGTCTGTCACCACTTTCCACGACGCCGGACCCGGGTTCGTTACCCCGACAGGCGTACCCGAGCGCGTCTGTGTTCGGGAACCTGCCTTTCGCTTGTAACGGAGTGAGGGTGGCCACGCCGGCTCCCGGGATGCGGTAAAGCTCCTCGTCACCCACCATCATGTCGAATACAGCTCCCCGTGGGCCGGGTGCTCCGGTGGCCTCCAGGACGAATCCGACCCCGTAACGGCGGGCCACGGCGGCCGTCGGTATTGGTGGGCAGAACAGCGACGTTGCATTCGAATCGACCGACTCGCCCGTAGCGGCGTGCCACGACCGGAAGTAGGCAACGGGGGTCATCGGGTCGTACACGGCCAGCTCGCGGACCCCATAGAGATCGTTGGCGTTCGCCATGATGCCCAACCCGATCACGCAAAAGCCGGTTCCGCCACCGACGACAGACGATCCAACCGCACGCTCGAGGGTCGTCACGGCTGGCGTGGGAGCCGGATAGCTCGGACTCGACGACATGATCGGCGCCCCGGAGGCAACGAGGAAAGCGGTTTCGCAGGCGACGAAGGCGAAGGCGGCCCAACGGTGGGTGTCGGCCCGGATGTGACGCCCGGTCCGCTGCATCAAGGTCAGCGTCCCCACCACGACGAGGCCGAGTGTCGTCTCGATCGCCGGCCAGATAAAGCTCTTGGCACGGATGGCCGCTTCGGCCGGGGGTAGGTGGCCGCGGCCAAAGACCCACAGCAGAGCCAGCACCACGGCCGCCACGGCAAAGCCGGCGCCCAGCCATGACCGCACGGTGCGTTCATGGTGCGAGCGGACGAGGACATCGATCCCCACACCGGCCAAAACGGCGATGGCCAAGCTCATCGGCATCAGGGCCCGGACCCACAGCACCCCACCCACAGACGGCAGCCGGTTCAGCAAGGAGTACAGCGGCGCAACGAAGATCGCAGCCGCCATGGCAATGGCGACCGCGCCGAACGCGATGATCTCCGGGTCTTGTCGGCGAAGCGCCAAGGCGGTCGCGGCCAGCACCACCGCGATCACTCCCACGTACGCGGCTGTCCCGGGATAGTAGAAGTAGGAGGGCGAGCCGAACCAGTGACTGCCGGCCACAGGCAGCCCGTAGAACCCTTGGAAGACGAAGTTCACGAGGTCGTGCACGGGAAGCCCGACGTGGTCGAGCGGTAGCGACGCGGTGGCGCTGCGCCACGACCCGGCGGAGAGTTGGAGACCGGGAAGCGCGAGAGGGGCACCGAGAGCGGCGCCGGCGACAACCGCGATCGCCAGGTCGACCAAGGGTCGCACTACGGCCCCGGAGTCCGCGTGCCGAAATGCCCGCTGCCCCAACAGGACAACCAGGAACACAGCCAGGGCCAGACCCACCAGAACATCGGAATCGGGGAAGCCCGAATAGATCATGCACGCCAAGACCACCGCGAAGAACGCAACATGACGGACTCGACGGCCACCGCGGATCACCAAGAGAGCAGCTGCGAATATCCAGCCTGTCCACACGAAGGCCGAGGCCTGCGGCCAGCCCAGCCAGCTCTGAAATGCACCGCTCAACTCGTAGACGGTGGCGGCCGTGACGCACCCGAGGGCACCCAGGTGGAGCACCCTAGCGAGCACATATGCCCCGGTCCCGGCGATGATCAGGGTCACGATCACCTGGACGGTGTAGGCGAGGTGGAGCGGGAAGAGGTAACCGACAAGAGCCGGGACGCTGAATGTCGCCGACTGCCAGTTGAAGGCCAGGGGCATGCCAAGAGCGCTGTAGGGGTTCCACAACGGAAGAGCACCGTGGTGGACCTGACTCCAGGCCACGCTCGTCCACGGGATGAATTGCCGGATCTGATCGGAAGTGATCCCATTGTGAACCGCGACACCCGACTGCTGTGTCAAGCCGACTTGGGCCAGGAGGTCGAAGGGGCCCAGCGATGTTCCGTGCACCAGGGCGGGGAGGAGTACACCAAACGCAGCCGCCACTACCCAGGTGACTCCAAGTATGTCGGGTAGTGAGGAACGGAGTCGGAAGTGTGGTGGTGAGATGTGCGGATCGTATCGGGAGCGGGGCGGAGACGAGAGGAATCGTCTCGTTCTGATCACCGGGTCATGGTCCGCACCACGAAGGGACGCCAGGAAGAGCGTCCCTGTGGTGTTCCCACCGTTTGAGACTGCACCGTACGGAAACGTCCCGTCGTGGTGCGTGGGCCATCATCGAGGCGGGGCGAGCGGCGACGCGACACCAGTATCCCGAGCCCGAGGCCGACCAGAACGACAACCGCAACCGACGAGGCCCACAGGCCCGATCGGAAACCGGGTGGGACGTAGGTCCACGTGACCGTCCCCCGTCCTGCAGGGACGGTCACCGCCTGCACGAGGCCCGATCGACGCACCGGCAGCGACTCGGCCGCGCCGCTGCCTGACCGATGCCACGTCGCGGTCCATCCCGGGATGTCGGCGACGGCGCGAACGACGGTGGCCCCACGAGGCGACGACACGGTGGCGCGGGTGGGCGCGAACACCGGCCCGGCGGTGGCCTTGCACCCGCGTGCCCGCGCTCGGCCCGTCCGGGAGGGCTCGAATCGTCAAGGGCGGGCGCGCCAGGGTGTCGTCGAACACGGCGAAGGAGCCGTCGACGCCCCCGTACCGCCACCGAGGGGGCGCCAAGGCATCCTGGAGTTGCCCGTCGGCCCGGTAGGCGGCGCCGGCGGCGGTCTCGACGACGGGCGGTCCGAGATCGATCCGCGTGGCCCCGGCGACGACCTTCAGAGCCACGACGTCGAACGGAGCGCTGAGCGACACGGCGAGGTCATCACCGAAATGTGCGCCGGGCACCGTCCAGCGCGTCGATCCCGACGCTGCCACCAGGCCGATCCGAATGCCCGACCCGAGCCCGCCCGGCGATCCGTTCACCGGGACCGTGACAGATGTCACATCGAGGGGCGTCCCGAGGTACCACGTGGCGGACTGCCCCGGTGCCACTTGCCGTCGGCCCGTCTGTGGGTCGGTGCCCGAGGGACCCTGGATCGAGGTGACGAGATATGCCGCCGGAGTGACCAGGACCGTCGTGTCGAGCTGGTCGAGCGTGCCGTTGGCAATGGCTTGCGGGTCGAGGACGTTCTGTCCCTCGCCGAGCGCCTGGTGCGACCCGGTCTCCTGGGCGTAGGTGCTGTCGACGATCGAGCTGTAACCCTCGACGGAGGGCGTGTCGGACATGACGTTGCTGTCGGCGGCACCCAATTCCGTGAGCTCACCGCTGTCGAGCAGGCCGGGGTCATAGACGGCGAAGCGCCCGCCATGGACCAACGTACTCAGCGACACCACCGGGGGCGTGGGGTCGACGTTGCCTCCCGACGCGGACGCGGTGCTCGACGATGCCAACTTCGGGGCGGGCGACGGCGTGAGCCCCGGGGAGGGCGACATCGCCATGAGCAACGTGAAGATCGTAACGTCGAGGACCACGAAGCCGACCAGGACAACCGTCCGGCGTCGACGATCGAGTTTCGGACCCCACACGACGAGCGCCACGGCACCGATCCCGAGCGCGAGGAACGGAACCAGCCAAGGTGCCGAGGGGCCGGCCGAGTTGGCCATGCTGGCGTTGAGGCCGAGCCAGCGCAGCATCCCCGCGCCCCAGGCCAAGGTCACGATCACGATCACCACCGCCGCCGCGCCGGGGACGACACCCAGGAGCTGGCGCGCCGTGGGAAGTCTCCGGCGCGACAGACGGGGCTGACGGAGCCAGAGGTCGACCCAGTAGGCGAGCAGGACGGCCAGCGCCAGATCCGCGACCATGATGTTTCGGCTCTGGAGTCGCTGTCCTCCGAACAACGGCAGGTGCATCAGCACCGGACCGAGCACCGTGTTCCCTCCCAGGGCGAGGATCACACCGGTCAGCGCCATCACGTGCCAGATGACCCACTCCGGCAGGCGCGGACGCAGGCGCAGTCGGCCGAGCAGCGCCACCGCCGCCACGAGGGGCATGAGCCCGACGTACCCGGTCACCTCGGCCAGGCTGTAGTGCGCGAAGAACGTCGGGCTCGCCGAATGATCCTGACCCCCCCAGCAGGTTCGGCACGATCGACAGCAGCAGCCACTTCGGCGCCAGGGAGCCCGAATCGAACAACACCACGCTGCGCGCGGCGCGCTGCGACGTCGAGACGGCGTCGATCCCGGGCAGCCATTGCACCGCGCCGACCGCGGCGGCGAGTACCGCACCGGTCACCACGGTCCCCGCATAGGCCACCGCGCCCGATCCGCGACCGAGACGCCAGACTCGCCACAGGGCGTAGAGACCGGACGCGACGACCGCGTCGTCGATGGCACGTGGCTCACCGGCGAGGATGATCATGGCGCCTGCCGCCGCCAACGCCGACACCCATACGAGGCGTCGACGTAGTCCGCGGCTCTCCGACAGCCGGAGCAGGGCCAGGAGGACCACGGGCACCCAGCTCATGCCCGCCACCAAGCCAAAATGCGGGACCTGGGCAGCCATGGCCCCGGTGAACGCGAACGTCAGGGCCCCGAGGAAACTGGCTACCGGGGAAAGACGGGAGGCCCGGAGAAAGGCAAAGGTGCCCAAGCCTGCGATCCACCACGTCACGACCAGGTTCAAGGTCCAGGCCAGCGTCCCCGACATCACGGCGAACAAAAGCGTCAACGGATAGGCGGCCCCTGCATTCCAGCCGCCCAGAAGCGGTGCGCCACTCCATATGTAGGGGTCGTAGAGCGGGAGATGCCCCTGACGGAGCTCGGCCCCGACGAGCACACGGAGCGGATAGTTCTGCGTGAGATTGTCACTGGAGAGAACGGGATGGCCGAGCAACGCCGGGAGTGCGAACACCACGAGGGGCAGACCCACCAAGACGGCGACGGCCCTCCGGGTGGAACGATCGGGGTCGGCCGCGGGCACCGAGATCTGGCGCGGGCTGAGCTCCTCCGCGCGCTCCACGAGCAGCGCCACAGCGTTGAGCTTGGCATACAGCTGTCTGGGACGGACCTGGGATGCCGCGTGATTCTCCCAGGCAATTCTCAGCACGGATGATGCATCAACGGTGCGAGGCGACGTGGGAGCGCGTCGCTACTCAGGTGGGAACGGCGAGATGGCGGCGGCCGAAGACGAAGGCCAGTCCGTACAGGACGGCCACCACTACGAGGAGGAATCGAAACCCGGTGATGAGCGAGAGGTATTCGAGCACTCCCCCGACGATCGCCCCCAGCAGGCTGGCACCGAACGCGGTCGTCGAGGAGCCCACGTTCTTGAACCGCTGGGCGAAGACGAGGTTCGCCAGGAAGACCGGGGCGAAGGCGAGCGCGGTGGCCGCCAGGAACCGCAACACCACAGGCAGGCTCAACAACGACCCCTGCGGGACCACATAGGAGATCACCAGAGCCACCAGCAGCGCCGCGTACAGCAGCATGGGTCGCGGGAGCTTCACGTGGCGCGCCGTCTCCACCGCGGCGTAGACGCTGAGCAGCACGCCCGCGAACACAAGGGAGTTCACGTACCACGTCGTTCCGAACAACAGCGCGAATTGCACGATGTTCTTCGACTCCAGCAACAAGAAGGCCGCCCCCATGAAGAACAGGTCCGCGAACTGTCCCATCCGCCTGAACGGACCGCCGGCAATCCGAACAGCCACCAGGGATGCGGCGAGAATGAGCCCCATCACCCACAAGTACAGGATGGGGATGGAAGGAGTGGGAAGGTAGGGGAACGGGCGATCGTCGGAGACCGGCGCGACCGTATGGCCGCTCCAGAACGAGGAGCAGTTCGGCGTCTTTCCCGACGATGCCACCGTGAGCACGGCCTGCTGGCGACCGCTCAAGGTGTTGCCCAGCTCCACACAGGGGCGAGACCCGAACACCGAATCCAGCGCGGTGGCATAGCGGTTGATCAGGAACGGCTGGTAGTAGTTGTACATCACGAACGTCCCGCCCGGGGCCAGATGGTCCTTGGCGACCTGGATCCCCTGCGTGGTGAGCAGGTAGTTCTCGAGACCCACCGGGGCGGACTGTCCGGTGAGGGCGGTGAGTGAGTCGGGAAGCGCATAGAGGATCAGCGAATACCGCTGATTCGTGTTCTGGAGGTACGCCCTCCCGTCGTCGATGTGGATCGTGACGCGCGGGCTCTGGTAGGCGTGCTCGGGGTTGTATTCCTTGCCCAACTGCACGAGCTCGGGGTCGATCTCGACGGCATCGACATGGCGGGCCCCCTCGGAGAGGGCCACACCGACGTCGTTGCCGGTGCCGGCCCCGATGACGAGCACGTTGCTCAGCGAACGACGCGACACATGACGGTAGAGAAAGAAGTAAAAGGACTCGATCCTGTGCAATGTGGAGATGGGATACAGGGTCTGGTGCGGGATGTTGTTGGCGGAGACCGACAGCTCCCCGTGCGTTCCCGGGGGCTGAACGGCCGTGATCTTGTAGTACGGCGACCAGATGTCCACGGCAGAGAGCGACTCCAGGAGAAGCATCACCACCACGGCGGCGATCGCGATCCACTGCCACCAACGCGGGCGGATGCCGAGCAGGAGCACGAACAAGGCGGCCACCACCGCACCCCAGGCGATCGGCGGCAGTCCGATGAACGACAGGCCGGAGAACAAGGCGATGCCCACCACGCTTCCGATGATGTCGAAGCGATACGCATCGAGCGGCTCGAAATGTGCGAACGTCCGAGCCGTGGCTTGACCCAGACCGGCCATCACGAGCACGACCAACACGAAGATCACGGGGAGGCTCACCCACTGGGACAGCGGATAATGGCCCGAGATCCCCTCGAATTCATGGGGGCCTTCCAGCGTGACGAGCTTTACCGGAAAGGCGAGCGCAAACGCCACCAGGACGGCAAGCGAAACAGGGGCAAGACTGAACAGGCTTCGACGCGACCCGGCGAGCAAGAAGCCCACCCCGATCCCGAGGAAGCTCGCCAGAAGCACGAAGTTCGTGATGTTGGCGAGATGGACGTTGCTGGCGGCGGTCCACCGGATCAGCGCCAGCTCGACGAAGAGCATCAACATGCTCAACGTGATCAGTCGCCACGGGCTGTGCTCCGACGCAAAGACGCCGAGCCTGGTTGTCGGGACCGGTTCGAGCGCCTCGCTCGGGACTGCGGAGATTGTTGCCATCAGGACCGGTGGTGATGGGCACGAGCCGGAAGAGACATCCGGATAAAGATAGGAGACTCCGCTATCCCCGATGCAATCGCGATGTGTGAGATCGGTGGTGGAGCGCTCCTACGGGACCCATTGTTCGACCACGCGAACGATCAGGCCCACTCGGTCTCAGGCCGGGCGGCCAGAACAGCCACGACTGTCATCCCCATCCAGTTTCATGTTCTTCTCAGAAGTTCAGGTTTTTCCCAGAAACTGCGCGCCCAGAGACGCCACCGAGTGGCGCAGAGTGCCCAGAGGACGACCCCGCTCCCCCTTCGTCGTCAAGTCACGGTGGCAGGCTCAGCTCGCCTTCACCTCGCGGAGGGTGCCGTCATGCACGTCGTAGACAAAACCTCGGACACTGGACTTGATGGGGATGAACGGGCTCGCCTGGATGCGGGCCAGGCTCTGGCGGACACCGGTATCGAGGTCGCCGAATGTCTCGACCGCCCACGGAGGGGTGATCCCGACATCTGCCCGGATCTGCTCGCGAAACTCGTCGTCGGAGAACGTGAGCATGCCGCACTCGGTGTGGTGGATGAGGATGACCTCCTCGGTACCGAGGAGGCGCTGGGAGATCGGCCAGCGAACGGATCTGGTCGTCGGTGACAACTCCTCCCGCATTGCGGATCACGTGGGCGTCGCCCTCGGTGAGACCGAGAAGCCCGTAGGGGTTCAGGCGCGCATCCATGCAGGCGATGATGGCCACCTTGCGCCCGGGGGGCAGGGGAAGCTCACCCTTGTCAAAGGCGGCTGCGTATGCTTCCGCGTTCTTGAGCAGTTGATCCGTGGTTGACATGGGTGCTCCTCGGCGGGTTGGGACTGCCGGCATAAGGACGGGTGCCCGGCCGGACTCTAATTTCCGTAAACCTCATTGACAAAGGTCACCTTTTGATCTGCGCTCCCGGGCGGAAGATGACCGCGTCGAGTTGCTCGCGCGCCGGCTTCCAAGCTTTGAGCCAGTCCGTGTCGGGCCAACTCTCTGCCGCCGCCACGAGTTCGTACATCGTGGCGCCGTCGATCGACTCCCGGATGATGTCGGCGTGGCCCGCATGGCGGGCGGTCTCCTCGACGAGGTGCAGCAAGACCCATCGTACCGACCACGCCTCGACGTCGGCCGGAAACCACGGCACCCCTTTCGGCACGGGCACGGCCTGGCCCAGGTCGGAGATCCCGGAGATGACCGCCTCGGTCTCGACGGCCACCTGCTCGTAACGAGCCAGCAGACCGGCGAGGGTATCGCTCGGCTCGAGGCGGAAGTTGTCCCCGTACAACGACTGGCGCTCCTCACGGGACCCGGATGGGCGTTGAGGGATCAAGTCGATCCAACCCCTCTCCATATCGGCCACATGCTTGAGCAGGCCGCCGATGCTGAGGGTGCTGGCCACCGGGGTGAGCCCAGCTTGTTCGTCGGTGAGGCCGTAGGCGGCGTATCGGACCCCGTATCGCTGTTGGGCCACATAGGAGAGAAGCAGCGCTCGCTCGTCGGTCAGGGGAGGAGCCAGTCCAGGCATGGAGAAATCCCTTCGTCAGGTTCAGGATCATCGTGGACCCCAAACTGGCCATCTCATGGCCAGTTCCTGATAACAAGACGGGAAATCGCGAGACTCGTGGTCCGACGCTTCCCACTTCGCCTCGATGGGCCCAAATCGCCACATGGACAGGGCGACCCCCAGGTGATCACGAAGACGCCGACGATGAAGAAGGCCACGAACACCGAGAGGCTGGCGCACTACGGTCAGCTCGGTGGCCACACCCTGGTTGGACGACGCCTGCAGCCTGGTCGAGGCGTTCCGAGCGCGCCAGCTCTCGCCCCTCGAGGCGCTCGACGCATGCATCGAAGCCGCTGAGAGCTCGCCGCTGAACGCCTTTTCCCATACCGACTTCGAGCGCGCCCGCGAGGCGGCACGCAACGCCGACATCTCACTCCCCTTCGGTGGCGTCCCCTTTGGCGTCAAGGAGCTCGAGCGGGTGGCGCGCTGGCCTTACACCGAGGCCTCGATGATCTTCAAGGACCGGGTCTCGGAGTACGACCAGACCTCGGTGACACGACTGCGCGACAGCGGCGCCGTCCTGGCCGCCCAGACGACCGCCAGCGAGTTCGGGGGCATCAACTGCACCTCGACACAGCTGCACGGGACCACCCGAAACCCTTGGGATCTCTCCCGCACGCCCGGCGGCTCATCGGGTGGGACCGCGGCGGCGGTCGCCGGGGGTTTGCTGCCCATCGCCACCGGGAGCGACGGAGGCGGGTCGATTCGGATCCCGGCGAGCTTCTCCGGGCTCTTCGGGCTCAAGGCAACCTACGGTCGCATCCCCAAGGGGCCCGGCGCCGGCATCACGCCCATGACGACCGTGATGGGGTGCCTGAGCCGGTCGGTGCGAGACACGGCGCGCTTCTTCGATGCCTGTAGCGGATTCGACCAGCGCGATCCGTTGAGCCTGCCCCAAGCCGCGGGTTGGGAGCGCGAACTCGCCACACACGACGTGGCCGGGTACACCGTCGCCATCCTGCCCGACCTGGGGATCGCACGGGTCCGCGACGACGTCGCCGAGCTCGTGGCCGGATTCGCGCAAGAGCTGGCCACGGCGGCCGGGTTGAGAATCGTCGACGTGACACCGTCACTGCCGCCCCTGCGAGGGCAGTGGGCCATGGCCGGGCAGGTCGCATTCGTCGTCGACCTCGGTGCCGCCTATCCCGAAGGGATCGAGGAACTGTCGCCTGAGATGCGTTTCGGCCTCGAAGCGGCACGGGAGCGCTTCAACCTTGACCGGGCCGCCTCCATCGAGTCGTACCGGCGTCAGTTGAACGAGGCGATGGCGGCGTTGTTCGAAGCAGCTGACTTCGTCATGGCGTGTGCGAGCCCCGACGTCGCCTTTGCCTCCGAGGGTCCGCCGCCCTCGACCATCCCGGGCGCGGATCTGATCCACGAGATCGGGTTCTCCCGGGCCATCATGAACACCGCCGCTCTCACGGCCCCTTCGAACATGAACGGCAGCCCCGCCATGAGCATCCCGGCCGGCCTCGTCGACGGCGTGCCGGTCGGGCTCCAGGTCCTCGCCGGCCATCACCGCGAGCAGTTGCTCCTCGACCTGGCGCTGATCGCCGAGCGGGCGTTCCCCTGGCCCAAAGTGGCGCCGGGGTCACCTCTCGGTTACGCCACCACTCAGGCCGGCTCCGCTGGCGAGAAATCGGGACTCCGAGAGACAAGCGAGATTCCACCCGAGTAATTGCTGCAGAAATCCCCACGGAACGTCTCGTGAGCACAGCCGCTTCGGCTTGACGCATGTTTCGCCCGTACTGTTCACGACAAGTTCACTCCCCCGTCGCGTGCGGTTCGATCGCCGTCTGCATAATTCGTTCTGGCCCCCGGGCTCTGCATGAGGTCCACAAGGACCTCTCCCCCACCAACCAGGGAGTGTGAGTGGCGCGAGAACGCACAGGTCCAAACGAGACCTCCGGCGTGGGAACGGTACGGATAGATCGGCGCCGCTTCCTGCAGACCGGGATGGCTGCAGGCGCAGCGGGTGTCGGATTGACACCTCGCGCCGGCGAGGTCATCGAAACGGCGTTGGAACGGAGTCCGGCGCGCGGCTCGCTCTCCGACATCGAACACGTCGTCATCCTGATGCAGGAGAACCGTTCCTTCGACCACTACTTCGGCACCCTCTCGGGCGTGCAAGGGTTCTCGCGGGGTCGCGTCCTGAAGCAGACCGTCAATGGTCGGAAGTACCCGGTGTTCGACCAGTTCGGCTACAAGCCCGGCGTGGGGGTGGACCCGACCGGGTACCTCCAGCCGTTCCATCTGGAGAGCGACCCGCCTCTCAAGAACGGGCAGACGACCAATGACATCAGCCACAATTGGGGTCCTCAACATCAAAGCTGGAACGCCGGTGCCATGGACGCCTTCGTCACGGCGCACATCGAAGCGGACGGGGCGTCGAACGGCCCGGTGACCATGGGCTATCTGACCCGCCCCGACCTGGCCTTCTACTACGCACTGGCCGACGCCTTCACGATCTGCGACGGGTACCACTGTTCGGTGCTGGGCCCGACCGACCCGAACAGGGTCATGTCGATCTCCGCGACGATCGATCCTGGTGGAGTCGCAGGGGGACCCGTCCTCGAGACCTACACCGGCGATCGACAGACGCATTACGGAACGTTCACGTGGCCGACGATGCCCGAGCAATTGAGCGCATCCGGAGTCAGCTGGAAGGTCTACAACGACCCCACCGCACTCCTGGAACTGAGCCCGTTCCCCTACTTCAAGGTCTTTGCCGATCCCTCGTCAGCGGCGGAGGTGGAGCTGGCGGCGCTGGCGCTGACCCCGACGTACCCGACGTCATTCCAATCGGACGTGATCGCCGGCACCCTGCCGTCTGTCTCATGGATCATGCCGCCTCTCGCCCAGTGCGAACACCCCGCTGCTCCTCCCGAGTACGGCGAGAACCTGGCCCAAGAGATCCTCCAGACACTGGTCTCCAACCCCGATGTCTGGAGCCGAACGGTCCTCTTCATCGTCTACGACGAGAACGGTGGCTTCTTCGATCACGTGCCGCCGCCGACTCCCCCGGTAGGGACAACCGGGGAGTATCTGACGGTGGATCCCCTGCCATCGGATGCCTCGGGCATCGCCGGTCCCGATCGGCCTGGGCTTTCGAGTTCCGTGCCTCGTCGTGTCTCCGTTCGCCCGGGGCGGGTACTTCTGCTCGGACACCTTCGATCACACCTCCCTGCTGCGCTTCTTGGAGACCCGGTTCGGCGTCGAGGTTCCCAATCTCTCCACGTGGCGTCGTGCCGTCACCGGCGACCTGACACAGGCGCTCGACCTTCGCCATCGACCCGACTCCTCGGTGCCGAGCCTTCCTGCGACGTCACTGGGAGACACCAACGTGGCTGAACAGGCGGTCATCAACGCCCTGGCCGGGACCGAGGACGTCGGGGTGCCCTACCCCTTGCCCACGAAGAACTCGATGCCGACCCAGGAAAAGACACCGAGGCGTCGTCGCGTGCCCCGCTGATCACGAAGAGACCGGGCGCTACAGAGGCTCGCCTTCACCCAGCTCCGAGGTGGCTTCGGCGATGGCCTCGGTGTGCGCTTTCGGGCTGAGAGCCCGGCCTCCGCCGTCGTCGCGCCAGAGTTCGGGAACGCGCCACACCAGCACAGCCACCCCCACCACGCAGGCCAGCCCGCCCGACCACACCGCGAACTGCGGGCCGCCGATGGCCGCGGCCACGCCGGCCTCGGCATCTCCCAGGCGGGGACCACCCGCCACCACCGCGAAGAACGTCCCCGACAACCTGCCCTGGAGATGTTCGGGGACCGCTCGCTGCTGCACCGCCTGGCGGAACACCGCCGACACCACGTCGGCGGCACCGGCCAACGCCAGCAGCGTCAATCCGATCCACAGCACGGGAATGACGCCGAATATGCCGATGGTCGTGCCCCACACCACCACGCAGGCGGCGATAGCCCGGCCCTGGTGGTGCACCCGGCTGCACCAACCCGTGAAGAGCGACCCGAGCAGTGCTCCGGCCCCCGGAGCGGCATACAGCAACCCCACCACTCCGGCCCCGCCGCGGAACAGTCCCACTCCGAGAGCCGGAAAGACGGCGCGGGGCATCCCGAAGATCATGGCGTTGAGATCGATCCAGTACGTGGCCGAGAGGAGCCTCTCCCTGCGCAGATGGCGGAAGCCTTCGGTCATCGACCGCAGCCCCGTGGGCGTCCCTCCTCCGCTCGGCACCAAGGCGGGCAGGAGCACGGCCGCCACCAGCGCCACGAAGAATGTGGCGACGTCGATGCCGTAGACCGCGCTCAGCCCGATGGTGGCGATCAGCACACCGGCCAGAGCCGGCCCCGCCACCAACGCCAACTGTTGGATCGATGTCTGCAGGGCGATCGCTGCGGTCACGTCCTGGGTGTCGACCAACATGGGCAACGCGGCTCGTCGCGCCGGCCAGTCGACCCCCTGGAATCCCGCCCCGGCTGCGGTGCAGATGAACAAGGGCCACACCGCGGGATGCGCGAGTGAAGCGTTGACGACCAGCCCACCGACGGCGGTGGCCATGGCGACCTGGGTCAGGAGCAATACCTTTCTCCGGTCCATGGCATCGGCGAGCGTGCCCCCCCACAGGGCGCCCGCCAACAACGGCACCAGCTGGGCAAGACCGATCAGCCCCACGACAAGGGTCGAACGGGTCAGTGCGTAAGCCTGGAAGGAGACGGCTACCAAGGTCAGCTGCGATCCCAGCCCCGAGACCATCTGTCCGAACCACAGGCGCCGGAAGTGCCGGTACTTCCTTAGAGGGGTGATGTCGACGACGAAGCGGGACACCCGACCACCGTAATGGTCACATCCGATGCCGCCGTACGGTCAGTCGTGCCTCTGGGATCGCCAGACCTCGGCTCGGAACTGCACGTCGACAGTCACGTCGCCTTCGACACCCAGTAACTCTCCAAGGAGTCGACGAGCTTCGGCGATCACGCCGACGCGCGTCTGTTCGGGCATGGTGATGATCCAACTGAAGGTGCCCAACAGACCGATGAGCTCGTCGGCGTCGAGGGCCACGTCCCACGTGAGCACGTGGCGTTCCGGGGGCCCGAACGGAACTCCGGGAGGAATCTCGAGGGTCGACGACGGGCGATCCGCATCTCCCATGACGAGGCTGGCGAACTCGCCGCCTTCGTCGCCGCCCCGAGCGCCGCCCTGGGCATACTGAGCCAGAAGCGCCCGCGCCTGGACGAGAAAGGGGCCTTCGGGGTCGACCCCCGACCACAGGACCCCGAGGGTCCCACCCGGGACGAGGACGCGGCCCACTTCGTGCAGGGTGGGGACCAGGTCCATCCAGTGCCAAGACGAGGAGGCCAGCACGGCGTCGGCGCTGGCATCGGGGACGGGGATCGCTTCGCCTCGACCCATCACGACCCGGACACCAGGCACTTCGGCGCTGAGCACGGAGCGCATTCGATCGTCCGGCTCGACGGCCACCACGTCGTCGGCCCTATCGACCAGGAGCCTGGTCAACGCGCCGGTCCCGGCCCCAAGGTCGACGACCCGGGCGACGTGCGTCGGGAGGATCCAGTCCAGCGCCGCCACCGGCGGTCCGGGACGATACCGCTCGTAGTGAGAGGCCACTCCCCCGAAGCTCCCCGCACGCTTTGCCTTCTCCACGGGCGGAAGCTGTGAGAGCGGCACGTCGCGGTCGGTGGAGTCGGGGGCGGGCACGACCAGACCCTACCGGGGCGCACCGGCGCGCTGAGAACTCTGTCGACACGCGTGGGAGAGGACGTCTCGGACCGAGCCATGCAGGACAGAACCGATGCTTTCGGCCGGGCGCTCATGGAGTGGACCCGGGGAGGGACCGATCCCGAGGTCTACGAACGTGACGACGGCTTTGTCGACGTCGGTGCCGGACACGAGCTGTTCGTTGCCACGTATCAACACTGGCCTTCTCCCGAACGGCAAGCGATGCGCTACGTCCGCGGTCGTGTCATCGATGTCGGCTGTGGTGGAGGGCGGGTGGCGCTGCATCTCCAACAGCGAGGCCTCGCCGTCGTCGCTCTGGATGTCTCCCCGCTGGCGGCCCAGGCCACGAGGCTGCGAGGAGTCAACGAGACATGGTGCATGTCGCTCCACAAGCTGACCCAACACATCCACTCGTTCGACACCGTAGTGTTGTTCGGGAACAACTTCGGCATCTTCGGCACCCCGGAGCGGCTCCAAAGGGTTCTCTCGCACTGGGCCCAGCGCATGCCCCCGAAGGCTCGCATCCTGGCTGAAAGCATCAGCCCGTACGGTGGCGGGGCTCCGGGCATCGATCGGAGCTACTCCCGACGCAATCGCCGGCGCGGCCTCCTGCCGGGGCAGACTCGACTTCGGGTCCGCTACCACGACTGGGCGACGCCATGGTTCTCGTGGCTCTTCGTGTCGCCCCCTGAGATGCGGTCACTGCTCCGGGGGACGGGCTGGCACCAGGGGCGGCTGCTCGCCGCCACGTCGGGTGATCCGTACGTGGCTGTCCTGGAGAAGGATTGACCCGGGGGATGTCGTCTCGATGGGGCGCCCGTAGGCTTGCGGGCGATGGATGACAGCGTCATCGCCCTCGCCGGCCAGCAGGCGGAACTGTCGGGCCTGCTGGACGGCCTTGCGAACGACGACTGGCGGGCACCCACTCGCTGCGTCGGCTGGGACATCGCGGACGTGGTGCTCCACCTGGCCCAGACCGACGAGATGGCCGTCGCCAGCGCCACCGGGCGCTACGCCGAGCACCTGGTCGAGGTGGCGGGCGATATCGGACCGGTCGACTCCGTCGATGCCGGGGCGGCCCTGATGGTCGAACGCGAGCGAGCCGTGGCCCCGACGGAGCTGCGGGCGCGCTGGTCGACCGGTGCGGCTCGACTGACCGAGGTCCTCGGCGCCATGGACCTGTCGACCCGTGTGGTCTGGGTGGCGGGCGAGCTGTCAACCCGGACCCTGGCGACCACACGGTTGGCCGAGACGTGGATCCACACCGGCGATGTGGCCCATGCTCTCGGGATCACGTTGGCTCCCACCGACCGGCTGCGGCTCATCGCCAGACTGGCTTGGCGTACGGTGCCCTACGCCTTCGCCGCCGCGGGCCGGACGATGACCGGAGCCGTCGCATTCCAGTTGTCGTCGCCCAGCGGAAAGTCGTGGGACTTCTTGCCCGACGCCCCTGCGCTCACCACCATCAGAGGCAGAGCCGAAGACCTCTGCGCCGTAGCTGCCCGGAGAGTCGACGCAGCAGATACGTCCTTGACCGGCGAGGGACCCGACGCTGATGCAGTCCTGGCCCTTGTACGCACGTACGCCTGAGAAGGCCAGATCATGACCGGTTCGTCATCGACCTTCGTCGTGTCCGTACCGGGAGGCAGCCTCTCGGGGTGGCGGGCCGGGTCGGGGCCGCCGGTGGTGATCCTCCACGGCGGACCGGGACTGTCGGACTACACCGAGACATTGGCCGACGAGCTGGTAGACGGCTTCACCGTCTACCGATATCAGCAGCGAGGGTTGGCCCCTTCGACCACAGCCGGCCCCTTCAGCATCGAAACCCATGTGGCAGACGCCATTGCCGTCCTGGACGCCATGGATGGGTCCCGGCCGTTCGTGATCGGCCATTCATGGGGCGGCCACCTGGCCATGCATCTTGCCGCCGCCCATCCCGACCGCTTGCTCGGTCTCGTCGTCGTGGACCCCTTGGGCGTGGTCGATGATGGCGGTGAGTCCGACATGGAGCGCATCATGGGCGAGCGGTCTCCGCCCGAGGCCGCCGAGCGCGCCGCGGAGTTGGACGGGCGCGCCATGCGGGGCGAGGGCACGCCCGGCGACGCATTGGAGGCGCTGTCGTTGGTGTGGCCCGCCTATTTCGCCACACCAGAGAAGGCACCGCCCATGCCGGAGATGCGTATGTCGCTCGCCTGTTACGCCGAGACCTGGGACTCGATTCATCACGAATTGGCCCGCCGGACCTTGCCTGGAATCCTGGGTCGGTTCCTGGCGCCGACCGTGTTTGTTCTGGGCGCAGACAGCCCGATCCCACCCCGACACGGGATCGCTTCCGCCGCCCTGATCCCTGGCTCCAAGACCGAAGTTCTCGACGGCTGCGGGCACTTCCCTTGGTTGGAGCGGCCCGGCGTGATTCGAACCGCGCTCGACTCCGTCAGAAGCGAAACATAAACGTACGCATACTGCCCTGACGATGGTGGCGTCCCGCTGACGGTGTAAAAGCTGGCGGACGCGGGTTCCTTGTTGATGAGGTTACGCGACGGCTGTGACGGTCTCGGCCTCCTCGTTGTTCGTTGTCGTCGGGTGGAGTGATCGACCGTGGTGGCTCGAGGAGCTGACGCCGGAGATCGGCGAGCAGCCGGGTGGTCGCCGGCGTGTGCTTGACGCCCCGCCAGCCCCTCGATGCCCGGTCGAGCACCGCCCAGACGAGCGAGAGGCAGCTGCGCTCACCGGGAAGCCGTCCGATGACCTTCACCCGCCGGCGGGTCTCGCCGAAGGTGCGCTCGATGAAGTTGGAGTGGCGGATGCGCTTCCAGTGCTCCTTCGGGAACCGCAGGTAGACGGTCAGGCTGGCGACGTCGGTCGTCAGGCACTTGACGGCGGCCGGGTAGGTGGTGCCGTAGCGCTTCTCGAAGGCAGCGATCCGTCCGCGCACGACGTCGACGGCCGCCTGGCCGGGCTCGGCGTCGATGTCGTCGAAGATCTTCCAGTACTCGGCCTTCACCTCGGCCTGGGCCGCCGTCGGCACCTTGGCGAGGACGTTCCTCGCCCGGTGGATCAGACACCGCTGGCGCAGGCTCTTCGCCAACACCAGCTCGGCCGCCCCGATGAGCCCCGGCGCGCCGTCGGAGACGACCAGCAGCGGCGGGGCGAGGCCACGGGCGACCGAGGTCGGAGAGGAAGCCGGCCCAGGCGTCGTGGCTCTCCGATGCCCCGGGGGCGAGCCCGACGAAGCATCGGCGCCCCTTCGGTGGTGATGCCCCAGGCGCACAGCACCGGCTCGGCCGGAGCGCCCGGGTGGAACTTGAAGTGCGATCCGTCCAGGAACAGGTAGTCGAGGCTGACGTCGGACAGGTCCCGGGTGCGCCAGGCCTCGAACTCGTCCTTGATGGCCTCACAGATCCGGCTGACCGTCGACTTGGACAGCGCCGCCTCGGACCCGAGCGCCTCGGCCAGGGTGGCTTCGACGTCACGGACCGACAGGCCCCGGACGAAGCTGGCGATGACCAGGGACTCGAGCGCGTTGGTCCGGCACACGCCGGTCCCGAGCAGCCGGGAGGCGAAGGCCTCGTCGGTGCCCCGGAGCTTCGGGCGCTCCAGGGTGATCGGGCCCGCGGTGGTCTTGATGGTGGTCGGCACAGTGGCCGTTGCGGCTGCCCTCCCGGGCACGCTCGCCGCGGACGTAGCGGTCCCGGCCCAGGAACTCGGTGACCTCGGCCTCGAGGGCGGCCTGCATCAGCAGGCGGACGCCCAGGCGGGCCACTTCCTCGAGGACCTCGCCGAGCTCACGGTCGGAGGCGAACAGCTCGTCGATGTCGGCGCGGACGCGCTCGATGGGGGATACTCGTTTCGACACGGGTGTGGGTTTCCTTTCTGTGCTTGTCAGGCTTGAAAGGAACCTACGCCCGTCTCACTTTTACACCGCGGAGGGGACGCCACCCTGACGATCCGGTTCAGCACCAAACGCGATGCGCGTCATGCCCATCCCAGCTCCTCCAGGCGGGGGTCGCTGATGCCAAAGTGGTGGGCGACCTCGTGGATGACCGTCTTTCTCACCTGGGCCACCACCTCTGCCTCGGTCGAACAGACCCCGCAGATCGTCTCCTGGTACAGCGTGATGCGGTCCGGCATCACGCCGCTGTAGCTCCCGGGCCCACGCTTGGTCAGGGGGATGCCCTGGTAGAGCCCGAACAAGGAACGCCCCGGGGCCCGGTCCTCGACGAGCACGGCAACATTCTCCATCTCCCGGCCGAGGTCCGGGGGGAGGGAGTCCAGTGCATCGGCCACGAGCTGTTCGAACCGTTCTCGGGTGACGACGAACATCACTGCACCGTAACCCTCGCCGGTGCGGCCGGCCTCAACGTGGGGATGTGCAGTAATAGATGCTGATCGGCACGATGAGCCCTGAACCCGGCGTGTTCGGCGGTGCCGGAACCTTGATGCAGTGATGCGCGATCCAGACGACTCGGGGATCCCGGCTCCGCGCCGCAGTGAGGACGAGGTGGAACTCGCCCGCCGCCACCCTCGAAGCGAGGCCCCGCACCGACGGGGCGGGGATGTCGCCGGTGAACCCCCCGATGGGCAGCACCTCTTGGCCTGTGGCGTAGATGAAGGTTGATGCCAGTACCGAGGTCTGGGTCGCCATGAGGTCGGGGGCGCCGTTCCTGACCGACTCGAGCCGAGGAAGCGTCGAAAGCGCCCTCAGCGGAGCGCTGAAGAAGGCTCTGGTGAAGTTCGTGGTCTTCACCGACTGGAAGGGGGTGTCGAAGGGTCCGAGCGTGTTGGTGACCACCGACGCCGAGCCCACGGCGGGGACGAGCAATGTCGCCCCGACGACCGCGGCCGAGGTCAGGACCAGGTACACGCTTTTGCTTCGGAACAGAGACGCCGTGGCCAGGGCCGTGACCGCCACGATGCCGAGCCCGATCACGCTTGGACGGAGCCAGGCCGGCAGCCCGGTTCCCGCAGCCGGAAGGAGCCAGCCGGCGTACCCCGCCGTGAGGGCGACCGCACCCACCAGCGCCATTCGGGTCGCAGCCCCGTGGCGGGTATCCCACGCCCACATACTCCCCATCCCGATGAGCGCGGCCGCCGGCGGTGCCAAGGCCCCCAGGTAGTACCCGTTGATGGTGCTGGCGGCGCTGAAGACGGCCCAGAAGACGACCAGCCACGTTCCCCACAAGATGATCCCGGCCCGTTCCCGGTCGGTCCGGGGCTTGCGCCGTCGGAGGAAGAGCCCGGCCGCCACCACCACCAGAGACATCGGGAGCAGCCATCCCACGTCGCGGCCGAAGGCACCGATCAGGAGTCGGTTCCACGCCGGCCCGGAGCTGCGAGCCGTGAAGAAGGGGATGTCCAGTGTTCGGCCCAGCTGCTGGTTCGGTGACGGTTGACCTACCCGCCCGAAGCCGTTGTAGTCGAATACCTGCTCGAAGACGGAGTCGTGCTGGCTCCCGTCGACGTACGGGCGCTGCGCCGTAGGGCTGAGCGAGACAAAGACCATCCAACTCAACGAGACGGCGACGACAACAGCCACCAACGCCGCCAGCCGCAGTAGGCGCGACGGCACGGCGTGGCGCGACGCCACCAGGTAGGTGACAGCCAGCGCCGGAACGACGAACCACGCCTCGATCATCTTGGCCTGGAAGGCCAGCCCCACCCACACCCCGGCCATGACCACACTGCGACGAGACCCGGTGACGACACCGCGCACCATCGAGTCCGCCGCGAGGACCAGAAGCAGGACGAGGAGGGTGTCGGAGATGTTGCCGCGATCGAGGGTGACCGTCGCCGGGGACACCGCCAACACGGCGGCGGCCACGATGGCGGCGCGGGTCCCGACAGGCGACGAACCACCCGGTACAGGACCAGGACGGTGAGCACACCCTCGAGCACCTGGGGCAACCCGATGGCCCAGGCGTGGACCCCGAACAGACGGACCGACAAGGCCTGGACCCACAAGGCCCCGGGCAACTTGTCCACCGAAACCGTGCCGGCCGGATCGAAGGCCGCGTAGGCGAAGTCATGCCAGTTGGTTGCCATGCTCCGCACCGCGGCGGCGTAGTAGATCTCGATGCTCGAACCCATCTGCCAGCCGTAGGCGAGGCCGGCCAACACGGCCACACAGAGGAGTGTGGGGCGGGCCCAGGCCGGCTGACCAGGGGGCGAACGCCAGAACGCCAGACGACGGCTCAAACGACTCTGCGCTGGCGTCACGGGCGTGTGCTACTCTCTCGCGGTGGCCTTCGATGAGCGACGCCAGGGTCGCCCGGGTGTGGGCGACGTACTCAGGACCGACCCGCGCGGTGAGTTCGGCGTCGACGCGCTCGACCGCGGCCCTGACCACTGCCGCCGCGGCCGACCCTCGCTCGGTCAACGAGATCGTGAGCCGCCGACGGTCGCCGAGATCCACCGAGCGGTCGATGTACCCCCGCGTCACCAAGGTGTCGACGAGTTGCCCGGCCGCCTGCTTCGACACGCCGAGGCCTTTGATGATCTCGCTGAGAGGTGCCCCGGTCCTGGCGATGGCCCCGATCACGTACGCCCCGTTGCTGGGCACGTCGTCGCAGCCGGCCTCGGAGAGCACCCGTCGAATGGCCGACCCGTAGGTCCGCCGAGCGCCCCGCAAGAGCGCCGGAAAGGCGACCTCGTCGAACCACGTCGCATCGTCGGTCTCCATGGCGTGGACCACTGTAGTCAACCGACTTGAATAGTCAATAACCAGTACTTCTCGGACGTGGCCTCCGCCCGGCGCCGCGGGAGTGGTGGGCGCCGTCGCCGGACCTCTATCGGATCGTTCCGACCCCGGGGATGAGGGGGAGATCGAGTGCGGTCACCCAACCGGGCGGCAGGTCGTTGACGGCCGGGACCGCGTTCAAGGCACGAAGCCCGGTGGCCAGACAGCCGGCGGCGGCAGCATCACGTCCGCTTCCATCGGTGAAACGAAACGCCGTCTCCTGGGTGATCGACGGTGACCCGTCGATCTCCACCCGATAGACGTCGTCTTTGGTGCCACGAGGCCAATCAGGGGCGGCGTCGAGGCCAACACGGTTGATGTGTTCGAGCTGGATCCGAGTCTCCCCGTTGTAGATGCCGTTGATGGTGAAGCGGATGGCGGCCACCTCACCCGGATCGATCACACCTTTGGCCGTCGTGATCGATTTGTCGGTCACCCACTTCTCCCACGTAGTGGTGATCTCATCGAGCTCGATCCCCGCCGCGTGCGCCATCATGGGGACGGTCGCGCCCCAGGACATGACGAGGATGTCGGTGTGTTCGAGCAAAGGCGTGAACTCGGGAGAGCGACCGATGCCCATCTCGTCCTCGTAGTCCCCCTCGTAGTTGATGTAGTCGAGGATCTCCAAGGCACGCACCTTGCGCACCGCACCGCAGAGGCCCATCAGCGTCATGGGAAAGAGGTCGTTGGCGAAACCCGGGTCGATTCCCGTGGTGAAGCACGACGCGCCCCCTCCGCACACGCCGTGGTGATGGGTTCGATCCAGGTGGGCGGGTTCTGTCGCATCGACGGCCACACCCACGGTGTCATGGCGGTGGACGTCACATCGATCCCGGCGCGAAGGAACGCTCCGATGACTCCAATATTGTCGTTGGCGTACTTGGCGGTGGGGCCGAAATGCACAAGGGCGTCCGGTTCGAGCGCGATCAGGGTGTCGAGATCGTCGGTGGCACGCAAGCCGATCGGCTCCAAGCCACAGATCTCACCGACGTCCCGCCCCACCTTGTCGGGGTCGCTCACACCCACGCCGACGAGCTCGAAGCGGGGATGGGGGATGATCTCGGCGATGACCATCTTCCCGACGAAGCCGGTACCCCACACGACGACCCGCTTGGGAGGCGTCATCGCAGGAGCTCCCCCGAGTTGACGAGCAGATACTGGCCCGTCACGGCTTTGGCGTAGTCGGAGGCGAAGAACACCGCCACGTCGGCCACCTCACCGTCTTCGGTCATGCGACGCAGGGGGAAGTCGCCGACGATGTCGTTGAGCACATCCGATTCGGATCGGCCCTCGTGTGCCGCCTTCCCCGTGACCATCATCTCGACAGGTGGGCCCCACATCCACGAAGGGATGACCATGTTGCACCTGATGTTGTCGGGGCCGAGCTCGTCGGTCAGGTAGTACATGGCGGTGAGAAGCGCGCTCTTCGAAGCCGCGTATCCCGCTTGAGGCATCTGAGGTCGGAACATCGACTGCGAGCCGATCAACACCACCGAGCCTCCGCCACCCTCCTTCATGGCGGTGGCCACGGGCCGAAGCAACGTGAGTGCGCCGATGACGTTGGTGTCGAACGCCTTGCGCCAATCGTCGAATTTGGTCTTGAACAGCCCGCCCCAGGCGTGTTCGAACGCGGCGACCTGGATAAGGGCGTCGACGGTGCCGAACCGGTCCACGGCATGCCGCGACCACCGCCGCACACGAGTCGGGATCGGTGATATCGGTGACCCGGGCGGTGACCCGCTTCCCGGTGGGATCGAGCTCGGCGACGACGCCCTCGAGGACGGCTTCGGTCCGGGCGCCCACCACCACGTTCGCGCCGTCGCGCACGCGCGGCGGCCGCGCACTCGCGGCCGAGACCCGCTCCTACTCCGGTGACCAGCACGGTCTTGCCCGCAAGAATCATGGGGTCTTTCTGCCTTTTCTGACCTGGATCACAGGGAACAACGAGAACGGCGAAGGCTACGGGACGTTACTCCAACCTGTCGCAAGGCAGCTACTGCGAACCAATCATCGCCGTTGCCGATCAGGTTGATACTCCTTCCCACCGGTGTTGCACTCTGGTCCCCGTGAATCCCGAGTGGCCAGCGGAGCGGGGCCGTTTTCGATCCGTCGAGTAGATTGGATGCGGTGGTTCTCACGAGGGGGGACGCGCGCGCTCAGCCGCAAGCCACGAACGTGGCAAATGCGAACCGCGCCCCTAGCTCGGCGCCAAGAAGGCGGCTACCGGCCTTGGTGTTCGCCTGTGGTGCGTACCTCCTCGTGGCCGTCCTGGTCTGGTGGCACGTGTGGTCGACGCATCCCAGCACGGTGGCGCCGTGCGGTTGCTCGGATCCTGCGCTCGTCACCTGGTTCTTGGCTTGGCCGGCTCACGCGCTGCTTCACGGATTGAATCCCTTTTATTCCTCGGAGATGTTCCACCCCGTAGGAATCAACCTGTTGTCCAACGCGAGTTCTCTGGCTCTCGGGGTCTTGCTGACCCCCGTGACCCTGCTCTTCGGACCGGTGGCGACGCTGAATGTCGCGGCCACGCTCGTCCCGGCGTTGTCAGCTCTCTCCATGTTCTGGCTTCTCCTCCGGTGGGTTCGCTGGGCGCCGGCGGCTTTCGTCGGAGGCCTCATCTACGGATTCTCGCCCTTCGCCATCACCAGCCTGGCCGTCTCCCACCTCATGACCGGCGCGCTCATGCTCCCGCCGCTCATCGTGGCGTGCCTCGACGAGCTTTTGGTGAGGCAGCAACGTCGGCCCCTACGTGTCGGGCTCGTGCTCGGCCTGCTCATCGTCGTGCAGTTTTTCCTGGGTACCGAGCTCCTGACCATCATGGCCGTATCCGGCACGGTGGGACTGTTGTTGCTTGCCGGCTACGGACTCACCACCGAGGGCCGTGCTCTGGCCCGACGGCTCCCACATGCCGTCCGCGGCTTGCTCGCCGCCAGCGCGGTGGCGGTGGCGGGCCTGGCGTACCCGGCGTGGTTCGCCCTGGAGGGTCCGGCTCACCTCTCCGGACAGCTTTGGGGAGAAGCCCAGCATGGCGGCGCTTCTTCTCTCACGAGTTATGTGTCCTCGGTGGGGGCCGGACTCTCCCATTCCGCCGCACGCGTGCTTCAAATCAGCGCCGAGCTCGGGGGATACGTGGGCCGTCCGTTACCGGCGCCAACGTACCTCGGGCCCGGTGTGCTCTTGGTCATCGCCGTCGGGGTCTGTGTGTGGAGGAAGGACCGTCGCCTTTGGTTCTTCGGCGCGTTCGGACTGATCAACTTCGTCCTGTCCATCGCCCCCAACGAGAGCTCGATCTGGGTGCCATGGAATGTGTTGGCGAACATCCCCGTGATCGAGGACATCATTGCCGGTCGGTTCATGGTCATGACGCTTCTCTGTGCGGCGGCTGCCGTCGCCATCGTGGTCGACCGGACGTACGGCGCTGTTGGGCGCATGGGTGACCGGAGTCGACTGAGTGTCGGCTCTGTGACCTACTTTGCGACCGTGGCGAGCGTGGCGGTGGCCCTGGTTGCGGTGGGACCCATAGCCGAGGCCGAATCCTCCGCCCTGCCCCTGGCAGTCAAGCCAGTCGTCGTGCCCCGGTTCTTCAGCCCGACAACGCCGAACCATCCGGGTCGAAATGCTGTTGTGCTCGCCTTTCCGTTCCCGGGCGAGCCGGCGGGACCAGTGCTGACGTGGCAGGCCATCGACGGGATGGGCTTCAGCATCGCCGGAGGTGGCGGTCCTGAGGGCATCGTTCCTCGCGCCGGATCCGAGAGGGCTGGGTACGTAGCCTTGGAAAGCGACTCCTATTCCTATGTCTGGGCCCAAGCGTCAGCCTCGAATGTCCGGGCCGTACGCAGCGCACTGGCCGGATGGGGTGTGACAACGATTGTCATCCCCGCGCCGAATTCCGTACCGATGAGCGAACATGGATGGGGAACGTCGGTTCTTGGCGCCGTAGGCCTCATTACGGGGGCGCTCGGTCGGCAGCCAGCCATAGAGGATCACGCGCTGGTGTGGGCCGATGTCCAGTCGCCGACAAGTTCGCCGGTCGTGGTGGTCGGGACCGCGTTCACACGCTGCGCCGCCATGGGCTCGAGTTCCGCGTCGTCGTTGTTGGCGGAATCGCGCTGCATCCTGGCGGCCGCGCCGCAGTGATCGAGAACCACGCGAGGGCGATCGCAATGAACGGGTCTCCGTGACACAACAGGCCCCGGATCCCGAGGTGATCGCTCCATCGAGGCGTGTGATTGACCAGCTGTTGCCGTATGGAGCGATGGGGTCGGCAGGGGTCTTCCTGGCTGCCCTGGTGATCAATCTGGTCGGCATCTGCCTGTTCCGGCACCCGGTCATCGGGTTCTCCGACAACATCATGGAAGACGCCGAGGCAGTCGCCACCGGACACCTTCAGTACGGGAACCCAGCCACAGAGTTTGTCGGGTTCCAGTACACACCGGTATTCACCTGGCTCTTCGCCGGCCTGCTGAAGGTCTATTGGTGGGAGGGGTGGGGCCCGGTCCTGTCCATGTTGGCCGCGGTGGCGGCGATAGGTTCGATCGTGCGGATGCTGTGGGTCTCCGCGCGTCAGTGGCAGAGCCGCATCGTGACGGCGAGTTTCGTCGTTGCACTGTCTTTGGGTGGGCTCTCCGCGTTGCCGATCCTCGGCTTGCCCATCAGCGGCCTCTACGAGGCCCGCCCCGATCAGTTGGCGTGGTGCCTCCTCGTTGTTGCCGGGACAGTCGCCTTCGGTGGGCTCCTGTCACCCGCCGGCTTCTCCCGCGGACAGATGCTGGTGATCGGGCTGCTCCTGACCGGCGCGGTGTATACCAAGCAGACCACCATCGTGACCTGCCTGGTCATCGCGGGCATCGTTCTTGTCGCACCTCGTTTGATCGACCCCGCACGGACATGGACGTGGAGGAGATGGCTCCGCTCGGCCACGGTCCTCGTGACGTTCGCCGGCTCGTCGGCGCTGTTCGGGATCGTCCTCCAGGTGACGAGCCGCGGCTGGGCCTACGACCTTCTGGTGGACGATCCAATGCGTTACGCGAGGTGGATGCCGCTCGGGCAAGAGATCGGCACAAGTCTCCGGCTCCTCATCGTGCCGCTGGTGGCTCTGGTTGTACTCGTCGCCAGCGTGACCTGGTCCCTGCGAGCCAATCCGGGACGGGACCGGCGCCGCCACGTTGTCGTGGCGGTCGCCGCGGTCGTCGTCGCGGTGAGCTCGATACCCACAGCGATTCTTGCCGAAGCCAAGCTGGGTGGTGAGGCCAACCAGCTTGCCGGCCCCGTCTGGACTCTTACTCTGGGGTGCGCCGTTCTTCTTCTGTTGCTGCGACCCTCGGCTCGACAACTGGCGGCGTCCGCCGTCGCTCTTGGCGTGCTGTTGGCCGGTATCACTCCTCTGTCACAGGTCATGCCTGATCACCTCGGGCCGCCCGACGTTGACCAGATTGTCGCCTGGCACGGCATGAATCCCTTTCTCCTCAGCGCGGTGGACAAAGGAGAAGCCGTCTACGATGAGAATTACCCCTCGCTCTCGGTGTCCACCAGCGATCCGGGGTATCCCCCCGGGGACATCAACGACATTCTGGCGGGGGGCTATACACCGAGGTGGTTCACCAACGGCCTTCTGACCGGACGGTATGCACTGGTGGCCCCCTTCGTACCCTGGTTTCCAGGGTACGACTCCGATGAAGGACGCTACGACGGATCCGTACAGTGGAAGTACAACCTCTTGCTCCATATGGGCTACACACAGGTCAAGGCCCCCAACGGCGCGGTCTTTTACCGACCGGGGCCCCGGCTCAAGCAACTCGGCTGGTTCGCCGGATGCTTTGGTCCCTACCAGGCCCGTGGTGCCGGTGTGGACGTCCGACTACGCGGTGGGGGCGGTCTGGTCTGTATCGACCAGGGAACGTTGCGCCTGAGCCAGGCGCCCGTGCCGACGACGCAGTTCGTCATGACCCTCGGTGAGGGCAAGGGGGACGTGAGCATCCGCTTCGAAACACCCCCCCGGGCGCTACGAGTCACGCCGCTCGACGACAATGACGTTGGCACGGCGGCCCCGTCGGACATCGTGCACACCGGCTCGGCGGTCGCTCGGTGCCTGGCCCGCGACGGTGGCCACGACATGTTGACCCTCAGGGGAGTGGTGGGCCACGGTCGGGCGAGGTGTCACATGACTCAGGCCGGACCCGTCCTCGAGGTGCCCGCTGCAGCCGGCGAGTCCAACGCGCACGTGTCGCTCAGCCTCGCTGCCTCGGACTCACCAACCATCATCGCGAGGTCCAATACCGGCCGATCGGTAGCGTTCACGCTCCTCGACCTCACACCGAGCGACATCAACAGCATCTGAGAACACGCCGAAGGGGTCATTGCCATACCGGGCGGGCATAACAACCTCTTGGACCGTCGCACCGACGTCCTCTACTCTTCCTCCGCGTCACGTCGTTGAGTGGAACCGACGAAACGAGGAGCTCCATGGCATACCGGGTCATCCAATGGGCGAGCGGTGGCGTGGGTCGGGCGGCGATGCAAGGAGTGCTGGCTCACCCCGACCTCGAGCTCGTCGGGTGCTGGGTTCACTCACCGCAGAAGAACGGGGTCGACCTCGGCACCCTGGTCTCGGGAGATCCAATCGGCGTCTCTGCCACCACCGATGTTGAGGCGCTGCTCTCCCTCGACGCCGACTGCGTTGTCTACAGCCCGATCTTCGCCGACCCCTCTGTCATCACCCGCATCCTGGAATCGGGCAAGAACGTCGTGACTCCGCTGGGCTGGTTCTACCCGCCCGACGGTGAACGAGATCGGTTCGATGCCGTATGCAAGGCGGCGGGCGTGACCCTGCACGGCACGGGCATTCACCCTGGGGGCATCACCGAACGGTTCCCGATGGTCATCTCCGCTCTCTCCGGCTCGGTCACCCACGTTCGGGCCGAGGAGTTCTCCGACATCCGCACCTACGGGGCCCCTGACGTCATCCGAGATTGGATGCTCTTCGGCAAGACACCCGAAGAGGCGCGCACGAGCATCATGGCCGACGCCCTCGGGGCAGGCTTCCGCCAGTCGGTCTGGATGCTCGCCGACGAGCTCGGCTTCGATCTTGACCCAGAGCTGCGCACGACCCATGACATGGCGGTGGCAACAAAGCCCATCGACTCGCCCATCGGCCCGATCCAGCCGGGCACGGTGGCCGCGCAGCGATTCCGGTGGGAGGGCCTCGTCGACGGCGAGGTCGTGATCACCGCCGCCGTGAACTGGCTCATGGGCGTGGCCGACCTCGACCCACCGTGGGCGTTCGGCCCCGAGGGGGAACGTTTCGAGGTGGAGATCACCGGTGACCCGAATGTCCTCGTGACCTTCAAGAAGCTGCACCCCCACTCGATTGCCGAGGGACTCGCACGCAACCCGGGCATCGTCGCCACCGCCATGCACTGCGTCAACGCCGTCCCCTATGTCTGCGACGCAGCGCCCGGTCTCCTCACCTACCTCGACCTGCCCCCGGTCGCGGGCCGCGCCAGCCTGGGCCTGCACCGCACCCGCCGGTGATCCTCGAGCGGTTCCGCGTCCTCGACCGGGTCGCCATCGTGACCGGGGCCGGCCTCGGGATCGGGCGCGGCATCGCGCTCGGGCTCGCCGACGCGGGCGCGGACCTCGTGCTGGCCGCCCGTACCCGGTCCGACCTCGAAGAGGTTGCCGCCGCGGATCGCGGCTCGGGGCCGGCGGGCGCTGGTCGTTCCGACGGACGTGAACGACAGCCCCGCCCTGGAACATCTCGTGACCGAGGCGGTCGGGGAGTTCGGTCGGCTCGACATCCTCGTCAACAATGCCGGAGGGCGCGATGCCCCGCGCCGCCATGGACACGAGCGAGGGATTCCTCGAGCGGGCCTTCCGGTTCAACGTGACGGCCGCCTTCACGCTCACCAAGTTGGCGGCGCGCCAGATGGTCGACACCACCGGAAGCGGCGCTATCGTCAACATCTCCTCGCGGTCGGCAAGCATGACCCAGACCAGCTTCGTGGCCTACGGCGCGGTGAAGGCCGCCCTCGATCGAATGACTCGGAACATCGCACCCGAACTTGCACCCAGGGTGCGGGTCAACGCCATCGATGTCGGCGGGGTGGCGACGCGATCGCTCGACATCGTCCTGACGAACGACGACCTTCGCCGGCAGTACCTCGCCGGCACTCCCATGGGACGTCCCGGGGAACCCGAGGACATCGCCTGCGCCGTCCTGTATCTGGTGTCGGATGCGTCGTCCTGGGTAACGGGAAAGGTCTTCGAGATCGACGGCGGTGCCGAAAATCCCGCGATCTCGGTTCCCGTGCTGCCGCTCGAACCGGGCTGAGCGCAGGCTCAGATGACCGGTGCCGACGTGGCCGCGGTCGTTCCGGCAAAGCGGCCGAAGAGCGTCGAGTCGCCTATCGAGAGGCCCGAGGCATACCCGAAGGAGCAGATCCCCGCCGTGCTCCGCCCGGCCGCAAACAACCCGGGGATGGGCCCACCGGCGACGTCCAGGACCTCACCGGCGACCGTTGTCTCGAGGCCGCCCAGTGTGAACGGTGCGTACGGCGCGGCACCCCGTCGCAGGTCGAAGGCCCCCAGAGGGGGATTGAGGGGCCGCACGCGCTCGGCACGCTTGTGGAAGAGCGGGTCCGCACCGAGCTCGGCGTGGCGGTTGTAGAGCGCGAGAGTCGTCTCGAGCGAGCCCACCGGGAGTCCCATCTGGGCCTCCAATTCTTCGACCGTCTCGCACACCCAGGAGGCTTCGAGGCCCATCCAGTTGGGCCGGTAGCCGGCCTCGTCGATCACGAGGAAGCACGTGGCGTCGCGTTCGTAGAGTGCGGCCTGGCCGACCCGGCCCATGTAGGTGTCCTCGTTGATGAAGCGCTGGCCGCCGCCGTCGACGATGATGCCCTCGATTAGCTGCCGCGGCGGGATGATCGGCAGTGACACCTCCCCGGCGTGCATGTTCTTGACCTGCGCCCCCACCGCCTGGCCCATCTCGATCCCCCGGCCGTCGTCCGCCTCGGTCCCGACCTTCCAGGTCCCCAGCAGGAGGGCGGCGCGTGGCGCCGGAGCATTTCGTCGTTCCAAATGAATCCTCCGGCGGTGAGCACGACGCCGCGACGGGCCTTGACCGCCACCCGCTCGCCATAGCGGGTGGCCACAGCCCCCACCACGCGGCCGTGGTCGACGACGAGGCGCTCGACCCGAGTGTCATAGGAGACCTCTGCACCGGCCGTGAGAGCCGCGGCGGCGAGTTTCTGCATGAGCAGCCACCCCGTCGAGCGTCTGGTCTTGGCCAGGTGTCCCCGGGGTGCGGGCACGGCGATCTCGTTGAATGGCCAGGCGTCCTCGCCGCCGGACCAGACGAGTCCCTCGGTCCCAGAGGGGGCCATCTGAGTTTCGACGTCGAGGCGGGCGTCGTAGTCGACTCCTCGCGCCACCAGCCAGTCGAAATGGCCGAGACTGGCCTCGGCGTACGCGACAACCTTCGCCTCGTCGGGCTCGGGTCCGCACGCGGCAAGCAGGTAGCGCACCATGTTCTCGACAGAGTCCTCGAACCCGCAGGCACGTCTGGACCGGGGTGCCTCCGCCGAGATAGACGATGCCCTCGGACAACGCCGCGGCCCCTCCCGCTCCCGAGGCTCGCTCGGCCACCAGCACCTCGGCGCCGACCTCCCGGGCGGCATGGGCTACGCAGGAGCCCGCCGCACCGAAGCCGGCCACGAAGACGTCGGTTTCCACGTCGAACGAGTCGACATCGGCCAGGTCGAGAGGCCTCACGCGCTCGCTCAACTCAATCGGTCCGATGCGTCTAACCCGCCACGGCGACAGGGTGACCGAGGTGAAACACCGCGCCGAGGCCCTCGCCCCACGACGCCAGGTCGGGAACGGCGGGCAGCCCCAGTGAGCCCAACTCGTCGGCCACCGGGCCCTCCCCCAGCTCGATACCCACGGTCGCAGGGTCGGTGACGATGCCCGAGCCCATGTCCATCTCCAACATGGTCGCGTAGGGCGCAGCGCCGACGTAGGAGTAGCTCACCGCGGCGACACGGGTCGGCGGGCCGTCGGGGGACGCGAGGGATGGTCAGGCGCAACGTCGGCCGACCCCCGAAGACCAGATCGAACACGACGACATCGCGGTGGTACTCGGTGCTGATCTGCTCGAAAGTCTTGGGGAAGCCCATCACTTTGGTGCCGGCCTCACAGGTGAAGGCCTGGTCGACGGGCATGCGGTAGATGAAGGAGCCCGCGGTTTCATGGCCCGCCGCCAGCCGGCTTGGCCAGGAAGCCGATGTTGATCTCCCGATAGTCGCCCCACGGGTTCTCGATGTAGTCGCACGCCGCGATGATCAGCTGCGTCGACCCGGGAACGGACTCGACGATCTCGAAGGCATTCCCCGGCACGAGCGCCGCCGCGGCGCCGGTCGGCACCGTGAAGAGCAGCGTCGCGATGTTCGCCGACGTCACCACCATCGGGAATGTGATCGTCTGCCCCTGGATCTCGCCCCAGATCGTTTCGTTGGCCTCGGCTTCCCCGTCCTTCAGAGCCACCGCTGTCCCCCCTCGCCCTCGCGCGTGCAGTCGCGACGATAGCCCGACGCGCCGACTGGGCTGGTCACAGCCGCCCAGCGCCACATGGGAGTTTGGGGTCTGGCTGCGAGCAGCTGACCGATCCCCAGCGACTAAAGCGACACAGGCGTTCCGCGCCGTGTCGTCAGGCTAATAGTTGATCCCGAGCGCCTCCGCGAGCACCCTCTCTAGGAAGACCGAGTAACTCTCGGTGACATGATTCGCGACCGCATACACGTTGTATTTGCCGATGACAACGCTGCACGTCTTTGTACAGAACCAACGCGTGACGTTGATGTAGCCAGCCCCTACAGCGGCTGCCGCGCGTCTTTCGGCCCGGGCGTAGAGCACCACGGGCGGATACGGGGGCCCTGAGCACGACCTGGACGTCGTTGACGTGCTGGGTGAGACAGTATCCCGAGGCTGGAGCGGCCGGGAGATTTCCGAGGACTGCCTTCGTCTTCGCTTTCAGTGGTTTGAGCGTCGCCTCAAGGGCACTCTTCCATTGTGCCCTTGTGTAGTCGACCCCACTCGGGTCTACATACGGAGAATTCTGAGAGACGACGAGCAGGTCCGGGTCGATTTGGTTGATTCGTTTGGCGGCGAACGTGTGCCATTGATCACAGAGCGCCCAGTCCCCGTGCGTCCCGGGTGCCTCGGTCGGAAGGTCGACAGCGGGACAGGACGCCATCACGAGGACGTCGAGCTTCCAGTGTGCTTGGGTGGCGACATCATCGAGCGCCTGAAACCACATTCCTGCATGGGAGTCTCCATACAGGACCATCGTGTGAGTTCCAGCGCGATCTCCGTAGAGACACTTCCCAGTGACTCCCGGCCTGCATCCGGTACTAAAGCGAGACAACCCACCTTCAGGGTTGGATGCGAGCTGAGCGAGCGAGGGCGTGAGATTCGCCGGAGCAGTCCGAATCTTGTGTGACGCGGCGACCAGTCGGAGCACCCTCTGGAGCGAAGCGCCGGAGCCACTGGGCGTCTTCGCTGACGTTGTCGTGCTGGCAGTCCCAGAGGCAAAGGCGACGTCGGATGAGAACGTAATGACTGCCAACGTCGCGGCTATCAACGCGACCCCGAGGCCCACGCTCGCCCGGGGGAGGCGGGTCAGCCCCTTGGCGTGGCGGATGGGGTTTTCGACAAGCATGTATGTGATCGCAGAGGCCGCGAGAGCTACCAGGTCCCACGCCAGGTTCTGGGGAAGAGTCAGGCTGGTCTTCCCGGCGTACTCCGCTGCAATGATCAGAATCGGCCAATGCCAGAGATACAGCGAGTAGGAGAGCTTCCCCAACACTCGAAATGGGGCGAGGTGCAATAGCGCCTCGACCCCCCAGCGGGGTGCACTTGCGCCGCCAGCGATAAGCAACGCCGCGCCGATGACGGGAACGCTGACGAGGGAGCCAGGATACGTCGTCTGGCTGTTGAAGGTGACCGCCGCGATCAGAATCGCCCCCAGGCCAAGCCACGTCAGAGTTGCCGCAGCTGGTACCGGAATCTTTCGAAGCCATGGGGTCGCCACCACGATGAGGCCGCCGAGCGCGAGTTCCCAGGCTCTAGTAAACGGCGAGAAGTACGCACTCGTCGCGTGGCTGGCGGTATCGATGACCGAGAATGTGAATGACGCCACGATCACGACCGAGAGCCCGAGGGCCAGCCGGGTTCGCAGCGAGAGGACTCTGACAACGGCCAAGAGCGCAAACAGCGTCGGATACACGATGTAGAACTGCTCCTCGACCGAGAGCGACCAGTAGTTCTGAAGGGGGGAGGGGGGCAGCTGGGCGCTCAGATAGTTCGTCCCAGTCGCGCTGAAATGGAGGTTGGCCAGGAAGACGGTCGCCCACCGCCCGTCGGTGGCGGTCCGGTTGCCTCCCACGTCGCCCAGGAAGTAGTAGGACAGGATAACGGTGACGATGATCACCAACGTCGCGGCAGGGATGATCCGGCGGCAGCGGCGCCCGTAGAAGGCGAGAATCGATGTCCTACCGGTGGATGCTCGCTCGCGCATCAACACACCCGTAATCACGAACCCCGAGATGACGAAGAAGACATCGACCCCGACGTACCCGCCGCCGAGCCAGCCGACACCCGAGTGGAAGAGCACGACCAAGACGACAGCCACCGCCCGCAAGCCTTCGACGTCGGGTCGGAATCGGCGGTCCTCCGGTGCCGTGCCCGACTCGTCACCTGACGTCAGGAATCGGTCGCTGCCGGTCGATGCTGGTTCCCTTGTCAACTCCCCCGTCCCCTGTAGCGACCGATGGCAGCGGCTGT
>CAVYGX010000001.1:0-564606 GCA_963768255.1 uncultured Acidimicrobiales bacterium | reverse complement strand
TCGATCTGAAAATCGCAGCTGACCAGCGCGTTCATAATCGCGCGGTGCTCGCGTTCGGGCTCAAATGCAACAACGATGGTCCCCAGTCCCCTGGAAAGGATTGGAGGCCATCGCTGTGCTGCGCACCAAAGTAGACGCGCAGGTCGCGTTGTGGGAGACATTGCTCCCGCCCGAGGTCCTGCGTTTGCCACCTGGACTTATGCAGATTGACGCCCTGCTCGACGACCCGCTGTTCTTCGAGCCCTTCGAGGAGTTCTTCGATCCCGAGATCGGACGGCCCTCGATCCCGATGGAGACGTACCTGCGCATGATGTTCCTGCGCTTCCGCTATCGCCTGGGCTTCGAGACCCTGTGCGCCGAGGTGGCCGACTCGTGGGCCTGGCGGCGGTTCTGTCACATCGGGCTGACCGACGCCGTCCCGCACCCGACCACGCTCATGAAGATCACCACACGCTGTGGGGCCAAGGTCGTGGCCCAGTTGAACGAGGCGCTGCTCGCCAAGGCCGACGGCGCCAAGGTGGTCAAGCTCGACAAGGTGCGCGCCGACACCACCGTCGTCGAGGCGAACGTCTCCTATCCGTCGGACGCCGGGCTCCTGGCCAAAGGTGTGGATCGGCTGACCAAGCTGGTCGAGAAGCTCAAAGCCGCCGGCTACGCGTCACGCACCGGGTTTCGGGACCGCACCCGCTCGGTCCGCCGCCGCACCCACGCCATCGGCGCCTGGCTGCGCCGACGCAGTGACGAGGCCAAAGACGAGGTGCTCACCATCACCGGCGAGCTGGTCGCCATCGCCCGGGCTTCGGTGAAAGAGGCCCTGGTCGTGGGGCACAACACCCGGCGCTCCCTGCGCCGCCCCGGCATCGAGGCCTCGGGGCGAGCCAAGGCCCTCGTCGACGACCTCGAAGAGACGGTCGCCATCCTCGAGCAGGTGATCGCCCAGACCAAGGTTCGGCTCTCGGGATCGGTGCCCGATGGATCGAAGAGGGTGGTCTCCCTGCACGACACCGATGCCCGGCCCATCAGAAAGGGGCGGCTCGGCCGTCCGGTCGAATTCGGCTACAAGGCCCAGGTACTCGACAACGTCGATGGCGTCGTGCTCGACCACGAGGTCATGATCGGCAACCCCTCCGACGCGCCCCTGCTCGCGCCGGCCATCGGGCGCGTCATCGAGTTGTTCGGCCGCATCCCGAGGGCTGTCACCGCCGATCGCGGCTATGGCGAGGCCAGCGTGGAAGAAGAGCTCTCTGACCTCGGCGTCAAGAGGGTCGTCATTCCCCGAAAGGGCCGGGCGAACGCCGAGCGCCGCAAGCTCCAAAGCTCCAAGCGTTTCGTGAAACTGGTCAAGTGGCGCACCGGTTCCGAAGGACGCATCGCCCATCTGAAGCACTCCTGGGGCTGGAACCGCACCCACATCGACGGCATCGACGGTGCGCGCACGTGGTGTGGATGGGGCGTGCTCGCGCACAACGCGACGAAGGTGGCCGCGCTCATCGACGAACGAGGGGATACGCGAAAGACTCCCTGTCCGACCGCCCGTGGACCATGCCGACCAACACCGACCACGAAGACCTCCGCCGCCTGATCCCCGTTCCGCTCTCTCCGGTCGCGCCCCGAATGCCGGAAACGGCAGAAATCCGAGGCGAAAACGACCGGGGACGTCCGGAGCGGGGCACAGGCGAGCGCATGGACACCCTCAGGACGAGCTGAGCTTCGTGCCTACACCGACTTTTTCAGGTCGAAGTAGCTAGGGCGGGGTATTGCCAGGGGCAATGAAGTCCCGACCCCGCCCACGTCCCGACCAGCGCTTAGGGTCAGCCCCTCCAGCGTCCCCCGGCGAGGTAGTTATGCACAGTAAAGAACTGGATCTGCGGTGGGTGGGGGATGCCGACCTCTCGATAGATGGGCCGGAGCCTCTCGCTCTCAAACTGCACGAACGCTTCTCGTGACACCCACACATCGGTGACCCGAAAGCCGTCGTCCGTTCCCGTGACCCAGTGAAAGAGCTCCTGCGGCGCGGCAGGCCCACCCGGCAGGGACCCGATCAGCTCATTGATCGCGTCGTACTGCTCAAGTGTCGCATCGTGGAAATCGAGCTGCACCGCTACTGCCACGGTGACCTCCTGCTTCGTCCATGCCCAAGCGGACCGCCAGTAAACCAAACCGAGGCCGCGATGTCACAGCGGTCTCTGGTGCGAGCGACACTTGCCCAGACAATCAGGATGCCTGCCGAGACCGTCCCTCGACCCGACCCTAAGGGATCTGCCATCGACTCGCTCAGCTCCGTGCCCGCACCGTTGGTTCATCCCTGGTACGTTCGACCTGGCTGAGAAGGACCTTCAGCGAGGTAGTTCTCAAGAGATCCGGTGGTTGCGATGACAAACGCACCAACGCCGCCAGTAGAAGTCACCGAGGTCCTCAATAGCCACCCCTACCCGCTGCTCGCCATCGATGTTGATGATTTGTCGATCATCGGTGCCAACCAGGCGGCGTCCGAGCTTCTGGGCACGACGTCCAACTCGTTACGAGGCACACGGGTCACAGAGATAGTGAGCTCGGCCGACCGCCCGGCAGCCGAGGAATCGGTGCGACTCCTCGCATCGGGGGCGATCAACGGCTACCGGGCATTCCGTCACATTCAGAAGGCTGACGGCACTGACATGCCTAAACACATCTGGATGCGGCTGATGACGACGGATGGATACAGCGTGGGGCTGATCACCATCGAACCGGAGAAGACCGGAGATCCTTGGACACCGTTGGACCTGAACATCGAAATGGCCATTGCAGTGACCGACCACGACTGGGTGATCGAGCACATAAGCAGCGATGTCGAAGACATCCTTGGGAGTAGTCCCGAGTCCTACGAAGGATCCCCTGTCTTGGGCCTGCTTCAACCTGGCGACGTGCAGCGCTTTATGGCCGCCGTTGGACGAGTTAGCGCAGGTCGAGGAGCAGCAACGCTGCCTGTCCATCTCCATGGAGGCAACGGTCATTGGCAAGAGGTCAGTTGCCTGGTCGTAGCCATGTGCCGACATTCGCCTCCTCGCCTTGGACTGGCCTTCGCACGGACCAACAAGTCCAGCGACGAGGTGGATTCAGAGGGCCATAGGCAAGTCGCATCGCGAGGCGTGGACGCGTTGGGCGGCATGGAGCTGTGCCGATCACATCAACCGCTAGAGAGCCTTTCGACGCGGCAGTGTGAAATCCTTACGCGGCTCCTCCATGGCGAACGGGCCCAGACCATCGCCACCGAGTTGTATCTCAGTCCGAGCACCGTGAGAAACCACCTCACTGCCATCTACAAGAAGTTCGGCGTGCATTCGCAGGCCGAGCTTCTGGGGCATTTTCTCAACACGCCCTGACCGATTGACGCTGACACTCGTCTAGACAAACAGGAGCAATGTCTAGACCGAGCCGTCGGTTGCGCTGACTAAGTTCCTCTTTGGAAACGCTGGGACTTCTCCCGAACGCCGAAAGACGCCGAGCTGGGATCGCGTTCCAAGCGGCTTGTGAGCTGACGTTCGGCCCAGTGCCCGGCGGGTCAACAACCGATGAGACGGAGGGAAGATGGAACGACGCCGGCGAGTCCCTCGGGTAAGCACTCCCGGCTGGTCCGGCACATACAGCCTTCAAGGCGACGGACGTGAGTGCCGAGTGATCGACATCTCTGTCCTCGGTGTCGGGATCGAACTCCTTGGCGACGTGCCACCGGATCTCATCGGACATCGACTCGAAGTTCAAGTCCAAGCTCCGGTGGGTGAATCCGTCAGCATTCATCTCACGGGAACGGTCAAGAACACGAGCCCGGGGCCTGAGGGTGGGATCAGAGTCGGCTTGGAGTTCGTCAATCTCTCCGAGACCGAACAGGCCATCTTGAAGGTGATGGAGCTGATGAAGGTTGCCTGGTGACCAAACGGAGGAGGCGTTCAGGTGGAGAGGTGAGTGCGGCCGCAATCCTTCGTGGCACACGCGCCGGCTGGGAGTCATGATGGCCCGGTTGGTGAGCTTCTTCGCGGATCCGGACCACATCCCTGATGTGAGACGTCGCATCGACGAACAGGTGCTACCTCGGTTCCTGGCCGTACCGCATTTTCTGGGGTTCATGGCGCTTCAATCCGAGGGCGATCGGTCGGAGATCGTTGCCATGTCTTTCTGGGACGACGACCTGGAGGCCTCAGAAGCGATTTCCGAGGAGTTCCGCGACGAGATCGAGCGTGTTACAGGAGTCACGCCCGCCCGTAAGGAGTTCAACATCGTCAAAATGATGGTGCGCGGTCCGAACGGGAAGGTCTTTCTAAATCTGCCGGCAACTCTGAGTTGATCCCGAGTGGGAAGGGGTTCCCGGGTCCTGGTCACGATTTCTCGCGAACCCACGATCAAGAGAGACGAGCCCCGGGCGTTACGTTTCAACCCCACCAAGCGGCCCACGCCGTTGCCAGGCCGACGGCCTGGCTGAGTTCGTCTCCCGCCGGTCCAGCCTTGACCGACGACAAAAGGGCGTCAACATTCAAGCGGCCATTGCGTTTGTCGAGACACAAGCGTACGGTGATGGGCGAGACGCCTCGCCTCGGCCAGGCGCGACAGTGCCACCGCTCCCAGAGAGACGGTGACTGGAAACAGCGCCCAGGCCGCTGGTCGGGGCGCTGTTTGCATGGCGGGTACACGTCGGCATGAGTCTCCGAGGCGCGGCAGTTGTGATTGCCAAGTGGCGGACCTATCTTGGTGCCTCGCGACCAAGCCAGGTATCAGGTGACACAACGCGAGTGGCAGCGCCTTCATTTGCGCGGAGGATATTGGTGGGAAGGAGCCTCCTTTCCCAATGATCGACGACGCGAGAATGCCAGAGCCGATTCGTTCAGGTCCGAGACAGAGGCCAAGCTAACGAAGCTCTTGGCAGAGGACTGGACGATGGTCTCGGTTATTGCGGCTCGTCCGGTCCTTCTCTTCCAGACCCGCGTAGCTGCACTTTGGCAAGAGG
This sequence comes from uncultured Acidimicrobiales bacterium, assembly GCA_963768255.1. Taxonomy (GTDB): domain Bacteria; phylum Actinomycetota; class Acidimicrobiia; order Acidimicrobiales; family UBA8190; genus Chersky-840. The sequence continues at coordinate 559,628 of CAVYGX010000001.1, read as the reverse complement.
CCTTTTCGGTGTTCCTGGAACGAGATGGGAGCAACGAGGTCTGAACCTTGAGAATCTGAAACAGCCGAGACTGAATCAGGTCACTTCAAGCGACACTCAAGTCCTGCTTGTCCAACCGATCTTGAGAGCGGTTCCTTTGGAAGCCGGGTTAGTACTGACTCTCCAACCAAGAAAGGAGATCGTCGTGCGCTCACAGGGTGAGGAGGTGGCGCGCCTCGTCTGGCAGTATGGCGAGCCGATCCATGCCGTGCTCTTTTTCGCCCCGGAGACGCGTGCCGCAACAGACGCGCTCGGCCTCAAGGGAGGGTGGATGAGCTACTTCGGCTGCCGGTCTGCACCTCTCGGCACGGTGTCGGCGGCGGTAGTGACCTCGATCTTCTACGGTTTTCACCCGCGAATGGTCGAGCGCGCCATCCCCGCTGCTTGGATGTACGCCGAGCCGCAACAACTCATCGATGCCCGACTGTCGGCGATGGACGCCGCGCTCAGACGGTTGCTGGGAGACGCAATCGAAGGGTCCGAGGTTCGGCGAGCCGCGTCACTCGCCACCTCCGCCGTCGACTCAGCTGACTTCTCGGGCCGACCGCTGGGCGCGGCGAACGCCGCTCTCGCAGTTCCGGGCGAACCTCACCTCCAGCTCTGGCAGGCCCTCGGTGCGATGCGTGAGCATCGTGGTGACGGGCATGTGGCTTGTCTCGTAGCCAACCAGATCGACCCGTGCGAGTCACTCGTCATACAGGCTGCGACCGGACGCTCCGATGGGGAAAGCCTTCGTACCAAACGTGGGTGGTCGGATGAAGACTGGCAAATCGCAATTATGCATCTTCGAGAACGAGGATGGCTTGACGACAGGCAGCGTCCGACTCCAGCCGGCACCACGGCGCGCGATGCCATCGAGTCGACTACCGACCGATTGGCCGCACCGCTGTTGGCCGCACTCGGCCCGCAGGCAGTAGAACTTGTAGAGGTGTTGCGTCCCCTCGCCGAACGGATCATGGCGGCGGGCGAGGTGCCGACGCTAAACAACATGGGCCTGCCATGGCCGAGTCAGTAGGACAAGTGGTGGTGCAACCGGTGGTGCCGCTGCGAAACTGGTCCAACGTCACAGGTCGTTGGCCAAGCGGTCGGAACTCCACGGATCATCCCTACACCTGCCTCAGAGGTCTCGCTCCATCGACGCGCACACCGGAGTACGAACCTGGCTGGTACGTCGACCAGGACACCCTCAACTTCGGTACTGGAATGTACACGAATGGACCGAGCACACTACGGGGTCAGTCTGATACCACGGGAACAGGCTCGTGGCTTCCCCAGCGTCAGAGTGAGAGGCTGTAGACCGTGTTCGAGCGATTCACCGACCGTTCCCGACGTGTCCTCGTGCTGGCCCAGGAGGAGTCCCGCCTGCTCAACCACGGTTTCATCGGCACCGAGCACATCCTCCTTGGCCTCCTGCATGAGCGTGACGGCATCGCTGCCCAAGCCCTCACACAGATGGACATCGCCCTCGACGCCGTTCGAGAGAGGGTGGAGGAACTCCTGGGAGTGACAGGGACAGTTCAGACGGGTTCACCGCCCTTCACTCCACGGGCGAAGAAGGTCCTCGAACTGTCGCTTCGCGAGGCCCTCCAACTGGGACACAACTACATCGGCACCGAACACATCCTGCTCGGGCTGGTTCGCGAGGGGGAAGGTGTCGCCGCTCAGGTGCTCGTGAGTCTGGGCGCAGACCTGCACCGAGTGAGGCAGGCCGTGATCCGACTTCTGGCGGATACCGTCGATCCCGAGTCAGAGGCGCCCCGCGAGGCTGTGGAAATGACCTCTGGCTCGTGGACATCCAGAGCGGTAGTTGGTTTCAGACGATCGAAGATCGTGAAGTGCTCGTTCTGTGGACGCGAACCACCAGAGACGGGGCGACTCATTGCCGGTGAGAACGCCTACATCTGTGAGCATTGCCTCGATGAGCTTTCCCCGGATAAGCCTGTGACCGGAGACACGTCCGAGGAGGAGTAGATCTCCCATGGCTCCGCGGCCTTCTCCCTGTCTCTGGTGGGGAGCCACGGCGGGCAGTCCAGATGACCGGTTGACTGTGCGAACCGGAATGGGTGCCATCCCGGCGACCTGCCGGGGGGCCAGCAGGTCGCACGGAATAACACCTTCACACGGCAAGCCCCCAGGTTAGACGGCACAGCGTTATACCCACGCCTCCTCCCTGCCCCAACGACGATTGATGCGTTAGTAGCACTCCTCCCTTGTCCTTTTCCGCGAAGGGTGGTCGAAGTACGGGCACACTCGGACTTCCCGCCATCGGACATGATGCTCACGCCCAACACGATCCACTCTGAGGGTTCTCGCCTGGGGAAAACAAGAGGACAACCTTGGGGATTGTGGCGGAACTCACGAACGGGGACGACGTCGGGACCGCACGCGGCGATGACCCGCCACAGGGCGTCGGGGCTAGGCCGGTCGGCGGAAGACGAGGACCTCCGAGTCGGTGCGCTCACGCACACGGACGAGTTCCCAGCCGAGGTCTTGGCGAGAACGCACGACCGCTTCCACAGTGACCTCGCTCCCATCTTCGTCGCCGGTCTCACGCGGGAGCAAGGTGAGCCCGTATCGCCATCTCTTCATATCGCGGCATGGTAGCCAAGCTGGGCCGAATAACAACCAGGCCGTGAGCAGGAACATTGACCTTCTCGCCCGCCGGACCAGGAACTCAGCCCGCAAGGGGAAACGCAGGTTTTCATTCAGAGGTTTCGCTTTCATCGCAAGACGTTCAACTTGGTTCTCTACTCTGCGGCATGTGGTCCTTGAACAGCATCCGGTCCAGTTGCACGTCGTTGGTAGCCGAGACACGCGTATCCGCGCCTCGCGCAAAGCCGCAATGACTCCGACGAAGCCGTCGCGACAAACAGCCTTGTACCTTGGGGACGATCTTGAGTGTCGCATGGTATCCATCCGCGTCGAGCGGGAAGCTTCGTTTGTCAGCCGCTCGACAGGGGGCCGACCCGCTCGATCACGACAACCTCGGGTGATGCCAGGTCGCTCCCCTCGCTGATCCGTTCGGGCCCTCCCTACTTGGCCCAGAGCACCTCGAACAGCCTCGTCTCGGGAGGTGCCTTGGCGTTTCCAGCGAGGTGCTCGTTGAGCCGAGGTCGGACGATGCCCGCAGCGATATCGGCGTGCTCTTGCGTGTCCCAGAGCACGTAGATCCCGTAATCACCCTCCCCGTGGTCTCCGAAGACGGTGACGGCCTGACAGCCCGGTTGCAGCGAAATGAGCGGAGCCAGTTCTTCGGCCAACTCTTGCGCCTTCGTCTCGTTTCCCGGTCCGAGCGAGAACCTGACCAGACGTGCGTACATCGAGGGACCTCCTTAGTTCGACCGACGGCAGACAGTTTGACCTCCGGACAAGGCCGAAGCACTGGCTGGGGTAGGGCCGAGGGTGCCGCCCTGGAAGTGCCGCTCGTGATCCGGCCTTGGCGGAGACCCATGACCTTCGCTCGAGGGCTATGGTCGTGCCGTGGCCACTTCGGCCCGACTCCGCCACAGATCAGCGATCATGCTCATCGTGATGGGCTGCCTCTTCATGGTTCTGACGTTTTTGGCGGCGTTCACGATCTACGGCGAGGTAGCCGGCGTCGTTGGCTTCGCTTGCATTGCCGGCGGTGCGTTCCTTCTTGGCCGGTCAGGCGCCCAGTCAGGCTGATGTGCGAGCAGAGCGACGCTCGACAGCCCGTGCCCGCGTCGGAGTGAGACGGTGGGACGGGCAAGGCGGCGCGATTCCTCAGCCTCGCAGGGGCCGCTTTCCGACAGAGAGCAAGTGTCGTCGGATGCAGCTGTCGCGCTGCCCCCAGGACGGGGTAAACGCATTCGAGCTCTTGGGCGTGAAGTCATCGTGGATGTGCACCGACTCGGAAATGCTGTTGCGTTGGGCCTGCTCCTGATGATGTTGGCAGCCTGCGGCGAGACGCCAAAGACGACGAGCTCCGGGATTCCCTCGACCACAGCTGCTGGCCGGATCACGACGTCGACCCCCTCTTCCGGTTCGGGGGCAGCGCTCCAGAAGTTCACCCCCATCACGCCGACGACGTGGTGGGCGGTGGTCGATGGCAGCTACAACGGGACCTGGGTCGTCCGCACGATTGACAGCGGGCAGCACTGGCAGAACGTGTGGAGTAATCCCTCCGAGAGTCTTGCGTCCAGCTACTTCCTCAACAGTGAAGACGGCTGGGTGGTCGGCTCTGTCGAACAAGGGACGACCAATCCACCTGAGCCCGTCTATCGCACACTCAACGGCGGCCAGTCATGGCAACAACTTCCGAGCGTCGCCAACGGTTGCCAACTCGACTTCGTGGATATGCTCCACGGCTGGTGTGAGTTGATCGGAGGCGCGCTGGGGTCGTCAACGGTGAACCTGTATCGCACGTCCGATGGAGGGCTTACCTGGACGCTGGTGTCACAAACCGCGCCGTACAACGGCCCCGGGACCACGCCTGACGGCCTCCCGTACGGTTGCGGCAAGGGGATCAGTTTCACTTCGTCCACGGTGGGCTGGGCTTCGAGTTTCTGCAACGGCGGGTCCCCTTATCTCTATCGGAGTACCGACGGTGGTGGGCAATGGAATGCGCTCATGACGGTTCCTCTTCCGCCAGGAGCGCCAATGCCCGACGGGGAAGACTTGAGCGCTCCGGTCGTTGCCGGTCCCGACGTAGCGCTCACGATGGGCATCGGAGGTCGACCGGGAGCATTCGCCATCGCGACCAGCTCCGACGATGGAGCGACCTGGACCAGCCGGTTGGTGCCAGCGTCAACGCCACCCGTTTCGCCTCAGGTTGGGAGCGTCGACCTCATAGATCCAACACACTGGCGCGTCACCAACGGCACAGTCCTGATGGCGACGGATGACGGCGGTGCCCATTGGAGGAGCTGGCCTTCCCCCGTCAGCATGAAGGGCGCGCTCGGGGCTTTCGATACCTTGGACTTCCTATCTCCTCTGGTGGGTTGGGCCGTTCCTGGAGTCAATGGTGGCCCGATGTGGTGGACCACAGACGGTGGAATCAGCTGGAAGCCGGTGACGGTGGTGGCGGGACCATATCGGGTACCCGCCTCATAACTGAAGCACCCGGTGCATCGCGAGCGCTGCGAGGAACCAGCCAGGGCGGATTTGTTCTGCGTGGTCTGGGAGTGACCGACTAGACGGTGGGCGGACGACCGGGATCTCCTGAGCGAAAGGTCAACTTTTCGTACGCGTTGCCAAAGAGACGGCCCCGGGGAGAAAGGACCCGACTGGATCTGACCTCGCCGTGGACGATCCGAGAGCCAAGATCGCGAGCATCCTTCAGCCGCAGGGCGGTAAGGCTCTGTTGGAAGCTCCGGGAGCGAAAGCGCGGGTGAGTGACGGCCAGCCCGAACCATGCCAGATCGTTCTCCACGAAGACGGCGGCGGCTGCCACCAGCCGGTCGCCAACGAAGGCCCCGTAGTGAATAAACCCGGGGTAACCCACGGTGGCCGCGAACCATGGCTCCAGGGGTATCTCTGATTCCCATGCTCCGTAGCCGAGGACGTTGAGCTTGGCGACCGCCTCGCCATCGGAGGAGTCCAGGGTTCGGATCTCCACGCCGCCAGGATCATCAACGGCTGGGGAGTTCGCGGTGAGTGGCTCCCACAGCTTCACGACCGTCTCGGGACTCCGGTGCAGCCCGCCGTCCTCCAACCAGCCGAACAACTCGACCGGGACAGCGAAGGGTGCCACTTCCACCCGGAACTGGGATTGTCCCAGACTTTGATAGAAGTCGAGGACGGCTGTGATCATCGAAGGAGTGGCGGGGCCGTCTATCCCCAGACCGACGACTCGGTTGAACTCGTCAGAGTTGATGGCGGTCATACTCGTCAGAGGCACACCGGTTGATCGGTCGACAAGGGCGCCAAGCGGGTTACCGGGAATGGCCTTACCCGCTTCCACACATCGTGTCCACATGAGGGCTTCGTGGAGTTCAACCTCGATGACCATGCCACGCTCGGACTCGGTCATCGTCATCGCAATACCACGGCACTCATTGGGCCGCTTTCAGCAAACCACGCCGACAACAGAACGCCTGCGCTCAGACACTCGAACAAGGCCGAGACGGACTTTCGACCGCGGACCATACGCCAGGCCTCCCTTAGAAACTCGAGCCTAGCTATTCGCTGACACGATCAAGATTGTCCAGAATGATGGCGGGACAACAGATGCGGTTGGATTCGATGGCGACACGAGCAGCCTGCCGATACACCCGAGGTACCTGAGGATTACCGGTAATGCCGCTCAATTTGGTCGAGTGGAACCTCGGGACGTTAAAACTAGCGACTCGGAACTTTGCGTTCGCCACTAGTCCACCCGAACCTGATGCATAGACTGTGTAGCGGCCCTTCTTCACGTTGGGAACCACGACACTCGCAGTAGCCGAGCCATTTGCATCCGTTACCGTGCTCGCTGTCTGCGGACCCGCCGGTGATGCCAAGTTCGAACTGACCGGCCGAGATCCGCTCACAACTCCGCACGTGCGAGCCCCGGCGGCCCGGAATCAGGCAGGAATTCATGGGCAGTTTATGAGCTCGAAATGCTCCGTTCACAAGACGACGGTAAGCACGGGTCGGTGTTCTCGGTCTGTACCCAGGCCAGGCCGCTCCAAAGGAACGAGCTGACCATGTGGGACGGCTACCAGAGCCCGCGCTGTTGGGACGAGTTGTTGTTCGACAGTCACCCTCGCGTGGCCTGCGAGGGGGTGGTGCACTATCTCATCTCGCTCGGCGACGACCTCTCCGGACGCCAGGAGGCAGCTGAGCTGGCCATCCGCTCGATGGGCATCACCTTCGCCGTCTACACCGAAGCCACAAGCATCGATCGGGCTTGGCCCTTCGACGTCATCCCCCGTGTGATCTCCACCCAGGAGTGGGAGCGCATCTCGGAGGGGCTCGTCCAGCGGCTCACCGCACTCAACCTGTTCATCGAGGATCTGTACGGCGACGCCAAGGTCGTGGCCGACGGCGTCTTCCCGGCCGAGGTGCTGGCGTCGTCGGTGAACTTCCTCCCCCAGTGCCGAGGGGTGCAACCAGCCCAGCGCGTGTGGGCCCACATCTGCGGCAGTGATCTGGTGCGGGACGCGGATGGGACGATGTACGTGCTCGAGGACAACCTGCGGGTGCCGTCGGGAGTGTCGTACATGCTGGAAAACCGTCAGGTCACCAAGCGAGTTTTCGCCGACCTGTTCCGCGACCTCGACATCCGGCCCGTGGACGCCTACCCCAACAAGCTGGCCGTCCTTCTCGCCTCCCTGTCGCCACGCCCCGGCGTTCTGCCTGTCATCGCCGTTCTGACGCCGGGCATCTTCAACTCCGCCTACTTCGAGCACGCCTTTCTCGCCCAGCAGATGGGCGCTCACCTGGCGGAGGGGAAGGACCTCGTCGTCGACCGCGACGACTGCGTCTACATGCGCACCATCGGCGGCCCCGTCCGCGTCGACGTCATCTACCGCCGGGTCGACGACCTCTTCCTCGACCCCGAGGCGTTCAGACCTGATTCCACCCTCGGCGTCCACGGGCTCATGCGGGCTTGGCGGGCCGGGAATGTCGCCATCGCCAACGCACCGGGGGCCGGCGTGGCCGACGACAAAGTTGTCTACTCCTACGTGCCCGCCCTCATTCGCTACTACCTGGACGAGGAGGCCATGATCCCGAACGTCCCTACCTGGCTGTGCCATCACGACGCCGAGCGCAGCCACGTGCTCTCCCATCTCGACGAGATGGTGGTAAAGCCAGCCAACGGGTCAGGCGGCTACGAAGTGTTCGTCGGCTCGACGGCCACAGATGTCGCCAAGGACGAGGTGCGTCGTCGCGTCGAGGCCAATCCTCGCAACTACATCGGCCAGTCGATCCTGCGACTCTCCACCGTGCCGACGCTGCGCGGCGGGCGCATCGTCCCGCGGCACGTCGACCTGCGACCCTTTATCCTGTCTGGCAACCAGCCCTACGTGACCGAGGGTGGGCTCACCCGGGTCGCGCTGGAGGAAGGCTCCCTCGTCGTGAACAGCTCCCAAGGTGGGGGCAGCAAGGACACCTGGCTGATCGATCCCACCGTCGCCTCCACCGCCGTTCTCGCCCAGGCCCAGGCACGGTCGTGAAACAGGAGTGCACCATGTTGTTGTCACGGGTCGCTGAGTCGGTCTATTGGGCCGGGCGCTACCTCGAGCGGGCCGAGGCCACGGCCCGATTGGTGCACGTCCACACCGAGTTGTTCCTGGACCTGCCCAAAGCCGCGGGCCTCGGCTGGACTCCGCTGTTGTCCGTGACCGGGAGTGGCGAGGCATTCCGTCACCGCCGCTTCGAGGTCAGCGAGGACCACGTTGTCGCCTTCCTGGCCACCGACACCGAGCACCGGGGGTCGATCGTCTCCTCGGTCGCCCAGGCCCATGCCAACCTGCGAGTGACCCAGGCGATCCTGCCCAGCGAGGCGTGGGAAGTGCTCAACCAGCTCCATCTATGGGTGGCGGCGACCCGACACCAGGCTATCGACCGTCGCACCCGGCTGGGGTGGGCGGCCCAGTTGATCCGCCAGTGCCAACTGCTGTCGGGATTGCTCGAAAGCACCATGAGCCATGATGACACCTACGCCTTTTTGGAGATCGGCCGCGGCCTCGAACGGGCGGACATGACGACCCGGGTGATCGACGTCCAAGCCGGCATCCTGATAGGCCAGCGTGACGGGAACACCCCATATTCCGACTTGACGTGGATGGCGGTGCTGCGCTCGCTCAACGCCCACCAGATGTTCCAGCGCACGGCCGGGTCCACAGTGTCAGGCCCCGCCGCCATGCACTTCCTGCTCCGAGACCCGCAGTTCCCGCGCTCGATCGAGCGTTGCATGATCCAGATATCGCGCGCCTTGCTCGAGCTGTGCCGGCACAACGAGTCCATGGCGGAATGCGCCAAGGTGCAAGAGCAGCTGGAGCGGGCCGAGGCAGACCTGTTGGGCGCCGATGGACCGTCGGCCACCGCACTGCACGACTACGCGCTGCGCCTTCAGGACGGTCTGGGCGGGCTCCACGACCAACTGGTCGCCACCTACTTCCAGATGGAGCCGTTGACGTCGACCGTGCTCTTGCCGGCATGAGCATTCAGGTAGCCCTGGAGCACCGTATCTCATACCGCTTCGACCGGCCGGTGCGACTATCACCCCACGTCGTGCGTCTCCGGCCGGCCCCGCACTGCCGCACCCCTGTCCTCGCCTACTCCCTGACCGTCACGCCCGGCGAGCACTTCGTCAACTGGCAACAGGACCCCTTCGGCAACCACGTGGCGCGCCTGGTGTTCCCCGAGCCGACCCGTCAACTCACGGTGACTGTGGACCTGATCGCGGAGCTCACCACGATCAACCCGTTCGACTTCTGGGTCGAGGACTCAGCGGCGCGCTACCCGTTCAGCTATGACGCCCGGCTACGCGACGAATTGGCGCCCTGCCTCTCCGGTGAGGAGCCCGGGCCCTTGCTGGAAAAGTGGCTTCAGGACTGGTGCAGCGACGCGGCCTCGCCCGGATCGGGCGACCTGGCCATCGTCGACTACCTGGTCGAGCTCAACAAGAGGGTCTTGGGTTCGATCGCGTACACGACCCGCATGGAACCGGGCGTGCAGACCCCCGACGAGACGCTCGAGAAGTCGCTCGGATCGTGTCGCGACAGCGCCTGGTTGTTGGTGCAGATCCTCCGCCGTCTCGGGATCGCCGCCCGGTTCGTGTCGGGGTACCTGGTGCAGCTGCGCGCGGACGAGGCGCCCCTCGACGGCCCCGTGGGACCACGGGCCGACTTCACGGACCTCCACGCCTGGGCAGAGGCCTATGTCCCGGGGGCCGGCTGGATCGGTCTCGACCCCACCTCGGGCCTGATGGCCGGGGAAGGCCATCTCCCCCTCGTCTGCTCGCCGCATCCGTCGACGGCGGCACCGATCTCGGGAACCACCGAGCCGTGCGAGGTCACGCTCGAGTTTTCCAACACCGTCCGCCGACTCGAAACGCCCCACGCGTCACCCTGCCCTATTCCGAGGAGCAATGGACGCGCATCGACGCTCTGGGCGCAGAGGTCGACAAGGCACTTGCCGGCGGGGACGTGCGTCTCACCCTGGGCGGGGAGCCCACGTTCGTGGCGGCCGACGACATGGAGGCGGCCGAGTGGACCACAGCGGCGGACGGCGCCGACAAGAGGGCCCGGGGCGAAGCACTTGCCCGGCGCCTGCTCGACCGCTTCGCACCAGGCGGCCTCCTGCACTATGGGCAAGGGAAGTGGTACCCGGGCGAGCCCCTGCCCCGGTGGCAGATCACCCTGCTGTGGAGGGCGGACGGCGAGCCTCTGTGGAGTGACCGCGCCCTTCTCGCCGATGCGGTGTTCGCGCCGCCTACACCAGATGACCGCGCCGCAATCCCCGATGCGTCTGACCGCATTGGTCCCGCTCATGCCGCCGCCCTGGCGCATGCGATCGCCGCCTCCCTCGGCCTGCCCGACGGGTGCTGCATCCCCGGCTACGAGGATCCGCTGCACAGCCTCCAGATCGAGGCGAGCCTTCCTGGCGGGGAGCCCCCGGCCGCCGACATCGACCCGACGAGCTCGTCACTCGCTGCCAGCGACGACCGGCTCGCCCTGCTCGCCGCCCTCGATGCGAACGGCCGCGGCGACCCCGTCGGCTGGGTGATCCCGCTGCACCCCGAGCCCGACGGGACCGCCGACGCGCCGAGCTGGGCGACGACCCGCTGGACGTTGCGCCGGGGACATCTCGTCCTCGTGCCGGGGCAATCGCCGATGGGCCTGCGCCTGCCCCTCGATGCCCTTACCTGGCGACCGCCGCCGCCGGAGCCCGAGCGCTCGACATTTGCCGAGCGCCGACCGCTCCCGGGCCGCAAGGCAGCGATGCGCCGGCGCCCCAAGGCCAAGGAGGTCGAGCCCGAGAAGGTGCCGCGCACCGCGCTCTGCGTCGAGGCGCGGGACGGCAACCTCTTCGTGTTCCTCCCCCCCCTCGAGCACATTGAGCACGCCGTCGACGTCATCACGGTGGTCGAGGAGGCCGCCGCCGCGCTCGGCCGGCCCATCGTCCTCGAGGGGTATCTCCCGCCCATCGACCCCCGGCTCGTCCGGCTCGCCGTCACCCCCGACCCGGGCGTGCTCGAAGTCAACATCCACCCGGCGTCGTCGTGGCCGGAGCTGGTCGACATCACCACCGGCGTCCACGCCGACGCCCGTGCCACCCGGCTGAGCACTGAGACGTTCCACCTCGACGGCACCCACGCCGGCACCGGTGGGGGCAACCACCTGACCCTGGGCGGCCCGACTCCTGCCGACAGCCCCCTCCTGCGCCGGCCCGACCTGCTGCGCAGCATCATCACCTACTGGCAGCACCATCCGTCCCTCTCCTACCTCTTCTCGGGCCGGTTCGTCGGCCCCACCAGCCAGGCACCTCGCGTCGACGAGGCCCGCCACGAAAGCCTGTACGAGCTCGAGATCGCCTTCGCCGAGCTCGAGCGGGTCGTCACGCCGCGCCGACCGGCGCCGCCATGGCTGGTCGACCGCTTGTTCCGTCACCTTCTCGTCGACATCACCGGCAGCACCCACCGGGCCGAGCTGTGCATGGACAAGCTGTTCAGCCCCGACACGGAACGTGGCCGGCTGGGGTTGCTCGAGCTGCGTGGCTTCGAGATGCCGCCTCACCCCCGCATGGCCCTCGTGCAGGCGCTGCTGGTGCGGGCCCTCATCGCGCGTTTGTGGGCCGATCCCTATGCCGGCCCGCTCGTGCGGTGGGGCACCGAGCTGCACGACCGCTACCTGCTCCCGTTCTACGTGGCGGCCGACATCGCCGAGGTGGTCGATGACCTGGAGCGCCATGGGTTCGCCTTCGACCTCGACTGGCTGGCGCCGTTCCTCGAGTTCCGCTTCCCGCGCATCGGTGTCGCCGATGTCGCCGGCGTCACCCTGGAGCTGCGCGGCGCCATCGAGTCGTGGTCGGTGCTCGGGGAGGAGGTCACCTCCACCGGGACCGCCCGCTACGTCGACTCCTCCGTGGAACGGCTCCAGGTGATGGTCGACGGGCTCACCGCCGACAGGCATGTGGTGACGTGCAACGGCGCGGCCGTTCCGCTGCACTCCACCGGCACGGCGGGGACGTATGTGGCCGGAGTCCGGTATCGGGCATGGAAGCCGCCGTCGGCGCTGCACCCCACCATCGGTGTCCACGCCCCGCTCGTCTTCGATGTCGTGGACCGGTGGAACGGCCGATCGCTGGGGGGCTGTACCTATCACGTGATCCACCCTGGCGGACTGGCTTACGACCGTTTCCCCGTCAACGCCAACGAGGCCGAGGCCCGCCGGGCCAGTCGCTTCGCCGTCGGAGGGCACACCCCGGGCTCGGTCGACGTCAACAGGTTTCTCGGCGCCGGCCGTGGCGCAGGGGGCAGCGGGGCCCAGAGCCTGGAGTATCCTCTGACCCTGGACCTGCGACGCGCGCCTCGGGAACGACCCGGACTGAGGGTCCAACAGGGACGCATTCGAACCCGGGGGAGCTGAGGGCAACTGGTCACCACATGACGATCAGTTCGCCACCCGACCTCCTCTCTTCCTACCGTCCGCTCCCGGGGGCTTACGACGAGATGCTCACCGCTGACGGGCGGATCCGCCAGCATTGGGCACACGCCGGGCGTTCGTTGAACGAGTTGGGACTGGCCGAGCTGCTCGACCGTCGCTCGGAGGCAGGCCGTCTGCTCGTCGACGACGGGGTCACTTACAACGTCTACGGTCACGACGATCCCGCTTCCGCCCCCGCCCCGGCGGCCGAACCGTGGGGCCTCGATCCGATCCCTGTGTTCCTGTCCGGCGATGAGTGGGCCGGGATCGAACTCGGCGTGGTCCAGCGAGCAGAACTGCTCAACCTGGTCCTTGCCGACCTCTATGGACCCCGTGAACTGCTGCGCGGCGGACTGCTGCCCGCGGAGCTCGTCCTATCCCACCCGGGTTTCCTTCGTCAGTGCGATCAGATCCGTCTGCCCGGGAACAAGCAGCTGTTCTCCTTTGCTGTCGACCTCGCGCGCGACTCTTCGGGCCATTGCATCGTGCTCGCTGACCGGACCCAGGCGCCGTCGGGTGCGGGCTACGCCCTCGAGAACCGGGTCGTCGTCTCCCGGGTGTTCCCGAACCTGTACCGCGATTCCCAGGTCCTGCGGCTGGCTCCCTTCTTCCGCACGCTGCGGACCTCCCTCCAGAACGTCGCCCCGCCCAAGGCCGAGGATCCCCGCATCGTGCTGCTGGGCCCTGGGCCGTGGAGCGAGACCGCCTTCGAGCACGCCTACCTGGCTTCCCAACTGGGCTATCCCTTGGTGGAGGGCACCGACCTGACGGTGCGCGACGGCCGGGTATGGCTGTGCTCCCTCGGCCGGCTCGATCCCGTCGATGTCATCTTGCGCCGCACCGACGCCTGGTTCTGTGATCCGCTCGAGCTGCTTCCCGACTCCAAGCTCGGGGTACCAGGCCTGGTCGAGGCGGCCCGTCTCGGCGGCGTTTCCATCGTGAACACGCTTGGCAGTGGCGTGCTCGAGAACCCCGGTCTCCTGCCTTATCTTCCCCGATTGGCCGAGCATCTCCTGGGCGAGCAGTTGCTCCTACCCTCGGTACCGACGTGGTGGTGCGGCAGCGAGGACGGCCGCCGACACGTGCTCGCCAACCTCGACCGCTTGGTCATCAAGCCGATCTCCCGGGGGGTAGGGCCGACGTCGGTCTTCCCGTGGGAGCTCAGCCAAGATGACCGGACCGAGGTGCGGCACCGGATCGAAGCGCACCCTGCCGGCTGGGTCGGTCAGGAGGCAATCGAGCTGGCCTCGGCGCCCACCCTCACCTCGACCGGACTCGAGGCCCGACGAACCATACTGCGCGCCTTCGCAGTATCCCGGAACGACTCTTACGCGGTCATGCCCGGCGGCTTGACCCGGGTGGCGGGCTCAGAGGGCGCATCGGGAAGCACCCCGTCTCCGCCGGGCAGTTTCCGCGTCTCGAACCAAACAGGAGCAATCAGCAAGGACACCTGGGTGCTGGCGTCTCAGCCCGAGAAGCTCTCGGGCTTCTGGCTGACAGCCGGTCCTCCAGTCGCGGCCATCGCTCCCGACGCGTCGATGTCGTCGCGCGCGGCCGAGAACTTGTTCTGGCTTGGCCGCTACGCCGAGCGGGCGGAGGCCATGGCCCGTCTCCTGCGGGTGGTGCACGACCGGCGCAACGACTTCCAGCGGGGCACCAACCCAGCGGGAACCGAATGTCTGCACGTGCTGCTCACCGCCCTCACCCGGGTCAGCTCCGCCTACCCGGGCTTCGTGGGGGAAGGAGGAACGGATCGGCTCGACGCCCCTGGTTCCGAGCTGTTCAGCCTCGTGGTCGAGGAGAAGCGCTCCGGCACGCTGGCGCACGCCGTCCGCAACCTGATCGGTGCGGCCCAGTCCGTGCGCGACCAGCTATCGACCGACACCTGGATGGTGGTAGGTGCCCTCGACCGCGAGATCCGAGATCTTCGCGGTTCCGACCCCCATCACCCGATGGTCGTGCAACACACTCTGGGTCGGATCATGCAGAGCCTGCTCGCCTTCTCGGGCCTCGCCGCGGAGAGCATGGTGCGTGACCCCGGTTGGCGGTTCATGGACGCCGGCCGGCGCATCGAACGGGGGCAACAGCTCGCCACCCTCCTGCAGGCAACCGTGACCGTCGATCGCAGCTTCGCCACCGACAGCCTTCTCGTCGAGTCGGTGCTGATCGCGGCTGAGAGCATCATCACCTACCGCCGCCGCTACCGGTCGCATGCCCAGCTCGAGACGCTCCTCGACCTCCTGGTGATGGACGCCGACAACCCCCGCTCGCTGGCCTACCAACTCGACCAACTTCAGGTCGACGTTCGCCTCAGGCGGACGCTGGACCGCGAACCTAACCTCAGCGAGCCCGAACGGTTGGTACTGGAGCTCTCGACGGCTCTGCGCCTTGCCGATACCGCCCAGCTCGCCCGGTCACGGGAGGACGGCACCCACCCCGACCTCGAGGACTTCCTGGCCCGCATCATGGAGTTGCTCCGCCGCACCGCGGACGCCATCGACAGGGACTGTTTCGTCCACCTGCTTCCGCTCCACTCGCTCCTTGCGCCGTCATGACCTATCGCGTCCTCCATCGTACTGAATACCGCTACGAATCGGAGGTGTCGTCAAGCTACGGCGAGTTGTACCTGCTACCCCGCGATGACGCTGGCCAGGTGTGCTTGTCCTCCCGGGTGCACATCGAACCTGAACCCCACAACTATCGAGAGAGAACCGACTTCTTCGGGAACCGCACCGCGTACTTCTCCGTGCTCGAACCTCATACACGGCTGACCGTCACCGCCGAAAGCACGGTCGAAGTCAACCGGCCCGGCTCGCTTCCAATGCCAGTCGATCAGGCGTGGGACACGATTCGCGACCGCCTTCGCCTGGACCCTGCCGACGAAGTCTTCGACGCACGCGGCTTCGTCCTCGCCTCGCCCAAGGTCGTGCTGTCGCCCGCCGTCGCCGCCTACGCGGCGGAGTCGTTCCCCGTCGGCCGGCCGCTCACCGAGGCCCTCACCGAACTCGTCGCCCGCATCCACACCGACTTCGCGTACGAGCCGGGTGCGACGTCGGTGCGAACCACGCTTACGGAGCTGCTCGAGTGTCGCAAGGGGGTCTGCCAGGACTTCGCCCACCTGGCGGTGGGCTCCTTGCGGTCGGTAGGGCTCGCCGCCCGTTATGTAAGCGGCTACCTGGAAACGAGGCCCCCTCCGGGGCGACCCCGCCTCGTCGGGGCCGACGTTTCTCACGCTTGGGCGTCGGTGTTCGTGCCCGACGCCGGCTGGGTCGATATCGACCCGACCAACAACCGCTTCGTCTCCGATCGCTACGTCACCACGGCCTGTGGCCGTGATTACGGCGACGTGTCGCCGGTAAAAGGGGTGATCTATACGGAGAGCACGAAGAACGAGCTCCACGTCTCGGTAGACGTCTCGCCTCTCGAGAGGTCAGCCTAAATGCGGATTCAGGTTGGGTGCGAGTTCCATTACGACTCGGCGGGCTCCACGCCGACGATCTGGCAAGTCAAGCCTCGGGCCGACCCGAACCAACGCTTGGTCTGCGAGTCCTGGAGCACGTCGCCATTGCTGCCGTGGAGCTCATACCACGACGCCTACGGCAACATATGCGTTCGCCTGACGCTTCCTCCGGGAGAGGTGCTTCTGCGCTACGACGCCCAGGTCGAGGTCTCCGGAATCGCTGACGATTCAGACACAGAGGCGTATCAGGTTCCTGTCGAGTCGCTGCCCGACGAGGCGCTGGCCTTCCTACTCCCGAGCCGGTTCTGTCTGTCCGACGTGCTCCAGCAGCATGCCTGGGACCTCTTCGGCGGAACCGAACCGGGATGGCCCCGGGTGGTGGCCGTATGCGACTGGGTTCACGAGAACGTCAGGTTCCAAGTCGGCAGCAGCAATCCGCTCACCTCGGCCCTGGACGTGTGGGAGAGCCGGACCGGCGTCTGCCGCGATTTCGCCCACCTGGCGCTGACATTGTGCCGGAGCCTCAATATCCCAGCCCGGTACGTCTTCGGTTACCTGCCTGACGTGGGTGTCCCCCCGCCAGACGACCCCATGGACTTCTGCGCCTGGTTCGAGGTCTACCTGGCGGGTCGCTGGTGGACATTTGACCCACGCAACAACGTGCCCCGCATCGGCCGGGTCGTCATCGGCCGTGGCCGTGATGCGCTGGACGTTGCCATGGTCACAACGTACGGAGCGCCGATCCTGCAAACAATGACAGTGTGGGCAGACGAAATCGGCGACCAAGCGACCTGAGCGGTGGGGTCTTGAGGGCGATGACATCATCGGACCCATTTGGGTGCTCGACCCTGTCGTGCTGGCCCAACAGTGGACGCCACCCGAATCAAATCCACCCGAGCCTCCTGTCCATAGGGGTATCTACCGGTAGTACGGCTCGTCGCTCGAAGAAAACGGTCAGACCCTTCACTTCCTGTTCACCGGAGCAGCACCCGAACACGTCCAGTACCCAGATGCCGTGGTCATGGATTCCAAGCAGACCGTGTTCATCATTCCCATCGCTGAGGACGTCGGACCTCCGGGACCCTCGGGTCGCGCTTGGCTACGGGCGCGAGGTAGTAGTCCGCCTCGAAGATAAGCTCGGGGCACGCGTGCTCGTCAATCTGGACGCCACTCCCGTCGTGGTGATGACCCAGTAGGACCTGGGACGCGCGCTCATCCGGCTGGCTAGTGTCCCAAGACATGTCCATGGGATCGGGTCCTGCGTGGGAATATCTTCAACTAGCGGTCAGCCGAGAGCCCTCGCCAGGCCAATGGCCCATTTCAAGTTGGCTGCATCGAGGGCGAGGACGGGTCCCCGAGGAGATCGAGGGAACTGATCCAGCAACCCTGCTCAATGAACTGGGGCGTGATGGGTGGGAGCGGCCGAAGGTCCCAACTGTCGTGCAGGGATGAGATCCCGCCACGAGTCGATTCGTCTCGGGAAGACTCCTGTGGACAGTGGTCGTGACCGAGCCACGCTTCCCAGCATCGGATGACCGCTATCGCAGATGCCCTGGCAGCAGTGACTGAGGGTCGCCTCGAACGGCTCTTGTCAACGAAGGGGCACGCGAGGGCCACGACGGCCGCGGAGGCCAGTCGAAGGGAGACTCGTCGGAGCCGTCCGTGGCGTCCACGGAACACGCGAATCCGAAACATCACACCTGACGGTATCGACACGACCGACGTCAATCGGCTGTCAGCAACCTAATTCGGAGCAACAGCCTCCGCCAAGGACGGCGGATGACACGTGTGAAGGACGCGTCAGAAACGATGCGAGCAGTCCCAACCGACTTCAATCCGAACCGTGCGCCCCTGGTCGACGGCCCAAAAATCCGCCTGGGTCGTCGCGGCGACTCCTCGGAAGCCCATCCAGGCCCGAGGATGCTGGGTCGGGCACTCACGCCGGAAGCACCATCCGGTACTCCCTGCGGGCTCGACTCCCCGAGGCGCAGCCCTTCCGCACAGCACGGCATGGTCAGGCCGAATAGTCAGGGCCGACCCGGCGTCGGCGACGGGGCCCAGTCCGTGGCTACGAGACACAGTTCCCCCCTGCCGACGCCCGTCAGGCTGTGCCGTCGCCTTGTCACCACGGCATTCGGGATTACCGCGGCATTCGGGCCCGAGGCGGGTTAGCCTTCGGGCCAACCACAACTCGGCTACCTAGGCACGGGGGGCCCGGCGCATCAGGTGGACCGACGACGGGGACGGGGGAACATGACCGATCTCATTGAGAACGCCGACACCGAGCCTGCCGACAGCTCGAACATGGTCACTGAAGGGGCGCAGGGTGGACCTGTCACCCCCAAGCGACGCGGCCTCGCCGGCATCATGCGCCGGCGACGCGCTGTCATCGTGGCCATCTGCGTGGTCGTCGTCGCCGGCACGGTGGGTGCGGTGGCGATTGCGACCACGTCGGGGTCGGGCAAGATCAAACCGGCGACGAACTCGCTTATCTCGACCGTGTCGGTGGCCTCGCCCAAGTACACGCCCAAAGCGGCCGTGGGGGCGACCGACGACTATCACTGCAACTTGGTCAACCCGCATATCACGAAGAACTCGTACGTCATCTCGAGCCAGTTCCGCCCGGGAAGTCCCGAGGTCCACCACGCCGTGCTGGCCCTCGTACCCCCGGCCGAGACGGCCCAGGCCATCGCGGCCAACGCCGCCACCGGCGGCAAGGGATGGACGTGCTTCGGCGCGCCGTCGCTGCCCAACGCATCGCTCGCCGCCTTCTTGAGCACCCCCTTCCTGAGCGTGTGGGCGCCGGGGCACGGCGCCGACGTCCTCCCGAAGGGCACGGGAATCGCGCTGGCCAAAGGGAGCCTGGTGATCGAACAGGTGCACTACAACCTCCTGGTGGGCGACAAGCCCGTGACGAATTCACTGGTACTCAACACCGTGCCGGCGTCCACCCCCCTGCTGCCGATGCAGTCCCAATACCTGGTGGCCCCGCCGAACATCCCGTGCCCGGCCGGCGTGACCGGGCCGTATTGCAACTATCAGGCGTCGCTCAACTACCTGGACCAGCGCTTCGGCCCCGACGGCGTCCTGATGGCGAAAGGGATCGACGCGATATGTGGTGAAAACCCGAACAACCCGCCTACGGGTGACACGGCCACGTGCACGCTGCAGATCGGATCGGACGGCTACATCGTCAGGATCCAGCCCCACATGCACCTGTTGGGGGTCGCGTTCACGATGGTGCTCAATCCGGGGACGCCGCAGGCCAAGACCATCCTCAACGTCCCGAACTACAACTTCGACTACCAGAAGGCGTACAACGTGGCGCCCATCCCCGTGAGTAGGGGCGACCGGATACAGATCAACTGCACCTACAATCCCACGCTGGCGCAGCAGTTGCCCATCCTCCGCAAGGCGCCGCCGCATTTCGTCACGTTCGGCGACGGATCATCCGACGAGATGTGCGTGGGGGTCACGTGGCAGACGTCGTCGGTGCCGAACTCTCACGACTCGCTCTGAGCGACCTGGCCCGCCTGTCGACAACCCCAGAGAGTCGCTCGGGATACCGTTGCGTTGTCCACGAGCGGATGGACACAGAACTGCGCCGAATGGGGTCAAGCTCAGCCGCCGAACGGTATCAAGCTCAAGCGGTCCACCAGATGGAGTCAAGGCCTGCAGGACCGCCAAACGGGGTTCAGGCCTTCGAGCAGTCCCAACGTGGCATTGTGCGAACACGCTTGCGCTGGTCGAAGGGGCGCCGATTGTGCTCAACCCTCCGAATACGGTTCTTCGCACCGGCGAGTGGGACCGCTAGGTTCGTCGGAGTCGCGCACGACCGACGGAAGGGGGCCGTCCCGTGGGGCTCGTCACAAGCGCAGGTTGACCTGAGCCGGAGCCGCCAGGGCCGACTCTGGCCGCCCTCTCCCTCGCTGGAGCGTTACCGGATGCCCCCGGGGCAATTTCGACTCGCCCGACACACCCCGGTATCCGGTGCAATGCCGAGCGGCTGAACATTCACGCGAGGTTGAACTCGCCGTTGTTAGATGCGCCCCACTCATCGGCCGGAATGCTGAGCCCAGGTGTGCAGATCGCCCAATCCTTGCGGGCATGATGAGCGGCAGCCATGGGAAAGCCCACGTAACAGATCGTCCTGTTCGGCGCGGAGGTGACGGTTGCCGCCCTGCCACGCATGACCTCCCGTCACCGGGCAGTTCACCGGGCGGGGCTTACGGACACCTTCGACGATGGTCCTGATCATGGGCTTGGCGCCGGCGCCGGCGATGTCCAGTCATGGTTCCGCTTACGGGGATCGCCAGCAGGCTGGAGATCGGGAGCGGGACACCGCTCGCGAAGGGCAGAAATGTCGGCCGTAGAAGCGCGAAGGTATCTCACGAGACCACGCGGAGCCGTCGCATGGGTTCGACGTCGGTCTCATCACAGCTCGGCGAACGGATGCAGGCCCCTCCTTTAGGAGCCGGGACGCCAGTCGTTGTTGCTCGTGTGGTCGCCCGATAACCAGCGGGCGAGATCACGATGTGCGCTCTCCCTGCGGATTTCGTCGATGTCGGCGACGTCTGGATGGTCGACGGTGAATTCCAGAAGGAGGCCGTTCGGATCGGTGATGTAGAGCGACTTGCAGTAGCCGTGGTCCGCCGTCATCGTCTCCACTCCTGCCTTCTCGGCACAGGCGCGGATGCCGTCTTGGCGCCCGGAAGTGACCAGGAGCGCCACATGGCGAAATAGCGAGGCCGGAGGCGGCGGTGCGAACTGCTGGGAGAACTCACTGTTGGCGAACTGGAAGAAGGCAAGGCTTCCCCCATCACCGAGTCCGTAGAAGGTGTGGCAGAACTCCTGTTCCTCTCCACCCATCAGGTGCTCCACCTCGGTCCAGGTGGCAACGAGAGGCAGGCCTACGACGTCCTCGTAGAACATGCGAGTGGCTTCCTGATCAGTGGTGACGAAGGCATGATGGTGCAGTCGCGACGGAAGGGATTCCGAGGCGGCAGATGCTGTTGAGGTGGGCATGTGCATTTCTCCGTTCGGGCAAGGAGCAGGTGGTTTAGGCGGATGGGGCGAAGAACTCCAGGGCGATGTTGTCGGGGTCCCGGAACGACAGCCCAGAGCCGTACGATTCGTCGACGATCTCACTGTGGTCGATGTTCAAGCCGTCCAATCGAACTGTCCAGGCGTCGAGCTCGACTCGGCTATTACACGCAAAGGCAAGGTGGTCCAGACCCGACCGGTGCTCGTCGAACGGTTGCGTGGTCGATTGGTCGGTGAATTCGTGCAGGGCGACTGTGCATCCCTCAAGTGACCACACGGCCGCATTGAAGACTTCACCTTGGTGAAGGTGGTTGGGTTTGGCTCCGAAGAGCGCCTCGTACCACGGCACGCTACGACCCATGTCTGAGACCGTGAGAGAGACGTGAGCCAGTCCAGCGAAGTCAGGCACCTGTCGCCTCCTCCAACGGGGCGCGGGTTGCCGCCAGAATGAGGTCCAGTACTGCTTGGTCGGGTGATGGAGGGCACTCCGCACTCGGAAGTCGCTCCGTCTTGGCCAGCACGTCGGCGATCTTGGTACCGGTGATGGCAGGGCTGTGGGCCGAGACGATGGTCGAGATCGGCAAATCGGAGAATCGCCGCACCTCGGCAGCGAAGCGGTCCTGGTCGACCAGTCGTAGCCACGGGGCGAGGGCGTTCAAGGCAAACATCGTCATTCCATGGGTCCAGAACTCGTCGTCGAGTTCGGCAACGTCTCGGGGGAAGCTCTCCGCGCCCTCGCCACCAGGCACAGGGGTGGCGAAGCAGTCAGAGGCCCAGTAGACGCCGGTCTTGGCGTCAAACAATCCCCTGGTGGTGGGAGCGTCGTAGAGCGGGGGCCGCACGACGGCCATCTCGTGGTCGCCAGCATTGAACGTGACCCCGTCGTCCATCCAGCGACACCGTTCCAAGGGGAAGGTGAAGGCATTCGTGTAACGCTCCATGAGTGCCCAGCTGCACACGAGCGTGGCATTTGGACAGGCGTGCATCACCTGGTCGAGGTTGCCGACGTGGTCGGCGTCCTCGTGGGAAATGAAGATCCACTTGACGCTTCGCGGTTCCACGAGGCTGAAGGCATCCTCGAGCCAGGCCCGACGATTGCGGGGGGAGCCCGTGTCGATGAGCAGCGGCTCTTCGCCCTGGATGACGACTGAGTTGATGAAGACCGACAGCGGCTGGCCCAAGGCGTGCTGGACCTCGTGGATGACGAAGATGCCTGGCGCGACCTCGGTTGGCTCCTGGTGGCAGGTGGGCTCGGACAAGGTGATGGACATGGTGTTCCCTCTGCCCGTGCGGGCGGCTTCGTGGTCAGGGAGAGGTGGTCGTGATGAGGTCCGCGTCCGCCCTCTCCTTCTGGTCTGGGTTTGGCTGCTGGGACAAATGTGACACGAACGCCGGCTGGCCGCATCGGGGAAAACCCCCATTGGCATCCCTAATCGTGCGGCGGCTCAGGGCCGAGGTGGGGGTCCCGCTGCCAGCGCGACGGCCTCGCCGCGGGTGCGGACTCCGAGCTTGGAGAGCACGGCGCTGACGTGGTGCTCAGCGGTCTTGGGGGAAATGTAGAGCCGGGTCGCGATCTCGGTGTTGCTCAGTCCGTGACGAAGTAGGTCCAAGACCTCGTGCTCGCGCGGGCTCAGCGCCGAATCGGCGGCCTCACGGTGGCGGGGTCGGCCGCGGTCGCCAAGGCTGCGAAGGAGCGCAGCTGCCCGGTCGGCGTCGCGAGTGGCGCCCAGACGTTCGAACAGGGACAGAGCGGCTCGACCCTCGCTGATGGCGCGTGCTGGCGTGGCGGCTCCCGACCACGCTCGGGCGCGCTCTAGATGAACCAATCCGATGAGCAGTGGACGATCTTCGTCAGCCAGTCCTCGCAGCGCGTCGCTCAGGAGCTCGATTGCCCGTTCCGTGTCGCCCGTGGCCGTCGCTACCCTCCCCGCGGCCAGCGCGGCTTCGGTTCGAAGCAGAGGGCTGTCGACCTGTGCTGCGAGCGCGCTGAGCCGTCGTGCCGCATCGGCGGCGGCGTCGACGCGGTCGCAAGTCAGCTCGGCCTCGACCAACAGCGCGAGAAGCGGTCCGGCCCGGACCCGGTCACCGACCAACTCGTCCAGACCCCGCTCGATCACCGCTACCGCCATGTGGCCGTCGCCTTTGGCCAGGTGCAGGCGCGCCAGCGGGCCACAGCAGTCGATGCAATCTTCGAAGGGTCCGAGCAGTTCTCCGGCTTCAGCGAGTCGGCCTTGGCGAAGCCGCAGGTCCGCAAGATGGGCAGCAGTCTCCACCCGGTGGTTCAGGGCTTGGGAGGCACCAGGCGAGAGGGCCCCAATCATCGCCTCCTCGGCCTCCGACCAGCGCCCGAGGCTCGACATCAGCGACCCGTAGACGACCTGGCAGTGGGTGTGCAAGATGCGCGGACGGTCACCGTGTCGAGCGACGAAGCTCGACACCACCGCCGTCCACTCCTGCGCCCGCCGGAGCTCTCCGCATCGATCGCACGCCGAGAGCATGGCGCAGAAGCATTTGGCAGCCATTCCGAGGTTGGCCACATCTCCCGCGGTGACTGCGGTCATCGCCTCGTCCAGTCGGGCAAAGCCGTCCGCCAAATGGCCCTGGGCCACCAAGGCGAACCCCGACTCTGACAGCGCCCGGATCTCCAGGAGCGGATCGAAGAACTCGACCGCGAGAGACAACGCTCGCTCCGCCGCCTCCAGCAGGGCGTCCACGTCGGGCTGGTCGCAACCCAGCACGGCGAGGGCCAGATACCCCTCCTCGACGCAATGGCCGTCTGGCCCGAGCACGCGCAGACCCCGGTCGATCCAGCCGCGGCCGACCGCTCGATTTCCCCACGCGCTCACGTGCAGGCCAGCGAGATCGGCTGCCACCCGGGATGCTCCCCGATTGTCACCGGCCTCCCGAAGCTGGCGGAAGGCCAACTCCCAGTGGCTCCTGGCCCCTTCAAAGTCGTCGTCGGCCATGCACGATCCGCCCGCCGCAGCATGAGCCTCCCCAGAACCAGCTACCTCCTCAAGGGTGCTCATCGAGCCTCAAGGTAGCCGAGGTGAGCTCTGCGCCACCGAGGAAGGTGGCTACACGAGGGCCCAGCGCTCTCACCTCGACGCCACACCGAGCACCGAGTCGGGTTGCGTTTATTTAAGCAGGTAGTTGGCCACGGTGGCGGTGCAGCGATGCCTCGGCTGGTTGACCTGGGTCAACGACTCGGCGAACAACAGGTAGGCGCTGGATGCCATGATGTGGCGCCGCGGGCGTTGTCGGCCGTCGGGCATGGTCTTCACCGGAGAAATAGGATGCTTGGCGTCCACGGGGAGATCTCAGGATCTTGACAGGCCAAGCTCATGACAGGCACGTCGTTAAGGGTGAGCCTGACGCAGTGTGACAACTCGACCCACCAGGGGTTCCGAGGGACGGATTGAATCACCCATCTGGTCGCCTTATGAGCAGGATCCGCTCCACGGAGGATCGAATGTGATCGATTTCTGTTGCCCGGCGTGTGGTGCCCAGCCTCATTGAATCGGACGCCCGTAGACCGATCGGCGACCCGGCGATCGGCCAGGTCCCGATGGCGAGTCACGGGGAAGGGGCGGGTCGCAGACTCTCGTGGGCCTGCTCGAACATGACCTCTCGTAGCCATCGGGATCGAGGCCGTAGAAGATGCGAGCCCAGAAAACGTCCTGGGGTTCGAGCGTGATCGGCAAGCCCTTCTGTCGCCATAGGTCGTACATGCCGTCGAGGTCCTGAGTCGGTATGGCCAGGACGAAACCGCTGCCCAGCGGCCCGGACTTGGCGGCCTGTTCGCGCTCGGGGTTGTGATAGCCGTGCGCGTACCGGTCGGAGAGGATCAGCCACGTCAGCCCGAAGGTGAGATAGCGGAGGTTCGGCTGATCGTCGTGGGGTATCTGGCGGAAACCGACCCGTAGCTACAGGGCACAGGACGCATCGAGGTCCCGCACTCGCAGGCCCACCTTCAACTGGCGATTTCCCCGCACCGCAGTCCTCCTCATCAAATCGAGGGCCCAGCCTTGCAACCCGGTGACGACCGACCGTTGTCATGTGCTCGTTGGATGCCTGGCCAAGTGCCGCCGGGCGTCTCGACAGCCGATCCTCTTGTGGCGATCGCACCCACAAATACAGAACATCCTTGGTAGTCAGATTCGGTGCGCCAGTGGGCGTTCGATATCTGGCATAGTGCTGGACCGTCTGCTCACTCCAGCGAGCGATTCATATCGCTCCATCCGGTCAGTCGGGCAGCAAGCTGGGATCGGCGCGCGAGTGCGCCAGATCAGAAGGCTTTGCGCCGGAACAACTAGGCGTGCGGTGTTCCTTGGCTCTCAAAGAGCATGGCGCGTTGAAGAGCCGCTGCTCGAAGTTCCTCGGGGATTTCGACTGGGCCGCCGATACCGTCGGCATTGAGCCCCGCCTGAGCGGCCTCCTCGACGATTCCTCCGACCAGGATGGCCAACTCAGGGGTTCGGTGAAACACCAACACCCCATGGTTCGCCAGCAGGACCGCAGGAACGCCCGGGGTGATCGAGGCCCGGATGTTGGCCACCGCTTGGTCGGACCCCCGCGGTCCGTAGCTGGCCAACGGCACCCCCGTCGGCAAGCCGAACATGGCCAAGGCCTCCACCCAACATCCGATCGGACGGTGGGCCACGGCGTAGGCGGTCGCGTACGGAGAATGCGTGTGAAGAACGCAGCCGACGTCGAGGTGGTCCGCGTACATCGCCGTGTGCATGGCGACCACGGCACCCTGGATGGGCGGCAGATCACCCTCCAGAAGGGTTCCGTCTAGCCCGACCCGCACGACGGCGGACGGAGCGTGGTTTCGTAGCGACGGACCCGCGGTGAAGTACATCTCTTCCGCCCCTGGGACCCGGAGACTCACGTTTCCATGTCCGTTCGCAGAGATTGCTCCGCTGGCCACCACCCGTTGAGCGACATCGATCACCTGATCGATCAAGTCCTTGTCCATGACACCTCCGAGCGTTGGTAGCCAGCGAGATCCGTGAAGAACGCTACCTCCGCCAACCCCACCATGTCTTTCCCGATGGCTGGCCCGCACTTCCAGGACGACACCAAATCGGGAAGCCGCTCGAGACTGGGCAACGACAGCGAGTCATCCGGAAGAGGCATTGGGGCGCCAACCGCTCGGCATCGGCACCGGGAACGAGCACGTAATGGCGCTCCCGAACGACAATCCGAGCAAAGGTCGCACCGCGCCAGATCGACGGCTTTAGCGTCCTTGCGAGGCTGGCCGACGCGGGTCAGCCGGGGGTCTCGTATGAGGAAACGGCCTACGGCGACGTCAAGGACCCGGGCGAGGCGCCGGATCATCACCGATAGTGGATGGGCTAAAGAACCCTCTCCAGGTGCCACCTACCGAATCCTCTTTGAGTCAAGAGGGCATTTTCAGGTGGTTCGGGACGCAAGCCGGCCGGTCTACGTGAATGCGTAGGGTTTTGGTGGGTCCGGGAGCGACTCCACTGAAGAGCCGTATGGCGGAGAACAGGCAGTCAAGTGGTGAGTTCGATTGTCACGTCTCGGGTCCGTAGGGCATCGAGCAATGAACTTCGACTGACGGAGAACTCGTCGGACGTGGGGCGACCGCCATTGGTCCATTGTGTCCTCAGAAAGTCGAGGTCCTCCCAAATCGGTCCTCTTGGACGAGGGTCAGTCTCATACCTCGGCGTAATCCACCAGTGCAGATGAGGGACCCCGTTCCCCAGTGACTCTATATTCAGTTTCGCCGGACTGAACACGTCATTTACTGCCGCGGCAGACTCCGCCATCTCGGCGAGGTGGAGGTCACGGACGTGGCGCTCCAAGTCAAACACCTCTCTCACGCATCGCTTGGCGGTGAAGAAAAGACTTCCCTTGAAATACTGGTTTGGAGAGAGGCGCACATAGCCGGTCTGCAGCCTTGCGATCAGCCACGGATCCCTGCCCTCGTCGGAATCTGCATTGTCCTTACAGATAGAGCAATCTGTCACGAGACCAGTATGGCTGGTCAGTGGTCACTTGCCACCGAATGGCACTTCGAGAGCAGGCAGTTTCGGGTGATGGCTGTGCAGACGACGTTGGCCACTCAGTCTCGGTTTTCCCTGCTAGATCGGACGGTCGTGCGACCAAGCGGAGACTGCGCAATGCTCCCATAGTGGACGGTGCGAAGCGATCAAGAACAGCGCAGGGGGTTGCTGCGGAACGCGCTCTGTTGGCAAGGATGGGTGCTCTCGATGATCCCTTTGCCCGCGGAATGCTCACGCCGTCCATGGGGGCGATTCTCTGGGTCGTGGAGCATGGGCCGCACCGCGTGCGGGCACGGTCGGTGACGTTGGCGGGCCTTGCCGCTCGGGTGCTTTGGTTCGACACCCAGGTAGCCAGGGCGCTAGACGCCGGCATCAAGCAGGTCGCAGTGATCGGAGCTGGCTATGACAGCCGCGCGTGGCGAATGCGCCGTGACGACGTGCAGTTCTTCGAGTTGGACAACGCCGCGACGCAGCAGGACAAGGTACGCCGGGCTCCTCGCCCGGGTCCCGTCTACGTCGAATCTGATCTGACGTCCGAGGATGCAGCGAAGTCGCTCCTCGACCACGGACTCGACGCCTCACGACCCGCACTCTTCGTCATTGAAGGGGTCACGATGTACCTGGGCGAGGAGGACGTGCGGCGCCAACTTGATCTCCTGGCGAGAATGAGCGCGATCGAGAGTCGGCTTGCAGTGGACTTCTATCCGCCCAGCAATGTCGGGACTTCGCAAGATCACCGGCAACTTCGTCTCCAGCGGCTTGCCCGGCGCGGAAGCGGCGAGTCGTTCAGGCTGGCCCTCGACCGTCCACGGGCGGTCGAACTCGTCCAGGCATCGGGCTGGGACGTTGACGAGGCGATGACCATGCGAGACGCGGCACGCACATTCGTCCCACGTGATTCCGGACTGCCCATCGATGCTGTCAACGAATACAAGACGCTGGTTGCTGCCGCTCGCTCCTGAAGGGACCGAACCGAAGTTCGTCAACGAGCCCCTGGATCGTGCCTGGCAAGCCAAGCTGAGTCCGCTCCCTACGAAGCCGGGTGACACTCGCATGACGTATCGATTTGCCATCGTTGTCCGGGCACGCTGGAGGAATGTGACAAGGACAGAACGCCGATTCGGTACGGCCGAGCTGTTCCCCTTGCGCTCGAGTCGGGCGTCATTATGGCGCGACCCGGCCGGGGCCGTTGAGGGATCCCCGAGCCGGCAGCGAGGAGGCACAGCCGCAGCACGGTTAAGGACGCCGCGCTATTGGACACCTCCCACGTCCCAGATCTATCGCTCGGAGGGATGAGCCACAGGCGAAGAGAGTGAGATGACAGGGGTACCTAACCTGGGCCGACGTTGCCCGGACGGCCCGCGAGAACCCGAGGTACGAGATCGTCCGGGTGAGCGGCGATATTCCACTCAATTCATTGCAAATCGGTCGAAACGCCATGGGCTCACATGCTCCACAGCGCTTGGGTGGGTGACATCCGCGCCGCACGCAGGGCGGGCATGAGCCCGGCGATCGCGCCGATGATCAGGGAAGCGGCGAAGCCGCCGAGCCAGGCTTCTGGTGGCACAACGGTGGCCCAGCCTTTGGTGTGGGCGTACACAGACGTAGACGCAACGCCGAGCGCAACGCCGACGACGCCGCCGAGGAGGCCGAGCAAGACGGCTTCGGAGAGAAACTGGGTGCGGATGTGGCCCTTGGTGGCGCCAAGCGCGCGGCGTAGGCCGATCTCGGAGCGGCGTTCGAGGACGGAGATGATCATGATGTTGGCGACGCCGACCGCGCCGACGAGGAGGGCGACGGCCCCGAGGCCGAGAAACAGGCCATTGAGGGCGCTTTTCGCGTCAGCCTGGGCGACCAGGGCGGAGGAGGGTTGGCTGACGTTGACCTCGCTGGGGTTTTCGGGGTTGGCGGTGGCGGCGAGAAGGTTGTCGACGGCGTTCACTCGGTCGTTTTGGGCGCGGAGGTAGACAGTGGAGGGATGGCTGTCGAAGCCCAGGTACTTCTCTGCCGCGGGGTAGCCGACCAGGACGGAGGAGTCGATGGCAGAGGCGAGCAGGGCCGGTTTGAGGGTGCCGGCCACGTAGAACCACTGGCCGCCGACCCAGATCCGCTCGCCGAAGTAGACGCGGTCGATCCCGAGCCGTTGCGCGGCAGCAGCGCCGAGCACGGCGACGGGTTCTCGGGCGGTTGCCGCGTTGAGGTAGTGGCCCTGGGCGACGCTGGTGGCGACGACCGGGAGGAGGTCGAGGGATGCGGCTTGGACGGTCACGGCGTTGGTGTCAACGGAGGGGACGTAGGGGCTGCGGTAGGCGTTGACGTCGCTGATCGCCCCGGTGGCCTGCACCTGCTGCACACCGGGGATCCGGCCGATCATGGCCGGGGCCGTAGTGGGCAGCTCGGCCGGGCCACCGGTGAGAGTTTGGCCGTTGCCGACCGTGAGCAGGTTGGTACCGAGTTGGTTGATCTCGTTGAGCAGGCCGGCCTGGGACGAGGCGGAAAGGCCCAGGACGGCGACGATGGCGGCCACGCCGATGGCGATGCCGAGAGCGGACAGCCCTGCCCGAAGCTTGCGGGTTCGCAGTCCGACCGTGGAGAGTCGGGTCAGGTCGGAAATCTGCAACCGCCTCCGAGCCAGGGTGGCGGTGGCGGTCACGACGGCTCCTCGCCGACAGGCGCGTCGGACGCAGTCTGCGGTGCATGGGTGGGGGGTGGAGCGAGGCGAGCGGAGGGCGGCGGGGGTCGGTGCCCGCGGCGCCGGTGTCGGCCACGACGTGGCCGTCGAGGATCTCGACTTTGCGGAGCATGCGCTCGGCGATGGTGTGGTCGTGGGTGATGACCACGATGGTCGAACCACCCTGGTGGAGCTGGTCGATCAAGGCAAGGATGGACTGTCCGGTCGCCTGGTCGAGGTTTCCGGTCGGCTCGTCGGCCAGAACGATGGCGGGCTGGCCGACCAGGGCTCGGGCGATCGCGACCCGTTGTCGTTGCCCGCCGGATAGCTGCGTCGGCCGGGCGCTAGGCCGATTACCCAGGCCGACCAGATCGAGGGCTTCGAGGGCCCGCTGGCGGCGCCGTTCGAGGGGGATGCCGGCGTAGAGGAGCCCGTCGGCCACGTTGTCCAACACGGTCGCGTGCTCGGCCAGGAAGAACTGTTGGAAAATGAAGCCGATCCGAGTGGCCCGCAGGTAGGCCACGTCGTCGTCGGCCATGGTGGCGACATCCAGCCCGGTGATCCGCACCCGGCCGCTGGTGGGCCGGTCGAGGGTCCCCATCAGCTGCAGCAGCGTCGTCTTGCCTGACCCCGACGGACCAACGATCCCGACCAGCTCCCCCTGGCCGATGGTGAGGTTCACCCCGCGCAGGGCCTGTAACAGGTGGCTCGCCGGGATAGCTCTTGGTTACGTTGTCGACTTCGAGCACCGGAGCCTGTGCGGCGTCAGTAACAGAGCCATTGCCGGCAACGACCGATGGGTGGTCGAGCGCGTGAGGCGAGGTGTCGGTCATGCGGCCGGGACCACCACCTCTTGGCCCGCGGCCAGCCCCGAGCCGGTGACCTGTACCAGACCATCGGCATCGTCGAACAGTCCGAGCGAGACCGACACGAGATGGTGGGTCCCCCCTGGGTCGACGACCTCGACGGCGTAGCCACCGCCGGACCGGGCCAGCAGCGCGGTCACCGGCACCACCAGGGCGCCGGGCACTCTCGCAGTGGTGACGTTGACTTGCACCGGGGCCTGATCCCACGTGCCCGTGGCGGGCGGGTCGGAGGGGATGACGTCCACGGTGATGGTCGGGGTGGTAGCTGCTCCCCGAGCTGCCCGACGAGCAGGTGTCGGTTCCCGGTGTAGCGGAGCTGGAGCTCGACCCGCTGGACGCCGAGTTCGATGGGCAGGCGGCGACCGTCCCCACCGAGGAGATGACACCAGGGGTGGTCTGGTTGTTGGGCAGACGTGATGGTCACCGTGTCCCCGACCGCCACATCGGTCTGCTGCGAAGCGTCCACCGCCACCTGCACCTGGCGAGTGGTCGAGCTGCCCAGCATCACCGTCTGGCCGCTCGGGGTGTTGCCCCCCAGCTGGGCTGACAGGCTCGTGACCCGCACGGCGGTGGGTTCGAACACCGCCTGGCCAAGGCTGAGCGTGCCGTTCTGGGTCATCCCCAGAGCGGCTTGGAGCTTCTCCACGGCCGTGGTGGTGGCCGACCCGAAGGAGGAAGTTGCGCTCAACTGAGCTGTCGTGGCGTAACCGAGCGCAATCAGATCGGCATTGAGCTCGGCCACATCCGCGCCGCTCGCCCCTGCTAACAGGGTCCGATAGGCAGGTGTCGAGCCGTACAGCAACACCACTGGGCTGTCGTTCACCCGGTAGAGCACCTGCCTTGAGAGATCACCTGGCCGGGCACGGGCAACTCGGTGTATGTCCCGCTGAGCCTGGTTGATCACGGAATACGGCGAACCGTCCGGGGCCGCAAGATAGGTCAGGGTCCCACTCAGGGAGACCATGGACGAGAGTTCCCGCTTTTCGACCTTCACCGTGTTCGGCGCCGGCTCCCGTGCGGCTGAGGTCGCCGGCTTCCCACTGGACGTGACGACCACGCCGCCGGTGGCGATCACGACAGCCAGGACGGCCGCTCCGGCCAGCACCCACGTCTTCCGCGTCATTGGACCCGCAACCCCAGCTCGCCTGAGTCGATAGCGGTGTACTCATTCGCCGCGGCCTGGAACCCCGAAATGCTCCGAGCACCCTGCATGGGGCGGATGGGATTCGACTCGTGTCGACGAGGGGCTCATTTGAGGTGGGGTCAGGGAAGTCCTTCATACCGTTGTCACGCGCACGCGGGGCGAACTTCACCGCCTTCTCGAGTTCGGTGGCGGTGTTGTCGCCCCAGCTCCCTCCGGTGCCAACGGAGAGCTCGAACCCGCGAGCTGGGTGGCAGCCACCTTCGCCCGCTCTGGGTTGGACGTCGCCTCCTCCTCGCCCTCAACGGAGGCGACGAGCTGCGCAGCCTCTTTCCCGCAGTTACTGGTCACCCGCCCAGACCACCGACGGACGGCATCTGCGACTTGCAGGCGTCGATCGCCGACTGCAGCTGCGGCGAGCTCGACCCGACGCCGGAGTCGTGCACTTCGCTGCCCGAGAACGTCGGGTCGGGGAAGTCCGGCACCCCGTGGGCGCGGATGCACTGGGCCCAGTTCAACCACGCCTGCTGTTGGGCGGGGGAGAGCTGCTGGCCGGTGGAGTTCCACGGCGACGGCAGGGCCTTGCAGGCCTGGACGGCCCCTTGGAACGCAGCCGAGTTCGGGTCAATCCCGGCGGTCCTGTACCCGTAGCCCCCGCTAGGGGTCTGCACCGGGTCGGGAAAGTTCGGGACGCCGTGGCTGCGTATGCACTGGGAGTAGGCCACAGCTTCGGCGAGCGGCGATGCCCCCGACGAACCTGATCCTCCCGCCGGGGCGGCGGTCGTAGTCGGCTGCGAGCCGGCGGTCGGGACCGTCGAACCGCCCGAGCAGCCGGCGACGGTGACTCCCAGGGCCACAGCCGCCGCCGCCCACAGGTGCGATGGACGCATGATTCCTCCTTTCGACACAACCCGGCCCTCAGGGTGTCGATTCCGAAGGACTGTCACCTGCTACCTGTGCCGGTTCGCTGTAGGTCATGCCTCCAGTCAACCAGCGTGATGTTGCCAGCACGTATGTGTTTTTCGATACGCCGACGATATGCCCCGACGCGTAGAATGACCTGAATGTGCGTGTGTTGATCGTCGAGGACGAGCCCTACATGGCAGAAGCCATCCGCGATGGCCTCCGCCTGGAAGCGATCGCCGCCGACATCGCCGGTGACGGTGACACCGCTCTGGAACTGCTGAGTATCAACGCCTACGACATCGCCGTCCTCGACCGCGACATCCCCGGGCCCCTCCGGCGACGAGATCGCCGAACGCATCGTCGCCTCCGGCAGCGGCATGCCGATCCTCATGCTCACCGCCGCCGACCGGCTCGACGACAAGGCCTCCGGGTTCGAACTCGGCGCCGACGACTACCTCACCAAGCCGTTCGAGCTCCGAGAGCTCGTGCTCCGTCTCAGAGCGCTCGACCGCAGGCGCGCCCACAACCGGCCGCCCGTGCGAGAGATCGCAGGTCTGCGCCTGGATCCGTTCCGCCGCGAGGTCTACCGCGACGGCCGCTACGTCGCGCTCACCCGCAAGCAGTTCGCCGTGCTCGAAGTCCTCGTCGCTGCCGAAGGCGGCGTCGTCAGCGCCGAAGAGCTACTGGAACGGGCGTGGGACGAGAACGCCGACCCGTTCACCAACGCCGTGCGCATCACCGTCTCGGCACTGCGCAAACGCCTCGGCGAACCCTGGATCATCGCCACCGTGGCCGGCGTCGGCTACCGCATCGACACCCAACCAGACACCGCGGCGCGAGGGAGGAGACCGTGGATAGAGCCCCGGGTTTGAGCGTTCGCCTCAAACTCACCCTCAGCTACGCCGGCTTCCTCATGCTCGCCGGCGCCTTGCTGCTCGGCGCCGTGTGGGTGTTCCTCCTGCGATACGTGCCCAGACGCGAGATCGCTCGTCGTCCACGGCACGCCCGTCCTCGTATCGCCCGGCCGTGGCGCTCTCCTGCGCGATTTCGCTCCGGCGGCGGCCATCTTGGGGGCGTTCCTGCTGGTATTCGGTCTCCTGGGAGGGTGGCTTCTCGCCGGCCGGATGCTCGCCCCCCTCACCCGCATCACCGACGCCACCCGCACGGCCGCGACCGGCTCGCTCTCCCACCGAATCCGGCTACCGGGCCGCAAAGACGAGTTCCGCGAGCTCGCCGACGCCTTCGACACCATGCTCGCCCGGCTCGAAACGCACATCGCCGAACAGCAGAGATTCGCCGCCAACGCCTCCCACGAACTGCGCACCCCACTGGCGATCACCCAGACACTTCTCGACGTGGCCCGCAACGATCCGAACCGCGACAACGGCGAACTCGTCGACCGCCTCCACGCCCTCAACACCCGAGCGATCGACCTCACCGAAGCACTGCTCCTGCTCAGCCGCGCCGACCAGAAGTCCTTCACCCCAGAACCCGTCGACCTGTCCCTCATAGCCGAAGAAGCCACCGAAACGCTCCTCCCCCTCGCAGAAAGCATGGCGTCACCATCGAAACCTCCGGCGACATGACCCCCGCCATCGGCTCAGACGCGCTCCTGCTACAGTTGACGACGAATCTCGTGCACAACGCGATCGTCCACAACCTGCCTGAACAGGGCACCGTGTGGGTCACGACCAGCGTTCACCCCAGGAGCGTGGTGCTCACTGTCGAGAACACCGGCGAGAAGCTCACCCCGCAGTTGGTTTCCACGCTTGTCGAGCCGTTTCAGTCGCGGCACCGAACGCATACACACCGACCACGCAGGTGTCGGCCTCGGCCTGGCAATCGTCAAAAGCATCATCCAAGCACACGACGGAACCCTCACCCTCACCCCCCGCGCCGCTGGCGGGCTCTGCGTCACGGTGCAACTACCCGCCGCGCCACCGCACACTGGCAGATGACGATCAGGAGAATTGCCGCACTCCCCAGAGGCCCGATTCGTCGGGTCCTTCGACGTCGACGCCGGTAGATCGCGTTGGCAGAGGATGGCGAGAGGAATCGAGAGGGAACGGCAGCACAGTCGCGGGTTCAAATCGCTGGCGGACACTCCCGCGAGCCGGTTTCGGTGCCCTGTTCGGGTTCTGACCTGCACTGATAGCAGTCTTTGGCCCAGGTGGCCTCGGCCTGATTTCGACCTGCGACGTCTTGTTGATTCTGCTCAAGAGGACGCTTCCAATCCCGAAATAGCTGATGGGCTGAGAAGAGGTATGTCCGTACGGGCTGGAAAGCCCGTACGGAGGTCCTTTTTGGAACTCCCGATTTGGGCATCTGCGCTTGAGGTTCCCCTGAATTACTTCGACCTGAAAAAGTCGATCTGAAAATCGCAGCTGACCAGCGCGTTCATAATCGCGCGGTGCTCGCGTTCGGGCTCAAATGCAACAACGATGGTCCCCAGTCCCCTGGAAAGGATTGGAGGCCATCGCTGTGCTGCGCACCAAAGTAGACGCGCAGGTCACGTTGTGG
This sequence comes from uncultured Acidimicrobiales bacterium, assembly GCA_963768255.1. GTDB lineage: Bacteria > Actinomycetota > Acidimicrobiia > Acidimicrobiales > UBA8190 > Chersky-840. Next base: position 524,351 of record CAVYGX010000001.1, on the reverse strand, counting down.
GAGACATTGCTCCCGCCCGAGGTCCTGCGTTTGCCACCTGGACTTATGCAGATTGACGCCCTGCTCGACGACCCGCTGTTCTTCGAGCCCTTCGAGGAGTTCTTCGATCCCGAGATCGGACGGCCCTCGATCCCGATGGAGACGTACCTGCGCATGATGTTCCTGCGCTTCCGCTATCGCCTGGGCTTCGAGACCCTGTGCGCCGAGGTGGCCGACTCGCTGGGCCTGGCGGCGGTTCTGTCACATCGGGCTGACCGACGCCGTCCCGCACCCGACCACGCTCATGAAGATCACCACACGCTGTGGGGCCAAGGTCGTGGCCCAGTTGAACGAGGCGCTGCTCGCCAAGGCCGACGGCGCCAAGGTGGTCAAGCTCGACAAGGTGCGCGCCGACACCACCGTCGTCGAGGCGAACGTCTCCTATCCGTCGGACGCCGGGCTCCTGGCCAAAGGTGTGGATCGGCTGACCAAGCTGGTCGAGAAGCTCAAAGCCGCCGGCTACGCGTCACGCACCGGGTTTCGGGACCGCACCCGCTCGGTCCGCCGCCGCACCCACGCCATCGGCGCCTGGCTGCGCCGACGCAGTGACGAGGCCAAAGACGAGGTGCTCACCATCACCGGCGAGCTGGTCGCCATCGCCCGGGCTTCGGTGAAAGAGGCCCTGGTCGTGGGGCACAACACCCGGCGCTCCCTGCGCCGCGCCGGCATCGAGGCCTCGGGGCGAGCCAAGGCCCTCGTCGACGACCTCGAAGAGACGGTCGCCATCCTCGAGCAGGTGATCGCCCAGACCAAGGTTCGGCTCTCGGGATCGGTGCCCGATGGATCGAAGAGGGTGGTCTCCCTGCACGACACCGATGCCCGGCCCATCAGAAAGGGGCGGCTCGGCCGTCCGGTCGAATTCGGCTACAAGGCCCAGGTACTCGACAACGTCGATGGCGTCGTGCTCGACCACGAGGTCATGATCGGCAACCCCTCCGACGCGCCCCTGCTCGCGCCGGCCATCGGGCGCGTCATCGAGTTGTTCGGCCGCATCCCGAGGGCTGCGACCGCCGATCGCGGCTATGGCGAGGCCAGCGTGGAAGAAGAGCTCTCTGACCTCGGCGTCAAGAGGGTCGTCATTCCCCGAAAGGGCCGGGCGAACGCCGAGCGCCGCAAGCTCCAAAGCTCCAAGCGTTTCGTGAAACTGGTCAAGTGGCGCACCGGTTCCGAAGGACGCATCGCCCATCTGAAGCACTCCTGGGGCTGGAACCGCACCCACATCGACGGCATCGACGGTGCGCGCACGTGGTGTGGATGGGGCGTGCTCGCGCACAACGCGACGAAGGTGGCCGCGCTCATCGACGAACGAGGGGATACGCGAAAGACTCCCTGTCCGACCGCCCGTGGACCATGCCGACCAACACCGACCACGAAGACCTCCGCCGCCTGATCCCCGTTCCGCTCTCTCCGGTCGCGCCCCGAATGCCGGAAACGGCAGAAATCCGAGGCGAAAACGACCGGGGACGTCCGGAGCGGGGCACAGGCGAGCGCATGGACACCCTCAGGACGAGCTGAGCTTCGTGCCTACACCGACTTTTTCAGGTCGAAGTGAATTAGTGGACACCTGACAAGCCGATCTTTGGGTCGGCTGGAAGGATGTCCGATATGGGAGCTACAAGGCGGAAGTTCACGCTGGAGTTCAAGACAGAGGCGGCTCATCGCGTGATCGATACGGGCAGGACGGTGGCCGAAGTAGCCGCCGAGCTGTCGGTGGTCGACAGCGTGCTGGCCCGATGGGTGCGCGACGAGCGCCGTCGGCTCGACGCGGTGGCTGGATCATCGGATGAGCCGTTGACGCCAGCGGAGCGCACCGAGCTGTTGCGGTTGCGCCGCCAGGTCGCCGAGCAGGACAAGGACCTGGCCTTCTTGGGAAAAGCTGCCGCGTACTTCGCTTCGAATCCACCAAAGCAGAAAGATTTGCGTTGATGGCCGCCGAGTGCGCGAACTTCGAGATCACCCGCATGGCCCGCCTCTTGGAGGTGTCCTCGGCCGGCTACTACCGCTGGAGGGCGGCCCAAGACCGTCCACCGCTGCCGAGTGAGGTTCGCCGGGGCGATCTCGACGCCAAGATCATCAGTCTGCACAAGAGCTCGAACGGCACCTACGGCGCTCCTCGGATCACCCTGGACCTCCACGAGGTCGGCGAGCAGGTGAGCCACAACACCGTGGCGGCCCGCATGGCCAGCCTCGGCATCGTGGGGGTGAGCCCACGGCTGTTCAAGGTCACCACCAACCCGGACCCGAGGGCCACTTACCCAGCGGACCTGGTGAACCGAGCGTTCCACCCAGACGGAATCGACGAGCTGTGGACCTCGGACATCACCTACCTGACTGTGGGAGAGGGCGAGGCCTACCTGTGTGCCATCCGCGACGAGGGATCGTCACGGGTGCTCGGATTCTCGTTGGCTGATCACATGCGGACCGAGATCGTCCTCGAGGCGTTGGGGCAATCGGTGCTGACCCGATTCGGACAAGCCAAGGGCACGGTGTTCCACACCGACCGGGGCAGTCAATTTTCAGATGGGAAGGTCGTGGACTTCTGCCGAAACGCCGGCCTCGTTCGCTCCATGGGGGCGACGGGGAGCTGTTATGACCACGCCAGCGCCGAGAGCTTCTGGTCGATCTTCAAGCACGAGTACTTCTACCGGCACACCTTCGCCACCATCGACGAACTTCGAGCCGGGATCACCCGCTACATCAACTTCTACAACCACCAACGTCGCTGCACCAAGGCTGGCAATCTCAGTCCCATCCGCTACGAGTTAACGTTGGACCACAAGCAGAAAGCCGCTTAAAACCGTGTCCACAATTTCTGGGCAACCTCAGCCGACGAGTCGACCCTGCAGTTACGCAACGGCACCTTCGGGACAGTGGTCAGCCTCGCACCCCCGATTTCCGAGCCTCAGACCAGGGAGGGTGACGTCAGCCGGGCTGGGGGTGAGGTTCGAGGCCACGACCCGGTGCTCGTCGTCAACCTCGACGCGGGAGGACAGGTCGCCCTCCCGAAACACTACGTGGAGGAGTCCACCAGTCTCGGCTATGCCCTCACGGTGTTCCGGGCCCAGGGAATCACTGACGACCATGCCTTCGTGCTCGGTGATGAGAGCCTGTTCCAAGAAGCTGCCTACACGGCCATGTCACGGGGGAGGTTGACCAACCACCTCTACGCCACGACGGTCGACGACCTGCGATCAGAGATCGGTTACGAGTCCCGTGACGAGCGCCGCGACGCTATGGCGTCGCTCGTCACTTCGCTCTCCACCACCAAAGAACAGACCATGGCCCTCGACCACCTCCCCGATCGGCACCCCGCTGGCGCAGCGTTATCGACGCCAGGGGACGATGGCGATCAGCTGGTGGCGAGCGTCGACCTATACGCCCGGAGCCCAGAGATTGCGCCTAACTCGCCCAGCGTCGCCGCCGATTTGTCCTCTCTCGGAGACAAACTCGATGCCCTTCAGAAATCGCTTGAGGACTTGGGGGACTCCCTGGACCGTTTCGAACCGAGGGCCCGGGCGCGCTCCGCGCCCGTGTGGGACTACGACACCTACGACCGCGACGTGGGCCTCGACGACGGGTTCGGACTCTGAGGGTGACGTTCCTGGCGATACGAGGAGATCGCCTTTCAAGAAAACGAGGTGACCATCGACCACGCCTCCCCTTGGCCCAAGCGCGTCACCCTCGAGACACATCGGTCCTGCTCGGGGGATTGTTTGCCTTCGTGCATGGGGGGTGACGTCGAAGGTGACGCCAGTTTGGAGGATGAGCGAGGGCAGACGCACATCGTTCTCCCGGAACAGGGAGGGCTCATGGCACGGCGCCAGCAACCGACCCGAAACCACTCCTCAGTGTCGAGGAGACCGCAATCCTGTTGGGCGAGACCCGCTCCACCCTTTACCGAGCAGTGAAAGCGGGAACCCTGCCTCTTCCCGTGCTGCGGATCGGGTCCCGCATCCGCATCCCGCGCATTGCCGTCGAACGTCTCGTCGCGGGGATCGTCCCCGACGTTCCCGCGTTCGCAAGGACCGATCAGGGTCTCGCAGCGGTTGCACCAAGCCCCATCTTCGAGAACTCCTCTGCCCCTGCGTTGCCGAGAAGCTTCGGCCCATGTGCTCGGCCGCCCGCCGGTCTTCCTCCGGCACGGCGTCCGTGTAATGCCTGGCCATCTGGACCGTTGACCAGCCGAGCCGCGCTTGTTTCTGGCTCTCGGAGATCACCGCGTCCAGCTCGGTTGCGGCGAAATGACGAAGGGAGTGGAGGTGGATGTCCGCTGCGACGCCGGCCTGTAGGCGCAACTGGGCGAAGGCCCGACTCAACGAGTCAGGGCGCGGCACTTGCGTCCCGTCAGGTTCAAGCGAGAAACAAACGAACCGGGAGTGACCGTTACGCCGCAACTTCAGCGCAGGCCTTCTTGCTGCGTCCGCAAACTCGCCAGGAGCTAAGGGTGCCCTCGTCGACTTCGATCGTTCGGATGCTCGCCCTTGTCTTCGGACATTTCACCTGGACGCCGTCTCGACCGATAACCACCGCCTTGTCGATGCGAATCCTCCGATCTTCATATCCACATCGGACCAGCGAAGTGCACACGCCTCACCCCTCCGAACACCTGTCGCAGTAACCAGCCGCAAGAAGGCCGTGAGTCGGGGTCGATATGGCGTGCCGTCTCGAGAACAGCCCGCACCTCTGCTAGCGATGGCGCTCGTACATCGTCGCTGCTTTCACTGAGACTCCAACTGGGCAGTTCGGTGTCCGTGATCGGATTGGCCAGGACGTTGCCGCTCCACTTGCGAGCGAGACGGCAGGCTCGGTGCAGGATGGCGCGAATCCGCCGCACGCGTTCCTGCGAGAGTCCTGACTCCTTCAACTGTCGAAGTAACGCTCGACGTCGAACGGGTTGAGCGAGGCGATTCGTCGGCGCCCGATGGAGCCTTCGATGTGCAGACTCCAGACCGACTGGTAGTCGGAGGCCGTGTTCGGGGACAGATCGGCCCAGCCGTTGTCCCTCCAGGCGGAAATGGCGTCGTTGATCGTCGTCGTCGGCCCCCATTGCGGGGAACTCTCGGGAATCGACGCAGGCTCTATCTCCTGCTCCGCCACCATTCTCGCCAGCGCTCGCTCGGCCGCCCGACGCGATCCGTGAAAACGTCGGTGGAGATGCCGCACGCGGTGCTCGCTGTCCCGACCCAGATAGACCCGGAGCTCCCAGGTATCGGGCTCACTGACCAGACGAATGCTTCCTGCCATCGAACTCTCCCGTAACCTTGTTGGGTTTTTTGTTGGGTTCCCTAATCGGGAGGATAGCGAGAACGAAGCTCCAGTGGTTGCATGGCCATTGAGCTGGTACTTTTTACGGCAGCCCCAACGGGATTCGAACCCGTGTCTCCACCTTGAGAGGGTGGTGTCCTCGGCCACTAGACGATGGGGCCCGGCACCCTTTCGGGCCGAGCCAGACTATCCGATCGGGCGAGATGTCCGTCCGGGTGACACCCCTCGTGCAGAGCGCTAATCCGCCTCGAATGCGAGAACGCAGAACACCGCGCTCGTGAACTAGTCAGGGTCGACCGGCCTGTGCACGCACATCGCCAGGACGACGCTACGCGCGGTCAGTGACGAACCCGGTCACGCACCCGGGAGAATTGGCTCGGGGGGGAGGACTCGAACCCCCAATAACAGGGCCAGAACCTGCCGTGTTGCCGATTACACCACCCCCGAATCGGGTGGCTTCGCAGGCTAGCCGAGGCGGTGGAGCCGTGAGTACCCGATGATCCGGCCCAGGGCCACCCCCACCGTCTCCTTGGCGTAGTACGGCACGGTCGCCCACCCCTTGATGGGGGAATCGGTGGTCGGGCACGGGCCAGGCCTGCAGCCCCACGTTGGAGGCGATGGCCAGGCTCCGGTCCTCGTGGAACCCGTCCGTGACGATCAGCACCTTCGTCACGCCCCGCTTCTGCGAGGGCCGCCGCCGCCAGCGACAGATTGGTCCACGAGTCGTCGCCCCCCACCTCGATGACGTCGGCGGGCGGAACGCCGTGCTGCTCAGCCACGACGCCGAGGCCTCGGCTTCGGTGAACTTGTCACCCGGTCTCCTTGGAGCCCGTGACCACCATGATCGGGGCGAGGTGCCGCTGCCACAGGCTGTCGGCGTCCTGCAGCCGGGCCGCGAGGTCGGGCGACGGCACCCCGTCGTACTGGGCCGCCCCCATCACCACGATCGCCTGCGCGGGCCGAGCGTCGTGGTGGCGCGACGTCAGCCACACCTGCACGCCGGTGACGGCCAAGTAGCCCAGCGATGACGAGGCGATGAGCACGAGCCGTGGAGGACCCACGGATGGCGCGCGCTCCCCGCACCACTGGCGTCTCCCAACACTGCCACCGGTTCAGTCCCCCGATCCCTCCGGTCCGGTCTGCGCCGGACCGCGTCTCAGCCGGTGTCGACCCCCGAGACGTTCCCGGGCGGCACGCAGGCGTACCAGTACAGCCTCGCGCCCGAGCACCTCCAGGGACTGGAATAGGGGCGGCCCCACCCGGCGGCCGGTGACCGCCACCCGGATGGGCGCCTGGACCTTGTTCAGCTTGCGGCCCATGTCGTCGGCCAACGCCTGGGTGGCGCTGTGCAGGGCCTCGGCCGTCCACGGACACTCCTCGTAGGTCGCCAGGGCGGCGTCGAGGACGGCGGGGGCGGCGTCGTCCTTCACCACCGACGCCCAGGAGGCCTCGTCGACCAGGGGCTCGGCCAGGAAGAGGAAGTCGACCATGTGCGGGCACCTCGCTCAAGCACGCCGACCCGCTCCTGGACCAGCGGCGCCATGGTGCGGAACACGGCCGCGTCGAAGCGCTCGGGCGGCCACGGCGCCCGGTCGGGCTCGAGCCAGGGTCGGGCGGCCTCGACGAACTCGTCGACCGACATGGCCCGGAGGTACTCCTTGTTCATCCACTCGAGCTTCTTCACGTCGAAGAAGGCCGGGCGCGTGGTTCACCTCCGCCAGCTCGAACCCCGCCACCATCTCCTGCACCGACAGGATCTCGCGGCCCTCGGGGTCGCTCCACCCCAGCAGCGCCAGGTAGTTGCGCATGGCGTCGGCCAGGTAGCCCCGTTCCGGTAGGACTCGACGGCCACGTCGTCGCGGCGCTTGGACAGCTTCTGGCGCCGCTCGTTGACGAGCAGGGGCAGGTGGGCGAACGCGGGCCGGGCCGCGTGCTCGCCCTCGAGGGCGGACCACAGCAAGCAGCCCCTTGGGCGTCGACGGCAGGAGGTCCTCGCCCCGGATGACGTGGGTGATGCGCATGTCGATGTCGTCGACCACGTTGGCGAGGACGAACAGCGGCGCACCCGACGACTTCACCACCACGAAGTCCTCGATGGCCTCGTGGGCGAAGACCACGTCACCCCGGATGAGGTCGTGCACCACGGTGGTCCCGGTGTCGGGCACCCGGAACCGCAAGCGCCCGGCCCTGGCGCTCGAGACCCCGGTCCCGACAGAAGCCGTCGTAGCCGGGGGTGGCGTTGCCCTTGGTGCGGGCGTCGATCTCCTCGCGGCGTGCACTCGCACGCGTACAGCACGCCGGCGTCCCACAGCGTGTCGACGGCGGCGCGGTAGGCGTCGGTGCGCTCCGACTGGCGGAAGGGGCCCTCGTCGGGCTCCATGCCCAGCCACGCCAGCGACGACAGGATCCCCTCCACCCACTCCTCGCGGTTGCGCTCGGTGTCGGTGTCCTCGATGCGCAGGATGAAGGTCCCGCCGGTGTGGCGGGCGAAGAGCCAGTTGTAGAGCGCCGCCCGGGCGCTGCCGACGTGGAGGAACCCGGTGGGCGACGGGGCGAAGCGGACCCGCGTCGGACCGTCGCGGGGCGGCCGGAGCCGCCCCGCCGGCACCACCTGGCACGGGCGCTACTCGTCCTCGACGAGCGTGATCGCCCCGGTCGGGCAGTTGTTGGCGGCCATGCGCACCTTGTCCATCAGCTCGGCCGGAGGGTTCTCGTTGAGCACGTACAGGTACCCGTCGTCGCGCACCTCGAACACCTCGGGCGCGATGCCCATGCACACGGCGTTGGACGCGCACACGTCGTAGTCAACGACGACCTTCATGGGACGTACCTCCGTCTCGACCCGATCCGCAGTGTAGTGGTGGGCACCTCGCGACCGGTGTCCGCCCGGCACGACGCCCCGGACCGCCGTCACCGGGTCAGGGCTTGTCGGCGCCGAGCACCCACATGGCGAAGAACTGCGACCCACCGCCGTAGGCGTGGCCGAGGGCGGTGCGGACGTTCTCGACCTGGTGCTCCCCGGCCTGGCCCCGCACCTGCATGGCCGCCTCCAGGAAGCGCAGCATGCCCGAGGCCCCGATGGGGTTCGACGACAGCACGCCGCCCGAGCAGTTCCAGGGGATGTCCCCGCCGTCGAGGGCGGTGGCCCCGGCGTCGGTGAGCTTCCACCCCTCGCCCGCTCGGCGAAGCCCAGGTTCTCGAGCCACATGGGCTCGTACCACGAGAAGGGCACGTACACCTCGGCCACGTCGATCTGGCGCCGGGGATCGGTGATGCCGGCCTGGCGGTAGACGTCCGCCGCGCAGTCCATGCCGGCCTGGGGGTTCACCTGGTCGCGCCCGGCGAACATGGTGGGCTCCGAGCGCATGGCCATGCCGTGGATCCACGCCGGGGGCCGGCCCGAGCCCGAGGACTCCGCCACCCGCTCCGAGGCCAGCACCATGGCCGCGGCCCCGTCCGAGGACGGGCACGTCTCGAGATAGCGGATCGGGTCCCACAGCATGATCGAGTCCTTCACCATGTCGAAGGAGATGTCCTCGATGTGGAGATGGGCGTAGGGGTTCTTGAGGGCCTGCAGGCGGTCCTTCACCGCCACCAGGATCCCGATGTGGTCGGGCGCCCCCGAGCGCCGCATGTAGGCGCGGATGATGGGGGCGAAGAATCCGCCCGCGCCGGCCAGCAGCGGGGTCGAGAAGGGCTGGGGAACCGACAGGGCCCACATGGCGTCGGAGTCCGACTGCTTCTCGAAGGCGACGGTGAGGACCCGCTCGTGGCGACCCGAGGCCACGAGATGGGCGGCCACGATGGCCGTCGACCCGCCCACCGACCCCGCCGTGTGCACCCGCATCATGGGCTTGCCCACCGCCCCGAGCGCGGAGGCCAGGTAGAGCTCGGGCATCATGACGCCTTCGAACATGTCCGGCGCCTTGCCGATGACCACGGCGTCGATGTCGGCCCAGTCGAGCCCGGCGTCCTCGAGGGCGCGCGCCGCCGCCTCGCGCACGAGCCCGGCGATGGAGACGTCCTCGCGCTTGGCCGCGTGCTTGGTCTGGCCGACACCGATCACCGCGCAGCGCTCGGCCATCACGCCCCCCTTCCGGCGCCGGCCCGAGGGCTCAGCCGCCAGGGCGCACACCAGGTTCTGCTGCAGGCACGGGCCCGAGGTGGCGTGGGCGATGGCGCTCTGGGCGCTCCCGTCCATGATGCGCGCTCGCCGCTTCGCCGATGCGCAGGAGCCCCGCCACCATGAGGGCGTTGGCCGCCAGCGCGCCACCCGAGGGGTTCACCGCCACCGAATCGGCCAGGCCGAGCGCCTCGCGCAGGATGAGCTCCTGGGACGCGAAGGGGGCGTGGAGCTCGGCCACGTCGACGTGCACGGTGCCGGGCGCGCCGCCGCCGGCGTCGAACACCCCCGCCCCCTGGGCCGCCAGGCGGGTGGAAGAGGACTCCGACAGGTCACGGGCCCCCAGAGCGTGGGCTTCGATGCGGTGGTCGATGCCGGTGATCCACGCCGGGCGCTCGCACAGATCCCGGGCCCGGTCCCCGGCCGCCAGCACCACGGCCGCCACCGCGTCGGTGATGGGGGGCAGGGCGTGGCGGCGCAGGGGGGCCACCACGTAGTCGTCGCGCAGGAGGTCTTCGGCCGCCTGGTCCTTGGCCACCTGGGCGTTGGGGTTGCCGAAGCGCGTCACGGCGGCTGCGGGCCGCCACCGCCGCGAAGTCCTTCTCGGTCGCCTTGCCCCGCGTCGATGAGCGTCTGGGCCTGCAGAGCGGCCAGGGCGACGGGGTCGGGCCACATCGGCGCCATGTAGTACGGGTCGAGCTGCAGGGCCAGGACGCGGTCGAGCTGCGCCGGCGAGGACCGCCCGAAGCTGTAGACGAGGGCGGTGTCGATCTCGCCTTCTTGGAGCAGCGTCCACGCCTCGTACAGCGCCCAGGCGCCGTCCATCTCGACGTGGCTCTCGCGCATGGGGGGCCACACGCCCACGGCGTCGAGGGCCATGACGAAGCTGAAGGGCGCGCCCACCAGGTAGTCGGTGCTCCCCGAGCACACGAACCCCATGTCGCTCTTGGTCACGCCGATGTTGGCGAACACCTCGGTCACCACCGGCATGAGGATCTCGACCTCGTTGCGGTGGTCCTCGCGTCGCACCGACTTCGACTGGGCGACCGACACCACCCCGACGGGCCGGACTGCGGCGCGTGGTCGCGGCCGGGCTCACGAGTACGCCTTGAAGGTCTCGTAGTCGGCGTCGGGCTCCCCCGTGGGCCGGAAGTACTTGACCGACGCCATGGTGAGCCCGAGTTCGGCCTTGTCGACCCACACCGCTTCCACCCGCATGCCCATGCGCACCTCGGTAGGCGGGCAGCTCCTGGATCAGGCCCATGAAGGTGATGTTGGCCCCGTCGAGGAGGATCTGGGCGCAGATGTAGGGGATCTCGATCGACTGGCCCTGGAAGGGCACGTTCACGACGCAGTAGGTCGTGACGGTGCCGCTGTTGCCGAGCTCGACCGGGTCGGTGGTGGCGACACCGTCGGTCGGGCACGATCCACGCGGCGGGACGTAGACCTGGTGACAAGCCGGGCAGCGCTGGCCGATGAACTTGCCCTGGGCGATTCCCTGGAGGAACCGGGACTGCGACAGGCCGGCGGTGTACTGGTAGTCGAGCCGCATCGGCGTGGCGAGGGTCGTGACGGGGGCCTCGCCCGACGTGCCGGAGTCGGTGAGGGTGCCCGTGTCGCTCATGGCGCGGTCCCCTCGGGCACGAAGCACTCGATGTCGTGCATGCTCCCCACCCGCTCGCCCGCCGGTCGCCAGCGCGCCGTGACCCGCATGCCGCTCGACATGGCCTGGGCGGAGCCCGCGTCGACCGCGTGGAGCATGCCCGTCGTGGCCCCGTCGAGTTGCACGAGCGCCCACGCGAAGGGGCGGTCCAGGGGCTGGTCCTTCAACGGCTTGTTCGTCCACGACCACGTCGTGACCACACCGGACTGTCCCACCTCGACGAGGTCGCCCACATCGGCGCTCGTGACGGGGTCGTACTCGGTGGGAGGCACGATCACCGTCGCCGTGCCGTCCGCGTCGTGGGACTGGGCGCCCAGGATGCGACCGTCGCGCAGCCCCGTGAGGAAGGCGCCGATGACCGGACCCACCGAGCGGACGTAGGGGTACTCGAGAACGTGCGGCGCCCGCAGGACTTCGCTGTCCGCCATCACACCCTCCCCTCGGTTGGCGTACGACGGCGCAAACTAGAACACATTGCAGTTCGCTGCCAGTCCTCTGTCGGCGGGTTGCACCAAAATGTCCCTGATGACTCAGCAGCCAGGCTCCGACTTTCGGGACCCTTCCGGGGTCTACTGGCACCACGACGAGACCACGGGCATTTGGTACCGCTTCGACGGCTCGGCGTGGGTTCCTTCTGCTTTCATCCCTCCCGGCCTCTCCCCAGCGCCCTCGCTTCCGCCGCCGCCGCCGGACCGTTTGGCTGCACCCTCCGACACGAGGCGAACTATCCGGATCGTGGGATCGGTCGTGCTCGTCCTCCTCGGTGCTGGCCAGATCGCTGACGGCGCTGCTCATCACTGGAACTTCGCGCTGTACATCGGGGGTGTAGCCGTGATCGGGGGCATCGCGATCGGGTGGATCGCATTTCGCGGCCGATAGCTGGGGTTTTCTGCGCATACGTAGCGACCTACGGTCGTGGCATACGGTTGTGGCTCCATCCACCTCATGGGTAGTATACTTTCCCGTATGGACATTGACGAGGCCCGTGACCTGCTCCGTAGATCGATTCGCGAACGCGAGGACGCCGAGGAGGCGGTGGAACGAGGGCGGGCGACCATTGAGTCGAGCCGACTGATTATTCGGGGCCTTGTAAGGCGGTATCCCGAGCTGGGCAGCAACGTCGGTGATCCCGCCGACCTCTGGGACCACGAAACCGAGGACGGGCGCCCACCGGGCGCAGCCGAGGCGGTCCGGGCGGCCCTCCAGGACTCCCCGCAAGAGTGGTTCAAGGTCAGTGAACTCGTGGCGATTCTGCGAGGCCGAGGTCGGTTGCCAGAATCGGAGAACCCCGCCAATGCCATCCGGACGGCTTTGGAACGGCTCGTTGCTAACGATGAGAGCGATATTTACAAGGGTAAGAGCGCGACCAGCGGGGCGGTCATCTACTGCTACGACCCGGACCGTGAACGCCCTTCTAACGCCGCAGCGGCTAGCGGGTACGGCTTCGACGAGGAGCCGTTCTAACGAATCACCGCACGGAGAGGTGCCAGAGCGGCCGAATGGGCAGCACCGCGGATGCTGTGGGGTGACACCCCGTGGGTTCGAATCCCACTCTCTCCGCCAAGACGCGCAAAGGACGCTGCCGCGACAGCGTCCCTCACTTGCTCTCAACCTCTTCCGGTGACTAGCCGGTGATCTGAAGGAGCCTGGGATAAAACCCACTAGGAGTGTACCCCGGCAGTCAAATGGTTCGTATGGTCGGAGTACTCCTAATTGGGTGTTTCTTTCGGCACTCTCCGTGGCCGGTTCCAGTACGGGGACTTGCATTTGGGGCAGACCCTTGGCTCCGTGTCCACGTCGCGAGGCATCCAGACGTGCTCGCACCGCTCGCACTTCCATGCCCAGACCTGGACTTTCACCATTCCTGCCCGTCGTTGGAGATTCGTCGCTACGGTCAAGTATATACCTCCTAGGTATTGACTTCCAGGAATACCCCATGTATATTCCTATTAGGGATATACTAGGAGGTACAGGGCGATGGACGCACGGGAGCAGCGGGGAATGCAGATCGCAGCCACGACCAGGTTGCGGCGCACCACCGAGGGATGGATCGTGCCGTCGCAGTCGGGCGGGACAAGTTATCGGGTGCGGCCCCTGGTGCCTCTTCGTCGGGCGCTCCCAGGGCAGACCATCCCGGACTACACCTGCACCTGCCCCGACTGGGAGGCCCGCGGCCGGGATTGCAAGCATGTGTTCGCCGTCGAGTTCACCATGCGGCGCGAGGTGGTCTCGGACGGCATGGTGATGACCGAGGAAGTGAAAGTCACCTATTCCCAGGAGTGGGCCAGCTACAACCGGGCTCAGTGCCAGGAGAAGGAGACGTTCCTCCCGATGCTGGCTGACCTGTGCTCGACCCTTCCGAGCCCGCAACAGAGCCTTGGGCGCCCCAGGATGCCCCTCAGCGACATGGCCTTCGCTTGCGTGTACCGGGTCTACGAAGGGCTGTCGGCTCGCCGGTTCGATTCGGACGTGCGGGAGTCCCAAGCAAAGGGCCTGACCGAAGCCGACCCCCATTTCAACACAGTGCTCCGCCACCTGCGGTCCCCGGAAATGACTCCCGGCCCTGCGGAGCCTGGTGGAGTTGTCCGCCCTGCCGCTGCGGGCCGTCGAGCAGGATTTCGCCATCGACTCCACCGGGTTCTCCACCTGCCGCTTTGTGAACGTTGGTACGACTCTAAGTGTGGCAATGAGCGTACCCGCCAGAGTTGGGTGAAGCTCCATGCCATGTCCGGCGTGCGTACCAACATCGTCACCGCCGTCGAAATCAGCGGCGGTCACGGCAACGACTCCCCCTACCTCGTTCCAACTCTCGCCACTACGGCCCAGAATTTCACCATCCGCGAGGTCAGCGCCGACAAGGCCTACTCCTCCTAGAAGAACCACGCAGCAGTGGACGACTCTTGGTGGGCTCGCCGTATATCCCCTTCAAAGGTCCATTGCACTCGATTCCGGGAGTGCTCCCGGACATGCCTGTACTCGCGCCAGCACATGGCATCGGATGCAATACCTGTTCGCCCAGCCCGGGCCTCCACCCCCAGGTCAGATCAGCTCCACATGAGCGATCCCGGCGTGGTGAGGAGGTCGCCCGACTCGAGCCACGTCTTGAGGCCCGACAGGACCATGGGCCACCCGCCGTAGAGCTGGGCGTTGGCGTCCTCGCGGAGCTGGTCGTGGGTCAACGTCAGGTGGCAGGAGTCCCCGACGGGCTCGATCTCCCAGGTGACCCTCGAGGTCCCCTCGGCCTTCGCCTCCTCGCTGAAATACGCCACCATGGTGTGGACGAGGCGCCGGGGCGGGTCCACCTCGAGGATCTCGCCCTCGCCCAGGACGGCCTGCGCCTTGGGGGCGGTCATCTCGAAGTGCGCACCCGGCTTGAGTTCCGGGACGACCATCGCCGCGCCGAAGTTGTACTTGGCCCTGATGTCGGGATCGATGATCGCCTCCCACAGACGCTCGGGGGTGGTGCGGATGTAGATCTCGAAGATCTTCTCCATCGGACTCTCCAGTCTCTGTTTGAGGCCGCTGAGCGTTGCCACCCACGGCTCGGCGTACTTGCTCACCCATCGGTCGTGGACGAGCCGGATCGGGACCGGGTTCAGGAAGTGGAGCTTCTCGCGTCCCCGTCGCCGGGTGACGACGAGGCCCGCCTCCTCCAGTTGCTTCAGGTGCTTCATCACCCCGAAGCGGGTGATGTCGAACCTCGCCTCGAGCGCGCTCAACGTCTGGCCGTCTTCACGGAACAGCTCGTCGAGCAGGCTCCGCCGGGTCGGATCGGCGAGGGCTCTGAATACTTCGTCCACGCCTGGGACGATACGTGACCATTTGGTCACATGTCAAGCGGGAATCGTCAGATCAGGAGGAGCACCGGGTCGTGGTCTTCCCCCGGCCGCGTGGTGAGGCCCCGGGCGCGACGACCCGGGTCGGCCGCGCCGACGGGGCGCGGTGTCGGGGCGACCGGTCTAGAAGGTGAGGATCTGGCGGATGATCTCGCCCCTCTTCATGGCGTCGAAGGCGTCCTGGGCCTTGGAGAGGTCCATGCGAGACGAGATCATGCCGTCGAGGTCGAGGCGGCCCGCCCTCCACAGACGGATGAGGCGGCCGAACTCGCTGCGGACGTCGGCCGAGCCGTAGTACGAGCCCAACAGCTTCTTCTCCATGAAGAACAGCTCGAAGCAGTTGAACTCGACGTTCTTCTCGGCGCTGCCCGCACCCACGATCACCGCCGTGCCGCCCCGGCGCACGGCGTCGTAGGCGGCCCGGATGGTCAGGGGCAGGCCGATGCACTCGATGGCGTAGTCGAAGCCGCCGGCCGAGCCGTTGATCTCGGCGTTGGCCGCGCTCAGGTCGTCGGGCTTCACCCCGTGGGTCGCCCCGAAGCCAAGGGCCGTCTTCAACTTGGAGTCGACCGTGTCGACGGCCACGATCTCCGCCGCCCCGGCGATGCGGGCCCCCTGGATGGCGGCGATGCCCACGCCGCCGGCACCGAAGACGACCACGCTCGACCCCGGCTTCACCTTGGCCGTGTTGAGCGCGGCGCCGACGCCCGTGGTCACGCCGCAGCCGATGAGCGCCCCGATCTCGTAGGGCACGTCGTTGGGGATCTTCACCACGCCCTGCTGGGGAAGCACCATCTCCTCGGCGAAGGTTCCCGTCCCGGCGAAGCCGAAGACGGGCTCGCCCCCGCGCGAGAACTTGGCCGCGCCGGCGATGTTGAAGAAGATGTCCACGCACAGGTTGGCCTCACCGCGCAGGCACGCCGCGCACTTCCCGCACGGCGGGGTCCAGGCCACGATCACGTGGTCGCCCACGGCCACCTGGTCCACACCCGGGCCCACCTCGATGATCTCGCCCGCGCCCTCGTGGCCGAGGACGGCGGGGGCGGGTTGGGGCAGGGTCCCGTTCATGGCCGAGAGGTCGGAGTGGCACACGCCCGCGGCGTGGAGCTTCAGTCGGACCTCGCCCGGCCCCGGATCAGCCACCTCGACGTCGTCGTAGATGTCGATGACTTCTTTGCCGACCTCGTTGAAAATCGCTGCGCGCATCCGAGCTCCCTCCCTGGTGGCCGACCGTGCCTCACTGGCGCCGACCCTGCCTGCGCATTCGACCATGCGCCGGTGTGGGCCGCAACATCGGGCGCTCGCCCGCTATGCCCCGCTGGGTGCGCGCGTGGTCGGGGCCGATGGGCCGTTGGGGACGAGGCCACTGGGGAGCAGGAGCCGGACGGCCACCGCCAGCTCGTCGCGCACGCGGTCCAGGTCGCTCCAGCCGTTCACCCAGCCGACCAGGGACGAATACCAGACGTGGCCGATGATCCGGGTGCGCTCGGCGTGGTCGGGGGGTTGGGGCTCACCGATGGCCCTGATGATGATGCCGTCCATCACCGAGCCCATCTGCTGCTGGCACTCGATGGCGGCCATGTCGGGCGATGCCAACGAGGCGAAGACCGCCGCGACCAGCTGGGGCTGGCGGCCCATGGCGCGCAGGGCGCGCTCGAGGACGTCGACCACGCGCTCGGAGGCGACGGCCCCCCGGGCCGGCACCTGGGCCAGGCGGGCGTCGAGTTGCTCCACCCAGAAGACGAGGGCCGCGGCCAGCAGGTGGTCTTTGGAGGAGAAGTAGCGGTAGACGGTCCCCATGGCGACGTGCGCCCGGGCGGCCACGTCGCGCATCTGGACCGCTTCGTAGCCACCCTCGAGGCCGAGCTCCATCGCCGCGTCGATCACCCGCTGACGGCGTGCTTCTTGAGCACGGGTCAGAGACCGGGGAAGCGCCCTCTGCTGCACGGGCGTTCAGGCTACTCCCAGGCGTCTCTGGAACGGAACCCGTTCTATTCCCACCGACAGCGGCCCCGACCTGCCCAAATCTGACACGGCGTCAGCCAATGAGGGCTAGCCTTCGCGCGGATGGCCCCTGACTTGGGCGACGCGGCCCTGGAGACGATCCTCGACGACGGCGAAGACCCGGGCGCGATCGCCGCCACCGACGGCCGGGTGCCGGGGCGCCGGGGGCTCGCCACCCGGACGCGCTTGCTCGAGTGCACCGCCGAGCTCCTCGCCACCACGGCGTGGCGCTCGATCAAGGTCATCGACATCGCCCGCCAGGCCGGGACGTCCCCGGCCACCTTCTACCAGTACTTCGAGAACGTGGAGCAGGCCATCCTGGTGATGGCCGAAGAGCTCATGCAGGGTGCGGGCACACTGGCCGACCTGGTCGACGGCGACTGGTCCGAGGACGCCAGTTGGGCCACGGCGCGGCAGGTGGTCGAGGGCTTCATGGCCTACTGGGACGCCAACCGGGCCGTGTTCCGGGTGGTCGAGCTGGCCACCGAGGAGGGCGACCTCAGGTTCCAGGGCCTGCGCGTGCGCGCCCTCAACGCGGTGACGGTCACCCTGGCGCGCGTGATCGCGTCGGGCATCCCCAAGCGCAGCCCGGCGGGGACCGACGCCATGGCGGTGGCAGCCACCCTCATCTCCATGCTCGCCCACGTCGCCGCGCACCGCTACGGATTCGAGTTCTGGGGCATTCGCACCACGGCCATGATCGACTCCCAGGCTCGGGTGTTGCACTGGGCCGTCACGGGGCGGCCCGGGCCTCCGAGTGGGGACGTCGCCGCCGCGCCGCGCACCGGGCCCGTCGTCGGAGGTGGCGCGGCCCAGACACGCGTCGGCCAGGCCCGGCAGCGCCCGGGACCCGAGGTCCCTCCCCGACGCGCTACTTGACGGCGACGGGGTTGAGGGGCGAGCCGCACCCGTTGGTGAACGGCAACGGTGTGGCGTCGAGCAGGAACGTGTACTGACCGTCCGCGGCGCAGTCGGCGGCGAGGTCGTCGAGCATCCAGTTCTGGCCCTGGGTCATCCCCATCTCGACGATGTGCAGGAGATGCACGGGGAGGTACACCTCGGCGTCCTCGCACGGGATGACTTCGAGCGCCATGGTGTCGGTGGCCACCGCGGCGACGTCATGGGCGTGGAACCACGGCGCCGTCGCCATCGACAGCCCCGAGGACAGGCCCATGTAGTGCATGACGTCACCGAAGCGCAGCATGTTCGGGAGCGGCACCGTGGTCCCGCCCGCGGGAAACCGCTGGGGCATGTGGAGGTGGGTCATCTGGCCCGTGCGCACCAGCACGACGTCGCCCGGTTCGATGGTCACCCCGGCGAGCGCACAGGCGGCGTCGAGATCGGCGGGAGTGATGGCGTACCCACCGTCGAGGACGTCGGTCCCCTTGGCCCGGGCCACGTCGAGGAGCACTCCCCGGCTCACGAGCGAGTCGACGAGATGGATCCCGAGACGGCTGGCGCCGGCCGAGTTGACCGCCGATGCCGGGTACCCGTTGTAGAGCGTGCCCCGGTAGCTCACATGGGCCAACCCGTCCCAGTGCGTGGCGCACTGCAACGGCATGACGACCACGTCCTCGTTGGCACAGATCCATTCGGCGTCGTCGGACAACGGCACGTTCACGTACGACATGGTCCGCACCGGGTTGAACCGGCCCGGGACGACACCCTTTTGGATCCCCTCGGCTTCGGACAGGGCCAGGCCCATGGGAAACACCCGGCCCGACCGGACACACCCCGCCGCCCGGCGCCGCACCTCGTCGGTGACGAGGTTGAGCGTGCCCAGCTGGTCGTCGTCGCCCCACCGTCCCCAGTTCCTCACCTGGCCGGCGATCGTCGTGAACTGCTCGGAGGCACCCATCGCCGCCGCAGGCTAGTGGCGACGCTCGTCAGAGGTGAATGCCGGCCCCGGCCCGGGCGGGGGCACAGAAAATTCCTGGTTGCCACGCCGCCGCGGTCGTAGACTGGAGCCGCCTTCCGACTCATCAGAGTTGCAAGAGCTGGCTCACGACTCACGAGGAGGTGTGCCGGTGCAGATCTCGACCCTCCTTGCAGGTAAAGGAGATTCGGTGGCCACGATCACCGCGGACATGACGGTGACCACGGCGGTGGACGAGCTCCGTGCTCATGGCGTGGGGGCACTGGTGGTGTCCTCCGATGGTGAGCACATCGAGGGCATCGTCTCCGAACGTGACATCGTGCGCGGTCTGAGCGGCCAGCTCGCCGCGCTTCTGGCCGAGCCCGTCCGATCGATCATGACGTCGAAGGTCTTCACGTGCTCGCCCGAGGACGAGGTGGAGACCCTGATGGCCGCGATGACCGAACGCAGGATCCGGCACGTCCCGGTGGTGCGCGACGGGATCCTGTGCGGGATCATCAGCATCGGCGACGTCGTGAAGAGCCGGATCGACGAGCTCGAGAAAGAACGCAAGGAACTCGTCGAGTACATCAACGCGCGCTGACACGCTGACGCGTTGGGGGTCACGTTCCGACAACTACAGCGCGCCGACTTCTCGGTTCTGGCGGACTGGCTGGCCCTGCCCCACGTCGCACCGTGGTGGTCGGACGAGCCCACGGTCAGCGCGCTCGAGGAGAGCTACGGCCCTGTCGTGGACGGCACGGATCCGACCGACGCGTTCATCGTGGAGCTCGACGGTCGACCGGTCGGGTTCGTGCAGCGCTACCGCATCGACGACTACCCGCAGTGGTGCACGGCCCTCGGCATCGAGCGCGCCGCGGGGATCGACTATCTCATCGGCGCGGCCGAGCTGACCGGGGTCGGCCTGGGGCCCATCATCGTGGAGTCCATCACCACCATGACCTTCGAGCGATATGCCGACGTCGACCGGATGGCCGTGGCGGTGCAACAGGCCAACCATCGGTCGTGGCGGGCGCTCGAGAAGGCCGGCTACGACCGGGTGTTCGCGGGGATGCTCGAGTCGACCGACCCCAGCGATGCCGGCCCCAGCTACGTCTACGTCCGGCCCCGGTGACGAACGCGTCGGAGCCGACGGCCTGGCGCCGTGCTCCCCCATCGGTCGCCACGGAGGGGATCAGGCCACTCCGGGCCGGACGACGTGGCCGGGGAGGTTGGCGGTGAGCACCTCGCCGTGGCGCACGATAGGCACGCCGTTCACGATCGTCCAGGCGATGCCGCGGGGGCGGGCCGAGTAGCGCGCCTCGCCGCCGGGGAAGTCCTTCACCTGCTTCTTGGACTCGAGCTCGACGGTGTCGGGATCGAAGATGAAGGCGTCGGCCCAGTAGCCGGGAAGCAGCATGCCCCGGCCCTCGAAGCCGAGCAGGGCCGCCGGGACCTGCGTCAGCTGCCGGATGCCCTCCTCGAGGCTCCACAGCTTGCGGTCGCGCACCCAGAAGGCGAGGAACGCGGTGGACCAGTCCGACCCGTCGTCGCGGTCGAGATGGGCCCCGCCGTCGGACACGCCGATGATCATGGCGGGATGGCTCTGGCCGTGGGCCACGGCCTCCTCCCACGACCGGCTCTTGTTGACGTAGCGGAAGGTGGTGTGCAGGTCCTCGTCGAGGGCCAGGTCGAGCAGCACGTCGGCGGGCTCCTTCCCGAGCTCGGCCGCGATGTCGGCGATCGTGCGCCGGACGAACTTCTCGTTGTGGGGATTCACGACCTCGTCCACTTCGACCACGCTCCAGCGCGGGGGTGGCAGCGTCGACCCCAACGCACCGTCGGTGTTGGGGTGGTCCACGGCGTGACGCAGCTCGTCCCGAGCGCCGGGGTCGCGCATGATGTCCAGGCGATCCTGGTGGGCGAGACCGGGGCCCACGACCTTGTGCCAGGCCGGCACCCCTTCGTAGAGGTTGGTGCCGGTCTCGATCCGGAAGTCGCGGTCAAAAGGATGGTTGCGCAACAACGAGAAGATGCCGACCCCTCGGCGCCCGACCTCCTCGATCCACTGTGACACCTGCTCCCACTCCGCTCCGGGGACGTCCACCTTGGACCGGCCCCCGAGGCCCTGGAGGATGATGGGCAGCCGGCTGGCGATGCCCAGCCGCACGAGCAGGTCCTTGTCCTCCTGGTCGAGCCCGCCGATGGCGCTGCGGTGGAGGTAGCTGATCGACCCGCCGTTGTGGCGACCCGCCTCGGCGCACAGCACCTCCAGCTCGGCCATGGAGGCGAAGCGGCTGGGGACGGGGCGCTCGTCCCCGTCGAGCTGTGTCGGCCCGTGCGAGGAGGAGAAGCCGGCCGCGCCTGCTTCCATGGCTTGGGCGACGACGGTGCGCATCTGCTCGATCTCGTCGTCGCTCGCCTCGCGCTCGGACCCGGCCTCGCCCATGACGGTGCGGCGTACGGCCGAGTGTCCCACGTAACAGGCCATGTTGACCCCGAGCCTCCCGACCCTCGAGGCCAGGAACTCGGGGAACGACTCGAAATCCCACTGCACGGCCGAGAGCGCCACCGGCGACATGCCCTCGACCTTGGCGAACATCCGGGCCAGGTAGTCACGCTGGTCGGGCCGGTTGGGGGCCACCGAGAACCCGCAGTTGCCGGCCAGGACCGTCGTCACGCCGTGATAGCACGAGGACGTGGCGTGCGGCTCGAACGTCAACTGGGGGTCGTAGTGCGTATGGGCGTCGACGATGCCCGGCGCCACGTGTAGCCCGTCGGCGTCGATCACCTCATCGGCCTCGGAAGGATGGACGAAGCCGATCTTGGCGATGCGCCCGTCCTTCACGGCGATGTCGCCGCGCCGGCGGGCCAGGCCGCTGCCGTCGACCACGATGCCGCCCATGATGGCGAGGTCGTAGGTGCTCACGTGCCGCTCCTTGCACCGGCCCTGGGGCCGGTCGTCATCCGGCTTTCACGCCGGTGTTCAGCTTGGTCAGCCGGTCCAGACGATCGACTGCAGCTCCGAGTACGCCTCGAGGCCGTAGTCGCCGCCGTCACGCCCGACACCGGACATCTTGAACCCGCCGAAGGGGGCCTCGTGATTGCGCTGGGCGGTGTTGATGCCGACGTTGCCGGCCCGCAGCTGCTGCGCGACGGCAAAGGCCCGGGCCGTATCGCCGGAGAAGACGTAGTCATAGAGCCCGAAGTCGCTGTCGTTGGCGATGGACACGGCTTCGCCCTCGTCGTCGAAGGGGATCACGACCAGGACAGGGCCGAAGATCTCCTGGCGCGCCACCGCCATGTCGTTGTCGGCGACGAACAGGGTGGGCTCGATGTAGAAGCCGCGCTCCATGTGGGCGGCTCGTCCCCCTCCGGCCACGAGCCGGGCGCCTTCGGCCCGCCCGCCCGCGATGTGGTGCTCGACCCGGTCCCGCTGGGCGGCCGAGATGAGTGGGCCCACGATGGTGTCGAGCTCGGTGGGGTCGCCCACCTTGAGCGCCCCCGCGTAGCCCCGCAGCATCTCGAGAACCTCGTCGAACACGCCGCGCTGCACGATGGCCCGGGTGGGGGCGGTGCAGATCTGGCCGGAGTGAAAGCTCCACGTCGACCCGATGCACCCCACCGCCTTGTCGAGGGCGGCGTCGTCGAAGACGATGCAGGCGCCCTTGCCACCCAGTTCCAGCAGGAGTCGCTTCATGGTTCGCCCGCCGGCGCCGGCGATACGCGTGCCGACCTCGGTGGACCCGGTGAAGCTGATCATGTCGACGTCGGTCGAGTCGACCAGCGCCGCCGCGGGCCCGGCGTCGACGGAGTTCACCAGGTTGACGACACCGGGCGGGAACCCCACCTCTTCGAGGATGCGCACCATCTCCACCACGGTCAGGGGATCCTGGGCGGCGGGCTTCACCACCACGGTGTTGCCCATGGCGAGGGCGGGGGCGACCTTGCCGGCCATATTGACGAGGGGGAAGTTGTACGACGTGATGCAGGCCACCACGCCGACGGGTTGGCGCACCGCCAGCGCGCTGATGAGGCCACCGGGGGCCAGCGGCGTCGCCACGGCGACCTGGGGAGGAAGAGGTCGCTGCGCCACCGGGCGCAGGTCCATGGAGTACCGCTCGAAACGACTGACGGCGATGGGCACCTGCAGGGTCGACCCCACCGCCGCGGTGGCTCCGGTCTCGGCGATCACGAGGGGGAGCAGTTCCTCGGCCCGCGCCGAGATGGCCTGGGCCGCGCGCCGCCATGAGGGCGGCGCGCTCGGCGGGAGGCGTCGCCGACCATCCCGGCAGGGCGTCGCGTGCCGCCGCCGCAGCCGCCTGGGCGTCGGCGACGCTGGCATTGGGGGCCTTCCCCACCACCTCTTCGGTGGCAGGGTTCACCACGTCGTAGGTGCCCCCCGAGGCGTCGACCCACTTGCCACCGATAAGGAGCTGGCTCTCGTCTTTGAAGCCAGGCACAGGCGTCTTCGCCATGGGCGCCGATGGTACCGGGTATCTGACATATCGTCAGGTTCGATGTGGTGCGGAGTGCCCGTCGTCGACCTCGTCGGCTCGTCTCGGATCAACCCGGTGGGAGCCGCGTCACCTTCCCGCGGCGATGGCGGGTGAGGGCGCCGAGGGGGGCCGTCGGAGCACAGGCAACACTGGTCGAGGAGGTCCCCCGTCCATGCCTGCGCCCCGACGTTTTCCCCGTTCAGGGTGACTCCCGGTCCAGGATGAGAGCCGCGAGACCACCCGCACGGCTGCCACGGTACGCCCATCCCGAATGACTGTCCACGACGAAACGCGTCGCGATATCGTGCCTGCGCCGCCGCCCCGTCATGGGCGACGCGCAGGGGGGCGAAGGGGACACCCCAGCGTCGGCCCGGACCCCGCCGAAGTCCCCTGTCGGTCCACGCGCACTAGCTCTGCCTCTCGTGCACAGAGATCGCGATGCACTACATCGAGTGTGTCGGAGAACCCCGTCAGGCGAGAACGTTCGAACGTCCCTCGTCCCCGAGGCTCCACTCCACGCCGTGCGCTCAGGTCAGGATGTGAGCCTCGGTCGTGAAATGAAGCCGGGGCGAGTGATCGCCCACAGCGGTAGCACCCTTGACAGGCGCCCGTTCCGGTTGGTGGTCACCTCTGCACCATCGCACGCATTCGTCCTGGGAAACAGGGTCGAATGACCTCGACCAGGGCAAATCGGCGATCCGGGCGCGGAAGCCGGATCGGGGCGCAGGTGGCATATTCCGGGGTAAAGCCCTACCGTGCGCAGCACGCCCTGGAGCTCCATGGAGCCGAGCTTCGGGCCCGGACCAAGGAGGAACGTGCGATGAGCCCGGCAGTCGGCTTCCAGGACGCCACCGCCATCGCCGGCATCGCCCAGACGGCGTTCTCCAAGCACCTCGAGCCCACAGAAGCGGAGCTGGCGTGCACGGTGATCGTCGAAGCCTGCGCGGACGCCGGCATCGACCCTTCCGAGATCGACGCCCTGTGTTCCTACACGATGGAGGCGACCGAAGAGGTCGACATCGTCCGCAACATCGGGTCCGGGGAGATCACCTTCTTCAGCCAGATCGGTTACGGCGGCGGCGCGGGGTGCGGTGTGGTGGGCCACGCCGCCATGGCCGTGGCCACCGGTCAGGCCGAGGTGGCAGTGGCGTGGCGATCGCGCAAGCGAGGGTCGGGTCCCCGACCTTGGACGAACACGTCGGTCCAGTTGAAGGTGCCGGGCGCCTGGACCCGCCCCTTCGGCATGCTGCGGCCGGTCGACGAGATCGCCATGCTCACACGGCGCTACATGCACGAGTACGGCGCCACGCGCGATCACCTGGCCAACGTGGCCGTGGCCGTGCGCAAGCACGCCAACATGAATCCCGCCGCCATCATGTACGACAAGCCCATGACCCACGAGGATTACATGGCGTCGCGCTGGGTGTCTGAGCCCTTGTGCCTCTTCGACAACTGCCTCGAGACCGATGGTGCTTTGGCGTGCGTCATCGTGTCGGCAGAGCGGGCCCGGGACCTGCGCCACCCGCCGGTGTACGTCCACGCATTCGCCCAAGGACTGCCGCCCCAGCACCAGACCATGGTCAACTTCTTCAACGACGACCCCCTCACCGGGCCGGCCTGGGCCTGCGCCCGGCGGCTGTGGGCGAACGCCGCGTTCGGGCCCGAAGACGTCAACGTGGCCCAGCTCTACGACGCCTTCTCCCCGCTCATCCTGCTGTCGCTCGAGGGCTACGGCTTCTGCAAGCGCGGTGAAGCCGGCCCCATGACCGAGAACGGCAACCTCGAGTGGGAGAAGGGCTCGCTCCCGGTGAACACTTCCGGCGGGGGGCTCTCCGAGGCGTACGTCCATGGCTTCAACCTCATCAACGAGGGGGTCAAGCAGATGCGAGGCACGTCCACGGCCCAGGTGGACGGGGCCGAGACCTGCCTGGTGACCTCGGGAGAAGGTGTGCCCACGAGCGCCCTTCTCCTGCGGCGCTGACGAACAGGAGGAAAGCGGTCCATGTCCAACGCAGCGGCGTTCTCCGGTGGCTATGTCGCCAACCTCGGCCCGTCCGAGGACGGCTTTCTCATGCCGGCCGTGGACGAAGAGGGTGCATTCTTCTTGGAAGGCACCCGTCTGGGTGAGCTCCGCATCCAAGCCTGTAACAACTGCGGCAGGCTCCGCCATCCCCCCCGTCCCATGTGCCCGTGGTGCCGTTCCACCGCACGGGGATGGAAGGAGGTGACCGGCAAAGGCACGATCTGGTCCTTTGTGGTGCCCCATCCGCCCCTACTCGAGCCCTACTCGAGCCTGGCTCCCTACAACGTCATCGTCGTGGCCCTCGACGAGCACCCCACCATTCGCTTCGTGGGGAATCTCGTGAGCGGGCCCGAAGGCGCCTTGAACGAGATCGACCCGGATTCGATCCGGATCGGCGAGCCGGTCGAGGTTGTGTTCAAGCGCTTCCGGCGCACCAACGGCAGCGAAGAGGCGCTCCCCTTCTGGGTACGCGCCTAGGCCTCTGCATCGTCGCTCCATCGGGCGGGGTCACCCCAGCGAGCAAGCCCGGATGGCGGCATCGGCGGCCGTTTCGGCCCCGAGCAGCGCCCCTTCGGCCAGCCGGGCCATGGCCTCGACCCGTTCGGGGTGCTCGGCGAAGAACCGCTCGATGGCCTCGTTGTTCGGCGTCCCGTCCATGTTCGAAAGGTGGAACACCTCTTCGTCGACGCTCCCGTCCGTGGCGCGGTCGCTGATGACCCGGAACACCGACCAGGGGATGCCGCGTCGTTCGCACAGGGCCGCGATGGCGGCTGTCTCCATGTCGAGCGACACCACGCCACTGGCGCGCAAGCCGGCAATCTCGTCCAGGTCGTGGGTGAAGCTCGCCCCCGTCCACATCCGTCCCGCCGGCGTGCCCTCCCCCAGCGGCGCCGGGCGGAACTCATCGCCCGTGGCCCCGTCCACCACGACCTCGGGGAGGATGAGTGTGCCGATGGGAGTCTCGTTCTCCACCGCGCCGGTGATCCCGACGACCACCACTCGCTCCACTCGCATGGCGTCGAGCAGTCTGGTCGTGCCGGCGGTCGCGAATTCGGTACCCATCCCGGTGACAATGGCCACCACCTCCACATCCCGGATCGTCCCTGTGTGCACCGTCATGTCGCCCAGGGACGACTCGCGGAGCTCGAGCTTCCTGGTCAGGGGCTCGAGCTCCATGGGCATGGCACAGATGAAGGCGATGTGCGCGAAGGGGAGATCGGTCGAGGGGCTCATCCCCACAGCCTGCCGCGTGCTGGGGCCCCGTGCTTGGGCGCCCGGTCGGGCCGAGCCCGTCAGTGCAGGAGCGAGAGCACGAGCCCGGCTTGGCCCAGGTGGTAGGTCACCATGATGCCGAGCTCGGCGCCTCGGAACGGACGCACGAAACGGTTCCAGGCGATCATGGCGTCCGAGGTCACGAACAACACCGCCCCGACCCCGGCGAGCACGTTCCCCGTCGCCAACGCCGTGGCGAGCATGACCGAGATCACCATCATGTACAGGGCGACCGGGACGGCGAGCTGGCGACGGTGTCGCAGCGCCCCCAGGATGCGGGCCGCGACCGGCACCACGGCCACCACCACCACGACGGCGGCGACGGCCAAGGCACCGGCACCCGGTGCGTGAGTCCAGAAGCCGGCCACGTAACACAGGTGTCCGACGAGGAACGCGGCCAGACCCGCCACGAATCTGTCGGTGCGGAGCATGAGCAACACGTCTCCGACGAGCGAGCACGCCAGCGCGGCGACGAACCAGTCTCGCCGGGCGCCGGCGTCATGGGCAGGGCTCATCGCTACCGCGGTGGCGATCAACGCGACCAGGGTGGCTGGTTTGCACACGTGCTCGAGCCGGACGTCGTGACGCCCTCGGGCCGCCCAGTCACCCACGGCGAACAGGGCCGCCACGGCGAGCAGGACCACGGCAGGTGTGGTCACCGTGGTGGCCCTCCGACGGTGTCCGCCCTCACTGCCGGGTCGACCAGCCGATAGACCCGAGCTTCTGGGCGATCGACGCCATCGCCGCCTTCTCGCGCTGCCACACCTCGTCGATGCGCTCGGCGAACCCCTGGCGCAAGAGGGCTTTGTTCGCCACCAACGCGTCGCCACTGTGGATGGCAAGGGCTCGGGCGATCGTCAACGCCTGGGTAAGGGCGTCGCCCGGGGGCGAACTCGCCAAGGCGAACCCGTTGGCCACCGCGTCGTGCGCGCTCAGCGTCGAGCCCGACAGCATCATCCACGCTGCCTGTTGAGGCCCGACCCGTTGGGGGAGGAGCCAGCTGCTCCCGGCCTCGGCGCAGGTTCCGAGTGCCACGAAGGGCATACGGATCTCCGCCGACTCGTCTACCACCACGAGGTCACAGTGCAAGAGCAACGTCACACCGAATCCCACCGCCAGCCCGTTCACCCCCGCCACCAGTGGCTTGGGGAAGCGCGCCAAGCAGTCGAGCAGGGGATCGAAGTCGGCCCCGAGCTCGGCGCTACCACCCGGTCGACTCATCTCGTTGAGGTCGACCCCTGCCGAGAACGCCCGACCTCTCCCGGTCAGCACACAGACGCGGATGTGTGGGTCCGCGCTGGCCTCGTCGAGTCGTCCCTTGAGGGCCCGATAGCCCTCGGCGGTGAAGGCGTTGAGCTTGGCGGGTCGATCGAGGGCGAGGACGCGTACCGTGTCGTAGTCCTCGACCGACACTGCATATCCCATCGACTCGCTCACGTGTCACGCTCCTGACCTGTTGTCGCCTGCATAAGCTAGAGCCCCGGGCTCACCACCGAGATGTGCATTCGTGCCACGCGGTGCCGGGGCCGCCGAGAACACGACCAACGGGGAGCGCTCGCCCGACATGACCGGTGCCGAAGGTCAAGCTGCCAAAGCCGACGACGTGCTGGTGGATCGGCCACGGCCCGAAGTGGCCTTGGTCACGCTGAACCGCCCTGAGCGGCTCAACGCCCTCACCTCGGAGATGCTGGCACGAATCTACGAAGTGCTCGAGGAGCTCGGTCGTGACGCGACATGCCGAGTGATCATCGTCACGGGTGCAGGCCGAGGGTTCTGTGCCGGTGATGACCTGCGCGACTATCACCCGCCGGACTGGGTACCCAAAGACGTCGGTCAGTTCCATTCCAACATGTACCAGCAGAAGTACGTGGCCCAGCTCGTTCCTCGAATGCGTGCGCTCCCCCAACCCGTCATCGCCGCCGTCAACGGGCCGGCCGCCGGAGCCGGCTACGCACTCGCCTTGGGCGCCGACCTGCGGCTGGCATCCACATCGGCCGTGTTCGTCGACGCCTTCGTCAAGATCGGCGCGTCGGGCGCGGAGATGGGACTCAGTTGGCTGCTCCAACGGAGCGTGGGAGCGACGCGCGCGGCGGAGCTGGTGCTCACCGGGCGACGCGTCGACGGCGACGAAGCAGCCCGGATCGGGCTGGTGCTCGAGACCGTCGGCGACGGAGAAGTCGTCGATGCCGCGATCGCACTGGCCGAGCAGATCATCGTCAACACCCCCATGGGGACGTGGATGGGCAAGGCCACACTGTGGTCAAACCTCGAGATCCCGAGCCTCGAGGCGGCCATCGATCTCGAAGCGCGCACGCAGATCCTCTCCCTCGGAACCGAGGATGCCAGAGAGCAGTTGCAGGCCTATCGAGAGGGCCGGGCGGCGCGCTATACGAATCACTAGGTCCTGAGACCTAAAGACGCGGCACCGGCGACCCCGTTTCAGGCTCGTCACGATCAACAATGGCGCAACCGCTGCGATATCAGGTCGGTCAATCGTGACCAGGACTACGATCGCTCACTGTGAGCGACACCTCGCAAGGCGAGGGCTGGTGGCTGGCATCTGACGGGAAGTGGTACCCACCACAGGTTCACCCTTCGGTGACCCAAGCTCCGCCGGCCCCTCCACAACCGACTCCGTCGGAGGTTCCCGCGCCCTCCTACAGCGCCGCCCCTCCCTACGGGGGCGGCCCGGCCGCGGCGACCTACCCTCCGCCGGGCTACCCCGCTGCACCCGGGTACGCGTCTCCGCCGGGATATCCCGCCGCGTCGGGATACGGGCCTGCCCCGGGGTACGGAGCGCCGCCCGCTTTCGGCGCGCCCCCGGTTTCGGCGCGCCTCCGGGCTACGGACCTCCGCCGGGGTACGGACCGCCCCCTGGCTACGGCGCGCCCCAGGGTTACGCGCCGTCACAGGTCCTGCTCGACCCGGTGATCCACCAGCCGCTGGCGCCGTGGTGGAAGCGCCTGATCGCGATCCTTCTCGACGGAGTGGTGCTGTTCTTCGCGATATTCATCATCGCGCTCGTCGCCGCCGCCCTCGCGGGGAACCATACGAACAACAGCACGAACAACACCAACGTCTCAGGTGGGGCGGTCGTGGGAGCACTGTTCGTGTTGTGGATTGCGGCATCGATTCCGGCCGCCATCTACTACGCGGCGATGAATGGGTCTCGTCGAGGACAGACCGTGGGGAAGATGGCACTCGGCATCGCGGTGCGAGATGCCCGCACCGGCGGCCCGATCGGATTCTGGCGCGCCCTGGGGAGGAACCTGATCGCCGTGGTCTTCGAGGTCTTCTTCTCCATCCCCTACATCCTCGACTCCTTGGCCCCTCTCTGGGACGCTCGACGCCAGGCCTGGCACGACAAGGTCGCCCATTCCGTCGTCGTAGACCTCAAGCCGTAGGCCTCTCGCGGCTCGGGTTCGAGACCAGACACCGTGATCTCCGACCCGTTGCCGAAGACCGAGTCGTGGCCGCAGTTCGGGCCGCCGCCGGGGTGGTACGCGGATCCCTGGCGCATGGCGTGGTGGAGATGGTGGGACGGCTACCAGTGGACGCCCCACCTCTACGGCCCCTACGGACCGAGCCTGATGCCGGCGCCGGTCCCATTCGTCCCCAAGGGCCCCGGCATCAAAGGCGGCGGCATCGCCGCCATCGGCGCCGGCCTCGGCTTCGTCGCATCCATCGCCGTGGCCATCGCGTTCTACATCGCACAGTCGGGCCACCTCGACGATCGCAACCCTTGGTACATGCTGGTGAGCCAACTGGCGTTGTGGGCCGGTTTCCTGGGTGCCGTCGTCGTGGCGTCGAGGCGAAACGGGACGGGCAGCCTCGCTCGGGACTACGGGCTCTCGTGGCCGAAGTGGCACGACCTCCCGGCCGGCGTTGCCGGAGGCGTCCTCGGTCGCCTGCCTTCGACGCTGATCCTCATCTTGATCGTGGTGGCCAACAACGGGTTCAACACTCCGACGTCCGCGGGCCGCACGATCGACGGGATCACTCCCGAGGGAACGGCCGGTTGGATCATCATGGGACTCTTCCTCGTCGTCGGAGCACCCTTCGTCGAGGAGCTGCTCTTCCGAGGCCTCATCCAAGGTGCCTTCACCCGGCGTCTGGGCGCGACGCCGGCCATCTTCGTGACCGCCCTGATCTTCTGCTTCGCCCATGTCCTCAACGAAGGTCCGTTGGCGCCGTTCATCCTGTTCCCGCCCGCGATCATCCTCGGGTACCTCCGCCACCGCTACGGGAAGCTGGCTCCGGGGATGATCGCGCATTCGACGTTCAACGCCATCGCCTTCGCCCTCCTCCTGGTTCCGGCCTTCCGGTAGTCACCGGACTGCGGCCCGAGCTCAGCGCTTGATGGCCCGAAGGTGGAGGAACATCGGGTACCGGCCCCAACGCTCGTAGTCGTCGGCGCCCGGCGCCGGCGATGGCTCCCGCAGGGCATCGACCACGAACCCGGCTGATGACAGCGCAGCGAAGTATTGCTCGAGGGAATGGCTCCAGCCCCGGAAACCCATGGTGAGACCGTTCTTGACGATGGTCTGTTCGAAAGGCTGTGTTCCGAAGTACCGGCCTCGTAACACGTAGGGAGCATCGGTCGTGTCGCCCTCGAACCCACCCGCGTCGAGGATCGGGTGCGTGACACAGATGCAGAACACCGCTCCGGGCTCGAGCACCCGGGCCACTTCGGAGATGGCCCGGGCCATGTCGTCGAAGTCCATCAGCGAGTTGTAGGCGACGACGAGGTCGACGCTGCCGTCGCCCACCGGAAGCGCCGCAGCGTCAGCCTGGACGTAGCGGCCGCCGGGATCCGCCTCGAGCGCGTGGCGCAGAAGGGTCGGCGACCCGTCCACGGACACGACCCGATGGCCGCGCGCCGTCAGGTCGCGCGTCACCCGGCCTTCCCCGCAACCCACCTCCAGCGTCCGGCGCCGGGGAGCCGGGACGACATTGTCAAAGAAGGCGTCGCGGTAGTACCAGTACGCATCGTGGCCCGGAGTGCGCGCCCACCGGACCCAGTTCTCGGCTTCTGCCTCCCAGGCGGCCCGGTTGTCCACGGTGAGAAGGTAGTGGCACCCTCCCGGCCCGACTCGCGAGACCCATGATGGTACGACGGCCGACCGAAACTCCCCGGGACCGATTGGTACGCTCCTGCCTTCATGACCGGACGCCGCCGACTCAGGCGCGGCCCTACATCGCCACGCGGCAGTCGGCGGGTATCCGTAGCCAACGAGGACGGGCTGCGCGCCCTCGGGGATCTGATGCAAGGACGCGGCGCACCCGCCCTGTCCGCGCCCCCGCGGAACGACCCGGGGGAGCCGGCCACCACCCCGGGACCCACTGTCGACGGTGGCAGCGACGACCGTCCCGGTGCAGGTGCCGGGGCGGGCCCGTCCCGAGCGAGATATGTCCAAGAACCGGAGACCGGGGAGCCCGCCCCCCACCCGCCGCCCCCGCTGGTCCGGCGCCGTCACCGGCTCCGGCGTGGCCTCCTGATCGGCCTGGCTGTCCTCCTCGTGGTGGTCGGAGGGGGGGCGGGGTACGCGTACTACCTGGCGCACGACCT
The DNA here is from genome assembly GCA_963768255.1 of uncultured Acidimicrobiales bacterium. GTDB lineage: Bacteria > Actinomycetota > Acidimicrobiia > Acidimicrobiales > UBA8190 > Chersky-840. The sequence goes on along the minus strand of CAVYGX010000001.1, from coordinate 492,203 downwards.
CAACCGCGTCGAGGTGAAGGGGCTGGCCGGGGCGCTCACCTCCGGTGCCGAGGCGGGGACGGAGAACATCTTGATGGTGGGGTCGACGTCGCGCTGTGCCCTGGCGGTGCAGAACCTCGCCTACGGCTTGTGCCAGGGAAGCGCGGACTCGGCGCCGGTAAACGGCGTGAACAGCGACGTCATCATGATCCTCCATGTCAACCCGGCGCGGCACCGGCTCGCGATCCTCTCCATCCCACGCGACGTCTTCATCCCCAACGCCCGTACGACCGGCGCCAACAAGATCGACGCCGGCCTCTACCAGGGCATGACCCAACTGGTGGCCGCGATCGAGGAGGACTTCGGGATCCCCATCCAGCACGCCGTGTCTCTCAACTTCGACCAGTTCGCCGCAGTGGTGAACGCCCTCGGCGGCATCAACATGTCGTTCCCCATGTCGGTGTTCGACGCTTCGTCGGGTCTGAACGTCCGCGCCGCGACGTGCGTCCGCCTCAACGGCACCGAAGCGCTCCAGGTGGTGAGGGCACGACACCTGCAGTACCAGACGGCCGACACGACGAGCACCGACGCCATGGACTGGCCCCAGGAGGGCCTGAGCGACCTGGCCCGCATCCGCCGCGATCACGAGTTCCTCCGGGTGCTGGCGACCACGGCGTCGAAACACGGACTCGGGAACCCCGTCGACGACCTCAGCCTGATCAACTCGCTCAAAGGTGACCTCACCTTCGACCAGTCCTGGCCGGTGAGCGACATGGTGAGCCTCGTCCTCGATTTCCACTCGGTCAAGGTCGATTCGGTGCCTCAGCTCACCTTGCCGGTGGACGTGGTGACCGATCCCGACGGCACGCAGGGGAGCTACGTCTACGAGGGAAGTGGCTACGGTGACGTCGAGTTCACGGCCCAGTCACAAGACGAGGACGCCATCGACCAGCTCCTCGGCGTGGGGCCCACCACCGATTCCATGACCGGCACGCCGCTGCCCACCCCTTCGTCGGTCACGGTGTCGGTGATGAACGGCACCGGCGCCTACGACCAGGCCACCGACACCGCATCCGCGCTCTCCGCCCTCGGCTTTCGGACCGTCGGGGTGGGTGACACCCAAGCGGTCGGCGACGTGTCGGAGACCGTGGTCTATTACGGATCGCACGCACCGGCGACCGAGAGCGCGGCCGAGGCCGTGGCCCGTTCCATGACCGGCTCGGTCGTCATGGCCTTCGACCCCAGCCAGGTGACCAACGGTGCCCAGGTGACCGTGGTCACCGGCACCCAGTTCGCGGTCAACGCCCCGAGCGGGTCGAACACCTCCTCGCCGCCCAGCACGTCGCCGTCAGGGGGTCCTTCATCGTCCACCCCGTCCACGACATCCCCGGAGGCGGCCGCCATCGCGCCACCCTCACCGGTCACGTCGAATCTCGAGCCGTGGGACCCGCGGGCATGTCCGGCCGGGGCGACCCCCACCGCTCCTGTCCCCAATCACACCTGACGATCGTCGGGAGCTCGATCGTCTCCTAGAACCAGTGGATCCAGGGGTGCCCGCTTCTCCAGATGATCATGTCGACCTTGCCGATGATGTTGGCGGCGGGCAGCGTGCCCCAGTAGCGGCTGTCACCGGAGTCTCCCCGGCAGTCTCCCATCATGAAGTAATGACCCGGAGCGATCTTCGTCGTCTTGATGTTCTCGGCCGGCTCGGTGCAGATACCGGTCAACGGCGGCAACCACGGCTCGGCCAAGGGCTTCCCGTTGATCAACACCGTGGCGCCCACCGAGGAGATGGTCTCGCCGGGAAGCCCGATGACGCGCTTGACCAGGACGGGCGGACCTCCCTTGTCGGCGGGAACGTCTCGGAACACGACGATGTCTCCCCGATGGATCGTCGAGGACAGCTTGTTCACGATGATGCGGTCGCCGGGCATGAGCGTCGGCGTCATGGACGGAGTGGGCACGTAGTACGTCTGGATGGCGTAGGCGCGGGTCCCGGTGGAGACGAGCACGACGATGACGAGGAACACGACCCAACCGAGGATGCTTCGCAGCCGAGGATGCATCCGAGTCGATCTCGTCCGGGGTCCATCGGTCACGATCGCAGTGGGGTCGGTGCCGGTGGTCACGGCGCCCATCATCGCTCACCACGCCACCCCCCGAGCGTCGGCCCGCCTTTTCGTCCCAGGGCGAGGCGTTCTCGGGCATCGTGGAGTCAGCCGACGGAGTCGAGGAACCGCTCCCGTTGGGCTTCGAGCCAGGCTCGGCGCCGGTCGTAGCGCGCCATGCCTCCCATCCGGTCACGCATGGCGATGAAGGCCTCCTCGCCCCTGTCGATACGGCGCTGGAGGAACTCGACGCCGCGTGCCACGTTGCGCGCGATGGCGTCGACCAGAACCCCCCGGCCCGGCGCCAGGCCGTAGGCGTCCGCCACCACGCGCAGCCGGACGAACAGGTCCAGCCCGCCCCGACCGGTGCGAGCGGCGCCCCACCCTGGCGTTGGCCACCCCGCCTCGCAGCACCTCCTCGTGTGGCACCGTCACAGCGTGCCATCACCTGACTCGTCGACCGAACCACTGCTCTCCCCTTGGCTGCCTCAGAACCGCACACGCTGGGAAACCTCTCTGCGTGCGTTCGGCTCCACGCTCGCGGCGATCACGGATGTGCTCGGTGAGGTCAGGGCCCCCTACCAACCCGGACGGCAGAGGTCTGCTCAGGGGGATAGTGTGCGCGACGTACGAGGGTGAGTACGCAAAGTCCATGGCGTCCGCGTCGTACCTCTGCTGATCCCGCTCAAAGGAGACAAACCTATGTCCGTCCTTCGTCATCCGCGCACCGCCCGACATGTGGCCGGTCGCGCTATCTGCGTCGTCGCGCTCGCCGGTGGAGCATTCACCGTTGCCGCCATCGCAGGGACCACGCCAGCCGGCGCAGCCACATGCGTGGCGGCGGGATCGACCGGATTGACCACGGCGATGCTCGCCACCACAGGCCAGAGTATTTCGGGCACGATCACCGCCACCGGGTGTGACATCGGCATCTACGTCCCGTCGACGGCACCTGGCGTGACCATCAACGCCGCCACCGTCACCGGCGCCAACGACGAAGGCATCCTGGCCGAAGGCGATACCGGGCTGATCATCAGCAACAGCACGATCAGCGGGAACAACGTGAGCCCCAATGCCAAGATCCCCGACGGTCACGCCCTCATGTTGGACGGCGTCTCAGGGGCGACGATCACGGGCAACACCATCACGAACAACCTCAGCGGTGGGATCGGCATCGCCGACAACGGTCCGGTGGACCCGGGCACGCCCAACGCCGGACCGGGCACGGCGGTGGCCTCCTCCAACGACGTCGTCACCGGCAACACCCTGAGCGGGAACACCGGTGGCTGCGCCATCATCGTCGAAGCCTGGAACCCGGGCGGGGGCGTGACGGGAACGTCGATCGCGGGGAACACGGTCTCGGGGACGGCCGGAGCCTTCGGCCCTCACGGACCCGACATCGGTCAGATCGTCCTCGCCGATGACGCCGCCGGGGCGAGTGTCACCAACACCACCATCATGAACAACACGGTCACGCAGTCCTTCGCCACGGGGATCACGCTGCACGCCAACGCCCCCAACGACGTCATCTCCAACACCACGATCACCGGCAACGTCTTGACGGACAACAACTGGGGCGCGGCCAACGCGGCCCCGTCCACCGACGCCATCGCCTTGATCGTGGAGTCCTACCCGGGCTCTCTGGCCGCCTCGATCAGCGGGACGTCGATCTCGAGCAACATCATCACCAAGCAGGTGGTCGCCATCTGGATCAAGGGGGCCACCACCACCACGGTGGGGGCCAACAGCATCACGCTCCCAGCCGGGGGGACGGCGCTCTACACCGTGCCGACCGCCGGAGCCGGGTACTGGATGGCGGGAGCCGACGGTGGGGTGTTCTCCTTCGGCGACGCCAAGTACTACGGCTCGGCCCCGGGCCTCGGGCTCAAGTTGGCGAAACCCATCGTGGCCCTGGCCCCGAGCCGGGACCGCGGCGGGTACTGGATGGTCGGTGCCGACGGCGGGGTGCTGGGCTTCGGTGACGCCTACTACTACGGGTCGCTGCCGGGCCTCAAAGTCAACGTGGACAACGTCGTGGGCATGGTTCCGACCCCCACGACGAACCAGGGTGCGACCAACAGCCTCGGTTACTGGATGGTCGGCTCCGACGGAGGGGTGTTCTCCTTCGGTGACGCCAAGTTCCACGGCTCGGTGCCCGGTGTCGGCGTCCACGTCAACAACGTCGTCGGCATCGCCCCCACCTCTACCGGTCTCGGCTACTGGATGGTCGGCTCCGACGGAGGGGTGTTCTCCTTCGGCGACGCCACCTACGCCGGATCGATCCCGGGGCTGGGTGTCCATGTCAACAACATCGTGGCCATCGTGGCCACCCCCGACGGCGGCGGCTACTACCTGGTGGCCTCGGACGGCGGGGTGTTCTCCTTCGGCGACGCCAAGTTCCACGGCTCGGTGCCCGGTGTCGGCGTCCATATCAGCAACATCGTCGGCCTCAGCCCGACGCCGGACGGCGGCGGCTACTGGCTCTTCGCCTCCGACGGCGGCGTGTTCTCCTTCGGCGACGCCAAGTTCCTGGGCTCGGTGCCCGGGGTCGGTGCCCACGTGCACAACGTGGTGGCAGGATCGAGTACCTGAGAAGCCAGTTGCACAGCTAACCCAGTTGCACAGCTGGCGGTTCGGGAGCTGGTCGGGAGGAGACGCTCCCGCCTCTGACGCCATGTCGGAGGCGGGAGCGTCTCCCGTTCGACGCCGCGTCAGTTCAACGCTTGACGTTCCAGGTGAAGGCGACGCCGGCGGAGTCGACGGAGTCCGAGACGGTCACCGTCACGTGCTTCTTGCCCCGAGCCGCGAGCCTGCCCGAGATCAGGCCCGACGCCGCGTCGATCGACAGGCCGGCAGGAAGCCCCGTGACCTGATACGCCAACCTCTCGGTGGGAGAGGCGTCCACGGCATCGATGTGGAGGCTCACGGCGCCCCCGAGGACCGAGGTCTGCTTGCCGGGATTGGTGACGGCGATGGGCGTCCAGCACGACGTCGGCGCCGAGAAGATGGGAGCCGTCGTCACCGGTCAGGTCGGAGGGCGGGTTCACGATGATCGTCGGGTTGTCGGGATCGGTGACCGAGTCGGCCCGCGTCCACGTGCTCTCACAGGCCCGCAGCGCCTTCTTCTCGGGGGCCCGACGCGAGTTGGCGTCCCCCCCGGCCCACATGTCGAAGCGGTAGAGGTGGAAATGGCTCCAGTCGTAGTCGCACTGCGAACACTCGTCCTCGTGGATGAAGTACCGCTTCATGTAGGGGACGTAGATGATCTCGCACCACGGCAGCTCGGCCACGTCGGTGGCGAAGGTGATGGGATTGCCATAGGTCCCCACCCCACCGGCGCTGGCGTGGATGCAGGGGTTGGCGATGTCGGGACCGGGGGGAGAGTTGTCGGCCCATCCGTACAGCGTCATGAACGCCTGCACGTTGGTGGGAGCGGGGCCCTGCGCGCTCGCCCCCGTCGGTGCGCCCAAGACCCCGAGCGCCACGGCCAGAGCTCCCAGGACGAGGAGGCTCTTGCGCGTGTGCTGCCGGGACGACCGGGTCACGGGGCGCTGTCCTCAGTACAGAGGAGACCAGTTGCTCGTCCGCAGCAGCCGGCTGTCCCAGGAGTCACGAAAGGCCAGCGCGTCGTGCATGAACTGGCCGGGCTGGCGATGGGCGGGGTCGGTATCGTGGGTGAGCAGGTGCATCAACACCTGGTGGTTCACGATCTTCTGCATCAAGATCGCCTCCTTGCGCAGGCCCGTGCCGAAGGCGACCTGGAAGACGGCCTGGATATCGAGAAGGTTGGCGGCCCGTTCCTTCATCGGCCCGTAGTACCCGGTCCCCCAGAACTCGACGTAGTCGTCGATAGGGGCATGGGGATGGCCCGTGTCCTCCATGTAGAGCGACAGCTCGTGGGTCGCGCCGTCGGATGGCACGGAGGCGAGGTCGATGTCCCCCATGGGCGACCAGTGGACGGGGAAGAGCACCTTGCCCGTGACGCTGTGGCGCAGCTCGTCGACCTTGCGGGCCCACGGCTTGAGGTCGCCCCGCTGGACGCGCCGGGCCAGGTCCTCCCACGCCGCGCCGTCGCGCACGGCCGTGATCGTCACGACGTTGTATGCCGGCCCGCTCCCGTGCGCGTGGTGGCAGAACCACAGCAAACGGGCGTCGTCGCTCTTGGCCAGCGTCGGCATCCATTCGTCGCGGAACGCCGCTTCGAATTCCTCCTCCGACGCTCCTTTGACCTGGTGTGTCTCGTGCAGGAAGAGCATGGGCGGTCACTGTACGGCCTCGGGCGGCACCGCGCCCGGGCGGGGCCGCGCAGCGTCAGGGCGATGACCCATCCATCTCGTAGCGGGCCACCACCGACGTCTGAATCTGCTGGTAGAGGTGATAGAGGTGGTCGTGATCATCGGCCACGCCATAGGCCGTGAACAGTCGGCTCAAGGTTCCCTGGCGCCAGTCGATGGAGTCCCCAACCTGGCGGTCGGCAACGACCTGCGTCACGCCCGGCAATTCCGCCACGACGTCGAGACCGTTCAGCTCTATCAGGCACCGCGCTTCCATCGGAGACTGGTACATGACGCAGAAGGGCACCTGATCGGTCTGGAAAGGCACGATGTCCCCGTCGGAAAGGCGCAGCGCCACCCTCATTGCTTCGGGGAGCAACGCCGGGGCTCCCGCCAGGTGCAGCAGCCTCGGGACCTGGCCTCCGATGCGGCCGTTCACCTCCAGCACCCGAGGCCCGTCAGGCGTGAGGATGACATCGGTGTTGGTGAATCCTTCCTCGACACCGAGAGCCACGATGGCCGCTTCGGTCGCTTCGAGCACCGCTTTGGTATCGGCGTCACTGAGGTCGCTCGGCATGAAGGACCCCGTACCGCGGAACGGTGGGGCGGGGATGAAGTGCCCCGCCACCAGGTAGTGGGTGATCCGACCTCCCGTGACGAAGCTGTCCACCATGAGCACGTCGGCGAAGCGTTGCGAGCCTCGAGGACGGGCTTCGGCCAGTACCTCCTCGACCAGCATGTCCTCGCCTCGGCCCTGCGCATCGTCGAGCAAACGTCGCAACGCGTCGCCGTCGTCGACCTGGCAGGTGTTCTGGCTCCCGCTCCCGTCCTGGGGCTTGAGGACGACCGGGTAATGCAACTGCGACACGAGTTCGGCCCTCACCGTCGCGTCGGTGTCGTGCCCAACCGACCAGAACCCCGGCCCCGGCACGCCCGCCTCGGCCAGGGCCAGCCGCTGGCTGTTTTTGTTCGTCAGCAAGTCGGCTGTGGATGGGCTGTGAAACCGGAGACCGCAGGCTTGCGCGATCGCGGCGGCCAGCGGGAGCTGTTCCAGAAACGAGATGACCCCATCCGGGTGCTTCCGGGCGACCTGGGCCGCGACCTCGCTGTCGCTGAGGCCGGCGGTGTCGACCGTCGTCCCCAGGCGTCGGATCAACGCCACCAGGGGCTCGAGCCACGGATCGGTCCGGTCCAACACCCAGATCAGGTCGCACTGATCGCGTGCGGCCTCGGCGATCTCGAAAGGCGAGATCGAGTGGGGGTGATACACCACGACCAGCTTGGGCCGCTCTTCCGTTGCCACAGTGTGCGGGAGGTTACCAGCCCCGATCCCCCCAGACTCCGAGGTCACGGGCATGTCGCGGCGCGTCGCTGAGCAGGGAGTGTCGGGCACGACGACCCCGGGTATTGTCCGGGCATGGACGAGTCGATCCGTGCCATCCTGGCCGAACACGGGCGTCTGTCGGTTGCCATTTCCGAGGTCGGAGACGATGACGACCTCTACCGGATGGGTCTCACGTCGCACTGCACGGTCAACGTGCTGCTCGCTCTCGAGGATGCCTTCGAGATCGAGATTCCCGACTCCATGCTGCGCAAGGGTACGTTCCAATCGATCGCATCCATCCGGGCCGCGCTCATCGAGGTGACCAACAGCGCGCACAGCGCGTGACCACCGGCGAGCGGCCCGTGCTGGCTGTCGTCCACGATGACGAGTCCGCCTCGCCCATGCAGCTGGCGGAGTCAGCCACCGGCGTCTGCGACCTCATTTGGGTCTTCGACTCGAGCCAGATGCCCGCAACGATGCCCCGGCTCTGGCGCAAGCTGGGCACGGCGGTCGACATCGCCGGCTTGTCCACCGATGAGGCGGTGCAAACGCTGAAGCCACTGCGACCCGACGGCATCATCACGTATGCCGATCCGCTGATCCCCACGACATCGGCTCTGGCAGCAGGGCTCGGACTCGACTACCACGACACGGCGACGGCCGAGCGATTGACCGACAAGTTCACCCAACGTCGAGCGCTACGCGACGCAGGCCTGCCCGTCCCGCGCTTTGTCGTCGTCTCTGGCAATCCGACTTCCCGCGACTTCGACACCCTGGTGGCCGGCGTCGATTTCCCGGTCGTGCTCAAGCCGCGTCGCGGGGCGGGCAGCCGGGATACCGACCTCGCTCGCGATCCCTCGGAGCTCCGGACCCTGATCGCCGAGCGGGCGACACCCGGGGGTGACACCGAGCCACCCATGATCGTCGAGGAGTACCTCGAGGGCGCGTCACCGGGGCCGAGCTCGTTGTTCGCCGACTACGTGTCGGCCGAGAGCTTCGTCTGCGCCGAGAAGATCAATCACCTGGCTGTGTCGGGTCGGTTCCCGCTGGCCGAGCCGTTTCGCGAGACAGGGTTGGTGATCCCAAGCGACCTCGGCCCGAGCGACACACGCGACGTGCTCGACGTCGCCTCTCGGGCTATCTCCGCGGTGGGGATCCGCATCGGCTTTGTCCATACCGAGATCAAGTTGACCTCCGCCGGCCCGCGCGTCATCGAGGTGAATGGCCGGATGGGCGGCCCCGTCCCCCAGACACTGGCGCTGACCGCGGGCCTCGAGCTTTTCGCCTGGTCCATGCGGATGGCCTTGGGCGAGCCCGTCGTCATCGACGGCCTCCTTTCCACCGATCGGATCGGCTACTACCTCAACGAGCCCGCACCGCAATGGGCGCGCCGCGTGGTGAGTGTCGCGGGGCTCGACCGACTCGCCGAGCACCCCGACGTCGACGCCGTCGTCCTGAACCGACGTCCGGGGGACAGCATCGATTGGCGCAAGGGCAGTAAGGAGTATGTGTTTTCGACCATCGGCACCGCCGCCGACCACCGTGGAGCTTTGGCGGTGAAGCGGTTCATCGACGAAACGGTCGAGATGACGTTCGCCTGACACCGTCGTTGACCCTTCTGCCCCGCAGTGCCAGGATGCTGCTCAGGGAGCCCACGGATCGGAGGCACGATGGGACGACTCGAGGGACGACGTGCGGTGATCACCGGCGCCGCCAGCGGTATCGGTGCGGCCACCGCAGCACTCTTCGTCAGTGAGGGAGCCGCCGTTGTCGTCGCCGACGTGGACGACGACCGAGGCAAGCGGGTCGCCGACGAGCTGGGCGAGAGCGCCCACTTCCTCCACACCGACGTCACCCAGGAGCACGACGTCGAAGCCGCCGTCGCATTGGCCGTGGACACCTTCGGCGGCCTCGACTGCATGTTCAACAACGCCGGCAACCCCGGGTCGATCGGTCGGATCGAAGACATAGACATGGAGGTGTTCGACCGCACCGTGGCCATCCACCTGCGCGGCGTCTTCCTCGGGATCAGAGCGGCAGCCCGCGTCATGCGGCCCCAGGGCCATGGGAGCATCATCAATACCTCGAGTGTGGCGGCCCTCGCCGCCAACTACGCCGGTCACGACTACAGCGCGTGCAAGGCTGCCATCGCCCACCTGACACGAACGACGGCGAACGAGCTCGGGGAACACGGCATCCGGGTCAACGCCATCTGTCCCGGCGGCATCGCCACCTCCATCTTCGGCAAGGCGGCTGGGCTCGAGGGCGACGAAGCCCAGGCCACCGTGGAGTTCATGTCTTCGGCTCTCAGCGACATGGCACCCATCCGGCGCGCCGGGAAACCCATCGACATCGCCGAGGCGGCCCTGTGGCTGGCCAGTGATGCCTCGAGTTTCGTGAACGGCCAGGCCATCGCCGTCGACGGGGGGCTCACCACCGGGCCCCTCTACCGCGAGCAGCACGCCAGGATCGAGACCCTTTTTCACATCCTCCAGGCGCCCCGGTCCTGACCCGACTCGTCGCCACCGGGCGACGTCGGACTCGGGATCACGTCGTCGCCGGCGACGCCATGTTCAACAGATGCGCTCGCAGTTCGGGGGCGGTGATGCCGGGGAACATGAACTCGGTATAAAAGAGAAAGTACATGGCAAAGGCCAGGACGTTGCTGAACACCGGCAAGGGGGAGTCAAAGGCGTAGTCGGCGATGATGGCACCTGAGATGAAGGCGTGTTCCAAGGAGTCAGCCGTCGTGTTGTTCCCGGCGAAGTAGATGGGATACGTGCTCTGCCCCGGATAGGAGTACTTCCCGGGGCCCTGGGCCATGTGGAGTTGTTGCTTCTCCTTGAGCATGAACTGCGGCAACCACATGCCATGGAGCCAGAATTCCTGAAAGAGGATCAGGTCGGAGGCGGGCATCTTGGAGGGATACTGCGTCACCGGACCGATATTGCACGGGTCGTTCGTGACCGGCGGCTGCGGCGCACCTTGGGGCAGATAGCCGTACATGGTGAGGTAGAGCCCGTCGGCTTGGAACTCGGAGTGGATGTTCCCCTGCAGGTACGTGGTGTAAGTGAGGAAGAGGTCGTAGCCACCGGGATCGTTGGGGTCCGCCGCGTTGTACGCCGTGAACTGCAGGGTCTCGGCCCCGTTGAGCAGGTCGGGGGAGAGCACCGACTCGTCGGTGTGGACGACGCAGTAGCCGGGGAGAAGTTGCGTGGCGATGGGACAGACATAGGGCTGGTAGGTGTCGGCCCAGGCTGACCCGGGACCTGCCGCCAGCATCGACGCCGCCGATTGCATGTCGGTCGTGATCACGACCTTGTCGAAACTCTGGCTCTGCTTGTTCCCGTTGCCGTCCACCCAGTCGACGATCGCCGCCTGAGCATTCTGGGGATCGGGGTAGACCGCCTCGACGGTGCTGCTCATACTCAGGGTGTGGGTGGACTGCTCCATGGCGACATTCGCCATGGCCTGGACGAGTGAGCTGGCGCCGTCGACGAAACGCGCATATCCCTGGCACGGCTCGGTGAAGCGGGCCAAGCCGGGCCAGGGCGACCCCGAGCCGAGCGATCCGAACAACGGCAGGAGATCCCCGAAGGTCACCTCGCTCGACAGCGTGGCGCCGTAGCCGTTGATGATGCTCAGGTACGGCGCCAAGAACATGGCCTGGAACGTGGCCAGATCCTGGTAGTCGCCACCGTTGGCGGTGAAATAGGCGTCCACGGTCTGGCCGAGCGTCCTGTTTAGCACCGCTTGGTCGACGGCGTTCTGGAAGGTCTCGGCGTCGGCCCACATCGTGGGCGAGAAGAGCGCGAACTGGCTACCGGGGCTCTTGGTGGTGTCCGACGCCCCGTAGGCGGGGAAATTCCCCCAGTTCTGCGGAGCGTTTTCTGCCGGTGGGAAGGCGCAACCCACCTGGAGGTCGTTGAACGGCGCCGTCTTCACCGACGCGAACTCGGGGCGGTTGAGGATGGCGTCGATGTTGCGGTAGATGATGGGGACGTAGAACTGGACGCCGGTGTCGACGGGGATCTGTTGGCCCTTGTAGTTCACCTCGACCGTGAGGGCGTGACCACCGAACTGCGGCGTGTTGTGGATCATCGTCACGTTCCACTCGCTGCCGGGCTGATTCGGTTGGGACAGGCACCACCACAGCCCCACCCCCGCCATCCCACCGCCGATGATGCAGACGTTCTGTGTCATCACACCGCCTTTGTGATCGAGACCCTCTCGGGCCATCGCCTGGCAATCCTTACTCCCCCTGCGCCGCCGATACTCGCTCGACGACCGCCCGCAGCAGGTGGAGGGCGCCGCTCGACGTCAACATGTCGTCGGGTTCTGTCCCCTGGGGTTCTGGCCCGTGCGGCATCTCTCGGTCGGTCCCCGCGGCCCTCGCATCAAGGGCCTGGCGGGCGCGCTGGCGCGCCGGCCACGTCCAGCGCCACGCACCGAAGCCGCACGTCTCGCGCAGCCGCTGCGCCCGATGCAGGAAAACACGGGCCGTGTCGAACTCACCCAGCGAGCAGCACGCCGCCGCCGCCACGTCGTAGCCGCACGCCCGCGACACCGGCTCCTCCACTCCCGAGCTCTCGATCTCCAGGGCCTCCCCCACGATGCGCAGCGCCTCGAGAGGACGAGCGTCGAGGCGCGCCGTGGCCACCCCCACCCGAGCAGGCACTGACGCACTGGGCAGCGCGTCCCCCACGATCTCGATCGTCCGTTCGAAATCCCGCTCCGCCTGCGCCAGCTCCTTGGTCACCACCAGGTGGACGAGCCCCATGGTCAGCGACGCGGCGGCCACGAGAAGGTCGCTCCCCGTCTCGACGGCAAGGCGCACTGTCTCGGTGGAGAATTCGAGGGACTCGTCTGGTGCCACGATGACCAGGGCGGCGACCATGCGGATCCGAGCCAGGAGGGCCAAGAACGTGTCGGCCCGTGTCTCGGGCGATTCCAGCAACGTCGTGCAGTGCCTCATGACGTCGTCGGGGCGGCCATCCATGTCGGCGATCATGGCCCTCAGGAAGGTGAGGTCGGCCGGCCAGCTCACACCGATCCGTTCGCTGTAATTCTCGGCTTCGTCGAGCAGGTCGTCGGCGCGCTGGAAGGCGCCGGACTGGACGCAGATCCTCGCCGCCCCCACCAGCACCTCGACCCGCAACTTCGGCTCCAGCGCATCGCCCACCCCGAGCAACTCCTCATGGCGGCGCAGGCCCTCGGCGTGCGCGAACGTGGTGTAGAAGACCTTCAGGTCGCGCAGCAGCTCGAGCTTCTCCTGGTACCAGCCGCGCTGGCCCAGCCAGTCCAGGGCCCGCCGCAGATCGTCGATGCGGACCCAGATGTCGATCGTCCCCGCCTTCAGGTCGCCACCCTCGATGCGACGGCCGATGTCCCGGCCCCATTCCACGAAGTATCGAGCGTGCCGGTCGCGCATGAGCGAGACCTGGCCCCGGATCTCCAGGCGATCCGTGGCGAAGTCGGCGATCATCTCGAGCAGTCGATACCGCGACCGCAGGCCGTCGTGCTCCACGACCACGAGCGACTTGTCCACCAATGCTTCGAACAGGTCGAGGACGTCCCACCGGTCGAGGTCGTCGTCGGTGCACAGCGTCTCCATGGCGTCGAGGTCGAAACCCCGGGCGAACACCCCCAGACGGTCGAGGAGGAGCTGCTCCGACGGTGAGAGCAACTCGTAGGACCACCCGATGGCCTCCTGGAGCGCCTGGTGCCGGTCGGCGCGCCGACCCGAGCCCCGCAGGAGACGAAACCGCTCGTCCAGGCGGTCGAGAATCTCGCTCGGCGACAGGACACCGGATCGCGCCGCTGCCAATTCGATGGCCAGGGGGGCGCCGTCGAGGTGCTCGCACAGCTCGCCCAGGGCGGGGTCGTTGGGGTCGAAGTCCCGGCTGCCCCGGGCCGCGGCGCCTCTCTCGCAGAAGAGCTCGACCGCCGCGGCGGTGGGGAGACCCGTGAGGCGGTGCACGATCTCGCCCGGCACGCCGAGGGGTTGGCGGCTCGTGGCCAGCACTCGGCAATTGGTCGTGACGTGAAGGAGCCGGGCCACGACCTCCGCCACGTCGTCGACGACCTGCTCGCAGTTGTCGAGCACCACGACCAGGTGACGAGAGGCGAACTCCCCGGCAAAGGCGTCGGACCAGTTCTCCGACGATCGCATGGTGACGTCGGTGGCCGAGGCGACCGCCGACACCACATCCTCGACGCCGAGCGCCGCGCTGAGGTCGACGAACCACACTCCGGCCGAATGATGGGGCAGCACCTCGGCCGCCACCTGCTGGGCGAGCCGCGTCTTGCCCATGCCGGCCGGACCCACGATCGTGATCAGCCGTCGCTGACGGAGATCCTGAAGAACGGCACCGAGGATGTCGTCGCGCCCCGTGAACGTCGGGAGGTGGCGGGGGAGATTCGAGGGGTAGTTGTCGAGGGTGCGCAGGGCGGGGAACGCGTGGGGCAGGCCTTCTCCGTGGAGCTGGAAGATCGTCATGGGCGCGGCCAGGTCGCGGAGGTGGTGCGATCCCTGGGGCGTGATCACCCACTCCGGGTCGGGGGGGTGGAGCAGTCCCACCGCCGCGTCGGAGATGAGAATCTGTCCCCCGTGCCCCACCGCCACCAGGCGGGCGGCACGGTTCACCGTGACGCCGAAGTAGTCGTCGGCGCGTTGCGTCGTCACACCGACATGGATCGCCATCCGAACCCGCAGATCACACTCGGGCGGCCACGTCGCCCCGACCAACGAGCGCTGCGCTCCCAGGGCGGCCGAGGCCGCGGCGCGCGCGGAGGGGAACACGGCGGCCATCCCGTCGCCAAGATGCTTGAAGACCTGTCCTCCACTGCCTTGGATGGCGCGCAGCAAGAGGGCATCGTGCTGGGCAAGTGCGCCGGGCATGTCTATGCCGGCAAGCTCCCACCGCCGAGTCGAGCCCTCGATATCCGTGAAAAGAAATGCCCGCGCCTCATGGGGCTCTCCCACGCCGCGAACGCTAACACCGTGGACACAAGATGGCTGGTCCGCCCGGCTTTCTGGCCGAGGGACAGCCGCGCGGACCGACCTCAGGACCCGAGGCGTGGCTCTTGGAGCGCGTACACCAGCGTGATCTGCGCCGAGACCTCTTGGGATCCCGCCTCGAGAGGAACCGGGGTCTCGTCGCTCGGGGCATGCGCGGCTGTCCCGGCCGCCGACGGCACCTCGAGGCCGAAGTCAGGTGACTGGTCGGTGAGCGAGCACACCGGCCCCAGACGCTCGCCCGCGGCGTGGGCCATCGACCGGGCGTGGCTCACGGCTTGGTGCACGGCATCGGTGCGCGCCGCGTCCTCGATCGTGCTCGGGTCCTCGATCGAGAAGGTCAACGAGTCGATCCGCGCCGCGTTCCCCGCCGCCGCGGTCACCTCGTCGAGCACCGAGCCCGCCCTGGAGAAGTCGTGCAGTTCGGCCGTGATCGTGTTCGTCATCTCATACCCGGTGATCGGTGCCGCCCAGGTTGTACTGCGGCTCGATCGAGACGTTCGACGTCTGGATGTCCTTGCCGGCCGACCCCGCCGCGTTGGAGCACCGCCGTGACCGCCGATGCCTTGCTGTTGTCGTCCACCAGCGCCGCGTGGGCGCTGGGATCGGTGACGTCGACGTCCAGCGACACGGTCAGGAGGTTCGGCGTGGCCGAGGCGTTCCCGGTTCCCTGCACCGTGAGCCTGGGCGAGGAGCCGCCACAGGGCGCCGGTGGCGACGCCGCCGACGGCTCGGACCGACACGGCCAGCCCGAGGGCCACCCCCCCGACCGCCAGGGCGCTGACAAGCGCCACCACCCCCGCCACCCGCGCCGTCCGTTGCTGCATCGTCGACGTCCCTCCCCGGGTGGGTGCCGCGCATCGCTGCGATGCTCCGGACGGCACCACCACCGGTTCTGACGCCCGGCGACGTCGGAACGTTCCCGGTCAGCGCGAGAGCAGGGGACCCACCTGCTCGCCGAAGGCGGCGATCTGATCGCACAACTCCTGCAATGAGCGGTTGGTAAACCGCATCTGCACGTGCGACACGCCCATGTCGATCAGCTCGGCCAGGTTCTCGGCGATCTTCTCCGGGCTCCCCGAGACCGTGCCCCGGGGGAGCTCAGGGTCGGGCTCACCCACGTGGAACACGCCCGCCAACGCGCCGATCTCGATGGGAGCCCCGCCCCGGAGCTCCTGACGCAGTTCCAGCAGCTGGGCCACCTGGTCGCGCATGTCGCGGCGGCGCACGGTCTGGGGGAGCCAGCCGTCCCCCGTGCCGCGGCCCGGCGCAAGGCGGCCCGAGACGACCCTCCGACCCAGATCGGCGGCCTCGGCTGCTGCACGGGCCGGGGCGTGGCACCGAGGTCGGTCGCGGGCCAGCGCGGGCCCGCCAGGGTCGGGTACTCGTCGCACAGCGCGGCCGCCAGGGCGTCGATGGCCTCGTCGAGGCCCGCCCCGCGTTGGTCGAAGGGGGGCCCGAAGAGGTCGAACTCCTCGTTGACGTGTCCCGCGCCCACGCCGATGATCACCCGGCCGC
The DNA here is from genome assembly GCA_963768255.1 of uncultured Acidimicrobiales bacterium. Taxonomy (GTDB): domain Bacteria; phylum Actinomycetota; class Acidimicrobiia; order Acidimicrobiales; family UBA8190; genus Chersky-840. The sequence continues at coordinate 475,982 of CAVYGX010000001.1, read as the reverse complement.
CGGACAGGGCGTCGAGGGTGGAGAACTCCTTGGCGGCCCGAAGCGGGTGGCGCTGGGCCGCGACGTAGACGTGCGACATGAGTCGTATGCGGGTCGTGATCCCCGCCAGCCATCCGAGCGTGGCGATTGTGTCGTACCACGTCGTGCTCATCGCCCCCGCCAGTCGGCGCGGGATGGCGGTGTGGTCGCACACGGCCACGTAGAAGAAGCCGCTGTCCTCGGCCTGGCGGGCCACGCGGGCCAGCTCGGCGGGACCGGACCCCAGCTCCCACTCCGCCACGTAGATGGTGGACTGCGACTGGATGGGCAGCTGGAGGCCGAAGACGACCTCTCCCTCGGGGATGATCTGCACCGTCCCCTCCGCCCCGGCGCGCGGTGCCGCTCGGTCTTGTGCCACCACCTGTCCCCCTGCTCCAGTCGTTCAGAAACGCTCGGCCACGATCTCGGCCAGCGCGTCGGTTCCCTCGAGCGCACCGGCGAGCACACGGGCCCGCATGAGGTAGAGATGCGCCGGTACCTCCCACGTGAAGCCCATGCCCCCGTGCACCTGGATGCACGACTTGGCATTGGCCAGGGCGGCCTCGACGGCGAGCAGTCCCGCACCGGCCGCGGCACGCACGGCGTCGCCCACGTCGGGCTGGTCGATGGTGACCGCGGCGGCGTGCACGGCGGCGCGCGCCACCTCCGCCCGCACCAGCATGTCGGCACACAGGTGCTTCACGGCCTGGAACGACCCGATGGGCTTGCCGAATTGCTCTCGCTCCTTGGCGTAGGCCACGGCCAGGTCGACGGTGGCCGCGGCCAACCCCACCAGGAGGGCGCCGCCCAGGACGGCCGCGTCACGCCGCCACCGCGCCGACTCCTCGGGCCCGCCGATCCGCTCGCCCTCGGGCAGGCGATCGACGAGCCACACCGGCGTGAGCGGGTCCAACGACCGTTCCACCGCCACCGCGTCGAGCCCGGCCGGATCGACCACGGCCAGCCCGTCGTCGCGCACCACCACCACCAGGCCGAGCGAGCCCAGATGCTCGATCACGACCGGCCCCGGACCTCGGCCCGGGTCGGCCCCGTCGGGGCCGGTCGCCAGCACCGCTCCCACCATGACCTTCCCGTCACCGGCCCCCTCCACGATGCCGGCGGCGAGGTGCGTGGCGAGGAGCGGGCCCGGCACGAGGGCGCGGCCCAGCTCCTCGAACACCACCGCGGCGGCCGATGTGGGCAGGCCGAGCCCTCCGGCGTCCTCGGGTACCCGCAGGGAGAACACCCCGGCGTCGGCGAGCTCGGACCAGGCCGGCGCCGTCGATCACGACGGGCGCACCCTCGGGGCACGGATCTTCTCGAGTGGGAACCGTCCCGCGCACAACCGCCGCATCCCCTCGGCCAGCGCCACCTCGTCGTCGGAGAGCTCGAAGTCCATCTGTCTCTAACCCTTGGGGAGGCCGAGGATCCGCTCGGCGATGATGTTGCGCTGGATCTGCGACGTCCCCGCCGCGATGGTGCGCGAGAAGCTGTGCACCCACGTGTGCACGATCTCGGCGTTGCTCACCACGCCCGGGCCGGTCGAGGCGCCGGGGAGATCGCCGAACACGAGCCCGCCCCGACCGGCGAGGTCCATGCCGAGCTCGGCGATCCGCTGGCGCAGCTCCGAGAGCGCCAGCTTGTAGACGCTCCCGCCGATACCGGGCACACCGGTGCGCGCCGCCTGCGACACGTTGCGCCGCGCCAGCGCCCACAGGGCGTCGAGCTCGGCACCGAGGTGGCCCACCCGGCGGCGCACCTCGGCCTCGTCCCACTCCCCCGTGCTCCGGGCCCGGCGCGCAGTCCCCGCAACAGCTCCATCGACTGCAGCACCTCGCCCACGAACGCCGTGCCCCGCTCGAAGCTGAGGGTGGTCATGGTGACGCGCCACCCGTCGTTCTCCTCGCCGAGCCGGTTGGCGACCGGCACGCGCACATTGTCGAGGAACAACTCGCCGAACTCGGTCGATCCGGCGATGGTCCGCAGCGGGCGGAAGTCGATGCCGGCCGGTCCATGGGCAGGGCCAGCCACGTGATGCCCCGGTGGCGGCTGTCCTCGGGCCCGGTGCGCACCAGCAGCTCGCAGAAGTCGGCCACCTCGGCATGCGACGTCCAGATCTTCTGCCCCGTGACGACGTACTCGTCGCCGTCGCGCTCGGCCCGGGTGCGCAGCGAGGCGAGATCGCTCCCCGCCCCGGGCTCGGAGAACCCCTGGCACCACACCTCGTCGCCGCGCAGGATGGGCGGGAGGAACCGCGCCCGCTGCTCGGGGGTGCCCTCCACGATCACGGTCGGCCCGGCGTGCAGCAGGCCGACGAAGTTCACCCCCACGTAGGGTGCGTGGGCCCGCTCGAGCTCCTCGAGGTAGATGAGCTGCTCCACCGGGCTCGCGCCCCGGCCGCCCCCCTCGACGGGCCAGTCGATCCCGGCGTAGCCGGCGTCGAAGAGCATCCGCTGCCACGTGGTGTCGTAGGTTCGCCGACCGGCCCAGTCCAGATGGGACGGTTTCTGCGGCAGCGTGGGGAGCACGTCGGCCAGCCAGGTGCGCAGCTCGGCGCGAAAGGCCTCCTCGCTCTCGGAGTAGCGCAGGTCCACGTACTCTCCCGACCGTTCCGACGACCAGCCCGGTGCCGGCCTAGGGCGCCAGGTGGTCGAGCCCGAAGAGCCGGATGGCGTTGCCCCGGACGATCTTGCGGCGCGTGGCGTCGTCGAGATGCGCCATCTGGCGCTCGGCGATCTCCTTGGTGTGGGGCCACGTGGAGTCCGAGTGCGGGTAGTCGGACTCGTAGGTGATGTTGTCGGCGCCGATCTCCTCGACCGAGCGCAGGCCGTGCGCGTCGTCGAAGAAGCAGCCGTAGATCTGGCGGTGGAAGTACGTCGACGGCGGCTCGGGCACCTTGTCGGCCACCCCGCCCCACCCTCGGTTCTCCTCCCACACCTTGTCGGCGCGCTCGAGGATGTAGGGGATCCAACCGATCTGGCCCTCGGAGTACGCCAGCATCAGGGTGGGGAAGCGCACGAGCACGCCCGAGAACAAGAAGTCCACCAGTGAGAAGGTGGCGTTGGTGTGCGTCAGCGTCGAGCCCACCGCCGGAGGGGCGTCGGCGGAGGTCGACGGCATCTTCGACGACGACCCGATGTGCATGTTGATGACGGTGCCGGTCTCGGCACAGGCCGTGAAGAACGGGTCCCAGTAGTTGGTCGGGGTCGTGCACCGACGGCAGCCCCAGGAACGGGGGGATCTCGCTGAAGCACACGGCCTTCACCCCGCGCGCCGCGTTGCGCCGCACTTCGGCGGCCGCCAGCGTGGCGTCCCACAGCGGGATGAGGCACAACGGGATGAGCCGGCCCGCCGACTCCGCGCACCACTCGTCCACCATCCAGTCGTTGTAGGCCTTCACGCACAACAGCGCCAGGTCCTTGTCGGCGGCCTCGGTGAAGGTCTGCCCGCAGAAGCGGGGGAAGGTCGGGAAGCACAACGACGCCTCGAGATGGTTGATGTCCATGTCCTCGAGGCGGGGCTTCACCTGGTACGCACCGGGGCGCATGTCGTCGTAGGTGACGCCGGTGATGGTCACCTCGTCGCGCGGCACGCCGACCGCGGCGTCGAGGCGCAGGAGCGGTCGGCGCAGCTCCTCGTAGTACCACCAGTCGGTGGGGACGCCTTCGGAGCCGGGTTGCACCGTGAGCTTGCCGCCGACGAACGTGATCTCGCCCATCGGAGCCCGGACGATGCGGGGGCCGATGTCGCGTGTACTTGGCGGGGAGCCGTTCGGCCCAGACATCGGCGGGCTCCACCACATGGTCGTCGACGGAGATGATCAACGGCAGTTCGGCCACGCGAGCGAGCATAGCCATCGATCTGACGACGTGTCAGGTTGTTCACCACCGCTACCCTGGCCGCGATGTGCCTGCTCGTGGTGGTGTCGCGTCTCGATCCCGGTGCGCCACTCGTCGTCGGCGCCAACCGCGACGAACGCCTCGATCGGCCCGCGCTGGCAATGACCGTCCTGCGTCCCGCCGGCCCGCGCATCCTGGGCGGGCGCGACGAGGAAGCGGGTGGGACGTGGTTGGCGGTGAACGAGCACGGCGTGGTGGCCGGCCTCACCAACCGGCCGGCGCCCGAAGGACGCGACCCCGCCAAGCGGTCGCGGGGCGAGCTGCCCGTGGCGCTCGCCCGCCATCGTGACGCGCCCTCGGCCGTGGAGGAATTCGTGGCGCGCTTCCGACCTTCGCGGTACAACCCCGCCTGGCTCATGGTGGGCGACCGGACGTCGCTCTACGCGCTGGACATGACCGGCGCGGTCGAGGACCGGGCGCTCGTGGAAGCGCTCCACCCCGGCGTCCACATCCTCGAGAACAACGCCCTCCACGCCTCCTCGCCCAAGGCTGACCACGTCCGGGCCCTGCTCGGCGACACCATCGCCCTCGAGGGCGAGATCCTGCTCGACCGACTGCGTGCGGTGCTCGGCGACCACAGCATCCCCGTCACCGCCACCGCCACGGAGAACGGAGACGAGGCCCGGGGGCCGCGACCGGTCGAGACGCACGCCGCCTGTGTGCACACCGACACCTACGGCACGCGTTCGTCCACGATCGTGACCGTGCCCGCCGCGTCGGGCCGACACCCGCGGGTGCTCGTCGCGGACGGGCATCCGTGCACGTCGGCATACGCCGACATGACGTTCCTCTTTCAGACCTGAGCGCGTCCCGGGACCAAGACGGCGCGGGGACGGGCCCTACTTTCCGTCCCAGCCCTTCCTGGCCTGCTTCTGCTCGGCCTGCTTCTGGTGCTTGGCCGCCCGCTTCTCTTTGACGCTGCGGCCCGGCTTCTTCGATTCAGCGGATGGTCGTGACTTCTCTGCCATGGCCGCCAGCCTACGACCCGGTGAGGGCGGGCGCCGCCACCGACGGCGGCCGGGGACTACCTTTCGGAGAATGTCCTCGTCACCACCCGACCTGCGCCGTCGCCGGGAGGCCGTCGTGCGCGAGCACATGGCTTCGGAGAACGAGAGCCGCTTCGACGACACCCTCGCCACCTTCACCCACCCTCGCTACGAGCTCGTCGGCACCGGCCAGATCTACGACGGCGCGCCGGAGGTGAAGGAGTACTACGCCCGGTCCCGGGCGGTGTTCCCCGACCAGCGCAACGAGGTCAGGGCCCTCCTCAGCGCGCCCGACACCGTGGTGGTCGAGTTCGACCTGCTCGGGACGCACCTGGGCTCGCTCACGGGGGAAGAGCCCACCGGCCGGGCCTTCCGGTGCCCCATGGTGGCGCTCTTCGAGTTCGAACCCGGGGGCGAGGGCATCGTGTGCGAGCGCGTCTACTTCGACTCCCAGACGATCTACAGCCAGCTGGGCATGGGCGACTGATCAGGCCCGCGGCCGGGTCAGGACCGGCGGGCCAGCAGGATCTCGAGCACCCGGGCCCGGTGGGTCGCCGCATCGCCCCACGCCGCGGCGAGCGCCCAGGCCCGCTTCATCCACAGGTGCAGGTCGTGCTCCCAGGTGTAGCCGATGGCCCCGTGGACCTGGAGCGCGGTGCGCGCCGCCAGGGTGGCCGCCTCCGACGCCATGGCCTTGGCCATCGACGCATGGAGGCTGGCGTCGGCTTCGCCCTCGGACAACGACCACGCGGCCCGGTACACGACGGGGCGGGCGAACTCGACCCGCACCAGCGCGTCGGCCAGATGATGCTTGACGGCCTGGAACGAGCCGATGGGCTGGCCGAACTGCGACCGCTCCTTGGCGTACTGCGCCGCCATGGAGATCAGCCGGTCGGCCACACCCACCAACACCGCCCCGGTGCTCATCGCCGCCCGGTCGGCGAGCGCGGCGAGGACCCCCTCGGCTTCGAACCCGGCCACGACCAGCGTCGCCGGGGACGGCTCCCACTCGACCTGCGCCACGCCCCTCGACCCGTCGAGCACCGGCCGGGGCGTGAGCGCCACCGCGGCGGCGGGCACGGCGTGCAGCTCGCCGTCGCGCTCGAGCAGGAGCAGATCGGCGCCCACGGCGCCGGGCACGGCGGGCATCGTCGACGTCCCCACCGCCAACGTCACCGCGCCGTCGGCGATGGCGCGCAACCAGCGGGCCCGCAGCACGTCGCCCTGGGGACCGGGCGCGTCGACCAGCACCGGCACCCCGAGCGCCACGGTCTCGACCAATGGCTCGGGCAATCCGGCCCGACCCGCCTCTTCGAGCAACAGCACCACGTCGACGAGGCCTCGGCCCAGCCCGCCGTCCTCCTCGGGAACGGTCATCCCCACCACGCCCATGTCGGCCAACGCCGTCCACCGGGGACGCGACCACCCCAAGGGCGACGCCCACGCCTCGCGCACGTCCGCGGGCGTGCACTGCTTCTCGGCGAAGGCCCGGAGCTGGGCGCGGAACTCGAGCTGCTCCTCGTCGAAGGCGAAGTGCACGGTTACGCCCGCGGCAGCCCGAGCACGCGCTCGGCCACCACATTGCGCTGGATCTCGTTGGTGCCGGCGTAGATCGGGCCGGCCAGGGCGAAGAGGAAGCCGTCGAGCCACGGCGGGGGCCGGCCGTCGTGGCCGAGCAACTCGGCCTCCTCACCCAGAAGCGCCAGCGCCGTGCTCTGGATGGCGAGGTCGGTCTCGGACCAGAACAGCTTGTTCATCGACGCCTCGGGACCCACACCGCCGCCGTCGAGCACCCTGGTGACGGTCCAGTACGTCTGGAGCCGATAGGCCTCGGCGTCGATCACGGCGCGCGCCACGTCATCCGCGTGGCGCCCGGCGCGGACCGGATCCGCCGCGTTTTGTCGGCGGTAGAGCTCGAGGAGGCGCGCCGCGGCCTCGGTGTAGCGGGCCGGGCTCCGCAAGGACAGGCCCCGCTCGGACCCCGCCGTGGCCATGGCCACCTTCCAACCCTCGCCCACGCCGCCGAGGACCTGCGCGTCGGGGACCTCGACATCCTCGAAGAAGACCTCGGCGAACCCGGTCTCGCCGTCGAGCTGGGCGATGGGGCGGACGGTCACGCCCGGACTGTCCATCTTCACCAGGAAGTAGGTGAGGCCCCGATGGCGCTGCGCCTCGGGATCGGAACGGAACAGGCCGAAGATCCAATCCGCGAACGCGCCGCGCGAGCACCACGTCTTCTGCCCGTTGAGCACCCACCCGTCACCGCCGCCCGAGCGCGTCGCACGGCTGCGGATGGCGGCCAGATCGCTCCCGGCGTCGGGCTCGGACCATCCCTGACACCAGATCTCCTGCCCCGACGCCATGGCGGGGAGATAGCGCGACTTCTGCTCGGGCGTCCCGAACTCGAAGACCGTGGGTGCCAGGAGGAAGATGCCGTTCTGCCCCACGCGGGTGGGGGCGCCGGCCCGGTAGTACTCCTCCTCGAAGATCAGCCACTCGAGGAGCCCCACCCCCCGCCCCCCGTACTCCTCGGGCCACGACACCACCGACCACCGCGCGTCGGCCATGGTCCGCTCCCACACCCGGTGGGCCTCGAACCCCTCGGCCGTGTCGAGCGACGGGAGCGGGCCGGTCCCCGCCGCCGCCGAGGGAGCGTTGGCCTCGAGCCACGACCGGGCCTCGGCCCGGAACCGCTCCTGCTCAGGCGTAAACCGGAGGTCCATGGCCCGGAATCTGACACACCGCCACGTCCGCTTCCAGACGAGGCCTGGCCTACTCAGATTTAACTCAGGTAAACCCCAGCTATTTCCCAGACCGAACGGGACGGCGCGAGAATGGGGCGGGACGCTGGAGGGGGGCGGTTGGTTCGGATGAGGGCATTCAGCGGTGGTGTCGGCAAGACGCAGTGGCGCATCGCCGTCCTGCTCGTGACGGCGGGGCTGTGCACCGCCGCATGCTCTTCCCCGAGCGCGACGGCCAAGCACAAGCACCATGGCCACCACCGATCCGCCCTGACCGCCCCCACGACCAACACCGGGAACAGCGGGAACACCGGAAACACGGGAAACACCGGGAACACGGGCGCCGGGCCCACGTCGTCCTCGACGACGAAACCGGCCGCCAAGACGAAGACCAAGCCCACGACACCGACGTCCGCGCCCACGCCGACGACCGTCGCCACCAAACCCAACGACCTCGCCGCGGGCACGCCCTCGGTGAAGCCCGCCACGGTGGTGCCGTCGCCAACACCCACCACGACGATGGTGCCGGCGCGAAAAACGTCACCGACACCCCACGGCCGCTCCCACGGTGCCGGTCACCATGGCCGACACCCCGGCAAACCGCGCAAGCGACGGTGCGGGGCCCATCGGGCCTGTCCCTGATCACGGCTGGGATCTGACACACCGCCAGATATTGGGCAACAATCGAAGCGCCCGGGGCGTTGCACAGTCGTGGCCCGCGGAACGGCCCGGGACGGCCCGAGACCGGGCTCAGGAGGTTTCCGATGCCCAATGCGGTGATCGTCGACGCGGTGCGCACCCCGGTGGGGCGCCGCAACGGCAAGCTGTCGGGCTGGCACGCCGTCGACCTCGCCGCCGCGCCGCTCAAGGCGCTGGTGCAGCGCAACGACCTCGACCCCTCCCTCGTCGAGGACGTGGTCATGGGGTGCACCATGACCGTGGGCGAGCAGGCCATGAACATCGGCCGCAACGCCGCCCTGGCGGCGGGCTTCCCCGACACCGTGCCCGGGACCACCGTCGACCGCCAGTGCGGGTCGGCCCAACAGGCGATCCACTTTGCGGCCCAGGCCGTGATGTCCGGCGCCATGGACATCGTCATCGGCGCCGGGGTCGAGTCCATGACCCGGGTGCCCATCGGGTCCACCACCGATCCGGGCCCGGGCGAGGCCTACGGGCCCACGGTGCAGGCCCGCTTCGAATTCATCCACCAGGGTCTGTCGGCCGAGGAGATCGCCCGGCGTTGGGGCATCGGCCGCGACGAGATGGACGCCTTCGCCCTGCGGTCCCACCGCCGTGCCGCCCGGGCCCAGGACGAGGGACGCTTCGCCGCCGAGCTCGTGGCGTTGTCGTCCCCCGGTCCCGACGGGGACGCCGTCATCGACGCCGACGAGGGCGTGCGGCGCGACACGAGCATCGAGAAGCTCGGGGGTCTGGTGCCGGCGTTCACCGAACACGGCTCGGTCACGGCCGGGACGTCGTCGCAGATCTCGGACGGGGCCGCGGCCGTGCTCGTCATGAGCGAGGAGCGCGCCGTGTCCCTGGGACTGCGGCCCCGGGCCCGCTTCCACACCTTCGCCGTGGCCGCCAACGATCCTGTCATCATGCTCACCGCGCCCATCCCCGCCACCCGGCTGGTGCTCGACAAGGCCAAGTTGCGTCTCGAGGACATGGACGTGGTGGAGATCAACGAGGCGTTCGCCTCTGTCGTGCTGGCGTGGGAACGCGAGCTGCATCCCGACATGGACCGTGTCAACCCCAACGGGGGCGCCATCGCCATCGGTCACCCCACGGGATGCTCGGGAGCCCGCCTCATGGCCACGATGCTTAACGAGCTCGAACGCACCGGCGGTCGCTACGGCCTGCAGACGATGTGCGAGGGTGGTGGCCAGGCCAACGCCACCATCATCGAACGTCTGGGCTGACGCCGCCCTACGGAGGTCTGGACCTTCGGCCGCCCGCCGACCGGATCAGCTGTAGTCGACCTTCCCGGCCCCGGGCACGCCGATGGCGAAGGCGAGACCCCGAAGAGGCGCGTGCTCACTGGCGGGCCAGATGCTGTGGGTCGTGTCGGGCGGCGTGTAGACGAGGTCTCCGGCGTGGACCTCGCGCTCCTCGTCGGCGATCTTCATGATCCCGTGCCCCGACAGGATGTAATAGAACTCATGGGTCGGGTGCGAGTGCGCGTCGACCGCCCCGCCGCCGGCGATCTCCCATTCGCTCACGAGCTCGAGGAAGCCGCCGTCGGTCGCGGCTCGCATCTCCTGGGGCGGGACGAGCCACCACACCGGTGTGGTGCCGTTGTGCTCGATGGTGGGAGCCATGTCCTCGATCGACCGGATGTCCATGCCCGCCTCCTCCTCGGCCCGTGCCGAGAGAAACGGTAGTGGAGAACGGCCCGAGCCCTACGCTGACGCCGTGCACGTTGCGCAGTTCACGATCGTCATCGACGACCACGACGCCGCCATCGCGTTCTTTGTCGATGTCCTGGGTTTCGACCTCGTCGAAGACGCGCCGAGCCTCACCACCGCAGGGCGGCCGAAGCGGTGGGTCGTGGTACGGCCACCGGGGGCCGAGACCGCCGTCCTGCTCGCCCGCGCCGACGGTGCGCGTCAGGCCGCCACCATCGGGAACCAGGTGGGTGACCGGGTGGGGTTCTTCCTGCGCGTCGACGACTTCACGGCTTCCTACGACCGGCTGGTATCGGCCGGAGTCGAGTTCCTCACCGCCCCCGCCTCGAGCCCTACGGCCGTGTCGCCGTGTTCCTCGACATCGCGGGCAACCGATGGGACCTCCTCGGTCCGCCCTGACGGTCAGCTCCCTCGGGCGCTCGTCACACCGTCGACGGGACGCGTCCGTCGACCGGACCCCGCACCTCGAGAGGGGGCGCGGCGGCGTCGAGGCTCGGGTTGCGCTGGGCCAGGATGATGCTCACGATCACCGCCCACGGACCCAGGGCCAGGAACGAGAAGAACGCCAGGACCATGGAGACGCTCACGACCCCCAACACCACCGAGACCCATCCGAGCCAGACCGGGAGGGCCCTGCTCTTGACGACGGCGAATCCCACCGCCAAGTAGAAGACCGCGATGCCGATGGACAGCATCGGCCAGGACAGATCGTTCTGGATCACGTTGAGGGTCTGGAGCGTGGCCGGAGCCATGCGCCCGGGCGAATCGGTCAGCGCCGCGATGGCACCGGCGCCGAGCAGGGCGCTGGTCCCGAAGATGATCGCACCACCGAACGCCAACGACGACAGCCATTCCACCCCCGGGCTGCGACGCAGGTAGGCCCGCAGGTAGCCGAAGAAGAACATCCCCACGAGGACCGAGACGCCGGTCAACAGCATGCCGACGCTCTGCGAGTTCTTGTGGGCCAGATAGAAGGCCCGCACCGTGGCTCCGCTGGCGTCGGAGCCGGGCGTACTGCCTTGGGTCAAGAACGATGCCAGTACCAATACGACAAACACGACGCCGCTCAGCGCCGCCCGCGCGTCCAACGGGTGCCCATGGTCGTCTCCCTCACTCGGGCCCAGCGGCCGCCGCAGGGGACTCGAACCGATCGAGCGCCGGTCGCTGGACGAGATTCCCCGGGGTCATTCAGCCATTTCTGCGGTGTCGCATCAATGGTGGTAGCCCCCGCCGTCGAGGGGGTGGCTCCTTCCCCCCGGTCGGCCCTCGGGGATCAGCGGCTCTCGAAGCGCGCCAGGGTGGCGTTGGCCTCGAGGACGATGGCGCCGATGATCTCGGCCACCGTGGGGAGCTCCTCGATGACGCCGACGACCTGCCCCGTCGGCAACACGCCGACGTCGGTGCGTCCGTCCACGAGGGCGGCCTTGGTCATCATGGGCGCGTTGGCGGCCATGATGACCTGAGCCCACGACAGCTCGTTGCCCTCCTTCATGGCGCGACCCTCGCGCAGCAGCGCCGCGAGCGACGTGCGCGTCTGGCGGCGGAAGGCCAGGGCGTTGCGAAGGGCGCGCGGCAGAGCCGCCACTCGACCCGCGCCTTCGAGATGGTCCACGACCTCGGTGCGGATCACACGCTGGGGTGCCCCGTCGACGCGCGTCGTGACGACGGTGCCGGTCACGGCGGTGCCCAGGTAGATCTTCTTCACGTCGTCGGGCACCGTGCTCTCCTGGCTGAGGAGAAAACGCGTCCCCATGGCGATGCCGGCCGCGCCGTAGGCGAGGGCGGCCACCAGTCCCCGGCCGCTCGAGAATCCCCCCGCCCCGATGACCGCCACCCGGTCGCCGACGGCGTCACACACCTGGGGCAGCAGCAGCGACGTCGGCACCTGGCCGGTATGGCCCCCGCCTTCGGCGCCCTGGGCGATCACCCCGTGGACCCCCCACTCGGCCACCTTCTCGGCGTGGCGCCGGGCGCCCACGGTGGGGATGACGACCACGCCCGCGTCGCGCAGCGTTGCCACCATGTCGGGGCGCGGCGCCTGGGCGAAGCTCGCCACCTTCACCCCGGCCTCGACGAGCAGGGCGATGCGCTGGGCGGAGTCGGGGGCGTCACTGCGCAGGTTGACGCCGAAGGGAGCGTGGGTGCGCGCCTTCACCTCGGCCACCGCGGCCCGCAGTTCGTCGAGCGTCATCGTGGCCGAAGCCAGGATCCCGAGCGCCCCGGCGTTGGCGGTGGCGGCCGCCAGTCGGGGGCCCGCCACCCACCCCATGCCCGTCTGCACGATGGGGTACCGCACCCCGACCATGTCGCACAGGCGGGTGCGCAGCGCGGGGTGCGGGTCGGGCAACCCGGCGTCCGCCCCGGCCGGGGCCGGGACCGAGTCGGCGGGAGATGGCGGTGTCAGGACGGGATCTCCTTTTCCCGCAGCCGCGTCGGGTCGAGGACCTCACGGATCAGCTCGAGCTCCTCCGCGTTCGGCCCCCGCGTGGTGGGAACGGGGTCGGGTGCCACGAGCTCGAAGCCCGTGGCACCCCGCACCTCTTCGACATCCACCCCCGGGTGCACCGAACGGATCCGCATGGCGTGGTCGGGGGTGTCGAAGTCGAACACGCCGAGGTTCGACACCACCACGCGGACGTCGTGAAAGCGGGTGGCCGAGGGCCCCGCCGCGCCAGCGCGGTCGTAGCCCACGCCGCACACCATGTCGACGTGCTCCACGAAACTGCGCGCCGTGTGGGCCGGGACCCAGTAGCTCGTGGTGTGGTTGAGGCTGTTGCCCGGGGCGCCGCGCACCCCGATCAGCTGGGCCTTGGGCCGCGCCCAATCGCCGATGGCGCTGAGGTTCTGGTTGCCGAACCGGTCCACCTGCGACGCCATCATCATGATGTGGCGCCGTCCGGACCACACCACGTCGAAGATCCGCCGGTATGGCATCCATGCCTCGAGCACGAGCTCGTCGCGCCCCGAGGACACCGACGGCGTGTTGGCCATGAGCGCCGCCTCGCCGTCGGTGAGCACGAGGTCGGGCTCGAACGTGAGCCGGGCCAGGCGGGCGCCGATCTGGGGCACGGTGCCGAAGGGACTGGCCATCACCTCGCCGTCGCCCCGCCACGCCTCGGCGCAGGCCACGACACACACCTCGGCCCTGGTGATCTCGACCTCAGCCATCACGCGCCACCCCCGGGACCCGCCGCGACCGACGCCTCGTGGACCGCGGCGCGGTATCCGGCCTCGTCGGTCTGCAGGAAGCGGGCATCGAAGGCGGCCCACGCGTCGGGATCGGCGGCCGCCGACGCGTACGCCTTCTGGAAGGCCTCGTCGCGGTCGTAGTCGGGGGGACACGACGTGAAGTGGGCGCCCCCGGGGACCTCGGCCACCGCATCGGTCATGAGCCGGCTGATGGTCACGGTCTGGATGGGGCCCTCGTCGAGGAGCCGGCCCGGTTCCACCACCTTTTCGGCCGTGACGAAGCGTCGCCGGGCGGCCCCCAGAAACAGCTCGTCGAAGAAGGGGTCGGGACCGAGCATCTGCCCGTTGCCGTGGGTGTCGGCCCGGTTCACGTGGACGAAGGCGGCGTCGAGTCGCAACGCCGGCATCGCCACCAATTCCTCGCCGTCGTCGTAGGGCGAGGACACGGTGCGCAGTCCGGGGTTCACCCGCATGACATCTGAGCCCAACCCGGCGCGCGTGGGCAGGAAGGGCAGGCGCTGCGAGGCGGCCAGCAACCCCAGATAGAACATGCCTTCGTCGATCTCCATGGCCTCGATGGTCCCGCCCTGGCGGGCCTTCCGGAAATGGGGGTCCAAGGCGATGGAGTCCAGGGTCACGAAGGCGTACACGGCCTTGCGGACGCGTCCCGCCGCGCACAGCACGCCCACGTCGGGTCCCCCATAGGAGACGACGGTGAGGTCACGCACCCCGGCCCGCACGATGGCCCGCACGACCGCCATGGGCTTGCGCCGCGATCCCCATCCCCCGAGTCCGATGGTCATGCCGTCGTGCAGCTCGCCCACCATGTCCTCGACGGTGGCGCGCTTGTCGCTCATGTGGAGGTATCCGCGTCGCGCTTCTCCACGAAGGCCTGACGCTGCTCGTCGGCCACGCCCGAGACATGCAGCTCGTAGGTGAACCCCTGCTCGAAGCGGTAACTGCGCTTCACGTCGACAGGGTCGATGCCGTTGAGCGATTCCTTGGCCCGGCGGATGATGGTGGGGCTCTTCGACGCGATGGACGCCGCCACCTCGTAGGCCGCATCGACCAATTGGTCCCTGGGCACGACCCGCAACACCGACCCGTAGTGGTGCAGCTCGGCCGCGGTCGCCGGCTGGGCCGTGTACACCATGGACCGCATCCGGTGCTGGGGCACGAGCCGGGCCAGGTGGGTGGCGGCGCCGAGGGCGCCGCGGTCGACCTCGGGCAGTCCGAAGGTGGCGTCGTCGGAGGCCACCACGATGTCGGCGTTGCCGGCGATGCCGATGCCTCCTCCGAGGCAGAAGCCCTGCACCGCCGCGATCACCGGGACCTCGCAGTCGTAGACCGCGGCGAAGGCCGCGGCGCAGCCCCGGTTCACCCCGACGAGCGCCTCGTCCCCTTTGGCCTGGATCTCTTTGATGTCCACCCCGGCGCAGAAGCCTCGTCCCTCGGCGCGCACCACCACCACCCGCACCGAAGGGATGGCGCCGGCCGCCACCACCGCGTCCGCGAACGCGAACCACGCCGCCACGTCGAGGGCGTTCACGGGAGGGACGTCGATGACCACCTCGGCCGTGCCCGGCGAGCGCTCGTGTGTCTCGATACCCATGGACGGCTCCAGATCATCGGCGACGACCCGGCACGGTCGTCGACCCGGCCAGGCTGGGATCAGTCGGCACCGGTCCGAGCAGGGTATTCGGTGTTCGCCGCGGCGTGCGAACGGGCCTCCCGGGCGCGCCGGTCAACCCGCACGAAGCCGGGAAGGCTCAACCCGCCGGAACCGACGAGGCCGCGCAGGGCAGTTCGGAGTACCACGACGGCGGCGTGAGGGCGAGATCACCGGACCACGATCCCGATGGTGACGCCGCCTGGTGCGCCCGGCCCAGCAAGGAGATGACGGGCAGGATGCGCTGGGCCAGCCATTCACCCCCCGCCACGGTGAAGTGGACCCCGTCTCCGCACCGGGCCACGACGCCGTCGACGGTGACGGAATAGTGCCCTCCGGGCGACAGCCAGGCGCCGGCGTCGATCACGGTCACGTTGCCGTCTCCCGAGTACAGGCGCTGGCCCGATCGGGACTTGGCGCCGGCCGATGTCCTGGCCATCGACTCGATGATCCGGTTGTCGGCGTCCACCCGGCTCGGATTGTCCTCGGGCCATGGCAACCCGTCTCGGCTGGACACCGGTGTCGTAGTAGGGCGAGGTCAGCAAGACGACGTGCGCGCCGCGAGAGCCGAGCACGTCGATCGCCTGGTGGAACCGGTTCACCAGATACGAGTCGAAGCCCGGCTCCCCGATGTTGGTCCAGGTGGAGTTCACCTCCTGGTTGAGGACTTCGCTCCTGGCCATGTAGATGACGACGTCGGGATTGAACTGGTCCACCCAGGCTCGCCACTGCGCCAAGAGGGCGTCGGGGTCACCGTTCTCGCACGGCTTCCCGGGCGGGTCCGTGAACCACAGCACCTGCACCAACTGGTCCATCGACACCGAGCATCCCGGACTGCCTTCGTTCACCGCCACCACGCCGTACTGCTCCATGACGCTGCCCGAGCCCGACGCCGAGCGTCCCTGCCACCGAGTCCCCGACGATGAGGACCTTCACCGGATCGGTGTACGTGGTGGTCGAGGACCGCCCCGTCCCCGTCGTCTTCGAAGACCGTGCCGTCCCCGACGAACGCACCGCCGGGGAGGTGACCCCGGCGCCCGCGGCCAACGTTCCCGGTCTTGCGCCGGCCAGCGCAGCGCCGTCGACGCGCACCGATGCACTGGCCACATCGCTCACCCCAACGGTGGCGAGGAACGTGGTGAGCACGGCCAGGCTGGCGGCGACGGGCATGGCGACCGGCGTCCACCACGTGGGGAGCCGGCCCCGACGGATGGGCAGCTCGACGAGGTATGCCGACGCCGTCGCCACCCCGATGATGGCCGCCAGGCGCACGCCCAGGAGCGGGTACCCCTGAAGGTGGGCGCGGCTGCGCGAGAGCACGAGCACGAGCGGCCAGTACCACAGGTACATGCCGTAGGAGATGCGACCCACGTAGCGCAACGGTCTGAAGCACAGCACCGTGGTGATCCGGCTGGCCGGCAGGCCGGCGACACAGGCGATCACCCCCGCGGTGCACAGTGCCGCCACGAAGAAGCCGCCCCGGAACACCCACAGGGAGCTCTGGGGGACGAACAACCACAACAGCGCGGTCCCGACGATCCCGGCGACTCCCCATGCTCCACACCGCGGCTCGCGCCCGGCGCGAGCGGGCCGGGCCCCACAACACCGTCCCCAGGGCGAGTGCCGCGCCGACCAGGATCGCCTGGGCGCGTGTGTCGCTGCCGTAGAAGCTGCGCGTCGTGTCGCCACCGGCATGGACCAGTTCCGCCATCCACAGCGCCGAGGCGACCGCACCGCCGGCGGCGACGACCGAAGAGCACGACCAGACGACGGCGCCGATCACCGCCGTCGTGCCCATCGCCGTCGGTTCGGCGCGCCCAGGGGCGACGAACCTTGAGCACAGCCAGGACCACGATCGGCCACACCAGGTAGAACTGCTCCTCGATGGCCAGGGACCAGGTGTGCAGCAGCGGCGAGGGTCGGGTCGCGGCCAGGAAGTAATTGAAGTAATTGGTGTGGTCGGCGATGAAGTGCCAGTTGGCCACGTAGAACACCGTCGCCAGCGTGTCGCCGCGCAGCGAGGGGCTCCCGAAGATCTGCGGCCACAAGGCCGCTCCGGCCCCGACGACGGTGAGCATCAAGAACAAGGCGGGGAGCAGCCGCCGGGCCCGACGCGCCCAGAACCCACCCAAAGAGATCGTGTCGGTCTGTCGCCACTCGGCGACCAGGAGCGAAGTGATGAGGTAGCCCGACAACGCGAAGAACACGTCGACGCTCAAGAAGCCACCGGGGATCGTCGCCACCGTGTGCGTGGCGATGACCGCAACCACCGCCACTCCCCGGATGCCGTCGAGGCCGGGCAGGTACCGCAACGAGACCGGCGACGCGCGGCGCGTGCTCGTTCTCATGGCACCTCCCGCAGTCCCCCCCGAAGAACGCACCCCGACGTCCTCACCCAGCCCTCCAGCGAGTCTCCTTGCTGCCGGTCAGAGCGTCAAGGGCAGCCCCGGAGGCTGCCTTCATGACAACACGCACGTCGTTCGGGGTCCTTGGCTAGTTTCAAGCCGTGACGCAAGGCCACGACTTCACCGGGGTGATCGACTTCACCGGCAAGGTGATCGTCGTGACGGGTGGGGCGCGGGGCGTGGGCCGCGGCATCACCGAGGCCTTCCTCGCCGCGGGGGCGGACGTGGCCATCTGCGGGCGCAAGGAGCCGGCCGAAGACCAGTTGCCGAGCGCGGCGGGCCGGCGGGCGGTGTTCCTCACCGCCGATGTGCGCGACGCCGAGCAAGCTGCCGCGGTGCTCTCGACGACGGCCGAGCGCTGGGGTCGCGTCGACGTGCTCGTCAATAACGCCGGCGGCTCCCCCGCCGTTCCTGCCGCCGATGCCTCGCCGCGCTTCGTGGCCCAGGTGGTCGCCCTCAACCTGCTCGCTCCTATGTACTGCGCCCAGGCGGCCCACGCCGTGATGCAGAGCGAGGGTGGCGCGATCATCAACATCGCCAGCGTGTCGGGGTTGCGCCCCTCTCCCGGGACCGCCGCCTACGGCGCCGCCAAGGCAGGACTCATCAACCTGACCCGATCGCTGGCCGTTGAATGGGCACCCGAGATCCGGGTCAACTGCGTGGTGGCGGGACTGATCGCCACCGAAGCGGCCCAGGACCACTACGGAGGCGCGGCGGGGATCGCCGCGGTGGCCACGACGGTGCCCCTGGGCCGCATGGGAACGCCCGGGGACGTGGCCGGCGCCTGCCTGTTCCTGGCCTCCCCCCTGGCGTCTTATGTGTCGGGGGCGGCGCTCGAGGTGCACGGCGGCGGCGAGGGCCCCGCCTTCCTGGCCGCGCTCGAAGGTGCCTGAGCGGCCCGGAATATGGAGATGAAGTGGAGCGACGCGTACTCGGCGTGCTCTGATAGCCCCCCGTGAAACTCGCCGTCCCTACCGAAACGCGTCCCGGCGAGCAGCGGGTGGCCATTATCCCCGATGTGGCCGGGCGCCTGGCCGGGTCCGGAGTCGAGGTCATCGTGCAGGAGGGCGCGGGGGTCCTGGCGCACTTCCCCGACGCCGCCTACGTGGACAAGGGCGCCACCGTACGGTCGGGGGCCGCAGAAGCCCTGTCGGGCGCGCAGCTCGTCGCCAAGGTCCAGGCCCCGACGCCGCAAGAGGTGGAGCTGCTGGCGCCGGGGATCACCGTGGTGAGCTTCTTCCAGCCGGCGGCGCAACTCGACACGGTCCGAGCGCTCGTGCAGCGCCAGGCGACGGCGTTCAGCCTCGATCTCGTGCCTCGCATCAGCCGGGCCCAGTCCATGGACGCGCTCTCGTCGCAAGCCACGGTCTCGGGCTACTTGTCGACCCTGGCGGCCGCGGTGCGCCTACCCAAGTTCTTCCCCATGTTCATGACCGCGGCGGGCACCATCCCGCCCGCCAAGGTGCTCGTGCTCGGGGCGGGAGTGGCCGGTCTCCAGGCCATCGCCACGGCGCGACGGCTCGGTGCGCAGGTGCGCGCCTATGACGTCCGGGCCGCGGCCAAGGAAGAGGTGCAGTCGCTCGGCGCCAACTTCGTCGAGCTCGAGCTCGAGTCCCAGGAGGGGGCAGGCGGCTACGCCCGCGTCCAGTCCGAGGAGTTCCTCGCCCGCCAACGCGAGCTGATCAGCAACGAAGTGGCCGCCGCCGACGTGGTGATCACCACCGCCGCGGTCCCGGGCCGCCAGGCCCCCGTCCTCGTGACCACGGCCATGGTCGAGCGCATGGCCGAGGGATCGGTCATCGTCGACATGGCGGCGGACAGCGGCGGGAACTGCGAACTGTCGGAGCCGGGCCAGGACCTCGTGCACCAGGGCGTGGTCGTGTGCGGGCTCTCCAACCCGCCGTCGGCCATGCCCACCCACGCCAGCTTCCTGTACTCGCGCAATGTCGCCAACTTCTTGGCGTTGATCGTCGTCGACGGCGAGCTGCGCCCCGATTTCGAGGACGAGATCGTGACGGGAAGCTGCGTGGTGCGGGGGAGAGGTCGTCCACGGCCCCACCGCCGAACTCCTCAACGCACCCAAGGAGGCAGCACCGTGATCGCCGCCGAGCCCGGCCTCATGACGTTCATCACGGTGTTCGTCCTCGCCGCCTTCGTGGGCTACGAGGTCGTCTCCAAGGTGCCGAGCATCCTGCACACCCCGCTCATGTCGGGGAGCAATGCCATTCACGGCATCATCCTCGTCGGCACCATGCTCGTGCTGGGCAACGCCCACGGGCCCGCCCAGCTGACGCTGGGCTTCCTCGCCGTCGTGCTCGCCACCCTCAACGTCGTGGGCGGCTTCGTGGTGACCGACCGCATGCTCCACATGTTCAGGGCGAAGCCCACGGACCGCAAAGCACCGGCCGCCGACGACGGCGCCAAGGACGACGCGGGCGGCGGGAGCGCGGGGACCCCGTCATGAGCAGAGGCACCGCCACCGACCTCGTCTACCTCATCGCCATCGTCGGGTTCATCCTGGCCCTGAAGGGCCTCAGTTCACCCAAGCGAGCCCGGCTCGGGAACCTGGTGGGAGCGGGCGGGATGCTCGTGGCGGTGGCGTGGACCTTCTCGCTCCCCGAGGTGTACTCCCACACCCGCAACCTCGTGCTCATCATCGTGGCCATCGCCATCGGGGCCGTCATCGCCGTGCCCGCGGCCCGCCTCGTGAAGATGACCGCCATGCCGCAGATGGTGGCCATTTTCAATGGTGTCGGTGGTGGGGCCGCGGCGCTGGTGTCGGTCACCGAGTTCATCTCGGCACCCAGCAAGTCCCTGGCCATCTACCGCATCATCGAGATCCTGTTCGGGGTGCTCGTAGGGTCGGTGTCCCTGGCGGGGAGCGCCATCGCCTTCGCCAAGCTCCAGGAGCTCATGACGGGGCGGCCCATCACTTATCCGGCCCAGCAGCCCATCAACGCCGCCATCGGCATCGCCATCGTCGCCCTGCTCGTCGTCACCGTCGTCACGGCCAGCACCACCGTCCTCGTCATCGTGTTGGTCCTCTCGCTCGTCCTGGGTGCGATCTTCGTCCTGCCCATCGGCGGGGCCGACACCCCGGTCCTCATCTCCCTCTTGAACGCCTTCACGGGCCTGGCGGTGGCCGCGTCGGGGTTCACCCTCGACAGCACCCTGCTCATCGTGGCGGGGACGCTCGTCGGTGCCTCGGGCACGCTGCTGACGCGGATGATGAGCCAGGCCATGGGCCGATCTCTCACCAACATCCTCTTCTCTGCCTTCGGCTCGGTCGTCACCGCGTCGGGCGAAGGCCCCGACGCCGAGGGCCGGTCGGTGCGGTCGGGCACCGCGGACGACATCGGTGTGCTGCTGGCCTATGCGCGCAAGGTCGCCATCATCCCCGGGTACGGCCTGGCCGTGGCCCAGGCCCAGCACACGGCGCGCGAGCTCGCCGACGCCTTGGCGGCGCGCGGGGTCGAGGTCTACTACGCCATCCATCCCGTGGCGGGCCGGATGCCGGGACACATGAACGTGCTCCTGGCCGAGGCCAATGTCCCCTACGACCAGCTCGAGGAGATGGACGACGCCAACCTGGACCTGTCCACCACCGACGTGGCGCTCGTGGTGGGGGCCAACGACACCGTGAACCCGGCGGCCAAGAACACGCCGGGCAGCCCCATCTTCGGGATGCCGATCATCAACGCCGACCTCGCCACCAACATCGTGTTCCTCAAGCGGTCGATGCGGCCCGGGTTCGCCGGTATCGACAACGAGCTGCTCTACGACCCCAAGACGACCATGCTCTTCGGAGACGCCAAGGACTCCCTGTCGAAACTGGTGGCCGCGGTCAAAGCGGCCTGATCCCCGCCCGCCCGCTCGAGCTCGGCGCGCGGCTACCCGCGCTCGGCGAAGCAGCGTTCAGCCGGTGTGGGCGTGTTCCGCCAGCGCCGGGCCGCCCTCGAGGAGCTGGGCGAACACCAACAGTCCCTGGCTCGTCTGGCGCGCCGATGACACCACGATCTCGATGTCCCGACGCCCCACCAGATGCGACGCGTCGTTGACGACGACCATGTCGCCTTCGGGCAGGAACCCGACGGCTTGTCGGGGTTGGCGTCCTGCCTTCACCAGATCGATGACCAGGTGCTCGCCCGGAGGGTGGTCGGGCGACAACTCGGCGGCCAGGTGGCGCAGATCGACGACGTCGACGTCCTGCGCCCCGGCCCGTTCGGCCAGTTCGGCCGAGCACGTGCCGAGACGAACATGCAGGCGGTGCGCCAGGGCGAGGACACGGTCCCCGGTGTCGTCGACCTCGGGGACTTCGTCTTCGTTCATCCACACCTGTACCCCGCCGGCCTGCAGCGCCTCGATCGCCTCGAGGCCGCGATGGGCTCGGCGCGACGACACGGGATCGGGGCTGTGGCTCAACGCTCGGACCTCGTCGACCACGAAGCGAGGCACCACGATGCCTCCGACGAGGAGTCCGGCCCTCCCGAGGACCATGAGGTAACGGTCCATCACCGCCGAGCTGTCCACGAGGAGGGCGGTGCCGGGCGGGGGGTCGACGGGACGGTCGAGCAGGTGTGACAACCCCGCCGCCCGCACGATCTCCTGACCCTTGGCCAGGCCGATGCGCACCCCCGCCGCGCACAGCACCCAGGCGAAGGCCGACACCAGGGGGTAGTCGATGCTCGAGTGCACCAGCGCCACGACGGGAAGGGCGGCCACGAGCCCGAGGAGCAGGCCGGTCGTTCCGACCACCGATCCGGCGAACACCGAGCTGGCGGGCATGGTGCGCAGCTGGAAGACCGCGCCGCGCAGCCCTCTGTCGATCAAGCGGCCGATGATTCCGCCGAGGATGTACGACGCCAGCGCGCCCAGGGTGATCCCCACGACCGGCGCGGTCGTGTTGCGGCCGATGTCGTTCCCGACCGTGAGCCCGCCGATGGTGCCGGCGATCACGAGGAGGAGCCTGAACACTTCCACGAAGATCACGCTCTGTTGCCTCACTTTCACGCAACGCGAGAGCACTTCCAGGCTAGCCACGCGCCCTCTCTTCCGTGACCACTGGCGGTCCCGCGCGCGCCATTCTTTCGGCGGTGACTGGCCTTTTTCCCCGCTCGTCAGGTGAAAACACTCGGTGTCGAGTGCGGTATGCGGCCAGAACAGCCACGCAGTGCGCTACCCCGCGGCGTGTCGGGTCGATAACCCAACGGACACACATTTCTGGCTCGCCCCCGTCCTCCCATCGGCACATACCATCTGACCGTGCGCGGACCCGGCGGGCGGAGAACGTGAAGACGTTCGTCGCCGGTGCCACCGGTGTGCTCGGACGACGGGTGGTGACGCTGCTCGTGGCGGCCGGACACGACGTCAGCGCGTTGGCCCGCTCCGACGCGGGCGCAGCGTTGCTGCGACGCCTCGGCGCCACCCCGGTGCGCGCCGAGCTGTTCGACCCCGATGCCATGCGAGTCGCGGTGGCCGGCCACGAGGCCGTCTGCAACCTCGCCACCCATATCCCCCCCACGTCCAAGATGGCCATGCCCAGTGCCTGGGCGGAGAACGACCGGATCCGGACCGAGGGGTCGAAGAACCTGGTCGACGCGGTCCTGGCGGGGGGAACGCCTCGGTACGTACAGGAGTCGATCGCCCTGGTGTACCGCGACGGGCACCACCAGTGGCTCGACGAATCGTCACCGATCGACCCCGTCGCCAACCTCCGGTCGGCCGCGGTGGCGGAGTCCAACGCCGCCCGGGTGAGCGCGGCGGGTGCGACGGGGGTGATCCTGCGCTTCGCCACCTTCTACGGCCCTGACAGCGACTCCACCCTCGCCATGATCAGGCTGGCCCGACGACGCATCGCCCTGGGGGCGGGACCCGACCGGTACGTGTCGTCGATCACCACCGACGATGCCGCGGCCGCTGTGGTGGCTTCCCTGTCGGCGCCGGCGGGGCTCTACAACGTGGGCGATGACGAACCGGTCACCCGTCGTGAATTCTTCGCGTCCCTGGCCGGCGCGCTGGGGGTACGACCACCGCTCATCGCTCCGGCCGGACTGGCCAAGCTCGGAGGAGCCAGAGCGGCGGCCGTCTTCCGGTCCCAACGCATCTCCAATGGCGCCTTCGTCGACGCCACGGGGTGGCGCCCCGTCTCGATCAGCGTCCGCGAAGGTTGGCCCGTGGTGGTGGCCGCGGCCAACGCCGCTTCCACTGGCGGATCTCAGTGAACTCACAGAGTTCGGGAACGCCGAATACGCCGAAAACCTTCAGCTCTCACGCCTTCCGACCGACAATTTGACGGTGACGCGAAACGAGCACCACCATGCTCGCGCGCTCGTCTTTTTGAACCGCTCTCACAGGATTACACCGAACGCGTTGCCCCCGACACCAGGGTCCCGAGCTCGCCGGGTTCTCAGCTCCCTCGTCGTCGCGGTCACCGCCCTCACGTCGCTCGGCACCTTCGCCGTCGTCGTCGCGCTCCCCGCCCACGCCGCGGCCGCCGCGCCGGTCACGCATCGCTACCCCGGCGGCGGTGTCGTGCCATTCGGCGATGCCGGCGTCGTCGGCACCTTGGACACGACGCTGTCCTCGGTCATCGTGGGCATGGCCGCCACGCCCGACGGCAAGGGCTACTGGCTCGTGGGCGCCGACGGCGGTGTGTTCGCCTTCGGGGACGCCGACTTCTACGGCTCCCTGGGCGCGCTGAAGCTCAACGGCCCCATCGTGGGCATGGCCGCCACGCCCGACGGCAAGGGCTACTGGCTCGTCGCTCTCGACGGCGGCGTCTTCGCCTTCGGCGACGCCGACTTCTACGGGTCGATGGGAGGCATTGCGCTGGACCAGCCGATCGTGGGCATGGCCGCCACGCCCGATGGTGCGGGCTACTGGCTCGTCGCCGCCGACGGGGGCATCTTCTCGTTCGGTGACGCGAGCTTCTACGGGTCGATGGGAGCCACGCACCTGGTGGCGGGCGTGACCGGGATGGCCGCCACCAAGGACGGCAAGGGCTACTGGCTCGTCGCCGGCGACGGGGGCATCTTCGCCTTCGGCGATGCCGTCTTCTACGGGTCCCTGGGACAGAAGAAGTCGCTGCCGGCGTCGATCGAGGGCATGGCGATGACCCCTGACGGCAACGGGTACTGGATGGTGGGCAACGACGGCAGCGTGTACACCTTCGGGGACGCGCCGAGCTTCGGGTCGACCGCCACCACCAAACCGATGTCCCCGGTCTCGGCCATCGTCCCCACGCCAGACGGCAAGGGATACTGGCTGCTCGAACCCGACGACTGGTCCTATTCGTTCGCCAGCCCGTCTCCCTACTCGCTCGTGGACTCCGCTGCGATCACCGCGCTGGCCACGAGCCAGATCGGGCCCGACCCCGACAATTCGCAGGGCCCCTACTGCAACCCCTACGGACCCTGTGAACAGTGGTGCGCGCTGTTCGTCACCTGGATTTGGGCCCATGCCGGGATCCCGGTGCCATCCATACCCTTCACCGGCAACGTCTACGCGTGGGCCGCCGCCAACGGGCGCATCCTTCCGCACAACGTCCTGGCCGCGCCCGGCGATGCGGTGCTGTACGGCACCGGGCCCAGGCAGCACGGCCACCTCGGTCCACACCGGTCTCGTGGTCCAGGTATGGCCCGACAGCGCCGTGGTCACCGTCGAGGGCGATGCCGGCCCGGCTCCTTCGGGACAGCTGGCCGTCATCATCAACGGCCCCTTCCTGCCCGCGGACTCGTCGACCTACAACGGGGTCGGGGTCTACGCCGTGGCACAGCCGGTGCGCTGACGCCACCGAGTCGGCCAACTAGCAACGCCGATCGTGGGTCAACGCTCGATCTCTCGTCCGTAATGGTTTTGCAATCACTCCGCGGTGCCCCTCTGGGACCGGGGACCTAGGCTCCGAGCATGGCAACGTCCGCAGAGGACGCGGGTGCCGTGCCGCACGTGAGCGGCGCGATGGCCGCGGAGGGTGAGGTGATGACCTCCACCTCGGCCGCGGTGAAGGATCCGGCCGGCCCGTCGGTCGTGCCGGCCATCGCCACGCTTCCCGGTAGCCCCGTCCAGCTGGACCGGACCTTCGACGACGTCGTCGCCAATGTGCGCAGTGCCTATGTGGGCAGGGACAGCACCGTGCGCCTGGCGCTGTGTTGCCTCATGGCCGAAGGCCACCTCCTCGTCGAGGACCACCCCGGGGTGGGCAAGACCACGTTGGCCAAAGCGTTGGCCCGATCGCTCGACCTCACCTTCGGTCGGGTGCAGTTCACCGCCGACCTTCTCCCCTCCGACGTCACCGGGGCCATGGTCTTCGACCGCGACACGGGCCGCATCACGTTTCGGCCCGGGCCGGTGTTCACCAACATCCTGTTGGCGGACGAGCTCAACCGGGCTTCGCCCAAGGCACAGTCGGCGCTGTTGGAGTCGATGGAGGAACACCAAGTGAGCGCGGACGGGATCAGCTATTCCCTGCCCCAACCGTTCATGGTGATCGCCACCCAGAACCCCTACGACGCGGCCGGGACGTTCCCTCTCCCCCACAGCCAGCGTGACCGGTTCCTGCTCCGGCTCAGCCTCGGCTATCCCGAGCGCGCCGCCGAGGACGAGCTGCTCGCGTCCACGCTCGACGCGTCCCGTCTCCCGATTCGCTGGCGGGCGTCGGCGGGGTCCCGTTCCTGCGCGCCTTCGCGGCCGCGGTCCTGCACGCGCACGTGGCGCCCGAGGTGCGCGGCTACGTCCTCGATCTCATCGGGGAGACCCGGTCCCACCCCGACCTCACGGTGGGCGCATCGCCCCGGGCCACGCTGGCGGTGCTCCGGGCCGCCGGGGCGGTCGCGGTCTCCACCGGCCGGGACTACGTGACGCCCGACGACGTGAAGCTCGTGGCCGAGCCGGCGCTCGGGCACCGGGTCGTGGTGCATCCCGCCGCCGAGATGGCCGGCGTCACGGCGTCGTCGACGATCGAGGAGATCATGTCGCGGCTCGTCGTCCCCGTCGGCGGCGCCCGGTAGCGAGGTGTCGCCCGGTAGCGAGGTGGCGCCCGGCCCGAGCCGCCGGCGCGGCACCTGAGCCCGGCTGTGCTGTCGACCCGGGGAGCGGTGTTGGCGGTCGGGGCGGCCTGCTCGGCGATCGCGGGCCTGGCCTACGGCGTCGAGGAGTTCGTCTTCCTGGCCATCTCGGTCGGCGTCCTTCTCGTCGTGGGCACCGTCTCGGCCTGGCACCGCCTGCGCACGAGCCGGCGAACGCTGCACGTAGTGGTGAAGGTCCCCGTCGCCGAGGTGACCGCGCACCAGACCGCAGTCGTCGAGGTGACGGTGACCAACCAAGGCCGCGGTCGTCGCCCGCCGGTGCTCGTCGAGGACCCCCGTGTGCATTGGTCGGTGTCATACCCCGGGCTGGGGGAGACCTCGATCGCCGGGGCGCGCCGCACCGGCACCGCATCGGGCGCCGGCTCCCGGAGCCCGACCGCGTCCGGTCATCCCCCACAGGGCTTCACCTCCCTCGGACAGCGCTCCCCGTCGCATGGGTGGCTCGACACTGCAGGGCCGCACCGCACTCGACGCGAGCGGGGGCGCGACCGCAGGAGCTTGTCGGCGGCACGCGCGGTCCCCGACCTCGGCCCCGGCGACGGCGCCACCCTGTCGATCCGCGTGCCCACCGCGACACGAGGGCTTCTGACGCTGTCCGACGTGGGCGTGTGGTGCGAAGACCCCTTCGGCCTCGTCGCCCTCCGAATCACGGTGGCTCCCCCCGCCCATGTGATCGTCTACCCGGCACCAGCCGAGCTGTCGCACCGGGGTCGTCCCGCCGGCGCGCATCCCGGCGGTCAGGCGCGTTCGGCGACGGCGGCGGCGGCGGCGGCGGACGCGGTCTCGGGGGATGACCTCAGCGGGTTGCGGCCCTACGCGCCGGGCGACCGGCTCACGCGGCTGCACTGGCCCTCGATGGCGCGTTCGGGCGAGTTGGTCGTGCGCGAATTCGTCGAACCCCGGGCGGGGTCGCTGTCACTGCTCGTGGACCTGCGCCCCTCCGCCCACTCCGGCGACTCGATCGAGAAGACCATCTCGGGCGCGGCGGGGTTCGGGATGCGCCGCCCTGGACCGTGGCCTCACCGTCGAGCTGTGCACGAGCACGGGCGAGCGCGTGGTGATCGCGCCCAACGCCTCGGGACGCCAGACCATGCTGCGAGCCCTGGCTCTTCTCGGTCCCGCCACGGCTCCCCCCGCCGTCGTGCGCAGGTGGGGGGACCGACCGACCGGGGGCGCGGTGTGGGCCACGGGCAGCGTCCAGGGTGCAGACGTCGTCCTCGTGACCACCCCCTCCGGGGCGCGAGCAGCGCACGCTGCCCGACGCCATTCGGGGCCGGGCCGAGACGGTCCTCGTCCCATGAACGCTCGCCGCAGCTCGTCGCTATCCCGGGGCCAACCCGGCCGTCGCACCCGACTGTCTCGCTCCTGGCGGTGTCGCTGGCAGCGGGGCTGGGCACGGCGCGCCTCACCGAGGCCCCCGGCGCCGCGCATGTCGTGGGGCCCATCGTCGTGACCGTCCTGGCGGGCTACCTGGGAGCCACGGTGGCGACGCGGTTGCGCGTTCTCGGTGGGCGTGGCGCTGGTCGCGGGCGTGGTCGCCGTCGCCCTCGCCACCATCTGGGGCCAGCTCCTGTCTGCCACGCGCGACGGCCTGCCCACCGCCACCACGTGGCGAACGGTCGTCTCGAAGTTCGACGCCGCCGGCACCGTCATCCGCTCACATCCCACCCCGGTGCCGGCCACCCCCGAGGTCGTGCTGTGCATCGCCACCGGCGCGGGGCTCGTCGCCGTGCTGACCCGTTGCATCTGGGCACGGCAAGAGCGGCGCGGCTCGGGCGCCGTGGTGGCGCTCGTCCCGACATTCGGACTGTTCTGCTACACGGCGCTGCTGAGCTCGCAGATCGACCGGCTCGCGGCCGTCGTCAGCTACCTGGTGGGTGCCCTCGGCTTCGTGATCGTCGCCGACCGCGCCAGGACGCTCCGCTCGCCGTGGCGCAGCACCGGCGCCTCCTCCTCGGCGTGGCGGCGTCTGGGCACGAGGATCGCCGCCGTACTCCCCGCCCTGTTGGCGGCGTCGCTGGCCGTCGTTCGTTCCCCTGGCCGCCAACCCGACCCTGGCCACGCTGAAGGTGGACGCCCTGCCCTTCCCCCAGCCGCCGGGATCTCTCTCCCAGGGTCTCGGATTGGCCACGGCGAGGCCCCGGCGGCGGCACGGACGGGATCCGGGCGACGATGTCGGCGGCGGCCCGGGGTTCAACGGGGTGCGCGCCATCGACCTCGTCGACAACCTGAAGGCGGTCCTCGTCAACCGCACCGGCGACGTCATGTTCAGCGCCCAGACGCCGCTTCCGACCTACTGGCAGGTGGCCGTGCTCACCGACTTCAACGGGCACGGCGTGGCTTCCCGACCCGACCACCGAAGCCGCCGCCCAGAGCTTCTCGCTGTCCCCCCAGAGCAAGCAGGTGGCGGACCTCCCCGCCCTCCCCCAGCCCCCGCCCACCAAGACGTTCCGCGCCCAGGTCACCATCGGCCGATCTCGAGAGCACGCTTGCTGCCCCTGCCTCCGACGGCCGTCTCGGTCAACAGCGACGCCGATTTCGTGCCCGGGTTCGGCGCCGTTCAACCGGTGGAGGTGCCACCGGGTGAGAGCTATGTCGCCGTGGCCCGCGTCCCGACCAACCCGAGCAAGCCGAGCAAGCCGACGCAAGCCGACGAAGAACACCGGGGGCGACGGCTCGAGCCCCTCGGGCACCGTGCCGGCGGCGTCGCTGGCCCCCTATCTGCGGCTCCCCGCCGAACCCGCCGCGGTCGTGGCGCTCGCCCATCAGATCGTCGCCGGTGCCAAGGGGCCCGCCGCCCAGGCCGCCGCCTTGGCTCGGTGGTTCGACGGCGGCCGGTACCGCTACACGCTGTCCCCTCCCCCGACGAGCGGGACCGACGCGCTCGAGTCGTTCCTCTTCACCACCAAGGCGGGGTTCTGTCAGCAGTTCGCCGCCGCCTACGGCGTCCTGGCCCGGATCGACGGCCTGCCCACGCGGATCGCCGTCGGGTTCACGACGGGTGCCTTGACGGGGCGCAACCAGTACCGGATCACCGGGGCCGACGCGCATGTCTGGCCCGAGGTGTATCTCGGACCCTCGACGGGATGGACCTCGTACGAACCCACGCCCGCCTCGTCGGGTGAGGCCACCGGCGTCGGGGTGAACTCGGGCGCCAAGTCGGGCGCCCAGAACCCCGGGGGCCGGTCGAGCGCCACCACGGCCTCGACGCTTCCTCCTCAGCGTCACTCCCTGCTCCCCCACGTCTCGGTCCCCACGACCGTGCCCCTGTCGCTGGGCGCCAAGGCGGGGACCGGCACGGCTCGGGGCAGGTCTTGGAACATCCCGCTCGTGATCGCCGGCGCCGTGGTGGCGGCGATGGCCCTCGCCACACTTCTGGGGCTGTGGCTCCGGCGCGCCGTGGGCCGGGGCGCCAGCCCTCTCCAGTTCCTGCGCCGGCGGCGTCGGCGGCGCCCCGAACGCCGATCCCACCACCGAGGTGCTGGCCCAGTGGCGCGACGCGGCCGATGTCCTCGAGCGCGCCCGCCTCGGGCGGCGGCCCGCCGAGACCCTGCAGGAGCACGCGGCGCGCCTGCCTCGCTCGCCGATGCCCGATGGTTGCTGCCCTATCGGCCGGTCACCGGCCGCCGCCCGACGACCGTGCCGACGGCCCCGACCACGAATCATGTGACGATCGACGCCGGCATCGATGCCTACGCCGCGCTCGCCGCGCTCGCCGACCGGGCCAGCTACGGGTCAGACCCCTGCAGCGCCGAGGACGCGGCCGAGGCCGAGGCCCTCGGCGCCCGGGTGCGCTCGGGCCTGGCCCGTCCGGGCAGCCGCCCTGGTGTTCCCGTGTAGGACCGCTCCCCCTCCCGGGATGGGCGTCGCCGCCCCCCCGGGTGCGAGGATGAACCGCGACACGCCGCCACGGAGCGAGCGCGGAATCACCATGCACAACGGAGGAGGGGATACGACGTGACGATCCCGAAGACCCTTGGGGTAGACGACATCGAGCTGTCGAACCTGGACTTCTGGCAGGAGCCGTGGTCGGTGCGCGAGCAGGCCTTCGCCACGCTCCGGGCCGAGCGGCCCATCGCCTTCTTCCAGGACCCCGAGCTCGAGATGGAGACGATCGTTCCCATCCCGCCCGGTCGGGGCTACTACGCCGTGACGCGCCACGCCGACGTGGTGGAGATGAGCCGCCATCCCGAGCTCTACTGCTCGGGGCAGTCGGCCACGACCATCCTCGACATGCCGCCCGAGCTCCTCGAGTTCTTCGGCTCGATGATCAACATGGACGACCCCCGCCACGCCCGCCTACGTCGGATCGTGTCGGCCGCGTTCAACCCGCGCATGGTGCGCGCCGTCGAGGACAACATCCAGCAGGTGGCCGACGACCTCATCGTCAAGGTCCGGGGCAAGGGCGAGTGCGACTTCGTCACCGAGGTGGCAGCCCGGCTGCCGCTCAAGATCATCTGCGACATGATGGGCGTGCCCGAGAGCGACTACGACACCGTCTTCAACCGCTCCAACATCATCTTGTCCTTCGGCGACACCGAGTACGTCCCCGAGGGCGAGGACCCCGTGCTGGCCTTCATGAACGCCGGCAACGACCTGGCCGAGCTCATGCGGGGGCTGGCCGCGTACCGCCTCGAGCACCCCACCGACGACCTCACCTCGGCGCTCGTGAACGGCAACGTGGACGGCGAGTCGCTCACCGACGCCGAGTTGGCGTCGTTCTTCATCTTGTTGGTGGTGGCGGGCAACGAGACGACGCGCAACGCCATCAGCCACGGCCTGTGGACGTTCACCGAGCACCCCGACCAGCGCGCCATCTGGGCGGCGGACTTCGACAAGGTGGCCCCCACCGCGGTCGACGAGATCGTCCGCTGGGCCACCCCGGTCATCTTCATGCGCCGCACCACCACCGCGCCGACGACCCTGTCCGGTCACACGTTCGCGGAAGGCGACAAGGTCCTGCTCTTCTACAACTCGGCCAACCGCGACGAGGACGTGTTCGAGAACCCCCAGCACTTCGACGTCCTGCGCCACCCCAACCCGCACCTCGGCTTCGGCGCCGCCGGCCCGCACTTCTGTCTGGGGGCGCATCTGGCCCGGCGTGAGATCACGGTCATGTACCGAGAGCTCTTCCGCCATCTCCCCGGCATCCACGCCACGGGCGAACCCGACCGTCTGCGGTCGAACTTCATCAACGGCATCAAGCACCTACCCTGCGCGTATTGACCCGGAAGCCCTGGCCCCGTGCGAGTACGCTCGCCCCGATGAGCGACGCACCGGCACAGGGACAGATGGGACACGGGGTCAACCAACGGGCCCAGATCAAGATGACGCCCGAGGAGATCGACGGGTTCATCCACGAGCGGCGGCCCGTCACGTTGTGCTCGATCAACCACGACGGATCTATCCACGCCGTGGCCATGTGGTACGGGTTCCTCGACGGAATGCTCGCCTTCGAGACCAAGGCCAAGTCGCAGAAGGCGCAGAACCTGCGGCGCAACCCGACCATGACGTGCATGGCCGAGGACGGCGATTACTACGAGGAGCTGCGCGGCGTCGAGCTCGTGGGCACGGCGGAGTTCATCGACGACCCCGATCGCATGTTCGAGCTCGGCATCGACCTCTTCGAGCGCTACTACGGGACCTACACCGAGGAGCTGCGCCCCTTCGTCGAGACCATGCTCAACAAGCGCGTCGTCATCGCGTTGCACGTCGAGCGCACCGTGTCGTGGGACCACCGCAAGCTGGGACTTCCCTCGACCCGGCCCACCTGACCCGGGGCGGAACTCGGTCCCTCCGGCGCCGCGCCGCGTCCACCGCCCTCACTGGAACACGTTTCACTATGGAGGGGCCCTGAGCTAGGGTCGGCGGCGATGCCGATCCTGGACCGTTTCCGCCTCACCGACCGCGCCGCCATCGTCACCGGAGCAGGACGGGGTATCGGCGCCGCCACCGCCATCGCCCTGGCCGAGGCGGGTGCCGACGTGGTGATCACGTCGCGCACCGAGGAGCAGCTCAACGAGGTCGCCAAGAAGATCGAGGCGGCAGGCCGCACCGCCATCGTGGTCCCCGCCGATCTCAACGACCTCGAGGTGATGGCGCAGCTCGTCGACAAGGCCACCGAGGCCTTCGGCCGGCTCGACATCATCGTGAACAACCACGGGGGCTGGATGCCACGCCCTCTGCTCGACGTGACGCCGGGCCATCTGGAACGGGCCTTTCGCTACAACGTGAGCAGCGCCCACGCCTTGATGCGCGCCGCGGTGCCCGCCATGGTGGCGGGAGACGGAGGTGCCGTCGTCAACATCTCGTCGATGGCGGGACGCGTGGCACCCCGGGGCTTCACCGCCTACGCCACCGCCAAGGCGGCATTGTCGCACTACACCCGTCTGGCCGCGGCCGAACTCGCCCCCCGCATCCGCGTCAACGCCATCGCGGTGGGCACCATCGCCACCTCGGCGCTCGACGTGGTCGCACATGACCCGGCGATGCTGGCCTTCATCGAGGAGACGTCCCTGGTAGGGCGTATCGGCCAACCCGAGGACATCGCGGCGTGTGTCATCTACCTCTCGTCGCCGGCGGGTGACTTCGTCACCGGCAAGATCTTCGAGGTCGACGGCGGCGCCGAGCGCCCTCAGGTCGACCTGGGCTGAGGGGCATCCATGACCGATCGCGCCAAGACCTACCGCGTGGTGCTGTGGGGCACGGGCAACGTGGGCCGTCACGCCCTGGCCGGCATCGACGCCCGGCCCGACCTCGAGCTCGTGGGGGTGTGGGTGTCGAACCCCGACAAGGTGGGGCGCGACGCCGGGGACCTGGCCGGCCTGGGTCGCTCCCTGGGCGTGGCCGCCACCGACGACGCCGAGGCCCTGTTCGCCCTGGCGCCCGACTGCGTCGTGCACACCGCCATGGCCGATCACCGCCTGCCCGAGGCGCTCGCCGATCTCGAGAGGATCCTGCGCGCCGGGATCAACGTGGTGTCGAGCGGGCCCGTGTTCCTGCAGTATCCCGAGGGCGTCGTCGCGGCCGGGATGACCGACCCCCTGCGCGAGGCGGCGCGCGGCGCGGGCGTGTCGCTGTGGGTCAACGGCATCGACCCCGGATTCGCCAACGACTGGCTCCCCCTCGTCATCACCGGCATCAGCGAGCGCATCGAAGAGGTGCGGTGCCTCGAGATCCTCAACTACGCCACCTACGACCAGCCCATGGTGATGTTCGACATCATGGGCTTCGGGCGCTCGCTCGAGGACACCCCCATGCTCCTGTTGCCCGGGGTGCTCACCATGGCGTGGGGCAGCGTCGTGCGCCAGATCGCGGCCGGGCTCGACGTGGAGCTCGACGCCGTCGAGGAGCACTACGAACGCCTGCCCGCGCCGAGAGACATCACCATCGCGTCGGGGCAGGTCGACCAGGGCACCGCCGCGGGGCTGCGCTTCGAGGTGCGCGGCATGCGCGGCGGCCGGGCAATCATCGTCCTCGAGCACGTCACCCGCCTCGCCGACGACATCGGGCCCGACTGGCCCCAGCCCGCGGGCCAGGGCGGCTACCGGGTGGTGGTGCGGGGCGAGCCCACCTACACCGTCGACCTCCAGCTCATGGGGACCGACGGCGACCACAACACGGGCGGCCTCAAGGCCACCGCCATGCGTTTGGTGAACGCGGTGCCGGCCGTGGTGGAGGCGCCCGCAGGGTTGATCACCGCCCTCGACCTCCCGCTCGTGACGGGACGGGGCCTGGTCGTCTGATCACGGCGGCGGGCTACGTTGAGTGCTCAGACGACCAGGGGGAACCGATCTCATGCCCGTGCCGCTCGACGAATATCCCGTGCACCAGGTGCCGCTCTCGATGCGGTACATGGCCACGAGCGACCGCAACGCGTATGACCGCTGCTACTTCAACGCCCACGACCGGACCGGCGAGATCTTCCTCGTCACGGGCATGGGCGTGTACCCCAACCTGGGGGTCATCGACGCCTACGCCACGGTCCGACGCGGCGACCAGCAGTACACGGTCCGGACGTCGGACGTCCTGGGCGACGACCGCATGGCGCAGCGTGTCGGGCCCTATCGGATCGAGGTGCTCGAGCCACTCCAGCGCGTGCGGGTGGTGTGCGAGGGGGCCGACAACGGCGTGGCCTTCGACCTCACCTGGACCGGGTCCTTCCCGCCCGTGGAGGAACCGGCCCATGTCATGCGCCAGGGCGGGCGCGTCATCCTCGACGCCTCGCGCTTCGCCCAGCTGGGCACGTGGTCGGGCGTGCTCGAGGTGGGAGACGAAGAGCTCGTGGTGAGCGACGACCGCTGGGTCGGCACCCGGGACCGGTCGTGGGGCATCCGACCGGTGGGAGAGCCCGAGCCGCCCGGGCGCGGCGCGTCGGAGCCCGAGGACGGGTTCGGGTTCTGGTGGACCTACGTGCCGCTGCGGTTCGACGATTTCGCCGTGGTCGTGATCGCCCAGGAGGACGGCGACGGTACCCGCACGCTCAACGAAGCCGTGCGGGTCTTCCCCGCCGCATCGGGGCGCCCGCCCGAACAACTCGGGTGGCCCGAGGTCGAGGTCCGCTACCGCCCCGGGACCCGACACCCCGAGACGGCCGTGCTCCACATGCACACCCGGGCGTGGCGGGTCTCTCGACCTCGAGATCGAGACCCTCGGGTTCGTCGGCCTCAACTGCGGCCCGGGCTACGGCGGCGACCCGGACTGGACGCACGGGCAGTGGCGGGGCCGGGGCTTCACCGAGAACGTGGTGGTCGACATGCGCGACCCCGCCATCACCGGTCGCATCCCCTTCGGTGTGGTCGACCACGTGGCCCGGGCGACGTTCGACGGGGCGCAGGGTTGGGGCATGTTCGAGCACGGGACCTTCGGCCGCCACCAACCCTCGGGCTTCACCGGATGGGAATCGGTGGCTCCCGGGACGGCGCCGTGACCGACCCCGGCGCGCCCGCCGCCGACCCCGAGGGGACCGGGGTCGAGGCGACACCGCGCCCCAGACCTCGACCCGCGACCGCGACGATCTGCACCGGCGGCTGGTGAGGTGGTTGGGCGCACGGTGACCGACCCCGAGGTGTCGGAGCTCGTGGTGCCGGAGTCCAACGGCATGTCGAGCGAGACGCTTCTGTTCGAGTGCACGTGGCGCGACACCGACGCCGCCTCGCCTGCCGCCCGGGTCACCCAGGCGTGTGCGGCGCGCCTGGTCCCCGATCCCGACGCGGTCCCGGTCTTTCCGGTCTACGACCTCGAGCGCCAGTTCCGCGTCCTGCGACTGGTGGCCGAGCGCACCCGGGTGCCCGTGCCCCGCACGCTGTGGTTGGAGCTCGACCCCGAGGCCATCGGCTCGCCCTTCTTCGTCATGGAGCGGGTCGACGGGGTTGGTGCCGCCCGACATCATGCCGTACCCGTTCGGCTCGTGGCTCTCCGAGGCGCCCCGGGCCGACCAGGACCGGCTCCAGGACTCGTCGGTCCGCGTGCTGGCCGAGCTGCACGGAGCCGACGGTCACGGCACACGACATCGCCTTCCTCGAGCTCGACCGGCCCGGGGACACCGCCCTGCGACGTCATCTGGCCGAGCAGCGCTCGTACTACGAATGGGTGGTGGCCGACGGGGCGCGCTCACCGCTCATCGAGCGCACCTTCGCCTGGCTCGAGGACCACTGGCCCGCCGTCCGAAGGGGCACCCGTCATCAGCTGGGGTGACGCCCGCATCGGCAACATGATGTTCCGTGACTTCGAACCGGTGGCCGTGCTCGACTGGGAGATGGCCGCGGTCGGCCCCCGTGAGATCGACATCGGCTGGATGGTCTACCTCCATCGCTTCCTCGACGACATCGCCCTCCAGGCGGGGCTGCCCGGCATGCCGCATTTCATGCGCCTCGACGACGTGGCAGCGGCCTATGCGCGTCACTCCGGGCACACGCCGACCGATCTCGACTTCTACACGATGTACGCGGCGCTGCGTCATGCCATCGTGATGAGCAGAGTGGCGCGGCGCCAGGTCCTCTTCGGCGAGATCGCCATGCCCGATGATCCCGACGACATGATCATGCACCGGCCCACCCTCGAGCAGATGCTCGCCGGCACCTACTGGGACAAGCTGTGAGGGTCGCGTGACCAATCCGATCGGGCCCCTGGTCCCCGCCGACGAGGGACTGTGCCATCAGATCACCGACACCTTCGCCGTGGTGGGCGACCAGTGACCTGTCGTGGACCGAGAAGATCTGCGCCATGGCGGCGGCCAAGGACGGCAGCCTGCAGCTGGGGTTCGGCCTGGGCAAGTACCCCAACCGCAACGTCATGGACGGCTACGCGGGGATCTCACAAGGCGTCGAGCAGCGCACCGTGCGCGCCAGCCGGCGTCTCGACGCCGCACCGGCGACGCACCGTCGTCGGCCCCATCCGCTACGAGGTGGTCGAGCCCCTGCGATCGGTTCGATTCGTCCTCGAAGCCAACGACACCCAACCGATCGCCTTCGACTGGGTGTTCGAGGGGATCGTGCCGCCCTCGCTCGAGGACCGCACCCACATGCGCCAGGGGTTCCGGGTGGGGTCCGACCTCGTGCGCTACCACCAGATCGGGGTGGCCTCGGGCTGGGTCGAGGTCGAGGGCCGCCGCACCGAGATCTCCCCCGACACCTGGGTCTCGACCGCGCGACCACTCCTGGGGCGTGCGCTACGACGTCGGCCTGCCGCCCCGGGACCTCGAGCCCCGCGACCCCCTGGCGGGGCTGTCGTTCCGCATGATCTGGAGCCCGATCGCCATGCAGCGTCCCGACGGCTCCCGCTACGGGCTGTTCCTCCACTACCAGATCGTCCAAGGACCGGGCTTCACCTACAAACAGGTGGTCATGGGCGGGGTGGAGCACGCCGACGGCACGGTGGAGCGCTTCGTCGACCTCGAACCGGACCTGCGGTTCGACCCCGCCAACCGCCGGCTGCAGGGCGGGACCATCGAGGCCCGCACCGCCGACGGAAACGTGCGCACGCTCGAGCTCGAAGTGGTCTCCGACACCGGCTTCCACCTCGGTGCCGGGCTCTACTTCGGCCTCGACGGCCACCATCACGGCGAATGGCGCGGCGACCTGTCGTCGAGGGCGAGCACATCCCGGACTGCGCCGACCCGGTGGTGGCCCGGCGCCTGCACCAGATCCGCGACACGGTCGTGCACGTCACCGACCCGCGTCGGAGGCGGCGAGGGTTGGGGCAACTGTCAACCCATCATCACCGGGGGTGACGACGCGCTCGGCCTCTCGGCCGACGACAGTTTCATGTAGCACGCCCCGGCACAGGCGACGGCCTCGCGTGGTCCGGTGCCTCGCCTCGAGCGGGATAGGGTGGACTATCGCATTCGGGCTCACGCTCGGGCACAGGCTCGGAAGGCGGCGCATCCACGTCGACCGGTGTGCCCGCAGTGGGAGAACGTGGTGACCCGGCCCCCATGCGCCTCCGCGACGTCAGGGTCCGGTCAGGGTCATACCGGATGTCGTCGCCCCTCCAGACACGACACACTCAACCTCGAGGTGACCACGCCACAACACCGCATGGGCCCAGGCACACCAGCTTGACGTTGCCTGCTGGGCCCGGTGCGCACGTCACCGCGCCAGCCACCAAGGATGGAGATCCATGACGATCACGGACCACGCGTCGACCGGGGCCCCCGCCTCCTCAGCACCGCCCGCGGCACGAGCGATCGACCTCGTCAAGACCTACGGCAAGGGGGACGCGGCCGTCCACGCGCTCGCCGGGGTCAACGTCGAGTTCGAGCGGGGCCAGTTCACCGCCGTGATGGGACCGTCGGGATCGGGCAAGTCCACGCTGATGCACTGCATGGCGGGTCTCGACACCCCGACATCGGGACGCACCTTCGTGGGAGACCGGGAGATCGGGCTGCTCGACGACTCGGACATGACCGAGATGCGCCGTGACCGCATCGGATTCGTCTTCCAGTCGTTCAACCTCGTGCCCACCCTGACGGCGCGGGAGAACATCACGCTCCCCTCCGATCTGGCGGGGAAGAAGATCGATGAAGCGTGGTTCGACTACCTCGTCGCTCAGCTGGGTATCGGCGATCGGCTGTCGCACCGGCCCACGGAGATGTCCGGGGGCCAGCAGCAGCGGGCCGCCTGCGCCCGAGCCCTGATCGGCCCGGCCCGACCTGATCTTCGCCGACGAGCCCACCGGCAATCTCGACTCGAACTCGTCCGCCGAGATGCTCGGCTTCCTGCGACGCTCGGTGACGGAGTTCAACCAGTCGATCGTCATGGTCACCCACGACCCTCGCGGTGCCGCCTTTGCCGATCGGGTCGTCTTCCTGGCTGACGGGAACGTGGTGGGCGAGCTGGCGTCCCCGACGGCCGATTCGGTGCTCGAACACATGAAGCAACTGGGTAGCTGACATGTGGAAGGTGACCATCAAGGGCCTGCTCGCGCACAAATTGCGGCTCGCGCTCACCGGCATCGCCATCGTGCTCGGGGTGACCTTCATCTCCGGGACCTTCGTCCTGACCGACACCCTGCACAACACCTTCAACACGCTGTTCGGTCACATCTACCAGAACGTCGACTTCCAGATCCGGGGGAAGGCCGAGTTCAACAACAATTCCGGCGGCGGAGGCGCGGTCCGCAACCCGATCTCGGAATCCCTCGTCACCGAGGTCCGCCAGGTGCCCGGCGTCTCCTACGCCGACGGAACGGTCAGCGGCTACGCCCAGTTCGTGGCGCCCGACGGCAAAGCCGTGAGCACGGGTGGTGCGCCCACCCTGGGCCTGTCCTTCGATCCCAACCCGCAGCTCTCGGCCCTGCACCTGGAGCAGGGCTCGGCCCCCACGGCCTCGAACGACGTCGTGATGGACGCCGCCACCGCTCAGAAATACCACTTCAAGGTGGGTGGCCACGTTCGGGTCCTCCTGGCCGGTCCGACCCAGACCTTCACCATCACGGGCATCGTCACCTTCGGTACCGCCAACAATCTCGCCGGCGCCACCCTGGCCGCCTTCAACCTGCCCACGGCGCAACGCCTCTTCGACGAGACGGGACAGGTCGACTCCATCGACGTCCTGGCCAAAGCGGGAGTCGACAAGGCCACCGTCCAACACGCCATCGCCGAGATCCTGCCCCGAGGGGTGGAGGTGGTGACTGGGCAGACCGTGGCCAACGAGAGCACGAACACCATCAACCAGGCACTCGGGTTCTTCTCGACGGCGTTGTTGGTCTTTGCCTTCATCTCGCTCTTCGTGGGCGGCTTCACCATCTTCAACACGTTCTCGATCATCGTGGGCCAGAGAACACGGGAACTTGCCCTGCTCCGTATCGTGGGAGCCAGCCGACGACAGGTGTTCCGCTCCGTCCTCGTCGAGGCCGCAATTCTCGGTCTGGTGGCCTCGTTGATCGGCCTCGGCCTGGGCGTGCTGGCGGCGTTGGGCCTGGAGGAGCTCCTCAAGGCGTTCGGCATCACGCTGCCGTCGGGGCCTCTCGTCTTCGAGACGCGTACCGTGATCGCCGCCATCGTCGTGGGTCTGGGGGTGACCGTGGTCTCCGCCATCAGCCCGGCCCGGCGCGCCGTGCGCATCCCGCCCGTGGCCGCTCTTGTCGACTATCGAGGAGAGCAGGGGGAGTCGTCACGGCGACGGATCGTCATCGGGACCATCGTCGCCGTCCTCGGGATCGCGGCGCTGGCGCTGGGATTGACAAAACCCGCCATCCAGCTGGTCGGTGTCGGCGCCGTGGCCGTCTTCATCGGCATCGGGATGCTGGCTCCCACCGTGGCCCGGCCCATGGCGAGCGTCATCGGTCGGCCCCTGGCCCGTCTGTTCCGGATCTCGGGCAAGTTGGGCCGGGAGAATTCGATGCGCAGCCCCCGTCGTACCGCGCAGACGGCGTCTGCCCTCATGGTCGGGTTGGCCCTCGTGTCCACGATCACCGTCTTCGGCGCGTCGCTCTCCAAGTCGGCGACCAGCAGCGTCGACAACGCCATCAGCGCCCAGTACATCGTCACCGCCACGGGAAACGGCGCCAGCTTCAGCAATGCCGTGGCCGGTGACGCCTCGCACGTGCCCGGGGTGGCAACGGTGTCGACTGTCTACAGCGGACAGTTCGAGTTCCGCGGCTCGGTG
Organism: uncultured Acidimicrobiales bacterium; assembly: GCA_963768255.1. Taxonomy (GTDB): domain Bacteria; phylum Actinomycetota; class Acidimicrobiia; order Acidimicrobiales; family UBA8190; genus Chersky-840. Next base: position 435,476 of record CAVYGX010000001.1, on the reverse strand, counting down.
TACAACCTGACCAGCATCTCGCCCCAACACCTGGCCGACACCATCATCTTGCGGATGAACGCGGGAGCCGGGGCTCCGGCGCTGAGCTCCGGCCAGCTTCTGATCGACACGACGACGGCGAACTCCGATCACCTCTCGGTGGGCTCGACCGTCCCGGTGAAGTTCGCCGAGACCGGCAATTCGACCATGCGCGTCGGCGGGATCTACAAACCGAACGCACTGCTCGGCAGCTTCCTCGTGGGTGACAGCTTCTTCCTGTCGCATTTCAACACCCCGCTCCCGGTCGCCGTCCTCGTGAGCACGAGCAGCGGCGCCCCCGACATCTCCCGGGCCCTGACCGGTGGGCTCAAGGCCTATCCGAACATCCAGATCCAGACGCGGGCCCAGTTCGAGAAGGCGCAGCAGGCGCAGGTGAACAAGCTGCTCGGACTGGTCTACGCACTCCTCGCGCTGGCCGTCGTCATCGCACTCATCGGCATCGTCAACACGCTCATGCTGTCGGTGTTCGAACGCACCCACGAGATCGGCCTGCTCCGGGCCGTCGGGATGAAGCGCCGTCAGATCCGGGTCATGATCCGTTCCGAGGCGGTGATCCTCTCGCTGTTCGGCGCCATCATCGGCGTGATCGTCGGCACCGCGCTCGGAACGGCATTCGCCGCCTCGTTGAAACAACAGGGGATCACCGACATCGTCATCCCCTTCAGCAGTCTGGTGGTGTTCCTGATCATCGCCGCCTTGCTGGGCCTCGGCGCCGCCAGCTGGCCGGCACGCCGGGCCGCAAAGCTCGACGTCCTGGCCGCCATCGCCGCCGATTGACCGGACGAACGCCCTGAGTCCGAACACGATTCCGAGGGCCTGGACGGTAGGCTGATGACCGAGAACACAACTTTTGAGCGTGTGGAGAAGGTGACCTGATCGTGAACGCTGCCCTGATCATCGCATTGGCGATCTTGGCCCTCATCGTCTGGGCCATCGTCGACGTGGTACGCAAACCCTCAACCGTCCTTTCCTCGGGGCGCAAAGCCGCATGGATCACCGGGCTGGTCCTAGGAGCTCTGCTCTTCGAGATCGTGGGGGCGGTCATCGCACTCGTCTACCTGATCGGCGTCCGACCCCGGCTGGCCAGTGCCGCCACAGATCGGCACGATTGGTAGGGATGGCCGAACTGATCTCGAGCCCCACCGTTCTCCCCGCCGCCGGCTCACCCCCGAAGACGATCTCGGAGTTCGTGGGACGGCTGGCAACGGGAACCGACGGAGTCTCCATCGCCGTCATGACCAACCCACTGGGATGGTCGGAGCCGGGCCAGCGTCCCGAGTTCGACGAGTACACGGTGGTGATCGAAGGGGAGGTCCACGTCGAATCCGACGACGGGTCCTTCACCGTCGCAGCGGGCCAAGCGGTGCGATCGCCAGCGGGACGGTGGGTCCGCTACTCCACCCCCTCGGCGGGCGGGGCGCGCTACGTCGCGGTGTGTGTCCCGGCGTTCTCGCCCGACGCGGTGCATCGCGACGAAGAACCCGACGACAGGGGTTGACTCCGGACCACGGTACGAGCCTTACGCTTCGCGTGAAGGCTCTCAAGGAGGCTGTGGTGTCCGGTGCAGTGCTGCAACTGACAGAGGCGACGTTCGACGAGGAGATCGGCTCGTCACCCATCCCGGTCGTGGTCGAGTTCTGGGCGCCGTGGTGCCCGCCGTGCATGGCGATGGCCCCGATACTCGACTCGATCGCGGTCGACTACGAGGACCGCGTCCGCGTGGGCAAGATCGACGTGGACGAGCATGTCGCACTGGCCCGGCGCTACGACGTGGTCAGCGTCCCGACCGTGCTCGTCTTTGCCGGGGGCGAGCTTCGGGGGCGGACGGTGGGGGCCCGGAGCCGACAGCAGCTCCTCGAAGACCTCGGGGTCCTCGTCAGCTAGAGACTCGCAGGGCCATGCAGTCCTCGCTCGCGGGGTCGTCGCAGAGCTCGACGAGTTGCTCCAAGCGGGAGCGAGTGTCCGCCAGCTCGCGCTGTTGGTCGTCCAGGGCCTGAATCTTGGCCTGCGCCATGGCCAGGACATGCTCGGCGCCGCGCCCACCGTCGGGCCCGGTCAGGGCGGCAACCTCGGTGAGCGTGAACCCCAACCGCTTCGCCCGGGCGATGAACTGCAGCCGCCACAGATCCGAGGTCGAGTACTGGCGATAGCCCGCCCCGGTCCGGGGAGGTTCTCGCAGCAAACCGCGTCGCTCGTAGTAGCGAATGGTCTCGACGTGCACCCCCGCCTCGTCGGCAAGTCGACCGATCGTGAGCCCCTCCACGCCTCAGAGACTAAAGGCCGTACCCAGGTGCAGGGTCAAGGGTCGACCGCCGTCGAGGACTACAGGTCGATGGTGCGAATCGGCTCGGTTCCGTCCCATCCGGCGCTCTGGGCCCGCATGTGGTCGAAGAACCCGCCGAACCCGCTCGTCTCGACGACCTCGTTCACGGTCCCGCCCTGCGAGGGCGAGTCGAAGTAGGAGAAGCGCTGGTCGGCGGTGAGCCCCCGACCCTGGTAGTAGGGCGTGCGTCCCTTGGCCCCGTACAGGGCGAGGGCGGTGTCGTACTCGTTGGTGAAATGGGCGACGTGATGGAGTCCGTTCCCGGATGTGGCTTGGAAATCACGGTACGGAGAGGGGTGGTCGTCGAGAGGCTGGATCAGCTCGACCTGGAGGTCTCCGGAGTACGTGATGGCCACGGCGATGCGGGCGCGGGTGGGCTCGCCCCGATAGACGAGGTCGTTGAGCGGCGGGGACGGCAGGTAGAAGAACGGGCCGACGTCGAGATTCCCGATCCAGTGCTCCATGGCGGCCGAGATGTCGTCGACCACATACCCCAGCTGCGCAATCGGCCCGAGGACCCTGACGGTGTCGGAGTCCGGATTCCCCATGGCGGTCTCCCTGGCGTCGTCGGGTGAGATCGGCGCCGGTCGTCCACGGCGCGGATCACTACAGTGGCACGGCGCCGAGGGTGGCGCGACATCGAGAGACAGGAGACGGACCATGACCACCGCAGCTCCGATCGCGGTGACGGGCTTCAGCCATGTCGCCATCTCGGTCACCGACCTGGCCGCCGCCCGCGGGTTCTACTGCGGCGTCCTCGGATTCGAGGAGCTCCCCCGCCCTGACTTGGGCATCCCCGGGATGTGGCTGGGGGTGGGAGATCTCCAGCTCCACTTCATCGAGACCGACGAGATGCCCATTCCGGGCCGGGGATTCCCCCACTACGCCCTGCACGTTCCGACCGACCGGTTCGAGGCCACCATGGAGGCGCTGCGCGCCGCGGGCGTCTCCTTCTTGGGTGCACCGAGCTCACGCGTCGACTTCGGCCGGACCGTGCTGGCCGCCTTCGTCTCGGACCCCGCCGGAAACGTCATCGAGCTCACCAACGTCTGACCGGGCTGGGCCCGAGGGCGACGACGTCCTGGTGCTCAGAGTGCGGTGCGGGCCCTCCGGCGGTTGGTGCGGACCAGCACCACACCCCCGACGAGCAGCACCGAGGCGATACCGATGATCTGTTCGATGTCCGCACCGGTGAAAGGCAGCCCGGGCGAGGCCGGGACGGACTGGTCGGAGCCGGCAGGGGCGTGTGGGGTGACTGCGAATTGAGAAGGCCGGGAGGGACCGACCCCGAACCCACGATGCTCACCGGGCCCGGCCCGCATCCCGTGTAGCAGGGGTCCGCGAACGCCGGGTAGGACAACCCGATCGTGAGCCCACTCGCCACAATCGCCCCAACGATGATCCTTCGGATCATGGGTACCGCACTGATCACTGGCAACACGCTAACGGCCACGTCCTCCACCACCGCGGATCGGCGCGGGCGGGCTCAGCCCAGGGCGACCACCGGCGCGTTCAGGAGATCGTTGGCGGTGGAACCGTGGAAGTTGGCCCCGCCGAAGGTGAAGACCCCCCCATCCGCCCCCACCAGCCAGTATCCGCCTCCGCCGGGGAGCGCACGCATGGCCACGACCGGCTTGGCCAGGGCCAGGGCGCCGGCCGACCCGTAGAACGGAGCGCCGAAGGCGAAGACCCCGCCGTCCGACGCCACCAGCCAGTACCCCCCTCCCGGATCGGCCGCCATGCCCACCACCGGCTTGTGCAGCTTGACCGCACCCATCGACCCGAGGAAGCGGGCATCGCCGTAGGCGAACACCCCGCCGTCCGAGGCCACCAACCAGTAGCCCTCGCCGTCGGGCGTGGACGCCATGCCCACGATGGGGGCGTTGAGATGCTTGGCTCCCATCGATCCCAGGAACGGCGCGTCGCCGTAGGCGAAGACCCCGCCGTCCGACGCCACCAGCCAGTAGCCGTTGCCGTCGGGCGTGGACGCCATGCCCACGATGGGGGCGTTCAGGTGCTTCGCGCCCATCGATCCCAGGAAGGGCGCGTCGCCGTAGGCGAACACCCCGCCGTCCGACGCCACCAACCAGTAGCCGTCGTCCGACGCCGCGTCGGCGATGCCGACCACGGGCGCCTTGAGCGCCAGCCCCCCGGCCGAGCCGTAGAAGCCGTCACCGAAGGCGAAGACGCCGCCGTCCGACGCCACCAACCGGTACCCGGGCCCGGCCGCGTCGAGGACGCCGGCCTGACCGGAGTCGGGGCTCACCATGAGCGACGACTCGTCCACGGCCTCGAAGGCGCTGGCCGGGATGGTCTTCAACTCGTCGACGAGCGCCTGCGGCCACGCGGGGTCGGCGGTGCCCCCGAAGTACCAGTTGCTGCCGTTGTCGGCGAGGATCAGGCCGTATTGCTGCATGGCGCGCAGGACGACCTGGGCCTGAGCCGAGTACCCGGAGATGTTGAAGCTCGCCTTGAGCCGGAAGCGGGCCCCCATCGGGGGGAGGTTGGGGTCACTCTCTGCCCCCGCCTCGTGGCGGGCGGGCCACAGATAGCTCGTGTCGGTGGTCTCCGCCGTCATCCGGATGGCGTGGGTGATCTGTCCCGACTCCACCTCGTCGTAACGAAGCAGCCCGGGCATGATCGGAAGGCCCGCCGCGTCGGCCGATGTCCACCCCGCCGGCCGCAAGGCGTTGGAGCGAAGGTTCCAGATCGCTCCGGACCCCGCCGTCGAACCACCGGCGTTGTACTGCGCGTCGTAGAGCTCGTAGAGCGTGCACGTGGTGGGGTCGATCATGATGGCGTGCCGGTCACCGGTCGAGCTCTGTCCCCCCTCGATGGGGGTGTTGGCACCGAACGGATACGGCCCCGGGTCGCTCTCGCTGGCGTACTGGAACGAGATGTTCACGAAGGGCTGACTGGGAGAGATGACGGTATACGGGATGCCGTAGGGGGTCGACGGATCACCCGACGGCCCGAAGTCGGGATGCAGGAACGTCGACGACGAGTCCATGCTGGCGAGCCACTGGGCGCTGTGCACGTCGACCGGCAGGGACGCGATGTCGGTGTTCCAGATGTTGTCGGACGGGAACATCGGGACACGCGGCGGCACCGGGAACCGGCGTGCCCGCTCGGGCCGGCCCGGCGTCGAGCGCGACGGTGGCCGAGAAGATCGTCGCCGCCGAGAGGACGAGGACCGCCGACGAGGCCAGTCGTCTCCGACGACCGGCGTGCCGCACCCCCCTGCCCCCCATGCCGCCATCATCGGCACGTCGACACACCGCATTGAAACTCCCCCGGAATCTTGGGCACCCGTTGGCGCCCACCCGGGCACCTCGCTCGAACAGCCGCCGACCCGCGACGCGGCCGGCCGACTTCGCCCGGACCGGGGAGGCACTCGGGCTCCCGGAGCCGGGGCGGGTCCGGGTCTGGGTCAGGGTCAGGGTGCTGAAGTTCCTGACGGACGGTGCCGACAACCCGGAAAAGGACCGGCGGGAGCGGGCGCGCCTTGTCAACTGATGCCACATCTACAACACTGGGATTGTCGTCCCGTCCGGAGGCCCGTTGGGGCCCGGTCGATGTCCCCGCGCCCCACGAGCTGATCGAGACCCCATTGACCCGACGAGCACGATGGCACGCGCGAGAGCATCTCGAGGGCCGGCGCGCCACCACAGGTCGGGCCCGACCCCGGGGGGCGCACGCCCGGCAGTCCCACTGGACCCGTCGAATCTCGGGGTACGCGCTGGGCGCCCTCGACGTTCCTCGCATCGTCGGTCTCGCCCCGCGCCGGCACCGGCCCCGCCACACCGCGACGTTCCGGCTCCGCCTCAGCCCGATCGTCGCCTGCCTGGGGGCGCTCTCCCTCGTGGTGGGGGGAGCCGCGTTGGGGTCCCTGAGCACCGGAGGAGCCCTGGCCGCCACCGTCTCCAAGCCCGGGAACGGGGGCGGGAGCGTGTCGATCATGAACGGGATGGCGAACGCCTTCGCCAACTCATCGAGCGCCGTGGCGCTGCCCGCGGCCACCGCCCCTCCGGCACCGGCACCACCGTCGCTCGAAGGTGCTCCCGGCGCTGCGTCCCCATGAGATCTTCGGCTTCGCCCCCTACTGGACCCTTCCCAGCTCGGCCGGGTTCAACCTGGCCAGCCTGACGACGCTGGCGTACTTCAGCGTGGATGTGGACGCGACCGGCACCGTCGAGCAGAGCGGACCCGGGTGGGTCGGCTACCAGAGCCAGGCCCTGGCCGATCTCGTGACCCGCGCCCATGGGGCGGGTGATCGCGTGGTGCTGACCGTGTCGTGCTTCGACCAGGCCGCGCTGGACAAGATGGCCGCCGACCCCACCACCGGGGACGCGCCTGGGGGCCTCGCTCGTCCAGCTCGTGTCGGCGAAGAACCTCGACGGGATCAACATCGACTTCGAGGGCAAGGGGAGCAAGGACCAGTCCGGACTGGACACACTCGTCGCCGCGGTGTCGAGCGCCATGCACCACGCCAACCCCCACTGGCAGGTGACCATGGACACCTACGCCTCGTCGGCCGGCGATCCTTCGGGCTTCTACGACATCCCGGGCCTCAATCCCAGTGTCGACGGCTTCTTCGTGATGGCCTACGACATGGACAACCCCAAGACGCCGACCCCCACGGCACCGCTCACCGGCGCCGGTTTCACCGATCTCGACGCCGTGCAGCAGTACGCGGCCGTGGTCTCGCCCTCCAAGGTGATCCTCGGTGTTCCGTACTACGGCTACGACTGGCCCACGGCCGGACCGGGTCTGGGCGACCCCGCCACCGGTCCGCCCACGCCGCTCAGCTACTCCCAGATCGTCGCCACCGGAGGCCACGTCTACTGGGACCCGGTCACCCAGACCCCGTGGACCTCGTACCAGGTGGGAACCCAGTGGCACCAGACCTTCTTCGACAATCCCACCTCCCTGGCGCTCAAGGCGCAACTGGCCAACACCTACCACCTCGCCGGCGTCGGCATCTGGGCGCTCGGCATGGAGGGTGACACCCCGGCCATGCAGGCGGCACTGGGGGGGAGCGCCCCCATCCTGAAGGGTCTGCGGCCGGGCCCCGTGGGGAGTGCGGTCACCACCACGACCACCACCGCGCCGGCGAACTACGGCTACGCCGGGACGTGGAACGGCGCCACCGTGACGCTCACCAGCGTCGACCCCGCGTCGCTGGTCGGCGTGGCGACGGCCCCCGCCTCGGTCCAGCTCACCGGATTCGCGACCAACGACCCGGCGCGGAGGTGCCTGGAGTCCGAACCCGCCCTCCCGGTCCTGACGCTGCCGGGCTCGCCCGGCGTGTACGTGGTCACGACGACGCCACCGGCCGACTGCGCCGCTGGTACCTGGGAGTTCACGGTTGCGGCCGGCTCCCCCGGAGACACCTCGACCACGACCACGACGTCGAGCGTCCCCGTCGATCCCACCTCGACCACGTCGACGACCACGTCCACGACATCGACGACGATCGGCTCCGATTGACGGGCCGTCACACGACCCGCGTGTCGTGTCCCTCCCAGTACCGCTCCTTGAGTAGCCGCTTGTAGAGCTTGCCGTTGGGGTCGCGAGGGAGCTCGGCGACGAAGTCCACGGTGCGCGGGCACTTGTAGCTCGCCAGCTGCTCCCGGCACGTGGCGATGAGCTCGGTCTCCATGTCGGGTCCCGCCCGGGAGGGCTCGACCAGCTCGACCACCGCCTTCACCGCCTCTCCCATTTCGGGGTCCGGCACCCCGATGACCGCCACGTCGGCCACGGCGCCATGGCCGGCGAGGACGTTCTCGGCCTCCTGGGGATAGATGTTCACCCCTCCGGAGATGATCATGTGGGCCTGGCGGTCGGTGAGATACAGGTAGCCGTCCTCGTCGAGCACCCCGATGTCCCCCAAGGTGCGCCACCCTCGGGCGTTGACCATCGACGCCGTCGGCCGACGGGTCGTTGTGGTACTCGAAGGGCCTGCCCCCCTCGAAGTAGACGACACCCTCCTGGCCGGGTCCGAGCTCCTGGCCGTCGGGTCCCATCGACGTGGGCGGGAGTCAGGGGGCGACCCACCGACCCGGGATGGGCGAGCCACTCCGCCGCGGTGATCCACGTCGACCCGATGTCCTCGGTGCCGGCGTAGTACTCGTCGATGATCGGGCCCCACCACTCGAGCATCTGGCGCTTCACGGCGACCGGGCACGGCGCCGCGGCGTGCACGACGGACCGGAGGCTCGAGAGGTCGTGACGCGTGCGCTCGACCTCGGGGAGGCGCAACATCCGGACGAACATGGTGGGGACGAACTGGGCGTGGGTCACGCGGTGTCGTTCGATGAGCTCGAGACACCGGGCCGGGTCGAAGTGCTCCATCACCACGACGGTGGCGCCCAGGCGGAGCATCGACATGCAGTAGACGAGGGGCGCCGAGTGGTAGAGCGGCGCGGGCGAGAGGTACACGGACCCGGGCCCCACGCCACGCCGGGCCAGTCCCAAGGCGATCTGGACGGGAGCCGCCGAGGTGTCACCCATCGCCGTGCGCGGCAGCTCCTTGCGGACGCCCTTGGGCCGACCGGTGGTCCCCGACGAGTAGAGCATCTCGCGCCCTTCGCACTCGTCCGCGATAGGGACCGATGGAAAGGCGGCCACGGTGGCCTCGTACCCGCCGAACCCCGGCAAGGGGCCCCCGACCGAGAGCCGCACCGGGACGCGCGTCAGGTCGAGGCTGGAGACGACGTCGGCCATGGCGGGAGTCGTGATGAGGGCGGTGGCGCCACAGTCGTCGAGGATGTACTGCACCTCGGCCCCGCGCAGGTGGCTGTTGAGCGCGGTGTAGTACAGCCCCGAACGCTGCGCCGCCCAGGCGATCTCCAGATAGGTGGCGCAGTTCTCCATGAGGATGGCGATGTGGTCCCCGGCGGCGAGCCCTTCGTGGCGCAGGAACCCCGCCAGGCGATTGGAGCGCTCGTCGAGCTCGGCGTACGACAGGGTCTCGCCGCTCTCCCCCATGACGATGGCCGGCGCGTCGGGTTGGAGCCTGGCCCGCCCGGCCAGGTCGAGCGGGGCCGAGAGCTCGGGGTCCGGGGTCGTCACGACGCGATTCTTGTCGATCCCGGCGATGGTCATGCAGCCGTCCGAAACCCGCCAGCCCGTCGCCCCGGTGTCGGGCAGGATGGGCCCGTGATCGAGGACTTCGAGCGTTGCTACCGGGCGGTCTCGGCCCGCGACGCCCGGTTCGACGGGTGGTTCGTCACCGCGGTGACCTCGACCCGCATCTACTGCCGGCCGAGCTGCCCGGCGCGTACGCCGCTGCGGCGCAACGTCCGCTTCTACCCCGGTTCCGCCGCCGCGCAACGGGCGGGGTTCCGGGCCTGCAAACGCTGTCGTCCCGACGCGTCACCGGGATCACCGGAGTGGAACGTGCGCCAGGACGTGGTGGCGCGCGCCATGCGCATGATCGGCGAGGGGGTGGTCGACCGCGACGGCGTGGCGGGCTTGGCGGCCCGGCTCGCCTACAGCCCCAGGCAGCTCAACCGGCTGCTCCTGAGCGAGGTCGGCGCCGGGGCGCTGGCGCTGGCACGGGCCCAGCGGGCCCAGACGGCGCGCCTGTTGGTGGAGACCACCGAGCTGCCCCTGTCGTCGGTGGCCTTCGCGGCGGGGTTCGCCAGCGTGCGGCAGTTCAACGACACCATCCGCCAGGTCTTCGCCTGCACCCCCACCGACTTACGCCGCCACCACCGAGCCGGCCCGAGCCCATCCTCGGACACCCTGAGCCTGCGCCTCGCCCACCGACTCCCCTACGACGTCCCCGGCACCATGGCGTTCCTGTCGCAGCGGGCCATCCCCGGCGTCGAATCCGGGACCCCCACGCGGTTCACCCGGACCCTCACGCTCCCCCACGGAGGCGGCGTCGTCGAGCTCGTGCCCGACGACGGCTACGTGCGCGCCCGGCTGCGGCTCGACGACCTCCGGGACCTGACGCCGGCCGTGCAGCGCTGTCGCCACCTGCTCGACCTCGACGCCGATCCCGCCGCGGTGACCACCCATCTCGAGGCCGACCCCGTGCTCGGACCGATGGCCCGCCACACGCCGGGACTGCGCGTGCCCGGCACGGTCGACCCGCACGAGCTCGCGGTGCGTGCCGTCGTGGGCCAGCAGGTGTCGGTGGCGAGCGCCCGGGGTGTCCTGGGCCGGTTGGCGGCCGAGTACGGCTCGCCGTTGCCCGCCGCGGGACCACTCCCGCTCGGAGCCGGCGCGCTCACCCATCGATTCCCGGACATGGACACCATCGCCGCCATCGACCCCGACCGGCTGCCCATGCCCCGGCGCCGGGCTCGCACCTTGGTGACGATGGCCCAGGCGCTGGCCACCGGAGAGCTCACCCTCGACGTCGGCGCCGACGCCGAGGCGGCGAGATGGTCGTTGCGCGCCATGCCGGGCATCGGGACATGGACCGCCGACTACATCGCCGTGCGCGGCCTCGGCCACCCCGACGTCATGCTGGCGAGCGACCTCGGCGTCCACCACGCCTTCACCCGCCTGGGCCTGGCCTCGACGACCCGAGCGGTCGACGAGCTGGCTCGTCGGTGGCGCCCGTGGCGCTCCTACGCCACCCTCCATCTCTGGCAGTACCGCCCCGACGAGCAGGCGCGGGCGTCGTGACCGACCGTTGCCGTGTCATCGACAGTCCTCTCGGACCCATCCTCCTGCGCGCCGACCCCGCGGGACGCCTGACGCAGCTGCACATCGGCGCCGGGGCCGACCAGGGCGAGGCCGACCGCGCCGGGGATGGCCCAGACGCCGCAGATGCCGCAGGTGACGGAGGGATGGCGGCGCGAGTACTCGACGACGCGGCCGCACAACTGGGCGAGTACTTCGAGGGACGACTGACGACCTTCGACCTTCCCCTGGCGATGAAGGGATCCCCGTTCCAACACCAGGTCTGGACCGAGCTCCAGAAGATCCCCTTCGGCACCACGGTGAGCTACGGCCAATTAGCCACAAGGCTGAGGCGGCCGAGCTCGGCCCGGGCCGTGGGCCACGCCAATGGCCGGAACCCGATTCCCGTCATCGTGCCGTGTCATCGCGTCATCGGGTCGACAGGACACCTCACCGGGTACGGCGGGGGCCTGAGGGCCAAGCGACTGCTTCTCGATCTCGAGACCCGGGGCTCTGACTGAGAACCTCAGTCCTCGGAGCGCGACCTGAGGTCGTCGGTCTCTTTCACCGCCATGGCCGTGCCCCACACGCCGACGGCGGTCGCCGCCACGGCGAAGGCGAGGAGCGCGGTCACCGCCGCACCGCTCGCGCCGTCTCTCAGACCCATCGCAGTCACCGCCACCACGAACACCGACAGGATCACAGAGGCGTAGACGGCTGGTCTGACATTGCGACGCTCGTCCTCGCGTGCGGAGTCCAACCGCCTGGATTCCATGGTCGACATCGCCATTGCTATCGACCACAGGCCCCAGAAGCTGAATAGTCACAATTGCGGGTGTGCCTGGCACCGGGAAGCTAGGCACGGGAATGTACTCACGCAGAGTGAGTTCTCGATCTCGGCTCGGGATTACGTGCCCTCCTCGAAGCCTCGAGGGGTCCACCGCTCTCGTCACTATTTGCCCGACTATTTGCCCGACTATTTGCCCGACTATTTGCCCGACTATTTGCCCGACTATTTGCCCGACTATTTTGCCCGACTATTTGCCCGACTATTTGCCCGACTATTTGCCCGACTATTTGCCCGCGACGGCATGGCGCCTTGTCACCTCTCGCCGCCCGTGCGGGAAATCCGCGTCAATGGCAGTATGAAATTCCTAACCGCGTCAAGTGCGCCTAGCCTGGTGCCCGAGCGGGCCAACGCGGGGCGCCTTTGGTGACCCCTATCTCGTTGGCTCGCTCACTGCGTCCGGGACGCGTGCACGTCGGCGCGCTTCGGGTGGGATGGCGTAGCGCTCGGCGATGATTGCTCGAGCCTCGACAGGTGTGACCGGTCTTCCGTCGACGTCCCGAACCACGTAGTGCTGCCCTGACCGCCAGCAGGCGGCGATCCTGGTGACGAGGGTCGTCGCCACGTGGCAGACCGCGGCGTAGTGATGGAGGCGGCGCTCGACGATCAGGCGGTGGTACTTGGCGGCGAGCTGCGGGTCGTGGTGGCGGGCCATGTCCGCAGCGAAGAAGAGATCTCGCCGTAACCCCGGATCGCCCTGCTTGGTGATCCCAGGTCGAGTCTCGGTGAGTCCGGACTGGTTCACGCCCGGGACGATGCCGGTGAAGGACCTGACCCCGGCCAGGTTGGCGAAGCGGTTCACGTCTCCGAGGCGCCCGACGATGCCCGCGCCAAGCACGGGGCCCACCCCGGGTGCCGAGCGGACGATGCCCTTGGGGTCAACAGCGGCATAGAGCTCGGCGATCCGGGCATCGAGGCGGCCGATCTCGACCTCGAGTAGGCCGATGATCCGGATCTCCTGGGCGAGGTCCCAGGCCAGCTCGTCGAAGTCGAGGCCGCCGCCTCTCCACAGCTCGATGGCCTCGTTCGCCGCATGCATGAGCCGGCGGGCGTACTCGGCGCCGAAGTGCCCACCGCTCGTCCGTCGCACCAGGTCGGTGAGTCGGGAAATGCCCAATCGGCGCAGGGATCTCGGGCTCCCGTATCGCTCGAGGATGACGGCCACGGTCCTCGTGTCCCGGGTCCCGAGCGCGTCGTTGTAGGACGGCCCCAGCAGGTCCAACATGGCGTCGATGCGTTGGTGACACCCATGGCGCTCACCCACGAGGCGGACGCGACGGCGCACCGCCCTCTTGAGCGGATCGGCCGGGCCGAGACCGGTCACCTCGATCAGCCCTTCGGGGTGCAGAAGCGGCACCCGGGAGAGGACGAAGGAGTCCAGGCGGTCGTTCTTCGTGTGCTTCTTGTAGTAGCTCCGCAGGTCCGCAGACCGTTCCGGTGCCACCATCACCACCTTGGCCCCGGTGGCCCGAAAGTGCGCAGCGACCACCACCCACGCGCTGCGGGTGGGCTCGATCACCACCGTCAGCTCCGACGCCGGTCCAGCCGCCGCACTCAGTGCGGCCAGCTCCGGGGGTGGCTCCGAAACCGCCGGCGCGACCAGATCACCTCGCCCTGGTCGTTGGTCAAGGTGGCGACGTGCGCAGCCCGCACGGCCAGATCGATCCCCAGTGTGCTCATCGACTCCTCCTCGGTTCGTTGGCGTCGATCCAAGGCCGGTCGGTGAGGCGCGTGTCCCGAACATCACTAAGAGGGATCTGACAAGCCAGTCCCGAATTCCTCAAACAGGGTCGTCACGCCCACCGAGCTGGCCCGCCCTACCCGCCTTTCATATTTCAGAAGTCGGCTTTGCCGCTCCGGCGTGGTTCCCGAGGCGAGGCAGGACAGGGATCAACTCGACGCACCCTAAAGCCCGGAGGCCGAGCTCAAGGTGTTCAGGACTGTTTAGATGCGTAGTGGTGGAGTACTTGGCGGTTGCTCAGATGCCACATCGGTGGTCGCGGAAGTTGCAAGGGACCGTCCTGAGACGCGGGTCCCGACTCCCGAGGGCTTGGCACGCCGTCCCGGCGTTCGGTTCTGCATCAACTGCGCTGTGTGGATTCCGCTACACCCGCGAGCCGCACCGGACCTGGAACCAGACGATGATCCCGAGACGCTGTCACAAGTGCCAGCGCTTGATCGACCAATCCGAGTCCGTGGCCAAGAATCCGGCGATGAACCACCTCTGGGCCGTACCCGAACCACACGACGCCCCGGCGCCCGCACAAGACGGCGCCCGACAAGGGGTGGTCCCGGCGAGCTGAGCCGGACCCGGTCCATGTTCCACGGCACGGCCCATGTCTACGACCTCCTCTACGAGGCCGCCGGGAAGGACTATGCGGGCGAATCAGCCGAACTCCACGCCCTGATCCAGGCGCGGGCCCCGGGAGCGGCGTCCCTGCTCGACGTGGCCTGTGGCACCGGAGCCCATCTCGTCCACCTGCGCCGGTGGTATGAGGCCGTCGGGGTGGACGTCGACCCCGGGATGCTCGCGCAGGCGCGACGTCGTCTTCCCGACATCGAATTCATCGAGGACGACATGCGAAGCTTTCGACTGAGCCGGAGGTTCGACGTGGTGTCGTGTCTGTTCAGCTCCATCGGGTACCTGGGCTCGGTGGACGACCTCGACCAGGCGCTCCTCACCATGGTCTCCCACCTCCGGCCGGGGGAGTCTTCATCCTCGACGGATGGATCCGGCCCGAAGCGTGGATGGATGACAGCCCGATCCACCTGTTGACGGCGTCGGACGAGAACGTGACCGTGGCTCGGATGAGCCGCAGTCGACGCCAAGGCGACAAGACGTTTCTCGACATGCACCATCTGATCGGCTCCCGCCACGGGATCGAGCACGTCGTCGACGTGCATGTCATGACGCTCTTCACCACCGAGCAATACGAACAGTCCTTGCACCGCGCCGGTCTGATCGAGATCGAGACGTTGGAAGGTCCGATGGCGGACCGTGACCGTTTTGTCGGCGTGACGCCACTGCAATAGCAACAACACGAAGCGTGGTCGGCCCGGCCGACGGTACATGTACGCAGAGTGTTCAGATCGTGCCTACAGCTCCTCGTCCGGTCAAGGAAAGGGGCAGAAACGCCGACAACTCTTGTATGGCAAATTCTCAGTTGAAGACACGTCCCGGCTCCTCGCACCAAGCAGAAACGCACCGAGGCGAGATCGCGGCTGTGGTCGTCGAGCGCAGCGATGGCACGTGCACGGTGCTATGGGCCGGGATCTGGCGCACATTCAACAGCAAGCCCGAGGAATGGGAGTCGCGCCGTCACGCCATGCATGCGGTCGACACCGTCGTGGGCGACATCTTGATCTGGAACGAGATGGCACCTCACACCTGGGCCGCCCGCGCCGCGTAGAGCTGGCTGCCGTCACCAACTCCTCCGGAAGGCCGCGACCTGTCTCGCTAGGCCTTTGCTTCGAATTTCTCGACCACCCGCCACATCGCTTGCTGCTCACGTGGGCTCATGTTGGGATCCCGGACCTTGAAGTCGACGACCTCGCGGAGTTTGCCCTTCAGCAAGTCCAGGTCCAGGTCGAGATGGCCCAGGAATCCGTTGATCAGCACGGCCCGCCCCCGCCCGAGCACGGCGCCGATCAACCGGTTCGTCGGTAACTCGCCTGCTTCCATCAAGACCCAGGCCAGGCCCACGTCGACGAGCGGGTCTCCACGCGCCGCATTCGGCCAATCGATGACCACCGGGCCCTTGGGCCCGATCATGACGTTGAGGGGATGGAGATCCATGTGGAGAAAGCGGTCTCCGACCCCTACCGGTGCCGGCGGAAGAAACTCAGGGGGCGCGATGGCGTGCAAGCGGCGATGGAGGGTGGCCAGGACCATTCCCTGGCGACGAATGGCCCATGGCCGCTTGGTCATGTAGTCGACCATCGAGGGTCCGTCGATCCGTTCCATGACGAGGTCGGTCCCGTCGTCATTGACCTCTTCGACCGCGGGGACCGGGTAGTCGTGGTTTCGCAGATACTCCATGGTCCGCGCCTCGCCCGCCATCGATCGACCCCGGCGGGACCGACGCAGCACGAGGCCGGGGCCGTACTCGAAGATGTCGGCGTCCCTCCCTGCCGCCAGCAACGGCCCGAGTGTCGGCACGGCGCAAACGGTAGTGCAACCCCCCGTCGGACCGCTCGGTACGCTGCTGGTGCTCCACGACCGGGAGGAGGGGCGGTGGCGGTCACCGGGATGGCGAACATGGCGGTGAAGGTGGCCGATCTCGATGCCGCCGTGTCGTTCTACGAGACCGCCGGTGCGGAGGTGCGGGACCGCATGCACTGGAACAATGGGGAGCGTGCCGATGTCTTTCTGGGCCCCGTCATGATCACGCTCTTCACCCACGCCATCTACGAAGACTCCGTGGACCTTCCACGCCGAGGGCTTCCTCCATCCCGCACTGTTCACCGACGATCTCGACGCCGAGCTCGAAGGCCACGATGTCATCTGGGGCCCCGCCGTCGTCGAAGGCACCTTCGGCAAGCGCCGCATCGCCTTCGTGGCGGCGCCGGGCGGCATCCGGCTCGAGTTCATGGAACAGCTGGAGCCTCCTCCGTCACGCGACCGGTCACCCGAAGGAGCTGCGCGGTGAAGGTGACCCGTTTTCATCACGTCTCGGTCAACACCAACGGGACGGAGCTCGACGAACTGGCCGCCTTCTACCGGGACGTCCTCGGCCTGGGCGACAAAGCCGCGGCCCGACATCCCCGGCGTTCCCGGGCACTGGCACGTCGTCGGCGATCAGGAGCTCCATCTCGTGGGGGCACCCCCCCAGGGGACTCCGATCGACTCGACCGGGCACCACTACTGCGTGGCCGTGGCCGACCTCGACGCGGCGGTGGCCGAGCTCGAGGAGCGAGGCATCGCCTACCAGCGCGCCGTCCAGGGCGAGAGCACCGTCCAGATCTGGATCAGCGATCCGGCGGGGAACACCATCGAGCTCCAGCAGGACTCCTCGTCGCTAACGGCCCAGGGCCTCGCCGTCGGGGCTGCGAGGATCCGACGCACCGGTAAACCTGAGGTGATCGTCGGCGGGCTCGACGGAGATGATCTGCGAGCATCCGACGTCCACCGGGTTGAACGCACCGACCACCCGCACCCGGTGCCCGCGGGACTCGAGCCCCTGGCGCCAGTCCTCCGGGCGCGTGGGCCTCCATGAGCAACGACTGGGCCGGCGCCTGCCAGAGCCGGAACGGCGCGGCTCCGGGCGCTTCGTGCACCACGCGGGCCGCCGAGATGGCGCGTGGCGGGGTCCTCCCCCGACCGCAACAGGCGGGCCAGCAGCTGCACGATGATCTGCGGCTGGACGTCGCCACCCATCGTCCCCATGATCTGGGCCAGCGAGCCGTCGGGACGCGTGACGAGCGCAGGAGAGAGCGTGTGGGTCGGGCGCCGGCCCGGGCCGTACTCGGCGGGATGGCCGGGCTCGAGGGAGAAGCCCACGCCCCGATTGTGGAGGAACACCCCGGTCTCGCCGGCAACCAGGTGGGCGCCGAAATCAAGCGCGTTGGACTGGGTGAGAGAGATCCCGAGACCATCGGCGTCGACGGCGCACAGGTGGGTGGTGTCCCCGTCCGAGATCGACGCGGCGCCGGCCCGCTCGGCGGCTCCCTCGGGTCGGGGCGACGACGCCCGGTCCAGGTCGATGGCCACGGCGCGGGGCTCCAGCCGGTCGACGGAAAGCAGCGCAGCGCCATCGGCGCCGTCGTAGAGGACCGACGGACGATCGGCGCTGGCGGCGCGACCCGCCTCGGCCATCACGTGCGCCCACAGTGCGTCGGTGGCATCGACGGGGAGGCCGACCCTGTCGGCGATCCAGGCCCCGGCCAGGGTGAGGTAACCCTGCGAAGGGGGCGGGACCGTCCAGAGGTCGTGGCCGAAGGCGTGCAGCGTCAGTGGCTCGCACCACTGCGCCAGGGGGCGCGCCAGATCGTCGCGGCTGTACTCCCCCTCACCCAGCTCGAGGAGCGCCCGGCCGAACTCCCCGCCGTAGAAGCCGTCCCGACCCCGCGACGCCAGGTTCCGAAGGGTTCGAGCGATACCCGGGAGGCGGACGCGGTCCCCCGGTTGGAGCGGGCCCTCCGGACAGAGCTGTGTGGAGCCGGGAACATCGGCGACGAGGTGGCTGGCAAAGGCCAGGAGCAGAGACGCGGCGAAGCCGTCCTCGGCCAGCGCGATGGCCGGTTCCAGGACGGCGTCCCAGGAGAGGCGTCCGAAGCGCTGGTGCAGCGCCAACCATCCGTCGACCGCTCCGGGAACAGGGACGCTCCGAATGTCGCCGCGCTGGGGCATGTCGACGTGCCCGTCGGCGCGGAGGCGGTCCGGATCGGCTCCGGACCCCGCTCTCCCGACGGCGAGGAGACCCACCGGCAGGTCCCCGGGGGCCTTGACCATCGCCAGCACGTCACCGCCCAGACCGCACAGGTGGGGGCCGACGACAGCCATGACCGCCGCGGCGGCCACCATGGCGTCAGCGGCCGTGCCCCCCTGTTCGAGCATCGAGATCCCGGCCGAGCTCGCCAGCTGGTCCGCCGCGGTGACCATGCCGCCCACCGCCACACGAGGATGGAACGGGACCGTGCTGACCACGCCGTCACGCTACGTCGCGAGGCCCCGATCGGGGTCCTGACACCCTGCTCTACCAGGGACGATGGGCACCGGCCCGCCGCCGCGATGCCGGGCGGCTGCGACTAATGTCCGGCGCCCCGGATGCCGATTAGGCAGGGTGGACCTCCACCGAGTTGACCAGGCGCGGGTTCGGGCGGGCGCCCCCGCGGGCACCACACGCACGCGGGTAGGAACATGCGGGCTCGACGGCCACGTGTCGGCTCGCTGATCGAGGGGCTCGGCATCCCCCGTTGGATGTATGCCACCCGGACGTTCCGAGTCGGGGGAGTCATTCGACAATGGCCACCTCCACCGCCGGCGACGCCGCGCGTGGTCCGACCCATCTACCGGGTGTGGTGGGCGTGGGTGGTTCTGGGGACCGTCGTCGTGCTGCTGGCCTCGATCACGTTCGTCGCCTCCTCCGAGAGCGCGGTCGTGGTGCCCCCGAAGGGGCACCTGGTCGGATCCTCCAAGAGGGCGGCGCGGAGCGGGGCCCCGGCGGGGGGCCATGAGGAGTCCTCGACGACGTGGCCGGCGGTCGTGCCGGGGATCGCCCATGGCATACCCCTGGGCGTGTACGCGGGCGAAGCCAATCCGTTCGGCGTCGCCACCTTCGGCTTGCAGACCGGGACGATGCCGACGTATGCCACCGACTATCTCAACAAGACGGGCGGCTGGGCCGCGATGGACGGCGCCGCCAACGTGAAGGCCTGGAGTCCCACCCACTACCACCTGGTGCTCGGGGTCCCGATCCTTCCCGGGCGTGGGAACCCTGGCCCAAGGGGCGACCGGCGCCTACAACCAGTACTTCACCACCTTGGGGGAGAACCTCGTCGCCGACAAGGAGGCCAACGCCATCTTGCGCCTGGGGTGGGAGTTCAACGGGAACTGGTTCACGTGGTCGGTGGCGACGTCGGCTGACGCGGCGAACTTCGTGGCGTTCTGGCGGCAGATCGTCACCACCATGCGGGCCGTCCCCGGCGAGAAGTTCAAGTTCCTCTGGAACCCCAACGCGCCCAGCCCGACGAGCTACACCCCGGCCCAGGCCTATCCCGGAAACGCCTACGTGGACTACGTCGGGACCGATGTGTACGACAACTACTGGGGGACCCCGTTCACCCCGACGGCGGCGTGGATCCACCAACTGACCCAACAGTGGGGACTGGACTGGCTGTCCGCCTTCGCCGTCGAGCACAACAAGCCCATCGCCATTCCCGAGTGGTCCGACGAGTTCCGCACCGACGGGCACGGCCTCGGGGACGACCCCGCCTTCATCGACAACATGGCCGACTGGTTCGTCACCAACGACGTGGCCTTCGCCAACGTGTGGTCCTACGACACCTCGTCCACCTACCGCAACAACCTCCTGGACGGGACCTTCCCCAACGCCTTGGCCAAGTTCCGGACCGACTTCGGCTGAGCCACCGCGGGCGGGCGGTGACCGTGGGGGGCCGGGCACGGTAGACCGGTGCCATGCGAACACGAACACTCGGACAGGATCTGATCGTCTCGGCCCAGGGGCTCGGCTGCATGGGTATGAGCGAGTTCTACGGTGCGGGCGACGAGAAGGAATCGATCGCCACCATCCACAGAGCCCTCGAGCTGGGGGTGACGCTGCTCGACACCGCCGACATGTACGGGCCGTTCACCAACGAGGAGCTGGTGGGCCGGGCCCTGGCAGGGCGCCGGGACGGGGTGGTGCTCGCCACCAAATTCGGCAACGAGCGCGCCCCCGACGGCACCCGCATCGGGATCAACGGCCGGCCCGAGTACGTACGGGCCGCGTGCGAGGGCTCCCTGCGGCGCCTGGGCGTCGACTACATCGACCTCTACTACCAACATCGTGTCGACCCCGACACCCCCATCGAGGACACCGTGGGCGCCATGGCGGAGCTGGTCGGGGCGGGCAAGGTCCGTCACCTGGGGCTGTCCGAGGCGGCACCCGAGACGATTCGGCGGGCCCACGCCGTGCACCCGATCACGGCGCTGCAAACCGAGTGGTCGCTGTGGACCCGTGACCCCGAGGTCGACGGAGTGCTCGACACCGTTCGCGACCTCGGCATCGGCTTCGTCGCCTATTCGCCCCTGGGGCGCGGCTTCCTGTCGGGCGCCTTCCAGACGCTCGAGGACCTGGCGCCCGACGACTTCCGTCGCCACAACCCCCGATTCCAGGGGGAGAACTTCCAGAAGAACCTGGAACTCGTCGAGCGAGTGAAGGAGATCGCCACCGTCAAAGGGGTCGAGGCGTCCCAGCTGGCGCTGGCCTGGGTGCTCGCCCAGGGCGACGACGTGGTGCCGATTCCGGGGACCAAACGGCGTACCTACCTGGAGCAGAACGTGGCGGCCGACGACATCTCGCTCACCGACGAGGAGCTCCGTCGCATCGACGAGGTGCTCCCCGTCGGCGCCGCCGCGGGCGACCGCTACGGGGACATGACTCCGGTGCACCGCTAACCGACGGCGAACCCATCCACCACGCCAGTCTGGGAACAGGCTGAGTGAAACATGGAAGAACATGGAAACAGCGGCGTCGCGCGCTGGTAACCGACCTTCCCTGACGTGCTGACCGACCGCGGCACGGTGGCCGTCCCGTCGCACGGCGCAGAGGAAGCAGAGCGACGCGACGTTGTGCGTCATTGAGAACACTTGACGCGTTCGCTTGTTACTCGCAGCGCAAGACCGAGCGGGTGAAGAACGTTTCACGCGTATATGAGCAAAGTGTGATGAGTTGTCACCTCTCGCAGTAATCCCTGGACACTGGTCACGAAGGCGGTGATGATGATCACGTCACCTAGGGGGAGGTTTCAATGGTTCGCAAATTCATTCTCGGGGTTGCTGTCGTCTTCTTGCCTATGGTTCTCGTCCTTGGCGTCGCACCCGGCATCGCAAGTGCCTCGAGCAATCCACCCACGGTCAACCACATCGCGCCGCATCAAGGCGCTGCCAATGGTGGGACCGCCGTGGCCATCACCGGCGCCAACCTGACGGGGACGACCGCGGTGGACTTCGGCATGAAGTCAGCCAGGAGCTATCACGTCGTCTCGCATCGCGTCGTCATCGCCTACTCACCGTCCGGGACGGGGATCGTGGACATCACGGTGACGACGCCGAATGGCACCAGTGCGACCAGCTCGAAGGACCAGTTCACCTACAAGGGACAAGTGCTTCCGGTCGTGAAGAACGTCGTGCCCGGACACGGGAAGCCGGCGGGTGGTGGTCAGCCGGTGACCATCATCGGCAACGACCTCCAAGGGGCCACGGCCGTGCACTTCGGGACCAACCCGGGCACCGATGTCACCGTCTACTCCCACCACCTGGTGACGGCCGTGCCACCGGCGGGAACAGGCACAGTTGATGTCACCGTGACCACACCGCTGGGCACGAGCGCGGTGACCCGCAAGGACCTGTACACCTACAACACCAAGACGCTCCCGGTTGTCACCAGGGTCTCTCCCCATCGCGGTTCGTTGAGCGGCGGGACGGCGGTCGTGATCCACGGGTCCAACCTCACGGGGGCCACCGTGGTCGACTTCGGGACCAATGCCGCCACAGACGTAGACGTGATCACGAGCCATCTGATCAGCGCAACCTCTCCGGCCGGTTCTGGCACGGTCGATGTCACGGTGATGACACCCCTGGGTACGAGCGCTACCGATACCGGTGACCAGTTCGTCTACGCGTCGGTCGGTCCGGTAGTCACCCACGTCGCTCCGCGCAAGGGGGCAGCAGCGGGCGGGACTCGAGTTGCCATCACGGGCCACAATCTCACCGGAACGACGGTGGTGGACTTCGGGGGCAATGCCGCCACGAACGTCAGGGTGGTCTCACCCAAGATCGTCTTGGCGACGTCGCCGGCGGGAACCGGCACGGTCGACGTCACGGTGACCACGCCCAACGGCACCAGTGCCACGAGCTCGAAGGACCAGTTCACCTACAAATAACCATCGGGGGCACACGCAGTCCGGAGACTTCGCTCTCCAGGTCAAGGTGACGGGGCACCTCCGCCAAGACCTGGAGAGTGAAGATCCGGACGCCCTCCCGGTAGGTGCGTCGGAGCACGATGCGACCGGGATCAGCCGCTTTGCGTCGTGCTGGTCCCGGCGGTCTGACTCGTCCAGCTGATCCCGTCCGATGATGTCCACACGGTTCGACCCCGATCGGATGACGAATCCGCTGCTGTCCGCTGAAAGCGACTGAAAGCGGGCGGGCAGCCCACCGAGCCTACGTATGATCCACTGGTCGCGTGAGTTACCTCATCGGCTCAGCGGATCCGGGTCCACTCGGTCAACCAAAGACAGCGATTCAACTTCAAATCCTAAAGCGCCAACAAAGCTCACTAGCCGCTGGGGGTCCCCAAACACCATACGGGTGGTGCGATGTCTGAATGCGAACTCAACGGGCACTACTTGATCCCACAATTCCTTCTGGAGCAAGCAAGCCGTGGAATAGTGCACATGGCGCCCCCGGCAGGACTCGAACCTGCGACGCACGGTTTAGGAAACCGACGCTCTATCCTCTGAGCTACGGGGGCAATTCCCGGTAGATCCTACGATGTCAGGCGTGGCAGAGAACCAATCGGCCCCGATCAACGCCGTGGTCTTCGACGTGGGTGGTGTCCTGGTCGATTGGGACCCCCGGTACCTCTATCGAAAGCTGATCCCCGACGAAGCCGAGATGGAGCAATTCCTGGCTGAGCGTCTGCGCGCCGGACTGGCATGCTCAGCATGATCTGGGTGCTTCCTACGAGGACACGATTCCACCACTGGTGGCTGCCCATCCCGAGTGGGCGAACGAGATCCGGGCCTGGAGCGATCGTTTCGTCGAGATGTACGGAGGCATCTTCGACGGGACCGTGGGATTGCTCCGAGAGCTCCACGCCAAACAGGTGCCGTTGTTCGCGTCGACGAACTGGGGTCCGGCCAGCTGGGCCGCGGCCAAGGCCCGCTACGACTTCCTCCGCTTGTTCGAAGGGGCACTCGTCTCGGGAGAGGTCGGCCTCGCCAAGCCCGACCCTGCCTTTTTCGACCTTCTCGTGGAGACCTTTGAGTTGCACCCGACGGAGACGCTCTACATCGAGGACAACCTCGCCAATCTCCGAGCAGCCGCGGACCGGGGATTCGTGACGCACCGGTTCGTGTCGGCAGAATCCCTTGCCGGCGCCCTTCGTCGCTATGGCCTCACCGAATCAGAGGCGGCGAAGTAGGCTCTGATCGTGGTCTTTATCTTGCGAAAGCTCATCGCCATCCTCAAGGTACGACGCGAACGCCGCAACCGAGGTCGATGAACTCGAGAGCGGACCCGTAGCTCGCCTCGGGTGGAGCTCCTCAAGCCGCCCAGGCTGGTCGCTCAGACAAGTTTGTCGATCTCAGCTTCGCAGCGTCGGCACCGCACACCCGGTGCGGGCTCCCATGGCGCCACCTTTCCGACCAGGCGAAACAAGGAACACATCGAAAGATCCGATGGCACGCCATTGGTGACAAGGTGAGCATGCCAGAGTGCCTGCTCTTCTCGGGCCGGCACCGAGAGCGCATCGCTCCACCGTTTGTCGGGGGCAGCCACGAAATCCATGACGGGGTAATACCCAAGGTGCTACGGCCATAGCATGAGTGAAATCACGCTTGACAATGAGCTCAACCTTCGTCGAGAAGAGTCGACAAGCGCTTCCTGGCCTTCTGGGTATCTGGGTCCTGGTCTCCGAACATGCGCTCCCGAGTGGCCAGCGATCCCTCCATCATCGATCGGGCCCGCTCGCGCTGACCGAGTCGCCACAACGTCTCCGCCACTTGATCGGCGTCACGCAGTGTCCGCCGATCGTCGGGTCCGTAGGCGCGCTCGGTGATAGACAACGTCTCCTCCCCCATTCGGAGGGAGGCTTCCGGGTTTCCTTGTCTGGTCAACGTCAGTGCCAACCAGGAGCGGGCGATGCGAGCCTGCGGGTTCAGCTCGCCCAGGGCGGCAACGACGTGCTCCAGAGCCTTTTGTGCCTCGGGAAGGTCGCCGTTAGCGACGAGAGCGATCCCGAGCCCCAACTCGGCTTTCACCGTGTCCCGTGATTCGACTCCCGTCGTCCTGCGCCACGCGTCGAACGCCTGTCTCTGAAGGTCGACCGCTCCTGCGGCTTCACCGGACTTCAACAGGTCGGTGGCGAGACGCCCCATGAGATTGAGCGCCTGAGGGGCGTCGGCGCCGTTCCGGCTACGGGCGAGGACCAACATCTCCTCTCTGACGGGGATCGCGTCAGACAGCCGGCCACATTGCTCATAGGCGGTCGCCGCCGTGTGCAGCGCGTTGATGGTGACGTTGTGCCCTGTCCGATGGGCTCTCCTGAAGGCCAAGATCTCGTCAGCGGCCTCTCGTGCCGCTTCGAGTTCGCCTCGATCCAGGAGCACGCGACACGCTTCGACGCGTCCCGCCAGCTGAATATTGGGACCCCGCTTCGAGAAGCGAAGGGCTTCCCGTACCTCATCGGGGGAGGCCTTACCCTTCACCCCCGAGGCGATACGGTCGACGGTGCCCGACATCACCTTGTTGAATCGCCCCAATGCGTTGGCCTACAGATCCTCTTCCCGCACGACATCGAGGTTGCGGAATGTCGGAGGGGCGTCGCACAGTTTCGCCAGCTGGGCCGCGAACTCTGCGGTTTCGGGTCTGTTCGAGTTCTCCATGGCCGCCTCATAGGAAGGGAACTCGACGATGTGCACGTAGGTGCGATCGCCGTCGCGATCTCTGGTCTGGGTCGCCCTCGTCGGCGTGCGGATGCCCTCGGTCTTGGTGAGCCATTCGTCGAGGGTCCGATTGAAGGCATCGATGTCACTGGTTTTGAATTCGATCAGCTGGACGAACTTCATGGTTCCTCCCATCCCAGGCTCCGTTCGGAGCCAAGACTAGTGAGCGGGGTCCGCACCGTCGACTCTCCGGGCACGTCTGTCAGGTCGGCTACAGCTACCAGGACCAGCGGTCCACCGCCTATATCCCCTTTGGGCAGAACGAGACGTTCTACGTCGATCCGGTCGATACCTCGATGCGGATGAGCAAGGCGTCCTTCGACAAGGGGCCCGAGGAGACGACCGGCGACATCGTGATCGCGGCCGAGGACGGCGCCCGGGCTCGCTTTTGGGCGGGGCGGGCTCAAGGTCGCCGGACCGATTGCCGACGAAGACAGGGATGGCGGGCAACCCCCAGAGTAGAGAGCCCGATTGGCAGGCACTGCGAGTGCGCCAGGTCGCAGTCCGACAACGGGCCGAGAAGCTGCCGGGCGTCACGCTGAGACAGCGCTCGGGGCGCTATTGGCTCGACGGAGTCGAGGGCAACGTGATCACCATCAGCCCGGCCATGACGCTCGACGAGCTCGAGCGGGAGCTCACGCGGCTGACAAGCACCCACGTCGACGGCTGCCAGGGATAGCGACCCCCGGATCGGCGGCCGGAGGGGCGTCACCCTTGGAGCTGGCGCCGTCGCGAGATCACGCGTTCCAGCGGCCTCGAAGCCAAGAGGAGCAGCAGGGACCAGAGACCGATGGCCGGGATCGCCACCACGCACACGAACACCACCGCCATGATGCCGGCGGAAATCAGAGCCGCCGCCAGGGTCGCCTCGCCCCGCACGGCGTCGTCTTGAAGCTCGGGCCAGCGCACGATGGCCCATTGCTGGACGAGCCCCGCGATCGTGGCGACCAGCAGCGTGCCGATGTAGATGGCGTTGGTGGCGGTGCTCCCGTGTTGAGTTGCGCCGAGCAACTCGGTGGGAAAGGGGAGGAACACGATGGCGAACAACCACAGGAACATCCCCCCCACCAGCACGGCGTTGTACTTCTTCACCCGTTCGAATTGCTGGTGCTGCGCCCACCAGAAGTTGCCGATGACGGCGAAGCTCAACGCGAACGCCAGCAACTTGGCCTTGTTCACATCCAGGAAATGCCCGACGCCCGAGGCGCCGATCGTGCCGGCGACGTCGACGAGGGGCAGGATCAGCAGCGTGATGGCGATGGCCACCACCGCGTCGCTGAAGCTGACCAGGCGGCGGAGGCCCGTCTCGCTGCGCATGGCTCATTGTCTCAGGTGGCCCGGTGCGGTGGGCCGATTCTCAGGACCTCAGGGCAACCACGAGACGTGACCCCGCAAGAGGACGTAGCCGACGAAGGCACCCGCATCGATCAAGGTGTGCGCCAGGACGAGGCGCGGCAGTCGACCTTGGCGTTGGTACAGCCGGCCGAAGATCAGTCCCATGACGAGATTGCCGAAAAATCCGCCGAAACCTTGGTAGAGGTGGTATGCGCCTCGGAGCACCGCACTGGTGACCAGCGCGCGGTCGTCGCTCCAGGCGAGCTGCTTCAGGCGGTGCAGGAGGTACCCGCACACCACGACTTCCTCGAGCGTGCCGTTCTGCGCCGCCGCCAGCACCAGGACGGGGATCCGCCACCACACTGCCGGCAGCGTGGTGGGGACCACGCGGACGTTCAATCCAGCGTGGTACGCGCCGAGGTACAACAGCAGCCCGGCGCCGCCGATGACCGCGGCCAGGCTCACTCCCCACGACACCTCCCGGCCGGGCCGAGAGCCGTCGAGCCCCAGATCGCCGAGGGACTCGTTCGATCGACTGAGCAGATAGGCGACGAGCACGACGGGGACGACGGCCACGGCGATCCCGACGAGTTGGTAGGCCAGGTTCAACAGTGAGCTGTTGGCGACGGCTGTGGGGTTGAGCACGGCGGTCTGCGCCCGCAGGGATGTGCCCGACGACAGAGAGCGGATCAGGTCCAACACGGCGTAGACGGCCGACGCGCCGAGCGAGAGGGCCAGGACCAGCCATATCTCCTGGGAAAGCGCCCGCCTGCTCAGCGCCCCGACGGGGTTGGAGCGTTCGCCGGTCGCCTCCTCGCTCACACCGGCGAGGCTACCGTCGCACCGATCACGGCTTGGGGCGGCTCACACCCCCGGGAACATGGCGCGCAGGTCGTCGACGGTGATCCCCGACGCCTCGAGTCGCACCGTACGAGCGTGGGCCGGGTCGAGGCGCCCGTAGACGAGCCGGAGCAATTCCTCCGACGACAGCTCCAGCGATCCGGCGACGTCGCGTGCTGACCATGGCTCGAGCGCCACGCCATCGGTGACGAGCGCGAAGCTGCGTTCCGGGGCGGTGGTCGACACCCGCACCGTGGCCGGCTCGGCGCGGGGCCTTCCCACCCGGGCCACCATGTCCCCCAGGCCGTCGACGATGAGCTCCACCGCATCGGAGGCGACCGTGGCGGAAGGGTCGAGCGTCACGGCCACGTCCCACGTATGGATGGCGTGCTCGGGGAGTCGCAGGCGAAGGAACCTCACCGCGTCGAGCTGCATGCCGAACGCGGCGAGCTCGAAGGAGCTCCACCGTGCGTCGTCGAGAGACTCCAGGCGACGCACGAACTCCTCGTTGGCGGCGACGGAGTCCGCCACCTGCTCCTCGGGGCTCCGGGCGTTCCACGCATCCCAGATCGGCGGGAAGGAGTCGGGGCCGGGCGCGTCTCCGCCGCTCAGCCCGGCCTCGAGGAAAAGGCCGAAGATCTCGGCCTGGCTGCCGAGATGGGAGAACACCTGGGCGATGTTCCATTCCGTGTCGTACGAGGGAGCACGCCGGCCCGCGGCGTCGAGTCCCGCCGCCAGCGCGGCCAGATGGTCCTGCGACCGCCGCAGGGCGCTCACCCAACGAGATGGATCGGTGGACACAGGCGGCTCCTCGGGTCGCGGGCGCTACGACGCTTTTTGGAGCTCTGCCATGGCGGCTCGCACCCTGAACGACGCCGGGGCGAGCTCGCCTGCGGCCCGCCCTTGGGCCAGAAGAGCAGCCCACCAGGCCAGGTCGTCGAGCATGACCGTCATGGCGATCTCGGTCATGGGGTCGACCGGGGTTCCTTGTTCGTTGAAGGCGGTGTCGACCTTGGGGATCAGGACGGTGTCGCGCAAGGGCACCATCTCCGATTCGATGGCCACGTGCATGAGGTGCTCGACGGCACGGACCCCGGCCGCGATCCCGATGCTGTACCCGACCGCCGCCAGCGGCTTGTTGCGCAGAGCGAAGCTCACGAACACGTTGTCCAGCGCGTTCTTCAAGATGCCGGGAATCGAGTGGAGGTACTCGGGAGTGACGATCAACAGCGCATCGGAGTCCTTGAGCGTCCGGTTCCACTCCCGGACCACGGGATCGGAGTAGGTCGGGTCGGAGAAATCGCCGATGGTTCCGACGTGCTCCTGGAACATGGGCAGGGCCCAGTCCCGCAGGTCGAGGACCTCGACGTCGAAGGCGCCCTGCGCGCGGGCTCGCTCGACGACCCAGGGGGCGACACGATCGGCGGCCCGGGTGGGCCGGGTGCTCCCGATGAGGATCTTCAGCTTCACGTGCGACTCCGTCTTATTGCGACCACGACTATTGACCCCCTCAAGTATTCTCGGGTTACTTGAGCAAGTCAAGCTTTTGCTGCGAGACTGGGGGCATGGCCGATTCGCCGTCTCGCCCGGAGCTCGACGAGGTCGTCGACGGGCTCCTCGAGGTGACCCGTCGGACCCACGAGGTGCTGTCGTCGGTTGCGGCGCGCCATGACCTCACCGCCCAGCAGGTGGGGCTGCTTCGGCTCCTCGACGAACCCGTGTCGATGCGCGCCTTCGCCGAGGAATTGGCGTGCGACCCGTCCAACGTGACCGGCCTCGTCGACCGGGTGGAGCGCCTCGGCCTGGTCGACCGCGTTCCCGATCCCGGAGACCGACGCATCCGGATGCTCACCCTGACGCCCAAGGGCCGGCGCCTGCGCGACAAGATCAATGGCGAGGTGGCCGAGGATCTCGCCGCCGCCCTCGGCCTCAAGCCTGAGGACCACGCTCGCGTCCTCGGCCTGATCGCCACCTTGACACCGAGCGAGCACGCCGCCGGCTGAGCAGGTCGGCTTCCGCCCGCCGCTGTCCGCCCGCCGCGCCGCCAGGGTTGCCCAACTATTGACCACCACTTGGATGGGAGTTGATGGGCCGCGGGCACTGTGAATTCTCGTGACCAGTGAGGCGGGGGGACAGGTGGGAACAAGCTCTGAGCCCGACGTCGACGGCGAGCCCCCATGGGTGTTCGAAGAGGCGGAAGAGGCGACCGCCGAGGTGGGCCCCCTCGGTGTCGGGGGTCCTGACATCTTCCTCAGGCCCAAGTCCGACCGTCGGGGACCGCGCCCCGCCAGGTCCAACCGCAGGGACCTTCTGCCCTTGGTCTTCTTGCGCCAGGGACGCCATGCGGTCGACGAGGCGAGTCGGGCCCGGGCCCGGGCCCGGGCCAACCACCCCTGTCAGGGACCGCGCCGGTTGTACCTCGTGGACGCCGACGGTGAGGACGAGACGACACGCATCGAGTTGCGGCGCCGCTTCGAGGACGACTCGGTCCCGGCGCTGCGCACCCGTCGCAGGACTTCGTCGCCGGCTGAGCGCGTCAGCTGCGCTCGAACTCCCACCACTGGAGCTCGCACATCATCGGGAGCACGTAGCCCAGATAGATGGAATGGATCTTGATCGGCCCGCGATCGTCGACGGCCAGGTCGATGAGATCCACGCGCGGGTCCTGCTCCTTGAATGCGAGGGCACGGTCACGCGCCCCGATCAACTCGTCCAGCGCACCCACGGCAAAGCCGAAATGGTCCATGCGGGGACAGCGCATGGGGTCGGCCTCGGCGATGAGGAAGATGAACTGGTCCCAGTGCACACACGACAGGATCAGGCGCTTGCGATCGAGGGTCATCGTGGGCATCTCGTCGAAACCCAGCACCTGACCCCAGAAGCGACAGATGTCGGCTCGGTTGGACTCGTCGAGAAGGTCGGCGGGGACGCTCAGGGCGACATGGTTGAAGCGGGGGTTGCCCGAGGGGTAGTACGGATGTGCCATCAGTCGCCCTCCACTCGATCCCGGGGTTCGCTTCCTCCCGCATCGCTCCGTCCGGGAACGACCATGACCTTCCCGGCGATACGGCCCTCGGCCAGCCCCTGCATAGCCTCCCCGAGGCGCTCGAGCGAGACGTCGTCCGGGTCGATCAGCACGTCGACCGGCAATCGCCCCGACGCCAGGAGCTCCAAGGCGCGCTCGAACCCGCCCGCGTCGTAGACGAAGGAGCCCGTCACGGTCAGCTCGTTGAGGATCATCCGGTTGGGGTCGAAGCTCGGTGCCTCGATGCCCGCGCCCACGAGCACCAGGTGGCCGCCCCGCCGGAGCTGGTGGAAGCCGCACTCCATGGCCGCCTTCTTCCCCGAGCATTCCAACACGACGTCGACCGCGCGGGGCGACTGGCGCTCGGGCTCCCACGGAGGGAAGGTCTCGAGCTCGGAAGGGTGCAGAACCTCGGCGGCACCCAGATCGGTGGCCAGGCGCCGGCGGCGCTTCGCCCGGTTCCACCACGACGACGGGGCCGAGCTCCTTGGCCACCAGGGCGGCGATGGTGAGCGCACCGATGGGACCGGCGCCGAAGACCATGGCGGTGTCACCCCGCACCATGCCCGACCGGGTGATGCCGTGCAGCGCCACCGCCAGGGGCTCGGCCAGGGCCGCCACGCGGGGCGACATCCCGTCGGGGAGGCGCAACAGGGAGCGGGCGTCGTTGATCACGTACCCCGCGAACCCCCCGCCCGTGTTGGTGTCGACCGGAGCCGAGCGGCGCTCGCACTGCGACGGTTGGCCCTCCCGGCACCGGCGGCACTCTCCGCACCGCGGCGACGCCCCGCCCACCACGGCGTCCCCCGGCGCCCACGTCGTCACGCCCTCGCCCACGGCGGCCACGATCCCGGTGTATTCGTGTCCGCCCACGGCCCCGGGTTTGCCCCAGCCTTCGATCATCACGTGGAGATCGGACCCGCAGATGCCGCAGTAGCCCACCTCGACGAGGACCTGGCCCGGACCCGGAGACGGCACGGGCCGCTCCTCGACACCGATGTCCCCGGGACGGCGGTATACCGCCGAGCGCATCACCGGCGGCGGACCGCCGGCGGCACCCGCACCCGAATCAGTGGGATGGGGAGTGGTGTCGGTCACGAGTACCTCAGCTCACCGTTTGGGGCACGAGGTCGCGCTCGGGGGCGACGACCGGAGGCCGATAGCCGTCGCGCCGGCGCGAGTAGAAGTCCTTGCGCCGCACGAGGATGGCGAACACGGCCCCCACCGCCACGGTGACCGCCCCGACGAGGACGACTTCGTTGATCCCGTTGACGAAGGCGCTATGGGCAGCCATGGTCACGGTCGGGCTCCCTCCCGACATCCTGGTGGCGGCCTGGGTGCCTCCCGCCGCGATGGCTTGGGCCAGGGCGGGGGCCTGGTGGCCGACGACGGGCTGCAAGGTGGCCTGGATCTTGTGCTGGAACACGGCGCCGAGCGCGGCCACACCGGTGGCGACGCCGCCGATGCGGAAGGTGTTGCTGATCCCCGATGCCATGCCGGCCCGCTGGGGGGGACGACGCCGAGGGCGATCTTGGCGATGGCGGGATTGGCGAGACCGATGCCGACCCCCCCGACGAGAAGCCCGGGGAGCAGCGCCTTCCAGGTCGAACCGACGGTGAGATCGGTGAACAGCCAGATGCCCACGGCCGAGATCGCCAGGCCCGTGCACAGAGAGAGGCCGGCGGGCACCCGCTCGGTCAGGGGCCGCGACAGCAGGGGGATCACGAACGACATGGTCGTGAGCGGAAGGAGGCGCTCGCCCCCCTGGAGCGGCGACAACCCGAGATCGTTCTGGAGATACAGGGTCAGATAGGGCAGCAGCGCGAACATCCCGGCGCCGATGCCGAAGGTGGCGACCGACACGCCGGTGAAGGCGGGCTTGCGGAAGAGCGACAGGTCGAACATGGGCCGTTCCTGGAGCAGCTCGACGATGACGAACACGACGAGCAACACCGCCGCGGCGCCCAGCATGGCGACGATCTCGTGACTCGACCACCCGTCGTCGTTCCCCCGGGTGAGGCCGAGAACGAGCAGGAACAACCCGCCCGAGAAGCGTCACCAGGCCCCCCCAGTCCAGTCGTTTGGCCCCGGGGTCCTTCACGTTCTTCATGCGCAGGCTCACCAAGACGGTCAGCACCCCGATGGGGACGTTCACGTAGAAGATCCACTGCCACCCGAAGGCGCTCGTGAGGGCGCCGCCCACGAGGGGGCCGATGGCCACCGCGCCACCGACCGTCGCACCCCAGACGGCGATGGCGGCCGATCGCGCCGAGCCCTGGAAGTCCTGGCCGATGAGGGCGAGGGAGGTGGCGAACATGGCCGCCCCCCCGATGCCCTGGACGGACCGGGCCGCGATGAGCACGGCTGGGCTGCGCGCCAGCCCACACGCCAACGAGGCCAGGGTGAACACGGCCAGGCCGAACATGAAGATGCGCTTGCGCCCGAACCGGTCGGCCAGGGATCCCTGGGTGAGGATCAGCGCGGACAGGCTCAGGGCGTAGGCCGAGATCACCCACTGCAGGTCGCTGAAGCTGGCATGGAGCGACCGCTGCATCGTGGGCAGGGCCACCTGGACGATGGTGATGTCCACGAGGAGCATGAACGTCGCCCCGCACACCGCGACCAGGGTCCACCAGTGGCGCTCCCCACTATCGCGACCATCGTCGGCATGGGGGAGCGATCCCTTCGCGGCCACCTACCCTCCTCCCGCCGTCAGGCTCGCCCTCCCCGTGGCGTCTGCGTGCGACTCGAACGAAGAGTCTCGTTCGTGCTGCCTCCGGTGTCCAGGACCAGGACCGGGGTCGTAGCCTTCTGAGCGGTGCGAGACATGTGGACGTCGAGGCGTGCGATCTCGCTGCATGTGGCCCTGGGCCTCTTCGTGCCCGGGTGCGTGGCCCTGACGTGGTGGCAGGTCTCCCGGGCCCTGGGGGGCAACACCTTGAGCTGGGTCTACACCTTCGAATGGCCCCTCTTCGGCGCCTACGCCGTGTTCATGTGGTGGAAGCTCGTCCACGACGTCCCCGCCGACGCCCACGCCCACGACGACGCCCGGGCCGGATCCGGGAGCACCGCGCCCGGCGCCGACGAGCCGGAAGGACGCCGAGAGACGAGGAGGACGCCGACGACGAGCTGGCGGCCTACAACCGGTACCTCCAAGAGCTCAACGCCAGTGGGAGGCGCAAGCGGTGGTGACCGCACCGGGATCGAAGTCGCAGAAAATTCACACGCAGGGTCTTGCGCAAGGCGACCGCGTCGGCATCTATTAGAGACATGCAGTTCGCGGGGGGCGGTACACCGACCATTGGCGCCACACGCCGGCATCTCTGGCGTGCTCGGCGCGCCCGTCGAGGGCCCCGATGAACGACCGGCGTCCCCCCCAGCCCGCGGTCGAGGTCCGGACGAGCGCCCGCCGGCGCAAGACCGCCAGCGGCTTCTGGCAGGACGGCCGGGTGGTCATCCTCGTGCCCGCCCGGCTCAGCAAGGCCGATCGGGTGGAGCTGGTCGAGGGGCTCGTCCAGCGGGTCCTGGCCCAGCGCCCCAACGTCACCACCTCGGACCGGGACCTCGAGCGCCGGGCCGCCGCCCTCGCGGACGAGTACCTCGACGGCGTGCGCCCCACGTCGATCCGATGGGTCGGCAACCAACAGCACCGGTGGGGCTCGTGCACGTCACGGACGGCCGAGATCCGCATCTCCGAGCGCCTCCGGTTCGTCCCCGGCTGGGTGCTCGACGCCGTGCTGGTGCACGAGCTCGCCCATCTCATCGAGCCGACCCACTCCGCCCGCTTCCGCCGGTTGGCCAACCGCTACCCCCGGACCGAAGAGGCCGACACCTTCCTGGCCGGGTACACCCTGGGCCTCGAGGCTTCCGCCTGACTCGAGTCCGAGCCTCAGGCGCCGCGGTCGAGCACGGCCGACGCCACCAGCTCCTCGAGATAGCGGGTGTCCCACCACGACACCTGCAGCGGCTTGGCCCGTCGGAAGTAGAGCTGGATGTCGAAGTCGACGGTGAACCCGATGCCCCCGAAGACCTGCTGGGCCATGGCCGTGACGTCGCGGTAGGTCCGGCAGGCGAAGAGCTTGGCCATGGGCGCCAGGGTGTCGACGCTGCGACCCTCGGCCCGGGCCCAGGCCGCCTCGTGGACGAGCGTCGTCCCCCCGTCGACGGCGGTGACGGCGTCGGCGAGGTAGTGGGCGATGGCCTGGAAGGCACCGAGGGGCTTGTCGAACTGCTCGCGGTCCTTGGCGTACTGCACGGTGATGTCGAGGGCTTGTTGGGCTCCCCCCATGGCCTGGGCGCCCGAGGAGGATGCAGCCGTCGTGCATCACGGCGTCCCACGTCGCCCAGCCCGACCCCGGGGCCCCGATGCGCGCCGCCGTCGCCCACCCGCACGCCGTCGAAGGTCACCTGGAACTGGGCGTCGGACGCCACGGTCAGCTGCTGGTGCACGGTCACGCCCTCGGTGACGAGGTCGACCAGGAAGAGGTCGACATCGGCGGGGTGCTCGCCCGTGCGGGCCAGCACCACCAGAGCCGGTGGCCGAGGAGGCGAAGGGGACGTGGCGCTTGGTGCCCGTGAGGCGGTAGCCGTCGCCGTCTGTCTCGGCCCGCATCTGGACCCCGGTCGGCCCGCAGCTGTTCTCGGGCTCGAACCACGCCGGGGTGAGGATGGCCTCGCCGCTGGCGATGGCTCGGCAGCCACTGCGCCTGCTGCTGGGCCGAGCCCGCCCTGCGCCAGCGCCCCGCCGCACAGCACCGCGCTCACGAAATGCGGCGTGGGGGCCAGGGCGCGGCCGAGCTCCTCGTAGAGCACGACGCCTTCGAGCGCGCTCATGCCCGACCCGCCGTGCTCCTCGGGGAGCAGGAGGCCGATGAGGTCGAGCTCGCCCATCTGCTTCCACAGCTCGGTCGGAGTAGCCCACCGGGTCGTCCTCGAGCTCGCGCACCACCGACAGGGGGCTGTAGGTGGCGCACACCTTGCGCACGGTCTCGCGCAGCATGTCCTGCTCCGGAGTGAATTCGAGGTCCAGCACGTCCCAGCTCCTCTCAGGGCTTCCAGCGGTCTTCGGCGTCGTCGCCACGGGTTGTCGGCGTCGTCCACGGGCAGCGCCACCGCGTGCCGTGCACGTGCTCTTCACGTCTCCGTCGACCGACAAGGTGATGTCGAGGCCGACCCAGCCGCACCCGGTGTCGTCGACGCTGACCTCCGACACCACGCCGTCGAACACCATGGTGTCGCCGGGGAACACCGAGTCGCGCATGCGGAAGGTGATCCGGCCCAGCCGCCCGTGGGGGCCGGTCCAGTCGGTGATGTAGCGCTCGAACCACGCCGCCTGGTTGGGGGTGTTGAGGAAGATGTCGCGGGTCCCGTTGCGCTCCACGGCGAAGTCCTTGTCGTGGTGCATGGGCCGCCAGTCGCGCGTGGCCAGCGCGCCGAGCACGACCGTGGTGGCGCTCACGTCGTAGGCCAGCGAGGGCAGGAGGTCACCCTCGGCCACGTCGCCGAACACGCAGGACCGGTTCCAGCGCGCTCACGACGCTGCGCCGTCGGGCCCGCGCCGGTAGCCGAACCCGGTGTAGCTCTCGACCCCGACGAGTGTCGCCGTGCTGGTTGGTGTACTCGACGTCGATGACCCAGAAGCGTCCCGTGCCGAGCTTGGTCGTCTTCTCGTCGCTGACCGAGCGCAGGATCTGGCGCGTGGTCAGCACGTCGCCGGGCCGCACCGGCTCGTGGAACACGATGGTGTTGTCGGTCATCACCGCCTCGGGGAGCCCGAGGCGTTCCTTCAGGTCGAAATGGACCTGCAGGGGGAGATGCTGCCTCGGTGCGTCCCGGGGCCCAGTGATGGGGGCGGAACCACACCGACAGCATCGTGGGGGGGCGATGGGGCCGTCGGTGATCTCGCCCGCGGCGGCGTCGTCCCAGAACAGCGGGTTGCCGTTCTCCACCGACGCGCACATGGTCCAGATGTAGCTGCGCTCCACCGGGAACTCGCCCGGTCTCCTCGTACTGGGGGACGCCGATGAGGATGCGGACGTCGTCGATCGACCGAGGTCATGCGATCACCTTCCGGGCCCGCAGGTCGGCGACCGCGCTCGGCGGAGAACCCGGCCGCGCCGAGCAGCTCGTCGGTGTCGGTGGCCTCGAGGTCGGGCACGCACACCGGCTCGGCCAGCCGGGCCATGCCGGCCAACACCGGCGCCCACCTGGCGGAAGGTGCCGCGCCCGGCGTGCTTGGCCTCGACCACCGCGCCGCGCCACGCGTACTGGGGATCGTCGGCGATCTCCGCCACGGTCTGGACGGGGGCCACGCAGGTGTCGGCGCCCGAGAGCCTCGCCACCCAGTCGTCGCGGTCGCGTCGGGCGAAGGCGGCGGCGAAGTCGCGCCGCACGTCGTCCTGGACGTCGTCGTCGTACTGGTGCTCGACCCACTGCTCGCACTCGAGGGCCCGGCACAGGTTGGCGAAGAACTTGGCCTCGATGGCGGCCACCGCCAACCACTGGCCGTCGGCCGCTGCGATAGGTGTCGTAACAGGCGTAGCGCCCGTCAACACGTCGTGTCCGGGCCCGGGCTCGGTCCCGGTGGCCAGGTGCTCGTCCGACGGCCAGGGACATGAGCCACAGGACCCCGTCGGCCACCGACACGTCGAGGAAGGTGCCCTCACCGGTGGTGGCTCGGCTCGAACAGCGCGGCGCAGACGGCCAGCGCGGCGTGCATGCCCCCGGCCGCGGCGTCGGCGATGGTGGCGCCGGGGATGGGCGGGCCGCCGTCGGCGCGCCGGCCCGTGGCGGCCAGGTAGCCGCCCACGGCCAGGTAGTCGAGATCGTGCCCGGCCCACGCCGACCGCGGGCCGTCCTGGCCGAACCCGCTCGTGGAGCAGTAGATGATGCCGTTGTTGCACGGCCCGCACGGCCTCGTAGCCGATGCCCAGACGGTCGACGACGCCGGGCCGGAAGCTCTCGACCACCACGTCGGCACCGGCCGCCAGGGCCAGGAAGGCGTCGCGGCCGTCGGGGTCGCGGACGTCGAGCAGCACCCGGCGCATGCCCCGCTGGGCGCTGTAGGCGAAGAACGGCGGGGTCACCGGGGCGGGACCCTGGCCGGGCACGGGCCCGACCTTCACCACCGCGGCCCCGTAGTCGGCCAGCAGCCGGGTGCAGCGCGCCGCGGGACCCACACTCGACAGGTCGAGCACGACGACGCCCGGCCAGCGAGGCCCGGTGACGGCAGCAGCGCGGCCATCAGAAGTTCTTGGGGAGCCCGAGCCGGCGCCGGGCGATGATGTTCTTCTGGATCTCCGAGGTCCCGCCGCCGATGGTGTCGATCACCGTGTAGCGGTAGGTCGACTCGGCCCGACCCTCCATGGGGGCGTCGGCCGTCTTCACCCGGAGCTGGGACCCCGGGCCGGCGATGTCCATGGACGCGTCGGCCAGACGGCGCGACAGCTCGGTGGCGTAGAGCTTGTACTCCGAGGCGTGCGTGGTCGGGGCCGCCCCGCCCTTCTGGGACTCGTTGACGAAGCGCAGACCGAGGACGCGCGCCACCTCGGCCTGGGTGGCGAGCTCGGCGATGCGGTGGCGGACGACCGGGTCGTCCTTCAGCGGGCGACCGTCGCGCTTGGCCCCGGCCACGTACTCGCACAGCAGGTCGAGGCGCTGCTCGATGGGAGAGAAGGTGAACATGGTGAAGCGCTCGAGGTCGAGGGCCTCGGAGATGTACTGGAAGCCGTGGTTGAGCTCCCCCACCACGTAGTCGTCGGGCACGAACACGTTGTCGAGGTGACCTCGTTGGTGCGCTCGTCCCCCATGGTCCAGATGGCGTTGATGGTGATGCCCGGTTGGTCCAGCGGGACGAGGAACAGGGTGATCCCGGCGTGCTTGGAGGACGGGTCGGTGCGGGCCCCCACCCAGTACCACTCGGCGAAGTGGGCCGAGGTGGTCCACGTCTTCTGTCCGTTGAGACGCCAGCCGTCCCCGTCGCGCGTCGCCTTCAGCTGCATCGAGGCGGCGTCCGATCCGGCGTTGGGCTCGGAGTAGCCCACCGCGAACTCGACCTCGTTGCGCAGGATCTTGGGCAGGAACTCGGCCTTGAGGCGGTCGCTGCCGTGGCGGATGATCGTCTTGCCCACGATGCCGACGCCCTTGCCGATCTGCGGACCGCCCCGCCGGGCCAGCGACTCGTTGAGGAGGTACTCGTAGACGCCGTCGCCCTCCTGGCCCCCGTACTCCTTGGGCCAGGTGATCCCGAGCCAGCCCTGGTCCCCCATCTCGGCCATGAAGGCCCGCCGGCCTGGGGGTGTCGACGATCTGGGCCATGTTCTCCCGGGTCACGTCGAAGACGTCGGGGTCGTCGTGCTCGTCGAGGAAGCGCTCGACCTCGGCGACGAACGAGAGCTGCTCGGGCGAGAACTCGAAGTCCATCCTGCTGCCTTTCCCGGTTTCCTGACTGGTCGTCAGATCGTATCGGCTACCATCGCCGCCGTGCCGGTGTCGTTCCTCGACGAGCGGGCCGGGCTGGCGGGCAAGGTGGCCGTGGTCGCCGGCGGCGGCGGGGGCCTCGGCCGAGCCAGCGCCCTCGACCTGGCGCGCGCCGGCGTGGCCCTGGCCCTCGCCGATGTCGACGGCGGCGCCCTGCACGAGACCGCGGCGCAGGCGCGGGGCCACGGCGTCGAGGTGCTCGAGTCGGTCACCGACGTGCGCGACCCCGAGGCGATGGCGGGACTGTTCGAGACCTGTGCCCGGTCCTTCGGTCGCCTCGACATCCTCGTCAACGTGGTGGGAGGGACGTTCCGCTCGGCCTTCACCGACGTCAGCGCGAAGGGCCGCGACGCGCTGGTCCGCACCAACTTCACCTGGGTGGTCGACGCCACCCAGCGCGCCGCGGCGGCCATGACCGCCGGGGGCCGGGGCGGGAGCATCGTCACCATCACGTCGATCGAGGCCCACCGGGCCGCGCCGGGCTACGCCGTGTACGCGGCCATGAAGGCGGCGGTCACCCACCTCACCCGCACCCTCGCGGTCGAGCTGGGCGGGGCCGGCATCCGCATCAACTGCGTGGCGCCCGACTTCGTCCCCACCGCCGGGCTGGCCGGCATCGCCGGGCGGGCGGGGTCGGCCGGCCAGCGCGCCGCCGCGGCGGGGGAACAGACCGACCCCGGCGACTGGCTCACCATCCCCCTGCGCCGCAAGGGCGAGGTCGCCGACGTCGGGAATTGCGTGCTGTTCCTCGCCTCGGACCTCTCGTCCTACATCACCGGCACGACGCTGCACCCCGACGGCGGGGCCCTGGCCATGTCGGGGTGGATGGACTGGCCCGACGACGGCTTCACGGCCCGGCCGCCGGCGTGGGTGCTCGACCGGCTCGAGCCGCCCGAGGCGTGATGGGCGACGACGCCCTGTTCCAGCCCGACGGGGCGTACCTGGTGCCGACCGAGTTCGCGCGCGGGCCGTGGACGCCCGACGCGCTCCACGGTGGGCCCGTCGCCGCGCTGCTCGCCCGCGCCATCGAGTCGGTCCCGACCGACGAGCCCATGCACGTCACCCGGCTCACCGTCGAGCTCCTGCGACCCGTG
The DNA here is from genome assembly GCA_963768255.1 of uncultured Acidimicrobiales bacterium. GTDB lineage: Bacteria > Actinomycetota > Acidimicrobiia > Acidimicrobiales > UBA8190 > Chersky-840. The sequence continues at coordinate 395,466 of CAVYGX010000001.1, read as the reverse complement.
CCCCTGGCCCCGTTGTCGGTGTCCACGTCGGTGTCGCGCCCGGGCCGCAAGGTCCAGCTCGTCGACGCCCAGGTCTCCGACGGTGACCGCGCCGTGGCGTGGGGGCGGGCCCTGCGCCTCCGACTGCAGCCCGCCGACTTCGACGGGCCCGAGATCACCGGTCCCGTTCCCGGCGTCGACCCCGACGCACCACCGGGTCCCGACCGCGGCTACACGTCACCGGCGCCGATCGGCGCCTACCGCGCCTTCCACAACGCCGGCGCGCAGCTGCAGTACGTGGCGGGCGTCTTCTCCGGACGCGGTCCGGCCACGGTGTGGGTGCGACTGGCCGTGCCGGTGGTGCCGGGCGAGGAGCCCACGCCCTTGCAGCGGGCGGTGGCCGCCGCCGACTTCGGCAACGGGGTGAGCTCGGAGCTCGACTTCGACCACTTCGTCTTCGTCAACCCCGACCTCACCGTCTACCTGCACCGCCCGCCGGTGGGTGTGTGGATATGCCTCGACGCCTCCACCCGCATCGGCATCCCGGGCGTGGGCGTGGCGCAGTCCGCCCTGTGGGATGTACAGGGGCCCATCGGCCGCTCGGTGCAGAGCCTCCTGGTCGAGCGCCGAGGCTGATCCGCAGTCCGCTGATCCTCAGTCCGTCGCGGCGTGGTCGGCGGCCTTCTGACGGGGACGCTTTCCTTCCAGAGACGCCATGTACCTGCGCACGTCGGTGGCGCCGGTGCACAGGGCCACCAGGTCGGTGGACTGTTGCAGGTGCATGCGCATCCCCATCATCTCCCAGGCGCGCGTGAGCCCCTGCTTGGTGGCGAGAATGGTGGTGAGGGGCATCTTGGCGATGGTCGCCGCGATCTCCTCCACCGTCTCCTCCAGATCGGCCCGCGGCACGATCCGGTTCACCATCCCCCAGTCGAGCGCCTGGGTGGCACTGATCGTCGGCGCCAGGAACAGGTACTCCGCCGCCCGCTTGAAGTTCATGAGGACCCAGGGCTCGATCATGGTCTGGGCGCCCGGCAGCCCGAAGCCCTGCGGGAGCGGCATCTGGAAGTAGGCGTCCTCGGACACGATGGTCAGGTCGGTGAGGAGCCCGTAGACGGTGCCGCCACCGACGCAGTAGCCGTGGACCTGGGCGATGGTGGCCTTGGGGAACTCCCACAACCGCAGCGGCGGCCACAGGAACAGTCCCTGATGATGACGCCGCCACGTCCGTTCGGGCGTGGGCCCCGTGGTCGGATAGACCTCGGGCATCTCGTCGATGCCGACGATGGCGTGGCCGGCGCAGAAGCCCTCCCCGTTCGCCTTGAGCACGAGGACCTTGACGTCGTCGTCGTCGTCGGCCATGACCAGGGCCTTGTCCATGTCCCACACCTGCTGGGCGGTCTGGATGTTGGCCTTGTCGGGAGTGTTGAGAACGATGCGGGCCACGCCGCCGTCCTTCTCGTAGACGATCGTCTCGAACTCCACTCGCTCCACCACGCCCTCCCGTCGGCTCGGCCCCGTGCGCCCGGCGAAGGCCGACGCCGGCCCGATGCTACGCAGGGCGGCCCCGGGCGTGTTGTGACGACGGCCATTCAAGCCCGGCCCGGTTCTGACCGATACCTGTAGCGCAACGCATGCACTTCCGACCCGCCAAAGGCGACACAGGGAGGGCGCGAGCGGGATGTCCACCCCCGGCACCCGCCGCGCCGTCCCCGCCGCCTGTCACACCGGCCGGCCCGGAAGGGCCCCCTCCGGACCGGTCACGGTCCCTGTCGTAACGTTGGCGTATGCCCCTCACCGACACCGTGACCACCGACGAGGACCTCGTCCGCTCCCGACTCCGTGCACTGCTCGCCGACCACGACCCGGCCTCCACGCCGGCGGTGGAGTTCCTGGGTGCCCGGTTCGACGCCGGCCTGGCCTGGGTCTCGTTCCCGGTGGGACGGGGCGGCCTCGGGGTGAGCCCCGACCTCCAGGGCCTCGTCGAGCGCGAGCTGCGGGAGGTCAATGCCCCCAACGAGGTGGACCGCAACGTCATCGGCTACGGCATGGCCGCCCCCACGGTCCTCACCCACGGGACCGACGAGCAGCGGGACCGCTACCTCCGTCCCCTCTTCACGTGCGAGGAGGTGTGGTGCCAGCTCTTCAGCGAGCCCGGCGCCGGTTCCGATGTCGCCGGGCTCGCCACCCGGGCGGTGCGCGACGGCGACGAGTGGGTGGTGAACGGCCAGAAGGTGTGGACCACCCTGGCCCACACCGCCACGTGGGGACTGCTCCTGGCCCGTACCGACCCCGACGTCCCCAAGCACCGGGGCCTGACCTACTTCGTCGTCGACATGCACGCGCCGGGGGTGGAGGTCCGTCCCCTGCGCCAGATCACCGGCGACGCCGAGTTCAACGAGGTCTTCTTCACCGACGCCCGCGTCCCCGACAGCCAGCGCCTCGACGCGGTGGGAGCGGGGTGGCGCGTCGCCATGACGACGTTGATGAACGAACGCGTGGCGATCGGTGGCGGCGTGGTGGCGCGCAGTTCCGGGCCCATCCACGAGGCGTTGCGCATCTGGAAGGACAAGGCGGACAAGACCGGAGCCCAGCGCGAACGACTCATGACCCTGTGGGTGCAGTCCGAAGTGGCCCGGCTCACGAACATGCGGGCCCGGGCCCTGCGCACCGCGGGCACGCCGGGGCCCGAGGGGTCGGTGGCCAAGCTGGTGGGGGCCGAGCTCAACCAGCGCGTCTTCGAATTGTGCGTCGATCTCATGGGCATGACCGGCACCTTGTTCCCGACGCACTACGAGATGCGCCGGCCCGACCGGGCCACGTTCTCGGGCGGCGCCGACGCGCGCCAGACCTTCCTGCGGTCGCGCGCCAACTCCATCGAGGGCGGCACATCGGAGATCATGCGCAACATCCTGGGCGAACGCGTGCTCGGGCTTCCCGGTGAACCCCGCGTGGACAAGGACATGGCCTGGTCGAAGGTCCCACGCAGCTGACCGGTACGCTCGCCTCGATGGAGTTCACGACCGAGGTGGCCGCCAAAGGCGTGCTCGAACGCGACTTCGTGGTCACGCGCCGCGACCGGCGCATCCCCGGTGTGTTGTGGACCGCAGCCGACGACGATCGCCCCCGGCCCGTCGTCATGCTCGGGCACGGAGCCTCGGGATCCAAGCGCGAGGACTACATCGTCGCGTTGGCCCGGGGGCTCGTCCGTCACCAGGAGCTGTCGGCCTTCGCCATCGACGGCCCCGTCCACGGGGACCGGCGCACCGACGGCGGATCGGTCGCCGGGCTCCCCTTCGCCGACTTCGCCCAACGGTGGTCGGCGGACCCCGGGCTGATCGACGACATGGTGGGCGACTGGCGCGCCGCGCTCGACCACGTGCAGGCGCTCCCCGAGGTCACCGAGGGCCCCTGCGGCTACTGGGGCCTGTCGATGGGGACGATCTTCGGCCTCCCCGTGGTGGCGGCCGAGCCCCGGGTGGCCGTGGCGGTCCTCGGCCTCATGGGCATCGCCGGGCCCACCAAGGACCGCTTCGCCGCCGACGCTCCCGCCGTGGGCTGCCCCCTGCTCTTTCTGGTCCAGTGGCACGACGAGCTCTTCCCCCGCGACCTGGCCTTCGCGCTCTTCGAGGCCCTGGGGAGCACCGACAAGCGCATGCACGTGAGCCCGGGGATGCACGCCGAGGTCCCCGCCGAGGAGTTCGCGGCGAGCGCCAAGATCCTCAACGCCCACCTCGTCATCTGAGCCCTCCAGGCCCCCGGCCTGGCCCTGGATTCGTGGTCACGGAGGGGGTCCGGATCCGTGCGACCATGGGCGCATCACGACCCCCCGGCACAAGCGGACACCGAGCCGCCGGAAGCGGCGCGCCCGCGCCACCGCCCGACGGCTGGCGGCGGCGCTGGTCCTGTGTGGCTGTCTGGTCGAGGCGAGCTCCCAACTCAGTGGCGCGGCCGGCCCGCCCGTGATGCGAGCGGGAGCACTGGCCCCCGAAGACGTCCCGTCGGGCTCGGTCGCGCTGGGATCACTCGGATCGAACCAGGACCTGAGCCTCACCGTCGTGCTGGCGCCGTCGCATCCGACCGAGCTGCATGCTCTGCTGGCCGACCTCTACAACCCCCGGTCACCGGACTTCCACCACTGGCTCGCGCCCGGGCGGTTCCAGGCCGCGTTCGGCCCGACGGCGTCGCAGGTGTCCGCGGTCGAGCGCTGGCTGCACGGAGCGGGACTGACCGCCACCACCGTGTCGGGATTCACCGTGAAGGTGCGGGCGCCGGCTCGTGGCGTCGCTTCGGCCCTCGGCGTCAGCTTCAGGCGCTACCGCACCCGGGGCGGGGCGACGGGCTATGTCGGCCACGGCGCGCCCCTGGTCCCGACCACCCTGGCCAGAGGGGAGATCCGGAGCATCCTCGGGCTCGACACCCTGGCGCAGCTGGTCCCCGAGAGCAGCCGCGGTGCGGGCGACCGGGCCGCGGCTTCGTCGGAAGTGCCCCACGCCGACGGGCTCACCCCGTGCGCCGGCGCCACGTCGGAGGCCGGATCGAGCTACTACACCCTCGACCAGCTGGGCGCCGCGTACGGCATCGACTCGCTCCTGACCAACGGGCAGGACGGCGGAGGCGAGACGATCGGCGTGTACGAGCTGGCGCCACACCTGACGTCGGACCTCAACACCTACAAGTCGTGCTTCGGGCTCACCAACCCGGTCTCGACCGTCAAGGTGGACAGCGGGGGCACCACCGGCGCGGACGGAACGGCCGAGGCCGATCTCGACATCGAGCAGGCCATCACCCAGGCCCCGGGTTCCTCGGTCATCTCCTACGAAGGGCCCAACACCGGCACCGGCCAGTACGACACGTGGAACACGATCGTGTCGGCCGACGCGGCCCAGGTCGTCTCCACCAGTTGGGGGATCTGCGAACCGATGGCGGGCCAGACCTTCACCACGCTGTTCATGCAAGCAGCCACACAGGGACAGACCGTGCTCGCCGCATCGGGTGACGCGGGGTCCGAGGGTTGCTACAGCGACGCCAACAACGATTTCGTGACCACGCCCCAGGTCGACTACCCGGCCTCTGACCCGTGGGTGACGGCGGTGGGCGGGACGGCGCTGTTCGGACCGGGCGACGAGGTGGCGTGGAACGACTGTCAGAGCGACGAGAGCACGTCGTGTGCCGACACCGCGGGCACAGGAGCGGCGGGCGGAGGCCTGTCACGCGATGAGGCCAAGCCCAGCTTCCAGCCCGGGATCCTGGACTGGGGGACGGCCCAGTCCTGCGGCACGGTGTGTCGCGAGGTCCCCGATGTGTCGGCCAACGCCGGTGTGGGCATGGTCGTGTACGTCAACGGCTCGTGGATCGCCGCGCACGGGACGAGCTTCTCGGCCCCGTTCATCGCGGGGCTCGTGGCCGACAAGAACGAGGGATGCGCGGCGGCGACCGGGGACATGGCGCCGGCCCTGTACGGGCTGTCCACCGACGGCGGCTACGGAACCGCGTTCACCGACATCACGTCGGGCAACACCGATTTCACGGGGTCGAACGGCGGCGACTATCCCGCCGCCACCGGCTACGACCTCGCCACCGGCCTGGGCTCGCCCATCGCCGACGGCCTGTCGTGCTCGGAGGTGACGTCGGTGCAGCCCACCTCGGCCACCCCCGGCACCGACGTCACGGTCACCGGGCTCGGGCTCGAAGCCGCGTCGGTGTTCTTCGGGAGCAGACAGGCCCAGGTGGTGAGCGCGTCGGCGACGACGGCAACCGTCGTCGTCCCCGCGGGGGGCGGATCGGTGTCGGTGAGCGCCACGAGCGTGCAGGGCAACGGCACCGCCACCGCACCCTTCGACGTCATCGGGCCACCCATCACACCCCCGTCGGGCTACGACCTCGTCGGGCAGGACGGCGGGGTGTTCGTGTTCCCCACGGGCCAGAGCGGCGGCTTCTACGGATCGCTGCCGGGCCTCGGGGTGCACGTCGACGACATCGTGGGCATGGTGCCGTCCCCCGACGACAAGGGCTACTTCCTCGTGGGCCAGGACGGCGGCGTCTTCGCCTTCGGCGACGCGCCGTTCCTGGGATCGCTGCCGGGGCTCGGCGTGCACGTCGACGACATCAAGGGCATCGTGCCCACGAGCGACAACCGCGGCTACTTCCTCGTCGGCCAGGACGGCGGCGTCTTCGCCTTCGGCGACGCGCCGTTCCTGGGATCACTTCCCGGCCGAGGGATCCACATCGACGACGTGATCGGGATCGCGGCGACACCGTCGGACAAGGGGTACTGGGTCGTGGCCGGCAACGGGACCGTCTACGGGTTCGGGAACGCGCCCGCCTTCGGCTCGGCCACCGGCACGCCCTCGCCTGTGTCGGGGATCGCCTCGACCCCGGACGGGGGTGGCTACTGGATCGTGACGCAGAACGGGAGCGTCTACACCTTCGGCGATGCCGGCGCCTACGGCTCTCTCCCCGCCCTGGGCGTCAAGCCGTCCCGCCCGGTGATCGGGCTCGTGCCCACCTCCGACCAACACGGGTACTGGCTCATCGGCGGGGACGGCGGGATCTTCGCCTTCGGCGACGCCCCCTTCGTGGGCTCGCTCCCGGGCCTCGGCATCCACATCACCGACATCGTCGGGGCCGTGCCCACGACCCCCTGAAGCCCCGCACGAGGCACGCACCGGGCGCGCACCGAGCCCGCGCCGGGCACGAGTGGAACCTTTTGGCGCCGGTATGCGTCATGTCAGTGTGGACGGGGTGGCGGCGGAGGAGGAAGCGAGCATGGCGTCGGGCCCCATGCCGCCGACCGAACCGCCGACCGACCTGTCGTCGGAGCTCGCCACCCTCTATCGCCGCCAGCGCGAACCGATGGTCCGCCTGGCCCGCCTGTTCACCGGATCCGACGCCGTGGCCGAAGAGGTGGTGCAAGAGGCGTTCCTCCGCATGCACCGACAAGGCACACGACCGGAGAATCCCGAGGGATATCTCCGCACCACGGTGGCCAACATCTCCCGGAGCCACATGCGAAGACTCCGACTGGAACGACGCGTGCCCGCACCGGACCGGGCCACGTTCAGCGACCCGGTGATCGACGAGACGTGGGCGGCCCTGTGCCGGCTGCCGTTCCGCCAGCGCGCCGTGCTGGCGCTGCGCTTCTACGAGGACATGGCCCAGGCCGACATCGCCCGCGTGCTCGGCTGCCGGGAGGGCACGGTCAAGTCGAGCCTGCACCGAGGGCTCTCCAAGCTGCGAGAGGAGTTGTCATGACCGATACCGACTCCCTCGAGCAGCGCCTCCGCCGCACCTTCGAGGCCGTCGCCGCCCAACCCGTCACCCCGGCGAGCGCCGTCACCCCGGCGAGCGCAGTCACCGGCTCGTGGGACGACCGCCGCGCCCGCGCCCGGGCGCACCGGAACCTGCGCCGAACGGTCGCGACCGTGGCGGCGGCCGCAGTGGTGGCCGTGGTGGCGCTCCTCGTCGCCTACGGGCCCCGGAGCTCGGACACGAGCCCGGGCGCGGTTCCCTCCGGCGCGCCGGGCAACTCCGTGCGCGCCGTCTTTGTCCCCGCCCGACCTGCGACCCACGCCGTGATGGAACAGATCGAATCGGTCCTCTTCCGGCGCGTGCGAGCCCTGGGCGACAAAGGTGCGAGCGTGCGCACGGGCGTGGGCGGAGCCATCGACGTGACGGCCCAGAACCTCACCTCGGCCGAGATCCACACCATCGGGACGACGAATGCCCTCTACATCAGGCCCGTGCTGTGCGGCGCCGTGGCCGTCAGACCTGCCGACGTGCAGGGCCTGGAGTCAGGCCCGCTGCCTTCTTGTCAGGCCCAGTACGAGACCTCCGCGGCCAACCTGGCCGTCAACGTGCGCACCGGCGTCCCAGACAACGACATCCCGCCCGACCCGGGCTTCACGTCGTACCCGACGACGTCGGAGAGCGCCGACGATCCGAGCGCCACGGTGTTGCTGCCCGGCGATCTGACATCGGGCGCCCAGGAGTACCCGCGCTTCGTGCTCGGTCCGGCCCAGTTCGCCGGGACAGCCATCGCGGCGGCTCGCGCCCAGTCGCTGGGAAAGAACTCGGGCGCCGATGTCCTGATCACGTTGAAGCGATCGGCGGCGAGACAGTGGGACGCGGTCGCCCGGCAGAATTTCCATCAGTACCTGGCCTTCGATCTCAACGGGCTGGTGATCTCCGCCCCGTTGATCCAACCCCTGAACGCCACCTTCGTGCCGTTCGGCGACACGATGCAGATCAGCGGCAACTTCACCGCCACCCAGGCAAAGGGGCTCGCCGCGGTTCTGGGAAGCGGACCGCTCCCGGTTCGGTTGGTCCTTCAGTCTCTGACCACGGTGTCGGGAAGTCTGGGTGCCGCCCGCAGCCAGTGATCTCAGCTCGGCCCTGTATCTCCCAGCGGCTCCGTGTCTCCCACCATGGCGGCCGCGGCGCGCGCCGCCAGTGCCACGAGCGTGAGCGTGGGCCCGTAGCCCGCCGAGGTCACGAACACCGAGGAGTCGGCGATGACGACGTTCTCGAGCCCGTGGACGCGCCCGTGCGCGTCGACCACCGAGGTCTCGGGGTCGTCCCCCATGCGGGTGGTGCCCATGACGTGACGGCTCATGGGGATGGCCGACAGCGGGCCCCGGCGGTCCTCTCCCTCGGGGAGGGGCGAGGTGGAGGTCATCGTCCACGTCGCCCCCATGTCCTCGAGCACCCGCACCAGGCGCGGGGCGTGATGGGCCGACGCCACGATCTCGTGGCGGTGGGGCCGGTAGGTGACGCGGGCCACGGGGAAGCCCCGCACGTCGCGCACGGTCGGGTCGAGGTCGACGCGGTTGGTGAGCTGGGGAAGGTCCTCACCCTGCATGGTGAAGGCCCACATGCGATCGCGCATCGGTGACGACCGCATGAGCGACTTGTGCTTCGCCCCCCAGGGATAGATCTTGGCCTCCATGACCGGCAGGCTGGGACCGCCGTGTTCGACGAGACCCCCGCGGATCCACGGCAGCCCCGCGTCCGCCGCCGCGGCGCGGGCCGCGTCGTCGACGATCACGGCGTCGTCGTGGACGTGGGTAACGGCCCGTCCCTTGTGGCCGTGGAGGCGCTCGGGGAGGATCCCGATGACAAAGGTCTGGAAGTGGACCATGAAGTTCCGGCCCACGAGGGGGTGGTCGATCCCCGACAGGAGGAGCAGTCGTGGCGTCTCGACCGCACCGCCGGCGATGACCACGTGGCGGGCGTCGATGCTCCGGGTGGCGCCGTCGGGACCGATCACGTCCACGCCCGTGGCCCGACGTCCGTCGGTGCGCAGCCGCGCCACGAAGGTCTCCGACAGGAGCTCCGCGTTCCCCGACGCCATGGCCCGCACGAGCAGGGCGACGGGATCCCCCTTAGCGTGGATCGGGCAACCGAAGAAGGCGCAGAACCCGCAGTTGTTGCAGGCGGGGCGACCATCGTAGGGAACCGAGTTCGCCGCCGTGGGCGCCGCGTAGGGGTGGAGGCCCAGAGCCTCGGCCGCCGCGCTCGAGCGCACCGCGCCGTACATGGGCGCCCCCGAGGGCATGGGGTACGGGCCCGAGCGCCACGCCGCGAAGGGATTGGCGCCCGCAGTACCGGCCACGCCGATGGCGCGCTCGGCCTGCGCGTAGAAGGGCTCGAGGTCGTCGTAGGAGAGCGGCCAGTCGGCCACCTCGGCGCCGTCGATGGGACCGTGGGTGCTGAGAAGGCGGAAGTCCTCCTCCCGGAAGCGGGGCACCTTGCCATCGGCATGCGTGCCGCCGCCGCCGACGGTGGTCGGGATGGAGTTGACCTCGCCCACGTAGGTCCGCTCCCCCTCGTCCTCGCTGCGGCGGAACGTGCGCGGCTCGATCAGAGGATCGGGGCCGAGAAAGTGCCGGTAGATGAACTTGAGCTCGTCGTTGGAGTAGTCCGCCGAAGGTCGCGACAGGTCGGCGGGATCGAGCAGGTGGTTGCGGCCCTTCTCGATGATGACCACGCTCCACCCCGCCCGGGTGAGGACGTCCGCCACGGTGGAACCACCGGGGCCCGAACCGACGATGACGGCGTCCACGGTCACGGGCCGGCCACCTCGGCGTCGCTCCATCCCCGGGGCTGGACGTCGCCGGGGAACTCGACGGCCGCCCACCCCGCACCGTCGCGGTTGCCCCCGTACTCGGGCGCGCCGTACATGCCTTCGCAACAGTGCTCGTAGAGCAACGAGGTGAAGCGCGCGACCGCGCCGGAGCCGTTCGTCCTGGTCCTCGGGCGCGAGGTCGCAGAACTCGGGACCGAGTGCCGCCAGCCCCGACCGGTAGCGCTCCTGCCAGCCCTCGACCGGTCCGTTGAACTCGCGCTCGGGGATGCCCCGCGAGCCTTCGATGCGCGTCCGCCAGGCCAGTTCGTCCAGTGGTCCGAGCCGGTGGAAGTGGGCGAAGGCGGCTTCCCCGCCGTGACGGCCCGACGTGGGGCCGCCCGCCCAGATGCGGGGCGGGTCGACGAGAAACGCGCCGAGCAGCCCGTCGATGTAGTCGGGAACCCCGACGCTCGTGGCACCGGGGGTCTCGTCCTCGGGGATGAGACGGTCACACGCGGCGCGCAGAATGCCGAACTCTTCCTCGGTGAACCACAGGGGCATCAGATGTCGCGATGGGCCCAGGTCCACGCCTCGCGCCACCGCACCACTGCCCCCCTCCCTGACATCGGCGTCACCGTACCATCGGGTTCTCGACGGGATGTGACCAGTTGGACCGCGCTAATCGTCGGGCGGCGGCCTGGCGTGGCGGAGGCGGTTATGGAAGCCACAGAGCAGACGTCCGTTCTCCTCGATGGTGAGGCCGCCGGCGGTGTAGGGGACGATGTGGTCGGCCTGGCACGACGCTGCGGGCACGTCACAGAACTGATGCGTGCACTCGCGGTCTCTGAGCTCGATGGCCCGACGCGTCGCCCCTGAAAACAGTCGGGCCGTGGCACTGACCTCGACACGACACTCCGGCGCGAACACCACCCGCTCGAGATACGCCTCGTCCATCCAGCGCAGGAGAGAGCCGGGGGCGACGACCGTGCCCTCGGCCAGCTCGCACACCCGCCCGCGCAGGGTCTCGTAGTCGATCAGGACACTGAAGAGCGGTGTGGGCCGACGCCCGTTGTCCGCCGCCATCCGACTGCGAGTCGCCATTTCGACGAGCGCATCGGCTCGACGCTGGCCCGGGGTGCGCAACAGGTCGCCGATGACGGGTTCGCCCCCGTGCTCGGCCCCGGCCGCCGACCAGTCAGCCTCGAACATGGCGCGCTCGAGCCGCTCGAGCTCGCCCGCGACGATGGAGCCCGATATCGCATCCAGGGTGATCTTGCCCAACCACATCCCGCCGAAACTGTTGTCGAGATAGACGTCGCGACAATCGCGACGTCTCTTATCGTCGGCATCGGCGCCATCGGGGTCGGCTTGTTGTTTCCAGTACTCGGCGGCCCGTACGAAGCGGTCGTACCGCAACGTCCCCGCTTGGGCGACGAGCATCTCCTCGTCACGAGCGAGAGCATCGGCGGCCCCCACGCGGCGCAGGTCGTCGAGGACGTCTACCTGGGCCGCCGTGATGTCGCCCACGGCCCACGCCTCGGTGCACGTCGGCATGTGACGCAGCGAGCGGCCCCGGCGCACGATGCGTCGGGCGTGTGCCTTCGGTAGGTGACACTGGACGACCAGCCACGTCGCCGCATTGCGAGCCCCGTCGGGTGCCCAGTTCCCCGATGCATCGAAGGCGGCAGTGGCTCGGGTGACGAAGGCGTCGAGGCGAGCGAGCTGACGCTGGAGGATCTGGATCGACTCCGGATCGGCGGACGCCGCCGGATCCGATTCGTTCAATAGATCAATGGCCTCCGTGAGGACGTCGAGATCCACGAGGGATAGCAAAGCATCCAGGTGTAACGGTCTTTCATGTTGCACGGAGCGCACGGGCGCGTCGCGGAATGCGGAACTCTTGTTCGGTGAACCACAGAGGCATCAGGTGTCCCGGTGGGCCCAGGTCGACGCCTCGCGCCACCGCCCCAACCCCCCTACTCCCTAGACGTCGGCGTCACCGTACCATCGGGTTCTCGAAGCTCCCGTAACCCCTTTGAGTAGTCTTCGCCCGGTGGCCCGGCAGCCGGATCCCTCACCGACTGCTGCGGAGGCCATCACGAGCGCAGCCAACTATCCGATCTACGTCGTCACGGCTTTCGCCGACGGCGAGATGTCGGGATGCGTGGCCGGCTTCGTGACCCAGTCGAGCATGGATCCGGTTCGGTTCATCATCTGCGTGTCGCGGGCCAACCACACCTACCCGGTCGCCCGGCGAAGCGAAGGTCTGGCCCTGCATCTCCTCGGGTCCGATCAGAGAGACGTGGCGTCGCTCTTCGGTGAGACCACGGGGGATGTCGTCGACAAGTTCGCCGACGTGTCGTGGTCGACCGGTGTGACCGGCGCACCCCGACTGACCGAGTGTGCGGCCTGGATCGAAGGGCTCGTCATGGGCTCTTTCGACGCCGGGGACCACGAAGCCTTTGTGGTGGCGGTCCTCGACGGAGGATCGGGTCCACACGAGGGCCGGCTGATGCTCGAAGACGTGTCCGACTTCGAACCCGGCCATCCGGCCTGAGGGTCCCGGGGTGAGCACGATGCACGTCGCCGCCCTCGAGATGGAGCTCCACATCGGCGCCAGCGACTCGCTCAAAGCCAAGCGCGCCGTGGTCCGGCACCTCGTCGAGACGGCTCGACGGCGCTTCGGGGTGTCCGCGTCCGAGGTCGCCCACCACGACCTATGGCAGCGGGCCGCCCTCGGGTTCTGTACCGTCGCGCCCGACGCCGGACACGTGGAGGAGATCCTCGACCGGGTGGAGCGGTTCGTATGGGCACATCCCGAGGTCACGGTGGTCTCCAGCGAGCGACACTGGCTCGACCTGGACCCGTGACGGCCGGTCCCCGGCGTCCCCGACGACCCCGGCGGAGCGGGGAGCCGAACCGATGACCGTCGCGCCCACGACGGGCCCGCGCCACCGCATGCCGGACCTGTTGCACACGCTGCACGGCTACCGACGTCAATGGCTGGTGCCCGATCTGCTGGCCGGGCTCACGCTGCTGGCGATCGCCGTCCCCGAACAGCTGGCCACGTCCCGCCTGGCCGGGATGCCCCCCATCACCGGCCTGTACACCTTCATCGCCGGGACCGTGGCCTTCGCCTTCCTGGGCTCGGCCCCCCAGTTGTCGGTGGGTGCCGACTCCACCATCGCTCCCCTGTTCGCGGCCGGCATCGCCCACATCGCCCCCACGGGGTCGGCGCACTACATGGCGCTGGTGTCGCTGCTGGCGGTCACCGTGGGCGTGATCGTCGCGGTCGTCGGCCTGCTGCGAATGGGATGGATCGCCGACTTCCTCTCCGCGCCCATCATCACGGGTTTTCTCGCCGGCGTGACCGTGATCATCATCGTGCACCAGCTTCCCGACCTGTTCGCGCTGCCATCGGTGTCGGGGACGACCGTGCACCGGGTCGCGGACGTGGTGCGGCACCTGGGCCAGGCCAACGGCTGGGCGCTGGGGATCGGGGTCGGGGTCTTCGCCGTCGTGGTGGCCGCCGAGCGCATCGATCGCAAGCTCCCCGGGGCCCTCTTCGGCCTGGTGGGCTCGGCCATCATCGTCGCCGCGGCGGGACTCCGGGCCCATGGCGTGCCGGTGCTCGGGACCGTGGCCCACGGCGCGCCCCACGTGGGCCTGCACGACCTGTCGTTCACCTCGCTGGGCCAAGTGCTCCCCATCGCGGGCGTGGTGGCCCTCGTCGTGCTCAGCCAGACCGCGGCCACGACGCGTGCGTTCGCGGACCAGGGCGGCTACCCGGTCGACGTGAACCGCGACTTCGTCGGTGTCGGCACCGGCAGCATCCTGGCGGGCCTGAGCGGTGCGTTCGCCGCCAACGCCAGCCCCGCTCGCACCGGGGCGGTGGCCTCGGCCGGGGGCCGGACCCAGGTGGCGGGCCTCGCCGCCGCGGCCGCCGTGGTGCTCGTGGTGCCCGCCGCAGGGCTTCTCAGGGACGTCCCCGTGGCGACGTTGGCGGGGATCCTCATCTTCGTCGCCACCCGCCTGTTCCATGTGGGACAGCTGGCATCGGTCTTCCGCTTCGACCGCTGGGAGTTCGGCCTGGCCATCGTGACGTTGCTCACCGTGGCTTTCGTCGGGGTCGAGCAGGGCATCGGCGTGGCCGTCGGGCTCGCCATCCTCGACCGCACCCGACGATCGGCGCGCCCCGCAGTTACGTGCTCGGCAAGATCCCCGGCACGACGAGTTGGGAACCGCTCGGGAGCCCGCAGGGGCCCGAGACCGTGGCGGGCGTGGTCGTCATGCAATGGCTGGCGCCCATCTACTACGCCAACGCCGCGGTGTTCCACGCCGAGGTGCACAAAGCATTGGCCGGCGCCTCCGCCCCGGCGACGGTCTTCGTGCTCGACGCCGACGCCATCACCGACATCGACTACACCGGCACCAGGACGGTGCGAGCCGTGGTCGACGAGCTCGAGCGGTCCCACGTCGTGGTGGGCGTGGCGCGCGCCGTGGAGGCGCGCCCCAGAACTTCGCCCGCAGCGGACTGCTCCAAAGGATCGGCCCCGACCGGTTCTTCCAGACCGTCGACGAAGCCGTGACCGCCCTGCGCCCCGGGGTCAGGACCGGCTCCCGGCCCGAGCCCCGGCCCGAGCCCGGCCCGAGCACGAGCACGAGCACCTAGCCACGCACCATCAGGAGTGGGACTGCTCCTTGGGGACGCCGAACCGTCGGATGTAGAAGTCGAGGGCGGTGTGACGCTCGGCGGGGTCGATACCGAGGTCCTCGGGGCGGTACGCGATCGTGCCGTGGCGCCCCCGCGGGTGAGCGGCCATGAACGCCTTCATCGCCGATCGGGTGTCATCGGTGAAGGGGTGGTCGGCCACGGCATAGATGCGCTCGACGGTGGCGATGTCGTCGGCCATGAACTCCTGGAAGAGGACGTCGATCGAACGGTCCGCGGGCAACAGGGCGCGATCGGCGGCGCAGGCGCAGAACAGGTCCTCGGCGCGCGCCGACCAATAGCGGCCGATGGCCAGCGGGTCGACGGGGTCGACCGCCATGCGGGACACGTAGGCGATCATGGTCGCCATCGACACCGTCACCGATGCCGGGTCGCGATGGGTCACCACGAAGGTGGCGTCGGGGAACGTCGACACGAGGGGTCCGAACTGCTCGAGGTGCTGCGGTGACTTGAGGACCCAGCGGGTCCCGCCCCGCAGCCACTGGAGGACCTGCAGCACCGTGCGGAGGTACGCATAGGAGGAGGTCTGGTCGTGCGCTTTGAAGTGGTCGCGCCACGAGGGCACGAGCGCCTGGGTCTCGAACAACATGGTGGAGAAGTCCATGGCCAGGAGCTGGATCTCCTCGTGGACGTGGTCCACCGTCATCTCGTGCATGCGGTTGAAGTAGGGCAGGGCCTGGTCGACCACGTCGAGAGCGAACTGCGTCCGGGCCAAGCGCGGGTCGGCTTCCCCCGGGCCGCGGTCGCTCGGCCTCGGCCAGCACGGGCTCGAGGCTCTCCCAGTAGGGAAGCGAGCGCAGGGTCCGGTCGGCGCCGATGAGGTTGTGGAGGTGGGTGGTCCCCGTGCGGGGAAGGCCGCAGATGATGATGGGCCGGTCGATGGGCACGTCGTGGATCTCGGGATGGCGCGTCAAGAGGTCCTGGACGAGGAGACGGTTCTTGAGGAGCTGGAGGAGCTGGCTGTAGAAGCTCACGATGCCCGACGGGCTCAGGCCGGCCTCGGACCGCAAGGCGCCGCACAAGACGTCGAGACGCGTCGCGGAAGTCGTCGTGGCCGAAGTCGCCGAGCCCGGTCTGCTCGACCGCCGTCGCGCACAGCGCCTCGGGCTCGAGAGGACAGGCGGGAGCGACGTCGACCAGGCTCGCTCGCAGGCGGTCGATGTCGGGACTGAAGTGCGGGTCGGCGAGATCGTCGAGAACGACCGGGGCGGGGCGGGCGGTCACCTCGAGCGCGTCGCCGACGGGGACGACGCGCGTCGTCGGGCGAGACGGCGTCGCCTCGGGGAGGAACCAGCGGAACCAGATCCGGCCCCGGGAGTGCCCCGCCGTCGAGATCCAGTTGGGGTGGCCCGGATCCCGGAGCGCCACCACGAGCCGCCACGACCCGTCGGGCTCGTAGACCGCCTGGTGGCCGTTGAGGGTGACGCGCTCGTAGGCGTAGTCATAGGTGTGGAGGAACTGGTTCCACAGGCAGACGTTCCAGAAGGCGCACGCCGGCGACCGGCCCTCGATCACGAGCGCCTCGTCCTCGTCGAGCTCGTAGGAGCCCATGGCGTAGGCGGCATCGCCCGCCGCCCACCCGAAGGTCTGGCTGGGGACGCCGTAGGGCTCGTCGACGGTATTGGGCGTTCCCAGCGGAATGGGAACGATGCGCGCCTGGTCGCGGAGCCAGGTGAGCGTGGCCCGGAAGCGACGGGCCAGATCGGCGTCGTCTTCTCGCCGGGTGGCGGGGGGATCGAGGGCTTCGATGTGCCAGTGCGCCCGGCGGCCCCCGACCGGGTCGGCGAGGTAGTCGCGCGTGATGGCGCACACCGCGTCGGGCTCGAGCTTGATCCATGCCCCTTCATGGGGGTCGGGGCTCAGCACGATGGAGAAGGTGCCGTCCTCGGCGAAGGTCAGCGCCCGGTCGTTGACGGTGCCGACGATGCGCTCGGAGTACCGGCCGTCGGAGGGTCCCCCGTAGACGGTGAGCGAGAGATAGTCGGCGTCGCCCTTGCGGCCGGTGACCACGTAGGTCCGGTCGGGGTCGATCGGGGCGTACTGGTAGTAGGCGTCCGCGTTGTCACCACCCCACTTGCGATAGGGCCCGACGATGTCGACGAAGCGCGGGCGGGCCGGATCGGCCCATACATGGGCGTCGAGGCCGACGGCCAGGATGGAGAAGATCCATTTGTAGCCCTCGAGGACGCTCAGCTCGTCGAGGGGAACATCGGGGAGGAACAAGCGGTCCTCGAGCGTGCGCAGCTCGTCGAGCAGCTCGTGGAACACCGCCGCGGTGAGCGGGGCCGGGACCGATCCTTCGGCGGGGGTGTCGACCATGGGCTCAATCTACGGGCGGGGACGAGGGCGGACGCGGGGCCCGGGCTTCCCACTCGCGGCGGTAGAGCACCCAGACCAGGCGGGATCCCAACTCGCCCGGCGCTTCGGGCTCGTGGTCGATCCGCCCCGTCAGCCGGTAGCCCAGTTTGGGGGGCACCGACGCGCTGGCGATGTTGGCCTCGTCGCAGTGGATCTCCATGCGTTCGATGGCGCGCAACCCGAAGCCGACCCGGGTGAGCGCACCGGCGGCCGCGGTGGCGATGCCCCGACGGGTATGGGCCACGTGCACCCAGTAGCCGATCTCCAGCGCGCTGGGCCCGATGCGGCGGTGGAGGCCGCACCCTCCCACCAGCGTGCCGTCGGGGAGGAATATCCCGTACTCGTACCCGCTTCCCGAGTTCCACATGGTGGCGGGGCCGAGCAGGCGCTCGCGCTGGGTCTCGAGCGACGTTCCCTCGGCCGTCGCCCACGGCATCCAGGGCCGCAGGTGCTCGAGGCTCTCGGTGGCAGCTCTCGACAGCGCGGGGGCGTCGTCGACGGTCAGTCGGCGTAAGACGACGCCGTCGTTCTCGACTTCGTCCGGAGCGACGAGGGCGCGACCGGTGTCATCGGTGCGTCGGACACGACGTCGCATGGGCGTCGGTCAGACGCCGAGGGGATGCGTCGGGCGCAGCCCCTCCAACGTCAGCTCCGAGAAGGGCGCGCATTGCACCACGGTCCCTGACGCGGGGACCTCGGTCCCGTCGGCCACGGCCCGTTGGGCGCTGAGCCCGTGCAGCACCACCCGCACGACTTCCGGAGGCGGGAAGTCGCCCGAGCGCTCCCAGGTCCACGTCGCCGTCGCGCCCGAGCACGCTCCCTCCACGCGCAACGCGTCGCGCCGGACCGGACCGTCACCGTCGCCGGCGTCGTCGATGCACACACCCTCGGCCCCACCCTGGGCGTCGGGCCAGCAGTGAAAGGCCAGAAGGTGCGGGGCGTGGTCCAGGGCCAGGGCGCGCCGGGCCGGCCCGAGCCCGCCGTCGCCCTCGAGGAGACACGGCCCTCCGGGATCCGCCCACCCGTCGTCGAGGGGGACGATCGATCCGGCCCGGGCCAGCACGGGGAGGCGCTCCACCGGCGCATCGAGCGGCGCGCCCTCGGCCCGCTCATCACTCCAGAGGCTGCTCCAACGTCCGGGAGGGAGCGCGACGGTGCGCCGGCGCGCGCCCGGTTCGGTGACCGGTGCCACCAGCAGCGCGTCGCCGAGAAGGAAGGCGTCGTCGACATCGAGCGCCGCGGCCGTGCCGTCGAGCCCGGTGTCCACGACATCGAGCCCGGCGTCGGCGTCGCCGAGAGGAGCCGGCCACCACAGCGGTCGGATCAGCGGCGCACCGTTCTCCGACGCCAGGTGGGCCAGTGTGTAGAGATAGGGCAGCAGCCGGTAGCGGAACCTGATCCATCCCGCCACGATGCGGCGGGTGGGCTCGGAGAAGCACCACGGCTCGCGGGGCGGGACACCGCGCACCGAGTGGGTGCGGCAGTACGGCATGAAGACGCTCATCTGCATCCACCGCAGGTAGAGCTCGTCGTCGGGGACACCGCTGAAGCCGCCGATGTCGGACCCCGAATACGGGACACCCGACAGGCCCAGCCCCACCACGGTGGCCACCTGCTGGCGCATCGACTCCCACGTGGACGCCACGTCCCCGGTCCAATTCCACGCCCAGCGCTGCATCCCCGCCCACCCCGAGCGCGACACGATGAACGGTCGAGCGTCACGCTGGGCGTCGCGTAGTCCTTCGTAGCCGGCACGGTTCATGAGCAAGCCGTAGAGGTTGTGGCCCTCGGCGTGGTCGCCGCCCCGGCCGTCGAAGTCATGGCGGGTCGAGGTGGGAAGCGTGGGATCGCCCAGCAACGCGATCGACGTAGGCTCGTTCATGTCGTGCCAGATGCCGGCCACACCGGCATCGGTGAGCACGCGGTACTTGCCGGCCCACCACGACCGGGTGGCGGGGTCGGTGAAATCGGGAAAGACGCTGCGGCCCGGCCACACCACGCCCTCGACCAGGTGCCCGTGGGGATCGGTGCAGAAGCGGTGCTGGTCTTTGCCCTCACAGAACACGTCGTAGTCGGGGTCCACCTTCACGCCGGCATCGACGATGGTGACCACGCGAGCGCCGGTGCCCGCCGCGTCCCCGGTCAGACGGCGCAGGTCGGGGAACCGGTCGGTGTCCACCGTGAAGACCCGGAAGCCGCGCATGTAGTCGATGTCGAGGTGCACCGCACTGAGGGGGAGGCCGAGGTTCGCGAACCCGTCGGTGATGGCACGGACGTCGGCGTCGCACTTGTAACCCCATCGGCTCTGGTGATACCCGAGCGCCCAGCGCGGCGGCAGGGCGGGGCGCCCTGTCAGCTCGCTGTAGCGGTCCAAGAGGTGTGGGACCGGTCCGGCCACGAGGTAGCGGCGCAGCACCCCGCCGGCGAAGCGCACCGTCGCCCGTTGCTCCGCGTCGGCACTCTCGGCCGGGCTCTCGGGGTCGGGCTCACCCAGGCCGAAGGTGGCGTGGGTCGAGTTCTCGTAGAACGTGAGGACGTCCCCGTCGCGGTGGGTGGACACCAGGACCGGGATGCCGAGATAGAGGGGGTTCTTGCCCGGACCCCACGAACCACCGGGATCGGTGTTCCAGAGGGTGATCGTCGCGCCGCGCAGGTCGATACCCGATGCCTGCTCGCCCAGGCCGCACAGGCGCTCGCCCTCGCGCAGGGAGAAGGACTGCTCCCACGCCGAGCCTCTTCGGGCCGGGGCCGACTCGCTGCGCAGGAGCGTGCCTTCGGGCCGCGCCGTGCGCAGGGCACCGTGAGGCGACACCGTCACCTCGAGCGCATCGCTCCGTAACACCCAGGCGCCATCGGACCGCAGGACGTCGATGGGGTGCGCTTGGACGACCGGGGCAGGTCCCGAGACGTCGCCGGCGATGGCGTACGGCACCGGAGCGAGGCCCGGTCCCCACGACACGCGGACGACATCGCCGGCGAGGAAGGCCACCTCGAGCCGGGCCCGTTCGAAATGGAACGTCACCGTACCGGGCCGGGGGTTCCACACCTGGACGTGCTCGAGCCGGCCCGGCGACACCGCGGCGGCATCGGAGCGAGACGCCGAACCGGGGCGGCCCTGCAGTCGGCGGCGCGCCGAGTTGGCGAGGATGAGTCCCACGGTGGGGAGTCCGAGATGGTGGACGGCGTGGGCCGTGACCCGGGCCTGGGTGGCGGCGCGGCGCAACGTCGTCCGAGGTTCGGCCACAAACGGCGAGGCTACGTGGTGCGTCGGAGGCCCGACACATCGCTATGACGGTGCGTGCCCGCCGTACCACGTACCGCGGGTAGGGCCTCGTGCTGAGGTAGGGTCGTTGGAGTCATCATGCAAGCTCCCGCGCTTCCTTCGCGTCCCCACACCGACAGGGATCGGGTCGCGCCCGCTCCCATCCCCGGGCTCGCGCTCAGTGCCCGCCGTTCGGTGCGGATGATCCCCGACAAGCTCGTCGTGGACGGGCGCCGGGTGCGGTTCGCCATCTCGGACAACACGACCGCGTACGGTCCCGAAGGTCCGGGGAGCGAGCCCATCTGGGCCGTGAACCTGCACGGGTACTTCGCGGGTGGAGGGATGTACTGGAGAGAGAGCAGCAACATCGCCGAGGCGCTCGGCTGGCGCGTGATCAATCCCAGCCTGCCCGGTTTCGCGGGCAGCGACCCGCTGCCGTGGGAGCGGGTCACCATCGCCGAGCTATCCAGCGTGGTCGGGCATCTGCTCGACCACGTCGGGGCCGAGCGGGCCGTCCTCGTCGGACACTCCATGGGGGGCGCGGTGGCCGTGCAGTTCGCCGACACCGATCCCGATCGCGTCTTGGGCATCGTGTACCGCGACGGCGCGGCGACGCCGGGATGGAAGCACCGGCGTGGGCTCCTCGTCTCGCTGCTCGCTCCCGTGCTGCCCGATATGGCCGGAGTTGCGGATCTTCTCGTGGCCGCCGTCTTGGACACGCCCGACCTCTTGATCGGACGGCGACTGGCCTCGACACTGCGGGGACTGTGGCCTGACGCGCGGCGCAACATCCGCTCCATGGGACGCACGTTGCCGGTGGGATCGATGCTCATGGCCATGGACCTGCGCCCCGAACTCGAGCGCATCGTGGCCCGGGGCATTCCGATCCTCCCCGTGTGGGGCTGTTTCGATCGAATCGTCAGCCCCGACACCGCCCGGGAATTCGCCGACCTCACGGGCATCGGCATCGTCTGGGTCCCCGGCGGCCATTCGTGGATGCTGCCTCGGCCCCAGGGCCAGGTCGACATCCTTCGTCACCTCCGCCGCGGCCGCGAATTCGTGGCCGACGTGATCGACCGGCGCCGGGGCCTGCTCGAGGCCGAGGGATCCGCGGCACTGCGCCCGCCGACGGTCGGCGGGACCGCGAATTCGCCGATTCACCTCGTACGCTGACCGGAGGCATGGGCGATGCGCTGGAGCATTGAGGACACTCCGCAGCAAGAGGAGTTCCGCGCCGGTTTCCGCGCCTGGCTGCACGAAAGCTTGCCGGCGGGCTGGATGGAAGCGGCCGATACCGCGGACGACGCCAAGCTCGAGAAGCTGAAGGCGGACAGCGGGTTCAACCCCTTCACGTGGCAGGGGATCATCGGTCGCAGCCCCTACGCCGCTCCCCTGTGGCCCGAGGAGTTCGGTGGCCTCTCGGGTGAGGTGTGGATGCAGACGGTCATCCGGTCCGAGCTGGTCCACTACCGGCTCCCCACCGTCTCGATCAATCTCCTGGGGGTGGGCCTCGCCGGTCCCACGCTCATCGCCCACGGCACCCAGGAACAGAAGGAGCGCTATCTCCGCAAGATCCTCTCGGCCGAGGAGATCTGGTGTCAGCTCTTCAGCGAGCCCGGATCGGGCTCCGACCTGGCGTCGCTGTCGACCCGGGCGGTGCGCGACGGAGACGAGTGGGTCGTGAACGGCCAGAAGGTATGGACCACGATCGCCCAGTTCGCCAAGTTCGGGATGCTGCTCGCCCGCACGAACCCCGATGTTCCCAAGCACGAGGGCCTCAGCTACTTCATCTTGGACATGAAGTCTCCCGGGGTGGAGGTCCGTCCGCTCAAGCAGATGACGGGCTCGTCGGAGTTCAACGAGGTGTTCCTCTCCGACGTGCGCATCCCCGATGCCAACCGGGTGGGAGACGTGGGAGACGGCTGGCGGTGTGCTCGCACGACGCTCATGAACGAGCGGGTGGCGCTGGCGGGCATCTCGCTCGACCCGGTGTCGTTCTCCGGAGGAGTACGGCGAGACCCGTGGCAGTCGTACCTCGAGGGGATCCCCGATCGCACCGATCCGCGCGTCCGTCAACGACTGGCGCAGTTCTACATCGAATCAGAGGTGAAGGAGATCACCGCGTTTCGCGCCAACTCGGCCCGCCTGCGGGGCCAGCAACCGGGACCCGAAGGATCGGTCAACAAGGTCTTCAACGCCGAGTACAACCAGCGACGCTCGAGCTTCGCCGTCGACGCCAACGGCATCGGGGCCACGGCATGGCTACCCGGTGACACGCGCGCCGAGTCGCGTGCGGTGACGTTCTTGCGGGCGCGGGCGAACACCATCGAGGGCGGGACCTCGGAGATCCTGCGCAACCAGATGGCGGAGCGAATTCTGGGACTGCCTCGTGACGTCGAGGTCGACAAGAATGTCGCCTGGGCGGACGTAAAGCGCAGTTGACGACCGTCGACGGCGCCTCGGACGAGTCGATCGACCCCCGAGGACCTGCTCCCGGTCGCGTGGCCGCCTCGGCGGCACGCCTGGACGCGGCGGGCGTCTTGCGGCGGCTGGGTCATGCCATCGTCGCCCACGAGGCCGGTGACGAGGTGCTCAACCGCATCAGCGTCGAGGCGGAGGAACTGCTGCGCGCGGTGGAGGCGACCCCGGACCGGATCCGCACACCTCTCGACATGGTCCATGCCGTGTTCGTAGTCCCTCCCCCCGACGGGCGCGGCCGCACGAATTTCCCCGACGACATCGTCACCGGGAAGGCGAACCCGTTGGGCATGGCGGCCGACATCACGCGCGAGGGTGACGTGGCCGTGCTGCGCACGACGCTCGGTCCGGCATTCGAGGGCGCACCGGGCCGGGCCCACGGGGGGACGGTGGCCGCACTCATAGACGAGGTCATGGGATTCGTGCTCTCGATCCACGCCACCCCGGCGTACACCGGACGCCTGACCATCACCTACCGGGCCCCGACGCCGCTCGGCGTGGAGATCGAGATGCCGCGCCAGGCTGCATGCGCGCCACGGCCGCAAGCTCCAGATCGAGGCCGACGCCCACCACGGCACCGTCCTCCTCGCACACGCAGAGGCCCTCTTCATCACGGTCGACCCCGCGGACTTCGCGGCCGGCTGAGCCGCGCCGGCGCCCACGGCCCGTGCCGCTCGACGAGTCCCGCATCCCGGTGGTGATCGGCACCGGCCAGGCCCTCGAGCGCGCCAGCACCGTCTCCGCCCTCGAACTGGCGGAGCGGGCCGCCGAGCAGTGTCTGGCCCCGGCCCCCGGGATCCGGGCCCGGGTGGAGCTCGTCTCGGTCGTCAACATCATGTCGAAGGCGTCTGCTTCGCCCGCCACCTTCCTCGCCCGGCGGTTGGGACTGGCGCGGGCGCGCACCGAGGTCACGACCGTCGGCGGGAATTCACCGCAGTGGTTGATCAGTCGCGCCGCCGACGCCATCGCCGCGGGGGAGCTCAGCGCTGCGCTCGTCGTGGGCGCGGAGGCGCAGCACTCCGCCAAGGCCCTGGCGCTCGAGGGCGGCGTGGCCGAGACCGTCGAGGCTCTGGACCGTGACCCGGTGGTCGGGGACGATCGCATCGGGGTGAGCGCGGCGGAGCTGGCCGTCGGGCTCGTGACCCCCGTCCACGTGTACGCCCTCTTCGAGAGCGTGATCGCGGCGCCGCGCCGGCCGCACCTCGGAGCAGCAGCGCGCCGCGTTGGGCACGCTCATGTCCCGCTTCACCGACGGTCGCCGCCACCCACCCCGACGCCTGGTTCGGAGACCGTCGCTCCCCTGTCGAGTTGGCCACGGTGACCCCGGACAATCGTCTCGTGGCCGAGCCCTATCCGAAGCGCATGTGCGCCTTCTTGCACGTGAACCAGGGCGCGGCCGCGCTGGTGACATCGCTGGCGGCAGCACGCGCCGCCGGCGTCGCCGACCGGGCCGTGTTCTGCTGGTCCGGTGCCGATGCCGCGGATGTGTGGTTCCCCTCGGCGCGCCCCGACCTCGGTTCGTCGGCCGGTCTCCGGGCCGCCGCGTCCGCCGCGACCTCTGCCGCCGACCTCGGCATCGACGAGATCGACGTCTTCGACCTGTACTCCTGCTTTCCGTGTGCGGTCGAGATGGCTCTGGAGGCACTCGGTGTGGCGCCCGACGATGCCCGAGGCTTCACGGTCACCGGTGGCCTTCCCTACTTCGGCGGCCCGGGCAACAACTACTCGCTCCACGCCGTGGCCACGATGGTCGATCGCCTGCGCCAGCGCGGCGGCCACGGGCTCGTGAGCGCCATGGGCTGGTACGCCACCAAGCACGCCGTGGGCATCTACGGCGCGGAGCCCCCGAGCCGGGGATGGCGACGGGGCGAGACCGGTCAGGCACAACGGCAGATCGACGCTTCGGCCATCACGGTGGCGACCGAGGCACAGAGCCCCGCCGTGGTCGTGGCGGCGACCGTGGCGAGCGGGCCCGACGGGTCGGTGTCGGCGGCCCCGGTGATCGCCCGCCTCCCCGACGGGAGACAGATCGCGGCGGCGGCCGAGTCGGCACAGCTCGCCGCCCTGGCGGGACGGGACCTCGTCGGCGACCGCATCGAGGTGTCGGGCTCGCCGCCGCGGTATCACCTCGTCGATTGAGCGGCGTCGGGTGGCGGCGCCAAGCCGGCCCGGTCAGACTCGGGCAGATCCGGGAAAAGGAGCACCGATGGCAGCAGTCGAACGCGAACGGCGAGGACAGCGTCGAGATCCTCACCATCAACCGACCCGAGGCGCGCAACGCCATCAACGGCGACGTCAGTGTGGCCATGGCGACGGCGCTCGATGAGCTCGAGTCTGACGACGGCTGCACGGTCGTGGTCGTCACCGGGGCCGGCGACAAGGCCTTCTCGGCGGGAATGGACCTCAAGGCCTTCGCCTCGGGCGAGGGGGGCGCCATCATGGGTGGCTCGGGAGGCTTCGCCGGCATCACCCAGCGGCAGTTCCCCAAGCCGATCATCGCGGCCGTCAACGGGGCCGCGCTCGCAGGCGGTTGCGAGATCATGCTCGCCTGTGACCTCGTGGTCGCCGCCGACCACGCCATGTTCGGGATCCCCGAGGCCAAGCGGGGGCTGGTGGCCGGTGCCGGTGGCCTCATCCGCCTCCCCAAGCGACTCCCCATCGCCATCGCCCTGGAGCTGGCGCTCACGGGAGAATCGATCGACGCCCCCAGGGCCTTGCAGCTGGGTCTCATCAACCGCGTCGTCCCCGCCGCGCAGCTCATGGAGGAGACCCTGGCACTGGCGGGAACGATCGCCGACAACGCACCCCTGGCGGTGCGGTGGTCCAAGTACGTCATGACGCGGTCCGCAGGGGTGTCGGAGGAAGAGGGCTGGAAGCTCAACGCCGAAGCCGTGGGGGCGGTGTTCTCGTCGGCGGACGCCATGGAGGGGCCCGTCGCCTTCGCCGAGAAGCGCAAGCCGAACTGGCAAGGCAAGTAGCAAGACCCGTCTCCACCGAACCCAACGGGCAGGAACCTCGTGAACGGCGGACTGTCCTCGGCCCTCGACGGCATCCGGCTGTCCATCCACGTGCTGGCCGCCACCGTGTGGGTCGGCGGGCAGTTCACCATGGCGGGGTTGGTACCTACGGCGCGCCGTCTGGGGGAAGGGGCCCCCAAAGCCTTGGCGCGGGCCTTCGGCCGGATCCAGTGGCCTGCCTACGGCGTGCTGGTGGTGACCGGATTGTGGAACGTCTCCGCCGTGCACGCCGGCCAGCCCCGTTCCTGGGTCATCGTCCTGGTGGTCAAGATCGTGGTCGTGGCGCTGGCGGGGCTCTCGGCCTATCTCCACACCCGATCCTCCACCGCGCGCGGCCTCGCCCTGTGGGGCGCCACTGCCTCCCTCTCGTCAGTCGCCGCCCTGGTCATGGGGGTGTTCCTCGCCGGATGAGAATTCCCCGGGCCAGAACGAGGCCCGGTGCCGCTGTCCTGATGGAGAGCCCGGGGTCTAATCTTGGACGTGACGACTCCGCTCGGTGAGCGGCGGTCCCAGAAACGAGATGCCCATGGTCGGAGTACTCGAGAGCGAATGGGGGATCATCATCATCCTGGTGGTGGTGGTGCTCGTCTTCGGAAGCAGCCAGCTCCCCAAGCTGGCCAGGTCCTTGGGATCCGCGCAGTCGGAATTCAAGAAAGGCCTCGCCGAGGGCAAGAAGGGCGACGACACCGATGGCGCGCCAGACACCGCGGCTCCCGGTGAGACGCCCGCCAAGGACAGCGACAAGCCGTCCGCGGCTTCGGGGTAACGCTCCATCGCCGCCGGTCCTCCCGGCACTGACGCGGGTGGCAGGCGGGCGCCTCGTCCGCGGCCCATCCCCTTCGTCGCGCATCAGCTGCTCGAATACCTCGTAGCCGGCGCCTTGGCCGGTCTGTCCATCCATATCCGCCACAGCGCCCTGTTGCTCATCGCGGCAGGGGCCTTCGCGCTCCTGGCCGTCACCGCCCGCGGCCCGCTCGGTCTGGTCCGGATATGCGGGCCCCGGCTCCACGCCACGCTCGACATCGTCGTCGCCCTGGCCGTGGCGGCGGCGCCGATCCTGGGAGCCCTACGCCCCGACATCACCGGCATCGCGGCGGTGGAGGTCGCCGCGCTGGCGTGGGTGCGTCTGTCGACGCTCACCCGCTACACGCGGGCGCCGGCCGCGGCCACCACCCCCACCGCGGTCGTGGGTCCCGACCCGGGTGCGGGACGCGCGCAGTGCAACCGGGGTCCCCCGGTGTCACGCCGGTCCCGCCCCCATCGGGAGCGTTGGTCCTGCGCGGCCTCGGCCTGCTGGCCGGCCGCTCGGCGCGCCGTCTTCCCGAGGCCCAGGAGAAACTGCGCGACGGCGCCCGCCAGGCGGGACGACACGCCGGCCGGCTGCAGCGCACCTGGCGCAAGCCGCCGACCTGAACCGTAGGCTCTCGGCGTCAACCCGACTCCCGAGGCGAGGTGGGGGACCGATGGTGCAGGACGTGCTCGAGTTGGCCGACAAGCTCTGGCGCGGCGACATCGACACCGCCGAGCTCCACCCGGTGGGCGGATTCACCGGCGGCGTGGCCGAGGTCGCCCCCGGCGTCGCCTTCGTCCCCAGCTTCGCCAACGTCTCCGCCCTCACCACCGACGACGGCCTCGTCCTGGTCGACACGGGCTCGAGCTTCGTGGCCGGCGCCGTCCACGAGGCGTTGCGGGGATGGTCGGCGCAGCGGCTCAACACGGCCATCTACTCCCACGGCCACATCGACCACGTCTTCGGGGTGGGCGTGTGGGAGCAGGAGTCGTCGACCGAGGGGTGGCCCGCTCCGGTGGTCGTGGCCCACGACGCCGTGCCGGCCCGCTTCGACCGCTACATCGTGACCGCCGGCTACAACGAGATCATCAACCAGCGGCAGTTCGGCGTGCCCGGGCTCCGGTGGCCGACCGAGTACCGCTATCCCGACCGCACCTACGCCCGGCACCTCGAGCTCGACGTGGGCGGCGTGGCCTTCGAGCTGCACCACGCCCGGGGCGAGACCGACGACCACACCTGGACCTGGGTCCCGAGCTCCCGGGTGCTGTGCTGCGGTGACCTCTTCATCTGGGCCTCACCCAACGCCGGCAACCCCCAGAAGGTCCAGCGCTACCCCCGCGAGTGGGCCGTCGCCCTGCGCGAGATGGTGGCGCTCGAGCCCGAGGTCCTGCTCCCCGGCCACGGCTTCCCCGTCGTCGGAGCGGCTCGCGTCCGCCAGGCGCTCACCGACACCGCGGATCTCCTCGACTCCCTCGTCGACCAGACCCTCGCCCTCATGAACGCCGGGGCCCGCCTCGACGAGATCCTGCACACCGTGGCCGCCCCCGCCCACCTCGCTCGACCGTCCCTACCTGCGACCGGTGTACGACGAGCCGGAGTTCGTGGTGCGCAACGTGTGGCGCCTCTACGGCGGATGGTGGGACGGGAACCCGTCGTCGCTCAAGCCCGCCCCCGAAGCCGCCCTGGCCGAGGAGCTGGCCGCCCTGGCGGGTGGGGCCGGCGTCCTGGCCGACCGCGCCCTGACGCTGGCCGGGTCGCCGCCCGAGGGCACCGACCGGACCGTGTCGATGCGGCTGGCCGGTCACCTGGCCGAGCTGGCGGCGCTGGCGGCTCCCACCGACCCGGCGGTCCACCGGGTGCGGGCCGAGGTCTTCACCCGGCTCGTCGGAGACGGCCACCTCGACCATGGCCAAAGGGGTGTTCACCTGGACCGCCCGGGACTCCGAAGGACGGGCCGCCGGTCCCGGCTGAGACGCCGCGCTCCAACTACTACTCGCGGATCACGGTTGGCTAGTGTCGTCGCCGTGAGCCGCCGCGCCGCCGAGACGAGCAGCACGGTCACGTCCCGGTGGCGTCGTCGGGCCTTCGGGGTCATCGCCGCAACGGTGCTGCCGGTCGTGCTCGGTGGGTGCCAGCTCCCCACGTTCTACGGCTATCGCGGCGTCGACCAAGCAGGGGCATGACGAGTCCCTCCTGTGGATCGGAACGATCATCGCCGCCATCGTCGTCGCTGCTGTTCGTTGCCGCGCTGATCGTCTGGTCCGTCATCCGCTACCGCAAGAGGTCCGACGAGATCCCCCGCCAGTTCCAGTACCACATCGGCCTCGAGATCACCTACATCATCGTCCCGGTCGTCATGGTGCTCATCCTGTTCGGGTTCACCGTGTTCACCGAGAACCAGGTCGACGCCATCGCCCCCAAGCCCGCGCGTCGAAGGTCCACGTCACCGCCTTCCAGTGGGGGTGGCAGCTACCAGTACCCGGGCAACGTCGACGTCACCGGGGTCACCACCGAGGACCCCGACCCCGTCGGGCTCAACGGGGGGCAGTGCGCCCCGGCCGTGGACTGCCTGGGGCCGGGACTGGTGGTACCGGCCGGCCAGACCACCAGGATCACGCTCAATTCCCAGGACGTCATCCACGGCTTCTACGTGCCCCAGTTCAACTTCAGCCGCTACGCCCAGCCCGGGGTCACCAACGTCTTCGACCTCACCGTCTCACATTCGGGCATCTACCGGGCCCAGTGCACCCAGCTGTGCGGCTTGTACCACTCGCTCATGTTCTTCCACGTGGTGGCGCTACCTCCCGGCCAGTTCCAGGCCTGGTTGAGCTCCCAGCAGAAACTGGCCAGCGCGGCCACAACCCTGTCCTCTTCCGACTCGACCACGAAGGCGGCCGCATGACCGTACTTGCCGAGCGCCCGGTCACCCACGAGCACGAGCACGAGCACCACGAGGGGCCGACGGGTCTTCTCAAGTGGATGACCAGCACCGATCACAAGCTGATCGGCATGAACTACATGGTCACCTCGCTCATCATGTTCTTCCTGGCCGGGATCATGGCGCTGTTGATGCGCACGCAGCTGGCCAGCCCCGACAGCTCCTTCCTCAGCTTCCAGCAGTACAACGCGCTGTTCACCATGCACGGCAGCCTGATGCTGTACCTGTTCGCCGGGCCCTTCGCCTTCGGCGGTCTGGCCAACTACATCCTTCCGCTCCAGGTCGGTGCGCCCGACATGGCGTTCCCCCGTCTCAACGCGCTGTCGTACTGGCTGTATCTGAGTGGCTCGATCACCATGCTCCTCGGCTTCCTCGTCGCCGGCGGGGCCGCCGCCTACGGATGGGTGGCCTACGCGCCCCTGTCGACGGTGCAGTTCTCCCCGGGCTCGGCGCCCGACCTCTGGATCCTCGGGCTCGTCCTCACCGGATTCTCGGCCATCTTCACCGGCGTCAACCTGGTCACGACCACGTTCTACCTCCGGGCCCCGGGAATGACGATGTTCCGGCTGCCCATCTTCACCTGGAACATGCTCGTCACCGCCATCCTGATCCTCATCGCCTTCCCCATCCTGACCGCGGCGATGGTGTTTCTGTTCGCCGACCGCCACTTCGGGACCCACATCTACTCCACGGCCGGGGGTGGGTCACCGGTGCTGTATCAGAACCTCTTCTGGTTCTTCGGCCATCCCGAGGTGTACATCCTGGCGTTGCCCTACTTCGGCATCGTGAGCGACGTCATCCCGGTCTTCTCCAAGAAGCCGCTCTTCGGCTACAAGGGCATGGTCTTCGCCACCATGTCGATCGCGGCGCTGTCCACCGGGGTGTGGGCGCATCACATGTTCACGACGGGCGTGGTGCTCCTCCCCTTCTTCTCGCTGCTGTCCCTCCTCATCGCCGTGCCGACCGGCATCAAGTTCTTCAACTGGATCGGCACCATGTGGCGGGGGCAGCTCACCTTCACCACGCCCATGTTGTTCTGCATCGGGTTCCTGTTCGCCTTCTTGATGGGTGGCCTCACCGGCATCATGTTGGCGTCCCCGCCCATCGACTTCGCCACCCACGACACCTATTTCGTGGTCGCCCACTTCCATCAGGTCCTGTTCGGGACCGCCGTGTACGCCGGCTTCGCGGGGCTGTACTACTGGTACCCGAAGTTCTTCGGCCGGATGTACCGGGAGGGGTTGGGCAAGTGGCACTTCTGGCTGCTCACCATCGGCTTCTGGGTGACCTTCATGCCGCAGTACATCCTCGGCCTGTGGGGCATGCCCCGTCGGGTGGCGTCGTACCCCGCCAACCTGGGGTGGCAGGCGCTGAACGTGGTGTCGACGATCGGCGCGTACGTCATCGGCATCTCCTTCGTCTTCTTCCTCGTGAACCTGTGGGTGTCGTGGCGCAAGCCGGTCCCGGCCGGCGACAACCCCTGGGACGCCCACACCCTGGAGTGGTTCGCCACATCGCCCCCGGTGCACCACAACTTCGAGAGGCTGCCCCCGATCCGTTCTGAACGACCGGTGTGGGACTTTCACCATCCCGACGACCGGACGATCGACCACGTCAGCACCAACGGCAACGGACACGGCCACCTGAACGGCTACGGTACCGGCGTCGGTGCCGGCGCCGACAGCACCAAGAAGGCATAAGGAGCCCGTCGTGCGCGTCGAAGCACTGTTCTTGCTCGGAGTGGCCGCCTTCTTCGGCCTGGTGGGCATCCTCTATTGGTTCTGGGCCTACGACGGCACCACGTCGGGCGGCACCATGATGCTCATCGGCACCACCCTCCTCGGCTTCGTTCCGGGGAGCTATTACCTGTGGTGGTCCCGGCGCATGAAGCCGCGCCCCGAGGACCGGACCGACGCCGAGATGAAAGACGGCGCCGGGGTGATCGGCTCCTTCCCGTCCTCGAGCATCTGGCCCTTCGTGCTCGGCATGGGCCTGTTCCTGATGGTGCTCTCGATCGTGTTCGGACTGTGGCTCATCGCCCCCGGTATATCCCTGGTGCTGTCCGCCGCCATCGGCGTCACCGTGGAGAGCCGGCGCGGCGGTACCATCTGAACCAGCGCCGGAACCCGGGCAGGCTCGGCACCGGGCCGCAATACCCGGTGCCGAGCCTGGGCCCAAAGGATCACGGGTGCGTCGCCCGGATCCTGCCCCCCTGGGCAACCCTTTTACTGTCCCTGGTGGGGATCAACCGATTTCCACCCCACTCCCAACACCGCGTCAACTGATCGGCTGACGCGGCCTGTCGTGGCCCCCGGTGGCGACGCCACGGGTCTGCGCCAGCCACACGAGCGCCGCAGCGGCCACCAAGAGCAGACCGGCCGAGGCCTCGACCACGTCGGCCGGGCTGGCCGTCACGTGGGCGGGCACCGTGGCGAAGCACGCCACCGCGGAGAGGACGAGCACGACCCGTCTCGACCAGGCGTCGACCGCCAACGCCAAGAACACGATCCCCCAGGTCTCGTACCAGGGCCACACGATGGGTCCGAGGAAGACCACGGCCAGCAAGCTCCACCCCAACGCCCTGGGCATGCCGTAGCGGTCGATCCGGAGCACCAGGACGCACACGATGACGCCCGCCAGGACCAGCGCCACGGCCCGGGTGACGACAACCAGCGCATGGGTGTGCGGAGCACCCCCGGCCGCGTGCAGGACATGGGAGATCCCCAGTCCGACGGCGGTGGCGGGATCGAGCCACGAGCTCACGCTCCCGGGGTCAGAGAGATTCCACAGCCAGGCCCAGCCCAGTCCCGATGCTTCGGAGACAACGGCCATCGCCCCCAACGCGATGACCACCGACGCCACCACATGCCCGGCGCGGCGACGTGGTGGGGCTCGCGTGCCGGCCCAGTCCCAACCGATGAACACGACGCCGAGGAAACACGGAACCTTGACCGCAGCCCCCACGGCGCAGAGCACGATTCCGACCACGGGGTGACCACGCTGTGCCAGGGCCACCCCGGCCACGAGGAGGCCGAGCATGATGGCGTCGTTGTGCATGCCCCCGATCAGGTGCAACAGGACCAGGGGATTGAGCACCGCGAGCGCAAGTGCGGGCGCGGGGTCCCGGTCGAAGGACCGCGCCAGGACGGGGATCGACACCGCGACGAGCACGACGCCGAGCGCCGCCACGAACCGATACCCCTCCACCGTGGCGAAGACGCTCCTCGACAGATGCGCGTTCACCCTGGCGATGTCGAAGAAGGCCGGGCCGTACGGCGCATGGGCGCGGCTCCACAGGGGATCGGCCAAGGCGAAGAACGGCGAGCCCCGCAGGCCCAGAAGTCCGTGGGTGTACGGATCGATGCCCCGGGAGACGAGCTCGCCTTCGGCCCCGTAGGTGTAGACGTCGCGACTGAACAGCGGCGGGGCGATCACCAGCGGCACCACCCACAGGGCCAGGACGCCGTAGAGGCCACGCAGCAGCCTCTGCTCACCGGTGGGTGAGAAGGTCAGATCCGTCACGATGCGGTACCACGCGCTCGAGGACGATGACGATCCCGCCGTAGACGAGGGCGATCCCGACCAGGTCGTGGCCCGCGTCACCGGCGCCGGGGCCGGGGACGCCGAAGATCCACGAGCCGGGAAGCTTCGACGTGAAGGGGGACCCCGGCTGCGCCGCGCCAACGACCACGAGGATCATGCCCACGAGCCCCACCACGCCCGCACCGACGATCCGGCGCGTCAATGGTGGCGCGCGTCGTGGCGTCAGCCGCGCACCGTGCTCGGAGGTTGAGACACCGTCGTGGCGGCGGTCTCGCGCACGGTCCGGAGGCGCTGGCGCGCCTCGGCGGCGGCGTCGGGCCGCAACGGGGGCAGGCGAAATCCCGTGTACATCACTCGCCGCTCGCGTTCGACCGGCGGCTGCGCCATGTGCAGCGTGCAGCTGAGGTGGACGGTGACGTCGCCGGTCCCTGTGGGCAGGTCGACGACGGGCAGGAGGTTGTCGCGCCGCAAGAAGGCCGGCCACACCAGAGCCCGGTGGCTTCCGGCCACCACCCGGAGCTGGCCCGAGGTCTCATCGGCGCCCGTGACGGAGATGCCGACGGTGAGCGAGCAGCACTCGTAGCTGTGGCGGCCGAGCGAACAGTCCTTGTGCCAAGGCACGTCCGAGATCCCCTCGACCACACCGATCGGCTTCACGAGGGCCTCGAGGGCGTTGGAGTCCATCGATCCCCACTGATGGCCATCGCCGGTGAGCGCACCCAGGCGCGCCAGGCGCCCGTCGGAGACGAGCCCCGCGGCCGTGTCGGACATGGCGTCGAAGCCCTGCATGCGCACCAGCCGGTCGGTGCCGTCCGCGGTCCTGGCCCACCACGACCGCCCGTCTCCTGGCGCGTAGGTCGGGGCGGCCCGGTCCATGTCGGCGGAGATCGCCGCCATCTCGTCCTCGCTGAACACGCCGCCGACATGCAGGAACCCCGCCTGGCCGAGGAACCGCTCCATTTCCTCGTCCGCGTCGTCCCACTCGAAGCACTGCCCGAGGTCGAGGGCCCGGCCTCCCTCGTCCTCGAAGGTCATCGGACCAGCCACGAGAGGGGCGACACCGTCGAGCGCTCCCCGGAGCACGAGCCACCAGTCGAGGAGGCGCTCGAGCCGGCCCCGGAGGTCCAGGGCGCCGCTCGAGAACCAGCCCATGGGGGTGACCTGGTCGGCGACGAGGTCAGACAGCTGGGTGGCGTCGATTCGCAACAACAGCGCCTCGTCCCCCGCGCTCGAGCCGGGACGGACCTCGATCCCGGGGCCCTGCGCCTGCAAGGTCCATGAGGCGCCGTCGACGTCCACGACCAGGGGCGGGAGACGCAGTGCGGCCAGGGCCTCGGCCAGCAGCGGTGCGGCGCTCCCGAGCGAGGCAGGCAGGTCGTCCTCGAAGAACCGGGCCGCCGAGAGCGGAGCCTGTTCCCCGTCCACCCGCGTGCGCACGTCCACGGTCACCGCCACACCGTAATGGGCCGGCTCGACCTGATGTCGGGCCCCGCACCGGGGCGCCCGTCACGACCTCGTCCGGTCGCCGAGGCCGGCTCGCAGCTCCTTGCGCCACACGAAGCGCAGTCCCGACCAGTCCTCGCCCACCGCCGCCACCTTGACGTCGACGAGGCCCGTGCGCAGCACCACCTTCCGCACCACGGTGTCGGTGACATCGCTCTCATGGCCAGCGGCTCGGCGAGGCCACAAGATCCACACGGCGTCATCGGGACCCAGGACGCTCGACACGGCGCCCAGCACGCGGTCGAGCTCGGCGGCGCGCCGGACGAAGGCGATCACGACCTCGGACCCCGAACCCAGTGTTCGCCGGATGCGGGCGCCCTCGGGGAGGTCCGGCACGGTCCAGCCCCGGGGTGCCCCCACGAGGGCCACGACGTCGCCCGGACGGATCTGGAGCTTCTTCGCCACGGGAGTCCCGGAGTAGCCACCCGGGCTCGTTGTGGGGCTCATGGCCCGGGGGCGGGGTCCCAGGGCCGCCGGCGCAGGGCGCGCCCCGTGCTCCCCTCCCAGAAGCCTTCGGCGCGGTAGAGGGGATCCCCGTGCGGCGAGGCGTGCAGCTCGACGTTGTCCACGCCCTCGGACTCGAACCATCCGAGCAAGAAGCCCAGCACGGCCCGGCCCAGACCGCGGCGGCGGAAGTCGGGCTCGGTCGACATCCACTGGATGTAGCCCACCCGGGAGCTGGCATGCGCCGGGCTCGGGAGACGCGACGAGATGGCGCCCGCCCCGCATGCCACCAGGTGGCCCGGCGCGCCGGGGTCCTCGACCACGGCCACCGCGAGGTCGGCACCGAGCCGCTCCGACACGGCCTGGGTCGCCGATGCCCGCCACCGCGTCCACACGTCGTCGTCGAAGGTCAGGCCGAGGGAGCGGTACATGAGCTCGGCCAGGCAGGCGATCTCACCCGCGTCGTCGGTACGGGCCGAACGAACCAGCGCGCCGTCGTCAGTCACCGGCACCGCGTCCGGACTCGGGGCGTCGGCGCCCGAGAGGCGCGACGATCAGCGGCGCGGGATGCGGCGCACCCCGGAGGAGACTGCTTCGACCGGCTCGAGCTCGCCGTTGAGGTCGATGCGGCCGGGTACGGGAGTGGGGGCGAGCTCCACTTCGCCGTCGCCGGGTCGGGGGGCGGTCGCCACGCTCTCGTACTCGCCCTCGGCGCTGCGGGTGATGATCACGGCGCGCTTGCGCCGGCCGATGCCGGGCACGCCCGACATCTCGAGGCAGAGGTGGTAGGCGAAGATGCCGGCCGCGGCGGGGACGATGAAGACCGCGAAGCGGAAGAACCACAGGACCTCGTTGAGCGAGATCTTGAAGTAGTTGGCCAACACGTCGGTCGAGCTCGCCGCGAACAGCGTGAAGAAGAGGGTCAGCGAGGCCACCCCGATGGCGGTGCGCTTGGGCTTGTCACGGGGACGGTCGAGGAGGTTGTGCTGCGCGTGGTCACCGGTCACCTTGGCTTCCACGAAGGGCCACACGTAGAAGAGGTTGAAACAGATGCCGGGGAAGAGCACCGCGGGAAACAAGATCACCACCGGGATGGTGTGGCCCCACAGCGTCCAGGAGATGGGCGGCATGATGCGCAGCGCCCCGTCGAGCCAACCCATGTACCAGTCGGGCTGCACCGCGTAGCTGATCTTGTACGGCTCGTACTGGCCGAATTGCCAGATCGGGTTGATCTGGGCCAGGCCTCCGAGGGCCCACAGCACACCGGTGGTCACGAACATGAATCCCGTCGTCTTGGCGATGAAGGTGGGGTACATGGGCGAGCCCACCACGTTCTTCTCGGTGCGGCCGTGCCCGGGGAACTGGGTGTGCTTCTGGCGGACGAGCAGGCCCAGGTGGGCGGCGAGGAGGCCGAGGATGATCAGGGGCACGACGAGCACGTGGATGATGAAGAGCCGGGGGATGATGGTCCCGTCCCCGGGGAAGTTGCCCCCGAAGAGGAACGTGGCCAGGTACGAGCCCACGATCGGGATGGAGAGCACGATCGAGAACATGATGCGCAGGCCCGTCCCCGAGACGAGGTCGTCGGGAAGCGAATATCCGATGAACCCGTTGGTCAGCGCCAGGATGAGCAGAGTGACGCCGATCATCCAGTTGAGCTCGCGGGGCTTGCGGAAGGCCCCGGTGAAGAAGATCCGGCACATATGCACGGCGATGGCGCCGACGAACACATCGGCGGCCCAATGGTGCATCTGGCGGATCACGAGGCCGCTGCGCACACTGAACGAGAGGTTTACCGTCGACGCGAAGGCGGCCGACACCTTGGCCCCCCGCAACGGGGCATAGGCACCGTGGTAGATGATGTCCTGGGCCGACGGCACGAAGTACAGGCTGAGGAACACGCCCGTGGCGACGAGCACAATGAAGGAGTAGAGGGCGATCTCGCCCAGAAGGAACGACCAGTGGTCGGGGAAGATCTTGTCGAGCAGGGTGCGGCCGCCCTTGGCGACACCGAGGCGCTCGTCGACCCAGCGCACCCCGGCCACGATGGGGTCGGGCTTCTCGCCCTTTCGGCCCTGGCGGCCTCTGGCGCGGCCCGCCGAGCGGGACGTGAGGGCGCTCATGACCGTTCCCAGAACCCGGGGCCCACGGGCTGGTCATAGCCGGCCTGAGCCCTGATGAACCCGGCGGAGTCGATCATGAGGGGCAGCTGGGGCAGCGGGCGGGGGGCGGGGCCGAACACGGGGTTGGCGCCGGTCAACACGTCGAACAGCGACTGGTGGCACGGGCACAGCAGCTGTTGGGTCACTTCCTCGTAGAGGCCGACCGGACATCCGGCATGGGTGCACATCTTGGAATACGCAACGTATCCCTTGGGCCCCCACGTCTCGCGCCCCGGCAAGGTGACGATGTCCTTGTCGGTGGGGCCCGGTCGGACCAGCATGGTCTGGTCCACCGAGGTGCCGGCGTGGCCTTCGGGGAAGACCGTGAGCGACCCGCCCACCTCGAGGTCGGCCTGGTGGACCCGATTGCCTTCGAAGTCCACCAGGTACGCGCCGGTGTGCCAGTCGGTGGTGTCGAAGGTCTTCTTGGGCTGCGGTCCCAGGGAGCGAAGGAGGGGGAAGGCGAGCACGACCCCCATCACCCCGGCCCCGGCGCCGAGGATCGTGCCCAAGAACCCGCGCCGACGGAACACCATCTTGCCCCGGTCCTCGATGGCGGCCGCCATGGCCTCCACCTCGGGCTCGGTCGATGCCAGCGAATGGCGCTCCTCCACGAACGGTCCTTGGGGCAGGAGGTACTTGCCCCACGCCGAGAGGCCGAAGCCGAACGCGAAGAACCCGATGCCGCCGAACACGCCTTCCCACTGCGTCTGGCCGCCCACCCAGTAGAGCCCGCCGTAGGCACAGAACCCGGCCAGGCCGATGAGCAGGAGCAGGCCGATCAGCATCTCGGCCCGCCTCGGATTCTTGGCGTAGGGCAGCAGGTGGGGATCGTCGAACTTCGTCAGGGGCACACCGCCGGGAGCGCCGTTCCCCGATACGACCTCGGCGCCCGACGTGATGTCGGTGTGGTCGCTCATTTGCGGTCCCCGAGCCAGAAGGCCACCAGCATGATCCCGCCCACGCCGAAGAGGAGCCCGATGAACCCCTCGGCGACGGGCCCGATACCACCGAGGCCCAGACCGCCTTGGTTGGCGGGATGTTGGATGGATGTCGTCACGTACTTGACGATGTCGGCCACCTGTTGGTTGGTCAGGTTGCGC
The DNA here is from genome assembly GCA_963768255.1 of uncultured Acidimicrobiales bacterium. Lineage (GTDB taxonomy): Bacteria > Actinomycetota > Acidimicrobiia > Acidimicrobiales > UBA8190 > Chersky-840. The sequence continues at coordinate 357,091 of CAVYGX010000001.1, read as the reverse complement.
GGCCCGAAGTGCGGCATCTGGGTCGGGCCGGTGCGAATGGCCTCGGCGATCTGGCGTGGATAGATCTTGTGCAGCGACGGGGCGAAGTACCCGGCCGACAGCGCGTCACCGGCGCCGGTGATGGTGTGGCAGCCCGCGCAGTTGAGGACGAACAGCGAGTTACCCTCGACCAGGTTGCCCGCCGCCAGGTTGACCGACGGGATACCCGAGGGATAGTCGGGAGCGGCGGGCGCGAGCGAGTTCACGAAGGCCACGATCTGCAGCGTCTGCGTGCGGTTGAAACGCGCCGGCTTCTGGACGGGCTGCTGGGTCGCCACCGCCAGGGGCATGCGGCCCGTCGACACCCAGAAGTCGACGGTGGCGGGTCCGAGTCCTTGGAGGTTCGGCGCCCGGTCGGTGCCCGACGCGTCGACGCCGTGACAGCTCGAACAGTTCAGCTCGAACAGGGTCTGGCCCGGCGCGATGTACGAGGCCGGAGGAAGGTGGTAGGTGATCGTGTTGCTGTCGGCGCTCGTCGCCGACTTCAACGCCACCTTGGACGCCGACGGACTGGCGACCGACCCTGCGGTGGACGGGGCGGTCGTGCCCGGAGTGGTGGTGGGCGGGGTGGCCGCCTGCGAGGCGGTGGCGCCCGACGTCAGCAGTCCCAAGACCGCCACGCCTCCCACCAACAATCCCGGCAGCAGGTAGCGCGCACGGAGCTTGGGTTGCATGTCCTCGCAGTCCCGGAAGCTCAACCGGTCTTCAGCAGGAAGAGGCAGCTGAAGATGCCGATCCACATGAAGTCGACGAAGTGCCAGTAGTAGCCGACCGCCTGGAACACGTTTGTCTCGCCGGGGTCGCCGCCCTTGCCCCCCATACGCCCCAGGAGGAAGATCATGGCCACCAACCCGAGCGCCACGTGCAGTCCGTGGATGCCGGTCATGATGAAGAACAACGACCAGTACGCGTTGAGCGCCGGGCCGTGGTGAGAGCCCGCGAAGTCGTGCCACTCATAGAGCGTGTTGCTGAGGAACGCCGCACCCAGGAAGAAGCTGATCAAGATCCACTTCACGGCCTTGCGCCGTTCGCCCCGCTCCTGCGCCCACACGCCCAACTGGAACGTCGGGCTCGACACCAACAGCACGACGCTGAAGATCCCGGCCTGGATGTAGTCGAGATGGGCGCCCGACAACGGCGGCCACGTCGTGGCATTGGCGCGGATGGTGAAGTACGCGGCGAAAAGGCCGCTGAAGAACATGACCTCCGAGCCCAGCCAGATCATGACCCCGACGGCGAGCAGCGGAGGGCGTTCAGCGACGTGGCGGGGGGCGCGCCGCGTGCTCCACCGACAAGGCCTGCGTCACAGCGTCTTTCCTAGTTGACGGTGACCCCCCCGCGCCAACACCGTCGGCTCGCCGCTCCATCTGCCCCGGAGATGGGTGGGACCCGACGAGGGCGACGCGCGCGGGCGACGCCCGGCGCGTCACGGTCAGCCCCGCAGCGCGGCCGGAAGCGGCCTGGTGTGGACGACGGCCAGCCGGCGGGTGGGCCGGGTGAGGGCGACGTAGAGGGCCCGCAAGCCCTGGGGCGACTCCTCGACGATGGCGGCCGGTTCGACCACCACGACGGCATCGAACTCGAGGCCGTTGGCCAGGTCGACGGGCAAGAGGCTGAGCGGTGCCCCGAGCCCGTCGCGTCGGGGGTCGGTGGCCTGCACACCGGCGGCATCGAGCGCCACGGCCAGGTCCGCCACGAGCGATGCCGGCGCCAGGACCGCGGCCGTGCCCGGAGAGACGTCGCGACACGCCTGTGTCGACAGCGCCGCCACCCGCTCGGCGAGCTGCGCCGGCTCGACCTGCTCGAAGTGCGGGGCCACCCCGGTCCGCCGCACCGGTGTGGGGGGACGGAGACCCGGCGCCGTCTCGGCCAGCACCCGGGCGGCGACCTCTACCACCTCGGCGGGCGTGCGGTAGCTGACGGTCAGCTCGACCAAGCGGGGAGCGCGCTGACCCGGCAGATGGGCGGTGACCTCGTCCCAGCTTTCGGGGGCCCAGGGCCCGGTGGCCTGCCCGATGTCGCCCACCATGGTGATCGAACCCGACAGGGACCGGCGCGACACCGAGCGAAGCTGCATGGGAGAGAGGTCCTGCGCCTCGTCGACGACGATGTGCCCGTAGGTCCGGGGCTCTTCCTGGTCGCCCCCGCCCCCTCCGGCGGCCCGGGGACGGCGCGGGCCGAGGAGGACGCGCGCCTCGTCGATGAGGGCGAGATCGGCCACCGTCCAGGGGATCTCGGCCAGTGTCGCACTGCGCGAGCGCAGGAGCAGGTGCTGCTCCGCCCCGGTGAGCACGCCCTTGGCCGCCAGAGCCAGGAGGGGCGGGGACCCGAACACGTCGTGCAGCAGCTCCTCGGCGTTCAGTCGGGGCCACATCCGATCGAGCGCCTCGACCACCTCCGGCAGGCGACGGACCATCCGGGAGAACTCACCCAGGTCGAAGCCACTTTCCTCGTCGCCCCCGTCATCGGGCGCCCCTCGGTCGACCACCCCACCCGGGATCCCCGATCCGTGGCCGTTTCTCTGCTGACCGTGGCCGTTCCCCCGCGCATCGTGGTCTGCGCCGTGGCCGTTTCCCCGGTGCTCGGGGAGTCCGGCGCCGTCGGCGCCGGGGCCCATCCCTGGGAGGGTGGGTGCGGTGGGGTCGAAGCCGGCCACCTCGGGGTCCGGGGCGGCGCCGGGCGAGATCCCGTGGATACTCAACGTGCGGAGGTACTCGTCAGCCAACCTTCGCACCACGAGCTGCTCCAGGAAGCGCCGGCGGGCGTTGTGGGTCCCAGGACGGCGTCGGGCGGCGGACACGATGCCGGCCGAGGCCTCGGCGCTCAGCCGCAGGATGGTGGCGCCGAAGGGCACCTCGGCGTCACGGCGCAGGGGGCGCTGGCGGCTGCGCACCGCCCGTCCGACCACGATGGACATCCGGGCCTCGCCCTTGAGGCGGGCCACGTCCCTGCCGTCTCCGGCTCTGACCTGCACTCCGTGGACGAGCCCCTCGATCGTCGACAGGGTGACGCCGCTCTCGCCCAGGGAGGGCAGCACGTGCTCGATGTAGCGCAGGAAGAGGGGGTTCGGCCCGATGACGAGCACGCCCTGGCGCTCCAGGGGGAATCGGTGCGTATAGAGAAGGTATGCGGCGCGGTGCAGGGCCACCGCCGTCTTGCCCGTCCCGGGCCCGCCCTGGACCACCATCACCCCGGGAAGCGCGGAGCGGATGATCTCGTCCTGCTCTCTCTGGATGGTGGCGACGATGTCGCGCATGAGCCCGGTCCGGGCCCCTTCGAGCGCGGCCAGCAGCGCCCCGGGTCCCCCGAGCTCGAGCTCGCCGTCCCCGCCGACGTCGGCGCCGTGGTCGTCCCAGCCGGGTTGCCCGCCATCGGTGTCGTCGAGGTCGGCTCCGCCGGCCGGGCCATCCCCCTCGACGCCGCGGGCCGAGCCGTTTGCCCCGGAAGAGGCCCCGAAGCGCTCATCCTCGACCCCGACGATCCGCCGACCCTGGGCGGCCAGATGCCGCCGGAGGACCAGACCCATGGGGTCTCGACCCGTGGCCCGGTAGAACGGCTCTGCCACCGGCGCCCGCCAGTCCACCACCAGGGGCTCGAGGTCCTCGCCCGAGATTCCCAGGCGCCCGATGTGGAAGCTCTCGGTCTGGGCCGCCCCCGATCCGTCGTCGTCGCGACGATCGATGCGGCCGAAGCACAGGGCCTGCTCTCCGATGTCGAGCTGGTCGAGGCGAGCCAGGCTCGTGCGGACGATGACGTCGCGCTCTTCCCGGAATTGGTGCGTCCCCCCGCGACCCTGGTCGATCACGGAGCGAATGAGTTCTTCGGTGTCGGATCGCAGCTGGTCGAGGCGCTCGTAGGCCCGGTCCACATGGGCCTGTTCCGCCTCGAGCTCAGGATGCGTTGCCACAGGCCGCTCCCTCTCCACCCCGGTGCGCAGTGAACCATCGATCATATCGTCCGGGCATGGCCTGTCGGCCCGGAGGGAAGGGGGTCTTCTCCGCGGTTCGAGACGCGGGGATGTCCGGTCGTCGGGCCGGCAGGTAGGCCGCTCGAGCCGTCAGGTAGCGTCGATTGCGTGCCAGTGGCCGACTCGGCGTTCCTGCGAGCCTGCCGGTGCCAGCCGGTGGACAGGGTCCCGGTCTGGTTCATGCGTCAGGCGGGGCGTTCGCTGCCTGAGTACCGCTCGGCACGCGGCGACGGGAGCATCCTCGACGCCATCCGCCGACCCGAGCTCGCGGCGGAGCTGACCCTGCAACCGGTGCGCCGGTACGGCGTCGACGCCGCCATCCTCTTCAGCGACATCGTGGTGCCGGTGGCGTCGGTGGGGTTCGGCGTGGAGGTCGAGCAGGGCCGGGGCCCGGTGGTCGAGCGGCCCTTCCGGGGGTCCGAGGACCTGGCCCGGCTGCGCCCACTCGACGCCGAGTCCGACACCGGCTTCGTCCTCGCAACCGTGGGTCTGGTCACGAAGGAGCTCGAGCCGCTCGGGATCCCGCTCATCGGCTTCGCCGGCGCACCGTTCACCGTGGCGAGCTACCTGATCGAAGGGGGACCGTCGCGGGTCTACGCCCACACCAAGGCGCTCATGCGGGGAGACCCGGCCCTCTTCGCCCGGCTCCTCGACGTACTGGCCGACATGGCCCTGGCGTCCCTGCGCGCCCAGGTGCGGGCGGGCGCCTCGGCCGTGCAGCTCTTCGACAGCTGGGTGGGGGCCCTCGCCCCCGCCGACTACGAGACCCACGTGCTGCCCGCCACGCGCAAGGTCTTCGCCGGGCTGGCCGACCTGGGGGTGCCGCGCATCCACTTCGGCGTCGGGACCGGCGAGTTGCTGGCGCTGATGGCGGGAGCCGGCGCCGAGGTGCTCGGCGTGGACTGGAGGGTGCCGCTCGACGAGGCCCGGCGACGCGTCGGTCCGGGATACGCGCTGCAGGGGAACCTCGACCCCACCACCTGCCTGGCGCCGTGGCCCGTCATCGAGACCCAGACACGGGACGTGCTCGAGCGCGGCGGAGGCACGGGACACGTGTTCAACCTCGGTCACGGCGTACTGCCCGAGACCGATCCCGACGTGCTGGCCCGCATCGTGGGGCTCGTGCACGAGACATCGCCCGCCGACGCGCCCATCCTCCGAGGAGCGCGGTGACGCCCGTCGGCGTGCTCGTGATGGCACACGGCACACCCCACTCCCTCGACGAGCTCCCCGCCTTCTACACCGAGATCCGCCGGGGGAGCCCACCTCCGCCCGAGCTGCTCGCCGATCTGGAGCGGCGCTACTGGGCCATCGGGGGGACCTCGCCTCTAAACCGACGCACCAAGGCGCAGGTCGAGGGGATCCGGCGCGCCCTCGAGGCGCGGGCACCGGGACGCTTCCGGGTCGCCTCTGGTGCCAAGTTCGCCTCCCCCCGCATCGCCGACGCCGTCGCGGAGTTGGGCAGGGCCGGCGTCGATCGACTGATCGGGCTGGTCCTCACCCCGCATTTCTCGGCCGCCAGCGTGGGCGACTACGCCCGGCGGGCCCAGGCTGCCATGACGGCGCAGCGCGACGGCGACGGCGGCAACGGTCCCGTCGAGCTCGAGATCGTCGACAGTTGGTACCAGGCCCCGGGATTCGTGCCGATCATGGCGGCGCGTGTCCACGACGCGGTCGATCAGCTCCCCGCCGACACGCGCCTCGAGGCCGCGGTCATCTTCACCGCACACAGCATCCCGGCGCGCCTCGTGGAGAGTGGCGACCCCTACGCCGCGCAGGTACTCGAATCTGCGACCGCGATCGCGCGGGAGGCGGGGCTGGCCCGATGGTCCGTGGCATGGCAGAGCGCGGGTCGGACCGCGGACGAGTGGCTCGGACCCGACGTGCGCGACGTCATCGCCGCGCTTCCGGGTACCGGCGCCTCGGCGGTGGTGGTGTGTCCCGTCGGATTCGTGTCGGACCACCTCGAGGTCCTCTACGACGTCGACGTCGAAGCCCGGGCCGTGGCCGACGCCGCCGGGATCCCCTTCGCCCGCACGGCGGCGCTCAACGACGATCCCGAGTTCTGCGCTGTGCTCGCCGGCGTCGTCCTCGACGTCGACGCGGCCCGCGCCTGACGATGACCGACGCGGCGAGAGGCGGCCACACCGCGCCGGGGCCACCCGGCGCGACCGTTGCCGTCATCGGGGGTGGCATCGCCGGGTTGAGCGCCGCCTGGGCGCTGACGTCGGTCGCGCCCGACACCCACGTCGTCGTGCTCGAGTCCGACGACCGCCTCGGAGGGAAGATTCTCACCGGGACCTTCGGGGGACGCGCCGTCGAGCTCGGGCCCGACGCCTTCCTGGCCCGTCGCCCCGAAGCGGTCGAGCTGTGCCGAGAGCTCGGACTCGGCGACGAGCTCGTCTCCCCGGGCAGCCGCACCGCCTACGTGTGGGCCCGGGGAGGGCTCCGTCCATTACCCACGGGGCTGGCCCTGGGCGTGCCGACGCGCCTGGGGCCCACTGGCGCGATCGGGCATCGTCTCACCATGGGGCATGGCACGTCCCACCCTCGACGCCCTGGGATGGCCCTCATCCCGGGGGGCCGACGGAAGAGGGAGCCGAGATCGACCCGTCGCCGCCATCACGCGACGCCGACTGGGACGAGAGGTGACCGAAGCACTGGTCGATCCCCTCATCGGCGGCATCCACGCCGGAGACACGACCCAGATGAGCGCGGCGGCGGTGTTCCCGGCGCTGCTCGCCGCCGAGGAACGTCGGGGCGGTCTCATGCGAGCCCTGCGGTCGGGCACTCCCCCGCCGTCACCGACGATCGGTCACCCCCCCGGGCCCGACGGGCAGGCCCCCGTCTTCCACACGGTGCGGGGCGGACTGTCACGAATGGTCGACGCTCTGGCGCGCGCCCTGGCTGACAGGGGGGTCGAGGTGCGCCTCCAGGCCCGGGTCGACCGGCTCGAGCTCCGTCGGGTCGACGAGAGGGAAGCGGTGCTCCCCGAGCCGGGCGAGACGTCTTGGGCGCTGCACACCCCGCGGGGCACCGTGGTCGCCGACGCCGTGGTCATCGCCATTCCGGCCCCGACCGCGGCCACGCTGCTCATGTCGGTCGACAGCACCGCGGCCGCCATGCTGCGGGCGATCGACTACGCCGATGTGACGCTCGTCACGCTGCAGGTACCGGCGGAGAGCGTCGGCCACCCCCTCGAGGGAACGGGCTTTCTCGTACCGGCGACCTCGGGGTGCTTGATCACGGCGTGCACCTGGCTCAGCTCGAAGTGGACGGACCTGGCGCGCCCCGGAGACGTGCTGCTGCGCGCCTCGACGGGCCGGTTCGGTGACGATCGCCCCGCGCACCTGTCCGACGACGCCATCGTGGGCCGGGTCCTCGACGAGCTCGGCCCCATGCTCGCGCTGCGGGCACCACCGGCCGAGGCCACCGTGACCCGATGGACAGAAGCCTTCCCCCAGTACGCCGTGGGACACCTGCAACGGGTATCGGCCATCGAGGAGGCCGTGTCCCGCTTGCCGGCGGTGGCACTGGCGGGGGCGGCGTACCACGGCGTGGGCATCCCGGCCTGCATCGGCAGCGGTCGAGACGCCGCCCGGGCCGTGACGGGGCGCCCGGCCGTGGCCCCCCCCATCACCCGGTGAGCGTCACGACCGCGGCGGTCGAGGCGACCCGACAGCGGCGGTCGAGGCGCGCACCACGACGCGGCCGCGTCGTGGTCCCGTCCTTGGTGGCCGGTGTGGCCCTGGCGCTGTCACTCCCCCCGTGGGGGTTGTGGGTACTCGCCTTCCCGGCCGCGGGCCTCATGTGGTGGCGACTCGAGGGCCTCCGAATGCGGGGGCGCTTCCTCGCCGGGTGGGCCATGGGACTCGGGATGTTCGTCCCCGGCCTGTGGTGGGTGACGACGTTCAACACCTACGGGGGCATCGTCCTCATGGCCGTGGAGTCCCTGGCGCCGGCGCTGGCGTGCGCCGCGGTGCCGCGTGGCACACGAGGCCGTACCGCCGCGCTGGCGGGTGCCATGGTGCTCACCGAGGCGGTGCGGGCGATATGGCCCTTCGGCGGTCTCCCCATGGGAGGCGTGGCCCTGGGCCAGGCCTCGGGCCCCCTGGCGGGCGCGGCCCGGGTCGGTGGTCCCCTCCTGCTCGTGGGCCTGGTCTGGTTCGGGGGCGGGGGCCTCGCGATCCTGGCGACAACGGTGGCGGCACGGGTCGTCCACGACCGAGCCCACGTTCGCCGGCGCGGCGCGTCACCGACGCTGCGGCGTGCGCTTGCCGGGGTGGCGGTGATGGTGGTGGTCGCCGGCGTGGCGGCGTGGGGGGCGGGCGCCCCCGACGGAGGGCCGGCCGTCGCCACCCTCCGGGTGGCGTCGGTCCAGGGCGGAGGGGTACGGGGTCTGCGCAAGTCCGAGGTCGACCCCGGCACCGTCACCGCGGCTCAGTTCGCGGCCACCAAGGAGATCTCCTCGCACGATGGGGGACGGCCGCCGACCCTTGTTGTGTGGCCCGAGGACGTGGTGTCTCTCGACACCCGCATCGACGGGACCCAGGTGGAGAGACAACTCGGCGCGCTGGCGGCCAGCCTGCACGCCACCCTGCTGGTGGGCGTCACCGAGACCGTGTCGGCCCAGAGCTTTCGCAACGAGGTCGTCGCCTTCTCACCGGCGGGCAAGCTGGTGGCGCGCTACGAGAAGGTCCACCGCGTGCCCTTCGGTGAGTACATCCCGTACCGGGGGTTCTTCAAGCACCTTGCCAACCTCTCGAGCGTCCCGCTCGACGCCATCCCCGGGCACGGCGACGGCGTGCTCCACACCCCGGCCGGACCCCTGGGGACGCTCATCTCCTACGAGGTCTTCGACACCCGACGCGGGTTGGTCGCCACCCGCGCCGGGGCGGAGCTCCTTGTCGACCCCACCAACACCTCGTCCTACCTGACCAGCCAGGTGCCGACGCAGGAGATCGCGGCAGCCCGCCTGGAAGCGATCTCCGAGGGACGCGACGTCGTGCAGGCGGCGCCGACCGGGTTCAGCGCGTTCATCGACTATCGAGGCAGGGTGCTGGCCCGCACCGACCTCGCGGTGCGCGCCGTCGTCGTTCGAGATGTGGAGCTGAGGAAGGGTCGGACCATCTACGAGCGGTTCGGCGACCTTCCCGTGCTCGTGCTGGCGGGGATTCTTGTCGCGGTGGCGTGGCTCGTGGCCCTCGGCACGGAAGCCGATCCAGACACGGTTCGCTCGGCCCGCTCGGCCCGCCGGGAGCGACCGACGATGCTCGGGCGCCGTTCGAACCGCCGTACCGCTTGAGCCCGGCCCCGGCCCCGGCCCGGGCCCGGCCCCGAGCTCAGCGCGACAGAAGCTCGCCGTGGCGGGCCGCCACCATCTGCCGCATGCCGTCCTTCCAGTCGACCGTCGTCGGTCCGGCCACCTCGTGCATGCGGGTCAGGTCGAGCTGCACGCTGTCGATGGTGTGCGCGGTCGGCTCCAAGCGCGCCTCGAGACCGGTGAGCCCGCCGAGATACGTACACCACTCCTCGATGCTGACCGCGGTGCTCCCGCCCCAGTTGACGACGGTGGCCGGCACGGATGCCGACTCGAGGAACGCCGGCAGCATGCGGAGGATGTCGCGCTCGTGCAGAGGGTGGTAGACGCTCGGGGCGTCCACATGGACCGGGATGACCGAACCGTTGATCATCATGTGCAGGTGCACCGAGGGCCAGCCGCCCCGGTCACCGTAGGGAACCGACAACCGGGTGATCGTCGTGGGAAGCTCGAAGCGCTGGGCCGCCCACCGCGCCGTCGCTTCGGCCGCGATCTTGCAGATGCTGTAGGTCCGAAGGAAGGGCCACACCCCGTGGTTGTCGCCCAGCGGGTCGGTCTCGGCGAACACGTGGTGACCCATGGGCTTGTAAACCGCCGTCGACGAACAGTGCAAGAAGGCGCGCGCCCGGCGATGGTGCTCCATCAACCAGGCCAACCCGCCGCTGTTCGCCGCCAGATCGACGTCCCAGTCATTGGTCTTGGTGACCGCGAAGTTCAAGACATAGTCGGCATCGCCGGGAAGCGCGTCGGGCTCGCCCGCCAGGAGGTCGACGACCACGCACTTGACCCCGGCGGCCTCCAGGCGACCACGGGCCTCAGCGTCGTTGAAGCGGGCCGCCCCGTACACCTCGTTGTGGCGCGCCAGGGCACACGCCAAGGGCTCGGCCACCTGGCCGGTGACGCCGGTGACGACGATCTTGGCCCCCCGCAGCGGTGCTGCATCCATGCGCGTGCTCCCCTGTGACGGTCTCTGACGATCCGACCGACCGAGACTACGGCGCAAGGACCCCGGTTGATAAGTTCGCAGCGTTCCTCGCCCAGGCCCGCGATGCGGGGTGGGCGAGGTCGGGGGTGAGGGACATGGGTCAGGCGTCGAGGTGGAGACGACGACTTTGTGTCTCCCTGGTGGGAGCCGGTCTCCTGGGGACGACCTTGGCCGCGTGCAGCTCGGGGACGGGCGCGGCGGGGTCAGGAACCGCGACGTCGAGCGCCACCGTCAAGGGCCGCGCCTTGCTGGTGGGTACCTTCGAGGGCCATACCGGGAAATACCGGACAATCCAGGCCGCCGTCGACGCGGCCCGGCCCGGCGACTGGGTCCTCGTGGCCCCCGGTGATTATCACGAGACCACCGACGAGTCGAACCCCCCGACCGACATCGAGCACGGCGATTTCGGGGGCGTGCTCATCACGACCTCGGACATCCATATCCGGGGGATGAACCGGAACACGGTCATCGTCGACGGCACCAAAGCCGGCTCAGCCGGTCCGTGCAGCGCCAACCCGGCCGACCAGAACTTCGGTGCGGTCGGCTCGGACGGAAAAGCCGACGGACGCAACGGCATCGTCGTGTGGAAGGCGAACAACGTGAGCATCGAGAACCTCACCGCGTGCAACTTCCTCGGTGGTGCCGGTGACGCCGGCAACGAGATCTGGTGGAACGGTGGGGACGACTCGGGCCTCATCGGCCTGCTGGGGTACGCGGGCCGGTACCTCACCGCCACCTCCACCTACTACGCAGGTGAGGCCACGGCCGCCCAGTACGGGATCTTCTCCTCCAACGCGCAAGGGCCCGGGTCGTGGGACCAGATCTACGCCAGCAACTTCAACGACTCCGGGATGTACATCGGGGGATGTCGCCAGGTGTGCAATACGACCATCGACAACGCCTGGATGGAATACAACGCCCTCGGGTATTCGGGCACGAACTCGGGTGGAGCCATCGTCATAGAGGACTCGCAGTTCGACAACAACCAGGACGGGGCCGACACCAATACGCAGATCGATGGCGACCCCCCGGCACCCCAGAACGGAGCATGCCCCGACCACCGCATCAGCCCCGTCACGCACACCCATTCGTGCTGGGTCTTCATCCACAACTCGGTGCACGACAACAACAACCCCAACGTGCCCCAGGCAGGAAGCGCGAGCGCCGGGCCCACGGGAACGGGCATGACGGTTTCGGGCGGCACCAACGACACCGTCATGGACAACGCCTTCACCGACAACGGCGCCTGGGGGGTCCTGTTCGTCCCCTACCCCGACAGCGGCCCGCCGGTCCTCGGCCAGACCTGTTCGGGGACGGGCGGAGCCGAAGTGACGGGGTTCGGGTGCGTGTACGACCCCAAGGGCGATGCGCTGCTCGACAACACCTTCACCCATGACGCGTACTTCGGGAACCCGTCCAATGCGGACTTCGGCCAGATCGTGATCAACGGGGGTGGGGCGCGCAACTGCTTCGCGGGCAACACGGCGCCGACCGGCAGCGCACCGGCCGGCCTCGAGCGGAGCCAGCCCACCTGCAACGGGACCGTCGCCGTCGCCAACAGCCGGGGGCGCTGCTCGGGCAGGTCCTTTGCGACACCGGTTTCGGGACCTGCCCGGCGGGATCGCAGTATCCCCTGCTCACGGTGATCACCATGCACCCGCTGCCCGCGGACCTGCCCTCGATGCCCAACCCGTGCGCAGGGGTGCCCGCCAACTCGTGGTGCCGAGGGGGCAAGCCCATCTGAGCTTGCCGAAGACAAAGGCCGAGCCCGAAGATCGAAGGATCAGCGCAGGGCCGGATCGGCCCGCTTGATCTCGAGGACCAGCTCGTCCAGCACGGCATAGGCACCGCGCAGGTCCTGTGCCCCCGTCGCCCGAATGAGCTGGCGCGCCACCTCGTGGACCTCGATCACCAGCTCGATCGGCGGTATGCCCTCGCCGTCAGAGTCGACCGCCGTGGTCCACGCCATCCAGAACCGAGCGGCGGCCCCGACGACGGCGCTCCGGTCACACACTCGTCACACGCTCATAGCCGCCGGAACCAAGGGTGCCGCCGACACCGGTGACGGCTGGTCCACGCAGTCGGGACAGCCCCGGACATAGGTCAACCCGCAGGATCGGAAGATCCGGTGGCGCTCGTAGCTGAGGTCACCGCAGGACCGGCCGGCCAGTTCTTCGGAACAGAAGACAGGAGTCCCGTCTCTGTGGACGATGAGGCTGCCCTTGCACGCGCTCATGGAGCTATCCCCTGTCCCCGGTGTGGTGGTGTTCGGACTGGTCTTGCCGCGGTGTCACGAGACAACGGGTAGTAGGGCTTGGGCAGCGCCAACACGTCAAAAACGCTGCCCAAGCCCCGCCTACTCCTATTGGTGTGGGGGTCCACACACGCCATGCACCAGGTAGGAGGCGAAGCGCAGGGAGCTACTGCGCCGAACCGCCCTCTCCTGAATTGCGACTCTGCGAGAAGGGGATGCGGGGTTCCCCGGAGTCGCTAACAGAAACCATACGCGCGTCGCTTTCGAATGCCTAGCGGGCTTCCACCTGCGACCGTCCACGAGAATTCACCCGGGTGAAAAGGTCGTCCCGGATCGGTGGTGACCATCGCCCTGGTTAGGAGCCCGAGTGCCTCGATCCAGCGACGAACCTCACCGACCCGTCAAAGATCCGGATCGCTGGTGGATATCGATGAAATCAAGCCCTGGGTCAACACGAAGCGAACGAGCTCGGTGCGAGACTCCACGCCGAGCTTGGTGAACACGTGGTTCAAGTGGCCCTCGACGGTCCGCACGCTCACTCCCAGGCGCGCCGCGATGGCCTTGTTGGACAGTCCTTCGGCCACCAGTTCGACAGTCTCCCGCTCTCGCCACGTCAGGCGAGGTCCGTTGCCGGGGCCCCACGAACTGTGGGCTCCGGCCAGTCGGGGCGACAAGACGGGGTCGAGCACCGTGGTGCCCTGCGCGGCCGCCCGGACCGCGGCAACGAGCTCATCGCGCGGCATCGTCTTCAAGAGGTATCCCGTGACTCCGACCTCGAGCGCGGAACGCACGAATTCGTCGTCGTCGTACGCAGAGAGGACCACCACTCGAACACCCGGGTTCTTGACGATCAGTTGACGGGCAACGTCGATTCCGCTCCGGTCCGGGAGTCGGATATCGATGAGGACGACGTTGGGATCCAAGTCGTCGATCATGGCAAGGGCGGCATTGCCGTCGTCGGCCTCACCAACGACGACGATGTCCCCGGACGACTCGAGTACCTGCCGCGTCCCCGTCCGCAGGACCTCGTGGTCATCGACGATCATGACCCGAAGAATCCCGTCGTTCTGGATTGACCCCGCCCCCAGCGGGTCGTCACTCACCTGGGCGATGATAGCCGTGGGGCTGAAGGCCCAAGGGCTCGCCGGCGACCATCGGGCACGGGCACAAGACGCGCGATGCGCGCCTGCCGCGTTCGAAAAGACCCTGGGTTTTCGCTGAGAACGAGCCGCCGGGCACAACCGCTCGAGGTCATCCTCCGGTCCCGAGAACGGTCTCGACGGCACGGAGAAGCTTTTGAGGCGAGACGGGCTTGTGCAAGTAGTCCACCACGACCGACCCCAGGCGCTCGCGGTCTGCCGCATCGAGCGTGTAGGCAGAGTGCACGACGACAGGGGGAGCATCCTCTACCGCTTCGATGAGAGACACGCCGTCGCGCTTCGGCATTCTCATATCGAGCAGGACCATCCGGTAGCGCCCGGAGGTCAACAAGTCCAGAGCGACCTCGCCATCTTCGGCTTCCGCAACGCTCAAACCTGCCGATCGCAGGATCTCGACAACGGTCCATCGGACATCGGCGTCGTCGTCCACCACGAGGACATCGGCGCTGACCTGCTCCTTTGCCAACGGGGTCGGCGCATCGTCGTCTCCCGTGTCGATATCGCCGCCGGCATCAGGCGAGCGAGGGGTATCGGGCGAGGAGGGGGCGGCCAGCTTTGTCCTTCCCGCGCCGGAATCGTCCTCGATCCGGCCACTGGGCGCCTGGGGCGCGAGCAGATAGGGCGCAAACGTGCGAGGTCTGGTGTCTAGCGCCATGCCAACTCCCGGGACGCCTCGATCGGCAGACGCACCGTGACGATGGCCCCACCCGATGGCCCGTTCTCAATGGAAATCGTTCCACCGTGGCCTTCGATCAGACGCCTGACGATGGCAAGTCCCAGACCAGTCCCTTCCGATCTCGTGGTGAAGAACGGCTCGAAGAACCGCTCCACGAGGGCTTGGTCGACTCCCTCTCCGCTGTCTTGCACGGTGATGATCGCAGTGTCACCGTCGGCCCGTGCCGAGATGCGCAGCGAACCTCCTTCGGGCATCGCCTGGTAGGCGTTGTCGACGAGATTCGTGAGGATCTGCGTGATCTGCTTGGCGTCGGCGTTGAGCACGATCGGTGCGATGTCTTCGGTCACCTCGATGTTGTCCGGTTTGGGCGTCGCCTCGAATACATCGCTGAGGACGTCGCGCAGCTCCATCGGCGCGAGATCCGGATCCCTCTCGCGCATGTACGCGGTCAAGTCCTGAGCAAGGTTCACCGCCTTGGCGGTTTGGCGTTCGGCCACGGCGAGATGGGGCTCTGCCGCCGCGGGGTTGTCGAGCGATCGGCGCAGCATGTACAGGGCGTTCATGACCGCACCCAGGGGATTGCGCAACTCATGGCCTACGACGGTGGTCATCTGTCCGACGGCTGACAGGCGTTCGCTGCGGACGAGTGCTTCTTGCGATGCCAGCAGCTCGGCGGTGCGCTGCTCCACCAGACCATTGGCATAGCGCTGTCGACGCACCACGACCTCGATCACGCTGCCGACCGCCACCGCCAACAACAAGACGAAGGCGAGAACCACATAGGGCGCCGCATTCGGGAATCCACCCGCCAGGGGGCTCTTGGCCGCGGCCACGAGCCACCAGATCCCCGAGCCGATCTGGACCGGGGTCTCGAAGGTCGCGCCCTTCAGGGGCAAGGTACGCGTGTTGGCCAGAACCAAATGACTCGTCGTCGGCGTTCGGGTTGCGTAGATCGCGGCTTCAAGCACGTGGAACGGAGCGGCCTGCGTCGCGGTGGTGGCGACGAAGGGGTCGAGCACGATCTGCTCGTAGAGGGCGAAGCCCGAAGGGACCAAGGGAGAGCCGAGGGCCAGACCGAAGGTCGCTACCTTTCCGTTGTAGACCTCGGGTCCCGGAATGATGCTCGACCCGGCCTTGTCGAACGTGGCGGACAGTTGGGGGTCGAGAACCTGACCGGTCTTGAATCCCGTTCCGGCCACGGCCGCGGCGATGAATTGCGCACCGCTCTTGCCGCGCCAAGAGGAGCGTGATCGGTCCTGCGGCGAGCGGCTTGGCCTGCGCTTCGAAGGCGAGCGCCGAGCCGTCGGAGGAGGTGACCCCCGGTGCGAGCGCGTCGAGCGTCGAGCCAAGACTCGAGACCAATGAGGACACGTATCCCGATGCCTGGGTGGCGTCCTCTTTCAGAAGCGCCTGGTTCTGACTGTCGACACTGTGCTTGGCCAGGAAGAAACCGAGCACAGCGGCCGCGCCGATGACCAGGGTACTAGCCAGGGCGAGCGGGGACGCCCGCCGCCTGCCGTCCTTCATCGCGCCTCCCCGCTGGATCAAGGGTGCTCCAGGCTCTGGGCAGGATTGTACTGGTTTGGCTGGGAAAACGCTGAAAGAACTCCCAGGAGCTACGCGCGTTCCTGAGGGGAATCATTGACCCGCCTCGGGTGCAACCCCTGCTGACCAGGTGGGACCGGAATGGGACAACTAATCAGGGCCACTTTTGTGGCAGACAAGCGTGGCGCCGTCGGCCCATTCGGCAACCCCACCAAACGTGGAGTTCCGGACCTCGAAGCCCAAGAGCGACACCTCGGCCCTCAACGCCGGAGACAACAAGAAGGACGACTACCTCGGTCTGCACCCAACGCCTCTGAGGGCTGTTTCTGGCCTGCCGGGCATTCGCCCACGCCCACGAGACGGGGGCCTTAGGTGGAATCACTCGGGCGGACCAGGTGATCACTCGCTTCTCAGCCGTCCTTTGCCTGGTCAACACTGAGACAGGTTTCACTTTGGCGTGACGCTGCAGGGGCGTGGCACTCCAGGGGGACTCGGGGGTTGGGGAAATGTTGCGAGGCGGTGTTTTTCGTATAGCGGTCCGCGTGCTGCCACTGGCGCTCGTCGTCGGGCTCTTCGGTGTCAGCCAGGCCGATACGGCCTCGGCTCTCGGTCCCGCCGTCCTCGTATCGGTCACGGTGACACCGGCGGTCGGTTCGGTGACGGTGGGAGACACCCAGCAGTTCACTGCCACCGGCACGTACTCGGACTTGAGCACGCGCGACCTGACCGATTCGGTCACGTGGTCATCCTCGTCGTCGAGCACCGCCACCGTCTCCAACGCGTCGGGCTCTCAGGGCCTCGCCACCGGAGCCGGAGCCGGGGCGGCGACGATCACCGCCACCGATTCCGCCGCCTTGCTCTCGGGCACCGCCGCCCTCACGGTGACGCCCGTCATCGCCGCGCCGGATCCGCTCCCCCCCACCCTGGTGACGGTGGCAGTGACCCCGGCCCTCGGATCCGTGACCGTGGGTGACACCCAACAGTTCGCGGCCACCGGCATCTACTCGGACTCGAGCACAGAGAACCTGACCGATGCGGTCACGTGGTCCTCCTCGGCCACGGGCACGGCCACGATCTCGAACGCTGCTGGGTCTCAAGGCCTCGCCACCGGTGTCGCTGACGGTGCCGTGACGATCACCGCCACCGATTCCGCTGCATTGATCTCGGGCACCGCCGCCCTCACCGTGACGCCCGTCGCCATCCCCGTGGTACCGCCGGTCCTCGTGTCGGTCGCGGTGACCCCGGCCGTCGGATCGGTGACGGTGGGATCGGGCGAGCAGTTCAGTGCCACCGGCATCTATTCGGACTCGAGCACCCAGGACCTGACCGATGCGGTCACGTGGTCCTCCTCGGCGACGGGCACGGCCACGATCTCGAACACTCCGGGGTCTCAAGGCCTCGCCACCGGTGTCGCCGACGGGGCCGTGACGGTCACCGCCACCGATTCCGCCGCCTTGCTCTCGGGCACCGCCGCCCTCACCGTGACGCCCGTCGCCATCCCCGTGTTGCCGCCGGCACCGGCCGCCGCCCAGATGGCGTTGACCCCGGGGTCGGGGTGGAGGCGGGCGCCCGTCACGGCCAACGGCGCAGACTTCGCCCCCGGTACCCCGGTCACGGTCACGTACCTGAGTGGGTTACGGGCCCGCAAACGAGCCACCACCGTGCTGTGCCGCACCGTGGTGCAGAGCAACGGGACCTTCAGCTGCCACGGCACCATCCCCCGCCGAGGCAGGTCGGGCAAGCGTGGTCAACACACGATCGAGGCCACTGGGACGGCCACAGGGTCAGGCGGTGCCATGACCACGTCGATCTTCGACCTCGCCCGCCCCTGACCTACCGCACCATCCAGATTTCCACCGTCAAACACGTCACCCTCAAACACGTCACCCTCAAACACGTTATAAGGAGCAGACCATGCACGCATCGACCAACGGAGTCGCGGGACTCCGAACCTCTTCCGGCGTCATGCGTCGTCTGCGAGGTCGATGCCGCGCATCGGCGTTGCGCATCGGCGTGGCGTCGTGCGTCGTCCTCGTGACGTGCGCGGCGACGATAGCCGGTACAGCCGCCACCGGATCATCGGCGGCAGCGGCGGCAGCCGCGCCGTCGTGTGTGTTCACCGGCCCGGTCTCCGACATCGGCCAGCTCGTGATCGGGGTCACCGCGGGGAGTTCCGTCAACGTGAACTGCAAGCACTTTCCGGACAGCACTCCCTACCTTCTTATCGAGACGAGCCTCCTGGTCGCCGTCGACCCCGCCGCGGCGCCGCTGCTGCAAGGACAAGCCACGTCGCTCCCCGGGCTCCTGGCCATCATCTCCGCCCTGCCGGAAATGAACGCCCAGTCGGTGGCGTTCGCCACATCGAGCTCGAGTGGGATCCTGAACACCAACTACAAGATACCGACGAGCCAGCCGCTCGATCCCAATGCCACCTGCCCCCCGACGACCGAGGAAGACAACTCCGGGCTGATCGGATGCGCAGTGGCGATGATCGATCTCGAAAACTTCAAGCCGGTCACCACGGGAACCTTCGTGATCGAATACAAGGGGGACCCGTTTCTCCCTGGCAATCCCACCATGGCGCTCTCGACCACCGAGCCACATGAAGGGCAGTACGTGGCGGTGAAGGACGCCCCAGGCGCCAAGACCTTCTGGTGGCTGGCGACGTTGGTGTCGCTGTACGCCAACCTCGGCGGTGGAGGCGGAGGGGGTCCGGTCCCCGTCGTGGTGAAAGTCAGAGGGCACAAGGCCATCACGAACGCGGCCGTCACACCGGCGACCTACAACGGCACCACCTTCACGCCGCCCGTGCTGTCGGGGGACTTCATCGCCCGGAGCCATGGCCGTGGGACCATCAAAGTCATACTCAAGGACACGCTGCTCGGCCTTCCGATTTCCATCCAGGCCCAGGAGCCGGTGAGGATCATCGGCGGGGGGTAGCTCCGTCTCTGGCGGACACACAGCGCCTGAGGGACACACAGCAACGGCACGGGACCGTGTCTTTCGACCGGTCCCGTGCCGCGTTGTGTCAGGTGCCCGCCAGACGAGAGACAACAGGCGAGAGCGCCTCCCAGCAGTCGGCCTCGATGGAGAAGTAGGAGATCCCGTACTCCTCTCGACGCCACTGCAGTTCCTCGACCATCTGGTCGAGGGTGCCGATGAGCGCCACCGGCACATGGAGGGCGTCAACGGGGTCGATGCCGAACGTGGGCGCCATGGCATCGGCGATCTTCTGCCCGTCGTCGGTGATGATGGCAAAACCGATCAGGCAGTTGAGCTCGATGTCGTCGAAGCGCGCGCCGGCGGCCTCTCTGACCCAGGCGATCTTCTGGCGGGTGGCTGCGGGCGAGGCGTTCGGAGCGGTCTCGGGGCCGCCCGTGCCGGCGCGCAGATCGACGTTGATGCTCACGATGTCGGCCCATTGGCCGGCGATGGTGAGCACCCGGCGACCACCACCCCCGAGGATCAGGGGAGGCCGGGGGCGCTGCACCGGCCTCGGTAACAAGGAGTGCTCCGACACGGTGTAGTGCCGGCCCGAGAACGAGAAGGGTTGGTCCGACTCGAGTAGCCCGGCGATGACGGCCACGCCTTCGGCGAAGCGGTCCACCCGGAGCCCCGGTGCGTCATAGGCGATACCCGACTCGGCGTAGTCGCTGCGCATCCAACCGGCACCGAGCCCCAGCTCGAGCCGGCCCCCAGACAGCAGGTCGAGCGTGGCCGCCTCCTTGGCCAGCACGACCGGGTGCCGGTAGTCGTTGTCGAAGACGAGGGCGCCGACGCGCAACGCCGTCGTGGCATCGGCGGCGGCCATGAGGGCGGGCACGGGAGCCAACTGGTCCCCGAAGTGGTCGGGGACGAGCAGTGTCGAGTAACCGAGGTCCTCAGCCTTCTTCGCCTGGTCGGCCCAGGACCGGGCCGTTCCTTCAGGCGCCTTCGAGAGTTGCGCCGCGAAGCGGAATTCGACGGGGGTGGGCCATCGCACCTCATTCGTAGTAGCCGGAGTGGATGTAGATGCACGGAATGCCCTCGCTGTGGAACATGTCCCGATTCCGAGGATCATCCTCGAAGGCCAGGCGCGGCTCGAAGCCGAACGCCCGGAGCTCGGCCACCGCGGCGCGCTTGAACCTCGACGCCTGGGCGTAGTCGCCGCGATCGCGCATGACGAGCACATCCCAGCGAAGCCGGTTATGGGCGAGCCAGGCGAGCGTCTGGGGCTGCACGCGCAGAGGGCGACCCGTGAGCAACACGATGCGCAGCTCCTGGTCGAGGAGCTCGAGAAGACGTGCCACCTCGCCCACCAGAGGATCCTCCCCGCAGGCATCGAAGAAAGCGTCCCAGTCGCGCCGTCCCCACTCCAGGAAGTGCTGGCGGCCGGCGGCGTCCGAGAGCACGCCGTCGATGTCGAAGATGACCGCCGGCCCGGGCTCGTCGCCGACGCCGCGCCAGCGCCAATTCGGAGGCACTGACAACGGTCCCGCCGTCGCTCTCTCTGTCACGCGTCCACGTGCGTGTCGGCTCGGATCAATCCTCGGCGGGCTGCGCCGTCGACAGCCGCCGGATCTCGTCGACGACGCGCGGATCGGCGAGCGTCGTCGTGTCACCGAGATCCCGGCCCTTCGGCGACGTCACGCAGCAACCGCCGCATGATCTTCCCGGATCGGGTCTTGGGAAGCTCGTCGGTGAAGATCACGGTCTTGGGCCGGGCGATGGGCCCGATGTGTCGGGCCACGTGGCCCCGCAGCTCCTCGCCCCGTTCCACGGATCTCGTCCTGGCCGGCCTTGAGGGTGACGAAGGCGATGATGGCCTGCCCGGTGGTGTCGTCCTTGGCTCCCACCACCGCCGCCTCGGCCACCGAGGGGTGATTGACCAGCGATGACTCCACCTCGGCGGTGGAGATGCGGTGGCCCGACACGTTCATGACGTCGTCGACGCGCCCGAGCAGCCAGAAGTAGCCGTCGTCGTCGATCTTGGCCCCGTCGCCGGCGAAGTACCGCCCCTCGAAACGACTCCAGTACGTCTCTTTGTAGCGCTCGGGGTCGCCGTACAGGCCGCGCAGCATGGCGGGCCACGGCCGGGTGAGCGTGAGGTACCCGCCACCGCGCTCCACGGCCTTGCCGGCGTCGTCGACGACCTCGGCCGCGATGCCGGGCAGCGGGAAGGTGGCCGAACCGGGCTTGCAGGTCGTGACCCCGGGGAGCGGGGAGATCATGATGGCCCCGGTCTCGGTCTGCCACCACGTGTCTACCACCGGGCAGTGCCCTCCCCCGATGTTCGTCCAGTACCACACCCAGGCTTCGGGATTGATGGGTTCACCCACCGAGCCGAGCACCCGCAACGACGACATGTCGTGGCGCTCGGGGAACTCGGTGCCCCATTTCATGAAGGTCCTGATCGCGGTGGGCGCGCAGTACAGGATCGTGACCCCGTAGCGCTCGATGATGTCCCACCACCGGTCCTTGTCCGGGAAGTCGGGGGTGCCCTCGTACATCACGCTGGTGGCACCGTTGGCGAGTGGTCCGTACACGATGTAGCTGTGGCCGGTCACCCAACCGATGTCGGCCGCGCACCAGTAGACGTCGCGCTCGGCGTGGAGGTCGAAGACCGCCCGGTGCGTGAAGGCCACCTGGGTGAGATAGCCGCCGGTGCTGTGCATGATGCCCTTGGGCTTGGCTGTCGTGCCCGACGTGTAGAGGAGGTAGAGGAGATCCTCGGCATCCATGTGCTCGGGCGGCGCACGACGGCGGCGCCGCGGCCATCAGCTCGTCCCACCATTGGTCACGCCCGTCGATCATGGGGGTGGCGCCGCCGGCTTCGCCCGTGCGCCGTGCCACCACGACGTGCTCGATCGACGGCGTGTCGGCCACCGCTTGTCCGCGTTCTCCTTGAGGGCCACCACCGCGCCCCGCCGCCATCCACCGTCGGCGGTGACGAGGACCTTGGCCTGGGCGTCGTTGATCCGGTCCCGCAGGGCGTCGGGAGAGAACCCGCCGAAGACCACCGAGTGCGGCGCACCGATGCGCGTACAGGCCAACATGGCCACGGGAAGCTCGGGGATCATGGGCATGTAGATCGCCACCCGGTCGCCGCGCTCGACCCCGAGGCTCTTGAGCACGTTGGCGAACCGCTCGACGTCTGCCAGCAGCTCGGCATAGGTGATGGTGCGGGTGTCGCCCGGTTCCCCCTCCCAATGGATCGCCACGCGCCCCCCCAGACCGGCGGCGACGTGGCGGTCCAGGCAGTTGTGCGACACGTTCAACGTCCCACCCACGAACCACCGGGCGAAAGGCAGGTCCCACTCGAGCACGGTGTGCCATTCGTCGAACCACTCCAGGGCGCGGGCCTGGTCGGCCCAGAACCCCTCGACGTCGCGCTCGGCGCGCTCGGCCATCGAGCCGTCGGCGACGACGGCCTGGTCGGCGAAGCCTTCAGGGGGAGGAAACAGCCGCTCCTCGAGGTAGAAGTCCTCGATGGCGGCCCCACCGGTGTCCGACATGGGGCGAGCCTATGACAAGGGCCCCCGACCAGCCAACCTATCCGTGCCCGCGAACCGACGTCGCACCAGCTCTTCGGGGCCTTCAAGGACCCCTGGCCTGTCAAGATGGAACGGCATGGCCGACGGCGCCTCCGAGGCCCCCACCCGTACGCCCGGTACCCAGACCGGCCCCGGGCCCGACATCCTGACCGTCCCCGTCGAGGTGGGTCGGCGGGCCCTTATCGTCGCCAATCTGGGACTCAAGCCCGAGGCCACGCCGGCCACGACCGGGGCCTCATCGGGCTTGGCCCGGGCCCTCGACACGTGGGAGGGGCCGGGGCTCGTCGTCATCGCCGGGAACCTCTTCGACCTCACCGGGGCGCCCGACGGGGTGGCGGCCACGTCGGCGGCACTGGCCGCCCACCCCCGTCTGACCAAGGCCTTCGAGGCCTTCGCGAGCAGCGAGGACCGCCGCGTCATCTCGATTCCCGGCACGACGGACTCCGCCCTCGCCGTCGGGGTGCCGGCAACCCTCGGGATCGAAGTGGCCGCGGCGTGCGAGCTGCACATGTCGACCGCGGCTGGAGTCCGGGTCGTGCGCGTCGAGGGCGCCATGGCCCCGCCGACACTGAGAGAGGCGCCCGACCGAGAAGCCTGGGCGTCTGGCGCCACGGCGGGCTCGCCCGCCCCGGCCGAAGGGCGCCGCGCCCCGACTCGGGGCGCTCCGCCTTCACGCTCGCCCCCGACCCCGAGGCCGAATGGCAGGACGGCCTCGAACGGCTGGCGGACCCGGCCAGCACCCCTCGCTTCTTGACGTCTCGCCTTCTCTACCGCCGCTTCGCGCGCTTCGCATGGTGGCTGCTCGTTCCCTTCGCCATCGCCATCGCCCTGCGCCTTCCGTTCGTCTCGTCCGCGCTCGACCATCTCGTATTCGGACACCCCACGCCGTCGCGTGCCATCCAGCGCGCCCACGCCGCGACGTGGGGAGCACGTTTGTTCTTCGCGGCGCTGGTGTGCATCGCTGAGCTCGTCATCCTCGCCCTGGTGTTGGGCTTCGTGGCCCGCAAGGCATGGCGGACCCTGGGGGAGGAGAGCTCGACGGATTGTTCGCCGACTCGCTCGCCGCGGGCGGATCAACGGCCAACGACGCGGTGCGCGACGCGGCGCGGGCACTGAGCGGCGAGGGGTATGCGGGTCTCGTGTCGGGAGCGACACTGCAAGCCGAGCTGACACACCTCGGCCCCGGGTTCCTGGCGTGCCCGGGCGCGGCCGGAGAAGTCGTCGAGGAGCACCACGGTCGGTTGGGATTGCTCCCGGTCTTCTTGTCGTGCCAGCAGCTGGCCTGGGTGGAGCTCGAAACGGGCGCCGAGCTGCACGTGCGCCTGCTGTTCACGAGGTCGGAACTGCCAGGAGCCACCCTCCTCGAACGCCTGGCGGCGCGTGACCGCAAGGTGCACGACACCCATCCCCTGGTGGTGGCCGCCTATCCCCGCGGCGCGTCGTGGCCACCCGCGCCCGACCTGAGAGCTGTCCGCAGCCGGTCGCGACGGGTGCGGAGATGGGCGGCGGGAGCCATCGCCGTGGCCGGCGTCATCGACGTGCTCAGCGCGGTGACACCGCCGCTGCGAGGGCGCCTGCACCTCGTGCTGGAATTGCTTCCCTTCGTCGCCAGCCAGACGGCGGGGGCGCTCGTGGCGCTGGTGGGGATCGGGCTCCTGGCACTGGCACGCGGCGTCCGGCGAGGACAACGGCGGGCGTTCGTGATCGCGGTGTGGGCCCTCGCCGTCAGCGTGGTCCTGCACCTGGCGCGCGGCGGCGACATCGTCGGTTCGGTGTTCTCCCTGGCCGTTCTCGGATTCCTGGTGGTGAACCGCAAGGAATTCCCCGCCGCGTCCGACCGTCCGTCGCTGCGCTCGGCGGTCATCGCCCTCGTTGGGGGTGTCGTCGGCATCACCGTCATCACCACCGCCCTGGTGGAGGTGACGCTCCGCTTCGACCTCCACCGACCCCGCCTCCCGCTGTGGCGCGCCGGCCAGGCGGTGCTCGAGCGCCTCGTCGGCCTGCAAGGCGTGACCCTTCCCGACCGACTCGAGGACTTCCTGGCCCCGAGCCTCCTGGCCATGGGCGTCTCCCTGGCGGCGGTGGCGGTGCTCCTGGCCACCCGTCCTCTCGTCGACCGCCGCCGATCCGCGGGCCGGGCGGCAGAGGCACGGGCCCGGGACATCGTCCGCCGCCACGGGCAGGGGACACTGGACTACTTCGCCCTGCGCGGCGACAAGCAATGGTTCTTCCACCGGGATTCCCTCGTGGCCTATGCCATCTACAGCGGCATCTGCCTGGTGTCGCCTGATCCCATCGGGCCCTTGGCCGAGCAAGAGCAGGTATGGGCGGCGTTCCGTCGCTTTGCCGACAACCGGGGGTGGGTCGTCACCATCATGGGTGCGGGCGAGCACTGGCTGCCCATCTACCGGGCCACGGGCATGCACGACATCTACATCGGCGACGAAGCGGTGGTGGACGTGCAGGAGTTCTCGTTGGCGGGCGGACACATGAAGGGTCTCCGCCAGGCCCACAACCGCATTGCCAAGTACGGCTACACCGTGTCGTTCCACGATCCCGCCCGCCTCGACCGGGGCACCGCCGAGCAATTGGCGGGGCTCATGTCCCAGGGCCGCCGGGGAGAGTTCGAGCGTGGCTTCTCCATGGTCCTCGGACGGATCTTCGACCCCCGTGATGAGAACCTCATCCTGTGCATGGTGACCGCGCCGGACGGCACCCCGGCGGCGATGTGCCAATTCGTCCCCGCCCCGGGCATCGGTGGCTATTCACTCGACCTGATGCGGCGCGACCGCGGCGAGCACCCCAACGGGCTCATCGACTTCGCGCTGGTGTCCACCATCGAGCACCTCCGCAATCTCGGCTGCCTGGGCATCAGCCTCAACTTCGCGGCACTGCGGTCCGTGCTCGAAGGGGTGGGTGGCGACGGGCCCACCCAACGGGTCGAGCGCTGGGCCATCAAGAAGATGTCGAGCTTCTTGCAGATCGAGACGCTGTGGCGGTTCAACGCCAAATACCGCCCCGATTGGCTGCCCCGCTATGTCGTCTATGACGCGGCTGAGCACCTCGTCCCGGTGGTCCTCGCCATCTTGCGGGCGGAGTCGCTCTCCGAAGTCCCGGTCATCGGCCGAATGATCGCGGCGTCGGAGCGACGAGCCCACGCCGGTGATTCGCCCGACTCCGACACCGCCAGCGGGGCGACGCTGCTGCCACTCGATGCGCCAGACGACGATGGAGCCCATCCCCGACACCCGTCGCTCACGCCCCACCGGTCCGAGCGCCCCTGAGAGTCCGAGCCAGCCAGCCGTAGACAACGCCGGCCCAGATCTCCTGCCCGAGACCGGCGCAATGACCGTCGGCGCCCTGCGCCGCGCTCAGTGGGATCAGCTCCACGGGAGCCGTCATGGCGTCGCGCAGGACCTGCCCACCGCCGCCGGCGAAGTCGTGATCGGCCTCGATGATGAGCGTGGGACAGGAGATCCCCGCGGCGTGCGGCAGCATGGTGAAGCGACGCAGCTCGGCGAAGTACTCCTCGACGGAGTCGAGCCCGTGCGCGGCCATGCGCGCCCCGAAGAACTCCGCCCGTTCCCGGCTGAGCTTGGTCTGGGCGTTGACGACGGGCCCCGCCACCTTGCCGAGGAGTCCCTCGGGCACCCGGGCGCCCATGTCGGGCTGGGCGGGATCGCACACCAGGCCCGCCACACGCGTGTCGAAGGCCGCCGCCCTCGGCGCCAGGTACCCGGCGAAGGAGCGTCCGACGATCACCACCCGGGTGCGGTCGACCTCGGGACGACGCAAGAGCCAGTCGAGCACCGGCGTCAGCACGTGCTCGAAATCGGGTCGGAAGAACAGGCGTTGGGTGAACAACGCCTCCCCCTGGCCCGGCCCGTCGAAGACCAAGACGTTGTACCCGCGCTGGAGGGCCGGGGGGACGTTGATCCATCCCGCTTCGGCCGTCGAGTCGTACCCGCACGGAAAGACGAGGGTGGGCCGAGCCGCCCCGGAGTCGTCGGGCGCGAAGAGATAGCCCCCGAGCGTCGTCTCCTCGTACGGGATGCGCACCTGCTGCACGCCGATGTCCATCAGCGCGGTGGCGGCCCGGAGGGTCTCGACATGACTGCGGTACGCACCTTGCAGGCGGGCATCGTCGAGATCGGAACGGATGAAGTAGTAGGACTGGCGGAAGTACTCGCTCGCCCGCAGCAGCGCGTGACGGGCGGTCACCCGGTCCCCCGATGACAGCGCCTGGTCGGCGGCACCGGTCGCCGCCGCGGCCGTCTTGGACCAGGCCTCGTGCCAGGCACCGCCGTCGAGCCTGTGGATCCGGCGCGCCGTGGCCAGCGCCTCGCCGAGGTCGGCCCCCTGCACCGGGGTCGCCGCCAGGGTCCGCACCAGCTGGCCGTCGTAGGAAGGGTTCTTGTAGAAGACCTTGGCCGGGTCAGACATGGATGGCTCGGTTCGTCGTCGTACGGGCGGTCGCTCTCGCATCGGGGCGGGCGGATCCGTCCGGTGGCGGGGCGAGCATAACGTTCGAGTGCGGCCGGCGAATTCCTGCCAAAGGATGGTCCACTAGAAATGGCGTGTGCGGATCCGGCGCGCCGTCCCCGAGGACGCCATGTCCATCGCGGACGTGCACGTGCGGTCGTGGAAGGGCGCCTACCCCGGCCTGATCCCCCAGTCGTACCTCGACGCGCTGCGCGCCGAGGATCGCGTCGGCGAGTGGGAAGAGACCTTGGACGGCTCGGCCTGGCCCCACACCGGGGTCATCGTCCTACTCGGTCCGGCCGAACAAGACCCCGCCCGCGAAGGTCGCATCACCGGCTTCGTCTCGTTCGGCCCCACGCGTGACGAACGCACCGACACCGCCGCGATCGGGGAGATCCAGGCCTTCTACCTCGACCCGGTTGTCTTCGGGTCAGGTGGTGCGGACCTCCTCATGAGTGCGGCATTGGTGGCGCTACGTGGCGCGGACTTCACCACCGCCACGCTGTGGGTCCTGGGCACCAACGCCCGAGCCCGGCGCTTCTACGAGCGCCGGGGTTGGCAGCCCGACGGCACCAGCAAGCTCCACGACTGGGGTGCGTTCGTGGCGACCGACCTGCGCTATGGCATCGACCTCGCCTCCGAACCGGAGGTGCCGACATAAGGTGGGGCCATGACGAGCGCGGCTGCGACAAGGTGGACTCCGCTGTCTCGCACCCTGTTGAAGATGCGTCTCACCGAGATCGCCGTGGTCGGCGCGGTGCTCGCCGTGATCGCGGCGGCGATCGCCTTGTCCGACGGGAGCCCCGTGGCCGCCCTCGTGGCGGTGCTCGCCGTCGCGCTGTGCAGTTGTGCGGCGTGGTGGTTCGTCCACAATCGCTTCCGCGCCTGGGGCTACTGCGAACGTGACGAGGATCTCGAGGTCCGGCGGGGCGTGATGGTGCAGCGGTTGTCGGTCGTCCCCTACGGGAGGATGCAGTTCGTCGAGATCACCGCCGGGCCGGTGGAGCGCCTGTTCGGGCTGGCGACGGTCAAGCTCCACACCGCGGCGGCCGCCAGTGACGCCCGCATCCCGGGACTCGATCCACACGAGGCGGCCCGGTTGCGAGACCGCCTCGCCGCTCTGGGCGAGGCCAAAGCCGCCGGTCTGTGACGGGCGAGGGGCGCACCGTCGTCGGCTGGCAGCGCCTCAACCCGCTGTCCCCGGTCGTCCGCATGGGACGCGGCCTCGTCCCGCTGTTGGTGCTGGCCGGGCTGTCACAGGTCCACCGGGGACACAGCGACACCACGGAGTACTACCTCTGGGTCGGCATCATCGTGTTCGGCGTCGTGTTCGGCGTCATCCACTGGTTCGTGACGCGCTGGGCCTTCGACGGCACCACCTTGCGCATCGAAACCGGTCTGGTACGACGCGACTCCCAGCAGCTGCCCGTCGCCCGCATCCAAGCGGTCGACCTCGTCGCACCCTTCCTCGCCCGAGTCCTGGGCGTGGCCGAGCTCCGCATCCGGGTGGCGGGGGCCAAGTCCGCCAACCACCTTGCGTATCTGTCCCTGCCGGTGGCCACCGACCTGCGGGCCCGACTCCTCGCCACCCACCACGGGCTCGACCAGTCCGTCCCCGAGCCCGACGAGCTCCCCGCCGCGGTCGTTCCCCCGGGCCGGCTCCTCGGATCGGTGCTCCTGTCGGCGAGCACCCTGGGCGCCGTGGTCTTCGTGGTGGCGCTGGTGGTGCTGTCGACGGTCTCCACCACAGCTGCCACCGCGGTGGCGGGATCGCTCCTCGTCTACCTCCTCGGCATCGGTCAGGGGATCTGGCGCCGTTTCAACGAGCAGTACCGCTTCACCGTGGCGCTGGCACCCGACGGCATCCGCGTCCGGCGCGGCCTGCTCAGCACGGTGTCGGAGACCATCCCGACGGGCCGCGTCCAGGCCGTCCGCCAGATCGAACCTCTTCTGTGGCGCGCCTTCGGTTGGTGCCGGCTCGAGGTCGACCTCGCCGGGGTCCCCGGACACGGGCGTTCGGGTGGATCGGGACGCGTGACCAAGGCCCTGCTCCCCGTGGGGTCGCACGAGTCGGCCCTCTACCTCCGTCGAGTGGTGATCGGCCCCGTGGAGCCTCCCCTGGCGCGGGCGTCGGAGCGGGCCCGACTGAAAGCACCGTTCAGCTACCACTTCCTCGCCGCGGGGCACGACGCCGCCATGGCCGTCGCCGTGACGGGCCGGGTGCAGAAGGTCACGTGTTGGGTTCCGCTCGTGAAGGCCCAGAGCATCCGCAGGGTCCAAGGTCCCGTGCAGCGCGCCCTGCGGCTGGCCACCGTGCACGTCGACGTGGCGGGAAAGCGGGTCGGGGCCACGTTCAGGGACCGGCCCGTCGGAGAAGCCGACCGCCTGGTCGAGGAGCTCGCCGCGCACAGTCGCGGCGCACGGCGCAGCGTGTCGATGGCCGGCGCCACCAGTAGCGCGGCTCGCCTGCACGCGAACGCCGGTGCACCGCCCCTCCCACCGCCGCCCATCGAGGCACCGCTCATGGCGCCGGGCTGGTTCGCCGACCCGGCGCGACGCCACCAGTGGCGCTATTGGAACGGAACGGCGTGGACCGAGGACGTCTCCGACGACGGCGTCACCGGGGTCGATCCGTCCTGAGCCGCCCGGCCGGCCGGCGCGTCAGGAAGAGCGTCAGGAAGAACGGCCCTTTCGGAACGCCAGCAGGCGCCCGCGCTTGGCCACGAGCGATACCTCGGAGGCCTCGACGTGCATGTCGTCATTGAGGGCGGGCCCACCGGCCTCCCCCGGAGAACCGCCGCCACCCTCGACGGCATCGAGGGCGCCCATGACCTCCGCCGCAGCGGCGGTGGCGCTGTAGACAGACCGACCCGGTGCCTGGTCGGGGTCTTCGGACCCGTCGTCCTCGTCGTCGGCGTCACTCAGATCGGTGAGGGGGAAGACCGGGAGCGGGTCCATCGTCGTGAGCACGAGGGCGTCCTCGACGGCGAGCGGTTTGGCGAAGAAATAGCCCTGGCCGACATCGGCGCCCAGCTCCCGCAGGATCTTCACCTGCTGGGCGGTCTCCACGCTCTCGGCCACGGTGCAGATGCCGAGCGAATGGCTCACGTGCACGATGGTCTCCACCATGGCCCGGCTGACACCCCCGGTGTCGGCCAGCCCCTGGATGAGCGACCCGTCGATCTTCATGGTGTTGATGGAGAACTGCTGCAGGTTGTCGATGGTCGACCAGTCCGACCCGATGTCGTCCACCGTCAGTTGGATCCCCAGGCGGGACATGGCGTGCAGCTCGGCCGCGGCACCGTCGTCGGTCACGCTGGTCTCGGTGATCTCGATGGTGAGGCGGTCGGGGTTGAGCCCCGAGGCCTCGATGGCCGCCGCGGCGGCGGTGGCCGCCTCGCGCTGGCGCAGCTGGAAGACCGAGCAGTTGACCGCCAATTTGGAGGTCGGCCTGCCAGCTGGCGGCAGCCGCGCACGCCTCGGACAGCACCCAGGCGTTGAGCTCCACCATGTGCCCGTTGGCCTCGGCCCAGGGGATGAGGACGCTCGGGGGGATGGGGCCCAGGTCGGGATCGTTCCACCGCAGGAGGGCCTCGAAACCCAGCAACCGGCCCGTGGCCAGGTCGACGGCCGGCTGGAAGACCAGCTCAGGCTCGCCGTCGAGCCCCAGCTCGGGTCGTGCTCTCATGACGCCCGCGGGGTGTTCAGGTCCACCTCTGAGACATCGGCGTGCCGCCGGGGGTCCTTGAGCGCGCCGGGCCTCGGGGGCCGGGCCGGTCCGGGCCGGGGAGCCCTACGTGAACAGGAGCGTCGCCTTGTGGGCGAAGTCCACGAGCGGGGCCGGCCAGATGCCGAACACCACCGTGACCCCCACACACAGGGCGATCGCCACCACGGTGCTGGGGCTCACCGGCGACGACCCCTCGGCCTCGGAGACCTCGGCCACCACGGTGAGCGTGCCGGCCTCTCCCGCCGCCGTGCCTCGGGGCTGGTCAGCCGAACCCGACCCGGGCCCGACGTCCTCAGCGGGCCTGGCCCCGGCGACGGCGCCTGCCGTCGAGGCCGGCGAGTACATGAGCAGGATGACCCGCAGGTAGAAGAAGGCGGCGATGGCGGCGGACACCATGGCGATGACCGCCAGCGCCGTCGACCGGCCTCCCACCGACGCCGAGATCACCTCGAGCTTGGCCAGGAACCCGGTGGTGAAGGGGATGCCGGCCTGCGCCATCAGCAGCACGCCGAGCGAGCCGGCCAGCCACGGCCGCCGGGCCGCCAGCCCCCGGTAGTGCTCGAGGTCGTGACGGGTGTCCCCCGGGCCCCCGATGACGGTCACCACGGCGAAGGTGCCGATGACCATGAACGTGTAGGTGAAGAGGTAGTAGAGCGAGCCCTGCACGCCGCGCGCCGTGGCCACCTGCAACCCGAGGAGCACGAAGCCGGCGTGGTTGATCGACGAATAGGCGAGCATCCGCTTGACGTCGCGCTGCGCCAGGGCGACGGCGGCACCGAGGAGCAAGGTGATGGCGGCCAGCACCCACACCGCCGGCTGCCAGTCGCTGCGCAGGGTCCCGAACGACGACACGAAGACGCGCAGCAGCGCCGCGAACCCCCCCGCCTTGGCCACCGCGGCCATGAAGCCCGTCGCCGGGCTCGGAGATCCCTGGTAGACGTCGGGCGTCCACAGGTGGAAGGGAACGGCCGCGACCTTGAACCCGAACCCGACCAGGAGCAGCGCCATCCCCGCCAGCAGGAGCCCGTTGTGCAGCAGCACGTTGCGGGCCAGGTAGTCGGCGATCTGGGGGAGGTTGGTGGACCCGGTGGCCCCGTAGACCAGGGCGATCCCGTACAGGAACACCGCGGAGGAGAAGGCACCGAGGACGAAGTACTTGAGCGCCGCCTCCCCCGACTCGGCCCGCCTGGCGTTCATGGCGGCCAGGACGTACAGGGCGATGGACAGGATCTCGAGCCCGAGGAAGATCACGATCAGGTCGTTGGCCTCGCCCATGATCATCGCTCCCGCCCCCGACAGGAGCATGAGCGCCTGGAACTCGGGACCGGTCGCCTTCTCCCGCCGCATCCACCCGTCGGCGACGAGGGCGGAGAGCAACGCCGCGCACGACACGAGCACGGCCACCAGGGCGCTGAAGCCG
This sequence comes from uncultured Acidimicrobiales bacterium, assembly GCA_963768255.1. Classification (GTDB taxonomy): domain Bacteria; phylum Actinomycetota; class Acidimicrobiia; order Acidimicrobiales; family UBA8190; genus Chersky-840. The sequence continues at coordinate 324,980 of CAVYGX010000001.1, read as the reverse complement.
TCCTCCACCACGGCCGAGTCGATCGAGACGTGCGCGCCGTGGTTGGCCACGTCGAACCACTGCACCAGCGACAGCGACAGGGCGGCCAACGTGGTCAGGACGGCCATGACGGTGGCCATGGTGGGGTCCATGCGCCGGCGCTGCAGCGACGAGGCGGCCAGGGTGGCGACGGCCCCGCCCAGCATGACGAGCACGGGCAGGATCGAGAGGTAGTCGATCTTGGGCTGCGACACGCCCACGAGGGCGGGATGGATCAGCGTCACCGCACCCTCCCCGACGTCGCGGCGCGACTCACCCGGACCGGGCCCGGGCCCTGGGTCGCCACGGCCGGCTGGTGCGTGCCCGTGCTCGTCTCCACGTGCTGCACGAGACGGGTGACCGACGGGGTGATGCGGTCGAGCACCGGCTTGGGGTAGACGCCCAGCACCACGATGAGGGCGATGAGCGGTGCCACCACCGCCACCTCGCGCCACGACAGGTCACGCACCTTGGCGTTGGCCTCGTCGGGCTCGTGGTGGAACGCCTGCTGGTACGCCCACAGGAGATAGAGGGCGGCCAGCACCACACCCCCGGTGGCCACCACGGCCCACCACCGGTGGGTGAGGAAGGTCCCGGCCAGGACGAGGAACTCCCCCACGAAGCCGTTGAGCCCGGGCAGCCCGATGGCCGCCATCATGGCCACGGTGAACACCGCCGCCATGATCGGGGCGGCGCGCTGCAACCCCCGCAGATCCGAGAGCTGCCACGAGGCGCGCCGTTCGTAGATCCAGCCGATCACGATGAACAGCACGGCGATGATGAGGCCGTGGTTCACCATCTGCAGCACGCCGCCGGTGACGCCCTGGGTCGTGAGCGCGAACGTCCCCAGCACGACGAAGCCGAGGTGGCTGAGCGACGAGTACGCCACGAGACGTTTCATGTCGCGCGTGACACAGGCCACGATGGCGCCGTAGAGGATCCCGATCACGCCCAGGGTGAGCAGCAGCGGGGCCAGATCGACGACGGCCCGGGGGAACAGGTTGAGGTCGAAGCGGATGATGCCGTACGTGCCCATCTTGGCCATGACGGCGGCGAGGATGACCGCCCCCCCGGTCGGAGACTGGGCGTAGGCGTCGGGGGACCAGGTGTGGAAGGGGAAGATCGGCGCCTTCACGGCGAAGGCGGCGGTGAACGCCAGGAACAACAGCACCTGTGAGGCGAGGCCCAGGTGGGTGGAGCTGAGCGCCACCAGGTCGAAGGTCAGGTGGCCGGTCTGGCGCTCGTGGATGAAGGCCACCGCCACGATCCCCACCAACAAGAAGGCCGAGCCGAGGAAGGTGTAGACGAAGAACTTGATCGCGGCGTAGGCCCGGTTGGAGAACCCCCAGCCCGCGATCACGAAGTAGATGGGGACGAGCGTGAGCTCGAAGAACAAGAAGAACATGATGAGGTCGAGCGACACGAAGCTCCCCAGGCAGCCCGCCTCGAGCAGCAACATCCAGGCCACAAAGGACCGGGGTCGGGGCGGCGCCTTGCCGGCTACCAGGGCCAGGGGGAACAGCAGCGCCGCCATGAGGATGAGGAAGACGGAGATGCCGTCGACGCCGAGATGCCACGAGATGCCCAGCGACGACGCCCACACGTGCTGGCTCACCAGCCGGTACCCGCCGTTGCCGGCCTGGTACCGCAGGGCGATGGTGATGGCCAGCGCCAAGGTGGCGAGCGCCGCTCCCAGGCCGACGGCGTACACCGCGGCGCGCTCGGCGCGCGCGCCGAGAGACGAGGGAACGAGCGCCACCGCCAGGGCCGCGCCCGCGGGCAGGAGCACCAGCACGGTGAGGAAGGGGAAGGCGGTGTCGTGGGTCATGACACCGCCCTCGACAGCATCCAGGCCAGGAGCACGACGGCGCCGAGCACGATGCCCAGCGCGTACTGCCGAACATACCCCGTCTGGACCTTGCGGAGGCTCCCCCCGCGGCCCGTGTCAGGCGGCCCACGCCGTTGACGGCGCCGTCGATCACGTTGACCTCGATCACCGTGGCGCAGAATTTGGCGAAGGCCTGCCCGGGGCGGGCGATCACGGCGTCGTAGATGTTGTCGAGGTAGTAGGCCCGCTGCAGCACGGCCGGCTCGAGCTCGGGGCGCTCGGCTCGACGCGACCACAGGGGGAAGGCGACACCGAGGCCGATCAGGGCCACCACGGCGTCGACGATCCCGAGCGTCCACAGCTTGCCCGCCGACTGGTGCGGCACGTACTGCGCCGCCCCGAACACCGGGCCCAACCACCCGAGGGGGTTCCAGCTCGAGTGCCACGGGAGATGCAGCGCGCCCCCCACGAACGCCAACACCGCCAGCACCACCAACGGGAGTGCCATCACCCAGGGCGACTCGTGCGGCTCGGCCTCCCCATCATGCCCTGCCCCGTGGCGCCACCGGTCGTCGCCGTAGAAGGCCAGGGCCACGAGCCGGGTCATGTAGTAGGCGGTGAGGGCGGCGGTGACGAGACCGATGGCCCACAACACCGGGTAGCGGGCGAAGGCGTTGTCGAGGACGTCGCCCTTGGCGAAGAAGCCCGACAGCGGGGGGATCCCGGCGATCGCCAGGGTGCCGACGCCGAAGGTGAAGAACGTGAGCTTCATGTACCGGCGCAGGTTGCCCATCGCCTTGAGGTCCTGCTCGTCGTGCAGGCCGTGGATGACCGAGCCCGCCCCGAGGAACAGCAGCGCCTTGAAGAAGGCGTGGGCCACCATCAAGAAGATGGCGGCCTCGTAGGCGCCGGTCCCCACGGCCAGGAACATGAAGCCGAGCTGGCTCACCGTCGAGTAGGCCAGGACCTTCTTGATGTCCTGCTGCGCGCACCCGATGGTGGCGGCCACGAAGGCGGTCGCGGCGCCGACCGACGCCACCACCAGCTGGGCGTCGTGGGACTGCGCCAGCAGGGGGCTGATGCGGCACATCAGGTAGACCCCCGCGGTCACCATGGTCGCGGCGTGGATGAGGGCGGACACCGGGGTCGGGCCTTCCATGGCGTCGGCCAGCCAGGGGAACAAGGGGAGCTGGGCGGACTTTCCCGCCGCGGCCACGAACAACAACAGACAGACGGCCGTCCCCGTCCCGCCCCCGATCTGCGACAGGTGGGAGAAGATCCCGGTGTAGTCCAGGGTGCCGGTCTTGGAGAACACCAGGAAGATGGCGATGAGAAAACCGACATCGGCGAGCCGGTTGTACAAGAAGGCCTTCTTCCCCGCGCTCGCCGCGCTGTCGCGCCCGAACCAGAACGAGACGAGCCAGTACGAGCACACCCCGACGCCCTCCCACCCCACGAAGGTGAACAGCAGGTTGTCGGCCAGCACCAGGACCAGCATCGAGGCCACGAAGAGGTTCAGGTAGAGGAAGAACTTGGGATAGTCGCGGTCCCCCTTCATGTACCCGATGGAGTAGAGGTGGATGAGCGAGCTCACCCCGGTGACGAACAGCGCCATCGTCATCGACAGCGGGTCGACCAGCAGCGCCGCCTTCACCTGGAGCCCGCCCACGGGGATCCAGGTGAACAGGTTCTGGATGAACGACCGGTCCGGGGCGGCCTTGGCCAGAAGCCCGGCGTAGACGACGAGGGCCACGACGAACGAACCCACCACCGTGGCGGTGCCCAGCCAACCGGCCCAGGGGTCGCCGATCCGGCGACCGAAGGCAGCCAGCACGACGAAGCCGGCGAGCGGCAACAGCGGCATGAGATAGGCGGCGTGGAGCATGGGGTCTTCTGGGTTCCCGTCGGTATGGGCGGTCGGGCTAGCCCCGCATGATGTGGAAGTCGTCGGCGGTTGCGGTCCGGCGGCGGCGGAAGATGGCGACGACGATGCCGAGCCCCACGACCACCTCGGCCGCGGCGACCACCAAGGTGAAGAACACGAGCGCCTGCCCGCCGATGTCGTCGAGCATGCGGGAGAAGGTCACGAAGGTGAGGTTGGCGGCATTCAGCATGAGCTCGACGCACATGAACATGACCAGCACGTTGCGCCGCACCAGCAGGCCGAAGGCGCCGATCGAGAACACCACCGCGGCCAGGCCCAGATACCACGCGCCGCTGAGGCTCATGACGAGACCTCCTCGTTCCCGGCCGCGCTGTCGGCGACCTCGGCATCGGCAACGGCATCGGGGTCAGACGGCTCGGCCCCGGCGTCGGGCTCGGCCGTACCGAGGACACCGCCGGGGCGCCGGGCCAGCACCACCGCGCCCACCACCGCGATCACGAGCAGGGCCGAGGTGACCTCGAAGGCGAACAGGTAGGTGGTGAACACCGAGCGCCCCAGGGCGGCGACGTCGCCACCGGACTGGCCTTGCGACGGCCCGGCCACCGACCGGGCCCCCACGGCCCAGTGGGCGCCGAAGCCCATGAGGAGCAAGCCGGCCAGGCCCAGCACCATGAGGCCCACCGCCAGCGGACGCTGGCCGCGCAGGGGATCCTTCTCGAGGCTCTCCTCGCGGTCGACCCCCAGGAACATGATCACGAACAGGAACAGCACCACGATGGCTCCGGCGTACACGATGACCTGCACCGCGGCCAGGAAGTTGGCCTGCTGCTCGACAAAGAGCACGGCCACGCCGAACAACGTCATGACGAGCATCAGCGCCGAATGCACCGGGTTGCGCGCCACCACGACCCCGATGGCGCCCGCGAGGACGATGGCCGCGGCGATGGCGAAGGTGAGGGCGTCGACGGTGGTGGCGGCGAGAAGAGGCGTGACCATCACGTCTCGCTCGTCTTGGTGGGGTTCTCGACCCACACGGTGGGGGCCGGCGCCGCCGGGGCCCGGCGCGCCGCCAGTCGTTCCATCCGGGCCCGCACCGGGGGCGGCATGCGCTGCTCCATGCGGGCCCGCATGCGGTTGGCGATGCCCCGCATCCCCTGCTGGTCGGGGAGGCGGTCGATGTCGTCGAGGTGGGAGGAGTAGGTCTCCCGCAACTGACGACTGCCGGTCAACGCGTCGTCGCGCTGATCGCTCTGGCCCCCCTCGGGCGGCCGCACCCCGTAGCCCAGCTCCGCCGACCACTGCACCTCGCCCTCGTAGGCGGCGACCCCCGAGGGCGAGGTGGCCCGCATCCAGCCCGAGGTGTGCAGGTCGTCGCCCTCGCGCCAGTCCTCCCACGGGAGGCGTTGGGGCCGGCCGTCGTCGTCCACCAGCAACTCGTCCTTGGTGTAGATGGCGTCGGCGCGATTGGTGAAGGAGAACTCGAACAGCTTGGACTCGGTGATCGCCTCGGTGGGACACGCCTCCACGCACAGGTCGCAGTGGATGCAGCGCAGATAGTTGATCTCGTACACGAACCCGTAGCGCTCGCCCGGCGACACCGGGTCGGTCGGCGAGTTGTCGGCGCCGCGGACATAGATGCAGTCGGCGGGACACACCCCCGCGCACAACTCGCACCCGATGCACTTCTCCATGCCGTCCTCGTAGCGGTTGAGGACGTGCCGGCCGTGATTGCGCAGCCCCTTGGGCTTCTTCTCGCGCGGGTACTCCCGGGTGACCCGCTGGCGCGTCATCTGCTCCAGCGTGACCTTGAACCCCCCGAGGAAGCTCAGGTCGTCGCGCAGCCCATCGAAGAGTCCCATCAGGTCACCACGCCCGGGGCGTCGATGACCTCGGTGTCGATATCGGGCCCGTCGAGCGCCTCGGCCCCGTCGTCGCGACCCGACCCCACCAGGACGCTCCGCAGCAGCAGGCCCGCCGCGGCGAGCAGGGCCACGGTCACGCCGACCCCCCACCACCGGCCCACCAGGAAGGCGGCCAGGACCAGGACCCACCCGAGGGAGAGGGGAATGAGGACCTTCCAGCCGAGATCCATGAGTTGGTCGTAACGCAGCCGGGGCAGCGCCGCCCGCAGCCACACGTAGATGAACAGGAACACGACCGTCTTCCCCAAGAACCACAGCACCGGGATCACCCAGGACAGGATGAACACATGCGCGGTGGGCCCGTCGGGTCCGCCCAGGAACAGGGTCACGATGATGGCCGACATCGTGATGGTGTTCATGAACTCGGCCATGAAGAACAGCGCGAACCGGATCGACGAGTACTCGGTGTTGAAGCCACCCACGAGCTCCTGTTCCGCCTCGACCAGGTCGAAGGGGGGTCGGGTCAGCTCGGCGGTGATGGCGATCATGAACAAGAAGAACGGAAGGATGCCGGTCCGGATGATGAACCAGCTCCCGATGAAGGTGTGGGCCTGGTGCTCGACGATGACGCGGGTCGACAGCGATCCGGCCAGCAGCACCACGGTCACCACCGAGAGCCCGAGGGCGGCTTCGTAGGAGATCATCTGGGCCGAGGCCCGCACCGAGCCCAGGAGCGGGTACTTCGATCCCGAGGACCACCCCGCCAGCATCACGCCGTAGACCGAGACCGACGACATGGCCAGCAGGAACAGGATCCCGACGGGCGGGTCCGCCACCTGCAGCTCGAAGGTGTGCGAGGCGACGGTCACGATGCCGCCGACCGGCACGATGGCGAACGACAAGAAGGCGGGAAGGATCGAGAGGTAGGGCGCCAGCTTGAACACGGTCCGATCGGCGCGTTCGGGCAGGAGGTCCTCCTTGAAGAACAGCTTGATCCCGTCGGCCAGCGTCTGCAGCAGCCCCCACGGCCCGGCCCGGTTGGGGCCGATGCGCGCCTGCATGTCCGAGATCACCTTGCGCTCGAACCAGATCATGAGCATGACCGACACCAACAGCGCCCCGAAGGCGACGAGGACCTTGATGACGACGATGAGCAGCTGGGCCCAGTGCACGCCGTGGGCGAAGAGCGGGTCACCCAGAGCCAGGACCGGTCCCATCACAACGTCTCCAGCCGCACGTCGACGACGGGCGCGCGCACGTCGATCAAGGCGGAGGCACCGGCACGCTCGACACCGGGGTCGTCACCGAAGAGGTTGAAGTCGATGCTGGCCACGCCCCGGGGCACGCCCTCGTCGGCCACCGCCTCGAGTTCGAGGGCGCCCCGCGAGGAGCGGACCCTCACCCGCGCCGCGCTGGTGACGCCGAGCCGCCCGAGGTCATAGGGATTGGCCCGCACCGTCGCCGGGGAAGCCAGCGGGGCGAGGGAGTGACATCCTTCGAGCAGCACCCCGTGGTCGTAGAGGCGACGGGTCGACACCAGCCGGAGCGAGGAGCTGTCGGGCGACGGCAGGGTGGGGGCCTCGACGGGCACCGGCCACCGCAGCGACCGGGGTCGCGTGGACGTGGCACCCGCCCCGTCGCCGTTGGACGTGCCGTTCGAACCGGCGAGGAGCTCGTCGCCACCGGGGGGCTCGGCCAGACCGGCCCGCGGGGGGGCGCCCTGGACCTCGACCGCGTCGATGCCGGGCGTCCCCATGGGGTCGAACGGCGCCAGGACCCGTCGCGTCGTGATCTGGACGGGCGAGGCGGGGAGAGGGGCGACGATGCCGTCGCGCGCGGCGGGGGTGTCGAGCACGACCCGGGTGATCCCGGCGTGAGAAGGAGCGAGCCGCTCGATCTCGTCCCAGAGCTCGGCCGCGCTCGACACGCCGAGATCTCCGCCGAGGCGATCGGCGAGCTCGGCCGCGACCATCCAGTCCGGCCAGCATTGGCCCGGCGACACCAGCTTCTGCGCCAGGCGGGTGACGCGCCCTTCGATGTTGGTGGTCGTCCCCGTCCGCTCGTGCGCGATGGCCACGGGGAGCACCACGTCGGCCAGGGCCGCCGAGGGTGACAGGAACCCGTCCACGGCCACCACGAAGCCGGCGTGGCCGAGCGCCTCCTGGGCGAGGGCCCGGTCGGGGAAGTCGCCCACCGGGTCCGACCCCACCAGCACGACCGCCCCCATCGACCCGTCGGCCAGCGCGCCGAGCATGGCGGCCGCGTCCCGGCCCCGCTCGGCCGGCACCGATCCCCAGGCCCCCTGGTACCAGGCCCGGCCGTCGTCCAGACTCACGCGCCCCGGGAGCAGACCCGGCGCGAGGCCCATGTCGAGCGCGCCCATCACGTTGCCCCGGCGCAGGGCGGGGAGGAACCGCGCCTTCGGCCACGCCTGCGCCAGGGCGGCGGCGGCCTCGGCCACGAGGGCCCCGTCCTCGGCCAGCGACGGTCGCCCGATCACCACCACCACGCCGTCACCGCCGGCGCCGGCGCGCGCCAGCGCGCCGCGGGCCGCGCTCCAGGCGTCGTCGTCCACCTCGCCGGGGGACTCCGCATCCGACGCGGCGAGCGCCCGAGCGACCGTCGCCGCCTCGCCCGGTCGATAGGGCACCACGGCGGTGGCGAACCCGCTGAGCGCCCCGGCGCGCGGAGCGAGCTCGACGATCTCGAGATCCCCGTCGACCGCCGCGCCCCGCAGGCGCAGGAAGAGGAGGGGGAGTTCCTCTCGCAGGTCGCCCGACAGCACCACCACGCACGTGGCGGCGCAGGCCTCGTCGATCGTGGCCCGGGGTAGGCCGAGGACCACCTCGGCCGGCAGGCCGTCGCCGAGCTGGGCGTCGACCGAGTCGGTCCCGATCACCGCTTTGGCGAGCTTGGCCCACGCGTAGGCGTCCTCGTTGGAGAGCCGGGCTCCGCCGAGCACCCCGATGCCCTCCGGGCCCCGCTCGTCCCGGACCTGGGCCAGGTGTCGGGCCACCTCGGTCAAGGCCTCGCTCCACGACACCGCCACGAGCGCGTCGGTCCCGTCCACGACGCGCCGCACGAGCGGCTCGACCAGGCGGTCCTCGCCGTTGACCGCCTCGAACCCGAAGCGCCCCTTGTCACACAGCCAGCTCTGGTTCAACGGGTCGCTGTCGATCCCGAGCACGCGCGTGACCCGGTTCGACGAGGACTGGATGGCGGCCCGGCACCCGAACGCGCACAGGGTGCAGGTGGACTCCACCTGGTCGAGGTCCCAGGGACGGGCGCTGAACCGGTAGGGCGACGCCGTGAGCGCGCCCACCGGGCAGATCTGCACCGTGTTGCCGCTGAAGTACGACGTGAAGACGTGGTCCTCGAAGACGTTGACCTCGATGGCGTCGCCGCGGCCGAGGAAGTCGATCTGCGCCTCGCCCGCGATCTCCAGCGCGAAACGGACGCAGCGGCCGCACTGAATGCACCGCTCGCGGTCCAACAGCACGAGCTCGGAGATCGGAATGGGCTTGGCCCAGTGCCGCTTCTCCTCGAGGAACCGGGTCTCGCCCGGCCCGTACGCCAGGACCTGGTCCTGCAGTGGGCACTCCCCCCCTTTGTCGCACACCGGGCAGTCGAGCGGATGGTTCACGAGGAGGAACTCGAGCACCCCGTCCTGGGCCTTCTTCACCTTGTCCGAGGTCGTGTCGACCTCCATGCCCTCGGTGATGGGCACGTAGCACGCCGGTTGCAAGGTCGCGCCCCGAGGCCCCGACACCTCGACCAGGCACATCCGGCACATGCCGACCGGCTTCATGCGCGGGTGGTAGCAGAAACGCGGGATGAAGGTCCCGGCCTGCTCGGCCGCGGCGATCAGGAACTGGCCCGCCGGCGCGGTGACCTCTCTGCCGTCGAGGGTGAAGGTCACCGTTGCGCCCGCTTCGACATGCGGAGCGATGCCGTGGTGCGACGTGATGACGGGGTCAGCCATGAGGACAGCCCCCTTCCTTCACGTGCACGAGGAAGTCGTCGCGGAACATCCGGATGCCCGATGCGATCGACGACGGGATCGAGGAGCCCAACACGCAGATCGTCGTCTGCTGCGGGGGCCACGACACTCCCGGCGCCAGGTTGTCGCAGACGTCCATGAGCAGGTCCACGTCCGCGTCGCGCCCGTCGCCGTCCTCGATGCGGCGCAGGATCTTCTCCAACCACCCCGCACCCTCGCGACACGGCGTGCACTGCCCGCACGACTCGCGCCAGAAGAAGCGGGTGATCCTCCACGCGGCGCGCACCACACAGGTGGTGTCGTCCATGACCACGATCGAGCCCGACCCGAGCATCGACCCGGCTTGACCCACCTCGTCCTGGCCCAGGGGGAGGTCGAGGTGCTCGGGCCCGAACCAGGGAGCCGACACCCCACCGGGGATGATGGCCTTCAACTCCCGATCCTCGGGGATGCCCCCACCGAGCACCGGAGCGAAGATGAGGTCTCGGAAGGTGGTCTTCACCATCTCCACCTCGTACACACCGGGATTGCGCACGTGGCCGGCCAGGGCGAACAGGCGGGTGCCGGTGGAGCGGCCCTCGCCCAGCGCGGTGAACGCCTCGGAGCCGTTGAGCATCACCCAGGGCAGGTTGGAGAGCGTCTCCACGTTGTTGACGACCGTGGGCTCGCCGTAGAGGCCGATGGCGGCGGGGAAGTACGGGGGCTTGATGCGGGGAAAACCCCGCTTCCCCTCGAGGCTCTCGAGCAGCGCCGTCTCTTCCCCGCAGATGTAGGCGCCCGCGCCGGGGTGGACCACCACGTCGATCGAGAATCCCGATCCGAAGATGTCCCTGCCCACCGCCCCGTGCTCGTAGGCGTCGTTGAGCGCTCCCTGGACGCGTTCGAGGCCGAGGGCGAACTCCCCCCGCACGTAGATGAAGGCCCGCGTGGCCTGGATGGCATAGGCGGCGATGAGGACCCCTTCGACCAGCTGATGCGGGTCGCGCTCGACGAGGAGGTGGTCCTTGAAGGTGGCGGGCTCGCTCTCGTCCCCGTTGACCACCAGGTAGGTGGTGGGCGCCTTGCGCAGCATCGACCACTTGCGGCCGGCCGGGAAGCCGGCCCCGCCCCGTCCGAGGAGGCTCACGGCGTCGACCTCGTGGGCGACCTGTTGCGGCGTCATGGTGAGCGCCTTGCGCAGACCCTCGTACCCGCCCGTGGCGAGGTAGCGCTCGAGGGTGTGGGAGTCCTCGTACTCGAGCCGTGACGTCACGATCCGAGGGGCTTCGGTCACCGCCATCACGACCCCCCGCCGGCGACGGCGGCGGCCGCGTCCCGCTCGGCCCGGATGGTGGCGTCGTCGACGCGCAGCCCTCCCTGGCGACGCACCCGGACCAGGGTGCCGTGCCGGGGGATGTCGTCGGCCAACCTCCCGGCCCGCAACCCCTCGACCAGATCGTCAAAGGACTCCGGGGTCACGTCGCCGACGAAGCGGTGGTTCACCGCCAGACACGGGGCCCGGCCGCAGTCGGCGATGCACTCGGTCTCCTCCAGCGTGAACATGGCGTCGGTCGTCGTGGCACCCGAACGGATGCCCAGGGTGTGCTCCATGTGGTCGAGCAACTCGTACGCGCCGCGCAGCATGCAGGCGATGTTGGTGCACAGCGAGATCACGTAGGTGCCGACGGGCTCGGTCCGCAGCATCTCGTAGAACGACGCGGTCCCCAGGACCTCGGCCGGCGTGAGCCCCACCAGGTCGGCGATCTCGTCGATGGCCTCGGGCCGCAACCAGCCGTCCTGCTCCTGGGCCAGGTGGCAGATGGGGATGAGCGCCGAGCGCGGGTGGGGGTAGAGCTCCACCAGCTCACGGGCCCGGGTGACGATCTCCTCCGACAGATGTCCTCCCGATGTGGGCGTCACCGGTCCACCTCGCCCATGACCGGGTCGACCGACGAGATGGTTGCCACCGCGTCCGCCACGAGGCCCCCGTGCATCATGACCGGCAGGCTCTGGAGGTTCACGAACGACGGGGCGCGGATGTGCATCCGGTACGGCTTCGACGACCCGTCCGACACGAGGTAGCACCCGAGCTCGCCCCGCGGCGACTCGATGGCCACGTAGACCTCTCCCTCGGGAACCTTGAAGCCCTCGGTGAAGATCTTGAAGTGATGGATGAGCGCCTCCATCGATTCGTCGATGCGGGCCCGCGGCGGCGGGGTCACCTTCTTGTCCTGCACCCGGTAGTCCCCCGCCGGCATCTTGTCGAGCACCTGCCACAGGATGCGCACCGACTCCCGGATCTCGTTGATGCGGATGGCGTAACGATCGAAGTTGTCGCCGTAGGTTCCGATGATGACGTCGAAGTCGACCTCGTCGTAGGCCAGGTAGGGCATGGTGCGGCGCAGGTCCCAGGCCACCCCGGTGGAGCGCAGGATCGGTCCCGTGGCACTCAACGCCAGCGCTTCCTCCGCGCTGAGTGGGCCCACTCCCTCCATGCGCTCTCTGAAGATGGGCTGGCCCGTGAGCAGGTTGTCGTAGTCGGCCAGGCGAGACGTCACGTTGTCGAGGATCACCTCGACGTCGTCCTCCCACCCGTCGGGGAGATCGGCGGCGGTGCCCCCGGGACGGATGAAGTTGTGGTTCATGCGCAGGCCCGTGGTCTTTTCGAAGAACCCCAGCACGAGCTCGCGCTCTCTGAAGCCGAAGATCATCATGGTGGTCGACCCGACGTCCATGCCGTTGGTCGCCAGCCACATGAGATGCGACGACATCCGTTGCAGCTCCGACAGCAGCATGCGGATCCACACGGCCCGGGCCGGGAGCTCGATGCCGAGCAGCTTCTCGGTGGCGAGCGAGAAGACCAGCTCGTTGTTGAGCGGTGACAGGTAGTCCATGCGCGTGACGTTGGTGGAGCCCTGTTGATACGTGAGCTCCTCCGCCGTCTTCTCCATCCCGGTGTGCAGGTACCCGATGATGGGCTTGGTGCGCAGCACCGTCTCGCCGTCGAGCTCCATCATGAGCCGCAGGACCCCGTGCGTCGACGGGTGCTGCGGACCCATGTTGATGATCATGGTCTCGTCGTCGGGACGCTCGATGTCGATGTCGGACGCGTCGACGCCGTGGCTCTCGGGAAGCCGGAGGACCGAGCCCACCTCCCGCCCGAGCTCATCCGGCGGTGTGTCGCGGCGCGAGGCGAGCTCCTGAGAGCCCTCGGCTGTCTCCCGCACGAACGGGGACAGGGGATCGGCCGCGGCGTCGTCGGGCTTCGACGCCGGCGCCTCGGTGGTGGCGGGGTTGCGGTCGGTCATCGGGGCCCCGGAGCGTGCTTGAACTGCACAGGCACGCGCCCCACACCGAAGTCCTTGCGCAGCGGGTGGCCCTCCCAATCTTCGGGCATGAGGATCCTGGTCAGGTCGGGGTGCCCGCGAAAGGAGATGCCGTACATGTCGTACACCTCCCGCTCCATCGCTTCGGCCCCGCGATAGAGGTCCCACAACGACTCCACCTCGGCGTCGACCTCGGGGACCTGGACCCGGAGGCGGACCCGCCGGACCTGCGCCAACGACAGGAGCATCACCACCAATTCGAAACGCGCCGGCTCGACCCCCGAAGGGAGCTCGCGGCCGGGATATCCGAGATAGTCGACGGCGGTGAGGCTCGCCAGCATCTCGAACCCCGCGTCGCGGTGCGCGGCGACGACGTCGTGGTAGCGATCACGAGCGCAGAACAACACGGTATGGCCGTCGGTCGACGTCGACGCGGGCACGTCGGGGAGCGACGGTTCGACAGTCGGGGTCTGCGACGTCACCGCGGGGTTCCCAGCCGGACTGCATTGGGGCGCTCGGGCACCCAACCGGCGAGCTCCTCGGGGCCTTCCGACGTCGGGCCGCGCCGGCGGGTGATCTCACCGGTACGGATCTTCTCGTGCAGCGTGAGGATGGCGTGCAGGAGCATCTCCGGGCTCGGAGGGCAACCCGGCGCGTACACATCCACCGGGACGACCTGGTCCACTCCCTGGACGATGGCGTAGTTGTTGAACATGCCACCGGTCGACGCGCACACCCCCATGGAGATCACCCATTTGGGCTCCATCATCTGGTCGTAGACCTGACGGAGCACCGGGGCCATCTTCTGAGAGACCCGGCCGGCGACGATCATGAGATCGGCCTGCCGGGGCGATCCCCGGAACACCTCCATCCCGAAGCGGCTGATGTCGAAGTCCGCCGCCCCCACCGACATCATCTCGATGGCGCAGCACGCCAGGCCGAAGGTGACCGGCCACACGCTGTTCCGGCGCGCCCACTTCACCAGGTCCTCGACCCGTCCGGTCAAGAAGTTGTGCTGAAGGTCCTCGAGCCCCATAGCGCCCTCGCCCGCTTACGCAGCCTGTCCGGCGCCCGGCCCCTGACCGGGCCCGACACGGGCGATGGTCGATTCGGTGGTGCGCTCGGGCATGGCGGGCCGGAGGTGTTTGGCCGGGCCCCAGTTCAACGCACCGTTGCTCACGAGATAGAGGAACGAGATGAACACCGCGGCGGCGAACACCAGCACCTCGATGAGGCCGAAGGTATGCAGCTGCCGGTAGACGACCGCCCAGGGATAGAGGAACACGATCTCGATGTCGAAGATGATGAAGATCATCGCGACGAGGTAGAAACGCACCGGAAAGCGCTGCGGGGGCTCCCGATCGGGGACGATCCCGCACTCGTAGGGCGCCAATTTGGCCGCGGTCGGGCGCTTGCGGGGGGCGAGGAGGCCCGAAGCCATAAAGGACAGGCCCGCGAAGAGGACGCCCAGCACGAAGAGCACCACGATCGGGAGGTAGTCGGCCATGACCGAATGCGGTTCTACCACGGCACCCTGCGCACGAGCACATTGAGAATCGGTGCTCGCAGGGCCCCGCCCGTCGGATCGGACGTGGACGCCGGTCAGCCCGGCGCCCCCCTACGATCTACCCGGTGACCAAGCCCGAGAACACGACGCCCTCGACCTCGCCCGGTCGTGGTCAGGCCGTCGACGACACCCGGGTCCACGACGTCGTCATCGTCGGCGGCGGCCCCTCCGGATCGGCCTGCGCCTACTGGCTGGCCGAAGCGGGATGGGACGTCGTGGTGGTCGAGAAGAAGCATTTCCCGCGCGAAAAGACCTGCGGCGACGGGCTCACCCCCCGGGCGGTGCGCCAACTGCACGACATGGGACTTTCCGACGCCCTGGCCGGCGCGCACCGGTACGAGGGTCTGCGGGCCTGCGCCTACGGGATGACCCTGGAGATGTCGTGGCCCGATCATCCCTCGTTCCCCTCGGTCGGCTACGTCATCACCCGCCACGACCTCGACCAGCTGGTGGCGGAGCGGGCCGCCAAGGCCGGCGCCACGGTGTGCGAGGGGGCTGAGGCCATCGGTCCGATCCTCGATCCCGCCACCGCCGGCCCCGTCGCGGGATCGGGGTCCAATGCCGAGGTCCTCCCCAGTTGCGCAGGAGCGAACGTCCTCGATCGCGACGCAAGGCGCCAGCACGAGGTGCGGGCCCGCTACACGGTGGTCGCCGACGGGGCGAACTCACGCTTCGGCCGCGCCCTGGGCACCTCCCGGGACCGGGCCTACCCCCTCGGCATGGCGCTGCGGGGCTACTTCCTCTCCCCCCGCCACGACGAGCCCTTCATCGAGTCCCATCTCGACATCCGCGACGCGTCGGGCGAGGTCGTGCCGGGCTACGGCTGGGTGTTCCCCATGGGCGACGGTCGCGTCAACGCCGGGGTCGGTCTGCTCTCGGTCGAAGGCCGTTGGAAGGGGGCCAACACCACCCAGCTCATGGACGCCTTCATCGAGTGGGCCCCCGCGTCGTGGGAGCTGTCCAAGACGACGCTGTGTGGACCGCCCACCGGGGGGAAGCTCCCCATGGGCCTGTCCGTGCGCCCCCGGATCGGCCCCAACGTGCTCGTGATCGGGGATGCGGCGGGCACCATCAACCCCTTCAACGGGGAGGGCATCGCCTACGGCTACGAGACCGGACGCCTGGCCGCCGCCTGCGTGGCCCGAGCCCTGTCGGGCGAGGGAGTCCACGCCCTGGTCGACTACGAGTCACAGCTCCAGGCCGCATACGGCCTCTACTACCGCATGGCGCGAGAGTTCGTCCGACTCATCAGCAGGCCCGAGCTGATGCGGGTCTGCGTCCGCACCGGCATGCATTCCCGGAGCGTGATGGAGTGGCTGTTGCGCATCATGGCCAACCTGGTCCGGCCGGACGAGATCGGTCCGGCCGAGGCCGCCTACCGGACGCTGTGCACGATCGGCCGCCTGACGCCGGGTTGAGCTCGAAGGCCGGCGGCCACGACACTCACAGCTGGGCCACGCCGAGGACCCGGATCTCCACGGTGCGCACGAGGTGGTCCTGAGCGTCGAGCGAGAACACGAGGTTGCTCACCGTTCCCAACGTCGCCAGCACCCGCCCGTCGAAGACGGCGGTGGCGGTGCTCACGACGGTCTTGGTCTGACCGTTGTCGTTGGCGATCCGCGCGATCTGGAACCCCGCCACCGTGACGGCTGCCGGGCCCGTCGGGGACGGGGACGACGACGGGCTGCACCGTGGCCGTGGCGAACCCCACCCCCCCGCTTCCCGCCGCATAGGGCAGCATGGCCTGCACGTAGGGCTGATAACACGTGGCGAACAACGCCGGGTTCTGGAACACGCTCGCGTCGGCCTGCCCGATCTTGGCGCTCTGGACCACATCGACGACGGAGCTGACCGCACCGCCGTTGCCACTCGGATCCGCGTACGAGGGCGAGGTCACTTCGGCTGTCCGCTGCGAGGCGGCGCTGCCCATCCCGAAGGCCCCGTCGACCGCCGAGACCGGCACGTGCAGACAACGCGCCAGGATCGTCGAGGCTTGCTCGGCCGTGCGCAGGGCAGCTGCGCCGTCGGTGGTGGCACCGGCGGCGAAGGGATTCCCCATCCGGAGTGCGACGGTGCTCCAACCGGGAAGATCACCCTTTTGGATCCCGACGCGGGCGGCGATGGCGGTATCCGACAGCAAGCCGGCGGGAATCCGACCCGTCGATCCCTGGGTGTGGAAGTACCGCACCCCGGCGGCAATGGGGATGAGCCCGGCCAGCACGGTGAAGATCACGAGCCTCACCAGGTTCTGCGCCGGTGGCGGGGAGGGCTTGTGCGACAGTCGGAGTCGGCGCCGCGCCCGCCGCGTGGACCCTCGGGGCCGTGTCGGCGCGGGGTCGTCCTGGTCGGCCATCGAGTCCTCGACCACCGGATCGGAGACCACGTCGAACTCGACGCCCGCACCTTCGACCACAGGGGCCGGAGGAGGGGGCTCGAGGAGCACCGGGGCAGGCGGCTCGGCCAACGCCGGGGCAGGCGGCTCGGCCAAACCCGGGGCAGGTGGCTCGGCCAACACCGGGGCAGGCGGCTCGGCGAATGCCGGAACGGGGGGCTCGGGTAGAGCCGGGGGCGGCGGTTCGGGTAGGGCCGGCGCCTCTACCGGCGCGGCTGTCAGGTCAACCGGTGTCAGGTCAACCGGTGTCAGGTCTACCGGTGTCAGGTCAGCGGGAGTGGCCGCCTCTTGCGCGCCGTCGACCTCCTTCTTCGAAGGCACGAGAAGGCGCAGCGGGCGCCCGTCGACCACGAACTCCAAACACGTGACCGGCTCCCCGCTCTCCAACGCGACGGGGGGACCGATGGTGAGGGGTGACGTGCGCTCCCATGCAACCGTCCGCCGCTCCCCGGGATCGGGTCCCAGGAACGTGATCCCCTCGGTGTCGACGATCACCGAAAGGTGGCCCACGACGGCGGGTCCGTCGGGCGTGGCGCCCTCCAAGTAGACGTCGTCCATGCGCAGGCTCCCATTCCCGAGCCCGATTGTTCCCATCGCGTTCCTCCTCCATTTGACGCTTCAACCAGTGGCTTCCGCGGCCACCTTGGTGACGGGCACGCGGCGCGCCCAGCTCCCTGCCGCCGGCTGAAAAAGGCCTGTGAACAGGACATACCTTCGCTGCATGCGGGACGACCCGGGGCGCGAGGGCGCCACCGGACAAGAAGGGCGCTTCTGACGCTGCGGCGGCAGCGCCCGCGCCTGCCGGTGCCATGCTCGAGGTCAAAGTCGTCGGCACATTCGAGCCGACGCAACCGAGCCAGAACCACGCTGACCTCCACCGACCATGCGCGCTGGATGGGACCGTTTCCTGCGCTCCTATGTCGGCACGAAGGGCTCGCAACCTGAGCGACTCCTGAAGGCCTGGTGTCGACGGGTCGCGTCGGGGCGCGACCGGGTGCGTCGTGGGTCAGCCGACGTGGACGAAACGAACCAACTCCATGCTCTCGTAGGTGATCCAGGAGTCAGCCACCTGCCGGTACGGGAACATCTCGTGGGCACCGAGGGCCCGGTCGCCGAGCAGAGCCGCTTCGAGTTGCTCGCACTTCGTCCCGAAGGTCTGGTACCCCGGCGCCCATACCAGCCAGATCTGATGGGTGGGCGCGCTCATGCGCTCCAACCGGGCGGCAAAGGCGCCCGGATCGCCCCGGCGCGAAGCGGCCGCGTAGTCGACCCAGTCCACGAACTCCGGGCCGGTCCCCCGGGGGAAGGTGATCTCGCGGTAGCGACCCGGAGGAACCAGCCGGTTGACGCTGGGGCCGAGCTGGTCCGGACAGAACGCCACGATGTCACCGGGTCGACCGAGCTGGGCCAGAGCGGCGGCCACCTGGCCCGCCTGGGTCCGGCTCGACCAGGCGGCGGGAAGGCCGCTGGCCAGACCGAAGGCCACCACCGCGCTCAGGACGCCCGCTCGGATGCGGCGGTCGGCGAAGGTGGTGAGACCCAAGGCCACCAGGAGCACGAGAGGCACGAAAACGACCCAGGCGTAGCGCGCTTGGAACGCACTCCCGCTGATGAAGCCCCCGACGACGGCGGCGGCGAGCGTGCCGGTGAGCATCAGCGCCGGCGCCCGGCCCGGTGGCCGGGTGCGCAGATCGAGGTCGACGTGGAACGCACCCCTCGCCACCCCGAACAGGCCAAGACCCACGAGCCCGAAGTAGAGGAGCGCAAGGGCACGGCCCTGGTTCGTGGCCCCTCCCGCGAACGACGTCACGGCATTGACCATGGCCGCGAAGTTCGCCGGCTCGGCCCAGGGGGTCCCGGTGTGCCGGGCTTGGAAGATGAACGTCGGGACCCAGGGAAGAAACGTCAGACAACCGACGAAGACCGAGACGAGTGCGACGCGAGCGCCCCGGCGGCGCGCCTCGGGGCCCCGCCACGCCTGGAACGCCAACCACAGCGCCGTCACCCCCACCAGATAGAGCGCCCAGTAGTGCGTGTAGAGGAGCAACCCGGTGAGCAGGGCCACGGCGATGGCGTTGGCGACGGTGGGCCGGCGGAGGATCTGCTGGAGGGCCACGACTCCGGCCGCGGTGAGGAGGCCCACGAGCGCGTACATCCGGTTCTCGGTCGCGTACCGCACCGCGAACGGCGATGTCGCCACGAGGACCAGGGCGGCGTTGGCCATCGTCCTGCCACCGAGGCGACGGCCGGCCACCCAGACGAAGGGCAATGTGACGCAGCTGATCACGCCGGACAGAGAGCGCACGCCCTCGTCGGAGGTGCCGAAAACCTCGGTCCAGAAGTGCAGGAGGTAGTAGTAGAGCGGGGGGGCGCCGTCGCGGCGCAGGGCACCGTGGATCTGTCCCAGGGGGAGCCGGGAGATGTTGAGCGTCAGCGCCTCGTCGAGCCACATGTCCGAGCGCGCCACGAAGCGAAGGGCGATGCCGAACACGACCACGACGACGCCACCGATGACCATGAACCGCGCCAGCCTCGGGTAGGAACCCGTCCCGTCACCGGACCCGTCGCCAGCCTCGGTGTCACGTGTCCCGGTCGACCCGGGCATGTCCGGGGTCGGCGCCGGCGGTGGCGCGCCCGTCCGCGGTGGCGAGGTCCCGGTCGAGTGCGGTGCCGCTCTCCGCCGGCGGCGCCTGCAGCCCGTCCATCTGTCGCATGGTAAACGACCGATCCTCCGGTCACGCCCTGCCAGGTATCACCCCACCGAGGACCGTGTGGCCACCATGTGCGCGGCGGCGTCCGCCGCGGCGTCCACCACGGCGTCGAGATGGTCGTCGAGATGGGCCAATCCCGGGAACATGGCTTCGTAGGGTCCGGGGGCGAGGGCCACGCCACGCGTGAGCATGGCCGAGAAGAACTGCGCGTAGTGGCCTCCGAGCACCCTGGTCCGCGCCGACGCGTAATCGGTGACCGGCTCGGCCCCGAAGAACAGGCCGACGAGAGGGCCCACCGTCGGTGCCTGCACGGGAATCCCGGCTCCGGAGATGGCAGCCTGGAGGCCGGTGGCGAAGCGCGCCGCCCGCGTGCAGAGCCCCTCGTAGTCGCCCACCGAGACGTTCTCGAGCACCGCCAACCCGGCCGAGGTGGCGAGCGGGTTCCCCGACAGCGTGCCCGCCTGGTACACCGGACCGTCGGGTGCCAACACCGACAGGACGTCGCGCCGCCCCCGAACGCGCCCACGGGGAGACCGCCGCCGATCACCTTGCCGAAGCACCACAGGTCGGGCGTGATCCCCGTACGCGCCGACATCCCGCCGGGGCCGACCCGGAACCCGGTGATCACCTCGTCGAACACGAGGAGCGCGCCGGCATCGTCGCAGGCGGCGCGCAACCCCTCGAGAAAGCCCGGCGCGGGCGCCACCACACCCATGTTGGCGGCGGCGGGCTCCACGATCACGCACGCCACGCGCTCGTCGACCTCGGGAACGACGTTGTAGGGGACGACCAAGGTGTCGGCCACGGCCGAGGACGGGACCCCGGCCGACCCGGGCAGGCCGAGGGCCGCCACGCCGCTCCCCCCTCCGGCCAGCAGCATGTCGGAGTGCCCGTGGTAGCACCCGTCGAACTTGACGACCCGGTCGCGGCCGGTGAACCCGCGCGCCACGCGCACCGCACTCATGGCCGCCTCGGTGCCCGATGACACCAGCCGGACCTGGTCGCAACCTGCTACGCGGTCGCAGATGGCTTCGGCCAGGAGCACCTCGCCCCGGGTGGGGGCGCCGAAGGTCGTACCCCGCGCCGCAGCGCGCGTCACGGCGGCCGTCACCGCGGGATGGGCATGCCCGAGGAGGACCGCACCATAGGACTGGACCATGTCGATGTAGCGCCGGCCCTCGACGTCCCACACATAGGGGCCCTCGCCCCGCTCGACCGTGTACGGGGTCCCTCCGACCGCCGCGAAGGAGCGCACGGGGGAGTCCACGCCGCCGGGGATGACCCGTCGGGCCCGTTCGAACCATCGCGCGTTGGAGGGTGCTCCCGATCCGGTGCCGCCACCGTCCGCGGCGGGAGGCCCCTCAGTCACGCATGGCCTCGGCGACCTCACCGGCGAAGTACGTCAGGATGATCGTGGCGCCCGCCCGCTTGATCGCCACGAGGTGCTCGAGCGCCACCGCGTCGCCGTCGATCCAGCCCCGCTCGGCGGCCGCCTTCACCATGGAGTACTCACCGCTCACGTGGTAGGCGGCCACCGGCACATCCACACGTGCCGCCACCGCCGCGATCACATCGAGGTAGGCGACGGCCGGCTTCACCATCACCATGTCGGCACCCTCGGCGATGTCGAGAGCGACCTCGGTGCAGCGCCTCGCGCCCGTTGCGGGGGTCCAGCTGGTACGCACGCCGGTCCCCTCCCCCGGTGATGGTCACGTCCACCGCGTCGCGGAAAGGGCCGTACAGACCCGAGGCGAACTTGGCCGCGTAGGCGAGCACGGCGATGTCGCTGTGTCCGGCGCCGTCGAGCGCGCCGCGGATGGCGCCGACCTGGCCGTCCATCATCCCGCTGGGCGCCACCACGTCGGCTCCGGCGTCCGCCTGCGCCAGCGCCACGCGCTGATACAGCTCGAGCGTGGCGTCGTTGTCGACGGTGCCGTCGGGGCTGAGGACTCCGCAGTGACCGTGATCGGTGTACTCGTCCAGGCACAGGTCGGCGATGAGCACCATGGTGTCGCCCAAGGCGCTCTTGAGCTCGGCCAGTGCCACCTGCACCACCCCGTCGGGATCCCACGCGCCGAACCCCACACCGTCTCTTTCCTCGGGGATGCCGAACAGGACGATCCCGGGGATCCCCAAAGACGCGAGACGCTTGGCCTCCACGACCAGCGACGCCGTCGAGTGCTGGAAATGCCCGGGCATCGAGGCGATGGGGACGCGGTCCTCGATGCCCGCCCGGACGAACAACGGCGCCACCAGGTCGTCGACCCCGAGGGTGGTCTCGGCCACCAGGCGCCGCAGGGCGGGGGTGCGACGGAGCCGGCGCATCCGCCGCGCCGGGAACCCGGCGCCGGTGACCGCTTGTCCGGGCGTGCTCTCCATGTGGCGCGAGCCTACGCGGAGGGGGGAGAACGGTCCGCCCCGATGGGGGCGGTGCGTCGAGATACGCCACCAGGGCCGCCACCAGCCCGTCGGCGCTGTGCTCGGCCGCGACCACGTCGACATGGAAACCGGCCCCGCGTGCGGCCTCGGCCGTCACCGGTCCGATGCAGACCACGACGCCGGGGGCGCCACGCGCCCCGCCAGCTGTGCGTAGCAGCGCACGGTGGACGGTGAGGTGAAGGTGATGACGTCGGCGCGCGAGGCCGCGTCGAGCTCGTCGGCTCCGATGCCCTCGGCCGGGCCGGCGGGCACGGTGCGGTAGGCGTCGACCTCGGTCACCTCCCACCCTTTGCCCCGGAGCCCGGGCGCGACGACCGGGCGCGCCCCCACGGCCCGAGGAAAGAGGACACCTCCCGACGGCGAGGTTCCCGTGGCGGCGGCCGGCATGGCGGCCACGAGCCCCTCGGCGGTCTCCTCGTCGGGGACGAGATCGGCGGCGAGGCGGTAGCGTGGCGAGCGTCTGGGCCGTGGCTCCACCCACCACGGCCAGCCGGGCACGTCCGAGGGCCCGTCCGTCGCGCAGGAGCCCGACGAATCGCTCGACCGCGTTGGCCGACGTGAAGACGACCCAGTCGTAGCTGTCGACGCGCGCCGCCTCGGCGCGCAGCGCCGCGCCTCCGTCGGGTGGATCGGCGACGGCGATCACGGGGAGCCCGATGACTTCGGCCCCGGCAGCGGCGAGGGCCGACTCGAGCGCGGCGGCCTGCCGGCGCGCCCGGGTGACGACCACCTGCAGGCCGGTCAGGGGACCGCGGCGCTCCGGGCGCAGGTCGAGCGCCGCCACCGGACCGATGACGATCGTGGCCGGGGGCCCGAGGTCCACGCCGGCCAGCCCGGCGAGGCTGGTGCGCACACTGGCCTGGGTCGAGGCGGTGCCGCGGTGGACGACCAGCACCGGCGTGTCCGGGCTGCGTCCGGCCTCGACGAGCCGGCGCGCGATCTCGCCCCGCGCCGCCATGCCCATGAGGACCACGATCGTGCCGCCGACCCCCGCCAACGCCGCCCAGTCGACCGCGCCCGGCCCGTCGCCGTCGCCGAGGTGCCCGCTCACCACCGTCACCGACGACGACAGCCCCCGGTGGGTGACCGGGACGCCGGCCGCGGCCGGAGCGGCGAAGGCGGAGGTGACACCGGGAACCACCTCGAAGGTGATGCCGGCGCGCAGCAGAACCTCGGCCTCCTCTCCGCCCCGTCCGAACACGAACGGATCTCCGCCTTTGAGCCTGACGACCGTCCTGCCTCGCTCGCGCGTGCTCGAGGAGCAACACGTGGATGCCGTCCTGGTGGGCACGCTGCCCCGGCCGCTTGCCGACGTCGATGCGCAAGGCCTGGGCCGGGGCCAGCTCCAGCAGCCGCGGGTCGACGAGCCGGTCGAACAGGACCACGTCCGCCTGCCCCAACAGCTCGGCGCCCGCGCCGGGTGAGCAGGCCCGGGTCCCCGGGCCCCGCCCCCACCAGGTAGACGGTCATCGGCTGCCCGCGCCGGCTTCGGTGGACTCCGGTGGCCGGACCGGATCGGCGGGATCGGCCCAGTCGTCGAGGGAGCGGCCACCGCAGTCGTCGAGCAGGACGAGACAGAGCTGCCGTCCGAGCGCCTCGGGATCGGACGCGGGGCCGGTCACGCTCCGGCGCAGCAGGATCCTTCCGTCCCGGCTGGCCAGAAAGCCGTCCAGGGCGAGCTGGGCACCGCCGTCGGCGAGGACGGCCAAGGCGCCCAGAGGCAACGTGCATCCTCCCCCGAGCGCGCCGAGAAAGGCCCGCTCGGCCCGCACCGCGACGTGCGCGGCCGCGTCATCCACCGCGGCGAGGAGCGCTCGCATCGCGTGATCGCCCTCGCGACACTCCACCGCCAACGCTCCTTGGCCCACCTGGGGGAGCAGCGTGCGAGGATCGAGCACCTCGGCCACGTGTGCGGTGAGGCCTAGGCGCTCGAGGGCGGCCAGCGCGAGCACCCCGGCGCCGATCTGCTGGGCTCGTTCCAGCCTCGTCGCCATGTTGCCGCGCAGGTCGCAGAAGGTCAGATCGGGCCGTAGCCACGCCAGTTGCGCCCGGCGACGCACCGAGCCCGTCGCCACCAGTGCGCCCGTCGCCAATCCCTCGAGGGTGCAACCGACGAGCGCGTCGCGTGGATCGGCGCGCTCGGGCACGCAGGCCAGCACCAGACCGGACGGCGTCTCCGACGGCAGGTCCTTGGCGGAGTGCACGGCGAGATCGGCCCGGCCGTCGAGCACCGCCAGCTGCACCTCCTTCACGAACGCGCCCTGCCCACCGAGCTGGGCGACCGGGACATCGGCGAGGGCGTCACCCGTCGTCTGCACCACGACCGGCTCGCACCGTGGTGCGCCGGGCAGCCGGCCGAGGAGATCGGCGACGCGCCCCGCCTGCCACAGCGCCAAGGGCGACCCCCGCGTGGCGAGCCGGAACGTGCGGCGTTCGCCCTCCCCGCCGATCGGGGTCACCACCTCGTCAGAGGTCGAACAGCGTGCGCAGCGCCTCGACCAGGCGCTCGCCCCGCGGTGTGCCCGCTGCCTCTTTCACCGCCACCGTCGGGTGGTGCAGCAACTTGGCCAGCACGTCACGCACGACCGACGTCCACCTCGTTCCATTGCTGCTCGTCGAGCTCAGCCAGTCGATTTCGATGACGCTCGAGCTCGGCGCGACGCAACTCCTCCACCCGGGCCGCGCAGCGCCGAGACGACCGGGGCCGCTCCTCGAGCCCGCTCCTCGGCCCGATACCGCTCCACCTCGTGGAACACGATCTCCTGCGCGGCCGCCAACTCGGACCGGCGTCCTGCCATGGCCCGCTCGGCATGTTCGGTGAGGTCGTCCATGTCGAGCAAATCGATCCCCGAGATGCCGCCGACGGCCGGATCCACGTTGCGGGGGACCCCGAGGTCGACGATCACGAGGGGTGCACTCCCGGCCCGGGCCGAACGCGCCCCGCTGGCCGGTCCGAGCAGCTCGGCATCGAGGACCGGCAGGGCCGCCCCGGTCGACACGAACACCACGTCGGCGGCGGCCAGGGCGTCGGGCAGGGCGTCGAGACCGACCCCGGTCCCCCCCACCCGTCCGGCCAGCGCCGAGGCCCGGTCGACCGTGCGGTTGGCCACCACCACCTGGGCGACGTCGCCGTGACCGGCCAGCGCGTCGATCATGCCCTCGGCCATCTCCCCCGCACCGACCACGACCAGGTGGCGCCCCGCCAGCGATCCGCCCAACCTCGACGCGGCCAGTTCCACCGCCACGTGGGACAACGACGTCGTCCCCTGGGCGATGGCGGTGGTCGATCGGACACGGCGACCGGCCTGGACGGCGTGGCGGAACAACGCCGTCAACACCGGACCGCTGGCGTGCTCCGCCTCGGCGCGCTCGAGGGCCCGTCTCACCTGGCCCAGGACCTCGGTCTCGCCCAAGACGCTGGAACGGAGCCCCGCCGCCACCTCGAAGAGGTGCCCGGTCACGGCGTCGTCGAAGAAGACCGTCCAGCGACCCTCGAGGGCGTCGGTGGGCGTGCCCGCCAATCCGGCCAGGAACTCCTGGAGGTCGGTGACCCCTTCGTGGAAGCGTTCCACCACGGCGTACAGCTCGGTCCGCATGCAGGTCGACAGGACCACGATCTCGACCAGGTTCGCCCTGTCCCGCAACCCGGCGACCACCTTGCCGAGGTCGTCCTCGGCCACGGCCACCCGTTCGAGCACGTCGAGCGAGACCTGGTGCTGCTCGAGTCCAACGACGATGACGGCCAACGTCTCGCAGAGCTCCTTGCTCGGGAGTATCACTCGTACCGGGAGCCACGACCCTTGATGGGTCCGAGTTCCTCCCCACCAGGATGCCGGTCAGCGAAGCGCTATGCCAGACCGGGGTGACCCCCAGGTGGGGCTGCCAGGGACGGGACCCTCAGCCGGGCTCGGCCGAGCTGAGGCCCACGGCGTGGGGCAGCGGCGACCACGCGGGGGCGGTGCCGGGGCTGTCGCGGTGCGAGAGGTAGAAGCTCATGACCTGCAGCTCGATCGACAGGTCGACGTACCGCAACAGCACCTCGGGGGGCACGGTGAGGACCCGGGGTGCGAAGTTGAGCACGGACCCGACGCCCGTCGCCACCATGCGGTTGGCGACCTCCTGGGCGGCCGACGCGGGCGTGGCGATGACGCCGATCGACGGTGGGTCCGCGGCGGAGACCCGTTCGAACTCGTCGACGTGGTGGACCGTCACGCCCCCGATCTCGCTTCCCAGGAGAGAAGGGTCCACGTCGAAGAGTCCGGCCACTCGAAAGCCGCGCGACGTGAACCCCTGGGAATTGGCGAGCGCCCGGCCGAGGTTCCCGAGGCCCACGATGGCGACCGGCCAGTCGCCGTGCAGCCCCAGCTCCCTGTCGATCTGCGTCAGCAGGAACTGGGCCTCGTACCCCGACCCCCGCGTCCCGAACGAACCGAGGAACGAAAGGTCCTTGCGCACCTTGGAGGCGTTCACCCGCGCCATCGACGCCAACTGGTCCGAGGACACCGTCGTCGTGCCCGCTCGCACCAGCTCCAGGAGGATCCGCTGGTAGACGGGAAGACGGGCGACCGTGGCCTCGGGAATGCGGCGCGAGCTGGGGACCACCATGTGTCCGGATCGTACTGAGGTGGAGGTGTCCGGCACCAAGTCCACACATCACTACGGCGCCGCAGTGCGCGAACCCCGACGCCGCGACCTGCCCGGACGCCCGCTGCTCAGTCGGGTTGGTCCCGCAGGGCCCGGCGCAGCGCCTTGCCCACCAGGCCGCGGGGGAGCTCGGTGACGAACCGGATCGACGTCGGGCATTTGTAACGGGCCAGGTTCGCACCGCAGTAGGCGCGCACCAACTCCTCGTTCACCTCGGCACCGCGGTCCACCACGATCACCGCTTCGACGGCCTCGCCCGTGCTGGGATCGGGTCGCCCGATGACCGCCACCTCGGCGACACCGGGGATGGAGGACAGCACCCGCTCCACCTCGGCCGGGAACACGTTGAAGCCCGAGACGATCACGAGGTCCTTGGAACGGTCGACGACGAAGAGATCGCCCTCCTCGCCGATCACCCCGATGTCGCCGGTACGCAACCATCCGTCCTCGGTGAGCACCTGCGCCGTGGCCTCGGCGTCGCGCCAGTAGCCGGCGAACACGTTTTCCCCTCGGACCCAGATCTCCCCGGTGTCGCCCTCGAGCACCGGCTCGTCCTCCTCGTCGACGAGCTGTACTTCGACGCCCGGGAGCGGTCGACCCACCGAGCCGGGTCGGTTTCGACCGGTGCCGACCGAGGTCGACACGGCCGGGGACGATTCGGTGAGGCCGTATCCCTGCCAGATCTCGACGCCGAAGCGACGTTCGAAGCGCACGGCGACGTCGGCGTCGAGTGCAGCGGCACCCGAGATGGCCCGACGCACCCCGGCCAGCGCGGACGCCCCGCGCCCATCGCCATCGGGAAGATCGGCCCATGCCCCGAACATGGTGGGGACGCCCAGCAACGTGGTGACACCGAGCTCGTGCACCTGGCGAAGCGTGCCCGCCGCGTCGAAACGGGTGTCGAGCACGAGCGCGGCCCCCGTGGCCAGCGACAGCCCCAAGGCCACGTTCAATCCGAAGACGTGGAACAGGGGCAGAGCCACGAGGCCGACGTCGTCGGCCCGGAGGATCTCGGGGATCCCGAGCATCTGGCGCAGGTTGGCCACCAGGTTGCCGTGGGTCAGCATGGCCGCCTTGGGTTCGCCCGCCGTACCCGAGGTGAACAGCAACACAGCGAGGTCCGACTCCTCTGCGTCCGCGGGATGCAGGAAATGCTCGCCAGCGGCGCCGCCATCGGGGTCGGCGCCCGCCGGGTCCTGTCCCTCTCCCTCTGGTCTGGGCTCCTCTCCCCCGGGACTGGGCTTTTGTCCCTCAGGCTCGGCCGCCTCGCCCTCGGGATCCTCGGGCTGCGCGTCCCCGGAGAACGTTTCCCAGGCGAGGAAAGTGGCCGCGGCCCCGCCGGCTGCGATCGCCGCCATCGGCACCACGACGTGGCGAACCTTTCCGAGCGCACCGACCGGGCCACCGGCCAGCACGGCCACGGGCTCGACCACGTCGAGCTCGCGCCCCAGCTCGGCCGCGGGGCTGTTGGGGTTGAGCGGGACGGCGACCGCGCCCACGGCGAGCACGCCCAGGTAGGCGACGACGAAGTCGACAGACGTCGGCCAGATGATGGCCACCCGGTCACCGGGGCCGACCTCGAGGTCGGTGAGTCCGTTGGCCACGACCGCCGCCCGGCGCCGGACCTCGCCCCAGGTGTGCCACCCGTCCTCGGCGTACAGGGCGCGATCACCGGACCGGTGTTGATCGGCGAGGACCGCCAGGTTCATCGCGACCCGCCCCCGGGAACGACCGCTCGCACGGTGACGACGTCGCCCGGATGCACGCGGAGCACGGTAGCGGCGGACTGTCGGTCACACACGAGAGCGAGCCGCCCGTTGGCGTCGACGATCAGGCCGAGTGTGTGGGGACCGAGCTCGGCGAACGCCGCCACCCGCGTTGCTCGATGGACGTAGGTGGCGACGACCTCGAGCACGTCGCCGAGCGCGGCCGCCGTGGCGTCGTCGGGACCGGCGGAGAGTTGGACGTTGCCGAACCGGTCCACCCACTGCACCTCGGTCTCGAGCGCGCCCGGGGACACCGACAACCGGGGGGGCGTGAGCCGCTCGAGGCTGGTGGGGTCGATCTCGTCTCCGAGCTCGGTGAGCGCTGTCCCCTGCCACAGTCGGGCCGCGGCCGGCGCGAAGACGTCCCGACCGTCGAAGGTCACCCCCGGGTCACGCCGGGAATGACGGGGAAGGGCAACGGCGCATTCGACGCCGCCGGCGACATCCACCGCCCACGGCAGCAGACCGTTGTCGGGGCCCACGAAATGGTGCGGACCGTCGGCGACCGTGGACCTGACCGACATCGCCACGGCACGTCTCTGCGTCCCGACGCCGGGGTCGACCACAGCCAGGACAACTCCCGGACCGAGATGCGGCACGGCGCGCACCAGCGCCAGCGCACCCTCCCTCACGTCGAACGGTGTGACGCCGTGGGTCAGGTCGATGATCGGGACACCGGGGACGTGGCGCAGCACGGACGCTCGCACCACTCCCGCAAACTCGTCGGCGAGCCCGTAGTCGGTCAGGAAGAAGACCGAACCACCGGCGCGCCCCGCCACCTGCCCCCCTCGTTGCCAAGGTGGCCGGCGGGAGTCAGCCGGCCTGGGTGTACCGGTCGGCCAGGTACCGGTTCACGTCATCCTCACGGAGACGAAACGACTTCCCAACACGGACCGCAGGCAGCTCTCCCGCATTGATCAGTCGGTACACCGTCATATTGGACACTCTCAGCGTGCTCGCTACCTCGCGTACCGTCAGGTAACGAGCGCTGGTGACGTCATCAGCACTCAGTGGAATCACCCCTCTCCCGCCTGAGGCGACTGTACGCCAATGTGGTGAATGTTGGAAAGAGAGAGGGCGAGAAAACTGCTGCTCAACCTGCCCGGGCGGTTGGACGAGCCTGGCCGCGGGCCTGCCAGGGCTCCGCCGGCCCGTCACCGGCCCTCCCCGCCGGCCCCGAAAATCGCCCCCTCGAGCCCCCACCACCGGTGGTCAACGCGCCAGCTGGCGCGATCGCTCGGTGGCGGCGGCCACCGCGGCCACGAAGGCCGGCCCGACCCCGAGCTCCTCGAGCACGCGCAGGCCGGCCTCGGTCGTGCCCCCCGGAGAGGTGACCGCCTGGCGCAGGCTCTCGGGCGTCTCGCCCGATTCCACCAGGAGCCGAGCGGCCCCCGCCAGGGTGTCGGTGGCGAGGAGGCGGCTCACCTCGGGGGTCAGTCCCACCGCCGTTCCCGCCTCGATGAGGGCCTCGACCACCAGGAACACATAGGCCGGCCCCGATCCCGACAACCCGGTCACGGCGTCGAGCGCCGCTTCGGGGAGCCGGACGACACGGCCGACAGCGGCCAGGAGCTCCTCGGCCCACGCCAGGTCGGGTTCGGCCGCCCTCGACCCTGCCGCCATGGCCGATACCCCGGCTCCCACCGTCGCCGGGGTGTTGGGCATGGCCCGCACCACCGCGCTCGAGGGGGGCAACCACGACTCGAGCCGGGCCAGGGGCACCCCGGCCATGATCGACAGGACCCGGCCGGTCCCCACGCTCGACAGCGCCCGGCAGACCTCTTCTCCGACGG
The DNA here is from genome assembly GCA_963768255.1 of uncultured Acidimicrobiales bacterium. Lineage (GTDB taxonomy): Bacteria > Actinomycetota > Acidimicrobiia > Acidimicrobiales > UBA8190 > Chersky-840. Next base: position 294,770 of record CAVYGX010000001.1, on the reverse strand, counting down.
TGGGCTTGACGGCGATCACCGCCGCGGCGGAGGTGACCACGCCGGGACGAACCTCGATGCTCGGAAGCTCGACCGACAGCTCCGACCGCCGGTCGACGGACGGTTCGACGATGACGATGTCGGTTGCACCCCACCCGGCACCGAGAAGCCCGTGCACGAGCGCGCTTCCCATGCGTCCACCACCGACGACAAGCAACCTCGGCTCCATCGTCGTTCACGCTACCGACCATCATGACGCGACGCGGCCCGAGGAACCCTGGACGGCGGTCGCACTTCCCCGATCGACCGACATCACCAGCCCCTCGGGCCGTGCGCTCTGGCACCCTAGCTCGCGCACGACACGCGCGCGGCAAGTTTTTTACGTTGCGATGCGTCAACGTCGTCGACAGGTGATTGTCAACGCTTGACGCGTCGACGCGTCACACTGCGGTCACGCGGACGCGTCAAGCCGGTCGGCGACGGCGTCGGTAGCGACCCGCGAACCCGATGCTCATCGCCGTGGGGAAGTAGTCGTCGACATAAGCGAGGCTCGAACCCACGATGCGATCGAGCTCGTCCTCGGTCACGGCGTGCACGGGGATTTCGCCCACGAGGTACACGGCGTCCTCGGCTCCCAGGGCGAATCGCATCTGATGGAGGTCGAGATTGCGACGCAACAGGTACTCGTATGTCGCCTCGATGTTGACCTCGGGTGCCGGCATGACCTGCGCTTCGTGCTGCAACGTGCGCTGGCGGACAGTGAGCCACACCGTGACGAAGTCCTTCTCGTCGCCGCGTAACCGCAGATACCACCGACCGAGCTCGGGGTGGTGATCGACGGCGACCACGGCACCGGCCTCGGCCAGGCGGGCGGCCGCCCAGGTCCCGATGACGGCGTCGCAGGCGGCGAGCTCCTCGGGGGAGGCGATGTCGGCGGGGGGCACGCGACCGGGGCCGGGTGGTCTTAGGGCGTCAGCGGCACTCGACGAGTCGCTCGGCGGTGAGCTCCTCGTAGGTCCCACGCAGCAACGATGCGGCCTCTGCCCAGGTGTAGCGCCGGGAACGGACCACCGCCGCCCTCGACAGGCGCTCGGCCAGGAGGGGGTCGGCCAGGACCCCCGAGGCGGCCGCGGCGAAGGCCTCTGGCGTCGACGGGTCGACGACGAGGCCGGTGCGACCGTCCTCGACCAGGGTGGTGAGCCCTCCGACCGCCGCGGCCACGACGGGAGTCCCGCACGCCGCGGCCTCGAGGGCCACCAAACCGAAAGACTCCGAGCGACTGGGGACCAAGCACACGTCGGCCGCGCGGTAGTAGGTGGAGAGGAGCTCGTGTGGTTGGGGCTCCTCGAAGCGCACACGGTCGGCCAACCCGAGGTGGTCGACGAGCTTCTGCAGCGAGGCGAGGTGTTCCTCGCCGCGCGGACCACTCGGCCCCCCCACCACGAGCAGGGACGCGTCGGGGTGGTCCTTCATCGCCGCCAATGCCCGCACGGCGACATCGGCACCCTTGAGAGGTTGGATCCGACCCACGAACAAGAGCAAGGGCGCGTGGGCGGGCAGGCCCAAGGCCCGGCGCGCCTGGGGGCGGTAGCCGGGACCGAAGAAGGCGTGGTCGACGCCGGGCGCGACGACGCGGATCCGAGCCGGGTCACTGCCGTACAGCTGCGCCAGCTGCTCGGCCTCCACCGAGCACGATGCCAGCACCACCTCGGAGCATCGCATGACGGTGGCCTCGGCCTCGGCCCGTCGGTGGGGCTCGTCGCTCGACACCTCTTCGGGGCTCGCTTCGGCCTTCACCCGCGCCAAGGTGTGGAAGGTCGAGACGAGCGGAAGGTCGAGCTCGTGCTTGATGCGGTGACCGGCGAGGCCCGACAGCCAGTAATTGGCATGGACGGCATCGAAGCCGGCCTCCTCGTGCACGAGGGGGTCCACGCCCGCACCCGAGGTCATGAGGGACAGGACGTTGTCGGTGAACTCGTCGACGACCGAGCGAAGGTCCTCTTTGGCCATGGGGCCCAGGGGGCCGGCGGGCACGTGGTGGACCCGCAGTCCGGGTTCGACCGCCACCGTGGCCGGCACTTCGTCGGACCACGCCCGGGTGTACACGTCGCACTCCACGCCGGCCCGGGCCAGAGCGCTGGACAGCTCCCGCACGTAAACGTTCATCCCCCCACCGTCACCGGTCCCGGGTTGGGCCAGCGGCGAAGTGTGCAAAGAGAGCACTGAGAGGCGACGCACCGCCGTGGAGCCTACCTGGACGTCTTTGGCCCCGGTCCTGGCGCTCGACCCCCCCGCCGGAGGGAATCGCCCCGAGGGAGCGGCCGGCTAGATGCTCGGCGACACGCCCGCCGACGTCTCGGCGGGGCGCGCCGGGTCCGGGGGCGGCGCGGGAGTCTCCCCCGCCTCGGCCGTCGGTTCGTGCCCGGGTTGACCCTCGTTCTCGTGACGGAACGAGAGGTAGATGCGGATGAGCGCCTGTTTCTGCTCCTCGTTGAGATGGGCATCGGCGAGGATCTCACGGGCCAGGTCGGTCTCGCCCGTGCCGGGCTCGAGGATGCCGGCCTGGACGTAGAGCGTCTCGGCCGAGATGCGCAACGCTTTGGCGATCTGCTGGAGGATCTCCGCCGAGGGGCGCCGCAGCCCCCGCTCGATCTGGCTCAGGTAGGGGTTGGAGATCCCCGCCAATTCCGACAATCGTCGGAGGGAGAGCCGGGCCGTCGATCGCTGTTCCCGGATGAACGACCCGAGGTCGCTCCAGCGATCGGGGAGTTGCTTGGGCACGCCTCAGGCCAGCAGGCCGTCGACCGAGGCCTCGCCCGTCTTGTACCGACCCACGATCTCGGCCTGGAGCGCGTCGATGCGCTCGTGCAGGGCGCGGCGCTGGTCGGAGATGCGCTGCTCGATGGCGGTGAGTTGCTCGCCCACGGAGCGGAGGTCGGCTTCGGTCATGGTGGTGAGCGCGGCGGTGTGATCGGCGTCGAGCACGGCGTCGAGCTCCTCGGTGAGATCGTCCCGGTCGAGGTCGGGCGACATCTGCGAGGGCAGTCGGCCATAGCCCTGGGGGCGGGCCGGACCCGAGCCGATGATCGAAGGCAGGCGCTCCACCAAGGAGTCGACGTCACCGCCCTCGCCGTGATGGTCGAGACAGGCGTGGACGAGATCCAACCGACCCTGGGCCATGCGCCGGAGATACGACACCGCCGTCTCGGCCTCCTGGCACTCGGCCCGCATGGCCCGGACATCCTCGAGTGAGCGCTCGCGCAGCCCGTCCAAGTAGTCAGGGGCGAGCAGCCGCTCGAGCTCCGTTTCCAGCCAGGCCATCACGGCGAGCGTACTCCGCCCGACGGCGTTCTCCTCACCCCTGCTCAGCGCACCGGACCGGCGCGCCACGACGGCGCATAGCAGCGGACCACCCGGCCCAGGACGGCGCTGCTCGGCACGGGCCCGAAGCTGCGGCTGTCGGTGGACGCCCCCGGGTTGTCGCCCCGTACCACGATCCCGTCGTCGAGCACGGCGCCGATCCGCTTGACCAGCACCCGCTTCGGGTCGCGGGGATCGCGCACCGCCACCACGTCGCCGGCGTGCAGAGAACGGGCGCGAACCACGAGAAGCCGGTCTCCGGGAGCCAAGGTGGGCTCCATGCTCCTGCCCTCGACCACCACCCGGCGGGGGCGCACCACCCCCGCGGCGATCCCGAGCGCGACCGTGCCGGCCAGTGCGACGCGGGTCGGGCTCGGCCTCCGAGGACGACGGAGGAGCCGGCGGCCCCGGTTCACCATTTGGCTTCTCTGGGTAAGGTGAGCGCGATCCCCATCGACTTCACTCTGCACGAAGGAGCCCTGCCCATGCGCATCGTCGACCGCATCTTGTCGTCTGTCGACCGAATCAGCCCCCCCTGCCCGCACACGCCCATTGCGACCTTCCCTGTGGTGTGTACGACCCCGCCCAGGCGAGGATCGAGGCCGAATCGGTCAAGGCGTGCATGGAGAAGTTCAACGGGTCCGACGACCCCGTGTTCAAGGAGCGGGCCGTGTTCATCAAGGAGGAGCGGGCCGACCTCGTCAAGCACCACCTGTGGGTGCTGTGGACCGACTACTTCAAGCCCGAGCACCTCGCCAAGCACCCCAAGCTCCACGACCTGTTCTGGAAGGCCACCAAAGCGGCGGGCGAGACGAAGAAGACGAACGACCCCAAGGTCGCCCAGGGGCTGCTCGACCAGATCAAGGAGATCGACACGCTCTTCTGGGAGACCAAGAAGGCGTAGGCCGAAGGGGCGGACGGGGCGGGCTGGCGCCGCCCCGGGGAGATCAGCGCAGCGTGAGGGGCAGGTGCTCTGCGCAGAACCGGGCCGTCGGGGTCCGGGTCAGCACGTCGTCATCGATGGTCCCGCCACAGGCTTCGCACCGGCCGTAGCCGCCCTCGTCGAGGAGGGCCAGGGCGCGCTCCACGTCGGCGAGCTCCTCCTCGATCGTGTCCAACAGGGATCCGTCGATGTCGAGCTCGGCGGTCGGCTCCGGCTGCAGGCCTTCCTCGGGCTCGTCTTCCACGGTGGCGATGGTACCGGCCGGTGCTCCGGGGGGCGCGACCGGTGCACCCGTAGACTTCGGCCGTGACGCACCCATTGGACGCGCCCGCCGGGTTGGTGGGCGACGACCTGCTCGTCCCTTGCGTCGACGGCACGGAGCGTCGCTACGTGAACCTCGACGCCGCCGCCTCGACCAGCGCGTTCCCCTCGGTCATGGCTGCGGTCGAACAGTTCGTCCCCCTGTACTCGAGCGTGCACCGGGGCGCGGGGTACAAGTCCCGGCTTGCGACAGCGGCATACGAGTCGGCCCGGGCCACCGCCCTCGCCTTCGCCGGCGGCGCAGCACGCGGTGACGGCGACATCGCCATCCTGTGCCGGAACACCACCGAAGCCCTCAACCAGCTCGCCTACCGCCTGCGCCTCGAGCCCGACGACGTGGTGCTCACCACCGTGGTGGAGCATCACGCCAACCTGTTGCCGTGGGCACGGGTGGCCACCCGGCGCTACGTCGAGTGCGGGCCGGATGGGACCTTCGACACCGATGACGTCGTCGCCGGCCTCGACCAGACGCCGCGGCCCCGCCTGCTCACCCTCACGGGCGCCTCCAACGTGACGGGATGGTTGCCGCCGGTCTCCGACATCGTCGCCGCCGCGCATGACCGCGGCGTCCCCGTGGTGCTCGACGCCGCGCAGTTGGCGCCCCACCGGCCCGTGCCCGCCCAGGCCGACTACGTGGCCTTCAGCGGTCACAAGCTCTATGCGCCCTTCGGCGCCGGCGTCCTCGTGGGGCCCGCCGCCACCTTCGCCGAGGGTGACCCCTTCCTCGCCGGAGGGGGCGCGGTGGACCTCGTGGACCTCGACGAGGTGTGGTGGACCGATCCCCCCGAACGCGAGGAGGCGGGATCGCCCAACGTCCTAGGCGCGGTGGCGCTCGAAGCGGCCCTCGAGGAGCTCGGCCGCATCGGCTGGGACACGATCGAGGCCCACGAACGGCGCTTGGCCACGCGACTGCGACAGGGGCTGGACGCCATCGACGGCGTGCAGGTGCTCGGCCCATCGCTCGCCACCGACACCCTCGCCATCGCCGCCTTCGTCGTCGAAGGCGTAGACCACGCCCTGGTGGCGGCCCGGTTGAGCGCCGAGTGGGGCATCGGAGTGCGCCACGGATGTTTCTGTGCGCACCCCTATCTCATCCGGCTCCTGGGCTTGGCCCCCGCCGATGTCGACGCCTATCGGGCGCAGGTGAGGGCGGGTGACCACCGGTTCATGCCCGGAGCGGTGCGGGCCAGCTGCGGGATCTCGAACACCGAGTCCGACGTGGACGCCCTGCTCGACGCGGTCAGGACCATCGCCGGCGATGCCCAGACGGGCCGGGAGTTACCGGTCTCCTATGTCCAGGACACCGACACCGGCGACTACTGGCCGGTGAGCGACGAGCCGGGATGGCGGGGCCACGAGCGCGAGACCGGCACGTCGTGCGCGCGGGGTTGAGCTCGGGTCAGAGGCTCGACCCCGGTCTCAGCCCATCGAGCCGTGGAAGGGAACCCCGAAACTGAAGATCCCGCCGTCCGATGCCGCCAGCCAGTAGCCGACGGTGGAGGAAGCGGTCATGGACACGATGGGCTTGGCGAGCGGGAGGCCTCCCGTCGATCCGTGGAAGGGGGCGTCGCCGAAGGCGAAGATCCCGCCGTCCGAGGCCACCTCCCAGTAGCCGTCACCGTCGGGCGTCGACGCCATGGCCACCACCGGCCGCGCCAGGGCGGTCCCGCCCATCGACCCGTAGTAGGGGGCGTCGCCGAAGGCGAAGATCCCGCCGTCCGAGGCCACCTCCCAGTAGCCCTTGCCGTTGGACGTGGGCGCCAGGCCCACCACCGGCCGGCTGAGGGGGCGGCCACCCATCGACCCGTAGAAGCCGGCGTCGCCGAAGGCGAAGAGCCCGCCGTCCGCCGCCGACCTCCCAATAGCCGTGGCCGTCGGGTGTCGAAGCCAGGCCCACCACCTTGCGGGCCAGGACGTGACCAGCCATCGATCCGTAGAAGCCGGCGTCGCCGAAGGCGAAGAGCCCGCCGTCCGACGCCACCAGCCAGTAGCCGCGGCCGTCGGGTGTGGAGGAGATCCCCACGATGGGGGCGGCCAGGCTCCTGCCGCCCATCGAGCCGTAGAAGCCGGCGTCGCCGAAGGCGAAGACGCCGCCGTCCGACGCCACCAGCCAGTACCCCTGGCCGTCGGGTGTCGAGGAGATGCCGACCGCCGGCGCGTCGAGCACCGCACCTCCGGCGGTGCCGGGAAGGTCGGGGAAAACCGAGCTCCAGGAGAAGTCGAGCGCGGGCGAGCCCGAGGAGTCGACGAGGAGCTCGGTCCAGCTCGGGTTGCCCTGGTAGGCGGTGGCGCTGAACCCCGTGCCCATGAGACACGGCTGGCAGTGCAGCGACATCAAGATGTTGTTGCGGTGTCCCCAGCACCCGGCGGAGTCCGACGGGGTGCAGTCGAGGTTGTAGGACCCCGGGCCGTCGTCGTACATCCAGAAGTAGATGGCCTCGAGGGGGCTGCCGACCGCGCCGGCCCAGTTCCCGCCCCACGACGTCCACGGGAAGCCCGCCGGCGCGCGTCGGGATCGGAGTTTTGGTCGGCGGCGGACTGCGAGGCCTGGTCGAGCGCGGTGGCCATCCCCGACAGGGGTGGCAGCGCCGCGCACCGTGCGCTCCAGGTTGGTGGAGACGAAGAGCTGCTGGGCCGGCGTGAGCTGGGCCCAGTCGGTGGGGAGAACCATGCCGGGCAGTCCCTCTTGGTTCCGGGCGTTGTCGATGGCGGCCAGCGTGGCGTTCTCGCACCCCGAGGAATTGTCGTAGGCGGTGCCCGCACAGTCGCTGAGGAAGTTCGGCGAGGGGGCGATGTTGGCGGGCGGATCGGAGGTCGGGCCCGTCCCCGAACCCGAGCCCGCATCGGCCTTCGTGGCCGGGGCCAGGGCGGACGCCCCGGGGGCCCCACCACCGGGAGCGAATGCGGCCACCAGCGACGCCACCAAGATAACCACTGTCAGTAGGCCGAGTCCGGCCCTCCAACCACGGAGTGAGACCTTTTGGCCCGATGCAGCTTTGCGACCCGAAAATGCCCCCGTAACCATCTGGGGAGTATCGGAACACGCAGGGCGGTTATTAACTCACTCAAAGAGAATCAGTGGATTTCTTCCCTGTCTCTCCGCCGCCCTATTTGAGGGCCAGCGTCCCCGATTTCACCCCGAGCGACGGGATGCCGGAGCTCGACCTGCAGTCGTTGATGAGTTCCACGGGGTTCTGCTGGGAGAGGATCTTCGCGGTGGAGTGCGAGCCATGGTCCGAACCGGCGAAGGACCCCCCGACCTTGGCGGTGGCCTGGGGACCGGGGAATGTGAACTCCGCGGCCGAGGTGTTGGGGACGCCGCCGTAGCCCGAGAGCGTGAGGACGCTCGGCCGGATCGTCGACGGAGTCCAGCGGATGCTGACGGTGAGGGGTTTCGAGGTCAGGAGGTTTGTACACGAGTTCGACGGCGTCGAGATCGTGGCCGATGCCGTGCCACCGGTCACGCTGGAGAAGTTCGACCCCTGCGTCGTGCATCGTCCCGCCTTCAAGACCACGGTGGTCGTCTCGGCCAGGCCGCCCTTTCCGGTGATCGGGGGCGAGAAGGTCAGGGCCCCGGTGACTTTGGCGCAGCTGACGGTGCCGGTGGCGACGGTGGGTGTGGTGGGGTTGCCCGTGCCCGATCCACACCCGGCGAACACCGCGGCCACCACGCCCAGCGGAAGGACAAAAGCCAGCCTCGACCTGCCCATGACGCGCGCATGTCCTTCTCGTCGCCGCCGCACCGGGGCAGGCTACCTGTACCCGCCGCCAGCGCGGTAGCGCCCGTTCATCGTTGCGTCGTCAACCGATATTCTGAGCCGCGTCGGGCTATCAGGAGCCGTTGATGCCGTTCGAGCTGCAAGCAGTCCTCCGGGCACGCCAAGGGGAGAACTTCAGCCTGCAGGCGCAGTACATGAACCCTCAGATGGGCCGGGTGCTCAAGACGATCGGGTTCGACCACTACTACGTGCGGGGTGAGGGCTGTTACCTCTACGACGCCGAGGATCGCCGCTACCTCGATTTCCTCTCCGGGTTCGGCGTGTTCGCCCTGGGCCGGGGCCACCCCGCCGTCACCCGGGCGATCCACGAAGCCCTCGACGCGGACCTCCCCAACCTCGTCCAGATGGACTGCGCGCTGCTCCCCGGGCTCCTGGCCGAGGCGCTGGTGCACACGCTCCCACCCCGGCATCGAGCGGGCCCTGTTCACGAACTCCGGGGCCGAGGCGGTGGAGTCGGCCATCAAGTTCGCCCGGGCCGCCACCAAACGGAACCGGATCGTCTACTGCGACCACGGCTTCCACGGCCTCACCACCGGTGCGCTGGCGCTCAACGGGGGGCGGGAATTCCGCGACGGGCTTCGGCCCCCTCCTTCCCGACCACCTGTGTCCCGTTCGGGGACATCGACGCCCTGGCCCGGGAGCTGCGCACGCGGGGACGTGGCGGCCTTCGTGGTCGAGCCGATCCAGGGCAAGGGCGTGAACCTCGCCTCGGCGGACTACTGGGCCGAGGTACAGACGTTGTGCCGGCGTCACAAGACGCTGTTGGTCATGGACGAGGTCCAAGCGGGATTGGGCCGGACCGGCAAGTTCTTCTGCCACGAGCACTGGGGACTGCAGCCCGACATCATCACGGCGTCCAAGGCGCTGTCGGGGGGCTACGTCCCCGTGGGGGCCATGCTCTCGTCGGCCCAGATCTTCGACAGGGTCTTCAGCTCGATGGACCGCGCCGTGGTGCACTCCTCCACCTTCGCCATGAACCAGCTCGCCATGGTCGCCGGGTTGGCCACGTTGCAGGCCTTCGACGAAGAGGACGTCGTCGACCGCGCCCGGCGTACGGGGGAGGCGTTCGCCAAGGCCCTCGACCCTCTCGTCGAGCGCCACGAATTCCTCCGGGAGGTGCGGGGCAAGGGGCTCATGATCGGGCTGGTCTTCGACAAGCCCGAGTCCCGAGCCCTGCGGCGGCGGTGGACGGCGCTCGAGACCATGCGCACGGCGCTGTTCTCGCAGCTCGTGGTCATCCCCCTCTACCACCGCCACGGCATCCTCACCCAGGTCGCCGCAGACAACACCAACGTGGTCAAGCTCCTCCCGCCCCTGATCGCGGGCGAGGAGGAGGTCGACTACTTCGTGGAGCGCTCGACGACGTACTGGGAGCGGCCAGCAAAGGGTCGGGACTGTTCTGGGAAGTCGGCAAGACCATGGCCAAGGGCGCGCTGCGCCGGTCACCGGGATGACGGGGGCTTCCGAGGAGGAGCGCCACCGCGACCTCGCCGTCGCCCTGAGGGCCGGCGACAGGGTGGGGGTGACCGGCGCCAGCGGTTTCATCGGTTCGGCCGTCCTGCGCGCCCTGCTGGGCCGCCGAGCCTCGGTGGTGGCGCTGGTGGAGCCCGGCGCCGATCCGTCGAACCTCGAAGGCCTCGACCTCGAGCGGATCGAGGTCGACGTGCGTGACGGCGAGGGAATGGCCCAGGCGGTTCGGGGGTGCCGGGCGGTGTTCCACGTGGCCGCCCTGTACCGCTTCTGGGCGCGCCACCCCCGCCAGTTCTACGACATCAATGTGGGTGGGACGTTGAACGTCATCGACGCGGTGCGCGCCGCGGGGGTCGAGCGCATGGTCTACACGAGCACGGTGGGGACCCTCGGGCTCGACGCCGGACACCCGGGGGGGCTGACCACCGAACGCGATTACCCCGACGTGAGCCACCTGTTCGGTTCGTACAAGCGGTCCAAGTACGTGGCCGAGCACGAGGTGCTGCGCGCCGCCGCCCAGGGCTTGGCCGTCACGATCGTCATGCCGACCTTCCCCTTGGGCCCGCGCGACCGCGTGCCCACTCCCACCGGACGGCTGATCCTCGACTACCTGAACGGCCGAGTTCCGGGCTACGTCGACACCACGCTGAACGTCGCCCACGTCGACGACGTGGCGGAGGGACACGTGCTCGCACTCGAGCGCGGTGACGTCGGTCGCAGCTACATCCTGGGGGGCGAGAACTACTCGCTCCAGCACCTCCTCGAGGTGCTCGCCGCCTCCACCGGTCTGCCCGACGCCAAGCTCCGCGTGCCGCGCGCCCTGTCGCTCGGCGTGGCCCATGTCTCGGAGTTCGTCGAGGGCCGTCTCATGAGACGCCATCCCTCGGTCCCACTCGAAGCGGCCCGGATGTCGACGACCCAGATGGCCTTCGACGACTCGAGAGCCCGCAAAGAGCTCGGCTACTCGCCGCGTCCGGCCCACGAAGCCGTCTTGGATTCGGCTCGCTGGTTCGTCGAGAACGGCTACGTCAGAGACGCACGGCGGGCCCGGATCACGCTCCGGGCCGGTCACTGACCTCTGCGACCCACCATCGGTCCGAACGGCAGGTCATAGGATGTGGGGCCAGCATCGTCTTACACGACGCACGGCAGTTGTGTGACAGCCCGGGCCGCTAGCTCATCGGGTAGAGCAGGGGACTTTTAATCCCAAGGTGCCGGGTTCGAGCCCCGGGCGGCCCACCCTCTTCAGGCCCACCCTCTTCAGGCCCACCCTTTCGAAGTGACGGCGGTGTCGATCTACGCCGGGCGAAGGCAGGAGCTGATCGACACAGGTCATGTCTGGGCTCTCGAGCACCGAGCGTCGAACGAGCAGCCGCTCCTCGGAGGATCGCCAAGGACTGAGTGGCGGTCAGCCATGACGACTGCAGCCGACACATGGCAGGCTTTCGCCTCATGACGACCCGCGTCACCAAGGGTCCTAATCTCAGCGACGGGGCGATCGCCCGGGTGGACCGCCGAATCGTGCCAATCGTCACGTCGTTCGTATATGTGATCCTCGGCCTTGCCTACCTGTTTCGGTGGGGACCCGTCGTCCACCACATTCCGTCTCAGTGGATCGGACTAGGGGATTTCGCGAACACGTATGCGGTCGCGACGGCCTTGGCTCACGGGCATTTCAGCGCCATTTACCGACCAGGTATGGACTTCCTGGCCTTGCCAGGCATCCTGTTGGTGTTGGCACCACTCGGTGCGCTCAACAGTCTCTTTCGAGGTTCATTTGTCGTCATCGGAGTAAATCATCGCCTGGTTGCAAACCCTGCGGTCGTCCCCATCCGACACATCTCGAACCTCACCTATCTGGGTCCCTCATTTTCGAAAGGAAGGGAGGTCGTTTTTCATCCTCAGGCATTCGTATTTCTCGCCATCGCCGCTTTGGTACTGACGTGCACGGCGCTGTTCGCCTGTGATGCCCTTGCCGAACGACTCCTGGTCTCACGCCCACGACGGGCCGTACTTGGCGTTGCCGAAGCGGTGCTGGTCTGGAACGTCACAATGTTTGGGCATCCGGAAGATGCCGTCGCCGTGGCGCTCACCATCTATGCCCTTCTCTTCGCGATGGACCAGCGCTTCGCGGGCGCCGGCTGGCTCTTCGGCGCGGCATTGGCATTTCAAACTCTGGCGCTGGTTGTGTTGCCCATACTCCTTGTTCTGGCGGGAAAGAGGCGGGCTCTGGGGCTCGGAGCTCGAGCCGCCGTCCCCGTGGTGGCGGTGACGCTCCCCCCCTTGGCCGCGGGGTTCCATGACACCGTCCACACGCTCGTGACCCAACCGGCGTATCCCTACACCAGAAACAACCACCAGACGCCGTGGACCTTCCTGGCCCCCCGGTTAGGTAGAGCGAGTGCCCAAACGACCGCGGGTGGACCTACCAGGATCGCCGTTCTCGCCCTGGCCGTCGGCGTCGCCTTCTGGCTGCGGAAACGCCTGGCGCGGCCCGAGATGATTGCCTGGGCCCTGGCTGTCGCTCTTGCGCTTCGGGTCTATCTGGAAACGGTGATGATTGCCTATTACGTGTGGCCAGCCTTGGCCGTTGGATTGGCAGTGGCCTCCCGTGGGAGCCGCCGCCGGTTCGGTATCTCTTTAACCATCGCCATACTGACGACAGTGATCGCTCGGTGGCACTTGGCTTGGCTTCCGTGGTGGCTCATTGACATATCCGGGGTCACCGGATTGCTCGTCACCGCCTCGCGGCCCGAAGCAGTTCCGCAATCAGAGAGGCGAATCGAGCCCGGTCCATCTCGACCGCCTAGAGCGAAACAACGCGGCGCTCGGTCCAAGTCGTCGAAGACGAAGAAACGGAAGACGGCTCGTGCCGACAGAAAGCGATTGGCCCGTCGATAATCAGGTGCCGGATTCGAGCCCCCAGCGGCCCACCATCTCGAATTTTTATGGGTTCCGTTACTTCTGGGGAATCACGATGACCTCGGTGGCGGTCAAGTTGTCGCTCGACGAGACGGTGTCGATCGTTCGCACCTTGTCGCCGGCACAGACGAAAGCGAAGGACGGCGCGCTCACACCTTGCTCCTTGAAGGTCGTCCCCGTCGGCGCCACGTTCACCGTGTAGGTGCCGCTTTGTGACATCACGGTGAAGGAGCCCGCTGATCCCGCCGCCCCGCAGGAAGCTCGAGCCGTTCACCGACACCACGTCCCCGGAGACCTTCCTGGGACGAGGGGGGATGACCCTCACGGTGTTGGCCGTCAAGACATCGGGGGTGGAGATGGGGCCGGCGACCTGCACCTTGGCGCCCACGCAGACATCGGCGAACGAGGCGGAGGTCACCCCCCTCTCCTTGAAGGTGGTCGACGTCGCCCCCACGTCGACGGTGTCGGTGGCGCTCTTGGTCGGCACGGTGAAGTCACCGGCTGTGCCCGCCGTCCCGCACACCCCGGGCGAGGCGGAGCCGTTCACCGACGCCACCGTCCCCGAGACGTGCTGCGAAGGTGGGGGGACCACCCTCACGGTGGTCGCCGTGAGGACATTGTCGCTCGAGATGGCCCCGGCGGCCCGCACCTTGGCGCCCACACAGACATCGGCGAACGAGGCGGAGGTCACTCCCCTCTCCTTGAAGGTGGTCGACGTCGCCCCCACGTCGACGGTGTCGGTGGTGCTCTTGGTCGGCACGGTGAAGTCACCGGCCGTGCCCGCCGTCCCGCAGGTGCCGGGCGTAGCCGAGCCGTTCACCGACGCCACGGTCCCCGACACGTGCTGGGAGCCAGGAGGGATCACGGTGACCGACGACGCCGTCACCACGTCGCTCGAGATGGGGCCGACGGCGCGCACCGCGTCCCCCACACAGACGTCGGCGAACGAGGGTGCGCTGACTCCCCTCTCCTTGAAGGTGGTGGTCGCCGCCCCCACGTCGATGGTGTCGATGGCGCTCTTGGTCGGCACGGTGAAGTCGCCGGTCGTGCCCGTCGTCCCGCAGGTGCCGGGCGCGGCCGAGCCGTTCACCGACGCCACCGTCCCCGAGACGGGCTGGGAGCGCGCCGGGGTGACGATCACTTCGACGGCCGTCAAGGCGTCGTCGGTCGCGACCGTGCCGATGGCCCGCACCTTGTCACCCACACAGACGCTGGCGAACGAGGGGGAGGGCACCCTCTTGTCCTTGAAGGTGGTGGTCGTCGACCCCACGTCGACGGTGTAGGTGGTGCTGTTGGTCGGCAAGGTGAAGTCGCCGCCCATGCCCGCCGTCCCGCACGCCCCGGGCGTGGCCGAGCCGTTCACCGACGAGACGGTCCCCGAGACGTGGTGCGTCTGGACACGCACCGTGGTGGCTGCCGCCACGCCGCCACAGAGCACCGCCGCCACGGTGGCCACCGTGACCACCCTTGCCATTCGCCAGCCCTGGAACATCAGTCGACCCTCTTACCCCTGAGCCCTCGACGACCGGGCTCCCCCGACTCCGCAACATGGTGTTTTCACGTCCACGTGTTGCATTTGTCGCATGGTTTCCCTGCTCGGTCTGCGGTGCATTCACCCATCGAACCCAGGTGATTCCACGTAGCCGACGGTCAGAGTACCCGAAGCGGCCTCACGTCGACGTCGCCTCGACCAGTGAGCGCCCGAAGTAGTCCGAGGATGAGGTCACCCCGGGAAGGACGAAGAAGTACCCCCCGCCCGTCGGGCTGATGTAGTCGACGAGCGGCTCACCGATGAGCCTGGTCTGCACCGCCTCGAACTGGCGCACGAGGTCCTGCTGGTAGCAGGTGAAGACCAGGCCCTGGTCGAGATTGCCGTTGACGTCGAGGCCTCTGTCGTAGTTGAAGGCTCGTCGCAGGATCCGGCTCGAGGCCGTCTGAGGAGTGCGCGGATTGGCGAGCCGGATGTGCGCCGTGGTCGGGATGTACACCCCCTGGGGGTCGTCCGCGTAGTCGGGGATGTCGGACTGACGATTGCCATCCAACGGCGCGCCGCTGTCGCGCTTGCGACCGATCATGAGCTCCTGCTCGTCGAGCGACACCCGATCCCAGAATTCGACCAGCATGCGGATGACCCTGATGACCTGATATGTCCCTCCCGATGTCCACGCTGGTTCGGGCGGGCCCGATCGCACCCAGACGAGTTCTTCCATGGCGCTCTTCGAGCGGACGTTGGGGTTGGCGATACCGTCGTTGAAACCCAACAGGTTCCGGGGGACGCCGGTGGGCCTGGGAATGCTGGAAAACCCGTCGATGCGCCAGCGCGACGCGAGCCCGCCGCGCGTGTACTTGGTGATGTCGCGCAGCCCGTGGATGACCGTGTCGGCTTCCTGGGCGAACAGCGCCAGGCTGAGGTCCCCGTGACACTGGCTCGGATCGAGGTTGTCGTCGGGGAACGTGCCCATCGGCCGCAACACCGCCGGCTTCTGGTCGCCGAATCCGAAGCGGGAGTCAAAGAGCGACGATCCCACCCCCACCGCCAACGACAGCTGGCGTCTGGGGATGACCGGGCCGAGGATCCCGTTGTCCGAGGGCGGCGCGGCGGGGCCGGCGAAGGGTGGGGTCCCGCCCGCCACCAAGAGCCGGGCCCGATCGGTGATGGTGTGGAACAGGTCCACCATGTCGGCTCGACTCGAGGCGATGACGTCGAAGGAGACAAAGAGCGCGGCATGCGAGGCCGTCTGCAACACGCTCGTCTGATGTGCACCATGGAATGCCGTCTCGGCCCAGGCGGGGGTGGTACCGCCGACGAGCGCCGACCCCGTGGCGGCGGCACCCGCGGCCGCGGCCGCTCCCGCCTGAAGAAACCCGCGTTCGCGACAACGAGAACGCCTGGCGCCTCGGCTCGTCGGACGGTTCGGAGGCGCCCGGTCCGGGCCCGGAATCGTCGTGGGTCATGGATGGTCCTGGTCGGGCGGGATCTCGAGGATGTCCGGTATGGGCGCAAGCCTCTCGAGAAGGCCCCCGAGGGTCCCGTCGAGACGTTCGTGTTGGGATTGACTGAGCGATTGCACCGGAGTCCACGAACCACCGGGCAGCTGGTACGACTCGAGCTGGGACGCCAGCTGACGGAGCCCGGCCGTGGCCGATGCCAGGAGCGCGTGGTCTCGCCGCGCCAAGAGTGGTGCGATGGCCCCCAATGTCATCTCCGTGCCCTGGACGTTGGCCAGGGCCGTGGCCAGGCCGGTGTGGCTGCCCTGGTCGGTCTCGCCCGTCAGCTGGAACTGCAAGGTGTTCTCCAGGATCTCATGGGTACGAAGCGACAGATCGTTGGGGTCGATGCTCTCATCGGGAAAGGCGCCAACCAAGCCATGCACGGCGTTGTCGAGCCCGTCGGCGACCGACGCCACCGTGGAGGGACCCTGGTTCTGCCACAGGGCCGCCTCGAGCCGGAGGAAACCGGTCCAGTGGGGGTCGTTCACGCCGAGGGGGAGGCCGTTGGGGCGTCCGTCGATCTCGTCGTTGAACGCACCGAAGGTGTCGTAGGCGGCCCCGAGGCGCTCGTAGTCGAGGTGAGCCACCAACCAGGCTGCCTTCGCCTGAACCAGCTGGCCGGCGTCGGCCAGAGCCCGGAGGTGGTCGGTGTCCGAGGCCAGTGTGGCCAGTCCGGCCGACACGTCGGCCCGGTAGGTGTCGATGGCGGGCAGCGCCTCGCTGTAGGTGACCGGAAGATAGGGATGCGCGTCGGTGACGGGCGGGCCCGACACGGTCACGATCCTGGAGAGAAAGGTGGCCCCCTCGGAGTAGGTGCATTGCATCCGGTATCGACCGGGGGGCACGACCACGGTCATGGTGCGGGTGGTTCCCGGTGCCATGGCTTCGATCTCCCCGTAGACGAGCGAGCTGGTGGCTCCGACGAGAGCGACGTCGACCACCGACGTCCCGGCGTTGTCCACGATCAGCCGGCGTTGCCCCGAACGGGGTGGCACCCAACCCTGGGCGCAGTCGATCTCTGTCACCCTGATCGCGCCAGCGCCGCGGCCGGCGGTCGCCGGGGACGGGGCAGTCACGATGATGGTGACGGCCACGCCCAACAGGACCGCCACCACGAACCCGCACACCACCACGGTTCGACGTGTACTGCGATCAAGCACTACCACCACCCGCCACACGTGCCTTGGGTCTGCGTGCGAGATCTGTTCATCGATCTCCGACCAGGTTCACGCCCGAGCCGGGGACGCTGCTGCGAAGGAAGCGTCCCGGTCAGGCCTTGGTGACCGCCGAAGGAGGCGGAATCGTCCCCGCACCCGTGCTCAGGCAGCCATCCTTCGGTATCGGGTTCGCGGCGGCCGGGAGCTTCGGTGGCTTCATGAATGCCGGCTTCTTGTCGAAGTCCACCATATCGAAGAGGCTGGTGGCGTTGGCATCGCGCCGCGTCAGCGCGGGAAGGTTCCATTTCTCCTCGACGGTCTTGAGAACCGAGGTGTGGTCGTAGATCGTGTGTGAGACGAAGTCCTTCTTGGCGTAGGGGCTCACCACCCCGGCGGGGACGCGAAATCCATACCGGTCGAACGTCCCGGGCGGATCGCCGGCCACCAGGGCGGGAGGAACATCGTCGGGGGGGACGGCCGGTGGCGGCGGGACGTGGTCGTAGTACCCCCCGTGCTCGTCGTAGTTCCAGATCAGCATGGTGGAGGACCAGTCGGGACCCGACATGACGGCGTTGACGACCTTGCCCAGGAACTGATCGCCGAATTGCACGTCCTGGGGGTCCTCTTCGGACTGTTCGCTGTAATTGGGCTCGACGAGACTGAACGAGGGGAGGGTTCCCGCCGCCGCGTCCAGGTAGAACTCGTCGATGTGGGCCAGGCGCGAACTCAGCGCGGGTTCTTCCAGCAGCGGCAGGAAGATCCCGATGGTAGGCAGCGTCGAGTAGTAGTCCTTCCAAGTGATCCCGTGCCGGTTGAACTGCTCGAAGATGATGCCGTTGGGGGGCACAGCGGTGGGGAAGGTGTCGTCGATGAGCCCGAGTGACGTCCCCGCGATGAGGTACCGGCGGTTGGGGTATGTCTGCGCCATGGCGGAGCAGAAGTAGCGATCGGCGATGGGGAAGGTTTTCGCCATTCCACACGTGAAAGGCAGATCCGCACTGGTGAAGTAGCCCATGGCCTCGGCCGTGGTGCTCGTGACAAAGCCCTGACACGTACCGTTGTCGTAGGCCTCGTGGGTGACCTTCCAGTCGTTGCCGACACCTAAGGTTTGGCACTCGGTCGGCATGTGAAACGCATGCACGTAGTTGCCCTGGCCGTCGGGGTTCTTCGCCGTCGGTCGCCCGTTGGGCCCCAGCGTGAAACCGTCACCCCGACCGACCAGTCCGAGGATGTTGTCGAACGAATGGTTCTCCATCATTACGACCACGAAGTGCTTGATCTTCGGGACCTGATCGATGCCGATGGGGAGATCGGGCCGCGGCCGCGAACCTGCCTCCCGCAGCGCCCCCCGGGCCAGGGTGGTGCTCGACGTCGCAGACCCCGAGGGTGACCCTCCACCACACGCACCGAGCAGAACCGACGCGCCAACCAGACCACCACCACCCAGGAACTGTCGTCGATTCAGATGCACGGCGTGCCCCCCGCTGTCGACGTCGAGGTGACCAAATGTGGCGCTGACGATAGACGACGAACCACGGGCCCGGTCGTCGTCGCTCAGGATCGAATCGGGTTCCCCTCGGGACTCACCACATACCACACGCCGCCGACGTTGTTGAGGCCCTGCCCCGTCGCCTGCCCGGGACTCAGGTCATCGGGCCACGTGTACAGGGGCCACCCGTTGTACGTCACCTGAACCCCCCCGTCGGAACGCACCGTGGTCCCGAGAAGCGAGGGGCGGATCCCACCGCCGCCCACGGCCGCCGTGATTCCTTTGGGAAGGAGGAGCGGGGGCCACTCATCGGCGCAGATACCGGCGCACTGCGAGCGCGAGGCATGGTCGTCGGGGAGGAACAGGTACAAGGTGTATCCACCGCCGTCGACGAGGATGGTGCCGAGCCCCTTCACCTCCCCGGTGGTGACCCCGTAACTGGCGGTGACAGGGCGAGCCGCCCGATGCGTACGGGGTGGTCCCGTGCTGCCGCACGATGCCACTCCGACCAGAAGCACGACGCAGGCCGCCACAGGGCCGATCGCGCGTCGCATGGTCTGGGTGAGCATCAACGAACACCTCGCACGGGCACCGAGCCTACGAACCCGGCGTCACCGAAGGCGAAACCCCGCCATCGTCATCCACCGGACGGCGGACCCAAGCTTGCGGGTGGCGACGCCGGAATGAGGTGTAGCGTCACGGTTGCTCAGCTTGAGCCACAGCACCCCCGCTCACGGGGGGAAGATAGGCGGTCCATCATGGGACCAGACCGAGTCGGAAAGATCCTCGATTTCCGCACTTCATCGGACGACCCCAAGCATCGTCCCCTTCCCCCCGATTCGTCCGGTTCCACCGAGGCCAATGTGGCTTCGACCGATCTCCTGGTGGAAGTCGATCGCATCTTCGAGATGCGATCACAACGAATGCATCACCTCGCTGACACGCGGTCGCGGGCGGACACCGAGAACACGCGACTCCAGGACGAGTTTGCATCGGTATGCGCACAGACGATCGAACCTGCCATGCAGGGATTCCTGGAACGCTTGCGTGTGAACGGGGGCGGGGGACTTCTCGAAATACGCGAAGGCGTGCAGGGAGCTGGCGTTTCTCCACGCGTCAGGCTCTGGATGTCACTGTCGGGGGAGCTCATCGGCCGTCCTCGGCAGGATCAGCATCCCTATCTCCAACTTGATTTCGATATGGCGCAACAGCGTGTGAATGTTGCCCAGGGTGACATGTGGAAGGGCCACGGAACCTCGGGGCCAGCCGAGACGTGGGTTGCGTCTGAAATCACCGCGGACATGGTGACGCAGTCCCTCCTTGGCATCCTGAGGCGCGCCGCGCTGTAGACCGTGACCTCCGCGAGCCGATCGCCGTCGGGCGACTAGGACCGACCTCGCCGCAGCGCCAAGGCCCATTTCCGCAACGGTCCCCGAGTCGCCGACGTTGTCGTCGCACCGTGCGCACCTGGCGGACCCTCAGACGGAACGCGCCGCGCCGGAGCCAGGTACGACCCCGGAGGCTGCATCCGCCCTTTCGAGTCCTGCCACCAGCCCACGGGGGGCTGGGCGTAGTTCACGACACCACTCACCTCGACCACCGCGAGCTCGTCCTGGTCTCGTCGCCCAGCAATCGGCTCCGACACGGCGGACACAACCACCACTTCGGTGAGTCACCCGCACCGATCGACGGATGACGAACAAAATTGAGACGACATCGCCCGCACGTCGTGACGGAGTCACTGCTCTCGTCCTCGTCGGTGTCCAGCTCAGCCAGCTGCGGCGCGACCGCGATCAGAGGTGGGTGAAAAGGTGAAGTCGTCATGACGCACTCCTTCGGTGATGCCTAGAAGAGGCGTCCAGCCTGCACGGGGCGACAACCAGGAAATGGTCGTCCTGCCCAAACGAGGCGTCACTCCCAAGGGGGGATACTTCGAGACTACTACCGAACCTCTGGCGTCTATGCCCGGCTCCTGTTTCGATCCCGGGGCGAAGACCGCTGCTCAGCAGACAGCCGGGCGGGCCTGCTTGACCCGTTGCCCATAGCGGCAGAGCACCCCTAGAGTGGGAATTGGACCGAGGCCGTTCTGGCAGCCGGGGGGCATGCAGCGGCACTGCGTGCCTGGTGCGCGGGTCACGAACTGCATTGAGAAGGGTAAACGTCATGTCGGGCTCTTGGGACAGGGCTTGCAAATGAGTCCCCGGGGACACGCCCATCGCCGACGTTCAGGCCTTCTGACAGGAAGGCTCGCCCTTCCGCGCTGGGCGTATGCCAACCATGGCCGCCGGCCTACACATGCGGTTGTGCAGCAGTGGCCGCCTTCCCAATTCGTCGGACGCAAGAGCCCCGCGCTGCACCGGGTGTGGTGGTCATGGGCCGTCCTCGGCTCGGTCGTGGTGCTCGTCGGGTCGATCACGTTCATCGTCACGTCAGGAAGCTCCCCGGCGTCGACAGTGCGAAAAGACGCGGCGAGCACCGCTGCCCCGACCACCACGACGGCACCCAGCATCACATCGACAACGAGCCGTCACCAAGGACAGGTCACGTCGTCGAGCACGAACGACGGCATCGCGCATGACGTTCCTCTGGGCGACTACGCCGGTGAAGCCAATCCGGCCGGAGTCGCCAGTTTCGCGGCGGCCACCGGCACGCACATGACGTATGCCACCGACTACCTCGACAAGACCGACGGCTGGGCATCGATGGACAGCGCCACCAATATCAAAGCCTGGAGCTCCTCCCCGTATCGATTGGCGATCGGCGTCCCCATCCTGCCCGGGGTGGGAACGTTGGCCGAGGGAGCCACCGGTGCGTACAACCAGTACTACACCATTCTGGGGGAGAACCTCGTGGCCTACCACGAGGCCGACGCCATCTTGCGCCTGGGATGGGAGTTCAACGGCAACTGGTTCGCGTGGTCGGTGGCAACCGCGACCGACGCCGCGAACTTCGTCGCCTTCTGGCGTCAGATCGTCACCACCATGCGGGCTGTGCCGGGCGAGAAGTTCAAGTTCCTGTGGAACCCCAACGGGCCGAGCCCCACCACCTATACCCCCCAGCAGGCCTACCCCGGGAACGCCTACGTGGACTACATCGGGACCGACGTCTACGACAACTTCTGGGGAACCCCGTTCACGCCGACGGTGGCCTGGGCCCACCAACTGTCCCAGCAATGGGGCCTCGACTGGCTGGCTGCGTTCGCGGCGGAGCAGAACAAGCCCATCGCCATCCCCGAGTGGTCCGACGAATTCCGCACCGATGGCCACGGGCTCGGGGACGATCCCCTCTTTATCGACAACATGGCCGACTGGTTCGTCGCCAACGACGTGGCCTTCGCCAACGTCTGGACCTACGACACCTCTTCCACCTACAGGAACAACCTTTTGGACGGCACGTTCCCCAAGGCACTGGCCATGTTCAAGACGGATTTCGGCTGAGATCCTGATTCACACACCCAGACTGCTCTTGGCAGCCGCCTCGAAGATGCGATGCGGGAGAAGCCGTTTGGCCAGGATGCCGACGCGCTCCCCCGCCTTGCCCACCGACACGCGGCGAGGCGGGCGACGAGCATCGAGGACCTTGTGAACCACGGCGGCGACGGCGTCGGCAGCCACGCCGTTCGCCTCGTCCCGCTCCATCACACCCAGCGCTTTGCTGAGCGCGCCCTTGTACACGTCGTCGTCGGTCGATGACGCGGCCATCTGCCTGTTGGCGGTGAAGTCGGTGTGGACGTTGCCCGGCTCGACCAGGGTCACGTCGATCCCGAACGGTGCCACCTCGTAGGCCAGCGCTTCGCCCAGCCCCTCGAGCGCGAACTTGCTGACGCTGTAGAAGGCCTGAAACGGAATGGCCACGATGCCACCGATCGAGCTGATGAGGACGATGCGGCCACCGCCCCGGGCCCGCATCGCCGGCAAGACGCCCTGCACGACGCGGGTGGCGCCCCACAGGTTGGTCTCGACCTGGGCTTTGGCCTCGTCGATGGTGGTGTGCTCCACCGCGCCGGCAACGCCCCAACCGGCCGAGGCGACCATGGCGTCGATGCGTCCGTAGCGGGAGAGCACTTCGGCCACGCCGTCTCGGACCGACTCGTCACGGTCGACGTCCATGACGAGGCCCTGCCAGGGTCCCGAGGACGTCCCCCGTCTGCTGGCGCCGACGACCGTCCACCCCGCCTCGTGCAATCGGTCGGCGCAGGCACGACCGATGCCGGCCGACGCACCTGTGATCAAGACGACCTTGCCCGCGACCTCGTCCATCAGCGGGCGCGGGCGTCGCCGCGCGGTGTCCGGCCGAACTGCCAGCGGGGGCGCCGGGTGGGCCGTGCCAATGCCATCTCCCGGAGCGCCTTCAGTTCGGTCACTTGGACGCGAGCTTGTTCCGCCAGCTCCAGTTCGCCCGCTTCCGAGGAGATGTTGAACGCGTCCACGCACCGGCTGATGGCCACGTCGATGGCCGAGATCAGACTCTGGTGCGCCGTCTCGTCGAGCACACGAACTCCTAGCCGTCGTGGCATGCCCAGGGCCCAGTCGCCCCGCCTTTCGGTACCGACGATTGTGCCCTAGTCGGCCGGGGGTGACCACCTCGCCCCGGTCGGGTAGAACGAACTTGGGACTGCCGATTGGAGATCCGATGCCGAGTTCCGATTCGTCCGTACGCGTCGTCGACAACCCGACGAGGCACAGATACGAGGCATTTGTCGACGACGAGTTGGCAGGATTCGTCACCTACCGGATGCGACCGGGCGTGGTCGTGCTCGTCCACACCGAGGTGGATACGGCTTTCGAGGGTCACGGGGTCGGAGGTCACCTGGCGAAGGAGGCGCTCGCCGACATCAGGGACAGAGGCCTCAAGGTCGACCCCGTGTGCCGGTTCATTGCCCGCTATCTCCAGCGGCATCCCGAATACGCCGACCTCGTGACGCAATCAGCGTCCTCGGCCGACCCGTGAGGTCGGAACAAGTCAATACCGAACCGGTCGAATTGTGGTGGCGGAGTGACAACGGCCGGCCACGCGTCAAAAAGGCCTCTTGCCCTGGGGAAAGGGCACCCGAGCCGCGCCGCTGATCCCCAACGGCTGATTCAGGCCGTGTCGGCGCGGTGCCGATACCTCCCCGATGGTGGGGGGAGGCGCCGAGCGCCGGTCAGCAGAGCGGAAGACCACGCGCCCGAGCTGGCTGCCCTTCGGCGGCCTGCTCGCCCTGGGAGAGGTCATCGTGCTCGTCCTGGTCCTGCTCCACTCCGGACCTGCCGTCGGCACCAGCCCGGCGATCGATCGTCTCGCCGCGTCGGCGGGCCCGTCCCACGACGTGCCGCACCAGAGCACCTCGGCCCCCGTCGTGCCCACCACGACCCTTCCCGTCAGCCCTCCCACCACCGTGGCTCCGACCCCGGTGACACCCACCACGGTGCCTCGGGCCGTCCCCACACCCACCACGCCGCCGCGCCCGCCGGCTCAGGTCGTGACCGCATCGGGGACCTTGCCGGCCAACATCCCTCCCCAACCCAACTTCCTCCAAAGCTGCTCGGGGGCCCAGTACGACGACTCCACCACCTGTGTCACCGCGTCCCTGCAGGCGATCGCCAATGGCCGCAGCCACGAGGGGCTCCCGCCGATGGTGCTGCCCTCGAACTGGACCCAGCTGTCGCCGCAGCAGCAGATCTTCGTGGCCACCAACCTCGAACGCACCGTCCGGGGGCTGCCGCCGCTGACGGCCATGGCCACCAGCCTGGACCAGGCGGCCGGCCAAGGAGCCGCCCAGAACGTCGATCCTCCCCCGCCGGCCGGCTTCCCGTACACGCAATGGGGGTCGAACTGGGCCGGGGCCGTCGGCAACCCCCTCGAGGCCATCTACTTCTGGATGTACGACGACGGCGCCGGCACCGCCAACATCGACTGCACCCCGACGAACCAGAGTGGGTGCTGGGGCCACCGGGAGAACATTCTCATGAGGCTCGCGTGCACGGTGTGCGTCATGGGGACAGGGTGGGACGGCACCGGGTACAGCGGTGACCCGAGCATGACCGAGTTGCTCGTGGAGACCTCGGGCAACCCGGCGGTCGATTTCACGTGGCGACAGGAGTCGCCCTTCCTGTCCTGAGGGCGAAAAACCCTTGCCACCAGTGCATTTTCGCGGGAGCCGTTGACAGAGCTTCGTCCCCGGGGCAGCCTGGGTCGCGCCGATCGAGCCCCGTATCCATTCGGGGGCGGTGATCGACGTACGGGGCATGAAGCAAGGAGGGCTCGCATGGCGCGGCGGGTCTGGGTGTTGCCACCAAGTTGGCCGTCGGATCCCGACGGGACCCGGAGCACCTCGCCGGCCGAGCAACTGACGCCGCAACCCGAGGCAGATCGACGGCGCCTGCGGCCTCGATCCAAGAGGAGGACATCGGCACCGACCGGGGCCTCCTCCGAGTCGAAACCCCCGCCGCCGGCCCCGGAGAACGCCGGCGGCTGACGTCTTGCCGCAGCCGGAATCCTCGGGACCGGCCCGGTCGCTCATCGGGTGTCCGGAGACACACTCGTACGGTCAGTGACTTGGTCACCGCTTTTCGCGAGATTGCGACCGAAAGCGCACATTGTGACGAGGTGCCTCGTGCCTTTCACGTGGGCAGTTGATCGTTTGTTGAGGTTCCATAGGGACCAGGGTGACCCTGCATTGACACAATCCACAGGTGTGAGCCTGCAGGGACTTTGCGCGGGGAGAGTGGGGAACTCCAAAACAGGCGGGATTCATCGGAAAGTCCCTGCTCAGGGACGTTTAGACACCCACTACTGTTCGGGGTCGGGGCGCAGAGCCGCTATCGCCGGGGGCGAAGAGCGGCGCTGACTCCCTCCTCAAGAACCGGAGTCCACTGATGGGAGTGGGTATGAAGTTGCGGAAGGATTCGACCGACGAGGAAATCCTCCCTGAGGGCTCGCCTCAGGCACCGCTGGGACGCGACTTCGCCAGCTCCCGCACCCAACTGGGTGAGCTTCTCGTCGGGGCGCAACTCGTGACCCACGACCAGCTGGCCCAGGCGCTGCTGCAGCAGGGGACCTCGGGCAAGCGGATCGGCACCCTCCTGGTCGAACTCGGAGCCATCGACGAGCGTGACTTGGCCAAGGCCCTGTCGACCCAGCTCCATGTCCCGCTCGTCGACCTGTCGCAACAGACACCCACACCCGAGGCCATCGAGCAGATGCCCGAGAGCGTGAGCCGCGGCCATCTGGCGGTCCCGCTGGTGGGCGATGCCAACGGGCTGACGGTGGCGGTGTCGGACCCCAATCCCGAGCTGGCCAAGATCCTGGCCAACGCGTGCGGCCAGGTCGTCCGGCTCGTGATCGCGCCGCGATCCGACATCCAGCGCGCCATCGACACCGCGTACCGGGCGCTCGGAAACATCCAGGAGCACGTCCGTGCCTTCGAGGAGACCGCCGAGAGCCCTCGCCGGGTGACCGCCGACACGGGCGTGCAAGTGGCCATGGCCGACGACGCCCCTGTGGTCCAGGTGGTCAACCTCCTCATCACCCAGGCCATGCGAGACCGCGCCTCGGACATCCATATCGAACCCCAGGGATCGGTCTTGAGAATCCGGTACCGCATCGACGGGGCCCTACACGATGCCGTGGAGTTGCCGCTCGCCATGGCCCCCGCCCTCGTGAGT
Organism: uncultured Acidimicrobiales bacterium; assembly: GCA_963768255.1. Classification (GTDB taxonomy): domain Bacteria; phylum Actinomycetota; class Acidimicrobiia; order Acidimicrobiales; family UBA8190; genus Chersky-840. The sequence goes on along the minus strand of CAVYGX010000001.1, from coordinate 268,713 downwards.
CGATTGAAGATCATGGCGAGCATGAACATCGTGGAGCGGCGCCGGCCCCAGGACGGTCAGATCACGATGGTGGTCGACGACCGCGAGATCGACATCCGAGTCTCGACCGTCGCCACCATCTGGGGTGAGAACTGCGTGCTGCGGGTACTCGACAAGAGTCGCTCGCTCTTCCGCATGGGCGACCTGGGAATGCCTCTGGGAACCCACGAGATCTTCACGCGCCTGATCGGGACACCCTTCGGCATGGTCCTGTGCGCGGGACCGACGGGGAGCGGCAAGACCACCACCCTCTATGCCGCGCTGACCGAGATCGACGACCCCAGCCGCAACATCATGACGGTCGAAGACCCGGTCGAATACGTCTTTCCCACCATCAACCAGATCCAGACCAACGATCAGGCCGGGATCACGTTCGCCAACGGGTTGCGGTCGATCCTTCGCCAAGACCCCGACGTCATCCTGGTGGGTGAGATCCGCGACGTGGAGACCGCTCGGATCGCCGTGCAATCGGCGCTCACCGGACACTTCGTGCTCTCCTCGCTCCACGCCACCGACTCGGCGGCCGCCCTGCACCGGTTCTTGGACATGGGCATCGAATCGTTCCTGGTGGCCTCCTCGGTGCTGGCCGTGGTGAGCCAGCGCCTCGTGCGCCGCATCTGTCAGACGTGCAAGACGCCGTACGAGCCCAAGGACGAGGAGCTCGCCTTCTACCAGGAGAGCGGCGGGCTGCCCAAGGTGCAGTTCTTCCGCGGTGAGGGGTGCAACTTCTGCGCGGGGACCGGCTACCGGGACCGCATCGGCGTGTACGAGCTCATGCGCATCACCCCGGAGATCAAGCGGCTGATCGTGGGGTGGGCCACCCAGGAGGAGCTGCAGCGCATGGCGGTGTCCCAAGGGATGCGCACGCTCCGGGACGAAGCCATCCGGCTCATCGCCGACGACGTCACCACGATCTCCGAAGTCATCCGATCGATCTACACGGCGTAAGACAGACGACACGGGCAAGACGATGGCGAAATACAAGTTTCGAGCCATCACTCCGGAGGGCGCCACGGTCAGCGGCATCGAGGACGCCCTCACCGCCAACATGGCGCGACGCGCGCTCATCGGTCGCGACCTGGCGCCGTTGGAGGTCATCGAGAAGAAGAGCATCCTCAAGTACGAGATCACCCGGGAGAAGGTCCCTCGCAAGGAGCTCATGTACTTCTCCCGGCAGATGGCCGTCTTCATGAAGGCAGGGATCCCCGTACTCGAAGCCCTCGAGATCATGACCGAGGAGACCAGCAACAAGGTCCTCCAGCGAGTCATGGCGGAGATGGCGGATTCGCTGCGCTCGGGCGAGACCTTCGCCGGTGCGGCGAGCCAGCACCCCGAGGCCTTCCCCCGCTACTACCTTGGCATCCTCGGTTCGGCCGAGCTCACCGGAAATCTCGACACCGTCCTCGACCAGCTCTCGGAGTACATCGACCGGGACCTCGAGGCCCGCCGCAGGGTCAGCTCGGCCCTCATGTACCCGAGCATCGTCTTCGTCATTCGCCATCTTGGCGGTGGTCGTCATCACCGCCTACGTCCTGCCGCGCTTCAAGACCTTCTTCGCATCGTTGAACGCCAAGCTGCCACTGCCCACGCGGATGCTTCTCAGCGTCGCCAATTTCATCGAGAACGACTGGTACTTCCTCGCCGGTGCCGCCGGTGCCATTGCGTTGATCGTCATCCTCGGCGTGGCCACATCCAGAGGGTCGCGCCATGCGGGACCGGCTCCTCCTACGCATGCCCGTCGTCGGGGACCTGATGAAGACATCGATCCTCGAGCGGTTCTGCCGGATCCTGCACGCCATGGTCACCGCCGGCGTCCCGCTCCCCGAAGCCCTGCAGGTGACCGGCGAGGCCACAACGAACTCGGTCTACAAGAGAGGGCTGTTCGTCGGCCCGCACGGCCATGATGAGCGGTGAAGGGCTTGGCGGCTCCCCTCGCGTCCACCGGCCTCTTTCCCGCCGCAGCCAGGCATATGTTCCTCGTCGGTGAGAGCACAGGGACGATGGACGACCAGCTCCATTCCGCCGCCATCTACTTCGACCGGGAGCTCGACTACAAGCTGAAGCAGTTCACCGCACTGTTCGAGCCGGTCGTGATCGTGTTCGTCGGCCTGATCGTCGGCTTCGTCGCCATCGCCCTCATCTCGGCCATGTACGGCATCTATCGCCAGGTGCACATCTGATGCGGACCAAACGGACTGGGCGACAACCCCTTCCGCCAGTCGGCGAGGGGGTTCCGACATAGCTGATCTACTCCACTTCCCCCACCTTCTGAACAGATCGAATCCATCCCAGGCCGGTTCGACCGGTAGGAAACCCCGAAGAAATGAGCAGAAAATGCTGGAGAGAATGAAGCAGAAGAGGAATGAGGGAGGGTTCACCCTTATCGAGCTCCTCATCGTCATCATCATCTTGGCCATCTTGGCAGCCATCGTCGTGTTCGCAGTCGGCAACACCAGCCAAAGTGCGGCAAAAGCGTCGTGCTTGTCCGATGCCAAGTCGGTGGAGACAGCCATCGAAGCCTTCAAAGCACAACACCCTGGCCCTCAGAATGACTCAACCGTCGACCCCATGGGTTATCCCGCCGACTCGGGAGAATTGCTGTCGACCGACAGCGTGGACGGCGCCACCGTGGGCCCTTGGCTGAAGACGTGGCCCGGGACGGCTGACTATCAGATCACGTTCAACACGTCGGGTTCTGTCTGGGTCACGGGACCGGGCTCGAGCCTTGATTACACCCAGTCGGGCGATATCGACATCTACCCGAACCAGGCGTGCAACGTCGCGCAAGCCTCCTAGGTCGAGCTTGGTCGAATCCAAGATGGGAGCGGACGTGTCTGCGGAAGCGAGGGAGAGCTCCCGCGACACGCCCGTCCCCGAGGCCGTCGGTCGCTCACGCCCGATGACGGGGTCACCCTGGACGTCACGAGACGCGCATCACCAGACGGAATCCGATTCTCCGCGTCTCTGGGTTTGGGTGCTTTTCGTCTCGCTGGCCGTGGTGGCAGTCGGGATAGCGTACAGCCTTTGGTGGGCTCCCGTGGTCCGGCACCAGGACTATTGGGTCACCCCCGGTGACATCTGGTACTCGGTGCGGACCGCTCACTGGATCGGGTGGGGCTCGTTGTCATTCGTCTACAGCAACACCCAGTCGGAGTTGATCACGCTGCCTGGCTTCGAGGTCCTGCTGACACCGTTCGTCGTCCTATCGTCTGCTCTCGGGCTTTCCGAGAACGCGCCAGGGCTCCTGCCCAACCTGCATCCCCAGGCTTGGCTGCTCATCGGGCCGGTCTCGATGGCGTCAGGAGGCCTGGCTCTGTGGGCCTTCGACTCCATGGCACGGCACATGAGGGTCCCGACTACCCGGCGAAAGATCTTGTTGGTGCTCGAGGCGGGAGCGATCTTTCCTGCCGTCGCGCTCTGGGGCCATCCCGAGGACGTGCTCGCCGTCGGTTTCTTGGTCCTCGCCCTCCGCAAGCTGCTCGAAGGCCGAGAGGCAGCAGCAGGATGGCTTCTCGGCGCGGCCATCGCGTTCCAGCTCTTCGCGGTCTTCGCCCTTCCCGTGCTCCTGGCCGTGGTGGGGCTGCGCAAGAGTGCAACCCTATTGGCTCGGGCGGCGATGCTCCCTGGGTTCCTTTTCGTCGCCGTGGCCATTCCCGACTTCCACGACTCGGTGCGGACATTGCTGCAGCAACCCACTCCTCCGGCGGTGAACCATGCGACCCCGTGGGTGGATCTGTCGCCCAAGCTCCCCCATGGTTACGTGGCAGGCGGACCGACACGCACGATCGGACTCGTCGCCGCCGTCGTGGCGGGCGCCTTGGCCCGCCCCCGGCGCCAGAACCCCGCACAACTCCTGTGGCTGATGGCAGTCGCCCTCGCCGCTCGCTGTGTCTTCGACCCGGTCATGACGCCGTACTACGTCATGCCATGCGTCGCCCTGGCACTCGTTGCGGGCGCCGGGAACCGGCCCACTCGCTTCGCCCTCACCGCCATCGCTGCCGCAGGGCTCAGCGTCATGACGTTCACCCGTCACGACATGTGGACGTACTGGTTGCTCATGACCGGGATCATGATTGCCCTCTTGGTCACGGCGTGGATCCCGAAGCCCCTCAAGGTGACTCAGAAACCGGAGGAGGCGAACGTCGGGGAAACAAGAATCTCGGAGCCTGTCGCAGCCGTCGCCGGAGCGGGCGGCTGAGCCGTTCATCGCTTGACGACAAGGATTATCGCACGATTTCCATGCGCAGTCCCCTGCTGTCCCATTCCGGGTCCTCCGGAATGCGGGTGATCGCCCGGGACGCGATACGCCGAGCGGTCCACAGACATGCCGTGGCGTCACAGAGGTGCGCTGCGGTCACCCCTGAGATCTGAGCATCAAGGATGCGCATAGCCCCCGGGAGACGCATTTCGAGCAGCGCCCGGCGCTCATCCATGCCGACCTGCTTGTGCTTGGAATGCTGCAGGGGCCGATCCTCGTTGAGCTGGTAGAAGCAGAGCTCGGGGTGCACCTCGAACACCGTTCGCTGCCAATACGGTGCGACCGCCTCGTTCACTTCCGCCACTCTTTTCATGAGGGTCCAGCCAACCCCGCTCAACTTCCCACCGTTGGCGACGGCTGCTTCCGCGTAGCTGACGCTGACCAAGGACTCGCGCGCCGGCGCGGAGACGATGGCGCTCGATCGCGGCCATCCGAGCAGGCGTCTGGCATCTCGGTCACAGTTTCTTCCGCCCGGAGAAGGAACTTCGGGCAGGCCCACCGGGCAGAAGAGCGCGATCACCTGATAGGCAGGCTTGTAGTCCATGACTTCGAGGAACGACGAGAAGACCTGCGGATCCTCCGGCGCCATCGTGATGCCTTGGAGCTTTGCCGACGCCACCAGCCACCCCGATGGGCAGGGGACCACCCCGGCGAGGGTGCGGTATGGGAGGCGTGCCCCGCGGTGCGAGCTGGGCATGGACATCTCCGCAACGGTACTCACCCCGAGCCGGACGGGGAACCGGCACGCTCGGGAGCCAATCCCTTTTAGGAATTAGCTCCTCTTACCACCCAACTCACCACGGCCATACCGGTTCCGCAGGTCGCGGTGCTCGCTGGGGCAGCTCTTTGGCACATCAGCACGTTCGACGACGAGTAGTCGTCAAACGCGACGACCGCCTGGAGTTGAAGCCGGGAGCTGGTGCTCGTACAGCTCCCGGTGCCCTCGCAGGCATAGAGGTTCACCGAACGTGTCTCGCACGGGAGCACCGTTGTCGAGATGCACGACGTTCTCGCACTCCTGGTGCCGTTGCCGCAATCGACGGTGATCTGCTCTCCATTGATCGAGATCGACGGCGCGTCGTTCGGCATGCACGGCTGAGGAGTTCCCCGGAAGGCACTGTTGGAATACCTGACCGCCTGCAAGGCGGCATCGGTGGCGCCGTCGGCGGCATACTCAAGGGAGCGCTGGGAGCGAAGGTTGGAGGTATTGAGGAGGTCGTTCCCGGTGAAGGTCAACAGGGACGTCAGGACGATCGCGATCACGAGGATGAACACCAACGCCAGAAGCAGGACTGCGCCGTCCTCGTCCTGCGAGACGAATCCTGGCCGACCCAGCCCCCTCATCCCGCCACCGTGTCCGGAGTCGACGACGCATTCGTGTAGTTCGGGTCACCTGGATAGGTGGCCGTGGCCATGTACATCGACGTCATGACGGTCGGACTGACCACACAGGTGGCCGTGTCCGGGTTGGTCGTCCCGCTCAGAGGGGTGGATCCGGGCCCGCAACCGGGCGTCGTGCCCGGCGGTCCTGACACGCTCCAGGACACTTGCTTGCTGAAATCCGGCCCCCCCGTGGGCCCGCTGACCGTGGCCGTGAACGTCAGGGTCTCGACCCCACCGGGACTACTGGTCGCCGAGGTGAGCCTCACCGTCGGGGTGGCGGTGGCCACGGTCAAGGAAAGGGACCCAGAAGAAGCCTTGTAGTTGGCGTCTGCTGCGACGTCGGCGGTGGCCGAATACGGACCCGCTTGGGAGGCCGTGACGCCACACGTGTTCGGGCCCGGGCCCGGCGCGCACGTCAGGGGCCCCGACGGCCCCGTCACGCTCCAGGTCACGGCGCCGGTGGGCGGAGGATCCCCAGTCGGGACGGTGATCGTAGCGGTAAAGACGACCGCTTGGCCGAGCGTCGGAGCGGCCGGCGATGCGGTCACCACGACCACCGGAGTGGCGATGTAGTGCGGGTCGATCACCACGAAGCTGAGCGTGTCACTCACATTGTTCGCGGCGGTGTCTGTGACGGTGATCTGCTGGATGGCTGTGTTGTCACCGTTGCTGGCGCAGGCCGCTGACCCGTCGGTGAACGCGTTGCTGATCGGATTCAAGAACGCCACGGGGGAGATCGTGGGGGCGTCGAAGCCGGCAGGGAGCACGAAGCTGGTGGGAAGCGTGATCGAGTAACTCGCCGTGCACGAGTTCTGGAACGTCTGCGGTGAGGGTGGCGGCACCGGCAGCGACTGGGGCTGGAGCTGGAGCTGCTCCTTGACGGTTTCGGCATAGCTCTTCAAGATCGTGTCCAGCGTGACCAGGCTGTGCTGCTCGCCCGAGCTCGTGATCGAGGTGATCAGCGCCCCCATCAGTGCCACGACGGAAAGCGAGATGATCACCACCGCCATCAGCACCTCGATGAGGGTCTCGCCCGACTCCGACTTCGAATGACGGCGGGGAACGCGCCTCGTCACGAGGGGCTCCCACTGGCACCGCTGGCCGTCCAGACGCGTGGGACGGCGACCAGCTCGAGCGTGTACCCACTGGCAGGTTGCGACGACGACAGGGTGATGCTCGACACTCCGGAACTAGGGACCCAGCCCCCCTCGGCCGTGGGAGGAAGGCCTGACACCACGGGCAAGCTCGTCGACGATGCCACGTCCTGGGACAGGACCTCGCGACTCGCCGTCGAGCCATTGACACAGATCTCGCGCACGAGCTCGGTCTCGGTCCCCGTCGACGCCGTCGGCACGGGGACGGTGGTGGGGACAGCCCAATAGGAGACGGTCGTGGCTGGACCCGATGTCGTCGTGCTCCACTGCATCCCCAGGAGCAACGTCCAGCCCGTTGGCGCCGGCGCAGCACAGAGTGCGGGCGAGGCGACCCCGGGGTCGGTCGTGACCGATGCCGCGCTCTGCACATCGTGCACGTAGTTGGCCGAGATGATGCTGGTGTCGGCCGAGTCCGAGACGCGGCCACCGACACCAACCGAGTCCTGAAGGGTTGTGATGATCACCGTGGCCACCGCCCCCATGATGAGGGGGAGGATCACGAGAACCATGAGCAACTCGATCAGCGTGAAGCCGCCATCGTTACCAGGTTCTTCGTCTGCGCTCTCAGGGGCCTGAAGCCCCGCCGCCGGGCTCTGCCTCATCGGCCACCGAGTCAGATCGAGGTCACTCGGGGGGCTTCGGGTGCCAATACCGACGACCCATCCGCCACGAACTGACGCACCCCCGCGTAGTTGGAAGGGTGGTTGAGCTCTTTGGGGTAGAGGCTCACGCGCAGGGCGGTGTCGTAGTCGATGAGGTCTTCCGCCATGAGGTTGTTGAGGCCCATCTCCAGGGTCTGCATGCCCTCTTGCTGGTGGGTGGCCACGATGTTGCGGAGCTGACGCGTCTTGCCCTCGCGCACGAGGTTGCGCACGGCGTGGTTGGCCATGAGCACCTCGTAGGCGGCCACCAGCCCACCATCGAGGCGGGGCACCAGGCGCTGGTAGACCACGCCCTCGAGGGTAGATGCCAGCTGCACCTGGATCTGCTCGCGCCGGTCGGAGGGGAAGATGTCGACGATGCGGTCGATGGCCTGGGCGGTGTCGTTGGTGTGGAGCGTGGCGAACACGAGGTGACCGGTCTCGGCGATGGTCAGGGTGGTGGCGATGCTCTCCTGGTCTCGCATCTCGCCCACCAGCAGCACGTCGGGGTCCTCACGCAGCACGGATCGCAGGGCGCGGGTGAACGATTCGGTGTCGGTGCCCACCTCGCGCTGGCTCACCGCCGAGCGGTGGTTGGCGTGGACGTACTCGATGGGGTCCTCGATGGTGACGATGTGACACCGGCGATAGCGGTTGATGTGGTCGATCATGGCCGCCAAGGTGGTCGACTTCCCCGAGCCGGTCGGGCCCGTCACGATCACGAGCCCCATGGGCAACTCCACCAGTGACTCGACGATCGAGGGAAGGCCCAGCTGCGCGAACCCGGGGATCTCGAAGGGGATGATGCGCAGGGCCAGCGAGCACGTGTCGCGCTGATGGAAGGCGTTACAGCGAAGTCGGGCCCGCTGCTGCCAGCTGAAGGCGAAGTCGATCTCTCGCTCGGCCTCGTAGGCCGGCACGAGGTCGGGGCCGACCACCGCCTTGATCACCCGCTCGACCGAGATCGGGCTCATCATCTGACCGCCCGTGACCGGGCGCATCTCGCCGTCGACCCGGATGAGCGGTGGTGCGCCGGCCGTCAGCAGAAGGTCGGTCCCGCGCTCGTTCCACAGCTCTTCGAGCCAGGCGTCGATGTCCGCGGTACTGCGGCCGGTAGGCATGAACGGAGCCTGCTGTTACGAGACGGTGTTACTGGGCATGGCAGACGTCCTCCTCGGGACGAACGCGCGAGCGCCCGTGGCGATTGCAACAGGCGTCGCATCCACCACCTTCTCACATGCGGTAACTACGTCACCACCCTGTTCGACCGTCAGTGAGGCCCACGGCCCGAACGGCCGCTCCGAGGCGACACCGGCCACGACCAGCGGCGTTCCCCGGTGCAGGGCGCAGATCACGCCGAGCTCCGCCTGGCACGGTTCGCTCAAGGGCCGGGCCCGTACCGTCACCACCACGTCGAACCCGACGTCGAGGGGACAGACCCGCCCCTGGACGAGGGCGTTGCAGGGAAAAGCGGGCTCACCAGGCTCGTGACACCGCAGGACACGGCACCCGCCCGCCTCGAGCTCGGTGGCCGACTGCTCGATGGCCCACTCGTCGGTCCCCACCACGAGCACCGTGGGCGCCTCGGTACGGGTTTCTTCGACCGGGGACCCCCCCGGGACCGTCGCCAACCGGGCATTCCTCTTGGATTTCAAAGCTGCGGCCACGTCCCGAGTGTGCGATACGTAGACCACTACCTGGCCTACAGCCGATCAACCCCCTCCCAACTTGACCGGGCGAGGGGGACGGGGAGCCCGAGACACAGGCGGGCGATAGGGTTCCGAAAGTGGCTCCGAGCCCTTCACTTAGGAGGGAGGGTGCCACTACGCTAAGTGGCAAGGCCGGTGGTGGCAGTGGTGGGAGAGGACGATACGGTGGTGACGAAACTGGGATCGACGGAAGCTGGTCGCACCACGACGGTGCCCAGCAGGTCGTGCGGCAAGCTCCTCGTGGTCGACGACGACCCCGAGGTCAGGGGCATGCTCAGCCGCCTCCTCGAGGTCGAGGGCTACAAGGTCACCGAGGCCATGACCGGCGCCGAGGCGATCGGCAGCCTGGCCAGCGGCCAGCCCGACCTCGTCATCCTCGACGTCATGCTCACCACCGAGGACGGCTTCGACGTCCTGGCCGCCATCCGCCGTACCAGCGACGTGCCGGTGATCCTGGTCACGGCCAAGGGCCACGAGACCGACCGGGTCCTGGGCCTCAAGCTGGGCGCCGACGACTACGTGGTGAAGCCCTTCTCCCCGGCCGAGCTGGCCGCCCGGGTGGGCACGGTCCTGCGGCGCAGCGGCGCCACCCGCAGCTCGGCCACCTCGAGCGGGACGCTCGAATTCGGCGACCTCGTCATCGACACCATGGCCCGCGAGATCCGGGTGTCGGACCGTCTCGTCGAGACCACGGCCAAGGAGTTCGCGCTCCTGGCCTTCCTGGCCGGCTCGCCCCGACAGGTCTTCACCCGCGAGCAGCTTCTGGCCCAGGTGTGGGACTCCTCGTCGGAGTGGCAGGACGCCGGCACCGTTACCGAGCACATCCGCCGCATCCGGCGCAAGATCGAGGTCGACCCCGACAGCCCCCGGTGGGTCCGCACCGTGCGGGGCGTGGGATACCGCTTCGAGCCCTGAGTCAGGCTCCGGTCGCCTCGGCCCGCAGGTGCGGAGGCGCCGCGGTCTTGCGATTGGCAGCGGCGGCACGGTCGAGGGCGTGACGTGCGCGGCGCCCGAGTTGGTCCGGGGTGAAGGGCTTGGGCAGCAGGTCCGCATCGGGGTCGAGCGGATGACGCTCCAACGCCCCCTCGTCGAGGTGCCCGGACATGAAGAGCACGGCCACGGTGGGCCACAGCTCCACCAGTGACTCGGCCAGCTCCACACCGTTCATCTCGGGCATGACCACGTCGGTGACGAGCAGATCGAGGGGCCGCTCGAGCGAGCGGGCCACCGCCATGGCCTCGACGCCGTTGGCCGCCGCCAACACCAGATAGCCCCGCTCCTCGAGCTCCCGCACGGCCAGACGACGCAGCTCGTCCTCGTCCTCGACCACGAGCACCAGCTCGTCGCCGCCGCCGCTCGAGTCGTCTTCGAGGGCCCGGTCCCCGTACATCCCGTCCCCCTCGTCCTCCACCGCGGGGAACCACAAGGTGATGGTCGTGCCCCGACCGGGGGCGGTGTCCAGACTCACCTGGCCGCCCGCCTGGGTCACCATGGCGTGGACGGCCGCCAGCCCGAGCCCCGTCCCTTTGGCCAATCCCTTGGTGGTGTAGAAGGGCTCGAAGCAGTGCTCGGCCGTCTCTTCGTCCATGCCCGTCCCCGTGTCGGACACCGCCAGGGCGACGATGCGTTGCGGCACGGGCAGATCGGCGCCGACCACGCGGTGCGGATCACGAGGCGGCCACCTTTGGGCATGGCGTCGCGGGCGTTGATGGCGAGGTTCAACACGGCCCGCTCGATCTCGGCCGGGTCGACCAGGATGCGGCCGGCGGGCTCGGGCGGGACCAGCTCCAGTTGCACGTCCTCCCCGATGACCCGGACGAGCATGGGCTCCATGGCCCGCACCACGCTGTCGGGATCGACCACCCCGGGTTGGCCCACCTGGCGGTGGCCGATGGCGAGCAGCTGGCTCGTCAGCGCAGCGGCGCGGTGCCCGGCGCGTTGGATCGCCTCCACCTCGGTCACGAGCGGGTCCCCGCGCGTCGATCTGACGGAGCAGGATCTCGCTGCAGCCGAGGATGACGGTGAGAAGGTTGTTGAAGTCGTGGGCCACACCGCCTGCCAGGCGGGCCATGGCGCTGAGCCGCTCGGCCTGTTGGAACTGCTCGAGCATGCGTTGGCGCTCGGTGACGTCTTCGGCCACCGCCAGGATCCCCGTCACCGAGCCGTTGTGGTCCAGCAGCGGCGCCGTCGACACCGACAGCTGGAGCAGTTCGTCGTCGCGCAACGCCCCGAGCTGCACGCCCACCGTCGCTTCGCCGTGCCGGGTCCGGTCCCACAGGCGCCCGAGCGCGGCGCCGGCCACCTCGTCGGCGGCGGGGATGCGCAGGACACGATCCGACACGACGTCCGACGACGGCGCACCCCACCCCAACAACGACCCCGCCGCGCCGTTCCACCACCGCGCCGCACCCGAGAGGTCGAGCTCGGCGATGGCCAGGGGCGAGGACTCCACCACCGCTTGGAGACGCTGCTCGTTGCCCTGGACCGCTTGATAGAGGCGGGCGTTGTCGAGGGCCACCGTGGCCATCTGGGCCAGCAGGACGAGGACCGATTCGTCCTCGGCGTTGAACGACCGTTCCCGGCCGAGGACGACGATGGCCCGGTTGCGGGTCCCGGTCGAATCCACGAGCGGGACGGCCATCCACGGGACGGCGCGCCCCCTGAGGACGCCAACGCCGCGGCCACGACGGGATCACCGCCCTCGTCGAGCCCGCCCGAATCGCGCAAGGGCCGATTAGCACCCGCCACGAGCCGGGAGGCGGCTTGGACCACCGGCGCGAGCGAGTCGGGGACGGCCGCGGGAGCACTCACCTCCACCCGTTCGGCTGTCTCGTCGGCATCGGGAGGCAGATCGCCCGGAGACAGGGTCAGGACCACGGCCTGCTCGGCGTCCAGGACGCGCCGCCCGTGCTCGGACAACACCCGCAGCACCTGGGGCTCCGCCAGCGGCGCGTTGACGGCGAGGGCCGCTTCCATGAGGCGGCGCAACTGGCCGGCGTGACGGGTGGCGGCCTGCTCGGCCTGACGGCTTTCGCCCCACAGCAGGACGCGCTCGACCGCGATGGCCACCCGCTCGGCGAGTCCGGCCGCCGTCTCGAGGTCCGAGCGTCGATACCCGCGCCGACCCGTCCCGGTGACGAAGCTCAGCGCTCCGAACGACAGGCCCCGCAGATGGACGGGCACCACCACCATGGACTCGATGCCCGAGCCCGTGTCGGTCTCGCGGTAGGTGCCGGGGAGAGCCGGCTCGCCGCCGTGGGGAGGACCGGCCCGTCGGGTGTGGATGACGACCTCGGGCCGGCCGCTGGCGAGGACCCGGCGGACGAGGGCTTCTCCGTCGGGGTGGGGGTGGCGCCTCGCCGCCGTGTCCCACCGTCCGTCGGCGCCGTCGGCGACGCGGCGCAGCGTGCCCTGCTCGTCGACGACGTCGACCGCGAACCAATCGGCGAAGGCGGGGACGACCACGTCGACGAGCCGCACCATGGCCTCGTCGTAGGACTCGAGCGCGGTGGCGAGGACGTCGCCGGCCCGGGCCAGGATGGCCACGTGCTGGCGGGCGTGCTCGGCCCCCAACCGGCTGCGACGCTCGGCCTCGTCGAGCCGGGCCCGCTCGATGGAAGCGGCGGTGCGGTCGGCCACCAGCTGCAGGAGCTGCAGGTCGCGTTCTTGGAAGCGGTGCCGGACGCGCGTGCCCACCTGGACGACCCCGATGACCTGGCCCCCCACCAGCAGGGGGGCCGCCACGAGGGAGGACACCCGCTGGCGCATGAGGGGGGAGGTCTCGGTGGCCTCGGCCACGTCGTTGACGATCACCGCCTGGGCCCGCGACGCCACCTCTCCCACCACGCCCTCGCCCATCAGGACTTCGAGGCCCTCGGTGATGCGGGCGTCGAGGCCGTAGGAGGCCCGGACCGTGAGACTCGTGCCCTCTGCGCTCACCAGGAAGATGGCGGCCACGTCCCCGCCCACCACGTGGCCGGTCCGGGCCAGGAGCTCGTCGAGCAGGGCGTCGAGGGGCAAGAAGGACAGGCCGGGGTCGGTGACCGACTGGATGGACCGCAACGCCACCCCGGCGTCATGCAGCCCGAGGCGGATGCGACGCTCGGCCACGCGCCGGAACACCAGGATGACGGCGACCATGACGGCGCTGGCAAAGACGAACAGCCACGCCAGGGTGCGGTTGACCGTGAGGAAGTGGAAGATGACGACCGAGAACAGGGCCCAGGCCACCACCAGGGCCGCCTCGCCCAGGAAGGTGTGACGCCCGAGCGCCTGGTGCAGAAGGCGGTCGGCTTCGGGCCCCTGCTCGTCGGGGACGATGGCGGTGGGATCGGCCTCGGTCGAGTCCCAGTTGGGGGCGCCGACCTCCTCCTCACGCCGAGCGAGCAAGCTGGCCAGGCGCGCCACGCTCCGTGACTTCGGGCGACTCACTAGGAAAGGAGCCTACCTCCGGGCCCGCGCCCGGGCCGCGGAGATGCTCCCCCAGGACGCCAAACGGCCACCACCCGAGTGACGAGTGGCGGCCGTTTGGCGGAATTCGGAGACCGGGGCGTCAGCGCCGGCCCCTCCTGCCACCCGATCCCGGGTGGGAGGTCGGGGAGGTGCCACCGGTGGAGCCGGCCACGGTGACGGTCACCGAGGTGCTCGCGGGGCCCACGCCCGAGGAGTTGTAGCCGGCCACGTCATAGGTGTGGGATCCGGCCGCCACGCCCGTGTCCACGAACGAGGTCACCACCGCCGAAGGCCAACCCGGCCAGGCGATCTCCTGGCCGTCCCGGAACACGTCGTCACCGAGGGTGCCCGACCCGTTGGTCCAGGAGACGGTCACGGTGCTCCCGCTGACCGTGGCCGTGACGTTGGTCGGAACGCCGGGAGGGCCCGCCGGTGCCGGGCCCGTCGCGGTCGGCGGACTGGTGGCCGTGGTGGTCGTGGTGGTCGTCGAGCGCGGTGCCGCGGTGGTCGTCGTGGTCGACGCCGGCGCCCTCGTGGTCGTCGTGGTCGACGCCGGCGCCCTCGTGGTCGTCGTGGTCGGCGCCGCGGTCGTCGGGGGCGAACCGAGGGTGGCGCCGGTGGTGCCACCGAAGTCCGTCCTGAAGGCGGCCAAGGCGTTGGGGAAGTTGCCGTCGGTGATGTCGTTGTCCTGTCCCCCCGCCGTGTCGTTGAACGAGAAGATGTTGGTGAACGCCACGTTGTTGGTGGAGATCCAGTTGGCGAACTCGTTGATGAAGTAGGGATCGTCCCCGAGGCCGTGCCCGTCGCTGCGGATGCACACGGACCATTCGGGTATGGCGATGGGCTTGCCCTCCGAAGCGGCGAAGCTCGTCAGCCAGTTCAGTCCCCAGCTCTCGTCCAAGATGTTGGCCCACGAGTTCTGCGGAGTCTGGGGCGTGCCCCAGTACTCGTCGTAGGTGTCGGATCCGATGTAGTCCACGTACGCGTTACCGGGGTAGGCCGCGGTGAGGCTCCAACTGGTGGGGCCGCCGAGGTCGGGGTTCCACAGGAACTGGAACTGCTGGCCGGGGACGGCCCGCATGGTGTTCACGATCTGGATCCAGAACGCGGCGAAGTTGGCGGCGTCGGTGTTGTTGGCGACGCTCCATGGATACCAGTCGCCGTTGAACTCCCAGCCGAGCCGGAGGATGGCGTTGCCCTGTCCCTCTTTGACGAGGTTCTGGGCCAACGTGGCGAAGTACTGGTTGTACGCACCCGTCGCACCTTGGGCCAAGGTGCCGACGCCGGGGAGGATGGGCACGCCCAGCACGAGGCGGTACCCGGTGCCGGTCCAACCCCCTTCACCGCCGCCGTTGTCCATGGCGGCCCAACCGTCGGTGCGGTCGAGGTAGTCGGTCGCCAAGGTGGGGTGGGTGCCCGTGGTCGAACCGAAGGCGGCGATGCCCGAGGCATCGGTCCATCCGGCGTAGTCGCCCAAGGGAACCGACGAGGCCCCCGAGCTGGCCTGGGCGCTCTTGGCCCAGAAGAGGCCACCGACCGACGTGAGCACAAGCGCCAGGCAGAGCAGCCCGCCGGCGGCGATCCGGGGCAGCCCGGCGATCCGCCCGACGATGTCCCCACCACGAATGGCCCACCGCAATGTCTGTGACGTGTGTGACGTGTTCATCAACTTCCGCTCCTCCCAGCCGGTGCGGATGCGCGCGGAGCCAAGGCCTTGGTGGTCTTGCTCCCCCGCCGATCCGACGATCCGGCCGCTCTGCCTTCCCTTCCGTGACGGAGAGTCGGCCCTTCTTCCCTGGTTTGTGTGTCTTCCCGCTTACTGCTTTGTCTGTTGTTGTCTGTGTTGTGCTGTGTGGTCCTGGACTACGCGTCGTCGCGGCGCGTCATCCGAGGTCTGCCTTGTATGCCGCCATGGAGGCGGGGAACTCGGTGATGTCGGAGTTGGTGGAACCGTCGTAGCTGAAGTACGCCTCGACGGTGATGTCGTTGGCGGCGTCCTTGATGAGCCCGGCCATGGTGTTGATGAACGTCGGGTCGTCGGTGCCGTTCAACCCCCACTCGGGGATCCCCACGGGAAGTCCCTGCGAGTGCGCAAAGGCCACGACCGCCTGGACGTCACCGGCGTACCCGGCCCAGTCGTACTGGTCAACGCCCACGATGTTGACGTAGGCCTTGCCGGGCCAGGTGTCGGTCCAGGTCCGTCCGGCGGCCTCGTTGGCCGTTCCACCATTGGGGTTCCACATGATGCTGAACGACGAGCTCTGGGCCCGCAGTGTGGTGACCGTGCTCTGGAACACCGCGATGTACTGGGCGGCGGAGAGGCTGAGTTGGTTCCAGGTCTGGAACCAACCCGTGGAGTCCTGGTTCTGCTCCCACATGATGCGGATGATGGCGTGGGACTGACCCGCCCTGACCAGGGCCTGACCGATCGCCGCGACCTGCGCGGTGGTGCAGTTGCCGATCCCGACCATGAGCGTCATCGACGTCGTGGGCGGTGAGTAGGTGCAGTAGTTCGACGACTGATCGGCGTAGACGGTGTCGATGGTCGGTGTGACGCCGAGCAGCGCGCCGAGGGCCAGGACATCGGCCGGAGACTGCGAGCCCACGAACAAGCCGAGACCCGACACGACCGGGTGCGCCGCGACCGGGGCGACGGGCTTGGGCTTCACCTTCACCGGTGCCGGGGTCACCTTCACCACGGCGTGGCTGGCGATGTTCCGGGGCGGGGTGGTGGTCCCGGCCGGAGCCGCCGTCGTCGGCGCCGTGGTGGCGGGGGGCGCCGTGGTGGCGGGAACGGTGGGCGTGGTGTGGTGGATCCTGTCGGCTACCGCGAACTTGATGGTCGGGGCTGGCGCTGCGGATGGCAGGGGTGAGGCGGTCATGTCGACGGCCATGGTCACGGTGAGTGCTACGCCCAGCATTCCGACCACAATTCCCTTGGGCAACCCGATAAAGCGCCGGATTCCCGATCCAGTCATGCGACTCCCAGTGGTTAAATACAGCGAGCCACGTCGCTCGTGGCCCGATAACCACTATCGGCGCTCGATTTGACCACCTTGAGCACTCAAGTACCACAACGACATGCCACGGATTGTGGTGTTTCACCAGGGACATCGCGGGAGTCGGCCTTTCCAGGCACGAAAACGACCACAAATTGACTACGTTACGTGGCGGCGTTGCGAACACCTCGTCACAGAGTGTGCGAATCCATCACCACAACCCCTTCACCACCCTGCGCATCAGCAACGCAATCACTAAAAATGACCAAAAGTAATTGCTCCGTCTCTGTGCGCGCGCGAAACGGCGTTGGTACGTTGTGGAGATCACGGCGGACATTGCATCTGTGCCGCGCGCTCGGCCCCAGGCCGGTGACGGGGGGGACAACGACGGGGGGGACAACATCCTCCGGTTGCCGTCGCTGCGCGCCGTCGTGCGCCACGCCCTGCCCCCGCTGCTGGAATCCACGATCGTGCCCGGCGCGCTCTTCTATCTGGTGCTGCTGCTCGACGGTTTCCACGGCGCGCTGATCGCGGCCCTCGTGTGGTCGTTCCTGGCGCTCGGACGGCGACTGCTGCGCGGCCACAAGGTGCCGGCCGTGCTCGTGTTGAGCGTGGTGCTCGTGAGCGCCCGGACCGTGGTGGCCTATGTCACCGGGAGCGCCTTCCTCTACTTCGTGCAGCCCACTGCGAGCACGTTCCTCGTGGCCGTGCTGTTCCTCGTCACCGCGGTGGCGCGGCGTCCCATCATCGAGCGGTTGGCGCGGCGACTTCTGCCCGCTCGATCCCGAGATGTTCGCCCGGCCCTTCGTGCGGCGGTTCTTCTTGCGGTTGTCGATGTTGTGGTTCGTCGTGCTCGCCACCCAGGCCGGGTTCGTGATGTGGCTCTTGCTGGCGTCGTCGGTGCGAACCTTCGTCGTGGAGCGGTCGCTCGTGTCCGCCGTGCTGACGGTGGGCGGGATCGTCCTGTCGACGTTGTGGTTCGTGCGCGTCATGCGCGGGGCGGGACTGACGGTCCGGTTCAGCGGCGCCCTGGCCGCCGCGGCGGCGGTATCGAGCGCGCCGGTGCCGGCCGCACCCGCCGGAGCCGACCCGATCACCCCCTGAGCCACCCGCACCCAACGCCCGGCCCGACGGGTACCGTGAGGCCGTGGTCCCCGACGCAGGCCCGGGGACGCGAAAGGGGCGACATGGCAGGCGGACCGGGCCCCGTGGCCCTGGTGGGCAGCGGCGAATTCCTGGCCGCCATGGAGCCGGTCGACGCCGGGCTCCTCGAAGGTCGCCCGGCGCGAGCCGTGGTGGTGCCCACCGCCGCGGCCCGTGAAGGCGACGCCCGCGTGTCCTACTGGCTCGAGCTCGGGCGGACCCACTACGAGTCGATGGACATCGAGCCCGTGCTGCTCGACGTGCGCACCCGGGCCGACGCGGAGGACCCCGCCACGGCGGCGGCGATCGAGGGGGCCGGGCTCGTCTATCTGTCGGGAGGCGACCCCCACCATCTGTCGGACACGCTGCGCGCCACGGCGCTGTGGCGCGCCATCCTGGCGGCCTGGCAGGCGGGGACGGCACTGGCGGGATGCTCAGCCGGTGCGATGGCACTCACCTCGGGTGCTCCCCACGACCTCTTCCCCACCGGCGGTGCCCCACGGCGTGCGCCGCAGCACCCCCGGGTCGCCAACGGGCTCGGGCCGGTGACGGGCCTGGCCGTCGTTCCCCACTTCGACCAGATGGAGCGGCTCCGGCCCGGGGCGCTCGAATGGTTCGCCTCATGGCAACCGCCGGGGACGACCCTGGTGGGCATCGAGGAGGAGACAGCCCTCATGTGGTCGGGTGGGCAGTGGCAGGTCCAGGGGCTCGGAGCGGTGTGGGTCCTCGAGGCCGGACCCCGCGCCCCGTTCGTGGCCGGCGACGTGGTGTCGGTGGCCGCACCCGACCCCACCCCGGGTCGGGGCTGACCCGCCTCGGAATGTTGCACCCGCAAGTAGTGTTGGAGAGCACGTGAGCCACAAGACGAACCGAGGAGCCACGCCATGCCGGCAGTGACCGTGCCAGACATCCTTTCCCTGCCCCGCCTGGACGTCCCGGGACAGGCCGCCGTGGAACGACCGGTGGTGTCGGTGACCGACGCGCCGTCGGGCTTCGAGGGCGAGGGGTTCCCGGTACGGCGGGCCTTCGCCGGCGTCGACCTGGCCCAGCTCGACCCCTTCGTGCACATGGACCAGATGGGTGAGGTCGAGTACGGCCCGGGCGAGCCCCGGGGCACGGCGTGGCACCCGCATCGGGGTTTCGAGACCGTGACCTACATGATCGACGGCACCTTCCAGCACCAGGACTCCGCCGGGGGCGGGGGCGTCATCACCAACGGCGACACCCAGTGGATGACGGCAGGCGCCGGCATCCTCCACATCGAGCGGCCCCCCGAGGCGCTCGTCACCTCAGGCGGTCTCTTCCACGGCATCCAGCTGTGGGTGAACCTGCCCTCCCAGGACAAGTGGGTGTCCCCGCGCTACCAGGACATCGGGGCGGGCCAGGTGGCGCTGGTGTCGTCGCCCGACGGAGGGGCGCTCGTACGCGTGATCGCGGGCGAGGTCGGCGGGCACGCCGGTCCGGGCATCACCCACACGCCCATGGCCATGGCGCACATCACCGTCAGCCCCGGGGCGCGGGTATCGCTGCCCTGGAGCCGTGCCCACAACGCGCTCGCTCTACGTCCTGGGCGGCGAGGGGTCGGTGGGGAGCGAAGGCCGCCCCGTCCGCATGGGCCAGCTGGCGGTGTTCGGCCCCGGCGACACCATCGTCGTCTCGGCCCGTGACCGCCAGGAATCGCGTACACCGGAGCTCGACGTGCTCGTGCTCGGTGGTCGGCCCATCGGTGAGCCCGTGGTGACCTACGGGCCCTTCGTGATGAACACCCGGGCCGAGATCGCCCAGGCCCTCGACGATTTCCAGCACGGCAAGCTGGGCACCATCCCCGCCGACCACATCGGCTAGGGACGGCCGCTCACGGGGTCTGCTTGCGCAGAACCTCCAGGGCGGTGTCGGCGTGCTTGGCCATGTTCACCTCGCTGTTGATCACGGCCATGACCTTGCTGTCGGTGCCGATCACGAAGGTGGCGCGCTTGTTGGGGAGGACGTTGAGGCCCCGCTTGACCCCGAACTGCCTGGCCACGGTGCGGTCGGTGTCCGACAGCAGCGGGTAGTCGAAGGAGTGGGTGTCGGAGAACAGCTTCTGCTTCTCGACGGTGTCGGCGCTGATCCCCAGGCGCTGGGCCCCGAGCCCCTCGAACTCCGCCTTCAGGTCACGGAAGTGACAGCTCTCCCGGGTACAGCCCATGGTCATGGCGGCCGGATAGAAGAACAGCACCACCGGCCCCTTGGCCAGGAACTCGCTCAGGCGCCGCGGGGTCCCCGTCTCGTCGGGAAGTTCGAAGTCCGCTACCACATCACCGGTGTTCATGAGCGGTGACGCTATCGCCCCCGCCCCCGCCCACCCGGTCGGGCCCGGTCGGCCCGCCTCGGAACGTCAGTATCCGGCCTCGGCGTCGACCACCCCGAGCAGGGGCTCACCCGCGCCGAGCCGAACCACGTTGTCGTACACCCGGGTGGCGAGCAGGGCCATGACCGCGCCGAGCTCCCGGCGTGGTGGGGCGTAACGATGCAGTTGGGGAGGCTCCACAGGGGGTGGCCGTCGGGGAGCGGCTCGGGATCGGTGACGTCGAGGGCGGCCCCGGCGATGGCGTGCCCCTCGAGGGCGGCGACGAGGGCGGCGGTGTCCACGTGTCCTCCCCGCGACACGTTCACGAGCCAGGCCCGGTCGTGCATCGCGGCGAGCTCGGGCGCCGCGATGATGTGGCGGGTCTCGGGAGTGAGCGCCAGGGCGAGCACGACCACACGGGCATCGGGAAGGGCCTCGTGCAGGGCGTCGGTGGTGAGGGTGCGCCGCGCCCCGGGGACCGGATCGGGGCGGCGCCGCACCACGGTGACCGGCGCCTCGAACGGGGCGAGCATGCCCAGCAGCGACGAGGCGATGCCCCCACCGCCGACGATGGTGACGGGTTGTCCGGCCAGTGCGGTGACCCTCGTTCCCACCCAGGTCGAGGCCCGGGCCGACGACGCCACCGAGTGCAGGCCCGCCAGCGCCAGGGCCAGGGCGTGTTCGGCGATGAGCGAGGAGTGCGCGCCCTTGCTGCACGTGAAGATGCGGCCGTCGGCCATGACGCCGGAGTCGAGGTAGCTCTCGATCCCGGCCCCGGGAAGGTGCACCCAGCGGATGGCGGGGAACTCCTCGAGCACCGAGGCCAGGCGACCGGGCCCCGACCAGTCCACCCACACGAGCGCCTCGGCCTCCTCGACGCCCACCACCCGACCGCCCGCTCGCGCCACCGCGTCAGCGGCGAGCGGCCAGTCCGGCACGACGGCGACGCGCGGCTCGGGCGAACTCACGAGGTGCGAGCTTATGGCGCCGCCACCCACCCGAAGGCGGGGCCGGCCGAGGTCAGGCCGAGGTCAGGCCGAGGTCAGGCCGACGCGGCCTCGAGCACCAGCACGCCGTTGTGGCCCCCCATGCCCAGAGACGACTTCACGATGGGGCCCTCGACACACGCGGTGGGACCGTCGAGCAGGCGGGGGTGGCCCTTGGCCACCCGGGGCGGAGCGGGGATCACGCCTCGCTCGAACCCGTAGAGCGAGGCGAGGAGCTCCACCGAGCCCGCCGCGGCCTGGCAGTGGCCGGCCAGCGGCTTCACCGAGAAGAGTCCCTGCGCGTTCGGGAACAGGTCGTCGAACATCTCGGCCTCGGTGGCGTCGCACTGCTTGGTGCCCGGTCCGTGCGCGTTCATATAGGCGATCTCCTCCCCCGCCACCCCGGCGTTCTGCAGCGCGTCGGTGAAGCACCGGCGCACCTCTTCGTGGCCCGGGGCGATCGAGATGGCGTGGTACCCGTCGTGGGTCATGGCCCCGCCCGAGCACGTTGGCGTAGGAGCCCACGGGACGGCGTGACAACACGAAGCCGACCGAGGCCTCCCCCGCGGTGAAGCCGCGGCTGCCTTCTTGGAAGGGCCGGCACACGTCCAGCGACGGACCGTCCATGACCATGACGCCCACCTGCGCGAAGGCCGCCGCGCCGTCGGGGGTGATCGACATGTCGGAGGTGAGCACGAGCACGTCGTCGACGATGCCGGCGTCGATCCACATCTTGGCCGTGAGGAGTCCGGCCACGCCCGAGGCGCACATGGCCGTCACCGACATGGTGGGGCCGTGGAAGTCGAACTCCCGGTTGATGGCGGTGAGCACGGTGGAGGGCATGAGCTGGAGGATCTGGCGCTTGGAGGTGTGGAATCCCTTGCGGTGGTGAAACGCCCGCCAGGCGGCGACGTCACCGAGGACCAGGCCGTGGATGACCCCCACCACCCGGCCGGGGCGCCACCCCCGGTCATAGGCGTTGTGGACAGCTTCGCGCGCCGTGTGCCGCACGGCTTGGGAGAAGATGCTCGAGCCGTCCGACGGGTTGCCCTTGTCCTCGATGGGCGCACCCCACACCACGTCGTTCTCGAAGTACGGGGCGAACCCCGAGAGGGGCCGCACCGCGGATTCGCCCGAGAGCAAACCCTCGATGAGAAGTTTGTGGCCCCATCCGTAGCCGGTCACGGCCCCGATGCCGCACAGCGCCACGGGATCCTGGACCAGTGCTGCATATGCCCTTCGGTCCTGCCGGGTTGTCACGGACACCGTCCAAACTCCTCTGCTCGATCGGGGAAGGGGCCACAGAGTAGGTCTGGGACAGATGTTCGTAAAGAGGCGAAAGTGGTTTTTCGGGTCAGTGAGGCTACTGACCTGCCGATATGACACCCAGCAATTTCTCGCCGTTCCGGGGTCGAGCGAAATCACATTGTTGTTGTTTTGTTGTGCGAAAACCTCGACCCCTCGACACGGTCCGTGGGATTCGCACATTCGTCCTCGCACCCGGTGAGCAGGGTCAAGATCGGCCCCTCAGGCGCCGATAGCCAGGGTATGGCCGACGCGCGTCTCGGGCTGCTGCGTACCGCGCCCCCGCTTGCCACCGCGGGAGCGCTCCAAGCCATACCCGAAGCGTCCCGTCAGCTCACGGCCATCTCCGATCTCACCAACGTCGTCGTGTGGGAGCTCGTGGCTCCCGACGCCGGCCTGATCTGGCACGCGCCGTTCGAGCGGCTGCTGGCGGGACAGGACCCCCACGGCACGTACGTGGTGCCGCCGGGCGAGGCCGGCAAACAGCTCTACGCCTCCGAGCTGGGCGAAGCCGTGCTCGCTCCGCTCGTCCAGACCGTGCGGGCCGGCGTGACGTGGGAGAACTACGAGCTGGTCCAGGAATTCGAAGCGCCCGACGGCGTCGTGCACCGCATGCTCGTCCGGGCCGTGGCGGTGCCCGACTCGGTCCCGGCCCGCTTTCTGGGCATCGTCGCCGATGTCTCGGACCCGGGCGAGGTGCCCTGGATCACCGCCGATGTCGGGGAGCGGCTCACCCTCCTGGTCGAGCACTCACCCGACGCCATCATCGTCCACCAGGACGGTCTCGTCGTCTACACCAACCCGGCCGGTATCCGCATGGGTGCGCTCAAGTCCCTCGACGACGCCATCGGGCGGCCCATCACCTCGTTCATCAGCCCCGACGACCTTACGAGCACGATCGCCCGGCTGGCCCAGCTGAAAGACCCCGGCGACGTGGTGAAGGGCTTCGAAGCCATGATGGTCCGCGACGACGGGACCGAGCTTCCCGTCGAGGTGGCGAGCGCCCGGACCAGTTGGGGCGGCAAGCCCGCCTTCCAGGTGATCCTGCGCGACGTCTCGGAGCGAAAGCTCGCCGAGGAAGCCGCGGCGGCGCGCGCCGCCATCGAACGCCGGTACGCGGCGGCCGTGGCCGCCCTCGAGGAGGGCGTGGTCGTGATCGACCGCGAGGGGACGGTGGCCGCCACCAACGACTCCGCCACCAGGATCCTGGGGGCCCGCCTCCGGTCCGGTCGCGGCGACGAGATCTTCACCGGTGGGCGTCGAGCCGTGCGCGAGGACGGGACACCGTTCTCGCTCGAGGCCCTTCCCCTGTCGGTGGCCCGGGCCCAGCGCGAAGCGACCACCAACGTGATCATCGGGGTGCGCGACGAGCACGGCAAGGACCAATGGCTGTCGGTGAGCTCGCGCCCGCTCGGCGACTCCGAGGGTGCCGACGACGCCACCGTGGTGTGCTCGGTGTCCGACATCACCGATCGCAAGCAACTGCATGACCGACTGGCCTGGGAAGCGCGCAACGACCCGCTCACCGGGCTCGCCAACCGGAGCGGGTTCCTCACCGCCGTGCAGGCCGCCATCGAGCACAGCGATACGGCCGCGTTGGAGTCGCTCGTCATGTTCTTCTTCGACCTCGACCGGTTCAAGTTGGTCAACGACTCGCTGGGGCACGCCGTCGGCGACGAGGTGCTCCTGGCCGTGGCCGAGCGCCTGCGGGCCACCATGCCCGACGTCATCAGCCTGAGCCGGCTGCACGGGGACGAGTTCGCCGCTCTCGAGCCCAACATCATCGACACCGACTCCGCCTTGCAGCGGGCCGAGGAACTGCGCACCATCCTTTCCCGCCCCGTGCAGTTGAGTACCGGCCGCATGTTGTCGGTGACCCCGAGCATCGGGCTGGTACGGCTCGCGGACGTGAACCGCGAGGCGTCTGACGTTCTCCAGGACGCGGATATGGCCATGCTCCAGGCCAAGACCAGGGGGCGCGGTCGGGTGGCCATCTTCGACGCCGGCCTGCGGGAAGAGGTCGGGAACAGACTCGAGCTCGAGCACGATCTGCGCACCGCCGTCGACAACGGCGAGCTGCGCCTCGAGTACCAGCCCCTGGCGTCACTGGCCAACGGTCGTGTGCTCGGCCTCGAGGCCCTGGTGCGCTGGGAGCACCCCCGCAGGGGCCTGCTCCTGCCGGCGCGCTTCGTGGGCCTGGCCGAGGAATCCGAGCTCATCGTGGCCCTGGGCCAGTGGGTCCTCGAAGCGGGCTGCGCCCAGATGGCGCGCTGGCGGGCGATGTACCCCGAGGCGGCGGACTCGTTCCTGGCTGTCAACGTCTCACCCCGCCAGCTCGACACCCAGCAACTGCTGCCCGCGCTGCGCAAGGCGCTGGATGACAGCGGGCTCCCGGCCGGCGCGCTCATGCTCGAGATCACCGAGTCCGGCTTCGTCTCCGAGGACGGCCATCTCAACGGGATGCTCGACGAGTTGCGCGAGTTCGGCGTCCGTCTCGCCATCGACGACTTCGGCACCGGGTACTCGTCGTTGAGCCACCTCAAGCGCCTGCCCGTGAGCTACATCAAGGTCGACCGTTCCTTCGTGAGCGGGCTGGGCACCGACGCCGAGGACGAGCGCATCGTGGCGGCCATCACCGAGCTCGGGCACGGGCTCGGGCTCAGGGTCATCGCCGAGGGCGTCGAGAACCGCCAGCAGCGCCACGTGGCCCGCCAGCTCGGCTGTGACCTCTACCAGGGGTACCTGCTGGCCGAGCCGCGCCGGCCCCGCGACATCCCCGCCTTCTGGCGGCCGCGCCCCGCGGCCCGCGCCGCCAGCTGACGCCGGTTCACGGTCCCGACGGCACCACCGGGGGGGCACCGCCCGGGGTGAGCACCTCGATCCCCGCCGGCTTGGGGCTGTAGGTCGATCCCAGGCCGAGCACAAGGGCGTCGCCGACGGTGGCGATCCCCGACCAGTTCGCCTGCGGCAGCTTTACCTGGGCGATGAGCTTTCCCGTGGCGGTGCTGCGCACCTGGACGGCCGCAGCCGACAGGGCCAGGCCGTCGAAGGCCATCCCGCCGGCCACGGTGGTGGGCGAGAACGACGAGGCCAGGTTCTTCTGCCACGCCACCGACCCCGTCGCCGCGTTGAAGGCATGGTCCGAGGGCTCCTGGGACAGCGTGTCGCGCCGGTTGGTCGGATCACAGAGTTTCGATTTCGACCCGTTGCTCTCGAAGCGCCCGAAGTCGCCGATGGCGGTGGCACCGTAGACACGCCGGCCGTCGTAGGCCGTGGTGGCGATGAAGCCGCCCGAGAACCCCCCGAACACGACGTTGGTCTCCCACCGCAGCGCCCCCGTGCTCGGGTCGAGCGAGTAGTAGGTACCGTCCTTGGAACCCTCACCCAGGAAGGTGGCGTTCCCCTCGGTGTCGACGCCGGCGTTGGCGGTGGCGCCGAAGTCCCAGTCGCATTGGATGGCGGGCAGGGTCGGGCGGTACTTCCAGGCCAACGCGCCCGTGGTGACGTGCAGGGCGATGATCGATTCCGCCGAGGGCTGGTCGTTGGAGAAGTCACAGTCGGCGGTGCCGTAGACGACGAGCCCCAGGGCGGGGAGCACCGTCCCCGACGACCACACGCTGCCGCACCCCTCGTCGGCCACGATCCCCTGCGCGTCGGCGTCGGTTTGGTACTCCCACACCGGATCGCCCGTGGCGAGGCTGGCGCCCACGATGTAGCCGCCGTACCCCGCGGCGCCGTCCACGTCCACGCCGAACAACACGATGCCGTCGTCGACCACGGGCGAGGAGAAGATGCGTGTGCCGTCCAGGTCGGGCTCCGGTGGTCGGTCGGGTCGTCCCGTGTAGTCGTGCTCCCAGTACACCGCGCCCGTGGCGGCGTTCAGCGCGTAGAGGGTGTAGCCGCCCCCGAAGATGACGAGCGCGGGGCGGGTCCCCGACGGCGGCTCGTACCAAGCCGAGGAGGTGATCAGGCCGCCGTCGGAGGTGAGGTCGCGGTGCACCTCGCCCGGATACGGCTTTACCCCGTTCTGCGACTTGATTCTCGTCTTCCAACGCAGTTTCCCCGTCTCGAGGTTCACGGCGTAGAAGTAGTCGTCCCACGAACCGACGTAGACAACGCCGTCGACCACCGTCGGGGTGGCCGTCACCGAATCACCGGTGGGAAAGAGCCACGCTTTGCGCAACGTCTTGACGATGGTCGGGGTCAGGGTGGTGCGGCCGTGGAAGGTGTGCTGGGCGTCGTGGCCGTAGGTGGGCCAGTCCCACGGGCCCGGGGTGGCTGGAGCGCTCGGCACGGCCGGCACCGTGCCGGAGGTCGCCGGCGTCGGGGGTGTGGTTGAGCCAGTCGCCGCGCTGGGCGCCGATGATCCGCCGCACGCGGCCAGGAGCGCGCTCAACACCAGCGCCACCCCGGTGCCGACCGAGCGCCGTGAGGCCCTGTTCTTCGACCTCGGTGTCATGGACCTCGGTGTCATGGACTCCGCACCGAAGGGGCCGGGTCTCGCCACGCGCGCCTTACCCAAGCGTCACCCGAAGCCGGCCGTGCCCGGGGCGTCGGTGGGGGGGCCCTTGTCCGGAGCCGGGTTCTCGGCGGGGCCCGACAACGGCGCGGCGATGGCCCCCGTCGGGTACGGGCACACCTGGGTGGCGGGGACGCACATCGTCACGCTCGTGGGGAAGTCGAACCCCGAGGCGATGGCCACCGGCGCGGCGGGCTGGCCGTTGGTGACGATTACCTTCATCACCCGTCCCAGGTAGGTGCCGGGGCCGCACCCGGTCAGGAGTCCCTTGCACACCACGTGGATGTCGACGAAATACAGCGTCCCATCCGGCGCGATGGCCATGCCGAAGGGGTTGTACTGGTTCGGGCTCTTGCCGAGATCGGCGATCGACGTCCCCGGGAGCGTGCCCCGTCCGGGTTCGGGCTTTCCCTCTTGGGTCACCCACCGGATGGACGGGCTCCCGATGTAGCTGCTCACGGCAAAGCAGTCACAGGTCGGGTCCTTGGCGATGCCCGAGGCGAAGGCCACTTTCACGAAGGTCGAGACCTGCACCTTCTTGCGGGGATAGATCCCACCCGGGCAATCCGCGGCACTCGCCGGCATGGACGACGCCGCAAAGCGCAGCACGCTCGAGGTGCCGACGTTGGGAACGAGCAGATCGCCGTTGTCGGCCAGAGCCATCATCCCCGGTTGGGCCAACCCACCCGACCCGTCGGCGTGGTGGGACCCCGTCCCTCCCGACGTCGGGCCGTACACGATGCAGTAGGTCGTGTAGTTCGGGGCGAACCACTCGATCAACCGTCCGCTGCTCGGCGGTGGGTAGTCGCCCTGGGCGGTGGCGATGTCGTTGGCGAAGACGTTGCCGGCCTTGGCAACGGCGCACCCGGTGTAGGTCTGGTTGTTGTTGAACACCCCGTTGGAGCTCGGCGGGGTGTCACTGCCGATGGTCTGGCCCGGCATCTTGAAGGGGCCGGGCACGTGCAGGGTCTGCCCACTGAACGAGCCGTTGGGCTCGTCGAGCTCCTCGCCGTCGGCCGGTTGCTTGTAGGGCTTGGCGCTCCCCAGGTTGTCCTGAGCCGGCAAGGTGGGGTCGTACCCGACGACGAAGCGGCCGTCGGGGAGGAGGCACATCTGTCCGTTGGGGTCCCAGGCCGGCACCAGCTGGCCCTGGGTTCCCGAAGGCATGGACACGAAGTCCTCTTCCTCGTTCTGGTCCCAGTAGACGAGGTAACTCGCCTTCGCCGTGTTGCCGCCCGCCACCAGGGGGACACTGTTGCCCGGTGGCGTCGACGACGAAGCCGCCGCGGTCGTCGTGGTCTTGTTTCCGGGCGTCGTGCCCGACGAGCACCCCGTGAGCACGACCGCGGTCGCCATCACCCCGAATACGGCCCGGGCCCGGCGTCCCGGGCGAACACGCGCACGACCACCATCGCCATGTTGCATCTCAGGCTCCCCGCGTGCCCCGTCCCGTGAGGCTGACGCCGGCGTCATGGTAGGCCGTTGTCGCGCCGCGCGCTCGGGTCGGCCCACGGAGCCTCGACACCGAAGGTCCGGCGCGCCCTCGCCGTCGGGGGGACGGCGGGTCAGCTCTGGTGCGAGAGGGCGGCGCGCGTCTGGCCGGCCAGCCCGCGGGCCCGACCGACGAGCGGCGAGGTACTGCGCACGGCGCCGTGTCCCGGCACCTGGTCAACCGTCACGGTGCCCTCGCAGCGCTCGAGCACGAACCGGCACAACTCGGGCATGGCCGCCACGGTGGCGGGCGGCCACGAGTGCAGGAGCACGATGGCGTGCGTGGCCCCGGCCCGTTCGCGCTCAGTGATCGCCTTGTCGATGGCAGGGACCAACGCAGCACTGTCGGTCATGGCGTAGTCGTCCACGTCGACGTCCCAACCGACGTGGCGGTACCCGAGGGCTCGGAGGTGGCGCTTGATGCGGGGGCTCTCGGCCCCGAAGCCGTAGGGCAGTCTGTACCAGGGCCGGGCATCGACGCCGAGCGAGCCCTCGATCTGCTCGTGGCCCTTGGTCACGTCCTGGCGGACCCCCTTGGACGAGAGCAGCCGCGTGTCGACGTGGTAGTAGGAGTGGTTCCCCACCAGGTGTCCTGAGGCGCTGATCGTGGCGGCCGCCTCGGGATTGGCGGCCAGCCACCGTCCCTGGACGAAGAAGGTGGAACGGATCCCCGTGGCGTCCATCGCCTCGACGATCGACGCCACCGCGTCGGGGTCGGCGTGACCGCGCTGATCCGGGTCCTCGACGTCGACGGTGAGCGAGACCAGCATGCCAAGCGGAGCGCGACCAGCCCGGTCAGCGTTGCCAGTAGCCGGTCTGGCCCGGGTTCTCGATGGGTCGGGGGACGGCGGGGCTCGCCGGAGGTGCCTCGCCCGCCGACGACCTGAGCACGGTCGGTTCGGACACCCGCAAGGAATCGGAGCGCTCGACACCCGCCACCCGGCCGTTGGGCGCGGCTCCGCGCGACACCCGCGAGGGCGCGGTGGGGGCCGGCGACGCCGGGGCCACGGCGGGGGGCGGCGCCTCGGCGCGCCGGAAGTGCCCGTAGCCGTAGGTGCCGTCACGACGCTTGCGGTTGAAGCGCACCCGGTTGAGCACGATGGCCACGTTGGTGTTGGCGGTGTCGAGTCGCAGCAGGCATTGCTGGAGCCGCTCGGGATTGAACCGGCGGGCGTCGACGACCACGATCACGAGGTCGACCATGGTGGCGATCAGGACGGTCTCGGCCACGCCGATGAGCGGCGGGCAGTCGATGACCCCCGTCTCGTGGCGCTCGCGCAGCTGCTCGATGAGCAAGGGCAGGTGCGCGGAGACGATGTCCGACGGGTGCCGGTCGATGATGCCGGCCGGGATGACGTCGAGATAGGGGTTAGGCGTGCGTGACGCGTGGGCCAGCGCGTCCTCGGTGCGACGGCTGGTGACCCCGGGGCCGAAGGGCACGCCCATCTGGGTGTGCAGCGCCGGTTTGCGCAGGTCACAGTCGATGGCGGTGACGTGACGGTCCTGGGCGGCGAGCGCCCAGGCGATGTTCGTCGACACCGACGTCTTGCCTTCACCGGGGTCGCACGAGGTGACCGCGATCATGGCCGATGAGTGGGCGGGGAGGCTGATGAGGAGGTTGCTGCGCAATTCCTGGAACGCCTCCATGGCCATCGGTTCGCTGTGCTTCACGAACAGGTCCGTGGGCCGCAACCCCGTCACGGCGACGCGCGGGATCTCGCCCAGCACCGTGGCGCCAATCCGTTCCTTGACCTCGGTGACCCGGCTGAGCCGGCGACGGATGCCCGCCGCCCACATCGCCGCGAAGATGCCGAGGATGACGCCGAATGCGGCCGCTCCCAGCACGATGGGCGTGCGCGGGTTCGACGGTGCCGTGGGTGGTGTGGCCGGTGACAGCTGCAAGAGCTCGTAGCCCGACAGCGCCGGCTTCGGTTGGAACGAGATCAACTGCTTGGCCACCGCGTTGGCGTATTTCGCCGCGGTCACCTTGTCGGTGCTGGTGGAGCTGATGGTGACGATGAAGGTGCCGGGGTCCACCGTGGCGGTGGTCGTCGCCCCGATGGTCCGGTACGCCGGGGCCACACTGGCCCGCGACGCGGCGAGGTTCGACGCGCTGGTGGCCTCGGCCGGAAGTTGCGGAGCGATGAGGGCGATCTCCGCCGGCACGTTGCTGTTGCCGTTGACCGCGCTCCCCGGCGCGGGCTGCACGGCCAACAGCGTGGTGGCGGTGTAGTGCTTGGCCGGTAGGAACGCGGCTGCACCCCCGGCCACGACGCACAGGACGAAGGCCGCGATGGCGACGACAAGGTTCCGCCGGACGTCTCGTATGAGCTGGCGAATTTCCATGGTCTCAGATCACCTCGTAATGGCGTGTTGCCTGATAGGTACGCATGGCGGTAGAGCCGCCCCCTCCTGAGGTCACAGCGCTGCGCAGAATGCCCAGCGACAGCCCGAACATCGTCGCAAGCCGATAGTTCTCAAAGATCGATTCGACTTGGCCCTTGGCCACAAGGCCGAGGACCACCGCGAAGAGCGCCAACGCCAGGACCGCCACGGTGGGGTCGGGGTGCATGCGCCAGGTGGCGAATCCGTTGACGAGCGAGGTCACGAGGGCCAGCAGGAACAGCCCCAAGCCTATGAGCCCGGTTCGCAGCCACAGATCGAGTCCGATGTTCTCGGTGAGGTCGGTCGTGATGAATACATTCGGCCCCGCTTGGAAATAACTGTACTCGAACCCGAGGCCTTGACCCAGGAACCAGTGCTGTTTGGCGTCGGCGAGGGCGACGGTCCACTTGTTGAGCCGATCTTGTGCCGATTCCTGCTTGGCCTCTGAGTTCAAGGTCGCTCCCAGAGTGCTGTTATAGGTAGAGGACAAAGGGCCGGTGACCGATTTCTGCGACGTGATGGCGGGGATGACCGATACCGCCAGCACCACGCCCACGACCGCGAGGGCGGCGACGGCGACCTCTCCCGACCGGATCCGGAGCCGGTCGCGGGCCGTGGACCCCATCGCCACCACCACGACGACCGTCACGACCGTCCCCAAGGTGATCAGCACGGCGCGTTGGAAGGCAAAGAACGGGCTCAACGCCAGTGGCACCACGCACAGCAGGTTCAGATGGCTGCGTCGTTCCTTGTTGAGCTCGAGCAGGAACCCGATGACTCCGAGAGACACGAAGATCGTCGCCGCGTCGGTGCCGAGGACTCCAAAGTTGACCAGACGGAGAAGAGGGATGTTGGCCGCGTAGCTCTTGTGGGCGGAGTCCAAGAGGATGAGGACGACCGCCGAGAGCGCCGACCACTGCAGCAGTCGTTCGAACCCACGCCCGTCGAGGTAGCGGCGAATGGGCACCCCCGACGCCAACGCGTAGGCGGCCATGACGTAGATGATGGCCTTCGCCTCGTACGGGAGCTTCACCAGGCTGTTGTGGCGGAGGATGCCTTCGACGGCCTCGAGCGCCCACCACGCCGCCACGGCCAACCACAGCAAGGCCGGGAGGCCGATGCATTTCGGCGTGCCCTTGATCAACAACCGGGCGATGAGCGCCACGGTGATGATCACCTCGGGCAGGCGGAATTCGAGCGAGCCCGTCCCGGGGTGGAAGAGTCCCTGCGGCACGGTCGACTCGTCGCCCCACAGGCTCGACTCCACCACGAGCATGCCGAGGAGCAAGAAGACCACCCAGTGCTCGCGGCCCGAGCGCTCCCAGCGCAAGAAGAGGTAGAGGAGCATCCCCGACGCCACGGCCGCTCCCGCCAGGAGGATCACCTTGGCGATCACGACGCCACGCTTTGCAGCAGAGGGGCGAGCGCCACGTCCCAGGTGTGCCGGGCCGCCACGGCGTGGTGGCCCGCACGGCCGAGGGCGCATGCCCGGTCAGGGTCGTTGAGCAGACCGCTGACCGCCTCGATCATCGACCCGGGGTCGTCAGCCACCACCACGCCCTCCCCGATCAGGTCTTCGAGGCCGTCCACGGCGACAGAAGTGGCCACGACAGGACGACCACCATCGAGAGCCTCGAGGATCTTCAGGCGGGTACCCCCTCCGGACCGCAGCGGAGCGACGGCCACTCGCGCCTTGGCAAGGTATGGGCGGACGTCAGAAACGGTACCGGAAACCTCCACCGATGAGGACGCGAGGGCCCGCACCGACGGCGCGGGGTCCCGGCCGACGAGCAAAAGACGAGCGTCGGGAGTGCGGCGGTGCACCTCGGGCCAGACGTCCTCCCCGAACCACAGCGCGGCGTCGACGTTGGGCGCCCAGCCCAAGGTGGCGACGAAGACCGCCGTCGGTGTGGACGCGGGCGGCAGCGGACCCGAGGGATCGGGATCCTTGCCGTTGGGGCAGACGAGGACGTTGCCGACGCCGGCGGGCAGGCGATGGCGCTCGCGTTCGCTCACGACCACGACCGTGTCGAAGCTCGGCATGAGCGCCCGCTCCATGGCACCGAGGGCGGCGGCCTCGACGTGGGCGAGCAGACCCCTGGGGCCGCGCCCGATGTGCGCGTAGCTGCGCACCAACGCCGACTCCACGTTGTGAAGGTCGAGCACCCGCCGGCGGGCGGATACCTGGCGCGCCACGGGCACCATCTGGAGGTACTCCACCTGCAGCACATCGACGGGCCCCTCCGACGCGGCCCGGCGCACCTCGTCGACGAGCTCGGGGCTATAGAAGCGTCCCGCCGAGATGCTGCGGGTCCGCAATGTCCCGCGCGCCGCGCTGGCGGGGCTGGGCCGCCAGGGGACGCTGCGCACGTCGATCCCGAGACGCTTGAGTCCGGCCACGTCGCCGTCACCGTCGTCGTAGGCGCACAGCACCACGTCCGCGCCCTGCGCCAGGCGGGTGGCGACCGCCAGGGCGCGCTGCTTTCCCCCGTCGTTGTCGGGAAGGGGGACGAACTTCGTGACCATGAGGACTCTCATCGTCCGCCCCCCGGGGCGCGGGCGGACCGGCCCGCCGCCTGGCGGTACAGCTCGGCCGCCACGTCGGCGCGTGCCTCGATCCCGCGCGTCAGCGCGGTCACTCGTCCCCGTTCGGCCAGCCGGGCCCGCAGCTCGTCGTCGGTGAGGAGGCGGTCGAGCGCCTTGGCCAGCGCGTCCACGTCCCCGCTGGGCACGAGCAACCCGTTGTCGCCGTCGAAGACGAAGTCGGGGATGCCGCCGGCGCGGGTCCCGATGACCGCCACTCGAGACGCCTGGGCTTCCAGGACGCTCAAGCCGAAGGGCTCGGCCACCGACGCGTTCACGAGGATGTCCAGGGCGCGCAAGGTGGCCGGAACGTCGCTCGTGCGACCGACGAAACGGACGCGATCGCCGAGGGACGCCTCCGCCTCGGCCCGCACCCGTTCGGGGTAGCCGTCGGGCGCGAGCCCACCGCTGCCCACTACGACCAGATGGGCCTGCGCGGCCACCCCGTCCAATTGGCCCATGGCCCGGACGACCACGTCGACGCCCTTCTCCGGATCGATGCGACCCACGATCCCGACCAGGGGGGCCGCCGCGTCGGACGTGAGGTGGCTGCGCACCGAGGGCGGGACGGGTCCCGGTCCGAAGCGGTCGAGATCGACCGACAGCGGCACGATGCGGACATGGCTCGCCCCGCGCGGTCCGATGCAGTCGGCGACGGCCTGGCTGATGGCGACGGCGTTGGTCGACAGGGCCGCGGCGGCGGTGAGCACCGTGCGCCCGAGCCCGGGGCGCACGAGGTCGTAGAGCTCGATGACCGACGCACGGCGCGCCACGCGGCCGGCCAGCGCGCAGTCGAGGTGAGCCCAGAGACTGTTGGAGTGCACCAGGTCGAAGTCCGAGGCGGTTCGGGCGATCATCCGCACCGATCGGGCGCTCGAGACCAGCTCGTGCGCCCACTGCCGGCCCGACGGACGGCTCTGGGCATCTGCGGCGCGCAGCCCCTGATGCTCGGGGAAGTCGAGGGGGATGAAGGGCAAGCCGAGGCGACGCCAGTGCTCCTCGAGATCGCCGCCCGGCGGCGAGCCCAAGGTGAGGTCGATGCCGCGCTGCGCGAGCGGGCCGGCCAGCGCCATGGTGGCGAGCTCCGCGCCCCATACCTGGCGGGAGTAGCTCACCTCGAGGACGCGCAGTCGCGTGGAGTGCTTGTCGCGCATCGAAAGGTCTTTCAGCGCCGCACGGTCGTCCAACGCGTGGGCCGATCGCCGCGCAGGTAGCGGACGATCCCGCCCAGGGCCACGGCCTGAAGAAACACCCCTTGACCGAGCGCGTTGGCGCCGCATCGTGCCAACGCCGCACCCGACGTTCTGGGCACCGCGTCGCCGACGGGCTCGTCTGTGTGTTCAGGCTCCGAGGTCGCCTGGCGCGCCACGGTCCAGACGCCGATGCCGTGACCCAGGAGAAAGAGCTTGGCCACCCGGCTCGAACGGGCGCGCCGGGCCGCCACCCCCAGCAGCACGAGGTGGGCCAGAGGCGACACGGTGTAGCGCGCCAGGCGGTGCCCCCAGATCTCGGCCGCCACCAACCCTCCGCTCGGCCCGAGGTCGGACCGGCGGCGCTGAAACACGTGCAGGGCGTTGGCGACGCTGCGGGTACGACGCTCCCATTGCTGGCTCAACGTGTGCACCGGCGGCTCCACGGCCTTGGCATCGGGCTCGTAGGCGATGGCGTAGCCCCGACCGGAAAGGTCGAGGGCGATCCACAGGTCGTCGATGGCGATGTCGGGAGGAATGGGGCGCCACGCGTCGGTCCGGATGGCGGCGAGCTCGCCTACCAGCCCGATGGTGGTGCCGAGCCGCCATTCGCGCTGCTTGAGCCAGGACTCGAAACGCCAGTAGAGGTCCTCACCCGCACCGTCGGCTTCCACCTTCTCTCCTGCCACCGCTCCCACGCCGGGATCGGCGAAGTGCCGCACCATGGCGGCGATGGCACCCCGGGAGAGGGTGTTGTTGGCGTCGGTGATCACCACGACCGGCGCGGTGACCTTGGAGAACCCGAGGTTGATCGCCTGCGCCTTGCCCAGCCGGTCATCCGCGGTCACCACGGTCGCTCCTGCCTGCTCGGCCCGTACCGCCGTCTCCACGTCGGCATCGGCCACGACCATGACGTCGAGCTGGCCGGGGTACCCGTTGGCCAGCGCGTCCCGCACCTTGGGTCCGATGCACTCGGCTTCCCCGTAGGCCGCCACGAGCACCGTGACCGCGGGCCACGACTCGGGATCCGACACCGGTGCGGCTTCCCGGCGCCGTGACGCCATCGCCAGCCAGGCCGGATACAACACGTGTCCTGTCGAGGCGGCCACCACGAGGGCGCCAATCTTCAGCCTGGATCGTCGCACCATGGCTACTAGTTTCGTCTTGTTCGGGGCCGCCCTGTAGCGACCTTGTCCGGCTCCGTACGACCGAAAGCGCCCGTCACGGCTCGATTCACGCGGACCGTGGTCGGGGTCATGCCACGCCCCGCGCGCAGGGCGGGTACCAGCGCTTCTGTCCCGGCGTGGGGGTCCAGAGCAACCCCGGAGCCGGCGTCGGCCCCGACGGGGTCACGGGCTGCCTCGGCGCTCGGGTCGAGGTCGCCCTCGGGTATCAATCCCCGCCGTCCCATCCACCCCGGAGCAGGCCTCCCAGAAGGCGAGGCCGGCCGATACAGAGGCCTCCCCCACGACGAGAACCCTACTCTCGGCCTCTGACTCACCTCGGACCCAGCGGGTGTCGCGGGAGGCCCCACGCGATCCGACGCGGACGGGGGAGCGACGTCGTTGCCCTCGGGTCCCGGTGCAGCGGTCATGGCTAGGCGGTCCAGACACTGGTCGACTGATCTTCAGATCTTCTCAGTGGTCCGATCTTCAGATTCGCTACAAGTCGTCAAAAAAGATCGTCTAGACGATCGTCGCCGGGCCGCCTGAGGCGACCCGGCGTCATCACTGCCCGCGTCGGGGCGGACGTGCATGGGTGATCACCCGATCGATGAGGCCTCTTTCGCTCCGGGTGTCGAGGTGCCGATCGTCGATGTGTTGGCCGCGCCGTTGTTGACCGCGGCGCTGCTGACCGTCGGGGTGTCGTTGTGCGTCGACTCCTCGGGCCGGTGGATGCGGAGCACCGGGGTCACCTCGGACCGACCGGTCTCTCCACTGGGCTCGAAGGTGTTGCGGATCACGGCGGTGAACGTCTGGAACAGGATCACCACGTCACGCCACAGGGACCAGTTCTCGATGTACTGATTGTCGAGCCGGGCCCGCTCGTCGATGGACGTGTCGCCCCGAAGCCCGTGCACCTGCGCCAGCCCGGTGAGACCGACGGGCACCCGGTGACGGTCGTCGTAGCGAGGCACATCGACCTTGAACTGCTCGACGAAGAACGGCCGCTCGGGTCGGGGTCCGACCAGGGACATGTCGCCCTTCAAGATATTCCACAACTGCGGAAGCTCATCCAGCCCGGTCACCCGGAGGATGTGCCCGATCCTGGTCACCGCATCGTTGGTGGGGTTCCACTCCACGTCGGAGCGGGAGTTGACCCGCATCGACCGGAACTTGAGGACATCGACGATGACACCTCTCTGTCCCACCCGCTGCTGACGGAAGTGCACCGGTCCGGGGCTCGTGAGCTTCACCACCGCGGCGATGGTGGCGTAGAGAGGAGACACCACGAGTAGGGCAAAGGCAGCCACCGTGGCGTCGAAGAACCTCTTGACGATGCGCGAGTTGCGTTGGAGCACCGAGCGGCGCAGGCGCAGGAGCGGGTAACCCCACACGTCGTCGACGTTGCGGCCGTTCATAGCCGTCGCCAGCTCGAAGAACCGGGGAAGAACGTGGATCTCGACCGAGGCGTCCTCACAAGCCCGGAAGACGTCGACCATGTCGGATTCGCGGGTCACACCGAAGGCGACCACGACGCGGTCGATTCTCTCCTCCGACAGCACCATGCGGAGCATGCCGACCCCACCGAAGAGCGGGAGGGGAAGACCAGCGCTGTCCACCTCGTCGAGGAACCCGACCGGGAGCAAGCCGTACTCGGGGTGCTCGTCGAGCGTCGCCGCCATCTTGGCGCTGACGTCACCTGCTCCGACGAACAGTGTCCGCTCGGCGAACCAACCCCGCGTCCTCAAGAGGCGCACGAGCCAGTACGTCCCGCACCGGGCCATGACAATGCCCGCCGCCGCGATCGCCCCTGTCACGACCAACCGGGCCGTGGAAGGCCCGGGCACCTTGAGGAGCGCCAGGACCAGGAACGGTGCCAAGACGCAGGCCACGATCGATCCCGCCTCGCGCGCCACGCTGAGCGTGATGCGCGGACGATAGTGGCCGGTAAGCGCCAAGGCGCCCACCACCGTGGCCATGGCCACCCAGGTCCACCACGTCGCCAGTGGCAGCCCGAGGGCTGCCACTGCGGCGACGAGGAGAACAGCATCGGACAGCGCCACCGTTCTCATGGCGGTGCTTGCCGTCGCCCGGGTCTGCAGAGGGAGAGCCTGCGCTTTGCGCAGGGACGGCCTCGCATTGACCCAAGACTGGTAATTCAGTCCGACGGACATGTGGCTAAACGCCTCGGTTCAGTTGTTTGAGAATCAGATTGCTGACGAGTGCTGACTAGGCCGCGGACCGGCGCACCTTGCGACTGCGGCGCACCATGAAGCCACCGACCAGCAAGGCACTGGCGCCAACTGCCGC
This sequence comes from uncultured Acidimicrobiales bacterium, assembly GCA_963768255.1. Classification (GTDB taxonomy): domain Bacteria; phylum Actinomycetota; class Acidimicrobiia; order Acidimicrobiales; family UBA8190; genus Chersky-840. The sequence continues at coordinate 230,674 of CAVYGX010000001.1, read as the reverse complement.
CATCTCCTCGATGTCAGCGCCCGTGAAGGGCAGAGAAGCACTGCCGGCCGAAACCGCCAACTTGGGCTCAGGCGCCGGCGTTGTCACCAACGGCGTCGGAGTCGTGGGTGGCGGGCTCGTGATCACCGTGGTGCACCCCGTGTAACACGTCGTGGGCGTGGCACCATCGGCAAAGGCCGCCGAGGCGGGCACTGCCGCCACACCGAACGCACCCAGTGTCAGACCCAACCCCAGTCCGAGAATCTTGCTTTTCATTTCGCTTCAACCCTTCGCCCCGCAGCAGCCCTGGCCGCCGCATCCTTGATTTCCGGTCAAAGACTCCTGCCACACTCCGTGACCGGAATCTACTCGCCACTTCATCGGCATCGGCGGAAGGTCCCGCCACCCGCCTGCCTGCTTTTGCACCCTGACCGATCGGTGTCATGCTCGACTTCGAGCACTCGCCGAAGGCCCCCTTCGCCCACACCACTGCGTGAGCGACCTACAACGGATTGTCACGGGTGCGCATCGACAGAGACCCTATGGAAAGTCAACATTCGGTCAACTGGAAGGCGCTTTCGAGACCCTTATCCCCAGGTGGCGGGGTTGCGGAGCGGCGTGGACCACACCGCCCCGACGCCGCTCCCGACGCCTCTCCGGGGTCAGAACGCGGGCGGGGCCCTCAGAAGGAAAGGGTGAAGGGCACGGCGTCGGAGTAGGTCGATCCACGATATTTCCAGGTCACAGGGGTCAAACGTGCTGTCGGGAGCACAGTGACCTCTCCTGTTGACAGGGGCAACGTGAAGCGCACGGTGATCTGCTGTGCCTGGCCTTCCTTCACGTCGACGGGGGTGGCGATCACCCACGTGGGGCCCTCACCACCCAGAGCGTCCAAAGGTGGATTGCCGACGACGTGCGGAACAGCGGCATATCCGGGGAGGTTCACCGCCAGAATTCCGACGTATTCGCCGTACACGGTCCCTATGCCCGGGTAGGGCCCGGCGATGAACTGCGACTGACCCGGGGGGGTGTTGTTGCGGAGGTGCACCGTCAGGGTGCCGAGGGTGCGTTTTCCCTGGGTCTGCATCGTGAGATCGGTGTCCACCGAGAGGTACTGGTCGAGCTTGTTCCCGCCTCGGTTGATCACCGCCGCCATCACCGAGTCCGGGGACAGCTGCCCGGCCACCCCTGCCCGCACCCAATCGGTCTCCGCTTGTGGTTTCCGAGACCACAGGAGCAGGTGGCGGCCTTGTGTGGCCGAGGTCATCGCATTCGACAGCGACTTGAGATCCAGAGACTCGTTCTCCAGGTCATCCAGGGCCCCCTGGGCCAGGGATCCCAACTGGTCCTCGCGTTCGCCCTCGGCCTGGGCCTGGGCCGCCGTCGGATTGTCGATCAGGCCCTCGTACTGGTCGTGCGTCAGGACCTGCAGCACGTCGTCGGCGTTCACCGAGGTCCCGTCGTGCAAGGTGACCGGCCCCGTGACCTCGAGGATCTGGCGCAGCGCCAGGAGGTCGACGGCGATGACACCGTCGACGTGCTGGCCCGTCTCGGCCTCCCACATCTGGGCGGCCAGGGGCCCGGTGACGTCGAATTGGGGGGTGTACCCGAGGTTCCGCCAGTCCTGACCCGGCTTGAGCCAGCCCCATCGGGCCTCGAGGTCGCCCGTGGCGGTCACCTTGCCGGGCGGCACGGGGATGTTGACGGTCTGGTTGACGTTGGACAGGTGAAGATGCCCGTCCTCGGAGGTGAGCGCACCGACCTCGAGGTAGTTGCCCGAGCCCGGCTCGCATCTCGGCGTTGTTCGCCATCAGGAGGAGGTAGGTCTGGGGGCCCTGCAGGATGTCGGCCATGGTGCCGGCCACCCCGGCGGCGTGTTGCAGGCGGGTACGCACCTGGTCCAGGTCGGTCACGAACGTCTTGTGCTTGGAGGCGATCGGAGAGACGAGGGCCTCAGAGGGCCCGGTGTTGATCCGCCCCAGGGCCTGGTCCGTGGTCGTCGCCAGTTTGGTCAGGCTGCGCAATTCCGCCACCCGGTCCGGGCCGCTGGTCTGCGACGCCTGCAACACCGAGTGGGCTTGGTCGATGGCACCGACACCGATCCTGGCCACCTGCCCCGAGGCCGCCGACAGGTCCTGGACGGAGCGCAACTGCCTTCCGATCACGGGAACGATGTCGAGCGGCGCCAGGAGCGGTGAGTGCAGCAAGCCGTCGGCCGAATCGAACTCCTTCACCGCCGACTCGAGCGGTGCCGTGGCTGCATGGCCCACGACGTCGGACGCCGACAGATGCGCCTTGGCCTGCTCGACGTCCGACATGCCGTGGCTGGCGTGCAACACCCCGAGGGCGAAGACGACTCCCGCCGACACCAGCCACAGGACCACGACCGCCCCGACGAGCCACCAGACGCGCCGTCTCCGTCTCGAACGCGGCGGTGGAGTCTGCGCCGCTGCGATGGAACTCGAGTGCGGATCGACCGGCTCGTCACCGGGCGCTGGGTGTGCGGGGTCCGTGAGGTCCGCGGGGTCCGGTCGATCACCGGGCGCGACGGGATCGCTCACCCTGGGAGGGTTCGGATCCCGCGGGGAACCCACAACAAGGCGGCGGCGTGGTCGACCAGATCGCCGAGCTCGCGCGCCATCTTGCGGTACGCCGTCGAGCGGGCCGCCCAGCGGGTCCGACACGTCGTCGTCCGATCGAGCTGCCCACCAGGTCGGTGCGCTTGCGCCCGTCATGGAGGCGCGCCGAGCCACGGGCGCAAGGTCTTCGTCGGGTCCCCGGCTGCCCACCCGGTCCCCCCGCCGCACGAACTCCTTCAAGGTGAACGTCCGACCCCACGCCGCGGGGTCCAGGAGCACGACCTCGCGGGCGTGACGGCGCGCCATGGCCAACACGACGTCGGAGGCCGCCACGAGCTCGGGGGAGATCTGTGTGCTGCGGTGCCCCGAGACGTCGATCCCCAACTCCGCCATGGTGGTCACGATCTCCGGTGGCGACGCGTAGCCACCTTCCATGAGGCCCGCCGAGGCGACCGACACCGATTCCGCCGCATCGTCGCCCCCCACCGGGGCGAGTCGGCCGAAGAGCGCGGCCGCCGTCGGCGACCGACACATGTTGGCCGTGCACACGAAAAGGACCTGCACCAGCTGAGTGTATCCAAGCACATGCCGATGCGAAGGGGGCATACGTGGGTAGTGTCGACGACGTGCGACGGGGACTCATCACCGGCGTACTGGGCCGGATCCTCCTGGGCGCCGGAGTCCTGATCCTCCTCTTCGTGGCCTACCAGCTGTGGGGAACCGGCATCGCCGAATCACACAGCCAGGCCGTGCTCCGCCAACGCCTCGACGCCCAGTTGCACCACGTCGCGTCGCACCCCACGCCGACGACGACAACCGGGACGTCGGCTTCGACGACCACGACAACGGCATCGAGCGACCAGCCCACGGTGGGCCCGGCGATCGCCGCACCCAATGACGGCCAGCCCGTCGGCATTCTGAGCATCAAGAAGATCGGTCTCGACAAGGTCATCGTGCAAGGGACCTCCGCCGACGATCTGCGCCAGGGACCGGGGCACTACCCCGGCACGCCGCTGCCGGGCGAGCAGGGCAACGCCGCGATCGCCGGACATCGCACGACCTACGGCGCACCGTTCTACAACCTCGACGAGCTCGGGCCCGGACGACCCGATCCAGATCACCACCGTGCAGGGCCTGTTCACCTACAAAGTGACCGGCACCACTGATCGTGAGCCCGTCGCGACACGGCCGTCGTCGACAACACCTCGACGCCGCAGCTCACGCTCACGACGTGCAACCCGCGCTTCAGCGCATCGACGTCGCCTGGTGGTCCATGCACTGTTGACGACGACCCCCGCACCCACGGCGCTCCCCCCCAAGGCGGCGCCGCGCACGGAGTCGTCGACCACGACGAACGATCTGGCCGGGGGCAGCCAGGATGACTGGGCCCCGGCGTGGGCACTCGGACTGCTGTCCGCCTTGGTGATCACGGCGATGTTCGTCGTGGCCCATCGTCGACGGGCCCGCCTGCAACGCTGGGCCGTCTACGTGGTGGGCAGCGCCTTGTCGCTCGTCGCGCTCTTCTTCTTCTTCGGGGCCGTGAGCCCGTTGCTCCCCGCCAGTTTCTGACCAGCCGTCTTGCGCGCCACGGTCTTCCGGGCGACGGTCTTCCTCGCGACGGTCTTCGCGCCGCCGTCTTCCTGGCGACGGTCTTCGTGGAGGAGATCGGCGCGGCGTCGAGCATGTCGTGTTCGGCCAGGTCCGTGGCGCACCACCCGTCGTGGGGCAAGTACCTCTTCACCACCTTGGCGGGAGACCCGACCGCGACGCAGTGGTCGGGGAGCTCCCCGGTGACCACCGAACCCGCACCCACCGCCACGTTGCGGCCGATGCGGCTTCCGGGTAGCACCACCACCCCGGTCCCCAACCAGCTGCCCGACCCGATGTGCACGCTCGACTCGACCGGCCATTGCGCGCCGATGGGGACGTCGGGGTCGCTGTAGACGTGGTTCTGGTCCGTGATGTAGACGTAGGGCCCGGTCTGGATGTCGTCGCCGATCTCGATGCAGAAGTGGCCGACGATGTGGCTGCCCCGCCCGATGAGGGTCCGGTCACCGATGGACACCACGGGATCGCTCACCATCTCCTGGCCCGGTGCCATCCCCGCCGACAGCGACGTGTAGGGGCCGATCATGGTGCCGCTCCCGATGCGGATCCAGCGCTCGTTGAAGATCGCACCCGGGGGAAAGGCGATCAGGCTGCCTTCACCGAAGGCGCCGAAGCGCCGGCCCGAGCGGGTGGTCGGGCCCGATCGCCACCGAGGTCGCAGACCCAACGCCATCCGGTGTCGATGGCGGCCGAGGCGAGGCGGCGGGCCCAGGGGGGCACCTGGCGGGGCGACGGCACGCGCCGAACGTACCCGGTGGCACCTGGAGTCGCCCATCGACGTCGTCAGTCGAGCGCGTCGGTAACAGAAGATCTCGACCGTGTAGGGCAGCGACAGCGGAGGTGGATAGCGCCGGGCCTCGGTCCGTGACCTCTTCGAGGAGCCGCTCCCGTTCGGCGTCGTCGATGCGCCGCGATGAAGCTCACCGAGGCCACGCGCCCCGCCACCCCTTCGACGTCGATGGGCTGGCTCCACGGCGCGCGCAACTGCGCGTCGGGGATGAAGCGAGGCGGCTCACCGTCCCGGCCTTCCAGGACCCGGCGCCACTCGCCCGAGGTGCCCGAGGGGTGTCGCCGCGCAACGGCGCCATGAGCCGGTGCAGCGCCGCCTGCAGGGGATCGGCAGGTCGCGGCGGTTCCACACCACCGCCAGGCGCGACCCGGGACGAAGGACGCGATGCATCTCGTCGACGGCCTCGCTCGGTGGCGAACCAGTGCAGGGCCTGGGCCACGGTGACGGCGTCGACCGTCTGCGGTGCCGAGCGGGATGGCCTGGGCCACGCCGGCCACCACCAAGGCTCCGGGCACCGAGCTCGACAGGGTGCGGCGCATCCCCTCGACGGGCTCCACGGCGATGACGGTCGCGCCCTGTGCGAGCAGCCCGCGGGTGAGCTTGCCCGTTCCCGCCGCGAGGTCGAGGACCCGGTGTCCCGGGCCCAGGGCCAGGTGCTCGGCCAGCCACGCCAGCGCCTCGGGCGGGTAGCCCGGGCCGGGCCGCCTCGTAGACCGCGGCGGCGCCGGAGAACGCCGTCGCGGTGCTGTGGACTCCGTCGGTGGCCATGTCCGCTCGTCATAGTCCGTCGCGCCCGGCGGGACCAGCCGCCTTGGCCCGATGGCGCCGTGCCGTCGAACCAGAGCAGTAGCCTCACCCCGGACGGACCCCGGACCCGGACCCGTTCGGCCGCAGCGTCACAGACCGGTGCGGAACGAACCACCGACGACGGTCGACACGGCGACCCCGATTCCGGGGATCGCAGGAGGAGCCCATGCCCGACGACATCACCCCCGAACCGACCGGCGACGTCCCGGGCGGGGAAGGACACGAGGACGCCGGGGTGCCGGAGTCCTGGGACACGGCCACCCAGGCTTCGCCCGCCGCCACCCCCGCCGGGCGACATCACCCGGGCCGTCCCCGTCGACACCACCCGGTCGATGGCCGGGATCACCCCTCCGACGGGCACGCCCGCCACCGCCGCGGGAGCCGCGGCAGCAGGCGCGGGCGCGGGCGCGGGCGAGGGCGCGAGCGACGGCACCGGCGGCCGGACGCGGAGCTCGTCTCAGCGGGGCTGGATCATCGCCGTGGTGGCGGCCGCCGTCTTGGTGCTCGGAGCCGGCATCGCGTTGGCGGCCACCTCGAGCGGGGGCGGGGCCAAGAAGCCCGCCCGTAGTGCCGCCCCCAACATCCCCGTCTCCGCACCGACAACCGCGTCGGGCCCGGTGTGTCCTCTCACCGGGCTCCCGGCCCCGGGCGGCAAGGTGCCGCAACGTCCGGCGCTCGCCGTGAAGATCGACGACTACCCCGACGCCCGGCCCCAGACGGGGCTGAACGACGCCGACATCGTCTTCGACGAGCCCGTCGAGGGAGGGATCACGCGCTTCGCCGCGGTGTTCCAGTGCCAGAGCCCGCCGCTCATCGGGCCCGTCCGCTCGGCCCGCGCCGTCGACGTGCAGATCCTCGCCAGCTGAGCAAGCCCATCCTCATCCACGTGGGGGGCATCAACCCCGTCCTCGCTCTGCTGCAGGACGCAAACCTGACCGACTTCGACCTGCGCACCCACGGGTCGATCGTGCAGAAGGTGCCGGGCCGTGAGGCTCCCTACGACACCTACATCTCCGCCGCGGCGGGGTGGGGCCTCGAGCCGGGAGACACCACACCCCCGGCATCGTTGTTCACCTACTCCTCGACCACACCGTCGGGGACGCCCGTCACCTCCATCCACATCCCCTTCTCGGGCACCAACAACGCCACGTGGACGTGGAACGCGGCCACCGGTCGGTGGCTGTTGTCCTACAGCGGCACCCCCGCCACGACGACCGACGGGGGGCAGATCGCCACGACCAACATCGTGGTCCAGACCGTGCACGTCACCTACGGGCCCTGGCTCGAGAACAGTGAGGGCGGGCTCGAGGTGCAGTCGCAGATGACCGGCAGCGGTCCCCTCCTGGTGCTGCGCAACGGCGTCGAGGTGACCGGGACGTGGAAACGCGCCGGGGTGGACGACCCCACGATCCTGACGCGCGGCCGATGGATCGACCATCGCCTTGCAAACCGGACAGACCTGGGTCGAGATCGTGCCCTCCACGGTGGCGGTCACGACGAACGCCGCCGGTTATGGACCGGCCACCACGTCGCCCTGAGGTTCCGAGCCGCCCTATGCAACGGGCCGGGTCGCCCGACGGCAACCCGGCCCGCGACTGCGCCCGACGAGTGAGCGGGTCAGTCCACCGCCACAGGAGCGTTTTCTTCTTCGATGGCACCGACCGTGGCCCCGGCGGGCAGCACGGTGCCGGCCAGTTGCGAGCGGATGCGCTCGTTGATCTCGATCATCAGCTGGGGCGTTTCCACCAGGAACTGCTTGGCGTTCTCGCGCCCCTGACCGAGCTGCTCACCCTCGTAGGTGAACCACGCGCCGGACTTCTTGATGAGGCCGAGCTCCACTCCCACGTCGAGGAGCGAGCCCTCTCGGCTGATACCCCGGCCGTACATGATGTCGAACTCGGCCTGCTTGAACGGCGAGCTGACCTTGTTCTTGACGACCTTCACCCGGGTGCGGCTGCCGACGACCTCCGCGCCGTCTTTGATCTGCTCGATCCGGCGGATGTCGAGGCGGACCGAGGAGTAGAACTTGAGCGCCCGACCCCCCGAGGTGACCTCGGGTGATCCGTACATCACGCCGATCTTCTCGCGGAGCTGGTTGATGAACACGGCGATGGTGTTGGTCTTCGAGAGCGTGCCGGTGAGCTTGCGCAGCGCCTGGGACATCAGTCGGGCCTGCAGCCCGGGATGGCTGTCACCCATGTCCCCCTCGATCTCGGCGCGCGGCGTGAGAGCCGCCACCGAGTCGATGACGAGGACATCGAGCGCGCCCGAACGGATGAGCATGTCGGCGATCTCGAGAGCCTGCTCCCCGGTATCGGGCTGGGAGATGAGCAGGTCGTCCACGTTCACGCCGATGGCGCCGGCGTACACCGGGTCCATGGCGTGCTCGGCGTCGATGTAGGCGGCGATCCCGCCGTTGCGCTGGGCCTCGGCCACCACGTGCATGGCGAGGGTCGACTTGCCCGATGACTCGGGGCCGTAGATCTCGACGATGCGTCCCCGCGGGAGACCGCCGATCCCGAGCGCCAGGTCGAGCGCCAACGCCCCGGTGGAGATCGACTCGATCTCCAAGTTGAGGTTCTCCCCCATTCGCATGACCGAGCCCTTGCCGAATTGCTTGTCGATCTGGCTCAGCGCCATGTCGAGCGCCTTGTCACGTTCCATAAGTCCGATGCCTCTCTTCGCTTGATTGAACCGGCTACGTCGCTCCGACCCGACCGACCCTACGAACGGGGTGTGACATCGCCCGGCGGTGATCACCGAACAGCAGCAGTGTAGTTACGAACACCTGTTCGGTGGGGGATTATTTTCCCATTTTCCCCGACCCCCGTGTCACCCGGGCGGCGCCAGGGGGACGGTGCTCACCGTGTGGTAGCGCGCCCCGCCCCGGCCCAGCTCCGAGGACACCAATTCGAAGGCCCGGACCTGCCAGGTGGCGGCCACCGAGGCTCCCGCCAGGCTGGCCGGGCCCCGGGCCCGGCCCCGCGCCCGGGCCAGCGTGAGGTGACCCGAGAACCGGTGGTCGTCGCCACCCTCACCCCCGGGCTCGGTGGCGTCGAGCACCGCGCCCGCCAGGGCGTCGAGGCCCCCCACCGGGACCTGGAGCACCTGGCGACCGGGGAACCACGCCGTCGTCGGCCCCAGGGCGGCCCGCACCCCGGTCGCCCCGCCGGCGCGCAGCGCCGCGGGAACGAGGCGCAGCGCCTCGACCACGGGGCCCGGGTCAGCGACCTCGCCCAGAAAGCGCAGCGTCACGTGCCACTGCGGCTCCGTGGTCCACCGCAGGTCGACCACGTCGGGGCGGTCGATGCCGAGCAGCATCTCGACCACGCTCTCGGGAGGCCACACCGCCACGAACAGGCGCACGCCACCCAGTGTCGTCGATGGGCGAGGATTTCGGGTCATGGGCATCCCCACCATCGAGGCGGTGCAGGGCGACATCACCACCCAGGACACCGACGCCATCGTGAACGCCGCCAACCGGCAACTGGCCGGAGGGGGTGGCGTGGACGGCGCCATCCATCGCGCCGCCGGCGCCCGCCACCTGCACTCGTCGTGCGCCGCGCTCGGAGGGTGCGAGCCCGGGGACGCCAAGGCCACCGGGGGCTTCGCTCTCCGGGCCCGGTGGATCATCCACACCGTCGGCCCGGTGTGGAGTGGAGGGACGCGGGGCGAGCCCGAGGTCCTGGCTTCGTGCTACCTGCGCTCGCTCGAGGTCGCCGACGAGCTCGGGGCGAGGTCCGTGGCGTTTCCGGCCATCTCCACCGGCGTCTACGGCTATCCGGCCGATCAGGCGGCCCGGGTGGCGGTGTCCACCCTCGGCGCGTGCGAGACCGCGGTGGAGCTCGTGCGGCTGGTGGCCTTCGATACCGTCACCTACAACCTCTACCTGGCGTTGCTGGCGGGCTGAGCAACGACCGCCGCGGCGCGCCGGCGCCGGGTCAGGCCGCCCGGCGTGTGAAGCGCATCAGCGTGAGTTCGCTCTTGTGGACCTTGACGACACGATCGAGGTGCCTGGTGAGCGGCAAGGTGCGTTCCTCGATGGCCAGGTGGAGCTTCGAGAACGGCTCACCTTCGGACGCCGTCCTGCCGCGATCCAGGAGCCGGGACAGCACCACGAAGGTCAGGTGACTGACGAAGGTCTCTTGGACCTGGGTCTCCACGAGCGAGAATCCGTGGCGGGCGCAGGCATCGGCGTACCACGTGACGGGACGTCCGAAGAAGTTCTGATAGTCACCCTCGGCCGTGGCGCGCCCCGCGCTCGGTGACGACGGGCCCGAGGTGTCCTCGAAGAGGAAGACCTCGTCCCCGCTCACCCGACAGATCTCCTCGATCAGGGCGCTGCGCGCCGCGTCGGGGTTGTGCTGCAGCACCGTCACCGTGGTGACCACGTCGAACTCCTTGTCGGAGAACGGGAGATGCGCTCCGTCGACCTGGACGACCTCGGCCGCGTCTCCCATTCTCTGCTTGGACAACGCCACCATCTCGCCCGCCACGTCGCAGCCCACCAGCCGACCGGGGTGCAGTGCCGCGATCCCGGACAGGTTGCGACCCGCTCCGCAGCCCACCTCGAGCACCGCCCGACCCTCGATCGGCATCTGAGGCAGGAACTCGGTGGTGAACAGGTCGGCCTTGTAGCGGTAGTACGGGGCGTCGTCGCCGGCGAGCAGATTGTCATCGGACCGGCCGCGGATCTGATCGCCCACACTCGACCAGTGGCGGTCCTTGTCGTAGTCCTCGTCAGGCACTGAGCCCACCTCTCCCGCCCGGTTCCTCGCTCCGCCCACGCCCGGTCGCGGCGTGCGTTGCATCAGAGCCTTGTTGGCGTACCGGGCGGGGGCTGGGAAGACACGGTGGCGCCCGTCGAGCTCGAACGGGCATCGCTAGGGTGCGAACGCTATCGCAGCGCTCTCGCAACGACGCCTTTTGGCGTCCACAACGGTTGAACAACCGCGGGCGACCGAGAGACCTGTCGTCACACCGGACGGGCCGCGGGGGCGGGCACCTCGGCCAGGAGCCGACGGCGCAACAGGTCGAGGGCGGAGATCGCCGCGTACTGGCGGACCCGCTCGCGATCACCGGGCAGGTGGAACACGAGGGACTCCGCCTCCTGGCCCGGCAGCTCCAGGCCGACCATGACCGTCCCGGGCGCCACGCCTTCTTGTTCCTCGGGGCCGGCCACGCCGGTGAGGGCCAGACCCACATCCGCGTCGAGGACGCGGCGCGCCCCCGCCGCCATGGCGCGGCGCCACGGGCTCGGTGACCACCGGGCCTCGGGGCACGCCGAGGACGCGGTACTTGACCTCCGACGCGTAGCTCACGATCGAGCCCCGAAACCATCGGCTCGAGCCGGGAACCCCCACGAGCCGCGACGCCACCAGACCACCGGTGAGCGATTCGGCCAGCCCCAACGTGAGGACGCGCTCCTCGAGCAGGGCGGCCACGGCCGCCTCCATGGTGGTGTCGTCGATGCCGAACACCGCCTCGCCCACGAGCGCCCGCACCTCGGCCTCCTCCGCGTCGAGCAGCGCCGCGGTCTGCGCCGCGTCCCCCGCCTTGGCGGTGATGCGGACCTTGATCCCTTCGATCCCGCTGGCCAGGAAGGCGATGGTGGCACCACCCGCCGCGGCGTCGAGGGCCGCGATCCGCGGCGCCAGCAGTTCGCCCAACCCCGACTCGCTCATCCCCCAGGTCCGCACCGTGCGGCTCATGATCACCGCCGCTTCACCGGCCACGTCGGCCCGGGCCCGGAGGTCGGGCAGCACGGCCCGGTTGAACATCTCCACGAGTTCGTAGGGCACGCCCGGAAGGGCGTAGACCACCTTGTGGCCGACGGGGCAGATGAGCCCGGGCGCGGTGCCCAACTGCTGGGGGATCGGGACCGCACCGACGGGCACGTCGGCCTGGCGGCCGTTGCTCTCGGGCATGTCACGGCCGCGCGAGCTGAACATCTCGGCGATGCGCTGGACGATGGCGGGGTCGCGCACCAGGGCGACGTTCATGACCTCGGCGATGGCGTCGCGGGTGATGTCGTCGTGGGTGGGCCCGAGTCCCCCGCACACCACCACCCCGTCGCTGCGGGCCAGCGCGGTGCGCAGGGCGAGCACGATGCGGGCCTGGTTGTCCCCCACCGCCTGGTGGAAGTGGGAGTCGATGCCCGCCAGCGCCAGCTGCTCTCCCATCCAGGCCGAGTTGGTGTCGGCGATCTGACCCAGGAGCAGTTCGGTGCCGACGGCCAGCACCTCGACCCTCACCGGCGCAGCTCCTGGGCGGCGCGGCGGCCGTCGAAGAGGTACTGCGCGCCCGTCACCACCGTGAAGACGACGGCGACCCACACCGCCACCGACAGGACGTCGCGATGCGGTGCCACCGACGGAGCCAGGCACAGCAGGATGGCGATGCCCTGCACGAGCGTCTTCAGCTTGGCCGAGGCCCGGGCCGGGATCGAGATCCCGCGCCGGCCCACGGCGATGCGGTAGAGGCTCATCCACACTTCACGCGTGGCGATGACGGCCACGGGGAACCACGAGACCTCGCCTTTCACCGCCACCGCGCACAGGGCGCCCACCACGGCGGCCTTGTCCGCCAGCGGGTCGAGAAACGCACCCGAGCGGGTCGTGCCCTGGCGGCGCGCCAGCCATCCGTCGACACCGTCGGTGAGCCCGATGGCCAATGCCACCCCGAAGGGCGCCCACCCCGGCCCGTGCACGATGATCATCACCACCAGGACAGGGGTGGCCAGCAGGCGGGCCACCGTGATGGCGTTGGCGGGGGTGTTGAGAGCAGAAGGACCGAAGGTGGAGACGCGTAGGCGCTGGCGCAGCGGTTCGGTCACGTCTGCGCCCACAGATCGGGCCCGGCCGCCCCCGTCACCACCACCTTGGCGAACTCCCCCACGGCCAGTGCCTCGTCGACGTGGACGATGCCGTCGATGTCGGGAGCCTCGCGATGCGTTCGTCCCACGCCGGGCTCGTCCACGAGCACCTCGAGCACCTGGCCCACGAGCTCGGCCCGCCGGTCGGCGGTGATGGCGTCCTGGAGCTCGGCGCACTCCCGCAACCGCTCCAGGGCGAGCTCGGCCGGCACCGCGTCGGAAAGCCCCTCGGCGTAGGTGCCGGGCTCCTCCGAGAACGTGAAGAAGCCGGCCCAGTCGAGACGGGCGTCGGCCAGGAACGACAGCAGGAGGTCGTGGTCGTCTTCGGTCTCGCCCGGATAGCCGAGGATGAAGGAGGAGCGCAGCGCGGCATCGGGAGCCGCGGCGCGGATGGTGTCGATGCGCTCGAGGAAGCGGGACGCGTCACCCCAACGCCGCATGCGTTTCACCAACGGACGAGACACGTGCTGCAATGACAAGTCGAAATAGGGGACGCCGGTCGACACGATGGCGTCGATGAGCGAGTCGTCGAGCGACGAGGGATAGAGATAGAGGAGCCGGACGCGCTCGACCTGGCGGGCCAGGCGGCGGACCAGTCCCACGATGGGGCGTTCGGTGGCGGCGCCCCGAGCCACCCGATGGGGCGCGTCGCGATCCAGCCCCCACGACGCCAGGTCCTGGGCCACGAGCACCACCTCGCGCACGCCGGCCCCGAGCTCCTCCACCTCGGCCAGGACGACGTCTTGCGGACGCGACCGTTGCAGGCCGCGAAACGACGGGATGGCGCAGAACCCGCAGCGCCGGTCGCAGCCTTCGGCCACCTTCACATAGGCCCACGGCGCGCTCGCCGCGGGACGCGCCAGGTTCAAGAGGTCGAAGGACGGGAGGGCCTCGCGCCGCCCCCACTCGTCGGTGCGGGTGCCCACGGCTCGACGACCGAGGGTGACAGGCACCCCGAAACCCGCCACCAGGTCGATCTCGGGCAGCGCCGCGCTGAGTTGGTCACCGTGGCGCTCGGCCAGACATCCCGTGACCACGAGTCGTGCGTCCTCGTGGCGCTGCGCCGCGAGCTCGAGAATGGTGTCGATCGATTCCTGGCGGGCCGCCTCGATGAAGGCACAGGTGTTGACCACCACGAGATCGGCGTCCTCGGGTGACACGGCCGGCTCGTAGCCGTCGCGCTGCAGCGTGCCGGCGAGCTTGTCTGAGTCGACCTGGTTCTTCGGACAGCCCAGGGTCTCCAACCAATAACGCTCGGCCACCAGGACAATCTACTTGCGACGCACTCTGCCCCGTGGCGACGAACGCTGCGTCGGGGTGTCGCGACACGGCCCCACGAGCGGAGAGGGAGGGATTTGAACCCTCGGACCCAGTTTCCCAGGTCAACTCATTAGCAGTGAGTCCGATTCGGCCGCTCTCGCACCTCTCCAATCGGGCTGTCGGGCAGGAGCGGGGTTCGGCGTCCCTGCGTTGCCCTCCAACCCAACCTTGCCATTGTGACACGGGGAGCACCCCGACCATCGGGCCGGATAGCGGTCGTGAGTTGGCAGACTGGGGCCGTGCCCGAAACGCCGATCACCGGGGGACCGAGGCCGGTCCTGAGCGCCGTGGTCTTCGGCTACCGCGACGAGGCGACGGTCCTGCGCGCCGTGCGTTCCCTCGTGGAGCAGGACAGCGACGACCCCTTCGAGGTGATCGTGGCCACCTCGGGCGGTGACGACACGGGGTCGCTCGTCCGGGACGCCTTCCCGGAGGTGACCGTGGTCGAGTCGCCCACCAGGCTCCTGCCCGGAGGCGTCCGCAACCTCGGCGCGGCGCAGGCCAGGGGCGAGTTCGTCGGGTTCCTCGAGGCCGACTGTGTCGCCCGCCCCGGGTGGGTGCGCAACCGCATCGCCCTGCACCGGGCCGGACATGAGGCGGTGGCGTCGGCGTTGGACGCCAAGCCGGGCGACGGTCCGGTCGCCCGAGCGGCGTTGTACCTCATGTATTTCGTCCGCCTCCCCGGTCACGGGGCGGGGCCGGCGACCGAGTACCAACATTTCGGGCTGTCCTTCAGCCGGGAGCTCCTCGATCGAGCCGGACCGTTCGACGAGACACTGCGCGTGTCCGAGGACACCGCCCTGGCCGAGCGGGTCCGGCTGCTCGGGGTCGAGCCATGGTTCGAACCGTCGGTCTGCATCGAGCACGACGGCCCCGCCCGCCTGGCGGAGATGATGCGGGACCAATTCGTCCGGGGCCAGCGCGACTCATGGGGGGAGCTGCTCCGTCTCCCGTCGGGGCGTCACCGTCACCGCCTCGAGATCGCCCCCGGCTCCCGGGCGCTCGTGGTCGTGCTGCGGGCGGTCTACCGGCTGACGAGACGCGCCCGGGCCACCGCGGCCGGGACCCGCGCCGGCCACGCCGGCTCCCGCCGCGAGCTGGCCGGCCTCTTTGTGCCCATGGCGCTGGGGCTGGCCGCCTTTCAAATCGGCTGGGCTGTGGACCAACTGCGAGGGGCGCGCCCGAACCGGTTCGGTGCGCACCGGGACCGGCTCCCGGCCCCCACGGGACTGCGCCGGTGGGTGACCACCGACGGCGAGCGGGTGGTGGCGCTGACCTTTGACGGCGTTCCCCTCCCACCCGCCCGGGACGAGCTGCTCGGTGTCGTCGAAGCGACAGGCACGCCCGCCGCCTTCTTCGTGACCGGGGAAATGGTCGAGGCCCGCCCCGACGACGTGCGGACCGTCGCGGCGGCCGGCCACATCGTGGGGGCCTCGGGATGGAGCGGGAAGCCCTTCCCGTCGATGCCCGGCGACGAGCTGAGGGCCGAGCTCGAGCGGACCGACAGGCTGCTCCGGGACGTGACCGGCCGACCGCTTCTCCATGTCCGCCCCCCGGCGGGGGAGTACGACCGGCCCGTGGTGGCGACGGTCGAGTCCCTCGACCTCGTGCCGTGGCTGTGGACGACCCATCCCGAGGCCGTCGCGTCGGGGTCGAGTGCGCCACAGATCGTCCGTCAGACCATGGACCGGCTCACCCCGGGATCGGTCATCGCTCTTCCGTTGAAGGACGGGGACGACCAACGCTCGGTTGTGGCCGCCGTGCCGTCGATCATCGACCAGGCCCGACGCCGGGGCTACACATTCGTCGCCTTGAGCTACCTCCCTCCGGGACCGCCGCCCGAGGGCTCGGCTCCTCGGGGCGATGATGCGGTGTCCCTGCACCGGTCGTCGCTTTCCGGGCACTGAGTCGGGATCGCGCCTCGATGACCGCGGTGGCGATCTGCGTCAGTACGTATCGACGCCAGCGTGGGCTGCACCGACTGCTGGAATCGCTCGCCTCCTTGGAGGATGTGGATCCGACGGTCGATGTGCGGCTGATCGTGGCCGACAACGACGCCGAGGGCACCGCCCGGCCGGTGGTGGAAGAAGCCCGCGCCCGGTTGGGGTTCGCGGTCACCTACGTCGTGGAGGAGGAGCGGGGCATCTCCCAGGCCCGCAACGCCTGTGTGCGGGAGGCGGGCGACGCGCAGTGGTACGCCTTTGTCGACGATGACGAGTACGTCGACCGGAATTGGCTCTCCGAGTTGCTCCGTGTCCAGCGGGCCACGGCTGCCGACGTGGTGATGGGTCCGGTCCGGCCCGTCTTTGCGCAGGCGCCGCCGCCGTGGGTCGTCCGGGGACGGTTCTTCGAGGATCCGCGCTACCCGACCGGCACCCGGCTGCACTGGGCCAAGACGAGCAACGTCCTGGTCAACCGGAAGCTGTTCGAGTCCGGTGGGTTCGATCCGGCCTTCGGGCTCCGAGGAGGCGAGGACACCCATTTCTTCATGCGAGCCTGGCTGGAGGGGCGGTCGATCGTGTGGGCCGCGGATGCCTTCGTGTCCGAGACCGTCCCGGCGGAGCGGGCTCGAACCGGGTGGCTCGTCCGACGGGAGTATCGCCGGGGCAACACGTTGAGCCTGTGCCTACGGCTGCTCACGAACACGCCGGCCAAGAAGGTCCGGCGAGTGATGGGGGCCACCCTGCAGGCCGCCGGCGGTGTCGGCCTGCTCGCCAGCGGTCTGTGGCGAGGGCGCGCCGGCGCGGTCACGGGACTGCGACGACTGGCCTTCGCGGCGGGCCTGTTCTCGGGGCTGGCCGGACTCAGCTACGAGGAATACCGAGTCGTGCGCGGCGAGTAGCGCACTACCGTCGGGAACCATGGACGTCCTCGTCGTCGTCGGCACTGAGCCCGCCCCGGCGCGGCTCGAGGACAGGGCGCTGCACGTCCACCGCTTCAGCGCAGGCGAGCCCCTGGCCACCCTCATCGGGGCGCTGCGGGCCCGCATTCCTCGCCGGGTGGGCGTGTGCGGGCCCCTGGCCGAAGCCGCGCCGGTGGCGGCCGGGCTCCGTCGGGCCGGACTGCCCACCGAGCTGTTCACCGACGAGGCGCTCCCCGACGAGAGCGCGCGAGGCCCTCGTCGGTATCGAGGTACGGCGCGTCACCGACCCCGGACCGCCCATGGACGTGGCCGAATCGCTCGTGGAGCTGATCGGCAACACGCCCATGGTCAGGTTGGACCGCACCGCCCGGGACCTCGAGTGCACGCTCGTGGCCAAGCTCGAGCTCTTCAACCCGGGCGGGTCGTCGAAGGACCGCATCGCGCTGGCCATGATCGTGGCCGCCGAGAGAGACGGGCAGCTGCAACCGGGCGGGACCATCGTCGAGCCGACGAGCGGGAACACCGGCGTCGGCCTCGCCATCGTGGCGGCGCGCCGGGGCTACAACTGCATCTTCGTGTGCCCCGACAAGGTGGGCCCGGAGAAGATCGCCCTGCTGCGCGCCTACGGAGCCGAGGTCGTGGTGTGTCCCACGTCGGTGCCGCCCGAGCATCCCGAGTCCTACTACTCGGTGTCGGACCGCCTGGCGCGCGAGGTCCCTCTCGCCTGGAAACCCGACCAGTACCACAACCCCAACAACCCCCAGGCGCAGTACGACACGACCGGGGCCGAGATCTGGGAGCAGACCCGGGGGCGGGTGACGCACTTCGTGGCCGGCATCGGCACGGGTGGCACCGTCACCGGGATCGGCCGGTACCTCAAAGAGCGGGACCCACTGCTCCAGGTCATCGGGGCCGACCCCGACGGATCGGTGTACTCGGGGGGATCGGGACGCCCCTATCTGGTCGAAGGCATCGGGGAGGACTTCTGGCCCTCGACCTATGACCCCTCGGTGGTGGACCGCGTCGTGGCCGTCTCCGACGCGCAGAGCTTCGCCACCGCCCGGCGCGTGACGCGCCAGGAAGGGCTGCTCCTGGGGGGATCGGGCGGGACCGCCATCGCCGCCGCACTGGTGGTGGGGCGCGACCTCCCCCCCGACGCCGTGATCGTGGTGCACATCCCCGACTCCGGGCGCGGCTATCTCTCCAAGCTCTACAACGACGCCTGGATGGCCGACTACGGGTTCCTCCAGTCGGTGGGGACGACGGTGGGTGACCTGCTGGCCGCACGCGACCCGGCCCTGCCGTCCCTGGTGCACACCCATCCCGACGAGACGGTACGCCAGGCGATCGCCATCCTGCGCGAGTACGGCGTGAGCCAGATGCCCGTGGTCAAACACGAACCCCCGGTCGTCCTGGCCGAGGTGGTGGGCGGGGTGAGCGAGCGCGACCTCATGGACAGCGTCTTCGCCGACGCGACGATGCTCGAGCACCCCGTCAGCGACGTGATGGGCGCACCGCTCCCGACCATCGGTGCGGGCGAACAGGTCCAGGTCGCCGTGGGGCGGCTCGAAGGGGCTCCCGCCCTGGTCGTCCTGGACCGGGGCCATCCGGTCGGGGTCATCACGCGCTCGGACGTGCTGGCCACCTGGGCGGCGGGGCCCCGCTGAGACGATGAGCGACCGCCGGGACCTCGCCGGACTCGGATTCGACACGCGCGCCGTGCACGGCGGGGGTGGTCCCGACGCCGCCACCGGGGCCGTCACCACGCCGGTCTATCTCTCCTCGACCTTCCAACAAGACGCCGTGGGGGTGGACCGCGGCTTCGAGTACGCGCGCTCGGGCAACCCGAGCCGCGCCAGTCTCGAATCGCATCTGGCCCTGCTCGAGGGGGCGGAGTTCGGGTTCGCCTTCGCCAGTGGGATGGCCGCCGAGGACGCCGTCATGCGCCTGCTCGACCCCGGCGACCATCTCGTCATGCCGACCGACAGCTACGGCGGCACGTACCGGTTGGCGACGCAGGTCCACCGCCGGGCCGGGTTGGCGGTCGACGCCGCCGATCTCTCCGCCCTGCACGAGGTCCTTCGACCCGAGACGCGGATGGTGTGGCTGGAGACACCCACGAACCCGCTCCTCTCGGTGCTCGACATCGCCGCGGTCGCGGCGGTCGCCCACGGACAGGGCGCCATCGTCGTGGTCGACAACACCTTCGCCACCCCGTGGATCCAACAACCGCTTCGCCTGGGTGCCGACATCGTGGTGCACTCGACGACGAAGTACCTGGGTGGGCATTCCGACGTCATCGGAGGGTTCGCGGCCACCAACGATGCGCACCTGGCGGCGCGCCTCGGGTTCCTTCAGAACGCGGCGGGGGCGGTGCCGGGCCCCTTCGACTGCTTCTTGGTCCAGCGCGGGGTGATGACGCTTCCCATCCGGATGGAACGGCACTGCGCCAATGCGCTGGCCGTCGCCGACATGTTGCGCGGCCACGCCGCGGTGAAGAGCGTCCTGCATCCCTCGTTGGCGGGTCACCCGGGTCACGAGGTGGCCCTCCGGCAGATGCGGGCCTTCGGCGGGATGGTCAGCTTCACCCTCCGGGGCGGGGAACCAGCCGCGCTCGAGGTCTGCACCCGCACCCGCATCTTCACCCTGGCCGAGAGCCTCGGCGGCGTCGAGAGCCTGATCGAACATCCGGGCCGCATGACCCACGCCAGCACCGCCGGTTCGAGCAACGAGGTCCCCGGTGACCTCGTGCGCCTGAGCATCGGACTGGAATCGGTCGACGACCTCCTCGACGACCTGGATGGCGCCCTCGACACGGTGCGGTGAGGGCACGACGATCAGGAGCGCCAGGGTTCAGCCGGCGGCGCGCACCTCGTCGAGCGACAGCTCGCCCGTCGCCGGTCCGCCACACTGGGAACACTGGTGGGTGTGGCGCCAGGAGCGGAGCAGCCGTGTTCCCTCGGCGTTGAGCACCACCACGAAGGACTCCGAGTGAGGGTCCAGGTCGAGCCGGAAGTAGGGGCGCCATTCCGTGGTGGTCGGACGACGGCCGACATCGATCCCCTTGAGGACCCGCCGGAACCGCATCCGCTCGGTGTCGAAGAGCCAGGTGCTGTTGCACGACTCGAGTACGAAGGCATCCACGAGTCCATCGTGCCTGGTTATCCTGGCAAAAGGCTCAACGTGGCGTTGCGATTCCGTGAAGAATTCCGTGAGGAATGGGGCGTCGCGACTGGCATCCCCGAAGTCCGACGGGGCAAGGTGCCGGCATGAGCGACGCCATTCGAGCGGAGACGGTCCGGATCGCCGGGCATGACGGGGACGAGATCGAGGCCTATCTGGCCCGACCGCTGGCCGAGGAACGCTTCGGCGCCGTGGTCGTCATCCACCACTTCCCCGGCTACGACGAGGAGACCAAGGAGATCACCCGCCGGTTCGCCGACCACGGCTACCTGGCGCTGTGCCCGAACCTGTACTCCCGCCAGGCGCCGGGGGCCAGTCCCGAGGACGCCGCCGCGGTCGTCCGGGCCCAGGGCGGTATCCCCGACGCGCAACTGGTGGGCGACGTCGACGGCGCGGCCCGGTACCTGAAGGCCATGGCGGGCTCCAACGGCAAAGTCGGGACGATCGGCTACTGCTCGGGGGACGCCAGTCGCTGCTGGCCGCGTGCAGCCTCCCCCTCGACGCCGCGGTCGACTGCTACGGCGCCTTCGTCATGGTGGGCGTGCCCGAGGGCATGCCCCTCAAGGCCGGGCCCATCGCCCACCTGGTCGAGCACCTCTCGTGCCCGTTGCTCGGGCTGTTCGGGGCCGAGGACCAGAACCCCTCACCCCAAGAGACGGATCGAGCTCGAAGCCCTCCTCGACCGCGCACCGCAAGACCTTCGAGTTCCACACCTTCGAGGGTGCCGGGCATGCCTTCTTCGCCACCAACCGGCCCAACTATCGGCCCGAGGTCGCCGGGGAGGGGTGGGGCAGGATCTGGGACTTCTTCGGTCGCTACCTGTCCACCTGATCGAAGCGCGAGGGCGAAGCGCTCAGCCCGAGGCGGCGACATCCACGGTGTCGAGGGCGGCCAGCAGTTCCCGGTCGCGGTCGTAGGTGAGAATCCGTGACGCCACGTCGAGCGCCAACCACTGGAGCTCGTCGACCTCGTTCGACGCGACGAAGTCGCCGTCGAGCACCTCCATGATCCAGTAACCCACCACCTTGGGGCGGCCTCGGCGGTCCTTGTACTCGGTGAACCCGACGAAGCTCATCAGCCGGCATCGATACCCGGTCTCCTCGAGCACCTCGCGCAGAGCACAGCTCTCGTAGGACTCTCCCCGATCGAGCTTCCCCTTGGGCAGCGACCAGTCGCCCCGCTCGGGGCGGTGGACCAGAGCGACCTCGTACCGGCCGTCGGGCACCGGGCGCAGAAGGATCCCCCCCGCACCCCGGACGACGTCGTCGCGTACCTTGCGCGGCCACAGGACCCTCGCCACACTCCGAGCCATATCCACGACGCTACCCATGCTTCGGGCGCTAGCTGGGGGACCCTCGGATGTTCCGTGGTGACGCCCCCGGGGTGACCGCCGGACGGTGAAAAGGACCCGGGTCCATGGCCAATTACGCATCACCCGATGCATAAGGTGGTGGGGGTCATGTTCTTCGGCAGGTGCATCGGCGCGGCCCCGGCCGCGACCACTCTCGGTCCGGGGTGGATGTGACCGCCTCGATGCCACCGTCCCCGCCCGGGGCGCCACCGGGCGAGCTTCGGTCGGCTCCGCCGGGAGCCACGAGCGCGCTTCCCCATCGCTTCGGTCGCAACGTCGTCATGAACTACCTCGCCCAGGGCACCGCGGCCCTGTCGGCCATCATCGTCACGCCGCTGCTCCTCCATCATCTGGGCCGCACGGCGTTCGGGGTGTGGGTGCTCGCCAGCAGCACCGTGCTCTACCTCGAGCTCTTCGAACTGGGTTTCGGCGCGGCGACGTCCAAGCTCATGGCCGAGGATGCCGAGGAGCGTCCCGAGCGGGCGCTGCAGACACTCAACACGGCCTTCTTCGCCATGATCCCGCTGGGAGTCCTGGCGCTCGCGGTCGGGGTCGGCATCGCCTTCGTCTTCCCCGACATCGTCCATGTGACCCCCGCGCTCCACAACCAGGTCGTGCTCGTGGTCATCATCCTGGCCTTGGGCCTGGCCGTCTCGATCCCGGGTGACACCTTCGGCGGTGCGCTCACCGGCCATCAGCGCTTCGACATGCTCGGCCTGTCCAACTCGCTGTTGGTGGCGTGCACGCTCGTGGCCACCATCGTCATCGTGGCGCTCGGAGGGGGCCTGGTGGCGCTGGCCACGGCGCTGACCGCGACCGGGATCGCCTTCCACTTCGTCCGGTTCTGGATGCTGCGCCGCATCCAGCCCGGGGCTCGCATCTCCTGGCGCCTCACCGACCGCCAACGGCTGCGCGAGGTGACGCACCTGTCGGGATGGTTCCTGCTCTACGGCGTGGTGGTGGCGATCTACCAGGCCTCCGACGTGCTCGTGGTCGGGGTCGTGCTCGGGCTGCGGCCGGCCGCGGTGTACGCGGTGGCGTCCAAGCTCGCCACCGCCGCCCAGCAGGGACTGGACTCCCTGGCCCAGGTGTTCTTCCCCTACGCCTCGGCCATCGCCCGCAACAAGGATCGCAGCGCCCTCACCGAGGTCGCCGCCGACGGCACCCGCGCCGCCATGCTCGTCGGCATGATCATCGCGGCGATGTACGTGATCCTGGCCTTCCCCGGGATCCGGGCCTGGGTAGGGGTGGGGTACGGGACCTCGGCCCGAACGCTCATGGTCTTCGCCGCGGTCATCGTGCTCGCCACGCCCGTGCGCGTCATCAACGTCGTGCTCACCGGGTCCGGACAGATTCCTCTGGTGGTCCTCATCCGCGGCGTCGAGGTCGTCATCGACCTGGCCCTGTCCATCGTCTTGGCCCACATCCTCGGGCCCGTGGGCGTCGCGTTGGGAACCCTGGGAGGTATCGCCCTGGCGCGGTTCCCGGGGTTCTTGATCATCGGCGGCAGGGCGGTGGGCATCCGGCCCCTGACGCTGCTGCGACGATCGGTCCTGCCTCATCTCATTCCCCTCGCCGCGGACGCCGCCGTGCTGTTCGCGCTGCGGGGGGTCGCCGACCGCTCCGTTCCCGGGCTCGTGGCGGACGTGGTGGCGGGAGGGGTGACGTACGTCGTGGTGTACTTCGCCGTGGGCGCGACCAGTGGCGAGCGCCACCGCACCATCATGGCCGTGGCCCCGCTCGTCCCCAAGCGCTGGCGCCACGCCCTCCTCACGCCGCACGTCCCCACCGACGCCGCGGCCGGGGACTAGCGGGGAAGAGGACCAGCCGATGACCGCCGGCGAGACCGGGCCCGAGGATCGCCGAGGGGTACTGGCGGTCGCCACCGGTCGCCTCTACAGCTTCTTGAAGGGTCACCGCAGCTTCGACGTGGTGGTGGTGTGGATCAGCCGGAGAGTTCGGGAGTCGCCCCCTTCGTCTCGGCTCAACCATGTGCTCGGCCCGTTGCGGGCCCGCTTCCGAGGAGAGATGAAGCCCGAGGACGTCCTCAGGGTCGTCGACGCGCTGGAAGCCGACGGAGTGCCCTTCTGGATCGCGGGCGGGTGGGGCGTGGACCTCCTCGCCGGATCGCCGACCCGGCGCCACGACGACCTCGACGTCGTGCTGTCGGATTTCGAGGGCGACCGGGCCCGGGCGGGCGACGCCTTGGACCGGCTCGGTTACCGGCTGGTCGAGGTGCTCGAGGGACTGTGGATGACGCCCCGGAACCTGTTCGACGACGGGGCCGGCCACCAGATCGAAGTGCTCGGGATCGACCGGCCCCGGCTCGACGCCGCGCTCGGGCTCACCGCTGACGCCTCGGCGCTCTCGGCCCTGGAGGAGCGGGCGCCGCAGCTCTTCACCGTGGGATCGCTCCGGGGCCGGCCCGTGCCGTGCCTGTCGGCACAGCTCCAGCTCCTGTTTCACAGCGGGTTCGATCTTCGAGGGGTGGACTCAGGAGATATGGAGCTGCTGCGGGCCAAAGCCGGTGAGCAGGACTCGACGCCGCGCTGAGCACCCCGTGTCGGCCCCTCGACCCTGGGTCAGGCCATAGCGGTGACGAGCACCGCCACGCCGCCCGACACCCCGGCCGGGGACTGCTTGGCCGTGGGTTGGATCGCCCCCGACACGTTCGTGTCGTAGGTGGCGACGTCGCCATCCGGGGTGGTGGCATAGGTGAAACCCGCCGTGGTCCCGGCCGACGCGGTGTTGGCGACCGCGTCGTAGGCGAAATACAGCTCGCCCGAGGCGCTCGGGGTGAGCCCGGGGAAGGTGACCGTCGTGGACGAGGCGTTGGAGATCCCGGCGCCGGTCCCGACCGCCCACACCGTCGAGCTTCCCGACGACGACGAGAACTCCTGGTCTGCCAGCCCGGTGTAGATCGCGGTGACGCTGCTCGAGAAGGTCACGTCGATGGTGGAGGCGCCGGTGGTGGTGACGGTCCCGGTCCAGATCTCGAGGTCGTGTCCGGAGTACCCGGCGTAGGGGCCCTCGACCCGCGTCCAGGTGCTCGCCCCCCCGCCTGACACCGACGACGCCGTGACCGTGGCGACATCGGCCTTCACCACCAGCACGAGGAGATCACCGACGTGCTGGGGTGATACCGCCAGGGTGGTGGTGCCGTCCCCGGCGCCGTTGGCCAGGGTGCCGACCGCGGTGACGGTCGGCGCGGCGGACGTATAGGTGTAGTGATCGGCGCTGCTGGTGGCGCTGGTGCCGCCCGAGGCGCTCACCGTGACGTCGACGGTGCCCGTGCCGGCCGGGGCGGTGGCGCTGATCGAGGTGGTCGAGTTGACGGTGACGCCGGTGGCGGCGGTGGTGCCGAATTTCACCGCCGTGACCCCGGAGAAATTGGTCCCGGTCACGGTGACCGGCGTTCCCCCGCCGGTCGGGCCCGAGCTGGGGCTCACGCCGGTGACGGTGGGGGTGGTGGAGACGACATAGGTGAACTGATCGGCCGAGCCGGTGGCGGACGTCCCGCCCGGAGTCGTGACCGTCACGTCGACGGTGCCGGTACCCGCCGGTGCGGTGGCGCTGACAGACGTCGCCGAGTTGACGGTGACGCCGGTGGCGGCGGTGGTGCCGAATTTCACCGCCGTGGCCCCGGTGAGGTTCGTCCCGGTGATGGTGACCGAGGTCCCCCCGCTGGTCGGGCCCGAGCCCGGGACGACCGAGGTGACGGTCGGCGCCGCGGCATAGGTGTAGTGATCGGCGCTGGTGGTGACGCTCGTGCCGCCCGAGGCGCTCACCGTGACGTCGACGGTGCCCGTGCCGGCCGGGGCGGTGGCGCTGATCGAGGTGGTCGAGTTGACGGTGACGCCGGTGGCGGTGGTGGTGCCGAATTTCACCGCCGTGACCCCGGTGAAGTTGGTCCCGGTCACGGTGACCGGCGTTCCCCCGCCGGTCGGGCCCGAGCTGGGGCTCACGCCGGTGACGGTCGGGGTGGTGGACGGCGCCACCGTCATCAGGCTGTCGATGTTCCCGTTGCCCGTGTTGGCGGCGTCGGCGAGGAAGGGCACCCCGTAGAGCTTCTCGATGCTGTGGAGCACGCCGGCGGTGTTCACGGCCGTGGCGTCTTGCTGCGGGTTGGCCGCCAACGCCGAGGAGATGACGATGGTGGGGATCTGGCCGCCCCCGCCCTCGCCGGCGGTGCCCACTCCCGAAGTGTCGGAGTCCAGGCCCTCGTCGAACTCGATGACGATCTGGCCCCCGGCCGCATACCACGACGACGCCTGGACGCCCCCGATGAAGTTTCCGATCCACGCGTCACCCACGGTGGGGACGGTGTCGCCGTCGGCCATGAGCGGCCCGTCGTGCATGTCGTCGACGGCGTTGGGCGTCACCCAGACGAAGGCGGGCGGGCTGGAGGAATTGAGGTCGGTGCTGAAGTTGGTGGAGAGGGGCACCACGTTGGTATCGAAGTCCGACAGGGACGTCACCGCCGGGAAGTAGACGAACGGGTTGTGGTGCTGGAGGTAGTACTCGCCGCCGTAGGGGTCGGTGCCACCGGTGTCGCCCCCGGTGTAGCCGTCCGAGGGCATGGACTCGAAGTAGCCCCGCCACGAGATCCCCGCCGTCTCGAGCTGGTTGGCGAAGGTGCTGGCGCTCGACGAGATGTCCTCGGACTGCGGCGTCCCGTCGTCGGTCACGCCGTAGTTCGAACCCGCCAGCAGCTCGATGTAGTTGGGAAGCGACGGGTGCCCGATGGCGTAGGACTGGGTGGCCGAGCCGTAGTCCTGGGCCAGTTGGTTCATGATGGGGGCCGCGCTGTTGCCGATCAGGTCGCTGTAGGACTCGTTCTCCATCATGACGACCATCACGTGGGGGGTTCCCGTCGCCACCGGGGCGGCGGCCACGAAGGTGTACCTGTCAGCGGCTCCCGTGGCCGAGGTCCCCCCCGAAGCGGTCACCGTGATGTCGGTCTGCCACGCCGGCTCCGCCGGCGAGGTGGCGGTGACCGAGGTGGACGAGTTGACGGTGACGTTGGTGGCGGCGGTGGCGCCGAACATGACCGTGGTCGCACCGGTGAGGTTGGTGCCGGTGATGGTGACCGAGGTCCCTCCCGCGGTGGACCCCGAACCGGGGCTCACGCCCGTCACCGTCGGCGCCGGCACCGAGGACCCCGTGGCCGTGATGAGCACGCCCAGGCCGCCCGAGACGCCGGCCGGGCTCTGGGTGGCCGTGGGTTGGGTGGCCGCGGACACGTTGGTGTCGTAGGTCGCCACGTTGCCGTCGGGGGTGAGGCCGTAGGTGAAGCCCGACGTCGTCCCCGCCGAGGCGGTGTTGGCGACCGCCGCATAGGCGAAATACAGCTCGCCCGAGGCGCTCGGCGTGAGCTTCGGGAAGGTGACCGTGGCGGATGAGGCGTTGGAGATGCCGGCCCCCGTGTCGACACCCCAGGTCGTGCCCGACCCCGTGCCCGAGAACTCCTGGCTCACCAGGCCGGTTGAGATCGAGGTCACGCTGCCCGAGAACGTGACGGTGATGGTGGACGATCCGGTGGTGCTCACCGTGCCTTTCCAGATCTCGAGGTCATGGCCGGCGTAGCCGGTGTAGGGGCCCTCGGCCCGTGTCCAGGTGCCCACGCCGCCCCCCGAGACCGACGACGCCGAGATGCTCGTCGAGGCGACCTTCACCGCCAAGAGCATCAGGTCGCCGACATGCTGGGGGGTCACCGCCAGCGTGGTGACCGCGGTGGAGGCGTTGCTCGCCATGGTGCCCACCGCGGTGATGGCCACCGTCGAAGCGGTGTAGGCGAACTGATCAGCCGACCCTGTGGCTGATGTCCCACCCGGGGTGGTGACCGTGACGTCGACGGTGCCCGTGCCGGCCGGGGCCGTCGCCGTGATGGACGTGGCCGAGTTCACGACGACCCCGGTGGCGGCGGTGGAGCCGAAGTCCACGGCGGAGGCCCCGGTGAAGTTGGTGCCGGTGATGGTGACCGACGTCCCCCCCGATGTGGGGCCCGAGCTGGGGCTCACCGAGACGACGGTGGGCGGGGACGGCGTGACGAAGGTGAAGTGGTCAGCGGAGCTCGTGGCGCTCGTGCCTCCGGGCGTGAGCACGGTGACATCCACGGTCCCCGTGGACTCGGCCCGTGGGGTGGCGGTGATCGAAGTGGCGGAATTGACCGTGAAGCTGATGGCCGCCACCGTGCCGAACTCCACGGCCTGGGTGCCGGTGAAGTTGGTGCCGGTGATGGTGACCTGCGTTCCCCCCGTGCTCGGGCCCATGGAGGGGCTGACCGAGGTGACGGTGGGGGCCGCGACGTAGGTGTACTGATCGGCGCTGGTCGTGGCGCTCGTGCCCCCCGAGGCGGCGACCGTCACGTCGACGGCGCCCGCCGACCCGGCCGGAGCCGTGACGGAGATCGAGGTGGTCGAGTTGACCACCACCCCGGTGGCGGCGGTGGTGCCGAACTTCACGCCGGTGACGCCGGAGAAGTTGGTGCCCGTGATGGTCACCGGCGTCCCCCCCGACGTCGGGCCCGAGCTGGGGTTTACCGCGGTGACCGTGGGGACGGTGGAGACCGTGTAGGTGAACTGGTCGGAGGTGCTCGTGGCCGAGGTTCCCCCCGGGGTCGTGACCGTCACGTCGACGGTGCCCGTGCCGGCTGGGGAGGTGGCGGTGACCGACGTGGCGCTGACCACGGTGACCCCGGTGGCCGCCGCGGTGCCGAACTTCACGGCGGTGGCTCCGGTGAGGTTGGTGCCGGTGATGGTGACCGGCGTTCCCCCCGTAGTCGGACCCGAGGTGGGGCTTACGGCACTCACTGTGGGAGCGGGAACGGAGCTCGAGGCGGAGACAAGGGCCGCCACCCCGCCGGAGAGCCCGGCCGGGCTCTGCGTGGCGGTGGGCTGGGCGGCCGCGGACACAGCGGTGTCGTAGGCGGCCACGTCGCCGTCGGAGGTGGTGGTGTAGACGAAGCCGGACGTCGTTCCCGCCGATGCCGAGTTGGCGACCGCGGCGTAGCCGAAGTACAGCTCGCCCGTGGCACTCGGCGTGAGCTTCGGGAAGGTAACCGTCGTGGACGAGGCGTCGGAGATTCCCGTCGCCGTGTCGAGACGCCATACCGTCGACGCTCCCGAGGAAGCCGAGAATTCCTGGCCCGCCAGGCCCGTGTAGATGGCGGTGACGCTGGTCGAGAAGGTCACGGTGACGGTGGAGGCGCCCGTGGTCGTCACGGTGCCGGTCCAGATCTCGAGGTCGGACCCGCTGTAGCCGGTGTAGTCCAGGGCCCGGGTCCAGGTACCCACCCCGCCCCCCGAGACCGACGAGGCCGTGACGGTGGCGGAGTCGGCCTTGACGGCCAGGGCCATGAGGTCACCGAGGTGCTGGGGGGTGACAGAGAGCGTCGTGGTGGCGTCGCCCGCCTTGAAGGCCTGGGCCCCGACGGCCGCGATGGTCGACGCCGAGGTCGTGTAGGTGTACTGATCGGCGCTGGTCGTGGCGCTCGTGCCCCCCGAGGCGGCGACCGTCACGTCGACGGCGCCCGCCGACCCGGCCGGAGCCGTGACGGAGATCGAGGTGGTCGAGTTGACCACCACCCCGGTGGCGGCGGTGGTGCCGAACTTCACGCCGGTGACGCCGGAGAAGTTGGTGCCCGTGATGGTCACCGGCGTCCCCCCCGACGTCGGGCCCGAGCTGGGGTTTACCGCGGTGACCGTGGGGACGGTGGAGACCGTGTAGGTGAACTGGTCGGAGGTGCTCGTGGCCGAGGTTCCCCCCGGGGTCGTGACCGTCACGTCGACGGTGCCCGTGCCGGCTGGGGAGGTGGCGGTGACCGACGTGGCGCTGACCACGGTGACCCCGGTGGCCGCCGCGGTGCCGAACTTCACGGCGGTGGCTCCGGTGAGGTTGGTGCCGGTGATGGTGACCGGCGTTCCCCCCGTAGTCGGACCCGAGGTGGGGCTTACGGCACTCACTGTGGGAGCGGACACATAGGTATAACGGTCGGCGCTGGTCGTGGCGCTCGTGCCCCCCGAGGCGGCGACCGTCACATCGACGGTGCCCGTGCCGGCCGGGGAGGTGGCGGAGATCGAGGTGGTCGAGTTGACCACTACTCCGGTGGCGGCGGTGGTGCCGAACTTCACGCCGGTGACGCCGGAGAAGTTGGTGCCCGTGATGGTGACCGGCGTCCCCCCCGACGTCGGGCCCGAGCTGGGGTTTACCGCGGTGACCGTGGGGACGGCGGAGGTCGAGGTCGAGGCGGTGATGAGGACGGCGGCGGCACCCGACAGCCCGGCCGGGCTCTGGCTGGCGGTGGGCTGGGTGGCGGCCGACACGGCGGTGTCGTAGGCCGCGACGTCGCCGTCAGCGGTGGTGGCGTAGCCGAATCCTGCGGTCGCCCCGGCCGAGGCGTTGTTGGCCACAGCGGCGTACCCGAAGTAGAGCTCCCCGGCCCCGGCCGGCGTGAGCTTGGGGAAGGTCACCGTGGCGGACGAGGCGTTGGAGATGCCAGCCCCCATGTCGATCCCCCACACCGTGCCCGAGCCCAGGCCGGCGAACTCCTGCGCCGCCAGACCCGTGTAGATCGCGCTCACGCTGGTGGAGAAGCCCACCGTGAGTGTCGAGGCCCCGGTGGTGGTCACCGTGCCGGTCCAGATCTCGAGGTCGGTGCCGCTGTAGCCGGTGTAGTCCTCGGCCCGGGCCCAGGTCGCCACCCCGCCCCCGGACACCGTGGACGCCGTGACGCCGGTCGACCCGACCTTGACCACCAGGGCCAGGAGGTCGCCGGCGTGCTGGGGCGTCACGGCCAGGGTCGTGACCCCTGTTCCGGCCCCGTTGGCCAGGGCCCCGACGGCGGAGGGCGTGCTCGAGGAAGCGCTGGTGGTGAAGGCCGCCTCGAGGGTGATCGAGACCGCGGACGGGGTGATCGCCCACGCGGGTGCGGAAGCGGTGCCGGCCACGTCCGACTGCCATTCCGCCGCGTAGGACTGCGCCGAGAGGGAGAACGTCGACCAGTCGGGGGTGGGGTGGCCCACGACCGTGGCGGGATTGCTGGTGAGCAGGCCCACCAGGAAGTCCCCGGCGTGGGGGGTGATCGAGGTCGCCGAGGGCGCCGTGCCGGCGCTGCCGTCCTTCATGGAGCTGGTGTCGATCCCGGCGATGCCCGAGACCTCGGACACCACCATGTGCCCATCGACGGCTCCTGCCAGCGATGCCGTCACCGAGGTGGATCCCGTCGTCCCCGTCGAGCCGAACCCGACCCACACCTCGGCCGACCCGTTCCCGGATTGGAAGGAGCCGGTGACCTGTTGCCAGGTCACCCCTCCCCCCGAGATCCCGGTGGCCTCGAACCCGGCGCCGGTGGCGTGCGTTGCGTCGGTCCCGATGAGCGCGACCAGCGAGTCACCGGCGCTCACCCCGTCGGGCAGGGCCACGGACCACGAGGCCTGGCCCGTGAACGATGCCTGGTTCTCCTGGGAGACGTTCTCCGCCCCCATGGGCGGCCCGGCCTTGAGCGCCAGCATCGTGACCTCGTACGAGGACGACGGGGACCAGCTGAACGAGGCGGAGGGGGCCGAGGCCGTCCCGACCTTCCAGTAAGCGAACGACGGCAGCGTAGCCGTCTCGGACCCGGCCGACGCTCCACCCCGAAGGGGTCGTCGACGAGGGAGAAGACCCGTAGAAGGAGAGGGCGGTGAGCGTCAGCTCCCCCGACGCGCTGGGCGTCTGCCCCGTCAGGGTCGCGCTCGTGACCGACGACGGCGACCCGCCGTTGATGGCGAAATCCACGGCCAGCGGGCCCGAGAGCCCCGAGTACTCGCTCAGCACCACGCTGCCCGAGGTTCCCGCCGTGTCGCCGGGCGCGGTGATCGAGAAGGTGGCGCTCTTCGTGGTGCTGGAACAGTTCGTGAGGGCGTACCAGCCCTGGTAGGGGCTGATCAGCGTCGGGGGGGCCTGGTCGCTGGGTGCGTGCTCGTAGAGCCGCTGCCACCCCGTGGGGGTGGCGCTCATCTGCCCCGCCACGCTGGCCTGCTCGGCCACCGAGACGAAGGCGATCAGCGTGTCGCCCGCGGTGCATGCCGCAGGCAACGTGGCGGTGATCGCCACCGTGCTCCCTGGGGTGGAATTGCTGCCCTGAGCTGCTGCGGACTGGACCAGGGCGATGGTGGCGGCGGCCGCCCCCGACTCCTCCACCATGCTCAGGACGGGCACGGCCAGGAGGCAGGCCATGGCTCCGAGGACCACCCGGCGGCGCGAGCCGACCCGGCGGCCCGTCTGCGCCACGGTGGGCCTCGACGTCATCGTCCTCTTCCGTCCCAGAGGGCCCCGGATGCCCTGGGTAACATGCGCCCATCTCGAATGGTGGAGTCGCCCCGCAGAGCATCCTGCTCGTGCCCATGGCCCCGGCCGAGAGGGCCGTCGACCGGTACCGACGCCGGCTCGACCCGTCGAGCCCGTTTCGATCGCCCGCTCACGTGACGGTCCTGTTTCCCTTCATCGCCCCCGCGCAGATCACCGACGCCGTGATCGAGCAGCTCAGAGGCCTCTTCGGTCGGTACGACGGCTTCGGATTCACGTTGTCGGAGGTGCGCTGGTTCGACGACCGGGTGGTCTACCTGGCTCCGGACTCCGCGACGCCGTTCAAGGAGCTCACCGCGGCCGTGACCGCAGCCTTCCCGGAGTACCCGCCCTACGAGGGGGCCTTCGAGGAGGTGATCCCCCATGTCTGTGTGGGGAGGGACACCCGCAAGGTCCTGATGCAGATCGCCGGCTGGCTGGTGAAGCGCCACCTGCCCATCAGCGGAACGGTCAACGAGGTCTGGCTCATGACGATCGGCGCTCCTCGAGCCGTATTACGTACTCAAGCAGGCCTTTCCCCTGCGCCCGGTCGCTCCTCGGACCTGAGGTCCCTCGGGCACGCATCGACCCGG
Source organism: uncultured Acidimicrobiales bacterium (assembly GCA_963768255.1). Lineage (GTDB taxonomy): Bacteria > Actinomycetota > Acidimicrobiia > Acidimicrobiales > UBA8190 > Chersky-840. The sequence goes on along the minus strand of CAVYGX010000001.1, from coordinate 198,401 downwards.
TCGCCGCCGAATCGGTCGCCTCGGGCGTATCGGCGACAGACCTCCGGTCCCGCGCCGAGGTAGATGTCGGTCCGGATGCACGCAGGCGCGCCAAGGTGTCTCTCCGCGACGTCAGAGGTCGGTTCATAGGTCGGTTCTGGGTGGACCCGCAGAAATGGGATCGAAGCCACCCGCTGGCACGGCCAGTGTGGCCGGTTGACCTCAGCCGGTACCCAACAAGTCCCCAACACGCAGTCAACCATCCCCGCAGAGTCGGGAACAGCCCCAATTCAGCGGGGAAGCGGCAGGAAGCGGCCTCCCCGCTGCGCTACGTGGGGACGACCGCCACGATGTCGGACACTTTGACGCCGAGCCCGGGGAGCGATCCGACGAAGCCGGCGTCCCCGAACCCGAAGACGCCGCCGTCGGCCCCCACCATCCAGTAGCCGCCGCTGTCCTGGGTGGCCACGACTCCGACGATGTCGGACACCTTGACGCCGAGCCCGGGCAGCGACCCGACGAAGCCGGCGTTGCCGAAGGCGAACACCCCGCCGTCCCTGCCGACCATCCAGTAGCCCTTGCCGGTCGAGGTCGGGACGACGCCGACGATGTCGTTGACGTGAACGCCCAGGCCAGGGAGCGATCCGACGAAGCCGGCGTCTCCGAACCCGAAGACACCGCCGTCGGCCCCCACCATCCAGTAGCCCTTGCCGCTCGAGGTCGGGACGACCCCGACGATGTCGTTGACGTGAACACCGATCCCGGGCAGCGACCCCAGGAATCCGGCATCACCGAAGGCGAATACCCCGCCGTCCCTGCCGACCATCCAGTAGCCCTTGCCGGTTGAGGTCGGGACGACCGCGACGATGTCGTTGACATGAACGCCCAGGCCAGGGAGCGATCCGACGAAGCCGGCGTCACCGAAGGCGAACACCCCGCCGTCGGCCCCCACCATCCAGTACCCGCCACTGTCCTTGGTGGGGACCACCCCCACGATGTCGTTGACGTGCACCCCGATCCCCGGCAGCGACCCCACGAAGCCGGCGTTGCCGAAGGCGAAGACCCCGCCGTCGGACCCCACCATCCAGTAGCCCTGGTAGGTGTAGCCGTCGGAGGAGTTCGTGGCGCTCGTCCCGCCGGGCGTGATCACGGTCACGTTCACCGTGCCGGTCCCCCCGGGCGTGATCGCCACCAGGGACGAGCCGCCGCCATTGATCGACTCGATGACGCCGGCCTTCGATCCGAAGAACACGCTCGAGGCATTTTGGAGGTTTTGCCCCAGGACGGTGACCGAGGCGCCACCCTTCCCGGTGCCGAAGGCGGGGCTCAGGCCCGTCACCACAGGCGCCGGCACCGAGACGTACGAGTACTCGTCCCCGGCGTTGATGGACGAGGTGTTCCCGCCCGCCGTCACCGTGACGTCCACGGTGCCGAGCGAGCCGGCCGGGGGGGTGGCGGTGATCGACGTGGCGCTGTTGACGCTGAAGCCGAGGGCAGCCGAGGACCCGAAATCGACGGCCGTGGCTCCGGTGAAGTTGGATCCCGTGACGGTGACCGAGTTCCCCCCCGCCAGGGGGCCCGAGCTGGGCGAAACGGAGCTGACCGACGGAAACACGCCGGCCCTGAACGCGGCTTGGACTGCGATCCAGTTGGCCGAGGACGAGGTGTTCCATGTCGGGGACTCCGTCGCGTGAGCGACGTTGGACTGCCATTCGGCGCCGTAGGTGCCCGCGGCCAGCGAGAAGGTCGACCAGTCCGGTTGGGGATGCTGCACCAGGTTCGAAGGATTCGTCGTCAGGAGCCCGACCAGGAAGTCGCCGGCATGGGGGTCGATCCCGGGGGCCGTCGGGCTCGTGCCGGTGCCGTCGGTACCACTGGAGACGTCGATCGAGCCGATGCCCGAGACTTCGGCCACCACCATCTGGCCACTGGTGGTGCCGGCCAGGTTGGCCGTCACCGTCTGCGAGCCTCCCGTCGATCCGAAGCCCACCCAGACATCCGCGGTGCCATTGGACGATTGCTTGTACCCGGTGACCGACTGCCACGTCACACCACCCCCCGACACCGAGGTTGCTTCGAAGCCACTCCCGCTCCCGGCCGACGCGTTGGTCCCGATCATGGCCACGACCGCGTCCCCGGCACCCACGGTGGCGGGGAGCGTCACCGAAGCGGAAGACTGTCCCGAGAACGCGGCTTGGTTCTCCTGGACCACATTCGGCGCGCCCGACGCCGGGCCCGCCTCGAGGGCCAGCATGGTGACCTCGAACGACGCCGAGGGCGACCAGCTGAAAGTCGCTGACGGCGTCGACCCCGTCCCGACCTTGTAGTACGTGTAGGCGGGCATCGTCGCGGTCTCGGATCCGGCCAGGTTCCAGCCCGACGGAGTCGTGGACGAGGGAGAGCCGCCGTAGAACGACAGCGCCGTGAGCGTGAGCTCCCCCGAAGAGGCGGGCGACTCGCCGCCCAGGGTGTCGCCGGTCTGGGCCGAGGAGTTCCCGTCGTTGGTAGCGAAGTCCACAGCGAGGGGATCGGGCAGGCCCGAGTACTCGCTGAGCACGACGCTGCCCTCGGTACCGCCCGAGTTGTTGGGTGCGGTGATCGAGAAGGTCGCGCTCGACACGCTGTTCGAGCAGTTCGAGAGAGCGAACCACCCCTGGTACGGGGAGGTGTCGGTGGGTGAGTGCTCGTACAGCCGCTGCCAGCCGGCGGGCGTCGAGCTCACCATGCCGCCTGCCGAGTTCGCCTGCCCGATGGTGACGAAGGCGATGAGCGTGTCCCCCGCGGTACAGGGAGAGCCCAGGGTGGCGGTGATGGGCACCACGCTGTTCTCGCCGCCACTCCCGGAGGAACTACCGGACTGCACCAAAACGGGGGCGGCGGCCGCCACGGACTCGAGCACGATGCTCACGGTCGGCACCGCGACGAGGAGCGCGACGCTCCCCAAGACAACCCGGCGGCCGCCCCTGCCTCGACAACGGTGGCGACCTCTCGGTCCGATCAAGCTCATCGGAGTCAACGTCCTCGTTCGTCCCGTGGCACCACTCGTCATCTCACGTGGCGCGTACTGCGTGGCGGAGCTTTGACGCCTTACCTCAGCCCAAGCTCACCAAGCGCCCAACATGCGGCCAACTTGGTGAGCTTGGACGAAGGAGACTTCGGACCGACGTCTAGGTCACTTTGGTGGGCACGACGCCGACGATGTCGTTGACCTTGACACCGAGACCGGGCAGCGACCCGACGAAGCCGGCGTCACCGAAGGCGAAGACCCCGCCGTCGGATCCGACCATCCAGTAGCCCTTGCCGGTTGCGGTGGCCACGACACCCACGATGTTGTTGACGTGAACGCCCAGGCCAGGGAGTGATCCAACGAACCCGGCGTCACCGAAGGCGAACACGCCGCCGTCGGATCCGACCATCCAGTAGCCCTTGCCGGTGGAGGTGGCCACGACGCCCACGATGTTGGACACGTGCACCCCGTCGCCGGGCAGCGACCCGACGAAGCCGGCGTCACCGAAGGCGAACACGCCGCCGTCGGATCCGACCATCCAGTAGCCCTTGCCGGTCGAGGTCGGGATGACCCCGACGATGTTGTTCACGTGAACGCCCAGGCCAGGGAGCGATCCGACGAAGCCGGCGTCTCCGAAGGCGAACACCCCGCCGTCGGCCCCCACCATCCAGTAGCCCTTGCCCGTCGAGGTGGGCACCACTCCGACGATGTCGTTGACCTTGACTCCGAGACCGGGTAGCGACCCGACGAAGCCGGCGTCACCGAAGGCGAAGACGCCGCCGTCGGATCCGACCATCCAGTAGCCCTTGCCGGTTGCGGTGGGCACCACCCCGACAATGTTGTTGACGTGAACACCCAGGCCTGGCAGTGATCCTACGAACCCCGCGTTGCCGAAGGCGAAGACTCCGCCGTCCTTGCCGACCATCCAGTAGCCGGAGGTGGCCGCGGTGTAGGTAAACTGGTCACCGCTGTTGGTCGCACTGGTGCCACTCGGTGTGGTGACGGTGACATCGACGGTCCCCGTCCCCGCCGGCGCGACCGCGCTGATCTGCGTGGCGCTGTTCACGGTGAAGCCCGTTGCCGCCTTTGTGCCGAACGTCACGGCAGTGGCTCCGGTGAGGTTGGCGCCTGTGATCGTGACGCTGGTACCGCCCGCAGCTGGGCCCGAAGTCGGGCTCAAAGAGGATACGGCGGGCGCGTTTCCATAGGTGAACTGATCGCCGCTATTTGCCGCACTCGTCCCCCCGGGGGCGGTGACCTCCACGTCGACCGTTCCCGCGGCGTGAGCCGGGGAGCTGATCGTGATGGACGTGTTGCTGTTCACGACCAGACCCGTTCCCGCAGTGGCACCAAAGTCGACCACCGTGGCGCCGGTGAAGTTCGTCCCCGTAACGGTGACTGAGGTCCCACCGCCGATCGGACCGGCATTAGGCGTAATCGAGGTGACCGTGACCGCCGGGAGGTTCGCCGTGATCAGAGCGCCTAGAGCGATGTATGTGCCCGAAGTGTTCTGTGTTGCCGTCGGCGACGTCGCTGCGCCGATGTTGGTGTTATAGGTAATGATGTTGTTATTGGTTGTCGTCAGGCGGTATTGGTAGCCGGTCGTCGAGCCAGCAACACCGACGTTTTGCACCACCGCATATCCCTCGTAGAGCTCGTGCGTACCTCCCCCACTCGGTGTAAGGGTAGGGAAGGCGACCGACGTCGAGGCACCAGAGATCTCGTTGGTCGCAGACGTGAGCTGGTCCTTAGCCCATATCGTGTTGGCTCCCAGGCCCGACGAGTACTCCTGAGCGGTCATCTCGACATCGTCGGTGCCCAACGTGGCCGAGGGAGTGATGGTAATGGTCGATGCACCAGCGGTCGTGATCGTCCCCATCCACATCTCAAGGTCTCGCGTTCCGTCGTTGGTATTCCCGAGACTGGTCCAGGTGGTGACCCCACCGCCCGAGACCGAACTGACATCTACCGTTGGGGAGAGAATTCTGACGGTCAGTATGAATACGTCACCGACAGTTACTGGAGTCACCGACAGTGTGGTCTGTGCCGTACCGTCTATGTCGTACGGATTGCTGGCGCCCGTTCCGACGGCGGTGATGGTCGGTGTAGCGGCAGAAGCCGTTCCTGTGCCGACCAGAGGCAGCACCGCCAACATCCCTGCTCCCAAAGCCATCGTCGAGGTCAGCACGATGGCTCTCTTCACCGACATCCGCCTGGAGCCAGAAGGGCGGTGCGAAGCGGAACTCAGGGGTCGAGCTGGAAAAAGGCGCACGGAAATACTCCTCACAGGAGAAATTTGAGCGGTAAGTGCGGATAGCCGCGGTTGACCGTAATCCGCCTTCGCGGTCATTACAACGACCATGTCATCTTTTCCCGCCCGCCAACTTCCCAAACGGCATGACGTAAACGACTCCGCGACACCGGAAAAATGCGCCCGGAAAGACAGGGAAGCGACTGGTCAGCGGCCTGATCCCTCGGACCGCGGCTGGCGCTACGAGTAAGGGATTCTCTGAGAACGCAACGAGTCAACAATTGAACACGTCGCGCAGTCATGATGCCCGAGAAGGGTCGGGATCTTCGAAGCTTGAGCATGCGACACGAGTGATGTCACGTGGACGACACTTGTCCACGTCGAGTTCTCCGATAGTGAAGGTGACTGAGTCCACAACACGCTGCTTCGAGTTGTCCACACTGCGCTGCTAAGGCCTGACTACGACGTTTTCTTGCGGCCGGAATATGTCGATTCTTGCGGCCGAAACCTGTCGAACGTCTCGGGTAGGCGCGCAACCGCATCACGCGAGGACAAGGACGCGAAAAACGCTGACGGCTGCGCCGCACACTGGACGACAAGAGGAGGTCACGCGGCGTGCGTTGTACCGGGCCGCTGCCGCCCCGGAGCGGCGTGCGTACGCATCAACCCGGGATGACCTGGGCATAGTCGGCGCGCCCCCAACACACGTATGCCGGTTATCCACAGCCGTCGTTTGCGGCCGTTCAGAGGCGGGTGCCCGCCGGTGCTCGGCATGGGAGGATCAGGGCCTGTGAAAGCCCCTGAGCCGACCGAGTCCGAAATCGAGTGGCAGCTCGACGCGCTCGACCTCCGGCCCGTCGAGCGTTGGCTTGCCGGCCTGCCGGGCCTGCCGGCGCATGTGAGCTTCGCCGACAGCGCCCCTGACCTGGTCACATCCACCGTCACCGCCCTCCCCCGCGCGGCCGAGCGGTTGGTCGATACCTATGTCGACACCGTCGACTGGCGGATCGGCAGATCGGGCTTCGTCCTGCGGGTCCGACACCGGGGTGGGCGCGGGGAAGTGACGCTCAAGGATGTAGTCCAGGCGAAAGCGGGCCTTCGTCGGCGGCTCGAGGTGACCGAGCCACTGCCGGCAGACGGCGTCGGGGCGCTGGGCCCCCACGGGCCGGTGGGATGGCGCCTGCGCGCCCTCGCCGGCAAACGGCCGTTGCAGTCCGTGCTCGAAGTGCGGACGAGACGGAGGCCCTACGACCTTCGCGTGTCGGACGAGCGTGTGGCGGAGGTGGCCCTGGACGAGACGATGATTGTCGTGGGCAACGATCACCAACCGGTGCGCCTACAGCGGGTCGAGGTCGAGGTCACCGCGCCGTGGGTGAAGCGCCTGACTCCCCTCGTCGACACCTTGCGACGCGAATGCGGCCTCCAGCCCGCGACCCTGTCGAAGTTCGAAGCCGGGCTCCTGGCCGCGGGGCTGCGCGATTCCCCCTCCACCCGATCTGGGGTCGGTGTCATTCGACTCGAACCCATCGGTCGGCGAGGTGGCCTTCGCTGTGCTGCGGCGCAGCTTCAACGGCGTCCTCTCGCACGAGACCGGGACGAGGCTCGGCGAGGATCCGGAGGAGCTGCACGACATGCGGGTGGCCACCCGGAGGACGCGGGCGGCACTGTCGTTGTTCGAAGACGGCCCTTCCGGTGCGGGCGCGGCACGTGCGGAGCGAGCTCGGGTGGCTGGCCGGGATCCTGGGAGCCGTTCGTGACCTCGACGTCCAGCTCGAGCGCATGGAGGGATGGATCCGGGACTTCCCCGACGAGGACCGCTCCGCCCTCTCCGATCTGTCCACCTTGCTCGAGCGTCAGCGTGAAGATGCCCGTCGGGCCTTGCTGGTGTGCTTGGACTCCGCCCGATACGAGCGGCTCGTCGCCGGGTTCGTCACCATGCTCCGCCAGGGGCCCTCGCGGCGCTCGGCTGCGGCTCGTGCTCCCGCCGGCACCGTCGTGCCCGGGCTCATCGCCGCCCGGCACCGCTCCGCCAAGAAGGCGGCAAAACGGGCGCAACACAGTGGGGAGGCCGACGACTTCCACCTCACCCGCATCCGCGTCAAGCGGCTCCGCTACGCCCTCGAGTTCGTCTCCGAGATCTACGACAAGCGCACGGCCAAGTACCTCCGCCATGTCGTGAAGCTCCAGGACGCCCTCGGTCTCATGCAGGACGCGCCGCGTGGCCGGCGGCGAAGTTGCACGAGCTGGCAACGGCCGAGGGTTCGACCTTGTCGCCCACCACGGTGTTCGTGATGGGCGGGGTGACCGAGCGCTACCGCCACGAGACGGACGTGCTCGTCCACAAGGTGCCGGGACTGCTCCACGAGCTACGAGGACCGGAATGGCGAAAGCTTTCGGCTCTCATGGAGCGCCGACGCCTCGAGCTCAGTGCCCAGTACCGCTGGCCTGGCCCGAGCGCAGCTTCCCCCGGTGTCAGGGCAGCCCCCTCGCCTGAGCCCGCTCGACCCGCTCCGCCCGAAGGTCCCCCCGATCCCCCACCAGTCGCGACGCCTACGTCGATCCTCACCGCCACAGAGCTCCGGCCACGGTCCCGTCGCCTGACCCCACCGCGACCCATCCGGCCGCCAATCGCCCCGGTCCCTCCCACCTGGTCCCGAGCGCATGGTCGGGCGAGCCCGCGCCCTCGCCCGAGGTCACCCCTGACCCGGGGACCCGTCCTCAGGGGCTCGGCTCCTCGAACAACGGCGGAGGCCCGCACCCCGAGGGGCCCTGAGCCGTCCGTCCGCCTACCGCATCAGGCGACGGCGATCCCTCCCGCGACCGGGCGGGGCGGGCGATGGGCGGCGACCGGGCACGGGAAGATGCGCTCGGCACCGTGAGGGGGGAGGAAGTGCCAGCGCGCCGCGGGTGCCCTTCCCGGCCGCCGCCCATCGCCCGCCAGGACGTGTTCACGAAGAAGACGGTACGCGGCCGCGATGAACGGGTCGCGACGAATGAGGGGCGCCGGGGCGAACTCTCGATGACCATTGCGAAACATCCCCACCCCCGACCGGCCCGTGGCGGTGCGACCCAAGATTTCGCTCGTGGTTCACGTTGCTGTGACAGGGCGGAAACGCCCATTTCGTACGCTGGCGGAGGACCGGGTCGGACCGGACCGGACCGGTCGGTATGCCATAGGAGACAACGATGCGAGCAGTGCTGCGGAAACCTGATCGAGAGGACCCGCCGGATCAGCGGACATGGGGCGGTGCGCAACGCCCATCTGGAGATCGAGAACACCTCCCGCTCCGTGGTGGAACTCGATCGCCAGCTCAGGCGGGTATGCGACCGCAGCCCGCGCCAGGCGGCATAGCCGGACAACCCCTCAACCGGGAGCGGATCCCGGATGGTCGTGAGACCAGGCCGGCGGCGCCTCGAGCGCCCGGAAGGACACGACAGACCAAGCGGTAGGCTCCAGCCGTGACAGACGGATTCCATCCCCCCGTCGAGGAGTACCTCGAGACGATCCAGTCCCTCACCGAAGAGGGGACGACCGTCATCCAGGCCCGCATCGCCCAACGCCTGGGACGCTCGGCGCCCTCGGTGTCGGAGATGCTCGACCGCCTCACCGCCGACGGCTACATCCACCGTTCGGGCCGGACCATCGCCCTCACCGAGCAGGGCCGTGTCCTGGCCGACAGCGTGATCCGCAAGCACCGCCTCGCCGAGCGCCTGCTCGTCGACGTCATCGGCCTGCCGTGGCACAAGGCGCACCTCGAGGCCGGCCGGTGGGAGCACGTGATCTCCGACGAGGTCGAAGAGCGCCTGGTCGAGCTCCTCGGCAATCCCACCACCTGCCCCCACGGCAACCCCATCCCGGGTGCACCCGGTGCGAAGGGGCACGCCACCAGCCAGCTGAGTCTGGCCGACGTCGAGCCGGGCGAGACGGTCCGGCTCGAGCGCATCACCGAAGAGGTCGAGCTGGACATGGCGTCGCTCGAGTACCTCGACGAGCACGGGCTCATCCCGGGGCGCTCGGCGCGGGTGCGCGACCGCGCCCCCGATGGGACCCTCACGCTCGAGGTCGACGGCTCCACCGTGGCCCTCGGGCCCGCCATCTGCCAGCAGATGTTCGTCGCCTGCGTCTGATTCACCCCCTTGGCGGCCCGAGACGCCGACCGGGAGCCACCGAGAGGCGACGGGTAGGGTCAAAGAGTGGTCGGTAGCTCGTCGTCCTCCCCTCGACCCCGACTCCCCCCGCCCTGGCCCAAAGAGCTGGTCGAGGTGTTCGAGCGGTCCGTCACCACCGAGTACGCCAGCCTCACGCGCACCGGTCGTCCCATCGCCGTCCCCACTACCCCGTATCTCGGGGTCGACGGCCAAACCGTCGACGTCTCGACGGGACTCACCTACCCGGCCAAGGCAGAACGTGCCCGTCGCGACCCCCGGGTGTGCCTGTTGTTCGCCGACCCGATCGGGTCGGGGCTCACCGAAGCACCCGTCGTGCTCGTCCAGGGCCTCGCCACGGTGCGCGACTCCGACCTCCAGGCCAACACCGACCGCTACGTGCGCCTCAGCATGGAGAAGCTGCCCGATGCCACCAAGGGCCAACCGCGATTCGTGCTCCGCCGATTGGCGTGGTACTACGCGCGCATCTGGATCGAGGTGACCCCGTTGCACATGCGGTGGTGGTCGCATCGCGCCCTCGACGAACCGGCGCGCACCTGGAACGCCCCCGAGGGAACCGCGGCGCCGCTGTCGGATCCCGCTCCGAGCGGGAAGCAGCCCGGTGCATGGCTGGCACCGCCGGCGTCATGGCGCCAGGCCGCCCAAGAGGCGGATCGACTGTCGACGCACGATCTCACCGTCGTCGACGTCAACGGGTTCCCGCTGTGTCTCCCCGTGCTGCGCACACGAGCTCGGCGCCGACGGCTTCCGCCTCGTGCTCGGACCGGGCGCCCCGCCTCTGTCGTCGGGACCGGCGTGTCTCACCATGCACGCCCATGCCGAGAGGTTCACGGGCCAGGAGAACCGGACGATCATCGGAACGGTCGAAGAGTCCGTCGAGGGCGGCGGTGAGGTGCGGTTCCGGGCCGAGCGCGCTCTGGCCGACTGGAGCCTCGCCGGGGGTCGCCCCCGCGTGGCGCTGTCGTTCCTGACCAAAGGTCGACGGCTCGCACCGCGCCTCGCCATGGAAGCACAACGCCGCTTCCAGGCGGTCCCGACCGTTCGCCTGCCCGACCGGACCTGACCCGGCCCGGTTCGGCCCGCTCGACGGGGTCGGCCCCGACAGGGGCCGGTTCAGGGAGCCGGCACCATCTCCTTCGCCTCGTACTCGCGCAGACGCTCGAACAGCCCCCGCAGCTCCGTGCGCCGGGCCCGATCATTGGCCAGGTTGACGAGCTCGAGCGGATCGGTCGCCGTGGTCGTACCACTCGTGGTCCTGGTCGTCGAAGTCGCTGTCGACGTCGAAGAGCTTGTGACCCGGGTCCCTCCCCCACAGACCGCTGGAAGGCTTGCCCCCGCCCACCCCGTAGTAGCGGGCATACTTGGTCTGTCCGTCGAAGAACCCCCGCAACGCGTAGCGGACCTGGTTCAGGTTGCGGGTCTGGGCCGAGTCCTGGGCGAACAGCACGTGGTCGCGCACCGACGCCGTGGGATCGGCGAGAACCGGGCGAGAAGTCGACTCCCTGCAGCCCTGACCCGCCCCCTGTGTCCGCCGGTGGCACCGGGATCCAGGCCGGCCAGCGCGCAGATGGTGGCGGCCAGGTCGACGTGGGTGGCCAGGGCTCGGGTCGTCGAGCTCGGCGGTGGTCACACCCGGGACCCGGATGTACAGCGGCACGCGCATGATCTCGTCGTAGACGAAGGGGCCCTTGGAGCGCAGGCCGTGGGACCCGCACATGTCGCCGTGGTCGGAGGTGAAGATCACCACGGTGTCGTCCCACTCACCCGCTGTCCTCGAGGGCCTGGAGGACCGTCCCCAAACTCTCGTCGGCAAGACGCTGGAGCTCCACGTAGTAGTCGAGGTGGCGAAGCCAGGCCCCGGTGTCGCCGGGGTCGATGTACCCCCACAGCCCGTGCTGCTGGTCCCACCGCCATTGCCGGTGCGCCTCGGGCTTGGTGTGCAGGTCGTCGTGGAAGTTGGCGGGCAGCTCCTCGACGACCTCGTCGTAGTCCTTGCGATAGACGGGAAGCGGGTCGTCATCCTTCCAAGCGGCCGCCTCGAGGATCCGTCGCACCGACGCCACATCCTCGGGATGGCGCTCCTCGTACCCGGGCTGGTCGATGGGGAACCACATCACGTCGTGGGGGTTCACGAGCGCGACGGTCAAGAACCACGGCTGGTTCGCGGCCCCCGGTCGGGGCTGACGCGTTGGTCCGCAGCCACTGCGCGGCGTTGGAGGCGATGATCGGGTCGAAGTGGACGCCGGTCCCGGCCCACCCCATGAAGTGCCGGTCGTTGCCATCTCCAGTCCGCGAACCCGTACGCCTCCATGTCGGGATGCTCGGACTGCGACAGGTGCCACTTCCCGATGTACGAGGACCGGTAGCCGGCGCTCCCGCAGCAACGAGCCCAGCGTCGGGATCGACGAGTCGAGCTCTTTGTGCTCGGGCATGATCACGTTGTCGATCACGCCGTGGCCGGGAAGGTACCGACCCGTGAGGAGACTGGCCCGGCTGGGCGAGCAGGGCGAGGAGTGCGTGTAGTACCGGGTGAACTCGATGCCCTCGGCCATCAGGCGCTCGCGCCAGGGCAGGCGCACCGAAGGGGGCAGCCAGCCGCGCTGGCGCTCCTGGTCGGACACCACGAGAAGGATGTTGGGGCGCCGCCCGCCGTCGGCGGCGGAGTTTGTCGTCTGCGTCTCGGGCACCATCGCACCTTAGGCGGGGAACGAGCCCGATTGCCCCCGAGGCCCCTCGATACACTCGCCCTTCGACGAGTGCGGAGGGGCCCGAGATGGCACCACAGGGAATCGTTGTCGACGAGGTCACCGCGGTGACACCCGAGGTCCTCGACGCGCTGCGCACCCTCGTGCCCGAACTGTCGACTTCGGCCCCGCCCCTGACCGAGACGGTCCTCGAGGAGATCGTGCGCTCACCTGCCACCGTGCTCTTGGTGGCGCGCGACGACACGAGCGGCACGGTTTTGGGATCACTCACGCTGGTGGTCTTCACCGCTCCGACGGGCCCGCGGGCGTGGATCGAGGACGTGGTCGTCGCACCGCAGGCTCGGAGCCGAGGTGTCGGCGCCGCGCTCGTGGTGGAGGCCAACGCCCGCGCCGCCGCGGCCGGATCGCGTACCGTGGACCTCACATCCCGCCCGTCGCGCGAAGCAGCGAACCGGCTGTACGTACGCCTCGGTTTCGACCAGCGCCAGACCAACGTCTACCGGAAGACCCTCGACTGACGACCCGTTGGGCCGAGGATCCGACTCCTGCAAGGACGTGGGCTCCCGGGTTGAGGACGCGAGGTCAGGCCATGGTCGCCGTGATCTCCTCGACCATGGCGAGGGTCGTGCCGGGATGGAGAAACGCCAACCGCGCCACGGTCTCACCCTCCCACGACGTGGGCGTGACGAATCCGATCTGTTGGGCCAGGAGGCGCACCGACCAGGCCGCGTAGTCGGCGGCACCCCAACCCTTGCGGCGGAACAGCACGATGGAGAGCTCGGGTTCACGGACCAGCTCCAGGTGCGGCGACCCGTTGATGAGCTCGGCACTCTGCCACGCCGTGCGCAGCACGGTCTCCACGGCGTCGCGGTACGCGCCGGCGCCGTGCACGGCCAGCGAGAACCACAGGGGCAGACCTCGTGCCCTCCGGGTCAGGTGCACGGCGTAGTCACTCGGGTTCCACATGGGGTGGTCCTCGTCGTGGATGACGTCGAGGTAGGAAGCCTTCTGGGAGTGGACCGCCTTGGCCAGGGCCGGTTCGCGATAGATGAGCGCGGCACAGTCGAACGGCGCGTACAGCCACTTGTGCGGGTCGATGACGAGGGAGTCGGCGTGCTCGATCCCCGCGTAGCGCTCCCTCACCAGGGGCGAGAACAGTCCGGGGCCGCCGTAGGCGGCGTCGATGTGAAACCACAGATCTCGTTGGCGCGCCACTTCGGCGACCCCGGCCAGGTCGTCGACGATCCCCGCGTTGGTCGTCCCCGCCGTGGCCACCACCCCGATGACATCGTCGGCGCTGTCGTCGCCATCGAGCGCGGAGCGCAGCGCCGCTCCCGACAGGTGATGGTCGACCGAGGGCACGACGAAGGCCTCGACGCTCAGGATCCCCAACGCCTTTTGGACCGAGGCATGCGCCTCCTCACTGACGGCGATGCGCGGCCGTCGGGACGAATCGACGCGTCGGAGTCCGGCGATATCGCGGGCGACGACCAGCGCCGAGAGGTTGGCGATCGACCCTCCCGACACGAAGCACCCGCCTGCCCCGGGGGGAAGACCGGCCAGCTCCGCCAAGAACTCGAGCACCTGGTTCTCCGCCGCCACCGCACCGGCGGCTTCCAACCACGACGTGCCCTGGAGCGAAGAGCACGACACGATCATGTCGAAGAGCAACGCCGCCTTGGTCGGCGCCGCAGGAATGAACGACAAGAAGCGCGGACTATCACAGGAGATGACCGCCGTTGCCAGGTGATCGGCGAACAGCGCCAGGACGGCGCCGGGGTCGTTCCCCGATTCCCCGATCAGGCCCGAGAGCACCTCGTCGAAAGACTCGCGTGCCCCCCCGAAGTCGAGGGACACCGGGTCGAGCCCGAGACGCTCGCGGCAGTAGTCGAAGATCAACTCCACCATGCGCTCGTCGAGCTCGAACATGGGATTCGCCATCACACCCTCCGGCACCAGGATCGCACCCCGAGGAGGGCTCGACGCTGATCCACATCCCCGGTCGCCGGCGTGGCAGCGTGGGGGGCATGGACCTCCCCGTCATGCCGCCGGTCTCCCCCATGCTCGCCAAGCTGGCCCGCGAGCTCCCTACCGCGCCGGGCATGGTGTACGAGCCGAAGTGGGACGGGTTCCGCTGCGTGGCGTTCAGAGACGGGGCCGAGGTGGAATTGGGCAGTCGCAACGAACGACCCCTGACCCGGTACTTCCCCGAGCTGATCGAGCCCATCCGGACGTTCTTCCCGGCCCGTGCCGTCATCGACGGCGAGATCGTGATCGCCGGTGCGCACGGGCTCGATTTCAACGCCCTTCTCCAGCGCATCCATCCCGCCGCGTCGCGGGTGACGCTGTTGGCACAGTCCACCCCGGCATCGTTCGTGGCCTTCGATCTCCTCGCCCTGGGCCAGCGTGACCTGCGCGGTGAGCCCTTCTCGGAACGACGCACCCAGCTCGAAGAGGTGCTCGGGGAATGCGCCCCGCCTATCCATCTGACCCCGTCGACCACCGATCCCGACGTCGCCGCCGACTGGTTCGCGCGCTTCGAGGGCGCCGGGCTCGACGGGGTCGTGGCCAAGCGTCCGGACCTGACCTACCGCGAGGGCGAGCGGGTCATGGCCAAGGTGAAGCACGAGCGCACGGCCGACTGCGTCGTGGCCGGGTTCCGCTGGCACAAGTCCGGTGGGGTGGTGGGCTCTCTGCTCCTCGGCCTCTTCGACGACGACGGCGTCCTGCACCACGTCGGGGTGTCGGCCTCGTTCACCGTGGCCCGGCGCCGCGAGCTCGTCGAGGAGCTGGCCCCCTACCGCCTGTCCACACTCGACGGCCACCCCTGGGCAGCGTGGGCGCAGTTCGAACAGGAGGAGGCGCAGGCGGGTCGCAAGCCGGGGGCGCCGTCGCGTTGGAACGCCGGAAAGGACCTGCGCTGGGAGCCGCTGGATCCGTCCCTCGTGTGCGAGGTGGCCTACGACCACCTCCAAGGCGACCGTTTCCGTCATGCCACCACGTTCCGTCGCTGGCGTCCGGACCGTCGCCCCGAATCCTGTACCTACTCCCAGTTGGAGACGGCCGTGCCGGCCGAGCTCGATTCAGTCTTCGGGGCCTGACGGCGGGGCCTCGAGCCGGCGCAGACGCGACCGGCTCGGGGCGGCCCGGTGGGGCTCGCCCTTCTGCTTGGGAAAGTTCGGCGGCCACGGTGCGTCTCCGAGGCCCTCGACCTCGTCGCGATAGGAAAGCTCGAGCAGTCCCTCGAGGCCTCCACGCCTCTCGTCGATCGTCGCGGCCGGGTCGCCCCGGGTCGCGAATCGGCCGGGCACGGTGGCGATGGTCAGGTCGCCGGGGTCGACGTCGGGTACTTCGTCCCAATCGAGCGGACACGACACCCGACCCTCGGGATTGGCCCGCACCGAGTAGGCCGAGGCCACGGTCCGATCACGGGCGTTCTGGTTGTAGTCGACGAACACGCGATCGCCGCGCTCCTCCTTCCACCACGCCGAGGTGGCGATGTCGGGAAGGCGGCGTTCCAGTTCGCGTGCCAGGGCCAGCGCGGCGCGGCGGACCTCGGTGAAACCCCAGCGCGGCTCGATGGGCACGTTCACGTGCATGCCCCGCGACCCCGAGGTCTTGGGGAACCCGACGAGGGCGTGCTCCTCGAGCACGTGGCGAGCCTCGAGCGCCACTCGTCGCACCGCATCGAAGGACACACCGGGTTGAGGGTCGAGGTCGACCCGAAGCTCGTCGGGATGATCGGTGTCGCTCCTGCGCACCGGCCACGGGTTGAGGTCGAGGCATCCCAGGTTCACCGCCCACAGGATGTGGGCGACGTCAACGGGGCACAGCTCATCGGCGCTGCGCCCGCTCGGGAACGCCACGGTCACCGTTTCGAGCCAGGGAGGCCGGGCCGACGGCACGCGCTTCTGGTAGAAGAACGGCCCTTCGGCCCCGTCGGGGTACCGCTTGAGCACCGTCGGCCGCTCGCGCACGCCTCGCAGGGCGCCGGGCCCGACCGCGAAGTAGTAGCGGACGAGGTCGAGCTTGGTCTCACCTCGGGCCGAGAAGAAGACCTTGTCGGGGTTGGACACCTTCACACTGCGGCCATCGACCTCCAACGCGACGGCGGGCATCCCGGTAGCCATGGATCGATGGTGACACGGATCGGCCGCCGGGCACGAGCGCAATCCCGACACCGCCTGCGATCGGTAGCCTCGAACAGGTGGAACCCGTCGTCGCCCTCCGGCGCATCGCCTACCTGCTCGAGGCAGGGCGGGCCGAGTCCTACAAGGTCCGGGCCTTCCGGCGCGCCGCTGCCACCGTGGACGAGATCGACCCCGCTGTCCTGGCCCAGCGCGCCGCCTCGGGTCGACTCACCGACCTCCCCGGCGTGGGCGACACCACGGCCCGGGTGATCGCCGAGGCCGTCGCGGGCGAGACGCCCGCCTATCTCCGACACCTCGAAGAAGAGGAGAGGGCCGACCCTCACGGGACAGGCCGCGGCACTGCGCGACCTCTTGCGGGGAGACTGCCACAGCCATTCCGACTGGTCCGACGGCGGAAGCCCGATCGCCGAGATGGCCGAAGCCGCCGCCGAGCTCGGCCACGAGTACCTGGCGCTCACCGATCACAGCCCCCGCCTCACCGTCGCCCATGGCCTCGACGCCGAACGGCTGGTGCGTCAGCTCGAAGTGGTCGAGACGTTGAACGAGAAGATGGCGCCGTTTCGGATCCTCACCGGCATCGAGGTCGACATCCTCGAGGACGGTTCGCTCGATCAGGACCCGGAGCTGTTGGGCCGGCTCGACATCGTGGTGGCGAGCGTGCACTCGAAGCTCAAGATGGAACCGGCGCAGATGACCCGGCGGATGGTGGCCGCCATCGAGAGCCCCCACACCGACATCCTGGGGCACTGCACCGGTCGGCATCTCGTCGGGCCGGGGCAGAGCTCGAATCGCGCTTCGACCACGTCGAGGTGTTCGAGGCGTGTGCCCGCACGGGCACGGCCGTCGAGATCAACTCCCGGCCCGAACGCCTCGATCCCCCCGATGCCCTCCTGCGGGCCGCCGTCGCGGTCGGGTGCGTCGTCTCGATCGACACCGACGCCCACGCGCCCGGGCAACTCGAATGGCTGGGCAACGGCTGCGAGAAGGCGGCCGAGGCCGAGGTGCCGGCCGAACGCATCGTGAACACCTGGCCGCGCCCGCGACTGCTCGAGTGGGCGTCAGGGCACGCCTCGCCCGCGGACTGACCGGCCTGCGGCCCCAGACGTAACGTGGCGCGGCACGAAGGTGGATGCATGGACAACGACGCAGGCGGTGCAGAGAAGTCCCAGCTCGACCTGGTAACGCTGCGCGACGGTCGGGTCCTCGAGGTGGTCACCGCGGGCCCACCCGGTGGAACCGCGGTCGTCTTCCATCACGGAACACCGTTCGCAGCCGTCGCCTACCGAGCCGCGGCCGAGGGCGTGTCCGGGCGAGGGGCGCGGCTCCTCTACTGGTCGCGCCCGGGCTACGCCGGATCGACGAGGCAATCGGGCCGTCGCGTCGCCGATGTGGCGTCGGATACCGCTGAGGTCCTCGACGCCATGGGGCATGACCGGTTCGTGACCATCGGCTGGTCGGGGGGCGGTCCCCATGCCCTCGCCTGTGCCGCGCTCATGCCCCGACGGTGCGCGGCCGCAACCGTCATCGCCGGGGTCGCCCCCTATGCAGCCGAGGGTCTCGACTGGCTTGACGGCATGGGGCCCGAGAACGTCCACGAGTTCGCGTTGGCCGCCGAGGGCGGTCAGCGCTTCGCCGAGTTCCTGACCCAGGAGTCGGCGCAATTCGGCTCCCTCGGTGCCGAGGACGTCGCCGCGGCCTTGGGGGGCCTCGTGTCCGATGTCGACAAGGCCGCGCTGACAGGGGACCTTGCTGACTTCATGGCCCGCGCCCTGGCGGCGGCGGGCGCGGGCGGCACCGACGGGTGGCACGACGACGACATGGCGTTCCTCCACGACTGGGGATTCGACCTGGGTGACGTGGCATGCCCGGTCGCCATCTGGCAAGGCCGGGAAGACCTCATGGTCCCCTTCGCGCACGGTGTCTGGCTCGCCTCGCACGTGCCCGGAGCGCACCCGCATCTCCTGGATGACGAGGGACATATCTCGTTGTGCGTTGCCGCCTTCGATCACATCCTCGACGACCTGCTCGCCCTGGCCCGCTAGGACGGCTCCGATCGCAGCGGGTCGGGCTCGCCCGGCTCGGGGGGCGGGGTGTCCCGGCGGACGACGACCTCTGACCGTTCGGGGTGGTCCCGGTCGAGGTGCACCTCGGGGAGGTCGTCTCCGGGGGGCTCACCGCCGGCATCGACGACCACGACGATCTGCTCGTCGTGGGGACCGTAGATGACCTCGTGCAGACCGAGCATCGCCGCCCCGAGCATGCTGGCGGAACGTCCCCGGCTCCAATGGCGTCGACGGCCGGCGTCGTGCACGTCTTGCGCGTCGGGGTCGTCGGTCGCTTCGAGCCAGGAGATCCACTGCTCATCGGTCCACGACTCGGCGTCTTGCGGGGGTCCGCCGGGATCACACGATTGCGGTCCGTCCATCGCTTCCACGGTACCGGGAGCGTCGCTCGAACAGACCTCCCGGAGGTGGAGTGGGTGCGGGCCCCGGGTCGGCGTTACGCGGGGGTGGGGCTCTCGGGGGGGAACCCGGGCGGCGACCGGTCGACCTGGGGTGTCTCCTCCCGGTGACGCCAGACCGTCTCGGCACGGTACAGGACATCGCGCAGCGGAAGACCGGTGCGCGCCGCCACCCGTGCCGCGTCACCCTGCTCGACTTTGACGCGTCCCGGGCTCACCTTGACCTGCACGGGCATGCCCTCCACCTCGACCTGCTCCATGGCACGCGTGGCGGGCCAGCGCTCGAGAAGAGCCCCGCGGACGCCGAGACTTCCGGTCTCCGCCCGCAACGTGACGCGCGCCGACTCGGTCAGCACAGGATCGACGAGGACGCTCACGGTGTACCCGGGCCGTCCCTTCTTCATCACGACGGGAGTGATCCAGGCGTCGTGGGCCCCTATCGCCAGGAGAGCCTCGACTGCATGGGCCAGAACCTCTCCCGTGACATCGTCGAGATTGGTCTCGAGCAACATCACCGGCTGGCCTCCAAGATGACGGTCGGCCGAGGACTCCCCCACGACCACCTGGGTGCAATTGGGGAGTCCGTCGATGTCGTGGGCTCCGGCGCCGAACCCCGAAGCGGCGATGCGCATTGGCGGCAGCGGCCCGAAACTCGACGCCAGCGCAGCCAGGATCGCCGCTCCGGTCGGCGTGGTGAGCTCGACCGATACGTCGCGGCCCCAGGTCGGGATCCCCTGCAACAACCCGACCACCGCCGGAGAGGGGTTCGGCAAGAACCCGTGCGCGCTGCGGACGGTCCCCATGCCGGTGGCGACGGGCGACGACGCCACCTCGTCGACACCGAGGATCTCCATGGCGGCGGCCGTCCCGACCACGTCGACCACGGTGTCATGCGACCCGACCTCGTGGAAATGGACCTGCTCGGGCGATCGCCGGTGGAGCCTCCCCTCGACCACGGCCAGCGCGGCGAAGGTATCCAGGGCTCGACGCGTGACCCGGGGAGGCAAGCGGGCTTCTTCCACGAGTCCGACGATATGGGCGTGGGTGCGCACGACGACGTCGTCGGTCGTCCCCACCACGGCGCGCGTGGCGGCGATGCCCGGCCCGAAGCACGGGCTCGGCTCGGAGGCTCCAACCGCCGAGAGGCAACCGTTTCAGGAGACCGAGCACTTCTGACAGCTCCGCGCCGGCATCGAGGAGACTCCCGAGCGCCATGTCGCCGGCGATGCCTGCGAAGCAGTGGAACCAGGCCACGGTGGGTGTCGATCCGCGCTCGAGGGAGTCGGGAACCGGTAGGGCACCTCGGGGGCGGGCGCCGGGGGATCCGCTCACGGGAGCATCCGGGCGATCGCACACGCGGCGCCGAACCCGTTGTCGATCCCGACGACGGTGAGCCCGGCCGCACACGACGCGTGCATGGCGAGCAGCGCCGTGATCCCGTCGAGGGCCGCGCCGTATCCGGTCGAGACGGGCACGGCGACGACCGGCGCGGCGGTGATGCCCGCTACCAAGCTGGCCAGCGCTCCCTCCATGCCGGCCACGACGACGACGGCGTCGGCTCCGGCGACCTCGTCCGCGGACGCCAGGAGACGATGGACGCCCGCCACCCCGCAGTCGGCCACGAGCACGGGGCAGAACCCGAAGGCACCGAGCACAGCCAGACACTCCCCGGCCACAGGGAGGTCCGCCGTACCCGCCGTCACCACCACCACGCGCCCGGTCCGCCGGGAGCCGAGCCGCCAACAGACCGTGGAGAGCGATCCCGATTCCGTGACCTGTCCGTCGGGTGCCACGCCCAGACAGGCGGTGACCTGCTCGTGATCGGCGCGGGTCAGGAGCACCGGGGTCTGTCCGGGCTCGGCCAGGAGCTCGGCCACGATCTCGGCACACTGCCCCGGTGTCTTGCCCGGTGCGTACACCGCCTCGCCGGCACGCTGCCGCAGGGCGCGGTGGTGATCGACGCGGGCGAAGCCGAGATCGACGAACGGGAGCCGGCGTAACCGAAGGACGGCATCGTCGGGACCCACCGTCCCGGAACGGACGTCGTCGAGTAGCTGGCGCAGGGCGGGCTCGTCCATGGGTGCCCACTATCCTGCCGCACATGGATGCGGCCGAGATCCCGAGCCCGGAGAGTGTGGGAACGATCAGCTTCCTGGGCCCCGCAGGGACCTTTACCGAAGAAGCCCTGTTCACCCAGCCTGACTACGCGTCGGCACAACATCGTACCGGCCGCGTCGCTGGCCGAAGCCCTCGAGGCCGTCAGGAGCGGTCGCGCCACGCTGGCCTTCGTGCCCATCGAGAACTCGATCGAGGGTGCCGTGAACACCACCGTGGACAGTCTGGTCTTCGAGGTGGATCTGCTCATCCAACGCGAAGTGGTCCTCGATGTCCACCTGCATCTGGCCGCCCAACCCGGAACCACCATCGAGGCGATCAGGCGAGTGCTGTCGATGCCGGTGGCATCCGCCCAATGCCGGCGCTATCTCGCCGATCAACTCCCGAACGCCGCGATCGTGGCCACCAACTCCACCGCGGAGGCGGCGCGCCTGGTGGGCGAAGACCCGCAACCCGGAGCCGCCGCCCTGTCGACGAAGCTCGCGGCCGAGATCTATGACCTCGAGATCATCGCCCACAAGGTGGAGGACCATCCCAACAATCAGACTCGGTTCGTGGCCTTGGCCCCCACCGGTCTTCCGGCGCCCACGGGGCACGACAAGACGAGCATCGTGTGCTTCCAGCGCGAGGATCGACCGGGAAGTCTCCATGGGATCCTGAGCGAATTCGCGGCGCGCAGCATCAACCTGACCAAGCTCGAGTCGAGGCCCACCAAGCAGGGACTGGGTGACTACTGCTTTCTGATCGACCTCGAGGGACACCTCGCCGACGAGGTTGTCGCCGATTGCCTCCGGGTGCTGCATGCCGAGATCGCGGGCGTGAAGTTCCTGGGCTCGTACCCGGCCGCCGGAGACCATGGACCGGCGATGCGCATCCGCGCCGATGCCGCATGGCGGGAGGCAGACGCCTGGGTCCGGTCGTTGCGATCACAGATCCGCCCGATCTGAACGACAGTATTTTGGCCCTGGGAGGGATGGCAGAGCGGACGAATGCGAGGCTCTTGAAAAGCCTTGGCCCAAAAGGCTCGTGGGTTCGAATCCCACTCCCTCCGCTGTTGCCTAATCACAACGTTTGGGCTGTTCAGTAGCCTGATTTGGTGTCGTATCGCTATGGAGCGTCCACCAGGCCGGCGAGCATCGCTTCGAGGGCGGCCTGGTCGGGCCCATCGAAGCGGTCGGCGTCGGGCGTCATGGCAAGCGAGTCGACGAAGAAGTCGAGCATGGCACCGGGGGCGGGCGGAAGGTGACTGCTACACACCATGGTCGGCTCGATTGCCCGCAGCCGGTCGAGGGCACGCCCGAAGACGTCGCGATCGACGTCATGCACCCACGCCGAATCGATAGTCGCCCAGCGGACCTGTCCGGCCCGCAGCTCGTCGGCGTCGAGGTCGGCGGCGTTGTGGGGTACCGCGGGGAGCAGCGCACCGAAGCAGTCGGAACTGAACAGGGTCCCGGAGCGATCGTCGACGAAGCCGGTGCTGATCGGGTTGTCGTAGACGGGCGGCTTCACGGCCGTCGAGTCGGTCGGTCACCGACTGTCACTCGACTGGCCGGGGTTGACAAGGTGCACGCGGTCCATCGGCAGGGGCGTCGACGACAGCCCCATGATGCCGACGCCGAGGAACGACGTGATGACCCGCAGCTGCGGGTTCGTCTCGAGCAGGGCGGCCAGCGAGCCGATGTGATCGAAGTCTGTGTGGGTGAGCCAGATCCAGCGCAGCTCGGCCGGGTCGATCACCGACACCAGCGCTGTCATGAACTCGGCGGAGCCAGCCACGGTGCCGGTATCGACAAGGATGGGCTCGGTGCCGTGCAGTACAAACACGTTGATAGCGATTCGAGCCGAGCGCCGGGATGTCGGCGGTCGTCGTGATCACATCGACGCCCGGACGTGGCGGTGAAGCAGGTCGTCATGACAGTGTCTCCTTGTCGAGCTCGCGCAGGCGCGGGCGTGCGGCGGTAGGCGGCCTCGGCCGCCTCCTTGAGGCGCTCGAGGGTGGTGCGCATCCCCTTCGAGCAGCCCCTTGTGTCCGGTTGGTGGGGACGTCGAGGATGCGGGCCCACACTGGGATCCACCTGCACCTCGTAGGACTCGGTGACCCGAGTGCGGCCGTCGCCACTCGGCTCGAACCGGTAGCGCCATACGGTTGACTCCCGGCCACCCTCGTCGGTGATGAAGGCGAACTCACGGCCCGGATCGGCCACGAGCACCTTCCCGTGGCGCGAGTAGCGGATGCGACGACCTCGGCCCCACCGCGTTATGACCCACGAACGTCGTGCCCGCCACCGGCGCGGTGACGTCGCCCTCCCATTCAACGCTCTCGCACTCGGGGCTCCACTCACCCGATGCGGGGCAGGTCGGAGACCAACCGGTACAGCGCTTCGGCGTCGGCCCCGATCATCGAGCTCGACGCCGTCCTCGGTCAACCACCACCGCTGGTCATTTGGTGCCATGAGCCCTCCCCTTTCGTGCGCCCCTGATGACATCTGGTAGACTAAGAGCCTTAGCTAGTTCTGTCAATAGAAACTTATGCTATCTTCAATGTGAGTCAATGGAGTCGACGATCGAAGCGACCGCCCCCGTCCCAGGCGACCGTCGGGCCCGCCGGCGCCAGGAGACCATCGAGGAGATCCTCGCCATCGCCGATGCCGTGATGACCGAGGAGGGTGTCAACGGCCTCAGCCTCTCGGAGGTGGCCCGCCGACTTGGTGTAAAGCCGCCGTCGATCTACAAGTACTTCGACTCGCTCAGGTCCATCTACGACGCCCTTTTCCGAACGGGGCCAGTCGGGCCCACCTCGAGACCATGCGCACCGTCGATGGCGCAATCCGATCCGGGCCTCGATGCTCTCGCCGCCGGCCTCGAGGCCAGCGGGATCTGGGCGCTCGCCCACCCTGCGACGGCACAACTGCTGTTCTGGCGCCCTGTCCCCAGCTTCGAGCCGACGCCCGTGGCCATGGCCCCCAGCGTCGAGATGGTCCGGCTCCAACGCCAAGCGCTGGCCGACGCGGCAGCAGCGGGACAGCTCGGCCCCGGTGCCGACTCCGACGAGGCATCTCTGGTCACGTCTCGGTCCTCGTCAGCGGCGTCATCGGCCAGGCGATGGCCAACGAGCCCGGCCTCCCTTGGGGCGAGGGCCGCTTCAGCCCACTGCTCTCCAAGCTTCTCGGCACGCTCGCCGCCCTCTACCCTCCGAAGCCCGTCCGTCGCCCCCGGTCGTGAGGCGCCGACGCCCCGCCAGGTCGCAGCGGCGGTCGACCGGAACGACGGTTTGGGTGTAGTCCGATCGAACTCACCTACGCCACAACGCATTTTACGGTCGCATTGTGGATCTACGTGTCGGGCGCCGGTAGTGCCGATATCGGTGAGCCGGTTCCCTCAAGTGAGAAGGGTCAAAACCGGTTGGTATCGCCACGGTGCCGCACTTGACTCCGAGAGGAGCGGTGGTCAGGTCCTCGACCGTTTGGTTTCGAGCTTTGTGATTTTTGGGACTCGAGACCAAACTTCACGGTCCGTACCGCAGTTGTCAGTCGGGGTGTTCAACCAGGTGAAGTAGGTCTTTCAGGTTCGTCGGAGGGTTTGAATACAGTCCCATGCTCTCCGCGTCGAGGCCTTGATTCATTCAGTGGATGTCGGTCTGGCCAGACCCGAACGGTCCCGTAGTCGGCGCCCGGACACGGTGACCGAGACCAAGCCACGGGCCTGTTGGAGGCGACACCCCCACGAGGAGTCGGCGACGACGCGGGGCTTGCGTCCGACACCAACCGGCGACTCCGGTTAGGGTTCGTGTCGGTCGACCAAGCTGGGGCTTGCGCCGCCTTGCGGGGGCCAGATGATGATCCGAACCGTTCTCGTCGACGGGACAGTCCGATGACCGACTCCTCCCAAGGGAACGCCGGCGGTGGTGTCAACGACTCGGCATCGGATCCACCTGGAGTTCCGCTCACTCCTCTGCTGCAGTGGAAACCGTTCGAGGACTGGTCCGGGTACACCAAGGTCGATCAGGTGCAAACGGCGCACGTGGCGACCGCCGGGGACGTCGTCTCGCTCTGCAACTATGCAGCCAAGAACGGCTGGAAGGTCCGTGCGCTCGGGCACTCGCACAACTGGTCGCCCCTCGTTTTACGGCGCACGACGCCAACCAAGCCCAAGACCCTCCTCCTCGACACGAGCGGACTCGTCACCCACAGCGCGACGGTCGTTGGCAGCCTGGCCCATGCGACCTTCGGGACGGGGACGAGGCTCGACGCTGCGACCGCATATCTCGCGTCGCTCGACAACGGTGGAGCAGGGGCGGCTCCCGGCTTCAGCTTCCTGAACATGCCGACACCGGGAGGCCTGTCCCTGGGTGGCATCCTCGCCGTCGGCGGCCACGGCACCGGCGTGCCCGGGGCCGAGACCATGGAGCTCGACCTCATGGGTTGTCTCAGCAACATGATCGTGTCCTTCAAGGCGGTGACGACAGACCCCAACGACCCGAATTCCGACTACGAGGAGCGGGAGTTCGATCGATCTCATCCTGACGCGCCCGCGTTCCTGGTCCACCTGGGCCGAGCCTTCCTCACGGAGGTGACCCTGGCGGCTGTCCCCAACTACTACGTCCAGCTCACCAACCCATTCCCGGCGACCTGGGACCTGCTGGCCTCTCCTGCTCCGTCGCTTCCGCCCAGCGCCCTGTCCAAGCTGCTCTCTTCACACGGCCGGGTCGAGGCGATCTGGTTCCCGTACGACAACGAAGTCTGGGTCCAGCTCCTCGACCGCCAGACGAAGAAGATCGACCCTCAGGTGGGCGGACCGTACAACTACAGGTGGATGAATTGGATCACCAAGGCCATCAGCGATCCGATTCGGGACAAGATGGTGGCGGACCCGAAGTTCGTGCTCGATGCCTCGTTTTTCGAAATTTTCGCAGCCTCGTTCAACATGCGGGGAGTCGTGAAAAACGGTACGGCACGAGACCTGGAGATCTATCTCACCGATGACACGCTGCGCATGGGCATTTTTGGCTATGCCCTGCAGGTCCCATTTTCGGACGTCCAGCTCGTCGCCAACGAGTTCTACAAGGAGTTCTGGAACCGCCTCCAATCCTTCAACAAGCTCGGGCACTACCCCGTGAACGGTGCCGTGGAGATCCGGTGCACGACGATCGACCGGCAAAAGGACCTGAACATCGAGGGAGCACGGCCGCCGGCGCTGGCCGCCACTCACTCGATCGGCACCCCGGGTGCAGACAAGGATACGGTCGTGCTCTGGTTGGACGTTCTCAGCTTTCCCGGGACGCCATGGTCATACCCCTTCTTCCAACAACTCGAGCAGTGGATGATCGACACGTGGGACAAGCGGTACCCGAACCGGCTCAGGCCGGAATGGTCCAAGGGCTGGGCCTACACAGAGGAAGGTCCGTGGACCAACCACAAGCTGATCACGGAATGGGTACCGCGGGTCTACAACGCCGCCGCTGACAAGCTGACGTTCAATTGGGCGAAGCAGACCCTGGCCAAGTACGACCGGGCCGGCATCTTCACGAACAGCTTCCTCGACGAGCTCTTCGCCTGATCCTCCTGCCGGTCACAGCGTGCGGCCGAGTTGCTCAGGACGACAGCGCCAGTAGATGGGTCAAGCCATGAATGTCGGCGTCCGCCTTCGCATGGTCGAGGAGCACGGCCCGGCGCGCCTCGGTTCCCGGGTCGGCCAGGGTCTCCAGCGCCGCGGCGAAGCCGAGGCGGGTGAGCACACTCCAGTACGGAGCCCGCAGCCGCTCGCATGCCTCGATTGATCTGGTGAAGTGGTCCTCGGCCGCCGAGCCGTCGCCGAGCAGTGCGGCGAGCGACCCGAGGTAGAGCTCGACCGGTCCCTGACACGTGACGCCCACGCTCGCCACCTGGTCACGCCAGGGAAGAAGCTGCTTGTAGACGTGCCGGGCCCCCTCCTCCATCCCCAACGAGACACACACTGTCGAGAGCAGGCAGAGTCCAGGGAGCCAGGCGTAGTCGTAGGGGAAGGGCTCGGTGCCCACCGCGATCCCCTCGACGTGGTCGTGCCCACCTCGTCGGGGCGCCCCAGGTCACAGAACATCCGGGCGAGGACCACCTGGAGTACCGGGAGCCCAGGGTTCTCCACCGCGGTCTCGGCCATCGCGTCGAGGAACCCGGCCAGCTCATCGAGCCGGCCCTGGAGCCGCCGAACTTCGATCAGCTGCACACCAAATGTGGTGAGCGCCTCGGGCACGCTTTCGCCACCGGCTGCGAGAGCGATGTTGGCGAACTCCTCGGCTGCGGCCGCATCGGCATTGAGAAGCGCCTGGTTACACAGGAGCACCGATGCCGTCCAGCGTTCGAACGGCTGGTCGAGGCGGTCGGCGATACGATTGCACATCTCTGCGTGGACATCGAACGCTCCCCTGTCGCCTGCCTGGAGACAGGCGATGGCTCTTGAATTATGTAACTGCAACTCCACGGCAGGGTCCGCGTTCGTGGCCGCGATCTCGAGTGCATCGCGCAGATCGTCGATCCGTTGCCCGACGTTGTCGGGGATGACGTAGCCGTGATACACGAGAGACACCACACGTAACAGCGTCGTCGGATCGCCAACGCGCCTCGCCATGCCGAGTGCCGCCGAGCAGATCTCGGCTTGGCGATCCGGTTGGTCGACGTAGCTGAGCTCGGCACTCATGGTGGCAAGCAGCAGAGCCTTCTCGGGGCTGTCGATGTTCGGCAGCGCGTCCAGGGCTTCTTCAATGACGCCGACCCGCTCTTCATCGACATGACCGGCGCTACTGACTCCGCCCCGGCTGTTCGCCAGGGCGGCCGCCACGAAACGTGTGGCGTCGGCAAGAGATCGAGCGATATCTGCTGCACCGAGCAACGTCGCGCGATGCGAGGGGTCGCCACTGCACCGTTGTGCAGTCCCGAGCCCGATGAGCAGGTCACAGCGCAGACCTTCGTCGGGATCGACCTGTGAGTACAGATCGAGGGCCTGCACGAACCAACCCACCGCGTCGGCCGGCGCCGACTGGGCGAGCGCCTGGTCGCCAGCCTGTCTCGAGTAGGTCAAGGCCTTCATGACGTCGATGGCCTTCGTCGCGGCCACGAAATGCCGGGCCAACTCGGCGGCGTGGGGCGCCGGGGCGTCCCCGTACAACTGCTCGAGCACGTCGGCGATCTTCCGATGGATTCTGGCTCGTCGTGACGCTCCCAGGTCCTCGTACAGCGTGTGCCGCGTCAGGGCATGGCAGAAGCTGAACCGATCGACCACGCCTTCTATCTCGGTGAGCAGGCCGGCCCGCACCGACTCATCCATGAGGTCGAGGACCTGGTCCTCACCCGTGTCGACCACGGCCGCCAAGACCCCGAGGTCGAAATCCCGTCCGATCACCGCCGCCTGGGAGAGCACGCGCCTGCACTCGTCGCCCAGACGGTCCACCCGCTGGCCGACGACCTCCCGGACGCTCTGGGGCAGGCCGCGCACGTAGAGGTCGTCGCTCGCCACCCATCGCCCCGTTTCGTCCTGGCGGACGAGACCCGTCTCGCCGAGATGCCGCAGGAGCTCCGTGGTGAAGAAGGGGTTGCCGTCGGTTTCGGTGCGGACGGCATGGGCGAAGTCGACGCCGTTCACGTCCATGGCGTGTCCGGCGACTTGCTCCATCAGCTCGACGATCTCGACGTCCTCGAGACCGACGATGTCGATACGCTCGATGTCAGCCTCGCGGCGCAGGCTGGCCAGAGTGTCCACCAATGCGCTGCCAGCCGCCAGGTCCGAGTCGCGATACGTACCGATGATCATCACTCGGGGGAGCTTCGTCGAGGAAGCGATGTGGCGCAGGAGCTGCAGAGTGGCCTTGTCGGCCCAATGGAGATCGTCGAGCACCAACAGCAAGCCGGAGGTCGACGAGGCCAAGGCGAGGAGGCTCACGACGGCGCTGAACAGGCGGAGCCGCTCCGAATCGGGATCTGCGCTGTGGGCTCCCTGGACGTCCGGCAACCGCTTGGCGAGGGCAGGGACCAGACTCAAGACGATGCCCCCGTTCTCGGCCACATGCTCTTTGAGGAGGTCCTCGTCGCAGTGCACGACAAGGTGGGCCAGGGCCTCGGCGAACGGCTGATACGCCGCCGTGAACTCCTCGTCGCTTCGCCCGTAGAGCACGGGCATGCCGCGTTCGTGAACCGCACGGGAGATGACCCGGCAGAGCGAGGTCTTGCCGATGCCGGGCTCCCCCGAAAGGAAGACGGTGCGACGCGACGCTTCGCCGGTGGCCTTCGCCGCGGCCTCGAGGGTGGCGACCTCGGCTTCGTGCCCGACGAAGGCGAAGAGCGCGTTGGACGGCGCCACGAGCCGGTCGGGCAACGGAATGCCGGAAAATCCGGCGACCGGGGTCCAGCCGACCTCGCAAACAGGGACCGGCTCGGGGAGCCCCTTGAGCTCGCGCTCACCGACGTCCCCGAACGCATGCGGGCTCCGGCGGCCGGCCATCACCCGAACAGCAGCGGCAGCCAGGATCTGCCCCCCGTCACAGAGCGCACAAAGACGGGCGGCTTCGACGACCGGATCACCGAAGTAGTCATCGTCCTCGGTGGTGACTTCCCCGCCGCTCAGTCCGATCCGCAAGCCGAGGGGATTGGGCGACGTGCGGTTGTCGCGGTGCACGGCCTGCTGCATCGCCACCGCGCAGGCGACGGCAGCCGACGGACTGGCGAACACCGCCATGATCCCGTCACCGAGGTTCTTGATCTCACGGCCCTCGCTGGCCGCCAGCGCTTGACGCAACAACGAGAAGTGGTCCTGGCGGAGCTTGTCGCCCGCGTCCGGTTCCAGTCGCGACGACAGAGCCGTGGACCCCACCATGTCGGTAAAGAGAATCGTGACTGTCTCGGTCTTGGCCATCGCCATCCCCGCCAACTCCGGGCAGATCGTAGGGCCTACGACGCTCCGACGCAGATGGGCAGGCATTTCCCGGCTACAAGGGCGCTACCCGGGAGGGGCCTGCGCCCGTCGCACCCCTCCCCACATCCGGCCGGAGGCTCTGCGCTCCTGAGGATGGCGGCAAACCTCTCAGGCGTTAAATTGCGTCTAAAGGGGCCCGGGGGAAGAGCAGAGTTGGGCGAGTGTGTCGGCCCTTGTGTTCGATCTGGGCGAATACATCGGAACGGCTCGCCGATATCACTCATCGTGACTCGTCGGCCCTTGCAACACAAGGCCGTGCGTTTCTGAGGTCTGAGGCGACCGCCGAGTCGTGCGGCAACGGAACGCCGTGTTAGCTCGGCTTCCTCGCCTCGATGAGGAAGCGACTCGCATATGCCACGAACGGTCCGTTTCGCTCGATCTGCTCGTGAAGCGCCCTCAGCCGGTCGCGAAACCGGTCGACTGTGAAGTCGGGGACGATCCAGATCACGAGGCGAAGGAAGTAGACAACCGCACCCACGTCGTGGAAGACGGTTCGAAGGCGCTCCTCTCGAAGGTCGACCACGACGAGTCCCGCCTTCTGTGCTGCCACACGGGCGAGCTGAGGATCTCGTCTGGAGCCCTGGGGACGCGGCCCCAACATGTAGTCGCTGAGTTCCCCCACGCTGTTGGGACCGACCTGCTGAGACAGGTACGTGCCACCGGGAAGCAAGACCCGGCAGATCTCATCCCACCAGGTGGCAATCGGATGGCGGCTCGTGACCAGATCGAAGGTGTCGTCCGAGAAAGGAAGCCGATCGTCCTGCGTGGCCACGACGTAGGCACCGCGAGCACCAAGTCGTCGAGAGGCAACGGCGACATTCGGCGCGTAACCCTCAGTGGCTACCACGAGCGGTGGCAGATGCGGCAGGCCTGCCAGCATCTCCCCGCCACCCGACTGGAGGTCCAGCATCGAAACGGCCGACGTGGCTCGTTTCGCGACAGTCTCGGAGTACCGCCAGCTCGGTCGCTCCTCCGTCGCTCGCCCGGCGAGCCAGCTGAAGTCCCAACCCTCGATCGAGGCTGACTGCGCTTCTGCAATCAGCTGCTCGAACGACGGCGCCATACCCAGATATTCCCATGTCAGCCCGTCGCACAGAGGCGACCCGGCGCTCCGTTCCTGGTCGCATCGGGCCGGCGACGACGCGCTCAGTATTCGCGGCGCGCTTTGTCAGGCAGACTCTCGACGTGGAGAACAACGACAGAACCCTTGCGATGCAGCGTTTGGAGCCATTCGTCGGCCGCTGGACGATGGAGGCCCTGTTTCCCGGCGCCGAGCCGACCGGATCTGCAGGACAAAGCACCTTCGAGTGGGTGCTCGGGGAACAGTTCCTACTGCAGCGGACGGAGTTCTCAGCACCCGGCCCTCCAGAGGCAGTGATGATCGTCGGCGCCGATCCAGAGGGTGCGACATTCACACAACACTATTTTGACTCGCGCGGTGTGGCCCGCCTCTATTCGATGACCTTTGAAGAGGGAATCTGGACGCTCCAAAGAGACACATCGGATTTCACGTCTCTGCCTTTCAGGCAACGGTTCGTCGGCACCTTCAGTGACGATGGGAAGAGCATCGACGGCCGATGGGAACGGTCCCACGATGGCGCTGACTGGGAGCACGACTTCGAGTTGATCTACAAGAGGATCACGTGACCGTCGAGGGCACCTACTCCTCGCCGGAGAATCGCTCCCACGCCGACTGTCGAGTCATCCCCAAGGACCCTCCGATGGCGGCCCACGTCGCGCCAAGCAATCTCGCCCTCTTCACGAAGCGGGAGAGATTGCTTTCGACCTGCGCACCTGCGGCCGCCATCCGGGGGAGGCTCGCAAGGACTCCGTCGAGGTCAAGGTCCTCCTCCCAAGATGCCAACTCTGGTGGCAACGAGGGTGGGCTGCTGATGATCTGGCGACATAGATCTACGCACTCATCGCAGATGTAGACCCCCGGCCCAGCCACCAACTTCGCAACTGCGTCTCCAGGTTTCAGACAGAACGAGCAGGATGCAGTGACCTGCTTTGCGGTGACGGTCATGAGTTCCTCTTGCGTTGTCAGCCTTGTCTTGGCAGGAGGAACCTTACACAGTCAGGGAACCCCTGACAGGAGGGGTCTGAGCGAGCACAACCGCACCTTCGGTCAGCAGACCGATCCCCGAATCTCGATGTCCTCCTCGGGCCGGCTCGTCAGCACGTCGAAACGGAACAAGAACGGAGGGTCGGGAACGCTTGCCCACGCGATTCCCGAGCCCTGCCCCACGTCCTGGTGGACGATGCGAACGTCATCACAGTGCACTTCGATCATCGATGGAGCGAGGGCCTCCAGCAGCAGCACCGTCACCTCTGTCCGTGCAGCCATGGCCACTTCATATCTTGTGCGGTACACAGAATTCTCGTGGGAGTTCCGATACACCGGGCGTACAGTGAGCTGTTCGGTGGCTGCCTCGACGGGGGGCTCGATCACGGCATCGAGCCGCGTCAGTTTGAGGAGTCGGGCGCCCCTTCCACTGGACGAGAGGGCATCCCGTGCGCCGGCAGCCACGATCAGGGCAAGACCTACCACCGCGACTGCGAGGAATACGATGAAGTCGCCGCCCTCCAGCGGGTTCTTGGGCCCTCCTGGCAGGGCGATTGCCAGCACGCACCCCACTGTCCCGATGATCGCAACAATGCCTCCACCGATCACCCAGCGCCGCTCGTTGGGATCCATCGAGTGGGATTTTAGGACTACCGATGACCGACCGCTCCTGGGATCACCGATGAGCCTCCTGTGAGGATGGCCTTGCCCGTCGTGGGCCCGGAGTCGCTCGACGAGATCGGCGCCCTGTGTGCCCGCTCCATGGAAAAGGCGCCTGCGGTCGACGAGCTGGAACGGACCCTGTTCGCCGAGGATCAACCCGCCGTGGTGCGATTGGAACCCGGGATCGGCGTTGTCGCGGTGGTGCGCAACCACGACGGCGGCTCCATCCGACTGTTGGCACTCGACCCGGCTCGGCGAGGACGCGGCCTGGGGCACGAACTGCTCCGTGCCGCGGAAGATGACCTGGGTGACGCCGGGGTGATCACGGTGGGAGCAGACCCGCCCTACTTCTTGTTCCCCGGAGTCCCGGTCGAGGAGACCGCGCTGTGCTGTCTGCTCGAGCGCCACCATTACTCCCGGGAGGAGACGAACTACAACATCGACATCGACCTCGCCGTCCTCCCCCCCGACCCCGGGCTCGCCCTCGAACCCCGAGCCACCGATCGCTCCGAGCTCGAGCGGTGGATGGCTCGGCACTGGCCGAACTGGCAGGGCGAGGTGATGCGGGCCTTCGATCGAGGGTCACTGGTGCTGGGTCGCGACGACAGCGACATCACCGGGTTCTGCGCCTACGACGTGAACAGAGCCGGCACGTTGGGCCCGGTGGCGTCGCGTCCCGACTTGATCGGCCACGGCGTGGGGGCGCCCCTCCTGGTGGGCGCGTTGCATCGGATGCGGGCCATGGGCCGCGACGCCGTCGAGGTGCTCTGGGTGGGTCCGATGGTGCCCTACGCCAGACTCGGCGGCCGGGTCAGTCGACTGTTCTTCGTCTACCGCCTTCGTCGTCCAGGGCACTGAGGAAGCTGCGGACGGCGCCGCGGGCCACGTCACCATGAGCGGTGCAGGCGAACCACGGTTCCTCGGGAGCCAGATCCGACACCGGGAACACCTCGACCACGCGTGCGTCGGCCAGCGCGTCCACACAGACGAGCTCGGGGAGCAGGCTCACGCCCAGACCGAGCTCGACGGCCCTCAGGACCGAACGGAGGTCGGGCGCGACGAGTTGGAGACGGGCCCCGAAGGGACGTCCAAAAGCCGTGAGCCAGAAACGACGCGTGCGAGGCAGTTCGAGGCTGTAGGCAACCCAGGGCCGACCTTCGAGCCATGTCGCCACATCTTGGAGGGCGCGCAACGGGACCGAGGGCACGACATCGGGCGCTGCCACCAACACAAACCGACTTGCGCCCATCGTCGTGGCGGCGATGCTTCGCCGCGGCGGGGTCGAGCTGGTGACGACGACGTCCAGCTCTCCCCTCTCCAACCGCGTGAACAGCTCTGCATCACTCCCGAAGGTGGCGGTGACGGCGAGGTCGAGACCGACGAGGTGAGGCAGCACCCGGGCGGCGAAGAACTCCGGGGTCGAGCCGAAGCGAACGGGTGACTCCGGTTTCGACACGGTTCCGGTGTCGAGATCCCGGAGGACCCCTTCGAGCCCGTCGAGCGCTTCGGCGACCAGGGCGTAGAGCTGTCGTCCGCGACCGGTGGGCTCCATGCCACTCGGACTTCGGACGAACAGCGCCTCGCCCAGGGCGCGTTCCAACGACGCCAGTTGCTGGCTGGCAGCAGGTTGGGTGAGACCCCGGTGGTGGGCCCCTTCGGTCACCGAACCGCTGCGGTAGACCGCCAGGAAGGTCCGCAGCCACTCTGCCCGAGCCATAAGTAAAGCTTATCTCTAAGATATGAGATACTTCTTTGCTTATCATAGGTTGCCGTTGGACGATGGGGAGATGCCAGACGCCACCCATCCCTATCTGCACGGTCACCACGAAAGCGTCCTTCGGTCTCACCGGTGGCGGACCGTCGAGAACTCCGCCGGCTATCTGATCCCTTCGTTGCGGCCCGGAGCGCAGGTGCTCGACGTCGGGTGCGGCCCGGGCACCATCACGGTCGGACTGGCCCGGTGCGTCGGCGACGGCTCGGTCCTGGGGATCGACGCGGCGGAGGCGATTCTCACCGACGCTCGAGCTGAAGCGGAGAAGGCAGCCCAGAGCAACGTCCGCTTCGAAGTCGGGGATGTGGCCCATCTCGACTTCGAGACCGGAACGTTCGACGTCGTGCACGCCCACCAGGTGCTCCAGCACCTGGCCGATCCGGTGGCCGCCTTGGCCGAGATGAGACGCGTGTGCCGACCGGGCGGCGTCGTCGCCGCCCGCGACGGGGACTACGCGGGAATGTTCTGGTTCCCCGAGGATCCGGAATTGGAGGAGTGGCGCAGCCTCTACCGTCACGTCGCCCGGGCGGTCGGCGGCGAACCTGACGGGGGACGGCAGCTGCTCCATTGGGCGCGCCACGCCGGCTTTGCCCACATCGAGACCTCAGCGAGCTCGTGGTGCTACGCCACTCCGGACGAACGCTCGTGGTGGGGCGGACTGTGGGCGGAGCGGCTGACACGGTCGAGCTTTGCGCACCAAGCCGTCGACACCGGCCTCGCCCTCGCACCGGACCTGGAGCGATTGGCGACCGCGTGGCGTCGGTGGGCGGGCAGCGACGAGGGGCTCTTCGTCATCCCCCATGTCGAGATCCTCTGTCGGGGATGATTCGTCGGTCAGGACCGAGACGCCTCGTCCATGCGGGCCGCGGCGGCTACCCCGTCGGCGACACCGAATGGCATCGGGTCGTGGCGGGGATCGGCGGGGTCGGCAGCAGGTTCGGACCGCCCGAAGCGGTCGCGCACGTGCCGGTAGACGATTTCACCCACACGGCGGGGGTCGTCGGCCCCCAACATGGCGTGCTCGAGGTCGTCGATGACCGTGAGCTGGAAGCGGTTCGTGCGCGCCAGCTTGCGCAGGGTCTGGACGGAACCCCGTTTGATCGGCAGCGCTTCGTCGCGACCGACGATGAGCAGCACGTCGGAACCCGCCCCCACGAGACGCTCGAGGGCTTCGACCGGAGTGCGACGAAGGCCGAGGCGGTACGCGAGCCACCATGTCCCGTCGGGCAGCGCGCCGCGCAGCCCCTTCAAGGCCTGGTGGTCAGCGAGCGCGCCCGCGATGCGCCGGAGCCGCGACGGGTGCGGGGGCTCGGCCGTTGCGGTGGTCGGCTCGCCTGGCATGGTCTGACTGGTGAAGATGGGATTGATGGCGCACACGCCCTGCGCACGCAAGGAAAGCCCGCCCAGCACCGAATGGTACGCACCGGAGCACAGGCCGACGAACACGACGCGCGACGGGTCATGGGGCACCGCGAACCGCGCCACGTCCTCGATGTCGGCGGCCGCTTCGGGCGGGTAGGAGATCCCTCGGGCCTGACCGGGGTGGGTCCTGCTGTCCCCGAGGCCGCTCACGTCGAAGCGCACTGTCCGCAAGCCGCACCCGGCCCACTCGCGTGCCAGCTCGACCCACAGGCGAGACGGACCGAGGTGACGCGTCCGGGCGGTGTTGAAGCACACCACCGTCGTCGGGCTCGCTTCACCCTCGATCTCGGTGACGATGCCCGATAATTCGGCGGATCCGATGGACACGGCGCGCTCGACGATGGGGCGAGATTGCGCGTCGTGAGCGACCACGGCTGACGTCGCCAGGCGGTCGAACGGCGCCAGGTCGAAGGGTGCCGGATCGGGCGGCGCCACCGTCGAGAGCCATTGGACCGTCCGTGCGATGGTGTCCTCCAGATCCGCGTTCACCTGGCCCTGCACGACGAGCAACTCGTACTGACCCAGCGCAACTCCCTCCTCGAGGCGGCCGGCGTTGGTCATCCGGGTCTGGAGCTTGGCGTCAGGCTGACGATCGGGCCGGCTCAGCATGTAGATCCGATCCGCCATAGGACCATCGGTGGAGGTGATGTCCAGCGCCTTCAGATCGGCCACCGTTTGCGCGTCATAGCGATATCCCGGCGTCTGCACGGAGCCGTCGTCGGGATCGGTCCCCCCGACGCTGACCGCGTGCAGGGCGTGGGCTTCTCGAAGAAAGGCCCGGCCCGATCGGCACGGGTCCCACAGCACCAAGGCGTCCAGAGGGACTCGCGTCCCCTCGAACGCCGCCAGCGTGGCGCCGATCCGCATCCCGACCGCGGCCACCATGGGAGGTCCGGCGCTGCGCATGAGGTCGACGGCGGCCTGCGTCGACTGGGCCCAGGCCGCCACGCGACCTCCGTCGCGCTGTGAACCGGCCGAATCACCGGTTCCGTCGTAGTCGAATCGCAAGACGGCGATTCCCTGCTGCTCGAGATTTTGGGCGAGCATCCGGAAGGCGCTGTGGGCGAAAAGGTCCTCTCGGCCCAGGGGCGAGCAGAGAACGACGCCCGCTCTGGCCACATTGCCGTCAGGAACATGCAGCATGCCGAACAGCGGGCGCGGGGTCGGTCCGAACCAGATGGGCGTCGCGGTCATGGCACGAGGACACGGTCACGCATAGGTGATCTGGACTTCCTCCTCGGCGAGCTGACGCACCTCCAGGACGCCTTGGTGGTCCGGAGCCGCACCGATGACCGAGAATACGAACTGGTGACTGCCCTTGCGCCAGTCGACCTCGTCGCCCGGTTGACGGTTCAAGCGGACGGTCTCCACCCCTGGGTACTCGCCCACCGGGTCGAGCGATTCGACGCTGACGACGCGGCGCGCCCACTGGGGTGGCTGGCGACAGATCAGGTACCCCACCCTCTCGGTGGGAACGAGCTCGTCGAACACGATGCGCTCGCCCAGCGCTACCCGTAAGGACATTTGGTAGAGGTCGAGGCCGGCGGCGAGCGCCACCATCTCGGGCACGCCGCCTCCGAGCCGGCCGTTGACCTCGAGGACGCGCGGGCCGTCGGGGGTCAGCTTGATCTCGGTGTGGACAAAGCCGATACGGATCCCGACGGCGGAGATGGCCCGGGTGGCCACCTCGAGCACCGCCTTCACCACGGCTGGCTCGTAATCGCTCGGGAGGATCATCCCCGTCTCGCGAAATGGCTCGGCGGGCGGGAACCGGCCCGTCACCGCCAGATGGCTGATCTCCCCGGCGCAGACGACGCTTTCGACCGAGCAGTAGTCGGCGAGGTGCGGGCTGGGGGGCGGGGACGCTCCGACGAGAAATTCCTCGACGAGCTTGGTGGGGTCCGAGCCGACCGAGGGCGGCTCGGCCAGCTGCTTTTTGAGCTCGGTGGCGTCGTGGACGAGGACGGTGTCCCGACTGGTCGCCCCGTGGCGGGGCTTGACCACGACCGGGAAGTCGACGCCCGCGACCACAGCTTCGACGTCCTCGGGGGTGGGATCGGGCGGGACGACAACGAAACGCGGCACGGGGAGGCCCCCGTCGCGCAGGGCCGTGCGCTGTGGAAGCTTGTCCACCAGCCGCTCGGTGACCACTTCGTCGTGGTAGTCGAGCCCGAGCCGGGTGGCCAGGGCCGAGGTGGTGGGAATGACGTAGTCGGCATAGGCGATGATGCCGTCGAGGTGGCACGGTCGCAGCGCGTCGGCGGCTTCGTCCTCCGACATGCCGACAATATCGACGAGGGTGCCGAGCTTGCGCAGGAGCCGGGGGACGACCGGCTGCCTCTCGTCGCCCGAGTTGACGATCCAGACGAGATCACACACCCCCGCGGCCGCCTGGGCCAGCTCCATCGGCGAGCGCATGTTGGGGAGGACACCCAGCACGGGTCGGCCCCCGTCGGCGGGGGCCTCCGATGTCACGGCCACAGCCGGGCGCGCACGGCGGCCGGCCACTGAGCCGGGTCGGTCCCGTGCGTGTGGAAGAGCGCCAACACGATCCGGTCCAAACCCCAGCCGAAGCAGGTCGAGTGGGCCACGTCTCCCGACGGCGTCGACATCCCGAAGATGTGGCCGAAGTGGTCCTGATGCAGGTTCGACGATGCGATGGCAACCGGAGGGGCGCTGGGGTCGAACGGGGTGACGAGCTCGAACTTGAGCTCCTCCTCGCGCTGGCTCTGAGCCAGAAGACGGCCGCCCCGCCCGAAGAAGGGGTCGTTCGCCGTCACGGTGTCGATGTCGAGACCGAGCTCGGTCAGGGTGTCGCGGCCTCGCTCGATCCACCGGTCCCGGAACATGACCGCGGTCGGGGCGTCCCCGACATAGACGTACTCGACCATGCGGAACGCCTGCATCCGCGTGAGGACGCGACTGGGCTCGTGGCGGAAGCACCAGCTCGAGACCTGGATGGCACGCCCACCCTCGGGCAGCACTCCGGCCAGGTGCGGATACAAGCTGTGGCAGGAGGCCGAGCACAACATGACCTCGGTCGGCTCCAGCGATCGGGCCCACTCCTCGCCTGACTCGGCCAGACCGAGCATCTCGGCGTGTTGACGGTCATTGCCCGTAAAGGAGTGCACCGACCCCATGAGGTCGGGGAACGACGACAGGTAGCCGGTTTGCTCGAACACGGTGCGGGGGAGGATCGGCGGAAAGCGTACGTAGTCCTCGACCTCGCCCGACCCCAGGCGCGTGGCGAGACTCTCGAGAGCCGTCGCGACGTCTTCGAAGGTGCCGGAACGGCCGTACAGGCCGTCGACCGGACCGCCGAGGA
Source organism: uncultured Acidimicrobiales bacterium (assembly GCA_963768255.1). GTDB lineage: Bacteria > Actinomycetota > Acidimicrobiia > Acidimicrobiales > UBA8190 > Chersky-840. The sequence goes on along the minus strand of CAVYGX010000001.1, from coordinate 159,379 downwards.
GCAGACCCGAGTCGAGCATCTCCGCACGGAACGCGTCGGTTGACGTCGGGGCGGTCTTCATGGTGCTGGTCAGCTTCCGCACTGGGCCAGCACCACGGCGGCAGCAATGTCCCGGTCGTGGGAGAGGCTCACGGCGAGCTCGGTGATATCTGCGTCGGCGGCGAGCTTGGCGGCCTCCCCGCTCAGACGGAGCTCGCACCACCCCGAAGGGCTGCGCCGCACCTCGATCGTTCGCCACGCAGGAGTCAGGTCGGCGGGGCGCAGCACCTTGATCGTGGCCTCCTTGGCGGCGAAACGCGCCGCGAGAGACGCGGCCATCACCGAAGGGGTACCGGTGCAACTGGCGATCTCATGCGGGGTGAACACCCGCTCGAGATAACGGTCACCGAATCGAGCCAGAGACGCAGCCACGTCATCCACCCGCGCGATGTCAGCGCCGACGCGCAAACCCATGCAGCCACCTCCTGATCGCTTCCCCCTGGTCCATCGGCCGTGCCTGTGGCCAGCTTAAGCTCGGGGCTCGTCGCTGGCGCCCGTCCGACGTCGGTCGGCGCCCGCGACCCCAATTCTACCCTGCGGCCTGTCCGCTACACCGGGCCCGTTGGGGCGCTTTGTGGCTCCTGCCCGCCTCGCCCGCCCGGCGCGTCAGCCGGGGCAGGTCGTGGTCATCACGCCGGGTAGCCCGATGGGTTTGTAGGGGTCAGGATCGGGGCCGCCGGCGAAACGGTCGGCGATCCAATGCACCATGTCGACCGCCGAGGGACCAATGACGCCGGCGTGACTCTGGCCCGGGTAGATCCACCGCTCCAGGTCCTGGCCCAGACCGCACAGGTGCTTGGCCAACAGGGCGGTGGAGACAACGGGGATCTGCTCGTCACTGCCGCCCTGGATGATGAGCAGCGGGGCCGCGCTGGCCGTCGTGAACGTGCCCGGGTCGTTTTCGTTGAGCAGCGTCTTCCAGGCGGGGATGTCGAACGGGTTGCCCTTTGTGAGCTGCGCCAGGGTGTACTTGCTCGTCACCGAGGAGACGTAGTCCGAGCACCCCTTGTCGAGGTCGGGCAGGAGCCCGATCCCCAGCGGCGTGAGGACCTGGTCGAGCGGTGCGGCTTTGTTGCCGTAGGCGGCATTGAACCCGCCGGCCGCCATGAACAGGTAGTAGCGATAGGGACTCGTCTGCAGGAACTGGTAGATCGCATAGAACTGCGACGGGGGCGCTCCCGCCACCACGCCCTTCAGGTGCAGTTCCGGCGCATAGCGAGAGGCGATGTTGAGGGCGAACATGGCGGTCTGCCCGCCCTCGGAATGGCCCCACACCACGTAGTTGTCACTGGCGTGCGCGGCGGACAGGTGTTGCGCGGCTCGGACGATGTCGATGGTGTTCCGGGCCGCGCTTACTCCCACCAGATAGGGCAGAAGCCCAGGTGTGCCCTGGCCCTGATAGTCGCTGGCGGTGATTTCCCAGCCCTGATCGAGCAGGTCGTTGGCCAGGGGCACATCGGTCGTCGGGTCGAGCGACGGCGCGCACTGGTCGGCCAGGCCGTCGGTGCCGTGTCCCCAGGTGACAACGGGGTAGCCGGCCTTCGGGGGCGCGCGGTCAGGGACGATGATGAGCCCGGTGACCGGAACCGGCTCGTTCGTCACCGATTCCGACAGGTACATCACGCGGTACACCGCGCCGTGGAGCCCCGCCACGACGAGACGCTGGTACTTCATGAGGGTGCCGGGACCTGTCTTGGGCAGCGGCTGCGGCACCGAGAAGAACGACGGCAGGCCCCGGGGGGCCGGAATGGCGGGAACAGAGGGGGGAGACGACGACCCGCACGCGGCCGCGAACACCGCCATCCCCAACGTGACCGACGCCACCCGTGCCGTCCGCCGACGACCGCTGGCGCGACGTCGTCCCTGGTCTTTCATCGCCGACCCTCCTGTACCCCGCGAACATTCTTAGCAGGGGACCCGCTGCTTCTCTTCCTCGTCACTCAGGCGGCGCGCGCGGTACAGATCCAGCCGAGGTCGTAGACACGCACCTCGACGGCGGTGAACCCGGCGTCGGTCAGCCGGCCGTGCAGGGGTTCGGGGTCGATGGGGTTGTAGATGTCGTCGGCGTGGAACTGTCGTGTGCCCTCGTTGTCGATCCCGTCCGCGGCGACCAGCACGCCGCCGGGCCTGAGGACACGGGCCAACTCGGCGAGGACGCAGTCCTGTGCCGCCGACGTCGGGATGTGGTGCAGCATGTGGAAGGAGGCCGCACCGGTGAAACGATCGTCGGGCACGTCCAGCGCGGTGGCATCGCCCAAGATGACCTCCACATTCGTCCCGGCCAGTCGCTCGGCCAGGGCCGCGGCGAGCTCGGGATCGAACTCCACCGCCGTCAGTCGCGCCGTACGGGTCCGCAGCACGTCGGTAGTCAATCCGGGTCCCGGCCCGACCTCGACGACGTCGTCGCCGAGGACGACGCCCCGCAAGGCCTCGGGCAGGATCGTCTCCTCCACCATCTGGCGCCACTGTGGGCTGGCGCAGAACTCGAGGTGTCCCTGGTTCATCCCTGCCGTACCACCTCGACGACAGCCGAGCACTCGTCCACCGTGTGGTCCTCGGATCAGGTGGGGACCGGAACCGCGGTCCCGGGCTCCTGGGACGGGATGCTCTGGCTCGCCGGGACCGGATACGGCACGGGATGCGCGACATCCACTTCGATGAGCTGCGTCGGCTGACATTCGCTTTTGACCGTCGCCGCACTTCTTCCCCGGGTGGCGGGCAGGGAGGGAACCGACGTGTCGGGGGATCCGACGTGCAGCGTCGACGTCAGATCACCGGTCACACTGCGACGCCAGGCCGTGATGTTGGGAGCCCTGACGCCGAATCTGGTCTCGAGGAATCGCAACTGCGAGGTGTGGTCGAAGGTGTCCGAACACACGTAGCCGCCCCGGCTGAAGGGCGAGACCACCAGAAGCGGGACTCGGAAGCCGAGGCCGATAGGCCCGGACACGCCGTTGGCCGGGCCCGGCAGAGGGTCGACCGTCAGGTACTCCCCCGGAGTCCCCGCCGGTGCCACCGGGGGCGTCACGTGGTCGAAGAATCCGTCGTTCTCGTCGTACATGATGAACAGGACGGTCTTGGACCACGTCTTGGGGTTGGAGACCAGTGCACTGATCACCTGATGGGTGAACCACATCCCCGCCGCCGGAGGCGAAGGGGGGTGCTCGTCGAAGCCCAAGGGGGGAATGACCCACGACACCTGAGGAAGGGTGTCGTGGGCCACGTCCTTGACGAAGTCGGCGGGGAAGATCGGACCGAACGCTTTTTTGTACAGCGAAGACGACGGATCTTCCACGAGCCGTTTGAAGTAGAGAAGGATGTTGTCCGAGATGGCGATCGACAAGCGGCTCGAGGGCTGGTAGCCGGAACCGGGAGGGTTGTAGACCTTCCATGACACACCGTTCGCTTCGAGCTCCTCGGGCATCGATCTCCACGACGCGCTGCCGATGGCACTCGCATCCGAGTTGGTGATGATCACCGGTCCGCCTTCGTGGCCTTCGGGATCGAGCGTTCCCGACCACGCGTGAAGCCGGTTGGGATGTGTCGGCCCCATCACCGAGCAGTGATACCCGTCGGCGATCGTGAACGCGTCAGCCAGGGAGTACCAGAACTCCAGATCCTGACGGGTGTAGTACCCCATCGTGAGCACCCCGTTCTGAGGTCCCTCGAACTGGGGCAACGTGTGGGTGGCGACGAAACGGTCCATCTGGCCTTTGTTCCAACACATGTGCTGAGCGTTCCATTCGTGCGAGAGATCGAAGGTGCACTCGGCGTCGGTGTTGGTCGTATCGAGGTGGAACGGCAACAGCTGATTCGCCGCGCCCCCGGCCAAGACTGAGTGAAGAGACCCGAGGACCGCGCCGACGCGTCGTCGAAACCTCGCACGCCCTTATAGGAGCCGAAGTAGTGGTCGAAGGACCGGTTCTCGTTCATGAGAAAGATCACGTGCTCGATCGCACCGAGGTCGGAACCGGCCGGCGCCACGGCCGCGGCTTTGCGTGCCGTTTCGCCTCCGCACGCCGCCAGCGCCAGGCTGAACGCGCCCGCCATGCCCGCCACGAGGACCTCGCGCCGAGTTCGCAGGCTCTGACGGCGAGGGTCAACCGGTGGTCCGTTCTCCACGGCGCGCCTCTTTATCTTGTTTATCTTGCTCGTTTGCCTTACTCGTGCCCCAAGATGCGGCGTCGACATCCTGACACAATCTCGAGTCGGCGTGCCCGGGACACGTCGCGCTCAACGGAGGCGATACCTCTGGAACGCAATGACACCGGTGCGCTCATGTCCGGGAGGCCCGGACACGCCGTGGCCCGTGGGTACACCGAGCGGTCAGATCGCCCGTTCTGAGGTCGCGGCCCTCTGAGGACGGTGATGACGAAGCTGGTTGAGCAAGGACTGTTCGTCGGGCCCGAGTCGTTCGGCCGCCTTGCCCTGTTGCGGGCGACGCGGTTCTTGAAGTCGATCGGTGAGAAGCGAAAGGTTGTGCTGGGCGGCTTCGAGCTGGTTCTGCAGGATGTCTCGTTCCGCCGCCACCGCTTCGGCTTCGGCATTGGCACGCGCCACGTCTCGCTGCAATGACGCGTTGCGCGCTTCGAGTTGTTCCAAACGTCGGCGCGCCCACGATGCGGACTCCGAGGTGTCGGTGGGAGCGGCGGCAACGCGGGTTACCTGTGCGAGCAACGCCGCCGCCAGCTCGTCGTAATCCAGGTTTCCGTCCGAGACCGGGCCCGCCGCCGCCAGCGTGCCTGGCACCTCGCTCTTCCCGCTATTCGAGATCCGATACGTCCGCTTACCCCGGATCTGACGCGTCAACAAGCCGGCCTTGGCCATGGCGGCGACGACCTGCGTGAAGCCTGCGTCGGTCCCTTCATAGCCAATGGCCTTCTTCAGAACGGACGTCGCTTTTCCGCTGGAATCCTCCACCGCTCCTTGCTCTGCAAGGTATCCGACAATCCGATTGCGAACGCTTTGATCTCGTGCCACAGAAGACCTCCTGGAATACAGGCGCGACAGAAAAAAGTCGATCTGCTACAGAGATCGGCCACATGCCCCGGGTGAACTTTATCACCTGTCACCATCCCCTCGATCGCAGGCGCGTTACCCGTGCTCACGCAGGTGGAATGCGTCGTGCTGACGATTCCTCTCAATGAATTCCCAGATATTGCGCTGACGTTGTGCGGTCCAAGGGCGTACACGAAGAACCCGACAACTCGTCCGTGCGAAAGACAACTGGCACTCGGTATTTGCCCTGTACCCGTGGTGTCGAAACCATCGAGCGAGTTGTCCGCCCGAGGTCGACGGTGTCGGAGGGTTCTGAAACAGGTCGGTGAGGGACCGGCGTTGCGAAGGGACGGGCCCGCGGGCCAGGCTCTGGCCGGTGATGATGCCGACCCTGCCGGTGCCGAGCCACCGTTCGGGGAGCACGGCCCGCCCACCAGGGCGAACGCCGGTGGGGCATTATGGCCTCACCCCACCGGCACGCCCTGTCCGAGTTAGCGGGCCCAGCACGTAGGGGGCATGTGCCGCCGCCCCGCCGCCTCGAGGATCACCATGCGGTCAACCGCTCACATGGCGCCGACACACGGCTCACAGAAACGACGGGTAGCGGAGTGGAAATCTCACGGATCGTGATTTGGAACCCGCGTGGAGTGCCTGCAGTAGCGTTCACCAGGAACGACTGAGGCATACACTCGGTATTTCCGCAGCTCTCAGGGGGCGCGACGGTGATCTCCGTCCGATTACTCGGTCCCGTAGAGGTCGACGCCAATGGTGCCACTGTCGCGCTGTCGCGGACGCTTGAACGAGCCTTACTGGCGCGATTGGCACTCCATCCCGGACAGCCCGTGTCCAGTGAAAGATTGATCGACGACCTGTGGGGCGATCATGCCCCTCGCGACGGGGCCGCCAGCCTGCAGGGTCTCGTCTACCGCTTGCGCCGAACCCTCGGGGCCGAGCGCAGGTGCATCGTACGAGCCGACAACGGGTACGCCCTCGACGCGGAGGTGGGCGTCGACGTGGCGACCTTCGACCACCTCGTGGCGCGGGCCCGCGCCACACAGGGGTCCGATCGCGCCGACGAGACCCAGGCGCTGCTGCGGGCGGCATTGGACCTCTGGAGGGGCCCACCGCTGTCGGGGCTCGAAGCACTTCCGTTCGTCAGCACGCAGGCCACCCGGCTCAACGCGGCGCGCCTGGCGGCGCTCGGCGACAGGATCGACGCTGACTTGGCCGGCGGTCTTCATCGCGAGGTCATCGCCGAGCTCGAGAGCATCGTGGCGGAACATCCTTTCGAGGAGCGGTTCTGGGGTCAGTTGATGCTGGCGCTGTACCGATCGGGATCGCAGGCCGACGCGTTGCGCTGCTTCTCGCGGCTCCGACGCCTGCTCGACGAAGAGCTCGGCATCGCCCCGGGACCATCGATGGCCGCCCTCGAAACATCGATTCTCAAACAAGACCCCGCGCTGACATGGTCTCCGGATTTCTCCCCCGGACCCGACGGGGGCGAGCGAGACGTTCGCCGAACACCCCCAACACCGCTGTCGATCGTTCACGCACGCGGACACCTCGACCACGGCGCCCTCGAGACATCGGACCTTTCCTGGTTCTCACCCGTCGGCGCGGCCCGCTTCGTGGGGCGACGGGCAGAGCTCGAGCGCGCCCGGCTGGCTCGTCAAAGGGCGGTCGCGGGTGAACAGCTCCTGATGCTCATTACGGGGGAGCCCGGTATCGGCAAGACGAGGCTGACCGCCGAGATCGCACGCGACTGCGACGCGGCCGGCGACCTCGTGCTCCACGGCCGCTGGGACGAGGAGCCGTTGTGCCCGTCCCAGGCGTTTCGCGAGGCGCTCAGTCGCTACGCACTGCGAGCTCCCGAGGGGGTGGTGCGGGGCGACGTCGGCCCGTTGGCGCCGGTCCTGGCGCGGATCATCCCCGAGGTCCTCGGGGAGCCCGGCACCGCACAGACGGAGCGAGACGAAGCCGAAACTGACCGATACCAGGTCTTCGACGCCGTCGACCGGTGGATCCGCGCCATCGCCCATCGCCGCCGGCTGGTGCTGGTGCTCGACGACATGCACTGGGCCGATCGTCCGTCGCTCTTGTTGCTCGAATACCTGCTGCGGTCGTCGACCCCGGCCCCCGTGCTGATCATCGCCACCTATCGCCAAACAGACAGCAACGTCTCGGGGTGGTTCTCGGAGTCGCTGGCCGGTATCCGCCGCACCACAGACGTCGAGAACATCGCCCTCACGGGGTTGTCGGCCTCCGAGACCCAGGAGCTCCTGGAAGCGGCCATCGGGCGGAACTTGAGCGACCCCGAGGCCCAGGGGGCGGCAAATCTGCAACGGCACACCGGCGGCAACCCGTTCTTCCTCCAGGAGGTGGTACGGGACTTGAGGGAGGCCGGCCGATCACTCAAGGCGTGGTCGGCGGCGAACGCCGAGGAGCTCCTGCTCCCCCAACGGATGCGCGACGTCGTGCGGTGGCGCCTTCGCCAGCTATCAGACGTGTGTATGCGGGTGCTGTCGGCGGCATCGGCCGTGGGAGACGAGTTCGACATCGCCACGGTCGGTCGGGCCATCGACTGTGACGAAGAGACGCTGCTCCTCGCGCTCGACGAGGCGCGGCTCGCCGGCGTCGTCACCGAGAGCTCGCGCCGATTCGACACCCATTGCTTCGCCCATGCCGTGGTCCGCCAGGCCCTCTATGACGAGATCGGCCTCAGTCGCAGGATCCGACTGCACCGGCAGCTGGGAAAGGCGCTCGAGAGCCGCTACGGCGAGGACGCTCCCCGTCACGCCGGTGAATTGGCGCACCATTTCTATCTTGGTGCGAGTGCGGGAGGTGTCAACGACGCAATGCGCTATCTGCGTCTCGCCGCCGACGATGCCCTGCAACAGGTGGCATACGAATCCGCGGCCGACCATCTGAACCGGGCCCTCGAGCTCGTGACGACCTACCGCGCCACCGACGAGGTGGAGCGCTGTCAGCTCCTTCTCGCCATAGGCAGGGCGTGTGTGAAGGCGGGACGGGCCAGCGAGGCCAACGATCGCTTCCTCGACGCATTCGAGCGGGCGACGAGCTGTCGACGCGCCGACCTGCTGGCCGAGGCGGCGCTCGGCTACGGCGGCGTCCTGCCGGCCGGATCAGAGCCCAACCCCAAGGCGCGGGCCCTCCTCGAATCGGCCCTGGCCGAGCTGCCGACCGAGGACGGCAACGCCCGCGCCCTGGTGCTCGGTCGGCTGGCGCAGTGGGGGCACTTCAACCGGTCCCGCGAGCAGCGCCGGGAGCTGACCGAGAGCGCCGTGGCCATGGCACGGCGAGTGGGCGACCCCGAGACCCTGGCCACCGTGCTGCGATACCGCTACTGGGCCATGGACGGTCCCGACGAGATCGACCGCCAGATCGCCGTGGCGACCGAGATCCGGGACCTCGGTGAACGAATCGGAGACCGCGAAAGCCTCCTCCAAGGGCTCAAGTGTGAACTGCACGCCCGGTTCGAGCTGGGCGACTTCGACGCGTCGCGGCGCGTGGCTGCCGATCTCGCCGCCCTGGCGGATCTGGTCCAGCAACCCGAGTATCTGCGACTCGGGTACATGTGGGCCGGCCTGGTCGCAGGAATGGAAGGCCGTTACGCCGACGCCGAGGCCAACGCGGCACAAGCCGCCGCCATCCTCGAGCGCACGGAGCATCCTCAGCTCTACGCGCTGTATTTCGGATTGTCGTTGCCGTGGAGGTGGCTCCAGGGTCGCATGGAGGATCTGCGACTGCTCCTCGAAGTCGGGAACACGGGCCGGGCGTCGCCGGCCGAGACCGCGCTGGTGGCGTGGGTGGCGAGCGAGATCGGCGAGCGCGACCGGGCCGAAGCACAACTGGCCCGACTCGTGCCCGCAGAAGTGGCCGAGAGCGATCGCAACTTTCACTGGTGGTTCTTGATGGTGGGGCTGGCCCAGACGGCGGTGAACGTGGGCGACCGAACATGGGCGGCCACGCTCTACGACCTCATCGAGCCGTATGCCGACCACAACTGCCGCGCCGGGCAGGCCACCTTCCTCGGAGCGGCCTCTTTGCAGCTCGGAACGCTGGCCCACCTGCTGGGCCACGACGAGGCGGCCATCGCGCACCTCGAGTCAGCGTTGAGACGTCACACGGACATGGGGGCGGAGCCCTTCATGGCCATGACGAAGCACCTCCTCGCCACCGCCCTGCGGGCCCCGGGTGTCCGGCGCGACGAAGGGCGCGCCGACATCCTCGAAGCCGAGGCCTGGGCGGCGGCGGTGACGTGGGGCGTGCCCCGCGCCGTCACCACCCCGACGTTGTGAACCCCCCCCCGCCGGAACCGGCACCGGGACCGGCGCCGGGAGCGTCCGACGCTATTGGTACCGGTCGAGATGATCGATGATGTCGGGGAAGACGTCATGGGCGACGTCACGCCCGATGATCGCGTCGAGGTGCCCGTACTCGGGAAGGATTTGCAGCGTGTAGTTCCGGGGTCCGTTGTGCCGGCGGAGCCAGGACAGGGTCTTCTCGGTCCCTTCGGGGTGGAAGATGTAGTTGTGCTCCCCGGCCAGGAAATGGATCGGCACGTCCCGCAGGAGGTCGGGCCTTTGCAGGTACCGGTCACGCCCATGGGCATCGACCGCCCGCCCCTTCTGCATCATCAGGCCGAGGTGCTCCAGACAGCGGATGTTCGCCGCCCCGAACATGTCGGGAAGCCCCTTGTGGGTGGCGTCGTCGAGCTGGGCGTGGCGGTGGGTCAAGCCGAAGATGGCGTTGATCCACCGGCACACGGGGAGCTCACATGCTTCCCCGGGGGGAAGGGGGACGGCGTGCAGGGCCAGGTCGAGCACGACGTCACCCGCCGTCCGTTCGGTATCGGGATGAAGGAGTTGTTGATTGACCGCTTCGAGCAGGTTGCCCACATGGAGGTCGGACTCGAGCACCTTCAACTTGGACGTCATCGGATGGAGCGAGAACTGGGCGCACACCGCGGAACGGACCTTGCCCTGCATGCCGTTTTCCCCGTCGAGGAGCGACATCAGGATCGACACCGATCCCACGCAGTGGCCGAACACCTGCACCGAACCCGCTCCGGTCACCCGGAGCACCTCGTCGACAGCACGGGGCCAGTCCAGGTACGCGATGTCGTCCACGGTGAACTGCGTGTCGGCTGAGGGGAGATCGATGCCGGCTCGATAGTCGAACAGCCACACGTCATATCCCCCGTCCAGGAGGAACTCGACGAGGTTGGGATGGATGGTCGGCGTGAGCATCGACGTGGCCGACATGGCGAAGCCCGAAGCGAGCATCACCGGACCTTTGGTCCCGCCCCGATAGCGGATCAACCGTGAACAGGCGTCAGGGACGTCCCCCGTCTCGTGCCACCGGCCGGCCGGATCGCACAGGAAGACGGCTTCGTCGTCGCCCGAACGCCTCCTCGGCCCGGGACGCGACGCCGTCGGGGTCGAGCTCGATGTCGGGGTCGGGGTCGGGGTCGAGGTCGAGGGGAAACGCCCCAACTCGTTGAGCGCACCTCCGTAGAAGGGCCAGATCGAGCGAGCGAACATGGCAACGAATCGGACGAGGTAACGCTCGCGCTCGGCCCGGTTGACGTGCAGGACCTCGGCGTGGGCCAAGAGGTGGTGCACATCGGTGAGCCCGATGTGCATGATGCCGAGCGCCCGAACCGAAGACTCGTCGGGGGCGCTGCCTTCGTAGATCGTCACGTACAGGGTGGTCGTGTGTTTCCACGCCGCCAGGATGGACCCGACGCTGATCACCTTGTGGCCATCGAGAAAGTACGTCCGGGAGGGTTCGCTACGCGACCGCAAGGTCATGCGGTACCGCATCCAGTCGGTGTCGACATCTTCGGGATGCCGCTCCAACAGGACGAAGGTTCCCTCGACCACGTCGAGAGGGCTCGGGCACAGCATGGGCACGAGGACGGTCCCGGTGAGCGTGGCAGGAGAGCTGGCATCCTCCAACAGCGCGGGGAGGTCCTCGTGGGTGATGGTCGTCTCGAACTGGATGGACGTGCCTTGGGCACGGCCTGACTCGTATGCGGCTCCGAAGTCTCCTTCCATGTGGTCAGAGGCCGACAGGTAGCCGGACATGCGCTCGTTGAACCGCAGTACCGGGGTGCTCATCGGTGTCACCGGTCCTTCATGTCGTCGATCATCTTGTCCGCGAAGCGATCGGCCAGGGCGGCGATCGTGAGGCTCGGGTTGGGACCGACGGGTCCGGGCATCACGGACCCGTCGGCGACATGCAGGCGGGGGTGGCCGTGCACGCGCCCCCACTCGTCGACCACGCCCTCTGCCGGGGTGCGCCCCATCGCACACCCGCCCAGGGGGTGGACCGTCACGAAGCGACGGAGCATCGTCGTGAGCGGGTCCTCGAGGAATCGACCGTGCAGGTTCTGCGCCACCGCCCTGCTGGTCCGGACGACCTCGCGGTAATACGCATCGGAAGGCTTCTTCGACCACTCGACGGTGAGCTCGCCCTCGCGGTCGAGACCGATGACCCCGTCGGGCACGTCGAGCCCCATCGCCAGCAGCGGTAATGAGCCCTCGGACAGCGCGGTGGTGGCCAGGAGGTCCTCGAGGTCCGAGACCAGGCTCGTGGGGCGACGCGCCACGCGACCGCGGACCCGGTGCCACACGAAGCCGGCGACACGTCGGAGGGTGCTCGGGAGCGAAGCGACCTGTAAGAACCAGGACAATGCGGCGGGGTAGCCCGCATCCTGAAGATAGAAGCCCCGGGTCCCCTCGTCGGCCCCGTCACGGTGATCGGGAGTGCGCAGCGTGCTCGTGATCACCGGACCGTGAGACGCGTCGATCGGTCGCGGCCGCCCTCCATGGCGACCGGGGCCCGTCGACTGCGTCGACAGCGCGGCCGTGAGGAGATCGCCGTTGCCGGAGAACCCTCGGCCGAGCGTCGGGCTCAGGTGCTCGAGCACGGGCCGGCTCCGCAGCAGCAAGCGTGACGAACCCAGGGTGCCCGCAGCAAGGACGAGATGCCGGGCCGTCACACTCTTCTGGCTCCCATCGGGGTGTTGCACGTAGCGGACCACGTACCCGTGATCGTCGGGGGCCGGTGCGAACCCGCGCACCTCGGCCAGGGTCCGGATCTCGGCCCCGGCCCGTGCGGCCAGGGTGAGATAGTTGAAGTCGAGCGAGTTCTTCGATCCGAAGTTGCACCCGATGTCGCACTCCCCGCACAGTCGACAGGTCTGTCGATCACGATCATGCAGATTGCGCACGGGTTCCTCGATCGTCTCCCCCGGCACCGGTCCCCGGCCCTGGTTGGCGAACGTCACCGCCAGTTGGGGCAGGTACCACTGCTTGCGCTTGGGGTCTATCCGGTCCCACGTGGTTGTCTCGTAGCCCAGGGCACGGGCGGCATCTCGAAACGCCACGGTCTTTTGCACCGAGGAATACGGCGCCACGTCGAGGGGGAACACCTGCGCTCCGAGCGTCTTCTCGACCGCCTCGTAGTGCGGCTCGAGCTCGGCACGCGTCACCGGCCACGGTCGGGAGCGTCCGTCGACCTCGGTCTCGAACCAGTTCTCGTCCTTGCGAATGAGGACGTTGGCGTAGATCAGTGACCCGCCGCCGAGTCCGGCGGAGACGATCGTGTCGATGTGGGAGAACGACTGCACGTCGAAGAGACCGAAGGTGTCACGCCCGGGGTTCCAGAAGTTGCCGGCGAAGGCCTGTGGCGTCCTCGGGAACGAATTCGGTGGGTAGGCCGCCCCCCGCTCGAGCACGAGGACGGCGTTGCCGGCCTCGGCCAGCCGATAGGAGGTCACAGCTCCACCGAACCCCGAACCGACGACAACGACGTCAAAGGCCTCCACGGAACTCCCTCTCGCAGCTCCCGCGCCGAGTCCGCCCCGCGGAATTGCAGTGTGCGGGTGGCACTGGCACCCGGCTCACAGGCCACTCACGCGGCCGTCACAGCGAAGCGGCCCGGGGTGACGGCCATGTCCGGGCGACGGGCGAGGGCGCCCCGATGGGCCCCCGGCGCCCCGGTTGGCCCGGCCCACCCATTTGCCGCTGCGGGGCACCTCCACCTACCGTGACCACGGGAAACAACGCTGCGATCCGGCGTCGTCGACCGGATTCGAATCGACAAGGGGAGCTCGTGACCCAGGCCCTGTCCTCGACGGAGGTGAAGCATCCGCTCGCGTCCTTGACGGCGGAGGAGATCGCCGCGGCCGTGGCGCTCGTGCAGGCCCATCCGGCCTTTACCGATGCGACCCGGTTCGCATACATCGGGCTGCTCGAGCCGACCCGGGAGCAGGTCCGGGCCTGGGCGCCGGGACAACCTGTCGAGCGCCGGATTCGGCTCATGCTCGTACCCGGTCCCGAAGCCAACGTGGTCGAGACGGTGGTCTCGCTCGGGACGGCCGAGGTCTCGATGACCGAGGTGCCGGGCGTCCGGCCTGGCCTGTTGTTCGAGGAGTCCTTCGCCGCCATCGTGGCCTGCCAGGAGAACGCCCAGTGGCAGGCGGCCATGCGCAAGCGCGGCATCGAGGACCTCGAGACGGTGCAGATCGATCCATGGCCGGCGGGGTCCTTCGGTGTGGCCCACGAAGAGGGACGCCGGATCTGTCGCTGTTTGACCTACATACGCCACACCCCCGACGACAACGGCTATGCCCACCCCGTCGAGGGCGTCGTCGTCTTCGTCGACATGGCCCGGGGCGAGGTGCTCGAGGTCATCGACACCGGCGTCGTGCCCATACCGATCGAATGCGGCAACTACTTCCCCGAATCCACCCCCGTGCGCGAGGATCTGAAACCCCTCGAGGTCACCCAGCCCGAGGGCCCGAGCTTCACCGTGGACGGCAACCATGTCCGCTGGCAGAAATGGTCACTGCGGGTGTCCATGGACTCGGTCGAAGGACTCGTCCTCCACCAGATCGGCTACGAGGACCAGGGACGGATCCGACCCGTCCTCTTCCGGGCATCGGTCAGTGAGATGGTGGTTCCCTATGGGGACCCCGGCCCCCTGCACGGCTGGAAGAACGCCTTCGATGCCGGTGAGTGGGGACTGGGACGGATGGCCAACGCCCTGACGGCCGGCTGTGACTGTCTCGGTGTCATCCACTACTTCGATGCCGTGCTCAGCTCCGAACGCGGGCACCCCTATGTCGTCCCCAACGCCATCTGCATGCACGAGGAGGACTACGGGATCCTCTGGAAGCACAACGACCCCCGCGGGGGCCGGAACGACGTCCGGCGGTCACGCCGGCTGGTGGTCAGCTCCATCGCCACCGTCGGCAATTACGACTACGGCTTCTACTGGTACTTCTACCAGGACGGGACGATCCAGTTCGAGGTCAAGCTCACCGGCATCATGTCGACGATGGCGGTGGCGCCGGGAGAACAGCCCCGCTTCGCCTCGATGGTGGCCCCCCAACTGGCGGCGCCGTTCCATCAGCACATGTTCAACATGCGCCTGGACGCCGAGATCGACGGGCCCGCCAACTCCGTGTACGAGGTGGACACCCGCCCCGTCCCACCGGGTCCCGACAATCCGTGGGGCAACGCCTTTGCACCGGTGTCGACCCTGCTCGAGACCGAGACCGAGGCACGTCGGGTCGTGGACCCGTCGGCCAGCCGGTGCTGGAAGATCGTCAACCCCGGCTCGGAGAACCGCCTCGGGATCCCCGTGGCCTACAAGCTCGTCCCGGGATCGACACCCACGCTGCTCGCCGATCCGGGTTCGAGCGTGGCGCAGCGGGCGGGTTTCGCCACGCGCAATCTGTGGATCACTCCCTATGTCCCCGACGAGCGTCGGGCCGCGGGCGACTATCCCAACCAGCACGCGGGCGGAGACGGGCTCCCGAAGTGGACCGCGCAGGACCGGTCCATCGTCGAGAGGGACATCGTCGTCTGGTACACCTTCGGCGTCACCCACGTCCCCCGGCCCGAGGACTGGCCCGTGATGCCGGTCGAGTACGCCGGGTTCCAGCTGATCCCCGTGGGATTCTTCGATCGCAACCCGGCACTCGACGTGCCGTCGCCTCCCGGCACCTGCCACACGGGGTAGGTCAGGCGGGGACACCGTCCACGGGGACGGGCTCGGTTCCCGGTGCGCTTCCGAATGCGGCGCGCTGCAGTTCGATCCGACTGTCCACCCATGTCGCCACCGCGGCGACCACCGCCGTGGCCGTGGCGCGCAGCGCGGCCGTGTCCTGGTGCAGCACTCGGACCTGGCCACTTTGGGGCCACACGCCGACGACCCGACAGGGCGCTCCCTGGGCGTCGCGACCGAGGGCGGCGACCAGACCGGGGTAGCCGAGCTCGACGCGCCAGTCCGCCTGGCACCGCCCCGAGGCGACCACGAGAAGTGCGGGCCGGCGCCCCACGAGGGAACGGACATCGGCTCGGCCCTTCAGCACGATGGGCGTGGCGCCCGGACACTGCCACCAGTCTGGTCGCCCGCCGATGACGGGCTTCGGGACCCTGGGCCAGTCGACGGCGCTCAGCAGCTGTGTCGCCCACGTGATCGCCTCGGCGCTCACCACGGCCCGACCCCCACTGGGCAATCCGGCGTACCACTCGGCCCACCACGGCGCTCTGACCGCACCGGTACCGATCGCCACCGCGGCGTCCTCGAGCCCCTCCGCCAACACCTCGGCCACCGCGATACCAGGAGCCCCCGACGCTCGACGCACACACCGGTTCACCGCGGCCACCCCGACGGCGCGACGACACAGCCTCGGCGACGCCGTGAACGTGTCCTGCCTCGACAGGCACCGGTCGGGGTGCCGGTGGGCCAGCAGGACCTTGAAGGCGTCCATCTCCAGACGCTCACCGTCGGGGAGCTCTGCCCCCAGGGCCAGCAGCTCGCGCACCAGGTCGCCCTGGACCTGGGCCAAACCCGCCGGTGACACATCCTCGGTCGCCGGTGCCACCAGGGCGTCGGTCAGCCACGCCACCCGGGCCGCCACGCTCATGTCGGCTCCAGCTCCTTCTCGGCGCGCCGGGTCGCCGCCCGCGGCACGTCGGTGCCCACTCGGCGCTGGCCCGGCTCACATCCCCCAAGACCCACGCACCAGGCACACAAATGGTTCGGCTGGCGCGCCGGCTCCACGCCCGCGGCCACACGGCAGAGCCGAATGGCGCCGTCCAAGGATCGCGACAGCGCGCTCACCAAGGTGTCTTCTCCCACCGGCTCGGCGTCGAGCTCACCCGTGGCGCTGTAGTAGGTGGCGATTCGGAACGGAAGGGCACCGCTGCGCAGGGCCTCGAGCAGCGCGTAGAAGTGAAGATCACCGCGGTGCTCGACCCGTCGGGCGCCGGATTTGAGCTCGACCAAACACACCGACGCCCGGTCCTGCGCGGGACTTCCGAGCATGAGGTCGACCACACCGGCGAGCACCACCCGACCGCCACAGAGGGGAACCTCGAGGCGCTCCTGGGTCCTCGGCAACCACGCCGGGCTCGGCACCGGCCACCGTTCGACGATGGTGGCGGCGTGCTCGGCGACTTCGGTCATCAACCGACCCCGCAGCGCGGGGGAGAGCCCTGTGACAAAGGCGACGACCCCGTCCCGGTCCCCCTCGACGTCGAAGGCGGCCACGGCGTCAGCCCAAGGGTCATCGATGACGCCGGTCGTCACCCATTGCCGGAACAGGGCGTCGACCATGCTGCCCCGGGCCAGCTCGACGGTACCCACCCGGGGTCCCCGTCGGTTGGCGACCAGATGGGCCTCGCACACCAGGACCTGGTTGAGCGACTCCTTGTTCACCCGCACCACCTCGGCATCGCCCGGCAGCGCCGCCACCGCCTCGACCAGGCCGTCCTCGAGCCAGTCGCGCAGTCCCCCCGCCAATCCCGGATCGACCACCGGCCGAGCGGCGCCGTCGCCCCGGAGGCGGCGGAGCAGCCCGTCGCGTTCCAACACCCCTGCCCGGGCCCCCGGTCGCATCTCTCCCCCGCTCATGGGCCCACAATGCACCATGGGTGTGTCGAGGGATCGGACCGTGCCCGTGCTCCGGGCGGGGGGCGAAAGATGCCGCGACAGCCGAGGTCGGGTGGGCGGCCCCGGTACTCTGGGATGGTCATGGATGTCACCGGCACGGGGGTGCCCCCGGGCACCGCCAGGGACACGCCGGACCCTCCGGCATGAGTGCAGCCTTCGACGTGGTCTTCGGGATCTTCGTGGCTGCGATCCTCGTCCTGGGCGTGGTCGCCGTCCGGTGGGCGGTGCGTCGTGACCGTCTCGCCCGCGCCCAGCGGGCGGAGCTGTCCGAGCAGCCCGGCGACGCCACTCCCGACCAGAGCACCCAGAGCGGGGGCCCGGTGGCTCCGGACTCGGCCCCGAAGGGAGCCACCTCGTGACCACCCCGGGCCCGGTCCTTCCCGGGGGAGTCTTCATGGGACCGGGTCCGGCCCGACGGCTGGCCAGCGCCGGCAACTCCTCACGGTGGCTCGCCCGCTATCGCCGGACTCGTGTGCTGCGGCGCCGCGTCCGCACCGCCTTCGTCTTCGCCGGTGGGGGGGCCCGGGGGTCCGCCCAGATCGGCATGCTCCAGGCCCTCGTGGCCCGAGGCATCACCGCCGATGCCGTCTACGGCGCGTCGGTCGGAGCGATCAACGCCGCGGGGTACTGCGGCCAGCCCACGGCCGCCGGCATCGACACCCTGGCCGAACGGTGGCGCGCCATCACGCGTGAAGACGTCTTTCCCCAGGGCCGGTTCCCCACGCCATGGCGGTTCTTTCAACAACGGGAGGCGGTCCATCCCAACGACGGCATCCGCAAGGTCATCGAGTCGGGTCTGACCTTCGAGCGCCTCGAGGACAGCCCCATCCCCCTCGAGGTGGTGGCCACGTCGCTCACCGACGGGCGCATGCAGTGGTTCTCCGAAGGCCCCGCCGCCGTACGCATCCAGGCCTCCGCCGCCCTGCCCGCCCTCCTTCCGCCCGTGGAGATCGACGGCGAGGCGTTCATCGACGGCGGCGTCGTGGACAACGTGCCCATCGGCCGGGCCATGGCACAGGGTGCCGAGCGCATCTTCGTGCTCCTGTGCGGGCCCTTGCGCTACACGCCGCACCGGTACCGGCGACCCATCGAAGGCGTGCTGACGGCGTTCTTCATCGCCGTCCACGCCCGGTTCGCCCGTGAGCTCGAGCGACTCCCAGAAGGTGTCGAGGTCGTGGTGTTCACCGTCGACACCGAGCCGGTGTCTCGCTACGACGACTTCTCCGGCACCGACGCCCTGATCGCGGCGGGCCGCGCCAACGCCAACATCGTGCTCGATTTCTGGGAACGCGGAGGCATCGGCGATTCCTTCGCTCCGACCCCTCCGTCGGCCGGAACAACGTCGGCGGAGATGACCGGCCTGGATGCCTCGCACGGAGAAGCGGTGTGACGACGGCGAGAAGATCGGGGTCTGCTCAGCGCCCCGGCGGATCGTCGGTCCTCGGGGGGGGAACGTGCCAACCCGCGGACGACACCTTTCGGGGCTCGTAGAACACGCATCCGTCCGGGCACGCGAAGGGGAGCGCCTCATTCGCCTCCACCCGGCAGCGCTCGAGCTTGTCGCCACGCGCCGTCGTCTGCATGACGTAATGGCGACAATCGCTGTTCACGGCCATAGTCCATTGTGGCCCACCACGCCGCCCAGTGGGGCACGCCCCGCAAGAACCCTCGACTAGCGTCAGGCACGTGGACCGTCCCGTTTCCACGCGGCAACTGCTCCGATGGAGCGAAAGCCTGGCCGCCATCGCCCGCACCGGGCTCGGATTCACCGAGAGTCTCTACGAGCGTGAGCGTTTCGAAGAGGTGCTGCATGTGGCCGCCGACATCGGCGTGGCGGCAGCCGAGGGGGCAACGGGGGTAGAAGATGCCGGAGAGCTCGTGGAGGAGTGGCTACGCGCCGTCGGAGAAGGAGTGCCCGGCTACGTCACCCCCAAGGTCGCCGTGGGGGCGGCCGTCGGCAACGACAAGGGGGAGCTGCTCCTGGTGAAGCGGGCCGACTCGGGCGTGTGGCTCTACCCGACGGGATGGGCCGATGTCGGCTACTCCGCGGCCGAGGTGGTCGTGAAGGAGGTGCTCGAGGAAACCGGGATTGAGGCCGAACCGCTCCGGCTCATCGCCGTGCT
The DNA here is from genome assembly GCA_963768255.1 of uncultured Acidimicrobiales bacterium. Classification (GTDB taxonomy): domain Bacteria; phylum Actinomycetota; class Acidimicrobiia; order Acidimicrobiales; family UBA8190; genus Chersky-840. The sequence continues at coordinate 140,225 of CAVYGX010000001.1, read as the reverse complement.
CGACGGCCTGCGCCTCGGCTTCACTCGCGTCCCTCTGTACTCGCTCGTCTTCCACTGCAAGGCTGTGGGGGGGACGCTCCGGGCCCATCCCCTCGAGTGCGCGGATGTCGGCTGGTTCGCGGCCGACAAGCTCCCCCAACCATTGGCCGGGGCCGAACGCTGGGGCCCGCATGTGTTCGCGGCGCTGCGGGGCGAGCACCTCGACGTGCTCTTCGACCGTCCTCGCCAGCCCATGTGGCGCGGCGAAGCCCCGACGGGCTGAACCAGCTCCCTCAGCCCTCGTCCAGGTCGGCCTCGCCCCGGCCTTCGGTGTCGAAGCGGAATCCGACGCCGCGCACCGTGACCAGGTACTGCGGCGCGGCGGGATGGTGCTCGAGCTTGACCCGCAAGCGACGCACATGCGTGTCGAGCGTGCGGGTGTCGGCCAGGTCCCGTCCCGACCACAGCCGGTCGATGAGCTCGTCGCGCGTGCGCACCTGGCCCGGCGGCGACAACAACAGGGCCAGCAGGTCGAACTCCCGGCGCGACAGGTGCACGGACCGGCCGCTGCGGGTCACCACCCGTCGGGCGAAGTCCACCTGGATCGGGCCCGCGCTCACCACGTCGGATCGTGACGACTCCTGGTCGGGTGCGGCGGTCGGTCTCGAGAAGGACGGCGGCGACACGCGCCGCAACACGGCCTGGATGCGGGCCACCAGCTCGCGCAGGCGGTACGGCTTGGTGACGTAGTCCGCCGCGCCGAGCTCGAGTCCCAGGACCACATCGATCTCGGAGTTGAGGGCGCTCACCATGATCACCGGCACGGGGGCGATGTCGCGCATGCGCCGGCACACCTCGGTGCCCGCCATGCCGGGGAGGAGCACGTCCAAGAGAACCAGATCGGGGAGATGGGCGGCAAAGCGCCGCAGGCCGTCGTTGCCGTCTGCGGCCACCTCGATCTCGTATCCCTCCATGGACAGACCGGCGTGCAGCGCCTCGCGATAGGACTCGTCGTCTTCGACGATGAGGATCCGCACCCGGTCCCCGGTCTCGTGGTGATCGGCGCGAGTCGTGACGGCCCCGCTCACCCGGCGCCCTTGCCGACACGTTGCGGACGGTCAGGCGAGTGCCGCTGCGTCAACATCACGACCACCCGGGCCACGACGATGAGCACCAACACGAGGAGGATGAGGAGCAACGCCGCGGCGTTGGCGCGCTGATGGAGGAAGGTGCTCGGTTGGTTGTAGTCCGTGATGACGTTGTAGGTCAGGAACCCGATGGGGGAGTTGTGGAGCCCGAACGTGGGCGACCTCTCGTTGTATCCGACCGTCAGGAGCAGGGGTGCGGTCTCCCCCACGGAGATGGCAGCGGCGATGATGAGCCCGGTGGCGATGCCCGGCAGCGCCGGCCGCATCACGAGCTTCCGCAGGAGGTAGCCGCTGCGCATCCCGAGCGCCTCGCCCCCTTCGCGATAGGCGGTGGGCACGTTCCGCAGGGCCACTTCGGTCGTCTTGGTGACATAGGGCACGACGAGGACCGATACCACGATGATTCCCGCGTAGAGCGAATACCCCCAGTGCAACGCGTCCACCAAGGCGACCAGGCCGACATATCCCAGGATGATGGAAGGCACCCCGGCCAGCACCTCCGACGCGCCCCGCAGGATCTGGCCCCGGCCTTCGCCTGCGTATTCGGCCAGGTAGACGCCACCGGCGACGCCGATGGCACCGGCGAGGACCATCACGCCGACAACGATGACGATGGTGCCTTCGATCGAGTTGAGCAGTCCCCCGACGTTGCCGACCGGATAGGTGGTGATCAGGCTGAGATGAAAATGCGCCAGGGCGTGATCGGCGACACCACCGACGATCCACACCACGGGGATGACCACGAGAGCCAAGGCCACCGCACACAGCACCCAGGTGGTGCGGTTACGCGACCGGCGGCGCCCGAGCCCGACAGAGCGGGGCGCGTGCGGGGCGATGGACGCCATCGTCAGATCCCCCGCCCCACGGGCAGCGCCGTGGTCGCCACCCGACGCACGAGCAGCCGGGCACCGACGTTCACGAGCACGGTGATGACGAGGAGCACGAGACCGAGCTCCGCCAGCGCGCTGAGGGCGAGGCCGCTGGCATCGGTCTGGGCCCCGTCGAGCTGGCTGACGATGGCGGCCGCGATGGTGTTGAACGCGCTGTAGAAGGAATGGACCTCGGCGCCGGTGAGCGAACCGCACAGCATGAGCACCGCGATCGTCTCCCCCAGGGCGCGGCCCAGGCCGAGCACGCTGGCGCCGATCACCCCGGACCGCACCCAGGGGAGGGTGACCGCGCCGAGCGCTTCCGAATCGGTCATGCCCAGGGCCACGGCCCCCTCCACCGTGGCCCGTGGGACCTGGCGGAGCAGGTCGCGCGTGGTGGCGGCGATGATGGGCAGGATCATGATGGCGAGGACGACCCCCACCGTGAACAACCCCTGGCCACCGCCCGTCGGGCCCCGGAAGAACCGCAGGACGGGCACATCGGGGAGGTGGTCGGCCCACAGAGGAGCCACGTGGTGCGAGAGGAAAGGGCCGAGGGTGAAAAAGCCCCACAGGCCGTACACGACGCTCGGGACCCCGGCGAGCACCTCGAGACAGAACCCGACCCCGCTCGACAGACGGGGAGGGAGCTTCTCGACCACGACGAGTGCCGTGCCGATGGCAACCGGCACGGCGAGGACGAGGGCGATGGCCGACGACACGACGGTGCCCACGATGAAGGGGAGCGCCCCGTACGAGGCGTCGGGGGGGTGCCTGACCCCGTTGGTGGTGACGATCGGGGCGTAGAGACTTCCGATGTTCCACTGGGCGTGGGTGAAGAACCCGAAGCCGTTGTAGCGGATGGCGGGCAACGCCTTCCACACCAGGATGCCGAGGATGGCCACCAGGGCCAGAAGCGGCAGGAAGGTCACCGCCCGCAACCCGTGGGGCATCAGACGCTCGGCCCGCCACCACGCCGTGGCCCGATGCGAGGGGTGGGCACCGCCGCCCGGGCCCCCGCCGCCGCCATCGCCTCCGCCCGCGTGGTCGCCGCCACCACGACGCGGCGCGCCCGCCGAGCTGTGTCCGACGGCTTCGGTGCGGGGCTCGGACGTGGTCGACGCCTTGGTCAGGACCGAGAGGAGGGGACCGGCATCGGAACCCCTCCTCTCGTCCTCGGCGTCCCTAGCGTCCTCCGTGGCGAGCCACGGTGCGGACATCGCCGACGGCTCTCGGTCCGCGACCGGCCGGCGCTAGCCGGTGACCTTGGCGATGAGCTTCGTGGAGATCGACACCACCGCGCTCGGCAGCGCCACGAAGTTGACCTGATTGAGATACGTCGACGCGTTGCCCCCGCTGGGGTCGATCGCCCATGCCAGGACGGCTTTCGTCGCCTGGGCGGCGGCCGCACTGGACTGTGTGCTCGGCACGATGGCGTACTCGTAGTTGACGATCGGGTACCCGTCGGTGGCCGGCCCGAAGATCATCGAGACCGCCCCTGTCGCCGGCGTGGAGCTGGCGAAGCTCGCCGCCGCCGCCGATATCGAGGCCTGGGTGGGCTGCTCGTAGTTCCCCGCCTTGTTCTTCAACGCCGCGTGGCCGAGCCCCGCTGCGGTCGCCTTGCTCAGGTAGCTGACGCCGATGTAGGCGATGCACCCGGGGTTGGCCTGACACGCCTGCACCATGCCCCCGTTGCCCATGGCCGCCACGGCGCCGGTCACGTTCGGCCACGCCACGGTGGTGTCCGGTGCGATCGTCCACCCCGACGGATCAGAAGCCGCCAGGAACGAGGTGAACAGGAAGGTGTCGCCGGAGCTGTCCGAGCGGTGGACGGTGATGATGGGGATGTCGGGCAACGTCACGCCCGGGTTCAGCGCCGCGATCTTGGCGTCGTTCCACTTGGTGATCTTGCCCTCGTAGATCGCCGCGATGGTCGGTCCGTCGAGCTTCAGGGTGGCGGTCAGTCCCGGGATGTTGTAGTTGATCTGCTGCCCAGAGATAGCGAGCGGGATGTTCTCGAGCGCCGGGTACTGCTGGACCTCGGCGGGTGACAGGTAGGCGTCGGAGGCGCCGATGTTCACCGTTCCGGCCGCGGCCGACGAGATGCCGGTTCCCGACCCCGTCGACGCGGTGGTGATCGACACGCTCGGCCACTCCTTCTCGATCTGCGCCGTCCAGAGGTTGAACAAGGGGTAGAGCAGACTCGACCCCGTCTCCTGCAGGGCGACCGGGCTCGTGGGCCAGTTCTCGAGGCTCGAGAGCGTGATGGCCGGCGCCGTCGTTGTCGTCGCTTTCGGGGGAGCAGCGGCCTTGGGCGTCGAGCTGCACGCGGCGAGCAGGATGGCGGAGGCAGCCACGACCGACAGCACGGCGACACCGCCGAGACGGCCGGTGCGGCGCTTTGGTGCAGGGCGCGTAGACATAACGGATGAAGCTCCTTTCGATTGGAACTACGAAGTATCCGTGGGGAAATGTGTGGTGCCGACGGCGCGGCTGCGCCGACGGCGTTCCGTCAGCGGCCGGTCATCCGATTCTCCCGCTTACGTAGCTGACGGTCTCGGGCTCGTTGGGAGCCTCGAAGATCTGGTCGGTGTCACCGGCCTCGACCAGGATGCCGTTGTAGAGGAACGCCGTGGTCTGGGCCACACGACGGGCCTGGGCAAGATTGTGGGTGACGATCACGATGGTGAGCTTCTCGGCCAGATGCCGAAGCAGCTCTTCCACCATCTCGGTGGTAACCGGGTCGAGCGATGACGTCGGCTCGTCGAGGAGGAGCACGTCGGGCTCGACGGCGAGGGCGCGCGCCAGACACAGCAACTGCTGTTGGCCCCCCGACAAGCGGAACGGGGAGTCACCCAGACGATCGGCCACCGCCGACCACAGGCCGACCTCTCTGAGGACCCGCTCGGCGATGTCGGTGTGGTCGCTGCGCGGGGCCATGCGGTGGGCCCGCACGCCGGCGACGACATTGTCCCGGATCGACATCGGGAAGGGGTTGGGGCGCTGGAAGACCATGCCCACCCGCCGCCGCAACACCAGGGCGTCCATGTCGCGCCCGCTGATCTCCGTCCCGTCGAGCTCGATGGTCCCCGTCCGCCAGTAGCCCCGGACGTTGTCGTTCATACGGTTCAACGAGCGCAGGAAGGTGGACTTGCCACAGCCGGTGGGCCCGATGAGGGCGGTGATCGTCTGCGGGGAGAACGCGAGCCCGATGTCGCTCAGGACCTTCTTGGCGCCGAAGCCCACGCCCACATCCCGGGCCTCCATGATCGGGCTGTCGAGGACCCCGACCGAGGTGCGGGTGGGTGCGTCCTCGAACGAGCTCTGGGACTCCATGAGCGCTTCGCTCGAAGGGCTCGAGGAGCTGGTGCCCGAGCTGAGGTTCCCGCCAAAGGAGCCCGATGTCGAGGTCATCGAGGCTCAAGGTACAAGCGGAAGGTGAACGAATCGCGAACAAAAAGCATCCCGACGGTGATCGTTAGGTGAACTCCGGGGGCCCCCCGTGGCGCCGGCGATGGGCCATGGCCTTGGCCGCCCCCCACGCGATGGCAGCCTCGCCCAGCTCGGGGGCCATGGCCGCCAACGAGGCCGGGGTGAGCCCGTAGGGGTCGTCGGGAAAGCGCTCGGACACGAAGGGGTCCCTGCGCACCGGGGGGACATGGGCGGCTCTGAGCACCTCGGTCGGGTACGAGACCGCCGCTCTGACCACCGCCAGCGGGGTCGAACGCTGGGCGTCCACATCGGCGGCGAGGAGTGCCTGCAGCGTGGCGGCGACCTCCTGCTGGGCGCGCCGACCCGCGGCGGCGGCCTCGGCCATGACCCGGTCGCGCTCGGGCACCTCCAGAGGCAGGCGGCTGTCCACACAGCGCGCCACCCATGCCGGCACCGCCGCGATCACGCGGTCGGCGAGCAGTGCGCCCAGTTCGGTGAGCGCCTCGTCGGGATCGGGATCGACGACCACGACGCGCCGATCAGCTCTCCACGAGATCTCCGAGGAGGTCGACGCGCACCCCCTGGTCTCGCAACCAGGCGAGGGCGCCTTCGATCTTGGACGGCTCGCCTTCGAGCTCGCACACGATCCAACCCTCGTGCTCGCCGACGTCGGCCCGCCTGATGTTGGGCTCGACATCGTGGTCGCGCGCCAGCTGGGCGATGAAGGGTCGGCGCACCAGGTCTTCGGGAAACGTGAGCTTCACCCGCACGTCGATCATGGCGCTCCCGGGGTGCGATCGGGAACGACGGCGGCGGCGTGTCGGGATCCGGTGAGGGCGAGGTTGAGGTTGCCCGACCGAAAGCCCTCGAGGTCGAGGGTCACGTAGCGGTACCCGGCGCCGCGCACCGCGGCGACGACTTCGTCACGGCGTGCCACCGCACCCTCGAGGTCATCGGCGGGGAGCTCGATGCGCGCCAGGTCGCCGTAGTGCCGCACGCGCAGCTGCCCGAATCCGAGGGCGCGCAGGGCCGACTCGGCGTGCGCCACGGTGGTGAGCCTTCCCAACGTCACCGGGGTGCCGTAGGGAAGGCGCGACGCCAGACAGGCGGCGGCGGGCTTGTCCCACGTCCGCAGGCCCAGGTGGCGCGAGACCGTGCGCACATCATCTTTGGTCAGGCCGGCCGAGACCAGCGGGAAGCGTGCCCCGCGCTCGGCTGCGGCGCGCTGTCCGGGGCGATGGTCTCCGAGGTCGTCGAGGTTCACGCCCAAGAGCACGACGGCCGACTCGGCCTCCGCCCACGGGGTGAGCGCCGCCAGGAGGCTGGCCTTGCAGTGGTAACACCGGTCCCCGTCGTTGGCCGAGTACCGCGGATCGTCGAGCTCGTCGGTCGACACCGTATGCCAGCGCAGGCTCCATTCCCCGGCCAGGGCCCGGCAGTCGGCGAGCTCCTCGGGCGCCAGCGAGGGCGACACGGCGGTGACGCACAGCGCGTGGTCGGGTCCGAGGACGTCGGTCGCCATCCAGGCCACGAGAGCCGAGTCCGCACCTCCGCTGAAGGCGACGACCGCCCGTCCGACACATTCGATCTCGGCGCGCAGGGCATCGAGCTTGGGGGCCAGCGGTCCGACGCCGCTAGAGGACACGGTCGAGCACGTCCTCGATCTCACCGACCATGCCGGTCCAGAAGGGCCCGAACTCCGCATAGTGGGCCGAGGCCTCGTCGAAGCGCATCTCGTATACACACGCCTTCAGGTCGTCGGGGTGCACACCGAACAACGTGACGCCCCACTCCCAGTCGTCGAGCCCGGTCGACCCCGTGATCAGTTGCAGGATCCGACCGCGAAAGGTACGACCCACCGCACCGTGGCCGAGCATGAGCGCCTGGCGCGCCTCGAAGTCCAACGCGTACCAGTTGTGATCGGCGGCACGCCGCTTGGACATCGGGTAGAAACAGAAGGCCGGCTTGTCCGGCGGGGGAAGCTCCGGGTACAGCCGGGCCTGCTTCATCTCCTCGGGAAGGCCCTCGGCGTACTCCGAGACCTCGGTGAGCGAGACGTAGGAGCCCGTCGCCTCGAGGCCCGCCGCCGACAGGGCCGACTGCAGGCCGCGCAACCGCCACATGTCGGGCCCGAGCGCCATCACGCCGAGATCCGCCTTGTGTCCGAGCAGGGCGACGGTCACCACCTGGTCGCCGTCGCCCCGTGCCGTCTTCACGGCGCGGACCACCGCTTGCGCGTCGACCGTGGGCCCGGCCGAGAAGAACAGGTGGAGCACACCCCACCCCACAGACGGGGTGACGGGCGGCTGCGCCGGTCGGCTCGGAGTCGATGCCACGAGGACCAGTGTAGGAAAACGTCAGGGGGCGCCCATGGGGCGCCCCCTGACCACTCCTTGCTCGTCCCGAGGGAGGGTACGAAGACCCGCCTCCCCGATCGAAGAGAAGCTCAGACGGACTTAGAAGTCGTCCATCCCGCCGCCCGGCATGGCCGGAGCGCCTTCTTTTTCTGGCTTGTCCACAATGACGGCCTCGGTGGTGAGGAAGAGCGCGGCGATCGAGGCCGCGTTCTGCAGCGCGGACCGAGTCACCTTGACGGCGTCGATGACGCCCGCCGCGAACAGGTCCTCGTACTCACCGGTCGCCGCGTTGAGGCCTTCGGCGGGCTTCTTCAGGTTGCGAACCTTCTCGACCACGACGCCACCCTCGAGGCCGGCGTTCACGGCGATCTGCTTCAACGGCTCCTCGACCGCCCGTGACACCATGCGGCACCCCGTGGCCTCGTCGCCCTCGAGCTTCTCGGCGCGGTCGAGGATCTGGGCCTGGGACCGCAGCAGGGCGACCCCACCACCGGGGACCACACCCTCCTCGATGGCCGCCTTGGTCGTGGACACGGCGTCCTCGATGCGGTGCTTCTTCTCCTTGAGCTCGACCTCGGTCGCCGCACCCACCTTGATGACGGCCACGCCACCCGACAGCTTGGCCAGGCGCTCTTGGAGCTTCTCGCGGTCGTAGTCGGAGTCGGTGTTCTCGATCTCGGCCTTGATCTGGTTGATCCGGCCCTTGATCTCGGTCTCGTCCCCGGCTCCCTCGACCAGCGTCGTCTCGTCCTTGGTGACGACGACCTTGCGGCCCCGGCCGAGCATGTCGAGCCCCACGTTCTCGAGCTTGAGGCCGACCTCCTCGGTGATGACCTGGCCACCGGTGAGGATGGCCATGTCCTGGAGCATCGCTTTGCGGCGCTCGCCGAAGCCCGGTGCCTTCACGGCCACCGACTTGAACGTGCCCCGGATCTTGTTGACCACGAGCGTCGCCAGCGCTTCGCCCTCGACGTCCTCGGACACGATGACCAGAGCCTTGCCCGTCTGCATGACCTTCTCCAGCACCGGCAGGAGGTCGCGCACGGCGGAGATCTTGCTGGCCACGAAGAGCAGGTAGGGGTCCTCGAGGACGGCCTCCATGCGCTCGGGGTCGGTGACGAAGTAGGGCGAGATGTAGCCCTTGTCGAAGCGCATGCCCTCGACGAGGTCCATCTCCATGCCGAAGGTCTGGGACTCCTCGACGGTGATCACGCCGTCCTTGCCCACCTTGTCGATGGCCTCGGCGATCATCTCCCCGATCTCGGTGTCCGCGGCGGAGATGGCGGCGACCTGGGCGATCTGACCCTTGGACTCGGTCTCCTTGGCCTGTGCCTTGAGCGACTCGACCGCGGCCTCGACCGCAGCCTCGATGCCGCGCTTGAGCGACATCGGGTTGGCCCCGGCGGCCACGTTGCGCAGGCCCTCGTGCACCATGGCCCACGCCAGGACCGTGGCGGTGGTGGTGCCGTCGCCGGCGACGTCGTCGGTCTTCTTGGCGACCTCTTTCACCAGTTCGGCCCCGACCTTCTCCCACGGGTCCTCGAGGTCGATCTCCTTGGCGATGGACACGCCGTCGTTGGTGATCGTCGGCGCGCCCCACTTCTTCTCGAGCACGACGTTGCGGCCCTTGGGGCCGAGGGTGACGCGTACGGCGTCGGCGAGCTTGTTCATGCCGTTCTCGAGGGCCCGGCGGGCCTCCTCGTCGAAGGCGATCAGCTTGGGCATGGCGTGGTTTCCTCCGTGGGTTTCTCTACCGGTGTGGTCGGCGGGGCCGGGGAGCGCCGCTCCCGGCGAGCGCCCCGTGCGACAGTTAGCACTCTAGCGTCTCGAGTGCTAAGTGCAAACCCCGCCGGGGACAGAGGAGAAAGTGGGGGCCCCCGGGGGGAACGCGCTCAACCGCCGGCGACGGCGGGGACGATCGACAGGGTCTGGCCGTCGGCCACGGGGGTGTCGAGGCCCTCGAGGAATCGCACGTCCTCGTCGGCGAGGAAGACGTTCACGAACCTCCGCAGGGAGCCGCCCTCGTCGAAGAGCCGGTCGCCGAACCCAGGGTGCGAGGCGTCGAGCCCCTTCAGCACCTCTCCCACGGTGGAACCCTCGACGGGCACCTGGGCGGCACCCCCCGTGAGCGTCCTGAGCTGGGCGGGGACCCGCACCGTGACGCTCACCGCCGACCTCCTTCGAGATCGGCATCGATGGCGACCGCCTCGTGGAACGCCTCCAGCGTGGGCTCGATGGTCGCCGTGGGGCCCGCCGTGTCGACCAGCGCTTCCACGGTCTTGAGCCCGTGGCCGGTCACATAGGCCACGACCCGCTCGTCGCGCCGCACCACGCCCTGGCCGGCCAGCTTGGCCAGCGTGGCGATGGTGACCCCTCCGGCCGTCTCGGCGAAGATCCCCTCGGTCCGGGCCAGAAGGCGGATCCCGTCGAGGATCTCGTCGTCGGTCACCGCGGCGAAGGCCCCGCCGCTGGTGCGGACCGTCTCGAGCGCGTACCAGCCGTCGGCGGGGTTGCCGATGGCGAGGGACTTGGCGATTGTGTGGGGCTTGACGGGCCTGATGGCGTCGGTGCCTTCGGCGAACGCCGTCGCCACGGGCGAGCATCCCTCCGCCTGGGCACCCGACACCCGGACGTGGGGCTCCTCGTCGAGCAGGCCCACGGCGTAGAGCTCGGCGAACCCCTTGGCCACCTTGGTGAGCTGGCTGCCCGACCCCACCGGCACGATCACGTGGTCCGGAGCCTCCCACCCCAGTTGCTCGGCCACTTCGAAGGCCAGGGTCTTGGACCCCTCGGCGTAGTACGTGCGGACGTTGACGTTCACGAAGGCCCACGAGGGGAGCTCGCTGGTGAGCTCGGCACACAACCGGTTGACGTCGTCGTAGGTGCCCTCGACCGCCACCACGTGCCCGCCGTAGACCGCCGTCGTCACGACCTTCGCCACCTCGAGGTCACGGGGGATGAACACCACCGACACCATCCCGGCGCGCGCCGCATGGGCCGCCACCGAGTTCGCCAGGTTGCCCGTGGACGCGCACGCGGCGACCTTGAACCCGAGTTGGCGCGCCTTGGTCAAGGCCACCGACACCACGCGGTCCTTGAACGAGCCCGTCGGGTTGGCGGTGTCGTCCTTGATCCACAGCTCGCCCAGGCCGAGCTCCGCCGCCAGGCGGTCGGCCCGCACCAACGGGGTGCAGCCCGTGCCGAGGTCGATCGGCTCGGGGTCCGACACCGGGAGCAGGGGGGCATAGCGCCAGATGGTCCGGGGGCCGGCCGCGATGAGGTCACGGGTGACAGAGCCCCGCAGGGCCTCGTAGTCGTAGGCGACCTCGAGGGGGCCGAAGCAGTAGTCACAGACGTGCAGCGCTTCGGCCGGATAGGCCCGCGCGCATTCCCGACAACGAAGTCCGGTGACAAAATCCACGAAACACCTCCACATCGGTCGGGCATTGGCACCTGGCTCCCGCCGAAATGGCGGTGTCGCTGGTTGCCGCGGCGTCACAGGGCCCGTCCCTCAGCCGCTCTGGATGGTGCCTCCATGGTGGACGAAACCGACCACCCGCGTCAATGGAGGGGGGTCGGGCGCTGCCCGGCCCCGCCATGAGGGATGATCGGATCGTGCGATTTCCCCCTGACCAGGCACGCTCGGCCCCCCACCGCTGCTTCGATCACCATGACTTCGAGGTGGCCGCCCTCGCCGCGGCGCGAGCCGGGCGGCGGGTGGCCGTGTGCCTGCCGGCCCGCAACGAGGCCCGCACCCTGGGCCCGATCGTGTCGAGCGTGCGGAGCGCGCTCACCGCAGCGGGCGGTGGGGTCGACCTCGTGGACGACCTCGTGGTGATCGACGACGGGTCCCACGACGACACCGCCGTGGTGGCCCGCCGGGCCGGGGCCCGGGTCATCCCGGCCCGGGACCCCGGGGGGGGCAAGGGCCAGGCCATGGCCGTGGCCCTCGACGAGACCGATGCCGAGCTCCTGGTCTTTCTCGATGCCGACGTGGAGAATTTCAGCCCCCACTACGTGACCGGCCTCCTCGGCCCCCTCCTCCTCGACCCCTCGCCCGCAGACGCGGACGTGGCGCTGGTGAAGGGCTTCTACGAGCGGCCCCTGCACGGGGAGAAGGGGGCGGGCGGGCGCGTGACCGAGCTGCTGGCACGCCCCGTGATCGACCTCCTCTTCCCCCACCTCGGCGCCGTGCGCCAGCCTCTGGCGGGCGAGACCGCGGCGCCGCGCACCGTGCTCGACAAGACCGGCTTCGCCCCGGGGTACGGGGTGGAGCTGGCGCTGCTCATCGACGTGGCCGAGCAGTTCGGCGTGGAGCAGGTGGCCCAGGTCGACCTGGGCCTGCGCATCCATCGCAACCGGCCGCTCTCGGAGTTGCGGTCCCAGGCCACCGACGTCCTGGGCGCGGCCCTGGTGCGAGCGGGAGTGATCCCGACGCCCGATCCCGGGCCCTAATCACCGGCGCCCACCCCCGAGACCGACGGGACCCGGCCGCCCCGCGCCGCGCCCCGGTGCTCTTCGGGACCTGACGACGACGCCACGCCGTCCAGCCACGCCTCGGCGGCCGCGCCGTCGGGCCCGGCCTCGGGGTCGACGAGCGTGCGGCGGCGGCGAGGCAGGAGCAGCGCCACGATGGCGCCCACCCCCACGACGGCCACACCGACCCACACCGCGGGGACGAGCCCGGCCACATAGGCGCCACCGCTCGAGTAGCCGCCTCGAGCCGAGAACACCGCGCCGAGCACGGCGATCCCGAGGACCCCGCCGACCTCTCGGAAGGCGCTGTTGGCGCCCGATGCCACCCCCTCTTGCTCGGGCCGCACCGACGACAGGACCACAGATGCCAGGGGGACGAAGAACAGCGCCATCCCCACGCCCGACACCACGAAGGGCAACCACACCCTGGCGTAGCTCACCGTGGGCGAGATCTCGAGCGCGAGCCAGGCCAAGCCGCACGCCTGGAGCATCAGGCCCGCGCTCAGCACGGGCCTTCCGCCGAAGCGTTGCGCCAGGGCCGCGGCCAGCGGCGCCACCAGCATGGGCATGCCCGTCCAGGGCAGGACGCGCAGTCCGGCACCGAAGGGCGAGTCGTGCTGGACGACCTGGAGGAACTGCGACAGGAAGAAGATGGAGCCGAACATGCCGAAGCTCATGAACAGCGCCACCCCGTTCACGGCGGAGAACGAGCGGCTCCGGAACAGCCGCAACGGCATCATGGGATGGCTCGAGCGTCGCTCCCACGCCACGAAGCCGGCCAGGCCGAACACCCCGGCCGCGAACGACGCCAGTACGCCGAGGCTCGTCCATCCGTGCTCGTTGGCCCGGACCAGGGCCAGCACGACGCCGAGAAGGCCGACGCTGGCGAGCACGACCCCACCGAGGTCGAGGGGCTGGCGCGGGCCCCGGGACTCCGCCAGCCGCCAGCGCGCCAGGACCGCCAGCACGATCCCGGTCGGCACGTTGATCCAGAAGATCGACTGCCACGACCATCCGCTCGTGACGGCGCCGCCCACGAGGGGGCCGGCCGCCACCGCCACGCCGCCGATGGCGCCCCACACCCCGAGCGCCTGGTTCCTGCGCTCGGGCCGCACCGCGGCGGACAGCAGCGTGAGCGAGAGCGGCATGATCAGCGCGCCGCCGGCGCCCTGCACGGCGCGCGCCGTGACGAGCCAGCCCACCGTGGGCGACAGCGCGGCGGCGGCCGACGCACCGGTGAAGACCACGAGTCCGACGAGGAACATGCGGCGGCGGCCGAACCGGTCCCCGAGGGCGGCCCCGGTGAGCAGCAGCACGGCGAACGTGAGGGTGTAGGCGTTGACCGTCCATTCGAGGCCGGCCAGGCCGGCGTGGAGATGACGGCGGATCACGGGGAGGGCGGTGGTGACCACCAGGTTGTCGAGGGTCGCCATGAACAGCGCCAGCGAGGTGATGACCACGGCCCACGCCGCGGCGTTCCGCCGGGGCCCGGAGCCAACTAGTGATTGATTACTACCTATGGGGGGCATAGCGCGCTCCTCTCGGAAAGACCGGGGATCAGGGGGTCGTCGGGGCGGAAAAGAACCGTTCCGGGTCGGGCTGGCACGCCCGTACCCAGGACTCGTCCAGGGCGGCGGCGTCCACGGCGGCCATCACGTTGAGGAGCATCCCCTGGGCGAAGAAGGCCCGGAGGTCCTCGTCGGCAAGACCGGTCAGCTCTCCCGCCACCGTCCACAGGTGGCGAAACCCCTCCCGCGCCGCGCGCCGGACCTCCTCGTCCTCGGAGGCGGCGAAGGCATGCAGCTGCACCAGGAGCAGGTCGCGCTCGCCCAGGAGCTCTTTGTAGGCCTCGCCCATGGCGATCATGGCGTCGACGCCCGACAGGCCGTCGGCGGCGTCTCGGAAGACCGATTCGATGCGGGCGTGCATGAGCCCCATGGTGGCGATGAACAGGTCCCGCTTGGTGCCGAAGAGGCGGAAGAGGTAGGGCTGGGAGATCCCGGCCGCCACCGCGATGGCGTCGGTCGAGGTCCCGGCGTAGCCGCCCTTGGCGAACTCGGCCATGGCCGCCCGCAGCACCGACGTCCGGCGCTCGTCGGCGGTGTGGCGCACTGCCCCGGCGGCCCTCGGTGGTGTCACCCGACGAAAGTTAGTGGTTACTCACTTTATTGTCAAGACCCGGGTGGTCGGGAAACCGTCCCGGGGCCGAAGAGCTCTCCCAGGGCGGAGCCCACCAATTCCTCCACGCAGCCGGCGGGATCACGCAGGGCCCGGGCCTCGCCGAAGCGGTCGGTCAGGCTCCGGACCTGCACCCCGGCACCGTTCCCGAGGCGGCCGGCACCGCCCCCGGTCCCGCCCGGGCCCACGGCACCGGGCACGACCAGCACCGGCACCCCGGTCTCCCGGGCGCCGCGCACGACCTCGCCCACCACCTTCCCGGACCACGAGGAGGCGTCGAGGCGACCCTCTCCGGTGACCACCACGTCGGCGCGGCCGAGGCGATCGGAGAACCCGACGGCGTCGGCCACCAGGCCGAATCCGGGCACCAGCCGTGCCCCCAGCGCGGCCAGCCCCCCGGCCAGCCCGCCGGCGGCACCGGCCCCGGGCAGCGCGGCGACGTCCACGCCGTACCGGGCCCGAAGACGGATGGCCATGTCGACCAGGCGGTCGTGCAGCTCGAGGACCTGGGGCGGGGTGGCCCCTTTCTGGGGACCGAACAGCTCGGCCGCCGCCACGAAACGGGTGTCCACGTCACAGGCCACGACCACCTCGACACCTCCGAGCCCCCCGGCCTGCTCGATCGCCTCCAGGGCGCCCCGGCCGCCGTCGGTGGTGGCCGAGCCCCCCACGCCCACGAGCACCCGCACCGCCCCGGCCGCGGCGGCGGCAAGGAGGAGCTCACCGGTGCCCCGGGTGGTGGCCCTCAGCGGATCGTTGCCGGCGCGGCCGCCCGCCAGGGGCAGGCCCGAGGCGGCCGCCGATTCCACCACCGCCACCCCGCCGGCCAGCCAGAAACGGGCCACCACCGGCGTCCCCAGAGGCCCGGTCACCGCCACGTCGTGCCAGGACCCGGGGGGCGGCCCCCCGGGGGGGGCGGGGACGGCGGCGAGGACCTCGGCGAAGCCCTCGCCGCCGTCGGACAGCGGGCACAGGTCGCTGTCGTACCCCGCCCTCGCGGCCCCGGCCGCCATCGCCGTCGCCACCGCCGGCGCCCCGGCGGTGCCCTTGAAGGCATCGGGGGCGAGCAGGGCGCGGCGCCGGGGAAAGGTGCCAGCCCCGGTGTCCTCGGGCGCGGGGTCATCGAGCACGGCGTCGGCGGGCACCGGTCCATGGTGGCTCGTCGGCGTGGCGTCTGCACCCGGAGGGTAGGGTCGTCCGGGTATGAGAAGGGGCGGGTGCTGTTGAAAGCGGACCTGGTCATCGCCTCGAACCGAGGACCGCTGTCGTTCGCCCTGGACCACGACGGGCGTCCCGTGCCCGCCGGATCCGCGGGCGGGCTCGCCGCCGCCCTGCACCCGCAGCTCGAGGGCAGCGGGGCCACGTGGGTGGCCTGTGCGATGTCCGACGCCGATCGCATGGCCACCTCCGAGGGGCTCATGACCGAGCGGGGGCTGCGCCTGGTCACGGTGCAGCCCGACAAGGACATCTACCGCATGGCGTACGACGTGGTGTCGAACTCGGCGCTGTGGTTCTTGCACCACCACCTCTTCGACCTGGCCCGCCGGCCCCGGTTCGACCACCACTGGGCCCGGGCCTGGGAGGCCTATCGCGAGTTCAACGAGTTGTTCGCGGCGGCGGTGGACGCGGCGGCGGCGGACGGGGCCACCGTGCTCGTGCAGGACTACCACCTCAGCCTCCTGCCCGGCGTGCTGGCCGAGAAGCGGCCCGACCTCCACACCGTCCACTTCACCCACACCCCCTTCGCCAGCGCCGACACCCTGCGCGTCCTGCCCTCGGCCGTGGCACGCGAGGTCCTCGAGGGCATGGCGGGGGCCACGGCGGTGGGATTCCACACGGCGCGTTGGGAGTCGTGCTTCCGCGACTGCTGCGAGGACATGGGCGTCGACCTTCCCCACACCTTCGTGTCGCCACTCACGCCGGACTCCGAGCACCTGATCGAACGGGCGGCCTCGCCCGAGTGCAGGGCTGCGGGTGAACGACTCGACGAGCTGTTGCGGGGTCGGCGCATGGTGCTGCGCGTGGACAGGATCGAGCCCGCCAAGAACCTGCTGCGGGGGTTCTGGGCCTTCGACGAGATGCTCCGCATGCGGCCCGATCTGCGGGGCGAGGTGGTGCTCCTGGCGCTGGCCTACGCGTCACGCTCGAGCCTGCCCGAGTACCTCGCCTACGGCGCCGAGGTCGAACAGGCGGCGCGGCGGGTGAACGACACGTGGGGCACCGACGACTGGGCCCCCATCATTCTCGACGTGGCCGACGACCCGGGGCGGTCGATCGCGGCGTTGATGCGCTACGACGTCCTGCTCGTGAACCCGTTGCGCGACGGGCTCAACCTCGTCGCCAAGGAAGGCCCCATCGTCAACACGACCGACGGTGTCCTGGCGCTGTCGCGCGAAGCGGGCGCCTTCGCCGAGCTGCACGGCGAAGCACTCGAGATCAACCCCTTCGACGTGAGCGGAACGGCGGCGGTGCTGCTCCAGGCGCTCGACATGGCACCCTCCGAGCGGGCCCGGCGGGCCGAAGCGCTGCTGGCCCTGGTGTCCAAACGCCAGCCCGGGGACTGGCTCGCCGACCAGTTGGCGGCGGTCGTCGCGCTCTGATCCATCGGCCCGCGCCACGCGGCGCGACGCCGCGCCACGTCACGCGCCGGTGCGGGCCCCGGTGGCCAGGAGGCTGAACAGATCGAGAGCCTCGGCCGGCCCCCGCACCACGACGTCGGCCGCGGCGACGAGGTCGGGGGGTGTCTCCTCGTCCGCCACCGCCACGCGCACCGTGCGCGTGCCGCGCCCGGCCAGGCGGTCGAGGGCGGCGAAGGCCGCCAGGTCTCCGGCGTCGTCGCCGGCGAAGCACGCCGCCGCGGTGCCGCGCGCCACGCGCTCCACCACCGCCCCCTTGTCGATGCCGACGGGCGGCCGGAACTCGACCGCCATCCGACCGGGCTGGCGGATGAGCCCGGTCCGTTGCGACCACGTGCGGGCGAAGTCCAACGCCCGGGCCGCGGCCTCGGGGGCCTGGCGCCAGTGCACGGTCACCGAGACGCCTTTGTCCTCGATGCCCACCTCCTCTCCCGCGAACTCCCTCCGCGCCGCGTCGACGACCCGCGCCACCTCACCGCGCCACGGCTCGGCCTCGGGGGCGCGCCGCAGCCGGCCGTCCTCCATCCACTCGAGCCCGTAGGCGCCGAAGAGCCGCACGGCCGGGCCCGCGGCCACCAGGCGCTGGGCTAGGAACGACACCGGTCGACCCGAGACCACCGCCACGAGCCGAAAGCGTTGCGCCAGGGCGGCGAGCACGCCGGGCGCCTCGGGGAGGGGGTAGGCCGTCGCCGGGTCGGCCACGATGGGTGAGAGCGTCCCGTCGAAATCGGTCAACACCGCGCTGGCGGCGGGGTCCTCGAGGAGGACCGCCAAGGGCCCCAGGGCCTCGAGGGGCCGGGCCGCGCCGGCGTCGTCCCGGGCACCGAGGGCGTCGTCCTCTTCCATGGGCGCGTGGCGCCCGTCAGTCAGTCGGGGCGCTCGTGGATGTGGTGGACCCCGGCGCCAACCGGGCGAGATCCGGGCCGGTGATCACGACGACGTTGGCCCCGGCCGCGCTCTTCACCGGGGGAACCGCACCGGTGGGCTGGACCGTGTTCGCCGGCAAGCCGAGCGCCTCGATGACCGACGTGGCCGAGCTCGACGGGCCCGAAACCGCGTACACCTGGGTCCCGGTCACCTTGGTGGTGGAGTTCGTCGGCGTCAACGTGAGAAAGCCGCGCGACCGGAGGTAGGTGCTCGTGCCCGCGGCCAGAGCGGTGATGCTCGTCCCGTTGGCGACGAGGACGTGGACCTGCGAAGCCCCCGGGACGATGGTGGGGAGCGAGGTCGTCGTGGACCCGGCTTTCGGCGCCGTCGTCGGTGTCGTCGCCGGTGGCGGGGTGGACGCCGATGCCGTCCGCACATCGAGCGGCGCCCGGGTGGCCGAAGGCATCAGGAGCACGCCGATGACGACCGCCACGATCACCACACCGACGCCGCGCAGATAGCCCGATGCCGCCGGGAACCCCGGCGGGTCGCGATCTGCCCCTGACCCACCCGGACCCGGGTAGTCCGGGTCGTCGTACCGGTCGCTCATCGCCGGGGGTTGTGCGGGGCGGCGGTGGTCTCGAACCGGCCCCGGCGTTGGTCGAGCCGGCGACGCCGGAGGCGCCGTACCACCAGTGGCGCGTGCTCGAGCGCATCACCGGTGTCGACGAGCTCCGCCAAGCGGCGGTAATACCGGGTGGGCGACATGCCCAGGCGATGGCGGATGCCGGATGCCTTGGGTTCGGGCCGGGTCCACCACGATTCCTCGAAGTCGAGGATCTGGAGGTCCTGCTCTGTCAATCCCATCGCGGGGTCAAGCCTGCCAATGCACCGCGCGCGAAGCAAGGATCCTCGGGTTCGCGCCCGGTCGTGCCTGGGAACCGACACGACCGGCGGTAGCGTGGCGTGCAAGCCGGTGTGGCGCAGCTGGAAGCGCAGACGATTTGTAATCGTCAGGCCGTGGGTTCGAGTCCCACCACCGGCTCGAACCGCGCCACACCTCCTCGGTCGTGTGGCCGCGCCCACGCCGCTCCGCGTCGTCATCAGCGGGCGGAAAGCCGGTCGAGTTGCGCCGCGCAGCGCCAGCGCGGTGTGCGGGGCGGCCCACTCCCGGCCCACCGGTCCGTCGACAACCGGCGCGTCGCTCCGCATGCGCTCGGCCGCGGGACGACGCAGCTGCTCCTTGGCGAGGCGATAGGCGAGCGGCGCCCGCCCGCCGAGCTCGGCGGCGAGCGCCATCGAGCGCTCGAGCACGGCGGACCCGGGGTGCACCTCGTGCACCAGACCCAGGGCCAGGGCCTCGGGGGCGTCGAGCAGTCGGCCGCTGTAGACGAGGTCCTCGGTACGCGATCCGCACGCGTGGCGCAGGATCTCGAGCGCAGCGACCGGGAACGGGACACCGACCACGAGCTCGCTGGCGCCGATGCGGGCGCCGTCCGCCATCACCCGCCGGTCACACGCACAGGCGAGGATGCAACCCCCGGCCACCGCGGCGCCGTTGACCGCCGCCACCGTGGGCTTGGGAAAACCGAACAGGGTGGCGAGGGCGCGGCCCAGCCTCGCCACGAGGCGCTCGGCGTACTCCGGGCCGTCGTCCACGACACGGCGAAGATCGACCCCGGCCGAGAAGACGCGGCCCGCGCCGGTGAGCACCACGGCGCCGACATCGGCGTCGCGTGCCAGCGACTCGAGTGTCGCTTCGAGCTCCTCGAGCAATTCGACGTCGATAGCGTTGACCTTGCCCCGCGTCAGCTCGACCGCAGCCACCGACCCCTCGCGCCTGACCCCCACCGCGGTGGCGGTCACCATGGCTCAGCTCTTCGCACGACGCAGATGATCGCGCAGCGGCGCTAGGGCTGAGCACCCCGGTCCGCCGCGACCCGACGGCGGGCCAGCTCGAAGCACGCCACGGCGCCGGCCGCGGCCACGTTCAGGCTGCCCAGGGCACCCATCTGGGGGATGGCGGCCAGACTCGAACACCGCCGCCGGGTGAGCGCGGCCAAGCCCCGACCCTCGGCCCCCAGCACCAGCGCCACCGCCCCGAGGGCCCCCGCCCCCCCGATGGCCAGATCGAAGAGCGAGGTCGGCGCGTCGGCGTCGAGCCCGACGCTCGTGACGCCCAGATCCTCCAGGCGAGCCAGCGCGCTCGGGATGCCGGGGACCACCGCCATGTCGAGGTGCTCGATGGCACCGGCCGCCACCTTGGCCACCGTCGGCGTCACATGGACGGCGCGATGGCGCGCCAGGACGACCCCGGTCACCCCCGCGCACTCCGCCGTGCGCAGCAGGGCGCCGACGTTGTGAGGGTCGGTCACGCCGTCGAGGACGAGCAGGAACGGAGACACGGCGCCGCGCCCCTCGCACAGCGAGTCGAGCTCGACCTCTTCGAGGGGCCGGGCCCGGGCCAACACGCCCTGGGGGGCGTCGGTGCGCGCCGCCCGGTCGAGCTTGGTGCGGGGAACGAGCACCAACCGGACGCGTCGACTCGTCGCCAGTCGTTCGATGTCGTCGATCTGGGGTGACGGGTCGAGGTCTTCGGCGATCCAGATCTCCCGCACCGGACGGCGCCCGGCCACGAGCAGCTCGCGCACGGCGTGTCGACCCTCGACCTGTTCCCCGCCCAGGCCGTGCTGGGCGCGACCCCCGGCCCTTCCCCCCGGACCGCCCGCGCCGTCGGGGTTGGTTCGCCGGGCGGTACCGCCGCGTCCCGTCGACGCGCCGCGTCCGGTCGTGGCGCGGCGCGCCTTGGACTCGCCCCGATCGGGGGTCGGACCGCGCCGTCGACGCGGTGGACCGGTCACGCCCCGCCGGTGAGGAGGACGACCGCCAAGCACGCGATGCCCTCGACCCGACCGAGCGCCCCCAGCCCTTCGGCCCGCTTGGCCTTCACACTCACGGGGGCGCCGAGCACGTCTCGGAGTCGCCGCGCCATCTCGTCGGTGTGATCCGCCAGCCGCGGTCGCTCACACACGACGGTGCAATCGGCGTTCACCAATCGCATCTTCTGCCCGTCCACCATCGACAGCACCCGCTCCAAGAGCTGCATCGAGTCGGCCCCGGCCCAGGTGGGGTCGGCGGCCGGGAAATGGCGACCCAGGTCGCCGAGGCCGGCCGCCCCGAGCAGGGCCTCGGCCACGGCGTGGGCCAGCACATCGGCGTCGCTGTGCCCGGCGAGCCCCGCCGCGCCGGGGACCGTCACCCCCCCGAGGACGAGCGGTCGCCCCGGATCCCCCGAAAAACGATGGACATCGAATCCCTGTCCGACGCGCCACGGCACCGACACCACGTCGCCGTCGGTCATGACGGCGCCAAGGCCCGGGCCACCTCGAGGTCGGTGGCCGTCGTCACCTTGATGTTGCGCGGCTTCACCGGGCACGACGCGCACGGTAGCTCCCCGCGACTCCACCAACCCGGCATCGTCGGTGGCCTCCGACGCGCCGTCATGGGCGGCGCGCAGCACACCGGCCCGGAAGGCCTGGGGGGTCTGGACCGCCACGATGCCGTCTCGCGCCACGGTGGCGGTGACGGTGTCGTGCACGACGCGCTTCAACGTGTCGGCCACCGCCAACCCCGGCACGGCCGCGTCGGCCCCGCTCACCACGGCGTCCACCACCGCCCGGAACAACGCCGGTGACGCCAGCGGTCGGGCGCCGTCGTGCACCACGATCACCTCGGCCCCGTCGGGCACCGCCGCCAGGCCGGCCCGCACCGAGGCCGTCGCGCGTCTCCCCGCCGGCCACCACGACATCGGCTCCGACGGCGAGGCCGGTGCGCGCCCCGACGTCGCGCGCGTCACCGGGGGGGAGCACGAGCACCACACCGTCGGCCACGACACGGGCCGCGTCGAGAGACCACTGCACCAGGGGGCGGCCGCCCAAGGGGGCGAGATGCTTCGGGGCCCCGAACCTCGTTCCCCTCCCGGCCGCCACTACGACCACCCACACCGACACGGGCTCACCTCCCGTTCGGCGCGCGCGCCCCGCCGAGGCGGCGCGGGGCCATCGGGGTCAGGGCAGCGCCTCGTCCAGGCGCTTCTCGGCCGCGGCCTCGTCGACGTCGAGCGCGAAGGTCAGCTCCGACACCAGGATCTGGCGCGCCCGGCTGAGCATGCGCTTCTCTCCGGCCGACAGCCCCTTGTCCTTGTCGCGGATGGACAGGTTCCGGACGACCTCGGCCACCTGGTAGATGTCGCCCGAGCGCAGTTTCTCGGAGTGGTTCTTGTACCGGCGCGACCAGTTGGTCGGCATGCGCGCCTCCTTCTTGCGAAGGACGGCGAACACCTCCTCGACCTCTTCGTCGTTGATCACCTCGCGCAGGCCGACACCCTCGGTGTTGTCGGCGGGGACCATCAAGGTCAGGTCGCCGTAGGCGAGCCGGAGCACGAGGTACTCCTTTTTCTCGCCGAAGGCCTCTTTGACCTCGCGCCGCTCCACGATCGCCGCCCCGTGATGGGGGTAGACCACCTTGTCACCGATGTCGAACACGTACCTCTCCCGGGATGGCGCGCTGGCCACAAGCTCATGGCGAGGGGCAGGCCTTCCATTCTACCTGAGTCGGCGCAGCGCTCCCCGCCCGACTCGTGGCGCCGCTCTGAGCAGGATCAGCTGTAGCGGTCGAGGATGCTCGCTTCGGCCAGCCGGGCCAGCCCCTCCTTCACCGAACGGGCGCGGGCCTCGCCCACCCCCTCGACCTCCTCGAGATCGGCCACCGACGTCCGCATGATGCGCTGCAGGCCGCCGAAGTGCTCGACGATCCTCTCCACGAGGGCTTCGGGGAATCGCGGCAGGCGGTGCAAGAGGCGATATCCACGCGGCTCGACCGGCGCGTCGGGATCGGACTGGCCGAGCCCCAGCGCACCAGACACCCGCCGCACGTCGAGCAGATCGTCGGTGGACAAGCCGGCCAGCGCCTCCAGCGCGCGATCGGTCTCGGCACTCGACGGGTCATGCCCATCGGCGGGCGCGGTGGCGTGCCGGGCCTGGCCCCGACCCGCGGCGCGGGCCCCGTCATGGGCCGGAGCGCGACCGTCGTCGTCACCGTGCAGGTAGTCGCGCACCACGAGGCGCCGCACGGGGTCGATGCCGTCGAGCACCTCCTCGAGCTGGAGCCGCAGCAGACGCCCGTCCTCACCGAGCTCCACCAGGTCGACCTTGACCTCGTCGGCGATACCGTCGAGCAGTCCCGGCGGGTTGGAGCACCGCGGCGACGTCGCGCACGGTCACGGTGTCGGCGATCTCGAGCGCGGACAACGCGGTGAGCGCCGCGTCGAACCGGGCCCGGAACCGCC
Organism: uncultured Acidimicrobiales bacterium; assembly: GCA_963768255.1. GTDB lineage: Bacteria > Actinomycetota > Acidimicrobiia > Acidimicrobiales > UBA8190 > Chersky-840. The sequence goes on along the minus strand of CAVYGX010000001.1, from coordinate 116,936 downwards.
GCGTGCGTCTGCAGGGCCTGGCGCACCCGCTCGTGCAGGCGGCGCTCGTCTTGCAGGACGTGGCGGGTGTCGCGTCGGTACACGGTGACGAGGCCCATGGCGGCCGACACCGACACCACGGGCACGTCGATGGACCGGGCCACGCGCTCGGCCGTGCGGTGGCGCGTGCCGGTCTCGATGGTGGGGATGCTGGCGTTGGGCATGAGGTGCACGTTCGCCCGGGCGATGCGATCCGCGTCGGGGGAGAGGATGATCGCGCCGTCCATCTTGGCCAGCTCCGACAGCCGCTGGGGGCTGAACTCGGCGTCGAGGAGGAACCCGCCCGTGCAGATCGACAGCACGTCGGGCCCGTCCCCCACCACCAGGAGGAGGCCGCGATTGGCCTGCAGGACGCGCTCGATGCCGTCGCGCAACGGCTGGCCCGGCGCCACCAGGGCCAGGGCGTCGGCCATGGCCGAGCTCGGTCGCACCACCACCTCCGCATGGTACCCGGCACTCTTTGGTGCTATTCGCCCGCCTCAGGGAGTCGACGCAGCTCCCGTCGCCAACCCCGACCGCCTGGGCCAGGGTCCGCACGTGCACGACCTCCATCCCCGGCGGACCGTGCGGGACACGACTCGGGCACGAGGGCGTGGCGGAACCCGACGCGCGCCGCCTCGGCCAGCCGGCGCGGGGCGTGGGGCACCTGCCGGATCTCGCCCCCCAGACCCACCTCGCCGAACACGACCAGGTCGGGGGGCAGGGGACGGTCGAAGAACGCGGAGGCCAGGGCCAGGCCAGCGCCAGATCGGCGGCGGGCTCGAGCACGCGGATGCCGCCCACGGCCGAGGCGAACACGTCGGTGCGCACCATGGCCACCCCGGCCCGCTGTTCGAGCACGGCCAGCAGCAGCGCCAGCCGACCGCCGTCCACCCCCTGGGCCGAGCGCCGACTGGGGGTCTCCGGCGCGGTCTTCGCCGTCAGCGCCTGCACCTCGACCAACAGGGCCCGTTGGCCCTGCATGGCGGGGAGCACCGCGCTCCCCGGCGCCCCCGGGCGCCGGTCGCCGAGGAGGAGCTGATAGGGGTCGGTCACCGCAGCCAGGCCGGTGTCGCTCATCTCGAAGAGCCCGAGCTCCCCGGTCGGCCCGAACCGGTGCTTGGTGGCCCGCACCATGCGCAGCGCGTGGTGGCGGTCTCCCTCGACGGTGAGGACCGTGTCCACCAGGTGCTCGAGGGTGCGGGGGCCGGCCAGGGTCCCCTCCTTGGTCACGTGGCCCACCAGCACGAACGGCACGTGGTGGAGCTTGGCCAGGTGCACCACGACGTCGGTGCACGCCCGCACCTGGGCGAGGCTCCCGGGGGAGCCCGGTGCGCCCGGGTCGGCCACGGCCTGGATCGAGTCGACGACCACGAGGGCCGGCGCCGTGTCGCGCAGGGCGGCGGGCAGGACCGACAGATCCGAGCTGTCGAGGATCATGAGCCCGGCGGGAAGCGGCCCCAGGCGCTCGGCCCGGCGCCGCACCTGCTGGGCCGACTCCTCGGCCGACACGAGCAGCACGGGCCCACCGGGACCGGCCATGGCCGACAGGACCTGGAGCAGCAAGGTCGACTTCCCCACCCCGGGCTCCCCGCCGAGCAGGGTCACCGACCCGGGGACGAGCCCCCCGCCGAGCACCCGGTCGAGCTCGGCCAGCCCGGTGGGGACGGGGCTCGAACGGGCCGGGTCGACCTGGTCGAGACTCAGGGCCCGCCCGGTGCCCTGGGACTCGAGGAGGCCCAAGAGGTCGCCGGCATCCAAGTCGGCCGCATCGAAGTCGGCCGCTCCGATGGACCGGCGAGGCGCGGCGGGCTCGGCCACGGTCTCCTCGACCAGGCTGTTCCACTCCCCGCATCCCGGGCAGCGACCAGCCCAGCGAGGGGTTCCGGCTCCACACGCCGTACACCGGTGCACCGTCCGAGGCCGTCCCACACCGGGAGGCTAGGGACGGGGTGTGACGGTCAGGCCCTGCTCAGGAGTCGGCGCCCGCTCCGGCCAGCTCGACCGGCGGCGGCTCGAGCCCTTCGACGGTGCGGAAGACGATCTCGCCGTCCTCCACGTCGACGATGATGGTCTCGCCCACCCGGAATTCCTTCCACAGGATCCGCTCGGACAGCGCGTCCTCCACGTACTGCTGGATGGCCCGGCGCAGGGGTCGAGCCCCGAGCGTGGGGTCGTATCCCTTGTCGGCCAGCAGCGACTTGGCGATGGGGGTGAGCTCGAGGCCCAGACCCTGGGACTCGAGCTGCTCGCCCACACGCTGGATCATGAGGTCGACGATCTCCACGACCTCTTCCTTGGACAGCTCGTGGAAGACGATCACCTCGTCGATCCGGTTGAGGAACTCCGGCCGGAAGTGCGCCTTCAGCGCGTCGTGGACCTTCGACTTCATCCGCTCGTAGGTCACCGCCTCCGACGTCTTGGCGAAGCCCACCGACGACTTGCGCAGATCGGCGGTCCCCAGGTTGGAGGTCATGATCAGCACGGTGTTCTTGAAGTCCACCGACCGCCCCTGGGCGTCGGTGAGCCGGCCGTCCTCCAGGATCTGGAGCAGCGCGTTGAACACGTCGGGGTGGGCCTTTTCGACCTCGTCGAAGAGCACCACCGAGAAGGGCTTGCGCCGCACGGCCTCGGTGAGCTGACCGCCCTCTTCGTACCCGACGTAGCCGGGGGGCGAGCCGACGAGCCGCGACACGGTGTGCTTCTCCATGTACTCGCTCATGTCGAGCTGGATCAGGGCGTCCTCGTCGTCGAAGAGGAACTCCGCCAGGGCCTTGGCCAGCTCGGTCTTCCCGACGCCGGTCGGCCCCAGGAAGATGAACGAACCGCTCGGCCGCTTGGGGTCCTTGAGCCCGGCCCGGGTGCGGCGGATCGCACGCGACAGCGCCTTGATGGCCTCTTCCTGGCCGATGACACGCTTGTGGAGCTCGTCCTCCATGCGCAGGAGCTTGGACGTCTCCTCCTCGGTGAGGCGGTAGACGGGGATGCCGGTCCAGTTGGCCAGCACCTCGGCGATGACCTCCTCGTCGACGACGTCGAAGAGCTCGACGCCCTCGGCCCGCCATTCGGCCTCCATGGCCGTCTTGCGGTCGAGGCGCTCCTTCTCCTGCTCGGCCAGCTTCTTGGCCTGGTCGAAGGCCTGGCGCTCGATGGCCGACTCCTTGTCGTGGCGGATCCTGTCGATCTCCTCCTCGAGCTTCTTGTAGTCGGGAGGGGTCGTCATGCGCCGGATGCGCAGGCGGCTGCCGGCCTCGTCGATGAGGTCGATGGCCTTGTCGGGCAGGTACCGGTCGGCCAGGTAGCGGTCGGCGAGGTTGGCGGCGGCCACCAGCGCCTGGTCGGTGATGGTCACCGAGTGGTGCGACTCGTAGCGGTCGCGCAGGCCCTTCAGGATCTCGATGGTGTGCGCCACCGTGGGCTGCTCCACCTTGATGGGCTGGAAGCGCCGCTCGAGGGCGGCGTCCTTCTCGAGGTGCTTGCGGTACTCGTCGAGCGTGGTGGCGCCGATGGTCTGCAGCTCGCCGCGCGCCAGCATGGGCTTCAGGATCGAGGCGGCGTCGATGGCACCCTCGGCCGCGCCCGGCACCGACGAGGGTGTGCAGCTCGTCGATGAACAGCACGATGTCGCCGCGGGTGCGGATCTCCTTCAGGACCTTCTTCAGGCGCTCCTCGAAGTCACCGCGGTAGCGGCTGCCGGCCACCAGGGCGCCGAGGTCGAGCGTGTAGAGCTGCTTGCCCTTGAGCGTCTCGGGAACGTCGTTGGCCACGATGCGCTGGGCCAGTCCCTCGACGATGGCGGTCTTGCCCACGCCGGGCTCGCCGATCAGCACGGGGTTGTTCTTGGTGCGGCGACGACAGCACCTGCATGACGCGCTCGATCTCCTTCTCGCGCCCGATGACGGGATCGAGCTTGGAGTCCCTCGCGGCCAGCTGGGTCAGGTTGCGGCCGAACTGGTCGAGCACGGGCGAGCCCGACGGCGTCTCCGAAGCCGACGAACCGGGGCCGGCCCCGACCGACTCCTTGCCCTGGTAGCCCGACAGGAGCTGGATGACCTGCTGGCGCACCCGGGCCAGGTCGGCGCCCAGGCTGACGAGCACCTGGGCGGCCACGCCCTCGCCCTCGCGGACGAGGCCGAGGAGCATGTGCTCGGTGCCGATGTAGTTGTGGCCGAGCTGCAGCGCCTCGCGCAGCGACAGCTCGAGGACCTTCTTGGCCCGGGGCGTGAACGGCGGCGACCCGGTCGGGGCGGTGCCCGACAGGCCGATGGTCTCCTCGACCTTCTCCCGCACCGCCTCGAGCGAGACGCCGAGCTGCTCGAGCGCCTTGGCCGCCACCCCCTCGCCCTCGTGGATGAGACCCAGAAGGATGTGCTCGGTGCCGATGAAGCTGTGGTTGAGCAGGCGCGCTTCCTCCTGCGCCAGCACCAACACCCTCCGCGCCCGATCAGTGAAGCGTTCGAACACCAGACCGCCTCCCTCGACGGCTCGACTGCCTGACCGAAGTCTACCGGCCGTGCTGTGGCAACAAACACCCTGAGGCTCCGTTTCCCTCGACCGCGAGGTCCGAGATGCATCCCCATTCCTTCGGCATGGCGGGGCTGAATCCTGACCTCGGCTACCGACGGTAGTCACCGGGGTGGCCCAAACCTGGGCACCAGCCCGCGCCGGGCCGTGCCACGGCCCGGCCAAGGCCCTGGCCACGGCCATTGCCGCCCGTCCCCGTTGTCGGGCCTCGGGGTCCTTCGCCTATCGTTCCCCCTGGTGGACGCCGCCTCACTGCTGTCACTCCCCTTCCTCCGAGACGACCTCGCCCGGCTCGAACCCGAGCTCCGGGAGGCCGTCACGCTCCGGCGACCAGTTCCTGGACGAGGTCACCACCCACCTCATCGCGGCCGGGGGCAAGCGGCTGCGCCCCTGCCTGGCCCTGGCGGCGGCCACCGGTGGGCGCCGGCCCGCCACCGCCGACGACCTCCAGGGGGCCGTGGCCGTCGAGCTCGTCCACCTGGCCTCGCTCTACCACGACGACGTCATGGACGAGGCCGCCATGCGCCGGAACGTCGAGAGCGTCAACGCCCGCTTCGGGCAACCTCGTGGCCATCGTGGCCGGCGACTTCCTCCTGGCCCGCTCGGCCGAGATCGCCGCCTCGCTCGGCACCGAGATCGCCGGCCTGCTCGCCAACACCCTGGGCCTGCTCTGCCAGGGCCAGGTCACCGAGGTCCGCGCCGCCTTCAGCACCGAGCGCACCGAGGCCGAGTACCTCCAGACCATCGAGGGCAAGACCGCCGCGCTCATGTCCACCTCGTGCCGCATCGGCGCCATCACCGGCGGGCTGCCCCGCACCGAGGTGGACGCCCTCACCACCTTCGGACGCTGCTTCGGCATGCTCTTCCAACTGCGCGACGACATCCTCGACGTCGTCGGCACCGACGAGGAGCTCGGCAAGCCGGCCGGCCAGGACCTGGCCGAAGGGCATCTACACCCTGCCCGTCCTCCTGGCCCTCCGCGACCCCGACACGGGCCCCGAGCTCCGTCCCCTCCTCGGTGCAGCCCCTGCGACCAACCCGAACGGGACAAGGCGCGCGCCATCGTGGCGGGATCGAGCGCCATCGACGCCACCGTGGCGGCGGGGAACCGCTTCGTCGAACAAGCGCTGGAGGCGGCCCGGTCCGTGACCGAGCCGGCGCTCGGACGCGCCCTCGGGGACCTGGCCCGATCACTGCTCGAGGGACTTCCCGTCTCGCGCTGACTCAGCGCTCGGGGCGCAGGGTGGGGAAGGCGATGACCTCACGGATGTTGGCCACGTCGGCCAGGAGCATGACGAGGCGGTCGATCCCGATGCCGAGCCCCGCCGTGGGGGGCAGGCCGTGCTCGAGGGCGCGCAGGTAGTCCTCGTCGACGGCCATGGCCTCCTCGTCGCCCCCGGCGCGCGCCGCGGCCTGCGCCTCGAACCGGGCCCGCTGGTCCTCGGGGTCGACGAGCTCGGAGAAGGCGTTCACGAGCTCGCGCCCGGCCACGATGGCCTCGAACCGCTCGACCAGTTCGGGGTCGTCCCGATGCCGACGCGACAGCGGCGACACCTCGGCCGGGAAGTCCATCACGAACACCGGGCCCCACAGGTCGGGCTCGGTCGTCTTCTCGTACAGCTCGAGCAGAAGCTTGCCCGCTCCCCACGACGGCTCGGGCTCGACGCCGGCCGCAACGACACGCCGGCGAAGCTCCTCGACGGGCGTGTGCACGTCGACCGCCTCCCCGGTGGCTTCGCTCACGAGCTCGGCCATGGTGGCCCGACGCCACGGCGGGGTGAGGTCGAGCTCGCGCCCCTGATAGGAGATGGTGGTGGCGCCGCGCAGCTCCGACGCAAGCCCCGACACCAACTCCTCCACCAACACCGCCAGGTCCCCATAGTCGGCGTAGGCCTGATAGAGCTCGAGCATCGTGAACTCCGGGTTGTGGCGCGGGGACAGGCCCTCGTTGCGAAACACGCGGGCGATCTCGAACACCTTCTCGAACCCGCCCACGACGAGCCGCTTGAGGTACAGCTCGGGCGCGATGCGCAGGAACAGGTCGGTGTCGAGCGCGTTGTGATGGGTCACTGAAGGGCTTGGCCAGCGCGCCGCCGGGGATGGCGTGGAGCACGGGCGTCTCCACCTCGACGAAGCCCAGCCCCTCCAGGCGCCGCCGCAGCGAACTGATCAACCGGCTGCGCAGGGTCAGGATCTCGCGCGTCCGCTCGTTGGCCCACAGGTCCACCTCGCGCTGGCGAAACCGCGTCTCGACGTCGGACACCCCCTTCCACTTGTCGCCGAAGCCCCGCCGCGCCTCGGCCAGCAGCACCCACGTGTGGACCTGCACCGACAACTCACCCTTCCGGGTGCGCACGATCTTCCCGCCGGCGCCCACCCAGTCCCCCAGCGACAACTTGGAGAACGCCTCGAACTCGGCCGTGATCTTCTCCAAGGCGAACAGCTGCACCTGACCCGACGAGTCGCGCAGGGTGGCGAAGGCGAGGCGCCCCTGGGGACGCATCAACATGACCCGGCCCGCGACCGAGACGTTGTCCTCGCTCTCCTCGCCCGGTCCGAGCGAGGCGTAGCGCTCGTGCAGTGTCGCCGGCGTCGGCCGTCCGGTCGAAGCGGTACGGGACGTCGGCCATGCAGCGCGACGCTACCGGGTCACACCGGCCCTCCCCACGACATCGCTCAGGCGGGCTTGGAGTTCCGTTCGTAGACGAGCCGCAATCCGTGCAACGTGAGCCAGGGCTCGCGGTGTTCGATGGTCTGGCTACAACGGGGCGATGACCTCGGACAGACCGCCGGTGGACACCACCGTGGCGTGGCCCAGCTCGTCCATGATACGCCGGCACATGCCGTCCACCTGCGCGGCGTACCCGTACAGCGCGCCGGACTGGATCGACTCGACCGTCGACTTCCCGATGACGCTCCGGGGCTCGACCAGCTCGACGCGCCGCAGCGCGGCGGCGTGGTGGAAGAGCGCGTCCATGGAGATGGCGATGCCCGGGGCGATGGCCCCGCCCAGGTACTCGCCCGCCCCCGAGATGGCGTCGAAGGTGGTGGCGGTGCCCAGGTCGACCACGATGCACGGGCCCCCGTAGAGGTCATAGGCGCCGATGGCATTGGCGATCCGGTCGGCCCCGACCTCCTTGGGGTTGTCGTAGAGGATGGGCATGCCCGAGCGCACGCCGGGCTCGAGCACCACGCACGGCACGTCGAACCACCGCCCCGCCATCTGGCGCAGCGCGGTGGTGACGCGGGGCACCGACGAGGTCACCGCCATGCCCGATCACGACCTCGTCCACGTCCATGCCGTCGAGGTTGAGCAGCTCCGACAACAACAGGGCGTGCTCGTCGGGGGTGCGTTCGTCCACGGTGGACAGCCGCCAGTGATGGGTCAGGCCGGCCGGTTCGGGAGGCACGGGTGGGGCGGGCCGGCTGCCGGCGGGGGGGTCGTCCCCGGGCCCGAGCGAGAACAGCCCGATGACCGTCTCGGTGTTCCCCACGTCGATGGCCAGCAGCACGGTCAGTCCTCCACGAGGTCGAGGCCGAGGTCCAGCACGGGGGCCGAGTGGGTGATGGCCCCCACCGAGACGAGGTCGGCACCGGCCGCGGCGTAGGCGGGGGCGGTGTCGAGCGTCACGCCACCCGACACCTCGACGAGCACGGACCCGGGCGCCCCGGCCGTGGCGGCCCGCACCAGAGCCACGCATTCCGACACCAGCGACGGGGTCATGTTGTCGAGAAGCACGGCCGAGGCGCCGGCCGCGACGGCCTCGGACACCTGGTCGGGTCGGTCGCACTCCACCTCCACCATGCGCCCCGGCCACCACCGCTGCGCCAGCGCCACGGCTTCGGCCATGCCCAGCCGGCCCAGGTGGTTGTCCTTCACCAGCACGGCGTCGGACAGTCCGGCGCGGTGGTTCCAGGCGCCCCCGGCCCGCACCGCCGCCTTCTCCAGGGCGCGCAGGCCGGGCGTGGTCTTGCGCGTGTCGAGCACCCGCGTGGCGGGATTGGCGGCCGCCGACGGCGTCGACGAAGCGACGCGCCATGGTGGCCACCCCCGACAGGTGGCACAGGAAATTGAGCGCGGTGCGCTCGGCGGTGAGGATCGACCGCAGGGGGCCCGACACCTCGGCCACCACCGTCCCCGGCACCAGCCACTCGCCGTCGACCAGGCGCCAGTCCACGACCACCGTCGGGATCGACCTGTCGCGAACGTCTCGACCGCGCACAGCCGACCGGCCACCACCCCGTCGGCCCGTGACACCACCCGCGCCCGGCCCACGTCGCTCTCGGGCACCAGCGATGGCGGTGAGGTCACCGAGCGGCCCGATGTCCTCGGCCAGGGCGCGGGCCACGGCGGCCCGCACCGCGGCGGGCGGAGGGTCGGGCGGCCCCGAGGAGGGCCACGTCTCGAGCAGCCCGTCGCTCACGGCGCCGGCACCCCGGGGTCGACCGTCGGGAGCGTGCCCGGGGTGGCCACGGCCCGGTGCACGAGCCGACACCGCCACTGCGGCCGCGCTTCGGGGAAGTCCCGTCGGGCGTGCGCGCCGCGGGTCTCCTCGCGCACATAGGCGGCGCCGCAGCAACGCGCCCGACACCGTGACCAGGTTGGCGAGCTCCCCGGGCCCGCCCGCCACCGGCCCCGTGCGCGCCGCGCCGGGTGGGGCCGACCGCGCCGCGAGCCGGCGGCGACGGCACCGTCTCGGCCGCGGCGCCGGCCAGCGACGCCGGCGACCGCAGCACCCCGGCCCCCTCGATCATGGCCCGCTGCAGACGCTCGCGAAGCTTTCGACACGTCGGTGTCGGAGTCGATGCGGCTGCTCATCGACATCGATAACGTCATCGACATCGACAGCGTTGTCGTCCTCGACCCGGTGCTCGACACGGTTCTCGATCTCGATGCAGGCGATCTCGCCCGCGGAGACCGGACCGGGCCCGTCCGCCAAGGCCCGCATGACCCCGGTGTCCTGGGGCCCGTCGCGACCCGCCCCGATGGCCTCGGCCAGCCGGGCGCCGAACACCATCCCCTCGAGCAACGAGTTCGACGCCAGGCGGTTGGCGCCGTGCACGCCCGTGCACGCCACCTCCCCCACCGCCCACAACCCCGCCAGGGCGCTCGCCCCGTCGAGATCGGTGACGACGCCTCCCGACAGGTAGTGGGCGGCCGGCGCGATGGGCAGCCAGTCCACGGCGGGGTCGAGCCCCGCCGCGTGCAACGACGCGGCCACGGTCGGGAACCGCTCGCCGAAGGACTCGAGCCCGGTGGCGTCGAGCCACATGTGCCCCACCCCCTGGGCGGCCATGCGATCGGCCATGGCCCGGCTGACGACGTCGCGGGGTAGCGAGCTCGTCGACGAACCGCTCGCCCCGCGGCGTCGCGCAGCAGCGCCCCGTGGCCCCGCAGGGCCTCGGACAACAAGGGCCGGGGCATGGCGGGATGGTGCAGCGCGGTCGGGTGGAACTGGAAGAACTCGACGTCCGCCACCGCCACCCCGGCGCGCAGCGCCATGGCCATCCCGTCACCGGTGGCTTCGGGCGGGTTGGTCGTCACCGCGTAGAGCTGCCCCGCACCTCCCGTGGCCAGCACCACCTGGGTGGCCCGGACCTCCTGCACGGCGCCCTCGGGGTCGAGGGCCACCACGCCCACACACCGGCCGCCCTCGACGATCAGGTCGAGCGCGAACCACTGCTCGAGCACCGCCGCCGCGCTGCGCCGCACGGCGGAGACCAGGGCCCGCTCCACCTCGGCCCCGGTGGCGGCTCCCCCGGCGTGCAGGACCCGGGCGGTGGAATGGCCGCCTTCCCGGGCCAGGGCGAGATCACCGCCGGCTTCGCGGTCGAACACCGCGCCGAGGCCGATCAGCTCGTCGACGCGACCGGGCCCCTCGTCCACGAGCACCCGCACGGCGTCGACGTCACACAACCCGGCCCCGGCTGCCAGGGTGTCGGCCAGATGGAGGTCGGTGGAGTCCTCGTCGCCGCCCACCGCGGCGGCGATGCCCCCCTGGGCCCAGCGCGTCGTCGACTGGGACAGGTCGGCTTTGGTGAGCACGCCCACCCGGAGGCCCGACGGCGTGGCCAGTCGGACAACGGCGGACAGGCCCGCCACCCCGGAGCCGAGGACGAGGACGTCGAGCTTCACAGGGGGCGCCCCCGAGGGCGGGCCGGGCGCGGGCCTCAGCCCGTGACGGCCGGGCGTCAGCGCGTCGTCGAGCCGCTCCACCGACAGGTCCACCACGGCATTGGCCGCGTCCACGTGGACGACGGTGGGCTCGAAGCCCACCAACTCCGCCGCCTCGTAGTCGGCGTAGGTGATGACGATCACCTTGTCCCCCCGGTGCACGAGCCGGGCCGCGGCGCCGTTGAGACACACCTCGCCGGGACCGCCGAGGATGGCGTAGGTCTCGAACCGCGCGCCGTTGTCGATGTCGAGCACGGTGACCTGTTCGTACTCGAGGATGTCGGCGAGCGTCATGAGCTCGGGATCGAGGCTGATGGATCCGACGTAGTCGAGGTTGGCGTCGGTCACCGTGGCCCGATGGATCTTGGACTTCATCATGCGCCGCCGCATCCTCAGCGCTCCTCTCCGGTATGCGCGAGCACGAGACCCTGCCCGTCGCCCACGTCGAACGGTGCCCGACAGGCGCCCTCGTTGTCGATGAGCCGGATCGCCCCCACCTGCGCCGCGACGAGCAGGCGCACCTCGCCGTCCACCTGCGCCGGGCACTGCAAGGTGTCCGGGTCCACCACCACGGCATAGTCGGGCGTCACCAGTGGCTCGGCCACGAGCACGGCCGTCATCGCCGCGGTCACCCGCACCGGGTCGCGCTCGCCCCGCTCGACACAGGCCCGCCCGGCCCGCAGGGCCCGGTGCAGCGCCAGCGCGGCGCGCCGTTGCTCGGGCGAGAGCCGGGTGTTCCGACTCGACAGAGCCAGGCCGTCGACCTCGCGCACCGTCGCACACCCCACGATCGTCACCGGCATGAACAGGTCGGCGACCATGCGCCGCACCACGGCCAGCTGCTGGAAGTCCTTCTCGCCGAAGTACGCCCGGCATCGGCCCGACAAGGCGAAGAGCTTGGCCACCACCGTCGTCACCCCGTCGAAGTGCCCGGGGCGCGACGCCTCTTCGAGGCCCTCGCTCACCCCCTCGACGTGCACCGTGGACGCGACCTGACCCGGATGCGCGCCGGTACATCTCCTCCACCGGCGGTGCGAACACCACCGACGCACCCGCGGCGCGCGCCAGCGACGCGTCGGCGTCGAGATCGCGCGGGTAGGCGGCGAGATCCGCGGCGTCGTTGAATTGCAGCGGGTTCACGAACACCGTCACCGCCACCACGTCGCACTCCGCCGCGGCGCGCTCGATGAGCGAGCGGTGCCCGGCGTGCAGCGCTCCCATGGTGGGGACCAGTCCCACACTGCGCCCCAGGGCGCGCTCGGCCTCGAGCGTGTCGGAGAACGCCTGGGCGCTGCGCACCACGGGCATGACGCGGGCCCGACGAGCCCGCCGACCCGCGGGCCGGACCGCAGCCGGTCGTAGGGGTGCCGGTCGGGCCGGGGCGGGGGGCACGGTGGAGGCCAGACGCCGGGCCAGCGCCACGCCGGCCTCGTACCCGGGGAGCTCGCCCGCGTCGAGGGTGCGGCGATGCCGATCGAGCGTGGCGTCGTCCCCCCGGGCGGCAGGACCGGTCAGCGCCGAGGCCGGGCCCAGCTCGGCCACGTCGGTCAGGGCGGCCCGAGCGAGGCCGACAAAGGTGTCGAGCTCCAGCCCGGCCGAGCTCGCCACCCGCTCCACCTGGCCCATCAGGGCCACGAGGTGATTCGAGGCGATGCACGCCGCGGCGTGGTACGCGGCGCGATGCTCGTCGTCGACCACCACCACCGAGCCTCCGAGCATCCGGGCCAGCTCGGCCCCGACGGGGTCGCCCGCCACGGCGAAGGTGATCCCGCTGCGCAGCCGGACCCGTCCGACCTCGGCCGAGGGCAGGGGCACGAGCGGGTGGAGCGAGGCGCGCCGGGGATGGGTCGACAAGACGTCCAGACCGAGCGCCCCCGACAGGTGCACCACCACGGTCCCGGGTTGCGGCGCCACCCGGGCGGCCACCTCGGCGATGGCGGCATCGGGGGTGGCGATCACGAGGACGTCGACGCCCGCTGCGGCGTCGGTCACGTCGCCGCGCCCGCTCACCACGTCCCGGACGTCACAGCCCGCGTCGGCGAGCGCCGCAGCCAGTGAACGACCGGCCCTTCCCGGACCGATCAGTCGGACAGTTGTCACCAGACACCTCTCTGCGCTCCAGCCCCTCACCCAGGGTGCCGGTCGCTCCAGGCGATCGGATCAGTACCCCACCAGTCTACCCACCACCTCGACCGCTCCACCAGCCCCTTCTTCGGCCCCGGGGGGACGAGGTCCGGGGCCAGCTCGGCCAGCGGGGCGACCACGAACCGTCGCTCCCACATGCGGGGGTGCGGGACGACCAGGTCCTCATCGTCGACCACCTCGTCGCCCACCAGGAGCACGTCGACGTCCAGGGTGCGAGGGCCCCACCGCTGCCCCCTCTGCCGGCCGGCCTCGGTCTCGAGCCGTCGGGCCAGCTCGAGCAGGTCCCGGGGGCCGAGCTCGGTGTCGAGCTCCACCACGAGGTTCAGATAGGGGCCCTGGCCGGGCGGTCCCCCCACGGGCTCGGTCTCGTACAGGCTCGACACGGCCACGAGATCGGGAAGACCCGCCACGGCCCGAAGGAGCCGGGCGTGCCGGTCGCCGAGATTGGAGCCCAGACCGAGGAAGGCCCGCACCGCTACCGACGGTCCGCCCCGGCACCGGCGGACGGTCCGGGACCGTCGACGCGGCGGCGGTGGATGCGCACCCCGGTCGAGGCGAGCTCCGCCGCGAGCGGGGGGCGCAGCTTGCGCAGCACCACCGTCACCGCCCGGACGTGGGGGTCATCCAGGACGGCGCCGGCGATGGCCCCGGCCAGGGACTCGAGCAGCCGCCGGGGCGGGCCGCGGAGCACGGCGGCGGCGGCGTCGACGGCGGCCCCGTAGTCGGCGGTGTCGACCGAGGTCGTCGCTGGCCCGCCGCGGGCGAGAGGTCGAGATAGAGGTCGAGGTCGATCTCGAAGGGCTGCGGTCGCACCGCTCCTGCTCGAGCACCCCGTGCAGAGCCTCGACGCGCAGCCCCCGCACCTCGATGCGGTCCCAGGGCGTCCAAGGAAGGACTCAGGTGGCGCCGGCGACGCCGAGCTCGGACGCCCGGGCCACCATGTCCAGTCCCGGGGGCCCCATGGGGTGGCCGATGAGGCGCTCGACCACGGCGATGGCCTGGGACCGCCCGGGCAGGCGGCCGCTCCACAACAGGTAGCCGGCGACGACTCCCATGACGCGGTCACCGAGCTCCTCCTGGTGGACGAGCAGGCGCTCGCCCGCCCGCAGCCACGCGTCGAGCTTGCGGTACAGGTCCAGCAGCGTCTCCCGCACGTCGCCCGAGGACGGCGAGGGGGAAGTGCGACCACACCAGCTCCCCCTCGTCGTAGGCGGCGAGGTTGTGCGGCGACGGCAAGCAGCGACACCACCCGGTTGAAGCCCTGGACCCGCAGCCAGATGATCTCCTCCTGGCGGCGCACCCGTCGGTGGTGCGGCGCGAAGCCCCCGGGCCGCTCGCTCACCGCCAGCTGGTCCTTCACGATCCACGTGAAGTTGCGCGGGGGGATCCCCGCCGCCCACTTCCCTTTCACCCGTCGCCCCTTGTCTTCGTGATCAACCGTCATCCCTCACCGAGCCACTCCCTGATCGTCGACTCGGCGCGCCGTCCCCGGTCCACCGTTCACTCCACCGTGACCACCGGGGCCGAGGCGCGTGGCGCCCACCAGCGTGGCCGCCTGCACCGCACCGGCCACGTCGTGGACCCGGACCATCGACGCGCCCGCCAGCATGGCCCAGGTGGCGGTGGCCAGCGATCCCGGCAGGCGGTCCGTCCACCGGGCGCGGGCTCGGCCGTCGGGCCCCGGCCGCCAGGCGCCCCAGGAAGCTCTTGCGGCTCGTCCCCACGAGCACCGGGAATCCCTGCGGCCACGAGCTCGGGGAGGTGGCGCAACAGGGCCAGGTTGTGCTCCGCGGTCTTGCCGAAGCCGATCCCGGGGTCCACCCACACCTCGCCCACCCCGCCGTCGCGCGGCCGCCGCGCCCGGTCCCGCAGGAAGGCGCGCACCTCGGCCACGACGTCGTCGTAGCGGGGGTCGTCCTGCATCGTGCGCGGCGTCGCCCTGCATGTGCATGGCCACCCACCCCACCCCGCCTCGGCGCGGCCACCGGCCACAACGATGGCCGAGATGTCGTTGAGCAAGCGTCGCCCCGGCCGCCACGCGCCGCCTCGGCCACGGCCCGCTTGACGGTGTCGACCGACACCCGCACGTGGGGGGCGAGGGCCTCGATCACCGGCACCACCCGACGCAGCTCCTCGGCCTCGGACACCGGCTCGGCCCCGGGCCGGCTCGACTCGCCCCCCACGTCGACCACGTCGGCCCCCTCGGCGCGCCATGTCGAGACCGTGGGCCACGGCCCGCTCGGGGTCGAGATAGAGCCCGCCGTCGGAGAACGAGTCCGGGCGTGACGTTGAGCACACCCATCACCAGAGGCCGCATGCCCGTAGGTAGAGCCGCGCCCGGGGCCCCGCGACCGGCCGAAATCGGAGATCGGCGCCACGCGGTCTCAGCGGCCGTGGACGTACTCCATGGCCTCGGCCCGGGTCCGGGGGTCGTCCCGGAACAGGCCCCGCACGGCCGAGGTGATGGTGAGGGTCCCGGGCTTCTTCACTCCCCGCATCGACATGCACAGGTGCTCGGCCTCGACCACCACCAGCACCCCGCGCGGCTCGAGGACCGTCTCCATGGTGTCGGCGATCTGCGTCGTCATCCGCTCCTGGACCTGGAGGCGCCGGGCGTAGGACGTCCACCAGGCGGGCCAGCTTGGACAGCCCGGTGATCCGGCCGTCGTCACCGGGGATGTAGCCCACGTGCACCTTTCCCATGAACGGGATCATGTGGTGCTCGCACAGCGAGGCGAAGGGGATGTCGCGCACCATCACCATCTCGTCGTGCTCCGCGGCGAACGTCACGGTCAGATAGCTGCTCGGGATCCTCGTCGATGCCGGCGAACAGCTCCTCGTACATGGCCGCCACCCGGCGCGGCGTGGCCAGCGAGCCCCTCGCGCCCGGGTCCTCCCCGATGGCCTCGAGCAGCTCCCCGACGAGGCGCTCGACCCGCTCGCGGTCGACGGTCACAGGACGCCGGTCTCAGTCGACAGGGATCGGGCCCTGGTAGACCCGGATGTCGGGAACGTTGCGGTAGCGCTCGGCCACGTCGAGCCCGTAGCCCACCACGAAATCGGGGGGGATGTGGAAGCCGACGTAGCGCAGGTCCAGCTTGGCCCGCTGGCGGCCCTCTTTGACGAGCAGCGCGCACACCTCGAGGCTCGCCGGCCGGCGGGCCAGAAGGCTGCGGCGCAGATACGACAGCGTGAGCCCGCTGTCGACGATGTCCTCGACCACGAGCACGTGGCGGTCGGTGAGGTCGGAGTCGAGATCCTTCACGATGCGCACCACGCCGCTCGTGGTGGTCGCCGACCCGTAGGACGCCACGGCCATGACGTCGACCTCGACCGGCAGCGCGATGGCCCGGGCCAGATCGCTCATGAACACGAACGCACCCTTCAGCACCCCGACGAGCAGCGGCGGACGATCGGCGTAGTCGGCGGTCAGCTCGTCGCCCAGCTCCGCCACCCGCTTTTGCAGGACGTCCTCGGCCACGACGACCTGACCCAGGTCCGGGTCGTCGCGCCAGCGGTCGCTCGTCACCGGTGCGCCGGTGTGCCCATGGCGCGTCCCTCGGTCACTCGGGCGCCGACACTACCGGACGACCCCGGTGGCGATCGGCGCCGACGACAGCGCGCCGCGCGACCGCCGTACCCGCACCCCCGGAGCCACGTCGGTGGCCCCAGTCTCGCCCCGGGCCACCGCCAGGACCCGCTCCACCGCGGCCAGGTCGGGGGGATGGGGTCCGGCGCCCCCGCAGCCAGCGGCGCGTGGCCCGGCGGGCCAGCGGTCGGGGGCGTCGCGCGAGCGCGGCGGCATCGGTCGGGTCGATCCCGGCCGCCAGCTCCTCGAGCAGGTCCGCCTCGTCGGCCAGAAGCGCCGCCTGGCGGGCCAGCACCGGCACGAGGTCGCGCCCGGCGATGGCACAGGCCAGGGGAAGCAGCTCGTGGCGGACGCGGTTGCGCACGAATCGCCGGTCGTCGTTGGTCGGGTCCTGGACCGGCTCGAGGCCGAGAGCGTCGCACAGGGCGTGGGTCTGCCAGCGGCGGATGCCGAGCAGGGGATGGACCGGGCCGGCCCGCATCCCGGCCAGGCCGTCGAGGCCCGCCCCCCGCAGGAGGTTGACGAACACCGTCTCGGCCTGATCGTCCATGGTGTGGCCGGTGGCCGCGCCCGGTGCCAGCGCGGCCCGGCGCGCGGCGCGGGCGCGGCCTCGAGGTTCGGCCCCGCGCCGACCTCGACCCGGACCGATCGAAACGGGCGCCGAGCCGGCGCGGCCGCAGCCGCCACGACGTCGGCTTCGACGGCCGAGCCCGGGCGCAACCCGTGGTCGACGTGGACCGCGGTCACCTCGCACCCCGCCGCGACGGCCAGGGCCAGGAGCGCCAGGGAGTCGGGACCGCCGGAGACCGCGCAGGTCAGCGGGACGGCGCGAGGAGGAAAGGTGCAGGCAACGAGCAGCATGTCGGCGGTGACGACGGGCGCCGGGCCGCCGGCTGGGCCGCGCCTCTGCCCGCGCCCGGCAGCTCACCCTGGGGCCGGGCCATCAGCCTGTGGCGAGGCGAGCCGGTCCGATTCGGGCCACCCACGTCTCGGGATGGCGGATCTCGTCCATGGTGGGGAGCATCTCGGGCCCCTCCCACACCCGGTTCAGCAGCTCGGGCCCACCGGTGGCCTCCACGGCGTGGATGAAGCGCTCGCCCGCCTCGTACTGGCGCATCTTGGCCTCGATCCCGACGAGCTGCTGGAGCAGGCGCGACGGCAGGCTGGCCCGGCGCCGCCGCTCGCGCAGCACCCGGCGAGAACATCTCGGCGTCGGGCACCGCGCCGGCACCGGCCCGGTCCATGGTGATGTCCCCGTGCCCTTCGAGCAGGCTCATCATGGCCTGGATGCGGTCGATGACCTCGAGCTGCTCGGGAGGGGCGACGAGCCCGAGCATCCCCGCCTCCTCGAGCGGGTTGTGCCCGGCGCGGACCGCGGCGGCGGCCCGACGCAGCGCCTCGGCGAAGCGCCGCGGGTCGGGAGCCATGCCCGACATGGCCTGGTCGACGAGGGAGAGGAAATGCGGCCGCAACCACGGCACGCCGGTGAACTGGCACCGGTGGGTGACCTCGTGCAGGGCGATCCACAGCCGGAATTGCTCGGTGGGGAAATCCGTGGCGCTTCTCGAGCGCCACGATGTTGGGCCCCACGTAGGAGACGACACCGCCGGTGTCCTCCCCCTCGGCCAGCAACAGGTCGTACTGCCCGAGGACACGGGTCGCCATCCACCCGAGCACCAGGCCCATCTGCGCCCCGGTGGCCCGGCGGGCCGCGCCGGCCAAGGGGCCCTGCATGGCGCCGGTGTCGAGCTTCTCGAGGACCGGATCGAGGAGGCGACGGAACGACGACACGTTGTTCTTCGACCCAGCCGGCCCGGTCGACGACCAGGGCGCCGGCGCTGCCGGTGGCGGGGCGCAGCCCGGTGGCCTCGATCACGAGGGACTCGGCCCGGTGGTGGCCTCGGAGAAGTCCGCTTCGAGCTGGGCCATGGTGGCCGCGTCGAGCGTCCCGGCCCCGGGGGGGCCCAACAGCGAGCCTCGCGTGCCCACCCACGTGGCGACGCGCTCGGCCACGTCCCACGACACGGGGCTGGTCACGACCCCCAGTGTAGGGAGCGTGAGCCCGGCCCCGCCTTCTCAGGCGATCTTCTTGCCTCGGAGCCGGGGGGTGCTGGGGCTGAGGTGCAGGCAGCAGTACTCGTCGTCGTTGTAGATCGAGAGCTTCGTGTCACAGCCCGGTTCGGTACACACCCGTCCCGAAGCGAAGGTACGCGACGGCCGACCGTATCCAGTGAATGCCTGGCCCCCGATCGACTGATCGCCAAACTCGGTGCGGTCTTCCATGCCCTCAACCTCCCACCGGTCGTCCTGTGTGGCTTCCCTATCGACGTTCCGAGGGGGTGTCGTGAGGGTGTGGGCAGGGCGTTGTGCAACCGTTGTGAATTGCTGGCAGCAGGCGACCGTCGGGGAGTGGGAAGATCAGCTCGAACGACCCGACGCCTCGCGGCGTTCCTCCTCCAGGATGGCGTCATGGACCCGCTGGCGCAGGGAATCGGGGACGTGATCCTTGCAGCGGTTGGCGATGACCTGCCGGAGATCTGCCTCGAAGTCGAAGGCTCCGAGACATGGGGCACAGTCGTCGAGATGCCGGCGGATCTCGGTGCGGCGCTCGTCGGTGAGCTCGCCGTCGAGATAGTGGTAGAGCCGTTCGATCGTGTCGTTGCAATCAAGGTCGGACTCGTCGGTGCCCATCTCGTGCTCTCCCATTCAATCCCGAGGCTAATGCCCCGCCTCGGTCGACCCGACTAGGCCGCGTGCCACTGCGAATTCCAGCAACGCCTTCTGCAGCGCCTTTCTTCCCCGGTGGATCCTGCTCATCACCGTGCCGATGGGCACCTCGGTGATGTCGGCAATTTCCTTGTACGAGAAACCTTCCACGTCGGCCAGGAGCACGGCGATCCGGAACGCCTCGGGGAGCGACTCGATCGCCTTCTTCACCTCGTCGTCGGTGAAGTGGTCGAACACCTCGTCCTCGGCCGACCGCCCCGCGCCGCTGGCCTGGAGGTCCCCGATCCGGTGGTAGAGGTAGAGGTCCTCCACGTCCTCGACGTCGGCCTTCTCGGGACGCCGCTTGGCGGCGCGGTAGTTATTGATGAAGGTGTTGGTGAGGATCTTGTAGAGCCACGCCCTGATGTTGGTGCCGTCCTCGTAGCGGTCGAAGGCGCGGTACGCCTTCAAGAACGTCTCCTGGACGAGGTCCTCGGCGTCGGCGGGATTGCGGGTCATGCGCAGGGCGGCGGTGTACAACGCCTGCATGTGCGGCATGGTCAGCTCTGTGAATCGACCCCGGTCGGCCATGCGCTGCACCATAGTCAGCGCGTGTGGCGGCGGGTGCCGCGTGGGGGCAACCGCCCCCCGAGCGAGCTCGACGTCAGGTCAGGGGCAGATCGGCGGCATGCGCCCAGCGCCGGCTGGTGCGGACGCCGGCCGGATAGAGCCGGAAGTGGATCGACCGCAACGACACCAGATCGCCGTCGGCCACGAACCAGCACGGCAACTCCGAGGCCGTGGCGTCGCGTAGCTCGTTCCAGGTTTCCTGGCTGATCGACCCGTCGTCCTCCGCCAGCACCACCAGGCTGTCGATGCCCTCGCGGATGAAGGGCCAGCGGAGGAACCAGTCGGCCCGCGAGGCAAACCCACACGCGTCCGCGTCCATGACCACGGCCCGAGGCCACTCCTCGGCGATCCGTTTCATCGCCCGACGATAGGACAGCGTGCCGTAGGTGTTGCGGGCGGCCGCCAAGTAGACGACTGCGGGCGCCCCCTCGTGCGTTCGAGCGCGATCGTGCCCGGACCCCTGCCCCGCGTTGCCCTGCGCGCCCAACGGAACCGTGATGCTCATGGCGGACCCCCCATCCGGCTTGCCGTCGGCGCGTCGCCGGGCATACCTGCCCTGACGACGTGCCCCCCTGGGGCCCATGGTGCGGCGCCATCCTCACCGGGTAGCCAAGCGACTCTCAACTCCCGCCCAACGAGCAGCGCTGCTTCGGTACGAATGTCGGTGGCGATGTCGTTACGAGTCGGCGCGGGGCGGGGTCACGCCGAGGAGGGAGTCGATGTCCCCGTTAGTGGCGGCTCCGTCATTGCCGAGGTGTCCGAGCCCGTAGGCGTCCTCGATGGACCCCAGGATCCCGGCGGTGTCCACCGGCGTGGCGTCTTGCTCGGGGTGGGCCTCGAGCGCGGCGCTGATCACGATGGTGGGGATGTGGCCGCCGCCGCTCCCGCTGATCCCCGAGTTGTCGTCGTCGGACTCGTCCCACTCCAAGATGATCACCCCATCGGCGCGATACCAAGCGGTGGACTGCACCTCGGGAACGAGCCGGGACAAAAAGGCGTCGCCCTGTTCGACGGTCCCGTCGTGCTCGTCGTCGATCAGGTTCGGCGTGTACCAGACGAAGTCCGGGGGATCGGCGCTGTTGAGATCGCCGATCAACAACGAGGCATCGACGACACTGATCTTGGCGTTGGGGAAGTACTCCCACGGGACATGGCGGACCGCATACTCCCCCACGCTGACCTTGGGGTCGGCGGGGAGGTCCTCGGCATAGGCCTTGACCGTGAACCCGGCATCGACGAGCTGGTCGGCCAACGTCTCCGCGTCGGGGAAATCGTGCGACGACGGTGGGTTGTCGTCGGTGACGCCCTGGTTCGAGCCCGACACGATGTCCAGGTAATTGGGAAGGCTGGGATGCCCGAAGGCGTAGCTCTCGGTCGCCAACCCGTAGGTGCGGGCCAAGCTGTTGGTGTAGGGCTCGTCGGGTTGCCCGATGACCTGGGCGGCGTTCTTGTTCTCCATCATCACCACCATGATGTGCGGGACCGGGGGAGGCGCGGTCGTCGTCGGCGCGGGCGACGTCGTGGCGGTCCTCGTCGTCGTGGTCGTCCTCGTGGCACGAGGTGATCCGCTGCAGGCCGCGGCGCCGAGCCCCACCGACATCAAGACGGCGCCCACCCGCGGCTGCGGTGGCAAACCTCCTACGCCTCGCTGGCGTGCACGGATCAATCGTCACGGGGAACCGACAGAGGGTCGGGTCGAACGGGAGCTCTGGAGCGACAAGAGCCTGGGAGGGGACTCGAACCCCTGACCTGCGCATTACGAATGCGCTGCTCTACCAGCTGAGCTACCCAGGCGACGTGACGGATCAAACTACCCGACCCGTCTCGGACCGAGGTTGCCCGACACGGGCGACGGCCCGGTCAGGCGGTCACGGCGGAGAGGCGCACGAGCATGGCCTCGAGCAGCAGCGATTCGTTGGGGTTGCGGATGAGCTCGGCCGCGGACCGCTCCACCACGACGATGGCGTCGGCGAGCTCACGCACCCGCTCCGCCGTTCTCCCCGACCAGGCCGGTGTGGTCGACCCCGCCGCCGCCAGCGTCACCAGGCGGTCGCGGTAGGCGGCGGCGAGGACGGCGAACCCCGCCCGCAGCTCGTCGGCCCGCCAGCGACGCTCCTCGCGGCGTTGACGTTCTTCGATCTCCTTGCGCCGGGGGACGGCCCGCTCCCCGCGCTGCTCGGCGTCGGAACCGAGCCCCTCCATCTCGAGCCGATGCCGGACGCGCAGCGGCTCCACCGCTTCGTCGGCCGAGGCCAGCAACTCCTGGGCCAGAGCAGCCGCAGCCGAACCGGTGCCGTCGAGACGAGACGGCACCGATCGCCACAGGGCGCGTCGTTCGACGAAGCCGGCGTCGTCGGCCAGAAGGCGGGCGCGGTCGATGCTGCCCCCCGCCGCTTCGGACAGCTCTTGCGCGAGCTCGTCCTCCATGCCCGTGCCCATGAGCCAATCCCGCAGCTCCGTGGGTGGCACGGGGCGCAGCTCGATGCGCACGCACCGGCTGGCCACGGTGGCCAACTCGGCGGGCACCGAGTCGGCGAGCAGCACGAAGACGGTCTGCCCGGCGGGCTCCTCGAGTGTCTTCAACAACACCGGGGCAGCCAGGCGGGCGAGATGGATGTCCGACACCACGATCACCTGGCGGTGCGCCTCGAGCGGGCGTCGCTGCGCGAGGCGCACCACGTCCCGAGCGTCGTCGACGCTCACGAGCGCCCCGGCGCGTTCGATCTCGACCAGATCGGGATGTACCCCGGCGAGGGCGCGGCGACACACGTCGCATGCTCCGCATCCTCCGCGCGGGCACAGCAAGGCGGCGGCGAATCCCCGCACCAGCGTGCGCTGGCCCAGGCCGGGCAGGCCCACCAGCAGGTAGGCGTGGACCGGTTGCCGTCCGGCGGCGCGCAGTTGCCCGACCGCGTCGGCCTGGCCGACGACATCGGCGAAGAGCGAGACGGCGGGGAGCGTCTGATCGTCGATGAGGGAGGTCACCGGTGCATGCTCACGAGGGGGACGGTAACGGGCCCGGCCTGGGAAGCGGTCCGAGCCGGGCCGACACCGCGGCCAAAAGCTCTCGGGCGACGGCGCCGACCTCGCCACTCCCGTCGAGGACCACCCAGGTGTCGGGATCGGCGTCGAGCCAACTCCCGGTACCCGGTGCGTACCCGCTCGTGGAAGCCGGCGTCGAGGCGCTCAAGACGATCGGCCCGGTCGAGGTCGAGACGACCGCGCGCCACCGACGGGGGGACGTCGAGGAGGATGGTCAGGTCCGGGGTGATCCCCCCCGACGCCCACAACACCAAGCGCGCCAACTCCTCGAGGTCGAGCCCCCGTCCGTAGCCCTGGTACGCGAGGGTCGACCCCGAGAAGCGCTCGGTGACGACCCACCGTCCTTCGTCGAGCGCGGGTCTGATCACCTCGGCCACGTGCTGGGCCCGGTCCGCTGCCATGAGCAGCGCCTCGGCCCGCTCCGTGATGACGGGGAGGCCGGGATCGAGCGCGAGCCGGCGCAAGGTGGCTCCCAGGGGCGTGGCGCCGGGCTCGGCCGTCGACAGCGCGCCGATGGCGTCGGCCAGCAACACCGCCTGCGTCGACTTCCCGCAGCCGTCGACTCCCTCGAGGGCGATGAGCCGGCCGCGTCCGCTCACGCCGTTTCGGGCGTCTCCTTCGACGCCGTCTCGGCGGTGACAGTCTTCTTGGCCGCCTTCTTGACCGCCTTCTTGACCGCAGTGGTCTTCTTGGCTGCCTTCTTGACCGCAGTGGTCTTCTTCGCGGTGTGGGCGACTTTCTTGGCGGACTTGGCCGCTTTCGTCGACTTCGACGCCTTGGCGGCGCGCCGCCCGCTTCACCGGTGGGCCCGCCGCCCGGCGATCGGCGAGCAATTCGGCGGCGCGCTCGATGGTGATGGTCTCGGGCTCGTCGCCCTTGCGCAGCGACGCGTTGGTCGTGCCGTCGGTGACATAGGGCCCGAAACGTCCCGAGCGCACCACGACCGGCGACCCGGTATCGGGGTCTTCGCCGAGCTCACGAAGCGGCGTCGCGGCGCTGCGCCCCCGACGCGTCTTGGGCTGCGCGAACAAGGCCAGTGCCTCGTCGAGGGTCACCGCCAGCAGCTGCTCCTCGGTGTCGAGGCTGCGCGTGTCGGTGCCCTTCTTCACATACGGACCGAACCGCCCGTTGAGCGCCTGGATCTCCTCACCCGACGACGGGTCGGCGCCGACGGTCCGGGGCAGCGTGAGCAACTCGAGCGCCTGGTCGAGGTCGACGGTCTCGGGCGACATCGATTTGAACAGCGACGCGGTGCGGGGCCGGTCGCCGCCGTCGACGGCCTCACCGAGCTGGATGTAGGGGCCGAACCGGCCCGAACGCACGAGCACGGGGAGATCACTGTCGGGGTCGGTGCCGAGCGTGCGGTCACCCGAGGGCGCTTCGAGGAGCTCCTCGGCTCGCTCCACGGTGAGCTCGTCGGGCGGAAGGTCCTCGGGGATCGACGCCCGGTCCTCGCCGCGTTGCAGGTAGGGCCCGTACCGGCCCACCCGCACCACGATGGGCTCGCCCCCCGCGTCGGACCCGATGGTGATGGAGTTGACCTCGCGGGCGTCGATCACGCCGAGGTGCGACGCCACGTCTTCTTTGAGGCCCCGGTGGCTCTCGGCGCTGGGGGCACTCGACCCGTTCCCACCGAAGTAGAACCGGGTGAGCCAGGGAAGCACCTCCCGCTCGCCGTCCGCGATCTCGTCGAGGTCGTTCTCCATCGCCGCGGTGAAGCCGTAGTCGACGAGATCACCGAAGTACCGCTCGAGCAGGCCCACCACGGCGAAGGCCGTGAACGAGGGCACGAGGGCGGTCCCCTTCTTCCACACGTACCCGCGATTCTGAATGGTGCCGAGGATGCTGGCGTAGGTCGACGGCCGGCCGATGCCGAGCTCCTCGAGGGCCTTGACGAGCGACGCCTCGGTGTAGCGGGCCGGCGGCTGGGTGGTGTGCGGGCGCGCCTCGATCTGCGCCGCGGACAACGTGTCGCCTTCGACCAGGGCCGGGAGCTGCACGTCGCGCTCTGCGGTCTCGGCATCGGGGTCGTCTGACCCTTCCACGTACGCCCGCAGGAATCCCGCGAATCCGATGACCGTTCCCGACGCCGAGAACTCCGCCTCCTGCGCGGGTGAGCCACCCTCGGGTGTCCCCACCAGCCGGACCTGGGCGCTCGTCCCCGTGGCGTCGGCCATCTGCGAGGCCACGGTACGTTTCCAGATGAGGTCGTAGAGCCGGAGGGTGTCCCCGCTCAATTCCCGACCGGCCTCGTCAGGGGTGCGGAAGGCCTCGCCTGCGGGACGGATGGCCTCGTGCGCCTCCTGCGCGTTCTTCACCTTGCGCTGATACCGCCGGGGCGCGTCGGGGATGTACTCGCGTCCGTACAGCGACGCCGCCTGGGCACGCGCCGCGGTGAGCGCCTCGTCGGACAACGTGGTGGAGTCGGTGCGCATGTAGGTGATCCAGCCCTGCTCGTAGAGCCTCTGCGCCACCTGCATGGTGCGTTGCGCCCCGAACCGGAGTTTGCGACTGGCCTCTTGCTGCAGCGTGGAGGTCATGAACGGCGGCGCCGGGGAGCGGCGGTAGGGCTTCTCGGTCACGGCGCGCACGGTGAAGGGCTGGCCGGCGAGCCCCTGCACCAGGCGGGTCGCCTCGGGCTCGCCCAGCAGCACGGCGTCGGCCCGGGTGAGCTCACCGGTCTCGGTGAAGTCGCGCCCCGTCGCCACCGGCGTGCCGCCCACCGCCACCAGATTGGCGCTGAACGTCTGGCCCTGGGCGTCGAAGGTGCCCTCGAGGTCCCACCACGTGGCGGCACGGAACCGCATGCGGGCCCGTTCGCGTTCCACGATCATCCGGGTGGCCACGCTCTGGACACGGCCCGCCGACAGGCGGGGCATCACCTTCTTCCACAGGACCGGCGACACCTCGTACCCGTACAGCCGGTCGAGGATGCGCCGGGCTTCCTGGGCGTCGACCAGGCGGCGGTCGAGGTCGCGCCAGTCCTCCACGGCGCGCTGCAACGCGGCCGCCGTGATCTCGTGGAAGACCATGCGTTTGATGGGCACCCGGGGCGAGAGCACCTCGGTCAGATGCCACGCGATGGATTCGCCCTCTCGGTCCTCGTCGGTGGCGAGATAGACCTCGCTCGCTCCCGCCAGCAGTGACTTGAGTCGGGCCACCACCGACTTCTTCTCGGGCGCCACCACGTACAGCGGCTTGAACCCGTTGTCCACGTCGACGCCGAGGCGCGCCCAGCCCTCACCTTTGTAGGCGGCGGGGATCTCGTCGGCCCGCCGGGGCAGGTCGCGGATGTGGCCGACCGACGACTCCACGACGAAACCGCCCCCGAGCAGCGCCCCGATGGTGCGGGCCTTGGCGGGCGACTCCACGATGACGAGGGGCTTTCCCGTCGAGCGGGAACCGGTGGATTTGGATGGGGCGGAGGCTGGCATGGTCGTCGATGAGCGTGGGGGGTTCACGACGCCCGTGTCAACAGCAGCCGGGGCGGGACCTGCCCCCGATGACCGTGACCAGCGATTTCACCCCGGGGTCCCCACCCCGCCTGGGACCGACCCCTCGGGTCGTCAGGCCTCCGCCGCCGCGGGGGCGGGCACACTCGGTTCGTCGACGGCACGGACCTCTTCTTCGGCGCCGAAGCCCTCGGACTTGCGCTTGGAGAACGCGATGGCGCCGATCAGGATCACGATCCCCGCTCCGGCGATGCCCAGGCGGGCACCGGTGTGGTGCCGGAGGGTGATCACCGCCGGCAGGATCAGGAGCGAGACCAGGTTCATGACCTTGATGAGGGGGTTGAGGGCCGGGCCGGCGGTGTCCTTGAAGGGGTCACCCACGGTGTCCCCGATCACCGCCGCGGTGTGGGCCTCGGATCCCTTTCCTCCCTCGTGTCCGTCCTCGATGTACTTCTTGGCGTTGTCCCACGCCCCTCCGGAGTTCGACAGGAAGTTGGCCATGAGCTGCCCGGTGAGGATGGCGGCGGCGAGAAACGCACCGAGCGCGAGGTAGTTGATCCCGAACCCCACGATCACCGGGGTGAGCACGGCCAGCAGCGCCGGCGTCACGAGCTCACGCTGGGCCGCCGCGGTGCAGATGGAGATGACCCGGCCGTACTCGGGCTTCTCGGTGTAGTCCATGATCCCGGGATGGTCCCGGAACTGGCGCCGCACCTCTTGGACCACGGTGCCCGCCGACCGACCCACGGCGCGGATGGCCAGTGAGGAGAACAAGAACGCCACCGAGCCGCCGATGAGCAGGCCGATGAAGATCGTCGGGTTAGCCACGTTGATCTGGGTCTGCTGGATGCTGAAGAGCTTCGAAGCCGGGACGTGCAGGCCCAGCTGCGACACGATCGTCTCGACGAAGGAGCCGAACAGCGACACCGAGGCGATCACGGCCGAGCCGATGGCGACACCCTTGGTGATGGCCTTGGTGGTGTTGCCCACGGCGTCGAGGCTCACCATGACCCGCTCCGCCTCCCCGGTGAACTCCCCCGACATCTCGGCGACACCCGCGGCGTTGTCCGAGACGGGCCCGAAGCTGTCCTCGGACACCACCATGCCGGCGGTGGACAGCATGCCGATGCCCGTCAGCGAGATGAGGTAGAGGGTCAGCTCGATGTTGCCGTGCGCCAGTCCCACCGACACCCCGATGGCGACGGCGATGGCCAGGATGGCCCACACCGTCGACTCGAGGCCGAAGGCGATGCCCGACAGCACGGTCGTGGCGGGGCCGGTGCGCGCCGACTCGGCGATCTCACGGACCGGAGGGCGCTCGGTCGAGGTGAAGTGCTCGGTGATCTGGCTGGCGACGAGCACGAGGACGACGCCGGTGAGCACGGCATAGAACGCCTTCATGTAGTGAAGGTAGAAACCGGCCACGAGGCCCGCACCGAGCACGGTCAGCGCCGCGGCCGTCCAGAACCCGCGGTTGATGGGGGCCATGGCCGACTTGTCCTTGGGCCGGGCCCGCACCACGTAGACACCGATGGCCGAGGCCACGATGCCCATGGCGGGGACGATCAGGGGGAACACCACGGCCCGGGCCGCATTGCCCTGGAAGGACTTGCCGAGGGAGGTGAACGCGGCGAAGCCCAGGATGATGGCCGCGATGATCGTGATCACGTAGGACTCGAAGAGGTCTGCGGCCATGCCGGCACAGTCCCCGACGTTGTCCCCCACGTTGTCGGCGATGGTCGCCGCGTTGCGGGGGTCGTCCTCGGGGATGCCCGCCTCGACCTTGCCCACGAGGTCGGCGCCCACGTCGGCGGCTTTCGTGAAGATGCCTCCGCCCACCCGCATGAACAGGGCGATGAGCGAGGCTCCGAACCCGAAGCCGACCAGGACGGCGGTGGCGGTGTTCTGGAACAGAAAGACGATCACGGTCGCCCCGAGCAGTCCGAGGCCGACACACAGCATGCCGGTGATGGCGCCGGTGCGAAACGCCACCCGGAGGGCCCCGGGGAGCTTGCCGTCGCGCGCCGCCGCCGCGGTGCGGACGTTGCCACGCACCGCCAAGCTCATCCCGATGAAGCCCGTGAGTCCCGACAGCGTGGCCCCGGCCAGGAAGCACAACACCCGGAAGCCGCCCGCCGCGCCGAACGACAGGGCGATGGACCCGTTGGGCCTCGACACCTTGGTGGCGGTGAAGAAGATCAGCACCGCCAGGGGGATGACGATGATCCCGATGGCCCGGAACTGGCGGCGGAGGAAAGCCACGGCACCCTCTTGGATCGCGGCGGCGATCTCGCGCATCTTCGGGGTCCCGGTGTCGGCGGCCAACACACCCCGCATGAGGACGAGCCCCACGGCGAGGCCGAATACCGCGGCGACCAGGGCGACGACCAGCCACACCTTCTCGGTGCTCGAGAAGACGAAGCTCTGATACCCCCCTTCGCTGGCGAGGAAGTGGGTCATGTACGTGATGCTCCCTTCACGTGGGCCCTGGGGCCCGGGACGAGACTCGGCGGGTCGGACGCGGGGTCGGGCGCGCCTCAAGGCGAGACGCTCCCCCGAAGAACGGGGGCCGACGATACCGACTCGACGCGAGGACAGGCAAGGAAGCACCCGGCGGCGCGCGGGGCGGACCCTCAGACCCCGACGTCGAGCTCCTTGGTGTCAGGACCGGCGATGAGCTCGTACTCGGGGTTCAAGATGGCGAGGCTCCCCTCCCAGGCCCCGACCATTCCCTGTGCCACGAGGCGCGCCCCCTGCTGGATCCCCGGGATCCGGCGCCGGCCCTGGAAGACCAGGAGGATCGCCCCGGTGCCGTCCACGAGCGTGCACTCCAGGTTGGCCGTGGCCCCACCCGTGGGCACCCGCACGGATCGGATGCGGCCCGCCACGCGCACCCGTTGGCGCCACTGGGCCTCGCCGATCGGTGTGGCGCCCTCCACCGCCGGGCCATGCGCGTCGCCGGCG
Source organism: uncultured Acidimicrobiales bacterium (assembly GCA_963768255.1). GTDB lineage: Bacteria > Actinomycetota > Acidimicrobiia > Acidimicrobiales > UBA8190 > Chersky-840. The sequence continues at coordinate 87,691 of CAVYGX010000001.1, read as the reverse complement.
CGTGCCGGCGCGCGACGACGCCCGCGTCCCCGCCCGCGTCGGTCTCTGACCGGGACCGTCCACCGGCGGGCCCGGCTTGGCGTGGCGCCAGCCCCCCGAGAGCTGGAACGGGACGATGGTGGCGTTGACATGGGGAAGGAATCCGACCGCGGCGGCAATGCGATCGGCGCTGCGGTCATGGAGCAGCCGGCGCCATCCCGCGGCGAAGCCGCGCCGGGGCAGCAGCATGGTGAGCTCGGTGTCCCCGTCATTGGTGATCTGCGCGGCGAGCTCGAGCGTGGCGCGGCGACAGGCGCCGGTCAGGACAGTCGATGATGTCCAGCGGCAGGCGTGACAGACCGAGGCGGCTCCAATCGCGTTCGAGGGCGGCGGCCTCGAGAGGGTCGACGGCGAAATGCACGGCGCGCAGCTGGTCCGGGGAGAGCGTGCGCGGCGTACTGCACGGCCCGGGCCGTGGCCAGGTCCATCCGGTCGACCAGCACCACCACCACATGGTGACGGAGCACCGGGGCTTCGCACGCCTGTGACGCTCCGGCTTCGAGCTGGAAGTCCTCTTTGACGTACTGCCGGTGCAGGCGCAGCAGCACCATGACCCCGAGGGGCATGAGCACGACGACGACCCACGCTCCCTCGGTGAACTTGGTGACGGCGAAGATGAGGAGCACCACGAACGACAGGACCGCCGCGGTGCCGTTGATGGCGACACCGCGCCGCCAATGGGGCTCATGGTGGGTCAGGTGGTACTTGACCATCCCCGCCCCTGCCATGGTGAACCCGGTGAAGACGCCGATGGCATAGAGCGCGATCAGGCTGTCGAGCCGCGCTCGGGTGATGAGGAGGATGCCGATCGACACCGCGGTGAGCACCAGGATCCCGGTCGAGAACACCAGGCGGTGGCCGCGCCGCGTGAGCTGGCGCGGCAGATAGGAATCGTCCGCCGCGAAGCTGGCCAGGAACGGGAAGCCGGTGAAGCTGGTGTTGGCCGCCAGGACCAGGATGAGCATGGTGCCGTACTGGAGGAGCACGAAGAGCACGTGGGGGAACACCCCGTGCCCGTAGACGTACTGGGCCACCTGCGCCAGCACCGTGGGCGTACCCAGGGTGTAGGGCACGGGATGCACGATGGCGGCCAGCGCGGCGATGCCGAGGACGAGCGACCCCAGGACCAGGCCCATGATCACGAGAGTGATGCGGGCGTTGCGCGACTCGGGGGCCCGGAAGACACTCACGCCGTTGGAGATGGCCTCGGTGCCGGTCAGCGCCGAGCCCCCCGACGCGAACGCCTTCATCACGATGAACACCGACGCCCCGAGCAGCAGGCCGTTCCCGGGCGTGCCGACCGGGATCGCCCCGGCGTGATGCAGTGAATGGGGGTGGAGGTCGCCGAGGACGGCCTTGACCGAGCCGACGATGATGAGCACCGCCATGTTGGCGATGAAGAAGTAGGTCGGGATGGCGAAGGTGCGGCCCGCCTCGCGGATGCCCCGCAGGTTGCCGTAGGCGATCAACAGGACGAGGCCGATGGCGATCCACACCGTGGCGCCCTTGAAGCTGGGATAGACCGAGGTCAGCGCGTCCACGCCGGCAGCCACCGACACCGCCACCGTGAGCGTGTAGTCGATGAGCAGCGACACCGCGGCGATCTGGGCCACACCCAAGCCGAAGTTCTCGCGCGCCACCACGTAGGCCCCGCCGGCCTTCGTGTACACCTTCACGACTTCGAGATACGAGGCCGTCACGAAGAGCAGGACGACCACCACGGCGACGGTCACGGGCACCACCAGTGCGAAGGCGGCGACGCCGATGTACTTGACCAGCTGCACCAGGATCTGCTCGGTGGCATAGGCCGAGGACGAGATGACGTCGGACGACAGCACCGCCAGCGCGGTGGGCTTGCCGAGTCGCTCCACGGACTGGCGTTCGGAGGCGATGGGGGGGCCGAGGAGGGCGTTCTTGAGCCGATAGCGGACGTTCTCGGGAAGGTCGAGCGGCGTCGAAGGAGGGGAGGGCCTCGGGCGCCACCCGACGCCCCGGCGCCCCGGCTCGGGCCGGGGCGACCGCAGGAACGGCCGCCGGCTCCACGCCTGACCGGACGGAATGGCCCGCTCCGGGTACCGGGGCCTCGCTCACGCCTTCAGGTAAGCACATCCTGTGAGTTGTCCGGCGCTGCGATGCCGTGTTGCATGGTGCCGGTGCACGTCGTCATCGTCGGGTGTGGCCGGGTCGGGTCGGGGCTCGCCATCCGCCTGGTCGAGCAGGGCCACACGGTGTCGATCATCGACAAGGTCCCACGCGCCTTTCGTCGCCTCCCGGCCGACTGGCCCGGGACTCAGGTCGTGGGGTCGGGCTTCGACCGCGACGACCTCGACCGGGCCGGCGCCAAGCAGGCGGGAGCCCTGGCCGCAGTCACCAGCGGTGACAACTCGAACATCCTGACGGCCCGGATCGCGCGGGAGAACTACGGCATCCACAGCGTGGTGGCCCGCATCTACGATCCCCGGCGGGCCGAGATCTACCAGCGACTCGGCATCCCCACCGTCGCCACGGTGACGTGGACCATCGACCAGGTGATGCACCGCTTGCTGCCCGAAGCCGTCGTCGGGGAATGGAGCGATCCTTCGGGCCACCTGGTCCTGGTCGAACGTGTCCTGCCCGAGGCGTGGGCCGGGAAGGCCCTGCGCGACCTCGGCATGCCGGGCAAGGTCAAGGTGGTGTCGGTCACCCGGGCGGGCATGCCCCGGCTCGATGTGGCCGACCTCGTGGGCCAGGAAGGCGACGTGCTCCACCTGGCGGTGCTGAAAGACGCCGTAGGTGACCTCGAACGGCGCTTCGACGGGGGCGATTCGTTCCCCGACGGGCGTGCCCTGGGGACGGCACGGTGAAAGTCGCCATCGCCGGAGCCGGCAATGTGGGAACGGCGATCGCCAAGGACCTGGCCGCCAACGGCCACGACGTCCTGCTCATCGAGAGAGACCCCGACCTGGTGGAGCGCATACGCGCCACGGTCGACGTGACGTGGGTCGCGGCCGACGCCTGTGAGGTCAACTCCCTTGACGCGGCGGGCATGGCCCAGGTCGACGTGGCGGTGGCGGCCACCGGCGACGACGAGGACAACCTGGTGATCTCGCTGCTGGCCAAACAGGAATTCGCGGTGCCCCGGGTGATCGCCAGAGTGAACCACCCCAGCAATCAGTGGCTGTTCAACGAGTCGTGGGGCGTCGACATCTCGGTGTCGACACCGCAACTGCTCACGGCGTTGGTCGAGGAGGCCGTCTCGGTCGGCTCGCTCGTCCGCTTGTTGCAATTCGAACGGGGCAACGCCCACCTCGTCGAGGTGACGCTGGCCGAGGGATCGCCCGCGGCGGGAACGTCTCTGGCCGATCTCCCCTTCCCCCGAGACGCCACGATCGTGGCGGTGGTACGGGGGGACCGGCTCGTCGTCCCCCGCGGCGACACCGTGCTCGACGCCGGGGACGAGGTCATGGTCCTCGTCACCGGGGAGGCAGAGCGGGCGGTGCAACAACTGCTGGTAGGCGACTGAACGGTCTTGGCCCCCTACAATTCCCGGCCATGGAGGCACAATCCCCGCCCCTGGAGGCGGCCTTCTTCGACCTCGACAAGACCATCATCGCCCGGGCGTCGATGGCCGCCTTCGGGCACCATTTCTACCGCGGCGGCCTGATCTCTCGGTCCACCGTCGTCCGCGCCCTCACGTCGCAGTTGGTGTACCTGCATCTCGGCGCCAGTGAGCAGAAATTGGCCAAGATCCGGGAGTCGGTACTCAAGCTCACGCGCGGATGGGACCAAACCGAGGTGTCCCGTATCGTGCGCGAAACCCTCGACGAGGTGGTCGAGCCCATCATCTACGCCGAGGCTCTCGAGCTCCTCGAACAGCACCAGGCCTCGGGGCGCAAGACCTACCTCGTCTCGGCGTCCCCCGAGGAGATCGTGCAGCCTCTGGCCGAATACCTGGGCGTGGACGGCGCCATCGCCAGCCGGGCCGTCGTGGACCTCGACGGGCGCTACACGGGCGAGATGGCCTTCTACGCCTACGGGCCGTTCAAAGCCGAAGCCATGCGCGATCTCGCCCTGTTCGAAGGCATCGACCTGGCGGCGTCCTACGCGTACTCGGACTCCTACACCGACGTCCCCATGCTCGAGGCCGTCGGACACCCGGTGGTCGTCAATCCCGATCGCGTGCTGGCCCGACTGGCTCGAGACCGCGGCTGGGAGACGTTGCAGTTCACGCGACCGGTCCGGCTACGCGATCGCGTCCCGGTGCCCAACCTTCCGACGGCAGCCGCGCTGACCGGTGTGGCGCTCGCCGCCACCGGTGCCGCGGTACTGCTCAGGCGATACGGGCACAGAACGGCCCGCGCCTAGCGTTCGATCAGGCTTCGCGCAGCCGCTTGGCGGCGATGAGGCCGAGACCGACGAGGATGGCGATGATCAGCAGTTTCTTCACGAGACCGATCCTACCCAGAGGAGTGCGACTCCCTGCTCCAACGCCCTGACCAGGGCCGTCACCCCGAAGTTGGCCGAAAGACAGACGGCCGGAGACCTTCAGACGCTGAGGAGATCGCGCGCGCCGGTGTCCGACGACGGATGACGCAACTTGGACATGGCGCGCGCCTCGATCTGGCGTATGCGCTCCCGGGTGAGGTTGAAGTGTTCCCCGACCTCTTCCAAGGTGCGCGGCTCACCGCGGTCGAGTCCGAAGCGCAACCGGAGGATCTCGCGCTCGCGCTCGTCGAGCGGCGACAGAAGTCGATTGATCTCCTCGGGCAACAGAGACGTCGCTGCCACTTCGAAGGGTGATTCGGCCCCGCGATCCTCGACGACGTCGCCCAGCTCGGCGTCCCCGTCCTCGCGCAAGGGTTCGGACAGCGAGAGCGGTTCGGCCCGGAAGCGCAGCGCTTCGATGAGCTTGTCCTCGGGCATCTCCACTTCGGCCCCGAGCTCGGCCAGCGTGGCGGGACGACCGAATTTGAGCTCGAGACGGGCCTGCGCCTTCTGGACACGGGCCAAGGTGTCGCCGGCATGCACAGGGAGCCGGATCGTCCGCCCCGTATTGGCGATGCCCCGGGTGATGGCTTGACGGATCCACCACGTCGCGTAGGTGGAGAACTTGAAGCCCTTGCGCCAGTCGAACTTCTCCACGGCGTGCATGAGGCCCAGGTTCCCCTCCTGGATGAGATCGAGGAGGGGCAGTCCCGATGCCTGGTACTTCTTGGCGATCGACACCACCAGGCGAAGGTTCGACTGGACGAATGTCTGCTGGGCCTGCTCGCCGGTCTGGACCTTGCGCCGCAACTCACGCCGCTTGGCGGGGGTGAGATCCTTGACCTTCCTCGCCAGGTCCAGCTCGGCCACGCGGCCACCTTCGATGGTCTGTGCCAGCCGTACCTCGTCGTCCTTCGTGAGCAACGGGTATTGGCCGATGTCGGTCAGGTAGAGCCGGACCAGGTCCTCCTCGTCGCGCTCGACCCGCTCCTTTGCCAACGTCTCAACCCTTCGTCGGAACCACCCGGCGACCGCGGCCGGTGGTCGAATCCTTGGGGTCACGCATGCAAACGCACCTGTGGATATCAGTGTACTGACCGGTCAAGACCCGACCCCCGAGATGGGGTGGCTCGAACAACGCAAGAGCGGGCCGCGTCACGCCGGTGGGGGCTCGAACGGCGCCACCGAAACGTCGGGCCCCTCCGGCCACGGGACGAGCCCGGCACCGGCTCCGGCGATGATCGTCTCGAGGCGCTGTTGATGGCCGGTGACCACGGCGACATCGTGAGGACGCCGCAGCAGCGCTTGGGTGAGCGCCTCGAGCGCCAGCCACTGCTCGGTCTCGTCGCGCAGCACGAGCGTCAGACATCGCGCCAGCGGCGCGTCGGCGACGGCCGACACACGCCGGAGATGGAGCGTGTACCCCGTCACCAGCCGGGCCACCACCACCCTGCCGATCCCGACGAGGCGCGGCAGCGTACCTCCCGCCGGAGCGTCGTTCCCCGCCCCGGTTCCGATGAGACTCCCACCGGCCCCGTGTTCGCCCGCGGGGACGACCCCGGCCAGCACGCCCAGCATGCGGTCCACCTCCGCGCTCGGAGGCAACACCAGCGCGGAGGGGTCGACGGTGTCGAGGGCGGGAAGCCGGTCTGCGAACAACTCCGCGTGCCAGGCGTGCTGCTGGCTGTAGATGTCGAAGAGCAGTTGCGCCTCGGGCACGGACTCCGACCCGACCCACGAGCCGAGCACCTCGAAGAGGCGACGCTCCACCCACTGGTACGAGCCGACGAGGCGCGCCTGCACCTCGAGCGACAGTGTCGATCCGCCCGACGCGACCGCGGCGTCGAGCCCCGCCGGGCCGAGCGCCAGGGCGGCTGCCTCGAACCGGTCAGGCACGGGGAATCACCCCGCCCTCGTCCCCCGCTCCCGTCGACGCCGACGTCGCGGCGGGGGCCGGAGACCGATAGCGGTTCGTGATGGGCATACGCCGATCCTTCCCGAAAGCCTTGGCCGTGATGCGCACACCGGGCGGCGATTGGCGTCGCTTGTACTCGGCCCCGTCCACCAGTGCGGCGACGCGGACGACGAGCTCGGGGTCGTACCCGTCGCCGGCGACATCGGCGATCGACCGGTCGTGGAGGACCAGCGCCTCGAGCAACGGGTCGAGGATGTCGTAGGGCGGCAGACTCTGGTCGTCGCGCTGATCGGGGCGCAGCTCGGCCGACGGAGGCTTGCTCAGCACAGACTCCGGCACGAGCTCGGTTCCCGCCCGGTCGTTGCGGTACCGGCACAGCCGGTACACGAGGGTCTTCGGCACGTCCTTGATCACGGCGAAGCCCCCGGCGGAGTCGCCGTACAGCGTCGAGTATCCGGTGGCCAACTCGCTCTTGTTCCCCGTGGTGAGCACGATCCATCCCCGGGCGTTGGACACCGCCATCAAGACGACGCCGCGAATCGCGCGATTGCAGGTTCTCATCGGTGAGGCCCGAAGGAGCGGCGCCGAGCGCGGCGGAAAGGACGGAGCCGAAGGCGACGTGCGCGGTCTCGATGGGGACGTCGTAGAGGTCGATGCCGAGGTGCTGTGCCAACGCGGCCGCATCGGTGACAGACCCCCGACTGGAGTAGCGCGACGGCATCGACAGGCCGTGGACGTGCCCGGCACCCAGGGCGTCCACCGCGATGGTGGCCACGAGCGAGGAATCCACCCCGCCGGAGAGGCCGATGACGGCGTCGGTGAACCCGTTCTTCCTCAGATAGTCACGCGTCCCCAGCACGAGGGCCTCGTACACCTCGGCCTCCTCCCCCAGCGGGACAGCCACGACGGGTGCCGGCCGTTGGCGGCCGTCGCGCCGCGCCCCGCTCACCACCGCCATGGGGAGGGTCACGGCGCGGCGCGGCGGGACGGGAACGTCGACGAGGAGCGTCGTCTCGACGAATCGGGGTGCGGCGGCAAGGACCCGGCCCGTGTCGTCCATCACGAACGAGCCGCCGTCGAAGACCAGCTCGTCCTGACCGCCGACCTGGTTCACATAGGCGATCGCGCATCCCGCCTCCGCCACGCGCTGGCGCGCCACCGCCAGCCGATCAGCCTCGCGTCCGATCGAGTAGGGCGACGCGTTCATGTTCACCACGAGGCCGGCACCGCCGGCCCCTTGTCGTGGGATGGGCCCGCCCGGGAACCACAGGTCCTCGCAGATCGACACGCCCACGGGCATGCCGGCGATCTCATAGAGCTCGAGCTCGGTCGTCCCGGGCGCGAACCAGCGCTCTTCGTCGAACACCCCGTAGTTGGGAAGTCGGCGCTTGTGGTACACGCCGAGCACAGCACCACCCACACAGACGGCGACGGCATTGCGCAACCGGCGGGGGGCGCCCCGGATGGCGGCCTCTCGGGCCACTGCCCCCGCGCCCGCCGCGTGCGCCACGGCGTCATCGACATCCTCGTCCCCGACGACGTCGACGAACCCGACCAGCGCCACGCACGCCGAGGTGGCCGCCGCCACGGTTCGCAGCGCGGCCAGATTGTCGGCCACGAAAGCCGGCTTCAGAAGAAGGTCTTCGGGCGGGTAGCCGGTGATGGCGAGCTCGGGAAAGGCGGCCACATCCGCGCCCTCGCCCTCGACGCGGGCCAGGACGTCGATGATGCGCTCGGCATTCCCGTCCACCTCGCCCACGACGGTGTCGAGCTGGCACAACGCCAAACGCAGGTGGGACACGACGAAATCCTACCGGCAGCCTCTGCACCGCCGGCCTGGCATGCTGCGATTATGGTGGAACCGTCACCCGGGGAACTCGGGGCCGGTGACCGTGACGCCCGACCGCGCACCGTCCCCGGGGCGCTTGTGCACCTGGCCGAGCGTTCCGCCTCGCCCGAAGCGTCGTCGAGCACTCTGCACCGCGTGGTCGACGAACATCCCGAGGACAGCGCCCGCCTGATGACGGGTTCGGAACCGACCCCCCTGGCCTTGGCGCTCGTCCGGGTGAGCGCCGCGAGCAACTCTCTGGGCCGGCTCTGTGTCGCCGACCACGCCGCCCTGGACGTTCTCGATGACCTGGACCGGCCGGTGCCGACCGACCCTTCGGATCCGGCCGCTTTGGCGCGCTCGAAGCGACTGGAACTGCTGCGCATCGCGGCACGCGACCTTCTCGGCCTCGACACCCTCGAGACGGTCGGAGCGGCATTGGCAGATCTCGCCCAGCGGGTGCTCCACGGAGCGGTGTTGCTTGCGAATGCCGACCGGCCGATGGCGGTCATCGGGATGGGGAAGCTCGGCGGGCGCGAGCTCAATTACGCCAGTGACGTGGACGTCCTCTTCGTCACCGACGACGGGCCTGACGAAGACGCAGCCCGCCACGTCCTGCACATCGCACAGGGATGCTTCCGGATCGATGTCGACCTCCGACCCGAGGGGCGCGCCGGCCCGCTCACGAGGTCCCTCGACAGTTACGAGGCCTACTGGGACCGCTGGGCGGCGACGTGGGAGTTCCAGGCCCTGTTGAAGGCGCGCGCCGTCGCCGGCGACCCAGAGATCGGTGCCGCATTCGAAGGTGCCGCGGCGCAGCAGGTGTGGGGAAAGAATTACAGTGCCGACGAGCTGGCCGCGGTGCGCTCGATGAAGGCTCGGACCGAGGGAGTCGTGGCCAGCCGAGGCCTCCTCGGGCGTGAGATCAAGCGGGGCCCGGGTGGGATCCGCGACATCGAGTTCGCGGTGCAGCTCCTGCAACTCGTGCACGGCCGACAGGACCCCGGCATCAGGGCACGGTCGACGCTCGACGCGCTCACCGAGCTCGCCGGGGCCGGGTACGTGGCCACCGAAGATGCGGCCGCGCTGGCCGATGCATACCGCTTTCTCCGCACGGTGGAGCACCGGTTGCAGCTGGTGGAGGAAGAGCAGACCCATTCGGTCCCGGCCGAGCCGTCGGCCCGGCGGCGCGTGTCGTTGGTGCTGGAATTCGAGGACGATGCCTCAGCCTCGGCCACGTCCCGGTTCGACGACGCGCTGCGCCTCTGCCAGCGCGACGTGAGAACCATCCACGAACGGCTCTTCTTCCGCCCTCTCCTCGAGGCGTTCGCCACCGTCGAGACCTCGCCCGGAACGGCCCCCCCGACGCTCGGTTCCCCCGAGGAGAACACCGGTCCGGTCATGTCGGCCGCCGCCATCGCTCGGCGGCTCGACGCCTTCGGGTTCTCCGACGCCACGCGCACGCGTGCCGCCGTGCAAGACCTCGCCGGCGGCCTCACCCGCAGTTCCCGTCTCATGGCGCAGCTGCTCCCACTCCTGCTCGACTGGCTTTCACTCTCGCCCGATCCCGACCTGGGCCTCCTGGGACTGCGCGATCTCGTCGTCCACGCGCACCAGCGCACGCTTCTGGTCTCCACCTTCCGGGAGTCCCCCGAGGCGGCGCGCCGGCTGTGCTTGTTGCTCGGATCGAGCCGGACGCTGGTCGAGGCCATCGAGCGCAATCCCGAGCTGATCCCCATGGTCTCCGACGACGAGGCGCTCACGCCGACTCCTCGTGACGTCTTGGTGGCAGAGGCCGGTGAACGGCTTCATCGCAACGAGGACGAAGCGTGGCGACGGGCCCAGCTGGTACGGATGCGCCAGGACCAATACGTCCGCATCGCGGCGCGCGATCTCCTCGGCGTGGACGACGTCGTGGCCACGGGTCGTGCGCTCACCGGGATGAGCGAAGCGCTCCTCGAGGCATCGCTCGAGGTCGTCAACCCGGGAATGCCGTTCTCGATCGTGGGGCTGGGCCGTCTCGGCGGCGCCGAGATGTCCTACGCCAGCGATCTGGACATCCTCCTCGTCTTCGACGGTGCCGATGACCTCGAAGGCGAGCTCGTGGCGGAGTCGCTGCTGCATCTCGTCCACGGACCCAGCCCCTCGCAGCGGGTGGCGGCCATCGACCTCGGGCTGCGACCCGAGGGAGGACAAGGACGACTGGCGCGCGATCTTCACGGGTACGCGGGGTACTTCGACCGCTGGGCCGAGACCTGGGAGCGTCAAGCGCTGGCGCGCGCCCGCATCGTCGCCGGGGACCGCGCCCTGGGTGAGCGGTTCATGGCCCTGGTGGCCGAGTTCGTGTGGGGCCGTCCCCTCGGCGACGACGAGGTGGCCGCCATCAGGCGGATGAAGGCCCGCATCGAACGCGAACGCATCCCGTCGCGCGAGGATCCGCAGTTCCACCTGAAGCTGGGACGCGGGTCCCTGTCGGACATCGAGTGGACGGTGCAGTTGCTCCAGCTCCGCTATCGCGTCCCCGGGGCGAGCACGCACACGGCACTCGAGGTCCTGGGCGAGCGCGGTCTGCTCTCTCCCGATGATCTGGGCGCGCTGCGAGACGCCTACCGCTTCTGCGAGCAGACCAGGAACCGGTGGCACCTGGTGGGCGCACTGCCCGGAGGGGCGTCCCCCGGGGACGCGCTCCCCACCCAGGCCGACCAGCTCTCCCATCTGGCCCGGAGCCTCGGAACCACTCCGTCGACGCTGCGCGACGACTACCGACGGGTAACCCGACGGGCCCGAAGGGTCGTCGATCGCGCCTTCTACGGCATCCCCGATGCGTGACGGGGCACGGGTCAGGCCGAGAGCCGACGGGAGCCGCGCCATTACCATGCATGGGGTGCCATCACGGGAACGGTCCTGATCGGATGCCGACCCGCCCCCACCTCGAGCAGGACCATCTCGGGGACCCGGGCTCGGCCCAACTGATCGACGCCGTCTTGGGCCTGATGCCCGATGCCGCCATCGTGACCGACGCCGGAGGACTGATCGTGGGGGCCAACCCCGGGGCCGAGTCGATCTTCGGCTACCCACCCGGTGCGCTGGCGGGGGTCGCCATCGACACCCTCGTGCCCGAACGGTTCCGAACCGAACATGCTCGGCGGCGCGCCAGCTACGGCGCCCACCCCGAGCCACGCCCCATGGGCACGGGCCCCGAGTTGTGGGCCAGGCGCCTCGACGGGACCGAATTCCCCACCGACATCAGCCTGGCCCCGCTCGACGGGGCCGAGCGTCCCCTCACGCTGGCCGTGGTGCGCGACGTCACGGGCCGGCGCGCCGCCTGGGAAGCCGGAGCGTGGCTGGCCGCCATCGTGTCGTCGTCCGAGGACGCCATCGTGTCGATGGACCTGGGCGGTACCCTGACCACCTGGAACCCCGGTGCCGAGCGACTCCTCGGCTACAGCGCCGACGAGATCCGGGGTGAGCCGGTGTCGAGACTGGTCCCCGAGAGTCTGCGGTTCGATGTCGACGAGCAGATGGCGCGAGTCCGGGGGGGCATGCACCTCCCGAGCCGCGACACGGTCCGCCTCCACAAGGACGGGCACGAGATCGAGGTGGCAGAAGCGCTCTCGCTCATTCGAGAGCCATCGGGCAATGCCACGGGCATCTCTGCGGTGTTGCGGGACATCACGGCGCGCAAGAGAGCCGAGCGCGAGCTCCGCCGGTTGCTCGTGGACGGACAGCGACGCGAGCGCTGGCTGGGGTCGATCTCAGAAGTCAGGTTGTCGATGCTCGCCGGAGGTGGGCTCGAACAGTGGTTGGCGCTCATCGCCCGGCGGGTTTCGGAACTCTCCGATGCCGACGGGATCACGGTGAGCGTGGTGGCCAGGAACGACGACACCCACCTCGAGGTGATCGCCACCCACGGGGGTCCGGTCCTGGACCTGCGGGGCCAACTCGTCTCGATCGAGGGAACCGCGGCGGGACGGGTCTTCACCACCGGGCGCACGACGGTCACGACCGATCCGTCCTCGGTGCTGGGCGTCGACGAGCCTGACACCCTTCCCCCGGGGCTCGGCCCCCTGCTTCTCGCCCCCATCACGACATCGCACGGAAACGACGGCGTCCTGGGCGTCGTGCGCCTGGTCGGTCGAGCCGGGTTCAGCCCCGAGGAGATCCGGGTGGTCGAGAGCTTCGGCCAACAGGCGGGCCTCGCCATCGAGCTCGACCGGGCTCAGAACGATCGCGAACAGCTCGCCATCATGGGCGACCGGGAACGGATCGCCCGGGATCTCCACGACCACGTCGTCCAGCGGCTCTTCGCCGTGGGCATGTCGCTGCAAGCCACCTCTCGTTCGATCGCGGATCCGCCCGCGCTGGAGCGGATCGGAGAGTCCATCGAAGAGCTCGACGCCACCATCCGCGACGTGCGATCGACGATCTTCTCACTGGCTCTGCGCACGAGTGACAGGGTGGGGACGAGCACCCGGGCCCGGCTCCTCGACGTGACCTCCATGGCGGCACAGGTTCTGGGGTTCCAACCCCGCCTCCAATTCGACGGGCCCGTGGACACCAAGGTCCCCGAGGAGCTCGTCCCCGATGTTCTGGCCGTGGTGCGCGAGGGCCTTTCCAACGCGGCCCGACACGCCAAGGCGTCGCGGGTCGTGGTCCGGGTCGATGTCCACAACGACCTGACAATCACGGTGACCGACAACGGTGTGGGAATGGGTGACACCACCAGGTCGAGCGGTCTCGCCAACCTGCGGACCCGAGCCGAAGAACGCGGCGGGTCGATGACGGTAGGCCAAGCCGACAAGCGAGGCACGCGGCTGCACTGGTGGGTGCCGCTCCCGAGGTGACCTCGGCGGCTACTCCGACTGATCAGGCCCTTCCGGCGATTCGACATCTCGCCGGGCGATGACATGCACATCGACATCGCAGTCACCAGCAAATCGCAGCACCCGCTGGACGACAGAGCCTTTGGTGAGCTCCTCCCAGCGGCTCCGGCGGCTCGACCCCAGCACGATCTGGGTGACCTGGTGCTCCGAGGCGAAGTCGACAAGGGCGCGGGCCGGTTCGTCGCTGTGCAGCACGTGCCACTCGGCTCCGAGGTCGTCGGCCAGCTTGTGCAACTCGTCGAGCTCGTCGACGGATTTCTCGTGGGCCGACTCGGAGACCGCCACGTAGACGGCATGCAGGCCCGCCTTGGTCCGAGCGGCGATGCGAGCGGCCCGGCGGATCACGGCGTCGGTACCGTGCGCGCCGGTCACGGCCACCATGATCCTCTCCCGGGTCTCCCACAGCGCCTCGGCATGGCGATCGCGCAGGTACGCGAGCAGCTCTTCCTCCGTCTCGTCCGCCACGAACCGAAGGGCGAGCTCGCGCAGCGCCACCAGGTTCTCGGAGCGGAAGAAATGCGTGAGCGCATCGGAGACCTTCTCGGCCGGATAGATGTTGCCGTGCACCATGCGCCGTCGGAGAGCTTCGGGTGAGGAGTCGATGAGCTCCAGCTGGTCGGCTCGGCGGACGACCCAGTCGGGCACGCGCTCGCGCACCCGCGTTCCGGTCATGCGCTCGACGGCGTCGGCGATGCTCTCCAAGTGCTGCACGTTGACCGTGGTGATCACGGCGATGCCCGCCTCGACCAGCTCCAAGACGTCCTGCCAGCGCTTCTCGTGGCGTCCCGATCCAGGGACATTCGTATGGGCCAGCTCGTCGACGAGCGCCAACTCGGGTTTGCGGGCGAGTACGGCGTCGACGTCCATCTCCTCGAACTGCGATCCCCGGTACGCGACGACCTTGCGCGGGACGACCTCGAGGTCGCGGATCAGCTCCGCGGTCCGGGGACGTCCGTGGGTCTCCACGAACCCGACGACGACATCCGCGCCCCGGCGGTGTCGGCGCCAGCCCTCGTCGAGCATGGCGAAGGTCTTCCCCACGCCGGCAACGGCCCCCATGTAGATGCGGAACCGGCCCGTGGGGCCGACGGCGTCGGACTCAAGGTACTCGAGGCGTTCAGTCGGACCGGATTCGGTCATGGTCCCCATTGTGCCTCGTGCCCCAGAGGGCGGGATGAAACCGCCCACCGGTATCGTGGAAGGGCGAAGGACACGAGGTAGAGCACATGGGAACATGGCGGCACGCAGCGGTGGGGTCGGTCGTCGCTGTCATCGTCATGGCCGTGCTCGTGGCAATCATGCTTCCTCTCCGAAGCCACCTCAGCATCGCCACCACCGGGCTGGTCCTGGTGGTCCCGGTCGTGATCGGTGTGGTCGTCGGAGGGTTCGGGGCCGGTGTCTTCGGAGTGGTGGCCGGGTTCCTCGTCTACGACCTGGTGTTCATCCCTCCCTACTTCACGCTGTCGGTGGGAAGGGGCGAGAACTGGGTGGCACTCGGGGTGTACGTGGCGGTGATGCTGGCGGTGTCCAGCGTGGTCGCCCGTCTGGAGACGGCGCGGGCCGAAGCCGATCAACGCGAGCAGGCCATCCGTCGCCTCTTCGAGCTCACCGATCTCCTCATCGAGGACCGGCCTCTGTCCGAGGTCCTCGAGCTCATCGTGTCCACGGTGCACGAAGCGTTCGCCTTGCGGAGCGTTGCCCTCCTGCTCCCCGTCGATGCCCGTCTCGATGTGGTGGCGTCGGCGGGAGAAGTCGTCTCGGATGCGGAGCTACGACGAATCGCGCCTGAACCGGGGATTCCCGCCAGCCTGGGGACGTCCACCGGCCCCCGACATGAGCAGACCCAGACCGTGGCGCTCTCGGCCATGGGCCGCCCCATCGGCCTGCTCCACATCTGGGGCGCGGCACTCACCCGACACGACCAAGAGCTGCTGCACACCTTCGCCAATCACCTGGCTCTCGCCCTCGAACGGGCACAGCTCCGTGAACAGGCGCTGCGGACGGAGCTGCTCGAGGAGGTCGACCGCCTCCAACGCGCCCTCGTGGGTGCGGTCTCCCACGATCTCCGCACTCCCTTGGCCACGATCAAGGCGTCGGCCTCCACGTTGCGCAGCGCCGAGGCCGACGTCGCCCTTCCCGACCGGGAGGAATTGCTGGAACTCATCGACAACCAGACCGATCGCCTCGACCGTCTCGTCACCAACCTCCTCGATCTGTCCCGCGTCCAAGCGGGAGCGCTGGAACTGCGCAACGAGCCGATCGCCGTCGGGGACCTCGTGGCGGACGCCATGCGCGGCCTCGGGCCCAGGGCGGACACGCTCGACATCACCACCGAGGTCGATGTCGAGGTTCCCCTCGTGGATGTCGATCACCTCCTGATCGGCCAGGTGCTCGCAAATCTCCTCGACAACGCGGCTCGCTACGCTCCGCCCGGCACGGCCATCTCCGTCTCGACGCGACTCCGTCACGACGGACTGGTGGAACTGGCGGTCCAGGACAGAGGGCCCGGTATCCCTCGGGCCGAGAGGACCAACGTCTTTCGCATGTTCAACCGCAGCGGCACCTCGGGTGGCACCGGAGTCGGCCTGTCGATCGCCAAGGCGTTCGTCGAGGCCCACGGTCAGGAGATCTGGGTCGAAGACGCACCGGACGGGGGGCGCGGTTCTGCTTCACCATGCCGCCGGCACCCGTCACCATGGTCGTGACCTGAGTGGCCACCGTCCTGGCGGTCGATGACGACCAGGCGTTGCTCCGGGTCCTGCGCATCGGCCTCGACGCGCTCGGGCACAACGTGCTCGTGGCCTCCACCGGCGAGCAGGGTGTCTCCCAAGCCGCCATCGGTGGGCCCGACATCGTCGTCCTCGATCTCGGGCTTCCCGACCTCGACGGCATGGAGGTGTGCCGGAGGATCCGGCTCTGGAGCAACGTGCCGATCATCGTGCTCTCGGCCGACGGCACCGAGGACCGCAAGATCGCCTCGCTCGACGGTGGAGCCGACGACTACATGACCAAGCCCTTCGGGATGGGCGAGCTCGAAGCCCGTCTGCGGGTGGCGCTCCGACACCGCACCCCCGAACCGGGCGAGGCCGAGGTCAAAGAGATCGAAGTCGGATCTCTGCGGCTCGACCTCGTGCACCACGAGGCCCGGATAGGGGACCGGCCCGTCGAGCTCACGACCCGGGAGTTCTCTCTTCTGGTCTTCCTCGCCCGCAACGCCGGCAAGATCTGCACCCACCGCATGATCCTCGAGCACGTCTGGGGCCCCCATTACGGCACCGAGACCCAGTATCTCCGGGTGTACGTGTACCGCCTGCGCCGCAAACTCGGCGACGAGAAGGGCGAGCTGCTCCGCACCAACCCCGGGGTCGGATACCAACTCGTCGACGAAGGGGCCTCGTAGGCCCCACCGGTCTGTCCGGGTCCCCCGGCGGGCGCCCCGCCGACGAATTAGCCTCCGGGAACACGCTGCTGAAGGGGGCCTTCGATGGTGCGAAAGCTGTCCGCCGAGCTGCTCGGCACGTTGATCCTCGTGTATTTCGCGGTAGGGGTGGCCACACTGTCGTTCGGCTTCGGTGCCACCGGGACGAGTTTCTATGCCGGCGTCGTGGCCACGGCCCTGGCGTTCGGCCTCACCCTGTTGGCACTGGCCTACGTCCTGGGGCCCATCTCGGGATGCCACGTCAATCCCGCCGTGACGATCGGTGCGCTCTTGGCCGGCCGGATCTCGCTCGTCGAAGCGGTCGGGTACTGGGTGTCGCAATTCGTGGGCGGGATCCTGGGCGCTCTTCTCCTGTGGGCCACCTTCAGCTCCTCACCGCTCTACAG
Source organism: uncultured Acidimicrobiales bacterium (assembly GCA_963768255.1). Taxonomy (GTDB): domain Bacteria; phylum Actinomycetota; class Acidimicrobiia; order Acidimicrobiales; family UBA8190; genus Chersky-840. The sequence goes on along the minus strand of CAVYGX010000001.1, from coordinate 70,737 downwards.
CCGATCGACAACCGGACTCGGCACCGACGGGTGGGGAGCAGCCAGCCACATCCACATCGACGCCGGGGGCGCCTTCCTCGCCGAGGTCGTGCTCAGCGCCTTCTTCGTCTTCGTGATCCTCGGGGTCACGAGCAAGATCGGGAACACGGCGACGGCGGGCATGGTCATCGGACTCACGCTCACCGTGGTACACCTCATCGGGATCCCCATCACCGGCACCTCGGTGAACCCCGCTCGAAGTCTCGGGCCTGCGCTCGTCGTCGGGGGCACCGCGTTGCACCAGGTGTGGCTGTTCATCGTGGCGCCGTTGGTGGGCGGCGTCCTGGCAGCCGGGCTGCACCTGCTCGTCTATCCGCAAACCGCGGAGGACCCCACGCCCCTTGTCGATCCAGCCAAGACCTGACGTCCGTGGCGTGACGGGACCGGTGGAGGGCCCCGGGTACTGTTCAGCTGTGCGCGCCGGACTGGTCCCGTTCGTCGTGGCGGGCGCACTCGGGCTGGCGGCGTGCTCGACCGGATCCGCGGGCCAATCCGCCCGGGGCGCGACGACCACCGGGCCGACCTCCGCCACGACCCGTCCGACTGCTGCCACGTCGCGGGCCGCTCCCACCACAACGCAGCCGACGACCTCGGATCTCGTCGTCACCGACGAGATCCGGTCCGAGCTCGTCGCCGCCGGCGCGGCCCTGAACAGCCTCCCCGCCTCGGCCTACACCGGTCTGCGCCCGGGCGAGACCTACTACGCGTACGACGCCACGACCCAGACGTACTGGGCGGGCGCCGGTCTCCTCCCCAGCTCCTCGTCGACCCCGGCCCAGGTCTCCACCCAGGACGACGGCGCCTACCTGCTCTTCACGCGCCCCGCCACCGGCGCCTGGAAGGCCTACGACGTGGGGCTGGCCGGCACCGCCGACGGCAGCCCCTGCTCGATCACCGTCCCCGGCGCCATCCTCCAACTCTGGAACTGGCCGGCCGGAAGTTGCCGCCCGTCGACCATCAGCTGACGCCCGCCCCCCGTCCGGCCCGGTAGCGGTCGAAAGCCTCCACCCGCTGTGTGTCGAGGAAGTCCTCGTGGTGGACGATCTTCCCCCAGACCACCCGGACCAATACCGTGACCCGGTTCTCGTAGACGACGGCACCGGCGGCGTCGAGCGCCCGATCGCAGAACACCACGCACACCGTGGTCCGCCACGGGGGCCCGTTGACGAGGATGTCCTTCGGGGTCCCGGAGAGCCCGGCATCCAAGAAGCGCCGGAGGAAGGCCTCGATGGCCGGCTTCCCCCGGTGCTCCCCGCTCCAGGAGCTCACCCCCGGGAACACGAGCACGGCGTCATCCGCGTAGGCGGCGAGCATGGGCCCCGGATCGCCCCGGCCCAGGGCGGCGGTGCTCCGCCGAATCATCCACCGAACAGCCCATTTGTACATGGTCCACCTCTGGATAGATCGATCCAGTTGCAAGCTAGCTACACTGTGCGCCGGCCGCAAATGCGGTGCGGACGATCGGACAGGGAGCCCCGTGCACGACACCCGAGATCGGCTCGTCGAGGCGAGTGCGGCCCTTCTCCAACGGCAGGGACTCACCGGCACGGGGATCAAGCAGATCCTGACCGAGGCCGGTGCCCCGTACTCCTCGCTCTACCACCACTTCCCCGGCGGCAAGGATGAGCTGGCCGCCGTCGCCATCCGCGCCTCGGGCGCCCAGTACCAAGCGCTGGTCGAGGCGGTCTGGGACCAAGCGCCCGACGTGATCAGTGCCGTTGCCGCCGTCTTCGAGGGTGCAGCACAGACCCTCGAGTCGACCGACTTCGCGGTGGCGTGCCCGATCGCCACGGTGGCACTCGAGGTGGCGAGCACGAACGAGCCGCTCCGCCTGGTCACCGCCGAGGTGTTCGACACCTGGATCGCGTCCGGGACTCGGCGCCTCGAGGCAGAGCGGGTCTCCCCGGGCGACGCCCGCATGCTGGCGCTCACCCTCATCTCCCTGCTCGAGGGGGCCTTCGTCCTCAGCCAGGCCCTGAAGAGCGCCGAGCCGGTGGCGGCGGCGGGGGCAACCGCGGCACTCGCAGTCGAGAGGGTGCTCGATTCGCGTGCAAGAGGATCGACGCGCTCGAATACCCTCGAGCCATGACCGACCACGACAACGACGATCGGCCCGGGACCGTTTCTCCGGTGGTCCAGCTCGGTGATGACGTGGCGCCGACGCTCGATGCCTCGATGCTGGCCGAGCTGGCGGAATTCGGCGACGAGCAGGTCGTCCACGCGGGCGAGGCCTTGTACCGGGCCGGCGACGCGTCATACGACTTCTTCGTGGTCCTCGAGGGACGTGTCGACATCGTGCGCGAGGACACCGAACGCGTCGACACCATCGTCAGCTATTTCGCCGGGGGGTTCCTGGGTGAGCTGAGCCTCTTGACGGGCCAGCGGCCGTACCTCACCGGTCGCGTCGTCGAATCGGGACGAGTCCTGCACATCGGCCGGGACGAATTCCGTCGACTCATGAGCGAAAAGCCCGACATCGCCGACATGATCTTCAACGCGTTCTCGGCCCGTCGAGAGCTTCTGCGCCAGGGGGACGGCGCCCGAGCGATTCGCATCGTGGGCTCTCGCTACTCCTCCGAGGCGATGGCGCTACGGGCCTTCGCGACTCGGTCCCACCTGCCCCATGAGTGGATCGACGTCGAGGACTCGGTCGATCCCGAGGTGCTGCTCGCCGGCATGGGCCTGCGGCCACCCGACACACCCGCGGTCATCACCTCGACGGTGGTGCTACGCCATACCTCGCCCGGGGAATTCGCCGAGCTTCTCGGGCTCACGTTCCGACCGGTTCCGGGAACCCTGTTCGACCTCGTGGTGATCGGGACCGGCCCCGCGGGGCTGGCCTCGTCGGTGTATGGCGCGTCGGAGGGCCTCAACACCGTGGCCCTCGACGCCTTCGCCGTCGGCGGGCAAGCCGGTGCCAGCTCACGCATCGAGAACTACGCGGGCTTTCCGAACGGCATCTCGGGCGAAGACCTCGTGTCGCGGACCGCCATACAGGCCCAACGCCTCGGCGCACGACTGAACGCCCCCTGCGTCGTCACCGGGCTTCGTCCCGAACACGGGTTTCACGTCGTCACCTTGGAGGACGGGAGCGAGATCCCCTGCCGAGCGGTGATCGTCGCCTCCGGCGCTCGGTACCGCCGGCTCGCCGTCGAGGATCTGCAGCGTTTCGAAGGTGCCGGTGTCTACTACGCCGCCACCGACCTCGAAGCGAGGATCTGCACCGGGCGAGACGTCATCATCGTCGGTGGCGGAAACTCCGCGGGGCAGGCCGCCATCTACATGGCCCAGAACGGCTGCAAGGTTCTCATCGCCATCCGGAGGGACGACCTCTCGGACACCATGTCGCGGTATCTGGTCGAACGCATCGACGCCAACCCGCGCATCGACGTTCTGGCCAGGACCGAAGTACGAGCGCTGGCGGGCCGAAGTCATCTCGAACAGGCCACGCTCGAGCACACCCCGACCCAGACACAAAGGACCGTCAGCTGTGGGGGGTTGTTCTGCTTCATCGGGGCCGAACCGTCGACGTCCTGGCTGTCGGGCACGATGGCGCTCGACCACCGCGGATTCATCCTGACCGATCGCGACCTCTCCGCGGAGGAAGCCTCGTACCCGACGTTCGCGGGACGAGACCCGTTGCCCTTCGAGACCTCGATCATGGGAGTGTTCGCGGTCGGCGACGTGCGCCACGGATCGCTCAAGCGCGTCGCGGCCGCCGTCGGCGAGGGTTCGAGCGCAGTCCGCTCCGTCCACGAGCACCTGACCACGAGCACCTAGCCGTGAGCGGCGTCGTGACGACCGAGCAACGACGGTCCTGGGACGAAGACGGATGGTGCGTGCTCGAAAGAGCCGTGCCCAAAGAGGATCTGGTGGCCGCGCAGATCGCCGTGGCGAAACTGTTCCCCGGCGTCGAGGAGATGGCGCGCGCCGAGCCGGGCAGCGAGCTCGACCGTTGGCGCACGTGGGATGCATCGTGGCCGGAGTTCCCTTTTCGGAGCCGCTCGCTCAACGCCCTCGTGCTGAGTGATGTGCTGATGGACCTGGCCCAAGACCTCCTCGGCACCGACGACATCCGTCTGTACCTGGCCATCGTCACGGCCAAGTACGCCGGCCAACCTTCGGAGTACAACCAACTCCTCCACACCGACTTCCCGAACCACACCCTGACCGTGCCGCGGCCCGAGCCCGGGTATCACCAGATGGAGACGTTCATCTACTTGAGCGACGTCAGCGCTGCCAACGGCGCCACGCGCTTCGTGTCGCGACGCCGGACGCGAGACATCCCCGTGGAGGAGCACACGCTCAACTTCGAGGACTACAGCGACCTCTACGACGATCCGGGCGACGCATCGGCACCGGCGGGATCGATCGTGGTCTACCGTCCCGACGTCTATCACCGGTCGGTGGACTTCACCGACCGCACCCAGGCCCGCTTCATGCTGCATGTGTCGTTCAAGCCCGCCACCATGGAATGGGGGGGCTACCAGGCGTGGCCATTCCGAGGGTTCTCGGTGGAGTGGCACAACTTCGTCCAGCACGCGTCACCGCGGCAGTTGACGGCCATGGGATTCCCCGCACCGGGTCACCCCTTCTGGACCGAGGAGACCCTGGCCGGTGTGGCGAGGCGCTATCCCGACCTCGACCTTGCTCCGTGGAGAGCAGCACAGACCGAGGTGCGCTACCCGCCGTCACCCCGTCCGCCTCGAGGATGACGAGCCGATTCGAGGGCGGTCAACGCACCCTGGAGGCGCCGGACGACGGCGGCGTCCTGAGGGGTGGTGTCCAGCAGTTCCCCCGACTCGATGGCCTCGATGAACCGTCGGAGCACCTCCGCTTGTTCGGGGACGGCCTGGTCGGACGGGGAACGATACGCGGACGCCATGACATCCATCCTTGACCGCGACGCTTCCACGTTGGTGGATCTCCCGTCTGCGCGACGGGTCGTCGCTGTCGTCCGAGAAGTGTGGTGAAGTAGCAGCCATCTTCATCATGCGATTTGGGATGCGCTCCCGGACCGGCGACCCATCGGCGCGCGCCGACCTGTACGCCGCCACACTCGACATGTGCGCCTGGGCGGAGACACGGGGCGGGGTTGCCGCGGTGGTCAGTCAACACCACGGCGTCGACGACGGATACCTGCCATCACCGATCCCGCTGGCTGCCGCGATCGCGGCCCGCACCACGAGGTTGCACGTGAGCGTGGCCGCACTGCTCCTGGCCCTGTACGAGCCGGTGAAGCTGGCGGAGGACATCGCTGTCGTCGACCTCATCAGCCGGGGACGCGTGTCCTATGTGATCGGGATCGGGTACCGCGCCGAGGAGTTCGCCCTGTTCGATGTGGACCGACGGCGCCGGGCCCAGGTGATCGAGCAGCGCGTCGGCATCCTGCGCCGGCTGTGGGCCGGTGAAGAGGTGGACGTCGAGGGGCGACCGGTCAGGATCACTCCTCTGCCCTTCACCCCCGGTGGACCGCTGCTCGCCTATGGGGGCGGCACCGAAGCGGCTGCCCGGCGTGCGGGCCGGCTCGGGCTGACCTTCATCGCGGAGACCCACGACTCGAGCCTCGAGGCCGCCTACCTCGACGAGGCGGCGCGGACCGGGACCGCCCCGGCCGGGTGTGCCTTCCCTGCCGCCGACATCCCCCTGACCGCGTTCGTCGCCGATGACCCCGACCAGGCGTGGGCGGAGATCGGCGAGTACCTGCTGGTCGACGCCAGCGGGTACGCACGGTGGAACGCGCAACGGCCCGGGATCGCGTCCACATCGTTCGCCACCACCGTCGCCGAGCTCAAGGCGGAGCGCGGCGCGTACCAGATCGTCACTCCCGACGTGGCCGCCTCGTACGTGGCCAGAGGCGTCCCGCTCGCACTGCAGCCCCTGGTGGGAGGCCTGCCCCCGGACATCGCGTGGCGCTACCTCGAATCGGCCGCCAGCGCGGTCCGGCGTGCGGACCGTGCCCCTTCGCCGCACGAACCTTCTTCGCCCTAGAGACCGAGTCGCTCTCGCCTGATCACGTTCAGAGCGCTCCCCGCGTGGAACCAGGCGATCTGCTCGGCGCTGAAGGTGTGGGTACAGGAGAACGCAACGGTCCTGCCGTCGGGCTTGGTGATCGTGCACGGCACGGCGCGTTCCGGTGCGAAGGCTGCCAGGTCCGTAACGCTGATCACGTCGTCTTCCCCGACGTCGTCGTAGGTCGCCGGATCGGAGAAGGTGAGGGGGAGCATGCCCTGCTTCTTCAGGTTCGTCTCGTGGATACGGGCGAAGGACCGGGCCACGACGACGAGCCCACCCCGATAGCGAGGCTCCATGGCGGCATGTTCACGCGATGACCCCTCGCCGTAGTTGTCGTCTCCGACGACGCACCACCGCACGCCCGCCGCGCTCAGGCGCTCGGCGATCTCCGGGTAGGGCCGGATCACCGCGTCGAGGGGATCCTTGCCTTCGCCCGTGGCGCCGGAGAACGCGTTCACGACTCCGAGGAAGAGGTTCGCCGAGATGTTCTCGAGGTGGCCGCGGTAGGCGAGCCAACGACCGGCGGCGGAGATGTGGTCCGTGGTGCACTTGCCTCGTGCCTTCACGAGCACCGGCAGGGCCAGGTAGTCATGTCCGTCCCACTCAGGGAACGGGGTTAAGAGCTGGAGACGCTCGGAGGTGGGCGAGACCACCACCTCGGCACGCGCGCCGATGCCGGGACCGGGCCGCGGAGGCTCGGATCGTTCGTACCCGTCGCGGGGGAAAACGTCGCCGACAGGGGCGTCGAGGCGGACACGGGCACCGTCCGCGCTGGGAAGGGTGTCGGCCAGCGGGTCGAAATCGAGGGTCCCGGCCAGGGCGTAGGCGACGACCATCTCGGGTGATGCGACGAATGCCTTGGTGTCGGCGCTGCCGTCGTTGCGCTTGGAGAAGTTGCGGTTGTAGCTGGTGACGATGGTGTTGAGCGCACCGGGTTCGAGCCCCCTGCGGTCCCACTGGCCGATGCACGGTCCGCAGGCGTTGGCGAGCACGGTGGCGCCGATGGCCTCGAGGTCGCCGAGGAGGCCGTCACGCTCGATGGTGGCGCGGATCTGCTCGGAGCCCGGTGTGACCAGGAGCGCCGCCTTGGCTCTCATCCCTCGGGCCCCGGCTTGGCGGGCGACGGCGGCGGCCCGGGCGATGTCCTGGTAGGAGGAGTTGGTACACGAACCCACCAGCGCGGCCGAGATGGTGGCCGGCACCTGGTGCCGGCGGGCCCAGGGACCCACCTCGGCGGTGAGGTGGGCGAGGTCGGGGGTGTCGGGCCCACTGATGAGCGGCCGCAACGCCGCCAGGTCTATCTCGATGACGCGGTCGAAGAACCGCTCGGGATCGTGCTCCACCTCCGGGTCGCAGCGGAGATCGAGGGCCACGGCGTCGGCGGCGTCGGCGACCTCTTTCCGGCGTGTGGCACACAGGTAGGCGGCGATGTTGGCGTCGTAGGGGAAGACCGACGTGGTCGCCCCGAGCTCGGCGCCCATGTTGCAGATCGTGGCCTTCCCCGTGGCGCTGATCGTGTCGGCACCCGGACCGAAGTATTCGACGACCGCCCCGGTGCCACCGCTGGTGGTGAGGAGATCGGCGACGCGCAGAATGACGTCCTTCGCGGAGGTCCAGCCCGACAACGCGCCGGTCAGGTGAACCCCGATGAGCCGCGGCCATCGAACGTTGAAGGGGGAACCGGTCATGACGTCGATGGCATCTCCACCACCGACGCCGACGGCGAACATGGCCAAGCCGCCCGCATTGGGGGTGTGGCTGTCGGTGCCGATCATCATGCCGCCCGGAAAGGCGTAGTTCTCGAGGACAACCTGGTGGATGATCCCCGAACCCGGCTCCCAGAATCCGATGCCGTAGCGGGCGCACACCGAACGGAGGAAGTCGTAGACCTCCACGTTGGCGTCCAAGGACGTGCGCAGGTCCACCGCCGCGTCGACCCGGGCCCGGATGAGGTGGTCGCAGTGGACGGTCGTGGGGACCACCACCTCGTCGAGCCCCGCCGTCATGAATTGGAGGGCCACGATCTGGGCCAGGGCGTCTTGGAGCGCGACCCGGTCGGGGTCGACGTCCACATAGGAGCGGCCCCGTTCGGGATCGGGGTCACCGCCGGCCCTTCGGTGACCGATCAGCACCTTTTCGGCGAACGTGAGGGGCCGGTCGAGCCGGGTGCGCCCCACCGAGACGCGCCGGCGCAGATCTGTATAGACGCCGGAGAAGAGGGTCGGCGCCGATATGGCGTCCTGCTCAGGTACCTCCTGGACCCTGCTCTCGTTGCCGCGCATCTCCCGCCCCAAGTCTCTCGATATCAAGATAAGTATCAATCCCCCTATATCTCGATGTCAAGATAAGATCTCCCGGCCGAGGAGGCTGCAATGGAGGACGAAGTCGACCGCTTGGTACGGGGATGGCGGCGGGCCTTGCCGGAGGTCGACGTCTCGCCGCTCGAGGTGCTCTCGCGCGTGTCTCGACTGGCGCGCCATCTGGACCGGCAGCGCACGGTCGTGCTGGCCCGGCACGATCTGGAGATCTGGAGCTTCGACGTGCTCTCGGCATTACGACGAGCCGAGGCACCGAAACATCTCTCTCCTGGCCAACTGCTCGCACAGACGCTGGTCTCGTCCGGGACGATGACCAATCGTCTCGATCATCTCGAGGGTCGCGCCCTGGTGCGCCGACGCCCCGATCCTTCGGACGCCCGATCGGTGCGTGTCCAGATCACCGCCGCCGGTGCGAGACGCGTGGACGGCGCCCTGGCCGACCTGGTGGCACGCGAGGAGGCGATCCTCGGCACCCTGGATGACGGCGATCGAGCGGTGCTGTCGGGTCTTCTACGCCGGGTGGTGGCTCCCTTCGACGCGTAGCCGGTTCGGCTGATCGGCGCGATACTCCTCGCATGTCGAACACCGAGCCAGTGCACGATTGGGCGACCGACTTCGACGTCCTCGACGATCACTACATCGAGAACCCCTTCGAGATCTGGGACACGCTCCGCACGACGTGCCCGATCGCCCAGACCGACCGGCGTGGCCGGGCATGGCTCCCCACCACCTACGTGGACGTCACCGCCATGGCCCATGACATTGCCACGTTCAGCTCGCTCGACGTGAGCGTGATCGCCCCCGTCCCCGACGAGGGCGATCACGACAAGCTTCCGTACGGATTGCCGCCCATCTCGGCCGACCCCCCCCTGCACACGTGGACGAGGCGGCTCCTGCTGCCCTGGTTCTCGCACAGCAAGGTCGACTCCTACGAGGAGATGACCCGTGCGCTGTGCCGCTCGCTCATCGACGCCGTGATCGAGGATGGGCGGGCCGACGCCGCCCGTGACTACGCGCAACAGATCCCTGTCCGTGTGATCGCGACCATCCTGGGAGTGCCCGAGGAGATGTCGGACACCTTCACGGGATGGGTGCGCGACGCCCTGGAGTTCGCCGACGACCCCGAGCGCCGCAAACGCGGCAACTACGGGATCGGCTACTACCTGTGGGACCAGATGCAGAAGCGCCGAGAGGCTCCCGGCGACGACCTGTTGAGTTATCTGCTGCACGCCGAGGTCGACGGTGGGTCAATCGAACCCACGATCGTCCTCGGGATGGCCATGCTGACATTGATCGCGGGAATCGACACGACCTGGAGCGCGATCGGATCGGCATTGTGGCACCTCGCCACCCACGACGACGACCGCAAGATGCTCGTCGCGCAGCCCGGGCTGATGACCACGGCGGTCGAGGAGTTTCTCCGGGCCTACTCGCCCGTGACGATGGCGCGGGTCGTCACCGAGGACGTGACGTTTCAGGGCTGCCCCATGCGTCAAGGCGACAAGGTCTTGATGAACTTCCCCGCCGCCAACCGGGACCCCGAAGCATTCGACCGAGCCGACGAGGTGGTGCTCGACCGCGCCACCAACCGCCACATGGCGTTCGGGTTGGGCATCCACCGCTGCGCCGGGTCCAACCTGGCCCGGATGGAGCTGCGCGTCGCCGTCGAGGAATGGCTGGCGCGGATCCCGTCCTTCCATCTCGAGGATGCCAAGCCCGTGTTGTGGGCCGGTGGGCAGGTGCGCGGCCCCCGAGAGCTTCCCGTGGTGCTCGGGTGATGGTCGAGATCGACGCCTGGACCGCCCCCCCGAGGCTCAGTTTGCCCACATTTGAATAGTTTCTGCCCGATTTCGGGCATAAACGTGGCCAAATTGCCGTATCAGGGGCCATACTCGAGGGATGGAGACTGGACCGTGGGATGACTTGGTGGGGCATCTCACGCGTACGACCCCGCTGCCAGCCGAGATGGCCACCCGGGTGGTCGACGAGATCGTCGCCTATTTCGGTGAGTCCGCCGAGGAGTTCGTCCGCCGCCGCCACCGCGAGCTGCAAGAGGAGGGGCTGCCCAACGGCGAGATCTTCCGGTCCATCGCGGCCGAGCTCGCCGCTCGGCCCGTGGCCGCCCCGGAGTTGTCCGAGCGCCAGATCCGGCGCCTCGTCTACGGCTAGGAGCCTTTCGAATGTGTGGAATCGTCGGTTACGTGGGCGGCAAGGATGCCGCCCCCATCCTCTTCGAGGCGCTGCAGCGCCTTGAGTACCGCGGCTACGACTCCGCCGGCGTCGCCGTCGTAGGACGAAGCGGCCTGAAGGTCCACAAGCGCGCCGGCCGGGTCGACGAGTTGATCCGTAGCGCACCCAAGCGGATGAGCGGCCATCCCGGGATCGGTCATACCCGATGGGCGACGCACGGTGGGCCCACCGACGCCAATGCCCACCCGCACGTCGATGCGACGGGAACCATCGCGGTGGTGCACAACGGCATCATCGAGAACGCGTCGGAGCTCCGGGCCACCGTCCTGGCCGATGTGGTGTTCGCCTCGCAGACAGACACCGAGGTGCTGGCCCACCTGATCGCGGCCCAGCCCGAGAAGGACATCGAGGAGGCCGTGCGGGCCGCACTGCTTCTGGTCGAAGGGGCATACGGGATCATCGTCGTCGACATTCGACAGCCGGATCGCATTGTCGCCGCTCGAAACGGCAGCCCCGTGCTCCTGGGTATCGGTAACGGCGAACACTTCGTCGCCTCCGACGCATCGGCGCTCGTCCGTCACACCGATCAGGTCGTCTACCTCGACGACCGGGAGATCGCCGTGGTCGAGGCGGGCAAGTTCCGCACCTTCACCCTCGACGCCGAGCCCACCGAGAAGAGGCCAACCACCTCACCGGTGTCGAAGACCGCGTACGACAAAGCGGGACACCCCGACTACATGCACAAGGAGATCCACGAGCAGCCCATCGCCATCGAACGCGCGTTGAGCGGCCGCATCGACCACCGCTTTGCCACCGCACATCTCGGAGGTATCGAACTCAACGCACGAGACGTGCTGGCGCTGCGGCGCGTCAAGATCCTCGGTTGCGGCTCCGCCTTCTACGCCGGCCTGGCCGCCGCGCATCTGATCGAGGACCTCACCCGCATTCCCGCCGACGCCGAGACCGCCTCGGAGTTCCGGTACCGCAACCCGGTCATCGATCCGGACACCCTCTACATCGCCGTCAGCCAGTCGGGCGAGACCTTCGACACCCTGGCTGCGGTCCAGGAGATCAAGCGCAAGGGGGGCAGAGTCCTCGGCGTCGTCAACACGCCGGGCAGCACCATCGCCCGGGAGTGCGGCTCGGGGATCTATCTCCACGCCGGTCCCGAGGTATCGGTCGCCTCGACCAAGGCCTTCACCTCGACCGCCGTCGTTCTGGCTCTCCTGGCTCTTCATCTCGGTCGCATCCGCGACGTCGGGCCGGCCGACGGTGGCCGGCTGGTGCGGGCCCTCGAGCGCGCTTCCCGCCCAGATCGCGGAGGTGCTCGCGGGCGAAGACGAGGTGGCCGACATCGCGAAACACCTCGCCAAGGCGTCGAGTGCCTTCTACATCGGTCGAGTCCGCGGCTACCACGCCGCCCTCGAGGGTGCCCAGAAGCTGAAGGAGGTCTCCTACGTGCACGCCGAGGCGTACCCGGCGGCCGAGCTCAAGCACGGCCCGCTGGCCCTCGTGAACGCGGACATCCCCACCGTGGTCATCGCCCCCGGTGACGAACTGTGGGACAAGAACATGGGCTCCATCGCGGAGATCCAGGCCCGTGGCGGTCCCGTCATCGCCGTGACCAATTCGACGACGACGATCCCGGGCGTCACGGCCACGATCGTGGTACCGACGACCGAGCCCGAACTGCAACCGATCCTTCTCTCGATCCCTCTCCAACTCCTCGCCTATCACGCCGCTCTTGCTCTGGGCCGCGACATCGACAAGCCCCGCAACCTGGCCAAGAGCGTGACCGTCGAGTGAGCGTCGAGGGAGCGTCATAACGCCGAAGCAGGGGTGATCGAGCCGAGAGCGCCCTGCAGAGCGTCGAGGCAGACGTCGCGAAGCTCACTGCGTGAGAACGGCCGTGACGTCGGGGGGCCGCGGCGCTCTGGGGACGGCCGACCCGACCCTGAAACCGCAACCATTGACGACAAAGGTCTTCGTCCCATTGGGCATCGGCCCCAGCATGCGGAAGGAGCGCCTGGTCCGGTCGCATCCCTGGCCAAACGCCAGGTTCCGATGGCCGAAATCCCGGGAGGGGTCTAGCATTTCTGAAATTGCCTGGCGGGCCGTCCATGGGGTGGGACGGGTGAGGGGGATCCTCGATGAGCATCGTCGTTCGAAGCCGCGTCACGGTCGACAGGCGGGGCGATGAGGGCGCATTCGTGGTCTGCCCCGACGGGACCGAGTTGTGGATTGATCCGCTCAGCGCTGCTGTGTTGGATGCCGCCGATGGGCGACCGACTTCGCAACTGGTGTCGGCCGTCTGCGAAGGGACTCTGGGCGCCACGACGGTCCTCGTGTGGTCCGCGCTCGACCTCCTCGCCGACGTCGACCTCCTTGACGGGAGGGCCGTACCGCCGGCCGATGACGACGTCTCGCGCCGCCGCCTGTTTTTTAAGGGTGGTCTAGGGCTCGTCGGCGCTGTCACCGGTGCTCTGGCCATGGCAGGTCCCGCAGGGGCACGGTCGTCTCCAACCCCGCCTCCACCGCCCCCGCCTTCCTCGGCAGAGCAGATCGCCAAGGGCCAGGCGGAATCCGCGACGAAGGGCGAGGCGACAGCCAAAGGTCAAGCCGAGCGGGCGGGCAAGGGCGAATCGTCGGCCAAAGGGCAAGCCGAGGCGTCAAACAAGGGCGAGGCGACAGCCAAAGGTCAAGCCGAGACCCTGAGCAAAGGGGAGACGTCCGCCAAGGGTCACGCCGAGACCTCCAGCAAGGGCGAAGCTTCTGCGAAGTCCACCATCCAGTCCCTGGGCTCCGAACTCGCGACGGAAGGAAAGGAGGTCACCACCGAAACCGCCGCCGAGCAAAGTGCCAAGACGTCCGCGGAGCAGAGTGCCAAGTCGGCGCAAGAGCAAGGGACGAAGCTCTCCCAGGACCAGGCGGCTATGGCTCAGGAGGAACAAACCGCAAAGACGGCACAGGAACAAGCGGCGAAGACCGCTCAGTCGTCACAGGAATCAGCGGTGAAGGCGGCCCAGGAGCAGGGCGGCAAGGGCGAGACGTCGCAGGAGTCAGCCGACAAGACAGCCCAGGAGCAGGCCACGAAAGCGGCATCCTCGGCGCAGGAGTCAGCCGACAAGTCGGCGCAGGAGCAAGTGGTGAAGGCGGCCCAGGAGCAGGCCACCAAGGCGGCATCCTCGTCGCAGGAGTCAACCGACAAGGCGGCGCAGGAGTCAGTGCTGAAGGCGGCATCCTCGTCGCAGGAGTCAACCGACAAGGCGGCGCAGGAGTCAGTGATAAAGGCGGCATCCTCGTCGCAGGAGTCAACCGACAAGGCGGCGCAGGAGTCAGTGCTGAAGGCCGCATCCTCGTCGCAGGAGTCAACCGACAAGTCGGCGCAGGAGTCAATAGTAAAGGCGGCGACCTCGTCGCAGGAGTCAGCCGACAAGTCGGCGCAGGAGTCAATAGTAAAGGCGGCGACCTCGTCGCAGGAGTCAGCCGACAAGTCGGCGCAGGAGTCACTAGTAAAGGCGGCGTCCGCGTCGCAGGAGTCAATCGACAAGTCGGCGCAGGAGTCAATAGTAAAGGCTACCCAGGAGCAAGACGCCAAAGTCGCCCAGGCGGAGCAAGCCGTCAAGGCAATTTTGGGCCAGTAGCGTTTCGGAGCAACAACACGAACACCATCCGGCAGAGGTCGATCAGCGCCTCGTCAAGCGGGAGGCCTTTTTCAGGAGGTGCTCGATGATGGCTCCGGCAATATCGGTTCCTCGCACCAACTGTGCCTGCGCGAAGTAACAGGGGAAGTTGGCCTCGAGGACGTAATAGCGCCCGGATCCGTGCTCCAAGATGTCGACACCCGCCAACTCGCGCCGCAGGGCGACGGTGGCGCGAATAGCAAGGTCCTCCAGCGTCGCCGGTACTTCCTCCGGATAGTCGGCAAGATCTGCCCCAGCGTAAGTCCGAAAATCGTCAGTGTCCTGCGTGTTGCGATATGCGGCCACGGCCCGATCGCCTACAACTACCACACGCCAGTGCGTGGCGTCAGGGACGTAGGCACACAACAGTGGCACCGAACCCTGATGAACCAGGTAGTCGATCAATGAGAACAGTGACTGCCAGGAGTCGCAGCGGATCACACCCAGGCCGCTGGAGAATCCCTGAATCTTCACTACCACGGGGAACCCTCCCAGGTGCTCTACGAAGTAGCGCAAGGTCGGGCGCTCGGCCGTGGCGCAGAAGAACGTTCGCGGGACCGGAACGCCAACGCGTTGGTGAAGCATGGGGGAGCTCATGGCTCCGAACCAGATGTCGTCTGGTCCCGCATAGAGCGTGGATACCTCGTCGTCGTAGAGGAACTGCTCCACTCTCGTGGCCGCCATCGAGGTCGCCGGCCGGTACAGGAGGTCACCGGGCAGAGCGCGCTGGTCGGGTTGGAACCGAAATGACCGAGCCTCGATCGATCGGTACGTCACATCGCGAGCGACGCATGCTTGTTGAAGGAGCGAGGTGGTCTCCACCGGACAGCCGTCATCGATACAGTGCAACGTCGTCACTGCGCGAGGTGTGGTAGCCCATGCTGCACGAAGGGATCATCGTGAAGCGGTCGGTAGACAAAACGCGTGATCGTGATCTTCTCACCGACCTCCACCGGCGTCCCCAGGTGGGCCGAGGCATCGTCGGGCGACCCATCAGGACGGTGGTTCGCCCAGATCGCGAGCCTTCCAGCGCGAGCCGGGACGGACAGGGGTGGGACTGCCGAAATGAAGTCGGTCGAGCCTCCGGCGTCGGGCGCCACGAGGCACAGCATCGCCGTGCCGACGAGCCAACCCACCTGACCGTCCCACACATCGGTGTGGGGGGGGTGGAGCTCGCCCGGTCGATATCGCCGGAAGCGGAAGGTGGCGCCCAGGACGTCGGCCACTCCCATCATCTGCTCGACCCGCCGGTCGATCGACTCCAGGACCGCATCACCTGCGATGGGCATTTCGAAGGAGAAGCCGGTGGTGTCTCGCTTCGTGGCCAGGTCTTGGCCCGCTCGGCCCGCTTCGATCTCGGCCCCGATCGCGACGACATGTGCGCACTCGTCGGGCGAGGCGAAGCCGTCCACCACCCACACTCTCGGCACCTGTGAGACCCGGGCCGGCGTAACATACGTCTGGTCCGCCGTCTGGGGTGTCCATCTCTGGCGAGTCAGACGCGCTTCAGCCACCGGACAGTTCTAGCGCAGGCGGCTCTGGGACGGCCACGACCTGGAAGACACCCAAGACGCCCATGAAAAGGCCAGAGCCGAGATTGCCGCCAGAGTTGATTTCGGGATGAGAACCTCAAAGCGCGACGTCCGGTGCATCATTCCAGGTGCTTTCGGCGACGAAAATGAAGCCGTCCGCGTTCTTGCGTCCTGAAAACGCCTAGATGTCCTAGGAGAGCATGAACCGCCCTGTAGCCGGCAGGAGCTGCGCCGCTTCACCGAGACCTACGGCCTCACCCTCGCCCTCAGCTCAGTAGTTAGCGGACACTGAATCGAGGTCGATCCAGACACCGTTATATGACAGCCAGACGTTCTGCATTGCCATCAGGTCTGATTGTGTCCAGCCACCGAATGTCGGACTAAACGTCGGTCTCGTAAGGCTGGGAGCCCAATTCTTGAGGGTGATGCTTGAGTTGTCCTGTGATGCCCACAACGGGATGTTTGTAAAGCCACTTCCACCCTGCCACCCGTCAGGGTACGAATA
The DNA here is from genome assembly GCA_963768255.1 of uncultured Acidimicrobiales bacterium. GTDB lineage: Bacteria > Actinomycetota > Acidimicrobiia > Acidimicrobiales > UBA8190 > Chersky-840. Next base: position 54,455 of record CAVYGX010000001.1, on the reverse strand, counting down.
GATGACGGGGCGGATGCCATCGGTCTGTACGGCAGCCACCTCGGCCGAGGTGACAGGGACGATCGTCGAACCGGTTCCGTTGCAGTTCGATCCCCCCGGCCCGTTGCCTGGCTCGACGTCAAACGCGAAGAATGCCATCGGTAGTCCCCCGAAGGCGCTGATCCCTGCTGCATAGTCCTCGGGTGAGCATGTGAACGCGGCGACCTGGAGGCCAGCAGCCTCCGCTGCTTCGACAATCGTCTGCGTGGATGAAATGGTAGCCGAGGTGAGTACGGTGTCGTCCTGGACAATGAACATTCGGAAGCCCGCACTGTAAGCCTTTCGGAACCAAGCCTTTGTCATGATGCTGGGATCCTCCCATGCATCAAATCCTTTGATGACCGCCGGGCTGGTCGACGTTTTGGACACGAGCTCGATGCTCTTGCCAGCGTTGTCAGAGCTCTGCTGCTTTGTAGGTGGCGACGTTGAGGCCGGTGATGCGCTGTTCGTGGCCTCGTACGATGCACCGAAGATCGGTACAGCCACCATGGCTGCGATAGCGAACAACCACTTACCGGAACGGCGTGGTGATCGTTGGCCCTGGGTCGGAGGCGTCGTCGTCATGCCACAGGTATCGGCACGACCGCAGCGAAACTATAAGAGCCTCCCGGTTTCCCGCCATATCGGCCTTCTAACCAGGGCTTGTATGTTGACCATCGCCCGGGTCAAGAATGCTCGCCGGGGAGCGAAGGCCGTCCCATTTCCTTCGACCACCCGTCCTGCTCGCAGGGTTTCGGAAGCTACCTGCGACGTCAGCCGCTCGACGGGGTTCCCGCGCTCCCGACTGTTGCCGTGGCACCAGCCCGGGTGAAAGCCGGGTTCTTCAGGTTGCTTCTGAGGTAGCTGGCGCTCTGCGCCTGGTAGCCCAGTTCCAGCCTGTACCGGACGCGATACTCCTTGGCCGCCGCCTCGGTCGATGCCGTGATCTGCTGGGTGAAGATCACGCTGAACTGACTGTCCCAATACTTGAGCAGCCACGCGTTCTCTCCATTGGTCCAGGCTCCGAAAGGGGCGGCGAAGAGGTCTGACCGCCAACCAGCGGGAAAATGGGCATGACGGGCGAGGTCGGCCAACCCGCTCCCGATCTCAGCCTGGACACGCGTCTCGAAGGCCTGGGTTGTCTGGCCAAAACTCCAGACGTAGTACTCGTAATGCGAAGCATCGATCAGTGCCTCGTCGAGTCCAGCCACGCATGCACCGGGAGCATGGGGGAGAAAGGCATGCCCGCACTTTCCGGCATGGAACTGCAGGTACCATCCCTCGCCCGACAGGGCAGAGACGACCTTCCAGGGTGCGTACTCGCTGCCGTACAACCCGTCTGCGTAGCCGGTTACGACGAACATGATCGCGTGGAAGCCGTACTGCGCCATGATCGAGGTCGCAAGCGTGTCCGACCAGAAGGCATCGTCGAATGTGATGAGGACTGGCTTTACCGGGAGACGGAGATTGATGCCCTCTAACCACGCCACGTACTGACGCGGGGTGACAGTGGCGTAACCGGCAGCAGCAAGAGCCGCCATGTCAGACTTGAAGTTTTGCAGAGTGACGTTGTAGTAGCCGACTGATCCCGGCACCGACGATGGGGTGCCGATCCCGTGGTAGCAAAGGACAGGGATCTGCCTTGGCAACGTCGCCGCCAGCTCGATCGGCCGAAGGGGGTTCTTCTGATAGGCGCTTCCGAACTCGAGCACCGCCAGCACAGCCGGCGCGACCAGGAGAGCGACCAGGACTGCTATTACCAGAACCCTAGACGGGCGTCTCACCTCGTCGCGGGGGAACGAAGTGGGACAGCGCCATCAGGACTGCGATGAGCATCGTCAAAGAACAGAAGAGCAGGACTGCTATTCCCAGAACCCTGAAGGGCGACTCATCTCGTCTCGCGGGGAATGAAGTGGGATAGCGCCACGAGGAGTGCGATGAGCATCGTAAAGAACAGAACTGCCCACAAGACGCCGACGACATTGGCAATCGAAAGCGAGGCAAGTCCGACCCCGGCGTTCGCGGTCGTGTGCAAGTTCATCTCAGTATTCCTCTCTAACCTTCGTCCAGGTATTGTCGATGTCACCCTGATAACCGATCAACTGCTTGAAGTAGCCCCTTGCGATGGCAGCAGTGAGCAGCCATGCATATCCGATTTCGATGAAAAGGACGCTGGCAACCAGCATCCCCACCTTGCCTGTCCTCCGCACAGTCCAGACGGCGTCGGCGGAGAAGACGATGGCGACGGGAATCATCCACCAGGCGATCAGCGGCGCCCGATAGGCAATAAGCAGCCCGAGCATGGTGATGAACAGCAACCGGACGGAGATCGAGAACGCGAACCCAAGCTGCTTCAACCAGGAGACCGCCGTCACCCGAGTCCAGCCAAACTGCATGAGGGTCTGTAGGTAGCCTCGCGCCCAGCGCTCTCGCTGGTGGATGAGAGCGGGTATACGAGAAACGGGGATGGTGGACACCAGACAATCCTGCGGGCGGATCGTGTGCCATCGCGTGTGCCGCAGGGCGATCGTAAGCTTCCAATCCTCTGTCCAGTTCGTCGGGTCGTAGACCGCCCCGTAGGTGTCCTTGATCTCGCGAAGTGCTTTTACGCGGAAGACGGCAGCCATGCCGGTCATACATCCCCCGCGGCCCTTGTGACGCCCGATCATCAGACGATCGCGTTCATACTCCATGGCCTGGAGCAGCTCGAGCAGGCTCCGATGCCGCATGACGAGGTGGTTCGAGCTCAGGGCACCAAGCTCCGGATCAGCGGCGAAGTGCCGCACGGCATTCTCGATCAGCGTGTCCGTGAGAACCGTGTCGGCATCCATCGATAGCAGGAGGTCGTCATCGTCGAGAAGGGGGAGGACGAGGTCCAGCGCAAGGTTCAGAGCTCCGGCTTTGCGGCCGCTGACCTGGCCCACGTCCCATACGAACACGCCGAGCTGGCTTGAGATCTGCGCAGTGTCATCTGTGCTGTTGTTGACGACCACGACGATCTCGTCTGCGGGCCGGGTCTGCTCACGAAGAGAGAGGATGGTCTCGGTGATGCTCGATGCCTCGTTGTGTGCAGGGACGAGTGCGACGACCCTCGCCGGCCGCACCGCTGTCGAACTCTCTTCCGCCGCGCTTCCCGGACGGTCATCGGCATAGGTATAGCCACGCTGGTACGCCCTCGGGGAAGACGCCACGGCGGACGTCGGCCCTGCGTCGAGATCTCCCAGCGACGGATCGAATGGAGGCGTGGCTATCGCCGATCCCGGCGACCAGGGCTCCCGCCTGATCGAATGGCGCCCTGCGCGCGACTGAAGAACGCTCGTCGATCGCGGCGACCCGGGCTCCCGCCTGATCGAATGGCGCCCTGCGCGCGACTGAAGAACGCTCGTCGATCGCGGCGACCCGGGCTCCCGCCTCAGCGGGCGCCGCCCCCGCGTAACCGAATGGCGCCCTGGTCGCGACTGAAGAAACACCACCCAAAAAACCTCCGGGGTTCCTGCCACCTGCAGCAGCAAACGACGGCGCAGAATACCAGCGCAAAGTGGTCGCTGCTAACGGAAAGTGAGGTGCGGCGCACCCCGGTGATGTAGGTGGGACAGGTGAGGTTTCTTCCATCTGCGGCTGCAAACGATCCGGCCAGATATCGGCGCAAAGTGGTCAGCACTAACGGAGCGTGAGGGTTTTGCAACACTGCCGTGACGATGTAGATGGGATAGGTGAGGTTGGCGTGCGCATTGTGACATGTGCCCGGGCCCAGCTTCGACACGCGGTTTGCAGGGAACCGGAGACGATCAGATGTTTCAGAGCACGCCGCGTTCACGATCTCCGCCCCACACACGCCTCGGCCCTGATTTCTTCCGGATGACGAGGAACGCGCACGAAAAGTGGACGGGTTCCTTGACCCTGGTGGGCCAAATACGGGTCAGATTGCGGGCGTCACCCGACAGAGCAGACCGTCAGGGGTTCCCTGGCCTAGTGGTGCGTCGCGGATTTGACTGAAGCCAATGCAGCCCGGCCTCTCTTCACCTTGGCGATGATCTCCTCTGCCGGCTTCTTCCAGACGAAAGGTTTGGGATCGTCGTTCCAATGCTCGGCCCAGGTCTCGATCTCGACGATGAGGTGGTCGACGGAGGTGAAGGCACCCCGGCGAAGCCGGCGCTCGGTGAGGATGGAGAACCAGCTCTCGACGAGGTTCAGCCACGACGAGCTGGTCGGCGTGAAGTGCAGGTGCCAGCGCTCCCGCTTGGGATCGGCCAGCCACTTGGCCACCGGCGGTGCCTTGTGAGCACTCAGGTTGTCGAGGACGACGTGGATGTCGAGGTCTTTGGCGACATGGAGGTCGATCAACTTGAAGAATTGGAGCACGTCGGTGCTTTTGTGCGATGTGCGGGTGTCGTAGAGGACCTCGCCGGTGGCGACGTTCATGGCGGCAAAGAGATCCGTTGTGCCGTGACGCTTGTAGTCATGGGTCATGGTCCCGGCCCGTCCGGGCTTGAGAGGAAGAGAGGGCTGGGTGCGGTCGAGTGCTTGGACCTGGGTCTTCTCGTCGAAGCTGAAGACGATGGCCCGTTCGGGCGGGCTCATGTAGAGCCCGACCACGTCGACGAGCTTCTCTTCGAAGTCCGGGTCGTTCGAGACTTTGAAGCTCACGACGCTCCAAGGTCGCAGGTTGTGGTCCCGCCAGATCCGGGCCACGGTGTCCTTGCCGATCCCGAGTCGCTGGGCGAGCGTCCGAGTCGACCACTGAGTAGAGCCATCATCGGGGAGTTCCTCCCTCGTGACGCGCACTACCTCGGCCACGGTGCCTTCGGGCAACCACGAACGGCGGCCCCGTCCCGGTGCAATCGTGCCGACCCAGTCGGTCCCGCTCTCTTCGAAACGCCGTCTCCAGCTGCGCACCGAGTTCGACGCCACGTCCAAGCGCCGTGCGATCTCGTAGTTGGCCTCGCCATCGGCGGCAAGCAACAACGCCTTGGCCTGCATGACAGAGCGGTGCGGCTGGGACGAAGAACGTGCGATGCGCGCGAGCTCGGCCCGTTGTTTGCGGGTCATGCGAAGTGGCGGTGCGGCCAGCAGCATGGTCATGTTGCCAGCCTAACTACTTCAGCTATATCAGCGACGGACCACTAGCTACTTCGACCTGAAAAAGTCGGTGTAGGCACGAAGCTCAGCTCGTCCTGAGGGTGTCCATGCGCTCGCCTGTGCCCCGCTCCGGACGTCCCCGGTCGTTTTCGCCTCGGATTTCTGCCGTTTCCGGCATTCGGGGCGCGACCGGAGAGAGCGGAACGGGGATCAGGCGGCGGAGGTCTTCGTGGTCGGTGTTGGTCGGCATGGTCCACGGGCGGTCGGACAGGGAGTCTTTGCGTATCCCCTCGTTCGTCGATGAGCGCGGCCACCTTCGTCGCGTTGTGCGCGAGCACGCCCCATCCACACCACGTGCGCGCACCGTCGATGCCGTCGATGTGGGTGCGGTTCCAGCCCCAGGAGTGCTTCAGATGGGCGATGCGTCCTTCGGAACCGGTGCGCCACTTGACCAGTTTCACGAAACGCTTGGAGCTTTGGAGCTTGCGGCGCTCGGCGTTCGCCCGGCCCTTTCGGGGAATGACGACCCTCTTGACGCCGAGGTCAGAGAGCTCTTCTTCCACGCTGGCCTCGCCATAGCCGCGATCGGCGGTGACAGCCCTCGGGATGCGGCCGAACAACTCGATGACGCGCCCGATGGCCGGCGCGAGCAGGGGCGCGTCGGAGGGGTTGCCGATCATGACCTCGTGGTCGAGCACGACGCCATCGACGTTGTCGAGTACCTGGGCCTTGTAGCCGAATTCGACCGGACGGCCGAGCCGCCCCTTTCTGATGGGCCGGGCATCGGTGTCGTGCAGGGAGACCACCCTCTTCGATCCATCGGGCACCGATCCCGAGAGCCGAACCTTGGTCTGGGCGATCACCTGCTCGAGGATGGCGACCGTCTCTTCGAGGTCGTCGACGAGGGCCTTGGCTCGCCCCGAGGCCTCGATGCCGGGGCGGCGCAGGGAGCGCCGGGTGTTGTGCCCCACGACCAGGGCCTCTTTCACCGAAGCCCGGGCGATGGCGACCAGCTCGCCGGTGATGGTGAGCACCTCGTCTTTGGCCTCGTCACTGCGTCGGCGCAGCCAGGCGCCGATGGCGTGGGTGCGGCGGCGGACCGAGCGGGTGCGGTCCCGAAACCCGGTGCGTGACGCGTAGCCGGCGGCTTTGAGCTTCTCGACCAGCTTGGTCAGCCGATCCACACCTTTGGCCAGGAGCCCGGCGTCCGACGGATAGGAGACGTTCGCCTCGACGACGGTGGTGTCGGCGCGCACCTTGTCGAGCTTGACCACCTTGGCGCCGTCGGCCTTGGCGAGCAGCGCCTCGTTCAACTGGGCCACGACCTTGGCCCCACAGCGTGTGGTGATCTTCATGAGCGTGGTCGGGTGCGGGACGGCGTCGGTCAGCCCGATGTGACAGAACCGCCGCCAGGCCCACGAGTCGGCCACCTCGGCGCACAGGGTCTCGAAGCCCAGGCGATAGCGGAAGCGCAGGAACATCATGCGCAGGTACGTCTCCATCGGGATCGAGGGCCGTCCGATCTCGGGATCGAAGAACTCCTCGAAGGGCTCGAAGAACAGCGGGTCGTCGAGCAGGGCGTCAATCTGCATAAGTCCAGGTGGCAAACGCAGGACCTCGGGCGGGAGCAATGTCTCCCACAACGCGACCTGCGCGTCTACTTTGGTGCGCAGCACAGCGATGGCCTCCAATCCTTTCCAGGGGACTGGGGACCATCGTTGTTGCATTTGAGCCCGAACGCGAGCACCGCGCGATTATGAACGCGCTGGTCAGCTGCGATTTTCAGATCGACTTTTTCAGGTCGAAGTAGCTAGATGTCGTAGTAGAGCATGAACTCCCACGGATGCGGGCCGCAGGCGGATGGCGTCGACCTCGTTCAGGCGCTTGTAGTCGATCCAGGTCTCGATGAGGTCGTCGGTGAACACCCCGCCGGCCTTCAAGAAGTCGTGGTCGGCTTCGAGCGCGGCCAGGGCCTCGTCGAGCGAACCCGGCACCTGGGGCACCTTCGCCAGCTCCTCGGGCGGCAGGTCGTAGAGGTCCTTGTCCACCGGGTCGGGCGGCTCGATGCGGTTCTGCACGCCGTCGAGCCCCGCCATGAGCATGGCCGAGAAGGCGAGGTACGGGTTGCACGAGGGGTCGGGGCAGCGGAACTCCACCCGCTTGGCCTTGGGGCTCTGCGAGTACAGCGGGATGCGGCACGCGGCCGAGCGGTTGCGCTGCGAGTACACCAGGTTCACCGGGGCCTCGTAGCCGGGCACGAGGCGCTTGTAGGAGTTGGTGGTCGGCGCGGCGAAGGCGAGCACGGCCCGGGCGTGCTTGAGCAGACCGCCGATGTACCAGCGGCCCATGTCCGACAGGCCGCCGTAGCCCTCTCCGTAGAAGAGCGGGTTCGCCGTCCTTCCACAGCGACTGGTGGCAGTGCATGCCCGACCCGTTGTCCTGGAACAGCGGCTTGGGCATGAACGTGGCGGTGAAGCCCGCGGCGCGTGCCACGTTCTTCACGACGTACTTGTAGAGCATGAGCTTGTCGGCCATGACGAGCAGCGTGTCGAACCGCATGTCGATCTCGGCCTGGCCGGCGGTGGCCACCTCGTGGTGCTGCACCTCGATCTCGATGCCGAGGCGCTCCATGGTGAGGATCATCTCCGACCGCAGGTCCTGGAAGTGGTCGGCCGGCGGGACCGGGAAGTACCCCTCTTTGGGCCGGATCTTGTAGCCCGAGGTTCGGGCCCTCGTCGGTGCCCGAGTTCCAGTGCCCTTCGACCGAGTCCACCTGGTAGAAGGCGTGGCGCTGGTCCTGGGAGTAGCGGACGTCGTCGAAGATGAAGAACTCGGCCTCGGGCCCGAAGTAGCAGGTGTCGGCCAGACCGGTCGTGCCGAGGTAGGCCTCGGCCTTCGTGGCCACGTAGCGAGGGTCGCGCGAGTAGGGCTCGAGGGTCACCGGGTCGCGCACGAAGCAGTTGAGGTTCAGCGTCCGGTGCTCGCGGAAGGGGTCGATGACCGCCGTGTTGGGGTCGGGCATGAGCAGCATGTCCGACTCCTGGATCTCCTGGAACCCCCGGATCGAGGAGCCGTCGAACCCGAAGCCCTCCTCGAAGACGTCCTCGGTGAGCTGCGTGGGCGGGAACCGAGAAGTGCTGCATGAGGCCGGGCAGGTCGACGAACCGGACGTCGACGATCTCGATGCCCTCGTCCTTCACCAAGCGGAGCACTTCCGCCGGGGTCCGCTTCTCCACGGTTCCTCCTTGGTCTGTCCTCGCCGACCCGGCTCCGCCGCCGGCCGGGGCCTTCACGGCGGCACCATGGTGGTGGCTGGCCCGCCGACTCACAAGTCCGCGCCGCCGCGCCAGCCCAACGGGCCCGGTCGGCCGGCCGCTCAGCCTTCCACGGTGGGATTTCGCGTCCGTTGCCCGTCTGTAAACGGCGTATGAACTCGTCGCCCAACCCCTCCCGGGCCTGCGACACTGGAGGGCGCGGTCGGCCACGCCCGGCGGGAGCGGCCGGCCGGCATCGAGTGACGCACAGCGGAGGCGACATGCGGAGCCAGCAGGAATACGTGCTCAGGACGGTCGAGGAGCGCGCCGTGCGGTTCGTCCAGCTGTGGTTCACCGACGTCCTCGGCACGGCCAAGACCTTCGCCATCACCCCGGCCGAGCTCGAGAACGCCCTCGAGGAGGGCATGACCTTCGACGGGTCGGCCATCGACGGCTTCTCCCGGGTCCAGGAGAGCGACGTGCTGGCCCGGCCCGACCCCAAGACCTTCCAGCTCCTGCCCTGGCACCCCGACGAGGCTCCCGGTGGCCCGGGTCTTCTGCGACATCTTCAACCTCGACGGCACCCCCTTCGAGGGCTGCCCCCGCCACGTCCTGCGCCGGAACCTCGACCGGGCCCGGGAGCAGGGCTTCACCTTCTTCGCCTCCCCGGAGATCGAGTACTTCTACTTCGCCAACCCCGACCCCGACGCAACCGCCGGTGACCCTCGACACCGGCTCCTACTTCGAGCTCACCGCCACCGACGTCGCCAGCGACCTGCGCAAGCGCAGCGTGCTCACCCTGGAGGAGATGGGCATCCCCGTCGAGCACGCCCAGCACGAGGACGCCCCGAGCCAGCACGAGATCGACCTCCGCTACACCGACGCCCTCACCATGGCCGACACCGTCATGACCGTGCGGCTGGTGGTGAAGGAGACCGCCCAGCGCCAGGGCGTGCACGCCAGCTTCATGCCCAAGCCGCTCACCGGCGTCCAGGGATCGGGCATGCACACCCACCTGTCGCTGTTCGAGGGCGACACCAACGCCTTCTACGACGCCGACGACCCCTTCGGCCTGTCGGAGGTGGCCAAGCGGTTCATCGCCGGACTGCTGCGCCACGCCCACGAGATCACCGCCGTCACCAACCAGTGGGTCAACTCCTACAAGCGCCTGGTCGTCGGCTACGAGGCGCCCATCCACGTGTCGTGGGCCCGCAACAACCGCTCCGCGCTCGTCCGGGTCCCGGTGATCAAGCGCAACAAGCACGAGTCGACCCGGATCGAGTACCGGGCGCCCGACTCGGCCTGCAACCCCTACCTGGCCTTCGCCGTCATCCTGGCCGCCGGGCTCAAGGGCATCGAGGAGGGCTACGAGCTGCCCCGCGAGGCGGCCGCCAACCTCTTCGCCATGACGCCCGAGGAGCTCGCCGCCGACGACATCCGGCCGCTGCCGGGCAGCCTCAACGAGGCCGTGGCCGAGATGGAGCACTCCGAGCTGGTGGCCGAGGCCCTCGGCGAGCACGTCTTCGAGTGGTTCATCCGCAACAAGCGGGCCGAGTGGGCCGCGTACAAGACCCACATCAGCCAGTTCGAGCTCGACCGCTACCTCCCGCTCCTCTAGGCGCAGGCCGCGCTCGATGGTGCCGCCACGAAGGGACACGACAGCTGATGGAACCGCTGCTGTGCTTCCCCGAGCCGTTCCCCGCCGAGCTCGCCCTCGCCCTCGAACGGGCCGGCTACCCGTGGAAGGCCGTGGCCCGCCCCGAGCACGCCGAGACCGACGAGCCCGACGACGGCTGGGCCGGGGCGGTGGTGTGCGCCGAGCCCGACGCCACCGGGGCCTTCGCCCTGTGCCGGCTGGTGCGGGCCCGCGACGTGCCGCTGCGGCCCCTGCTGCTCGTGGTCGGGCCCACCCAGCTGGCGGACCTGCACCTGCGCGAGGACCACTTCGACGACTTCTGCGTGCTCCCGGTACGCGGCGAGGAGGTGGCGGCGCGCCTCGCCCACCTCTTCTGGCGCACCGGCCGGGGGCTTCGCCCCGAGCTCATCGAGCACGGGCCCCTCGTGCTCAACCTCGAGACCTACCAGGCGGCCGTGGCGGGCCGGGCCCTCGACCTCACCTACATGGAGTACGAGCTGCTCCGCTTCCTCGCCGGCCGCCCGGGCAAGGTGTTCACCCGCGAGACGCTGCTCAGCCGGGTGTGGGGCTACGAGTACTACGGCGGGGCCCGCACCGTCGACGTCCACGTCCGCCGCCTGCGGGCCAAGCTGGGCGAGGAGCACGCCCACCTCATCGAGACGGTGCGCTCGGTCGGCTACCGCTTCGGCCACGGCACCTGGGCGCCCTGACCGTGATCGGCCGGGCTCAGCCGACGGCGCTCCGGTCCCACGCCGTAGGCCCAGGCCTCGATCTCGACCAGCGCCCCCAGGGGGAGCCCGGCCACGGCCACGACCGACCGGGCCGGCCGGTGCTCGCCGAGGACCTCGATGTAGATGGCGTTGAACGCGGCGTAGTCGGCCATGTCGGTGAGAAAGACGGTCGTCTTCACCACGTGGGCCCAGCCGAGCCTGGCGTCCCCACAAGCAGGGCGGACAGGTTGGCGAGCGCCTGGCGCGCCTGGGCCTCGAACCCCCCCGTCGACCAGCGACGGGGCCGTCGGGACCCGGCTCGATGCCGACCTGTCCCGAGCACACGAGCCACGGCCCGGCGCGCACCGCCGGTGAGTAGGGCCCGACCGGAGTGCTCACGTCCTGCTCGACCATCCTGCCCCGGTCCGACGGGCCACGACGGACGGCAGCCCGGCCGCCAACCACGCCGCCGCGGCGACAGCAGCGAAGACGGTATCGCCCACCGCGCACGGCGGGCCGCGGCATCGTCCTCCACCACGACCTCGCACGGCGGGCATGGCGCGGGCCGGCATGATCCCGAAGGACCGGATGGTGAGGTCGAGCACCGTCCCGGCCTCGTCCGACCGCCACCCCCTCGCTCCGGACCCATCCGAGGGCCTGGTGCACCGCACCCACCACGTAGGACCGCAGCACCACCTCGTCGAGGGGCTCGCCGGCCGCCACCGACACCGTCACCGTCCCCGTCGCGCGTCGATGCGTGGCCGTGGCGCGGCGCCCGTCGGGCGACCGCACCGTCACGGGGTGGCCGGGCCCGGTCCGCGCCGCGGCGGGCGCCTCGAGGGCGGCGAGGAGCACGGCGGCCTCGGCCCAGCCCGCCGCCCGCAGGTCGGCCGACACCGGCGGCCCGGGCACGGCGACCTCCTGACCACCAGGCCCGGGGCCACCGACGCGACCGCCCGCGCCCAGCGGTCGAGGCCGACCGAGCCCGGGGTGCGGGCCACCCGCAGCACCCCCGACCCGTCCGCGGCGCACGCCGGCGGCGATGGGGGGTCGCTTGGGCCCGTACCGCACCACGTCCTCGCGGGAGAACACGACCCGCACGGCGCGGCCCGTCTCGTCGGCCAGACGGCGGGCCGCCGCAGCCACCGGGGAGCGCCACCTTCCCGCCGAAGGCGCCCCCGTTGGCGAGCGGGCGTGACCGGCTCGCCGCCGGGCGCGCACCACGACGCGTCGGGCTCGAGGTAGGCGGGCTCGACGAACGTGGTGCGCAGGGTCAGGTCCCAGTCTCCGGGGGGAACCTCCAGCGGGATGGCGCAGCGCCACGGTGGAGTTGCGGCCCGGGACCCTGCTCGGCCACGCGCCCGGGCCTCGGCGAGCGACTCGCCGACCGCCCAGCCGCCGCGCCCGTCGGGGACCGCCACCAGGGCGTCGGCCGGGCGCGGTGTCCTCGGCGAATCCCCCGCCGCCGCACGCCACGTCGGCGCCCGACCGCCTGGGCCCGTGCTCCCTCGAGCGCGGCCCGGCGCGCCGCCGCCGTCGAGGTCACGAGCGCCGCGGCGCCGCCGTCGTCGACGGTCGGCGGCCCGGCATCGGCGCGCGGCGCGTACACCTGGCGGGCGGCCTCGAGGATCGTGCGCCATCCCGTGCACCGACACAGATGGGCGAGCAGGGCGCGCTCGCACGGCCTCGTCGTCGGGCAGCCTCGCGGCGCGCGCCGAGCGCGGCCAAGCGCATGATGATCCCCGGGGTGCAGAAACCGCACTGGCTGGCCCCGCACCGAGGTGAAGGCGTCGGCCCAGCCGGTCGCGCACGTCGGGGTCGAGCCCCTCGAGGGTGGTCACCTCGCGACCGGCCACCCGTCGGGCGGGCGTCACGCACGCCACCCGGGGCGCCCCGTCGACCCACACCGTGCAGCACCCGCACTGGCCCTGGGGGCTGCAGCCGTCCTTGGGCGAACGGCGACCGAGGCGGTCGCGCAGGACCTCGAGCAGTGAGGCGCCGTCGTCGGGGACCTCGACGTCGACCCCGTCGACACGAAGCGACAGCGTCGGCGCCGACGTGCGGCGCCGCCGGGGTGGGTCAGCTGAAGGACGAACCGCACCCGCAGGTGCGGGTGGCGTTGGGGTTCGAGATGTTGAACCCGGCGCCCTGCAAGCCGTCGGTGTACTCGAGGCTCGCGCCCTTCAGCAGCTCGGCGCTGGCCGAGTCGACGACCACCTTGACCGCACCCTGGGTGGTGCACGACGTCGTCGTCGGACAACTCGGAGTCGAAGAACATCTCGTAGCTGTAGCCCGAGCAACCCCCGGGCCGGACGGCCACGCGCAGGGCCAGGGCGTCGTTGCCCTCCTGGGCGAGCAGATCGGTGACCTTGGCGACGGCGCCGTCTGTCAGCGTGATCACGCTCGGCTTCCTGCCGATGCTGACCGAGCTCATCGTCGTCACCGTGCTGCCTCCTCGGTCGTGGCCCCTGGCCGACCACGGGGCCGTGGCCCGTGTGCTTCACCGACCACTTTATCCGAGCCGGGCACCGAACCGACCCCGAGCCCAGCTCAACGTGGCCGTGCGAGCCGTCGCGGACCAGGTGAACGGTAGGATCGGTGGAGTGCCCGCGCCTTCCTCGCCCCCAGCCGAGGAGACGGTGCGCGCCGCCTTGCTGGGCGTGATCGACCCCGAGCTCGGCGACAACATCGTCGATCTCGGCATGGTCCGCTCCGTGGCCGTCGACCCCGACGGGCGGGTCGCGGTGGAGGTCGCCCTGACCATCGCCGGGTGCCCCCTGCGCACCCAGCTCCGATCGGACGTCGAATCCCGGGTGGGGAGCCTGCCCGGGGTGCGCCTGGTCGAGGTCGTCATGGGCGAGATGGACGCCGCCGAGCGCAGCGCGCTCATGGACCGGGCCCGGCGCAAGGCCCAGGAGGACCGGGCCGTTGTCGACCGACATCCCCACCACCGCCCGGGTCCTGGCCGTGTCGTCGGGCAAGGGCGGGGTGGGCAAGTCCTCGGTCACCGTCAACCTGGCCGTGGCGCTGGCCCAGCGCGGCCTCGTCGTCGGCCTCCTCGACGCCGACATCTGGGGTTTCTCGGTCCCCCGCCTGCTCGGCATGCAAGGCGAGCTCACGGCCGAGGGCAAGAAGATCGTGCCCCTCGAAAAGCCGGTGGGCCCGGGCCTGCTCAAGGTGGTGTCGATGGGGTTCCTCGCCGACGAGGAGTCCGCCATCATGTGGCGCGGCCTCATCCTGAACCGGGCCGTGCAGCAATTCCTCGAGGACGTCCGCTGGGGGGAGCTCGACTACCTGCTCATCGACATGCCCCCGGGCACCGGCGACATCCAGATGGGACTGGCCCGCATGCTGCCGCGCACCGAGGTGCTCGTGGTGACGACCCCGCCCCTCGCGGCGCAGAAGGTGGCGGCCCGGGCCGCCGACATGGCGCGCAAGGGCCATCTCCGGGTGGCGGGCGTGATCGAGAACATGTCGGCGTTCACCTGCGACCACGGCACCTCCTACCCGCTGTTCGGCGCGGGGGGCGGTGAACGCCTGGCCGCGGAGATCGGCGTGCCGCTGGTGGGCACCGTCCCGCTCCACCCCGACATGGCCGCGGCGGGCGACGCGGGCACGCCGGTGGCGCTCGACACGAGGGGTGCTGGGCATCGCCTTCGACGCCCTGGCCACGCGCATCGCCCAGGACATCGCCCCGGTGGTCGAGGTGTCGGGCTGCACCGCCCGTCTCCTCGACAAGGTCGAGGCGGCGTTGGGCGACCCCGGCTAGGGATTACAGCTGACGCCGCCGGAACGCGCCGCCTCGTCACGGCGTCGACGCCCAGCGCCGCCTCGATGTCGGTGCGGTCGTCGGAACGGGCCCGGCCCTCGTCGCCGAGCTTGCGCAGATGGGCCCACAGGGACTGCCGGGCCACGGGGAGCAGCTCCTCCCGGACATCGGCGTAGACCGTGGGCAAGAGCTCGTCCACGGTGGCGCGGCCCGCGCCGGCGAGGGCCCGGGCCACCGCCTTCTCGCGCGCGCAGCCGGTGATCGATGATGTCCTCGAGGGCGGCGACGGGCTCGGTGATCAGTGCGCCGTGGCCCGGTGCGATCGTCACCAGCGGCAGGATCCAGGACCACGAGGCGCCGCACGCTCGCCAGGTACTGCACCATGTCACCGTCGGGGGGCGCGATGACCACCGTCGATCCCGACATGACGTGGTCGCCGGAGAAGAGCATGCCCTCGTCGAGGAGCAGCCAGCACAGATGGTTCGAGGCGTGGCCCGGGGTGTGCAGGGCGCGCAGGATGAAGCCGCGCCCCGCGCAGCTCGAAGCCCTCCCCGACCGCGCGGGTGGGGACGAAGTCGTCCCGTGCACAGAAGCCGAGCACCTCGGCGCCGGTACGGGCGGCGAGGCCGGCGGCTCCGGGCGCATGATCGGGATGGGTGTGGGTGACCACGATCCAGCGGATGCGGCCCGCACCGAGCGCGGCCAGCGCGTCCAGGTGGCCGGCGTCGTCGGGGCCGGGGTCCACCACGGCCAACTCGGTCGGTCCCCACCAGGTAGGTGTTGGTCCCGGGCCCGGTCATCATGCCCGGGTTGGGAGCGGTGGCCCGGACGACCAGCGCGGACAGCGCCACGGGCCGACCGGGCTCGGGGGCGCCCGATGGCTCGAGGACGAGCGCCTGGCTCATCGGGGCCGTTCGGACCGCCCGTCGGCACCGATGGTCCGGACGATCGCGCCCACCTCGGACGGGGTCATCGAACGCCCCCGGCGCCGCCTCGGGGGCGCCCTCGCCCACCGCTTCGTCGTAGCCGGGATCGCCCGGGAGCAGGATCCGGAAGCCGCGCTCGTCGGCCACCACCCGGGGGAGCACGGTGGGGACGCGCTCCACCGCGGCCGCGGCGGCGAGCAGCTCGCCGCTGGTGGTGAACCGGCTGATGGCCTCGAGGTTCTTCATGGTGGGGAAGATGAGATCGAACTCGCCCGCCTTGGCCCGGGCCAGGGCGTCGTCGGGCCGGACCCACACCGTGTCCACCGTCTCGTGGTCGTCATGGATGGGAACCTGGCCCGGCGGCACCGCGGCCACGAAGAAGCGGGTGTCGTAGCGCTTGGGCGCGGGCTCGGGCGTGATCCAGTGGCTGAAGTAGTGGACGCGGTCGGTGGCCAGGCGCAGACCCTCGCTCCGGCAGGCGTCGAGAAAGCGGACCTCCCCGGCATTCAGCGCCACCCGCATGGCGGCCAGCCGGTGCCGGGTCTCGGCGTCGTGGCGCCTCGAGGATGGCGTTGTCGCCGTCGGCCCCGTCGCCGCGATAGGCGAGGAGGACGCCCGCCTCCTCGAAGCACTCGCGCAGTGCCGCCACCCAGAAGGCCAGACCCCCGGACTCGACGCCCAACATGGCACTCGCCTCGGCGTCGCTGCGCAACGCGCAGGCCTCCTCGGCGGCCGGCGTCCGGTCCTCGTCGTCGACCTTTCCGCCGGGAAAGACATAGGCACCCCCGACGAAGTCGGAGTTCAGGTGGCGCTGGAGCATGCACACCTCGAGGGCGGGGCCGCCCGTCGGACACGGCGTCGCGTACGAGCATGATGGTGGCGGCGTCACGCGCCGGCACCGGCCCCGCCACCTGGTCGGAGGGCTCAGCGGGCGAGGACACGGTCCCAGGCTACCGAGGCCGCCTCCCTCGCCCACGACGACGATCACGAGCGCGGCACTGGGTAGGCTGGCGGCTCCTCGGTCCGGGCGCGGTGTCGGCGCCTGCACTCGACCGACACAGCGGAGCCCCTCCACCATGGCGACGACGCAGGTCAACGGCACCGACGAGACCCCTGCCGGCCCGCCTCGACGGCGCGTCCCCATGGCCCTGGTCACCTGGGTGTTCGTCGCCCTCATCCTCTTGATCGTGGTCGTACTGCTGGTGGTGAAGATCACCCGGGGCTCGACCACCGTCACGCCGCCCCCCGGTGGCCCCGGCCGCCTCCGGTGTGGTCCACGCCGCCACCTCGGTCCCGAGCGCGGACTTCGATGCGGTCGGGGCCGCAGCAGTCCGACGACCCGGGCGAGACGGTGCTGTCGGGACAGCCGCCGCTGTCGATCGGGGGACGACCGGCGGTGGTCTACGTGGGTGCGGAGTTCTGCCCCTACTGCGCGGCGGAGCGGTGGGCCCTGGTGGCCGCGCTCGGTCGGTTCGGGTCCTTCACCCACCTCGGGGCCACCACGTCGTCGGACGCCGAGGTCTTCCCGGGCACTGCCACCTTCACCTTCGACGGGGCCGTCTACCGGAGCCCCTACCTCACCTTTGCCGCCGTCGAGGAATACGGTGCCCGTCCCTCCACCACGCCTCCGGCCGGCTTTCCCAAGCTCCGTGACCCGACACCGGTGGAGTGGGCCCTCCTCCGGCGCTATGACACCGAGCCCTACGTGCCCGGGACCGGGACCTTTCCCTTCGTCGACGTGGACAACCGGTTGGTGGTCTCGGGATCGGGGATCGGCTTCTCCCCCGGTGTGCTCCAGGGCGAGTCGATGACACAGATCGCCGCCAACCTCACCGAGCCGTCGAGCGACGATGCGCAGGCGATCCTGGGGGCGGCCAACAAGCTGTCGGCGGCCATCTGCGCCGCCACGGGCGGCAAACCGGTCGCGGTGTGCACGTCGGCGGGCGTCCGAGGCGGGGGCGAGCCGACTCGGCCTGCCCTGACGGTTTCCCGGCGAGGACCCGGGTGCGGTCAGCCGGCCCGGCGCTGCAGGACCTGCTTGCGCTCGTTCTCGTTCAGCCCGCCCCAGATGCCGTGCGGCTCACGGATCCGGATGGCGTACTCGAGGCAGTCCTGCTGCACGACACAACTCGCGCAGATCTCCTTGGCGCGGTTCTCGCGCTCGATCTTGTCTTCTTTGCGCTCGGCGTGGGTGGGCGGAAAGAAGACCGCCGACTGCGGTCCTCTGCAGGCCGCCCGAGCCTGCCAAGCCTCCCCCAACGTTCGCGTCTGCTGCACTCCCCCTCCTAAATGTGACGCTAGTCCGCTCCCTGTGAAGCCGACAAGGGGTGTGACCAGGAAGTTCTCATGATTTAGGAGGCCCAAATAGGTGGGCGACGCCCGGCGCGCGCAGCGTCTCGGACGCCGCGCCCGGGTAGACGAAACCGGTCACCACACTTCACAGGGACCGGGAGGAGACCGGTACGCTCGCCCGCGCATGGACGTCGCCACCTTCTGCCGGAAGAGCCGGGTCCTGGTGGTCGCGGGCAAAGGGGGCGTCGGCAAGACGACGATCACCGCCTCGCTCGCCCGCATGGCGGCGCACGCCGGCCTGTCCGTCCTCGTGGTGGAGCTCGAGGGCAAGCCCGGCGTCCCGGCCGCCTTCGGGGGTGCGGGCGCCCTCGCCTACGACGAGTCGCAGCTCTCCGACGTGGAGTCGGTGCCGGGGGGCGGCACGGTGCGGGCCCGCCGCATCACCCCCGACGACGCCCTGCTCGAGTACCTCGCCGACCACGGCATGAAGCGGATCTCGAAGCGGCTGGTGTCCTCGGGCGCCCTCGACGTGGTGTCCACCGCCATTCCCGGCATCCGGGACATCCTGGTCCTGGGCAAGGTGAAGAGCCTCGAGCGCCAGACGGCCGCCGATCTGATCCTGGTGGACGCGCCCGCCACGGGCCACGCCATGACCTTCTTGTCCTCGGCCCAGGGCCTGTTGGACGCGGCCCGTTCGGGCCCGGTGCGGACCCAGGCCGCCGACGTGGTCGAGCTGCTGTCGGACCCGGCCCGATGTCAGGTCGCCCTCGTCACGCTGCCCGAGGAGATGCCGGTGAACGAGGTCGTCGAGGCCGCCTATGCCCTCGAGGACCGGATCGGCATCTCCCTGGGCCCCGTCATCGTCAATGCGTGCCTGCCCGCCGACCCCGCCCTCGAGCGCGATCCGCACGAGGCGGCGTCCGAGGTGGGGATCACCCTGGACGAGGGCCAGGCCGCCGCCCTGCGGGCCGCGCGCGCACTTCCGGTCCCGCCGCTTCGGGCTGCAAGAGGAACAGCGGGGGCGCCTGGCCACCGAGCTGCCCCTGCCACAGCTCCAGGCCCCGTTCCTCTTCAGCGCGGGAATCGGACCGGACGAGCTCGACCTCCTGGCCCAGGACCTGGCCGAGGCGGTGCGCCGGCTGCCCGACGACGGCGCCCGGGCCCCGCTCCCCCGACCCACCCCGCCTCCCGACGCCACCCCGCCTCCCGACGACAGCGATCCCGGGGCCACGTCGTGACGCGCGCTCCCGCCGCCCTCCCATGGGGCCGGCGATCGTCGGGCTGTCCGAGCTCGTGGCCGAACGGGCCATCGTGGTGTGCTGCGGTTCGGGCGGGGTCGGGCAAGACCACGGTGTCGGCCGCCTTCGCGCTCGAAGCGGCCCGGCGGGGCCGGCGGGCGTGCGTGGTCACCATCGACCCCGCCAAGCGGCTGGCCGACGCCTTGGGCGTCGACACCCTGGCCAACACGCCTCGCCGCATCGAGGGCGACTGGCCGGGGGAGCTGTGGGCGCTCATGCTCGATCCCAAGGGCACCTTCGACGAGCTGATCGCCCGGTACGCGTCGTCACCCGAGCAGGCCGAGGGCATCCTCGCCAACCGGATCTACCGCAACCTCACCGGAGCGCTGTCGGGGACCCAGGAGTACATGGCCATGGAGAAGCTCTACGAGCTCTCCGAGCAGGGGCGGTTCGACCTGGTGGTGGTGGACACGCCGCCCTCGCGCAACGCCCTGGACTTCCTCGACGCCCCCCGCCGGCTCACCCGGTTCCTCGGCCACCGGCTCTTCCAGCTGCTGCTCATGCCGACCCGCGCCTATCTGCGGGCCGTCTCGGTCGCCACCCAGGCGCTGCTGCGCACGATCTCGAAGGTGGCCGGGGCCGAGATCGTCCACGACGCGGTGGCCTTCTTCCAGGCCTTCGAGGGCATGGAGGAAGGGTTCCGGACCCGGGCCGAGCACATGCGGCGGCTGCTGGCCCGCCGCACCACGGCCTTCGTGCTCGTGACCTCGCCCCGGTCCGACACCGTGGAGGAGGCGGGGTGGTTCGCCGACAAGCTCAACGAGTCCGGGCTGGCCGTGGAGGGCCTGGTCGTCAACCGGGTCCATCCCGCCCTTCGGGGCGGCCGAGCCGTTGCCCGACGGCGCCCGCCGGCAGCGACCTCGCGTCGCTCGTCGACAACCTCCAGGGCTACCAAGCCGTGAACCGCCGCGAGGAGGCCGCCTTCGCCGCGCTGGTGACCCAGGTGGCGCCGTCGCCGGTGTCGTTGGTGCCGCTGCTCGACGTGGACGTGCACGACGTGACGGGCCTCGGGCTCGTGGCCGACCACGTCTTTTCGGACCGACGTCGGCAGCCGTTAGCCTGAGCCCGTGCGGACGATCGTGGTGGCCAGCGACGCCCCGTCGGTTCGGGCCGACGTCATCGCCGTGGTGGGCGACCCCGACACCGAGGTCATCGAGGTCGACTCCGGCCACGGCGTGGCCCCGGCCGTGGACGAGCACGAGCCCGACCTCGTCATCGTCGACCTGCAGATGGGCAGCATGGGGGGCATGGCGGTGTGTCTCGAGCTCCGGCTCGAGGAGTCCTACGGCAACCTCCCCCACGTGCCGGTGCTGATGCTGCTCGACCGTCGCCCCGACGTCTTTCTCGCCAAACGCTCGGAGGCCGAGGGCTGGATCGTGAAGCCCCTGGACCCCATCCGACTGCGCAAGGCCACCACCGCGCTCATCGAGGGCGGGACCTACCACGACGAGTCCTTCCAGCCGGTGCCCGTCCTGGCCGTGGTCGAGTGCCGGGGACGCCGCCGGTGCCAGCAGCTGATCGCTCGTCGCTCGACGTGTTCCGCCGACGCGAAGAATCACCCGACGACCGCCCTCCAGGATCTCGCCCCGGGCGCGGCCGGCGCCGGGAGGAGGCGGGCGAAGACCAGGAACGACTGATCCTCGCCGCGCTGCACGACCTGCGCGACACCACGGTCCGCGAGGTGATGACGCCGCGGGTCGACGTGGTGGGCCTCCCCATCCCGGTCCATGCCGCCGACGTGGCCCGGGCGGTTCGCCAGACCGGGCCACAGCAGCTTCCCCGTCTACGACGACGACCTCGACCATCTGATCGGGATCCTGTTCGTCAACGACCTCTTCCGCTCCGGGTGGGAGCTCGACGGGCCGCAACGGCAACGCCGGACGGTGCCGACAAGCCCACCCCGCTCGACATCTCGCGCCGGCTGCGCCAGCCCTACCCGGTGCCCGAGAGCCGCTTCGTGCTCGACGTGCTGGCCGACATGCGCCGCGACCGCAGAGCCTTCGCCGTGGTCGTGGACGAGTACGGCGGGGTGGCCGGCGTCGCTCACCGTGAAGGACCTGCTCGCCGCGCTCGTCGGGGACCTCCGCGACGAGTTCGACCCCGGCGGCGAGCCCGAGATCATCCGGGTCGACCGCACCCGTTGGCTCGTGGACGGAGGGGCCAGCATCGACGACGTGCGCGAGCAGATCGGCATCGACATCCCCGAGGGCGAGTACGTGACCCTGGGCGGCTTCCTCTTCGACGCCTTCGGCCACATCCCCGAGGAGGGCGAGCGGTTGACCCACGGGGGCTGGGAGCTGCGGGTGGCCGAGATGGACAAGCGGCGGGTCGCCAAGGTGGTCGTGCAGGCGGCCGAGGGCACCGTCGCGGCCGAACCGTCCGACGCCGGCTGACCCGACCCTCGCAGAGCCGCGTCGGGTTTTCGCACTACCATCGACCGGGCACCACGGGCTGTAGCGCAGCTTGGTTAGCGCGCCACGTTCGGGACGTGGAGGTCCCGGGTTCAAATCCCGGCAGCCCGACCACATGCGCCGGCCGACTCCGGGTGGCCGCGCCGGAGTTGCTCAGCTACTGGATCTCGACCGAGCCGACGTACCAACCGCCGGGCGCTTGGGACTCGTAGAGCTGATAGATCGGTGCATTGGTGGGACCGCCCCCCGGCGCCCCGTAGGTGCAGATGATGGGGGGGAAGGCGTCGGTGCATCCCCGGTTGATGGCGA
Organism: uncultured Acidimicrobiales bacterium; assembly: GCA_963768255.1. GTDB lineage: Bacteria > Actinomycetota > Acidimicrobiia > Acidimicrobiales > UBA8190 > Chersky-840. The sequence continues at coordinate 32,753 of CAVYGX010000001.1, read as the reverse complement.
GACCGCTCGGATAGGCGACGGCGAAGAGGGTGGAGACCGCGGCGGGCGTGGCCACCCGCAGCGCCGAGGTCCTGTTCCCATCGGCCCAGTACCCGACCAGCGCGTTGGCGGCGTCTTCGGCGCTGGGCTGCGGGGCGGGGGGGACGGCCGGTGCCGCCGTCGTCGGCACCGACAGGGGCACGAAGCCGCCTGGCGCCGTCGTCGTGGGGGCGACGGACGTGGTGGTGCTCGCGATGGTCGTGGTCGTCGCGGCGGGAGTCGTGGTGGTGGGCGCGGCGCTCGGGGTGGAGCTACAGGCCGCCGCCGTGACACCCAGGACGGCCATGACCGCGGCCGTTCGGATCGATCGATTGAGAGTCAGCCCCACCGCCCCATTGTGACAAATCCCCCGAGTTACTTTGGGCGCGCGCCCATGCAGATCACCTCGGGGCCGCCTCGTCTCGGGCCCGGGGCCCGGAGGTTGCCCGGTCGGATCGCTCAGAGCGACTTGACGAGGTACTCGCTCATGGTCATGTTGCGGATGCGGGCGAGATCCAGGCAGGCGTTGACGCTTTCGAGCATGGCGGTGATGTTCTCGGACAGGACAGTCCGGTCCCCCTGCGCGTTGAAGAACAGCATCGGGTCGGCGACGTGGTGCGCGGAGGGCCACGCCTCTTCGACGATCCCGTGGACCTCCGGCGCACGCTCGGTCAGGGCGCGCACCACCTCGTTGCGCACGTAGCGACATCGGGGCTGGAGCCGACCGGACAACGGTGACTGTGTTCCGTGCCATCGCTCGATCCACGTGGCGTAGTCGAGCCCCTCGGGCCGATGGATGAGCGACACGGTGAGGACCCCGGGCGACCGTTGCCCATCGACCCACCGGCGGGGGCCCGAGTGCGGCGTGGTCCCGTAGTCCTCGTAGAGCGACTCCACCACGAGGTAGCCGGCCGTCACGAGCCCGACGTCGAAGACGGCGCGCTCGAGCGGAGCCCGACGGTCGTAGCTGTCGAGCCAGACCGCGACCTCGGCCACATGGGGGTCCTCGCCCTGTGGTGTGGGCACCGGTGATGGGGCCTCGGCCGCCGATGTGTCGTGGACGTTCACGGTGACCGCGTGCGCCCCGAGATCGACGAGGGCGGGTGCGGTCTCGAGAAGGAGTCGATCGCGCAGGCGGTCGCCGCTCTCGGTCGACCCGTCTCCCCACAACAGATAGACGAGCTTCTCCACCGCCGGAGCCTACGGGTGGGTCAGCGGTCGGTCTGGTCCCACTCCTCGGACATGATCTGCACTTCCATGAGCGACGCGATCTCCTCGGCGAGCTCCGAGCACCGGCACGGTTCCTCGGCCAGGTCGGCCTCGAGGACGAGCGACACCAACCGGTCGACCACCCGCTGCTGACCGTGCTCGATGAGACGGGCCGTGAAGGGGGACAGGCGCAGCACCGTCGGCCGCTCGGCCTCGGCGTGGCGGACGAACGCCTCGAGGAGCGCCGAGGCGACATCGCTCAGCCGGACATGGTCACCCTTGTTGGAGATCGGGCCGAGCTCGTGCGCCATGTCGAGAAGGCGGCGATGATCGGGGGGATCGCCGTCCCAGGCGGGCGCCGGTTGGAAGGTCATGTGGGGGCCTCTTCCCTGGATGCTGACCAGAAGTACCGTCAGCATCCCCCCGGGCACGGCGATCTGCAAGCGGAAATGGCCCAACAGAGGCCCGGGGGGACGGGCCCGGGCCCCGGGTTTCGCCCCGACCAAAGGGGCCGCGCCGTCATTGTCCCGGCGTTGTCACATCTGTCACTTTGACAACAATCCCCTGCCAGGCGCCCTGGCGCGTGCGGGAGACAACGAGCTGCGTTTGCCTCGGTCGAAGCGGCGTTGCTATGCAGTACTCCCATCGTGACCGACGTCGAGCTTCCCTCGACGGTTCCGTCAAGCCAGCAGACAGGGTGGCCTCGCCGCGCCGCTCTGGTGGCCGGAGCTGTCGTCACAGTCCTCTCCGGCGTCCTGGTCGCCTCGTCGCGCTCCGCCGTCGCCGACCCTCTGGCGAGCGATCAGGCCGAGGCGGCGCTGATCACCTCGCAGCTGGCGGCGGACCAGCAGAGCCTCGACACCACCTCGCAGCAGTACGACGCGGCCGAGCAACAGGTCCAGCAAGTCGGCCAGCAGATCGCACAGCTCCAGTCGACCGTCGACTCGGATCGGGTGCACGTCGCCGCCGACACGGCCAGCCTCCGCCAGGAATCCGTGGCCGCCTACATGTCGGGCTCGAGCGACAGCGACCTGCAGACGCTGTTCAGCACGGGAGGCGAGCAGGCGACGGTCACCGGCGAGTACCAATCGGTGGCCAGTGGCGACATCTCGAACGCCATCGACGCCCTGGGCGTGGCCCAGGCCCAGCTGGCCGCCAAGCAGAGTCAGCTCCAGAGCGCCCAGAGCCAGGACCAGGCCGCGCTGGCCCAGGCGGCGTCGGCCCAGCAAGCCGCCCAGGCGACCGTCGCCAATCAACAGGCCACCCTGGCCCGCGTGCAGGGCGAGATCGGGACCCTGGTGGCGCAGCGTCAGGCCGCCCAGCTGGCCGCGTCCCATGCCGCCTTCCTCGCCCGTGAAGCAGCAGCGGGTCCCGGCCCCGCCACCCACGCGCCCGGGGGCCACAAGCCCGGCCGACCGGTTCTGCCCAACCTGCCCGCCGCGGGCGGTGCCGCCACCGCCATCGCGGCGGCCGAGAGCCAGATCGGGGTGCCGTATGTGTGGGGGGGCGAGAGCCCCGGGCACGGCTTCGACTGCTCGGGGCTCGTGCAGTGGGCCTGGCGCCAGGCCGGGGTGGACCTGCCCCGCACGGCCGCGGCCCAGTACGACGCCATTCCCCATGTCTCACTGTCGGACCTCCAGCCCGGCGACCTTCTGTTCTGGGGGGACGGGGGCATCAGCCACGTCGGCATGTACGTCGGCGGCGGCGACATCATCAACGCGCCCGAGACCGGTGAGTTGGTTCGCATCGAACCCATCTGGAACGACGGGCTGGTGGGGGCCGGACGCCCCTGATCGACCACGATGGCGACACGCGCCACGCGCCCTCGCCGACAGACCTCCTGAAAGGAACCGACCATGGACATGGAGTACCGCCGACTGGGCCACTCGGGTATCAAGGTGAGCGTCTTGTCCTTCGGGTCGTGGGTCACCTTCGGTCCCCAGCTCGATGACGGACTGGCCGCGGACTGCCTGGGCGCGGCCCGGGAGGCGGGGGTCAACTTCTTCGACAACGCCGAGTCGTACTCGGGGGGCGAGTCCGAGCGCATCATGGGCAAAGCCCTCGCCCGGCTGGGGTGGCCGCGCCACAGCTACGTCGTGTCGACCAAGCTCTTCTGGGGCATCTACGACGAGGTCAACATGCGCAACACCCTCAACCGCAAGTACCTGTCGCAGGCCATCGATGGCTCGTTGGAGCGCTTCGACCTCGACTTCGTGGACCTCGTCTTCTGTCATCGGGCCGACCCCGAAACCTCCATCGAGGAGACGGTGTGGGCCATGTCGGACATGGTGAGCTCGGGCAAAGCGCTGTACTGGGGAACCTCGGAATGGGCCGCGGACGAGATCCGGGCCGCGTGGGAGATCGCCGAACGGCACAACCTGCACAAGCCCGTGATGGAGCAGCCCCAGTACAACATCCTGGAGCGCACCAAGGTGGAGACCGAGTACGCCCGTCTCTACGACGAGATCGGACTCGGCCTCACCATCTGGAGCCCGCTGGCGTCAGGACTGCTCACCGGCAAGTACATCGATGGCATCCCCGACGGGAGCCGGGCCGCGCTGCCCGGCTACGAGTGGCTCCAGGGCATGCTGACCGACGAACGACGCAACAAGAAGGTGAAGGCGTTCAAGGAGGTGGCCGACGGGCTGGGCTGCACGCTCGCCCAAATGGCCTTGGCGTGGTGTGCCAAGAACCCGCGGGTGTCCACCGTGATCACCGGCGCCAGTCGCGTCGAGCAGGTGCACGAGAACATGAAGGCGCTCGAGGTCATCCCCCTCCTCGACGACGACGTCCTCAAGAAGATCGACGAGATCACCTACTTCCTGCGGTAACCCCGGGGGTGAGTGACCGGGGCGCTCACACTTTGGAGGCGATCAGGCCGGCGAGGGCTTGGGCCCCGACGCCGTCGATGGGGAGATGGGTCCCGTCGGTGTAGAACCACTCGGGGTGCTCGGCCGCCAGGCCCTGCCAGTCGGCCAGCACCGCGTTGGGGTAGCGGGCGACGCCGTTGACGAGGACGGAGTTGACCTGGTCCTGCCACGGGCGGTCGACATGCACGGTCACGAAGACGACCCGGGACGCGCCGTGCAGGATGGACATCATGGCGTCGAAGTCGGCCTCGGTGACCGGCCCGTTGGTCCCGAGGGCCACCACGACGACCGAGGGCGGTGACGGCCCCGCCATGACCTGGCTCAACAGGGTTTCGCCGTCAGACCATTGGCGGCTCACCGCCGCGTTCACCTGGATGTCGGGCACACAGCCCTGCAGGGGTTGCTGGGCGTCGAGCATCACCGAGTCGCCCACGGCGTAGACACCGCCCGCCACCGTCACCGGTGTGCACGGCGCCACGGCACCCGCCACCGTGGGCTCGGTCGTGGTGGGCGGAAGCGTCGACACCGGAGTCGTCGTCGTGGTGCGAGGAATCCGGACCGCGCCGTGGCGCGGGCGTGTGTGGAGCCACAGCCCCAGAGCCACGCCGCCGCCGATGAGCACGATGAGCACGATGACGGCCAACAGCCGGGTGCCGCGTCGGCGGTGGGGCGACTCGTGTCGACGGCCACCTCGGGCATGGGCGGGCTTGTGGGGCTGGGCGGGGGGCATCGCTCCGGAGCGTTTTCTGGCAGAACAGCCCGGAGTCGAAACCCGCTCGTGCGGCATACCCCGGAGCTGTGGACCAGAGGCTACCGGTCGTCGCCGGGGTCTCCTGGGCTGGCCCCCGGTGCTCCCTTTTTCGGCGGCCTGCTGCTGCTCGTCGTATCCTTCGCCCGATGACCAACTGGGTTTCGGTGTCGTCGTTCGCCACCGCGGGTGGCACCCTCGTCCTGGCGGTGGCCACGTTCGCCTCGGTCCGGTCCGCCAACCAGGCGGCCCGCACCGCTGAACGGGCATTCCAAGCCAACCTCCGCCCCGTGCTGGTTCCCTCGCGGCCGCAGGACCCCGTCGAGAAGATGATGTGGGTGGACCGGCACTGGGCCGCCGTCGCCGGCGGCAGAGCGGCCGTCGAGATCGAGGACGGCAACATCTATCTGGCCATGTCGCTGCGAAACGTCGGATCGGGCATCGCGGTGATCCACGGGTGGTGGCCGTCAGGTGAGTGGCAGCTCGCCGGGACCGCTCACGCCGATCCCGCCGACTTCCGGATGCAGACGCGTGACCTGTACATTCCGCCCGGCGACATCAGCTTCTGGCAGGGCGCCATCCGAGAGCCGAGCGATCCGGACTACGCGGGCCTTCGTCGAAGCCATCACGGCCCCGCAGCCCTTCACCGTCGAGCTGCTGTACGGGGACTACGAAGGCGGCCAACGAGCCATCAGCCGCTTCACCCTCGTCCCCCGGCAAGACGACAACAACGACACGGTCTGGCTGTGCACGGTCAGCCTGCACTGGAACCTCGACCGGCCCGACCCCCGATGAGCACCCCGGCCGGCGCCGCCCTCACGAGCTAGCGTCGCGGCGTGCATCGAGCCCGGTCGCCGCGAGGATGGGGGCATCGGTGGGCACCGCTCGGGTTGGCCATCGGGCTCGTCTGCGGTGGTCTCGGGCTCTTCGACTCGGCCACCCCCGCCGCCGCGGCCCCCCACCGCACGCTTTCCTTCTCGGGGTACACGTGGACCATCAAGAAGAGCGGCGCCCACAGGGTCGGACCGGGTCCCAACTACTTCAACAAGAAGAACGCCTACGTGGACAGCCTCGGTCGGCTCCACCTCGCCATCACGAAGGTCGGTCGCCACTGGACCGTCGGCGAAGTCGTGAACACCCGGAGCCTCGGATATGGCACCTATACTTGGGTGCTCGCGTCCCGGGTCGACAACATCGACCCCAACATGGTGCTGGGACTCTTCGTCTACGACTCGGACCCTTCGTTCAATCACCGGGAGATCGACATCGAGGCCTCGCGTTGGGGCGACGCCTGGGATCCGACCAACGCACAATTCGTCGTGCAGCCGTATCCCCCCACCGCCAACCTGCAGCGGATCACCCAAGGGTCTTCGCTTCCGGCGAGACTCTCGTTCACCTGGACGGCGACCGGCGTGTCGTTCTCGGCACCAGGGGCGTCACCGGCGGCGTGGACCTACGCGGGTCCGGACACGCCGCCGAACGGTGCTGCTTTGGCAGATATGAACTTCTGGCTGAACAGCGGCCACGCGCCGATGTACGGGCAGGGAGCGCAGGTCATCATCCAATCGTTCACCTTCACTCCTGCGTAGGCCATCTGCGGCCATCAGCAGCTGGTGCATCGCACCCAGGATGCCGACAAGTGGGGGGGTAACTCAGCTAGAGCAACTGATTCTAAGTGAAGATGGGTGAACCGGCATGTAACCCGGTGGGCCAACGCGTCATGAGTCCAAACCGGACACCCGATGGCAGACAAGGGCAGAGAATCGACGTAGCGACTCCGTCGTGTCGGCATGGCTTCGCTCTCGGCGCCCTCACAGGTGCCCGGCGAGACGAGCTGTGTGCACCTGTGACGGGCCAACCTTGACGCGGGCACCGCTGACTCCACCATGGGTCTCTGGTACTCGGCACCTCGGTGGAAGGGCTAAGCGAGACGGATACGAAGATGCACCAGATTCGTCAATATGGGCCTCGATCAAGTAGCGGTCCTTGTCCTCGAACTCATTTGAGAACGGGTCAAGAACCGCCCACGAATGCTCGTGTTCGCCCCAGACGGTCGATCTCCTCCTGCCCGCAGGCTGGCGCAGAACCAATACGACCCGCGAGGTTCGGAGTTAACCTCCCGGAGTGGTCATCCGGCGTCCGAAGCAACTGGCGATCAGCCCGCGCCGGCTCGCTTCGACGATCATCATCGGCTGGGGACTCGTGGATCAGGGGTTTTCCAGTGTGACCAACCTTGGTGTTTCGGTGCTTATAGCAAAGCTGGATTCGCGAGCGGATTCGGGGCGTACTCCCTTGCATTCGTGGCTTACACGCTTGCCACCGGAGTCGCCATCAACCTCAGCACGGTACCCGCATTGATTCGTGATCGACCAGATAAGGAAGCTCAGCAACAGAATCTCGAGCGCGCAGTGTCAGCCGGAACGTTTGTGGGCCTTGTGTTCAGTATTGCTCTTCTTCCGATAGGCCTGCTGAGTCACAATCCAATTCACGGGTACTTCATCCTGTTCGGGGTGTTAATGCCATTCCTCATGCTGCAGGCACTGTGGCGGGCCGTGTGCTTCGCGACTCGCAATCCACGCGTGGCTGCACTATGCGACGGGATCTGGTTGGCGGTACAGGGTGCCTCCTCGCTTGTGTTCGCGCTTCTCGGTATTCGAAGTGCGCTGTGGTACGCGGCAAGCTGGGGGACTCGGTGCCGCAGTCGGGGGAGTGACGTTTTCGATCCGAGCCCGCGTCCGGCCACGCCTCTCCAACCTGCGGGCTCATCTTGCGGAGTATCGAGACTTGATTCCGAATCTCGTCGGAGAGTTTATTGCTGCCGCCGGTGTGAATCAGACACTCCCATATACGCTCGTACCAGTCGTTGCCCTCGTAGGCATTGCAGCGATCAAAGCGGGAAATCTGGAGCTGGGGCTTCTGAATGTTCCACTGCAGGGTTTGGGCCCTCTAGCCATGGCATACGCCGTTCGCGCTCTCCGGCGAAGTCAGGCAGAGCTACGAAAGCTCCTGCGAGTGTGCGTTATCGGTGGTGGCGCACTCATACTGGCATATGGACTGGGCGTATCGTTCATCCCCGTTAGCGTGCTCCATCATGTGGTGGGACCTAATGCCGGGTCTGCCCACCCATTGGTCATTCCACTTGCGATTACCCTATTTGGCAATTGGACGGCCAACGTCGCATACATGGGCCTCCGAGCTCGACTTGATGTTCGAATCACTTTCATAATCCAGATCGGGATATCCGCATTGTTGCTTGCCGGTGCTTTAGTGGGAGCAGTGAAGGGCGGAGCACTCGGCGTGTGCTGGGGAATGGCAGTAGCGTATTGTTTAGGGGCTGCCATAGCGTGGGTGTTTCACTTTGGTCGTATGCGGGTTGGCGCATCTAATCAGGTGTCGGGTGAGAAGCAGGGTGCAACCTTTGAAGAACAGGCGTAGGGCGGTCAAGTCTGACGGGACGACATTCATTACAAACGACCGTCACTTTCTAAGCCCCGGGCTCAGGAATGCTATCCCCAAAGAGTACAGACACTCGGCCCACCACTGGCTCTTGTCGGGCCGGGCGCGGATCTATGGGTACGCGATGGTCCGCCCGACAGTACGATCAAAAATGGTGACGAGCGAGACCGACCTCGTGCTGGAGGGCTATCCGCGTTCTGCCAATAGCTACGCACTAGCTGCGCTCTTGCACACGAACCGGACGCTAAAGGTGGCTCACCACCTGCACTCGTCAATGTCGATCGAGATGGGTGTTCGACGTGGGCTTCCCACCACGGTGCTGTTGAGACGGCCAGTGGACGCTGTGGCGTCGGTCCTCCAGACCGAAGATGGGTTCTCCGCGAAGAGGGAGCTCCGGCGCTACATGAGCTTCTACAGGCGAGTGGAGCCACTCACCTCGGCAATCGTGATCGCACCCTTCGAGGTAGTTGTCGCCGACTTCGGCAGGATTATTCAGTGGGTCAATGAGAGGTTCGGCACTTCGCTCAATGCCTATCTCGGCACGGACGAGGATGAGATCGCTGTTCGCAAGATGATCGATCAGATGGACAGCCACCAGAGCTTGGACGGGCAGCCTCGCGAGGCGATGGTATCTCGTCCGTCCGTCGTCAGGCGCGCGAGGAGAGCGGGGTTCGTCGATGAGGTCGCGGAGTGCGAGCCTGAGCTCGAGTCTGCGAACGCGATCTACCACCGACTTCTACACGCCGGTCCAGGACGGCTTTCCTGATCTTAGGTGATCAGACCGACGGAGAATGTCTAGCTGGCTGGAGACCAGCCGTCTTCACCCGACAACCAACCACAACATCGCTATCAATCGCGCGACACCGACGAGGCCAACGAGATTGGAACATCGAAGGGATGCGTTTTTTGGACAGTGGCCGACTCACGAGCTGAGATGGACCAAGCAAGCGACGAACACCGAAATAGAGCGGCATGACCTTCCACCCCGGGATCGCCTCAGAGATCCACGTAGCCGCTGACTCCTATCACGAGCTTTTCCCAAGAGCATGTCACGGGTCGACGAAATCGGGACAACTCTGGCCTTCGATTGATACCCTTTTCCAGTGAGCGGTGAGGCCCTAACCATAACGAAGCGATCCAGTTTGATTCCGGAAATGTGGCTTGCCCTGGTCATCGGCGGGATCTCCACCTTGGGATCAATCCACCTCACATCGTCCGTGACACTTTCAGCTGCGTACACCCTCGTGATTGCGATCTTTGTGATCGCGGTGACCCCACGCATCTTTTTGGCCAAGTCCAATCCCAACCATCGATCACATGTCCCTCTGTTCTTGCGATTGTGGATGATTTGGGTGCTGTGCACCCTCCTTTGGGGTGTTGTCAATAAAGAAGCAATTCAGGAGCTCTGCGTCGTCATCTCATTCGTGGGGATCATGGCAGCGACAGCCGCATGTGCCGCCGAGGACCGTGTACAGACATTCATTCGCGCCACTCTCTTAGTCGCATGGCCACTTGTTGTAATTATCCTCGGTCTGATCGCAGTCAAAGGCATCTCGGCAGCTGTGGACATTGGGGCTACCCGGGGGTTCGCCATCGAAGCCGCGATCTTGACCGGCGCGTCGCTCGTGGGCTTTCGAATGTTGAAGTTTCAAGACGCCCGGCTGCTCACCGCCCTCTTGTTCCTTGTTATCGTGCTCTCGCTTTCCCGCACGGCAATCGTGGCGGTCGTGATCGAAATGACGATCGGGCTGGCGATGACGTCCCCGCGGAAGCCACGCGTTCGCAACGTCATCATCTCGTTAGGAGCTGGACTCGTGATCTTTGACCTGTTGGCAACATATTTTGCGCCGCTCCGAGATCGGTTTACCCAGGGCGACAACGGACATCTCCTCGGCATCGCAATCAATACCGAGGGCCGCAAGACAGTCTGGCCGTTCCTCTGGAACTCCGCAACCTCGTCGTGGGTTCACTATCTATTTGGACAGGGCATCGGGTCGGCGGCGACCGCGAGTGTGACGAATTTCGGCCGAATGTTCCCACAGCCCCACAACGATTATCTGCGCCTCGTCTATGACGGCGGCGTGTTCAGTCTCCTACTATTCGTGGGAGCGGCGGCCGTCATCATGGTTCGAGCCTACCGCGCTGCACGCCACGAGGACCGCCCGGAGATAGCAGCGGCGCATGTTGTGGCGTTCCTGTCGCTAGGCGTTGTCCTGATCATGATGGTCACGGACAACCCGTTGGTCTACCCATTTTGCATGTATTTGGTGGCAGTCTTCGTCGGGCTATCGTTGGCAAACACGGCACGCTGGAGACAGGCGATAACGATGCAGTCACCAACCATCGTCTCGATTGACTGAAGGCACTCTCCTAAGTCTCGGTATTACAACCTAGGATCCTGCGTCTACAGGGAATGTGCGACGGGTAGGCGGATTCAACGGCAGAGCTGGGTGAAGGTGCCCCACAACGCGGCCCGCGTGGGAGGTTCCCATCGCCCACAGCTCGTAGCTAATGCGCTACCTGACCATAGAGTTCAACTCAGTCGCTAAGGGCGTTGTCAGTTCGCTGGCGTATGTGTTGCTCACATGGGATTGATCGACGTATGCGATTGTATCTCCCACCACCGTGGGGCAGACTTTGTCGGCACAGAACCAGGGGATCGTTTGCAGGAATTCAGCGCCTTGTTCCGTCACCGTCGCGTAAATGCTCGTATCCTCGGCCACCAGCACAGGGCTTAGCGGGAAGGTGCATGAGCCCAAGGTCGCTCCCCTCGCTAGGAGACAGTCCACTGGGTTCTGCTCTACCCCGGGGACGTCTTCAAATACTACGACCTGTGGCGACAATTTTAGTAGAGCTCGTACTTCGTTTGCCATGGCGACAGTCAAAGCATCATCACTGTTTGGGCTCGTCTCGGGAATATTCGAATATGACGATGAAAAGATGATCACACTCGGCCGGATCCTCATGATCTGACTCACGGCCCAGCGGTACCAGACGCCACAATTCTCGTAGGTACTGCTCCAGTTCGGTGCGCTACAGCCTTCCTTGATGATTGGAACGATGTCCCAACCCTTTGCCAACCCGAACGCTGACAATGGCGTTATCCACATCGCTGCATGCGAGTCGCCAAACACAACCAAGCTCCGAGTCGCTCTTGTTGCACCCATATGGCATATCTCGCTAGTCGTGCTCTGAGCAGTGGCAGAAGCAATGCATGCGCCAAGCGAGGCTGTGGTGCCGCTCAGATCTTGGAATGGTGGAGAAAGACCATTCGGAACCGCCTCGCGCAGCCGTTGCGTCGTAACGCTCGCGGCGACCGCGTTCGAATAGGGATCGGGAGGGAGAACTGGCAACGCATCCGGAGTGGACGGCGTTACCGGCTCAACCGCCGAAGTGGTTGACGTTGTGACAGGTTTAGCGGCTGAGTAAACCGTGCTCGTCGTGGTGGGCGCGACCACTTGCGAGATGGGGGTCTCTACCGCAACGAGTTGGGCCTCAACAGACTGTAGACACACCGCAGCCACCAAAAGGACCGAAGCGACACTGGCTGGCCAGAGCAAGAGGCTCACCCAACGACGCCCGTTGGAGCGACCATCGCCGTCAAGGAGGCGGAAGTCTCTTCGGTGAAGAGGGTCCTCGTACAGCTTGTAGGTGATCACGCTCCATATAAAAGCAGCCACCAGGAAGAAGGACGATTCGTCAGAACTGAGAGCTGTGGCCCTCGTACTCCATTGCAATCACCAGTACTGGCCAGTGCCACAAGTAAAACGAGTACGAGACATCACCGATGAAGCGCAACGGCCTTAGACTCAAGATCACGCGCAAGCGTCCCTGCGTTAACGGAGCGTGATCTGTCATACCCGCTACGAGATCAGGGCTGTCGCTAAGACCGGAAGGAGCGCGGCATAGCCAGGAAATGGCGTGCTCGCATTGAACACAACCGCGGCCCCCAATACTCCCGCGAGACCCACCCAGGACGCACAGTCCTCATCCAGACTGGCATGCGCGAGAAGAAACGGGATACATGCCGCTATCAGTGCACCAACCCCAAGCTCCCAAGCGCGCGCCAAGGTCGAGAAGTACGCACCCGTGGGATCGTTAGCCGTGTCATGAACGGACCAATAGAGTGAGCTGTAACGATGAGCCCGAGTACGAGTATCACGGCGACGCTGGCTGCTCGATCGACTTTGTGCCGACTATAGAGTGCCTCGTCGGCGAAGAATCGTGGAGGTGTAAGCGCATTCTTTACGGAGGACGAAGAGGGCGACCATTAGAATCGCCGGCCATACGATATAGAACTGTTCCTCTACAGCGAGGGACCAGAAATTTTGTAGAGGCGACGGCGGTGATCCCCTTGAGAAGTAGTCCGTACCGACTTGAGCGAAATGAATATTGGCGGCAAAGAACGCCGCCCAGATCGCGTCATGGAACGCGCTGATTGCTCGAACTGGGTTGATCAGGTAACGGCAGGCGATCGTTGTCGCAACGAGGGTAAGGGCAGCAGCGGGAAGGATTCGCCGGGCACGGGCGACATAGAACGCTCGGAACCGGACTCGGCGTGCCTTTTCACTATTTCGTAGAAGCCACCCTGTGATTAGAAAGCCAGAGATGACAAAGAAGACATCAACGCCGATGTATCCACCAGTGAGGTGGGGTACTGCGGCGTGAGCGAGCGCAACTAGTAGTACGGCGACGGCGCGTAAGCCCTGAATGTCGCGGCGGAACGCGATTGTCGGAGGATCCGATCTTTTTTCGCCACTGGCGCTAGGCATGTGAGTTGACTCTGGGGCCGGAGGCAACGTTGTCATCTGCCGCCCATTCGGGACAGAGAGCAAATGCGTCTTTTCTCGGTCACTGTCAAAAGCTCGGTGTGTACCGGACTCCCGTTCACCGCGGCTATCCCTGAGTCTCTCTGAGTCCTATCAGACGGGTCGGAGCGCTGACCGTACGTACCAGGTCTCAACCCAATCGGAGAAGGCCAGGGGCACGTATTGGTGGTAGCTCCACCGAGTGCTTGAGGAGTCTCGTCGCCGATCCTCTGCGGCGCTGAAGGGGGACTGGTGCCCCGCTCGCCGCCGAAGAGAGCCGTCTGAGCGAGGGCCGCCGAGACAACTGACCCTAGCGGTTCCAGGGACCTCGACAGCAAGAGCCTCGACAGCAAGTAACGGACGCACAGTACCGAGTCTCATCACCTGCCCATATTGCCCGCTACTGGGCAAGTCCGTCATGAGAAGCCCCTCCCGCCGAGCGCCTTTTAGTTCGTCTGCCATATAGGTGCAGCGCGCCGGAGATGAAGCTACAGCCGGACAACGGCTCAAGCAACGGAGTGGGGCGGCTGAGAGCTCACCTGACCGTCCAGGGTCGGTGGGGTGGTCAAGACCTTGACTCGGTAGTTCGGCCCGGCGATATTCGTGGAATCACCCATGTCACCCCGACTGCTCAGATTTGATTGTCGCTTGGAATTGGATTCCGCTACCCGCATAAGACAGCGTGCGCCGGGTGCGCCACCCGTTGCCGAGTAATGTCGTGGACGAGAAGCTAGGACAGCGTCCCATCCAACGTGCATTGCTCGGGCACGCAATCCTGATGGCCTTAGCCTTAGCCTGACCCTCGGCTTTCAATCTCGTGATGTCACTGGTCTGCGAGATGCCCTAAGGACACACCCTGCTGCAACACAGCGTGGGAATTCCTGAAGAGGGACAGTCTGTGTACTGGAGGTGGTCGATACTCGCGCCGTGCTACGGTCAATCTCGGGAGGGTAAGTGCGCGTTCTCGTAGTTCACAACCAGTACAGGTCCGAACTTCCATCGGGAGAGAACGAAGTGGTGGCCGATGAGGTCCAAGCGCTCCGCGCCGCTGGTGTAGATGTCGATACATACTTCCGATCCAGCGACGAGGTTGCGAGCTTTGCTCCGTTGCAGAGGATAATGCTCCCCGTCCGGCCCATGTATTCGTTCGAGGATGCTCGCGCGATTCGGCGGCGCATTCGAAATACAAATCCCGACATAGTTCACCTGCACAACCCGTTCCCACTCATCTCACCGTATGTGGTACGGGTCGCCAAGTCTGAAGGAGTTCCCGTCGTTCAGACTGTTCACAACTATCGCCACTCGTGTCCCGCAGGCGACTTCTTCCGCGAAGGGGCTGTCTGCGAGGACTGCAGCGGTAGAACTTTCCAGTGGCCTGCCGTTGCCCACGGCTGCTACCGGGGCTCCCGACCTCAGAGCGGGGTGATGGCGGCGGCGGCACGATTACATCGTGCGACGTGGCTCATGGTTGATCGGTTCTTACCTGTCAGCCAATACGTCGCCAAACACCTGGAAAGGTCGGGCATCCCACGCGAGCGAATCATTGTGCGGCCGAACTTCGCTCGCCCTAGAGGCACGGTACGACCACTTGGTTCTGGTTTTCTTTTCCTTGGTCGACTCACCCCCAACAAGGGCGCCTCGCTTTTGATTTCGGCGTGGACTGAGTCTGGTGTGTGGAGAAGCCAACGACTCGTTGTGGCGGGAGACGGACCTGAACGCGATCTCGTACTCTCAGCAAGGGATCGCAATGTTCACTATGTCGGCGTAGTTGATCAAGATCGCTGCTCGGAGTTGATGAACGAAGCGGCGGTAGTGGTCATCCCCTCTCTCTGGTATGAGGGCTTTCCGCGCGTGGTTGCCGAGTCCTTTGAGCGCGGTCGGCCGGTTGCAGCAACGGCGGTTGGGGCCCTCTGCGAGCTGATTAACCCCAATGTCGGATGGACAGCTCCTCCGGAACCAGGCCCGTTCGCCAAGATGCTATCAGTCGCGGCGTCAGATTCGACGCTGCCAGCACAAGGGGCAGCCGCACGCGCGGTGTATGACTCGACCCTCACACCAACCGTCACGACGGCCTCACTACTCGATGTCTACGAGGGACTGCGAAGCCAGTCGATCCTTGGAGAGCCACAACCGAGGTCTGGATCCTGGGTAGAACGCGACTAAGGCGGTATTTGATCCTTCAGCGTAACTGAGCATCCGCCTTAGCGAGCGTCTTGCCATTTCCAGCGGCCATCTGATGGCACTCCTCAGTTCCCCATCGAGAACCAGAGAAAGCTCGTGAGAAGCGTGGAGCCTCCGAATGACGTCGTTTGAAGTTGATCGACAACCGGTCCGTCGGATGACAGCAAACGGTGTATTGACCTTCAGAACTGAATGGCACTGCGCAGCTCCTGGTTTTCCGGGCCGCACTTCGCCGATACCGAGCAGCGTGGTCGAGGGTTGCTTCACACCGAAGCGCTCCGAGTACCAGCCGAGTAGCGGACCCGTCTCGCCTCGATGGGCGGTCCATTGCAATCCCACCGGGAGGGTCACCATGGCCGATTCCCCGCCGTCAGGCTCGGGCCAGGTGAGCCGTGCGTCTTGGCCCTCAAGATCGACGGCGATCGTCGGCCCAAGGTGGAAGGCCATCCGCACAGCCGGTCTGCCGACGGTCTCGACCCGGTCCACCACTTCGAGCCAGCGCCGTTCGGGGTCGAGCGCGACGCTCCGGCGGTGAGTGACGGGGGGATCTAGCGCCTGGTAGCCGGTGTGCTCGGCCGACCAGTAGGTGCTCTCCCCGTCATCGGTAGTCACGACCTCGATGGTGTGAGCCGGGGCATGGCGCAGCCACAGGAACGGACCTCCCGAAATCGACTGGTCCTCGGTGCCGAGCTCGAGCGTGTTGTGGGCCAAGGTGGAGCGAAAATAGCGGCGCCATTCCGGTTCCCCGAAGTAGCAGTAGGTACCCGGATCGGCCAGGATGTCGACCCCTCCACAGCGCACCTCGATGGAGAGCGCGTCAGCGTGGGCGTGGGCGGCGATCGCGAGGTAGCCGTGGGGCCCACCGTCGCAACGGCACCAGATCTCCGGACGTATCACCGGGGGCCGTGCGGAGGATGGTCATGCCGGCATCGGCGAAATGCGATGGTCGCCGTGCCGGTCGGGCCATGGCCACCGGCGTATGCGGGCGCAAAGGACGCCACGGCCGCACTCGTGACACCCGGGTGCGCCGGTCGGCCACCATGGGGCAGCACCGAAGGCGGCCGCTCCGCTCGCAAGCAAGGAGGCCCAGCGGTTGGCCTCCGGCGCGTCGAGCACCAGAGCCCGACCGTCGTCACCATCACCTTGGCGCGGTGCTCGCGACCGCTCGTCGACGACCGCCAGCGACGACGTCGACCATCTGGCACACGCGCTGCCAGGTCTCGGATGTCAGGGGGTGCCCGCTGGCGGAGGCCTCCAAGGCTCCCAGCAGCCCGAGTTCGGTGACGAACCCGTGGTAGTCGAAGGCAAGCTCTCGGTTGAGCCCACTTGCGAACGTGTTGCGCCGCAGCTCGCTCTCTAGCAATCGTCCAGCGTCCACCCGCCACCGATCGCTCTCGGCGAACCAGGGGAAGGCACACGAGGCGACCAGCTGCCCCGCGGCTTCGGCGATCACGTGGTTGTTCGCCGACGAACCCCGGCTCCGGAAGGCGGCCAGGTACAGCTGGTGCCAGTGCACCTGACGGACCGCCTCGTCGTTGTCCTCGAATAGAGCCACGGCACCGGGCCACCCGTCGAGCAGCCGGCGGACCCACACCCAGGAGAGCAATCGGATACCCAGCTCGATGCCGCTGGACCAGTTGACACCGGAAAGAAAGGGATTGTGCCGCCACCATGAGCGGAGGTGGCGCGCCACCGTGTCGGCATAGCGATCGTCGCCGGTGAGCCACCAGGCGGCGGCCAGCACGGTCAAGTGGTGATGCCGAGAGAGCTCCCAGACCTGCTTCACGTCGGCGTGGTCAGGAGCGTTTCGATAGTCGATGTGAAAGGCATACTGGTCAGCGGGAAAGCGGTAGCCGCTCACCGGATCCAAGAACCAGTCGGGATCGGCCATGTCGCCGCGCCGAACGCCTAGGACTTCCCAGCGACCGCCCAGCAGCTCCTGTGCCGCCGCGATCAGTGCTTCCCGGGCCTCATCTGGCGGGGCAACGACATTTGACGGATCGATCGGTGTGGCGAATTCCCGAACTCGTCGAGCCGGCGCCGGTGCGGTCATATCGCCGGGACGAACTTGGTGGCGGCGCCACAACTCCTGGCGTCCGAGATCCTCGATCCGCCAGGCGATCTCAGTCGCCGACATACGGCGTAGGCGCCGGGCGTACCACCGCAGTTGTGACGGGATCACAATTTCTGGGGAACCCCGAGCGCTTGGCTCCTAGCGACAGCGATGGTGGCCTTGGTGGTCGAGAGCAGCGAGGACAACGGGATCGGCATCGGCCCACCGGTCGCCACGGCGTCGAGGAAGCGCGCTAACTCGCCGGCCTGCCCCTTGTCGACGTCTTGCGGCTTCGGTGCGTCGTGTGGCTTCGACCGCTCCACACCGTCGTGCTCTTGAAGTTCTCGAGACGGGCGGATCGTCCGTTGGCTGAGACCTCGAAGATCTCCTTCGGAAGCCGAGGGTTCGCGTTGGTGACGTAACTGATCGTCGCTACCGAGCCATCTTCGTAACGCAGCACGACCTGGGTACCTTGGGGATCGCCGGTCGCGACGGCATAGATCTCGATCGGGCTTGACGCCAGCCACCACCCGACGGTGTCGATGAAATGGCCCCCCTCTCCGACAAAACGCGAACCCTCCAGTTCTTCGTTCTGGTACCAACTCTCTGCCGCGAGCGATCCAGCGTTGACGGAGTAGTGCACCACCTCCGGCCCCTCCCGCGTCCCGAAGCGCTCCCGCATGTCAGCGAACAGAGGTGCGAAGCGGCGGTTGAAGCCGACCATGAGGCGATCATTGCCGGTGGAGTGGATCACCTCGACGATGCGGGCCAGCTCGTCCTCATCGAGGGCCAACGGCTTCTCGACGAACGTGGCCTTCCCTGCCGCCAGCGCCCGGCACACCAGGTCGGCGTGGGTATGGTGGCGAGTGACCACGAAGACGGCGCCAACCGAGTCGTCCGAGAGCAATTGGTCGACGTCGGTGGACGCCGTCTCGAACCCGAACTTCCGCTTGGCATTCGCCGCCGACAACGAAGTGGTCGTCACGACCTGAGCCAGCTCGACGCCAGCTCGTCCCGCCAGGTGCGGCAGCAGCATGGAGGAGGCATAGTTCCCTGCACCGATGAAGCCGAGGCGGGTCTTCGCCCCGACGGTGGCCGAGCGGCGATCGCTGGCGGGCACGGAGGACGGCGTCGAAGTCCTGAGACTCGCCGAGTGCGGGTCGGTCCGTCTTTGCCTCGTCGGGGTACTCGAAGAGGTACCCGATTCCGCCCAGGTCTCCCGAGCGCAACCGTTCGTACACGGTGACCGCATCCGCGAGCGGAAAGATGCCGGACACAAGAGACTCGACAGGCAGTGCCCCGCGAGCGACGAGGTCCACGAAGCATTCCAGGTTCCGGCGCTCGGTCCAGCGAACGTAGCCCGCTGGATAGTCCACTCCGGCAAGCTCGTAAACGTCGTCGTAGCGACCAGGGCCGTAGGACCGAGAGAACCGGACGTCCAGCTCCTTGTCGTAGTAGGCGTTCCAAGGCAGGTCCAACTTGAGCTTGCCGATGTCGACGACGCGTGCCCGGTCGCGCGCCAGTCGAGCCGCCGCCTCGACGGGCCCGTTGGAGGAGCCACCGGCCACCAGGAACACGTGGTCGGCACCCCGGCCGCTCGTCAACTGGGCCAGGGTCCGCTCGACGCGGTCGATGCCTTCATCGTCGGGCGTGTCGCACGCCACGGCACCGTTCTTCTCGGCCAACGCGCACCGCTCCCGCACGACGTCGAGACCCACCACCCGCACCCCGGAGGCCACCAGGAGCTGGGCGACGAGCTGGCCCACCAAGCCGAGCCCGATCACGCAGGCTGTGTCCCCCAGCTGGGTCTCGGCCCGGCGCACCCCGTGCATGGCGATGGCACCGACGGTGGCGAAGGCAGCCAACGAGGCGGACAGACCGTCGGGCACCGGCACGCAAAGGTTGACGGGAACCCAGTTGACCTCGGCGTGCAGGGCGTACTCGTTGCCGGCGCACGCCACGAGCTGTCCCAGGCTGAACTCCTCCGGCCCCCCGACCCACCTCGACGACGACACCACACGAGGAGTATCCGAGTGGTGTGTAGGAGTCGAGCCGGTTCATGGCCTTGGTGTAGGCGCTCCGCAGTCCCTGCTGGGTGACGGTGTCGAGCACCTTGCGCACCTGGTCCGGGCGGCTGCGCGCCTTGGCCAGCAATGACATCTTGGCCTCGTGCACCTTCGTCATCTCGGTGCCCGTCGAGATGAGCGAGTACTTGGAGCGCACCAGGACGCCCCCGTCCTTGCACGCCGGTGCCGGGACGTCCAGCAGGCTGAGCTCGCCGGACTTGTAGTTCTGGGCAACCTGTTTCACATCGTCACCCCGGCGGCTGCTGCCTGTCGGCACCACAACTCGAGCGTGAGGAGCTGCCAGATCTGCTTGGAACGATCCTCCCGACCGCTGCGCTCCTCCTCGACCAGCCGCTCGAGCGGCGCTCGCTGGAGAAACCCGCGGTCGACCAGGTCGCCCGAGAGCAGGACGTCGTCCACCAGCTCGGCGAGGTCGTGGGAGATCCACGCCCGGAGCGGCGCGCCGAATGACGCCTTCGGACGGTTCACGATCTCGGCGGGTAGCCACGCGGCAGCGGCTTCCTTCAGGGCCGCCTTGGTTGTCCGGCCATGGATCTTGCTCGCGCCCGGCAGCGAGAACGCAGCCTTCACGACCGCAGGGTCGACGAAGGGCACCCGGACCTCCACCGATGCCGCCATGCTGGCCCGGTCGGTATACGCGAGGTTCAAGCCCGGCAAGAACAGCCGGGCGTCGGTGAGGCACATGCGATCGACCGGATCGTCCAGCGACGTGTCGGCGTACATGGCGTCATGCTCGGCCACGACGTCGGCGACGCAAGAGCGAAGGTCCGGGCTGAGCAGAGCGGCCAGTTCCGGTGGGTCGTAGAGGGTGTAGCTGCGCCGGAAGGCGGCGGCCTCGGGGAGCTCGCAGAACGTGAGGAACCGCTTCGTCCACCGGGCGTATCTGAGGCCCCGCCCCCGGGCGACCACGGGAACGTGGTCTGCCACTCGTCGCACCGAGCCGCGGACCACCGAGGGCAGGTGGCGATACCGAGCAGCCAAGAGGCAGGCCAGGTGCTTGCGATAGCCGCCGAAGAGCTCGTCGGCGCCCATCCCCGACAGCACGACCTTCACCCCGGCATCCCGAGCCGCCTCGCACATGAGCAACGTGTTGATCGCCGCCGGGTCCCCCACGGGTTCGTCCAGCACGTCGACGATCCTGGGCAACAGATCGACCACGTTGGGCGAGGTCTCGATCTCGTGCAGTTCGATTCCAAAACGTGCCGCCACCTTACGTGCGTAGACGGCGTCCTCCGGCATCGCTTCGAGCCGGTGGTCCTCGGGCCGAAACGTGATCGTGTAGGCATCGACGGTTGATTCTGCCTGCTTGGCGAGCACGGTCACGATGCTCGAGTCGAGGCCTCCGCTCAGAAAGCTCGACACCGGCACGTCAGAGACCAGATGTGCGTCGACGGACTCTTGGATAACGGCTCGTAGATCTACAGGGGGACCTGCAGACGCTTCAGCCGCCACTTCGGCGATGTCCCAGTACGAGGTGACGGTTGAGGTGCCGTCGGGACGAGAATTCTGCCCAAGCTCCGGGCGCCAGCTTCTCCACGCCCCGGATGGCACACCGACCCGGCGGGACCCAGTAATAGAGGAGCGAAGCCACCAGGGCACCGGGCTCGGCGACCAGTTCGTTGCTGAAGGCGGACACGATTCCCTTCAGCTCGGACGCGAACACCACGCCATCCTTGCGCGCCAGGTAATGGAGGGGCTTGATTCCCAGCTGGTCCCGTGCCAGCACAAGGCGGCCGGTGGATTCGTCGAAGATGGCGAACGCGAACATTCCCCGGAAGCGCTTCAGGCACGCCGGACCCCAGCGCCGCCACGACTCGAGGACGACCTCGTTGTCGGAGTCGGTCGAGAAGCGGACGCCGACACCGCTCAGCTCCGCCCGTAGCGTCCGGTAGTTGAAGAGCTCACCGTTGTAACAGAGGGTCAGCCCGCCCGCGGTCAGCGGCTGGTGACCGCCGGTACTCAGGTCGATGATCGACAGTCTCCGGTGCGCCAGCTGCACGGACACATGGTCGCTCTGGTAGTTGAAAAACCCCTCGCCGTCCGGTCCACGATGCGCCATACGATCGATCATCGTGCGAGCGAGAGCCTCGCCGTCGATCTGCTGATAGCAACCGGCAATCCCGCACACGGCTAGACCTCCGGTGCCGGTCTCGAGACCGACCCCGATACGGGTGTCCCTCGATGGGTGAGCTCATCGTAGACATGTACGTAGTCTGCGCGCTGGTGCTCCCATGCCAGAGTGTCGACCACGCGCGCTCGTCCCATCGCCCCCATCGCTCGCCGACGGGGCTCGTCATCGAGGAGCTCGATCACGAGCCGCGCCAGATCGGTGACCTCGTTCGGTGAAGCGTAGGCGGCGGCATCACCGGCTGACACCCTGGTCTCATGGAGATCGAAAGCCACGACGGGGAGGGCGAACGCCATGTACTCCATCGTCTTGTTCATGGTCGACACGTCGTTCAGGGCGTTCTTCGGGTCGGGGCACAGGCCAACGTCGGCCGTCGAAAGGATCTGGGCGACGGCTTCGTCGGACACCCTTCCGGTGAACTCGACGAAGTCCTCGAGGCCAAGTTCGTCGCGGAGCGCCACCAGTTGGGCGAAGCTGTCGCCCGAGCCGATCAGCGTGAAGCTGATGTCACGGCGCCCACGCTCGTGCACGATGTGGCTGGCTGCCCGTACGACAAGGTCGACTCCGTCCTGGGGTGCCATCGTCCCGAGGTAGGCCACCAAATAAGGCCGGCCGCGTCGAAGCCCGGCGTTCGAAGGACCGGGCCGCAACTGGCCGGAGTCCGGTCCCGTCCGAACCACTGTGACATCGCCGTCGCTCTTCCCCCCTCGCGTGAGCGTGATCTTTCTATACGAGTCGTTCGTGACAATCACATGGTGCGCCGATTGATGTGTACACCACTCGAGCGCCCGCAACGCGCGGTATAGCACCCTCGGCCTTCCGTCGAACCGGGATTCGAAAAGCTCGGGGCAAAGGTCGTGGTGGTCGAATACGAAGCGCACCCCGAACACGCGTAGCACCAAAGCGATCGGCCAGAATATGTCGGGTGGATTGCACGCTTGCAGGACCTCGAAGCGGCGGCGACGCCATGCCTTGACGGTCAACGCTGCCGTGGCCGCAAAAGAATAGAGATACTCCCCCACGAAGGTCGCCTTGGAAGACCCTGCCGCATACGGTCGGTACTTGTACAGCGTGACCCCGTCGATCACCGACTCTGAGGGGTCCTCGGGTCCTTTTGGACAGATCACCGATACCGAGTAGCCGGACATTGTGAGCGCCTGGCACTCGAGCCACACGCGCCGATCAAACGGAACCGGAAGATTCTGGACGATGATGAGGACTCCAGGCTTGCCGTTGACGGTTCCCGAGTGCTGTCTGTTCGTGGTCCTGTCCACCACCAAAGTCGACGCCGCCAGGCGCCTACGGCGCAGTCGTCGGTCTGCTGTCAGGCGCTCCCGGCGCCGCCGTAGCTCTGCTGTCCGGCGCAGCCGTCAGTCTGCCGTCTGGCGTTGCCGGGGCCACCGTGGCTCTGCTGTCCGGCACCCCTGATGAAGCCCGCGTCAGCACTCCCCCTGTCCCGACAGCTGCATCGAGGGGATCCTCGTCGACGACGACGATCTGGGCCAGGAGCACGTCGTCGTCATAATCATCGAACTCTTCTTCGTCGGGTGCCGGCGTGAGGTACCCGATCGCGAGTCCGCTGAAGCTCGTGATGATGAGCAACGGAAGCCAATGGCCGGGGCCTGCCGTGAAGATGCCGAAGGCGGACAAGCTGAATGTCAACACAAGGCCAATCCCGAATCCGGGGATGAGGAATCTCACTCCTCGCAACCATCGATTCTGAGGCAGCGTGTGCCGAGCCATTGCCAGCAGTGCCATGGCCAGCGACGATACGGTGAGGACGAGCACGGCCAACCCGAAGAGACCGTAAACCGAGGCCAGCGAGCCGTGCACCTTGCTCACGAGTGGCTGTGACGCAACGACCGAACCATTGGCTCCGAACAAGGAGATCGTACCGACCACTAATCCGGTGGCCTGGCTCCCGACACCGCTCATACTGATGGGGAACCCGAGCGATTTGGTCGCACCCGGAGGGACGACGAGCTCCACCGCGGTGTCGTACGAGAAAATGGGGAGGTTGACCACCTCTCCCTCGAGGCGCACCGACGAGATGTTCACGGTCGAGGTGCCGTTGTTCGAGACCGTGAGCATTATTTCGGCGAACTTGGCCGGGTAGATCTGCGCCGGATGGGCGTCGGAGGACGTGTCGACGGGCTGCCCGTTCACAGAAGCCGTGAAGGACACGCCCTTGACGGCCGCTCCGGCGACAGGGACTCCCCATCCCAGGGTGACCAGTACCGCCAGAACCGCCAAAGCGGCCCACCGACGAGCGATTGCAGCCCCGAGCTTGCCGCCTCGACCTCATGCGCACCTCAGCGACCCGTCCATGCAGAAGACTCGGCCGCGGTCAACGTCGAACGCCGTGCCACCAAGACCAATCGATTGGCCTGGCGTCGGGCGCGAGTCCTCTCCCCAACCTGCCGACCCGCCAACCCCGCCAGCAGTCCCGCGATAGCGCCCAAGATGGCGGTCAACAAGGAAGGACAGGAACGTGGGCCCCGCAATTCCCAACATCCAGCCCCACAGCGTGGCAGCCAGCCCGCCGATCAGTCCCACCACCACCAACCCGGCTACAGCGGCGTTACGGCTATCGCGTCGGCGCCCACGTCTGAGACTTCGCAACAACGACTCGGTGTAGGCCACGACAAACAGCAACAGCACGATCCCGACGATCCCACCGAAGGTGGAAAATGGTGACCGGGACGCCTGCACGCCGAAGTCGTCGTCCACCGTGCCCCGTGAGCCCGTGATCTGCAACGACCCCGCAAGCTTGCCGCCCACGACGTAGCGCCCTGAGCTGGCGTCCAACGTCGTGTGGAATCCGGCGGTTCCACGTGCCAGGGGCACCGGCGTCGAACGAACGACCGAAAGCCCCCCCAGCGACAGGACGAGCTGGGCCGTACGAGGGGTACCGGCATCGCTCGGAAGGTTCCGGACGATGATCGGGATCTGCTGGTCGAGGTTGATGGGCACCCGTCCGCCCACGGCGGGGTCATGGCCTGCCACGGTCACCGATCCCGGTCCGAGGACCGGGGTGGGGCTCGAAGAGCCGACTCCGAGAAGTCCGAGGACGACGGCGATCACGGCGACGATGGCTGCGGCCCATGCCAGACGGGTGGGAAACTCGGGCACCTCGACCGGGGTCCGGCGCAAAGGCATGAGATCACTTAGCACGATCCCGGTAGCGGCGGCACCTCCGGTGTGTAGGTCGATGACCGGGCGCACCACGGGACCATCCTGGCTTCCGTTCGCCGACGCGGCCGTACCCGAACCGTGCTGGGCGCCGGCGAGAATGGGCCCCGGTTCTCGCAGGGAGATGCCCGAGCGTTCCAGCCAGCCCGCACCCCACGATGCGCTGGCCGCCTCGCCGATTGCCACCCCGAAGGCCTCGGCGGTCTGGAATCGATCGGCGGGATTCCGAGCGAGCGCCTGCATGACGACGTTGGCCAGTTGAGGCGGCACCCCGGGAGCGACGTCGGCCAGAGGGGTGGCATCCTCGTTGATGTGCCGCATCACGATCGCCAGTGACCCTCCCTCTTCGGGATAGGGAAGCCGACCGGACAACAGCTCATAGAGCATGACGCCCGTGGCGTAGACGTCGGTCGTGGGCCCCAGGTCGGAGCCGCTGGCCTGTTCCGGCGCCATATAGGCCGGGGTGCCCAGAATTTCTCCCTCACGGGTCGCCAACGTGTCGTCTTCGCCAAGCACCCGGGCAATGCCGAAGTCGGTCACCTTCAGGACCCTGTCCTCGCCGAAGAGGACGTTCTCCGGCTTCATGTCACGGTGCAAGACCCCATGGTTGTGGGCGCTGCTGAGGCCCGAGCATGCCACCAGCGCGATGGCGCAGGCGGTGGGTTGGTCGAACCCTCGGTTGACGAACCGACTCCAGACGGTGCCGCCCCCCAGCCGCTCCATGACCAAGATGCAGGCGTCATCGTGCTCGACGTAGTCGTACACTGGGACGATGTGCGGGTGGTCGATCGACGCCAGAACCTGTGCTTCGGCCAGGAACCGGGAGCGCACCGTGCCGTCGCTCACCAACCCGGGAGACAGTTGCTTGATGGCTACTTCGCGACCGAGCTGGCGGTGGCGTCCGGCCAGTACCACGCCATACGCCCCGCGTCCAAGCTCCGCACCAATCTCGTACCCCGGTAGAGCTGCGCCCAGGGTGCTCTCGATCTCCACCAGGCTCCTCGGTCGGCGTCCCACCCACTTGGAACGTCTCGCCAGCCCCCGACGTCGCGTCGGGACCCCGCCAAAAACGATAGCTCACGGTCGTTCCCACCGCTCCTTGGTTTCTGCTCGCCCGGCCGGAGACGGCCCGGGCTGAGGTACACAGGGTGAGAAGGGGACCGTCGTCGGTGACGCTGCCTGTCATCACCCAGGGGCCGACTCCCCGGCGGCGCCGTTCGGGTGCCGCGCCGATCGACGACACGTTCCCGACCCTCAGATCGAACCCGGTGTCGGCCGAGTCCAACGAAGAGGGAGGTCCGAGCGATGGATGACGGCGAGCCGTTCGCTCAAATCGTTCTCGACCCCGGGAGTCCGGGCGAGGCCACCCGCCCCCTCCGGGACAGGCTCTTCGTCGGACGCGAATGCGCGGGAGTCGACGATGCTCATCGCATCCTGCTCAGCGACGACATGGCCGTCTCGCGCAACCACCTCGAGATCCGGGTCGACCCCGAGCAATCCCGCGCCGTCGTCGTCGACACGTCGAGCAACGGCGTCCGGGTCAACGGCATACGGATCGAGCGCGCCGTAGGCGTCCCCCTGAACGCAGGCGATCAGATCCAGGTCGGAAGCCACCTACTCGAATTCCGTGCCGCCACGGTGACGGTGCAAAGGCCCGAAAGTACCGTGCAACGGTCAACCGTCTCGGTCGCCACCCCCATGACGATGGCCATGATCGTCGGGGACCTCATTAACTTTTCCACTGTCTCGGAGCAGGCCGATCAGCAGGTTCTCGTGCGTGACGTTCATCACCTCTACACAAAGCTTCGGGAGCTCCTCGCCCAGTTCAAAGGAACCCTGGTCGACTACGTCGGGGACGCCTTCTTCGCCAGCTGGGAGCTCGAGGTCGACCCGGCCGCGGCGGTCAACGCCCTGAGATTCTCGCTCGCAGCAGAGGCGCTGGTGTCGGAGTGCACGGCAGACTACGAGCTCCGCTACGCCGACGGAACACCTCTTCGGATGGCTTGGGGAGCAACGATGGGCCCGGTCGTCATGCAACTCATGCCCGGCTCTGTCGTCATGGTGTTGGGTGACGCCGTCAATTTGGGCTTCAGGATCTCGAGCATCGCCGGACGGGAGGGCCGTCCCAACATCCTTGCCACCGAGATGGTGCGTCAGGCCGCCGATGGCCAGTTCATTTTCGGTGACCCAGAAACTGTGACGGTCAAGGGGCGGGTCGGGATAGAGACGATCTACGGCGTCTCCGCCCTCTAGCTACGGCCTACTGCTGCATCCCCAAGATGTCTGCCGCTCCTCGACGCCTCCGGCGACGTCGTGCCGCGGTACTGCCGAACTGTCCCCGCAAGAGGACGGCTCCGAGCAACACGAAGGTCCCGAACACTGCGGCGCCTCCCTCAGGCGCTGAAACCTTCGCCGTGGTTACCAGGTTGGCGAAAGCCACGAAACTCTTGAGTCCACACGTGGCGGTGACCTTCACCTGCCCCACCCCCTGGTCGAGCGGAGTGAGTGAGGCGGAGAACGCCCCTTGGCTGTTCGCCGTAGTGAGCGCCACCTCTCTCCCGTTGATCGAAACGACCACTTGGGCCCCAGGAGCACAACCATGGCCGGTCATGACCGTCCCTTGCCCGGGCACGAGCGTGATGCGACTCAGCTGAAGCGTCTTCGGGAGGGCCGGCCGAAGGCCCCGAACCCAGGGCGGCGATGCTGGGGGCCGCCGTTGCCTGATTGATCACCTGGTTGATCACCACGTCGATTCCGGTATTGGCCGAATCGCCCGTTGCACCAGTGGCGACGATGGTGTGTTCGCCCGGAGTGGTGCCTGATGGGATTGTGACGGAAGTGGAGAATGAGCCAATCCCGTTCGAGGACGTCCCACCAATGGGTACCCCATGGCTGAAGAGCGTCAGAAGGATTGTTTCGCCGGGCGCGAAATTCTGACCGTTCACCGTCAGGGATCCACCAGGGGCCGAGATCCCAGAGCTCGTGGTGATGAAGGCGGCGCGGGGTCCTTCCAGGGGGCGGGCAAAGGCGCTGACCTGCCAACCCAGCCCGATCACCAGACTGGCGGTGGCGCAAGCCACGATCAACCTACGCCTCATCGCCACAATCCCGACCGCTTACCCCACCTGATGTGGCCATTAACACGAATTCAAGCTAAAGCTCATTGTGAGCCGTCGTCAAGGATGACCCGACCCAGTCGTTTGAGCACCTCGTGTTCACTTGGCCACGAAACGAAAGACTTTGTCCTGGCGCACGTCGGGACCGAGGTCCCAATCGGGCGAGCCGCTGCCCGCGGCCAGCTTCCAAGGACCGGCAGGCGTGACCACCACCTGAGCCCGCTCCGGATTGGCCGAGGGTTGGAGCCGGACCGATAGCCGAAGCGTAGATCCGCGCGCCACCCGTCCGACGAGGTCGACGCCGACCGTGACCGAGGCGTGGGGCGCAACGTCGACATACGTGCTGTAAGCCCACACCCCGAGCTCGGGCGTCGCCGACATCGTGCCCGGGGCTCCGTTCACGGTGACCTTGTCAAACGAGAGCGGGCTGTAGACGGTGAGCCAGGTCTCGTTGGTACCCGGCGCAAGGCCCGGGACGGCTGGGCTGTCGATCACCAGCGGCGGGAGCCCGGAGGCCGGGGCGTCGTTGGTCAAGGTGACCAGCGCGACCGAATGCTCCGCCCCCGTGCGTGGGTCGAAGGTGACGTGGTCAGCGATCGAGGTATGGAGGTACGAGTCGATCTTGTTCGCCCCCACGTTCTGTGTCGTCACCGCCAGGAGATCGCCGCCGTCTGCCTTCGGGAACGCGTCCCCGAGATGAAGCGCCTGCACCAAGGGTGCATCGTTCGGATGCGCACTCCAAAAGGCGATGCGTCCGTTGAGAACCGCCGGCTCGAGTTCGCGTGACAGCGCTCCGGGACTGGGCAGGGACCCGTTGACCAGCCTTTGGAATGTGACGTGCAATGCGTTTTGCAATAGGTCGTGTCGGGCCGTTTGCGTTGCGGCATTCGTCACCGATCCCGTCAGGTACTCACCCTTCAACAAAATGCTCGCTGCGTTGCGACTTGTCAGGGGCTGCAGAAACCCCGGAACCTTGATCGGTCCCGTGATCGAGAGCAGTCGAGCCAGGCCGTACGGGTCGAGCATGAGAACGCCGTCAAGTTGGCCGCCGCCCGCCTGAGGGTAGAGCTGTGAGATGACCTCGGCCACAGTGGGAAAATCTGGCGAGTAGGTCAGGTCCTGAAAGTGTTGACCGGGATCGAACTTCCCATAGCGGGCGATGAAGTCCGGCGGTCCCGTCAACTTGCCGCCGCTGACTGGAAGCGCGCCGTCGAGCGATTCGACAGGGCCGGAGACGGTGAGACTGATGTGACCATCCACGGCGGTGAGCTCGCCGTAGGCAGCGACGATCCCATCGAGCCCCCGACTTTCTGCCGGCGACACGAAGGCCAGGAAATAGTGCTGGGGCCGCTCGGCGCCCGAGCATGTCGGGAACCAGTGGGATCGCCTTCAACGCCAAGTCGGTGCTCGACTTGGCACGGCGCAGGTCGGCGTCGAAGATCCGCAGGCGAGACTGGATCGGCCCGATAAGCCATGGACTCTTCAGGCCGGCTAGACGATCTCTAGCCATCGAAAGGGACCCGTCGAGCGTCTTCGCCGGACCGAGCATGGCGCTGATGCGTCGCAGGTCGACCTGGCCCTTGTGGTACTTGACCTCCTGATAGTCGAAGCTCGGTGCCTCGCGTACCGCGACGGCCACGAGGTCCCTAGCGGTAGCTACCCCGGTGACCAACGCCTGTCTTTGCTGTGCGACGACGGGCACCAACCGGGCGACCGATGTCCACCAGCTCCCGAGCTTCGAGGAGGCGCTTGCGAACTCAGAAGTAGCGGTTCGAAGCTGTGGTGCCGCCGAGGTCGACCTGCCATTGCTCACATCCCCGAAGGCGGTCTGCGCGGCGCGTTGCCCGACTGACAAATCCGTGCCGACCCAGGATGCCGCAAGCAGGAACGGGACAGACAGGACCACGACTACGACTCCCGCCAGAGCGAGCAGCTGCTTCGCCCGCCGCCGTTCGACGGTCGAGAAGCGTCGGTAGGCCGAGACGAGCAGAAGCACCAAAACAGCACCGGCAACGGCGGCCGTAGAACCGTGGAACCCGATGGACGGCCAGCGCAACATTGTCTCGACGCCAAGCGCGCCGATCAGAGCACCGACGCGCCGTCTCGAGTGCTTAGGGAACAACGAGCCCGAGCGCGATGAGCAGGGCTGCTCCCGCTGGGATCTCGAGCCACGCGCGGCTCATGACCACGGCGACGACCGCGAATACGACCAGGGTCCCTCGGCTGGCGCGGCTAGCAGACGTATGTGACGAGTGCGGCAAAGAGCGCTGCATAGAGCGGGTCCACGATCGGTGTCCCCGTCGGCCGGCAACCCGCCGTTGCCGCCGCAATCCCGGCGGCAACGGCCAGCGCCATCACGGTGACGGCCGAGACCCGACGTCGACGCGATGGGCTTCGTCGCCGCTCGACCGAGGTTCCATCGGCGCTCTGCCCTTTGATGTCTGTCACACCGAAAATAGCCTCCGAGGTGGCGGACTCTAACTGAGGTGGTGTCGGATCTTCACGTTAGGGGCTGCCGCAATAGACCAAGTGAATGCGGATTCTCGGCCTCCCGACCTCATGGCGCTCCGGAGCCGGTCACGAACCTCGTGTGGATCAATTCCGACGTCGGTCACCCTCGGCGCCCGCGACCCGACGCACAGACTCAGCGACGACGATCACCGGGACAGGGCTGGCGCGAAACTTCTCGGGGCTGGTGGCTGTAGTCCAGCTGGCCCCGCTATGCTTTTCGAAGATGATCAGGGGGTTGGACGGAACTCGTGAGCCTATCCGAGACGGTGGCGGGTCCTCATAGGTCGATGTCCGGCCGGGATACCCGTGTTCGTGCTGCATCCTTTGCTCCATGTTCGCCACATGACCTTCCGCTTCGAGCGAGGAATGCTTGATGTCGACGAACATGCCCGCTTCAGAAGTAGATCTCCGGACATATCTGCGAGTCCTTCGCCGTCGCAAGTGGTGGGTGATCGTCTGCACCGGATTGGCTGTGGCCGGGGCGATCGCATACTCCTTCAGCGCCACCAAGGAGTACTCGGCCACGGCGCAGCTTCTCGTCCAGCCGCAGAACGGGACGCTTCCGTTGACCACCCCTGGCCAGACCATCACGCCGACGGACGTGGCAACCGAGCTTCAACTTCTGAAGAGTGCCCCTGTCCTCGATGCCGTAAAGAACCGCCTCCATCTTTCCCAACTGAATGTGGCGGGCGCAGAGCAAGGGCAGACCAACGTGATCTCGGTCACGGCGACAAACCGAGATCCCGTGCTGGCCGCCCGCGTGGCCAATGCCTATGCGACGGAGTTCGTAAACTTCGAGACCTATGTGGCGCTGAAGAGTCTCACGACGGCTGAGGTCCAGCTCCAGACGCAGATCAATGCGATCGAGCAGGAGCTCGTCTCCACGAGTGGGACACCCCAAGGAGTTGCGCTCGCCACCCAGGAAGCCGTGCTCAAGGAGCAGTACGCGCGAGTATCAAGTTGATGGCGCCGAGACAACAGGGGGCGTCACCGATATCTCGCCGGCGTCGGTGCCGAAGGCTCCGAGCTCGCCCAAGAAGGCTGAGATCATTTTGATCGGGCTCGCAGTTGGTCTGCTGGTCGGATTGGGGGTCGCTTTCACCGCCGAGAGCCTGGACGACGCGATCCGGTCGAAGGACGATCTCGAGCATGCCGCACCAGATACCCCGGTGATGGGCTTAGTACCCATGATCGGGTCCTGGCGAGATCGCGCCGAGCCTTTCCTCGCAACGAGGGCCGAACCCACGTCCCCTGCGGCCGAGGCGTATCGGTCCCTCCGAACGTCGTTGCAGTTCGCTGCCTATGACAGCGCCATCGGATCAGTCCTTGTCACGAGCCCCACCGCCACCGAAGGCAAGACCTCCACCGTCTCGAACCTGGGAGTCGTCTTGGCCACGGTGGGCCAGCACGTAGTCCTCGTCTCGGCCGACCTCCGTCGACCTCGACTGGCGGCCTTCTTCGGGCTCGACGAGGGTGTCGGGCTGACATCGGTGATGATCGGCGAGTTGACGCTCGGCGAAGCACTGCAGCCGGTTCCCGACATACCGGGATTGACCGTCTTGGGGTGCGGTCCTGTCCCTCCGAACCCATCTGAGCTCTTGAGCAGCCCCAGGTTCGCAGAGATCTTCGATGAGTTGAAGGATCGACTTCGACATGGTTCTCGTCGACAGCTCACCGCTCTTGCCGGTGACCGATCCTGTTCTTCTGTCCCGATTGACCGATACCACGCTGCTGATCGTGGCCGCCGGAAATACCACGAAGGGACAACTCCGGCGGGGGGTCGAGCAGCTCACCCAGGTCGGTGCCCGACACATCGGCATCGTGTTGAACGAGGTCCCGCGCGGGGGAGGCGACGTCTACGGGTACGGGTATTCGTACAATTACGAATCGCACGACACGCCTTCCGTGGCGGCGTCTAACGGCCACATCGATCTCCGGCGACCCGAAACGAGCCCTACGACGGGGCAGCATGGGCCGCCATGCGGCGACTGACTAGCGGTCCGATTCTCTCAAAGCTCATTCGTCAGAAGCCCAACCTCCGAGAGCGTGCGGCGCGTCGACGTCCGTCTCCTCGTCAAAACTGACGAGTCCCAAGATAACCACACGCGACTCACTGGACTCACTGTCACCAGCCTCCGGAGTACAGGTCCAACGAATGGCATGCTGTATGCCAGCCCGATGACAGGCAGACGGTCAGGTTGGATTCAGAGGGAGCTGAGCACCACAAGGCGGGAGCGTGTTGGAGAAGGGCGAACACCCAATCGAGTTGGCCTCCGGGCTTGGATCTCCGGCGCGCGAAAGAGCGGCTGCCACCTCTGACCGACTGGGCCAAAGGGCCCACGTAGCACTCGTACGCGATACCTCATTGCCGGGTGC